>CAVPQT010000001.1:0-1678314 GCA_963707615.1 uncultured Alphaproteobacteria bacterium
CACGGATCCATTGCCTGCGCGGCGAACCTCGCCGCCTGCCCAGTACGCAGCGCGCAACGTCGGCCAGATGCATCGCCTCGGCAACCGCGTCGAGGAAGCGGCGGTATCAGGCGTGCTTGCATTTGCTAGCGGGATGAGTGGTCGTTACCGCGACGCGGTCAATGCTGCAGAGCAGGGCGTGATGTTGGCCAGGGGCCTCGATCACCTGCCGACGCTCGCCGCCTGCTACATGTACCGTGCGGTAGTAAAGGGCTGGTTTGGTCACGTCCGGGATGCGGTGGTGTCTATTTCGAGCAGGCGCGGGCGATCTCTGAACGCGTCGGCGACCTGTTCAGGCGCCACCTCGTGCACGGCTGGCAAGGTGAGGCCTACATGCTTTGTGGGGACTATGCCGCAGCCGGCAAGGAACTCAGCCAGTGCATCGTGCTCGGCGATCGGTTCGGCACCTCGTTCCATCGCGGTGCGTTCCTCGCATTTGTAGCTTGCGTGCGGCTGCATGAAGGCGACCTTGCCGGCGCGCAGCGCGCTATTGAAGAAGCCGTGCGCATTGCCGTCGAAAAGGACATCAACCCTGGGGCCAGTCGATTGCTCTGCGGGTGCAGTCTGAAATCTGGCTGTCTTCGATGCCACCGCAGCTTGATGCAGCGGAAGCTGCCGCGCGTGCGGCAATTGATATCCAGGTCGCCCGCGAGTGTCGCTGCGATCTTGCGTGGTCGCGCCTGGTGCTGGGGCGCGTACTGCAGGCCAAAGGCAACAGCGCAGCGGCGCTAGCGGAACTGGTACAGGCGAGGCGGGAATTTGAACAACTCAGCATCGCACGCGGTATCGAGAACGTGTCAGCGGCATTGGAGAACGTCAGGGGCGAGTCGGCGCACGCCGAGGAAGCTTAGGCGCAACGCTAGCGGGATGCCTTACGGGCTCAGGTGACTGACAAGAAAGTCTTGTAGCGCAGCCAACGATCAGAAGGTGTGGACATGACAATCGCGCTTGTACTTGGTGGCGGGGCCCCGAATCTCACACTGATGGCGGGCGCCGTGGCCGCGCTTGACAAAGCGAAGGTGGAATTCGACGTCGTGCTCGACTTCGGGCGCGGGCATGCTGATCGGCCTGCTCTACGCGGCGCCCAAAAGCATGGACCGCGCAGCGGCGCTCAAGAACACCGTCAATATGGGCGTGCACGACGCTATCTATTGCCTTTTCCCGGTGAATTTTAAGGTGTTTCACAAGCCCGGCGTGCTCGCACAGGCGTACACCAGGTTCTGGCAGACTGCGGCGAACAACCGCGAGGCGATCGAGGGCCCGGTCCGCGATTTCCGCGACCAATGGCTCAAAATTCTGTCGGCATCGCCGTTATTTGCGCCCTGGGCAGAAGCATGGAAGCAGTTCTTCGGCACGCTTTCGTCGCCTGACAACAGGGGCGGCGACGCTCAACGCTTTTTCGACGACTCGGCCGCTCTGATGCTGGCGACGTTTTGCCCGACTGACCTCAGTGCGGCAAGCCAAGGCATGTGCCAGCCGGCGCCGTTCGTCGAGCAGGCGGTGGATTTCGCCAAGCTGAAAGCGTTCGAGGGCGACTTCTATATGAGCGCCTATTGCATTGAATTGGGCGAAATGGAGATTTTCGAAAAGGAGGAAATCACGATCGAGCAATTCCAGGCGGCGCTCGCTTTCCCGCTGATCTACGCGCCGTTCAAGATGAACGGCAGGACCTACCTCGAAGGCGCTGCCAAAGACACGCTCAATTTCAAAGGACTGCTCGAGAAACGCACGCGCCACGACCGCCCCGTCATTGATACCATCGTTGTGCTCGATGTTCTGGGCATGAAGGAACTGATCGCAGAACCACGCAGCCTGTACGACGCATGGGTGAAGTCGATCATCGTGCCGTTGACCGCGATTGCCGAGGATGACATCAAACTCTTCGAGCAGCTTCACCTGAAGGACCAGGCGAACCTAGATAAATATTTCGGCGGCAAGACACCTAAGGTCGTCAAGATCGATTTTCAAACGCAGATAAGCCACAACAACTGGCCGAATGTTCTCGATTGGTCGTACGGCAATCTGTCGGCGCTATACGAGGCGGGATACCGCGCGGGCACCGCGGCCGCCGGAGAGATCTGAACAAACACACACGACATCGTAACGACCTACAACCTCGCCTTCATCAATCAGGCTGCGTTCGATTTTCCCGGATTGCCTTTGGCAAGCGCGATCAAGAACGTCGGTAGCTGCACGCATCGGTTCCTGGGGCATGAATATCTCGCGTCTGTCTGGTAGGCGGCTCGAGTTATCCAGATCTCAATTCTTCATAGCCGCTACGGAATAGCGCGAATAAAGATTGTCAACGCGTTGTTGCCACATGCTCACAAACGCACCGGAAGTTAGCTTATCAACTGATTTCCAAACGTGTTTGATAGCGGGAAGTGTGTTGCCCCAGATTGCTCGTTTGCACCATCGTTCGCCTTTTTCTTTACCTTCTTCGGTGGCACACATGGATTTCCAGGCAATGCGCTTGGGGCGGCTGACATGTTCTGCGGCCCCCTGCCAACCTTGTTGATGAATCAAATAAAGATCACTGAAAGTGGGTTTTCTGCCGATCCCGAACTCAAAGAGCAAAGCCTCCGTGGCGAATTTGTAAGCGCCGGCGACAGCGTTGTCGCGCGGATTGGTAATGTGTCCTGAACCGTATTGTTTGAACTCATCTTTGCTGAGCTGGAACAGCCCAATATACGATCCGGTACGTTGCTTCGGATTAAAGTTGGATCTCGATTTTGGCCACGGCTTTCATAAAGTTGAAATCCAGACCAAACGCATCGGAGGCGCGTCTGATCTCTTCAACAGGTGTTCCAACTGGAAGGTTTTTCATCGCCTTCAAAACAATGTCGGCCGGCTTCTCGACGGGTGGAATTTCAGAAAAAACGTAATAAGCGAGATCCGCGAAATTCCGCTTGGCAGGCGTCAGCACAAGGGGGTGATCCTGAAGTGAGTTTTCCGTTCTTGCCAGTTGTTCGACCAGGGCATCGAATGCATCGTCCAATCGAGCTTGTTTTTTTTCAACAGTGTTGGAGCTAGTTTCTGCTTTGGATAAGAGCAATGGCCCATCCGCGACAGGTAGAGAGGAGGTCACGAGGTCGCTCGACGATGCTGAATTGACCCCCACCTCGGCTGCCTCTTCGGGTGAAGCGGCGCTCATCGTCCTTCCGATAATAACCAGATAGGCCGCTGTAATTGTGAATGCGGCTGCGAGAAAGGCGAACTGCAAGGATCTCATTCTTCGCAAATCGGCCCCCAACGGAAGTATCAACTATCTGCCTCGTGCACTTTGATGAGGCTGTTTGGAAACTTTTGCTTCAACTCCATGCCCGCCTTTATCGCTTCGATATAAATTCGATATGCCGGCAGCGAATTTTTCCATCGATCTCGACGACGTAAGATTCGGTGAACGCAGCGTTGTGAGTATCGGCTTCCATGAGCGACCTCCGGAACGCTAGTTTCGAACAGTTTGAATGGCCGGGTTAATGATTGCTTAAATCGGGTTAATTTTTGCTTAATCGTTGCTACTAGCAGGCATGTCGCCGACGATTAAATGTCCGCTTTCGGGGTAAAGCGGACATCAATCAAGATGAACGGCGAAGCCACCCAGGTAGCATCTTTCGAAGCATCACCTGAGCAGCCAGCCTTTTTTTGAAACGGTCCAGGCATCGGCGACTGCAAAACGAGTGACGCACATATTGGTGGCGAACAAGACCGAACTTGCCCGCACACTGGTGGCACCGGTTCACGACCTTGGTCAAAATCGGATCACCAGATCAGCAGCCAGATCGCACACATAATTAAGCTCACGGCTGCAAAGGTCGTAACAATTCCTAGGTAGGCTACGACCGCACTAGCCTGTTCAAACAGTCGGCGATTGACCGTGGCATTTCGGAGCATCGACATTTGCGGCAGCCCAAACAGCACCCAATGTCGAAAAATACCCGTCGCTCGGGGACCTTCAATCGCCATTCGATTTTAGCGTAAGGAAGAAACCTTAATGGTCGTCCGCCACGAACTATACGTGTGCCCGAGCGGCACCGGCACGACGAGCGGTTCGTGCAGGTCGTGGCGGGAAATGACGAGGGCATCATCTGCGTCAGACGCTCGGCAAGAGAGCGATACGATTTTTTGACGGTGCAAATCAGTTAATCGAATGGTGAGTTCGCCGTTGGCCCTTAGCGGACGTAGGCGTTCGCACCGCACACGTCCGCTTTTGACCCAAATCGGACATTGGGCCTCATCATCATGTGAGTTCGGTCCTGTGTGCATTTTTCACACAAAGATTAGAGGTGACCTCTTATAATCCGGCCATCGCCAATGGTGTGGCCCTTACGGGAGCACGCATGCAGCGACGAGATTTCATTACGCTTCTCGGTGGTGCTGCGGCCTTGTGGTCGCTCGCAGCGCATGCGCAGCACGCCGCCAAACTTTACCGAATTGGCATTCTATCTCCCGCAACTCCCGCCTCCTGGGTTTCTTGACGCTTTTCGACAAGGTCTTCGCGAGCTTGGCTATGTCGAGGGGCGGGACATCGCGTTAGAGGTCCGGAATGCCGAGGGATACAGTCAGCGGCTCGGCGCGCTTGCTAACATTCTGGCGGAGCTCAAGGTTGATGTGATTCTGCGACTGAATACACCGTCGGTGCAGGCCGCCAAAAAAGCGACCATGACAATCCCGATTGTCATGACGCAGATCGCTGATCCTTTAAAAAGTGGCCTGGTAACCAGCCTCTCCCGACCGGGTGGCAACGTTACCGGCTTGAGCTTCAAGGTTGACGAGTTAACCGGCAAGGGGCTCGCACTAATCAAAGAGGCTTTCCCAAGCCTTTCCCGAGTGGCCGTCCTTTGGTACCAGCCTAACCCCGGGGCAGACATCGCCGTTGGCGCAATCAAAGCGGCGAGCCGAGAGCTTGGCCTTGAGCTCCTGCTTCTGCCAGTGCGTGGTCAAGGCGATCTCACCACGGCCTTCCAGACTGCAACCCGCAGTCGGACCGAAGCGCTCATTGTCCTCGCGGATGTGGTCGCCACCCAACACAGGGACGAGATCCTGAATTTGGCGGCGACACATTCTTTGGCGGTCATCTCCCAGTACAGAGCATTTGCCGAGGCCGGGGCGCTTTTAGCTTTTGGCCCGAACGCCTCGGCGATGTATCGCCGAGCTGCCTACTACGTGGATCGCATCCTGAAGGGCACCAACGCGGGCGATCTGCCGGTGGAACAGGCAACCAAATTCGATCTGGTCGTTAACTTGAAAACCGCAAGGACGCTTGGTGTGACGATCCCGCCATCGCTGCTCACGCGCGCCGACAAGGTGATCGAGTAACGACCCTTTTGCCCGGCGGGAGGTTTATGGATCCGCCCTCGAGTTCTTAAATGCAAATAGATTACTGGGCACTAGCATCATCTCTGGCCGGCGTGCTGGCAATCGCAATTATGATCTGGGTGGCAGTCGCACTTAGATAGCGTGCCTGGAATTCCGCCAACGCTGCTCCCCCACGCTAACGAAGTGATTCAGCAATCGCGTCAGTGTCTGCTTTTGACCCAAAACGGACTTCCAAACGATGTTAGCGACTTTTTCGCTTGGGCCTTGCTGATGTCCGGCGCGGCTTTCGTGAGCCGGCGAGCGTGGCAAGTTTTCGCCAACGTCCAGCGACCCTCTGGAACATTTGCTTCGCTATCTCGTCGCGACAATGCTTGGCGAAGTCTTCGGCGACTTGCGCTCGCTTGCGATAAAAGGTGGGCTTTTGCACGGCTGCGAACCCTACATTCGCTAGCTTGCTGTTGGCGGCGCTATGCGCGCAACACCAAGTTGCCCTTATCATTAACGTCCCAGATTTGCCGACGTATCCTTTTTCATTTAGTGCACCGCTTCATCATTGGACCGCCGCAACTCGTCACACCGTGTTGGAACGTTTCACTCATTTTTTGTATTGTGACGTTAATCAAACCATCGTCTAGTTCTTGCAATGGCCCGTGAACCAAACGATCCTTCGAGCGTTCCCGGTATTGATTCTTCGGCAACGCCAACCTCAATGCTCACACGATCAACACTGAGACGGCCGGATCGGCCCGATCAGGATGAGTCACCCAAGCCAAAAGGGCAGACTCGGCCGATCGAAGAGCGTTTCCTTCTAAAGGTGGATGGACAATTGAAGCGCTCATTCGGCAGCGGAGAAGCGGCGAAAACTGCCGGTGGCACCATTAAGAAGGCCTATCCGGTAGTAGTTGTGACGGTCGTAGATTCACAAGAACACACGTCTGAGAAAATCGCCCTTTAGGGCTGTTTCTCTCTTTCCGAGATCAATCGCGCGGTAGAATTCTGCATCCGCCCGGGCATGCGTGTCGCGAATGTCGGAGCGACCTCTGAATGGCATCCGGTTACCATTTGTGGGCTGTGGATTGCCACTCGTGCGCCATGTTCGCGCCAATTACCTCAGCGAAACCATAACGACGTACCGCAGAGTCGTTGCGTTGTGGGTGTAGAGTTGAATTGTACCAGCTGGTTTATCTGCGAGTAAAACGCGTAGCGTACCAAGAGCCTCAGCACCCCAGCGCTGAGGCTCTTTTGTTTTTTGGTAGCGGCGATTTCCTTCAGGCACCCCGAAGACCGCCGAGGTAGCACCGGTCGACGCCTGACCGGGCTGGCATCAGAGTTCGGCTTGACAGCGGTCTTTGGCAAGTCATACAAAATCTAGCTTGTACCGAGTTGATCCACGACGTCCGCGTATGCGTAGCATCACGTCCGCACTATTAGTCACTGTGGCGTTTGCCGCAGTTGCGACCGCCCCCTATTTGGTGTTTCGCGATGATTCCTTCGCCAGCCTGATCGATCATCAGACCCAAACGCAGACTCAGGTTCAAATCAGTTATGACGATCAAATTGATGACTTGCGGGCGCAAATCGCTCGCATGAGCCAACTCGACCAGGAACGTGTAGAAGAGATCAAATTGCTCCGGCAGCGGCAGGAGGCGCTGGAGCAAGTCACATCGGGGTTAGCGAAAGATCGGTTGATCCAAGCAACACAAATACGCAACGGGTTGCCGAATAGCACCGAAACGGCACCCGCTCTGTTATCCGCTAAGACGACATCCGGAATTCCCATTGTCGAGACCGGGAAGCAAGCTGAAAAAACAACTACTAGTGACAATAAGAAGGCGCATCTCCCTGTTCGAAGACAGGCGGCTGTAGTTCGCAAGCGGACGCAGGAAGCACCGGCCGTAGCCGCAGATCGCAATACAATAGAGCCGGTGTCGCAGCAAAACTACTAACACCGCCTCAAGCGCATGGGCCTGCCGAGGCTGCAAAATCACCGCGGAATGGGCGCTTAATGGTGGGCGCTGTAGGGATTGAACCTACGACCTCTCCCGTGTGAAGGGAACGCTCTCCCGCTGAGCTAAGCGCCCGGCCGTTGCGGACGGCGATATAAAGAATGCCTGCCGGGATGTGTCAAGCGAAGCGCCTCGCGGTCCCGCTAGTTGCGTGTTTTCGGATCGTCGCCTTGCGGCAGGCGGGATGCATGCGTCTGCAGCGCGCGGATGCGATCGGCCAGGTTGCCGGTGTCGGACGGTTCCGCCATCTCGACGTTGCTGGCGCCGACCACTGGCGCCGCGGTGCTCAATCCGCGCGACGTTTCAGCGGCCAAAAGCGCGTCGATCGGTCGAGTTCGGTCCCTCGAGCGCGGACGCGAGCCGCGCCACCTCCGCCGCGACATCGTTGATGCGCTCGCGCAGCAGCGCATTTTCGACCCGCTCGGAGGCCCAGTTCTCTTCCGTTTCGCGCTTCATCGAGCCGAGGTCGCGGGCAAAGCGGTCGCGCTCGTCCTTGGTGTGGCCAAGTGTGGCCTGCAGCTGGGCGTTTTCCGTTCTGCAGATTCTGCGTTGCCGAACTCGAACGGCCCTCCAGCTCGATGATCGCGGTGCGCAGGTCGCCTTCAACCTTGCGCGCGGAGTCCATTTCCTGCCGGAGGTGCTTGAGCTCGAATTCGCTCTGGTTGAGCAGCCGCGACTGTTCGGTCAGACGGCTTTCCAGATCCTGCGCGCGCTGGCCGAGGATTTCCGCTTCCTTGGTCTGCACCAGCAATTGCTGCTCGAGTTCGCCGACGCGATGGCCCAGGTTCTCGACCCGCCCGCGCTCTTCCGTCAATTCGTGCGTCGCGGCTTTCAGTTCGATCCGCTCGGCATCGCGACGGTCTTCCACGGTCTTCAGTTCGAAGCCGGCACCGTCGAGCCGCTCTTTCAGCGCGTCGACCTGCGTCTTGAGCGCAATGATCTCGATCTTCTGCGAGTCGGCGAGCGTCGAGCGCTCGTTCAGTTCGCTCGTCAGCTTGCCGAGTTCGGATTCCTTGTCGGACAAAGTGCGCTGCGCTTCGTGCATCGCGCTGGTCTTGACCATGAACTCTTCTTCGGTCGCACGGAGCTGCTCGCGCAGATTTTTGTCGCGCGCCTCGAGAGCGAAAATGGTCGCGGTCTTTTCGCCGAGTTCGACCTTGAGGCGATTGACGGCGTCGCCCTTCTTGCCGAGCTCGGCGAGCTGGCTTGTGCTTTTGGTCTTGAGTTGCTCGACGCTCATCTCCAGACGCCGCGTCGACATGGCGAACTCGGCGCGCAGCTGATCCTTGTCGGCCTGAATCTCGGCCATCGACAGCGGCGCGGCGGCTTCGAGCCGACGCATCGTCAGACGAACGGCGCGCGTATGGACAAGAGGAACGATAACGAGCCCGATCAGAGCCGCGACAAGAAAGCCAATGCCGAAAAACATGATCGGCTCAATCATGAACCATACGTCTCCAACTCATCTGCGCGCGTTGAAAATCAGGGAATTCACGCCGACCAACCCCGACGGCGACGGAGCGTATCCTAAACCCGGCGCAGCGTCGCGCTACAAAAAAGTGCAGGCGAACAATTCGAAAATGGTAGTAAACGAAGCGGCGGTCAGAACGGATTCCAGGTCGCCCGCGGCGTAAACTTGAGGTAGCCGATATTGGCCCCCAGCCGCAGCCCGACGCCCGAACGGATCGGCACCACAACGATGTTGTTGGCGGCAAGCGCGGTCATGCCAAACCCGCCGATGAAATAGGCCGATCCGTCAATGCCGGCAAAACGCTGATAGATCGCTTCGGTGGCCGGCAGGTTGTAGACCAGCATCATCGTACGGGCGCCTTCGCCGCCGGTATCAAACCCGACGGATGGGCCCTCCCAGAACACGCGGCGATCGCCGGCATTCTTCGTGTAGAGCTTGCCGTCGCCATAGCGCAGCCCCACCACAAAGGCGCCGCGCCTTCCTGCCCGAGCACATAACCATTGGGCTGGCCCCAGCGGCTGACGGCGGCTTCGACGATCTGCGCCAGGCCGCGCGATACGGTGCCGAAGAACCGATGGCCCTCCCGTACCAGTTCGCCGGGCGTGAACGAGCCCTGCTGCGGCGGGGGCGGGTTCTGTGCCGCCGCAAACTGCCCGCTGGACAGCACAAGAGAGAGTGTGAGGGCGGCAAGGCGCAAGGTCGCGCGCATCGTCTGCTCCATAAGATGGTGAGATCTCAAGCCCGGTTTAACCGGATGCTCACGCGACCCGCGCTAAAAGTAGCGAGAAAAGGCGTGTCCCCGAATCATCTATCGTCGCCAAGAACTATGACTGCAGCACGGCAGGAACGGAAGCCGGCCATATTGCTTCGGCTCGCTTGGCCATCGCCATGGCCCTGGGGGCGGGTATTTTTGCACCCTTTTTGGCGCCGTTTTCGCCGGCCAGGGCCGCCACGGACAACCAGCTGGCGGTCAACGCGACGACCGGGCTCGCCATCAGCGGCTTCGATCCGGTGGCCTATTTCACCGAAGGCAAGGCGCTCTTTGGGCGGGCCGGAGTTCGAATTGAACCTGGAGGGGTCGGTCTGGCGGTTCAACAATGAGGGCAATCGCGGCGCCTTTGCAGAAGAACCCCGAGGTCTATGCGCCGCAGTTCGGCGGTTATGACCCGGTCGCCATCGGCCGCGGACGGTCGCGTTCAGGGCCATCCGCTGATCTGGGCGGTTGTCGGGCAACGGCTTTATCTCTTCTACAGTGAGCAGACGCGCGCTTCTTTCCTCGCCGATCCGGGCCGCATCATCGACACCGCCGAACGCAAATGGCCCGACGTCCGGGACCTGGGCAACAGTAAGCCGGCTCAGCGGCCGGTCGCTGCGGACTTCCTGGCATCGCCCCAGGCGATGAAGGCCGGAACACGAAAATTCTCGGCGGCGCGGCCAAAGCCAGGGGCAGGCCTTGCGGAGTTCGTAACGCTGCCGCCGGCGGCAACGACCAGCGCCTGACCGGCCGCCACATCCCATTCGCAGGTGGTCGCCAGACGCGGATAGACATCGGCGCCGCCTTCCGCGACCTGGCAGAACTTGAGCGCGGACCCGCTGGCTGAGCGCGTGATTGGCCCAAGCGTGGCAAGAAAAGCATCGGTCGCCGGATCGAAATGCGAGCGGCTCACGGCGGCGACCGCGCCTTCGCGCGGCCAGGCCCGCGTGCGGATCGGCTGAGCCTGGTCGGCGCCATCCTCCAGCAACCGAAGCCGCTCGGCCTTGATGCCGACAACGCCGCGCCAGACTCGGCCGCGCGCCGGTGCGGCGATGATGCCCGCGATCGGCACGCCGCCGGTGATAATGGCGAGATTGACGGTAAATTCATCGCGGCCGGCCAGGAACTCGCGCGTGCCATCGAGCGGGTCGACGATCAGGAAACTTCCATCGAAGCGATCGCGCTTCGCGTCGGCGGATTCCTCGGAAATGACGGGAACGCCCGGCAACAGTCGTGCAACGCCTTCGATGATCAACGCTTCGGAGGCTTCATCGGCGACCGTGACCGGCGACTGATCGGCCTTCAGGCGTGGTATCAACCTTGCCGCCGAAAGCGCGCTTATTTTTGCGCAAGCGGACGCCACGATCGCGGTCAGATCGTCAAGGAGCGCAGCGGCCCTGGCGGGCGGAATTTCGGAAGGCGACGGCAAAATTCCCACGTCCCTTTGTTGCCGTTGGCTGAACCTTGGCTGAACAGTAGGTGCGGTGTATCAACCTCGCAACGTCGGCGCGACCATCGATTCGCCGATGGCCTCAGCTTCCATGCCCAGCGGAGACCAGTCTATGTCGGAATCGTCCATCGAAGCGCTCGATCTCGCGGCCCTGCTGTGTTCGCGCGTGTGCCACGACCTCATCAGCCCGGTCGGCGCCATCGTCAACGGGATCGAGGTGCTGGAGGAGGAAAAGGACGAGTCGACCAAGGAATTCGCGCTCGACCTGATCAAGCGGAGCGCCGCGACGGCGTCGGCGAAGCTGCAGTTCTGCCGCATCGCATTCGGCGCCGCCGGCTCCGCCGGCGCCCAGATCGACCTCGGCGATGCCGAAAAGGTCGCGCGCGGCTTCCTGGAGGACGACAAAACGAAGATCGCCTGGAATTTGCCGCGCGCGCTGTTGGCGAAGAACCGGGTCAAATTGCTGCTCAATATGCTGATCATCGCCGGGCAGGCGATCCCGCGCGGCGGCAAGATCACGGTCGATCCGATCGGGGCCGGCGACAGCCTCGGCTTCAAGGTCTCGGCCGCCGGCACCAATGCCAAGATTCCGCCCGCCGTGCCTCCGCTGCTGACGGGCGAACTGGGCGGCGAGACCGTCGACGCGCACCGGATTCAACCGTTCTATGCCGGGCTCCTCGCCAAGGCCTGCGGGCTCAAGGCGACGGTGGCGATGGACGGAGAAGCGGTCGTGGTCAGCGCGCAGTGAGCGCTCGTCGCGCACGCCATTCCGCCGGTTAACGAGCGGTTAACGCGTGCGTAATGCCGGTAATACTCAACCAAAATTAAACGCTTCATCGACACACTGGCCCTGCTTCCGACGGAAAGCGGTAGACGGGCCGGAGCTCGTCGGCGAAGGCGTTTCTTATGGACGACCTGCTGCGGGAATTTGTCACCGAGACGAATGAAAGTCTCGACGTGGTCGACGTCGAGCTTGTTCGTTTCGAGCAGGATCCCAACAACGCGCAGATCCTCGATAACATCTTCCGTCTCGTCCACACCATCAAAGGCACCTGCGGCTTCCTCGGTCTGCCGCGGCTCGAAGCGCTCGCGCACGCCGCCGAGACCCTGATGGGCAAGTTCCGCGACGGGGCGCCGGCCTCGAGCGACGCCGTCACGCTCATCCTCGCCACCATCGATCGCATCAAGGGCATCCTCGAATCGCTCGAGCGCGAACAACGCGAGCCGGAAGGCGCCGATGCCGATCTGATCTCGAGTCTCGAGCGGATGGTCGAACGCGTCGGGTCGACGGGTACCGAGCCGAGACGGAGCACACATTCGGCACGCTCGTTTCGCAGGTTCTCGAACGCCCGTTGCGATCCGACGAAGACTCGCTTGACGACCTCGAGCGCGCGTTTCGCGACACCGAAACCGATCCATATGTCGTCAAATCCAGATCCGCGCCGGTTGTTGCCGACGCCGTCGTGAAGGACGACGACGGCAAGGGCGCCAGTCAATCGATCCGCGTGACCGTCGATACGCTCGAACACCTGATGACGATGGTGTCCGAGCTGGTGCTGACCCGCAATCAGCTGCTCGAAATCGTCCGCAAGCACGAAGAGTCCGAATTCAAGACGCCCTTGCAGCGGCTGTCCAATGTGACGGCCGAATTGCAGGAAGGCGTGATGAAGACGCGCATGCAGCCGATCGGCAATGCGTGGCAGAAACTGCCGCGCATCGTGCGCGATCTGTCCAATGAGCTTGGCAAGAAGATCGAGCTTGAAATGCACGGCGCCGAGACGGAACTCGACCGCCAGGTGCTCGATCTCATCAAGGATCCGCTCACGCACATGGTGCGCAATTCGGCGGATCATGGTCTTGAAACGTCCGAACAACGGCGCGCAATCGGCAAGCCAGAACACGGGCTGATCCGGCTCTCTGCGTATCATGAAGGCGGCTACATCATCATCAGGATCGCCGACGACGGGCGCGGGCTCAACACCGAGCGCATCAAGTCGAAGGCGATCGCGCATGGCCTCGTTTCCGAAACCGACGTCGAGAAGCTGACTGAAGCGCAGATCCACAAGTTCATATTCGCGCCCGGGTTCTCGACCGCGGCCAAGGTCACCAACGTGTCCGGCCGCGGCGTCGGCATGGACGTTGTGCGCAACAATATCGACCAGATCGGCGGCACGATCGATGTGAAGTCGGTCGCCGGCGCGGGCGTGAGTTTCACCATCAAGATTCCGCTCACGCTGGCGATCGTCGCGGCTTTGATCGTCGAAGCGAGCGGTCATCGGTTCGCCATCCCGCAGCTGTCGGTCATCGAGCTCGTGCGCGTGCGCGACGGCAGCGAGCACCGCATCGAAAGCATCAAGGACACCAAGGTCCTGCGGTTGCGCGACAAGCTTCTGCCTCTCGTCGGCCTGCGCCAGTTGCTTGGCCTCGAAGGCAGCGCACCGGACTTCAAGTCGAGTTTCATTGTCGTGACGCAGGTCGGCAGCCAGACCTTCGGCATTGTCGTCGACGGCGTGTTTCACACGGAAGAAATCGTTGTGAAGCCGATGTCGAGCAAGCTGCGCCACATCCAGATGTTCTCCGGCAATACGATCCTGGGCGACGGCTCGGTCATCATGATCATCGATCCGAATGGCGTCGCGCAGACGTTCGGATCAGCGGTCGCCTCGCATCTGTCCGCCGTGGAAGCCGACAGCGCGGTCAGCGAGGATGTGAAAGCGACCACATCGCTGCTGGTTTTCCGCGCGGGGTCGATGCAGCCGAAAGCGGTTCCGCTGTCGCTGATCACGCGCCTCGAGGAAGTCGACGCGCAGAAGATCGAGCTGTCGAACGGCCGGCACATGGTGCAGTACCGCGGCCAGTTGATGCCGCTCATCAGCATGAGCAACGATGTGCGCATCAAAGGGGAGGGCGCGCAGCCGCTGCTCGTGTTCTCCGACGGCAGCCGCTCGATGGCGCTGGTGGTCGACCAGATCGTCGACATCGTCGAGGACAATCTCGAGATCCAGGTCGGAAGCGACAACCCCGGCGTTCTCGGATCGGCGATCGTGCGCGGCCATGCGACCGAGATCGTCGACGTTGGTCACTTCCTGTCGCTCGCCTTCGAGGACTGGTTCCGCCGCAGGGAGCAGCCGGCGCAGCACCGTCAGTCCTCGGTGTTGCTGGTCGACAATTCACCCTTCTTCCTGAACATGCTCACCCCGGTCCTGCAGGCAGCGGGCTATGCGGTCACGGCGGTTGGCTCGGCCAAAGATGCGCTGGCCATGCTCAAGGACGGCCGGCTCTTCGACGTGGCCATCACCGACATCGAAATGCCCGACATTGACGGGTTCCAGTTCGCTGAAGCCGTGCGCGGCGATCCACGCACGGCCGAACTGCCGATCATCGCGCTGTCGTCGGTCGTATCGGCCGAGGCCATCGATCGCGGACGCCGCGTCGGATTTTACGACTATGTCGCCAAGTTCGACCGGCAGGGACTGATTGCGGCGCTGAAAGAACAGACCGACATCGGACGGGCAGCGTGACATCATGAGCGAAGCCGCCGGGCAAAACTTTCACGAATACGTCACCGCCCTGATCGGCGGGCAGCTCTTCGGCTTGCCCATTCTGCGGGTGCAGGACGTTTTTGTTCCCGAGCGATTGACGCGCGTGCCGCTGGCGCCGGCGGAAATCGCCGGGGTGCTCAATTTGCGTGGACGCATCGTGACGCTGATCGACATGCGGTGCCGGCTCGGCCTGGGCGTTCGCGAAGACAGCGCTCCGGCCATGGCGATCGGCGTCGAGTCGCGCGGCGAATCCTACGCATTGCTGATCGACAGCATTGGCGAGGTGCTCAAGCTCGACGACATGGCCCGCGAGCCAAATCCGTCGAACCTCGATCCAAGGCTGGCGAGCGTGTCGACCGGTATCCACCGGCTCGATGGACAACTTTTGATGATTCTCGATGTCGACCGTGTGCTCGACATCGAAATGACGGCAGCCGCGGCGTGACGCGGTCTGATGGAATGGAAATTGGGCGCGAACACAACGAGGCTGTACGATGAAAACCTGTTTGGTTGTTGACGACTCCAGTGTCATTCGCAAGGTGGCACGACGCATTCTCGAAGGACTCGAGTTCCAGATTGTCGAAGCCGAGGACGGCGAGCAGGCGCTCGAGGCCTGTCGCAAGCAGTTGCCTGAGGCAATCCTGCTCGACTGGAACATGCCGAAGATGGACGGCTACGACTTCCTTCGCTCGCTCCGGCGTCTGCCGGGCGGCGATGGTCCGAAGGTCGTGTTCTGCACCACGGAAAACGACGTTGCACACATCGCGCGCGCGCTGCACGCGGGTGCCAACGAGTACATCATGAAGCCATTCGACAAGGACATCGTGGAAGCCAAGTTCCAGGAAGTCGGACTGATCTGATCCTCGCCGTATCCGTAATCGAAGTCAGTACAGTCAGTCGCGTCCCATGAACTTAGTCGTATCTCCACCGTCCTCCGTCGCCGCAAACCGTCGCATCCGCGTCATGCTCGTCGATGACGCGGTCGTGGTGCGCGGTCTTTTTGCGCGTTGGGTCGAATCCGAACCCGACCTCGACGTGGTTGCAACGCTGCGCACCGGTCGAGAGGCCGTGAACCAGTTCGAGCGCGTCGATCCCGATGTCGTCGTGCTCGACGTCGACATGCCCGACCTCGACGGCATCGCCGCGCTTCCGCTCCTGCTCGAGAAGAAGCGCGACCTCGTCGTGATCATGGCCTCGACGCTGACGCGGCGAAACGCCGAGATCAGCTTGAAGGCGCTGTCACTCGGTGCCGCGGACTACATTCCGAAGCCGGGCAGCAATCGCGAGCTGAGCGCCTCGACGGCCTTCCGCCGCGAGCTGATCGAAAAGATCCGCCAGCTCGGCCAGCGCGCCAGGCGTCTGCGCGGGGGGCTTGCGTCCTCGCGCGTCGCGACGGAGGCAAAGTCCGCCCCTTCCATTGTGCCGCAGATCGGCGAAGAACCCGCACCTCCGCCACCTCAGGCATTGCGGCCTATGCCGACCGTGGCGCCGCGTGTCCTGCTGATCGGCTCATCCACCGGCGGGCCGCAAGCGCTCAACGGACTGATCGCGGAAATCGGCAGCGTCCTGCAGCGCGTGCCGATCCTGATCACGCAGCACATGCCGCCCACTTTTACCGCCGTGCTCGCCGAACACCTTGCCCGCATCGGCAAATGCCCCGTGCGCGAGGCGTCGGACGGCGAAGAGATCAAATCCGGCAACGTCTATCTCGCACCGGGCGGCAAGCACATGAAAGTCGCCCGCCGCGACGGCACGGCCGTCATCGCGATCGAGGATGGTCCGCTGGTCAACTTCTGCAAGCCCGCCGTCGATCCGATGTTTGCCTCCGCCGCCGAAGTCTGGGGCAACAAGACACTGGCGCTCGTGCTGACCGGCATGGGCTCGGATGGACTTGCCGGCGCGAAGGCGATCGTTGCGGCCGGCGGACACGTGTTTGCGCAGGATGAGGCGACCAGCGTGGTCTGGGGCATGCCGGGGCAGGTCACCAATGCCGGGCTGTGCTCGGCGGTTCTGCCGCTCCCCGAAATCGCCGGCAAGCTCACGCGGCTGTTCAGCGGGGAGCGCCCGTGAGTCCGCAAGATTTCGATTTTCTCCGGAAATTCCTGCGCGAGCGCTCAGGTCTGGTGCTCGCGGTCGAGAAGCAATACCTCGCCGAAAGCCGGCTGCTTCCGGTCGCGCGTCGCAATGGCATGAGTTCTCTCGACGAACTTGTCGACCGGCTGAAAAACCGGGCGCCCGCGCCATTGAGCGCGCAGGTGGTCGAGGCCATGACCACCAACGAGACGTTCTTCTTCCGCGACAAGATACCGTTCGACCACTTCCGCGAAACCATCATGCCGGCCTTGCTTGCCGCGCGCGCGCGAGAAAAACGCATTCGCATCTGGTGCACGGCGGCTTCCACCGGGCAGGAGCCTTATTCCCTCGCGATGGTAATAAAGGGCATGGGCCAGGCGGTGGCCGGCTATCGCATCGATATTCTTGCGACCGATCTTTCGTCCGAGGTTCTGGAAAAGGCCAAGGCCGGTGTCTACAGCCAGTTCGAAGTGCAGCGCGGGCTGCCGGTGCAGATGCTGGTCAAATTCTTCGATCAGGTAGGGGAGACCTGGCAGCTCGCACCTGAATTACGCAGCATGGTGCAGTTCCGCCCGCTCAATCTGCTCAGCGATTTCTCGACGCTCGGAACTTTCGACGTGGTGTTCTGCCGCAACGTGCTCATTTATTTCGATCAGGAAAACAAGGTTGCGGTGCTCAACCGCATTGGGCGGCAGATGCCCGAAGACGGATATCTGGTTCTGGGCGCTGCCGAGACCGTTATCGGCCTGACCGACGCATTCAAGCCTCTCACCGACAAGCGCGGCCTTTATGTCGTCAACGCGGGAAATTCGGCGCGAAACGCCGACAACATCATCCGCTTTGCGGCGATGAAGGCCTGATCTCGATCTTTTTCGCGACATAAAAATATTTTTACGGTCCGCGCGGCGCTACGGTCGGTCTTGATATCCGGACGAATCGTGTAAATTGGCGTCGCCGGGCTGGCGCGCCGGGTTCAACTGACGCGCGTGGGGGCTCGCCAGTCGCGAGCATGGCCTGACGGGGGAGAACTGACCTTGGTCGACTACGTCGATCCGGTGCTGGTTGTCGACGACCTGAACACGATGACGCGCATCGTGGACGGCATGCTGCGTAAATGCGGCTTCGCCAATGTCGACCAGGTTCACGACGGCCCGACAGCTTTGCAGAAGTTGCGGGAGAAGTCGTACCTCTTCGTCGTCAGCGATCGCGAAATGCCGGGCATGAACGGGCTCGAGCTCGCGCGCGAGATCCGCGCCGACCCGAAGATCCGTAATGTGCCGCTGGTAATCATGTCGGCGAGTTCAGAGCCGCAACATGCGGAAGCCGCGATCGCCGCGGGGGCCAATTTTTTCATGACGAAGCCCTTCAACCTGACGACCCTCAAGGACGTGATTACGCAGCTCATGCGGCCCGCGCAGAGCTAGCGAAAGAGGCTTCAGACGACCTGCGCCTGCCTTTGGCGCGCAATTTCTTGATCGAAATCTCCTTTCAGGTGCTAGGATTTATCCGACGGGGTCGCGTTGGGGAGTTGAGCATGCGTGTGGGCTATTTCGTCGCGTCTCGCGGGGAGACGCCGGGGGCGCCGTTGCGTCCGGCCCAAGAAAAGCGTCGCAGGGTTTTCGCGGCACTCGTTGCATCGCTCGGCCTGATGGTCGCGTCGTCAGCCTCGCGCGCGCTCGAACTGCCCAAGCCGGAACCTGTCGCAAAATACCTCGGCAAGGCGGCGACCGGAACGAACTACACCGTCAATCCAATCGTGCGCAGCGACGGCGTCATGAGGATATTCGACGTCGATACGCCTTATGGAAATTTTGCATTTGACGGGATCGAGTTCGCCAAGCTGCGCATTCACGAACTCAATGCCATTGCCGCGATCGAAAAAATGTCGCAGTCGGAGGAATTCGGCAAAGCCTTCGGTCGGGCGGCTCTGGGGCCGATCAAATTCGGTGCCGATCTCATCACCAACCCGGCGGGGACTGTCGAGCGGTCTCTGAGCGGCATCGGCAACATGTTCGACCGCGTCGGTGCCGGGCTTTCAAACAATCGCGCCGATCGGGACGGTTTCGTCGACAGTCTGATCGGTGTCAGCGATACGCAACGCGAACTTGCGGTGGATCTCGACGTCGACCCCTACACCGACTTTCCGCCGCTGGCGCAAAAGTTGAAGGAAATGGCTGGCGTCATGGCAAGCGGTGGCTTGCCGATCAAGGCCGGGTTGTCATTTGTGCCTGGCGGCATTGGCATTGCCATATCATCGGTCGCAACGGTCAGCGATGCGCGGGACACGTTGCGCAGCAAAACAGCGGCACAGGTGATTGCCGAGACGCGCGCCACCTTGCTCGGGCTCGGCATTCCAGACGAGAGCATCAGTCGCCTGGTGGAAAATCGCAACTACACGCCGGCCGACCTTTTGATCATGGCGCTCGCGCTCAAAAAGCTTAACGCTGAGAACACCACGGCGTTTGTCGATCACGTCGCAGGGGCGGGTACACGCAACGTGGCATTCTACCATCGCCGACGGGCGCAGATCCTGGCCGCGCGAAGCAACGAGCTGGGCGGCATCGTTTCCTTCGTCACATTCGGCGGGCAGCCGATCAATATCACCCGCAACGGCAATGTGGTGGCCGCCTTTACCGTCGACGACATCGCATGGACAGACGTGCAGCAGCGCACCTTCATTGCCGCCACCGCGGAAATACAGCGGATGAAACCGGGCGCCACACCTGTGCTAGCGACGACCGGCGCAGTGACACCGATGGCTGCCGCTGAAATCGGGCAGCGCGGGTGGAAGATCGTTCACATCAAGCCATAAAAAAACCCCGCCGTTTTCGGGCGGGGTTGAGTAGGAGCGGAGCCCGAAGGCTCGTGTCACGCAGACGCAACGCGGGGGGAAACCCTGGCGTCAGGCCGGAATGCGTTCGTCCGCATCGGTTGGTTCGCGCAGAACGTAGCCGCGGCCCCAGACCGTCTCGATGTAATTCTTGCCGGACGATGCATTTGCGAGCTTCTTGCGCAGCTTGCAGATGAAAACGTCGATGATCTTGAGTTCCGGCTCGTCCATGCCTCCGTAGAGGTGGTTGAGGAACATCTCCTTCGTGAGCGTCGTCCCTTTGCGCAGGGAGAGAAGCTCCAGCATCTGATATTCCTTGCCGGTGAGGTGCACGCGCTGGCCGCCGACTTCGACAGTCTTCGTGTCGAGATTGACTACCAGATCGCCGGTATTGATGACCGACTGAGCGTGGCCCTTCGAGCGGCGAACAATCGCGTGAATGCGCGCGATCAGTTCGTCCTTGTGGAAGGGCTTGGTCATGTAGTCGTCGGCGCCGAAGCCGAGACCTTTGACCTTGTCCTCAATGCCGGCGAGACCGGACAGGATGAGGATCGGAGTCTTGACCTTCGACACGCGCAGCGAGCGCAACACCTCGAAGCCCGACATGTCCGGAAGGTTCAGGTCGAGCAGGATGATGTCGTAGTCGTAGAGCTTGCCGAGATCGACGCCCTCTTCTCCGAGGTCCGTCGTATAGACGTTGAAACTCTCGGATTTGAGCATCAGCTCGATGGATTGTGCGGTCGCGCTGTCGTCTTCAATAAGTAAAACGCGCATTTAAGTCCCCTTCTCGCCGCAGCCGGGCTTCAGGTCAGCGCCGCGTAGGCGGCGAGTGTTAAAAAACGCGGTGGGACAAACCGATTCGACACTATCTGGCCATGGTTAACAAAACCTGATTCTCGGATGCAAGCGTGCCGTAGGCAGTTGCCCCCGAATCGGCGTAAGATGTTGCTTACGAGTGGTTTTTTGGCCACGTTCAGTCTCAAGTCCCAGTTTAAGAGTCCGTACTAACCGACTCTCGTGACTCGCCCCTTCCGTCCTGGCTGGGCGAATCTCAAGCCTTAGTCCCGTGGACGAATGACCCAATGATTAACGACGCGGGTAAACACCGAGTTAATGCAACGCATGAGCCGGTAAGCCTAAGGGCAGGTTTATGGCTTGCACGTCGCCGGCACTGAAAGTGGACCGATGAAGGCGCTCGCCGAGCAGATCGTCGATATAGATGGCGTCGAGACTTACGGCCGCGTTGTCTCGGTGCGTGGACTGATGGTGGAGGTCGCTGGACCGATTCACGCGATGTCGGTCGGCGCGCGCCTGACCATCGAGACCGGATCGGCGAAAATTCCGTGCGAGGTGGTCGGTTTCTCGGGTGGCCACGCGCTCGCGATGCCGTTCGCAGCGCTCGATGGCGTGCGCCGCGGCTGCCGGGCTGTCGTTACCACCGCCGCCGGCGCCATTCGCCCGTCCGAACGATGGCTGGGCCGCGTCGTCAACGCGCGCGCTGAGCCGATTGATGGGCAGGGGCCGTTGCCGCCCGGCCCCGCGCCCTATCCTTACCGTTCTTCGCCACCGCCGGCGCACTCCCGGCGCCGCGTCGGCGATCCGCTGGATCTCGGAGTGCGTGCGCTCAATACCTTCATCACCGTCTGCCGTGGCCAGCGCATGGGTATTTTCTCGGGCTCAGGCGTCGGCAAATCGGTTCTGCTGTCGATGCTGGCTCGCAACGTCTCGGCCGATATTTCGGTGATCGGGCTGGTTGGCGAGCGCGGCCGCGAGGTCCAGGAATTCCTGCAGGACGATCTTGGCGCTGCCGGCCTAGCGCGCTCCGTTGTTGTCGTCTCGACCTCCGATGAGCCGGCACTGATGCGGCGGCAAGCTGCCTATCTGACGCTTGCCATCGCCGAGTACTTCCGCGATCTCGGCAAGGACGTACTGGTACTGATGGATTCTGCGACTCGCTTTGCCATGGCCCAACGCGAGATCGGACTCTCCGCCGGCGAGCCGCCGACGGCCAAGGGCTATACGCCCACTGTTTTTGTGGAATTGCCGCGCTTACTCGAGCGGGCCGGGCCCGGCACCGAGCAAGGTACGATCACAGGTATTTTCAGCGTTCTGGTGGATGGCGACGACCACAACGAGCCGGTGGCCGATGCCGTCAGAGGCATTCTCGACGGCCACATTGTCATGGAGCGGGCTATCGCCGAGCGCGGACGTTATCCGGCGATCAATGTCCTCAAGTCGATCTCGCGAACCATGCCGCGCGCGGCCGATCCGGCCTACCTGCCGGCCATCAACCGGGCGCGCCAGGTGATGGCGACCTACTCGGATATGGAAGAACTGATCCGCCTCGGTGCCTACCGGGCGGGATCAAGCGCGGAAGTCGACGAGGCCATCGGACTCCATAAGCCGCTTGAGGCCTTCCTGTCGCAAAGTAAGGAAGAAGCAACGACTATGGCAGCCGGTTACGACCGGCTGGAGCGCATACTGCGCGGCGAAGAAACACAAAACTAACGTTATTGCGGCACAGTCAGCCCCGAATAGTCCAGAGCGTGGTCCGCACCGCGGCGGTTCCGCCAGGTCGGGCTGCGTTTTCGGGGGCTTCGGGGAGTATTTAGTCGATGAAGTCACGTGAAACCCTCATCCGTCTGAAGAAATTTCAAGTCGACGAGAAGCGTCGGAAGGTCGCCCAGATCGAGGCGATGATCGCCGAGTTCGACCGGATTGCCGGTGAGCTCGAGCGCGAGATCAAGGTGGAGCAGGATCGGGCAGGCATCCACGATCCGGCGCACTTCGCCTATCCGACCTACGCCAAGGCCGCGACCACGCGTCGCGAGAATCTCAAGCACTCGACCGATGAATTGCGCGTTCAGCTCGAGGACGCCAAGAGCGCTTTGGGCGAGGCATTCGAGGAACTCAAGAAAGTCGAAATGCTCGACGAGCGGGACCAGGCGCGCGAGAGGGCGGAAGAAAATGCCCGCGAACAAGCGGAGCTCGATCGGATCGCGACCTTGCGCTTCAACGCCGGCGGCGCGCCGGCATAAAACTTAGCTCCTCGCGAATTAGCGGCGGCGCCCTTGTGGCGCCGCTTTGCATTTTGGTCGGTATCCCGTTCCACCCGACGATGGAACCCTACGGAGGTAATCCGCGTTTTATTAGATGCACGCTAATAAAACGGCGTGCTTGCTTTAATGACATATATCTCCAGCTCTGCGATGTACTTTGCTTCGGCACAACTTGTCCTTGTTTCGCCAATTCCGACACGACCTTTTGACCTCCAACCTCACGTTGAGGGCTAAATCCAAATGATGGCAAAAAAATCGCCGAATCCGACTGATAAATACGTTGGTTCGCGGGTACGCATGCGCAGGCTGATGCTGGGAATGAGCCAGGAAAAGCTTGGCGAAAAGCTCGGGCTGACCTTCCAGCAGGTGCAGAAATACGAAAAAGGCACGAACCGAATTGGCGCGAGCCGGCTTCAGCACATCTCGCAAATTCTCAAGGTGCCGGTGTCGTTCTTTTTTGATGGGGCCGTCACCAAGCAGGCCGAAGACGGATCGTCAAAAGCTCCGGTCGCCGACTACGTCTCTGACTTTCTGTCGAGTTCTGATGGCCTCGCACTGACGAAGGCTTTCACGAACATCAAAGACTCGAGGTTGCGACGGCGCGTTGTGGATCTGGTCGAAGAGATCGCCGGCGATCACCGCGGATAAACTTGTTTCGTAGACCTAGAACGCCGCCGCGAGTTCGCGCGCGCCCTGTGATTGCGCGCCGCGCGCCATCTTGGTTTCGATATCGGCGATGAGGTTGGACACAACGCCGGTGCGGCGCGCCACCGGGTTGCGTTCGTAGCCTTCGCGCTGGAAAAAATTCGCCGTGGGAACGCGCGTGCGCAATGCCTGCGGCATCGTCACCATGTCGAAGCCATTGCCATCACCGGTGAGATTCATCAGCTCGAGCTCAGCGGCTGTGAGTGGCGGCGCATAGCCTTTGGTGCGGGCGAAGCGCACGGAATTCGTAAGCTTCTGCACCTGCAGGATCGGACCAAGGTCGAGATCAAGCACCGCCGCATGGATGCCGAAGCCTCCCGGCGTCGTCTTGGCGAGGCGGTCGTGCTCGCTCCACCGGTTCGGGACCGTGCGACTGTAGGCGATCATGCGCTTGAGACCCTCGATCTTGCGCTCCATCGCGATCTTTGCGGGGCCCGATAGTCCTTTTGCCTTCTGGCGAAGCGCCGCGATATAGCGATTGCCGTCTTCAGCGAGCAGCGAGACCGTGTTGGTGCTGAGCAGTTGGTTGTAACCGACTGCGGGCGAAATCGCGCGAGCGCCCGGCCGATAGGGCACAAGCCCCGCTTGCGAGTCGTAGGCGCCATTGCCTCCGGTCTCGAAAGCGTAGATGCCGACGATCTGATCGCGGGTGAGTCCGCCCGCAAGCGCCGCCTTTGCGTAAGCGCGCTTGAAGTCCATATCGGTTACCGGGCGATCCGGTATGAAACCGAATTGTTCGACCGCATTCTTGAGGAAGTCGGCGACAACGGGAATCTCTGGCCGCTCTGGCGGCGGCGCGGTCGGCGCATACGGGTCGACTGGTCGAGGCGGGCCTGTATAAACAGGCGGCTGCGTGAGCACGTAGTCATCAAGTGTGATCGCCGCGTGATCGCGGCGCTTTGCGTTGCGCGTACGTCGTTTTTCAGAGATCGCGTCCCAATAGACCGACGCTTCGGTCTCGTAGGCTCCGCGCGCGGACTGATACTGCGCCAGCCTTGCTTGATAGTCGGCGGTCGCGCCCGGCGGCGGGCCTTGAGCATGTGCAACCGCTTGAGCCAAAAGCAGACACGCCGCCAGAAGGCAGGTCGAATCCAAGCGGAAAAGACGGTTGCTCATGCCCGGCTGTTTTCGGTCATTTTTGTCGATTCGACCACTTCACAAAATAACGCGCCGCAAATGCGGCGCGTCGGACGAAAGATCGATAATCGGCGGTAATTCTACCGGACGGTCGCACCGTTGCGGTCGGTATACACAACCGGGCCGCCCGCCTTGATCAACGGTCGGATTTTGCGCGGCCATGACGTCCGTGCCGAGATTGAGTTCACGCGCCGAAATGCCGATGATGGCGATCAAAAGCGCAGCGGCGAGCCCCACCACCACAATCTTGAGATGGGTCGTGCGGTCTGCCGTGTATAACGACCAGTTCATGACATTCTCCGGGGCTCTGCACGTTTGTCGCCCCGTCCCGAAAAGAGGTTCATCATTCGTTTCGATAACGTAGGGACGAAGCTCCGGTTCCCAAGGACCCTTCACGGATCATTGAATCGTCGTGAATGCGCGGAATTTCTCGTGACTTTACGGTGGCTTAAGGCGTGAGTGGGCGTCGGTCTCGCGGCGGCGATTGGTCGCGCTGGGCAACCTGGCTAGATGCTGCTCACTGTCTTGAGGCGCGCGCGCGGGTGGATCTCGCCTTGCGAGAGCACGGGGGTTTGCGCGCGGAAGCGCTCGACGATGCCGCGCACGAATGGACGTATGTTTGACGAGGTCACCAATACTGGCGCTTCGCCTTCGCGCGCGGCTTCTTCGAAGCGCTCGCGCACGAGCGTTATGAATTCCGACAGGCGCGATGGCTGCATCGCCAGTTGACGATCGTCGCCCTGACCGACCAGGGATTCAGCAAACGCCTGCTCCCACCTCGCTGACAGCGCGATCAGCGGCAGATAACCGCTTTGGCTGGTGTATTGGGCGCAAAGTTGACGCGACAGACGTGCGCGCACGTGCTCGGTCAAAGTGGCCGGATTGCGCGAGCCGGCGATGCCATCCGCAATGCCTTCGAGGATTGTCGCGAGATCGCGGATCGACACACGTTCGGCCAGCAGGATCTGCAGCACGCGCTGAATGCCAGAGACCGTGATCAGGTTCGGCACAAGATCCTTGACGAGGTCGGCTTGCTCTTTCGGCAACTCCTTGAGGAGCTTCTGCACTTCACCATACGAGAGCAGCTCCGCCATATTGCTCTTGAGCAGCTCGGTGAGGTGCGTCGACAGGACGGTGGCAGCGTCGACCACCGTATAGCCTTTCATCGATGCGTCTTCCTTGAGCGAACCGTCGATCCATGTTGCGGGCAGCCCGAACGTCGGCTCGGTGGTGTGCGTGCCCGGCAATTTCACCTGGCCGCCGGCCGGATCCATGACCATGTATTGTCCGGCCCACACCTTGCCACTGCCGGCCTCAACTTCCTTGACCTTGATGACATACGCATTCGCATCAAGCTGCACGTTGTCGAGAATGCGGACGGCGGGCATGACAAATCCCATCTCGACCGCAAGCGAACGTCGCAAAGCCTTGATTTGCTCGGTGAGACGATCGCTGCCGTCGGGCGCATTCACCAACGGGAGCAGTGCGTAGCCGAGCTCGACCTTCAGGTCGTCCATCTTGAGCGCGGTTGCTATCGGCTCATCGGCGCTGTCTGTCTTGGCTGCGGTTTCTGTTTTCTTTGCCTCAGCGGCGGCGGTCAGTTTCGTGCGTTTGTCGATGATAAAGGCGAGCGCACTCGCACCGCTGCCCAGCGCCAGAAATGGAATTATTGGAATTCCGGGCAATAGCGCCATGAACAGCATCACCGCGCCCGACATGCCAAGTGCTTTCGGGTAGCCCGAAAGCTGCTTCAGCAGCGCTTTGTCGGCTGCTCCGGCCACGCCTGCTTTCGAAACCAGCAGGCCGGCCGCGGTAGAGACGATCAGCGCCGGCACCTGCGTGACCAGGCCGTCACCTACGGTCAGGATCGTGTAGGAATGCGCGGCGTCGGCGAACGAAAGGCCTTGCTGCACGATGCCGATGATCATCCCGCCGATGATGTTGATGAAAACAACGAGCAGGCCCGCAATTGCATCGCCGCGGACGAATTTGGAGGCGCCATCCATGGCACCGAAGAATCCGCCTTCATCTTCCAGGGTCTGCCGCCGCCGGCGCGCTTCTTTCTCGTCTATAAGTCCAGCCGACAGATCGGCGTCGATCGCCATCTGCTTGCCGGGCATTGCGTCAAGGTGAAAGCGAGCGGCCACTTCCGCGATCCGGCCAGAACCCTTGGTGATGACCACGAAATTCACGATGACCAGGATCGCGAAGACGATGATCCCGATGACGAAATTGCCGCTCATCACGAAGTTGCCGAACGCCTCAATCACGTGACCGGCCGCGTCTGTGCCTTCATGTCCCCGTGAGAGGATTAGCCGCGTCGATGCGAGGTTCAGCGCGAGCCGCAGCATCGTCGCGATCAAAAGCACAGTGGGGAACGCCGAGAACTCCAGGGGCGTATGAATGAACAACGCGGTCATCAGAATCAGCACGGAAAAGATGATCGAGATGGCGAGAGCAAAATCGAGCAGGAGCGGAGGTAGCGGCAGGATCAGCACGACGAGAATTGTCAGCACGCCGATGGCGAGCGCGATGTCGCCACGCTTGAAGAAGGCGCTGATGTCGCCGAGGCCGGGAAGTTTGATGCCGCTTATGGCGTTTGCCGGAGCGGCCGTGATGTCGCTCATGCCTGACATTTCGCTTCGCACACGATCCGAAAGCCGGGCTCCTGTTCGGGATCGTGCGCTGCCGCCATTCCCGAGCGGTGCGGACGCGAGGACAATACGAAGGCCTTCAAAACCGGAAGGGGACACCATCACTGGTGTCCCGGTAGCAAGATTGGTGGGCTGTTACCCCTTCCCCCGGCAATATTTGCCCATTTTATGGTTAGCGCGGGGTTAACCGGGCCGTCGGCCGACCAAAAAAGGTCGGTCCTCTCCCGGGGACAGGGAGAGGACCTCGTGGGCGCTTGTCGGCGCCACACCGCCGGGCGTCAGAGCACCCATCAGCCCGGCAACAGCACCGTGTCGATTACGTGGATGACGCCGTTTGACTGCATGACATTGCGGATCGTGACTTGGGCGGAACCGCCTTTGGCGTCCCAGATCCAGAGCCGGCCATCCTTCTCGGCGAATGTCAGTTCTTCCCCTTCGACAGTCTTGAGCATGGCCTTGCCGTTGCCAGCCCTGATCTTTTCCATCAGGTCCTTGGCGCTCAGGCGACCCGGCACGACGTGGTAGGTGAGCACGTTCGTGAGCGATTTCTTGTTCTCCGGCTTCAAGAGAGTGTCGACGGTGCCGGCGGGCAATTTCGCAAACGCCTCGTTGGTCGGGGCGAAGACCGTGAACGGTCCGGGCGATTGGAGCGTATCGACGAGCCCGGCGGCCTTGACCGCAGCAACCAGAGTTGTGTGGTCCTTCGAGTTCACGGCGTTTTGCACGATGTTCTTTGAGGGATACATCGGTGCGCCGCCGACGGTGACGGTCTTTTCCTTTTCCTTCATTTGCGCGAAAGCCGGGGCAGTGGCGCCGAGGCTGAGGGCGAGTGCCGCTGCGGCAACGCCGGCTAACGTGACGGTGATGGTGCGTTTCATGGCAGTACTCCGTTGCTCTGTGTGACGTCCCCATGCGGGAGACGTCGAAGCTACGGAGCGACCGCATCTATGGATGCACGCTCACAGAGACGTGAGCTTGCCGGTGGCGATCACGGGTCCAGTGGGCAGCCCGGTGGTCGAACCGCCCGGTGGCTCCAGCGATACCGCAAGCACGGCGTTGTTTTTCGCCAGCGCTGCAAGTTCGGGGGGCATGGCGAGCACCACCGTCTGATCGGCGCGCAACAGGCCGACGGCACGGGGTCTGCCGTCCGGCGGGATGAGCCACAACTCGGGAACGCGCGTTGCATCGGCGCTGAAGGCGGCTGGTACAACTGCCACCGTGCCGCGCGCCGGATCGACGGTGGCAACGAAATGACGGTTGCCGCTGCCCTCGATGGTCGCGATGAGTGACTGCGGGGGCGCGAACGTTCCCAAATAGAGCAGGCCCGCAAGACACGCTGCGGCGAGCGCGCCCGCGGCAAAACTCGTGCCCCGCCAGAAACCGAGGCTGTGCCAAAGCCCGGTACGAGCTGTTTGCGCGGGCAGGGCGCTGGCAATTCGATCCCACACCTGCGGTGGCGGCGGTACTTCTCTAACTTCCGCGGCCCACGGGGCAAGTCGTTGTTCCCACTCTTCCACTAACCGCGCAAAGCCACGGTCCCGCATTACGCGCTGTTCGGCCGTTGTCCGCTCGGCGCCTTCGAGCACGCCTAGCGCAAGCTCGGCCGCAAGCAATTCGTCTTCGGGCAAGTCGTTATGGTCCAACGTGTCGCTCATTGCTCCAGACAGGCCTTCAGCTTGATCATTGCGCGACGGATCCAACTTTTCATCGTGCCAAGCGGTACGCTCATGCGCTTGGCCAGATCGTCATAGGTATTGCCGTCAAAAAATGCGCCGCGCAGGGCCGCGCGTTCGTGGGAGGCAAGCCCTTCAAGACATCCATGGAGACGTGCGTGCTCCTGCACGCTTTCCAAAGCGTCGTCAGCCGTGGCCACCGAATCCGCAACCTCAGTTGCCCCTTCGATTGGCGTCATGTTGCGGTTCATCCGCGTTGCGCGCAGCCTGTCGATCGAGCGGTTTCGTGCGAGCGCGATCAGCCATGTCATCGGGCTTGCCCGGCGGGCGTCAAAATCCGCGGCCTTGCGCCACACCGTCACATAGACCTCCTGCAGGACGTCTTCCGCTTCCGCGCGCTCACCCAAGATACGAAGGCAAACGCCAAAAAGCTTCGCCGAGGTCAAGCGATACACCGTCTGCAGCGCGGCTCGGTCGCCTGCCGGAATGCGGCCAAGGGCGGCGACAATGAGGCTGCGATTGGATTCGAGATCCATCGGCACGCACGGGGCCTGTTACGAACCTTGCGGGTTCAGAATGCCGGCAAAATTACAGTCGCGGAGGCAGGATGATCAATCGTCGAGAGTTGGGAAAATATGGCGGCCGCCAGGACCCAGGGGCAGGGGTTCCACATGCGTAACGGCAGCCAAATCGAGATCGCCATAAAGGTGTGGAAAAAGCGCACCGCCGCGGGACGGTTCCCACTTTAGCGAGTTGCCGAGCTTTGCGCTGTCGATGCGGACCAGCAGCAAGTCGCTTTGGCCTGTGAAATGCCTGCTGGCGGTTTCGACGACCTGGGCAGCGCTCGAAAAATGAATGAAGCCGTCGCGGAGATCGACTTCGGAGCCGCGAAACACTCCAACACGCTCAGCCGCCCTCCACAGTGACGCAGGGCAAATTTTGTAGATGGCTGTCACTGTGCGCGCTTTGCGAACGGCTAGGCCGCGCCTTTAAGCTCCGATCCACCATGCGGCGGCGGAATTGGCGAGCCGTCGGCTGCATATTCGTTGAGCTTGTTGCGCAGCGTGCGAATTGAAATGCCCAGGATGTTTGCCGCGTGCGTGCGATTGCCGAGGCAATGTTTTAGCGTCTCGAGGATAAGATCACGTTCAACCTCCGCCACTGTGCGCCCAACCAGATTGCGGGTGATCTGTTCAGCCGCCATGACGGCATGTCCCGCGATGTCGGTGCCGCGTGCTTGATCGAGCCGGGCGCCATCTGGCGAGAGAATGCCGTCGACACCGATTTCCGCTCCGCTCGAGAGCAGGACGGCTCGGTGCAGAGTGTTCTCCAGCTCACGCACATTTCCTGGCCAGCGATTGATATTGAGCGCACGGCGAGCCTCGGCGGAGAGCGGACGCGACGGCAGATCGTTGGCCTTTGAATATTTCTTGATGAAGTATTCTGCCAGCTCGCCGATGTCAGATGGCCGCTCGCGCAACGAAGGAATCTTGAGATTGACCACGTTGAGGCGGAACAGCAGGTCTTCGCGGAATTTGCCCTCTCGCACAGCGTCGGTGAGGTTACGGTTCGATGTTGCGATGATTCTGATGTCAACTGGAACCGGACGGTTGCCGCCGACTCGGTCAATCACGCGCTCCTGAATGGCGCGCAGCAGCTTGGCCTGCAACCTGACATCCATCTCGGAAATTTCATCGAGCAGCAGCGTGCCACCGTTCGCTTCCTCGAATTTGCCGATCCGGCGGGCGAGCGCTCCGGTGAAGGCGCCTTTCTCGTGACCGAACAACTCGGATTCCAGCAAGTTCTCGGGGATTGCCGCGCAGTTGACAGTGATGAACGCTTTTTTGGAGCGGGCACTGCGGCTGTGCACAAAGCGGGCGAGAACTTCCTTTCCAGTCCCGCTCTCGCCCGTAATCAGAACGGAGGCTTCGGAGCCTGCAATCTGCTGTGCGAGCTTGACGACTCTTGGCCATCGCGTCATCACGATAGATCATGTCTCGGGAATCGTCGGTGACTGCAGCGAGTACCGCGGCGATCAGGTCAGGGTCGGGCGGCAACGGGATGTATTCTTTAGCCCCGGCATGGATCGCGTTGACTGCGGCACGCGCGTCATTGGTTACGCCGCAAGCGACAATCGGTACGTGGATGCGTTCGGCATCGAGGCGTGCCACCAGATCGCGGATGTCGAGCGCCACATCAACCATCAAAAGATCGGCGCCTCGACCAGAGCGCAACACCGCGAGCGCCTGATCGTTGCTGTCGGCGTGAGTGACGTTCGCGCCTTTCTCCATCGCGAGCTTGGTCGCGGTGGTGAGCTGGCCCCCGAGCGTGCCGATGATCAAGAGTTCGCATGGCTTAGCTCCGTATCATTCCAGAGAAATTGCAGACAACCGAGCGCATCAGTTGTGGTCCGCTTTGATGATTTCAGTCATGGTCACGCCAAGCTTGTCTTCGACAAGCACCACTTCGCCGCGCGCCACCAACCGGTTGTTGACGTAAATGTCGATCGCCTCGCCGACCTTGCGGTCCAACTCGAGCACCGCACCTGGACCAAGTTTCAAGAGGTTGCCGACCTCCATATGGGCGCGACCAAGGACTGCCGAGACCTTTACTGGCACGTCGAAAACCGCTTCGAGATCCGCGGCGCCTCGATTAACCGATTCGGCATCTGACGGGGCGAGAGGGCCCGCGTCAGGCACCATCTGTACGTCGCCACTGTTCTCGAGGTCGGGAAGTGGCACCTTGGTGTCGTCGTCACTCATTGCTGCGGTCTCCAGAATTCCTAAGCGCCGTTCGCGGTGCGCGCCGATATGTAGCGGTTGACCATTTCATCGATGGCTGAGCTTGTCGCGGCCTGGTCGCGGATGACGCCACCATCGGTCCATTCGATGCGGCAATCACCTGCTGCGAGTCTCTCGTCAGAGATGACCGCAAGCCGACCCTCAAAGCCACGGCCCTGCGCGATTTCGTCGAACTTCGTTTTGGCGATCTCAAAGATGGCCGGACCAACGCGCACCGCCACGTGCGGAGTTGCCACCAGGTGGTGAAAGCTCTCGGTAGCGAGCGCTGCAATCTCCGCCATTGGTTCGCGGGCGATCAGGGCAGGGGCGAGCTTCGCCGCCACCGCAACGGCAACTTCGACAGCTTCGATTTCGAGGCGCGTTTCGATTGCTGTCAACGCACTGTCTAGCCGTGCGAGTCCTTCACCGATGACCGCGAGGGCGGCGGCAGTCCGTTGGGTGGCGTCTTGCTGCGCTTGCGCCTCGCCGGCCGTGAAGCCCTTCCGATAGGCTTGCGATTCCGCGTCCACGCGCCGCCGTTCGTGCTCAACCATCGTGATGGTCGGCTTCTCGCCCGAGGCGAAGTCTTCATCGAACAGGTATTTGGCCGCAGCCTTCATTCTCTTTTCCTTGCGCGCAAACCGAAAGATGCGCGCCTAATAAATCAGTTCGTCTTCACCGCGGCTCTTGGCGATGATGATTTCGCCCTTGGCCGCAAGGTCCTTGGCGACGTTGACCAGCAGGGCCTGCGCTTCATCGACGTCACGCAGCCGCACAGGACCCATGGCCTGCATGTCTTCCACGAGCATCTTGGCGGCGCGGCTGGACATGTTCGTGAAGAAGAACTGGCGCACGGTTTCATTGGCGCCTTTCAGCGCCACCGCCAGCTTGTCCTTATCGATATTGCGCATGAGAGTCTGCGCCGAGCCGGCATCCAGTTTGACCAGGTCATCGAAGGTGAACATGAGCGCCTTGATCCGTTCGGCAGCGTCGCGATTTTCCTCTTCAAGTGCCGTAAGGAAACGCGTCTCCGTCTGGCGATCGAAATTGTTGAATATCTCCGCCATCACCTCGTGAGGATCGCGGCGACGGGTCTGGGAAAGGTTCGACATGAATTCCGTACGCAAAGTCTGTTCGACGCGCTCGATCACTTCCTTCTGCACGGCCTCCATCTTCAGCATGCGGCTGACACAGTCGAGCGACAGATCCTCGGGAAGGATCGAAAGAACGCGTGCGGCATGTTCTGGGCGCAATTTTGAGAGAACGACCGCGACGGTCTGCGGATATTCGTTCTTGAGATAATTCGCCAGGACCTCTTCCTGAACGTTAGCGAGCTTTTCCCACATGTTGCGGCCTGCCGGACCGCGGATTTCATCCATGATGCCGCCAACTCGTTCGGCGGGAAGATACTGCTTAAGCAGGCGCTCGGTGGCATCGTAGTTGCCGAGCAGCGCGCCAGAGGCCGACATGCGGCTTACGAATTCCAGCAGCAATTGCTCGACAGACTCGGCTTCGATTGTGCCGAGCGATGACATCACGATGGAAATCTCGCGCAATTCGTCGTCGTCAAGCAGGCCGAAGATCTTGGCGCCATATTGTTCGCCCAGAGACAGCATCAGAACCGCGGCACGCTCCGGCCCAGTGAGCTTGCGCGTGCGTTCGGGGGTTTGTGGCCGACGCGAAAGCTCCGCCATCAGCCCGCCGATGTCCTCGCGCACGACTTTTTCCTTGTCTTTTCTGCTCTCGGCGTAAGCTGACGGCATGGCTTAGGCTGCGTCCTCATGGAGCCAGTTGCGGATGATCGAGACGGCTTCGTGCGGGTTCTTGTCGGCCAGTTCGCCGACTTTCTGCACCGATTGGGCGTGAACCTGGCCCTGGACCTTCGCGATATCGATCATCGCTGACGTACGGTTGGAGATAGCGACGGCCTCGTCACCGCCGACGATCGATACGTTTGGGCCGCCCGTCGATGTGATGCTGCCGCCGACGCCGGGAATACCCATGCCGCCAGCAGTAGCCATTGCCTCAGATGAGGGCGTGGCGACGGCGCCTGGGGCGACTTGCATGGCCTGGATGCCATCAGGCGTGATGATCCGCCGTACCAGCGGTCGAACCACCATGAACAGAACCACCAGGCCGAGGAGAGCCATCACGCCGAGTTCGGCGCCGCGGACAATGTCTTCCTTGGTGAACTGCAGATAGCTCATCCAGCCAGTCGGCTCATTGATCGGCGAGGGAGTGGTTTCGGCGAAGCGTAAATTGACCACCTCAACCTGATCGCCGCGCTTGGCATCGAAGCCGATGGCTGAGCGCACCAGCGCCGCGATGCGATCGATTTCTTCTTTCGGGCGCGGTTGGTAAGCAAGTTCACCCTTGTCGTTCTTGTTATAGATGCCGTCGACCAGCACGGCCGCCGAAACGCGGTTGACCCGCCCCGCTTCGATCACCTCGGTTTTGGTCGTACGGGAGATTTCGTAATTGACGATTTCTTCGGTCTTTTTATTTTGCTCGCCAACGGCCGGGCCTCCTCCTGCGCCCTGATTGCCGCCTGGCAATTCGTTGCCGACGGACACCGAGCCGTCGCCGCGGGCCCCCGCGGCTGACTGCTCCTCGCGCGTCTGGCTCGATCTTACGACCCGTCCATCGGGATCGAATTTGTCGGACGTTTGGGTGATGCGATTGACATCGAAGTCCGCGTTGATCTGTACGCGGGCGCGGCCGGAACCCACTACCGAAGAAACGATGGCTTCAACTTCAGTGCGCAGGCGGTTTTCGTAGGCGAGTTTCCGCTCATCCGAACTCGCGCCGCTGAGGGGATCGCCCGGCGTTGCTCCGTCAGCAAGCAATTTTCCGGTTTCGTCGATGACGGACACGCGTTCTGGCTTAAGGCCGTTGACCGCGGTCGCGACCAAATGGCGGATGGCGCGCACCTGTTGCGGTTCAAGTGCGCCGCGTACCTTGAGAACGATTGAGCCGGATGGCTCGACTTTCTCGCGGGAAAACAATGGTCGCTCGGGAAGGACGAGGTGGACACGCGCGGCTTGCACCCTTTCGATGCTGCGAATAGTGCGAGCAAGCTCACCTTCGAGCGCGCGCAAATGGTTGATATTCTGAACGAAGGTGGTGGCGCCAAGGGCGTCGGACTTGTCGAAGATCTCATAGCCGACGCCGCCGCCTTTCGGCAGGCCGGACTCGGCGAGCTTCATGCGCAACCTGGCGACCTTGTCCTTCGGGACCATGATGATGGCCCCATCGTTCTTGAGCTGGTAGGTGATCGCCTGCCGCTCCAGATCCTTGATGATTGAAGCGCTGTCCTCGACTGAAAGATCGGTGAACAACGGCACCATTTGCGGCGCCGTCATCTGGATCATCAGGAATGAAAAGAAGCCGATCAGGGCCAGCGTTACTGCGGCCATTGCCGCCATTCGAGCCGCACCCAGCGACTTCACAAAATCGAAGAAACCTTGCACAGGCTTGCCCTACCCCGCAGGGGCGCGAAGCGCGCGCCTCACCCGGCAAGATTTGCCCAGTTTAAGGTTAGCGTCCGGTTAATTCGGTCTGGTCGCGCGCGAAAGAAGTCGCGGCGTGTGATCGGCGCAAATGAAATCGCCGGCCACGGGGCCGGCGTTCCGATGTGGGAAAGAGCGCGAGGTCTACGCGCGATATTGCTGGATGCGAGTTGTACGCAGACCAGCGAGGCCGTGCTGGTCAATCGAGTATTGCCATGACAGGAACTCCTCGACAGTCAGCGTGTAGCGCGCGCACGCTTCCTCGAGGGACAACAGGCCGCCACGCACCGCTGCGACCACCTCCGCCTTTCGGCGAATGACCCAACGTTTGGTCGTGGGCGGCGGCAAGTCCGCGATGGTCAGCGGACTACCATCTGGCCCGATCACATATTTGACCCTCGGGCGATGAGGTTCGGTCATTGGTACACTCACAAAACAAACTCGACTGACATTTACTTCGGCAAAACTACAGGCCGTGGCTTAAAATTTGCCTAAGCATGACAAATGCATCGGGCAATGTTTGCCCGGTATCCGATAACCTTTTGGTTACAGGTTGGGGGGAGGGCCTTTCGCTCCGCCGGCCCCAGCACGTTAACAGCTAGTAACAAAAATGAACGTCGGCGACGCTACGCTCACCACTCCGTGATCACGTTGTCGGCCGGACGATCCGCTTGATCTTGTCGAGCGTGTAGTTCTGCCCATTGATCGACAGCTGCGGTGTGTCCTGTGTGAGATCGACAGAATCCACGACCGCCTGCACCTCGGTCGAAATGGCGACCGATTGCTGGTTGGCGTCGACGGCTGTGGCGGTGAGTGTATAGGCGCCGTCGGGCCAGAGGCGGCCGTCATTGCCGCGACCGTTCCAGGTGAAATTCTGCGTTCCCGGATTGACCGCGACCGTGCCGGTATAGACGTTTTGGCCGGTCGAATCCTTGATGGTGATTGTGGCCGTCGACGGCTTGGTGACGTTGAGGCTCCAATTGGCGGTGCCGTTCGTCAATTGGGCCGTCGAGCCGTCCACAACGACAGTCGCCCCGACATACGCAAGGGCGGTGGTCGCTTGCGCGCTCTTTTCAAGAGACACCAGGCTCGACAATTGATCGTTGGATTTCATTTGCTGCTCGACTTGAGCGAATTCCACGAGCTGCTGGGTGAATTGGTTGGTGTCGAGCGGATCCAGCGGATTTTGGTTTTTCAGCTGCGTCGTTAGAAGCTGCAGAAACGTGGTGAAATTGCTGGCGATCTCGGTGTTGTCGAGCGCGTTCGACACCGAGCCTGTACTGACAGTGGAAGTGGGACTGATCGTCGTCATGGTTTGTCCTCAGACGCGAATATCGAGACCGCCGCCTTGGCCGGCGAGGCGGTTGTAAATCTGCGGCGCTACGTCTGTCGGCAACGTGTCGTCCTGCACGACAAGCTGTGCCGTGTCGCCGCTGTTTGCCTGTTGCTGGTTCGCCGATTGATCGCGCAACGAGAACTGCAGTCCGTTGTCGGCGGTCTTTAGACCCGCATCCTGCAGGGCCCGCTCGAGACCGGCGGCGTCGCGCCGCAGCAGGTCGTACGTGTCGGCACGGTCGACAGTCAGACGCGACGTGACGTTGCCGTCGCGGTCGACATCGAGGCGAACCTCGATGCGGCCGAGTTCAGGTGGGTCGAGCCGAATCTCGAAACAATTCTTCCCCGCGAGCGCCTTGCCGGCGATTTCAACTGCCAACCCGGCCAGCGGGATCGCTGCTGGCTGCGATGCTGCCGACGGTGAGGTGAGGGCAGTCGGTCCATTCGCATGACCCGCCGGAGTGATGGTCGGGGGCTGGGCGGTCGAGTCAATGGTCAATTTGGGACTTGCGGTGGCGCCATCACCGGAACTGGTGCCCGCGTCCCCTTTCGATTGCCCGTCAGTCGGACCTTCGTTCCGCGCCTGGGTAGGCGACTTGTCGTTGTCGCCAGCAACAATTTGCGATTTGCCAGTATGCGATTGCGCCGCGTTTTTCAGTGCAGCCTGTGAATCGTTCACCATTTCGCTCGTAACCTGCTCGGGTTGGGCGGGCTGCTCAGTGTCCGATTGCTTGACTGGGTCGATTTGTTTTCCGGTTGCGATCTTTGGCGGGCCCGAGGCCAAGGCGCTCAATTGAGATTTAGCGTCTAGCGCCAGCGAAATCTCGTCTTGCGCCTCTGTTGGTCCGGCTTGATCAGATGAGGACGTTAACGGGGATGTGAGAGCCGCAACTGCTCCGGCACAGGCATTCGCCGCAGTTGCAGTTTGACCTGAATCCGCGGATTGGTCGGTTGTCGGATCCCCTGGGTGCGTGGCAAGCGTCGTTTTCTTGTCGACCACCGGCTTGCCTTCGTCCGTGCCAGGGAGTCCTTCCGTCAGGACAGCGCCTAAAGTTTTCTTGATGCCGTCGGTAGGCGCGTTGTCCTCTTCGTTTGTGCCGACCTGCGCTTCGTCGGTCTTTTTCGTCCTGGTGCCCTCGTTTGCGGGGGGTGCCTTGCAATCAGTGCTTTTGGACGAAGCGCGGGATTCATCGGCTACCTCAGTCTTGTCGTCCGGTGCAGTCGCGGCGGAGGGAGGGGGCGGGGGTGACGCACTGTCGTCTAGCAGGCTCTCAAATGGTGAAGCCTCCCGGTCAGACTGCTGGGCAGGACGCGCCTGACGGGGTGTCGTTGGGCTATGGGCATAAATCTTCGGATCTGACGCAACTTGCGGCACTGTGGCACCTCCGCTATTTCGGTGTTTCCGTGCAATCGTCAGGCCAGCCTGTGGAACGTCAAATTCCTATTTTTATTCAGTGTCTTGCTGATCGGGTAAGAGGTTCGTCTGAGGTGGTGCCAGGCAGCGAAGACGGGGAACGCGGCAAAATCTGCCGGCTGCTCACCTCCCATTGGACCTCTGCCATCACCACCTGTACTAAGTAACCTCATGCCCAACAGCCTCGATCTCAATCGCCGGCCTGAAGACACCCGTGTCGTCGTTGCCATGTCTGGCGGCGTCGACTCCTCAGTGACGGCCGCCTTGCTCAAGGCGGAGGGCTACGACGTGGTTGGGGTGACATTGCAGCTTTACGACCACGGCGCTGCGATCCACCGCAAAGGCGCCTGCTGCGCTGGCCAGGACATTTACGATGCGCGGAGCGTTGCCGAGCGCATCGGCATCCCGCACTACGTGCTCGACTACGAAAGCCGCTTCAAGGAAGCGGTCATCGACCGCTTTGCCGAGAGCTATATTCACGGCGAAACGCCGGTTCCGTGCGTCGAATGCAACATGTCGATCAAGTTCCACGACCTGCTGATCACCGCGCGTGAGCTCGGCGCGGAGGTTCTGGCGACCGGCCACTACGTCGCATCGCGGCCGTTAACAGGCGGCGGACGTGCGCTCTATCGTGCGCGCGAACAGGAGCGCGACCAGAGCTACTTCCTTTTCGGCACCACGCGCGAGCAACTCGACGTCCTGCGCTTTCCGCTCGGCGAACGAACCAAGACAGAAACGCGCGAGCTTGCGCGCCAGTTCGATCTGGCGATTGCCGACAAACACGACAGCCAGGACATCTGCTTTGTGCCGTCGGGGCATTACGCCGATATGATCGAGCGGCTGAAGCCAGGCGCGGCGGAAGCGGGCGAAATCGTGGACCTCGACGGGAAGGTGCTTGGAGCACATTCCGGCATCATTCATTTTACGGTCGGGCAGCGCCGCGGGCTCGGTGTCGCGACAGGCGCGCCGCTATACGTCGTGCGGCTTGATGCAGATCGTCGACGCGTCGTCGTCGGTCCACGCGAGGCTTTGCGCATGAGTCGGATTGTGTTGCGCGACGTCAACTGGATCGGAGATGGTTCTCTCGACGAGGCGCTTGCCGATGACCGGCGCGAGGTCTTCGTCAAAGTCCGTTCGACGCGCCCGCCCCAGGCAGCCTGGCTGCGGCACGGCTCCTCGGGGTGCGAGGTCGAACTGGTGGACGGCGAACATGGCGTATCGCCTGGGCAGGCGTGCGTGTTTTATGATTCCGGAGAAGGCCAAGCGCGGGTGCTTGGCGGTGGTTTCATCAAGAGCGCGGTTGCGGCGGTGGACCATCAAACCACTGACCATGAGCGCATGGCGCCGTCTGTCATGCGCGGTTAAGCGGGCTGCATGGGGGGTGACATCGACAAATCGAGCGTGGAACGTGCCTATGCGCGATGGGCACCGGTCTACGATCTCGTCTTCGGGGCAGTGTTCGACGCCGGACGACGCGCTTCAATCGAAGCCGCCGAGCAGGCCTGCGGGCCGGCCGGCGGGCGCATCCTCGAGGTCGGTGTGGGCACCGGCATTTCGCTTCCGGAATACGCGCGCAGAAACCGGCTCGTTGGTATCGATCTGTCTGAACCGATGTTGCGCAGAGCGCACGAACGCGTAGCCGAGCAAAGACTGACCAATGTCGAGGCGCTGGCAGTAATGGATGCCGAGCGCATGGCGTTGCCGGATCGGTCCTTCGACGTCGTCGTGGCACAATTCGTCATCACGGCAGTGCCGAAGCCCGAAGCAACGCTCGACGAGTTCGCGCGCGTCATTCGGCCGGGTGGGGAGATCGTGCTGGTCAATCACATCGGCGCTGAGGCGGGGCCGCGTCGTGCTTTTGAAATCTGCTTTGCGCCGATCGCGCGCCGGCTCGGCTGGCGGCCCGAATTTCGTTTCGGTCGGTTGGCGGATTGGGCTCAACGCCACGGTGGCGTGCGGTTGGTTGAGAACCGGCCAATGCCACCGCTCGGACATTTTTCATTGATCCGCTTCCAGCGACTGCTAGTCGCGGCCGGTTAGGCGGAACTCTCTCTGTCATCAAGCCGTTATCCGCTCGGTTCGTGTCGAAACGCGCCGAAAGGAGCCACGCAATGCGTCGTATTCGCACTCTCGGAATCGCGGCGTCTGCAATTCTGCTGTCGACCGCGGCAATGGGTCAGGCGCCGCCGACGACCAAACCGCCGGTGGCCCCGAAGGCGGAACAGCTCGATCCGAATGCTTGCGCGCAGGCGGACACCCCGAGCACCATGGGTAAGGGCGGCGATGTCGACCAGCAGACGCAAGATGCACAGGGTAATTTGAGTGACAAGCTCGCGCGCTCAGGTGGCGTGATCTGCCCACCGAAGAATGTTGATCCGGAGATCAGGCAACCGACCCCGCCAGGTGGCGCAATGCCGGTGATCCCGCCGCCCGGGACCCCCCGCGGGGACCAGTCAATTCAGCCGAAGTAACCACCATCTTTCGGTCCCGTTGCGCTTGCTTGACAGTGTTTGCCGCGCCTCCCTATATCGCGCTCATTCCGGCATGTTGTTTCGGAATGGCGGGGTAGCTCAGCTGGTTAGAGCAGCGGAATCATAATCCGGAGGTCGGGGGTTCGAGTCCCTCCCCCGCTACCAAGTTAAGCGTCTGAAACAACAAACTAAATACGAAAATATGCGCCGTCTGACTTTACATTTTCATGTCCCGTGGCCTACGACAATAAACTCAATATTTTCAAGCGTTGTCAGATATTGTCAGGAACTCCACGGGACATGAACGGGACATGGAACGAGGCACAAAAAAGCCCCGGTGGGTGCCGGGGCTGGGTAACTGCATCAAGAGTGGGTCATTAGACCCCACCAACCGACTGACTGTCAGCACGGTGGTCCAGCATGCGGCCCGAGGAGGGCAAATCGAATGACTGACACTCCCGAAAAACCAGACACCCCGAAGCCGAAGAAGGTCAAAAGTATCTCGCTTGGCTGGGCGGAAGACACCGAACCGATCTATCAGGGCGGGTGGAATTTCATTTCCGGCAAAAACCTGAATCCGAATTTGCGTACGACGAGCGCGAAGGAGGAATAGACATCCCGTTCAAGATGGTGAGCGCGGAGGAGTTTCAGCGTCTGACCGGCGAAACTGGCAGCGTGTATTTTGAGACGCCTGCGAAGCGACCTGAAACGCAGTACGCATATCTTTGTCCGCACTGTTACGAGCTTTGCACGGGTTCTCGCCCCGGCGTTCTTCGTTGCGACCCATGCGGCAAGGAATGGCGCAGCTAAAGACACGTCCGCTTTACCCCCAAGAGCGGACATATGTGGTGCACTAGCTCATGTCCGGTTTGGGCCAATAGCGGACTTATGCACCGCAAAACAGAAAGACCACCTCGCGGCCGTCTCTCCAAAACTTAAATCGACGTTTTTGGCCATGCGGCGAGTGCTTTGCGCTTCCTCGCCAGCTAAGTATGTTGTTGTTGGGGCGGGGCAAATCCATTTCCACCTGTATTTGTCGCGCTCGCTCGTCCTGATTGATTGACACTGCCTGCAATGCGCTCCCGAAATACACGATGCATAAATTTGAACCGACTCGCAATTTGCTGATCGTACAGAACCCGCCTTCTTATCAAGATCCGGCCGACTGGATCGCCATCAGAGAACGGATAGAGCGCGATGCTCCCGATATTGAGGTGCGCATCGTTGACAACGGACAGCCCAATTCGGCGGTCGAACCATGGTTGGCGCAGCGTCCCTCATTGATATTTTCAGCCTGCGCCCTGGTGGATTTTTCTCCTCGTAGCGGCGCTGTGTTTTGCGGTCACCTTGTCGGCAAGGACCAACAAATGCGCAGGCTATCCGCAATCGGCATCCTGACGCCAAGGACGGCAATACTCACTCCCGACGAAACCTTCGACCCGAAGGTGTGGGGGGAATATGTGGTCGTTAAGCCCAACGGCAATTCGCACAGCGGCCAGAACGTTAAACTCGTTCGTACCGTCGACATTCCGGCCCGCTACGACGAATTGATCGCTCTCACTGACCGGTCGTTGTTGGTTCAACAGTACATCGAACATTCCGAGGACGGATATCCGACTCACTATCGCGTGCTCTCGATGTTTGGTCGGGCGCTTTTTTGCGGGCGCAACCGATGGGTCAAAAAGCGCCCGCCGCTTGCCGAAATCGCCGCTGATCCGCAAGGCGTTATAGCATCAAATGACGATACGATGGGCGGCCACGTCCGTACGATCTGCAATGAAGAGAAGATCATCGCTCTTGGCGAGCGTACTCATGAAGCATTCCCGGAGTGCCCCGTTCTCGGGCCCGATATTGTTCGCGACACGCAAAGCGGACGGCTTTACGTGTTGGAGGTGAATCCGTACGGCGCCGTTTGGCACCTTTCCTCATTTCTCGCGAAAGAGCTCGACCCGGAACACGTCCGCGCCCGCTATGCCCAATTCAATGCGCTTGACCGCGCGGCCAATCTGTTGATCGAAAAAACGCGCTCGGATGCTCGTTGATTGTTAGGCGATAACGGACCAAGGGTTCCAATGTCCGCTTTGGGTCATTAGCGGACATGCGCAGTGCAGCACCCCATGTCCGCTTTACCCCTAAAAGCGACATTCCCGCCATGTGGCCACATAGCACTGATCTTCCCACACGATGACCGGCTCACTGACCCTTGCACGATATCCCGGCGAGACCGTCAGATGAGCGTTCCGCTGCCCGGCAGCGTTACGGGACATCAAAGCTACAAGAGCATGTAAGATATTGAAGTTATTTAGCTTTTAGTATGACCAGCGGGTGCGTAATCTGCCCGTCTCAGGATTGAATCCTGATCACGCCGATGACCGCGAGCCAGCTCGCTGCAGCAGAAACGCAGCGGAAGAAAAGCAGCGCTGATGTTGCCGCCGCAGCAGGGGGCGATGTGGTTGGAGCCCTGCGCCTCGCAGGCTAACCTTCCGCCGATGATCACCTACGAAATTGCGCCGCCGCTGCGCCACCTCACGGTCAAGAACCGGATGGGCAGCCGCCAGCATTACTATCACTTCCTGCTCGGCGTTCTCCTGCCGCTCGCCGACTACCTGGCGCGAACCGGCGAGGCGACGCTGCCGATGATGGTGCGGAGCTGCGGCCCGCTCGACGCGATCCTCTACGAACTTCAACTGCCGCGGCTAATGATTTCCGACACCGAAAGCCACCAGAACCTCGGCGACAGCCTGTCGCCCGAAGTTGCCCGCAAAGTCGGCATCGCGGGTTTCGACATCGGCCTCGACATCAAAGCCTACGACGGCGAACCCATCATCGCCGGCGCGCGCTGGGTGGCGGAGCGCCTCGCCGCGGCAATCGCCACGCACCGCGAACAACTGATGCAGACGTGGCCGGCGACGCCGCGCATCCTGATCATCGACCGCGGCCCGCCCGATCCGTTCTACGCCAACTCGGCACGCTCCACGCGCCCGACGCGCGGCGTCGGCGCCCAGCGACGGCGCGTTGCCAACCACGCCGAGATGGCAGCGGCGGTGAAGCAGCGCTACCCCGGCGCCGTCAACATCCTGCTCGAGAACCGGCCGCTCGCCGCGCAGATCGCGCTGTTCCAGTTGGCCGACGTCGTCGTCGCCCAGCACGGCGCCGCGCTCACCAATATGGTGTGGATGCGGCGCGGCACCAGCGTCATCGAACTCGCCGGCGGCATGCCCGCCAACGAACCTTTCTTCACCGCCCTCACACCGCACCTCGGCCTCCGACATCTCGTATTCCCGCAGGAGGGCGCGTTCGGCCCGGTCGATGGAGTCGCGCTGGCGGCTGCGATCGGGAAGATGGTGGGTGGGATGCAGGTGGCGGGTTAGTGCCTCGCGCGCGCCTTCGTGGCGGAATTTCAACGCCCAGCAGCGAACCGATTAGCGATTTTTCGGTATCTGTTGAGAGCAAACAGGCGAAGTACGGCGGGCTGCATTGCCTGCGGCATTGGTACGCCTCGTGGCTGCTCAACAAGCCGGAAGCAGGTGGCCTCGGTATACCTGCGCTGACGGTGTCACGCCGTCTTGGTCACAACGACGTCGCAACGACGATGAGGATTTACGCGCACTGTTTCGAGAGCGAGCACGATCACGCCGAGATGGCGGCAGGTGAAAACGCGCTGCTCGGAATTGGATGGGACAATATGGGACAAAAAATCCGAATTGTTTAGTAAAATCAATGACTGACATCGTAATCATAATCCGGAGGTCGGGGGTTCGAGTCCCTCCCCCGCTACCAAAGCCGATCTCCGGCGGTTTGTGACGGCTTTAGGGTTGTCCGCCATAAAAAACCCTTCACCGCGCGGCTTGCTGGCGATTGCTAGGGCCAATGGCTGATGGAACAATCGCATCCTTAAATCGTATCTGTACGTATATCGACTGCTGAAACCCTTTTATTTTTAGTGGAGGCTCCACCATGGTGCGCAGCGCAACGTCGCCGGCGACACGCGGTGAGCCGGCGCATAAGCCGAAGCGTTCCCTCGATGAAGTCCGCGTCCACTGGCTGGAAGCGTTTCGGCGCGTGCGGATTGAAACAGAAAGACGCGCTTCACGTCTTTCCCCCGAAGACCAGATCGTGCAGTCGATGGCTGACGCGAGTCCTGCAAAATGGCATCGCGCACACGTCACATGGTTCTTCGAACAATTTCTGCTGGTGCCGTACAGTTCAGATTACAGAATTTTCGACGAGCGATTTCCTTTCTTGTTCAATTCTTATTATGTCGCAGCCGGCCCCAGGCACGCTCGACCGCAGCGTGGCCTCATCACCCGCCCGAATGGAGAGGACGTCACGGCCTATCGCGCGCATGTCGATGCGGCCGTGGAACGCCTGATCGCTCAGGTATCGGCACAGGACGCAGAACGCGTTTTTGCCATCATCGAAATCGGGCTGCATCACGAGCAACAGCACCAGGAATTGCTGATTACCGACATACTGCACGCGTTTGCACAAAACCCCACCGATCCCGTCTACGATTCTGGCTGGCAGGGTCCGCGTGGAACGCAAGGTCCGCGCGGTTACGTTGAGGTGCCGCAAGGCGTTCATGCAATCGGCCACGACTCCGATGGTTTTTGCTTCGACAACGAAACTCCGTCGCACGATGTGTTGATTCCGCATGTGAAGATCGCCAGACATCTGGTGACCAATGCGGAGTGGATCGAATTTATTGCGGCCGGCGGCTACACGACTGCGTCGCTTTGGCTTTCCGATGGCTGGGTCGTGGTGCAGACCGAAGGATGGCAAGCGCCCGGTTATTGGCGTCAAAAAGATGACGGCTGGCATGCGATGACGCTTGCTGGGCTGAAGCAGATCGATCCCGGTTCGCCGGTTCAGCATGTCAGCTACTACGAAGCCGACGCATTTGCCCGGTTTGCCGGCAGGCATCTGCCGAGCGAAGCAGAATGGGAAGTGGCTGCACGCGCGAACGTGATCGCGGACGCTTTTGGCATCGCTTGGCAATGGACGCGGAGTGCCTATCTACCGTATCCGGGCTATCGAGCGGCCGAAGGTGCGCTCGGTGAGTACAATGGAAAATTCATGATCAATCAGATGGTTCTGCGCGGCTCTTCGCTGGCGACCCCAGACGGCCACGAGCGCGTTAGTTACCGTAACTTCTTTTATCCATCGGCACGCTGGCAATTCACTGGCTTGCGTCTGGCCGAATTCGTGTGAGGGCGTCACCATGGTTGCAGCAGTAGCCCACAAGCGTATCTCGTCGCAAAGCGCAGAAGTTTCCGAGTTTGAAGCCGATGTACTCGATGGCCTGAGCGCCATTCCGAAACATGTACCGGCAAAATACTTCTACGATGCCGCCGGATCGCAATTATTCGAACGCATCACCGATCTGCCCGAATACTATCCGACTCGTTGCGAAATCAGCATTCTGCGTGAGCGGGGCGCCGACATTGCAAAGCTCATTCCGTCGGGGGCGGCCTTGGTGGAATTCGGGAGTGGCTCAAGCAAGAAAGCTCGTATCCTGCTTAGTGTCGCCCCGAAACTTGCGGCCTATGTACCCGTCGATATTTGCGGCGAGATGATCGAACAGGAAGCGGCGGAATTGCGGCCTGATTTTCCCGCACTTAAAGTCTTGCCGGTGACCGCAGATATCTGCAAACCGTTCGAATTACCGGAAGCGGCAAAACAAGCCCCGGTACGGGTCGGTTTTTTTCCAGGGTCGACGATCGGTAACTTCGAACCGCACGAGGCTTCGGCTTTTCTGCGCAACGCGGCAAATATTCTCGGCCCTAACTCGATCCTTATCGTGGGCGCCGACTTGATCAAGTCCGCGGATGTACTCAATGCCGCCTACAACGACGCTCAGGGTGTGACGGCGCAATTCAATCTCAATCTTCTGACGCGGATCAATCGTGAGCTGGGCGGCACATTTCAGCTTTCGATGTTCGAACATCATGCATTTTACAACCGTGAACGGCATCGCATTGAAATGCACCTGGCGAGCTTGAAGCGACAGAAAGTCAGGGTCGCCGGAGAGACCATCGAATTTCGTGCCGGTGAAACCATCCATACCGAGAACAGCTACAAATACAGCGTTGAATCCCTCGCGGCGCTCGCACGCGGCGTAGGATGGTTTCCCTTGGCGGCGTGGACCGACGCGCGCAAATTCTTCTCCATTCAGGCTTTCAAGCTCGGCATGTGACTTGCTCGAAATCGCCAGCCTGAGCTAAGCCTTGCCCCATCCCGGCCGGCCAACGGTCGGACGTAATTCAAGTAGGGCAGGGCTCATGAAAATTGTTGGTTTTGAAGCGAACAACGGCGCGCGGCTAGGCATCTTGGATGGCGACAACGTCGTCGATCTACAAGCTGCGGATGCAAATTTGCCAGGGGATTTGGGCGAAGTCTTGCGCCGAAGCAACGGCGATCTCAAACCGCTCGTGGGATTGGCAAAGAATGCTCCAGCATCCGCGCGTCGGCCGCTGGCCGGTTTGAAATTTGCATTGCCCGTTGCGCGACCTGGAAAAATAATTTGTCTCGGATTGAACTATCTCGATCACGTCAAGGAAGGTCCGCAGCGCGACAATATCCCGAAGTTTCCCTCGATTTTTTTCCGCGTGTTGACTTCGATGGTGCCGCATCTGCAGCCGATCGTCAGGCCGCAAGAGTTCGATCCAGCTCGACTATGAAGCCGAGTTGGTCGCCATCGTCGGAAAGCGGGCGAAACATCTTAGCATGACAAATGCAGTCGATTGCATTGCGGGCTATTCCTGCGCCAACGAGGGCTCGGTGCGTGAATTTCAGCGTCACACGACACAGTGGGGCATGGGCAAGAATTTCGACCGTACCGGTGGCTTCGGGCCCTGGATGGTCACTGCCGATGAGGTTCCGCCGGGCGGCAAAGGCCTGAAGATTGCAAGCCGGCTCAACGGAAAGACGATGCAGTCAGACAACACTGACAACATGATGTTCCCACTTGCCGAGACGCTCGTTTATCTCACGAAAGGCATGACGCTTGAGCCTGGCGATGTCATTCTCACCGGCACGCCGTCCGGTGTTGGTCACGCCCGTAAACCTGAGCCGGTTTGGATGAAAAAGGGCGACACTTGCGAAATCGAGATCGAAGGAGTCGGCGTACTCAGCAATCCGATCGAAGACGAAAAGTGACAGAGTCGCGACTGAAAAAGTAATTCTGTTGCCTTGGGCGGAGGCGCTCTGTGCAAAGGGAGGACATCGTGAGGCGATTAGTTCTCATCGTAGCAACGGCCGTAGGCTCCCTTCTAACCGCTGCTGCCTCGCCTTCGTTGGCGCAGGATTGGCCGACAAAACCGGTGCACATTTTGGTCGGCTTTGGTGCGGGTGGCGGAACTGACGTCGCCACCCGAATTCTCGCTGATGGACTTTCGGAGGCTCTTGGCCAGCAATTCACCGTCGAAAATCGACCTGGCGCCGGCGGCACCATCGCAGGCGGTATAGCGGCCAAGGCGCCAAAAGATGGGTACACTATCGTTTCGCTCAGCATGGGACATTCGGTTTCAGCGGTTACGGTCAAGCAGGTTCCTTATGATCCTGTCGCCGACTTCGCACCTGTTGGGATTTTCACCAATTCGGCCTTTGTTGTGGTCGTGCCCAAAAATTCTCCCGCAACCGACATCAAGAGCCTTGTCGAATTCGTCAACAAACAGCCGGGCAAACTGAACTACTCAACTGTCGGCCTTGGTTCGACCCAGCATCTTGTTGCGGAGCATTTGCGCCAGCGCGCCTCGATAAATGCACAGGCGGTGTCCTACCGCACGACAGGTGAGGTGGTCAGCGCGCTGCTTCGCGGCGACGCCGCGTTCGCTGTCGAGCTCTATCATCCGATCCGCGGCCAGGTGGATTCGGGTGATTTGCGGGTCATCGCTGTGGCGACACCGGAGCGTTGGTCGGCGATCCCCAACGTGCCGACTTTGGCCGAAAGCGGTGTGACCGGTATCGGGTATCTTGGCTGGTACGGACTGGCATTTCCCGCAGGGACGCCACAGCCGATCATCGACAAACTTCACAAGGCGATGCAGCAGGTGCTAGCCAAGGACGCCGTAAAAAAGCGACTTGAAGACATTGGCGCAGCCGTGAATCTTTCTACGCCAGAGGAATTCCGAAAAGTCATCATCTCAGACATCAAAGGCTTTCAGGACGTCGCGAAGACGGCTGGCCTGGAAGCGAAGTAGCGTTCTCACAACAAACAATGCAGGAATAAAATGGCCGACCAGTTCAATGTGCTCGTCATCTGCGGGTCGCTCCGCAAAGGTTCGTACAATGCGGCACTGACCCGCGCATTGCCTGCATTGGCACCGCCGGAAATCAAGTTCGTGACCGCGCCGTCGCTCGGAACCCTGCCGCTTTATAACGCCGACATCCAGGAGTCCTCGGGCTTTCCCAAGCCGGCGGAGGATCTGGCGGCGGCCGTTCGCGCTGCTGACGGTGTTCTGTTCGTTACGCCGGAGTACAACTGGTCGATGCCGGGTGGATTGAAGAATGCCATCGACTGGCTTTCCCGAATGAAGGAACAACCCTTCAAGGAGAAGCCGGTCGCCATTCAGTCTTGTTCGCAAGGCCCGCTCGGCGGCGCACGCATGCAATATCACTGGCGTATGTCGATGACATTCCTCGGTGCGTTTATCTTCGGCACTCCGGAGATATTTGTCGGCAACGCCGCAGCAAAGTTCGACAAGGCCACGCTCGAGCTGACGGATCAGCCGACGAAGGACATCATCAAGACGCAGCTTGCGGCGTTTGCCAAGTTCATCAAGCGAATGAAAGCGGGCGCTTAGCCCGCAGCCTGTGCGCGCTTCGGAAAGAGTTGCGGTCGCAATTTGGGTTGGCACGCCATCATCTTCGGCGCGTAGGGCGTCTCGGCGCCCAGTTCTTCGGCCGCGTGCCATGCCCAGCGCGGATCCCACATCGCACCGCGGGCAAGGCACACCATGTCGGCCTTGCCGGACGCGACAATGTCCTCTGCCTGCTGATAACCGGCGATCAGGCCGACGGTCATGGTCGTAATGCCGCTCTCTTTCTTCACTTTCTCAGCGAAGGGGACCTGGTAACCGGCCGCGAGCGGAATCTTCTGACGCGGATCAAGCCCGCCGCTTGTCACGTCCATGTAGTCCATGCCGCGTCTCTTGAGCTCTTTCGCGAGAATGACGGTTTCCTCCGGCGACCAGCCGCCGTCGACCCAGTCCGTCGCCGAGACGCGCATGCCGAGCGGTTTCTGCTCCGGCCATACGGCGCGCACCGCTTCATACATCTCGATCGCGAAGCGCATGCGATTTTCAAGCGAACCGCCGTATTCGTCGATGCGCTGGTTGGAGAGCGGTGAAAGGAACTGGTGCGCCAGATAGCCGTGAGCGCCATGCAACTCAATGACGTCGTAGCCGATGCGATCGACGCGCTTGGCTGCCTCGGCGAATTCACGAAGGCAGCGCTTGATATCGTCTTTGGTCATGGCGTGCGGGACCGGCCAACCGGTATCGTAGGGAAGCGCTGAAGGCGCTTCCGGAGTCCAGCCGCCTTCTTCCTTGGTCAGGATCGGCTTGCCGCCGGCCGCGGGCGGAGTGGTCGGGCCTTTGCGACCTGCGTGAGCCAGCTGCACGCCGAGTTTTGCGACGCCATATTGACGGCAGAAGTCATACACGCGCTTTAGCGCCTTCTCGTTTTCGTCCGACCACATGCCGGCGCATCTCGGCGAGATGCGGCCTTGCGGGTTGACGTTTGTCATCTCGCACATCACCAGTCCGGCACAGCCAAGCGACATGTTTCCGAGGTGCATCAGGTGCCAGTCGTTGGCCGAGCCATTGTCTGAGTTGTACTGACACATCGGTGACACGACGACCCGGTTTGGCAGGGTCAGACCGCGCATGGTGATCGGAGAGAAAAGAACGCTAGCCATTGTTTGGACTTCCTTTCAGTGCGGAGAACTCAGATGCCGGCATGATAGGCGTGCATGGCGACGACAAGGCAGCAGATTGCCCAAAAGATGCAATATTCGACCCCGCCAATAACCCAGATCCAGCACTTGGTGACTTTGTAGGTGGCCGCGGCCGCGACCAGCAAGTGGATGAAAGCGATGAAGCCGACGTATTGCAGATAGATGCCAAAAAACAATCCGATGCAAAGGACGGTTTCGATCGCTCCCGCGATATACATCCATGTTGCCGGTGGTTTGAAGCCGGCCTTCACAAAAAAATCTAGCGTTGCCGGCACGGTGATCTTCCCGATGATGTGAGGAATGAAAAACACCGCGCAGGTAATGCGCAAGATGTTGAACTCGTTGAACAGATTGAATTTGTCGGCAAGCGACATGGTATCAATCCCCCCTGGTGGTTTGTGTCAGGCAGCCACCTTTGATCAAATTCGCACTTCCCGGTGCGTGAGCCAACCCCGCTATAATCTGCGTCCCTTGAGCCACGCCTCACCCTTTGCGTAAAGCGCATCAAGGTCTGGGCCATCAAGACCAGGCATATCCTTTTTCACCTTGTAGCCGATCTTTGTCTGCAGATAAGCGAGGTGACGATAGCCCTCTGGAAATTGCGCCAGCAAAGCTTGATCAAGCTCGAGGTCCGCCGAAGGGTCGAGGGGATCAAGCCGGTCCTTTTCATACGCAAGACGACGCAGCACAATTCCCCATTTGCCTCTGCGCTTTTCAAGAAAATCGTAGAAGCGGCCCGTGCAGACGACGTCGCACATCACGCCTTCCACGGGCGCGCGTTGCGAGATCGTCATTTTAGTCTGAGCGATTGCGCGCTTTCCCTTGATGTCGATGCTCATGCCGCCGAGCATGTGCATGATACGCACGCCGCGATCGTAGCCTTCCTGACTCACCCGGATGAATTCCTCGTGGGACCCTTGGAACCACGTCGCCCACATCTGTCCATCCTTGTGCCAGACGGTACGGAAACGATCCCACATTCGGGCATCGCGCCAGAGGGCCCAGTTTTCGATCAGCTCACGGATTGCCATGCGGTCGGCTGCAGCGCTCGGCATTGACGGCCCCTCCAGTCATGGCCGGGCTTGTACCGGCCACCCACGTCTCTATGGTGGCGATCTTGCAAGACATGAATGCTCGCGACAAGCACGAGCACGATGGACTGATATCGGGGTAGAAGGGCATGCCGAGGCTTGCTGGAAAGACCGCAATCGTCACCGGAGGCGCAAAGGGTATCGGCCGACACTATTCGCAGGCGCTTGCCGCCGAAGGTGCGCGTGTGATGATTGCCGATATTGCCGACGGACGGGAGCTTGCCGAGGAAATTTCCGGTCGTTACGGGGCGAATTCCGTTGCCAGCAGCAAGTTCGACGTCAGCGACGAGAAGGCGGTGAAGAATCTTGTCGCGCAGACGATCGATCGCTTTGGCCAAATTGATGTGCTCGTGAACAACGCGGCGCTTTATTCCGGTTTGAAGCCGCGAAATTTCAACGAATGGGATACGGAGCTTTGGGATCGCGTCATGGCGATCAACATCCGTGGACCGTATCTGATGGTCCGTCATGTCGCGCCGCATATGATGGCTCGTCGCAGCGGCAAGATCATCAACATCGCGTCGGGCGCCGCGTACAAAGGCGTGCCCCGCATGTTGCCGTATGTCACGTCGAAGGGAGCGATGCTTGCCTTCACACGCTCCTTGTCGCGCGAGCTCGGCGAGTACGGCATTGCGGTCAACTCTTTGTCGCCGGGCTACATTTTGAGCGATACAGGTCTGGAAAACGCAACGCACGTCGAGGAAGAGCGGATTCCGGTACGCAACAGTCGTGCTTTCAAACGGGACGCCTACCCAGAGGATCTGCTCGGCGCACTGCTGTTTCTGGCGTCGAGCGATAGCGATTTCGTGACCGGCCAGTCGATCGTCGTGGACGGCGGGTCGGTCAATAACTAGCTCATAGTAGGCATTCCCAAGCCGGGTTCCGACCGGCGTGGAAATCGGCTATAGAGGCCGCAAAATGACAATTCGTTTGGAAGGAGCACACCCATGACGCTTGCGATCGATACTCCCGGTTCCAAGCACAACATTACAGGCGCGCGGCAGGCTTATTACGAAAAGATCTCGAAATATCATCTGGCGCCACTCTGGGAAGTGCTCAAGGGTCTTGTCACGCCCGAACCCAAGACGCAGATGCTCCCGGCGCTGTGGAAATTTGGCGAGGTCGAAAAGCTGATGTTGGAGGCCGGTGATGTCATCACCGCCGAGGAGGCCGAGCGTCGTGTTCTGGTGCTTGAGAATCCCGGCGAGCCCGGCAAATCGCGCATCACCAATTCGCTCTTTGCAGGCATCCAGCTGATCATGCCCGGCGAGATTGCCGACGCGCACCAGCACGTCTCATCCGCCATTCGCTTCGTGCTCAAGGGCAAGGGCGCCTACACCGCAGTTGAAGGCGAGAAGGCGCAGATGGAGCACGGCGACTTCATCATTACAGCGAACTGGGCGCCGCACGATCACGGCAATCCGGGCAAGGAGCCGGTCATGTGGCTCGACGTGCTCGACATGCCGACGGTCAATCATTTTCAGGCGTCGTTTGCTTCGCATTTCGACGAGAAGATGCAGAACGTCAACCACCAGGACGGTGATTCATTCGAACGCTATGCCACCGGTGTGCTGCCGGACGGTGCGCCGGTGCATCTCAATCGTTCACCGGTGATCAATTATCCGTATGCCAAGATGCGGCCCATCCTCGAGCGCCTGAAGTCGACCGGCGACGTCGACAAGCGTCACGGCGCGCGTGTACGCTACGCCAATCCGATCAATGGCGGGCCAGTGTTGCCTACCATGGGCGCCAATCTCGCCCTGCTGCCGAAAGGATTCAAAGGCGAACCATACCGCTCAACCGACGGCACCATATTCGCCGTGGCGGAAGGCCGTGGCACAACGACGATCGACGGCAAAGCCTTTGAGTGGGGTGTCAACGACGTATTCGTGGTGCCGCCGTGGAAGCGCTACTCGCACACAGTTACGAGTGCCGACGCGGTGTTGTTCTCAATTTCCGATCGACCGGCGCAGGAAGCGCTGGGCCTCTGGCGCGAAGGGCACTAGCGACCGTCTGCTTCAATTCAGACTTGGCGCGCGTTTCGATGCACGCAAACGCAACCAATCGGCCGCCAGCAAGGCGGCCGACACCGTTATGCCAACAAAATTGATGTAAATTGCGCCTTTGAATGTTTCGGGCGGAAGCACGACGGCGAGCGACAGCGCTCCGTAAATGATCCGCGAAACCTTGCCGAGAGGCATGAGCGCGAAACCGACACCGACCGCGGTGCCTAGATAAATCCCGTACATCACGCGGCTGAAATTAAACAGGATCTCGGTCCACGTCCCGTCCATCAGCAGGCTCGGCGTCAGCACGAACAGGAACGGCAGGACGAACGTGCTCCAGCCGACTAGGCAGGCGATCCAGCCCGTGGTCCAGCCGTCGGTGCGTGCGATATTGGCGGCGGCGTAGGCCGCGAACGCGACCGGCGGCGTGATCATCGAGAGAATGCCGTTGTACATGACGAACATGTGCGCGGCCATCGGCGTGACGCCGAGCTTGACCAGCGCCGGCGCCAGCAATGTCGCGGTGAGAATGTAGACGCTTACCGTCGGCAGGCCGATGCCGAGCACGAAGGCGAGCACGGCAATCAGCAGCAGCATGCGAAAATATTGTCGCCGGACAATGCCAGCAGCTGGATCGTCATCGAAAAGGCAAGGCCGGAAATGCTCATGATGCCGACCATGATGCCGGCGGCGGCGCCGATCAGAATGATGTCGAGGGAAACGCGTCCGGTGTCACTGATCGCCTTGAGCATCTGTAGGACCGTGGTTCTACGACCGCGATAGCCGAAGAACGTGCTCAACAGCATCACCAAGCCTGTGGTGACGACCGCGACCTTTTCCGGCGTGAGTTGCGACACTTCCGGATACATCAGCGCTGTCACGAGAAAGGCGATCGGGAGAAGGAACGGCCAGCCGTACTTGAGCACATCGAGAAATGTTGGCGCGTCGTCGACCTTGGCTGCGCCGATTTTGTGCTTGGCGGCTTCAAGATCGACGAAGAAGAACAGGCACGAATAAAACAGGATTGCCGGGAATGATCGCGGCGAAACAGACCGCGCCGTAGGGGACCTGCAGGAACTCGGCCATGATGAAGGCCGAAGCGCCCATCACGGGCGGCATCACTTGCCCGCCGGTCGAGCCGACCGACTCGATCGCTGCCGCGCGATAAGGCGTGAAGCCGGATTTCACCATCATCGGGATGGTGACGATGCCGACAGCCAGCACGTTGGCGACAGCGCTGCCGGAGATCATGCCAAACAGCGCCGAGCCGAATACTGCGATCTTGGCCGCGCCGCCGCGGAAATTACCCATCGCCGCCATTGAAAGATCGGAAAAGAAATCGACACCCCCGGTGCGCGCCAGCACCTGGCCCAGAATGGTGAACGGGATCACGATGATAACGGCTACCTGCAGGATCGAGCCGATCGCGCCGTTGATGTCGAGACCGAGATAGATCACCATCCGTTCCGGCGATACGTAGCGGGTCTGAAAATCGCCGGGCAGATGCGGGCTGATGTAGATGTAGACCGCCATCGCCAGGATGATGCCGACAAAACCCCACCCCGAGGTGCGCCGGCTGGCTTCCAAAACAAGAAAAACGAGGATCGCGCTGACGATCAGGCCATCGAGCGGAAGGTCAGCGCTTTCGAGCGTCAGGGCCTCGTAGCGGGCCGCGATGTAACCGCACAGAACGATCGAAGCAGCAACCGCAATCCAGTCACTCCAATGGCGTTTGCGTCCGGTTTCGGCAATGAATGCGAGCGCCAGGGTCAGTCCGAGGCTGACCGTCAATACCTGCTCGAGATAAATTCCGGCGCCGAAGACTCGGCGCGGAATGTCGAGCACCCACAAGACGACGACAGTCACCAGGATGGACTGGAAGACATTGGTCCAGAAAACTGTCGCTTTCGATGCGACGGATGCAAATTCCGTCGCGTCGGGAACAATGCGTTCTTCGCTCACGGCGAGCCTTTATTAATTGAGCGACTTGGCCGTGATGTTCTTGTCCTTGAAGTACTTCAACGCGCCGGGGTGATAGGGAATGTCGTAGTTCTTGTAGAGTGCTTCCGCGGAAAATTCGCGCAGCGCCGGCTGGATCGCCACCAGTTCGGCTTTGTTGTTCTCAAGCGCTTCGATCACCTTGTAGACAACTTCGTCGCTCACCTTGGAACTGGCAAAGATCATGTTGTCCCAGCTGTACACTCCCATCGGCTTCTCGACTCCGACGAAGAAGGGATTCGGAACGGCAGGAGAGAGGTAGCCTTCCGGCAGAATTTTCTTCGAGGCGGCCATACCGCTTTCCGGAATTTCCAGCGCGCGGATGCCGCCGACGGTGGCGTCGACTTCGCGCACCTTTGGCGCGCCGAAGGCGAAGAAGAACATATCGGCTGCACCGGAGGTGAAATCGTCGGCGCCGCGGATCACATTGGGAATGAGAACGGGTGTGACGTCTTTCTCGGTTAGACCGCCGGTCGCGAGAATTGCCTTGATCATCGGGTCGATCGTCTTCATGGCGGAATAGCCCATGCCGACGCGCTTGCCTTTGAGGTCGGCCATTGTGCGCATGTTCGAATCCTTGCGGACCCAGAACGCGCCGCGCAACGGATGCAGCGAGCCGATCAAGCGGAGATTAGGCGCGCTGGCTTTGGCGGCCTGCACTTCGAGAATATTGGCGATACCGAATTCCGCTTCACCGCGGCTGACGAGTGGAATCAGGACGGATTCGCCCGCGGTCGGCTGCACGACGACATTCAAACCGGCTTTTTCTTTCAGCACCTTCGCAACGGCCGATCCGGACGTGTGGTTGAGCGTGCCGGGCTGCATGGTCGCAAAGCCGAAGGTCTGAGCTGCGGCGAGGCTTGCGTTCAGCGCGACGATCGCAAGACCGGCTGAGAGCGCGCACAGGGTTCGAGGCCCCCGTGCCAGAGTTCGGCGTCAACATGAGGTAGTCCTCCCTGAACATTCTGTTTATAAGCGTCCGGCTTCCGGATCGCGTACGCCGCGGCGTTGAACCGCTATTCTACCTCCAGCCTGACACGGGTCGAACAGCAAGGCGAGCCGGACGTTATAGTCTGGCGTTTTCGGCGGGCCGGTGCCCACGGAATTAATTTTGAGCGGGCCGGGAATAGACCGGGCCCGAAAGGAGGATGCAATGCAGCTGCAACAGTTAAGCGCCGGACGCGGCGCGCTCACCGCCGTGCGGACGGGCGAGGGCCGGGATCTGGTCTTGTTGCACTCGTTGCTTGCTGATCGTCTTGCCTTTGACCCCGTGCTGCCGAAGTTGGCGGCCAAGCATCGCGTCACATTGTTCAATTTGCCGGGCTTTCACGGATCGCAGCCGGCGATGCTGGCGCTGATGGATGCCTATCTCGCGGTAATCGAAGACGGTTTCGATGAGTTCGGAATAGGCAAGGACTCTGTGCTGATAGGCAATGGGTTTGGGGGTACTGTCGCTTTGGCATTTGCGCTCGCGCATCCTGAGCGAATATCGAAGCTGGTCGTGAGTGATGCCGCGGCCGGATTCCCGCCGGAGGGACGCGAAGCTTTCGCGGTCATGGCTGAAAAGGTAGCTGACGGCGGCCTGGGCAGCATCGCAGAGATCGCCGCAAAACGCGTTTTCTCGCCGGCCTATCTCGCTGCGCACCCGGAGAAGATAGAGGAACGCAAGAAAGTCCTGATGGGCATCGATCCAAAGGCATTTCAGGCGGCATGCAAGATCCTGCAGGAAGCCGATCTGGTGCCGATGCTGCACCATATGAAGGTGCCGACGCTTGTCGTGTGTGGCGAATTCGACCAGGCGACGCCACCGGCGCTCAACAAGCAGATCGTCGACAAGATTTCAGGTGCCAAATACATCGAGCTGCAGGGTTGCGGTCACTGTCCTCCGCTTGAGCAACCGGAGCAGTTCCTGGCAGCGATCAAGGAATTCGTCGGCCTCTAAATCAGCCCAACGCGTCGAGCACGGCCTTCGCGATGGCAGCGGTTCCGTCCTTGCCACCGTACTCCATCGGCTTGATGCCGCCGGCGTAAGCCTTGTCGACTGCGTTCTCGATGCGCTGCGCGGCGTCCGCCGCCGGTTGATGATCATGTTTATCGGCAAGCCAATCGAGCATCATGGCCGCGGAAAGAAACATCGCCGTCGGGTTGGCCTTGCCTTGACCCATGATGTCGGGTGCCGTGCCGTGGCACGGCTGAAACACTGCGTGCTTGTCACCGATATCGGCGGACGGAGCGATGCCAAGCCCGCCGATCAGTCCGGCCGCGAGATCCGAGAGAATGTCGCCAAAGATATTTTCCATCACCATCACATCGAAATCCCACGGTCTGCGCACCATCAGTGCAGCGCAGGCATCGACGTAAACATGACTGGTTTTCACATCTGGGAAATTCTTTGCGCGCTCGTCGAAGATCGAACGAAAATAGGCGTAGGCTTTGAAAGCGTTAGCCTTGTCGACACAGGTCAGCACGCCCGCCTTTCCGCGTTTCTTGCGCCGCTCGGTGAGTCTGAGCGAGAAATCGAACAGGCGCTGCGACGTCTTGCGGGTGATCACTAGGGTCTCACGAGCCTCGTCCTTGGTGACGACGCCCTTGCCCATCGATGCGAACAGACCTTCGGTCGATTCTCTGATCAATATGAAATCGATGCCGCGCGTGTGCGCATCGACGATTGGACTCGGTATGCCAGGGATGAGACGGGCCGGTCGCACGCCGGCGTAAAGGTCGAAAATGAAACGTAGTTCGACCTGCGGCATGATCTCGGTGTTGTCGGGATAACGTATGCTCGGCAGACCGCAGGCACCAAGCAGAATGGCGTCGGCCTCCTCGCAAAGCTTGATGGTCGAATCCGGCATCGACTTGCCAGTCTCTTTGTAGTGGCCCGCTCCAGCCGCGCCCTCGGTGAATCGGAACGCCAGGCTCGGAGTGCTCGCCTCGATCCGGCGCAGGATCTCGAGGGTCGGCTTCATGACTTCGGGACCGATGCCGTCGCCGGGCAGCACGGCAATATGAAACGCTGTATTGGTGGACATCGATTTTCCGGATGGTCTTGTGTGGATCTCAGCGCTAATGAATACGCCCGCGCTCCTGCGCGCAAGGGATCATCGAGGACCGTCCAATGCCGCGTTTTGCCGCCAATCTCGGCTATCTTTTCACCGAACGACCACTGCTCGAAAGGATCGATGCTGCTGCAGCTGCTGGCTTCAAGGCCATCGAGCTGCAATTTCCCTACGACGTACCGGCCGATGCGGTGAAAGGCGCCATCGAAAGAAATCGCCTCACCATTTTGGGCCTCAATACGCCACCGGGTCGTGAAGGTGAATTCGGGCTCGCCGCGGTATCAGGACGTCAGAAGGAGTGGCAGGCGGTGTTCACCCGTGCGCTCGACTATGCAAGCGCAATCGGCGCGAGCGCGATCCATTGCCTCGCCGGCAAGGTTGCGCCCGAGCAACGGCCGGCGGCCGATCGCGTCTTTCTCGACAATCTGATGCATGCCGCTGATCTTGCCGCAGCTCAAAATATCAAACTGCTGATCGAGCCAATCAACGGTCGGGACAGGCCGAACTACTTTCTCAATCACGTCGAACATGCTGCTGCCGTCATCGAAAAAGCTGCAAAGCCAAACATCCGCATGCAGTTCGATTTCTATCATGTGCAGATTGTGGGCGGCGATTTGATCCACCGTCTCGAGAAATTCCTGCCCTTGGTCGGGCACCTGCAGTGCGCAGCAGTGCCATCCAGGCACGAGCCGGACGAGGGCGAAATCAACTACGCGGCCGTATTCGAGGCCGTGGATAAACTGGGATACCAAGGCTGGATCGGCGCCGAATATCGGCCGCGCACCCGTACGGAGGACGGTCTGGGTTGGGCCCGAAAGTATGGCGTGGCGCCGCCTTAACGAGTCCCTCAAACTTCTTGAAAACTAATGCTTTCTTCCTTGCCTGCCGCCCGGGCGTTGCTAGATTGATGGTATGTGGGAAAGCCAGAAAGACGATTCCACTTCAGCAGACCCCTTTAACCCGCTGAAGGACGCCGTGCGCGACGCGCGCATCGAAGCGGCCGAGCGCTCCGGCGTCGTCGTGGACCTGCGTGATGCTGACGTTGCGCGCCTGGATTTGCTCAATGAAGCTCTCGATCCGTTGTTCAAGGACGTGCCGGGTGACGTGGACTTGTTCGACCGCGGCGTGAGCAAGGGTGATGTGCCGAGGCTTTGGATCGACGTGATTGCCCATGTCGAGATGGGTCGCGACAAGCGACAATATCGCTTCGTGCAAGATACGCGGTACGGGCGTGCCGTTCTGGCGGAATCGTACGAAGTACCCGCCATGGTCGACGCGATCACCCGGTACGTCGCGCGTCGGCTGGTCGAGCGTGAGCGAGCCTTGAGCGATGATGAGGGGCGCGGTGTTGCGCAGTCGGTCTTGCGACGCGCGCGCAATCAGCGCCGCTGGCGCGCCATCCGCGTTTTCATTTACGGCCTGATTGTCGGCGTGGCAGGTCTTTTCGCGTTGGCCATGCTCAGCACCCCGCATCCCTAGTCTGTCAGCATGAAGCGCTTTTGCTCCGCAACCTCACCGGCGGCGGTGAGACCGCGCGATATAAGTTCGCACTGCCACGCGCCGGGTCCGCCGCCAACCTGGTAGAGATTATACGCGGCGGGGTCTTTGTCCGTACCGGGTCTGGCTGACGCCGATGGCACGCCGACGGCGGGAACACGCGTGCCGTTCGGGCCTTCGAGCCAATTGATCATGTGAAGATGGTCGTGCCCATGCAGCAGCAGATCCGCTCCATGCGCGGCAATTACGCGCTTGAGGACGTGCGCGTCCATGAGTCGCTTATGCTGCGCGGACTCAGTTGTTGGCGGATGATGAATCAGGACGATGCGAAAGACCTTTTCTGTGCTGAGCCGATTGAGCGTTGCCGCTAGCTCGGCGAGCTGCTTGGCACCTAGCCAACCGGTCGCCAGAAACGGCGCAGTTGGCACGCCGCTTGAGAGCCCGACCAGAGCGACATTGCCGCGTCGCCGCAAATAGGGGAAACCGCCGACGTCTTCGTCGTCGTTCATGTAGGCCCCCCACTGGCGGGCGGCGAAAGCAGCAGCCTCGCTCACGTAGATGTCGTGGTTGCCAGGCACGAGACTGACGTTCTTTGCTGGGCCCAGGGCCTCAAGCCAATCGCGACCCTGCCGAAATTCCGCGGCAAGGGCGATATTTGCGATATCGCCGGTGACCGCGATGTGGTCCGGCTTTTGCGTTTTGATGTCGGCGACGATCGCCGCAAGCTTTTCCGCGTCGTGGATAAAGCGGCGTTTCTTTTGCCAATTGATGTAACCGGTCAGACGTTTGCCGAATAGCTCCTTCCATTGCGGCGCCGGCAGCGGTGCGAGATGCGGGTCGGAAAGATGGGCGAGGGTGAACATCGTGTTTGTCCCGCTCGGAAGGGCGGCGTAGCTGTCGACAGGACTCGTACTACGCGAAGTGGGACAATGACAGTTACGAACTGCCGATCAATATGCCGGCGGCGAAGACCAACGCCCCGCCGACGACCACCTGAAATGCCGCACGCAGGAAAGGGGTGTCCATGTAACGCATGCGGATCCACGATATCGCTGCGAGCTCGATTATCACGATAATCACCGAGAGGACGGTGGCAGTCATGAAGTGCGGGATCAGATAGGGCAGGGTGTGCCCGAGCCCGCCAACGGCGGTCATGAGTCCGCAGACCGGACCACGGATCCATGGCGAACCGCGACCGGTGAGAGAACCATCGTCCGAAAGACCCTCCGCGAAAGCCATCGAAATTCCCGCGCCGACCGAAGCGGCAATGCCGACAAGGAATGTCTGCCAGGTATTTTGCGTAGCGAACGCCGCCGCAAAAAGCGGCGCAAGCGTCGACACCGATCCGTCCATTAAGCCCGCGAGTCCGGGTTGCACGTATTGGAGCATGAATGCGCGTTTAGAGGTTGCATCCTCCGTGGCGCGTGCACTGTCGGTGAGAATTTGCTCGCCCAGCTTGTGCGCAAGGCTTTCGTGGCCGGCCTCGGCCTCGGCGAGCTCAAGCAGGAGCTGACGCACGGAAACGTCACGGGCGCCGTCGGCGGCTTTCCGGTAAAAGCGTTGCGCCTCGTCCTCCATCTTCTCAGCGAACTTTCGCGCGTCACCTAGAACAAGAGGACGCGTCAGCCAGGGCGTCGACTTGTGGGGGATGAAATCCTTGACGTCGTTGCGACGGATGAGCGGCAAATATTCGCCGAATTTTTTCCGATAGAGGTCATACAGCATCGTTCGATGGTGAATTTCTTCGTCGGCCATCTCGTCGAAGACCTTGGCTGATGCGGGGTACTCCTGGCGGAGACCCTGGGCGAAATCGCGATAGATGCGGCTGTCTTCTTCTTCATTGGTGATCGCGAGCGCCAAAACTTCCTGCTCTGTAAGGTCGGCAAAACGTTTCACGGACGGTCCCTTCAGGTCGGTAACACCAATTTCTTATATTAGAAGTATTCTAAACTGAGAACCCGGCTTTTTAGGCCTTGTGAACGGGACTGTCGCTAGAAAGACCGGGCACGAGAGAGAAGCCCATGGGCCTGAATCGTCTGCGCCGAACGCTGGAGCCGGTCATCCGCCGGGTTATGCACTTTTATTGGCGTTTCTCGCGTGCGGCGACGCTGGGCGCCCGCGCCATGGTCATTGACGGCAACGGCCGGATTTTTCTGGTCAAGCATTCCTATGTCGACGGCTGGCACCTGCCAGGCGGAGGCGTGGAGACAGGGGAATCACTTCTCGAAGCTCTTGCGCGCGAACTGGCCGAGGAGGGCAACATCCAGCTTGGAGCTTCGCCGCAGCTCTACGGGATCTACTTCAACAAACGCGCGTCACGACGCGATCACGTTGCTCTGTTCGTCGCTCGCGACTTCAGGCAGGACGGAAGTCCGAAGCCCAACCATGAGATCATCGCGCACGGCTTCTTTTCCAACGACGCGCTGCCTGAAGGCACGACCCGCGCCACCCGCGCTCGGGTAGCGGAAGTATTCGGCGGAGCAGCAATCAGCGAGTTGTGGTGAGACTCAACCGAATCGCGCGCGGTCGTGCGGCGCGGCGAAGTCGAGTTGCGGCCCGACGGGAACGATACCGGTGGGGTTCACCTGACGTTGGCTGCTGTAATAGTGCCGCTTGATCTGCTCGATGCTGACCGTCTCGGCAACGCCAGGTACCTGATAGAGATCGCGCACGTAGTTTGAAAGGTTCGGGAATTCGTAGATGTGCCGCCAGTTGCATTTGAAGTGAGAGTAATAAACGGCATCGAAGCGTATCAACGTACAAAACAGCCGCCAGTCGGCCTCAGTGATCGTATTGCCGACGAGGTAGCGGTGTTGTGACAGGACTTGCTCAAGCTCATCGAGCGTGTCGAAGACGTTGCGAAAGGCTTGTTCATAGGCCGCTTGCGACGTGGCGAAACCGGAACGATAGACGCCGTTATTGATATTCGGATAAATGATCTCGTTGAAGCGATCGATCTCGGCACGCAGGTTTTCGGGATAGTAGTCGGCGCGGACGTTTGTAAGTGCGTTGAACGCCGAGTTGAGCATGCGGATGATCTCGGGCGATTCGTTATTGACGATCGTCTTACGCTTTTTGTCCCACAAAACCGGCACACTGACGCGACCTGAGTACCGCGCGTTAGCGAGCAGGTAGATTTCCGACAATTTGCTTTTGCCGTAGAGGTCGTCGCCGGTAGAGCCCTCCGCTTTGTTGAAAGTCCACCCGTCGCGATCCACGTGGGGTGAGACAATCGAGAGCGAGATGACGTTTTCGAGTCCCTTCAGCTTGCGGAAAATGATCGTGCGGTGCGCCCACGGGCAGGCAAGCGAAACATAGAGGTGATAGCGGCCCGACTCTGCGGCAAAGCCATCCTTGCCCGAAGGCCCGGCGCTTCCGTCCGGCGTCACCCAATTGCGGAATTGCGCGGCGGGCCGGATAAAATGACCGTCCTTTGTACGCGAAACGTCGTCCTGCCAGACGCCATCGACCAGAAGTCCCATGCACCAACTCCTTAACCTTGAGTGCTTTCATTTAGTCTTTTGCCGTGTCGAATGCCACGGGCAATGGACCGGAATCGGTCGAGATGCTAAGCGGCAGCGCCTGATACGGACTATGGAACGCCATGAGTGAGCTGGCGCTGACAATTCTGCCGGAGACCGCCGCCGATGCCCCCGCGATCGAGCGCTTGCACGAGCGCACATTCGGGCCTGGCCGCTTCGCGCGCACGGCATTTCGTATCCGTGAGGGACGGGGGCATGTGCTCGGCCTGTCTTTCACGGCACGCACCGGCACGCTTTTGATCGGTTCGGTCCGGCTGACACCGATCTGCATAGGCGAGACCCCGGCATTACTGCTTGGTCCGCTGACGGTCGAGCCGCCCTTCCGCTCGCACGGGGTTGGCACCGCGCTCGTGCAACGCGCGCTCAGCGAAGCGAAATCCAATGCCCACAAATTGGTGGTGCTGGTCGGCGATGAACCGATCTACGCCAAGTCGGGCTTCAGGCGCATCCCGAAGGGACAGGTGAAAATGCCGGGCCCCGTCGATCCCGCGCGTCTGCTGGTGGCGGAACTTGCCGCGGGTGCCTTTGACGGCGTCACGGGGCTGATCCGGCCAGACTGGGAAATTGCCTGACTAACGTCCTTCGCGTGCCCATGTGGCGGCGAGCGAACCGATCAGCAGCAGGAGGCCGATGAGGCCGGCAAAGATTGGCAAGACGCCGATGCCGCGCACAACGCTCGCATCACGCATTTTCAGGCCGATCCAATCATCGCCCTTGAATGTGGTGCTGGTGCGCACCGGAACCACACGCGGCACATTCACACGATCGCCATCGGCGATCCGGCGTACGTCGCCGCCGGTCGCATTGCTCAAGGCGCTCAGCACCTCGGTCGTCGATGTCACTTCGGCGAATTCTCTCGGGTTCGCCGGGCCGACATTCGTCAGCGCCGTTAGCTTGCCATCGGTTGCGCGCCAGAGGCCGAGCTCATTGGCCGTCGTCGTCGAGCGCCACAGTCCGGGCTCGACTTTCTGCAGATCAATCGGCCGGGTTTCACCAGTTGGAGAGGTGAGCATGACTTGATTGACGGTGTCGGCCATTGTCTGGCGCTGGATGGTGATGTCGCGGCCGTGAACGATCAGCCGTAGAGCCTCTTCCTCAAGGTCTGGCTGCTTCATCAACCAATGAGACAATCGGCGCAAAAGGTCGAGGTGCGGTCCGCCACCTTCATAGCCGCGCGCCCACAGCCAGATGTGATCGGATAACAATAAAGCAACACGGCCTTCACCCTCGCGCGCTAGGACAAGGAGCGGTTTACCATCGGGGCCCTGCATTACGTTTGTGCCGGTGCTGCGCTTGATGTCCACGAGCCGGAACCAGTGGCTCCAGTGTGGCGGATCGGTATCCGAGCCTTCGAGATTGCGGGTCACCGGATGCCGTTGGCCGGCCTCGGTGAGCCGCGCGTGGAAACCGCGTTCGGTGATCTCGCCGGTCGGTTCCGCGGGCAGGATTCCGTCGAGTGGTGTCCGCCAGATGCTGGTGGGGCTCGCGTAATCCGGGCCGGCGGCAATCAGAACCGCGCCGCCATCGCGCACGTATTTCGCGATGTTGTCGAAATAGATCAGCGGCAATACGCCTTGGCGTGCGTACCGGTCGAAAATGATCAGCTGGAATTCCGAAATCTTCTGCTGGAACAGCTCGCGGGTAGGAAAGGCGATCAGTGACAGCTCGTTGATCGGAGTGCCGTCCTGCTTCTCCGGTGGGCGCAGAATTGTGAAATGCACGAGGTCGACCGATGCATCGGATTTGAGCAGGTTACGCCAGGTACGCTCACCCGCATGCGGTTCGCCCGACACCAGCAGCACACGTAATTTGTCGCGCACGCCGTCAATCGAAACCACCGCGCGGTTGTTCACCTGCGTGAGCTCGCCTTCGAGCGGAGAGGCCTCTATCTCGACAATATTCGGCCCGGCATGCGGAATTGGAACATTCAACTTGACGTCGGTGTGTGTGTTGACGACACGCTTTTCCAGAATCTCTCCGTCGCGGCGGACGGTGACTTCGGCGGCGCCCGTTTTGGCGCCCTGATCCTCGACGCGGAATCCGATCGTCTGCGACTGACCGACGATGCCAAAACGCGGCGTCAGCGTCAGCACGACCCGACGGTCGATTTCGTCCTTGTGACCGGTAATCAGCGCGTGCAGCGGTGCAGACAACCCCAGTGTGGAAGTATCCGTCGGGACATCGTGCACGCGCCCGTCGGTGATCAAAACAGCGCCGGCCACACGATCGGGCGGGACATCGGCGAGCGTGGACGACAGTGCCGAGAACAGTTTGGTGCCGTCGGTTTCGCCATCGGCGGCGCCGGCTTCGGCGACGCGCACTTCAAGGCCCGGAATTCGCTTGAGCCGCTCCACCAGCGTATCGCGCGCCTGTTCCGTCTGCCGGGCGCGATCGCCGAAATTCTGGCTTGGGCTTTTGTCAACGATGACGGCGGCGACTGACGGAATGGGATCGCGATCCTCGCGAGTGAGCGAGGGGTTCGCCAGGGCGAGCACCAGCAGGCCCAGTGCCGCCGCGCGCAATGGCGCGCCACGGCTACGCGCGATCAGCAGTATCGCGGAGATCACCAGGGCGACGACAAACGCGACCCAGACCAAGTAGGCCGGCACCAAAGGAGCAAATGAAATACCGAGGTTCACAAACCGCTCCTATTGCCCGAGCCGCTCGAGCAGCGCCGGAATGTGAACCTGATCGGCCTTGTAGTTGCCGGTCAGTGCGTACATCACGATGTTGACGCCGGCACGGAAGGCGAATTCGCGCTGGCGCGGTTCACCCGGAACCATCGGCAGCATCGGCTGACCGTCGGGCCGCATTGCCCATGCACCCGCGAGATCGTTCGAGGTAATCAGGATCGAGGAGACGCCGTCGCCGGCCCGGGCCGGACGGTTAGGTTCTTCATCTTCATTCTCCGCCGGCAATGCTTCGACCCAAAGCTGGCCGTTCGTGAATCGGCCGGGGAAATCGCGCAGCAGAAAAAACGTCTTGGTCAGCACGTGGTCGTGCGAGACCGGCTCAAGCTCAGGGATATCGAGCGAGGACAGGATTGAACGCAGTGCGATCATGCCGGGACCGCGCATTTCTCCCCCCGGGCCCGCCGGTGCATCGACCGCGTCACGCGTGTCGAACAACACGGTGCCACCGCGCTTCATGTAGGCGTCTATCTTTTCAAGCGCGGCCTGCGAGGGCTTCGGCGCGTTCGGAGAGATCGGCCAATAGATTATTGGAAAAAACGCAAGCTCATCACGCGCAAGATCGAGCCCAACAGGATCGGATGCTTCCAGCGCCGTGCGCTGGGCAAGAAACAGCGTCAGTCCCTGCAGGCCGGCTTTGCTCACTTCGTCGATGGCTGGGTCGCCGGTGACAACATAGGCCAGGTGCGTCTGCAACGTTGCCTTCATCGCGAAGTCTTGCTGCTGCGCTGTTAACGGCGGGGTCTGTTGCGGCGGTGCAGTTTGCGCGTGCAGTCCGTTGTGAAGAGTAAGGGTGCCGAACAGACCGATCGCCAGGAGCGCGGCAGCGGCACGTCTGCGTGGGCGCAAGGCACTCAGCCCTCCCGACAGCATGACGACCACCAGCGCGTCGAGCACAAGCAGCGCGAGCGCTGCGAGAAAGATCGGCCCACGCAGATCGAGCGGTTCGCCGTGCCGGTAAACGTCCGTGCGAGCATTCAGCGACGAGGTGTCGAGCGGAACCGGACGGTCCGCCGGTGCGAGTGTGTTGACGGCGACAAGACCTTCCGGCGGACCGTAAAAGCCTGGCGGATGATCCAGACTGCCGCGTCCAGTGAAGTTGCTTGGAATTGGACGGGCGGTCGCAGGTGGAGTGCTAAAGGCACCGAACCCGTCGAGTATTCGCGTCGGTGGAACGACCTGGGCGGCGCGGTTACCCGCATTCTCGCTGGCGGCGTTGTCGCCCTCGGCGTTCGCGGTGGCGCCTGCGAGCGACACCAGGCGCCGAAGCATGTCCACGAAGGACCCCGACAGAGGCAGATCGGACCAGCGGCTATCAGCTGTTACATGGAAAAGGACAATCAATCCCTTGCCGCGGCGTTCAGCAGTCACCAGCGGCGTGCCATCGGCCAGGGTGGCCCAGGTGCGGTCATTGAGTTGGGAATCCGGCTCAGCCAATACCTGGCGAGTGACAGTGACGTCTGTAGGCACCGCCATTCCGTTGAATGGGCTATCGCGCGAAAAGCCCGCGAGTTGCTGCGGCTTGTCCCAGCTCAGGCTGCCGCCCAGGATTCGGCCGCCGCGTCGCAGTTTTACCGGGACCAGGTTGTCGTCGCCCCGCGCAAGGTGCGGTCCCGCAAAGCGCACCAGGACGCCGCCATTGTCGATCCACTTGTTCAGGCGATCGAGCGCGTCGGTGACGTTGCCGACATCCGCGAGGATCAGCATCGGCAAATGACGGTCCAAAAATCGAGTCACAGCTTCCGTCGGAGCGACACCTTCTGCCAAACTGACGTCAGCGAATGGATTGAGCGCGCGGGCAAGGTAGTAGGTCGCGCCGATCAACGGTTGCGAGCGATCTGCAGTTGAGCCAGACACGACACCGACCGTTCGACGGCGCCAACGCTTGTCGAGCAATTGCACGGCGCCTGCCGAGCGCTCACCGACGATTTCGAGGCGCGCCACGTCGTTGCGGATTTCGACAGGCAAATCGATCACGGCGTCGGTTTCTCGATCACCGGATTTAAAACTGAAAGGCGCTTCGCCCAACGGCAAACCTTTGAGGTCGATTGCACTGACCGCGCCCACGTCACTTGCATCCGTCCGGGCACGCAGAACTTTCACCGTCAGCGCACCGGCCGCGTTGTCGGCAGCTGCGAGGGCATGAGACATCGGCAAGCCACCTTCAACCACGGTCAGGGGGTGACTGCCAATGATGCGCTTCAGGCCTTCGACGAAATTGGCACCCTTGCCGAGATCTACCCCATCCGAGAGCCAGATCACTTCGACATTGGGGGAAGTTGCAAGGAAGCGCTCGATCGCCGGCAGCGCGTCGGTGCGATCGAGGCCATAGGGCTTGGGCTTGACCTGCTTGATCTGGACGCGGGCGGCGCCGGCGATTTGCAGGGAAACGTCGCGATCGGTCTCAGACAAAGGCAACAGTGCAACGCCGCGATTGTCCGCTTCGGCCCGCGCTATCATTTCATCGGCCGTGCGCAGCCTGGCGTCCCAGGTCGACGCGGCGGGCCAGCCGTCATCGACGAGGATCAGCAACGGAGCGGCCCGATCAGTCGTTGCAAGCGGTGGATTCCACATGGGTCCAGCGGCGGCGATGATGACCAGTGCCGCCAGCGTCAGTCGCAGAAGAGTGAGCCACCAGGGCGTTCGCGCCGGCGTTTCTTCTTTGGGGGCGATTTCAAACAGCAGGCGCGTGGGAGGAAAATCAATGCGCCGTGGGCGCGGCGGCACAAGCCGCAACAGCCACCAGAGGATCGGCAGGCTCAGGAGGCCGAGGAGTACCAAAGGTTGGGCAAAGCCGAGGGGCAAGGAGCCGATCATGCGGCGCTCGCGGGACTGGCCGGTGCATACCGGCTACCAAAGATAGCCGCTTGTGTGTTGTCACCCATGCGGGAGTGCAGCACGAGGAGGAGCTCGCTGGCCGGCCTGTCGGTACGGTGAATGGCGAAGCTCCAGCCACGCAAATCGGTCTCGGCGCGAACGGCGGCGCGGTGACGCGCAACGATGTTTTGATAGTCGTTGCGCCAAGTTTCAGCCCGTCCAGCGGTAACGCTGCCGGCGCCTTCCGGCTCGATGAATTCCACACGACCGGAATAGGGAAAGCTTTCTTCGGCCGGGTCTACAATCTGGACCACATGACCATGCGCGCCTGTAGCGGAGAGCTGCGCGATTGTGGAGCGCACGTCGGCAATCGGTGACCACAGGTCGGACAACATCACAACCTCGGACAGCGGCGAAGGGGCGAACGAAGGTGGCAGGCTGGCCCGTTCAGTCGGATCGTGCAAAATCGATTCGGCCATTTTTTCGATAACGTTGCGGCTCGCGGTCGGTCGCATCAATCCTGGAACGCCAACGCGTTCTCCGCCTTGCACCAGCACTTCAGCCAAAGCGAAAGCGATGACCAACGCCCGCTCAAGCTTGCTGTCAGCAGCCAAGGCGGATGCGAAGGTCATGGACGGTGACCGGTCGGGCCAGATCCAAACAGTGTGCGAGGCTTCCCATTCGCGCTCGCGAACATACAGATGATCGTCACGTGCGGAGCGCCGCCAGTCCACGTTCTGTGCGGGTTCACCGGAGACGAAGCGGCGATACTGCCAGAAATTTTCGCCCGGGCCTGCGCGCCGGCGACCGTGCAAGCCATGGATGACCGTCGACGCAACACGACGCGCTTCCAAAATCAGCCTTGGCATAGCGTCGGCGAGCTTGCGAGCGCCGACGGTCGCCTGCTGGACAGTTGTGGTCTCGGTGTCTTTAGGCGGTGACTGCGCCATGCAACTATCCGATGCGTGCTTTCAGCCGCCGGATGACATTGGGGATGGTTTCACCTTCCGCGCGCGCCGCGAAGGTCAAGGCCATGCGATGTTTCAGCACGGGCTCCGCCAGCTCGAGCACGTCGTCAACCGAGGGCGCAAAGCGTCCATCGAGAAGTGCACGTGCGCGTACCGCCAGCATCAGGGCTTGGCTCGCGCGTGGCCCTGGGCCCCAGGAAATCAGCTTGCCGATATCGCCGGCTTCGGGACCTGGTCGCGCCGAGCGCACGAGGGCGAGAATTGACTCGACCACCAACTCTCCGACCGGCAGGCGGCGGACGAGCCGCTGTGCCGACAGCAGATCGTCGGCGGTCATCGCCGGCTTTGCGCGAGATTCTTCCGCACCGGTGGTGTCGAACAGAATCTTGCGCTCCGCCTCCTGATCGGGGTAGTCGACATCGACTTCCATGAGAAATCGGTCGAGTTGTGCTTCCGGCAACGGATAGGTGCCTTCCTGCTCGAGCGGGTTTTGCGTCGCCAGCACGTGGAACGGCTTGGGCAGGTCGTGTCGTGCTCCGGCGACCGTCACGTGCTGCTCCTGCATGGCTTGCAGAAGCGCGGATTGCGTTCGCGGTGATGCACGGTTGATCTCATCGGCCATCAGTAGCTGTGCGAACACCGGGCCGGCGATAAAGCGGAAGCTGCGTTTGCCGCCCGGGCTTTCTTCCAGCACTTCGGTGCCGAGAATGTCGGACGGCATCAAGTCAGGCGTGAACTGGATGCGGCGAGCGTCAAGACCGAGCACGATGCCCATGGTCTCGACCAGTTTGGTTTTCGCCAGACCGGGCACGCCTACCAGAAGTGCATGACCACCTGAAAGCACGGTAACAAGCGCGTGTTCGACCACCACTTCCTGACCGAAAATGACCGAGCCGATCGCTGCCTTTGCAGCGCGCACATGCGCGGCCGTGGACTCGGCCGCCCGCACAATCATGTCTTCCAGCTTTTCAAGACTTTCGCCGCCGGCCTTCGCCATGTCGTTTCCTTTCACTGCGCACCTAAAATCTCACCCGCGAGCCATGCAACAAACGCACCACGGGCGAATTTGCTGCGCCATTTCGGGCGAATCTGCCTCAATCTATGGCCAAGCTTACGCTATCTTCCACCGCCTAACCGGGTGAATCACGAAGATGCGAACAGGCCGGTAGTTGCCTGATTATCGAAGGAAAACAATGGCGAAGGCAGGGCAGGGTGGACTGGAAGCGATCGCGGCAGGGCTGCCCCGCGAAAACAAGGGCCTGCCGCCGGTCGAGCGGTGGAATCCGCCGTTTTGCGGGGATATCGACATGCGGATCGGCGCGGACGGCACATGGTTTTATCAGAAGACGCCGATCGGCCGTCCAGCCCTCGTGAAATTATTTGCCTCGGTGCTCAAACGAGAGGGAGACAAGTATTTCCTGGTCACGCCGGTCGAGAAGGTGGGGATTGTCGTCGATGACGTTCCTTTTCTCGCAGTGGAAATGAACGTTTCGGACGACAACACGGGGCGCATTCTTCAATTTCGTACCAACGTCGACGACTGGATTTCGGCGGGGCCAGGCCACGTGCTGCGTTTCGAGCCGCAGCCAAAAACTGGCGGGCTCAAGCCGTATCTTCATGTACGCCGAGACTTGTGGGCCAAGGTGACTCGCGCGCTGTTCTACGATCTGGTCGGGATGGGCGAGGAGCGTGACGTCGACGGGAAGACGATGTTCGGAGTTCTTTCGCAGGGCGAATTCTTCGCCATGGCAGAAGCGAGCTCATTGCGAGAGTTTGTCTAACTCACAATTCCGCAAAGCGGCACGATGACTAATTGCAAACGGATTTCGTTCTAATGCAGGAAATTGTCACGGGTCTGGCTGGAACAGAATTCTTTGTACGTGTCCGTCAACGTCTGACACTTGACGTACCGTTTGGCCTTACAGACGCTAGCGTGACACCGGCACGGGGTGATCACGATATTGATCCGGTGATGCGCAAGATCGCCGAAGTGCGGCCGATCCGCCCCGCCGCGGTTCTAGTGCCGATCATCGACCATCCCGAACCAACCGTACTTCTGACCCAGCGGGCTCAGCATTTGCCCGACCATGCGGGACAGGTGTCCTTCCCCGGCGGGAAGATTGAAAAGGGCGATGCCAATCCGTGCGCCTCGGCCGTGCGCGAAACGAGGGAGGAAATCGGCCTCGACTGCTCGCATATCGAACCGATCGGTTATCTCGACCTCTACATGACGACGCTCGGCTATCGCATCGTTCCGGTTATCGCGAGGGTGAAGCCCGGCTTTCAGTTGCAACTCAACAAGGCCGAGGTGGATGCAACCTTCGAGGTGCCACTCGCCTTCTTGATGGACCAGACTAACGTGCAGCGTCATTCGCGCGAATGGCAGGGCATGACGCGGCACTATTACGCGATCACTTTCGGCGAGCGCTACATTTGGGGCGTGACCGCTGGTATTCTCCGCAATCTTTATGACCGGATCTATCGATGATTCGCCCGATCTTCACCGAGATCGCCCTCTTCCTGACGCCGTTCGTGCTCTATGCGGTGTTTTTGTGGGCGACCAAGGCCGGAGTCATGGATACCAATTCCTGGCCACTGGTACGGGTCGCAACATTGGCCATCGCCGCGCTCGCGCTGGTGCTCGGCAGCTTCATCTACTTCGCACATTTTTCCGGGGCGCCGCCCGGTTCAACCTACGTGCCGGCGCACATTGAAAACGGCAAATTCGTGCCAGGGGCCACGAAGTAATGTCGCCGCAGGAAGGCCGTACCGATCGCAAGCTGAGCGATGCCGCGTGGCTGACAGTGGGGGCGTTGCCACGGCTGCTCAGCGTGCTCGATTGCGATGGTGAGGAGGCGCGTGTGGTCGGTGGCGCGGTTCGCAACGCGCTGCTGGATGTTCCGATCGCGGAAATTGACGTGGCAACGACCGCTGTACCGGACGACGTGATAAAGCGAGTGACGGCTGCAGGGTTTAAACACGTGCCTACCGGAATCGAGCACGGTACGGTCACCGTCATCATCGACAAACATCCCTTCGAGGTGACAACGCTGCGCAAGGATGTCGAGACCTACGGTCGCCATGCCAAGGTTGAATTTGGCCGCGATTGGAAGGCGGATGCCGAGCGGCGAGATTTCACGATTAACTCGCTATCAGCAACGCGCGACGGCACGATCTACGACTATACCGGCGGGCTCACCGATCTCGGCCACCGCCGAGTGCGCTTCATCGGCGATCCGGCAAAGCGCATCGCCGAGGACTACCTGCGCATCCTGCGCTTTTTCCGTTTTCACGCAGCATATGGCACGAGCGATCACCCCGATCCCGTCGGCATTGCTGCGTGTATTAAGGGTCGCAACGGTCTAGACCAGCTTTCGCGCGAGCGATTGCGCATGGAGATGATGAAACTCGTGATCGCACCCCACGCGGTGCCCACGCTCATTTCAATGACAGACGCGGGATTGCTGCTGCGGGTGCTTGGCGGGGTGAGCTACCTGGGAAGTTTTGAGAACATGGCGAAGGTCGAAGCAGCTATCGGGCTCGAGCCCAACGCCGTGCGGCGTCTCGGCGCGCTTGCCGTCGCAGTTGGGGAAGATGCCGATCGACTGTGGCAAAGGCTGAGATTAGCTAACAGCGAGCGGGAGCGACTTGCATCCATGGGAGAAGGTTGGGGACGCATTTCGCCGCTGTATGGAGAGAAGGCGGCCAAGGCGCTGTTGTATCGTCTTCGGCCGCAGCAATTCTCGGATCGCGTGTTGCTCGGATGGGCTCGCTCACAAGCAACGGCTCATGATGCCGAATGGCATGCGCTGGCAACGCTGCCGCAACGTTGGACAGCACCGGTGTTCCCGCTCAAGGCAGCCGATTTCATGACACGCGGGGTAGCGCAAGGTCCTGCGCTTGGCGCAGCACTTGCCGCGGCCGAGAAATCCTGGGTCGCTGCCGGATTTCCGAGCGATCCAGCAGCGCTCAGTGCCATAGCTGAAGAGGCCATTCGTACTTCAGCGGCAACGCCGTCTTGACCATGGATCTCTTTGCCGGTTTTCACGACATTTCGGTTTGGCAGCTGATTCCGGTAGCGGCGGTGGCGCTGTTTGCGTCTGTTGTGGGCGGCGTTTCTGGCTATGGGACCGGCGCGCTGATGCCCCTGGTTCTCGTCCCGCTCGTCGGGGCCGAACCCGTGGTGCCAATCATCGCGATTTCGGCAATGTTCACCAACTCAAGCCGTGTTTTTGCATTTCTCAAGTACGTTGACTGGCGGCGCACGGCGATAGTGCTGGCTCTGGCCGTTCCAACCTGCGTCCTCGGCGCCTGGGGCTATACCCGACTGTCGAGCGCGGGTGCCGCGCTGGTGATCGGCGGCATGTTGATCCTGAGCGTCCCGCTGCGTCGACTGTTGAAATACCACGGCGTCAAGATCGGCGACGCCGGGCTTGCGCTCGGGTCGCTCGGCTACGGCGTTGTGGTTGGAGGAACCGCCGGTTCAGGAGTGATCTTGCTATCGCTTCTGATGGCAGCCGGCGTCGAAGGCGCCGGTGTTATAGCCACCGATGCCGCGATATCGATAGTCGTTGGCATCGTGAAAATTTCAGTGTTTGGACTCTTCGGCGTGATTACGGCGCAGGTGCTTGCCTTTGCACTGTTGACCGGACTTGTTGCTTTACCGGGCGCCTTTCTCGCCAAGACCTTCGTCGAGCGCATGCCGATGCATGTACACACGGCAATTCTCGATGCGGTCGTACTTTTAGGCGGAATATTTCTGGTGTGGGGTGCACTGCACTGACTGGCTGAAATCAACTCAGCCGCAGCGGTACGTTCCACTCGCCAAATTTCCGGATCAGCTCAGGCACGCTCCTGCAGCCGGTTTTCTCGCGAATCTGTTTGAGATGCGAATAAACGGTGTTGAGGCTGACGCGCCGTCCCATCGCGTAAGCTCTCGTCGTTACGCCGTTGCACAGCGCCCGAGCCAAATGGGCTTCGGCATTTGTAAGTTTAAACAGCTCTTGCAATACCTGGGTTCTTGGCTCGTGGGGCGAGAGGGGGTCACGCACAAGCACCATGACATCGGCATCACCATGCGCGGTGCGGTTTTTTGCACCCGCGAGGGGCCGCACTGAGACAACGTAAGCGGGCGCCTCGCAGGTGCGCATCACGGGAAAATCAGTCGACTGCGCGTCGGCGGATGCATCGCCAAGCCGCGCGATAGCACCGAGCGCAATATCAAAACTGCGTCGCGCTTCATGCCCCGCAAGCTCAAGAATTCCGCCGACAATTCGGATGCCATCGCCACGCTGCGCGAACGAAAGCATCGCGTCGTTCGCGTAAACGATTTTGCTATCCGCTCGCAGCAACGCGACTCCATCCGTCAACCATTCGACGGCATTCTCCAACAGGTTACTTCGATCGCTCGCGCCTTTCAGACGCATCGTCAGGTCGTAGGCCCGCTGATAATGCGGATACAGACGCCGCATGAGATTGATTTCGCGCTTATCCACATGACCTTGCTTGCGACTCCGCTGCACGGCGACGACGGCCAGCGTGTCGACTGACTGTTCGAGCACGATCGAAACAAAATAACGCAGGCCAAGGTGCGGCAAAAATTCGGAATAGAACGGGTCACGCTTCATTTGCCCTTCGTCGAACAGTTGGCGATCCCAGGCGACGTCTCCCGCACATTGACGCAGCGTAAGAGGAATACGCGGGTTTAGCGCTGCAAAATGCTCGATGTATTGGGTACGGCTCACGTCTGGCAGCCCGGCGGCCCAAAAACCAATTGGGCGCTTCGCGGGTTTGCTGATCACCTCGAGGGTTGCGCCGACGGCGCCGAGGAGGGAGCTGGTCGCCTCAAGCGCTTCGGGCATGCGCTCGGACTCGAGCCCGCCTGCATAAACGGCGTCAATCGTCTGCAGAAACGGATCGCTGTCAGCCATCGGATCAACTCAGCCTTAGTGGCACGTTCCACTCGCCAAATTTGCGGACCAGTTCAGGTACGCTCTTGCAGCCGGTTTTCTGGCGAATCTGCTTGAGGTGCGAATACACGGTGTTGAGGGTCACTTGCCGCGTGCTCGCATAAGCCCTAGTCGTCTCGCCATTGCACAGCGCTTGTGCGAGATGGGCTTCAGCTTTTGTGAGGCTGAACACCTCCTGTAGCATTCGCGTCGTCGCGACGTTGCGCCAGAGCGGGTCACGCAGCAGCAACAGAACGACGCCGTCCTGCGATTTGGTCTTTTCGGTGTCGATCAAGGGACGCACCGACGCGATTAACGCCGGCATGCCGTGGCTTCGGGGAACCGAAAAGTCGGTCTGACGCGCGTCGAAGGAAGGATCGCCGAGATTTGCAACCGCACCAAGTGCGGAGTTGAAACAGTTGCGTGCGAGCGGCTCCGTAAATTCAAGGCAGTTCTCGACAATACGAATGCCGTTTCCGGATTCGGCAAAGACAGACATTGCGGCGTTGGCGTGAACGATGCCGCCGTCCGCGCGAAGCAACGCGACGCCGTCAGTCAGCCACTCGATCGCGTCTTCGAATGCCTTGCCGCGATTGCCAGCGGTTCTGAGACGCCGGGCCATATCATTCGCCCGATGATAATGCGGGCACAGGCGGCGCATGAGTGCGATCTCGCGTTTGTCGACATGCCCTTGCTTGCGCGTCCGCTGGACATGAACCGCCGCCAGTTTGTCCGGTGTGTGTTCGAAGATCGCCGCCGCGAAGTAACGTAAGCCCATGTGCGGCAGAAACTCTGCGTAGAATGGATCACGCTCCATCCTGGGCTCGTCCAAAATCTGATGATCCCAGATGACGGCTCCCTCGCGTTGGCGCAGCGCGAATGGAATGCGCGGATTGAGCGCGGAGAATTGTTCGATGTAGGGGATACGCGCGATGTCCGGCAGGCCGACCGAACAGAATTCGACAGGTCGCTGCGCAGGTTTATCAATCACTTCCAGAATCGCACCGGTGGCCCCAAGCAACAGGCTCGTGGCCTCCAGCGCCTGCGGCAGACGTGCACTGTCGAGGCCGCTGGCATAGACGGCATCGATCGTTTGCAGGAATAAATCGCTACCCGGCATCGCCCCTCCCGCAAGCAATACGCCCGCGGATCGATCGGTGGCTCAATTCCAATGGGAACGCGCAGCCTTTTGCCACTCTGCGACTAAAGGCGCAAGGCGCTTTCTAACTTGCTAGGATCGAACTTCTTTCGGCTTTTCAGCGCTCACGGTAATTCTACGGCCACTTCACCGCGGGCGGCATGGAAGACAGGATGGATTCAACATTGCCGCCGGTCTTGAGGCCGAAAATGGTACCGCGGTCGTACAGGAGATTGAATTCGACGTAGCGACCGCGGCGGATGAGCTGTTCCTCGCGGTCAGCTTCGGTCCAAGGGACTGTGAAGTTTTTGCGAACCAGCCCTGGGTAGACTTGCAGGAATGCTCGACCAACGTCCTGTGTGAACGCAAACGTCTCATCCCAATCCGTTTCGAGATAATCATAAAATATGCCGCCGACGCCGCGCGGTTCGTTTCGGTGCTTGAGAAAAAAATAGTCGTCGCACCACTTTCTGTATTTGTCATAGGGAGCGATTTCGGCGTGCTGGTCGCAAGCTGTTTTCATTGCGGCATGAAAAGCAATGCTGTCGGGATCCGTCTGAACGCGACGGCTGTCCAGCACCGGTGTGAGGTCGGCGCCGCCGCCGAACCATGATTTGCTCGTAACGACAAAGCGCGTGTTCATGTGCACAGCGGGCACGTTCGGATTGTGAAGGTGCGCGATCAGGGAGATTCCCGAGGCCCAGAAGCGGGGGTCCTTTTCGGCGCCTGGAATGTCGTTCCGGAACTCCGGGGCGAATTCGCCGTGAACCGTTGAGCAGTGCACGCCGACCTTTTCGAAAACACGTCCGTGCATCATGGCCATCACGCCGCCGCCACCGGGCGCGCCTGTATGATCCGTGCGCTGCCAGGGGGTTCGCCTGAAGCGACCCGGTGCCCGGTCCGCGAAGACGGCGTTTTCTGGAAGCGAATCCTCCAGTGCCTCAAACGCCGCGCAGATATCGTCGCGCAAGCTCTCGAACCACGTTCGTGCGCGCGTCTGGCGGGCTTCCAGTTGTCCAACGTCCATTAATTACTCCGGCCTGATTATATCTAAAGTCACAACGCTTATTATCGCGGCAAGCCGCCGGTTTGGCGCAGAGCTTCGCCCACCACCATCGCAACCGCCATCGCAACATTCATTGACCGCATCCCCGGCCGCATCGGGACGCGGATGCGGGTGTCCGCCGCCCTGTGCACAGCGTCCGGGACGCCCGCGCTCTCGCGACCGAACATCAGGATCTGGTCGATGTTGAAGGTGTGGTCGAGATAGGATCGCTCGGCAGTGGTGGTCAGGAGCACAAGCGAAACGCGCTTGAGCGCCCGCCACCCCTCGAAGGCAGCAAATGATTCGTGACGGACGAGGGTCACTTGATCGAGATAATCCATCCCGGCCCGGCGGAACGCGCGATCGGTAACAGGAAATCCTGCTGGTTCTATGATGTGTGCCTCCACGCCCAGACAGGCGCAAAGGCGGAGAATTGTGCCGGTATTTTGGGGGATGTCCGGCTCGTAAAGTGCGATCCGCATGGAGGCCCGGGAATTCCCTGGTCGCGATAAGTCTCTCTAGACGAATGATTTATGCGGCTAATCCTCGCAGGCGAGGGCAAACCATCGGGTCATCCGGGTGCCTCGGCGGACGCCCCGATTGCCGCATAATGTAACATTTAAGGCGCGGCCAAACGCAAAACCGGTATCTACTTTTGTTAGTGGAGCCTTTGCGGGCTTGCGCTTGCACTGCAAGGGTGCCAATAGAACCAAACCGACGCGCGGTCCTACGTTTAGGACTGCCGCAAGCGGGCCGCCCCGCCGCCCAAAGGACCTCGGTCCGGGCTCCAGCCGCGGGCGGATGACTAAGCCAGCCGGAGGAGAGGGCCCCAGACGTGACGACCGTGTCTTCGGCGGAGCACACGCGCCGCGACTTTCTTTACATCGCCACTGGCGCCGTCGGCGCGGTAGGCGCCGCTGCTGTCCTTGTCCCTTTGATCGCGCAAATGAATCCGGACGCCTCAACCATCGCGGCCGGTGCCCCGATCGAAGTTGACCTCGCTCCCATCGCCGACGGCCAGATCATCAAGGTCTTCTGGCGGTCGAAACCAATCTTCATTTTCCACCGCACGAAAAAAGAGATCGAAGAGGCCCAAAAGGTCAATGTGGCGAGCCTCCCAGATCCTGAGCCCGACTCAGCACGGGTCAAGGCGGGGCACGACCAGTGGCTGGTGGTGATCGGCATCTGTACCCATCTCGGCTGTATCCCGCTTGCTCACCAAGGCGCGTACGACGGCTGGTTCTGTCCGTGCCACGGCTCGCAGTACGACACCTCGGGTCGTATTCGCCAAGGTCCGGCGCCGAAAAATCTAGCGCTGCCACCCTACAAGTTTGTTTCCGACACCAAGATCCAGATCGGCTGAGCGAAACGTCGCATTCAAGGTTTGAACATGAGCGGACACTCGACCTACGAACCGCAGAACAAACTTCTGCAATGGCTCGAGAAGCGGTTGCCGATCGGTGGCCCTGATACACTCTTCCTTCGTGGTCTACCCTGTTCCACGCAATCTGAACTACTTGTGGACCTTCGGCGGGATCCTTGCGTTCATGCTTGGCGTGCAGATCATCACCGGCATCGTGCTGGCGATGCATTACACCCCGCACGTTGATCTTGCCTTCCGGTCGGTGGAAAGCATCATGCGCGACGTCAACTACGGTTGGCTGTTGCGCTACCTGCATGCCAACGGCGCATCGATGTTCTTCTTCGCCGTCTACGTTCATATGTTCCGCGGCATCTATTACGGCTCATACAAGGAGCCGCGCGAGGTGCTCTGGATTCTTGGCGTGATCATCTACCTGCTGATGATGGCGACTGGCTTCATGGGTTATGTCCTGGTTTGGGGCCAGATGAGCTTCTGGGCGGCAACAGTTATCACCAACCTGTTCTCGGCCATTCCCGGAGTTGGCGAAACGATCGTCACCTGGCTGTGGGGTGGCTACGCCGTCGGAAATCCGACACTCAATCGTTTTTACTCGCTGCACTATCTCTTGCCATTTGTGATCGCCGGTGTGGTCGTGCTCCACATCTGGGCGCTGCACGTCGTAGGGCAGAACAATCCGACGGGTATCGAGCCGAAGTCCGAAAAAGACACGGTGGCGTTCACGCCATATGCGACGATCAAGGACGGGTTCTTCATGGCCGCGTTCCTCGTTCTGTACGCATGGTTCGTGTTTTACATTCCGAACTTCCTCGGTCATGCGGACAATTACATCCCCGCGAATCCTGCGGTGACTCCGACGCACATCGTGCCCGAATGGTACTATCTGCCGTTCTACGCGATCCTGCGCGCGATTCCCGACAAGCTCATGGGAGTCATGGCGCTCGGCGCTTCCATCGTGATCCTGGCCTTCCTACCGTGGCTCGACACCTCGAAAGTGCGCTCGGCCCGTTATCGGCCATTATTCAAACAGTTCTTCTGGCTGTTCGTGATTGTGTGTGTTGGGCTCGGTTGGTTGGGGTCAAAGCCACCTGAAGGCATCTACGTGATCCTCGCGCGAATCTTCACCATTTATTACTTCGCGTTTTTCCTCGTCATCCTGCCGCTGCTCGGCATCTTCGAGAAGACCAAGCCGTTGCCGAACTCGATTTCGGAATCGGTGCTGGGCGCGAAAGCGTGAGCGGAGGATGGACATGAAGATGCAGCGTAAAATCATTGTTCTCGCGCTCGCAGGGTGCATCGGCGCGGCAATCGCACCGGCGGTCGCTCAGGAGCATGATACGCCGACGCCGCCGATGCTGAGGTGGTCCTTCTCCGGCCCGTTCGGCAGATACGATCAGGGGCAACTTCAGCGGGGATTCAAGGTTTACAAAGAAGTCTGCGCAGCGTGTCACTCGATCCAGATGCTTGCTTTCCGCAATCTGGCTGACCCTGGTGGCCCCGGGTTCTCGGAAGCGCAGGCCGCTGCAGTTGCAGCCGATTACAAGATCAGTGATCTCGACGACAAAGGCCAGCCGACTGACCGTCCCGGGCGCCTCGCCGACACGTTTCCACCCCCGTTTGCGAACGAGCTCGCGGCCAAGGCGGCGAATGGCGGTGTTGCGCCGCCCGACATGTCAACATTGGCAAAGGCGCGCACGTTTGAGCGCGGCTTCCCCTGGTTCGTGTTCGACACGATCACGCAATATCAGGAGCAGGGGCCCGACTACATCGCTGCCCTGCTGAACGGCTACGAGGAGCCGCCAAAGGGCTTCCAACTGCCGCAAGGCGGGCACTACAACAAGTATTTCCCTGGCCACAATATTGCGATGCCGCCTCCGCTGCAGGCCGGACAGGTGACGTACGACGATGGTGCGCCGCAGACGCTCGACCAATATTCCAAAGATATTTCTGCCTTCTTGATGTGGGCCGCCGAGCCCCACATGGTGCAACGTAAACGCATCGGGCTGCAGGTTATGATCTTCCTGATCATTCTTGCGGGTTTGATGTATTTCACCAAGAAAAAGGTCTGGCACGAGGTCGATAAGCCAAGTGCGATTGCGCGCGGACAGGATCCAAAGAAGACGACGATCTGACCATCTTTAAGATCTTGTCATCCGAGGGCCCCGTTTGGGGCCCTTCGTTTTTCTGTCGGCTCGTATAGGCTCAACACGTCTCATCGGTACTTGCGAGCGCGCATGGCCAAATCTGTTCTCGGTATAATCGGCGGGTCTGGCATTTACGATTTACCAGGCCTCGGTGACGTGAGAGAGCAGCGCATCGCCAGTCCCTGGGGCGAGCCGTCCGGGCCGCTGCGCATCGGTGAAATTGCGGGACTACCGGTCGTATTCCTCTCCCGACACGGCCAAGGACACCGACTTTCGCCGTCCGATATCAATTACCGCGCCAACATCGATGTGCTGAAGCGCGCAGGCGTTACTGATCTGGTTTCGCTGTCTGCATGCGGTTCATTCAAGGAAGAATTGCCGCCGGGGTCTTTCGTGCTGGTCGACCAGTTTGTCGATCGAACTTACAAACGTGAGAGCTCGTTTTTCGGCAAGGGAATGGTGGCACACGTTTCGATGGCTCATCCCGTGTCGCCATTGCTGCGCGGGCATTTGCGTGCGGCGGCAATCGCGGAAGGCATCACGCCACATTGGGGCGGCACATATGTTTGCATCGAAGGCCCGCAATTCTCCACCTACGCGGAAAGCATGACTTACAAAAAACTCGACTATTCGGTCATCGGGATGACCAACATGCCGGAGGCCAAACTCGCGCGTGAGGCTGAGATTTGCTACGCCAGCGTCGCCATGGTGACCGATTTCGATTGCTGGCATCCCGATCATGATGCGGTGACAGTGCAGGAGATCATCAAGGTTCTCGTGGCCAACGCTGACAGGGCCAAAGTGCTTGTTGCCAGGCTGGCTCATGATTTTCCGCGAGAGCACGAAGCGTGCCCGATCGGTTCAGATCGTGCGCTCGACACCGCGCTGATCACGGCGCCGGAAGCGCGCGATCCCGAATTGATCAAAAAACTCGATGCCGTTGCGGCGAGGGTGCTCCGACGTTAGCCTGCGGCCATGAACATTCGGGCCGATGCCGTCACGCAGGAGAAGCCGCCTTTTCGCGCGGAGCACATCGGAAGCCTGCTGCGCCCGTCAACTCTTTTGCAAAAACGTGAACGCTTCGCACATCGAGAGATTTCGCAGGCGGATTTGACGGCCGCGGAAGATGCCGCGATCTCAGACGCGGTCGCTTTGCAAGAGCAGCTTGGCTTGCGGTTGGCTACCGACGGCGAATTTCGCCGTCGTTCGTATCACAGTTTCTTTTACCAACAGCTTGGCAACATAAGTATCGACACCGTTGCCGGCGCCGATGCCAAGGCTGGGGATGGCGATGCGGGGAGAGGCCAGCAGCCGGTTGCGCTTATCAAAAGCCGCGTGAACTGGACGCATCCGATCAATGTTGCCGACTTCAATTTTCTCAAAAACAAAACGCGATTGCTTCCCAAGGTCACAATTCCAGGGCCATGCGCACTGCATTTCCGCGGCGGCGATGCGGCCGTGCTCGCATCTGCCTATCGTGACATTGGCGAATTCTGGGATGACATCGTCAAGGCATTCGAAAAAGAGTTGACTGCTCTGGCCGAGGCCGGTTGTCGTTATGTTCAGATCGACGAGACAGCTTTCGCGAAATTTGGCGATCCAGACGTCAGGGCGGCACTTGCCGCGCGGGGCGACGACTGGAGAACATCGATCGACACTTATATTGCAGTCACCAATCGGGTGCTGCAGGCGGCACCGAAAGGCCTGCACATTGGCATGCATCTCTGCCGGGGCAATCGCGGCGGGCATTGGCACGCAGAGGGCAGCTACGAGGACGTAGCCGAACGGTTGTTCAATGCATTGGAGATCCAGTTCTTTTTCCTCGAATACGACACTCCGCGCGCAGGGACCTTCACTCCGTTGCGTTTCGTTCCCAAGCACAAGTCAATCGTGCTTGGCTTGATTTCGTCCAAGACACCAGTTCTGGAAGACAAGTCGGTTTTGCATCGGCGTATCGAGGAAGCGACCCGGCATGTCGCACTTGATCGCTTGGCGGTGAGCCCGCAATGCGGCTTTGCCAGCGTCGATACCGGCAATCCGGTGACGCCCGAGATTCAGAAAGCTAAGCTTCGCCTGGTCGTCGAGCTGGCCAACGAGATCTGGGGCGCCGCCTGCGGTCAATGAGGTGAGCATGCGACTGAGCGCCGTGTACTTTGCAATCGCACTCAGCGCCGCCAATTTCGCGGCTACGGTCGACGCGCAGGAGTATCCAAATCGTCCGGTCCATGTGCTCGCGGCCGCGGCGCCTGGGGGTAATCCTGACGTTTTGGCGCGTCTGTTGTCGCAGCGACTCGCCGAAGTTCTGGGTCAACCCTTCGTGGTTGAAAACGTCCCGGGGGCGGGAGGGATTTTGGCGGCAAAACGCATCGCTGAAGCGTCACCTGATGGCTATTTGCTGATGCTGAACGATTCCGGTGCCTTGGCGATCAACATCAACATGAGCGCTGACGCGACTTACAAGTTGAAGGATTTCACGCCGATCACCGCGCTTGCAACTGTGCCGACCGCATTGGTGATCATTCCGTCGGTACCGGCCAACGGTGTTGGCGAATTCATCGCGCTCGCAAAATCAAAACCAGGCGCGATGAGTTTTGGTTCGGCTGGCGCCGGTTCGATCCATCATCTCACGATGGAAATTTTCGCGGAACGAACGGGAATCAAGTTGCTGCACGTTCCTTACCGTGGCGGCACCGCGCTCGTGAACGGTTTGCTGACCGGCGAGATCCAAGCCGGATGGTCCGGCCTTCCAAATGTGATCGCGCATATCAAGGCGGGCACTCTTCGCGGGCTATGTGTGAGCGTCCTGAGACGTGCGGTGTCTTTGCCCGACGTGCCGACATGCGACGAGGCTGGCATCAAAGGCTTTGATATCGCCGACATGTTGGGTTTGCAGGCGCCCGCCGGCATGTCACCGAAGGCTGTGGAGCGATTGCAGGCGGCCATCGCAAAAATAATGCGCGAACCCGCCATGGCCGAACGCATGGAGACCCTTGGCATGGATCTCCAGGAGAACGGTACGGCGAATTACACACATTTCATGCACGACGATCTCGAACTGTATGCAAAAGTGATCGATCGTCTTGGTCTCAGCCGCAAGGTAAGTAAATAGGCGCGATTTTTATTGAGGATCCCATGCAGATTGTCGACTTGAACGGGCAGCCCACCGAGGAATGGCGAGCGGGTGTCAGGACACGCATGAAAGCTTCGGCTGCAAACAGTGCGACCCAGCTTTGCCTGTTTGAGCAATGGTGCGACCCTGGGCATGGTGCGCCCAGCCATCTGCACGCGGTGGAAGAGGTTTTATGCGTTCGGGACGGACAAGCTGACGTGTGGATAGATGACAAGCACGTCACTCTTACCAGCGGGCAGCTGATCATCGTTCCGGCTGGCCGCAAACACGGATTTTCCAATACAGGCAAAGCCGTCTTGCATATCGAGTCCACGCTGGCGGCGCCGGTTTTTGAGGCGGCCTACGAAGACAAGCGAGAGACACCACGCCGGTGGTTGCCGGCATGAGCACTTCAATCAAAGAAGATTTGCGCGCCGCGATCCGCAACATTCCGGACTATCCAAAGCCCGGGATCATGTTTCACGACATCACGACCTTGTTGGGCGACGCTCGTGCGTTTCGGCGCGCGGTCGACGAACTAGTGCAGCCCTGGGCCGGCATGAAGATCGATAAGGTCGCCGGGATCGAGGCGCGCGGGTTCATTCTCGGAGGAGCGGTGGCACATCAGGTTTCGGCAGGTTTCATACCGATCCGCAAGAAGGGCAAGCTCCCCTACAAACGTGTGAGTATCGGTTATTCACTCGAGTATGGGATCGACGAAATGGAAATGCATGAAGATGCGGTGAAAAAGGGTGAGCGGGTGATCCTGGTCGATGATTTGATTGCCACGGGCGGGACGGCGGAAGGCGCGGTTAAATTACTGCGTCAGATGGGAGCCGATGTCCTTGCGGCCTGTTTCGTCATCGATCTGCCGGAGTTGGGCGGGGCAGAGAAATTGCGCAAGATGAATGTCCCGGTGCGCACCTTGATCTCATTTGAGGGACACTAGCCACGGTGCGGTCCCCACGGCCCTTCTGAACGTTCACCCACGTCGACCGGCGCGTTGCCCGCCGATTCGGCTTGGTCACGTTGTCCCCAAGGACCGTCTTCCGTCGGCGGCGAAAGTTGGTCGGTCTCTTGTGGAGCGTCGAGCGCGATTGGGCCTGGATCGTGGCCCCCGGCGTATTTAACCAGGGCCTCAATTCTGGACCCTACAGAGGGGTGTGTAGCGAACAGATCGGCAAAGCCTTGCCGCGGATTGTCGATACACATCTCCATGACTGCGGAATTGGCGCTGGCGAGTTCTCCACGTCCTTCTATCTTGCGCAGCGCCGAGATCATGGCGTCGGGATTTTTGGTGAGTTCAACGGAGCCAGCGTCGGCCAGATATTCTCTTTGCCGTGAAAGCGCGAAGCGAATGACAATCGACAAGATCCATGCGACGACGATCAGCGCCACGGCGACGATGATTGCCAGTCCGGCTCCGCCCTTGCGATCGCTGTCACCGCCTCGGCGGCGAAAGCCACCAAAAAGTGCATTCTGGAAGAACAGCCGGAAGACCATCTCGCCGAAGAACGAAATTACGCCGGCGATCACGACAGCAATGACGAGCATACGCACATCGCCATTTCGGATGTGGGTCAGTTCGTGGCCGAGAACGGCTTCAAGTTCGGCGTCATCGAGGGCATTCATCAAACCACGCGTCACGGTGATCGAGTATTGCTTTTCGCTAAGGCCGGTGGCGAAAGCGTTCAGCGCGACGTCATCGGCGATCTTCAGCTTCGGCATGGTGATGCCACGCGAGATGCAGAGATTTTCCAGAAGATTGTAAAGCCGCGGCTCTTCGGCTCGCGTGACCTCGTGGCCGCCAGTAACCGCATCGATCATCGACTGATGAAATTTGTAGGCGATCAGGATCCAGACAATGGTGCCGATGGTTGCAAACGGAAGTGCTTTGGTGAGGTCGAACAGGGCGGCCCGCACCAGGTAGTCTAGCGGGGCGTCGGTGGTCAGAGCTTCTGCTAACAATGCACCCGCGAATACCAGAAGGTAGACGAGAAAGAACAAGCCAACGAGGAGCGCGATCGATCGGCGCCTGTTCGACTGGATGTGCGAATAGAGCCCGTACGCGGCCATGATGTCCGATCAGCTCTTACGTCATCGTACAACGCGCCGAAAAGCGCCGACTTGGAATCCCTGACATACAATCCGAGGCCGCCCATGACGGTCTCCGGAATGATGGACGTCAGAATTTCACACTTGGAGCCTGTTCAAGCTGCGTCCGCCCCTCGCCAAGATCGAAGAAAGTTCGCGGCTGGAAGCCGAACGTTCCCGCAAACAGCGAAGCGGGAAATTGCTGAATTCCGGTATTGTATTCTTGCACCGCGTTGTTGAAGAACCGACGAGACGCCGCAAGCTTGTTTTCGATGTCAGATAATTCCGCCTGCAACTGCTGGAAGTTCTGATTGGCCTTGAGATCCGGGTAGGATTCCGACAGCGCAAACAATTGGCGTAACGCGCCAGTCAATACATTTTCGGCAGCCACCTTCTGCTCCACGCCGGGTGCAGCCATCGCAGCGTTTCGCGCCTGGACCACAGCCTCCAGCGTTCCACGCTCATGCGTGGCGTAGCCTTTGACTGTCTCGACCAGGTTGGGAATGAGATCGTGGCGCTGTTTGAGCTGAACGTCGATGTCGGCAAAGGCCTGATTGGTCCTCTGCCGCATTGCGACAAGGCTGTTGTAAATGCTGATCGCCCAGATGACGAGGACGACAATGATGCCAATGACAACCCAGCCGGTGGTGGACATGAAAAGCTCCAAATTCGGAAAGCGGTGGTAGGGCGGACAAAATTTAGTCTAACCCCACGCGGGCCTGATCGCTAACGGCCTGGAATGTCGAGTTCGCGCGGACATCCGAAAAGATAAAAAAAGACCCCGAGCCTGAACCCGGGGTCTCTTAGCCAGACGGCTATTCGGGGGGTAAGGGGGGAGCCGCCCAGCTAAAATACACCGGAGTAACGCCGCGCCCCGGCAATTGGTTCCGGGCAGCCTGATCCGCGTGACGGGGGCAACTTTCTCAAGTATTTCCAATATGTTGGATGGAGGCAGGCGGAGACAATTATTCTTGCGCTAGCTCGCCTCGCGGAAACGAACCGCGGCTTCCAGATCCACGGATACCAGTTGAGATACGCCACGCTCGGCCATCGTGACACCGTACAGGCGATTCATGCGCGCCATCGTAATGGGATTGTGCGTGATGATGACGAACCGAGTGTCGGTGGACTTTTTCATTTCATCGAGCAGATCGCAGAAGCGCTCGACGTTGTGGTCGTCGAGAGGTGCGTCCACTTCGTCCAGTACACAAATCGGCGCGGGATTTGTCAGGAACACGGCGAAGATGAGAGCAAGTGCCGTCAACGCTTGCTCACCGCCTGAAAGCAACGACAGCGTCGCTGGCTTTTTCCCGGGCGGCTTGGCGAGAATTTCCAGACCAGCCTCCAACGGATCTTCGTTTTCGATCAATTGCAGTTCGGCCGTTCCGCCGCCGAACAATTGCGTAAAAAGGTGTTGGAAGTGTTTGTTCACCTGCTCGAATGAGGTGAGGAGGCGCTCGCGTGCTTCGCGGTTGAGGCTCTGGATGCCGAGCCGCAATTTCTTGATTGCCTCAACCAGATCGTCGCGTTCAGTGGTCAGGGAGGAGTGTTGTGCCTCGACTTCCCGCAATTCTTCCTCTGCGCGAAGGTTGACGGCGCCAAGTCGTTCACGTTCGCGCCGCAGGCGCTCAAGTTTCTCTTCGACTTCCGCAAGATCCGGCAATGGATCGGTTGGACCGATTTCGGCCAGCTCTGCAACGGCAGCCGGTTCAACTTCCAGCATGTCGCGGATTTCCCGCCCGATGTCGCTGAGCCGGCGTTTGGCGCCCTCGAAGCGCTCCTCTGTACGTGCAAGTTCTTCACGCGCGGCACTGGCGGCTTCGAGTGCTGCGCGCGCATCACGATCAGCCGTGGCCAGCGCCATTTCGGCGGTCTGCAGCCGGTCGGCGCATTCACGCCGCGAGCCTTCAGCAGTCTGGACCTCAGCGCTGAGTGCACGCCGCTTCTCAGCGAAAACTTGGGGCGCGTTCTCCAACTCCGTGCGGTCGCGCCTTGGCTTCGGCAATGCGCTGTTCGAGCGTGGCGATCTGATTTCGTGCGCCATGCTGACGGTCGATCCAACCCGTTCTGTCAGCGGCCAAGGTCGCGAGCCGGCGATCGGCGAGTTCGGCTTCACGGACAATCGCTTGCAGCTCGGCTTGAACCTCCGCCAACTTGGCGCGTTTCGCAGCAATTCCATCGCGCACCTGCGCCAGCTTTGTTTCTAAATGCGCCGCTGGAGCAAGGCCGGACAAAGAGTTTTCAGCTTCAGCCTTGGCCGTGGCTGCCTCGTCGCGGCTCGTACTAAGACGTGCCCGCGCTTCGACCAAGGCCGATAGCCGTGCGGTCTGCCGATTGAGGTCGCGCTCGCGCGCACGCTTTTCTGTTTGTGCACTGGTGGCGGCCTCGAAGCTCGCCTGTGTGGTTTCAAGCGCTCGACGATTGGCATCAACTTCGCTGCGCGCGCTTTCGAGCTCTTTGTCGATTTCGGTAAACCGGCTGCGCTGCGCCAGCCTGCGGGCGGCACCCGTTGGCGCATGCGCGGCCGCAACGAAGCCATCCCACCGCCAGAGATCGCCTTCGCGTGAGACCAGCCGCTGTCCGGTCTTGAGCGAGCCGGCAATTCGGGCCGCTGCCTCGCGGTCGACGACGCCAATTTGTGAAAGTCGCCGCGCCAAGTTGTGCGGGTGCTTTGACGTATTGGGCGAGCGCTGCCACGCCGTCCGGCAGCGAAGGGTCGCCGGCCTCGTGCGCAATCGCGCTCCAATGCATTGGTGAGGATGGGTCGACCGGTGCGTCCAGATCGTCGCCCAGAGCGGCGCCAAGCGCTTTCTCGTATCCTTTTTCGACGGAGATGTGGTCGATGACAGGGGGCCAAAGGCTGCGGGTCTCGAGCGACAGCATCTTCGACAACGTCTTGGCCTCAGTCTCCAGTCGCTGCACGCGCTTTTCTGATTCCGCCAGGGTTGCACGCGCGGTTTCCATCTCGGTGCGCGCCACATTATGCGCGGCCTCGGCGGCGACGGCTGCAGCCTCCGCTTCTGTAAGCGCGGCTTGAGCACCTTCCATGGCCACGGCCAAGGGACCAACGTCACCAGTGTGAAGTGTTGCCAGTTCCCGTTCGATAGCCTCGATTTCAGAGGAAATTCTCGAAAGCCTCTGGCCCTGTTCCCGAGCAGCGTTTTCAAAGCGGTTGCGCTGGGCGGCGAGATCCGCAAGCTCGGTCGTGAGGTCGGTAAATATCTTTTCAGTCGCACCAAGCGCCGTGGCGGCCTCCGCAACCTTGGCATCAACTCCGCTTCTGCGACCTGCGCTTTCGCGCGCTTCAGTCCGGATGGCTTCCTCTTCAGAGGAAACGCGCGCGATTGCCTGTTCGGCATCAACGGCAAGGCGTTGTTCGCGCTCTGTATCGGCGGCGAATTGAACGAGCCTCAGGTCGAGTTCGACGATGCGGTCTTTTGCCCGGGTTTCTTCGCGATCAAGTTCTTGAAGTGCAAGATTCAGGCGGTGCAGCGCGGCGCCCGCGCGCGCCTCCGCTTCGCGCAATTCCGGAAGCGATGCCGCAGCGAGCGCTTGGCGTTTTGATGCTTCGGCTTCGGCGCCGACCCGGTCAGCCACTGTTCGCACGCAGAGGTCTTTTGCTCGCTCGGCGTCGGCAACCTCAGCGTTCGCGGAGGTCCACCGCAAGTGGTAGAGGGTCGCCTCTGCCTTTCGCACCTGAGACGATACGGTCCGGTATCGGATCGCCTGACGCGCCTGTTTTTTTAGACCATCGATCTGGGCGGTTAACTGACCGATGACGTCTTCGACCCTCACAAGATTGGTTTCTGCTGCCTTCAGCCGAAGTTCGGCCTCGTGACGGCGCGCATGCAAACCGGCAATGCCGGCCGCTTCTTCCAGAACACGGCGGCGCTGCTCGGGCTTTGCCTGAATGATCTCACCGATCCGGCCCTGATGGACGAGGGCGGGCGAGCGAGCGCCGGTCGAGGCATCCGCAAAAAGGATCTGCACATCGCGTGCGCGCACATCTCGCCCGTTGATGCGATAGTTCGAGCCGGAATCGCGTTCGATGCGGCGAGCGATTTCCAGGGAGTCCTGATCGTTGAATGCCGCCGGTGCCGAACGCGTCGTATTGTCGATGGCGATCGCGACCTCTGCATTGTTTCGGGCGGGCCGACTGTTGGAGCCGGAAAAGATCACATCGTCCATCGATGAAGCGCGCATGGACTTGTGCGAAGATTCGCCCATGACCCAGCGCAGCGCTTCGACCAGATTTGATTTCCCGCAGCCGTTTGGCCCAACCACGCCAGTCAGGCCTGGTTCAATCAGGAAATCCGTCGGTTCGACGAACGACTTGAAGCCGAGGAGGCGCAGTCTTGTAAGTTTCATACTTTAAGGCCTCACGGTTCTTGATTGTTGGGGCACGACACTCCGAATTCAGTCTTCGGGGGCTGTGCGCCACACAGGACGAGAACCTTTCGCTCCACAGGTTGTATCGAACAAATCGCTAGTCCATTCCGGGGCTTGGCCCGAATCTAATGGCATCGCCGCATCGGCCCGGAGAATGAATCGCCACGCTCGCAAGGGCAACTACCCCGCGGAATGTCAGGGCGGTTTTCCATACCTTTCGGGAATGGCGAACGCCAAAGCCGCGTTGCGACGCAGGTCGCGCCTACGCCCAAAGGGCCAAAAAACCCTTGTTAGCCCTTGAGATAGGGGTCAATCAGCTTGGTCATTTCCTCGGCCGACAAAGCGCCGGGGTACTGCGTTCCGTTGATGAAAAAAGTGGGCGTCGATTGGACCTTGAATTTGTCCACGGCACGTTTCCGGATGCTTTCGATGCCGTCGAGCACCTGCTGATTCGCCAGGCAGGCATTGAAACTCTGCTCGGTCAGACCGGCCTGTTTGGCGATGGCAAGCAGCGGAGGTATAGGCTTTTCGACGGCCCATTGCCGCTGCTGGCGAAACAAGGTGTCGACCAGCGCAAAATATTTCTCATTGTCATCTTTGCCGGCGCAGCGCGCCAGCATGAACGCAGCGGCGGCTAGATTGTCGAGCGGAAACTCGCGGAAGATCCAGCGTACTTTGCCCGTGTCGATGTAGCGCTTCTTGATTTCAGGAAATGTAGTTTCCTGAAAATGCGCGCAGTGGGGGCACGTCATCGACGCATACTCAATAATGGTCACCGGCGCCTTCTCGTCACCCATCGCCATTTCCGGCAATGCGTCTGGTTTCATCAGTTCGCTGGCAGGTACGGTGTCGGCCGCCAAAGATGGCAGTGAAACACCGAGCACTGCGGTGGCGAGCGCCAAAGCGGCCGTGGTCTGGCAAAATTCGCGGCGGGTAATTTGCAACGGAGGCTCCTGGGGCTGAATTGCCGGTCTGAACGGCCACTGGCTAGCTGGACAGCACAATTGTGGCAATGCCGGGCCGACCTGCCAAGCCGGTCCGCGTCCTCAATTTCGCTTGATCGCAGCGCCCAGCCGGCCAAGCGCCTGACGCAGATTGTCGTCTTTTATATCCGGTAAAGTTTCGGCGACCTCCGTAGCCAAGAAAGGATCGATCGTCTGCGGCTTCGGCTTTTCACGGTGCCTGAGGGGGGCCTGGCGCAAGGCAATGCGGCCAATCGCCTGCCAGCCGAAAAAGCGGTTTACCCTTTCCAAGATGACGGCCGACAGATGTTGGATTTCAAGTGCCGCCGGGCCTTCTACCCGCAGGACAAGGGTGGCCGGTTCCGGGGCCTCGTCGCCGACCGGACGCGGCCAGTTGATCTTGATCGGTTCGCTGTGCGCGGCGATCTCGGCGCCGACGATATCGGGCCAGCGTGAAATGATCTCAGTTGACGCGAAGCCTTGGGCTTTGAGCACATCTCCTAAAGTCGCACTCAGCAGTTCCGAAAGTGGCCGGGGAAAACCGCGCGGGGACTTGCTCATTGGTGCGTGCCTTGTGCCATCGTCGGCATCATGACCGTAGCAGTCCGATCGCCTCCGCGAAAGAAAGTCCAAACGCCGGACCCGGCCGGACTGCTCGCCTGGTACGACCGCCACGCGCGAACATTGCCCTGGCGCGCCAGGCGCGGCGAGCGTGCGGACCCTTACCACGTGTGGCTGTCCGAAATCATGCTTCAGCAAACAACGGTGAAAGCTGTCGGCCCTTACTACACTCGGTTTCTGTCGCGGTGGCCTACAGTCAATACACTTGCCGCAGCCAGTCTTGATGACGTCCTTCGCGCCTGGGCCGGGCTTGGCTATTACGCGCGAGCGCGCAATTTGTATGCCTGCGCGAAAGCTGTGGTTGAACGCCACGGTGGATGTTTCCCGGACAACGTTGAAGCCCTTCGCGATCTGCCCGGCATCGGCGACTACACCGCGGCGGCGGTGGCAGCGATCGCTTTCGACTGTCCGGCGGTTCCGGTCGATGGGAATGTTGAGCGCGTCGTGACGCGGCTATTCGCGGTTGAAAACGAGTTGCCGACGGCAAAGCCTGCGATCAAACAACTTGCCACTTCTTTGTTGCCCAGGAGCCGAACGGGGGATTTTGCCCAGGCTCTCATGGACCTTGGAGCCACAATCTGCTCGCCGAAGCGTCCGGCATGCGTTCTTTGTCCTTGGCAAAGTGCGTGCGCTGCGTATGCACGCGGCGATCAGGAAACATTTCCGCGCAAACGACCAAAAGCTGAAGGCAAATTGCGTCGCGGGGCGGCGTTTGTTGCGCTGCGCGCCGACGGTCGCGTGTTGCTGCGTCGGCGTCCGGAGAAAGGCCTGCTCGGGTCGATGATGGAAGTACCCGGAAGCGAATGGACGCATGACTTTGACAAGAATCGTGCCCGTCGCACGGCGCCGCGATTGGAAGCCGAAACACGATGGCACCAACTGCCCGGTACGGTGCGGCACACATTCACTCATTTCCCGCTCGAATTGACTGTCTTCGTCGCACACCTGCAACGCGCCACGACCGCGCCAAAAGGTGCGCGATGGGTCAAGATCAACGAATTGGCCGATGAGGCGTTGCCGAATGTGATGCGCAAGGTTCTTGCGCACGCCCTCGAGCGTCGATAGCTCGCTTCACCGATCGCCTCCAACACCTGTTCCCAAAGGCATCAAACACCGCTACGAAGCGGGTTCGAAATATGGGGAGACGCATGAGTATCGAACGTCATGATGCAGGGCCGCGCATGAGCAAGGCCGTAGTGCACGGAAATACCGTTTATCTCGCCGGCATTGTTGCCGACGCCCCGAAAGGAAAAAGCACCGGCGATCAAACCAAGGACATTCTCCGGCAGATCGACGGGTTTTTGGCAAAAGCGGGTACCGACAAAAGCAAACTCCTTTCGGCCAATATCTGGATCACCGACATGGCGAATTTTGCCGAAATGAATGCCGTGTGGGATTCCTGGGTTGCAGCCGGCAACACGCCTGCACGTGCTACGGTCGAGGCCAAGCTCGCGTCGCCGGACTACAAAGTCGAAATCATGGTGGTGGCAGCGAAATAGCGATGGCGGGGCAACCGGGGGTTCTCGCGATCTTCAATGATTGCCGCGACGGTCGCGAGGCGGAATTCGAGGCCTGGTTTCAGGGCGAGCATCTGTTGGAGCGGCTCGCCGTTCCCGGTTTCTTGTTCGGAAGGCGACATCAGGCGATTTCCGGCAGCGCCGATTATTTCAATTTCTATCTGGTCGAGTCGCCGGACGTCCTGACGTCGAAGGCTTATCTCGAACGGCTCGACAATCCGACGCCGATGACCCGCATGGTCATGTCGGAAATCTTCCTCAACATGAACAGGACGGTGTGCCGGCGAACACTGCGGCGTGGTGGTTTCCGCGGCGCTTTCGTTGTGACCGTTCGGTTCGTCGATGACGCGCCCGACGGGGCCACGCTTGCAAATATTGCTGAAGACCTGGTGCAAGACACTTCTGTTGCTGCGTGCGAAATCTGGCAGGCGGTCGATCCGTCGGCTCAACCAGTCTCGATGGAAGAGAAGCTTCGCGGCGGCGACAAGAAGATCAAGGCCTGCCTGATGGTCGATACGCTTCGACAGGCCGACGCGGAAAAAATAGGTGCGGATTTGTCGCGCCAATTTGCAAAGTCTGACGTTGGAGTGTTTCGCGTGCTTTGCCAGCTCGGTCGCGCAGAGAGGGTCGACTGATGGAGCTGTTCCAGTCGATTGCGGAAAAAATTGCGGCGCGTCTGATCGAGCGTGGCGAGACAATCGCCATCGCCGAGTCTTCAACTGGTGGGCTCGTAGCGGCGGCGTTGCTCGCGGTACCTGGCGCTTCGGCGTATTTCGTCGGTGGCGCAGTGGTCTACACGAAGGCGTCGCGTATGGCGCTGCTTAGTATCGGCGACGGCGACATGTCCGGCCTGCGGCCCGCGACCGAAGCTTATTCACTGCTGATCGCGCGCCGTGTTCGCGAGCGGCATAGCGCGACGTGGGGCTTCGGCGAAACCGGCGCCAGTGGGCCGACGGGAAATCGGTATGGCGATCCGGCGGGCCATACTTGCATGGCGATGGCCGGGCCCGTTGAGCGAGCGATGACCCTGCGTACCGGCAGCGCGGATAGACAAGCCAATATGGGCGCTTTCGCCGGCCGCGCACTGGAATTTCTCTACGAAACGATATCTGGCTGAGGCTATCCACTCGACGGCGCGCCGCTGCGGGCGATAACATCCGGCAAAATACCAAACCGGGGGGACGACCATGCTGTCACGCCGCGCGTTTCTCGCCTCGACTGCTTCGCTCGCCGTTACTGCCGGGATCACCGGCACGCAAGCCGCAATGGGGCCGAATGACAAATTCGACCTACTTGTCAAAGGCGGCGATGTGCTCGATCCCAGTCAGTCGCTGCGCGGCCGGCGCGACATCGGTATACGGTTTGGCGTGATTGAGGCGGTCGAGCCGGATATTGCCGAGGCCCGCGCGCTGCGTGTGATCAATGCCTCCGGCAAGCTGGTGACGCCGGGTCTCGTCGATCTGCACAGCCATGTTTATCCCTATGGCTCGGCCATCGGCCTCCCTGCCGACGAATTGGTCGTGAATCAATGTGCGACCACCTGTGTGTCGGCGGGCGACGCCGGTGCAAACAATTTCGCCGCATTTCGACGCTTCATTGTTGGACAGACCCGTACCCGGCTTTACGCTTTCGTGCATATCGCCAATATCGGGCTGACGCCGTTTCCTATTGCCGAGTTGTACAACATCGACTTCGCGCAGGTGGACGCCTGCGCCAAGACAATCGGCGAAAACTCGGATATCGCGCTCGGCGCCAAAGTGCGCATGTCCGAAAACGTCATCGCCAAACATGGGACCGAGCCGCTCAAGCGCGCGATCCTCGCGTGCGAGCAGTCCGGAACGCCGGCGAAGATCATGTGTCACATCGGCGGGGTCGAGACCGGCGCGCTGATGTCGCAGATCCTCGACCTGCTGCGTCCGGGTGACATCCTCACTCACGCCTACTCGGGCGCTCCCAATATCGCCGGCGCATTTACCAATATCGTGCAGGACGGAAAATTATTGCCGGCGGCGCTCGCCGCGAAACAGCGCGGCGTGATCTTCGACGTTGGACATGGCGGTGGCAGTTTCGACTACACGATCGCCGAAGTGGCAATTCCGGGTGGGTGCGGTCCCGACACGATCTCGTCGGACCTTCACGCCGTTTCCGGCAACACGCCGGGCATGCCCTATCTTCCCTGGGTCATGTCGAAGTTCATGGGATTGGGCTTCACGCTCGAGCAGGTGGTCGCGATGGCGACAATCAACCCGGCGAAAATCATCAATCGCATTCCTAAACTAGGTACGCTGCAGGTCGGCGCGCCCGGTGACGTCGTGATCATGGAATTGGTCGAAGGCCCGGTATCGTTCGTCGATACCCGCAACAACAAACGCGAAGGGAAAACTTATCTGAAGCCGGTGCAGACCGTGACGGCGGGTGTTGCGTTCGGTCGGCCGTACGCTCTTCCGTTTTCCGTCAGGTGAGCTAGGCCATTTCTGCGCGCACTTTTGCGCGCAACTCGTCGATGAGCGTGAGTCCCTTCGGCGTCTCGAGGTGCCAGAAAGTCCAACCGTTGCACGCGTCGAGACCTTGCGCGATCGCCCCGATCCGGTGGATTGAGCCGACGGTGCCGTCGAGAGATACGGCGCCATCGGCACGCACGAGCGCCTTGTGTCGTTTTTTGGAATCTACCAGGCATGCGCCCGGTGTAACGAGCCCGCGCTCGATCAAGGCCGCGAAAGGTACACGCGGTGCTTCACGTGCCGTGACGAACGGAGCAATCGACGGCGCTTCGAGCGGCTTGGTTGCCGCGATGCGTTTCTCGGCCGCCTTTGCGTATTTCGCATCCTGCTCGCAACCGACAAAGCGTCGGCCGAGCCGCTTGGCGACCGCGCCGGTCGTGCCGGTTCCGGAGAATGGGTCCAGCACGAGATCGTCGGGGCGTGTGCTCGACAGGAGCACGCGCGCAAGCAAGGCTTCCGGCTTCTGGGTCGGGTGAAGTTTTTTGCCGTTGTTTCCCTTGAGGCGTTCTTCGCCTGTGCAAAGCGGCAGCGTCCAGTCGGAGCGCACTTGGATATCTTCGTTGCCGGCCTTCAGCGTCTCGTAGTTGAAGGTGTACCCGCGGGCGTCAGCGTCGCGTGAAGCCCATATCAGAGTTTCGTGGGCATTCGTGAAGCGGCGGCCGCGGAAGTTCGGCATCGGATTCGATTTGCGCCAAATGACGTCGTTCAGGATCCAGAATCCGAGATCCTGCATGATCGTGCCGACGCGAAAAATATTGTGATAGGAGCCGATGACCCAGATCGTAGCAGCTGGTTTCATCACGCGGCGACAGGCCGTGAGCCAGCGTCGTGTGAATTCGTCATAAGCGGAGAAACTTGCAAATTTGTCCCAGTCGTCATCGACCGCATCGACGTGCGAGTCGTCCGGCCGCTTGAGATCGCTTGCAAGCTGAAGGTTGTAAGGCGGATCTGCGAAGACGAGATCGACCGAAGCCGCCGGCAGCTTTTCCATTCCGGCGATGCAATCACCGACGAGGATGCGATGCGGCTGCGGACTCTCTGAAACTCCACGGGGCGCCCTTGAGGGCGCCCCGCGACGCGACACAACCATGACTCAGGACTTCTGACTTAGGCGACGCGGTCGGCGACGCGGGACCTACAACCGACAGGCCTGCATATTGAGCGCGCAAAGTAAAAAAGCGGTTTATGATCGCGGCTCGAAAGTCGGCAAATTCTGCCTATTTAATACTGACTTAGAGGTAAGCAGTTCGGCCGATTTCGACGGAGTTGGACGAGCGCGCGCAGTTCAGCGATTATTGCGACAAATCTTCGGAGGAACCCGTCATGCGTTGGGATGATTTTCGCCGTAGCGACAATGTCGAGGATACGCGCGGCGACGGCGGCGGCGTCGGCGGCGGCGGTATGGGCATCCCGATCGGCGGCGGCGGCCTCGGGATCGGAACCGTCATCATTCTCGGACTGATCGGCTGGGCGCTCGGTATAGACCCGAGCGTTCTGATCGGCGGCGCCGAGATCGTGAACGGCGGCCGGCACGTCGAGCAGCCGTACCAACCGCAGTCGGGGCAAACGACAAGCAAGCCGGCCGACCAGATGGGCGATTTTGTCGCTGCCGTTCTCGGCAACACAGAAGATACCTGGAAGGAAATTTTCAAGCAGAACGGCCAGCAGTACACTGTGCCGCGGCTGCGGCTGTATTCAGGTGTTGTGCAAGGCGGTTGCGGCATGGCGCAAGCAGCCATGGGACCGTTCTACTGTCCGAACGACCGGCGCATTTATCTCGACACCTCTTTCTTCCGCGACATCCAGGCGCGCTTCCGCGGCTGCAGCGGCAAGGCGTGCGAATTCGCGGAGGCCTATGTGATTGCGCATGAGGTCGGTCATCACGTGCAAAATCTGCTGGGCATCTTGCCGCAGGTGCAGAACGCGCAGCGCGCGGCCGGCAGCAAGGTCGAAGCCAACCGTATCCAGGTGCGGGTCGAATTGCAGGCCGACTGCCTTGCGGGCGTTTGGGCGAACAATTCAAACCAACGCTGGAAATCACTCGAGCCGGGTGATGTGGAAGCGGCGATGCAGACCGCGGCAGCGATTGGTGACGACAGGCTCCAGCAGCAGTCACGCGGTTACGTCGTACCCGATGCTTTTACTCACGGCTCTTCCGCGCAACGACAGCGGTGGTTCATGACCGGCTTGAAAGAGGGAAAGGTATCGGCGTGCAATACCTTCTCAGGCCAGGTGTAGCGAGACCACCCGAAATGGCCGGCATCGATGAAAGCCGACAATTTGTTCCGCTGAAGATCGCAGTTCTGACGGTGTCAGACACGCGCGAGGAAGCCGACGACAAATCCGGAGCGACACTGGTCGAACGCATTCGCGCGGCTGGCCATGCCGTGGCGGCGCGGACAATTGTCAGGGACGAGGTCAAGGCGATCCGTGACCAGATCAAGGCCTGGATTGCCGACAAACTGATCGACGTCATTATCACGACGGGCGGTACGGGATTTACCGGCCGCGACGTGACGCCCGAGGCCGTTGAGCCGCTGTTTGAAAAACGCATGGACGGCTTTGCCGCCATGTTTCTCCTTGTGAGTGAGCGGAAAATCGGCACTTCGGCGATCCAGACGCGCGCCACCGCTGGCGTCGCCAATGCGACTTATATTTTCTGTCTTCCGGGATCACCGGGCGCCTGCAAGGACGCCTGGGACGAAATCCTGGTGCATCAGCTCGACTATCGTTACCGGCCGTGCAATTTCGTGGAGATCCTGCCGCGGCTCGATGAACATTTGCGCCGCCCGAAGGCCAAAGGCGCAACGGCCTGAATTCTTGGCGCGCTACAGGTCGAGGTCCCAAAACTCCGCCACGACATCTTTGCCCCAACTATGTCGCGGCTCGCTCGATGTAAGTGTGAAGCCGGCTTTCTCGTAGACGTGGCGTGCCGCCGTCAGCACGCTGTGGGTCCACAATGTGATCTTTGCGTATCCCGCGCCGCGCGCAAACTGCACGCACTCGTCGACTAGCTTCACGCCGAGACCCAGCCCGCGCCCTTTCGGATCGACCAGAAGCAGACGGATGCGCGCAACACGAGGCTGGTCATCCTTCACCAGCATCACGCAGCCGACATTTTCGCCGTTCAACTCCGCGATCCAGCATCGCTCACGCTCCGCATCGAAGTTGTTGACACAATCGGCGACGATTTGCGCGCAAAGTCCTTCGAATGGTTCGCCCCAGCCATACTCCTGCAAGTAAAGCTGGGCATGACGTGAAATAATCCAGCCAAAGTCGCCGGCCTGAGGATTACGCAGCGTGTAAGAAGGCTTGGCATCGAACCTTGCAGTCTGTCCGTTGGTCAGAAGAGTTTCGATCGAGGTCATTGCCGCGACGATCCGGGATTGCTGGGCGGGCTTTAGCTTGTCGAGCATGGCGCCCGCATCGCGTTGGGATCTCTCTTCCATCGGCGCGAAGAGCTTGCGGCCGCGTGCCGTCAAGGCGAGATGACTCTGCCGAGCATCTTTCTTCGAGGTCTTGCGGCTGATCAAGCCGCGCTTCTCGAAATTGCGCAGAAGCCGGCTGAGATATCCTGCATCAAGGTCGAGGGCGCGCGCGATGTCGCTGGCGGTAAGTCGGTCGTTCTGCGCGAGTTCATACAGCACCCGCATTTCGCCGAGCGAGTAGGGGCTGTCGAGGTAAGTCTTGCGCAGGACACCAATCTGCCGCGTATAAAATCGATTGAACCGGCGGACGGCCGAGACGCTTGCTCGATTTGCCATGGCCATGGAAGGTCGGCAAGTTAGTTGACAAAGTCAAGTATATTTAGCGGGCCGTTGTGACTGCCGCGGGCAGGAGTGTCAGTCGGCGCCGGCCGATCCTGCGCAGCAGGTCCGCTTCCGCATCCTCGATGTCTCGGTGGCCGCCAATCGCATCATAAAACCGTCGAGGAATCAGGAGGCCCTGCTCGGGTTTTGGCACCCTAAGAGCCGCGATGAACAGCGCAGCAATCTCGGAAAACCGCGGAGGCCGGTAATTCGTGACATCAAGCGCGCGGAAAACCGCAGCAGCAGGCGGGCCATCGACTTCACTCGATGTGCGGATGAAATGCTCGGTGGCCTCGATCCAGCCTGACTGTGGCGTTGCGCCCGCCCGAAGAAAAAGAAGCCATGGACTTCGCGTTGTCGCGGCGGCTGCTTTCAGCCGTGCTCCAAGCGGATCGCTTGAGGCCAGAAAGCGGCAACCGGCGATATCCGCCACCTCCGCGGTGGCATCGCGCGAGTTTGCGTCGGCGACCACGACATCCGCGAGGAGCCCCGCCGCCGCGCCGGGCACAAGGGCAGCCAGCGTGGGCACCAGGGAGCGCTCCGATTCGTGGGTCGAAATGATCGCGCTCAGCATGGAACTGCAGCCCCCGTGTCCCCGTTGCCACCATATCAGGTAGGGGGATTCTTCCACCCCACGAGATCGAGCGGATGACTGTCCAAACGGGGGCTTCTTGAAAAGCGTTCTTGTTATGTTCACATTAGGCCGATAGGGTACAGACATGGCTCGATCACACGCAGCCCAAAGACGCTCGCCGGCGAAGGAGCTGCCCTCCGCGCCGGCGGGCGCCTATGACGACGTCAGCGAGCTTCTCGGGGTTGTAGTCGACCATGAGCGCAGGCGTGGCAGGGGCGCGCAGAGCAACGCGTCTGGGCGTTACGAGCCGCTGGCCCGTGTCGCGTTCGATGACGGCTGGAGGACGCTTGACGAACTCCCGCCGTTCAAGACGACGGTCACGGTCGACGCAACGCGAAAGATTATTACCCGCAATGAATTGCCTGATATTGGCTTCGACCGGTCGATCAATCCGTATCGCGGGTGCGAGCATGGCTGCGTCTACTGCTTCGCGCGTCCGACGCACGCATACCTCGGCATGTCTCCCGGTCTCGATTTCGAATCCAAGCTGCTGGTGAAGCCCGAAGCCGCAGCGCTGTTGGAAAAGGAATTGTCGGCACCCGGATACGAGCCAAAGGTCATCGCGATCGGCACCAACACCGATCCATATCAGCCGATTGAGCGGCGCTACAAAGTCATGCGCCGAATTCTGGAGGTGCTGGACCGCGCGGGCCACCCGGTCGGCATCGTGACGAAATCAGCCCTTGTACTCCGCGATCTGGACATCCTGGCCCGCATGGCTGAGAGGAATCTGGCTAAGGTTGCGCTGTCGGTCACTTCCCTGGATCCGACACTCGCCCGCAAGATGGAGCCGCGAGCGGCGACACCGATGCGTCGGCTGGAGACCTTGCGACGACTTACACAGGCGGGCGTGCCGACGACCGTTATGGTGGCGCCGGTCATTCCCGCGCTCAACGACATGGAGATCGAGCGCATTCTTGATGCCGCCAAAACGGCAGGTGTGAAGGAAGCCGGCTACGTATTATTGCGCCTGCCGCTGGAAGTACGGGATCTCTTCCGGGAATGGCTGATCGCAAATTATCCCGATCGCTATCGTCACGTCTTCAAGCTCGTACGCGATATGCGCGGCGGAAAGGACTACGATTCCACGTGGGGAACCCGCATGAAGGGCACCGGACCTTATGCGTGGATGATCGGGCGCCGCTTCGAGATGGCATGCGAAAAGTTGGGATTGAATGCATCGCGAACCTCGCTGACCACAGAGCATTTCCAAAAACCCGGGCCGGCCTTTCAGCAACTGAGCCTGCTCTAGACGTCGGGCATGATCTCCACGCCATCCACATGTAAACGAGGCTTTGCATTGACTTGGCCACACTTCCGCGTCCTCATCGCGGCAGATGGCCAAGACGTCAAAGCCCAGCGAACGATTGCCGCTCAATGAACCGGTTTTGCGACCAACATTCCGGCGCGAGCGCCGTGCGCTCAACAAAGGAATCTTTCCAGTTGCGGGGTGCGACGAGGCGGGAAGGGGTCCGCTCGCGGGACCGGTTGTTGCCGCGGCGGTTGTGCTCGACCCGGAACGTATTCCCCGTGGACTCAACGATTCCAAGAAGCTCGACGCCGAGGAGCGCGAGAAACTGTACTTGAAAATCTGCGCGACCGCTCAGGTGGCTGTGGCGTTTGGCGCCGTCGATCGCATAGATCGTGACAACATATTGCGTGCATCCCTCTGGGCACTTGCCCGTGCGGTCAAGGCGCTCCCGGTGCGACCAAAGCTGGTTTTCGTCGACGGAAACCAGAGGATCGATTGTGGTTGCGATTGTCAGACGGTCGTATCGGGTGATGCGTTGGTCGTGTCGGTTGCAGCAGCGTCGATTGTTGCGAAAGTCACGCGCGACCGACTTATGACGCAGTTGGGCCGCGCTTATCCCGGTTATGGCTTCGAACGGCACATGGGATACAGCGTACCGGAGCATTTTGCCGCGCTGGCTCGCCTTGGGCCGACCGTTCACCACCGGAAATCGTTTGCGCCGGTAGCAGCCAAATTAGCGGCTTTGGGCGGTGCACCGGATGAAACCATCGCCGAGTTGTTGCCTCTTTAGCGCAGCTTCTCTATTTCTGCCCGGTTACCGTAATTCTCACCCAACCGCGGGCCAATGCATTACGTATCTCTGCTTGTTGAATTCTTGCGCGGGCGCCCGGCGGTGGTCTTCTGGACCGCCGCGCTGACACAAGCCGCGCTTTGGACCCTGATACCCACGATCTTTTACGGCGCTCCTCCAGGCGAAGTGCCGCTGCTGCTCGCAATCGGCCGCGAATTCGTGCTTGGCAGCTATCTCGGACCACCGCTGGCCTTTTGGCTGGGGGAGGTGGCCTTCAGGATCGCCGGCAGCTTCGGCCTGTATGCATTGGCGCAGGCCTGCATCGTTCTGACCTACTGGGCGATATTCGTCCTCGGACGCGGTATTGTCGGTACCCGGCACGCGATCCTGGCCATATTGCTGATGGTTGGCATTGCGGCCTATGCGGTGCCCAGTCCGGATTTTGGTCCAGCGGTGCTGGCGGCACCGTTATGGGCACTGGGTCTACTTTTCTACTGGCGCGCGGTCGGTGAGGGCAGGCGTGGCTATTGGTTTCTGCTTGCGCTCGATCTTGGCTTGCTGCTGCTCGCCAACTATGTCGGCGTGATCCTGCTTGTAATCATGATCGTCTTTACGGCTGCATCCGCTCGCGGAAGAAGCGCTGCGCAGCGGCCCGAGCCGTGGATCGCCGTGCTGCTCCTCTGCATCGTCGTTTTTCCGCACGTCATCTGGTTCAGGAGCGGTCGTTCGCTGATACTGGAGGGAATTGACGAAAGCTTCGCCGCAACTGGGCGGCTGTCACCGGCGCTTTGGTTGATCTTCGCGCTGCTTCTTACGCATCTTGGGCTAGCATTGCTCGTGGCATTGACAAGCGGCTGGCCACGACATCCTCGAGAACGCGCGCCGGAGATCGACCGTAACCCTGTCGACCCGTTCGCTCGCACCTTTGTGTTTATCTTTGCGTTGGCGCCTGCGCTCATGGCGGTCATTGTCGCTTTTGCAAGCGGCCGACTTGGGCCGCTCGGCAGTCTCGCGCCGCTTGTCGTGCTTTCAGGGCTTGCGGTCATTGTCGCTGCTGGCGACAAAATTCTTCTTTACCGAGAACGGTTGGTTTCTTCAGCCTGGCTCGGTCTGCTGGTGGCACCGCCGGTTCTAGTCGCGCTCTCGATCGCGATTTTTCCGTGGGCGTTGGGTTCCGATCTCAAGATTGCGCAACCGGCAAACGCCGAGGGTCGCTTCTACGCAGATATCTTCCAGCGCCGCACTGGCAAGCCGCTAGCCTATTTGAGCGGTGATCCGCGAGTTGCACCGCTCGTCGCGCTTGCCGCGCCGAGCCGACCGCACCTCTATTTTGCCTGGGCGCCGGAGCGCAGCCCGTGGGTGTCTTCGACTGACATGCGCACACAGGGCGGCATTTTGGTTTGGCCAGCTGCCGATAACAGCGGCACTGCTCCCGAGACGCTGAAGGTTCAATTTCCGGAAATGGTACCCGAGGTGCCGCGCTCATTCCCGCGTGCGGTGCAGGGAATGTTGCCGCTGATCCGCATCGGATGGTCGATGCAGCGGCCGCAGTAGCTAGTGATAGCTTTCGCCCTCGCGTACCTTGCCGCGGAACAGCCAGTAGATAAACGCGACGTAGCCGAGAATGATCGGCAACAGCAGAAGCGTGCCAAGCAGCATAAAAATCTGGCTGGCCGGCGCTGCCGCTGTATCCCAAACCGTAAGAGACGGTGGGACGAGATAGGGGAAGTTGGAAATTACGAGTCCAAGAAAACCAAAAAGGAAAAGTGCCATCGTCGCTAGGAACGGCGGCACCTCGCGCCCGTTTTCGATCCATCGCCATGTGAGATAGGCGGTGAGCGCAGTAACCAGTGGCACCGGCCAAAGAAAATAGAAATTGGGCAAAGTGAACCAGCGCTCTGCGATGCGTGGCTGGCTGAGTGGCGTCCATAGGCTCACCGCGGCCATGCATACAAGGACTGCCAGCAGCAGGAATTTTGCTTGGCCGCGGGCGCGTTGCGCCACCGGGCCTTCCGTTTTCATGGCAAGCCATGTAGCGCCCAACAGCGCGTAACCTGCGATCAGGGACAGTCCGCAGAGGAACGCAAAAGGTGTTGCCCAGTCGAACGAACCGCCACTGAAGGCGCCGTCGCGCACGGCAACTCCTTGAATGAGACCGCCGAGGATCACACCCTGAGAGAAGCTCGCGAGCGTCGAGCCGACATTGAAGGCAATATTCCAGCCGGTCTTGCTGTAGGAAACGTGGCGAAATTCAAATGCCACACCGCGAAAAACCAACGACAGAAGCATCACGATGACGGGCAAGTAGAACGCCGGCATGATGATCGAGTACGCCTTGGGAAATGCCACAAACAGACCAGCGCCCCCAAGTACGAGCCAGGTCTCGTTACCGTCCCAGTACGGAGCAATCGTACGCGTCATCTGATCGCGTTCGCTCTCGGTGCGCGCGGTCGGAAAAAGTATGCCGATGCCCAGATCGAAGCCGTCGAGAAGCACGTACATGAATACGGCGGTACCGATCAGGGCAGCCCAGATCAGGGGGAGGTACCATTCCATGACGTCACGCCTTTCAACGTTGCATTGCCTCACGTCCGGCGTCTTGCGCCGCGGAAATCGGGCTCGGTGAAAACGGGACTGTCTCGGTCGCAGACTTTTGTGGCCCCTGCGCGATCAGACGGTTGATGTAATAGATGCCAAACCAGAACACGATGCCGTAGGACAGTACGAATAAAGCCAACGTGCCCGCGATACTCGCGCTCGGTACGGGTGATGTGGCGTCTGCGGTGCGCAAAATACCTTGCACAATCCATGGCTGGCGCCCGCTTTCGGTTACGACCCAGCCCGCTATGACCGCGACAAAGCCCATCCACCAGCAATGAGACATTATGCGCAAATACCAGCGTGTCTCGAACAATGTTCCGCGCCACCACAGGAAGGCGCCGAAAAGCGCGGCGCCAATCATGAAGAAGCCGATTGCAAGCATGATGCGGAACGCGAAAAACACCGTCTTGACCGGAGGCCGATCGGATGCAGGTACGCTGTTGAGGCCAGGGAACAATCCGTTCATGCGATGGGTCAGGACCAGTGACCCTGCTTTCGGGATCGACAATTCGAAACGGTTCACTCCAGCCACTTCGTCCGGCCAGGCAAAGATATGGAAATCACCTGGCTTGCTTCCGTCCCAATGCGCTTCCATGGCTGCGATTTTGATCGGCTGATGTTGCAGCGTGTTAAGTCCGTGTTGATCGCCGAGGAACAACTGCAGCGGAGCCAGGATTGCGGTAAGTCCGATTGCCATCCTGAGCATCGTCCGCCCCTCTTCGAGGTGGCGGCCTGCAACGATATAGCGTGCGCCAACCGCGAGCACCACGAAACCGGTCGTGAGGTACGCGGCATTGAGCATATGGGCGAAGCGATATGGAAAGCTCGGATTGAAGACAATGGCGAGCCAGTCCGCTGGGTGCGCGACACCGCCGATCATCTGATGGCCGGTTGGCGTTTGCATCCAGCTGTTCGCCGATAAAATCCAGAAGGCCGATATCGCGGTGCCGACGGCAACAATCGCAGCCGAAAGGACATAAAGCCAAGGTGGCACGCGATTGAATCCGAACAAAAGCACGCCAAGGAACGTCGCCTCCAGAAAGAATGCGCTCAAAACTTCATAGCCAATCAAGGGACCGACGATATTGCCAACGACGAGCGAGAAACGGCTCCAATTGGTGCCGAACTGGTATGACAGCACGATGCCCGAAACGACGCCCATGGCGAAAGAGACCGCAAAAATTCTCGTCCAGAATCGCATGAGTTGCTGATACCGGTCGTTGCCGGTGCGCAGCCACAGCGCGCCGAGCGTCGCCAGGTACGCGGATAGCCCGATCGTGAAGCTCGGAAAGATGATGTGAAAAACGATAGTGAAAGCGAATTGCAAACGGGCCAGTAGGACAGGATCAAAATCCATGACGAGCTCCGTTTAAATGTCCTTAAGCAACTATAGTCGCCGCCGGTACAGCGTGGAAACCAAATCTGTTCGATGCATGCGATAAATCGAAGCGGCATTGCAAATTCAGAGTATCCACAGCGCTCACATCAGTTCTGACGAAGGACCTCAGCCGAGTTAGGCTGGTAAACCGCACTCCGCGATGGGAACGATATGCCCAGGCAGCCAAAGCGCGCTCAGGTAGGCCGGAAGACCAGAGCGCCAGCCTCAACATTGCTGGATCGATATTTCGGACTTTCCGAGCAAGGGACGGACGTCCGCACGGAATTTATAGCCGGCGTCACCACGTTTCTGACGATGGTGTACATCGTGTTCGTCAATCCCATCATTCTCGGCAAGACCGGAATGGATCAGGGAGCGGTTTTTGTTGCGACGTGCCTCGCAGCCGCGGTCAGCACTTTGGTCATGGCATTTTATGCCAATTATCCGATCGCTCTCGCGCCGGGCATGGGCATCAACGCGTTCTTCGCTTTCACTGTTGTGCTGACCTACAATTATACGTGGCAGCAAGCGCTCGCTGCGGTGTTCTGCTCAGGCGTTTTGTTTTTTCTGATCTCTGTATTTCCGATACGACAATACGTCATCGATGCCATTCCCCAGAACCTCAAGCTCGCAGTTTCTGCCGGCATAGGTTTGTTTCTGGGGATTATCGCGCTCGAAGAAGCAAAGGTAATCGTTGACCATCCGGCCACGCTTGTAACGCTTGGCGATCTGACCAAGCCGATACCTGCGCTGATGCTGCTCGGCTTTGTGTTGATAGCCGGGCTCAACTATCGGCGCATGTTGGGCGGCACCTTGATCGGGATCCTCGTCGTCACTGCGATCGGATTGCCTTTTGGTCTTTCACAGTTCAACGGCATCGTTTCGGTGCCGCCGTCGATGGCCCCGACCTTTCTACAGCTCGATTTTTCTCGCGTGAGCGAGCTCACATTCCTGATCGTGGTGTTCTCGATTCTGTTCGTGGACGTATTTGACAATGCGGGGACACTTATCGGGGTCACCCACCGCACCGGCCTGATGAAGAACGGCAAGCTTGCGCGAATGAAGCAGGCACTCATCTCCGACAGTTTCGCGGCCATGTTTGGCGCCTTGATCGGCACGTCGACGACCACAAGCTACATAGAAAGCGCAGCGGGTGTTTCGGCGGGCGGTCGCACCGGACTGACCGCTGCATTTGTCGGACTATTCTTTCTGCTGGCGCTGTTTTTTGCGCCGCTCGCAGGGATGGTGCCTGTCTATGCCTCGGCGGCTGCCTTGCTCTATGTTGCTTGCGTGATGGCGCGCGGTCTCGCAGAGATAGATTGGGAGGACGTGACCGAATATGCGCCCGCTGTCGTTACAGCAATCACAATGCCACTGACCTATTCGATTGCGACCGGCATCGGCTTGGGCTTTATCACCTACGCTCTCGTTAAAATTATTTCCGGCAAGATGCGGGAGGCCTCGCTTGCGGTGATTGTCCTCGCGATTCTGTTTGCAACCAAATTTGCCGTTACGGGGTGAACGTGACCTCAACCTGGCAGCTATGGGCGGTTCTATCGGCAATCTTCGCGGCCTTCACTGCGATCTTTGCCAAGGTCGGCGTGGAAAACGTCAATGCCGACTTCGCCACCTTCATTCGTACTGTTGTGATTTTGGTGACGCTTGCTTTCATCCTTTTGGCGACCGGACAATTTCAGTCACCTGGCGCAATCTCTTCGCGCAGTTATCTGTTTCTTTTGCTATCGGGGCTGGCAACCGGTGCGTCGTGGGTCTGCTATTTCCGTGCATTGAAAATAGGCGACGCCGCCAAGGTCGCGCCCATCGACAAGCTTTCCGTCGTGTTGGTGGCACTGTTCGGCGTTGTGTTTCTAGGCGAGCGCTTGACCGCGCCGAACTGGCTCGGAGTGGCGCTGATTGCCGCCGGGGCAATTCTGGTCGCCTATCGGTGATCGAGCGCCTTTTTTATTGCCAGGAAATCGCGCCACGCGAACCGCTTCTGTAGTGGACTGCGCAGCAGGAAGGCCGGATGGAACGTCGGCATGGCGCGGATTTCGCGCTTGCCTGTTTCAAAGGAGAACCATCGTCCCCGTGTTTTGGTGATGCCTTCTTTGATGCCGAGCAGCGTCTGTGCCGACGGGCCGCCGAGGCAGACCAGTATGTCGGGGTCGGCAAGTTCGATCTGCCGCAAGATGAACGGGAGACAGATTTGCAATTCCTGAGGGGTGGGGGTGCGATTGCCCGGCGGACGCCAGGGCACGATGTTGGCGATGTACACGGAGCTACGGTCTAACCCGATCGCCGTCAGCATGCGGTCAAGCAATTTGCCGGATCGGCCGACGAATGGCAGGCCTTCGATGTCTTCGTCACGACCGGGAGCTTCGCCGACAAGCATCAGCCTTGCTTCAGGATTGCCGTCGGCGAACACGAGCTGGCTTGCCGTGGGTTTCAGCGCGCAGCCTTCAAAATTGGCGAGAATGGTGCGCAGCTCATCGAGTGTCTTTGCGTTTTTTGCCGCCGAACGCGCCTGCATGACAGCCTCATCAGGAGCAGGCGGGGTGGCGGGAGCGGCGCGGACGACTGAGTCCAAATTGGCGGATGGCGCCGCCGGTCGCGGGGCACGAGCAATAGGCGCGGCCTGCTCGATGGCGGCAAAGCGGTCAACTGGACTTTCTTCGAGGAGTGCATCGACGCCCGTCTCGGCATAGAAATCGAGAAGGTCGCGTGCAGGAGTGTTGCGAGAGGGGATCACTTATTCACCCTAGCATAGGGTGAGCCCGATTGCCGCCCTCTGTGCAAAAGTGGACAATTGGCCAAGGAGAGATTCATGGCCGAGTTACCAGCCCGCGAGGCGATGGAATTCGATGTGGTGGTTGTTGGAGCGGGGCCCGCGGGGCTCGCGGCCGCGATCCGCCTCAAGCAGATCAATCCGGATGTTTCCGTGGTTGTGGTGGAGAAAGGTTCCGAGGTCGGTGCGCACATCCTCTCAGGCGCCGTGATCGACCCGGTTGGCCTTGATCGCTTGTTGCCGGATTGGCGCTCCGAAGACACTCCAATCAAGACGTCCGTCACCGATGATCGTTTCTACTATCTTTCAGCGACCGGGGCGATCCGGCTGCCGAATTTCATGATGCCGCCGCTGATGAACAATCACGGCAACTACATCGTCTCGCTTGGCAACGTCTGCCGTTGGCTGGCGACAAAGGCAGAGGCGCTCGGGGTTGAAATCTATCCAGGGTTTGCCGCCACCGAAGTTCTCTTTGACGCAAACGGCACAGTTGCGGGTGTTGCTACCGGCGACATGGGCGTTGGCAAGAACGGTGAACCTAAGGCTAATTTCACGCGTGGAATGGAACTGCGCGGGAAATACACGCTGTTTGCGGAAGGAGCGCGAGGCAATCTCGGCAAGCAATTGATCGCAAAATTTGGTCTTGCCAACGACCGCCCGCCGCAGAAATTCGCACTCGGCTTGAAAGAGCTTTGGCAGGTCGCACCGGAGAAACATCGCAAGGGTATGGTTCAGCATACCTTCGGATGGCCGCTCGACAATTCAACCGGCGGCGGGTCATTTCTCTATCACCTCGACGAAAACCTGGTGTCGGTCGGATTTGTTCTCTATCTCAACTATTCAAATCCGTATCTTTCGCCATTCGAGGAATTCCAGCGCTTCAAGACACATCCGTTCGTGCGCGATACTTTCGATGGTGGCAAGAGGCTCGCCTACGGCGCCCGCGCCTTGACCGAAGGTGGTTATCAGTCGGTGCCGAAACTAACATTTCCTGGCGGCGCACTGATCGGTTGCGACGCTGGCTTTATGAACGTGCCGCGCATCAAGGGCAGCCACAACGCCATTCTGTCGGGAATAATGGCCGCGGAATCTGCCGCGGGTGCACTCTCTTCGGGCCGCAGTCACGATGAGTTGTCGGACTATGACGCAGGGTGGCGCAATTCGGCGATCGGAAAAGATCTCTGGAAAGTGCGCAATGCCAAGCCGCTATGGTCGAAATTCGGAACACTTCTGGGGATAACGCTCGGTGGACTTGATATGTGGACAAATACGCTCGGCTTCTCGCTATTCGGCACACTCCGGCACGATACGCCCGACTATGCCACTCTGAAGCCAGCGTCCGAAAGCACGCCGGTGTCCTACCCGAAACCTGACGGCAAACTTACCTTCGACCGCCTTTCTTCGGTATTTCTTTCCAATACCAATCACGAAGAAGATCAACCGGTCCACCTCAAGGTTGCCGATCTCGGCTTACAGAAAAAATCAGAGCATGATGTCTTTGCGGGCCCGTCCGCGCGCTATTGTCCCGCGGGTGTTTATGAGTGGATAGAGGAGGCCGGCACCGCGAAATTCGTGATCAACGCCCAAAATTGTGTCCACTGCAAAACCTGTGACATCAAAGACCCTAACCAGAACATAACCTGGGTTCCCCCTGAGGGCGGTGGGGGACCCAACTATCCGAATATGTGAACTTCGGGCCGATCCGGTCACGATACTGCCACACCGGCCCCCTCAAGCTTGCCAATGTCGCGCCGCGCGGGACGTTCTTGCGGGGGCGGCGCAAAAAGGCCATTCTCGGCGTAACATCCTGTGGTTCGCGTGCGAATCCGCCGCAACCGCTTCATTGGAGCACTGCCCGTGACCCTTTCGAGCTTCGGCCGCTGCGTTGCCGGCAGCGCGCTGGCCGCCTTTCTGGCGGCAGCAACGACCCCTCTTGCCGCGCAGCAGACGAGTGCCCTGCAATCCAGCGCAATCAGCGCCTCGGGTAGCTATCTGGCCGCGCGCCATGCCGGGCAGCAGCGCGACGCCGCCGCCGCCGCCGCCTATTACCGGGCAGCGCTCAAGCGTGATCCGAACAATGGTGAGTTGCTTGACCGCGTCTTCCTCGCATTTCTGGTTGACGGTGATGTCGATGAAGCCGTGAAGTTTGCCGAGCGCGTGGCGCAGGCTGACAAAAATGACCGTGTTGCGCGCCTGGTGCTTGGAGTGAATTCGCTCAAGCGCAAGCAATATGCGCCTGCGCGGCGCGATCTCGCTCAATCGATCCGGGGACCGATTACCGATCTGACTGCAACGCTGCTTTCAGCGTGGGGCAGCCTTGGCGCCAATGACAGCAAGGGCGCGATCACCGCGATCGACCATCTCGCCGGGCCGGAGTGGTACGCGATCTTCAAGGATCTCCACGCCGGCCTGATCTACGATGTGGCCGGCAATCAAAAAGAAGCCGGCAAACGTCTGGAGCGCGCCTACAAGTTAGAACTCTACGGCCCTGCGCGTCGTGCAGGCTTATGGCAGCTGGGTTTCGCGCAACCGTTCACCCAAAGAGGCCATGACGGTTTTTGAAACCTTCGACAAAACGCTGCCGCGGCATCCGCTGGTGGTCGAGGCGATGGACAAGCTCAAGGCGGGCGAGAAATTGCCGCCGCTGGTCACCAACGTTCAGGCGGGCGCCGCCGAGGCACTCTATGGTCTCGGCGCATCGCTTGGTCGGCGAGGCGGAGAGGACCTCGGCTTGGTCTATCTGCAGCTCTCGCTCTTCCTCAGCCCCAATCATCCGCTTGCTTTGCTGTCGCTCGCCGATCTCTATGAATCTCTCAAGAAACCGGAGCTTGCGATCAAGATCTACGATCGCGTTCCTCCAAGTTCTCCCTTGCACCGCAACGCTGCCATCCAGATGGCCGCCAATCTCGACAGCCTTGACCGCGCTGACGAGGCGCAGAAGCATCTGGAAGGGTTGATCAAGCAGAATCCGGATGATCTCGAAGCGATTATGGCGCTTGGCAATGTGCTGCGCGGGCACAAGAAGTTTGCCGAATGCGCCAACGTTTATTCGAAGGGCGTATCCGCGATACAAAAGCCCGAGAAGGCAAACTGGGTCGTCTATTATTTCCGCGGCATTTGCTACGAGCGCTCGAAGCAGTGGGCGAAGGCTGAAGCGGATCTTATGAAGGCGCTCGAGCTATTCCCCGACCAGCCACACGTCCTCAACTACCTTGGTTATTCGTGGATCGACCAGGGCATCAAGCTGGACGAAGGCATGGAGATGATCAAGAAGGCTGTCCAGCAGCGCCCCGACGACGGCTACATCGTCAACTCGCTCGGCTGGGCCTACTTCCGACTTGGCAATTACGAGGAAGCGACCAAGCAGCTCGAGCGCGCGATTGAGCTCAAGCCTGAAGACCCCACGATCAACGATCATCTTGGCGATGCGTATTGGCGGGTAGGCCGCGTGCTGGAGGCCAGATTCCAGTGGGCCCATGCGCGCGACCTCAAACCGGACGCGGAAGAGCTTCCCAAAATTGAGGAAAAGCTCAAGGAAGGTCTGCCCGACGAAACTTCGTCACAGGCCAAAGCAGGCAAAAAGAGCGGCGACGGCGGCTGAGAGCCGTTGCTTAAGCGATAGGTTTTTCGTGTGAGCGCGACGCTGCTCGAAAAGGCTCCTGCAAAAATCAATCTGACATTGCGGGTTCTCGGCCGCCGCGCCGACGGCTACCACGAGCTCGAGAGCCTGGTTGCCTTCGCTGATTTTGGCGATGTGCTGACATTGCGCACTGACGCCGCGGAAGGACTCGAGATCAAGGGGCCTTTTGGCGGGAAGAGTGGGCCAGTCGGCGGAAATCTGGTTCTTAAGGCAGTCGCCGCCGGACGCGAGCGTGTTGCGGGTCTGCGGGCCGGCAATTTTCTCCTTGAGAAGAACATTCCCGTTGCGGCCGGTCTCGGTGGCGGTTCGGCTGACGCGGCCGCGGCCTTACGGCTTGTTGCCCGCGCCAACGCTCTTGCCTTGGATGACCCCAGACTTATGTCGGCGGCTCGCGCAACAGGAGCGGACGTTCCCGTTTGTCTTCATCCGCAGGCGCGGATCATGCGCGGTATCGGCGAGCGCTTATCTGCGCCGATCGCTTTGCCGGTATTGTCGGCGGTGCTGGTAAACCCACTTGTGCCGTTGGCTACACGAGATGTCTTTGGCAAGTTCGCCGTCAGGCCAAATGGCGATAATCATGACGATGCCGTGCCGAAGGAATTCAATCCCCTGATCGAATTTCTGCAGCAGCACAATAACGATCTCGCGGATGCGGCGTGCGCCTGCGCGCCAGTCATCGGCGAGATTTTAGAATCCCTGCGGGCCTTACCGGGGGCCAGACTTGTCCGTATGTCGGGGTCGGGACCGACATGTTTCGCGCTGTTCGCTACGCCAAATGAAAGTACGGCGGCGGCGCGGAAGCTCCAGGCTGCGCGTCCTGATTGGTGGATCCAGCCCGCCGCGATCGGTTAGCGTCAACCGCGCCTCAATGCGCGCGCCCAATGCAAAATGCGACCGCCTCTTCCAGAGCCGATTTGATTTCAGACGGTGGCACCAACGCCAGTGCATCGGTGGCAATCGCGCCATAGTGGCGGGCGCGGCCAACGGTGTCCTCGATCGAATGGTGCTTGGCCATCAACGTGATGGCCTGATCGAGATCGCCGTCGTGGACATCGCCTTCACTCAACGTCCGATTCCAGAACGCGCGCTCACTTTCGGTACCTCGTCGGAACGACAGAACTACCGGCAGCGTGATTTTACCTTCGCGGAAATCGTCCCCGACGTTCTTGCCGAGTTTCGCGGATTTGCCGCCATAGTCGAGAGCGTCGTCGATCAATTGAAAAGCAATTCCGAGATTCATGCCGAACGATCGGCAGGCCGCCAGTTCCGCCTTTTCTTTTGCCGCGAGGGCAGGGCCCACTTCGCACGCGGCGGCAAACAGCTCCGCGGTCTTGGCGCGGATGACCGAAAGGTACTCGTCTTCGTTGGTGGCCGTGTTTTTGGCGGTGCCAAGTTGCATGACTTCACCTTCCGCGATCACCGCAGCCGCGGACGACAGGATATCGAGTGCGTGCAGATTTCCGACCTCGACCATCATCTTGAACGCCTGGCCAAGAAGAAAATCACCGACGAGTACGCTGGCCTCGTTGCCCCAGAGCATGCGCGCGGCGACCTTGCCGCGACGAAGGTCGCTTTCGTCGACCACGTCATCGTGCAAAAGAGTGGCGGTGTGCATGAATTCGACCGCGGCGGCGAGTTTAATATGGCCGTCGCCCGAATAGCCGCTGAGCCTTGCCATCGCCAGGGTGAGCATCGGCCGCAGCCGTTTGCCGCCGGAGGAAATCAGATGGTTGGCGACCTCCGGGATCATCGCGACGTCAGATCCGGTACGAGCCAAAATCGTCGAATTGACGCGCTCCATATCGGGAGCCACCAATTCGGCCAACCGATTGAGCGAGGCTGGGTTTGGACTTTCAAATGGAAGAACGACGGCCATTTCATCTCCAGCACTTAGAAAGCGCGAGCATAGGAATGCTATGCTACAGCGGCAAGTCCATTAGATTGTCGTATCAAGTCAATTTGACGCGGACGTTGTTGGTGGGCTGAATGGCCAACTGACAACTGGCCCAATGTAAACTCTAGTCCATGCGCGAACTCATCCGTACCAATGACGCTGTGCTGGTTTCAGCAGTCGTGGCTTTGCTTGAGAGCGCGGGGTTTCGGCCGCTTGTATTCGATCAGAACATGAGCGTTTTGGAGGGGTCGCTGGGCGTTCTGCCACGCCGCGTTCTGGTGGCGGAAGAGTACGAGTTGCGGGCGCGGCGGCTGTTGGAAGAAGCCGGCCTGGGCCATGAGCTACGCCCTGATGGAAGCTGAAGGCGAAACCACTGAAGATGCTGTCCTCGGGGGCAGGCTACGTTTGCGACAGCCTGTGCGCGGCCACCGAGTCGGTCATGACGCGATTCTGCTGGCCGCGGCAACCGGAGCTCGTGGCGGTGAGCATGCGGTCGACCTGGGGGCTGGTGTTGGTGCAGCGGGCCTGGCGCTTGCGGCACGCGTAAATGACGTGAAGGTGACACTCGTCGAGGTCGACCCGGTCCTTTGCTCTCTCGCCGCCTATAATGCGCGGCTCAATCATCTCGACAGTCGAATTAAAGTGATCATGCTTGACGTGGAAAACGCGGACGCGTTTGAACGCGCGGGGCTCTCTCCTGCGAGCGCAGATCGTGTTTTGATGAATCCGCCCTTTCACGACGCGCGCCGTCAGAATGTCTCGCCTGATCCGCGTCGACGCCTGGCTCATGTGGGTGCGCCCGGGCTCCTGGGGCGCTGGGTCGATACCGCAGCCTGGCTTTTGAAAGCGCGCGGTGTCGTGACCCTGATCTGGCGGGCAGACGCATTGGACGAGGTGCTTGAAGCGCTCGGCAGGTCATTTGGAGACATAAGCGTGCTCGCGGTGCTTCCGCGCGCGGGAGCGCCGGCCATCCGCGTGCTGGTGCGCGCGATGAAGGGAGGTGGCGGAACGCGAGCAGACTATCCGGCCCTTGCGCTCAATGACGAGAGCGGCCAGCCGACGGCAGCTGTCGAGGCCGTACTACGCGAAGGAAAGACTCTCAGTATCGCGGACGCCTAAGCAGGTTTTGCCTAAACCTTGCGCCGCCTGGGCACAAATTCACGCCATTGCCGGTCCGCCAGCTGGCGCCGCACGCGGTCCAAATTCACGTCGCTCAAGCGCGAAAGACCAATAACGCTACCGATCAACATGAACAGGAGTGTGATCTTGGGATCCATCGATCCGCCTCTTCAAAAGCGCCGGCGCCCACTATCTTGCAAAAAGCATTCCAAAGTTAAAAAACAGGCAACGCCCGATCATTTCCGGGCAAATCGCCCATATTTTAGTGAGAAAGGCGCAGTTGAGGTTCCAACAAGCCGTGTGATCGGTGCCGACCTTTGACTTGAGGGCTGGTGCCTGCCTATTTGAATGTCGATGGCCAACGAAAACGATCCCCAACCCACTTTCGGCAAGCGCCTGATCGATTTTTCCGCCCGATTGGTGCCGCGGCGATTCCGTACCGACGTACCCGTCGTGCCGGTGGTTCGCCTTGCGGGGGTCATCGGCGTCGTGACTCCTCTGCGCCCGGGCTTGTTGCTGTCTTCGATTGCAAAGTCGCTCGAGCGCGCCTTTTCCACGCCGCGCGCGCAAGCAGTTGCCTTGATCATCAACTCACCAGGCGGCTCGCCGTCGCAATCACACCTCATCTTTCGACGCATTCGGCAACTTGCCGACGAAAAAAAGTTACCGGTGTTGGCGTTCGTCGAGGATGTCGGCGCGTCGGGAGGCTACATGTTGGCCTGCGCCGCCGACGAAATCATGTGCAATGAGTTCTCGATTGTCGGGTCGATCGGCGTCGTTGGCGCCTCGTTCGGATTTCACGAACTGATGAACAAGGTCGGAATCGAACGGCGGCTTTACACATCAGGTGATCGCAAGGCGATGCTCGATCCGTTCCTGCCGGAGAAGCCGGAGGATGTGAAACGTATCAAGGCTATCCAAAACGAGATTCACGAGAACTTCATTGCGCTTGTTAAGGAGCGGCGCGGCTCGAAATTGAAAGGCTCCGACAAGAATCTGTTCTCGGGCGAGTTCTGGATTGCACAGAAGGCGATCGAACTCGGATTGGCGGACGGTCTCGGCGATTTGCGTTCGACACTGCGTCAACGTTTTGGTGAGAAGGTCCACACGCCGCTCATCTCGGCCGAGCGCTCACTGTTCGGGCGGAGATTACCGGGTGTTAATATGGTGGATGCGTTCGTTCAGAAACCCGGTCTTGCTGACGACTTTATTTCGGCGCTGGAGATTCGCGCTTTTTGGTCGCGGTACGGCCTCTAGTGCGACGTAGTGCGATTTTTGGGCGGGGATTCCGGCCATAAATATGGGCGACTCTGTGCCGCTGGCCGACCACTTGCGCCAATCCACATTCGCCCCGAAAATGCCGCCTTCGCAACTGACTCTTTGTCGGTTGATATTCGATCGGAGCTGCTCATGCCGACGTTCTTGCTCTCGCCGCTGGTGAAATGGTCGCTCGTCGCATTGGGCGGCGCCATGGTCGTGCACTGGGCGGTCAAGGAAGCGCGCCGCATCAATGAAGAGCTTGAGAACGCGAGGCGCGTGAAAGCCAAAATAACGGACGCCGAGAATCGTCCGACGCTTCGCCGCGATCCGATGACTGGCGAGTATCGCCTCTAAGACTAGCGATAGGGTTGCCTGATCAGGCCGGGTTAACGGTCGGCCACGCCTTTATGGCCGCCGATCATGGCGCCGAAGAACAGCAGGATCAGTACCCAACCAATCAGCTGAAAAGAGAGCATTGCAATATCCCCAACTCGCGACATGCTTTTTCTTCTTGCTCAGTCGCGTGGGATATCAGCGGCGGTTCAACGGCGCGTAAATGGACCGCGACTTGACCCACTATGGGGCCACCTCTAGGGTCGAATCTATTCCTGTGCTTAAGAATCAGTATCCATCCGATGGCTGAAGCCAGACTTCTCGCCAGCGACGGCGCACATCAAGGCACCTTGGACCCCACGCGGTCATTCCAAGGGCTTATTCTTGCCCTGCAGCAGTATTGGGCGAATTGGGGCTGCGTCATCCTGCAACCCTACGACATGGAGGTGGGAGCCGGGACGTTCCACCCTGCGACCACCTTGCGGGCGCTTGGTCCGAAGCCGTGGAATGCTGCCTACGTGCAGCCCTCGCGCCGCCCGAAGGACGGCCGTTACGGCGAAAACCCGAACCGGTTGCAGCACTACTATCAGTTTCAGGTCATCCTGAAGCCTTCGCCTCCCGACATTCAGGATTTGTATCTCAATTCACTGAAGACGATCGGCATCGATCCGAAGATCCACGACATTCGTTTTGTCGAGGACGATTGGGAAAGTCCCACATTGGGAGCGTGGGGACTCGGCTGGGAATGCTGGTGCGATGGCATGGAAGTTTCGCAATTCACATACTTCCAGCAGGTCGCGGGGTTTGAATGCTCGCCCGTCGCCGGCGAACTGACCTACGGGCTTGAGCGGCTCGCGATGTATGTTCAGGGCGTCGACAATGTCTTTGCGCTCAATTTCAACGGGCGCACCGACGACAAGAAGGTCACATATGGCGACGTTTTCCTGCAGGCGGAGCAGGAGTATTCGCGCCACAATTTCGAGATCGCCGACACCGCGATGCTGTTCGAGCAGTTCAAGATGGCAGAAGCCGCCTGCCAGAAATATCTCGCGGCAGGTTGGGCCGACGGCAAGAAGCAACGTCATCTTATGGCGCTTCCCGCTTACGACCAGTGCATCAAGGCAAGCCACGTATTCAATCTTCTTGACGCGCGCGGCGTAATTTCAGTGACCGAACGCCAAAGCTACATTTTGCGCGTGCGTGAGTTGGCGAAAGCGTGTGGTGAGGCCTGGCTCGCGACAGAAGGCGGCGGAGCCGCCTGAGGTCTGCGACGGCAGTTAAAAGAATTGGTATTCTGGTGGCGTGACCGAATCACTTGGCGCGGGGGCCCCAGGATCATGTTGCTCTGGGTCATTTCGATCGTCGCAGCGGCGGTCGCAATATACGCAATCATCATTTTCAACAGCCTGGTCCGGACGCGCCAGATGGCGAATGAGGCGTGGAGCGGGATCGATGTCCAGCTCAAGCGCAGGTCCGACCTCGTTCCCAATCTGGTCGACGCGGTCAAAGGTTACGCCGGGCACGAGCGCTCAGTCCTTGAAGAAGTAACCAAGTTGCGCGGTGCGGCACGTGCATTACCCGACAACGATGTGGCAAGCCGGGCGCAGGCCGAAACCGCCTTGTCCCTCGCATTGAGCAAGCTTGTCGCGCTCGCTGAAAATTATCCCGATCTCAAGGCGAGCCAAAACTTTCTCGAACTTCAGCAGCAATTGAGCCAGCTGGAAACCGAGCTGCAGATGGCGCGCCGCTATTACAACGGCACGGTACGCAATCAGAACGTGCTGGTGCAGTCATTCCCCAGCAATGTCATCGCCAGCTTGTTCGGCTTTTCGCAACGGCAATATTTTGAAATCTCCAACGACGCCGAACGGGCGACGCCTACCGTCAACTTACAGCCGCCTCCCGCACGATGACTGCCCCGCCGGCACCTTCCATTTGCTTGCGCCGCGTGCCGTGGCGAACCGCGTTGATGTTGTTGGTCGCAGCCGGGGTGTGGCTCGGGGAGGCCACCCGCACGCTCGCAGCGGAAGTCATCCAGTCGTTCGATTTAATGTCCGTCTCGCCAGGGATGGCGAGTTGACGGTCACCGAAACGGTTCGCGTGCAAGCTGAGGGACGCGATATCAGGCACGGCATTTATCGAGACTTTCCACTGACGTTCAAGGACGCGAATGGTGCCATCCGCGAGGTGGATTTCACCATGATCGGCGTCGAACGTGGCGGCAAACCAGAGAGATATTCGACGCGCCGCGAACATGGAGTTGTTCGGATCTACGCCGGCGACAAGGATACAATCGTATCGAGCGGCGCCCACACCTACGTCTTCCGGTACAAAACGGGGCGGCAGGTGCGCTGGTTTGACGGCAAGCCAGAGCTGAACTGGAACGTCACTGGCAATTTCTGGCGCTTTCCGATTCTAGCGGCGAGCTACCAGTTGCAGTTCGTTGCTGGCGGCGGACCACCGCGCTGGACTGCATTCACGGGCCGAATGGGCGAGCGAGGCAAGGATTGGAGAGGGAGCCTCGGTGCGCTCGGCACTCTTAATGTCGAAACAACGCGGCGGCTCGCACCGGGCGAGGGTTTGACGGTCGTGGCCGAAATCCCCGCAGAAGCGATAGATGCGCCAACCCAAAAGACTTTGCTTTGGTACGAAGTCTTCGACAATCGGCGATGGGCTTTCGGTGGTGCAGGCCTCGTGCTCGTGCTCGGTTACTACCTCGCTGCGTGGCGAGCGGTCGGCCGCGATCCGAAAGGCGGCGCGATCATTCCGCTGTTTCAGCCGCCGGCCGGGATCTCGCCGGCGCTCGCCAATTACATCCGCGATTGGGGCTTCGGTCGGGAGAAATGGCGGGCATTTACTGCGGCTGCACTGTCGCTCGCGGTGCGAGGGCTTCTTCGTTTCGACGACCGCAGCGGCACGTTGACGCTCAAATCGACCGAGAAGAATCCTTCGGGCGCGCTTCCATCCGGTGAGGATACGATCCTGAACTGGGTCAAAGGCCAGGGCGGTGTTGCCACCATCAGTGACGCTCACAGCTACTCGGTGTCAAAGGTCGGCGAGAGCTTTACAAAGAGCATTGAAGCAGAAAACCGCGGTCGCTTCTTTCATCGCAATATTGGTTACGTGATCGCCGGCGGAGCGATGACCGTTGCGATTGTCGTCGGGGTCATCACGTTCGGCGGATTGCAGGATCGGGACCTTTCGATCCTGGCCGGGCTTGGCTTTGCCGGCTTTTTCGCCGGGATAGTTGCGATGCAGGTCCTTCCCGTTTTCTTCAATGCCAACTTCCACTCCCTGTTCCGCACCATCATGTCACTGGCTTTTCTTGCCGTATTCATTTCGATCGGGGCTTCGATGTTGCAGAGCCTGTTTCCCCATGGCGTGGGCGACTCCCTTTCGCAGATGTGGTCGTATGTCGAGAACTATCCGTTTGCTTTTGTGCTGGTCACGGCTTTCACCACGGTGAATGGCCTGTTCCTCTACCTGATGCGCGCACCGACCGCGCTCGGCCGTCCGATCATGGATCAACTTGCTGGATTCCGTCTCTATCTCGAGACGGCTGAATCCGATCGCCTCAATCTGAGCGCGCCCGAAATCACCGCTGATCGCTTCGAGTCCCTGCTGCCATACGCGGTCGCGCTTGATGTGGAAAAGCCCTGGTCCGACGCCTTCGCCGCAGCAGTACGCCGTGCGCACCCGGACGATCCTGATCCGATGAGCAGCTATCAGCCGAGGTGGAGCTCGGGCGGCTGGTCAGGCAGCAATTTCAGCAATGCCGTATCGTCTTCAGTTGCAAGCATGAGCGACGCTTTTGCGAGTGCAGAGCCGGCCTCTTCCGGTTCCTCTGGCTTTTCCGGTGGTGGCGGCGGTTCTGGCGGCGGCGGGGGAGGCGGAGGCGGCGGAGGCTGGTAAAAAGCCGAGCGCGAGGGTGACAGCTGGAGGCTCCCTTGCTAGGCAGGCGCGCGACGTAACATTCACATTCGGCCCAATGCCCGACCTTCTGCTCGAATTCCTGTCCGAGGAAATCCCTGCGCGCATGCAGGCGCGCGCGGCCGAGGACCTGCGAAAGTTGGTCACCGACCGGCTGATAGCGGCCGGGCTTGCCTACGAGGGCGCCAAGGGTTTCGCGACGCCGCGCCGGCTTGCACTGTCCGTGCATGGCGTGCCGGCGCGCCAACCTGACATCAAAGAAGAGAAAAAGGGGCCGCGGGTCGGGGCGCCGGAGAATGCCATTGCTGGGTTTCTCAAGGCGGCAGGCCTCCAATCCATCAAGCAGGCAAAAGTTCAGCCGGACAAGAAGGGCGATTTCTACGTCGCGGTGATCGACAAGCCGGGAAGGCCGACGCTGGATGTGATTGCCGAAATGATTCCCGATGTAGTGCGCAATTTTCCGTGGCCGAAGTCGATGCGTTGGGGCTCTGGCCGGCTTAGCTGGGTGCGCCCGCTTCATTCGATCGTCGCGACTTTCGGACCGGAAACCGAAGAGCCGGTGGTCGTTCCGTTGGATATCGACGGCATAAAAGGTGGCGACGAAACGCGTGGTCATCGCTTCATGGCGCCCGGCGCGATCAAGGTGCGTCGCTTCGAGGACTATGTCGCAAAGCTTGAAAAGGCGAAGGTGGTTCTCGACCCCGCACGGCGCGCTGATGTGATCCTCGCCGACGCCAAGAATCTTGCGTTCGCGCAGGGCTACGAACTGGTGGAAGACGAGGGCCTGCTGGCCGAAGTCGCCGGGCTGGTCGAATGGCCGGTGACGCTGATGGGGACATTCGACAAAAGCTTCCTGTCGATCCCGGACGAAGTCATCCGCGCGACCATCCGCAACAACCAGAAATGCTTTGTGTTGCGAGATCCGCAGACTGCCAAGCTCGCGAACAAATTTATTCTGGTGGCGAATGAAGAGGCTGCCGATGGCGGCAAAGCGATTATTGCAGGTAACGAGCGCGTCATCCGCGCGCGGCTTTCCGACGCCAAGTTTTTCTATGAGACCGATCTGAAGACACGCCTTGAAGACCGGCTGCCGAAGTTCGAACACATCATTTTCCAAGAAAAACTTGGCACGCAGGCTGCGCGAATTGCTCGGATCCGGGCTCTTGCCGGCCAGCTTTCGCCGATAGTAGATGCCGATGCAGCGAAGGCCGAACGCGCCGCGGACCTGTGCAAAGCCGATCTTTTGACCGAAGTCGTTGGCGAGTTCCCGGAATTGCAGGGGCTGATGGGCCGCTACTATGCCGAGGCGCAGAACGAAGATGAAGCTGTCGCGCGTGCCTGCGAAGACCACTACAAGCCGAAAGGTCCGGATGACCTCGTCCCGGCCGAGCCCGTCTCAATCGCGGTTGCGCTCGCGGACAAGATCGACACGCTGACTGGGTTTTGGGCGATCAACGAAAAACCGACGGGGTCGAAAGATCCCTATGCGTTGCGTCGCGCGGCCTTGGGCGTGATTAGAATCGTCTTGGACAATCAGTTGCCGATCAGCTTGCGTTCGACTGTCGAAGGGCACGCAAAACAATATTTTCCAACGCTGACCGACAATGAGGGTCGATTTAAAATAGACGACTTGATGACGTTTTTTGGCGATCGGTTGGTCGTGCAGCTTCGCGATCAAAAGGCCCGACACGATTTAGTCAGTGCCGTTCTAGAAAATAGTTCATTGGTGTCGGGCCAACTTCTGGTCTTGATCGTCCGACGCGTCGAGGCGCTCGGAAAATTCCTCGACAGCGATGACGGCAAGAATCTGTTGGCCGGCTACAAGCGCGCGACCAACATCATCCGTATTGAGGAGAAAAAAGACAAACGCGAATACACTGGTGTGCCGGAGTCCCAGAAATACGAACTACCCGAAGAGAAGGCGTTGGCGGAGGCAATCGACGTCGCAAGAGGAGAGGCCAAGGCAGCTGTCGGCAAAGAAGATTTTTCAGCGGCCATGCGTGCAATGGCCAAGCTGCGCCCGCGCGTCGATGCGTTTTTCGACAAAGTCACCGTCAATGTCGACAACAAAGGCCTGCGCGAGAATCGCCTGAAGCTCCTCAACGAGATTCGCGAAGCGACGCGGTCAGTAGCCGATTTCTCAAAGATCGAGGGATAACTGCAGCCCTCTAAGGGCATAGAACTTCGCAGCGCATTTGCGATGTCATAAAGTGGAACTGACCGGCGGCATCGCCGTTTTCAACCTCATTGCCAGCCATACAGGGAGTAGATCATGACCTTCAGCATTGCGCATTTGCAGCCGATCGTTGCACTCATCGCCGGCATTCTGATTCTCATCATTCCGCGTCTTCTCAACATCATCGTGGCTGTCTATCTGATCCTCATCGGCCTGCTCGGTCTGGGGCTTTTCCGCTGATCGAATTACGGGCTTGCGCAGAGCCCTCTGGCGGTGCTTTTAGATGCCTTCGTCCCACCAATGTTGCTTGACCAATGGCTAAAAAGCGTGCGCGCACCACTGTAAAGCGCAAGAAACAACCAAAGGCGTCCCGACCCAAGGCTTCCCGACCTAAGGCTTCCAGACAGAAGACGAAGGCGGCTGCCGCGCAATCCAAAGGTAAATGGGTCTACGGCTTCGGCGATGGCCGTGCCGAGGGCACCGCCGCCATGCGCGATCTCCTTGGCGGCAAGGGTGCAGGGCTGGCCGAGATGGCAAATCTCGGGTTGCCGGTCCCGCCAGGCTTCACCATAACGACCGAGGTCTGCACCTACTACTATAGTCACAACAAGCAGTACCCGAAGGACCTGCGCGATCAGGTCGAGAAGGCCTTGGCGCGCGTCGGTCGCATCACCGGAAAGAAATTCGGCGACGAGACGAACCCTCTCCTGGTCTCGGTGCGTTCCGGTGCCCGCGCGTCGATGCCGGGCATGATGGACACGGTGCTCAATCTCGGTCTCAACGACGAAACGGTCGAGACGATCGCGAAGAGATCAGGCGATCGGCGCTTCGCCTACGACAGCTATCGCCGTTTCATTACGATGTACTCGGATGTGGTGCTTGGCGTCGGCCACGAGCATTTCGAAGAATTGCTAGACCGTCACAAAGAGCAGCAGGGCTATACGCTCGATACTGACTTGTCTGCCGACGACTGGGCAGATCTCGTCGTTCGCTACAAGAAGCGCGTGAAGGATGAACTCGGTCAAGACTTTCCGCAGAATCCGCACGAGCAACTGTGGGGAGCAATCGGCGCGGTGTTTGGGTCATGGATGAACCAACGCGCTATCACGTATCGCAGGCTGCACAATATTCCGGAAAGTTGGGGCACGGCGGTCAACGTGCAGGCCATGGTCTTTGGCAACATGGGCGACACCTCGGCGACCGGCGTTGCTTTTACTCGCAACCCCTCGACCGGTGAGAAAAAACTCTACGGCGAATTCCTGATCAACGCTCAAGGCGAGGATGTCGTCGCCGGCATTCGTACGCCGCAGGAGATCAGTGAGGCCGCCCGCAAGGAGGCCGGCTCCGACAAGCCTTCGATGGAATATGCGTTGCCGAAGGCCTATGCCGAGCTCAAGCGCATCTACAATGTGCTCGAGCGCCACTATCGCGACATGCAGGATCTGGAATTTACAGTCGAACAAGGCAAGCTGTGGATGCTGCAGACGCGATCCGGCAAGCGCACGGCCAAGGCCGCGCTTCGCATCGCGGTTGAACTGGCCAACGAGGGGCTGATATCGAAAAGCGATGCGGTGCTACGCGTCGACCCGCTCAGCCTTGATCAGTTGTTGCATCCGACCATCGATCCGCGCGCCCATCGGCGCGTCATCGCTACCGGCTTGCCGGCCTCGCCGGGTGCGGCCAGCGGTGAGATTGTTTTCTCGCCCGATGAAGCAGCACAGCTGAAATCGGATGGCAAAAAAGTCGTCCTCGTGCGCGTAGAGACCTCGCCGGAGGACATCCATGGGATGCACGCGGCGGAAGGAATTCTCACAACACGGGGCGGCATGACATCTCATGCGGCGGTCGTCGCGCGCGGAATGGGAAAGCCATGCGTTTCCGGCGCTGGTTCGCTGCGCGTCGACTACGCGGCGGGGACCATGGTCGCCGGCGGTCAAAGCTTCAAGAAGGGCGACCACATCACTGTCGACGGCTCAACCGGGCAGGTGTTGGCCGGTAAGGTCGATATGGTGCAGCCGGAATTGTCCGGCGAATTTGCAACCTTGATTGGTTGGGCCGACAAAGTCCGCCGTCTGGGCGTGCGGGCGAACGCCGATACGCCAACGGACGCCAAGGCCGCGGTTCGCTTTGGCGCCGAGGGCATCGGGCTCTGTCGGACTGAGCACATGTTTTTCGAATCTGACCGTATCCAGGCGGTCCGCGAGATGATTCTCGCCGACGACGAAAGGTTGCGTCGTGCGGCGATCGCCAAGCTGCTGCCGATGCAGCGTGCCGATTTCGTTGAATTGTTCGAGATCATGGCCGGCCGACCGGTGACTATCCGGCTTTTGGATCCGCCGCTGCACGAATTCCTCCCTCATGGCGACGCGGAGATTGCGGAAGTTGCGGCCGCCATGGGTGAAGATCCCAAGAAGCTCGCCGCCCGCGCGAACGAGCTTTCCGAATTCAATCCGATGCTTGGCTTCCGGGGTTGTCGTATCGCAATCGTCTATCCGGAGATTGCCGAGATGCAGGCGCGCGCGATTTTCGAGGCGGCGATTGAGGCAGCCAAGCGCACAGGCAAACCGGTGGTGCCGGAAGTCATGGTGCCGTTGATTGCAACAAAAGCCGAACTTGACCTCGTGAAGGCCCGTATCGATGCAATGGCGCAGGCTGTCGCAAAGGAGAAAAAAACGAAAGTCGATTACCAGGTCGGCACGATGATCGAACTGCCGCGTGCCTCGTTGTTGGCCGATGAAATTGCGCAGAGCGCCGAATTTTTCTCATTCGGTACCAATGACCTGACGCAAACGACGTTCGGGATTTCGCGCGATGACGCGGCGAGTTTTCTCGGCATCTATACTGCGCGGGGCATCCTTCCCGCTGATCCATTTGTGTCCATCGATCAGCGCGGTGTCGGCGAACTTGTCAAAATTGGTGTTGAGCGGGGCCGCAAGGTCAGGCCAAAGCTGAAGGTCGGAATTTGCGGCGAACACGGAGGCGATCCGTCATCGGTTGCCTTCTGTCACGAAGCCAAGCTCGACTACGTGTCCTGTTCGCCCTTCCGTGTGCCGATTGCGCGCCTGGCGGCCGCTCAGGCTGCGCTGGGCAAGACGGCAGCGAGCCAAGCCTAGGCACTTTCTTTAGGCAGAAGCCTAGACTGCTACCTTGCCGAGGAAGTCTTCCACCTCGAGCCGCAGGTTAGCCACGGCGTGGTCAACGGCTTCCGAGGCGTCGCGCACGACTTCCGCCGAGGAGCGTGTCTGCGTTGCCGCGCCGGCGACGTCGCCGAGCACCGATACGACGTGCCCTGTGCCTTCCGCTGCGCTGGCGACGTTGCGGGAAATCTCACTCGTTGCCGCGTTCTGCTGTTCAACAGATGCAGCGACCGCCGAGGTGTTTTCATTGATCTCACGCATTCGCGTGGCGATCTGCCTGATGGCTTCCACTGCCGCCGAAGTTGAATCCTGTACGGCGAGAATATGATTGGCGATGTCTTCGGTTGCCTTGGCGGTTTGCACCGCGAGTGACTTGACCTCCGAGGCGACAACAGCGAAGCCTTTTCCCGCCTCGCCCGCGCGAGCGGCCTCGATCGTGGCATTGAGTGCAAGCAGGTTTGTCTGCCCCGCGATATTGCGGATCAACTTGACCACGTCACCGATCTTCTGCGCTCCATCTGCCAGCCCGCCGATCTCACCATCGGTAGCGCGCGCCTCGCTCGTGGCGAGCCCGACAATATTCGTCGTGTGGGTCAGCTGACGACTGATCTCGGCAATAGAACGGGACAACTCATCGGCGGCGACTGCTGCAGTTTCAACGTTCGCCGATGCTTCGTGAAAAGCGTGCACCGCGCTTTCGGCCCGCTGGGAGGTGTGTTCTGAGGAGCCGAAAAGGGCCAGCGCGGTTGAACGCATCGCGGTCGCGCTTTCGCTCACCGTCGAAAGCAGTGTCTCGACCGTCGGCCGAAATGACGTAATGGCGGAATCAATGCTCGCCCGCCGTTCCTCTTGTCCGCGAATTGCGGCGCGCTCCTCTTCGGCACGCCGCTGCTCTGTGACGTCCTCGTGCGTGGACACCCAGCCGCCACCCGGCAACGGCTCGTTCTTCGCGAGCACGATACGGCCGTCGCTTGCCTGGACGTAATGTTCCTGGCTCTTGCCGAGCGACATCGCTTCAAGAATTTTTTTCACGTAACTGTCGACGTCGCCGGCGAACAGTCCGGTTTCCTTGCGATACTCGATAAGACGCGTGAGCGTGCAACCGGGTTTAACAACCTCAGGAGAAAGTTTGTACATCTGCAGGTAGCGCTTATTGAGCAAAATGATGCGACCTTGCGCATCGAACATGTTCAGTCCCTGCGACATGTTGTTGAGCGCAGTGGACAGACGACGATTTTGCTCTTGCAGGCGTCGATAGAGGATGCACGCGGCTGCGAGGAGTGCAATGGAGGCACCCGCAACCAGCGTAATCTGACCCACGGCAGTGGATGGCAGCAAGAAACCGAACATGCGGGCCCGCAAAGAATACCGCCGGCAATAATGTGCGGGAGCAATTGCGATATAGTTAATTTTTGTTTCCTGTTGGTTGTTTGCGAGAGCCGCAAATCTGGGTGGTTTGTGCCGAGATGTCGTTACTGCAATGGCGTCTCGCGTGGCCCAGTGCGCAGTTGCCCCGAGAAGTTAACGCCTTCGCAAGGTTAATCGGACCATAAAAACCTCACGCATGCCGTCGTCTGGCGGCAAGTGGCGGTGGGGCGTTGCGGTGTGGCGTTGAGTAAAAGGGACGCAGGGTCGCTTGGGCGTCGGCGGCGAAGAGAGGCCGTATCGATAGTCATTGGAGCGGCCGTACTAACTCTGATCCCCGGCAAAATTGCTTTTCAGGATCTTGGCGCCTTGCTGGCGCGGCAGCCGGCGGTCACCAAGCGTTGGCAACAGCACCTGATCGCGTCTCCGTTCGGCACGATCCACGCCGCAATGTTCAGTTTGCCGAGGCCGGTGGGCACGGCAATTCCGCACCCTCCTATTTATGCGCTTGCGAACTTCGATCCATTGGACATCACCGGATCGATCGGCAGGCAGCCGCTCGGTGACTCGAGCGCGCCTTTGCAGTTTCCAAAAGCCAACCGCAAATCCAAAGGCGACTCGCTTGTCGTTCGCCCGCGCGAGCCGGTCCCGCCGATTCCCGAGGTCTCTGCGACTGAACAGACGGCACCAGCCGAAACCGAGGCGACACAAAAAGAAGATGCCGATGGCCGCTTCGAGCCATATGCGAAATATGAATTCCTGGCACCGGGCGATCGGAGTTCAACGCCTGACGTCGAATTGCCGTATGTCGACATGCCGCCTGCCGACCTAACTCCTGTCGCGCGTCCTAACACTGGGAAGGATTCAACTCAGCTCTATTTTGGAATCGATTCGATGGCGGGTGGTCGAGAAGGAATTGCTCCCTGGGCGCCTGGCGAGGCGCCTGTCGTGCTCGCCTCGCGTGGCGATACAGACATCAAACAATCGGCGCTCTCGCCAGAATCGCCAGAGGCCGAGAGCAAAGCGGGCGAGAGCGTTGCCAGCAAAGGTGAAGTGACCGGCGTCGATCAGCGGCCGCGCTCGCCCGCTGAACGGCTCGCGCTCACCGGTGTAGGCCGGGCAAAGGCGGAAAAGTGTCTCGCCAACGCCGTGTATTTTGAATCACGTGGCGAGTTGGTGCGCGGTCAGATTGCGGTGGCGCAAGTCGTGATGAACCGTGTCTTCTCACCGTTCTACCCGAACGATGTCTGCGGGGTCGTCTATCAAAACGCTCACCGCCACAACGCCTGTCAGTTCACGTTCGCCTGCGACGGCATTCCCGACATCGTCACCGAGCCGGAGGCCTGGGAGCGCGCCAAGCGTATTTCCCGCGACATGCTCGACGGCAAGTTGTGGATGCCAGAGGTATCGAAGTCGACGCACTATCATGCCTACTGGGTGCGCCCCGACTGGGTGAACGAGATGAAGAAAATCTACAAGCTCGGTGTGCATACCTTCTATCGTCCCCGCGCATGGGGCGAGGGCGACGATGAGCCCACATGGGGCGACGCAGCCACGACCGAAAAAGAGGCCGCCGCGGAAGAAGCAAAAGGCCCTGTAAGCCACAGTCTGGAGTGGCTTAAGTCCGAGGAAGGCCAGGCTTCGACCCGGCAGAAAAACGCGCGCAAGTAGTTCCGGGCGTCGTTATGCGTGGCGCAAATGGCCCGGATCACGAATATTCGTTTGGGGCATGGTGTGCCGTCCCTGTATGTTCGCGCGCCCGCCCGCGCCGGAGTTTTCTTGATGTCGATCCATGCGACAGCCGAAAAGCCAAAATCAGTCGATTGGCGGACGCCCGCTGTCGTGGTCGTCTGCGGCTGCCTGATTGCGATGATCAGTTTCGGGCCGCGCTCGTCGCTCGGCTTTTTCCTGACGCCCTTGTCGCAAACGAATCATTGGGGTCGCGACGTCTTTGCTTTCGCCGTCGCGATTCAGAATTCTGCTGTGGGGCATCGGCCAACCCTTCGCCGGCGCGATTGCCGATCGCTTCGGTACAAATCGCGTGCTCTGCGTCGGCGCAATTCTCTATGCGCTTGGGCTTGCGATCATGACTCGCTCAACCACGCCCGAGGAACTCAGTCTGTCGGCGGGCGTGCTCATCGGCCTTGGTCTGTCGGGTTGTTCGTTCAACATCGTGCTGGGTGCTTTCGGCAAGCTGCTGCCGGAGAAGTGGCGCACGCTTGCGTTCGGTGCCGGCACCGCCGCCGGCTCTTTCGGTCAGTTTCTCTATTCGCCCATCGCCGTCGCATTGATGGACAAATTCGAGTGGCAGCAAACACTGCTGATTTTTGCTGGGGTCACGCTGCTGATCCTGCCGCTGTCACTCGCGCTTGCGACCCCGGTTGCGCCCGCCGGACAATCCTCGGTAGCGAAACCAACTCAATCAGCTCGACAGGCGTTCGCGGAGGCATTCGGTCACCGCAGTTATATTCTGCTTGTGCTGGGGTTCTTTACGTGTGGCTTTCAGCTCGCGTTCATTACTGTGCACCTGCCCTCATATCTGATCGACCGCGGTCTATCGGCGGAAATCGGCGGCTGGACGCTCGCTGTGATCGGCATGTTCAACATTATCGGATCGCTGGGCTCGGGTTGGCTCAGCAACCGCATGCCGAAGCGCTATTTGCTTTCGAGCATCTATTTCATTCGAGCGGCCGCGATTGTTGCATTCATTCTGCTGCCGGCAACCCCGACAGCGACTTTGCTCTTTGGCGCAGTCACAGGGCTGATGTGGCTTTCGACCGTTCCGCCCACTTCTGCGCTGGTCGCGGTCATGTTCGGTACGCGCTGGCTGGCAATGCTTTTTGGCTTTGCGTTTTTCAGCCATCAGGTCGGAGGTTTCCTCGGCGTGCTGATCGGCGGCATAGCATTCGAGCGGACTGGCTCGTACGATCTTGTGTGGTGGCTCTCTGTGCTGTTCGGCGTGCTGTCGGCATTGATCAACCTGCCCATCGTGGAAAAGCCGGTGGTCCGACCCGCAATGGCACCGGCCTGACACGCGACGTTAGGGGCTTGCCCCGCGCGCGCACGTCTTTAGAACTATACGCCCAACCCACGATGTGGAGTTCTGTAGCGTGACCGCGTTTAAAGCGATTGTGATCGAAAAGGCTGATAGCGGTACCAAAGCCGCGCTGACCAATTTTGACGAAGCAAATCTGATGGACGGCGACGTGACCGTCCGCGTCGAATATTCCACCGTGAACTACAAGGATGGTCTCGCGATAACGGGCAAAGCACCCGTCGTGCGCCGGTTCCCGATGATCGCGGGAGTCGATTTCGCCGGAACGGTGGAAACGTCAAGCCACGCTGCCTGGAAGGCCGGTGACAAAGTCGTGCTCAATGGCTGGGGCTGTGGCGAAACGCATCTTGGCGCTTATGCCGAGAAGGCGCGCGTCAAGGGCGACTGGCTCGTGCCACTACCTAAAACGATGAGCACTCGAGATGCCATGGCGATCGGCACGGCGGGATACACCGCAATGCTCGCCGTAATGGCGCTTGAACGCCACGGGGTTCATCCTCCAAACGAAGTTGCGGTGAGTGGGGCCGCCGGCGGTGTCGGTTCGGTCGGCATCGGCATCCTCGCCGATCGCGGATACACCGTGCACGCGATCACCGGCCGCCCGCAGGAGGCCGAATATCTGAAATCGCTCGGCGCCGCCGCGATCATCGACCGTAAGGAACTCACGGGACCGGTCCGTCCGCTCGCGAAGGAGCGCTGGGCCGGCGCCATCGACTCCGTGGGTTCGACAGTTCTTGCCAACCTGCTGTCGATGACCCGCTACGGCGGGGCGGTAGCCGCGTGTGGCCTCGCCGCCGGCATGGACCTGCCGACCTCGGTCGCCCCCTTCATTTTGCGCGGGGTATGCCTCTACGGCATCGAATCGGTGATGTGCCCGATCGAGCGCCGCCGGGAAGCCTGGAAGCGCCTGGAAACCGATATGAACCGCCAGAAACTGGCCGCAATCACCCGCGAAATTGGCCTTTCCGATGTTCTGGAAGTCGCCCCGCAGATCCTTGAGGGCAAGGTTCGGGGGAGAATCGTGGTCAAAATCGCGTAAACGCGTTCAGGATTTGTCGACGAAACCCGTGCATAATCCGTTAGGCCTAAAATTCGGCCCGAATGTGCTGTAGTGTTTGTTGCGTCAGTCGGAGTGAGGGGATGTTGCGTAGCATTGCATTGACCGCCGGCCTTTTGGCCGCGCTGCCGGCGATGGCCGGCGAGATGGGCGCCGACGAGGCGCGCCGGTTCGTCATCGGCAAGATGTTCAGCTACACCTGCTTCGAAGGCACGCGCGGGCAGGGCCGCGTCAATCCCGACGGCTCGGTCGCCGGCACCGTTCAATTCCAGGGCTCGGGGCCCGTACGCTACGCGAACTTGCCGGCCAACACGCTGCAGGTCCGCGGCGAGGCCGTTTGCGCGACGTTGCGCGGGATGCTGTTCCAGCCGTGCTTCAATCTCGAGCGGACCGGGGACAACACGTTCCGCGGGGCGATTTCCGGTTTTGGCTTCGCCTATTGCGAGTTCACGCGGCACGGACGGACGACGGTTGCGCACAGCTTGCACCGCAGCCAGAACTCGCAGGGCGGTCAGCCGCTCGGCTTGCGTCCTTCGATCGCCGCCGACAATAACTGATCGTCAGGCCTTCGCCGGGAAGATCATGCACGTCGTGGTGGCGTGCGCGTAGAGTTTTCCCGCGCGGTCCTTCAGGTCGCCTTCCGACGTCGCAACCGTGCGTCCGCGATGCACGACGCGACCTTCCGCGCGGACGGGCCCGGTGTCCTTGCTCAGCGGCCGCACCAGGTTGAACTTCAGCTCGAGCGTGGTCCACGCATCACCTTTTTCAATCGTCGAGAAGATCGCGCAGCCGAGCGCTGAATCAAGCAGCGTCGCCGCGAACCCGCCGTGTACTGTCCCGATCGGATTGTAGTGGTGGAATTCCGGCACACCCTCGAACACGGCGCGGCCTTTATCGACTTCGGTCAGATGAAAACCCATCAACTCGCTGATCGGCGGGTTTGGTACGGTTCCCTCGATAATCGCTTTCAGAAATCCAAGCCCATCGTAGGATTTGAGGACCTCGGGCGTCACCACGCCGTAACTCTTCACGCGCTTGTCCATGTCGCTCCCTCGGCGTTACGCCGATGTTATCGCGTTCCGGCGCGGAGGGAACAGCATGCGCTGATAGAGCCAGCCGATGCATACCAGCACTGCGGGCGGAGTGAACGTCGTCAACCGATATCGAGGCGGAAGGGGTGGCCTTCGGTTGCCGGATCGGCGACGCCGATGGCATCGATGGCCCGGACCATGCGACCGTCCCGTTTGAGAAGGCGGTCGGCGATCGAGACAATTCGTGCATTTGGCTGCGCCGTGCGCGAGGCGCGCCGTATGTCCCAGGCAATCTGCATTTCATCGCGCTTGGGATTGAGGGCGCAGGCGGCGACATACGCGCCCGCGGTCGAGCGGCTGATTCCGGCAAAGCAATGCACCACCATCGGGGCCTTGCGATCCCATGCGGTGACGAAATCGATGAGCCGTTGCACATGCTCATGCGCTGGTGCGGTATAGCCGTCCATTGGCGCGGTGATGTCATCGACCGCAAGCACAAGATGATTTTCCGGCGCGATATGCGTCGGCCGCTGCACCCGGTCGACCAGTCGGAGCAGGGTAACGATGTGCTGCGCTCCGGTCTCGTCGACCGTAGCGTAGAGGCGTGACAATGAGCAGACGTGAATCATGAGAGTAACTGGCTCAATTCGTACAACATATTTATGACCTCTGAGTCCGGATGAAAAGCCTCAACCGCGCAGAAGTTTCTCAAAACGCTCGCGAAAGCGCGTCTGCGCCGTCCCCGCCGACCATGGGCTGAGATAATCGCGTTCGAGTGTCGCCGAGAACTTCGGCGGAGGTCCGAAGAACTTCCGCGCCTCGTCATCGGCGAAACCTGCAAGCCGCGTCGCCTCCAGATAAGCGGCGCTGCGGTCAGCGGCTTTGATCAGGTTTTGCAGGGCATCGGGCAGCTTTGTGGGAAGACCGAAGCGAAGATGAATTGCGGCAAGCAGCCGCTTCTCCACGGCCTTGTAGCTGTCGCCGATCACGGCCTTGAACGGTGAGATCATGTCACCGACGACGTATTCAGGCGCATCGTGCAGTAAAACCGCGAGGCGTCCGTAACGGTCGAGCCGCGGAACCTTGGCGCGCGCCAGCGCCTCAACCAGCAAGGCGTGCTGCGCGACGGAGAAGATGTGCGTCCCCTGCGTTTGCCCATTCCATCGGGCAACGCGCGCGAGCCCGTGCGCGATATCGTCCAGTTCGACATCCAGCGGGGACGGATCGAGCAGGTCGAGGCGCCGCCCCGAGAGCATGCGTTGCCATGCCCGCGGCGCGGATTTCGCACGTCGTGCAGGCTTGGACGTCATCGCTTGCGCTTGAATTTCGCAAGGGGAGCGTGGCGATAGCAGGTAACGAGATGATCGTTGACCATGCCAACAGCCTGCATGAATGCGTAGACGATCGTCGGACCGACAAATTTGAAACCACGCCCGATGAGTTCTTTCGACATTTTTTGCGACAATGGCGTTGCCGCGGGGATCTGCTTCGTGGTTCGGAAATGATTGATCTTCGGCTTGCCATCGAGGTGGTCCCAGAGGAAATTTGAAAATCCTGGACCTTTCTCCATGATCTCGAGCCACGCTCGCGCTGACGATACGGTGCCTTCAATCTTTGCGCGATTGCGGACGATGCCGGCATCCTTCATCAACGACTCGATCTTGCGTTTGGGGTAGCGGGCGATTTTTTCTGGTTCAAATCCATCAAACGCGCGGCGAAAATTTTCGCGCTTGCGCAGGATCGTGATCCATGAAAGCCCGGCCTGGAAGCCGTCGAGTATCAGCTTCTCGTAAAGTGCGCGATCGTCGAATTCCGGCACACCCCATTCGTCATCATGATAGGCGACATAAAGCTCATCCTGTTTCGGCCATGGACACCGCTTGATGCCGTCCGGGTGGAGAACCGACTTGCTCATGTCGTTACCTTTGCTTCGCCCGGCCAGTCGAAATTCGCCCAGTCCGGTTTTACGGCGCGAATGGTGATGCCTCCGGCCTCCAGCGCCGCGCCGCTGGAAACTGCGTCCTCGACACGATCAAGACGCAACAGGGCGAGGCCACGACCTTTGGCCGTCGAGCCGAGCAGCCCGACCTGCTTTCCGTTGGCCGTGATCGGCAGGCCGGAACTGGGAGCAAATTCATCGTAGGCGATCGGAACGACACGGCTGCGCGCACTGGCGCGGTGCTCGACGCGCGAAACGACTTCCTGTCCGACGTAACAGCCTTTGTCGAAGTCGACGCCGTTGAGCTGGTCCATGTCGGCTTCGTGCGGAAAAGTGTCGGAGTACATGAAATCGAGACCGCCCCGCGGCACCCCGAGCGCGATGCGGTGGGCTTCATAAATCTCAGCGTCCACCAAAGTTGCGCCGAGATCGGACGCCGCTTCCGTTGCAAGGTGCGGCGGAAGCATGATGCGCTGGCCCAACTTGGGGAGCCGTGGATCGGGGTAGCTCAAACCATATTCGCTGTCGCCGCTGCCATTCCAGATCGTCATCACACCAAGAACTTCCGACAGGTCCTCGCAGATGACCTTCGCGCGCAGCTTGTAGAAATTCAGCTTCTCGACAAGCGTGCCCGCCAACGCGCGTGGGCAATCGAGGAAAAAGCCGCCGCCATCTTCGGCCGGTGCTTCCGCGATCATGAAATCGACGATGATCTTGCCCTGCGGCGTGAGCAGCGCGGCAAAGCACGGATCGGCCGGCGTGACCTTGGCCATATCGTTGGTCACAAGGCCATTGAGAAAGCGCCGGGCGTCATCGCCGGCCACCTTGACCACGCCGCGATCCGGAAGAAGAGCTGCCTGCATGCCAATTCTCTGGGGTCTGTTTTCTATAGTCTCTTGCCAGAACTCGCGGCGGAACGTAAGCGCTGTCAGGCAGGTCTCAAGCCCCGTTTAGATGCGTTCCAGCATGGCCGATACGTACGATTTGATCCTCAAGGGCGGCATCGTGGTCAACCACGACGGCGAGGGGCCGCGCGATCTGGGCATCCGCGCGGGGCGGTTCGTGGCCATCGATGATCTGTCGCGTGCTTCGGCCGGCGAGGTGATCGAGTGCAGGGGACTGCATTTGCTGCCGGGGGTGATCGACACCCAGGTCCATTTTCGCGAACCCGGTCTCACCCACAAGGAAGATCTTGAAAGCGGGTCTCGCTCGGCGGTGATGGGCGGGGTCACCGGCGTGTTCGAAATGCCGAACACCGATCCGTTGACCGTGACCGCGGAGACCCTGGCCGACAAGGTCAAGCGCGGCCACCACCGCATGCACTGCGATTTCGCTTTTTTCGTCGGTGCGACGGTCGACAACACAAAACACCTGCCCGAGCTGGAGCGTCTGCCCGGTTGCGCGGGCATAAAGGTGTTCATGGGCTCATCGACCGGCTCGCTGCTGGTGGCCGATGATGCCGGGCTCCGCGGCGTCCTGCAGAAGATCCGCCGGCGCGCCTCGTTTCACGCCGAAGACGAACCGCGCCTGAACGAGCGCAAGAATTTGCGCGTCGAAGGCGATCCACGTTCGCATCCGGTGTGGCGCGATGAAGTTGCAGCCCTCAAGGCAACCCAGCGGCTTGTCACGATCGCGCACGAGACCGGCGCGCGCGTGCACGTGTTGCACATTTCCACGGCGGACGAGATGGAGTATCTCGCCGGCCATAAGGATGTGGCTTCGGTCGAGACGACACCGCACCATCTCACCCTCGAAGCGCCCGGTTGCTATGAGCGCCTCGGCACACGCGCGCAAATGAATCCGCCGGTGCGCGATGCCGCGCATCGTGCCGGCATCTGGACCGGCCTGACGAATGGCGTCGTCGATGTGCTCGGCTCAGATCACGCCCCGCACACTCGCGAAGAAAAAGCCAAGGCCTATCCAGCGAGCCCTTCGGGGATGACTGGTGTGCAGACGCTCGTTCCGATCATGCTGGATCACGTCAACGCCGGTCGTCTGACGTTGCTGCGGTTTGTCGATCTGACAAGCGCCGGTCCGGCGCGTCTTTTCGGGATTGCGCGCAAGGGCCGGATTGCCGTCGGTTACGACGCGGATGTGACTGTGATCGATCTCAAGCGCCGCGAAACGATCACCGACAAATGGGTGGCTTCGCGCGCCGGCTGGACACCCTATGACGGCGTCAAGGTGACCGGCTGGCCGGTCGGCACGATCATTCGTGGACGCAAGATAATGTGGGACGGCGATCTCACTACGCCCGCTCAGGGCGAGCGCGTGCGGTTTCTGGAAACCCTCTCGAGCTGAACTCGAAATTATTGCCGCTGTTCGATCGAGAACTCGCCGTTGCGGATCCGGGCGCTCAGTCCGTCAGTGAATTTGGCGGCGGCCTCTTCACCATACGTGGTAACGAACTCGGCAAGCGCCGTGAAAAGACACGCCTGCGCCAGGCAATCGCCGTCGATTCCGTCGTGGCGCGCTTCGGCCCAGGCTTCCTGCAGATAGCCGAGCGCCACGCGCTTCTGGTCGCGGTCGGAAATCGGCTCGCGCGTGTGTCTTGAACTGTCGGCCGTTGTCATTTTTTTTCCCGTTTCCCCGGCCCGTGAAAACGGGCGCCACCACAACCCGAGGCGACGTTAGCACGGCATCCTTGGCGCCATAGCGCTCAATAAAGAAAAGGTTAACCGGGGTCGATTTTCAAACCTGTCAGGGGCATTTCGAAACCGTCTCAGAACTCTTGGTTTGGCGTGGTGTTTTCGAATTTTCCAAATTTAAAATCGTGCGAGGTCGTCCAAGCGGATTCAGCCGAATTCAGCGGACATCGGCGTCCTACTTAGGTTTGAACCATTTGCACCGCGGTGGCGTCTACTCAGGTGAAGTGGAGTACGCCGTGAAGCATTCCGACATCAATTCAGGTCCGTGCCGTCAGTGCGGCGGAGAACTGGAATTGAAAGCAACCATTGATCGCCGGGAGAGAGGTAGAAACGCACTTTTTTCAGTGCAAAGCCTGCGGTCACATTCATGCGGTTGAAACGCAAAGCTCCTAGTTTGGAACTCACCGCAGATAGCGATGTACGTCTTTTGACACTCGACGGTGATGTTAAGAGCGCCGCTGCCCGAAACTGGACAATAAGGAACTTAGGTCGGTGTACGCCCGTTGCAATAAATTCGAGGGGCAACCAGAGGAATGAACATGAGAGCAAGCAAATACGTTTTGGCTGCCGTAAGTGGCACAGTGATGTTGGCCTTTTCGGCGGCAAGCGCATCGGCTGCGTATGCCTGCGTTGGCAACGTCTGCTGGGTTGCTAAAGAGAGATACGAGTATCCGGCGGAGTCCAAAGTCATTGTTCGCGAGGAGACATGGAAACCCACCCCTGACATTACAATCCGTAAGTAGGGGCAGGGCCGCGGATATTACAAAGGCGGCACCTGGACGAGTTGGTAGCAATCGCCCTGAGTGTTTTAACTTGTTGAGGCCGCCCAGTTGGCGGCCTCTTCGTTGCGTTAGCGTGCCTATTTGTATTTGACCACTTCGGATAAAGCGTCATGGCAAAGCCGACACTCGAACATGCGTTGTTCGTGGTCCGGCGTGTCCGGCAAAACCGCTGTGAGTATCATAGACATGCCGCACGTCGGGCAGTGCGGAGGCTCGATTTTTATCGGAGGAGCCGGTTGGAAAAGTTCCATCGTGTGTCCTACCCCCTTATTCTTTCTTAGGACGAAAAAATTCTAACATGGGCGCGGTGCACAACCACAGGTTAAAAGGCATACCAGACTAGTGTGACGCGCCTATGCTTGGAGGATCTCGGGCTAACTATTGGTGAGCTCATAAGGAATTCAAATACAAATAAGCCCAGTCATGCGATGGAAACCCGACTACTAGAGGTGCGTTAGGCAGTCAGGAGAGCACGCCATGCCATGGAACCCCGAAGACGCCGACCGCCATACCAAAAAGGCCAACGATCCTAAGCGCCAACGCATGTGGGCCGAGATAGCCAACTCTGTGTTGTCAGATACCGGAGACGAAGGACGCGCCATCCGCGAGGCCAACTCAGCGGTCGCGAAAGACTTCGCCAAGTCTCCTCAACAATGAACACATGATTTTGAGGCGGTCGAAGGCTGCAAATGTGGCCAACCGACAATGTCCGTTATTGGCACTTAGCAGACATTCCAATCGGCGGTGACGGTTCAGTGGCGTTGGTGACGATCATCGTTACAGGGGCGCTGCGGCTGACCGCGAAGTAAAATCGGGGACGAAGGAGGCTTAGCCACTTCTGCGTTAGAGGGCGAAGGTCCAAGCGTAGACCAAAAGAACAACAGCCGCCGCGCCATAAAGCACTAGCTGGGCCGGATCATAGTCAGATTGGTGATCGGTTCGTACGGTCATGGAAACCTCCCCGCCCAAAGGGCATCGCCTATCGGGCACAATACGCTGGGAAGAAGTTGGTTCCTTGGGAACCGTTGGCCGCTGCTGACACTTGCAAATCAGACTGCGGAAAAATCGGCACACCGCCCGCATTACGTGGGTCATTTGACACACCTGAAAACCAGAACAGCCGGATGGCAGGAAGCCAAAACTATTCCTAAGAACCAGAATGACAGTCGCAAGCGGTTGCGCTTCACGACGGAAGAAATCATGCGCACAATCGACGCAGTGAAGGCGGCAGGCCTGACGATCTATGGGGTAGAAATTACTTTGGCGGGTGCGATTAACATCAGCACGCAGCCTCCGTCTTCTGGCATTAGCAAGAGCAAGAAGCCTGCAACGCCACGTCAAGAAAGCAACGCGGTGGACGGGACAATACCGGTCAAAAAGCAGGCCTAGCTGTTTTCCATAAATGGAAATATCAAAGGCGCGATTGTCGCGCTATTTATTTGGTGCGTACAAAAATAGAGCCCCTGAACAGAACGTTTGATTTAGATCAAACGAAAAGGAACAGACGCCGAATATGAAGTCGGCTATCCGACGTAAGCGCTGACGCGCTGGCGGCGGTCAACAGCTTTTTGGCCAAGGATCACAAGACGCTGTTACTCGACGTAGCGTAGGAAACGCTGCGATGAAAACACAGCGTCACCCAAAATCAGACCCTGAATTGCGCGGCGTCGTCGTTGCCTTGTGCGCAGTCATCGTAATTTGCGCAGCCGTCTGGGCTGGCGCTCACTTTTGGTAGTTGGCGCAACCTGCGGCGAGGAACATCTAGGCTGAGGAAATGTTGAAACCTCATGCCGTCAGACGTTGAAACTTATCGCGCCAACGCGAAACAGTGTGAAGGTCGCGCCGAACAAATGCCACCAGGACTTCGCCGCGATCTTTTAGTGGCGGCGCGGCAGTGGCGAAAGCTTGCCGCTAATGCTAATGAGCGCGATTTGGTGCACAAGACACCACCAGTCAAGAAACAGGCCTAGCTGTTTTCCAAAGTGGTGCGTCTAACCGAGACAGCTATGGACAAATATAGCGAAGCGCGGCTCGGATGGCGGCTTCTTGCCGGAGTTTTATTTGCTTTGCCGGTTCACGGACTGGCCACGGCCGAAGACGCGCCTTCGATCAGCACTATGCTGAAGGAAGGGTGGCAAATTGCCGGTTACAGCCAAGCCACCGACAACCGTTCAACCTTCATCCTGTTTCGCCACCCGGACCAAACCTATTTAGTTCAGTGTCGCGCCGGTTATGACGCGACGCGCACGCCACCCACCTACTCGATCTGCTACATACTCAAATAAGCAATGCGTTTGGTTGGCTGAATGGGAGCGCACTAACTGCGGCTCCTTGATCTTTTTATTGTCCCATAGCTTTCGCGAGACGGTCTTTCCGTTTGTTGCAGCGCATGAGTCCGCTTTTGGCTCTTAGCGAACATTACGCGCGTCGCAGGAAATGTCTGCTTTCGGGGGCAAAGCGGACAGCCTGAGAATGCTCGCACCGCGGACATTGGAACGTTCGCTTATCGTCGGCAGTTTTCGCCGGTTCAACGTGAACGCCCCACATGGGCGCTTTGCACTTGGGGCAGAGCGGACGACCGTTCGTCATTTCCATAGATAAATTGGCGTGCGAAGAAAATTGCATCTTTTACCTCGACGTTTAGGCGAAAGCGCAATCCTCGCTCAGCCGCCAATATATTTAACGGGCAACGGCTGACGTACCTTCGTTCATTGCGGCTTTTTAATTTGTGCATTCGTGCAATCGCGCAGAAAGCGCTGATGTAAATGCAAATCGTGTCGGGGCTTGTTCCTCTTTGAACGCCTGTTCATTGAACGAATAAATCTGATCTTGGGTTATTTGGTTGGAGTCCTGATGAATGATCAGAACGTTCCATCATTTGCGCGCGTTGCAGCAGCGGACTTCGGGTTTTTGATTTTCAGCCACGCCTTCGATGGTCCCGACCGATAAACTGACGTGAGTTTCTTACTCACGATGCCTTCAAGGCCGAGCTTGCAGATTGCGGCGAACATTTTATCACCGTCACCTTCGGTATGTTCAACGTACTGGATACCGCCGCGCGAATTACGAAGAATCCACTTCAACGCATTCTTGCGCTCAAGTAGAGGCCGACGCCGGATGTCGTCACCTGAAACAAGAAGATCGAAAGCAAGCGCCACGGCTTTATCATCGACAGTGCGACTGTGCAGGGCATCGAAATCAGCGTTCCCATTGGGCGACAAATGCACGACCTCAGCATCAATGATGATTGGTTCGCGGAGCCGCGCTGCTTCCTCCACGATGCGAGGATAGCGCTTGGTCCAGTCGGCTCCGTTTCTGGTGTAAAGCTTCACCCGACCATCCCGCACATGGATTTGCAGTCGATAACCGTCATGCTTCAGCTCATGCACCCAACCAGGACCACTCGGAGGCGTGGTGACTACGGTTGGACGGCAGGGCTGGATAAAGGAAGCGGGAGCACTACGCACGCCATACATGTGAGAAATATAGGAATATCACGGGACCATTACAGGATGCCGGCGTTGGCTGATTGCGGGAAGCCGAAAGGGCCTCGAACATCCCAAGGTAACCCGCAGGGACCGTCGTAGTCGCAACAACCGGCGGTCCTTTTATCTGTATTTCACGACCTCGGTGATTTCGTACTGGCACCTCGGACACTCAAAAACCCGTCTGTCATGGTTGGGCTTGTCGTCTGGCTCGATCCAGACAAGCCACATCTCTGCACGACATTTGGCACAGCGGGGCCGCCAGATTGCCGGAGGGCCCAGGATAGATTCAGACGTGCGCATGCGACGTCTCCACGCCACCACGAAAAATGTTATCCGGAAATAGCGGTGTGTCGAGCCGTCAGTAAAGGCAGTTGCTCAATGCGCGTGTGTAGGCTTTTTGCCGCGCCGCAAAAAAAGAAGGGCCGCCATTTGTCGATGGCAGCCCCACTGGTCAAACTGCTTACAGCATCTAATGAACCATGTGGCCTATGACGTACCAGCCGCCGCCGAGCAGTACGAGCGCGCCTCCGACCCACAGCACCGGAATCAAGATTACAGGCATTTGAGCCTCCTCTAGACATTCCCCAACTCAACAATTCGGAAACGATAACGGCAGTTCCTCCCGTGAAGCTCGGAACGGTATGAATACCGCCGCGTAGCAGTGCAATGCCGTCGTCTCAAGCCCAGCACTGCCGTCAAAAAGCAGAGGAATGCGAGGAGGAAGCGAGACGAGCGCCATCGTCATCGCTTGCGCGTACGTGGCTGGACCTCGCCAGACAGTGGCGTGAGATGGCGGACCGGATTGAGAAATAGCCCTCGGCTGAGGTTCGAAAAAGTCACGCAGGGCAATCACGCGGTCAAGTTAAGCAAAGCTCAGTTTTCAAAGTTCTTGGAACCGAATGATGCCGAAGGAACTTAAAGTTCCGTCAGTGTCTCTTTTCCTATTGGAGCTTACAAAGTTGGAGAGCAACTATGTCGGTCGGAACGATAATACTGATTATTTTGGTTATCGCACTACTCGGGGGCTTTAGTGGAATTGGTGGCGGGCCGTTCTATGGCACCGGCTATTATGGTGGCGGCGGGCTTGGACTCGTAATCGTAATCCTACTGATCCTGCTTCTGCTTGGAAAATTGTAAACGCACACAGCCGACAGATGTACTTCTTACAATCTCGCTGCCAATTTTGGTCCTAATGACTGCCTTATGTTTTCGGCAGACGAAAGCTCAGTGACTGGGAGTCCTGTCTTCGGGTCGATCGGCCGTACCGGAGATGCGGCTCCTTGCGAACCGTATTGCGCGACCCGCCGATAATTTGGCGAGCGGTTCGATCTACGCAGACACTCTGATCTTGATCCACGACCACAATAAGTGGGGCCACCATCAGGCAAGATGGCAGCCCCGAGAGACTTGATGCCACTGGATCCGGTTGGGGGTATGGGGGGACATACGGGGACCAAGCCAGCGGCGAATCCTCCAACTCACTTTCTATGTATTTCGTTCCTCGCGTCTGCCGGATTTGTTCAGCAGTTCGGCAGAGTGCTTGCAGAGGTTTGGGGCGTCGTTGTGGAGCTTGGAGCCGTATTCCCCGTTGCCGATCCCGTCGTGGTCGTGCCGCTGCCTGGTCCAGCCATGGCGTCCGTCTTTAGACGAACATGACCATTTGTATCGCGACAGTGGGTGACAGCCGAGACGGCTTCTGAGTTGGAACCTCCGGGTCCTGACATTCCCGGCGGATTTGGACTTCCACTTGGTGGGCTCGTTTGAGCAGCCGCTGTAAACGTACCTGCCGCAATTAAGCAAATTGAAAAGAGCAGCTTTGACATAACATCCTCCGTGATTTCTTGCTTAGATCAGTCCACACGTGCTGGGTCGCCACAGAGTAACAAGTGGCGACGATTCGCTAAACGTGCGGCTGATAGGTTCGTTCCTGTGCGGAGGGCCGAGGCAAGGTCCCACGATCGGAACTTTTTACAGGCTGTCGAACTTTTTTAAGGATGACCAGGCCGAAGACTGTCGAGACCAGCGAGAAGCTCAAGGCCAGTGCTGTTCACATAAAGGACAGTGCGGCTCATATGGAGCGGAGCACCGCGCGGGTTGAAGACAGTGCCGACCGACGGACCGAACTCGCTGCTGACCGCACCATATTCGCCGCTGAAAGGACTTACGCCGCTTGGGTTCGCACCGGTCTGGTGGCAATGGCGAGTGGCATTGGCGCAAAGGCATTGATGGCGGGTGTTCTACCGGCATGGCTGATCATTGTGACTGCGAGCGCGCTTATGCTGTTTAGCGTGTTTTGTTTTGGCGCGGCAATTTGGCGCCATCTTTACCCGGGCCCGCCGCCGCCAGTGCCAGACGCGGCCCGCATCAATCCAGCGCTGCTAATTTTGACGAACGCGTTCTTGTCCGTTGTATCGATTGCGGCGCTGATTGGCATGTGGTTCGCGGCCTAGGCCGGTTGGCGTTAACGGATTTCCACGGCTGCAACGTTTTGTGGTTTCGACTCTGATCATGGCGACAAATTGCGGTAGATACCTTGCGCACGCAGTGCGGCAGCCACAAACTTTTGCGCTTCTTCTTGCGTCTTGAAGCGTTCCGAATACATCACATCTTCCACTGCGTTCGGATACTGCCGCTGATAGACGACGCGGAAATATGCGCCCACCTGCCGAATGGAAACGTCCAGCCCTTTGGGCATTGATCGCTCACAACGCCATGAAGTACCAAAGACCCATAAAAATCACCGCCACACATATGGTGCTTACTGCGAGCACGACGACCATGCTTGGCCCGCGTTCGCCACCACGGGCTTCTTTTGCCGTTTCAACGATGCGGCCTTGGGCTGTCTGCTCTGGCATCATGTACTCCTAGATTTTTCGGGGGACATGATTTTTAACGCGAGCAGGTGGTGGCAAGTTCCCCTATGATCGGTGGCACACCGCGGGTCGACGACAATGGGCTACAACGCACGCAACGACGAATTCCGCGACAACATGAGACGATACATTCTGGCGGCACTCGCTGCGACTTGCATTGGACTTGGCGGGACCTTCGGTGCCTCGGCAGTGCCAATAAGCGGAAGCATAATAGGCGTAACCGCTCCCGCGCCTGAACTACAAAAGGCTTACTATTATCGGCGCGCCTACCGTCGTGGCTATTACGGTTACCGTGATTACCGTGGCTACCGCTACTACTACGGTGGCTATCCCAGCTACTATTATGGCTACCCCGGCAACTTCTACCGTCGTTATCGGTACCCCGGCTACGATCGTTATTGGTGGTAGTTTGTCGGCATGGGCTACAACGCACGCAACGATGAAATTCGCGACAACATCACGCGGATGCGTCGCGATTGGGAAGAGGAGCGGGACGCTCTTGCTGCCGTCCGTCGTTTCAATGCCAAGCTGTCGGCCAAAGGTTATTCGTGGTCGTGGCCTAAGATAGCTGCCGCCCTCAAGTCGAAACATCATTGGCTGATCATCAACTGTGAGGCGGCCCGCCAAAAGCGCTCACAAACAAACGCGTTCTTGTCAGCCTTGGCATTCAGAAAAGGTTAATTCGATTAGACTTATTCCGAAATGAGCAGGGGGGCATCGGGATGGCAATCGAGCCGCCGTGGACCTGTGTGCTCACCCCCACGCGAGTTGCAGGTGGTGTACGATTGCGGGGCATCGGACCCTCTGCGATGCTCGTGAGTAGTATTCTGTGCGCGTTCGGAGGCGGGCTGTGGATCCAGACGAGTTGTCGGAATTCTTCGACAAGCAATTGAAAGACCCGAACACGGCATGGAGCGTCGGCAGTTTTGGAGCCATTGCCGAATTCATGCGGGATCCGGATGAGCCGGTGACGTTTCGCCGCCACGGGACCGCACGGTCGGCAGTCACCGCCCGTGGTGGTATTCTCGTTGATGCGCAGATCGGGTCCCGGCTTATCGCTTCAGAATCGCCCACTGCGGAGGCTTGGAGCCATCGTGTTGCGGTGTGTTTGCCGCAACAACTCTGCGGCATGAATTGTCGTTTTGAATTGACGGAAATCGGTCCCGACGTCGAGGCGCTACGATCGGAGGATCGACGTGGAATCCTTTTCGATCTTGGGCTTGGATTGTTGCAGGTTGATGCTTTCGTCCGCATCAGTGACCCTGCTGCCGCCTCCGCACTGCGGCGGCATGTCGGGAAATCGGTATTCGCAGCCGATAGCGGCGCTATGTCTGTTATTCTGGACGCCAACCCTCATCGTGTTTTTGTTAGCAAGCTGGGTCGCGTGGAGGTCTTTCAGAGAATTCCGCCGCCCGACGGGAAGAGCCCTGAAGGTCCGCACACTCATGTTTTGCCCAAACTGCTCGCAAATGGCAGGACGCATGCCGCGACTGAACCACTACCTGGCGATTGGGTACCCTGCGTACATTGCTATCCGCCCCATCCGATACGTGATGGCCAGGGCCGCAGCCGCCCGTTTGACGCCGACAGTCATTTTGTCTTCCAGGCGATGTTAGAGCGTTACGGCGATGCCAAACGCGTTGCACTTAAGGAACGTGTCATCAGCGCCGTTATGGCGGGCGGCGAGCCGTTCGCTATCAATCCTGACGGTGATCGTTTCAGACGCGCCACCGCACGGGTAGCGCTTCGGCAGTTGCAGGCGTCGGGTGTACAGTCGGCGACGCTCGCAGCTTGGCTGGCAGCGTATGATCGAGGCGAGAGGGCAGAGGATTCGTGCGTTTAAAGTACGATCTTCCCACTTGGCAGACGTTCCGTTGACGACCTTCAGTGTGCGTACGCCGCCATTTGCATTCTTGTCCTTTGAAACGGGAACCCTTCCTGTTGGTGAGCATCCAATGTTTCGCCAACGACCGCGACGTGCGGGCTGCATCACAGGCATGGAGAAATGTTTCGATGATTTCAAATGTACGCGCACTAGAACGGGTCCGATCAACAGATTCAGCTACAGACAGGCCAAACAGGGCCGAAGTCGAAGCGGCATTTCGAACCATTATCCGGTGGACGGGCGATGATCCTGACCGTGACGGCTTGACCGAAACGCCTGCGCGCGTGGCTCGCGCGTTTGAGGAGTTCTTTAGTGGATATGGTCAGGATGCTGTTGAAATCCTGCAAAAGACTTTCGAGGAAATCGAAGGCTATGACGAAATGATTGCACTGCGTGGCATTCGTTTTGAAAGTCACTGTGAACATCATATGGCGCCCATCATCGGTCATGCGTGGGTCGCCTATGTTCCGAGCGGCAGGGTGGTGGGCATCAGCAAGCTTGCCCGTGTCGTGGAGGTCTATGCCAAGCGCCTTCAAATCCAGGAAAAAATGACTGCCCAGATCGCCAATACGATTAACGATGTGCTCAGACCGCAAGGCGTCGGTGTGATCATCAAGGCATCGCATCACTGCATGAGCACGCGCGGCGTGCACAAGCCGGAATTGGATCTCGTCACTAGTCGCATGCTCGGGTGTTTTCGTGATAATCCGCTGACCCGCCAGGAATTTCTAAGTATGGCTGTCTGACAAATAGAGATAGGTCAGTGGTTACGGTTTCAACATTTACGTCTTAAAAGGTGTAGGCTACGTTCGAAGCGCAGGATCGGTAAGTCATCTGCATTGTCTCGGCGCTGGATCGGCAAGCGATGAACGACATCTCTTTCGAGACGGCTCTCAGCGGCCGCGTCGACCTCATGCTCGACGCCTGCACGAGGTGCGGCAAGTGCGTCGAGGTCTGTCCGAGCGTAAGACCTGCGGGCATCGCAGATGCCAGCCCTGAAGACATCATAAGCGGCGTGCTCGACATCCTGCGCACCGGCCGGGGTCACGAGGCCTCGCGCAAATGGGCTGCGTCCTGCATGCTCAGCGGTGATTGCATCAAGGCGTGCGACTACGGAGTCAATCCACGCTTTCTGCTTGCTATGGCACGCGTTGCGATGGCGAAGGCCGAAAACGAGCTGCCCCAGCGCCGCCGCCAGGGCGTAGAGAAATTCCGCGATCTCGGCCGGGACGTGACCGTGCTTTCCCGTTTGCAGCTAGACGGCGAAGTGTTGGAGCGGCTCGGGCAAAAATCGGCCTCGTTATCCAAGCCGGGTGAACTTCCTGACTTCGTGTTTTACACCGGCTGCAATGTCCTCAAAACACCGCACATTGCGCTTCTCGCCCTCGATATCATGGACGTGCTCGGGGTGACCTACCGGGTGATGGGCGGACCAACGCATTGTTGCGGTGTCATGCAACTACGGGCGGGCGACGTCGAAATGTCCGGCCGGATGGCTTCGAGCACGACCGAGAAATTGTCGCAGACCAAGTCGGGCCAGGTGATTTCATGGTGCCCGAGCTGTTATGTCCAATTCACAGAAACGACATTGCCGACGATCGAGAGACAGCGTGGCTCGCGGCCGTTCGAGATGACGCCGTTCATGCGTTTCCTCACCGACCGACTCGACCAGTTGACGCCGCATTTGCGCCGACGGGTCGAAATGCGCGTAGCGCTGCACAAGCATCCGGGGGTGGCCGGCATCATGGAAGCCGCCGCAAGGGTGCTGCACGCGGTCCCCGGAGTGGAAATCGTCGACCTAGAACAGCCGGCGGTTGGCCTGCAGAGTGTCAATCTTGGCGTGCTTCCCGCCTTCAAGCGGGAGCTGCAGCTCAATGAGCTTCAGGCCGCGTGTGACGCAGGCGTCGACGCTCTCGTCGCGGTCTATCATTCCGATCATCGCGAATTGTGCGCGCACGAGCGCGACTGGCCGTTCCGCATCATCAACATCCTCGAAATCGTCGGCGAGAGCATGGGATTGCGCCAGGACGACCGCTTCAAACAACTCAAGATCATGCAAGATGCCGATCAGATCGTCGCCGAGTGCCGCGACCTTCTCGCGCAACACGCGATCGATGCCCAAATGGCCCGCGACGTCGTAGTCAAGGCGATGCTCGGCGATCAGCCCCTTCCGCTGAAAGGCCAGCGGGCGGAGTTGAGCTCTTAGCCGGCAGCGGAACCGCGCCATCTATTTTTCAGGAACCTCCGACGCTCCGTCGCATCAAATCTGATGCAGCACGGCCTGACGGCCGTCACGAAGGAGGCTCCCATGCCATCGTTCAAGTCGGCTTTGCCCCGCTCTGTTGCTCGGGCCAATGAAAAGATGATCCAGTGCGGTTCGACTTCTATGACAAGACGAAGTGTGGTCGCGGGATTGGCGGTGGCCGCAGCACCAGTAAGCCCATTGGCGACGGCGGATAGTGCCCGCGCGCAGACCACACAAACCGCGCCTGAGAAAAGTTTGTACGAACGGCTGGGTGGCGTGTTCGCCATTGCGGCGGTCGTGGACCACTTCAGCGATGCCGTCGTGAAGAACCCTATTGTCGGGCAGAAGTCGAAGAACCCACAGCTGCGAGAATGGCACACCAAGAATCTGGGAAGGTTGCCCGGCCTCAAATTCATGCGGACGCTTTGGGTCTGCAGCGTTTCGGGCGGGCCCTTCCAGTACACCGCTACCAGACCTGGTAAGACGACGGTTGGCCTTGAGGAAGCCCATCGGGACCTACATATCTCCCCGGCGGAATTCGATGAGGTTGCAGCAGAACTCGGAAGGACGCTGGATTTCTTCAAGGTTCCCCAGCGCGAGAAGGGCGAAGTTCTGTCAGCCTTCGCCGCCCACAAGGGCGAAGTGACCGCCGGCTACGTCGCTGCCAAGCCCCGTTGAAGCGGATTGCACTGTGAGTGTCTTTTTGGCCTTAGTTGAAGTCGCTTCCAATCTTTCGGCTTGAGTCTGTAAGATGTTCGCCATGCGGCGACGCGACATATTTGGTTTTGCGGCTACGGTTGCAGCGTGGCCGTTGGTCGCGCGTGCGAGCGACCCCTCGCGCGTGCCTAAGATCGGAGTCTTGTGGCACGCCGCAAATTCAGTCGAAGAGGCACCTTATTTCACGTCGCTGATCGAGGGCTTCCGCAGCCTCGGCTACGGCGAGGGACGTATCACGCTTGAGCACCGATTTCCCGCCGAGAAACCGGAACTGTTCACAAGCATGGCTGCTGAGCTCGCGGCAATGAACCCCGACGCGATTATCGCGGTCGGCAGCGCCGCACCATACGCCGTTAAAGCGACGACGAGCATCCCGGTCGTTTTCATGTATGTACCGGATCCTCTTGGCAGCAAGCTCGTGCAAAGCATTCAGCGTCCGGGCGGCAATGCGACAGGGCTCAGTAACTTTTCGGTCGAACTCAGTGCAAAGCGACTGGAATATCTCAAAGAGGTTGTGCCCAATCTTTCTCGCGTTGCATTGCTCGTCAATCCGAGCGCGAAGATTTCGGACCTGTACATAGAACAAGCCAAGGCTGCCGGGCCGAAGCTCGGGATCACCGCACAGGCATTTCAAGCCCGCTCGCTGGACGATCTCGAAGGCGCATTCGACGCCATGACCAAAGCCGACATGCAGGCAGTCGTGGTCAATGCCGAGAGCCTGTTCTATGTGGGAAAAACTTCAATCGCAAATCTTGCGGCCACACGTCGTTTGCCGACCTGTGTCTGGGTGAGAGAGTGTGCTGAAGCCGGCGCTCTGCTTTCGTATGGAACCGATCAGCGTGCAATCGCGCGCCGGACCGCCGCCTATGTGGCTCGGATTTTGAAAGGCGAAAAGCCTGCTGAAATTCCTGTCGAGCAACCTACGCGTTTTGAGCTGACCATCAACCTCAAAACCGCCAAGGCGCTCGGTCTCACCGTGCCCTTTTCGCTCCTGACACGTGCCGATCACGTGATCGAGTAGCCTGTATCCGCCAATGATCCAAAGCGGACATCGTTTTGCGCCACGGGTCAACCAAGTTGGTCAAGTTGCTCGGCGCACGAAGCTGGGGTTGAGTTCTTTTACCGAGCGCACGCCACATTGCTGCATGGCTGCACGCGTCTCAATGCGTAACAGATCAAGTACACGCTCAACGCCCTCTTGGCCGAAGGCGCCAAGGCCCCAGAGATAGGGTCGCCCAACACCAACCGCTTGCGCACCCATTGCAAGCGCCTTGACGACGTCGGTCCCGCGACGGAATCCACTATCGACGATCACCGCCATGCGACCGTTTACTGCCGCGATAATCTCCGGCAGCGCGTCAATGGTCGATCGCCCATTGTCTTCGCCACGCCCGCCGTGGTTGGAGACAAGAATTCCGTCTATCCCGTTTTGCGCGGCCAAGTCGGCATCTTCCGGAGTGACAATGCCCTTGAGCACGATCTTCATCTTCGTGATATCGCGCATGCGTTTTAGCGTGTCCCAGCTGAGGTTGCTTGATTCTCCGCTACCGGTGATCGCAGTCAGATCTATGCCATCGTAGTTATGTCGCCGCGCCGATCGTTTGGCAAAGCTGGTACGATCATGGCAGCCGGAACACTCACGGCTGTCTTCGCGCATGAGGCGGAAAAGCGTCTCCTGATTGCGGCCGCCGACGCGATCGACCGTAACGGCAAGCACAGGGCAGCCGGCCGTCTCCGCGCGCCGGATCAATGCCTGAGCAACTTCCCACTGGGGGGATGCATACAGCTGGAACCAGATGGGCGCTCCGCGTGCTTGGGTGACGTCCTCGACCGAGTAGTTAGAGGCGGTTGAAAGGATTTGCAGATGGTTGCCGACGCGTGCTGCTTTTGCGACGGCAATCTCACCGTCCTCATGGAAGAATTTGTTGCCCCCGGTTGGAGACACGAAGATCGGCGAGTCGTATTTCACTCCAAACAACTCGACGCCCATATCGACTTTCGAAACATCGTTGAGGCGTCGAGGGCGCAGCTGGTACTTGAGGAAGCCCTCTCGATTGGCTTTTAGAGTAACTTCGTCGTCGATCCCCGAGGCCATATAGCCAAAATGTGCGGGTGGCACGTTTTTGCGCGCGACGGGCTCAAAATCGAAGACATTGATCGCTTCCTTCGGGCTATTGATCAGCTCACCACCCTGCGGTGCCCAAATCATCGGGTCCGGCAGCTTCGATGGAGTTTCTATTCCGAAGGCCTCGATCGAGCCTGAGGCAACGAGCGGGCTCGCTGCAAGGTATTGAAGGAACCGGCGACGACTGGCGCGGATGATTGGCGATGTCATATGAGCCCCCAGCAACAGGTCATCCGGTTGATCTTATGATTAGTCGCCGAAACTAGGAAAGGGTCCCCTGAACACGCCAATTGAGCGTTATACTGAACTAACCGATTCCAAGGTTGGTTCGGCCATGCTCAAGTTTCCCCCGCCCATTTGGACCATCGTCTACATTGTTGTCTCCGCAACAATTAGCTGGTTGCTTGGCTGGCCGACCCCTCCTGGTCTGCCACTTCCGCCGCTAGGAATAGCTTTGGTGGCGGTCGCATTCATCCCAGCAGTCTGGGCAATTGTCCTGTTTCGTCGTGAGGGTACCGAAGTCAACCCAACTTCGCCCGCAAATCGCAAACTGGTTACGAACGGTCCCTACCAATTCACTCGCAACCCGATGTATCTGGGGCTCGTGATTTTCGCTCTGGGCATCGCGTTATGGATCGGTGCTTGGCCAATGTTCGTTGCGCCTGTCGCTACCTTTGCCACCGCTGAGTGGGTCCACATCCCTTTCGAGGAGGCCAAGATGCGCCGTCAATTCGGAGCGACTTATGAAGACTACGTTGAGCGGGTGCGGCGCTGGGTGTGAGACCCGCTTTTGGTGGTAAAGCAGACATTGCCGATGTCCGCTAATGACCCAAAGCGGATATTGGCCCGTCGATTTTGACTGGGATACGATGCCATATTGTATGGTCTCCGCTGTCTTCCGGGATTTTATCCATGCTTGGTGCGTCGGATCCGGCGAAACGCTACCAGCGCTCAGCCGCAGGTGCGCCGCTCGACTTTCAGCAACATCTGCGCTTGCTCGAAGAACGTGGCCTACTTACTCGCATTGACAGGGCGATAGACAAGGACAGCGAGCTGCACCCGCTGGTGCGCTGGCAATTCCAGGGTGGGCTTACCGAGGATCAACGCCGGGCCTTTTTATTCACAAACGTCGTCGACGGCTCCGGAAGAGCGTTATGACATTCCTGTTGCCGTTGGTGCTCTTGGCGCGTCTCCAGCAATCTACGCCGTCGGCATGGGCAGGCCTGTCGAAGACATCGGCGATGCCTGGACGCAGGCTATCGCTGCGCCAATTCCGCCGGTCGTTGTCTCAACCGCTGCATGCCAGGAAGTCGTGACGAAAGGATCGGATCTGGTGCGACCGGGCGAAGGCCTTGCCAGCCTGCCGATTCCGATATCGACACCGGGGTTTGATTCCGCTCCCTACCTCACCGCGACGCTCTGCATCACGCGCGATCCTGAAAATGGAGTGCAGAACATGGGCACCTACAGAGGTGCCCTGAAGGCCCAGGACCGTCTCGGCGTTCGCATGTCGTCGCGGCCAGGTGGTGCAGGCGGTTACCTGCATTGGCGAAAATATCAAAAACGAAAAGAACCGATGCCTTGTGCGATTGTCATCGGCTGCGCGCCCGTCGTTCTGTTTACCGGGCCACAGAAGCTTCCTGTCGATCAGGATGAGATGGCCGTGGCCGGAGGGCTTGCCGGCAGTCCTATTCGTATCGTCAAGGCAGCAACAGTTGACCTTTATGTCCCGGCTGACGCCGAGATTGTGATCGAGGGCCTGATCGACAGCGAATGGCTCGAGCCGGAAGGGCCGTTTGGCGAAAGCCACGGCCATGTGGCGCTGGAAGACTTCAACATGTCGATGAAGGTGACTGCGATCACGCGCAAGCGTTCTCCGGTTTTTGTTTCGATCATCAGCCAGGTCACGCCCAGCGAATCGAGTGTCATCAAAAAGGTGGCGTTCGAGCCGATGTTCCTCGCTCATTTGCGCGATCAGCTGGGAATTCGCGGAATAAAGGGACTCACCATGCACGAGCCCTTTACGAATTTGCGCAAGGTCATCTTTCTGCAATTTGCGCGAGGCACGGCGCGAACCGAAGTGTGGCGCGGACTGCAGGGCGCGGCTTCGCTACGCGCGGATTGCGGAAAAATCTGCATTGCTGTCAGCGAGGACATTGATCCCGCCAATACCGATGCGATTTTCTGGTCACTCGCCTATCGCTCAAACCCCGGAGAGGACGTTCAAATCCTGACCCATCGTTCCGCCGGACATGGGCCTAAATCGGACGTCCGCGAAGACGCGACCATTCTCATCGACGCCACGATCAAGCACGATATGCCGCCTCTCGCCTTGCCTCGGCGCGAATTCATGGAACGGGCGCGAACGATCTGGAACGAGCTGGGGCTGCCGGCCGTTTCACCCCAGGCGCCTTGGCATGGTTATTTGTTGGGAGACTGGGACGATCGCTATGATGTTTACGCCCGTCGAGCGGTCGAGGGGCGATGGGCGGAAAGCGGCGAAGAGACCATCAAACGGCGCCGCGAAGGTTTGACACCGGAAACGCCGGTCCGCAACATCGAAAAGCCCGCGAAGAAACCGTGAAACTCCTTGCCGTCCTCATCGCTGCTTTCTTGCTTGTCACACAGCCGGCCGCAGCGGTGGATGACAATTATCCTGCACGCCCGATCCACCTGATCCTCGGATTCGCCGCGGGTTCGAGTGGTGACGTTGCCGCCCGCATTGTCAGCAACAAGCTCACAGAGCTGCTGAAGCAAACGGTGATTGTGGAAAATCGTCCGGGCGCCAGCAGCATGGTAGCCACCGACTATGTCGCGCGTAGCCCCAAGGATGGTTATACGCTGCTGTTTGCCACGATAGCGGTCACGATCAATGCGATAATGATGCCCGGCAAGGGGCCCAATATCGAAAGCGACATGGCGCCAATTGTGCTCGTCGGCTCGATTCCCAACATCCTCGTTGTTCATCCGGATCTCAATGTCAAAGATGTGAAAGGACTTATTGCGCTCGCCAAACAGAAGCCAGATGAGTTGCTCTACGGTGCGTCCGGCCTCGGCAGTGGACCGCATCTGGCTGCCGAACTGTTCAAACAGATGGCGGGAATAAAGATGACCGGCGTGCTGTATCCCGGCAGTGGACAAACCGTCATCGACCTCATTGCCGGCCGTATCCAGGTGATGTTTTCACCGGCGTCGACGGTGTTGGGTTTCATAAAAGATGGGCGCGTCAGAGCACTGGCGACAAGCGAAGCCGAACGCTCACGCGTTGCCCCCGACCTGCCAACGATTGCTGAAGCCGCACTGCCTGGCTACGCCACCGGAGTTTGGTTCGGCATCCTTGGCCCCGCCGGAACGCCGGCCGCGGCTATTGAAAAGATTTCCACGGCGACCAATACGGCATTGAAAGACCCGGAAGTGCTCAGGGAATTTGAACGTCAGGGTCTAAACGCGCTGGGTGGCAGCCCGGACGACTTTGCACAATTTTTAAAAAGTGAAACGCAGCGCTGGGCGAGCGTTATTCGCGCGATGGATGCCGTGCGGCCTTGATCAGACATGGAGCGGCGGCTTCAGACAGCGCCGCGTTGGTTGCCACGGCGACGTACTGATTGACATTGTGAGCGATGGCATCTCCCTGATGAGCGTTTGCGCTCCTGAGGCGCCGTGCATGGGCAAACAACATCGCCTGTTCGATCTGTTCCGCTTCGATTTCCAAGGCCTTCGCACGCGCGCGCACAGTTGCCATGTCCGGATCTGTCTTCATCTCCTGGCGCGCGATGCGCAACGGACGGACGACCATGGCGTCCCAGTGGACGACAACCTGTGCTGCTGCTTCGATATCGTTGCGATCCAGGGTGATCGCCTGCGTTCCAATCCACGCACAGAAAAGTAACAGGTTGACGTTTACGCCATGACGATCCTGCAGCTCGAGGCATTCCTCGGCCACGCCTTCCTGGTCATAAACCCTGAGTGAAAAGCGCCAAAACTCGTTGTCCGGCTGCAGTAAATCTTGATCGTTATACGGAGCTTGTTCGACCAAGCTTTCACCCGCTGCTTACGAAAGGTCAGGCGGCTCGCGCTGTTTCAGCCGTTCGCGTCCGCCGCTCCAGCGGCGAATCTTGCCGACATCGATGTCGAAAAGGTCAAGGACACGGGCGAGGGTATGATCCACCATTTCGTCGATAGACTTCGGCAAAGCGTAAAAAGCCGGAACCGGCGGATAGACGATTGCGCCGGCTTCGGTCACGCTCGCCATATTGCGAATATGCCCGATGTGGAGGGGTGTTTCGCGCAACAAGAGCACAAGACGCCTGCGCTCCTTCAAGGCGACGTCGCCGGCACGCGAAATCAGGTTCGCCGTGTTCCCGGTCGCGATTTCAGCCATGGTTTTGATTGAACAAGGAGCGATGACCATACCGCGCGTCTTGAATGATCCACTGGCGCAGGCCGCACCGACGTCGTTGTTGGAGTGCACTACGGTGGCCAGCCGCTCGACATCCGCAAGTTTGAGACTGGTCTCGTAAGCGAGCGTCATCTGCGCCGCGCGAGAGACGATAAGATGTGTTTTGATGTTGCAGGCGCGCAGCAGTTCCAGCAGCCGTACTCCGTAGATCGCTCCCGACGCGCCGGAAATCCCGACGACGAGCGGAGGATCGGATGTCTCGACCGGCATGTGTTTCATGCGTTGCACATATTGCAAATGACAGGATTGAACACGTCAAGATGAGTATTTCCCATGGCCGCGCATCCAGCAAGACGTCTCGCGACCGCAAATGGGTTGGCTTTCAGGCCGGTTTACGGTCAACTGCACGTCCTTTCCATGCTTTCGATCATTAAGTCGATGGCGAGCAAAAGCACCAACTTCCGCTTCATCGGCCAACCGATCCCGCGAACCGAAGACGCTCGTTTGCTGACTGGCCGAGGTCAATTCAGTGATGACTTCAGTTTTCCCGGCCAGACCTATGCGGCGTTGGCTCGATCCCCGCACGCGCATGCCCGCATCGTTCGCATCGATACCGCCGCCGCCAAAAAGATGCCGGGGGTAATCGGAGTGTTTACTGGCGCGGATTGCCTTGCCGATAATCTAAATCCAATTCCGCACGATCCGCTTCCGAAAACGAAATACGACATGAAATTGCACGGGCCCGGAGGAGGGGAGATCTTTTTCGGGCCGCATCTGCTTCTGCCGAGCGACAAGGCGCGGCACGTCGGCGAGGCAGTTGCAATGGTTGTTGCCGAAACCCAGGCACAAGCCCTCGACGCAGTGGAAGCAGTGATCATCGAGTATGAGCTGTTGCCGTGCGTAACGGTTGCGGAAGAGGCCATGCGGCCTGGCGCACCTGCGGTTTGGGATGAGGTTCGCGAAAACATTCTGGTCGATACGCATTTCGGAAATGCCGCCGAGACGGATCGCGTCTTAGCGCAGGCCCCGCACGTCGTTTCAATCGACCATCATATCGGCCGTGTAACCGGGGTGCCTATTGAGCCGCGTACCGCCGTGGCCCAATACGACAAGACCGTCGGCCGCTACACGATTTACGCCGGTAGTGGCGGAGCGGTACGGCAAAAACGCGAGCTCGCCGCAGTGCTGGGAGTCGATCCCGATAAAATCCGCGTGCTGTCCTTCGACGTCGGTGGAAACTTTGGCACGCGCAATCGCGTCTATGTCGAGTTCGGTCTCGTTTTGTGGGCGGCGCGCAAGCTCGACCGCCCGGTCAAATATACCGCCACCAGGTCGGAATGTTTTATCAGCGACTACCAGGGCCGCGACCTCGTTGTGAAATTCGAGCTCGCGCTGGATGAGCGCGGGCGCTTCCTGGCGTTGCGCGCGACCAATATCAGCAATGCCGGTGCGCGCTGTGTCTCGCTGTCACCATTGAGCAAGGGCGCCGGATTGATTACCGGCAGCTACGATATTCCCGTGGCGTCGTTGCGCGCCGTTTCGGTCTTCACCAATACCGTTCCGACCCAGGCCTACCGCAGCTCGGGTCGCCCGGAGATCACCTTCGCGCTCGAGCGCCTTATCGACATGGCAGCCAGGAAACTGGGCATCGACCGCATCGCCCTGCGTCGGCGCAATCTGGTGCGACCGAAAGCCATGCCCTATCGAAACGCCGTTGGCATGCTCTACGACAGCGGGCGGTACGAGGAGAACATGGACCTCGCCATGCAGCTCGCCGACTGGGACGGCTTCAAAGGCCGGAGGCGCGAGGCAAAGAAGCGCGGCAAACTTCTCGGACTCGGGCTCGCAAACTACGTTGAGTTATCGATCGGCGCGCCAAGGGAGCAAACTCAGCTCAAGGTTGGTCCCGACGGGCATGTCGACGTCGTTATCGGCACTCAGCCGTCCGGCCAAGGCCATGAGACCAGTTTTGCGCAGGTCATTTCGGACTTGATCGCCGTTCCGGTCGAAGCGGTCCGCATCATCCTTGGCGACACCGATATTGTGAAAGTCGGCGGCGGCAGCCATTCGGGACGCTCCATGCGCCATGCCGCAACGGTGTTTTCCCTGGCGGCAAAGGATTTGATCGCGAAGGGCACGCGGGCCGCGGCGGTGGTATTCGGCACGACAGCAGACCGGGTCGATTTCATCGACGGGCGGTTTTTCTCGCGAGACACCAACCGCAGTTTCGATTTTCTCGAGCTGGCAAAGGAAATGACGCTGCACAAGATGCCGGATGACTTGTCGCTAGGACTTGTCGTTGTTGCCGACAATGAAATGCATGATCCGGTGTTCCCGAATGGATGCGCGATTTGCGAAATCGAGATTGATCCGGAAAGCTGCGCTCTCCGCCTCGTGCGCTATACCTCGGTCGACGATGTCGGGCGCTGCATCAATCCCCTCATTGTCGATGGCCAGACGCATGGGGCAATCGTGCAGGGCGTTGGCCAGGCCCTGTGGGAACAGTGTGTCGTCGACCCGACAGGCCAGCCGCTCTGCGGGTCGCTCATGGATTACGGAATGCCTCGTTCCGACTCCGTGCCGTCATTTGTCACGCGGATTGTCGAAGTCCTGTCGCCGACCAATCCGCTCGGCATCAAGGCCGGTGGCGAAGGCGGCACCACGGCGGCACCCGCCGTGATCGTGAGCGCGGTTGCCGACGCGCTCGCTCCCTACGGCGTTGACGACATCAAGATGCCGGTGACGCCGTACCGCGTTTGGCAAGCTATCAATGGCGAGAAAAGCAACTTCGAACCCAATGGATGCAAAATGATCAGGCTCAGATATGGTTTTTGTCTCTTTGCCCTGCTGACGCTCGTCGCCCCACAGGTGTGCGCGCAAGGGATCACAGGCAGGACGGTCAAGATTGTCGTTCCTTATGCGGCGGGCGGCACCGGTGACGTTCTTGCCCGGGTTGTCGGCCAGGCGATAACGGAGAAGAACGGGCAGGTGATCATTGTCGAGGACCGGCCAGGAGCGAGCTCGATTGTCGGCACCGAGGTCGCAGCGCGGGCAGAGCCTGACGGCACGACAATCCTGCTCGTTGAGAACCCCTTCATCCTGAGCTCGATCTTGTTTCCCGGCCACTACGATGCTCTGACCGCGTTCGAACCGCTCTGTTATGTCGCGGCGACACCGGCGGTGCTCGCCGTAAGCAGCAAATCGGACATCCAGACGCTCGCCGATTTCATCAAATTGGCAAAATCGAAGCCGGGAGCCGCGTCCTACGGCAGTACGGGACCGGCCTCGATCGCTCATATCGCCGGCGAGCTTCTCAAACGCGATGCCAAGGCCGATATCACTTACGTGCCATACCCCGGGTCGCCGCCGGCGGTGAATGCAACACTCGCCGACACGATCACCGCCGTAATGGCGAACTATTCCGATCTCAAAGGGCAGATCGACGCCGGCGCGTTGCGACCGATTGCCGTTCCCGCGAAGAAAAGAAGCGAAGCGCTTCCTCAGGTGCCAACATTGGCCGAAAGCGGATTCAACGATGTCGATGCGGCAGTATGGTTCGGCTTTGTCGCTCCGGCCAAAACGCCGAAGGAAGCTTTGGGACAACTATCGCAATACATTTCCGATGCGGTGAAGACACAGAGCGTCGCTGATCGACTTAAGAGTCAAGGAATGTTCATCAATCTTTTCTGCGGCGTGGAGTTTGGCAATTTCCTGGCCGATCAGAAAAACCAATACACAACGTTCACGCGCGAGTTCGACATCAAGCCTTAGCAGGCGACAAGCCCTCTTTTTCCGCGATATGTTGCTGCGTCGCTGCGGCCGCTTGAGGCGGCCATTGCGGCCTCGTATGATTTTCGCGTGGAGTGAACAAAAGAACAGGCCGTAAAATGCTTCTGACACGGAAAACATCACTGGCCCTCGTGGGGGCTATCGGCGCCGCCTTGTTGTCCGCACAGGTGGTCGCGCAGGAAAAATCGATTGTCGTCGCCTCAACAACGTCCACTCAAGACAGCGGCTTGTTCGAATATCTGCTTCCCATCTTCCAGCAAAAGACCGGGATTGCAGTGAAGGTGATCGCGCAGGGCACAGGGCAGGCGCTCGACACCGGCCGACGGGGCGACGCTGACGTGGTTTTCGTTCATGCAAAATCGGCGGAAGAAAAGTTCCTGGCCGAAGGTCAAGGCGTAAAACGAAATCCGGTCATGTACAACGACTTCGTCCTTATAGGACCAAAGAGCGATCCTGCGGGCATCAAGGGCAATGACATCGCCGCAGCGTTGAAATCAATTAAGGAAAAGCAAGCGCCCTTTGTTTCACGCGGTGACCGGTCAGGGACGCATATCGCCGAACTTGCCCTCTGGAACAGGGACGCTGGTATCGACATCGATAAGGATAAGGGCGGTTGGTACAAATCGATCGGCCAGGGCATGGGTGCTGCGCTCAACATGGCAAGCGCAAGCAATGCCTACGTTTTGTCGGATCGTGGGACGTGGCTGTCGTTCAAAAATAAGGGCGATCTGCAAATCCTCGTCGAAGGGGACAAGCGGCTGTTCAATCAGTACGGGGTCATTCTGGTCAATCCGGAAAAACATCCAACCGTGAAGAAAGACCTCGGTCAGGAATTCATCGATTGGCTTTTGTCGCCGGAGGGACAAAAAGCAATTGCCAACTACAAGATTAACGGTGAGCAGTTGTTTTACCCAAACGCTGATGATCCGAACGCATGAAGCGTGTTAGTGATCGTTGGTGAACGATTTTGCCATAGCCTTTGCGACGGCATTTGATTTGATTGGCAGGCTCGATCCGCAGTTGCGCGGGATCGTAGGCCTGTCGATGGCAGTTAGTCTGACTGCAAGTCTCCTCGCGTTCGCGATTGGTGCTCCGCTTGGAAGTGCACTGTCGGTGTATCGTTTCCCGGGTCGTAGCGCGTTGATCGTTATCGCCAATGCTCTTCTAGGCCTTCCACCAGTCGTCGTGGGTCTTGTCGTCTATCTGTTGTTGTCTCGTTCCGGTCCTTTGGGATCGTTTGGCATCTTGTTTACTCCAACCGCAATGGTGATAGCGCAGAGCTTGCTTGCGCTCCCTATCGTAGTCGCGCTCGTCCATCGAACGACAGCAGGCTTGTGGGCGACTTACGGTGATCTTCTCTTAAATGACGGGGCGACCCGCTTTCGAAGCCTCTGGTCCCTGATGAACATCGGTCGTGATGGGATGCTCACTGCATTTCTCGCTGCGTTTGGCCGCGCCATTGCCGAGGTCGGAGCCATCATAATCGTGGGCGGAAATATTCAAGGTTACACCCGAACGATGACGACAGCGATTGCACTTGAAACGAGCAAGGGTGACCTGCCGCTAGCCCTTGCCCTCGGGATTGTCCTTATCGTTCTTTCCATGACCGTCAGCGGGGTCGGACTGTATTTTGGCCGGGGTCTTACGAGCCGCTAATTGTCCGGTTGTGACCCAAAGCGAACATCGCGTTGATTGTTCACTGTCGCAAACTCAAAAGTTCGTGCAGCGACAAAGAAGAGCCGCAGCGGCGATCACTCACTGCGGCTCTTCACTCGTTTAGAATCATAGGGGACTCGAACGAATTGAGTCTTGCGCTGGCTTCCAGCAATGTCACGCCTGTTTAGTCGGCAGACGTGCCTTTTCCCGTGCAGTCCGCTCTTTCAATCGATCGATTGCCGCACCAGCATGTTCCTCGGCCTCGAGAAGAGAACCGTAAACCGACCCGACCTGCATTGGCTTTTTATCCCGGCCGGTAAAGATCGCCCACTTCCAATGCGCTTTATCTCCAACCGCCGATGACGAGCCGTATAATTCGTAACGCATGACAAAAATTCATTACTCCGGGACGCACGAACGTCGAGGGATACTGAAAATAATGATCACAGTTTGATGAACTTATGCACTGGACTTTCGGCTAAATCACCTTGCCGATTATTTGTGCGCGGTGCTGCTGTTTCGAGCATCGCTCCGCAGTCTGCGCACTTCGAAAGAAAAAGCTGCCATCACCGTCGCCCGATCAGCGAGCCGATCCGAATCATCTTTGAGATGCACGCCCGAGGTGCGGCGGGAGCGCATCGCCCGAATCAAATATGCGAGTTTGAAGGCGGCGTCGGCGTAACCGATGCCGTCCGGTCGGATATTGGAGATGCAGTTGCGATTCGCATCTGTCGTGTGGGCACCAGGCTGCCAGGTCAGATACGCGCCCATGCTGTCGGGGGCCGAAAGACCGGGACGCTCCCCGATAAGAACAACCGCGCAATTCGCGCGAAGCGTGCTGGCGATTACATCGCCGACCGCGACTCGTCCCTGGCGGACGACGACCAGCGGCGCGATCCTCAAGCCTTCGGCGCGCAGCGCCGGCACGACGCCAACCAAGACCGGCGGCGCGTGCACTTGTATTGCGCGTGCAGACAGGCCGTCGGCGACGACGAGTGCGACGTCATAACCGTTACTGTCTGTGTGCTGCGAAAGCGTCGCCTCGGCACCTGTCGCAAGGCGACGCCCAACGTCCGGGCGCAACAGATACTGGTGCCGATCTTTACAGGCGCTCGCGACTGACAGGACAGGAAGCCCCAGGGTTCCGAGTTCGGCGACGAGACGCTGCTCATCGAGCGGCTCGTGCACGGCATCACGGGCGCGGGCGTGGGCGAGCTGCAGGTCGAGCAGCGGGCCCGTCGCAAGCGATGCACCGGTTCGCCTGAGTCCGATGCGTGCGGGCGTCAGTCTGCGCAACTCAACCCACAATGCGTCATCGTCTGGCGTACGTTTTGGCCTGTGGTTGGGCGGCGCGGTGGCATCTCGGTCTTCTTTCATGAGTTCAAGCCGAGAGCAGCGCACGAAAACGGCTAGGCATGCTGCGCGGGCGGATCCGGTTCGCAGCATCCATCAGACCTTGTCGCTCCAGCCACGTCTCGAATTCCGGCGCCGGACGACGGCCGAGCAGATCACGCATGGCAAGCGCATCATGAAACGACGTGCTCTGGTAGCCCAACATGACGTCGTCGGCGCCCGGTACGCCCATCACGAAATTGACACCACTCGCGACCAACAGTGCCAGCAGTGTATCTGCATCGTCCTGGTCGGCCTCGGCATGGTTGGTGTAGCAGACGTCGACGCCCATCGGCACGCCCATAAGCTTGCCGCAGAAATGGTCCTCCAAGCCGGCGCGTGTGATCTGCTTACCGTTGAAAAGATATTCAGGCCCGATGAAGCCGACAACGGTGTTGACCAACAGTGGCTTGAATTGGCGCGCAACCGCATAGGCACGCGCCTCAAGCGTCTGTTGATCAACTCCTTGGTGCGCGTTGGCTGAAAGGGCGCTGCCCTGGCCGGTTTCGAAATACATCACGTTGTCGCCAACCGTGCCGCGGCCGAGCGACAGGGCGGCATCCCGAGCCTCTTCCAAAAGGGCGAGATTGATACCAAAACTCTTGTTGGCCAACTCTGTCCCTGCGATTGACTGAAAGACGAGATCGATTGGCGAACCTTTGCGAATTAGATCCAGCGTGGTCGTCACGTGCGCTAGGACGCAGCATTGTGTCGGGATCTCGAGCTTGGTCCTGATTTCGTCGAGCATGCACAGCAATGCGTGCGTGCGCTCGGGGCTATCGGTCGCAGGATTGACACCAATAACGGCATCCCCCGAACCCAGAAGCAAACCATCGAGGGTGCTTGCCGCGATGCCGCGGAGGTCATCGGTCGGATGATTGGGCTGCAGCCGCACCGACAGATGGCCCTGCAGACCCAACGTGTTGCGGAATCTGGTTACTACGGAGCATTTCGCAGCCATGACCATCAAGTCCTGCAGGCGGCTGATTTTACTCACTGCAGCTGCCATCTCCGGCATGACTCCCGGCGCCAATGCGGTTAGCGCCGATGTGGTCGCCTCATCAGACAAGAGCCAGTCGCGAAACTCGCCAACCGTCAGATGCGCTACCGGCGCAAACGCCTTCTGGTCGTGTTTATCCACGATAAGCCGCGTCACCTCGCACGCTTCGTACGGAACAACGTGCTGGTGAAGGAAGGTGGCTAATGGAAGATCGGCAAGCACGTGTCGTGCGGCGATACGCTCTTCGTCAGTGTCTGCGGAAAGACCGGCGAGTTGATCGCCGCTGCGCAATGGTGACGCCTTCGCAAGTAGGTTCGCGAGATCCCGAAATTTGTAGTGGCGAGCTCCGATCGTGGCGGAGTACATGGCAGAGCCCTGACGATTGGCTTATCCGAAGAGTATATCGGTAAGGCGCAGCTTAGAAACACGAGTTCGAAGCAAATGGGCCGGACCGATAGCATCTATCGGTTCGCGGCGATCACTGAGCTTCTCTCAATTCGTCTGTGTAAACTTTGAAATGCGTTAGCGTGGTTTGGCCGAAACTCGTGGACAGAGGCACGTCGGCGGCGTCGCGTCCGCGCCCGACGAGAATCCGCCCAATCCGTGGCACGTTGTGGCGCGCATCAAACGTGTACCAAGTGCCTGAGAGATAGACCTCGAACCAGGCGCTGTAGTCCATGGGCGTTTCTTCCGGAGGCACGCCGATGTCACCAAGATAGCCCGTGCAATAACGGGCGGGGATGTTCATGCAACGGCACAATGTCACCGCCAGATGTGCGAAATCCCGACAGACGCCCCGGCGTTCGTCGTGTACATCGTGGGCACTTTTGGTAGGCGCTGCGAACTGATAGCCGAAGGTGAGATGATTATGCACATAGTCACAGATCGCTTGCACGCGCGACCAACCGAGCGGGGTGTCCTTGAAGAGCGACCATGCCAACTGCATGAGTCGATCAGTCTCGCAATATCGGCTAGGCAGAAGATAAAGGATGCATTGATCCGGCAGGTCCTGCACTGCGATTTGCTGTGCCGACGGGGTCACCGGATCGGGTTGACCAGTGTCTCGCACGATCCCGCTGTAGCTCAGCATGGTACGACCGGGCGGAAGAAAAAGGCGGCCGCATTCGTTGCCAAAACTATCATGGTATGGCCGAATTGGTACAAAGGAACTCGTCGCAATTTGATCCGAGGTGAGCAGATCGGACTGTCGGGACGGGTGAACATTCAGCAGGATAACCATCGGCGTTGGCTGCGGGGCCTCGAAGGCAATCTCGAAACCAATCTTGATCTTCATGCGGTTTTGTCCACTTTGCCGGTCTTTGAAGCTACGACGCAGCGACCTTTCAGACTGGCCTAAACTTTAAGCAATATTGCCCGAACGGCGTGCATAAAAATTGTATGACCCATTCACTTCTCTATCCATGGGAACCTCCCGCGGTTGTGTGCGAACGGGAGAGCGGTTCATCTCCGTTCGTATTCCTGTGTGACCATTCAGGCCCGCGCATCCCCGCGCGCCTGAACGATCTCGATATGTCGCATGATGACCTCAAGCCGGCATATCGCCTGGGATATTGGGATCGAAGGCGTGGGACGGGGACTTTCATCGCATTTCGATGCTTGCTTGATCATGCAGCCCTATTCGCGATTGGTGATCGACTGCAATCGCAGACCCGGAAGCGAGACCTCGATCCTTGCCGAGAGCGACGGAACGAAGATTCCAGGAAACCAGCGGCTGTCTGCCGACGACATCGACATGCGCGTGCGCGAAATCTTCGATCCGTATCACCGAAAGATCTCATCGCACCTCGACGGGCGGCGCGATGCGGGACGGCCTACGATTCTCGTCTCATTGCATAGTTTCACGCCGGTCTATGGCGATATTCCGCGGCCGTGGCACGCAGGTGTGCTTTACAACCGCTACCCTGACTTGTCGCTGGCGATGTTCAAGTTACTGGATGCGGAAGGAGACATCGTCGTGGGCAACAATGAGCCCTACAGCGTCACCGACGAGACCGATTACTCTATCCCGGTGCACGGAGAGCAGCGCGGTCTTCCACACTTAACTTTGGAAATTCGTCAGGATCTGATCGCCGACAAGGTTGGTCAGACCACGTGGGCGACGCGACTAGCGAGTCTGCTGCCGCAAGCGGTCAAAAAGGCCGGCTGATCTTGGCGAATGAATGTGTTGCCGATGTTGACCCAGAGCAGACATCGGAAACAGTTCCATCGATAGCATTGGACCTCAGTCCAACTAGATGGGAGCCCGCCCATATCGAACTATCCCTTGGCAAATTTTTCGCCGTACGGCCAACGGCTTCGGTGAAGAACGACCATTGGAGGTTCAGAAAATGCTCGGAAGTGCGATCCGATACGGTTGTGCGGCCATACTTGCGGCCAGTTCGCTGTGGGTTGGCTTAGGTGCCGCTCAGGCGCAAGCGCCAGCTCAAAAGCCGAATATCATTCTCATTCTGTCCGACGACTTCGGTTACGGCGATGCCGGAGCGTACGGCGGCGGTGAAAACCGTGGCATGCCGACTCCGAGTCTGGATCGTCTGGCGGCAGAAGGCATGCAGTTCATGTCCTTCTATGCGCAACCAAGCTGCACGCCCGGCCGTGCGGCAGTGCAGACGGGCCGTATTCCCAATCGTAGCGGCATGACAACGGTGGCCTTCCAAGGGCAGGGCGGTGGTTTGCCGGCGGCGGAGTGGACGCTGGGCTCGGTTCTCAAGACAGGCGGCTACAAAACCTTCTTCACCGGCAAGTGGCACCTGGGTGAAGCCGACTATGCATTGCCCAACGCGCAGGGCTACGACGCGATGAAGTATGCGGGCCTCTACCACCTCAACGCCTACACCTACGGCGATCCGACATGGTTTCCCGATATGGATCCCGAGTTACGCGCGATGTTTAACCGCGTCACCAAGGGCGCGATGTCAGGAAATGCAGGACAGCCCGCGAAAGAGGAATTCAAGATCAACGGTCAATACGTCAACACCCCGGTGATCGACGGCAAGGAAGGCGTTGTCGGCATTCCGTTCTTCGACGAGTACGTCGAGAAAGCATCGCTCGACTATCTCGACCGCAACGCACGTTCGACCCAGCCATTCTTCATGAGCATCAACTTCATGAAGGTGCATCAGCCAAACATGCCGGCGCCAGAGTTCCAGCTCAAGTCGCTGTCGAAGAGCAAATATGCGGACTCGGTAGTGGAGAATGACACGCGCATCGGCAGGATCATGGACAAGGTGCGTGCGCTCGGCCTCGACAAAAACACTTATGTGTTCTGGACCACGGACAACGGCGCCTGGCAGGACGTCTATCCTGATGCTGGCTACACGCCGTTCCGCGGGACCAAGGGTACCGTGCGTGAAGGAGGCAATCGCGTTCCCTCAATGGCATGGGGTCCGAGGATCAAAGCCGGCTCGAAAAACTCCGAGATCGTCGGCGGACTGGACTACATGGCGACCTTCGCCTCGCTCGCTGGCGTGAAACTTCCAGAGAATGATCGCGCAGGGCAGCCGATTATTTTCGACAGCTACGACTTATCGCCGGTGTTGTTTGGCACCGGGAAGTCGCCACGCAAGGAGTGGTTCTATTTCACCGAGAACGAACTGAGCCCGGGCGCCGCCCGCTCCGGCAACTACAAGGCCGTTTTCAACCTGCGCGGCGATGACGGTGCAAAAACTGGCGGTCTTGCGGTTGATTCCAACCTCGGCTGGAAAGGTGCGGAATCTACGTCGCCACCGTTCCTCAGGTCTTCGACCTGTGGCAGGACCCGCAAGAGCGCTACGACATCTTCATGAACAACTACACTGAACGAACCTGGGTCATGATAACGATCAGCGATGCGATCAACAAATTGATGGCGACTTATGTAAAGTATCCGCCCAGAAAGCTGCAGAGTGAAAGCTATTCGGGGCCGATTACGCTGACCAACTATCAGAGAATTCCAATACCTACGCGAGCAACTTGCAAAGGATGGTTTCAAACTCGATTTGCCAACCGGCAATTGACCATTGCGCGGCGGCCCCGAGGTTAAATCGGGGCCGCTTTGCAATTTCAAATCTATATGATGTCCGCTAGTGGCCCTTGGCGGACCTATTGCACTTGCAATGTCCGCTTTTGGTCCAAGCAGCACCGTTCTCAAGGCACTATTTTTCTAACCGGTTGCTTCTTCCGGGTGGAGCGAGAGCGACGGCTATCGCTTTCTTTGCCGTGATCCGGGACGGGGACAGCATTTTCACCCGGCGTGCCGAACACGGTGGCTTCGCGCTGCCTCGCCCAGAATTCCCCGAGCTTCGTAAGGATCGCGACCATGAAGATCAGCGGGAGTCCGCCGCCGATAATCCCGACAGCAATTTTGATCGAGAGCGGGTCTGAGATGCGGATGGCGTGGCAAAAAAGATCAATCAGTCTTTCCATCTGTCATTCTCCGAGAGGCAGGTGAGCAGGCTCGAAGCCTGTTCGATGCAAAACCCGCCTTCGGCGCAAGTCTAGTCGGCCCGGCTTCGAAGTCACATTGGCCTTGGGTGCAACAGCTGCTCATGCATTGCACGGCGTCATGCGGCTTTGAGTACGACTATCATCCTCGACCAAAGGATAGGATTTCCTGACGTTGCGATAGGCCGATTGCCCACGCAGACAATAGTGTTGAGTGGCCGACGCCTCCATTCTCCCCAGAAGCAGGTCTCGTGGTTATGAAGCAAGATACGCGAGCCGTCTTTATCGCTTTGGCTCTCGTTATCGTCGTGTTTGCCGCAGCCAGTTGTTTTCACTACATCCGATGAATTCACGGGATCGCATGCCCGTTTTGCTGGCTTGTAACTACTCTCGATTTTTACCCTTGATCTGGGTCAAACGACGTTGGAATTCGTTGGTCCAAAGTATCCCAAGCAACAGCGTTCCACTGACCGCGAGATCATTGCATTTGGGAGAATGAAATCATGCAGAAGACCGTCCGCTTTAGCGCCATCGCGGTGATCACGTGGCTTCTCTCTGTTTCCATCCTTGTTTCTTCCGCCCATTTCAACGTCGCTCAAGCACAAAAGGGCCGGGCAGCCGCGATAGCTTGCGGCAAGAAGCTGCAGCAACAGTGCATGGGTGTGGCGGTGAGTGGAACCAACATGCTCGAATGCCTCAAAAAGGATCAGGACAAACTTTCCAAAAGATGTGCTGCAATGGCGAACAACCTTGTGCGCGTGTGCGAGAGAGACGCAGCACAGCGTTGCCAGGGCAACGTCGCGGGTCAAGGCAGTGTTATCGGATGCCTGACAACCGCTAGGCGGTCGGTTTCTGCGCGATGCAATGCAGCTTTGGACGCCGCTCATCTGCGCTAGTGAAAAGCGGGAGCCGGGATGGCAATGATGCACGAACGTTCGATGATTATCGTGATTTTTCTGTCGGCGGCGTTGCCGACGCCGACGCTTGCGCAAACTCGCGACATCTTGGGCGACAACTACAGTATTATGGTCCCGGAAAAAGGGTCCAAGCGCCAAGCGTCCAAACCCCAAGTGTCCAAACACCAAGTGTCCAAACGGGAGCAGCCGGAACCATGGCTTGCACCGAAATACAAATCACCACGTGGGACGGTGAAGCAAGCGCGTATTCCCAAATCGAGAATCGTAAATCCGCCGAGTGGAAGCATACCGTCGTCTGTTTACGTTCCACAGACGGGGCGGACGTTTCAAAACTTGCCAACCGTGCCTGGCGCGGGCCCGGGCGGCGCCGAGACCTTTCAGGATCGAGCCGTACGCTGCACGCACCAGGCTGGTGTGTACGGACAGAGCGGCGCCGGCAGGGGCGCATATATGGGCTCTTGTCTTTGACGCCGTTGCCCCCGACCCAATTCCTAACGGGAGTCGTTCACCCTTCGGCCATTGTGGCTAAGATTTTTGGATGGACGCTATAACGGTCACCGTTGGCGACGATCACTTCGCTGTCGACCATGCGCTTCAAGTTGCGGTGCAACGATCGCTCGACAGTGAACCGGAAGACAAAATCTTCTCCAGCTGCCGCGCGGCGGATGGCGGCAAACGTCATCGGTTTCCCGCTTTCGTAGAGAAGCTCAAATAAATAGCGCTGCATCTATCCGGTCCCGCTGGACCCAAGGATTTAATGCTTGCTATACCGCAGAGCCTGCATAGAAACTTGTCTTACGGTGCCAGCTGTTTGGCAGGTCGAGCCAGAATCGATCTCGCACAAAGCGACCACAAGGTCGTTGGGATGGTGGCTAAAGCATCGGGTCTAATGGTCCCGGGGCCGCTGCTTGAGCGCGCGGACGAGCTAATCGAATAAGAGCGCCCGATGTCTGCTTTTGGCCTTTTCCCTTAAAACACGCTCGGGCTGATTCCCAATTGCTCAGGGGTGGATGAATATTCTGCTGATCGCGACCAACACGATGAGCAGCACGATGCCGAGGCCGAGGCTCCAGGAGATCAGCTTCTTCTCGATCGGCAGGAGCGGCTCGGCGTGCATCTTGCGCATTTCATCGGCGATTTTGAGTTGCTGTTGTTGCTGCATGGTATCCCCCTGTTAGCTCACGAGCGGCGGCTTCACGCCGGCGAAGAATAAAAGCGAGATCGCCAAGCCAACCCAGATGACAAATCCAAAAAGCGCCAACAAATAGACAGCGGCCAAACGCCCGATGCCTTCCTCCCACAGCTTGCGGAAGTTGCTCAGCACGCCAATCGTGAAGAAGGTCAGCACGAAGAAAATGCCGCGGAAGGTATTGGCTTGGCCCATCGCTGACTTCACCTTGGCGACGATCGGTGGCGAGGCAGAGAGCGCCACCAGCAGGATGATGATGAAGGTGAGCACATAGCCGATGACGAATTTCGGGAAGCGGTCCCAGATCTCCCGGATGCGCACAGTGTCGCCCGGCCGCACGTCGATGTGCTTGGTCCAAATCCAGGCCAGCACGAACGCCCAGACGCCAATGAAGATATCAATGAACACCTTTACTGTGGCGGCCGTGCCCAGGATCCAGCCCGGCTGATACTTGATGCCCTGCGCCGCGTTCGTTGCGAGGATCAGCGCTTCTGTGATGCCGCCGCTGGCTACTGCGGCACCGTCGGTCTTGACGGATAGGGCCATCCAGGCACCCGCCGCCAGCGGCTGCCCGCTGAGGAAATGGTTGGCGACGGCCGGCAGGATGAGCAGTTCGATCACGGCAAAGACCACCACCAGTGATGCAACCATGACGGCAACCGTCGGCCGCGCGCGAATAGCGCCGCCGGTTGCGATCGCCGCCGAGACGCCGCAAACGGAAATGCCCGAGGCCAGCGGTGCCGCCCACTCGCGGCTGAAGCCGAACCATACCCGCGCCACGTAATAGACCACCGCCCAGAAAATCAAATAGGCGACGATGATCGAGGCGAGCCCGAGGAACATCAGCGATGTCGCCAGGCCGAGCTTTTCCGCGGACACGATGCCGAGAAAACCGCCAAGAATGACGATGGCGATCTTGACGTAGAGTTCCGGCCGGATTGCGTCCTGCATCCATGCAGCAAGACCCGGCATGAAATTGCCGATGATCAACCCGACGACCAGTGCAACGACGAAGCCACCCTCGTTCGTCAGCCGCAGCGACCAAGTGATGCCGGCCTTCTGCATTGCGTCAGGCGTGTTGAGCGCCATGTGGGCCCAGCTGCCGAAGATCCAGCAGGCATAGGCGATCAGGAACACCGCGGTGAATTTCGGAATGAAGCGCAGGCACGTCGGCGCCCATGGCTGCAGCGCCCGCCGTCATCAGGAGCAGCAAGCCGACATAGGTGGCGATGAGCGAGCCGACGCCGCCCAGCCCCGCATAAGCCTTCGAAACCGGTGCGAGCGCTGTGCCGAGATCCGTCCACACGTTTGTCGTCACGACCCAGCCGAGAAGGTCGCGGTCTACGAGAAGGCCCAGCGAAAGCACGAAAATGACGATACCGATGATGAGCGATAACCAGTCTTCGCTAAGCCCTTTGCCACTGCCATACATTTGCAGTCCCTTAAGTTGGCCGTGTGCCGCCGCGCGCGACATGCGCGGCTGCCTACCGTTTCCCCTTTTTATTGCGACGCGCCGCAGTTTCTTGCGCGCAACCTCCGATCGCCTAATCCTCCAGTATGGCGGAGTGGTTCGCAACGCTTATCGATTGTGCAACGCACTAAAAACCTTGAGGACGATGGCGCAGTGCAAGATTTGCGCAGCGTATCGCGAAGGTGCCGACCCGAGCAGCGCGAGCGCCGACATCAGGGCGCAGGCAATCAAGCAACATGCGTGTCCGCTTCTGGCCCTTGGCGAACATTCCAGTTGTCGCGTCTAAAGTCGCTCTCGGGGTTACAGCGGACATCAATTTGATGGGCCGCAAAGTCCGCTATTGGTCCTTAGCGGAGATCCGATCTGCGCCAGCCGATGTTTGGGGGTAGGGTGGACATAACTTTTTACCACGCAAATATCTGCTCATGACCCAGAGCGGACAGGCGCAAACCGCCGCCTCAGCGAGTGAACTTAATAGGTGTTTGGCACGTTATCTTTGATTCACAACGGGAGCGTCGTATGCCTGACATGAGCAAGATCAAAGAACACATGGAAGTCATCGGTGCTGACGGCGTCCACGTCGGCACAGTTGATCGGATAGAAAATAACCGTATCAAGCTAATCAAAAGCGATAGTGGAGAAGGCAAACACAAGGGTCACCATCACTACATTGACTCGAGCCTCATTGCTGAAGTCGAAGGCACGCAAGTCCGGCTTTCGGCCAATGCCGATGTCGCGGTGACAATGGAGCAGGAAGCTTAAGCCCCGCCGAGGCGGGGCTTTCAGCTCACTGAGCTTGCTTAGGCGCTTGGCCGGTCGTTGACTTGGCCTTGGGAGCGCTTGCCTTCGCGTGCTGGGCTACGCAGTCGTTTACGAAGTTCCGCCGCTTCATGAAATGGATGGCGGAATACTTCTTGGCTGCTTGAGCTTTGCAGGAAGCTTGGACATCCGCAGACACCTTGTGCTTGTTGCCAGCGGCGTCTGCCGATACCGCGAAAGACGCGACGAGCGCTGTTGCCAGCACCGAGATAAGTAGCTTCTTCATGTTCATCTCTCCTCTGACCCCAAACGCCAAAGAAACGCGAAATCACACGTTTTCGTTCCGAATATTTTCCTGTCAATTTGTTCAGAGATGGTTGGGTCCGCGCTCGGAGTGCAGGAGGGCAAGGCGGTTTTTTTCCACCTTTCTTTGATTGACGGGCATCCGTTACGATGCCGCCTTCGGAGGGCATCATGACGTCACAGGTTAACCGCCAGGTCCGACTGAAATCACGCCCGACCGGAATTCCGCAGCCAGATAACTTTGAGATTGCTACCGCACCTTTGCCGGACATTGCCGACAGGCAGTTCCTTGTCCGCAACGAATATCTTTTCGGTTGAACCGGCAATGCGGGGATGGGTGTCCGCCGTCGCAAACTACTCGACGCCAGTCGGAATCGGAGAAGTCATGCGGGCTTTTTCGGCGGGCACGGTAGTAGCCTCGCGCCATCCGAACTACCGCGATGGCGATGCTGTGATGGGCATGCTTGGGTGGCAGGAATACGCGGTTTCGGACGGCAGCACGATTACGCGTAAGGTCAAAGAACGGGACTTGCCTCTTTCACTGTCGCTCGGAGTTCTTGGGCTGAACGGAGTGACGGCGTATTTCGGACTGCTCGATATTGGTCAGCCACGCCCGGCGATACCGTCGTGGTTTCGACGGCCGCAGGCGCGGTTGGTTCTGCGGTGGGACAAATTGCGAAGCTGATGGGGTGCCGCACTGTTGGCATTACCGGAGGCGCGACCAAGTGCAAACTGTGCCGCGAAGAGTTTGGATACGACGAAGCCATTGACTATAAGGCTGGCGCATTGAGCGACGCGCTGGCCAAGGCATGTCCGCGCGGTGTCGATGTTTATTTCGACAACACAGCCGGTTCTATTAGTGACGCAGTTTGCCCAGCTTGCCATGGGTGCGCGCGTTGTCATCTGTGGCACCGCTTCGGTATCGAGCTGGGACCCGCCACCGACCGGACCGCGCGTGGAGCGCTACTTGCTCGTGAAGCGGGCACGCATGGCCGGCCTTCTTATTTTCGATTATCAGCACCGCTACGAAGAGGCCGTGGCCCGACTGGCCGATTGGGTTCGCGACGGCAGCCTTCGTTACCGGGAAGATGTCATCGACGGGATCGAGAACTGTCCAGGGTCGATCGCCGGACTGTACCGAGGAGAAAACCTCGGTAAACGAGTTGTCCGTCTCAAGGATCACGCCGACTTTCAATCGGCCCGTTAGCCTAGACCAAAGTAGCGAGCTGGGGACTTATGTCAGTGCCGCTGGTCAAATCGATTGAATTGAAGTCTTCGAAATTACAAACCTTTCATGTTCCGGTTCGAATAACGGCGTAATCCGCAGGGATCTTGCCGACGCAATTGCGCTCATCTCATCGGATTCCCTGGCCAACGGTCGAAAAGGTTTCGCCATGAACGAGCCAACATTGAGCAAAGTGCCTGAAGTCACGCTTACTTTCTGGATTATCAAAATTGCTGCAACAACCTTAGGCGAAACCGGCGGCAACTCGGTCACGATGACTTTGAATTGGGGTTATCTGGCGGGAACGGTGCTTTTTTCGGCGTACTTGTCGCGCTGGTGCTCTGGCAAATCCGTGCCACGAAATTCCATCCCTTCCTCTATTGGGCAACCATTGTCGCTTCGACCACCTTCGGAACGACTATGGCCGATTTTGCCGACCGGTCTCTTGGAATTGGTTACACCGGGGGCTCGACGCTGCTCTTTCTATGCCTGATCGCGATCCTTGCTCTTTGGTACTGGTCGCAAGGCACGATCTCCGTGAATACAGTAAGCACGCCGAAAGTTGAGGCATTCTACTGGGCAGCGATCACGTTTTCGCAAACCCTTGGTACCGCTCTCGGAGACTGGGCAGCCGACACTGGCGGCCTTGGCTATAAAGGCGGTGCGCTCTTATTTGGTGCGGGTCTGGCAATTCTCGCCGTGGCCTACTACTCAACAAATGTTTCGCGAGTTGCGCTGTTTTGGGCAGCGTTTATTCTTTCGCGGCCGCTTGGCGCAACGGTCGGTGATTTTCTCGACAAGCCAGTCAGCGACGGCGGTCTCAACCTCAGTCGGCCGCTCGCTTCCGCTGTCATTGCAGCTTTCATAGTTGTCTGTGTTCTCTTACTGCCGCAAAAAGCCGGCACTTCCACGAGGCGATCAGTGCGGGAAATACCGCGAAAAATAATTTCGGACTATTGCTCATCATCACACTGGTCCATGCTGTGCTCTTGCCGGTGCTGTACGTGATGGCACGCAGGAGAAAAGGTGTCTGAATGAATGGGGGCTGGTAGGGGCGCACCGCATGTTAATCCGGCGTTTATGGCCCTAAGGGCAATTGGTCCCGCGCCGACGAAAGCAAAGACTTGCATCGTAACGAAACGCCCGCGACAGACGCATCCATGCGTTTCGACAACTCAAAACACGGCGTGAGACATCATGTTCCATTCCAGATTGCTCCAGGTAATGACGGCACTCGCAATGGGTGTTGGGACTGTGGCAGCTGCCGAGATGCCGAAATTCGACCTCACTGCGGCCTGTCGTGGATCCGGCGCTGTAGAGACACGTGCAAAGTGCATGCAAGACGAAGAGGCAGCGCGTGACCAACTTGCAAAGCTGTGGCCGCAATTCAAGCAGGCGGATGCTTCACGCTGCGTCCACATCGTGACGACGGGAGGCGCTGCAAATTACACAGAGCTTCTCTCATGTTTGCAGGCAGCAAAGATGGAGGAAAAGCCGAAAGACCCCTTTGGTCCTACACCGGGCATAGCCAAATGAAGAACCATGCGCGAACCGGGACGTGATTTATTTGAGTGACGCTGTTTGCCATCCCAGAAATTCGGAAAATCTGGTACTGTTCGAGTTAGACACAACCTTCTGTCTAACTCCATCTCCATAAGTCAGGGAAACCGATGATGGTGGGCAAAAATTCGGGGCCGAAAGTCAATCGCCGCAAATTTTTAACGGGAACGGCCGTGGCCGCCACCGCGACTGCGGTCAAGTCGTCAGTCGCAGACGCAACCGGCGCCGCAGGCGCGGCCTCCGCGCGGCTGCCATCGGCACTACCGCCAAACGCACAAACCATCGCCGCCGAGACCACAACGCCGCAGGAACTGCCGCGAATTGGAGGCGTCGCTGGTTCCGACTTCATGGTCGATGTTATCAAGTCGCTCGATATCAAGTATCTCCCCGCAAATTGCGCCTCCAGCTACCGCGGCATCCACGAGTCGCTGATCAACTACGGCGGCAACAAGATGCCCGAGTTCCTGACTTGCACGCACGAAGAGTCGGCGGTCGGCATGGCACATGGCTACTTCAAGGCGAGCGGCAAGCCGCTGATGTCCTTGTGCCATGGCACGGTCGGTCTTCAGCATGCATCGATGGCAATTTACAATGCGTGGTGTGACCGCGTGCCGGTCATCGTCATGGGCGGTAACGACCTCGACGCCGCCCATCGGCCGCCTGGTGTGCCGACATTTCATTCCGCGCAGGACATCAACGCGCTGGTGCGCGACTTTACCAAGTGGGATGACACGCCGGTTTCGTTGCAGCACTTCGCGCAATCCTTCGTGCGCGCCTACAAGATTGCTCTGACCCCGCCTTACGGCCCGGTCATGATCGCGCTCGATGCTGGTCTCCAGCAGGAGCCAATTCGCCGCAATGGCGAAGATCTCTACATTCCACGTTACACGGCCACCTCACCGCCGCAGGGCGACACTGGTGCTGTCAAGGAAGCGGCTCGTCTGCTCGTCAAGGCGCAAAATCCGGTCATCGTGGTCGACCGCGCCGCGCGCACCGAAAATGGCGTCAGGCTGCTCGTGCAACTGGCCGAAGCGTTGCAGGCGCATGTCGTGGACATGGGCGGTCGAATGAATTTTCCGAAAACCCACTATCTCAGTGCTCCCATTGCCACTGTTAACAATGCCGACGTCATTATTGGTATGGAGCTGTCCGATTTCTGGGGCGTGGTGAACTCCTATGTCGACAATGGTGAGCACGGCATTGGCATCAACCGGTCAAGGATCAAACCGGGCACCAAGCTCATCAGCATCAGCTCGGTCGAACTGAACACTAAATCGAACTATCAGGACTTCCAGCGTTTTCAGTCAGTCGATATCTCGATGGCCGCTGACGCCGAAGCTACGTTGCCCGCGCTCATTGAAGCTGTGCGGTCGGCGATTCCAAACGACGGCAAAGCCGCGATCGAGAATCGCGGTGAAGCGGCCAAGAAAGCGCGGGCAGAGGGGCGAGCCCGCACCCTGCAGCTCGCGGCCTTGGCTTGGGATGCAAGCCCGATCAGCACTGCGCGACTCGTCATGGAAACCTGGAGCCAGATCAAGGATCTCGACTGGTCGCTGGTTTCTTCCTCGGGCAACGTCAGCAACTGGCCCAATCGTCTGTGGCCGATGGAGAAATACTATCATTGGCTTGGCGGGCCGGGCGGCTATGGCGTCGGCTACGGTGCTCCGGCCTCAGTCGGAGCCGCGCTTGCCAATCGCGATCTCGGTCGCTTTTCAGTCAGCATCCAATCGGATGGCGATTTGATGTATGCGCCGGGCGTGTTGTGGACCGCGGCCAAGCATAAGATTCCACTCCTCGCCGTGATGCATAACAACCGCGGTTATCACCAGGAGCTCATGCATGTGCAGCGGCTCTCAAACTTCCGCAATCGTGTTGCAAATCTGGGCAATGATTTGGGGCCGATCGGCACCAGCATCATGAACCCGGACATCGAATACCATAAGTTTGCAGAATCGATGGGGTGGTGGGCGAAGGGACCGATCAAGGATCCAGATGAACTTGGACCGGCAATCAAAGAGGCAGTGGCGGTGGTCCAGTCTGGTCAGCCTGCGCTCGTAAACGTCTGGACGCAGCCGCGTTGACGGGAGCGCTTTGTCATGTGTCGTCAAATTTTTCGCGTCGCGTTAGCTGCATTCTTCGTTGGAGTATTTTTTGGTAGCGGTAGCGTGCTTGCCGCGTCAGCCGAGAACGGTAAGGCCGCGTTCCTGAAATACGGCTGCTGGCAGTGCCACGGCACCCAAGGGCAAGGCTCCGTCGCGACCAGCAATGGCAAAGTGCTGGCACCCGATCCGCTTCCTTATGAGGCATTCTCGGGGTTCGTGCGCTCCACCGACGGCGCGATGCCGCCATACAGCGAGAAGATACTGCCGGATGAAGAATTGACCGACATTCACGCCTATCTCTTGTCGATTCCAAAAGCAGCGAACTACAAAAGCATTCCGCTGATCAGCCAGTGATTGCAAAGCGGCCCCAGCGCATTTATTTCGCGAATGGAACTCCTGGTTGAAAATGGTATTTCTGCACCTTTTTCGTGACATTTTTCGCACACCCAATTCAAAAGTCGTGGCGCTCACGCACTTGCAATAAACGAGTGTCACTCCAGCGGGTTAGATTGCGGGCATGAACCAACGCGTCGCGCGCCTTGCGACAAACGCGATAAGGGGAGAACCGCAATGAGAAAACAATCTCTGAGCTTGCTCGTTGCCGCGGCATTCGGTCTGGCCGCAAGCCAGGCTTCAGCGGCTGATCTGCCAAGAAAAGCTCCGGCCTACGTGCCGCCGGCACCACCACCAGTTACTTGGACCGGATGTTACATCGGCGCCAACGTCGGCGGGATATTTACCAACGGCGATGTGACTTTCGCTGGTGTAGAGGTCTCTCGCGACAATTCGGGCTTCGCAGGCGGCGGTCAGATTGGCTGCGATTATCAGTTTAGCGGCGGATGGGTCATCGGCTTCCGCAACATGTTTGACGGGACGAGCGTGAATAGAAGTCGACAGTTCTTTGCTCCGGCCTTTGGCGTCACTGGCACGGTCAACGGCAACCTCAACTGGTTCGATGCGCTGACGGGCCGCCTCGGCTACTCGTTCACGCCCGGCTGGTTGCTCTACGGTCAGGGCGGCGCGGCTTGGGTTAAGACCAGCACAGACGTCGCCATAGCTGGTTTGACCTTCGGCGGTAACGGCAACACCAGAACAGGCTGGACGGCCGGTGGCGGTGTTGAATGGATGTTCGCGCCGAATTGGTCGGCGTTCCTTGAAGGCAACTACATGGACTTGGGCGACAATAATCATCTCGCATTCGGCCCCGGTCCCTGCGCGGCTGGTTGTACCTTCAACACGCACGCAACAGCGGCCACCGTCCTGGTTGGCGTGAACTACAGATGGGGATGGGGCAAAGCACCTTACTAAACAACTCAGTGCCATCGCTGCCAGAGCGATGACCTCCTGACAAAAGGGACCGTAGGTCTCCCCTTACGGTCCCTTTTGATTTGCCAAGGCATTCGGACTTTGCGGCCGCCTGCGACCCTTAGTTGTTCATTCGTCATCAAACACGGCATCGTCGGCCAGACACGGCCCAAGACGCGCGCATCTCGCGCTAGTTGGCGTATCGCGCGGTGATATCGCGGGCGATCTTGGCGCCCTCGTCGAGATATCGGCGAATTGCGATGTCGGCCGCCGGCGTGCAGGTGCGATAGGTCTGCTGAAATCCGCGGTAGCCGCGGTTGAAGCTCGCCACGATCTTCCGCCGCCGATCGCCGCCCGGGGCCTCGGCGTCGAGCAGGGCCTGCATCTCATTACGCCACTTCTGACCCTCGTTGGCCCCGCAGATCGCGCGCAGATAATGCAGCGCGCCCATGATTTCGCCGAGGCGTTGCAGATCGTTGTCAAAAGGCGCCGGCGTATCGCTCTGCCCATGCGCGGGCAGGCCGAGACAAAGCAGCACTGAACTGATGATGAGAAGTCTTTTCACGCGTTAGCTCGAGATCCCCGGGGCGATGGTATGCGCCGGCTTGACGGCAATCGCAAGGCAGATCACCGCGTGGCCAGCAACGTCGCCGCGGTGGTCACAATCTCGGCCAGGCCGTCGGTGGTGCGGTAGTTCCCTAGCTCGGATGGATCGACCCAGCGCGAATCGTCGAGTTCGTCGCTGAGCACGGGTTCGCCCGCCAGCCAGCGCGAGGCAAAAGACAGAATGACGAAGTGCCGCTCGACTTTTCCCTCGTCGTCGCGTGCGATGACCTCGCGATGCCCGGCAAGCGCGACGGGCTCGATCGAGAGCGAGGTTTCTTCACGCACTTCGCGGATGGCCGCCTCGACAAGCGTTTCGCCGGCTTCGACCGCACCGCCCGGCAGGGTATAGAGGTTGAGCGCCGGCTTGCGCGCGCGGCGCACCACGAGCACTTTGCCGTTGCGGAAAATGGCAGCACTGACTGCCAGGAATGGACGTTGCGGGTAGGTTCGCTCGTCGGCCACGCGGGTCTATCGCTTCATCAACCTGTCGACGACGTCCTGCGGCGTAGGGGCATCTTCTCCGACGGACTCGCCGTTGATGATCGCGCCAGCGCGCGCGATCAACGGCTTCAGCCAGCCGATGGCGTTGCCTGCAAGAGCCGCAACTGTCTCGGGCCGCCTGTCGACATCGTCCATCGCAGCCCGGGTTGCCTCTAGCACGATCGTCATCGTGACGGCCAGCGTATCGAGAGTGTTTCGGACGTTTGGGTCGGCCTGGTCATAGGCGGCGACCGCGAGATCACGGGTCTTGAATTGCGACAGGCGGAAATGCTCGCGATAACTCATCGGCTCCCAGGCCAGGAAATCGTCGCGGAATTCCGGACAGGCCGACAGCATGTCGAGCAGCATGACCGCTTCATTGAACCGGTTGAGATAGTCGGTCGCCAGTCCCGTGGCCGGGTTGATGCTGGTGTCGGTCAATGCCGCTGTGCCGGCATCCGGGGTCTCGGCCGGCGCTTGCCTGGCGTCGTTCCGAAATGTCATGGAGACCCCATCCTGGAAATCCTTTGGGCCGCCAGTGTTATGATCGGGGGTTAAATTGCGCTTACGATTCTGCCAAGTGCGACGATTTTCAGCCAGTTAACAATGTTCGCCACTGGTCAAAGTCGGAGGCTGAGGGGATCCCAACCTTAAGCAGCGTCGCCTCTGCCGCCCAAGGCACGCATGGCCATTTGCATTCCATAGTGACAGACCATGAATGACCCGAGCTCCATGATCTGTGCTTCTGTCCAGTGTTTCTTAAGATTGTCGTAGAATTCTTTGTCTACCTGGGTGTGGTCGAGATACAGCAGGTCCGCGAACCGCAAAGCCCATTTTTCCGCCTCGCTGAATTCCTTCGCATCGTCCTCATACGCGTTGCATCCCTCGTCGATGCGCTGTTCCGTCAGACCCATCGCCTGAGCCTTGCGCGAGCGAAGGGATGCGAAATATTTCTCGTTGGCAAAGCGCGCGAGCAGCACGCGTATGATTTCCTTCAGCCGATGATCGACGTTGCCTTGCGTGAAGCTCATCAGCAGAGCGCGCATGATTGGCTTGGCTTGTTCCGGTGCACGCGAAATGATGCGCGGAAACAGATCGTCCGGCACGCCGACCGCGCGAGCCTGTGCGATGAGCCCGAGCATTTCTGGATCCGTGATGGCTTCAAGCGGCAGTGGCGTCACGTATGTCATTTTGCAGCCTGCGTCTTGAGAGAGGAGGGAGCGTTGCCATAAAACTTTTCCGACTCCGCCTGGGTTAACAGCCGGCCTTCCGGCGAGAACAGCGGGTAGAACTTCAGTGAGCCGAAAAATGTGTGGAAGCCCAGATTCAACCCAATGAACAAGGCAAGTTCGACGATCTCATCGTCGCTGTAGTGTTTTCTCAGTGTGTCGAAGAACGCAGCATCGACCGCGTCGGGATTTGTACTCATAAGCTCGCTGTAGAGCAGGGCGACCTTTTCCGCTTCGGAATAGCGCTCGCTGTCTCCGTAATTCTCGACGCCTTCGTCGAGCAGCTCTTCGGATAGTCCTTGTCGCTTCGCCGAAGCAGATCGGACGTTTCCTCAATAGCTGCAGGACACCGCGCGCGACAGCTGCACGCGAATGACTTCTTTGAGCTTGTGCGGAATGCGGCCCTTGTTGAAGACGGAATCCCAGGCAACGAACATGGCCTCGCACAGATCGATATTGTGCCCCATCATGGCGTGGAAACCCGGATCGGGTGCGCGGTGCTCCAGGCACTTGTCGATATATGGCCGAAGCTTGGTGGTCCGAAGCTGCTCGATATCAAGCATCGTGATGTTCGGCATGGCGTCTTCCATGGTTTCTATGGCGCGGTAAAAGTTTTAGACCAGATTTCCGGTTGAGGGCGACGACTTTCTTTTCAAAATTTCGTTCTTAAATTGCGTTTACATGATGGGTGAGGTTGGACGATGTGCGGCCGCTACGCGGTGACTTCGGCTCCGGAGGCGATCAGGGCCCTGTTTGGCTATCCCGAACAGCCCAATTTTCCTCCACGCTACAATGTCGCTCCGACACAACCGATTGCCATTGTCAGGTTGATGGATGGCAAACGGCAGTTCGCGCTGGTGCGTTGGGGGCTGTTGCCGTCCTGGGTCAAGGATCCGAAGGATTTCACATTGGTCATCAATGCGCGTGGAGAGTCGGTCATGGACAAGCCGGCCTTCAGCGCGGCAATGAAGCGGCGGCGTTGTCTTGTGCCGGCTGACGGATTCTATGAGTGGAAGGCACTAGGGGCGGGCAAACAACCCTTCTATGTACGCGCGAAGTCAGGCGCCCCGTTGGCATTTGCCGGGCTGTGGGAAACCTGGACTGGCCCCAACGGCGAAGAAATGGAAACCGCCGCGATCGTGACGACGCGCGCCAACCGCACGCTTGCCGGCATCCATGAACGCATGCCGGTTGTCGTGCCGCCAGAGGCCTTCAATATGTGGCTCGATTGCGCCAACGTCGACGATGAGACCGCAGCGAGTTTGATTGCGCCTGCGTCTGACGACCTGCTGGAGGCCTATGAGGTGTCCACCGCCGTCAACCGGACGGCCAACGACGATCCGAAATTGATCGAGCGGGATTTCGAACCGATCGAGGCTCAGCCAGCTACCAGGGTACGCCAGCAGGCAAAGCGAGCGAAAAAGGACGACGGGCAGGGGGTATTGTTCTGACCGCCAGTCCGGAACCTTTCCGGGGCACGCGCATCTAACGCCTCAGAACGGAGAATACTGCCTATGCCAGTAACCCGCGCGCAGCAGGTCAAGGCCGAAAGCCTCAGCGATGAGGAACTCGTGAGCCTTGCGCGCCAGCGTGACGAGGCCGCGGTTCGCACCATAACCACGCGGTACAACCGACGCCTGTTCCGCATTGCGCGCAGCATCTTGCGCAATGACGCGGAAGCCGAGGATGTCGTGCAGGAAACCTACGTACGTGCGTTTACAGGCCTCGACATGTTTCGCGGCGATTCTGCTTTCGGCACCTGGATCACCCGCATCGCGATGAACGAAGCGCTGGGCCGGTTGCGCCGCAGGAAATCGACAGTCGACTGGGAAACATACGGCGAAAACCGTCACCAGGCCGAGATCATTCATTTTCCAGCCTCGGCGGCCAGCAGCGATCCGGAGAAAACCATGGCGCAAGGCCAAGTACGCGCGGTGCTGGAACAGGCAATCGATCAGCTTCCCGATGCCTTCCGCGCCGTCTTCGTTGCACGCATTGTCGAAGGGATGAGCGTGGAGGAAACCGCCGATCTGTTCGGCCTTCGGCCTGAGACCGTCAAGACACGGCTGCACCGCGCGCGTGTCCTCCTGCGCTCGGAACTCGACAAACAGCTTGGTCCGGCACTCACGTCCAGTTTCCCGTTTGGCGGCCCACGTTGCGAACGCATGACGGAAATCGTCGTGCAGCGCATCTGCGTGGTCTAGCTGTCGGGAACCTCCAGCGTCCGCCTGCATCCAATCGCTGCTGATGCACGGCACGGCCCGATGGCCGCACGAATGGAGGTTCTCATGATTGTTAAATTTGCCGCGGGGCTTGCAACAGGTCTGGCTACGCTGTGTCTTTTGACCGCGCCGGTATTTGCGCAAGGTGCAGCCAAGCCGACCGATCCGCAAATCGCACATATTGCCTACACGGCGGGGCAGCTCGATATCGAGGCTGCCAAGCAGGCGCTGGAAAAATCCAAGAACAAGGAAGTCCGCGACTTCGCGCAGGACATGGTCCGCGACCATGCCGAAGTAAACAAGCAGGCGCTTGCTCTGGTCGGGAAGTTGAAGGTGAAACCGGAAGATAACGACACCAGCCGCGCACTGACCAAACAGGCAGCGGCCAAGCGCGACGAACTCGCCAAACTCAGCGGCGCTGCTTTCGACAAGGCCTATGTCGCCAACGAGGTCGCCTACCACAAGACCGTGAATGGGGCGCTTGAAACCACGCTCATTCCCTCGGCCAGCAATGGCGAACTGAAAGGCCTGCTGCAGACTGGCCTGAAGATTTTCCAGGGCCACGAGCAGCACGCCGAACATGTCGCGGCCGATCTGAAGTAAGCAGAAACTCCGCCATGACGCCGGAACGGATCGTCCTTGTCGTCTCCGTAGTATTGGGCCTTTCCGTTTCGGCGCGGGCGGAGACGATACAGGTTACAATCGACAAGCTCGTTTTCACACCGGTAGAAGTGAACGCCAAGGTCGGCGATACGATTGAGTGGGTCAACAAGGACGCGCTCGTGCACACTGCGACGGCGACAAACGGCGACTGGAACGTCAACATTCCCGGGAATCAGCGCGGCGAGGTTGTTCTGAAAAAGCCCGGCGCGGCCGACTACTACTGCAAGCTTCATCCCAACATGAAGGGACGGATTGTCGTAGCGCCTTGAGGGGCGGCTAGAGCACCTTGCCCGGATTAAGGATGCCGTTGGGGTCGAGCATGCGCTTGAGGCCGCGCATGAGCTCGAGCGCCACCGGGTCCTTCACTTTCGGCAGCGAGTCCCGCTTCAACTTGCCGATGCCGTGCTCGGCAGAGATCGAGCCGTTGTACTTGAGCACGATTTTGTTGACGGCGTCGTTCACCTCGCCCCACCGCGCGAGAAATTGCGCTGTATCGGCTCCGATCGGCTGGCTGACATTGAAATGCACATTGCCGTCGCCGAGATGGCCAAACGGTACCGGCCGGCAGCCCGGAATGATCGCTTTTGCAGCCGCGCTCGCTTCTTCAAGAAATTGCGGGACGGAAGCGACCGGGACCGACACGTCGGCCTTGATCGATCCACCCTCCGGTTTCTGGACTTCCGGCAGAACGTGCCGCATGTGCCAGAAGGCCTTTGCCTGATCGAGGCTTGAGGCGATTGTCGCGTCCTCGACAAGTCCTTGCGCGCTTCCGTCCGCGAGGAGTTGCTCGACGCTTTCGCGCAGGCCGTCGCCGTGCTGCGACGATACTTCCATCAGCACGTACCAGGGGTGTCGCTTCGTGAGCGGATCGCGCACGCCGTGAGCATGCTTGATGGCGAATTCCACCACATCGCGGATGATCAACTCGAAACTTGTCACCGTGCCGCCGACACGCGCCTGCGCCAGATTAAGGAGCTTCACGGCGGCGGCGGGAGAGGGCACGGCGATGAATGCGGTTTCCACGGCGCGCGGGCGCGGGAACAGCTTGACGACAGCAGCGGTGATGATCCCGAGCGTCCCTTCGGCGCCGACGAAAATGTGGCGCAGGTCGTAGCCGGTGTTGTTCTTCTTGAGCTTCGAGAGGAGGTTCATGATGCGGCCATCGGCCAGCACAACCTCCAGCCCCAGAACGAGATCCCGCGCAATGCCATAGGCCACGGCGCCGGTGCCGCCCGCATTGGTGGAAAGATTTCCGCCGATGGTACAGCTGCCTTCGGCTCCCAGCGACAATGGAAACAGCCGGTCGACGGCTGCCGCCGCCTCCTGCGCTTTCGCCAGCACGACGCCGGCTTCGCAGGTCATCGCATTCGAAGCGGGATCGACTTCCCGAATCCTGTCGAGCCGCGTCAGCGAGAGGATCAGTTCGCCATCGAACGGAATCTGTCCGCCGACGAGCCCGGTGTTGCCGCCTTGCGGCACCAGCGGGGTCTTGGTCTCGTTGGCCAGTTTGAGGATCGCCTGCACTTCGCCGATCGAACCGGGCCGCAGCAGCATCGATGAGCGGCCATGGTACAGACCTCGGCCTTCGACGAGAAACGGTTCAAGCGCAGCCGGATCGGTGATCGCGTATTTGTCGCCGACGATGGCCGCAAAGCGCGGCAGAAGATCGGGCGAGGGTGCGCGGCGCAATTGTTCGTTCATGTTAGTTACCGTTTCGGCGCCGCGGCCCGCTTGAGACGATCGTTGATCGCCTCGCCCAGACCATCGTGCGGCACTTTCATTACCGCGACGCGCTTTGCCCCGGAAGCGTCAAGCGCGCGCAAATGCGAGAAAAGGTTGGCCGCGGCTTCGATCAGGTCGCCGCGTGCCGACAGGTTGTACATCGTACCCGAAAACGACGGGGCAGGGCCGAAGGCGAGGAGTGCCTCGTCGGGTTGCACGCCATCGGCGTCAAGTCGCAGCGCGGCCTTCGGCGCATAGTGTGAGGTCATCATGCCTGGTGCCACCGGCGCGTCGTCGGTGGCAGTACCGGTCGCCAGCGCGATCCCCAGCACGCGCTCGATCGCCTCGCGCGCGATGCCGCCCGGTCGGAGCAACGTGGGCTCCCCGCTGCAGGATACGATTGTCGATTCCACGCCCACCTCGCACGGACCGGCGTCGATGACGAGATCGACGCGGCCGCGCAGATCGGCGAGCACATGCGCGGCACTTGTTGGCGAAACATGCCCGGAGCGGTTAGCCGAGGGCGCGACGATCGGACCATGGAATGCGTCGAGGAGGGCGTGGGCGACCGGATGTGCCGGCACGCGCACCGCGACGGTGTCGAGGCCGGCGAGGGCGAGATCGGCGACGCCGCAATCCGGCTGCCTTGCAAGCACGAGCGTGAGGGGTCCCGGCCAGAACGCCGCCGCGAGCTTCTCGGCGGCGGGCGTAAACATACCTACGCGCTGGGCAGCGTCGGCATTTGCAACGTGCACGATCAACGGATTGAACGAGGGGCGCCCCTTGGCCGCATAGAGCCGCGCCACGGTTTCGCCATTACCGGCATCGGCACCGAGCCCGTAAACGGTTTCGGTCGGAAATGCGACAAGACCACCCGCCGCTAGGGCGCGCGCGGCCGCCTCGATCGCGTCCCGATCGGCCTTCAAAACGCGTGTTCCGGGCTGGGCCGTCATGGCCTTTCTCAAGCTTGCGTTTAAGGGTGCCGGGGTTATAAGTCCGGCCTCCAGTCGGAGTGTAGCGCAGTCTGGTAGCGCACCACGTTCGGGACGTGGGGGTCGCAGGTTCAAATCCTGCCACTCCGACCATTCGCTTCACTAAGCCGTTCAAGCGTTTAGTGAACTTCCTGAACCTCCGCAAGAACATCAAACAACCCCGCTGGCACACTTTTGGCACAGTGGGATTGCGCTTTGGCGACGGTACGAAAGCGAGGTCATCGGTGGCAGGCTCAAGTTCGGCGTAAAGGCCGGGCGTCGGTCACTCGTTCGTTCAACTCCAAGCGCGAAGCACTTGTATGGGCACGCGAACAGGAACTTGAAGCCGACCAAAGGCGACCGCAGGTTCACAAGGCGCTCAAGGACATTACGGTGGCCGACATCGTGGGCCGCTATCGCGACGAGGTGGTTCCACGTAAGCGCGGGGCCGACCGCGAGACGTTGACCCTCAATGCGTTCCTGCGCCACCCGTTGGCCCAAGTGGCGCTCAGCGATGTCACGGCAGGCATGGTGAGCGCGTACTGCGCCCAGCGTCTCCAACGCGTGAAGCCAGGCACATTGAACCGCGAACTGGACATCCTGCGCCATGCCTTTGCGGTGGCGCGACGCAGTTGGGATGTGCCGTTGGTCGACAACGTATTCGCCGACGTGACGCGTCCGAAAAACGCTGCTCCGAGGGAGCGACGGTTACATCGGGACGAGCGGGAACGTCTGCAAGCGGCATGTGCGCAATGCCGCAACCCATACATTCGTTATCTCGTAGAGCTTGCTATCGAGACGGCGATGCGTCGGGGCGAATTGCTGAACGCTCGGTGGACCGATGTCTCGTTCGAGACACGTACGATACGCATCCCGGTGACAAAGAACGGCTATGCGCGGACCATTCCGCTCTCGGGAACAGCCTTGGCGTTTCTAGTGGACCTAAAGGGCATCAGGCCACCGGCCGAGCGCGTTCTGCCCATCACCGAGAACACCGCGAAGATGGCGTGGAAGCGACTGGTGCGCCGGGCAGGGTTGGTCGACCTCAGGTTTCACGACTTGCGTCACGAGGCAATCAGTAGTTTTTTCGAGAAGGGCCTGAATGTGCCTGAGGTCGCCCTTATCAGCGGGCATCGCGACCCACGAATGTTGTTCCGGTACACTCATCCGCGTGCCGAAGATGTTGCCGCCAAGCTTTAGCTGCGATATCCGCTAAACCCCCAAGAGCGGACATTTGCAGTGCACTAACACATGTCCGCTAAGGGCCATAAGCGGACATCACTGTACCTTCTTCACAGTCGGCGGCTGCCAAGTCTGCTTTACGATCGGTTCACCTGGCCCATAGGTGCGCAGGGCCAAGCTAAAGGCACCCTGCTTCGGGGTCGGGAGCCAATTGGTTTCCTTATCTGTACCCGGCGACGTCGACTGCAAGTACAAGATCGTAGATCCGTCGGCTTCCTGTTTGAACGGCGAGCGGTCGCGTATCGCGTATCGGTTGATTGGATTGTCCACCAGATTGTGCGCAGGGTCATACATCGTTAGCGACCAGAACTCTTCAGCCGGTGGAAGCGCACCTTTCTCAAAGCGCAGAGTGTAGCGATTGGCACCGTCGAGCTTCTGGCCGTCAGCGTCGGCAAAGGCAATGATGTAAACCGCCTCAGCGGCATCGTTGCAAATAATGCCACCGATGGAGCAGACCGCGCGGCCACGGAAGTCATCGTCCACCGCACCCTGTCGCCCCAAAGTCGGTGGTGGGAAAATCCATCCGTTGACTATCCTGTTGCTGACGCCCGCCGCTAACATTCCTTCCACCATGGCCCATCCGTCCGCGGCCGCGCGAGCGAGACCGCGTTTGCTTGCCACATCCAATTTGTCCAAGCTTTCGCCAAGGCCCGGACCAATGCCGACGGTCGCAAACATTTCCAGTAACTGCTTGTCCTTCGCGGCAGGTAGGTTCTCGGCCATCGCGCGGTTGATGGTTTTCCAATCCGCCAGTGGGTCAGCCTTGCTATCGAACGGTGCCCAAACATCACGGTTCTCAGGCAGCGTGACACCCGACTTGCCCCAAAGGCTGAGCGGTACCACCCGATACTGGTCTTGCAATTTGTTAACGGCGGCTACATCGCTCGGCCCTTCAACGAAAGTGCGCCCGAACACCAGCGCGTAGGGGGTGCGTGAACGGATCACCTCGCGAACATCGTTGGGCTTCTCACCGTTCCAGTCTGGACCCGCAACGAGAAACGCTCCCGCCTTTGACCCCGTTGTGCGCTTGCCGACGTATCCGAAATTATTGGAATACATGTCCGCCATTTCGAATGTGAAATAGCGCTGACCGATATCAGGGTGAGCAAGCACGACTGGCTCTTTAGACAAATCGAAAAATCCCCAGGAGTAGAGGGTGTCATTGTTTGGTGAGCCGCCATCTTTGTAGGTGGCGTCAGCAATCTTCCTGAAATGGTAGAAGCGATTTAATGGTGTATAGGGAAACGATGTCGCATCGGTCGCCCATTTGTGTCGCAATTTGGTCAAGTAAAGCAGTGGCCCGGCATAAATGTACGCCTGCACGCCGACCGAATACGCGTACTGCTCGCGCCAATCGTCCGCGACAGACGCGGACTGTGACGATGCTGGCACACTTGAACAAAGCACTTGCGTAAGTGCCAAAGCGATTATTCCGAAAACCGCTTTGCTCATCATCGGTTCACCGGCTGCGCCTCTGGGAATTTCCACGTGCCATTCAGAATTTCCGGATGCGGACGATAGAGCCGCACCATGTAATTCCAACCCGGCGTGGTCGGTAGGCAGTTAACAATCTTGCCGTCGCAGCCGCCAAACTGGACGTCCGCCGAACCGTCGCCCCCCTTTTTCGTGGTAATGCTGTTGAGCGTGTAAGCGTCGAACACGTTCTTCTGGAAGTGGCCATCTGCGTTGTAGATGCTGATCGACCAGAAGGCGTCAACCGGCACGTCCTTAACGGTTAGCCTGTGGACCGTCGTGCCGTCATTCTTGCTCGGGGTGATGTTGAGATAGAGGGCATCTTTCTCCGGATTGCCGCCGAAGGCGAACGCTGTACCAATCAAGTGTCGGACTGGATCGACCTGGTTTCTGGCTCCGAACGTACGCTTTGTGTCAGGGAGAGTTACGGCCAGCGCCAGAAGTGCCTCCCGCACTTTCTTCCGGCTTGCCTGATCCCAATTGGGCACTTCAAAGCGCCCCGGACCGCCCGGCTGCGAGACCGTAATGGCATCCTGCAACGCGTGAACCTGCTTTATGTCTTCTGGATCGGCGGGATTGACCAGAGATGCGGACCCCGAACGAGACATAGCGAGTGCCGATCTTCTCCCTGCTGAAGGTGAAACTGCCCGCACCGTAAACAACTTCGGGGGTGTAGTGGTCCTCATCGATCACCTGCATCGTCATGAAGCGCTGACCCGCGTTGGGCAGCGTGATCGTCACCGGTCCAGCGTCGAGGTCAAATACCGACAACGAATACAGCGTGTCCCGATTGGGGCGTACGATAGGAAAGTCGATCGATATCGGTTCGCGGTGGTGCGAGAACCTGCCTATCTCCCTGCCGCCGCCGCCAGCAAAGTTCATATCGGTCTCGGCACGGTTGAAGTTGTCGGGGGTGACAAGGACGGCTTCTCCGCTCGGCGCTTGAGCCTGTGCGAATACGCTTGAGCAGATAAGACCCAATGCTGCGAAGATGGTCTTCTTCATAGCACCGCTCCCATTGGCTACTAATGGAAGCGTATGCCGGTAAGGCGGCGGGTCAATGTCCGCTTTGGGTCATTAGCGGACATTTGGCGACCGGAGAGCCAGGTCCGCTTTGCACCCGAAAGCTACATCAAATGCTTTAGTATGGAATGTCCGCTAAGGCCAAAAGCAGACATGACGGCTATCACGGCAACCAAGGATCGGGTTCTTTCAACAGCAAGGCCGCAAGCTCTTGGTGGCCGTCCATGAACTGTTTGACGTCGTCTTCCATCTCGATGGCGGGATGGACAAGCGTCCAAAAATGCGCGGTTCTGATAAAGGCCAGAAGCGCGAGGACATACTCACAGCGTTTGCCGCCGAGGGCATGTCGCAGCACTTTAGGGCCCGCTCAGACTTCACGGGTTCACAAAGACCAGAGTGCAAAGCGCAAACAACTGCTCTTCGATTTCGGTACCAGGGGTGGGCCAATCGACCGGCGTATTCATTCCCTCCAAGCTACTGTAAATCGGTTCAAGGTCCCGCCGCCACGGCGGAGGGGTTTGCAGAAGCGTCATGACCTGTTCAATGGTTTGCACCTCGGCAGCGGGGTCGCCCGCTGAGTGCCCGAAGCCCAGCAAAAATCCGCAGTGGCGCACAATGCAGTAGCGCACCGGACAGAAACGCGAGAGGAAGACAAAGAGCCGCTCTTTGAAGAGTGTGGGGATCGGATTGTCGAGATAGGCTGCGGCAGCAAAACCCCACAGTCGTTCGATGATTTCAGGTGCGTCCGGAGCGGATACAAAAAAGTTGGGCACCAACCGGAAGCGCTTGCCGACCTGTTCGGGAAATGAAGGTTGATGTAGTGGTGGCTCACGCATCATCTAGGACCCACTACAACGCGGCAACTTTAGCTGGCGTCTTACTTGTACTTGACGATTTCGGTGACGCTCGCGCCGCACGCTTTGCACTCGAACGTGCGCTTGTCATGATCCGGCTTGTCAGATTCAAGACGCGTGAGCCACATCGGCACTCCGCACTCCTTGCAGCGCGGGTGCTCAACATTCGGCGTGTCGGAAATGTAGTGAGACTTTTGCATGGCGACTCCCCGTTGCATTTCAGCAGGCGGGAGCGCTACAGCGTCTCTCAGCCACCAGCGCCTACGGACAGAGCCTTGGCCGGTGATGACGCGAGTGTCGGCTTGTCGACAGATAGAGTCCATTAAATAAGACACTCGTTTTTACACGATTTGGTGCGTTCCCGGACGGAACTCCTTTTTAAGCGGAGGTTGTTAGGCAGACTGTCCAAATAGCAGTCACTATAAACTGTTGTATTGTCCTCGTTTCAGCCTACGTTGAGCGTATCACCGGCAACGAACGTTCTGGGCGCTGGTGGCTGAGAGACGCGTCCGCGCTCCCGCCTTAATGGCAGGAGCGCCTGATGGCCAAAGTCCGATCACCCAACAATTTTTTAGATTCGCTAAGCCCGTCCGACTTCAAGCTTCTGCAGCCGCATCTCAAGCTCATTGAGTTGCAGCACGAGGCCGTTCTTTTCGAAACCGCTGCGAGCGTCAGGATTATCTTTTTTCCGCATTCGGGGATCATTTCGCTCGTCGTGCCGCTCAGCGGGGGCAAACTCATCGAAGCGGCCATGGTCGGCCACGACAGTCTCGTGGGGGCTTCGTCGGCGCTCGATGGCAGAATTTCCTTGAACAAGGGAATAGTTCAGGCTCCAGGCGCGGCCTCGGTGATGCCGGTCGCGCCATTCCGTAAAGCCGCTGAAAAGAGCGACACCGTTCGCGCGGCTCTCGTCCGGCACGAGCAAGCCTTGTTCGTTCAAGCGCAGCAATCCGCCGCGTGCAACGCCTCCCATAAGGTGGAAGCCCGGATGGCCCGTTGGCTGTTACGGGCGCGAGATTTGTCCGATGAGGACACGATCCCGCTCACTCAGGAATTTTTTTCGCAGATGCTCGGCGTCCAGCGGACCAGTGTTTCTGATGTAGCCCACAACCTGCAACAACTTGGCCTCATCGATTACAGTCGCGGACGTGTTCAAATCACCAATCTACAGGGCCTCCGGAGGGAGGCGTGCGAGTGCTATTTGACTGTAAAAAGCCATTACGACCGGCTTTTGAAGAGACCGCATTAGTCTCTCAATTACGTGTCCGACGGAACCAACGCGCTCCACGCCCCCTTAGTGGTCAGGAGCAACCATATTGGCAGCCATCCTTGTCGTAGAAGACGAACCATTGCTCAACCTCGACGTCAGCGATGCGCTGAGTTCCGAGGGCTACGAAGTTATCGCGGTGACCAATGCCGATGATGCCATCAAGGCACTAGAGTTCCGCTCCGACATTCACACGATCTTCACCGACATAAATATGCCGGGTTCCATGGACGGGCTAAAACTCGCTGCCGCCGTGAGAGACCGTTGGCCGCCCGTGAACATCATCGTCACGACCGGCATGAAGGCTCCCCGCTGCGACGCGATGCCGGCGAACAGCATCTTCATTGCCAAGCCGTATCGTAATGACGAGGTCTTGGAGGCTGTGCACTCGTTCGAGTGACGCCCAGACTGCATGTCCGCTTTGGGTCAAAAGCAGACATTTCGCAGCGCAATCCTCATGTCCGCTTTCCGCTCAAAGCAGACACTATGTTCTGAGACGACCAATCCGTGGTCGGGCCCAAGGGTACGCGGTCCGCATGCTCTGATCCTTTGGATTGAAGCAGGTGTGTCGAGCCAAGCAGTCGTGACGAGCTTTACTCCCGCTTTTTGAAATACAGGGTGAGCCGTTTTTTTGCCGCGCAAAACGAAATAGGGGACCCGCAATGATCGGGTCACGATTTCTCGTCGCGTTGCACGCGCGGGCCGATGAATTGGATTATCTCGGCTGCGCTCATGGCACCCTGCACTTGCTGGCCGGGCGCAAGCTTCAGCACGCGGATGTAGGCATCTGATGCGAAAGTGACGTCATGGTGGCCGGTTCAAGTTTGCCTTTAAGGCCGAACGTCAATCACTCGTTGGTTCAATTCCAAGCGCGAAGCACTTGCATGGATCGGGATGCGCATTGTGCGCTTCTCGATCGCGACGTCCGTCCACCGTGCGTTCAGCAATCCGCCGCGATGCATAGGGATTTGGACCGCAAGCTCGATGAGAAGCAAACTGATGAAAGGTCATGTAGTCTCGTAAATGTTCAGCACGCGTACCGCGTGTGTACGCCGATACCGTCTATTTCAGCTTGCAACGAAAAGTTCCCTGCCTACAATTGACGGTAGCGGGACGGGATATGTATCGGGCCCGCTATATCAAGGGAGGGCGCGACCGTGGCTATTCACAAAAAATTCCGCAGAAGCAACAACAAGACGCACGACGCGGCGCAGCCGGTGTTTTCCTTCCCAGCCGACCCCAACCTCGCGCAGGTAATCGTTGATGCTTGGCTAAATACGAATTTCCCGTGGACACCATCGGGCGGGGGAGCCGTGCAGAATGTGCCCCTCCGAGATGCGCTATTGGACCGGAACAACAAAGGCAACCCGACCAAGAAGGCGTTTGAAGTCGCCACACAGAGGATAAGACAAGCGTTAAACGTCGATCTCAAGCGTGCCGTCGTGATTACGGAAGACGAGCACGATAATGACTACTTCTTGGATGAGGACGAAGTAGTCTTTGTGTTGCCGGACCTAGGTCGGCTATCTCCCACACCCAACCCGGGGAACCCCTCCGCGAACCTTCTGGCAACCGCCAAATTGCTGATGGCCTGTACGCCAAACGGTATCTAGCGCGAAGCACTCTAGGCTCAGCAATGACTACTGCGTGTCTGCTTTGGACTAGCAGACACTCTGTGGCGACTGCACGGTGTTCGCTTTGCTCCGCATGGCGGGCGGGCATACACCCTACGGCTCACTCCCGTGGCCGCATATTAACGGGTCGAAACGCTCTAACAGAGAAGCTTTCAGTTAAAAACCTTCAATGTAGGCCTGCGCCACGGCGGCATTGCCAGCCGCGGCGGCACAGATACCGATCACGTGGATTTCGTGAGGCACTCCGCAGTTCGGGTGTTTCCGCATGTCCATCATCATTGAGGCAACCGCCTCGTGCATTCGGCCGCCCCTGAGAAGCGCGAGCGCGCGCTCCTTGCTCCACTCAATGTATTGTTCTCGTGTCATTGTCGATAACGTCAAGGACACGAACAAGCGCGCGTTTCGCTTGCCATTTGGCCGTCCCCTTGGCCGTGGCCCGAAGAGTTAATTTTAATGAATTTCGTTTGAGGGGGGTGTGAGCTGTTTCACACTTGGTGGGGGCGTTCTTGCGCGCTTTGAGCCTGGCGCGCTCGCCTGAGGTCAGCCGTTTCGGCACCTTCGTCAAACCAACGGTAGATTGGTACTAGCAGTGCCTGCGCCTCATCAGGCTTCCGATGGGTTCGCCAGAGCTCCGCAAGGGTTATGGAGGCGCGTAATTCCAAGGACTTGGCGTTTTGACCACGCGCCACATCAATGGATTTCTTAAGATGAGATTTCTGATTCGCTAACTTTTGATGGGTCGAGTGCTAGAAGAATTTGCGCTCTTTGGCGATGCAATTCCGCTTCCCATGCTCGGCCTGTCACGTCTCCAATGTCGGTCAGTGCCCGCTCAACGATGGCTAGCGCGCGTTCATTTTCGCCAGTCTTGGCGTACACCTCTGCCAGCCAGCTATCCATCATTGGAAGCATGAAGCTAACGCCGCGTCGTCGGGCTTCGTCGATCCCCATTTCTATTTCGGCTTGGGCTTCTCCTAGCCGGCCCAATTCGCCGATTGCCTTGCCGCGCGAAATTCTGGACAAAATCGCATACAGCGAAAACCTCTGTTCTTGTGACATCTCGAAGCTTCTTCGGGCGCTCTCGAGGGCGTGAACAGCGTCTCCACGAAGGAGGTGCACGACAGAAGTCATATAATGAGCGAACGCGACGGTGTATGGGTGACCAAGACCTTGACCCAGGGCAAGCGCCTCCAAAACTCGGGAAAGAGATTGATCCGGATAACCCAGGAACCACAAGTCCCAGGACAGGAGTAGAAGCGAAGCCGCTCGGGGCTCCACCATGTAAAGGTTATATAGCGGCCGTTCTTCTTTGCCTCCGGTCGACAGCCTGATTGTTTCCTCGAAATGGTTCGCCGACGATTGGAAGTCGCCCACTGTCAATAACGTGCTGCCCATCACTCTATGAGCTACCTTTAACAGCACGGGGTCGTTCAGCGCTTGGGACCGTGACATAAATTCATCGGCCATGCGAAGCGCTTCATCGTTCCTTGCCCCCATCCAGCGAATTTCCCCATACCCCAAACAGGGCTTGGAAATACTCGGGGAGGTTGCCGAGTCGCAGGCACAAGGTGCGAGCCCGCGAAAACGCTTCGCGGGTTTCCGCCGCGGCATAGCCCTGGACGGCGATAAGGGGAATTCCCAGCGCCAACTGAATGTCGATCTCTTGCTTGGCCCGCTCAGGCGTTTCCGGCAAAGCGTTGAGAAGCTGAAGAGCCTTTCGAAAGTTTGCAATCGCTTCGACGTTGGCGGAATGCGCGAGCGCGCGTTGTCCAGACTTCGAACCAGTAATGAATGGCCATTTGGTGATTGCCTGCTTCTTGATAGTGGAAGGCGAGGACTTCGGGTTGATTTTCGACCAGCCTCGGAAAGTCATGCTCCAGGATTGCCGCGATGTCTGCGTGGATCTGCTGCCTCTTGCTTTTAAGCAAAGAGTCATAGATTGCGTCACGCAACAACACATGTTTGAAGGTGAAACGGACGAAAGGTGAAAGACCGACTCGATAGACGATGTCAGCCTGTTCAAGCAGCGCGAGCGCCGACTGCATATCGTCTTCGTCAATTCGCGCCGCAGCCGACAAGAGATCGTAGGAGAACTCGCGTCCGATCACCGCCGCAATCTGCGCAACTCTTCGGCTGGGAGCAACGCGGTCGAGCCGTTCCATCAACGCGTCGCTCAGCGTCTCCGGAACCCTGAGCGGTGCCGGTTGTTCTGTGCGCCCGGAACGTCTCCTGCAAAGGCGCGCTCAAAGTACTGCTTATCAGTTCCTCTATGAACAGCGGGACACCATCGGCCTTTTCGATAATCTGGTCGACCAGTTGCTGCGGAATGCTCCCGCCTCTCAAGAGGTCTCGAATCATCGTCTTCACTTCGGTCTGCGACAATCGCGTGAGCGAGTGTGTGGTGATGTTCGCATGCGCCAGCCACGAGGGGCGGAACTCGGGCCTGCACGACACAATGAGCAACACGCGAGCGTGGCCGATCCGGCTGATGATCAGTTCAAGCAGCTCGAGTGTCGAGGCATCCAGCCAGTGCGCATCCTCGAAGATACAGAGCGTGGGACGTTGCACAGAAAAAGCCAGGAGAACGTCGACAAGCGTGCTGATGGTCCTGTTCTTTATCTGTTGTGCGGTCAGCTCCGACAGTTCGCCGGCTGTTTTCGGTCGAGATGGACAACAATTTGGCAATCAGCAGGAGCGGCTCTTTAGAACCATTGACCGATTGCGGAAGGTACGCCTGAAGCTTTGCAATCTTTTCCGCGTCGGCTTCACGAGCGGTTAGTTGTGCCGCTTGTTCGATCTGCTCGATTATCGGAAAGAACGCACTTTGGCTGTGATAGGGCGAACATTGATAACGCAACAAGAGATGTGGTTCGTCCTGGATATTCGATATCAATTCGTGAAGAAGCCGTGATTTTCCAACTCCCGGAATCCCCGAAAGCAAGCTCACTTGGCCGTCACCTTCTTTGACTTTCCCCCATCTATCGAGCAGCAAGCGCAGTTCGCTTGATCGTCCAACGAGCGGGGTGAGAGAGCCGGCATGCGCAGCTTCGAACCGGCTGCCAGAACTTTTTGCCGCGAGCACGCGATACACATGAATAGGTTCGGTCACGCCCTTGAGCTCCTGGAGTCCAAGGTCGGACAAATCGAATGCCGCCGATGCGAGACGTTTTGTTGATTCCGAAATGAGTACCGCATTGGGCGCGGCGAGGGTCTGCAGGCGTGCGGCAATATTGGGCGTTTCGCCCACCGCATCCATCGACCAGGACGTGGCGGTGTTTCCAGGTTCACCGACGACAACTGGCCCGGAGCAAACGCCTACACGGCAAGCCAGGGTAACCGGCCCTGAAATTTTCATAACGCCAGAAACAATTTCCAGGGCCGCATGAACGGCACGAATGGCGTCATCCTCGTGTGCGTAGGGCCAACCGAAAAACGCCATAACACCATCGCCGAAATAGCGGGCGACTTCGCCTCCATAGCGCCCGATGGCCGTGCTGCATTCCCGCCGATATGCGTCAATGAGCTTGTGCAGATCCTCAGGGTCAAGCTTTTCGGAAAGCTGCGTCGAGCCCACCAGGTCGCAGAACATCACCGTGATCTGACGGAATTCGGCCTCACGATGTTGTGCAGGGGAGGTCGCTTCCGCGCCGGTTCGTGCGACCTTCGTTGTGTCGCGCGCTTGCCTCGTTCCCCAGACTTCGTCGATGGCCCTGAGTAATCGCTTGCGATGACCCAACGACAGTCCGAGTTTTTCGAGATCGTCTTCGGTCAGATCCGGAAGGACGGAGTAGTCGATATGATGTTCTATGAACGTCTGGGTGTACTGGCCCAGACCATGTCCAGCCAGCCACTCGGCCAATGTCACTGGTCGGCCTCGGCATTGCACGGACCTAGGTCATAAGGGAAAGTCTGCCGATATCGCGACACGTTACGCTCGCCTCGCCGTAAGTCAAAAAACTCGCATCCGAGACGCGCGCTGCCCGCGCCTCACACCACGCCAGACTGCGATGACGACTGCGCTAACCGGTCACGCCACAGGTCGAGCCACGTGTTCTTCAATGTTCGAAGCGACTGAACCACGACCATACGGGAGCGCCTCTCCGATCGCCTTCCGAATCTCCTCGAGCATTTCCGCCTCGGATTTGAGGAGCTCGTGATTGTATCCCTCCGCCAGGAGCAATGACGATTCATAGGTCTCCTGAACGACCTTGATGCGATCACTCGCAGGAAGCGTTGCGACGAATTCGATCGTTTCCGCGACGTGGCTGGCCTCGCTGCCAAGGGAGCTATGGCTTCGCAGGAAGCGGGTCGCATCGACGCCCTCCGGGCACAGCGTCCGAACCCTGGCTATGTCGGTCTCCTGCTTGAGCGCGGCGATGCGTTCCAGGCAGTACGAATAACCGATGGATCCGATCGGATAGTCTTCGGCGCATAGATCGTCGAAGCGTTTGCAAAGCGGCTTGATGCCCTCCGGAATGTAGTTGGCAACGAGGCGCTCGCCCGGCACCCCAAGCGCACGCAAGTCCTTGAGCGCGAGCCGGTCGTGACCGGTCTCCTCGCGCGCACGCTCTTCAAGGTAGGCCGCGACCTCGGGCCTCCCCAGTTCACTGAAGCGACTGGCGGCGCGGCGGAGATTTCGGGGCGTATCGACAGACGTGTGATAGGCACCGACCAGAGCGACGATATAAGCGGCGACCGTCGGCTCCGGGCGCGCGAGGCGCTTTTCAATGGCCGACAAATCCAAGATTGATCGCGCCGTCGAGCAGACCGACGGTACTGCCCGCCGAACCCACGCCCGTCATTGGTACTGCGAATGGGTCGGCGATTTCCTTCGTGCCGCTCGGTGTATGAAACCAGACCTCTCCCGACTGGCGAGCGATGATCGAGATGTCGTCAGTGACCTTGACCCACTCCGTGACCGACTGTGCCATTCGAAACTCCCACTTCTTCGAGTGCTCACAACAGCGCTAAATTCCGTTCGGCGTGCAGGCCATTAGCAACTTAGCCGAGTTAAGAAGACTTGCGCTGTCGTTGGTGTCTTTGACGCGCTCTTTGTTTGGGAGCACGAGGACCACGGCGTTCTCATTGTCGGTCCTGTATCCATTATCGTGCTCGTCTTCCGTGATTATTTCGACTTGCGCCAATTTGAACGTCGGGTACGCCGCATTGATTGCGTTCGTCGCTTGGGTGATGGCTGTTGGCGAGGCAACTCCGTTGGTACGCTCCGTTATCTTGTCGAGGTTTGGTTTGGTCTGCTGCCATATATCAACGATCACTTGCGCAATGCCGGGAACAGCATCTGACGGCATCGCAAATTCCGGGACCGTAAGCTCATCGCCATTCTTCTTCTTCCTGCTGATACCAGCCGGTGGTTTTTTCGCTAAGGGTTGAGTTTGCGCCTTAGCGACGGTCGGTGCTGCAACCGCTGCGCTGGCTACCACTGCCGCTGCGCTCAAGAAATTGCGGCGGCTCGAATCCTCAGACGGTTTCTGATTGGACATTTTGGCTTCCTCCTTGGCGTGGCCCTGATCGCCCCGGCGTTTGCCGTGTTCTGGTGGTAAATATCCTAAGTTCCAAGTTCCAGGGTGGCAAGGAACAATAGAAAAAATATAAATGTACTCGCATAGGAGGTAACGGGTTGCCGCAATGATTGTCCTTCCGCTTTCTCCTTGGTGACAAAGTTTGGCCAGGTTCGTCGGACGTCGGGAACGACAATTTCAGCGCCGGGACTGCACAGTTCGGCTATTTGCTTCACTAAGCCATTCAAGCGTTTAGTGAACGTCCTGAACCTCCGGAAGAACATGAAAAAATCCCGCTGGCGCCGCTGTGGCTCAGTGGGATTGCACTCCAGCGGCGGTACGAAAGCGAGTCCATCGAGGGCAGGTTCAAGTTCGCCTTTAAGGCCGAGCGTCGGTCACTCGTTCGTTCAACTCCAGGAGCGAAGCGCTTGCATGGGCACGCGAACGTGCTTGCGGCAGACCAGGGTCAAGGGATAATGCGCGCCAAGAGAGCGATGCGCACCGCATGGGGTCTGGATTTGGCCTTGAGCTTCTTGCGCGCTGCGTAGAGAAGGTTGTTGACCCGGCCAATGCTGACGCCGAGCCGATCGGCAATTTCTTTCTCGCTGTCACCCAGCGAGTAGCGGATGAGGCTCAATTGCTCACGCGGCGACAGCGGGGCAGCAACGCTATCGAGCTTCTTTTTGCGCGCCACCATCAACTGTTCCAGTCGCGCCGCAGCGAAGTATGCCGCAATGTCCAGAACCTTGCGGTCGTCGTCTGTCGGTTTGAAGATGGTCGGGCTCCAGAAACCGACCGTCCATTGCCGATGCGAGCAATATAGACCGTCCAATATGCCATAGCGTTCCGCCAGTTCGTGGAACCAAAGGCCATCACGAGTCGATTTCAGGCGTTGGCGGTGCTCACGCCATGTCAACAATGCCGGAGTTCGGTTCAATCGGGCATACCGTGCCATGGGCGTATGGCCGTGATGGGCATAAGCCTGCACGAACTCCCGATAGAATCCCTTCGGCACGCTGGCGTGAACGAACACGTTGCGACCGAGGAGATAGCTGGTATCGCGATCATTGATCGTTGATCGCCACGCAGCGTAGACGCGCGCACCCTGCGGTCGCGCGAAGTGTCGGTCTAGCGCATTGAGGACGTCGATGAAGTGATTAAGGCGTTCTATTTCATCGACAAAAAGAGGGAGGTGGGGAAGCCTGACTTTCATTCTCAAGCACCCGGTGCAGATTGCACTGGGCGCTTTGTTAGCGAAAAAGAGGCTTTGAGACAATGCAAGCGACGAAATGTGGTCTTTGGTGTCGCCGTGCGCCCACATATGGCGTGACTTTCTGTCCGGTTGAAGTTGGCGCGTACCACCACATTTCATGAGATCGTCGGAATGATAAATTGCACTTCTCTGCGTTTGCTTGAACGCGCGCCAGCGCGGGTAGCGGCGTTCATCGGACCTGAGTGGGAGAACGGCAATTGCAGTGGTCAATGGATGCGTTGGACGTTGTTCTTGCAACCGGCCGCGAACGTTCGGTCGAGCCGTCAATCGGCGTGAGACCGGCGTCGAGGGTGAAAGGGGAATCCAGTGGCGAATTTTGGGTTTTTCTGGTCGACGATGACCACGCTGTACTGGAAAGCCTGACAAGACTTCTCCGGACCACTGGCTATCGAATTAAAGCGTATTCTTCGTCAGAAACGTTTCTCGCAGAGCACGACATCTCCGTGCCGGGGTGCGTCGTGCTGGATATGGCCATGCCGGTCTTGAACGGACTGGACGTCCAGCGCGTGCTCAAGCGCCAGGATTTTGAGCGGCCCGTCATCTTTCTCACCGGACACGCGAATATTCATTCAACCGTTCTCGCGATGCGAGCGGGTGCGACCGATGTCCTCGTAAAGCCGGTCAACCCATCCACGTTGCTGCAGGCGATAAAATCAGCCGAGGAGCAGGACAAGATAAGTCGCCGCGCCGAGAGAGAACGTCAGGCGACTTTGGCTTTGCTCGGGAAACTTTCGCCGCGCGAGAAAGAGGTCCTCACGCACGTCGTTGCTGGCAGGCAGAACAAGCAGATCGCCGGCGTCCTCGGAATCAGCCTGAAAACGACAAAAGTCCACCGCGGTAACATGATGGCGAAGATGCGGGTCGGAAGCGTGGCCGAGCTGGTTCGAATGACAACCAGATTCTCCGCTTAGGGTCATTAGCCGAAGCTCCCCGAAAGCAGACATATGCAGTGCAACTAGCGATGTCTGTTAGGGGCCAATGCCAGACATTGCGCCATCGCGTTGCGTTGTCGGCTTGGATGCTGCCAAGCCGCCATACACTCTTTCAGCGATCACCCACTGCCGCGGGCGTGAAATAACTGCAAATATTACGACTACGCCACCGATTCGCAGCCGTTGGGTTCGTCAAACAGAACGCCTTCCAATATGGAGCAAACCTCCAACTCGAACGCTATCGATGTGTTGGCTATTCCCCAAGGCGGCCTCGTTCAGCGCAAAGCTCACAGGCCGCTACGCCGCTTGCTGCGCGCCTTCATTCATTTCTTTTCCTATCACCTTATCCTTAGCCGCAGGAGCGTCCGAACGATCCGAGCAGCGCGCTTCCGCCTGCGCGTTCGGCCGACCGTGTTCCACCCAAGCTTCTTTCTCAGCAGCGAGTATTTCGCGGAATACCTCGACGGGCTGGACTTGAGCGGTAAGAGCGTGGCCGATATTGGCACCGGTTCCGGCATTCTCGCTCTCGCCGCAGCACGCGCCGGCGCCAGCGAGGTCCTGGCGCTCGACATCAATCCTAATGCAGCGCTTTCGGCACTGGAGAATGCGCGCGCGAACGGTTTTGGCGACCGCGTAACCGTTGCCTGCATGAACCTTCTCGCTGCACTTCCGCCTCTGCCGCTCTTTGACGTGATCCTGTCGAGTCCTCCAAAGCATGCGGGCGAGCCCCGCGATTTGGCGGATCGGGGCTGGCACGCCGGCCCGCACTATCGGGACGTGGCAGCCCTGTTTGAACAGGCTCGCGAACGCCTCAAACCCGACGGTTGTCTCTACGTCATGCTCTCATCGGATTCCGATCTCGACTTGCTCGGCCGGTTGATCCACAGGGCCGGCTTCCGCACTCGCCTCGTCTACCAGCGCTCGTTCTATATCGAGTCGATGATCCTCTACGAGCTGCGCATTTGAAAGTGCGTCGGCAGCGTGGCCATGCTTGGCCGCATTTCCCAGAAGCCGGCATTTGGCAGCATGCAGAGAGACCCCTTATCCCTCATTGCCCGGATTTGCTGAGAGTGCTGTAACGGTCCGTGCCAAAAAGGCGGACGAACTGCGATGAAAATCCTGCTTCTCGTCAACAGCGACGTCAGCACCTATTACTCGGCATCGCTGATGCAGCGTGGGCATCGAATCGTCGCACATGACAGTGGCGCCTTCGAAAATCCGCCGATCAAGGAGTACATGGATTGCGATGGCTGTCTGCTCTTCAGCGACGATCCGCAGATGATAAAAATCGCGGACCATTTCGCGGAGGGCGGCAAGCCGGTTTGGCGCAGCCTCGCGGATGTGCCGCGCGCCAAGATGGGTCACGACAGACTCTTGTATGTACTGGTCCCGCTGTTTCTGATCGTCGTCGGAGCGCTGGTCTTTAGGCAAATATCTCTTCGAGAAGCAGCGAAACCTGTAGCTATCCAAAATAAGCCACCTGTCGCTGTGGAAGAAAAGGCACCCGTCAAGGCAAGAGATGCCGGTTCGCAGGCCGATGGGTCCAGTGGCAAGCGAGGCTTAACGCCAGACTGTGAAAAGGAATTACGGCGTACAGCCGATTTATTGAGATTTTTTGCAAATAGAATTCAGGCGGGAGAGGAAATACAATCGGTCGTGGGTGACATGCGACAGCAAGAGAAAAGAATAGCGGCGGCTTGCCCTGATTGAGCGCCATTCGCTTTACCAAGCCGTTCAAGCGGTTAGTGAACTTCCTGAACCTTCGCTAGAACGTGAGGAAGTCTGGCTGGCGCCGCCGTGGCACAGCCCAATTCAAACCTTTGGTGAGAAGATGCGGTCATGCGGGGCACGCCACGCTCGGCGATCAGCGACCAAAAAAATAGCGGCCCGACAATGCGCGATTGTCGGGCCGCTGAACTGCAAGATGAACTATTGCTTGGCTTCTCCCAGCTTCGACATGACTTCGTCCAGGTTGAAGCTGGCTGCTTTCTGTCGCTGCGGATAGTCCCTGAAGGTCGCCAGGAACTGGCCAACGTAGTCTTGCGCCGGCACGAGCAGGAAGACGTGGTCGAAAAGCCAGTCGTAGTATGTGTTCGACGTTATGTCCGCCCTCTCATACGGATCGGTGCGGAGATTGAAGATCTTTGGCACCCGCAGGTTGGTGAAAGGGTTGGCCCAGAGCAGCAATTGTCCATTGGCGCGCTGTTCCATGAACACGAACTTCCAGTTGTCGTACCGCAGTGCGACCACTTGCTGGTCGTCGTTGACGTACAAGAATGACTCGCGCGGGCTCTTCGTGGCCTGGCCGGTCAAGTAAGGTACGAGGTTGAAGCCATCGAGATGCACTTTGTAGTTCATGTCGCCGATCTTGTAGCCGGTCCGTAACTTGTCGCTGACCTGTGCATCGCCGGCAACGCCAAGCATGGTCGGCAACATGTCGTGGTGCGCGACCATTTCATTTGATACCTGGCCTGGCTTGATCCTGCCCGGCCATCGCAAAATCGCCGGCACGCGATAGGCGCCTTCCCAGTTCGTATTCTTCTCGCTGCGGAACGGAGTCATTCCTGCATCCGGCCAGGTGTTCATGTGCGGACCGTTGTCGGTCGAGTACATGACAAAGGTGTTGTTGGCGATGCCAAGGTCATCGAGCGCCTTAAGCACCGTGCCAACATTCTTGTCATGATCGATCATGGCGTCGTGGTAGGTGCTCTGCCAACGTCCAGCCTGACCGACGCTCTCCGGCTTCGCATGGGTGCGCAGATGCATGTGCGTAAAGTTGACCCAAACGAAGAACGGCCTGTTCGCAGTCGACTGTCGCTTTATGAAATCGGCAGCGCGATTGGCGATGTCGTCGTCGATGGTTTCCATCCGCTTCTTGGTGAGCGGACCTGTGTCGGTGCAAGTCTGCTTGCCCACTTTACCGAAGCGGGCGTCAACGGTCGGATCGTCCCGATTGGAAGCTTTGCAGTCCAACACCCCGCGTGGACCGTACTTGGCCTTGAATGCCGGGTCTTTCGGGTAGTCGGGTAACTCTGGCTCTTCTTCCGCATTCAAGTGATAAAGATTGCCGTAGAACTCGTCGAAGCCGTGCACGGTCGGCAGAAATTCGTTGCGGTCGCCAAGATGGTTTTTGCCGAACTGGCCTGTCGTATAGCCGAGCGGTTTTAACAGCTCCGCAATCGTCGGATCTTCCTTCTGCAGGCCCAGCGTTGCGCCGGGCAGGCCGACCTTGGTCATTCCGGTTCGCAATCCTGACTGGCCGGTGAGAAACGAAGCACGGCCAGCCGTGCAGCTTTGCTCGGCGTAGTAGTCGGTGAACATGATGCCTTCGCCCGCGAGGCGATCGATGTTGGGCGTTTGATAGCCCATCATTCCTCGCGAGTAGGCGCTCACATTCGATTGTCCGATGTCATCTCCCCAAATGACGACAATGTTGGGTCTCTGCTGCTGTTGCGCAGCAACGGGCGTCGGCCCACTCAAGAGCGTTAGCGTCGTCAGCACGGCGGCGCAGCTCAGGAGCCGTAGGGTTCGCGGTACCATGGTCTTTCCTCATCTGCGTGTGGGACAGGGGGTACGCTGCTTGCCTAAATCATTGCATCCGACAACAATGCACAAAATTGTGCAATTGCGATGTCGGTATGTTTCGAGATCAAGCGCACTTAATAATGCGCCGGTTTGGTTGGCTCTCCTCTCAACCCCGCGCGTTTCAGGATCAAGTGCTGGAGCTCACAGAGCTGCGACATTTTGCGGCGGGCGCCACCATCTACAATATTGGCGATGTTGCGCTCGACATCTGGGGCCTTGTGGAAGGCGAGCTGGGCGTATTCATGGCTCCTGAAGCGTCCGCACCTTTTCTCGTGCACGTTGCCAAGCCGGGCTGGTGGGTAGGGGACACCGCGCTAATTTCCGAAACACCGCGTCGTGCAGAACTAATGACACGAGAGAAGAGTTGGCTGCTCCGCCTCTCCAAACAATCGATCGATCAGCTTGCCAAGACCGATCCGGAAACCTGGCGGCGTCTCGCGCTGATCAGCATTGGCCATCTCGACCATGCACTGAGCATTATCGCCGGATTGACCGATCGCGATTCGCGCGCGCGCGTGGCCATTGCGCTTCGACGGCTTGCCAGCATCAGCGACAAGAATCCTGCGCGCAGTGCCACACTTAACGTCTCGCATGCAGAACTCGGTGAGATGGTGCACCTGACCCGCAATGCCTTGGCTCCAATCCTCAAAGAGTTTGAATCCCTTGGTCTGATAAGCCAGCGATATCGGGCCATTGAAATCCCCGACATTTCGGCGCTCGACCGCTACGCCGTGAAGCGCACTCTGCCACTCGAACTGCCCATTCAAGAACGGCCGGCAAGCCGCGCTCTGACGAACTGAGTGTAAGGGATGATGACCGCGACCTCGACGATGAAGTAGCCAGTCAGGAAGGCGACGAATTTCGCAAATGACAGGTCATCGAAGATGCTTCGACCGACAATAAGTGCAACCCCGATGTTGCGTACGGAGCTCTCGATGACGAGAACCGGTCTCTCCTCGGGCTTCATCCCGTAGCCCAGCACGTGTCCGAGCAACATGGCTCCAAGAATGAAAGATGCTGCCGCGAGCACAACATCGCCGGCAAGCGTGAGCGCCTGATCCCGTACCGCCCAAACCGTCGCAAGAAGAAGCGACACGATGATAACGAACGACGCCAACCTGAAGACGACATTCCGCCGTTCAATGGCCCGAGGAAACGCGCGTGCCAAAATCATTCCCAGGATCAAGGGAAGGATCATCAAGGCGATCAGCTGGGCAATGATCTTTGTCGCCGACAGATACATCAAGGCCGGATCGAACGTCGACGAGCCGGACATGACCTTCAACCAAAACGGAATGCTGACAAGACAGAGCAGGGTACCGACCGCCGTGATCGTCGCCGAAAGCGATACGTTGCAACGCGCCAGGTAACAATAGTTGTTGGAGATTGGTCCGCCCGGACACAGCGCGATCAGCAATATTGCCGTTGCCACGAACGGGCTGACCGCGGCGGCCGCTGCAACCAGGAAACTCAGGGGTGGCAATACAACCAGTTGTCCGAGCGCCCCCAGCAAGACCGGCCTCGGATGTTTCATCAACCGCGCAAAATCACGAACGGCCATTTCGGTGCCTGCTATCAGCATCAGCACGAAAATGCCTGCGGGGATTCCAAAATCGACCACCTGCTTGAGCATTTGCGCGTTGCCAATCTCTAGGCCGTTCAAGCGTTTAGTGAACTTCCTGAACCTCCGCAAGAACGTGAGGAAGTCTTGCTCACGCTGCACTGGCACAGAAAAAAGCGACGCCCGGGCCTTGCGTCGCTTTACTCTTGAACCATGATTTTAACGGCCGCGCGGTTCAACGCTTCTGGTAGGGGTGGAAGATGTGGTCCTTCGCCTTCACGGCCACATGGCAGGCGTGTCCGCAATCCGCGGGGCTCGGATCAGCGGTGAACTTGTCGGACGCAGCATCGTAGTTGAACAGCGCGTATCCCCATCCGCCGCTTTCCGGGAATCTCTTGGCGTCCTTCTCCATGACGAAAGCCTGCGTAAAGACGTCCGGCACGTCGACGGCGAAAGGGGCCTCCGTGCTCTTTTTCGGCTTCCATTGAAGCTTTGCGACCTTGGAGCCATCCGGGAATGGCTGGCCGTTGCCCGGAACGCCGGCCTTGAACGCTTCGATCATGGTCGGATTTCCCACGATCACCTTGAGCACCTCGTCGGTTCGGGCGGAAGAAATAACCGCCCAGTCCTCGTATCCCTTGAAGTCGGAGAACGCGATTCCAGCCGGCGTTTTCAGCGAGTACTTCTCCTGCGCGTAAATTGCCGTGCTGCCAAGCACGCCGAGCACTAGCGTACTGATCACGATCTTCGACGAAGGAATTCTCGTCATAGTTCACTCCTGCACTGATGAAATCAGATGTGGGTCGTCCGGCAGAACAGCAGACTGGAAGAGGCGGGGCGGTTTGTAAACTTGAACAGTCGTATGTTGTCCGCTCTGGATCAAAACCGGAAGCAAAGACGTACTTTAACGTCCTGAACCTTCGCAAGAACATCAAGAAGCCTCGCTTGCGCTGCCCACGCGCAGCGCAATCAGGTGTCGGCCAGCTCCGGTAGCTTCACCTCCATGCGGAGCCACAGCGCACGCCACCCCAGCCGTCGCGCGAGCAACGCCGGCAATGCAGGCGACCTCGACTATCGCGCCAGCAACGGTTCCAGGCAGCAAGCGTCAGGTGATTTTCTGCGAAGCCGGCGGACAATGGCGCGGCAGGCACTGCCATCGCCTTCTCAGACGCGATGGAAAAGATCACAACCGCGAACGACAGCGGAAGAATTGATTTCATGCGTGCCCCAGCAAGCTCGCTCTAGACGAGCTTGGCACGAAGGCGAAGAAACTCATCTTCGGAAATCGAGCCGGCCTTCTTCAGCTGATCGAGCTTGGAGATTTCGTCGGCCACGCTGTAGCCCACCACTTGACGCAATTCCTCACGTGCCTGCTGGGTCTGCTGGGCACTGCGCTCGGCCATTCCTCGTCCTTGCGTGATCAGGTAGGCGAGGATGCCCAGATACGAGGTCAGAACCAGCGCTATCACCCAAAGCGCCTTGCCCCAGCCGGAGATGTCGTGACGTCTGAAGAGATCGCTGTAAATCACAACAAGCAGCCAGAACCAGACGACGAACGCGAAAATCGCCAGCGCGTCCATCAAGAAATTCGAAAATGTAAAACCGCCCTCAAAAAACATGGCAAGCCTCCGTGATCATCCAATGACCCGGACAGACTCTTGACGCAATCCGGTTGCCAATCGAATTGGACCAAGGTCCTATCTTGAAGCGAATTTATGAGAATTGATGTCCGCGTAGATCAGCGGACGACCGAACCGACTTTATCGGTGAGCACGACCGGACCGCCGGCCTTGATAACGCCAGGGGTCTGGGCAGCCATGACGTCGGTGCCGAGGTTGAGCTCGCGCGCAGAAATGCCAATCACTGCGATCAGGATCGCGGCGACAAGTCCGACCACCACAATCTTCAGGTGGGTGGTGCGATCTGCGGTGTACAAGGACGAGTTCATGGGCGCACAAGATCACCTCGACCGCCAGGCGAATATTGTATTTGGGAACAATACCCGTATACCAAGGTAGTAAGCGCCACTCGCCGGTAAAATCCTCAATTAAATCAGTTCGGTAGGCCGGCTTTGACGAGCCCGTCACGCAGGTGCTCCGCGTCCGAATGTTGTTGATAGTGCAGGTTGCCCAGGAAGCCTTCAGCGGTAAATGCCGGCTCGCGCTGGAGCACCTCTCGAGCATGGGCTGCCGCGGCCGTGCTGTTGCCCAGTTGCGCCAGTGAAGCGGCGAGGAAGGCGTGGTGCGTGTAATCAGGTGCCGTCAGCTTGCTGAACGACTGAATTGCATCCGCATAGAGCCGCGCCGTGTATTGGGCGCGGCCAAGATGGCTCCAGTAACGCTGGGGATGATAGGGATTCAACCGCATCGCGCGATGAATCCATTCGATTCCTTCGACCGGGCGGCCGAGCCAGGTCAGTAACTCGCCCTGCTGCACAACGACGATGTCGCTGTTCGGGTTGAGGCTGAGCGCGCGCTCCTGATGATAGGTTGCCTTGTCATACTCATCGAAATTGAGCTTGAGCGCACCCAGAATCCGGTGCACGTCGGCCTCGTTCTCATCGAGCGTCAGCACAGTCTGCACTTCATCCAGGATCGCGCGCATGCTGGCGTCACGGTCTTCGCACCAATTGTTCATCCAGGCCTGACCAATAACGCAGGCCCTCCAGGCACGAGCGTGTGCGTAGTTCGGGTCAAGCTCGATGGCCCGGTTGAGCATCCGCATCGCCTCGGCATTGGCCTCGCGGGTCGACCAATGATGCAAGACTTTCCCGGTCAGGACGCATTCGTACGCCGCCATGTTGGCAGTTCGCTTGCGCTGCACGCGATCATGCCGGGCCGCTTCAACGCGCCCGAACAAGGTCGCGACAATGGCAGAGGTGATCTCGTCCTGAATTGCGAAAATATCGTCGAGCTTTCGATCGTATCGCTCGGCCCAGATGTGCGTCTCCGTCTCGCCATCAATGAGCTGGATCGTCACCCTGACCCGGTCCGCCACCTTGCGCACGCTGCCTTCCACAACGTAGTCGACGCCAAATTCGCGCGCGACCTGTCGCGCTTTTATCGCCTTGCCCTTGTGCGTGAAAACGGCATTGCGCGAAATGACCAGAAGCTCACGGAAGCGCGACAGCTCCGTAATGATGTCTTCCGTCAGTCCGTCGGCAAAGAATTCCTGTTCCGCATCGCCGCTCATGTTGGCGAAGGGGAGCACCGCGATCGACGGCTTGCGGGCAGTCGCCGGGGGCGTGGCCTGGTTGGTGTCGCTACTGCTGGCAAGGCCGGTCGCGAGGATCTTGAACGCGCGGATTGGCCGATTGATGTTCTTGAATTGCTGTTCGCCGAGATCCTCGTATCCCACGCCGATCCTGTCGCCGACCTGATCGCGTACGGCTGCCGAGATGCATATCCCGCCGGCGTCGGCCATGGCTTCGAGGCGCGCGGCCACGTTGACGCCGTCGCCGAATATGTCGCTCTCCTCGACAATGACGTCGCCAAGATTGATGCCGATTCTGTAAAGCAGGCAGCGCGAGGCGGGCATGTCACCATTGCGGCGGGCCATTTGCTGCTGAAATTCCACGGCACAGCGGACTGCCTCAGTCACGCTTTGGAATTCAACCAGCATTCCATCGCCCGTGGTTTTGACGATGCGGCCCTTGCACTTGGCAATTGCCGGATCGATCAGTTCCAGCCGGATCGTCTTGAGCCGGGCGAGGGTGCCGGCCTCGTCGGCTTCCATGAGGCGGCTATAGCCGACGACATCCGCTGCCAGAATCGCTGCAAGCCGGCGTTCAACACTTTGGTCTTGCATTTATGGGGGTCTGGCCCTTCACGTTGCAAACCTGAGATAAAGCATCACCGCGCAGAAGACCAAGGGTGCGCGATGTCACACCCGGCGTGACCGCCCGCGCTCACACCCCGAACAGTTTGCTGTAGCGCACCTTGATCTCCTCGCTCTGCGCCAGCATCAGCCTGGGATCGGCCTGCAACAATTTGAAGCTCGACAGGGGCGCGCGGCCGGCTTTCTCCTTGGCCAATGCATGGAACGAGCGGTGGGCGAACACATCGATGAAGATTTGTTGCGCATCCACGCTGAACAGAAAGCTTTGGAATAGCCGCGCGGCGTTCGGATTGGGCGCGCTGCGGAAGATGCCCGACGGCACCGGAATAACCGGCGAACCCTCCGTCGCATGCACGACCTCGACAGGTTGACCGTTCAATTTCGCAACCTCGAGGCTGTAGTCGTTGCCATCAGCCATCACCGCGCGCTCGCCGATGGCAACCTTCTTTGGCGGGTCGGCGGCCGACTGGAGTTGCATCACCTTCTGCTGCGCCAGTTTTTCGATGAATGGCCAGCCGAGTTCGCGCACCCACAGATACGTGTTGGTCAGTATCGCACCACTGTAACCGGGATGGCCTTTGACAAGCTTTCCCTGCCATTTCGGGTTGAGCAGATCGACATAGCTTTTGGGCGCGTCTTCCGCCTTCACAAGATTGGTGTTGTAGCCAATGACTTCGAGCCATGCGCACAGGGTCGCGTGCATGCCGTTCGGATCGCGCTGGTCTGCCGGAAAATGCTTTGCCATATCCTCGGTGACGTACGGCTCGACCCAATCCTTGTCCTTGGCGGTCCAGTCAAGGAAATGCGATGGATCGGTGCTGCACACCACGTCGACGGCATAGATGCGGCTGGCCTGTTCCTGAATGATGCGCTGGTAGATGCGTTCGGCGCCCGAGCGTTCGACGCGGATGGCGACTCCCGGATATTTCGCTTCGAAGGTACGTGCCAGCCGTTCCGACGTATTGAGCTCAAGGGCCGTGTAGAACGAAGCTTTGCCTTCCTTTCGCGCCGCCTCGATCAGAGCCGGCGTCACTTCGCTCGGCGGGGGTGCTGCGGCCTTTAGCGGTTGCGCAAAAACGGTCGCTGCACCGACGGCAAGGCCGCCTCTGAGTACGGTGCGCCGCGAGACTTGCGTCTGGTCCATGCCGTCCCTCCCGTGTGCTGCTCGCCTCAAGGCAAGTCTGATCGTAAGTCTATACTTGCGACAAGAGCTTGGGCAGCCGGGCGACGCGTCAGTCGTCTATGACTCTGCACCGAAAATGCGGCGTTGAAGTCGCGCCATGCCGGCGATCCAACGGTCGCGGTCTTCCGCTTTCCTGCGCATGTAATCGTTCACTTCGGCGTGGGGCAGGATGAGGAATCGTTCGTGCTCGATGCCATCGATCGCGGCCCGCGCGACCTGTTCCGCGGACAGGATGCCATCGCCCGATTGCGGGCCTTGCGGGAGTCGATGCAACAACGGTGTGTCCACGGCCTGGGGACAGAGAATTGACACCTTGATCCCGTCGTCCTTGTGCGCGATTGCCAAATTTTCGGCAAACCCGACCGCGGCGTGTTTGGTCGTCGTGTAGATGGCGCTGCCGATTTGTGTGAGCAGGCCAGCGGCCGATACGGTGATGAGGAAGTAACCACCGCCACGCGCTTTCATCCGCGGCACAAGATGACGCGCGGCGTACACATGTCCCATGACATTGACGGACCATGCGGTCTGCCAGAGGTCATCTGGTCCCGCCGCCGCGTTATCGACGCGCGGAGAGAACCCGAGCGCTACGCCTGCATTCGAGCAATAGAGATCGATCGGCCCGAATTCCAGCTCGGTCCTTTCGATCAATGTTTTGACACTCGCTTCCTGTGCCACATCGCAGAGGAACGCCGAACCGGTGAGAGCGCGCGCGACATGCTCGGCGGCCTGAAGGTTAAGATCAGCAACGATGACTTTCTTCGCACCCGACCTATGCGCTGCCTCGCAGAGGGCGCGGCCGATGCCGCTTGCTCCTCCCGTTACGACGACGGTTTTGCCGGAAACCTGCATGGACTGTCGCGCGACGGTGGACTGTTTCACTAAACAACTTCAAGCGTTTAGTGAACTTCCTGAACCTCCGCAAGAACACGAAGATACCGCTCGCCGACATTGGGAAGGCGGATGAAATTCCAGTCAAACTGATACTTGAAGTGGGGGAAACCTCGTCCGGATCGTTTCCGCGGTGCCGCGCTGCGCCGGGCAACATCCGTCTCAGTTATCGTGATTGAATGCCTTGCCGATGGCATTTATCCGGGCCGAGCTCATGCCGACGCGCTGATCTTTATCCTGCGGAGCGATGGCCTCGTAACAATTAACATAGCCCTTGTCCCACATTTTGCCGGTGCGGTTATCGATGATCCGTTGCCAGCAAAGATCGCCGCTGCCCGGCACGAGGACGATCGAGCCCGTATAGTTTTCACCTTCGCGACGTTGTGGCTTTACCGCGGCCTCTTGCTTGCGAAGGACCGACCAGCCGCTTGGATGCCAGTCGTAGCCATAGAGGAATGCTGCAAGGGCAAAGCCCAGCCACACGAACAGCACGTAGGTTCGTGGCACGTCGCGCAGGAACCAGCGTCGACGGGACTGTGCACGCAAGGTCTTGGTACGCACTCCGGACATGCCCGGAATTTAAGTCCGGCATCGTTAAGAGACCGTTCAGGGTCTGCCGGCTTGGAAAAGCGCCGGGTCGTCCCGATAAATCAACGATTTGCACGGGGTCCGGGAAACGCAAACGCTCACTTTTCGCTCCCTTGCACGATACGTCCCGCGCCGCGTAACGTCGGCTCGCGCAACGATGCCGGCGCGATAAAACGGCCGGCCAGGGGAGGATAAAGACATGCGGCGGTTTCCGATGGTCGCTGTGCGGCTCGCTCTCGCGGCGGCTTGCATTTCGCTTTTACCGAGTGGCTATGCCAATGCTGCCGACTATCCGACACGACAGCCGCACGTCATCGTCGGTTATCCGCGCCGGCGGCTCGACCGACATCTGCGCGCGCCTGTTCAGCGATTGGCTCAGCAAGCGTCTCGGCCAGCAGTTCATCGTGGAGAACCGTCCAGGCGCCGGCAACAATCTCGCGACCGATGCCGTCGCCAAGGCGCCGCCCGACGGTTACACGATCCTTCTGGTCAACCCGGCAAACACGATCAACGCATCGCTTTACAAGCACCTCAATTTCAATTTCCTGCGCGACATCGCTCCGGTTGGCGGATTTATCCGCGTGCCCAACGTCATGGAAGTGAATCCAGAGGTGCCCGCCAAGAACGTCGCCGAGTTCATTGCCTATGTGAAAGCCAATCCCGACAAGGTGAACGTGGCGTCATCGGGCAATGGTACGTCGATCCATCTCTCCGGCGAACTGTTCAAGATGATGACCGGAACGAAAATGACTCACGTGCCATACAAAGGGTCTGCGCCGATGCTGACCGATCTGCTCGGCGGCCAGGTTCAGCTCACGTTTGACAATCTGCCGTCGTCGATCGGCCACATCAAAGCTGGCAAGTTGCGCGCTTTGGCGGTGACGACTGCCCAGCGCTCTGACGAACTGCCCGATGTACCGACCGTTGCCGAAACAGTCCCGGGCTACGAGGCGAGCGCGTTCTTCGGCTTTGGTGTCCCGGCCGGAACGCCAAAGGAAATCGTCGAGATCCTGAACAAGGAAATCAATCTGGCGCTGAAGGATCCTGGAATGATCGCCAAACTCAAGGAGCTGGGCGGAACGCCCATTCCTGGAACGCCGGAAGATTTCGGCAAGCTCGTTGCCGACGAGACCGCAAAATGGGAAAAGGTTGTTCGCGCGGCCGACCTGTCGATCAACTAACGCACTGAGTGCCCCTGCAAGAATGAGCAAACGTAAGAGTCCTGAAGAGCTGCGCAGCCATCGCTGGCTCGGCGTCAACGACCTGCGCGCGTTCGGGCACCGCGCACGGTTGCGGCAGGGTGGCTTCGACGCGGCGGATTTCCGCGACAAGCCGGTGATCGGCATCATCAATACCTGGAGCGATATCAATTTCTGCCACACGCATCTGCGTGACCGTGCGGAAGACGTCAAACGCGGCGTATTGCAGGCCGGTGGTTTCCCGGTCGAATTGCCGGCGATGTCGCTTTCGGAACCCTTCGTGAAGCCGTCGACCATGCTCTATCGCAATTTACTGGCAATGGAGACCGAAGAACTCCTGCGCAGCCATCCGATCGACGGTGCTGTGCTCATGGGAGGCTGCGACAAGACCACGCCGGCGTTGATCATGGGCGCCATCAGCATGGGACTGCCGGCGATCTATGTGCCGGCGGGGCCACAGCTGCGCGGCAACTGGCGCGGTGTCGAACTCGGTTCGGGTTCCGATGCCTGGAAATACTGGGACGAAAAACGCGCCGGCCGCATCAGCGAGGACGACTGGACCGAGCTCGAAGGCAGCATCGCGCGCAGCTTCGGGACCTGTATGGTGATGGGTACCGCTGCGACAATGATGGCGATCGCGGAAACGCTGGGGCTGTCGATGCCTGGCGCGTCTTCGATTCCTGCCGCCGATGCCGCACATCCGCGCATGTGTGCTGCGTCCGGCCGACGTATCGTCGACATGGTGTGGGACGATCTGGTCCCGCAAAAGCTTCTCACGGCTGCTGCTTTCGATAACGCGATCCGCGTGCACATGGCGATGGGCGGCTCAACGAATGCCATCATTCACGTTGTTGCCATGGCGCGCCGCGCGGGCATTAAGCTGGATATGAAGCGTTTTGACGAAATCTCTCGCGAAATTCCCGTGCTCGCCAATGTGCGGCCCTCCGGAAAGTTCCTGATGGAGGATTTCTTCTACGCCGGTGGATTACGCGCGCTGATGGCGGAATTGAACGGCGCGCTCGATCTTTCCTGTCTCACTGTGACCGGCAAGAGCCTTGGCGAGAACATCGCCGGCGCGGAAATCTACAAGCGCGATGTGATCCATCCGCTGTCCGATCCGATATCGCGTGACGGGGCGACTGCGGTATTGACCGGCAATCTCGCTCCGCGTGGCTGCGTCATGAAGCCATCAGCCGCCGACAGGCGCCTGTTGCGCCACCGCGGCAAGGTGATCGCGTTCGAGGACTACAACCACATGGCGCGCGAGGTCGAACGCGACGACCTCGATGTCACGCCAGACCACATCCTCGTGCTCAAGAATGGTGGCCCGAAAGGCGGCCCCGGCATGCCCGAATGGGGCATGCTGCCGATCCCGAAGAAGCTGTTGAAGCAGGGCGTTCGCGACATGTTGCGCATTTCCGATGCGCGCATGAGTGGCACGAGCTACGGGGCCTGCATTCTTCATGTCGCCCCGGAAAGTTTCGTCGGTGGGCCGCTTGCTTTCGTCAAGACGGGTGATGAAATCGAGGTGGACGTGCCTGGACGCCGCATTCATCTGCATGTCGCGGAGGAGGAACTCGCCCGCCGCCGTGCCGCCTGGAAGCCGCCTGAACCACGCTACCCGCGAGGCTACGGCGCACTCTATTCGGAACATATTGGCCAGGCCGATGAAGGCTGCGATTTCGATTTCCTTGCACCGATCGGGGCGATTCCCGAGCCGGAAATCCACTGACACAAGACGTATCAGCACAATTGCCAGGATGTGAACCGGGCCGAATTGGTGATAGGCCAGCCCCCGCAATCGGGACACCGGGCATGAGCGAAGACATTCCTTTCGACAAAAACCTCGACCTCGCACCCGATGTGGCCGACGAGCCCATGCCGGGCGTGCGTCGGATCATGGCGAACAATCCCGGTCCGTTCACGTTCAAGGGCACCGTCAGCTACATCATTGGGCGAGGGAAGGTCGCGATCGTCGATCCCGGTCCGGACGATCCGGCTCATATCGGTGCACTGCTGGACGCCGTGCGGAATGAAACCGTCACGCACATTTTTGTCACGCACACCCATCGCGACCATTCGCCGGCGGTCCCAGCCATCAAGAAGGCGACCGGCGCTACTGTCTTCGCCGAAGGTCCGCATCGCGCCGCGCGACCTTTGCACATTGGCGAACTCAATCCGCTTGATGCCAGCGCCGATCGTGATTTCCGCCCGGACGTGATGCTGCGCGATGGCGAGATGGTGTCAGGTGACGGCTGGACAATTGAAGCCGTAACGACGCCGGGTCACACGGCCAATCACATGGCTTACGCGTTGAAGGAGAAATCTACGCTGTTCGCGGGCGACCACGTCATGGCCTGGGCGACTTCGATTGTCGCTCCTCCGGATGGAGCGATGAGCGATTATATGGATTCATTGGCGAAGCTCTCGCGACGCTCGGAGGCGATTTACCTGCCGGGCCACGGGCCGGCCATCGCCGACGCACCGCGCTTCGTCAGTTACTACATTCTTCATCGCAAGGCCCGCGAGGATTCGATCCTGCATCGCCTGTCGAAGGGTGCGACGGATATTCCGACCATCGTTCGCGCGATATATATCGGCATCGATCCGCGGCTGACGGGTGCCGCCGGGCTTTCCGTTCTTGCGCATCTTGAGGATCTGGTCGCGCGCGGCGTGGTCGAAACCGATGGTCAGCCCGCGATCGACGGTGTCTATCGCTTGGTCGGCTGACGTTTTTCAGGCTGGCCTTTTTTCGTGGGTGGCGCCTTTTTCTCCTGCTGCTGTCGCGGCTCCGGTGCCGAACTCACCACAACATCTATGTCTTCGAGCATGCTGCGAATGCGCGACGCATTCGAACCAAGATCGTGGTCGCCGAAGCGGGACGCCGATCGCATGTCGACGCGCGTGCCCTGGCCGAGTGGGCTGATCCTGATCACCACGTCGTCGCGGAAACCCATGATCGGTGTACGTGCGACCGCCTCGATCACGCCATCACGGCGCGCCGGCGTCGGCGGCCGCGTATCGCCGATGTACCACTTGCGCTTTGTCACCAGCGCGAGCGCGGCGTCATAGGCGACTTTGGTCGGGACTTCGAGATCAAGCGGAGCAACATCGGGATAAGCCTTGCGCTGGAGCGCCGCTGCCGCCGCTCCGGGGTAGTCCGTGCGTCCGCGTGGCCGCAGGCGCGCCAGAACGTCGAAGCGCGGAGGGTTGGTCGTATCGGTGCTGACGTCGGCGATCGCCGGCAACCGCATGGCACGGGTGCCGAGATAGGCCGGGTAGGCGAGCAACGCCAGGCCCAGGAACAGGCCGAGCAGCGCCCGGCCGAGCCCTCCCGTTCCCTGTCGCCAGATGACAACGAAGGCCGCAAAGGCGAACAATATTGCAAGCCCGGCGAAAACCAATGAAGCGGCAAACGTCGCGAGCGCCGGCAAGATTTCCAGCAGACCAGAACGGACGATAATGACCGAAATGGCCGCGACCGCGATGGCAAACAGGCCCAGTCTCGAGGACCAGACTGCGACTCTCGACACTGGCTCGTCGGGGAACGGACGTCGCGCCATTTCTACGGTCCCGCGCAGATCTGTTTGAGCGCCGCCCACTCGCCGGGCTCGAGAAAGGGCTGGAGTGACTGTGCGGCAGCCCTTTGCCTGATAGCCGCGACGCGGGCCTTGGTTTCCGGATGATCCATCAGGATATTCATGCCAGGTTCCGTGGCGCCGCCAATTTTTTCGAGCATATTGGCAAGAGCACGTGCATCACCACCGGTCTTGTTCATGAGATCGGTACCATAGGTGTCTGCCGCGCTTTCGGCTTCCCGCGAATACGAAGATTGCAACACGCTCTTTGCGGCGAAAACAACCGCGCCGCCGCCAACGAAATCCCCAAGCAGCATTCCAAACAGGAAGGACAGGCCGGCCCCCTCGAGAATTGCCCTTGTTCCATCCCGATGCGCGACATGGCCGATTTCATGTGCGATCACGCCGGCAACTTCGTCCGCATTCTCGGCTTTGTCGATCAGTCCGCGAAAGACATACACGCGTCCGCCCGGCAAGGCTATGGCATTGGCTTCATCCTTGCGCACGACGCTTGTTCGCAGGGTTACAGGAAGGGCCGCGGCGGCTTCGAGCCGCTGCATGAGTTTATTGAGCGCATTGCGCCCCGGAATTTCTGTGGCAGCAGTGCCGCATTCAAGCGCGGTGTCGCGCTTGCCGGTGTCGAGCATGCCGCGCACCTGTGCATCAACTGCGTCGCCCAGTTTACGCTCGATCGACGGGGGCAAAAGTGGTGTCAGGCGGGCCGCGATCGCCGGCACCCCGAACCAGGCGACCAGCAGAAGCGATGCGGTCGCCGCCACGGTCCAGCCGATCACACGAATGCGTTGGCGTTGCTGCGACGTGCCGGTGCGGTCTACATGGACGGCGCGCTCATCGATCTCGGCCGCAAATGCGGCGTCCCGCACTTCCAGACGCTCCAGTGACGCGCTGCCGCGGCGGCCGAGCCGAAGGACACCATGGGGTGCATCCAGCTCCTCGACCTCGTTGTAGGGCCACTCGACTGAAAGATCTCCGTCTTTGGCGCTGATCCGCAGGCTATCCGGACCGAGTTCTACGGCAACCTCGCGACGGGCACTGGTGACACCGTCGAAGTAAACGCCGGCTCCGGAACTCATGACCGCGGCTCCTCGTTCGCCCTATCAATAGCCGCCTACATTCAGGGCGTCGGCGAGGCCTTCACCCAAGGCGGAGCTCGCCCGCCCGCCCGCCTTGACCTTCTCCAACGCCGAAAGACCGGACAATTCGAGCGATTCCATGCCCAACTGCCACACCGACAGGTGCACGGTAGCGCGATAGATGGTCGAGAAACCAAGTGCTGCCACCACGTAGGCCCCGAGAAGGAGAAGAGTTACCGCGATCTGGTCCGCGGTTTCGAACTTCGTGACATTGATCACGGCGCCTGCGATGGAAAAAACAATGCCGCCAAAAATTCCCATCACGATGCTGAAAAGGCTCGCGTAGCCCAGGAAACGCGCATAGGCGCGGTAGATATCGCGTGTGCGCAGGTGCGAGCGCACGTCGATCGTGCCAAAGCGCAGGCCGGACGACCACCATCGCAGCGTGAGCGCCTGAAAAGCCGGATAGATCAGGGCGGCAAAGGCGATGCTCACGCCTCCCATCAACATGGCGAAGGTGATGGCGCTCCCGAGACCCGGGTTTCCGCCTTCGATCTTGCTCATGACATCATCGCCGCCTTGCGCGATCGCATCGATTAGCGCCTGCCAGTCGAGCCCGACGAATCCCCTGATTGCGAGAGCAAGTGGCGCAAAAAACAGCAGCCACATTGGCAGTCCGCGAAAGAACAGGGACAGTCCAGAGGCCTCAAAGCGGCCGCCCAGATCGCCGTAGAACGTATTTTTCATCTTGTAGCGCTCGAGGTTTGCGATCTGGAAAGGGTAGGCCAGCCCAACGGTCAATACCGTGACGATCCACCATAGCGTTGCGCGGAATGCGTAAGACCAGGCCGAACCTGTCTGGTGAAAGCGCAACCCGCGGTAGATGGTCCGTGTGAGACGATAACGCCGCGCGCGGTAAATCGCGTATTGGCCGAGCACGCCGAGCGCGGCAAAAGCCAGGACGCCCGACAATTTCCCGAGCAGACCGAGATCAAGAGCGGCTAGAAAAAACCCTGCATAAATCGGAATGAGAAGGGCGATCGCCACGAGAAATCCAAGCAGGAGCTCGAGCGCCGTCCCCGTATATTCGAGGGCCTCGCCGGCAATTTCAGTGTTCGACCAGAGAAAGCGGCGCACATCGGTGACCAGCCAGAAGCGATATATGCCCAGGGTGATCATCAGCAGCGCGGCGCCCCGGATGAGCAGCCGCCAGTAGGACCGGCGCTGCCCAAGGAATCGCACGCCGCCGCTCGTGACGATCCCGCCCGCATCGAGGCTGGCCATGGTCAGCAGGAATAAAGGCAAGCCGCAAAGCAAGCAATATCCCGAGGCTCGCTGGAAGCGGGCAAGCTGGAACGCCGCTATCTGTCGTTATGGCAGAGGGGTCAAGCAACCAGCTGTGCGACGCTGGTCGATTCCGCAAGTCGCGCGTGAATTGTTTCCGCGGCCATGGGTTCGCCGAAGAAATGGCCTTGTCCTTCGTGACAACCGTGGGCTTTGACCTGCCTCATCTGCTCTTCGGTCTCGATGCCTTCCGCGACAACCGTCTTGTCGAGGCTTGCGCCGAGGCCGGCGACGGCACCGATGATCGCCTGTGCGTCGCGCTCCTCGCCCAGCCCTTGAATGAACGACTGATCGATCTTGATCTTCTGGAAAGGGAATTTGCGCAGATAGTTGAGCGACGAGTAACCCGTTCCAAAGTCGTCGAGCGAAATGCTGACGCCAAGATTCTTGAGTTGCTCCATGGCTGCGAGCGTTCCGTCGCTGTCTTCGAGCAACAGACGTTCAGTGACCTCCAGCTCCAGCCGCTGTGCCGGCAATCCCGATTTCGCCAGAGCCGAAACGACGTGCAAGGCAAGGCCGCGGTCGCGGAATTGCACGGGCGAAAGGTTGACGGCGACCTTGACGCTCTTTGGCCAGTTCGCTGCCTCGGCGCAAGCGCGCTGCAAAGCCCATTCGCCGAGCGAGATGATGAGGCCGGTCTCCTCGGCGATTGGAATGAAGACAGCTGGCGGCACCATGCCGCGGTTCGGATGTTTCCAGCGCATCAGTGCTTCGCAGGTCGTTACGCGGCCGGTGCGCAAGTCGACCAGTGGCTGGAAGTAAAGCTGGAACTGGTCCGAAGACAGCGCCTCGCGCAGGTCGAGTTCGAGGGCGCGCCTTTCCTGCGCTGCTTCTTCCATCTCCAGCGCGAAGAAGCGATGATCACCGCCGCCGCCGTTCTTGGCGGCATAGAGCGCCATGTCCGCTTTTTTCAGCAATTGGTCGGCATCGACCCCGTCCATCGGTGCCATGGCGATGCCGATCGAAGCGCCGATGTCGATGCGGTGACCGTCGATTTCAAACGGATCTTTCAGCGTTCGGGCGAGCCGCTGCGCGAGCCACTTGGCGTCCTGGTAGCGCTCGGTGCCGACCTGCAGCACCACGAACTCGTCGCCGCCGAAACGCGTGATCATGTCGCCGGGGCGTATGACGGTCTTGAGCCGCGAGGCAACTTCCTTGAGCAATTTGTCGCCGATGGGATGACCGAGCGTGTCATTGATGGTCTTGAACCGGTCGAGATCGATCAGGTGGATGGCGATGTGATTCTTGCCCTTGTGCATCGCGGCGAGCATTCCGTTGATGCGCTCGCGGAACTGGTTGCGGTTGGCGAGACCGGTCAGATCGTCGTATCTCGCAAGATGCGTGATGCGCTCCTGCGCGCGCTTGCTCTCGGTCACGTCCTCGAGAATGACGACTGAGCCGCCGCCGGACATCATCCGGCGCGAAATTGCAATCGTGCGATCACCGTCCGGCGATGTCTGAACTTGATCGAAACGATTATGCTGAAGACCTTGCACCAGGTCGTCGATGACTTTCCGCACGCTTCGAGTCTTGTGGTTTCCGGCGCGGATGCTGTGGCGGATCAGCATAGACGCCGGCATGCCCACACGAACGGGAGCGCTCTTCAGGTGAAGCAGTTCGAGGAACCGGTCGTTCCAGACCTGCAGGCGGTTCTGCTCGTCAAGCATGCACAGGCCGTGCGACATGTTGTTGAGCGCGATGTCGAAACGGTTCGCCTGCTGCTCGAAACGGGTCGCGAGCGCCGCCTCTTTGCGCGTCATCGTGAGCGCCTGAATGATGATGTCACGGATGCTGAGCGTGATATCGATCATTCCGTAGATGAACATCAGCACCACGAAGCCCAGCGCCTTGTGCACCCAATCCGGATACGCGAGGAGCGCCAGCGACATCGGCAAGGTGCAGAGCGCGAGCTGGCCGACGGCGATGAAGGGCCGTCCCGCGTTACGACCGGATATGGCCGCCGCATAACCGGCTGATGTCGTGGTCACGGCCATCTGCAGCGATGAATCGACCGTGTGCGTGATCGTCACCCAGCAAAGCAAACCCAGGAGCGCTGAAAAGCCCCATGCCCCGTATTCGTAGGTGTGTTCCCACACCTTGGTGGCGACCAACCTGTCGGCTTGCTTGGATCGCTTGTACAGCAGGGCGGAAATCACGCGCAGCATGCCAACCGCGAGAATCGCGACTGAGTTGGCCATGATCCAGTGATCGCCGACGCGCAGCGCAACCGCCGCTCCGACGATGGAGCAGGCGACGGCACCCACGATCAGCGACGCGATCGGCGCGAAAAGCGACTCGATCAGCGCGGCGCGGATTTCCTTCGGCAGTTCCGCATCCGCCTTGCGGATCTGCAGCAACTTCCTGAGTAACATGCGACCTACGCGGCTAACTCAAGGCCGAGATGGTACGCGCGATTGCTCAATGCGAAGCAAATTGCTTGGTGTATCAGCAACCAAGATGAACGAAGCGGAAGCGGCCACGCGAAAATTTCACTAAAATTGTTTCGATCCGCGGAGAGCTCGAACGAACCCGTGTGCGCTAGAAATTAATTTCCGAGCGAGCAGGTTTTCGCGAGCAATGGCGGCACAAAAATTGCGCACGCAAATGACGATCGCGATCGCTTGTTGCACACGTTGAAGGCAACAAAGCTTCTTCAAACGTAGTTAACGTGACTTTGTATCGATTTTTTCGTGCGATTCTGTGCGAAGCGTTTTCGTTCGATTGCAAACGCAGCTCGGTGTGGCGACTGCGCAATTGTTAAGGAGGTAACCTTCTGTTAGGGTAAAAAAATCGTAAACTGGTACGTAGAAATTTCCATGTATGCAGTACCGGATGCCCGCACGGTGATGCGGGTCGACGTCCAGTCCGTTCCACCCGCCCAGGCGAGGCTGCCGTTTGATCCGCAGCTGATCGATCTGAAAAAGAGCGCCGATGCGCGCCGGTTGTTCGAACTTGAACAACTTGAGGTGACCTGGGACGAGCCCACCGGAAGCCTTTGGACCTTCATGCGGCCGCGCGGCCGGCCAAGCTATAATCTTGATCTTCTTGAGGATTTCCACGCCTGGCAGCGTGGCATTCTGGCCACCTTTGAAGGCCGTCCCGGCGATTTACGCTATCTGCTGCTGGGTTCGCGCACGCCGGGCGTCTTCAATCTCGGCGGCGACCTCGATCACTTCGCGGCAAGAATCCGTGCGCGCGACCGTCAGGCACTCGTCGCCTACGGTGAATCTTGCGTCCGCATCCTGCATCGGAACATCGAGTGTCTCGGTCTTCCGATGGTCACGATCGGTCTTGCGCAGGGTGATGCACTGGGTGGTGGTTTTGAATCGCTGCTTTCATTCAACGTCATTATCGCCGAGCGCGGCGCGAAGTTCGGTTTTCCGGAAAACATTTTCGGTCTGTTCCCGGGCATGGGCGCTTATAGTTTGGTGGCGCGCCGTGTGGGCGCAGCCTTTGCCGAGGAAATGATGTTGGGTGGGCGCATCTACACCGCGGAAGAAATGAAAGATGTTGGCCTCGTGCACATTCTGGCCGAGCCGGGACAGGGACTCGCCGAAGCGCGCGAATACATCCAGCGCAGCAAGCGCCGCCACATCGGCAACCGCTCGGTCTATCAGGTCGGACGCGAGGTCAATCCGCTTTCGCTCGCCGAGCTTGACCGTGTCGTCCAGGTTTGGGCTGACGCTTGTCTGCAATTGCGCGACCGCGACCTCAAGGTGATGCAACGGCTCGTCGCGGCACAAGACCGGTTGCAAGCCGTCCAGCTTGCGGCTGAGTAGGTCCTTCAGCCGGATTTGATTTCGAGCGAAATCCACTTTCCCTCGTCGACGCTCCTGTAGCAGGCCTCGGCAAGCTGGACGTCACGGATTCCCGCCGTGAGATCGCTCGCAAGCGGTGCGTCATCGATGACGTGTCGAAGGAAATTCTCCCAACCGACGCGATATGGATTGATGTGATTGCCTTGATCGGCGACTTCGTTCCAGTCGGCGCGGTAGTCGATGCCAAGATCGCGGCCAGGATTGAAGTGCTGAATGGTTGGCGTATCCGCCGCGCTCTGGATCCAGCAGCGGTGCAATCCTGCAATCGCCGAACCGTGCGTTCCGTCGACCTGAAAGCTCAGAAGATCATCGCGACGGACGCGTGTTGCCCACGAGCAAATGATGGTTCCGACAGCACCGCTCTCGAGCTCGACCAGTGTCCGTGAGGTGTCTTCAACATCGACCGGATAGGAGGTGCCGGCTTCGTCGCGCCGCTCGGGAATCATGGTCTTCATGGCCGCCACGACGCGCCGGATCGGCCCGAGTATGCCTTCGATCACGTAACGCCAGTGCGGGTACATATCCAGCGTGAGACCGCCGCCAGTGTTGCGCTTGTAGTTCCAGCTTGGGCGTTGGCTGGGGCGTTCGTTGCCATCGAACACCCACCAACCGAATTCAAGCTGAAACCCCGTGACGCGCCCGAAGAAATTGTTCGCGGTCAAGCCCTTCATCTTCTGCAGGCCGGGCAAGTAGATCTTGTCCTCGACCGCTCCGGTCTTGAGCCCGCGGGCTTTGGCCGCTCGCAATAGCTTGACCCCTTCGGCCACCGTCGGCGCGACTGGCTTCTCGCTGTAGATGTGCTTGCCGGCTGCAATTGCCTTGGACAGGGTTGCCACGCGCTGCTCGGTGGCCGCAGCGTCGAAAAAAATGGGAAAGTCTGGCCGTGCCAGCGCTTCATCGAGGTCCACCGTCCAATCGGCAATGCCGTGACGGTGCGCAATGTCTGCAAGGCGAGTTGCATTCCGTCCCACGAGCAGCAGGCGCGGCATGATGCACCCGCTGTTGCCGTGCATTCCGCCTTCGGCGCGGATCGGCGCCAGTGCATTGGCCAAGTGCTGCGTGGCGCCGATCCGACCGGTCGCGCCGTGCAGAATAATGCCGATTTCCTTGACGCTCATGCATCCTTTCCTATCATGCCCCGCCGCCGCCAACAGCGAAGGCGAGGCTGGACCGGTGAATTGCCATGCCCCGTCATATCGTTTGTTTGACCTTCGATTTTGATACGCAGTCCGGCTTTGTCGCGCGCGGCATGACGACGCCGACCCCGCTGTCGCGCGGTGAGTTTGGGGCGATGGCGTCGCGACGCATACTCGACCTGCTTTCTTCTCGCGGCATAAAGGCGACCTGGTTCATTCCCGGTTTCACCATAGAAACCTGGCCGCGCGAATGCCACGCCGTGGTCGCGGGCGGGCACGAGGTCGCGCATCACAGCTGGGCGCATATTCCGCCCGCGACGCAAACAGCAGCAGAAGAAGAGGCGGATCTCGTTCGTGCCAATGAGGCCATCGTCAGATTGGCTGGCCGCAAGGCGCGCGGTTACCGGTCGCCATCATGGGATCTCAGCGAACACACGGTCGATCTGCTGTTGCGGCATGGCTTTCAGTACAATTCAAGCCTGATGGGCGCCGACTATTTGCCCTATCGCGCGCGTCGCGGGGACGTGGCCAAGCTGGGCGAGCCATTCCGGTTTGGAGAGGAAACCGCCCTGATTGAGATGCCGATCAGCTGGTCACTCGACGACTTCCCCCATTTCGAATTCATGCGCACGGCCACGACGATCTTGCCTGGCCTGCAGCCTGCGCGTTTGGTTATGCAGAACTGGCTCGATGAATTCCTCTACATGAAGAAGTCTGTCGAGTGGGGCGTGCTGACATACACCATGCACCCTTATGTGATTGGTCGCGGCCACAGGATGCTGGCGCTGGAAGATCTGGTCGACCGGCTGGTCAAAGAGGGCGCTGTGTTCGCGACAATGGAGGAGGCGGCGCGAGAAGCGTTGAACCATCTACCCGCAACGAGATTGCGCGGGCCCTGACCGAAGGGCCGCCGGCTCACTGCCGTCCCGCGATCAGTTCGCCGCGCTCGAAGCTCATTTGCGAAAATTTGTCGCGGTATTCGCCTGGCGTCATGCCCGTATGACGTTTGAACAGATTTCGGAAAAACCCGATGTCTTCGTACCCGATTTTTGAACTGACAGCCTAAATCGACGCGCCGCCGTGCTCGAGCAGTTCTTTTGCCGCAGATACTCTGAGCGTCTGCAGATAGGCGCCAGGCACCCGGCCGGTTGCTGCCTTGAAGCGGCGAATGAAGTTGCGGGGACCCATCCCTGCCTGCTTGGCAAGGTTGTCGATTGAGATGTCGTGGTCGAAGTGTTGCTGCAAATACTCTTCGCTTTGTCTGATCTTCTGGTCGGAGTGCGGACGCGACAATTGCACCACCGAATATCCCGACTGGCGGCCACGCGGCATGCTGAGCAGCAACGCCTTTGCGCACTGGAGCGCAATCTCGTGTCCGCAGAATTTTTCAACCAGATAAAGACTGAGGTCGATTGAAGCGTAGACCCCACCACTGCAGAAGAGGTGGCCATCTTCGGTTACAAACTGCTCGGTTTGCCAGCGGACCTTGGGATAGCGCTCACGCAGAGTGTCCGCGACGCCCCAATGGGTCGTCGCGCGCTTGCCATCGAGAATTCCGCACTCTGCAAGGAACGCGACGCCGGAGCAGACGCCGGCAATATAGGCGCCGCGATCGTGCCACTTCTTGAGCCAGGGCAGGAGGGATGTGTTCTTCGCAATTGAATCGATCGCGTCCCAGCCTGATGCGGGGACGATAATGATGTCCGCCTTCTTGATGTCACTCAGCGCTCCGTCTGGAGTCAGTCCCAGGGCACAGACGGATTTCACGCTGCGGCCGTCAATGGAAGCTGTCCGCACTCTAAATCGGGGTTTTACGGGCTCTCCATGCAGCCAGTTCCACACGACGCCGGCCGCGTGAAATATCTCGATGGGGGCAACAGCCGTTGACGTATAGCCGCCCTCGAGAACGACGACGACAACGTCCAGAAGATTGTTGCTGCCTCTGCAGGCCCCGTTCGCGCCATCCGTTCGCGCCGTCCTTTTCCTAGCCAAGTTCTTAGGTATGTTCTTGGCCATGTCCATTCGCCTTCTTGTTCGCCGCGATTGGTTCCCACAGACCAACCAATGCGCCAACGGAGTCTTCGATCAGTGCGATTTGCGCCACGTCGGACACACTAAAGGGTTCGGCAACGATCACTCCGCCAAAAGCAATGGCGCGCTGAACGGCTATCTCAACATCATCAACACGAACATACGGCGTCCAGTGCGATGGAATCCCATGGGCGAGAAGGGCGCTCTTCAGTTGATAAAGTGAGCCGACGTCCCGGCCCCAGAGACGCAGACGCGTAAAGCTGCCGCCGTTGGCCGGCTGCTCATAGGACGTCCAGCCGAAAAGATTTCCGTAGAATGCCTTGGCCTTTTCGGCGTCGGTCGCGGCAAGATCAAGCCAGCAGAACTGGCCGGTATCTGGTTTGCTCGAGTGGACCATGGATGAAGTCTGGCTGGCGCGCTCCAACGCGAAGATAAGACGCCGCCGGCAGAGCCGGACGGCGTCACTTGGTCAGGAATTTGCAGTCATTGGGTCGATGACAGTCCGCACCTCGGTCACCTTGGTTGCCGGAAAGCCACTGAGCTTGGCATGCTCTTTCACGGCCGCCTCGTCTTCCGCGAGATAGATGCAGAAGCTCTTGTTGTCGACGATGTAGGAGTGTTCCCACTGAGCCTTGCCGGCGAGTTTGGCCAAGGCAGTGTTGGAGGTCGCGGCAACGTCCTTGAATTGAGCGCGATTCATTCCGCCCACACCGGGCAGATCGCGTTCGATGACATAGCGTTTCATAGTCCTTGCTCCGTATAGCGAGTACGAACCGGAACATCGTTGCGTTTCACTGTATAATCTAGATGTCAATATTGACAATATAGATAGGTGAAAATGACAAGCGCCAATATGCCCCATTCCTGACGTGTGTTGGGCCGGTGAATATTGGCAGTGGGCATTCAGCCGCCGCGAGACGCGGCAAAGCAGGGGGTCGATGTCCAAGCCCAATCGCCATCTCATTTGGTTACTGGTGGCTTCATCCGCTTTCGTCTTTGGCGGCCGTGCGCAGGCGCAGCAAGCTGCCGGGGATGCCTGTCTTGCCTTCAAAAAGGGAATGTCGCTTGGCACATCCCTGGCTCGCACGCGGACAAAGCTGCAGGCCGGCGAGCCGCTTGTCGTCGTGGCGTTGGGGTCCTCATCAACGACCGGCTTTGGGCTGCTCAGATCCGGTGGCGCCTTCCCGGACGTCATGAAGCAGGAACTGCTGCGATTGCGTCCATCCGCACGGATTGAGTTGATCAATAGCGGACGCATCATGGAAAATATTTCGGAGAACGTGGCGCGCCTCGATAACGACGTCCTGCGTTACAAGCCTGATCTTGTGGTGTGGCAACTCGGGAGTAACGACGCGGTGTGGCGCGGCATCGCGGACAACGCGAAGGAAATGCTCAACGGAGCGGTGAAGCGGCTTAAGGCTGCCAATGCCGACGTCATCCTCGTCGACCTGCAATATGCGCCGCTGGTTCTGCTGACCTCACGCCATGCCAAGATGGAGAAGATCATTGCTGAGGTCGCGCGTGAACAGAACGTCGGACAGTTTCCGCAATTCACTCTTATGAAAAAAGCGATCGACGGCGGTGTGAGTGGCCTTGTCGGTTGGGACGGCCTTCACAAGACCGCAGAGGGTCATCGGTGCATCGGCAAGGCACTCGGCCAGATGATCGACACGGCTGCTCGTTAGCACTTCATTCGGCGGCAAGTGCAGTCGGCAACCGATAGTCCTTGAATTGCTGGCGCAGCACGAGTTTCTGGATCTTGCCCGTGGCCGTATGCGGGATTTCATCGGTAAAGACCACATCGTCGGGAATCCACCACTTCGCAATCTTGCCTTCCATGAATCCGAGGATGTCCTCTTTGGTCGCCTGTTCGCCCTTCTTGAGGACGATGACGAGCAATGGGCGCTCGTCCCATTTCGGATGCGACACGCCGATGACGGCTGCTTCGGCCACTTTCGGATGGCCGACTGCGAGATTTTCGAGATCGATGGACGAAATCCACTCGCCACCTGACTTGATCACGTCTTTGGCGCGGTCGGTGATTTGCATGTACCCATACTGATCCATCGTGGCGACGTCTCCTGTGTCGAACCAGCCATGCTGCTCGAACACCGGGTCGCCTTCGACCTTGTAATAATTTCTTGCCACCGCTGGGCCGCGAACCTTGAGACGGCCGAACGTCTTCCCGTCCCAGGGCAACGGCTTGCCGCTGTCATCGGTGATTTTCATCTCGACGCCGAAGGGCGGGTGCCCCTGTTTCATTTCTATGTCGAGCTTTTCCTCTCCGGTCAGCTCGGCATATTCCGGTTTCATCGTGCAAAGCGAGCCGAGCGGGCTCATCTCGGTCATGCCCCAGGCGTGCACAACATTGACGCCATATTTGTCCTGGAATGTTTTTGTCATGGCCCGCGGGCAGGCAGATCCGCCGATAACGACACGTTTCAGGTGCGGAAGCTTGCCGCCGGTCTTTTCAAGGTCCTGCAGCAACATCAGCCACACCGTTGGCACTGCTGCCGTGAATGACACCTTGTAGGTGTTGAGCAATTCGTAGATCGAAGGTCCGTCGAGCTTTGCGCCGGGCATGACCAACGTGGCGCCCACCATCGGCGTGGAGAAGGCGAGGGACCAACCGTTGGCATGAAAAAGCGGCACGACCGGCAGGACGACGTCGCGCGACGAGAGACCTTTACAATCCGGCATCGCCGCCATGAAGGCGTGCAACACGTTGGAGCGGTGCGAATACAGCACGCCTTTCGGGTGCCCGGTTGTGCCGGAGGTGTAACACATGCCTGCCGCGGTGTTTTCGTCGAATGATTTCCATTCGAAATCGCCATCGACTTCGCCGATCCACTCTTCGTACGGGACGGCATTCTTCAATGTCGTCTTCGGCATGTGGGCCGCATCGGTGAGTACAATGTATTGCTCGATCGTCGGCAGCTTGTCGGCGATTTTTTCCAGAAGCGGAATGAAAGTGATGTCGGTGAACATAACTCTGTCACCGGCGTGATTGACGATCCACGCAATCTGATCGGGAAACAGGCGCGGGTTGACCGTGTGGTAGATCGCACCAAGACCGAGGATGCCGTACCAGACTTCAAGATGACGCCAGGTATTCCACGCAAGGGTCGCCACGCGGTCGCCAAGCTTGATGCCGTCTTTCTCCAGCCGCTGCGCCACCTTGAGCGCACGGGCACGAATTTCAGCATAGTTGGTCGTGTGGATCGGACCTTCGAGCGAACGCGTGATGACCTTGCGATCGCCATGGTATATGGCGGCGTGGTCGATGATGCGATGGCACAACAACGGCCAATCCTGCATCAGGCCGAGCATGGCATTCCCCTCTCTAAACGGCGCAGAATGCGGCCCGAAAACCTTTCGGGCGCAATGCGCGTTATCACATTTGACCGGCGCCCCTCGCCAGTCCGGGCTAAGGTTAGCCACCGTGCCGGACCGTGCAATGGTTTCGTTGAGAGCTAATTGACGGGGGTTGTTCAGGTTTCATGGCATCTCGCATAAACCCAAGAATAACGGCCAAAGGGGGCGCCACGCGGCTGGCAATGGCTTTCCTGTGGCTGGCAGGCCTCGGTCTTGGCTCCGGTCTTGGCCTCGCTACGGCCGAAGAGGTGCCACTGCCAAAACCGCGTCCATCGATCTGGATTGAGCCCCATACATTTCGTGAAGCCGCGGGCCCCGATTTCGATTCAGCTCACGTCACGAGCGCGCCAACCGAGTGCGACCAGCGCATCCGCGCAATAGCCACGATCGAGCCAATGCCGCGCCTGATCGGCCCAGAGTCGTGTGGAGGCGAGGATATGGTGCGGCTCGACGCGGTGACGCGATCGGGCGGTGCGCGCATCGACCTCAAGCCGGCGCCGGTTCTGCGATGTATGTTTGCCGAATCTGTCGCCGCCTGGCTTAGAGATGAAGCGGCACCGCGCGTTGAGAAGCTGGGTGCTGCGCTGCGTGCAGTCGAAACCTACGACTCCTACGAATGCCGCGGCCGCAATCGCGTGCCCGGCGCCAAACTCAGCGAGCACGGCAAGGGTAACGCAGTCGATTTGCGTTCATTCATATTGGCAGATGGCCGAGTGGTGGCGCTCACCGACGTGAGCGTGGCAAAGGATTTTCGCGACGAGTTGCGCGAAAGCGCATGCCATCGGTTCACCACCGTTCTTGGACCGGGTTCGGACAGTGCCCATGAGTTGCACATACATGTCGACCTTATCGAGCGGCGCGGCGGCTACCGCATGTGTCAGTGGGACGTGCGTACGCCGCCGCCGAAGGAAGTCGCTGCCGAGGTTCCGTTGCCTACGCCCAGACCGAATATTGATAGCTCGACCCCATCTCGGAAAATGTGATTGCCGCCAAACAAAACAAAACGGCGCCTGCGGGCGCCGTTCAAATTCCAATTGATGTGCTTGTGATCAGCGGTAACGGCTGATCGCCTGCGCCATCCGCGGATTGACGGGAGAATCGCCCTGATGCGGTGCGAGCACGACGACGACCGTGCCTTGCTTCACGCGCTTGTAGAGGTCGATCACATCCTCATTGGTCAAGCGGATGCAGCCGGAGGAAATTGCTTCGCCGATGTATTCGGGCTGATTGGTGCCGTGAATACGATAGAGGGTGTCTTTGTTACCCTCATACAAATACATCGCGCGAGCGCCCATCGGATTCTGCGGCCCTCCGCTGACGAAGTTGGGAACATCCATGCGCTTCTTGATGTCTTCGGTCGGGGTCCATGTTGGCCATTCGGTCATGCGGCCGATTTTGGCCACGCCTGAGAAAGCCAACGCTTCCTCGCCAACAGTGACGCCGTAACGGATCGCCTTGCCACCGGGCAGAACGTAATAGAGATAGCGCGCGTCCGAATCGATCAGGATCGTGCCAGGTGCTTCGCGGCGGTGATAGTCGACGATGTGCCTCTTGTACGGCTCAGGGATCGACGCTTTTTCGTACGGCGCTGCCGCAAGCAACTTCCTATCGCGCGGGGTGAGATTCGCTTCAGATGCCGGCTCCACAGTGGACTGCATGCAGCCGCCAAGCACGACCGCAACGCCGAACAGGACTACCGACAACCCCCGAACCGCCATCTTCCGTCTCTTTCCCGGTCGCCACATAGCGGCCGCACACGTTGCTTTCACAAGGCAATAAACCGAAAAAATCATGCGATTGCCACGGTTTCCAGCGTGTCCACAGTCACCTTCCTGTGTCCTGTTGCAGGAATGCCGCAGTGCAACCAGCCGGTCGGAGCGCAAAATGACATTGGCTCCAAGAGCTTAAGACCGGGTTTACCATCGCTGCGCTTATACTGTGTAAACGGAGCTCAACCTGTCTCAAATGTCACAAGAGCACACGATTTGCCGCGCAATTCCGCCCTACTGAGTTACTAGGTTGAGCAGGTGGGAAAAGCGCTGAAGGAAGGACTTGGAGCCAGACTATGAGTGTGAAAGCAACGGAGCAGAAGCAAGACTCCGCCGGACAATACCCCAACCTCGACAATCGCTACGGCAAGATCGGGATTTCGGCAGTCGCGGCTGCGATGTGCCACAAGGCCGAACAGCGCACCGCGACCGAGTCTCACTTCGAACCTTACGATCGCGACTAGCGGTCCCCCGCGCCGGCGCGTCGCACAGACGGGCCGGTCGCCACTACCACAATCACCGCCACGCTTTGCGCGGCCGCGCTGCGGCTGCGTCTCCGGCTATTTATGTCTTGCGCAATTCCGCGCGATCGGGTCATGAGAGGTAAACCCGGCCGCGGTATGATTTCGGCCAAATCATCCGCAAGATGGTGATCGGATGCTTTCTGTCTACGTGCCAAAGGGGACGACGCTCGAGCGTGTCAACGTCGAGTCTGGGGCAACAATTCCGGAAAATGCGGTGTGGATCGATATGGTCACACCGAGCGTGCAGGAAGACCGGGCGGTTGAGCAGCTGATGGGCATCGCCATTCCGACCCGCGAAGAGATGCAGGAGATCGAGGTCTCGAGCCGACTCTATGTGGAGAACGGCGCGCGATACATGACGGCCACGCTCATGTGCCAGTCGGATACGGCCACTCCGAAGACCACTGCGGTCACGTTTATTATCTCGGGTCATCGTCTTGTAACCGTGCGCTATGACGATCCACGACCATTCGCCATCGTCGAACACAAGCTTGGACGTTCGTGCCCCGCCAAGATCAGCGGCGAAGGCGTTCTGATGGATCTGCTCGACGCCGTCATCGACCGTTCCGCAGACATCCTCGAGCGCATTGGAGCGGAGGTCGACCAGGTCTCCCATTCAATCTTCGAACCGGAAGAAGGAGCCCAACAGCCGTCCTATAACGACGTGCTCAAAGCGCTTGGTCGGAAAGGGGATCTGACTTCGAAAGTCCGCGAAAGTCAGGTGTCGGTTGGCCGCCTGTTGCTGTTCCTGGCCAACGAGGCCGACAACATGAAATGGCCGAAGGATACACGCACACAATTACAATCGATGCTGCGCGACGTCGGCTCGCTGTCGGACCACGCAACCTATCTGACCAACAAAATCACTTTTCTTCTCGATGCCATGCTCGGTGTCGTGAATATCCAGCAGAACAACATCATCAAGATTTTCTCGGTTGCCGCCGTGGTGCTGATGCCGCCAACCTTGGTTGCATCGATCTACGGAATGAACTTCCGTCACATGCCGGAACTGGACTGGGTCGGCGGCTACCCGTTTGCATTGATTTTGATGCTGTTCGCCGCCGCGCTCCCCTATATGTATTTCAAGTGGCGCAAGTGGCTCTAAGGTAACGGAGACTCGAGCAGCTCTTGCCGCTCGTCCTCCTCACACATGCTGGCCGCCATTGATGTGGATCTCCGCGCCGTTCACGTATGAGCTCGTGTCGGTGCACAGCACGTAGATGATCTTGGACACCTCGTCGGTCGTGCCGAGCCGGTGCATCGGGATTTGCTCGACAATTCTTTCGGTGCCGGGAGAGAGCATGACGGTGTCGATCTCACCCGGTGCGATGGCATTCACGCGGATGCCAAGGCGACCGAAATCGCTTGCCATTTCGCGGGTAAGCGCGGCGAGCGCAGCTTTCGAGGTCGAATAAGCCGCACCTGCGAATGGATGCACGCGCGAGCCGGCGATCGAGGTGACGTTCACCACCGAACCCTTCGCCGCTTTGAGTTCTTCGACCAGCCCGCGTGCCAACATGATGGGAGCAAAGAAGTTCACCTGGAACACGTGGTGCCAATCTTCTTTGCTGGTGTTGAGCGTACTCAGCCGCTTGCCGCCGTCGGCTTTTGGTGAGATGGCCGCATTGTTCACCAGCGCGTGCAACTCATGACCGTCGAGCCGGCGCTTGGTCTCGGCAATCGCCTCCAGCGTGCTTGCTTCATCGGCAAGATCAACTTGTATGTGATCTTCGGGACCGGCCTCCCACGGACAGTTCTCGGGGAAGGGATGACGTGAGCACGTGATCACGCGCCAGCCGGCGGCGGAGAAGCGTTTGACCGTCGCATGGCCGATCCCGCGGCTCGCTCCCGTGAGGAGCAACGTGCGGCGCGGCTGGTTTGTTTGCGGACTGGGCATGCCATTCCTGAAATGGTTCTACTCTGTGATCGACAAGTCGATGCTAGCTTACGGGTAGAGCCGCGTCTTGTTCCACGGCGCATCCGCGCGGTCGCGTTTGAACTCGAGGCGATCGTGCAGTCGAAACGGGCGCTCCTGCCAGAATTCTATCGATAGCGGCACAATGCGATAACCCGACCAATTGGGCGGACGGGGCACCTCGCCAATGGCGTATTTGGCCGCGTAGAGCGCGACCGCTTTTTCGAAGGCGAGCCGGCTTTCTAGTGGAGCCGATTGCTTGCTGGCCCAGGCCCCGATCTGGGCTTGTTTAGGCCGACTTGAGAAATAGGCGTCCGCTTCTTTTTCGCTCACGTGCTCGACGGGCCCGCGAACGCGAACCTGTCTGTTGACTGACTTCCAGTAGAACACCAGGGCTGCCTGAGGCTGTGCGTCCAATTCTTGCCCTTTTTGGCTGTCCATGTTCGTGTAGAACACGAATCCACGTTCATCGACGCCTTTCAGCAGCACCATCCGCGCATTTGGACGGCCTCTGGAATCGACTGTGGCGAGCGTCATGGCAGTGGGATCGCGGGGTTCTGTGGCGGTCGCTTCCGTCAGCCACGTGCTAAATAGTCGCAATGGCTCGTCGGCTGTGGTGAAATCACCAGTCGTTAACCAACTCGGGTGTTCAATTGGTGATGTGTCGGACATCTGCTGGGGTGCTTCGCGTGGTCGGGACCGGTACCCGTCAATACGGTTGCCTTTATAGTGGATGCGCGTGCCCACGCCTATGGCGGGGTGTCGCTACAGCCGCGGCCCTTACGTTGGCTTTGGGCTGTGGCGGCTGCAGCCTGTCGGGCCAATTCGATTCGCTGTTTGGCGACAAGTCCGAACGCACGGGTACGATCACTCCTCCACCTGGGACGAAGGAAGTAGTCCAACTCCCGCCTGACGCCGACCTCGCTTACGCGCGCGCGGCTGCCAGTGCAGTTCTCAGCCGGGGGGAGAAGGACACCAGCATGCCGTGGGAGAATCCAAGCACGGGCGCGCGCGGCACCGTGACCCCGATCGCATCCGCTTACACTTCGGACGGGCGGACGTGCCGGGATTTTCTGGCAAGCTTCGTCATGGGTAACTCGCAATCCTGGCTGCAGGGAGAAGCCTGCAAGCAAAGGCAAGGCGACTGGGAAGTCCGCACGTTCAAACCCTGGAAATCTTAGGGTCGATAGCCCTTCTATCAATACTCGGATCAAGGGGCGCCGAACGACATCGGCCTCCGCGTTGCATCTTTTGTCGCCAAACCCCACATTAAGTTGTCGGCGCTCGACCGGCCGACAGGGGATTTCACGGGAGTTTGAATACGATGCGCGACCCCTACGAAATCTTGGGGGTTTCCAAGAGTGCAAGCGAGGCCGATATCAAAAGCGCTTATCGGCGCCTCGCCAAAAAATTGCACCCTGACGCCAACAAGCACGACCCAAAGGCGGCCACGCGTTTCGCCGAGCTGAATGCCGCGTACGAAGTCGTTGGCGACGGCGACAAGCGCAAGGCATTCGACCGTGGAGAAATCGACGCCGAAGGCAAACCGCGTTTCCAGGGCTTCGAAGGATTCGGTGCGCAGCCGGGTCGGGGGCATGCGCCCGGTGGTGGCGCGCAATTCGAAAGCTTCAGTTTCGGCCCGGATGGATTCCGCCGTTCGACTGGCGGCACGGGTGGAGGTTTTGAAGATCTTCTGCGCGGAATGTTCGGCGGCCGCGCCGGCGCCGCGCGTGGCCACGGTACGCAATATGAAGATGAAGATTTCGGTGCGACGACTGCCACAGGGCAGGACCTGCACGCTTCGCTGACGGTCACACTTGCGGACGCGGCGAAGGGTACGACGACCCGTGTGCATTTGCCGACGGGCAAGGACGTCGAGGTCAAGATTCCAGCCGGAATTGCAAGCGGTCAGCAGGTCCGGCTGAAAGGTCAGGGCTGGGCAAGCGCAACAGGCAAGGCTGGTGATGCTTTGATCACAATCAACGTCGCGCCGCACCCATTGTTCAAGCCCGATGGCGCCGATCTGCGGCTCGAGCTGCCGATAACGCTTTACGAAGCCACCCTGGGCGCCAAAGTGCGTGTACCCACACTCGACGGTGCAGTTGAGTTGGCGATTCCCGCCGGTACAAATTCAGGGCGCACGTTTCGTTTACGGGGCAAAGGCCTCAAAGCAAAGGCGGGTGCCGGCGACCTTCTCGCGACCGTGCGTATCGTGATGCCCGACAGCGTCGATGATGAGTTCAAAGAGCTCATGAAAAAGTGGCGCGATACGAGACCGTATAATCCCCGCAAGGATCTCGAATGAAAACGTCATGGCCAGAAGTGGCCATGACGTTTCGCTCTCGTACTCCGGCCTAGAGTTTCTTTGCGCCGGTCTTGTCGACCTGTTCGTATACGGCTTTCGTCACCTTCTCGAGTTGTTCTCGATCGGACGGTCCGCTCATCACATAAGCGATCTTGTCATCGACCCAATAGAATGCCGCAAACTGATCGCTGCCAGTGTAGCGAAGAGCCGTCCCCGGCTCATCAGTCTTGGCGCAGTACATGGTGAAGCGCTCGCCGGACGCACTTTCATACATATAGAACGCGGCCGCACCGGTTGGACCAGGAAGCAGTCTGCCGCCGACAAGCTTCAGCCCGATCGATTGAAGATCGGGAATACGCAGATCCTTACCCAGGCGCTTCGATAGCCATTGTGTCATGTGCGCCCGTTCGCCCCCGGGCACTTCTACGGGGTGACGCACCTCAACGACATACAGCTTGTGAGCGTCGAGTGCCTCAGTGGCGTAAATATCGAAACTGCTCGGGGCCGCGGCAGATGCGCCACGCGCCATCCAACCGGCTGCGCCACCGACAATGAACGCAACGATAGCTGCAGCCGTGGCCATCGCCATCCAGGACCGCCCATTCGCCTGCTCGTGTCTCAAGACCTGGTCGAGTTTAAGCCGCTGCGGCACCGGTTCGTCGACGGCAGTGCCAAAGTGCGCGCGAATACTTTCGGCCTGGGCTCGCCAGGTTGCCACCAGTGCGGCCTGTTCAGGATGCTCCGCAAGCCAGGCAGCAACAGCCGCCTTACGGTCGGTCGGCAATTCGCCGTCGACATAGGCATGCAGTTCATCCTCGGTCACGGGTGAATCGCGATCGATCATGGTTCACCTTCTCTCTTTCATTTCACGCGGCGAAGCGCAGGGCGTTCGCCGTCGAGATAGCTTTTGATCTGTACGCGCGCACGCGCCAGACGCGACATTACGGTGCCAATTGGGACCCCTTGGACTTCGGCAACCTCGCGGTAGCTGAGGCCCTCAAGGACAACCAACAACAAGGCATTGCGCTGGTCCTCGACCAGCGTTGCGAGCGCGCGTTCGATATCGCGCCCACCTGCCTCCGGCCCGGCCAGATCCGGAGCGTCGTTCTCTTCGATTGGCGACAAAGCCGGACGCCGCGCCAACGACCGCAACCGATTGCGATTGAGGTTCGTCAGGATGGTGTACAGCCAGCTGCGTACATCGCCGCCGTGGAACAGATGTTCAGAGCGCAACGCACGCACCAACGTGTCCTGCACCAGATCGTCGGCGATATCCGAATCCCGCGTCAGCGCCCTTGCATAGCGGCGTAGCGCGGGGATCGTTGCTTCAACGTTCTGACGGAACGTGGCCAATCCGGCCTCCTTTGCCTTCGGCATGCGGGGGACCGGAGGCCGGTCTGTCCGCACGCCCGCCGGCACAGCCGGCATTGTCGGTCGTCAGAAAAACCCCACTGTCCCGATCATATTCCCGAAAATGAATTGAAAAACAACGACAAACGCACCGTCAGCTGCTTGCTTGATGGGCAAAAGACCCTGTGTCATACGAGGCAGCCGGCGTTAACCGGTCGAGACAGGAAGCGGCATGCCGGAAAATTCAGGTTTAATGCGGGGCAAGCGCGGGCTGATCCTGGGCGTAGCCAACAATCGATCGATCGCCTGGGGCATTGCTCGCGCCTGCCGCGATCACGGTGCCGACCTTGCGTTTACATACCAAGGTGATGCTCTCAAGAAGCGGGTCGAACCACTGGCCGAGGAGGTCGACGGCCTGGTGGTCGGCCATTGCGACGTCACCGAACCGGCTTCCATTGATGCAGTTTTTTCGGCGGTGAAGTCTGCCTGGGGTTCGCTCGATTTTCTACTTCACGCCATTGCCTTTTCCGACAGGGCTCAGCTCGACGGGCGCTATGTCGACACCACCGAAGACAATTTCATCAAGACTATGGTCATCAGCTGCTATTCGTTCACGGCCCTTGCCCAGCGCGCCGAGAAACTGATGACCAATGGCGGCTCAATGCTGACGATGAGCTATTACGGAGCCGAGAAATGGATGCCCCACTACAACGTCATGGGGCTTGCCAAGGCGGCGCTTGAATGCTCGGTGCGCTATCTGGCCGCCGATCTGGGCGTCAAGAAAATCAGGGTGAATGCCATTTCGGCTGGCCCGATGAAGACGCTTGCTGCGTCCGGGATCGGCGATTTCCGTTACATTCTGAAGTGGAACGAATTCAATACGCCATTGCGCCGAAACCTGACGCTTGAAGAAGTGGGAAAAGCTGGAGTCTATTTTCTCTCCGACATGTCGAGCGGCGTGACAGGTGAAATCCATCACGTCGATGCCGGTTATCACATTGTGGGGATCAAGAACCCCGACGCGCCGGATATCACCCTGGGCAAGGACAGCTAGCGGCGATGTCGCCGCCGATAGTTTATTACGTCCGCCACGGAGAAACCGACTGGAACGTAATCGGCCGTTTGCAGGGGCGCCGCGATGTGCCACTGAACGCTCGGGGACGTGCGCAAGCCGTGCATTGCGGGACTATTCTGCGTGAGCTGTTCGCGAGCAGCGCGCGTAGTCCTGGAGATCTCGATTACGTATCAAGCCCGCTCGGACGTGCATGCGAGACCATGGAGTTGATGCGCTCGACACTCGGTCTGTCGTCGGACGGTTATCGCCTGGAGCCACGACTTGCCGAAATTGCCTTCGGCGATTGGGAAGGCTTCACGATTGCCCAGTTGCACATACGCGATCCGCAACGAGCTGCAGCGCGCGAACATGACAAATGGCGTTTTGTGCCGCCCGGTGGGGAGAGCTACGAAACTGTCTCCGGCCGCGTGAGTGAATGGTATGACGGCTTGAGTCGCGACACCGTGGCAGTGGCGCACGGCGGGACCGCGCGGGGGTTGCTCGCGCATCTCGGCATTGCCCAACCCGCGGCGGCACCACTCGTCGATATTGCTCAGGGTGTCGTATACGTATTTGAAGGGAAGCGGATGACGCGTCTCGTGTAGCCGCAAAAAACCGTGCTTTGGCTCGCTCGTTTGAGCGAGCTCGAAAAGGGATGATCGTCATCGCAATGGCTAAAACTGAAAAGCCGTTACTTTTGAATACCTTAACGGCTGTTTCTATTGATTTTCGTTCAGCGAGCACCAGCCGCGTCAACCGCAGTTCTGGCGATCAAAATAAAACGCTGTTCGTGAATCCGGTGACGAACGTCGTTTAATTGACCGGCGCGGGAGTGCGCGTTACCAAACCGGACACGCGCGGAACCACCATGTCATTCAATACTTTCGGCCACCTTTTCCGGTTTACGAGCTTCGGGGAAAGCCACGGGCCCGCAATCGGCTGTGTCGTCGATGGCTGCCCGCCACGTATTCCGCTCAAACAGGAGGATATTCAGCGCGAGCTGGATCGGCGTCGGCCGGGGCAATCACGTTTCACGACGCAGCGACAGGAGCCCGATGCGGTGAAGATCATGTCGGGGGTTTTCACCGACGAGCGTAACGGCATGCAGGTCACCACGGGCACGCCGATCATGTTGATGATCGAGAACGTTGATCAACGCTCAAAGGACTATTCCGAAATCAAGGACAAATACCGGCCAGGCCACGCCGGCTACACATACGACGTCAAATACGGCATTCACGATTACCGGGGTGGCGGACGGGCGTCTGCGCGGGAGACTGCGGCGCGGGTCGCCGCCGGCGCAATTGCGCGCAAAATTGTGCCCGGCCTGACAGTGCGTGGCGCCCTTGTGCAAATGGGACCGCACAAGATCGATCGGTCGCGTTGGGACTGGAACGCGGTCGAGAAGAATCCGTTTTTCTGTCCTGATGCGAAGCAGGCGGAATTTTTCGAAGGTTATCTCGACGGCATACGGAAAGCTGGTTCGTCCTGCGGCGCCGTGATCGAGGTTGTCGCCGAGGGCGTCCCCGCCGGATTGGGTGCGCCGGTCTATGCCAAGCTCGATGGCGATCTCGCTTCAGCCTTGATGGGCATCAATGCGGTCAAGGGCGTGGAGATTGGCGACGGTTTTGCCACGGCGGCCATGAGCGGGATCGAGAACGCCGACGAGATGCGCATGGGCAATGATGGCAAACCGATTTTCCTGTCCAATCACGCGGGCGGCATCCTCGGCGGAATTTCGACCGGGCAATCGGTTATCGCCCGGTTCGCGGTCAAACCGACGTCGTCGATTCTGACTCCACGAAAGACCGTGGATCGATACGGCCACGACACCGATGTAGCTACCAAGGGCCGTCACGATCCGTGCGTAGGCATACGAGCGGTGCCGATTGGTGAGGCTATGGTGGCATGTGTGCTGGCCGATCACTATCTGATGCATCGCGGTCAGGTCGGCGAGGGGACGGTTTGGCCGTTCAAGCCCGGCGCGTGACGCCCCTTTCGAGGTAGAGCCGTGGCCGACAGCCATCAACGCGTTGAAGCGGCGATCAAGGCCTTCGCCAAAGGCGAGATTGTGGTCGTCACCGATGATGACGAGCGCGAGAATGAAGGCGATCTGTTTGTCGCCGCGAGCCACTGCACGCCTGAAAAGATGGCGTTCATCATTCGCAATACATCCGGCATCGTCTGTACACCCCTGGGGGCCGAGCAGGCGCGCCGCTTTCATCTTGAGCCGATGGTTGCCGACAACGAGGCGCCGTTGGGTACGGCTTTCACCGTCTCGGTCGATGTCCGCCACGGCCTGACCACCGGCATCTCGGCGGACGAGCGATGCAACACTGTGCGCGCGCTCGCGAACGGGAACAGCGGGCCTGCGGATTTTGTGCGTCCGGGTCACGTTTTTCCACTCGTTGCGCGAGAGGGCGGCGTATTGATGCGCTCCGGCCATACCGAGGCCTGCGTCGATCTGTGTCGGCTGGCTTCGTTGCCGCCCGTCGGGGTGCTGGCTGAGTTGATGAACGACAACGGCTCGGTCATGCGCGGTCCCGAAGTTGCTGCGTTTGCACAGAAGCACAAGCTTGTACAAGTCTCGATCGCCGAATTGATCGCCTTTCGACAAAACCGCGACAAGCTCGTGGAACGTGTCGGCGAATTCAACGTCGCCTCCGAAATCGGCACGCTCAATGGCTACGCCTATGTGACGCCCTTCGACCGCGTGCATCACATGGCCTTTGTCTATGGCGATGTCGGCGACGGCAAGGGCGTGCTGGCCCGGCTGCATCGGGCCGACGTCATTGGTGACGTGTTCGGAGGGGCGAAACCGATTCACGCTGCGCTTGCGCGATTCAAGACGGCCGGTCGCGGCGTGATCGTATTTTTGCGTGATGGAACGGCCGGCGTGCCGGTGGCTGAAATTCCGCATGAAGGTGACACCGGCGCCGACGCCGCGCGTTCCCGACAATGGCGCGAAATCGGACTCGGTGCGCAGATTCTCAAAGACCTGGGGATATCCTCGATCCGGTTGCTGACATCGAGCAAACGGACATACGTCGGCCTCGGCGGTTTTGGCATAGAAATCGAAGCGACCGAGCCGATCGAAAGCTGACGCCGATACTTCCGGGACGCGGCTCTGGACGATTTTGCAACCGATCTTCGGCCTTTTTTTCGTCCCTGCCCCATGTCAGCATTCGGAGCATGGGGACGCGTTCTCGCAATTTGGCCATTGTCGTTGCGCTTGCGGCTCTTGGCCTCGCGCTTGCCGCATCGGCATCGCCAACGCCGCCCCGTCTTGCGGACGCGCGAAAAAACGCGATCCCCGTGGATGTTGAGCTCGTGATCGCCGTCGATGTCTCCTATTCGATGGATCCGGATGAGCAGGCCTTGCAACGTGAGGGCTACATCCTCGCGCTCACATCGAAGGAGTTTCTGCAGGCACTGCGCCAGGGCGCTCATGGCAAAATCGCGATTACTTATTTCGAATGGGCCGGGCAGTCTGACCAAAAGGTCATCATGCCCTGGCGTCTGATCGATGGTCCTGAGTCCGCCGACGCCGTCGCCGCGGAGATCAGTCGCGCGCCATATCGCCGTGCTTCGCGAACGTCCATTTCGGGCGCGCTGCAATTTGCCAAACCGCTTTTTGACGACAGCGGATACAAAGGTTTGCGTCGGGTGATCGATGTTTCCGGCGACGGAACCAACAATGCGGGGCAATTGATCGTGCCGACGCGGGACGACGTGCTTGCTTCTGGCATCACCATCAATGGCTTACCGATCATGCTCAAACGGCCCTATCTCGGGACTTTGGATATCGATGAGCTCGACGTTTATTATGAGGATTGCGTCATCGGTGGCCCGGGCGCTTTTGTCGTGCCGATTCGCGAACGCGAAAAATTCATCGAAGCGACACGTACGAAGCTAGTCCTCGAGATTGCCGGACGGCAACCGGAAGGGCGCGTCATTCCGGCTTCGTCGCAGGCGCCGCGCGTTTCCTGCACGATCGGTGAAAAGATGTGGCAGGAGCGATGGGGCGGGGGCATCGATTTCAGGTAGACCAGAACTATTTCGCAAATTTCGCGACAATTTCCACGTGATACGAGTAGCGGAACTGGTCAACCGGCGTAACACCGTCAAGCTTGTAGCCGCCTTCAATCAGGATTTTCGCATCTCGGGCAAACGTCGCCGCGTCACATGATACGGCGACGACCACCGGCACTTTGCTTTTTGCAATTTCGCGTGCCTGTGCCTCCGCGCCCTGTCGCGGTGGATCGAACAGCAGACCGTCGAACCGTTTCAGTTCGCTCGTGACAAACGGCCGGCGGAAGAGATCGCGCGTTTCGGCTTCGATTGGTTTGAGACCCGACGTGGTCGCAGATGCGCGCTGCACGGCTTTGATGGCCTCTGCATCGCTGTCTGCGGCACTAACGCGTGCGCTCTCGGCGAGCCGAAGGGCAAAAGTCCCGACCCCGCAAAAGAGGTCGGCGATGTGTTTCGCCTTGCCGATAAAGCCGAGCGCCAGCCGTGCCAGCGTCTCTTCGCCCTCCGTTGTCGCTTGCAGGAACGCGCCCGGCGGGAGCGGCACTTGAGCGCGACCGACCCTTAACAAGGGTGTCGCGCGCTGCGCAACAAGCTCACCGTGCCGCGTAAGCCGTGCAAGTTTGTGCGATTCAGCCACACGAGCTAACGCTGTCCGCCCCGCCGCGTTGAGCGCGCCAGAGCCGCGCACATCGATATCGAGCCCGCTGTCGGTCGCGGTCGCCTGGATGTCGAGCGGTTTTCCTGAGGGCTTGAGCGTTTCCGCTATGGCCCATGCGGCTGGAAGTGCACCTGCAAGCCCAGGCGCCAGAACAGGACAAGCATCGATAGCGACGATGTGATGGGCGCGAGGTGCCGTGAAGCCGACTTCCAGAACGTCGTGAACCCCACGCCTTGCGTGCAGGACGGCGCGGCGGCGGCCTGCACCATGCGCGTCAATGAGGCCGCCGACGGGTGCAACCACATTCGCCTGCGCCAACGCCTCCACCACAAGCGAACGCTTCCACAAGTGATATTCCGCAAGCGACCAATGCTGTAACGCGCAACCACCGCACGCTCCGAAATGCTTGCAGATGGGTACGCTGCGCTCGTGGCTGGCCTTCTCGACGTGCAGAAGATGTCGACGGTCTGGATGTCCACGAACCACCTCGACCGTGACAGTCTCGCCCGGCAGCGCATAGGGAACGTAGACCGGCCCGTTTTCCGTTTCGGCGACTCCATCTCCCCGATGCCCGAGCCGCACGATGTCGAGTTTCTCAGTCACGGCTCGCCCCGAGCAGAAACTCGGCGTTGCCGTCGCCACCAAAGATAGGAGAGGGGATGACACCGAGCACGCGCCAGCCCAACGATGCAACAAACCTGGCGATATCGTCGCAGATCGCCTGTTGCAGCGCGCCATCACGAACGATGCCCTTTTTCACTGCACCGGGCCCCGCCTCGAATTGCGGTTTGATCAAAGCCACCAGTTGGGCCGGAGACCTGGCAAGCCCGAGCGCGGAGGGGAGCGTCAGCTTAAGCGAGATAAAACTGACGTCGATGCTGACAAGGTCCGGAGGCTCATCGAGGCTGCCGGGAGAAAGTTGGCGGATGTCGGTACTATCAAGCGAGATGATTTCCGGTCTTGCACGGAGTGATTTGTGCAGTTGGTCCGTGCCGACGTCGACGGCATAGATGCGTCGCGCGCCACGATCCAGCAGGACTTGCGTAAACCCCCCGGTCGATGCGCCGACATCAAGACAAATCCGGCCCTTCGGATCAAAACCGAAATGTTCGAGCGCCGTTGCGAGTTTGACGCCGCCGCGTGAAACATAGGGGTGCGCCGCGCTCGCCTGCAGCTTCGCATCTGCTGGAATTTGCTCCGAAGGTTTGAGCACCACCTTTTCGTCAGCTGTCACAAGGCCAGCCTCTATTGCCGCCTGCGCCTTGGCACGACTTTCAAACAGACCACGGTCGACAAGGAGTCGATCGGCGCGCTGGCGCGGTGTGGTCATTGATTGACTCGTTGAGTGAGGAACAAAGTTCCGTACCTGAAAGTTAGAAATATGGCGCCGACGACATTGCAACGGGCGCCGCGGTTTGTCTGAGGAGCACGCCTATGGCACGCAGATATTCACGAGGCGCTTCACGGTATGTCGAGCGCGCAATGAAAAAGCGCAAGAAAGGTACACTCAGAAGCGGGCGCGGCGGCAGGAAGGTCAAGAGCCGCAAGCAGGCGATAGCCATTGGCCTCTCCGAGGCGCGCAGCAAGGGAAAGAAAGTACCCCGGAAAAGCCGGATTTGAAGTCGTCAGGCGAGTTTGACGGTTTCCGCGTCAACGTCCTTGCCCAGGGCTTCGAATACCTTGGCGACAATCGCTTTGGCGTCGAGGCCGGCAGCGGCGTACATCGCAGCTGGCGAATCCTGATCGATGAAACGGTCCGGCAACATCATGCACCGTATGCGCAGGCCTTGGTCGAGCAGCCCTTGCTCCGCGAGCGATTGCAGGACGTAGGCGCCAAAACCGCCAACGGCGCCTTCTTCGATCGTCACCAGCACTTCGTGCTCCCGGGCAAGCCGGGTCACCAATTCGACATCGAGGGGCTTGGCAAAGCGCGCATCCGCGACTGTCGCCGACAGGCCCAGCGCCGTAAGCTCCTTGGCCGCCTTCAGGCATTCGCCGAGCCGCGCCCCGAATGACAGCAGGGCCACCTTGTGGCCTTCCTGGACTATCCGGCCTTTCCCGATCTCGAGCGGTTTGCCTTCCTCCGGCATCGGCACGCCGAGCCCTTCGCCGCGCGGATAACGGAGCGCACTGGGGCGGTCATCGATGGCAACCGCGGTTGCAACCATATGAACGAGTTCCGCTTCATCCGCCGCAGCCATCAGGATAAAGCCGGGCAGACAACCAAGATAAGTGACGTCGAACGCCCCGGCGTGTGTCGGCCCGTCGGCGCCGACGAGGCCAGCGCGGTCGATTGCGAAACGAACCGGCAGACCTTGAATCGCGATGTCGTGCACGACCTGGTCGTAGGCGCGCTGGAGGAACGTGGAATAGATGGCAGCGAACGGCTTGTACCCTTCGGCGGCAAGACCGCCGGCAAAAGTCACCGCGTGTTGTTCCGCTATGCCGACGTCGAACGAGCGGTTGGGAAATTCCTTCGCAAAGAGGTCGACACCGGTACCCGACGGCATGGCCGCGGTTATCGCTACGATCTTGTCGTCCTTGCGTGCTTCTTTAACCAGGCTCTCGCCGAAAACTTTTGTGTATTGGGGTGCAGTCGATTTCGATTTGGCCTGAGCACCGGTCGCGACATCGAATTTGACCACGCCATGATACTTGTCGGCGGACGTTTCTGCGGGTGCATAGCCCTTGCCCTTCTGCGTCACGACGTGGACAAGGATTGGACCTGCCTCGGCATCGCGTACGTTACGCAGCACCGGCAACAGGTGGTCGAGGTTGTGACCGTCGATCGGCCCGACGTAATAGAAGCCAAGCTCTTCGAACAATGTGCCGCCGGTCCAGAAGCCGCGCGCGAACTCCTCCGCGCGTCCCGCCTTCTCTCCGAAGAATTTCGGCAGGTGCTGCGCCAGCTGCTTGCCGATGTCACGCAGCGTCCGATAGGTCTTGCCTGAGATCAATCTGGCCAGATAGGCCGACATTGCCCCGACCGGCGGCGCGATCGACATGTCATTGTCGTTGAGAATGACAATGAGCCGTTCATTGCGCGCGCCGGCATTGTTCATGGCTTCGTAGGCCATGCCGGCCGACATCGCCCCATCGCCGATCACCGCAACGACGTTGTTCTTTTTGCCCTCGAGGTCGCGCGCAACGGCCATGCCGAGCGCGGCAGAGATCGAAGTGGAAGAGTGGGCGGCGCCGAACGGATCGTAGTCGCTCTCGGCGCGCTTGGTGAAACCAGACAGTCCGCCGCCCTGCCGCAGCGTTCGGATGCGGTCCCGCCGGCCTGTGAGGATCTTGTGCGGGTAGCTTTGATGGCCGACGTCCCAGATCACGCGGTCGCTCGGTGTGTCGAATACATAATGAAGCGCGACGGTCAATTCGATGACGCCAAGGCCAGCACCCAGATGGCCGCCGGTCTTGGCGACGGCATCAACGGTTTCGGTCCGCAGTTCGCCGGCGAGCTGTTTGAGCTGTTCGGCCGACAGATTTTTAAGGTCGTTCGGAAAAAGGATGCGGTCGAGCAACGGGGTCTTGGAAGACTCAGACAAGAGCAACTCCAACGGACTTGATTAAGGGCCGGTTCGCGCCGGTGCCACAAAACTGGCTGGGCCGCATGACTTACACCAAAAGTACCCTTGCGGGCAATTCAGCAAGAAGGCCATTTCTGGTCGAAAAATGGCGTCAATCCACATCAAGAGGCGTGCTGCCGGTCGGTTTTCCATCGGCATCGAGGGTAATCCGTTCGACCCGCGCTTCGGCCTGGCGCAGCAGCTCCTCGCACCGCTTCTTCAGAGCCTCGCCGCGCTCGTACAGCGCAACCGATTGCTCAAGCGGTACCTTGCCTCCCTCGAGATCCTTGACGATCGATTCAAGCTCCTCGATCGCGCGTTCGAAGGGCAACTTTTTGACGTCAGCGTTATTGTTTTCGGCCATATTCAAATCCGGCGGTTCGTGACCCGCACTCTAAATCGTTGTCTGATGGTCAGGATAGCGTGGATTCTCTAACCATGCATCAGCGCGGTCACGTGCGCCGCCACTGAACGCGACAGTCCCTGTAAATCGTAGCCGCCTTCCAACAATGAGATGACGCGTCCTTTCGCGTTTGTATCGGCGATTTCCATCAATTTTTTGGTGACCCAGGAATAGTCGGATTCGATCAAATTCAGATTTGCCAGAGGATCTCGGGTGTGCGCGTCGAAGCCGGCGGAGATGATGAGAAAGTCGGGTTTGAACTCCCGAAGGCGCGGGAGGATGACGGTCTCGAAGGCTTCGCGGAAGGCGTCGCCGCCATCGCCGGCCGAGAGTGGCGCATTGACTATGGTATTGTATTCGCCGCGCTCTCCGATCGCTCCGGTCCCGGGATAAAGCGGCATCTCGTGCGTCGAACAGTACATCACGCTTTTGTCAGACCAGAAAATGTCTTGCGACCCGTTGCCGTGATGCACGTCGAAGTCGACGATCGCCGCACGTTCGACACCATGTTTCTGTTGTGCATATCGTGCAGCGATCGCGGCGTTGTTGAAAAGGCAGAAGCCCATCGGCCGTGCCGTCTCGGTATGATGACCGGGTGGACGTGTGGCGACAAAGGCATTTGCGGCTTTGCCTGTCATCACGTCGTCGACCGCCTGCATGGCGCCGCCGACGGCGCGTAACGCTGCCTCATAGCTTCCAGGCGACATCGCGGTGTCGGCGTCAAGCCGCACAAGCCCCTCAGACGGTGAGGCCTCGCGGATCGCTTCGACATATTCCATTGGATGACAAAGAGCGATCACATCAAGGCTTCCGAGCGGCGCCTCAACTCGTGCCAAAGACTGAAACTTTTCATCCTCGAGCACCTGATCGATCGCACGCAAGCGGTCAGGACGCTCCGGATGTCCGGCCGGCGTCAGGTGGTTCAGGCAGGCTGGATGGCTGAGAAGAAGAGTAGACATTCTCTAGACTTAAACATTCGTGAGCCGTCGTGGAAGTGCCTATCGTGACTTTGCCGCCAGGCTCGCTCCTTCCGGCGGACGACTGCTGTCCGGCACAAAGAAATCGATCTGCAGCGGTTGGCTGGGATCGACGCGATATCGATCAAAGTCGCGGACGCCCTCGCTGGCGAGGAAGCTGTCGTCGATCAGAAAGTTCCCGGTAAAGCTCTTGGGCTTCTGGAAAATGCGATAGGCGGCCTCGGCAATGATCTCGGGCTTTCGTGAGCGTTGCATCATCGCGTCGCCGCCGAGAAGATTCTTGATTGCCGCCGTGGCGATGGTCGTTCGTGGCCACAGGGCGTTGACCGCGACCTTGCCGCGCAGTTCGCCGGCTAATCCGAGCACGACCAGGCTCATGCCGAATTTTGCCATCGAATAAGCCGTGTGCGGCGCGAACCATTTCTCCGCCATGTCGAGGGGAGGAGAGAGCATGAGGATGTGCGGATTTTCCCGCCGCGTGAGATAAGGAATGGCGAACTTCGAAACCATGAAGGTGCCGCGGGCGTTGATCTGCTGCATCAGATCGTACCGCCGCATATCGGTTGCCGTGACAGGGGTCAGCTGGATCGCGCTGGCGTTGTTCACGACGATATCGATGCCACCGAATTTATCTGCGGCTTCATCGAACGCGGCCTGCACGCTCGCTTCGTCGCGTACGTCAACCGCAATAGGCAACGCTCGTCCACCGGCCTTCGCGATCTCGGCGGCGGCGGTATGAATCGTACCTTCCAATTTTGGATGCGGTTCGACCGTCTTCGCGGCGACGACGATGTTCGCGCCATCGGCCGCTGCTTTCAGCGCGATCGCAAGACCGATTCCGCGTGAAGCGCCAGTGATAAAAAGAGTCTTGCCCTTTAACGACATCGGCGTGCGGTCCCCAAGCCTTATTCTGCTAGCGCCGCTTGAGCGTCAGTAATGCTCCCGGCACCCTCAGTGATGCTGCGTTCGAGGCTGTTTGCCTGGATCGCAATATTTTCCGCGAAGAAGCGCGCAAGCAGGGAACGGGTCGTCCCGTCGCCGGCGCGAAGCGATGCAAGCGCCTCTTCGGCCAGCATGCAGCCGCCGGCCGCACTGCCGAACAGACGCAAATAAGGTGTAGCGCCGGCAAGTGCGGCGTCAGAACCCTTTTGCGCAAGCAGCCACCGGGTTGCTCGCTCAAGGCTGTCGACGGCTTCGCCGAGGCGAGCTCCAGTTTCTCCAAATTCGGGCGCATTGCTCGACTGAACCGACTTCACGGTAAGTCGCAGTTCGTCGATATACATATCGACGGTCTTGCCGCCTTCCACGGGCACTTTGCGCGTAACGAGATCGATGGCCTGGATTCCGTTTGTGCCTTCGTAGATCGCGGCGATGCGCGCATCACGGTAGTGCTGCGCCGCGCCGGTTTCCTCGACATAACCCATTCCGCCATGCACCTGGATGCCGAGGGATGCGACTTCCGAACCGATGTCGGTCGAAAATGCCTTGGCAACGGGCGTCAGCAACGAAGCGCGCTCGTGTGCGCTCTTGCGTTCGGCGTCGGTTTTCGCGCGCATTGATCGGTCGATGGCAATTCCTGTCGCATAACAGATCGCGCGCGCGGCGCCGGTCAGCGTGCGCATGGTCAGCAGCATGCGCTTGATATCCGGATAGGCGATGATCGCACTCGCCGGGCCTTGCTTGCGTTCTCGCGCGTAAGCCAATGCCTGTTGAGTCGCGCGCTCGGCGATCCCAACCCCCTGCAAGCCTACGGCGAGGCGCGCACGGTTCATCATGGTGAACATGCACGCCATGCCTTTGTTCTCTTCGCCGATCAGAAAGCCGACCGCGCCGCCACGATCGCCGTACACCATCGTGCAGGTGGGCGATGCGTGAATGCCGAGTTTGTGTTCAACCGAATGCGCGCGCACATCGTTGCGCGATCCGTCAGGCAGCATTTTCGGGACTAGAAACAGCGAAATGCCTTTGGTCCCCGGCGGCGCGTCCGGCAAGCGGGCCAGAACGAAATGGATGATGTTGTCGGTGAGGTCATGCTCACCGTAGGTTATGAAAATCTTTGATCCGGTGATTCGATAACTGCCATTACCTGCGCGCTCGGCTTTGCTGCGCAGCGCGCCGACATCGGATCCGGCCTGTGGCTCGGTGAGCTGCATGGTGCCCATCCACTCGCCGCTGACCAGCTTGCCGAGGTATACCTGTTTCAGCTTGTCGTTTCCGTACGCATGCAGTGCGTCGATCGCCGCCATTGTCAGAACCGGGCCGATGCCAAAGGCCATCGACGCTGAATTCCACATTTCGATGCATGCCGCATTCAGGGCGTGCGGCAGTTCCTGGCCGCCCCAATCGGCGGGCGCCGCGAGACCATTCCAGCCGGCTGCGGCCCAGTCCGTATAGGCTTCCTTCCAGCCGGGCGGGGTGGTGACGTTTCCGTCCTTGAACGGTGTCCCGAATTTGTCACCAACAGTGTTGAGTGGAGCGATCACGTCGCTGGCATAGCGTCCGGCTTCCGCCAGGACGGAATCCACCGTCTCCTCATCAAGATCGCCGTAGATCCCCTCGGCCAGTGCATTCTTCAGGCCGGCGGCGTGCTTTAATGTGAAGGCGATATCGGCAACTGGAGCGCGGTAGCTCATGGCCAGCTAATCTAGCCTCGGCCGCAGGCGGGTCAAACCACGCTTTATGTATAAAAGGAGTGGGCGTTGATTGGGCCGGTCGGCGCCGCTATGGTCCGGCCGCCGCGCGCGAGGATAGTTGGCCGCGGTTCTCCGGCACTTGTTGGGGCGTAGCCAAGTGGTAAGGCAGCGGATTTTGATTCCGCCATTCCCAGGTTCGAATCCTGGCGCCCCAGCCAGTTAGCCCGATCTCCCCATTGTCCGGCTACCCAAAGCGGACATAAGTTTCGGGCCGACTTAGCGGTATTGCCTTCGTGAAGAAGGTCGCGTGGCAGCTCCGTGCAGGAATACCGAAACAGCCGCGCGAACGGTCTTGTCGATGGCCTTTGACGTCGACCGGCGCGGAGATGTCAGCAACGCAAGCTGATGTTCGCCTATGAGCATATCAAGAAAGAGGACCGCAAGTTGACGAGGGTTACCGGCAGCAAGTTTGCCGGCGGCCTGTTGCTTTGCGATCCACTTGGCGACGATTGCATAGGCCGTATTGGGCCCCGATTCATAAAAGAGCGAGCCGACTGCGGGAAACGTCTTGCCAATCGACACCATCAGGCGATGCAGTTCGACAATCTTCGGGTTGAGCACCGACTTCAGGAAGTTGCGGGCAATTTGTGTCAGTTGCGCTTCCGTGTCGCCCACCAGATCAGTGTCGATCGCGTGAGTGACGTCAATGCAGGGCTGTCTGATGACGGTCTCGAACAAACCCTCCTTGCCACCAAATCGCGCATACAGCGTCGCTTTCGATCCGCCAACCAGCCTGATGATTTCGTCAATAGTGACGTTCGAATAACCCTTCTCGATGAATAGCGCCGCGGCCTTGCGCACGATCTCTTGCCGCCGAGCCTCGGTCATCCGATTGCCCGGACGATCCCGAGGAACATGGCGCGTTCCTGAAGATCTCTGAATCGCGGGTCTCGTGTGTGTACCGACCCGCGCACTCGACTTGTTGCGGCGCATATATTTTTCCGTTTGCATCCTCTTGTGAGGAACGTACTGTACGTTACAGTACAACAAGCCGGTCGCCAAACCGGATTTCGCGCGGCGTAAGAGTGTTGTCGGGGAGTGAGTAATGTCCAGCGGCTATCGTCTGCTGAGCTATCGCGACACAGGCGGACAACCGCAGGCGGGTATGCTGGTCGATGATCGCGTTCATCCGGTCGCCCCGCTGCTCGACGGGATTCCCAATTCGTCGTCCGTGATGGGCCTGCTCAACGCGTGGGACCGCGTCCATCCGCGCCTGCACGAGGCAGCGCAAAATACGCGCGGGGGCAAGTTGCTTGGCGAAGTCGCGTTGCTTGCACCGCTTCTTTATCCCGGCACGCTGTTTTGCGCAGGAGCAAACTATTGGGACCATCTTGAGGAGATGGCGGAGATAGCGAAGCGCACCACCGGCAAAGCGCCTTCGATGACCAAGGGAGCAGAGCCCTGGTTCTTCCTCAAGACCACCGCGGGTTCGATCATCGGCCACAACACGCCGGCCAAGCTGCCGAACTTTTCCAGGCAGGTCGATTGGGAGGCTGAACTCGGCGTTGTGATTGCCCGTCCGACCCGAAACGTTTCAGAGGCTAAGGCGCTCGATGTCCGTTGCCGGATATTTGATCGTAAACGATCTGTCGGCACGCGATCTGATGAAGCGCGAGGGAACTCCTTTCATCTATGACTGGGTCGGGCAGAAATGCTTCGAGCACGGAGCCCCAATGGGGCCGTGGTTCACGCCGGCAGCCTATGTCCCCGATCCAAACAATCTGGCCATCAAGCTCTGGGTCAACGGTACGCTCAAGCAGAATTCCAACACCAGTCGCATGGTGCACGGCATCGCCGAGCAAATCGCCTATTTGAGCCGCCATGTGACACTGCAGCCTGGCGATGTCATCGCGACCGGAACCCCGGCTGGCGTCGGCATGCCACGTGGGGAATTCCTCAAGGTCGGCGACGAAGTGAAGATCGAGATCGATAGCTGCGGCAGTCTGGTCAATCGCATGGTGGCCGACGACGTGTAGTGTTGGAGTCAGTGAGTTCGGGAGGCGGAGGCGTGTCGTCAACCACGGAAGCGCGTATTCGCGAATTGACTGAACGGATGTGGCGCAAGAAATTTTATGTCGTGCTGTGGGATGGAAACGGCGCGGACCTAAAGCCGCATCTGGTTGAGCATCTCGAATACATGATCGGTCTGGAGCGGGCCGGCAAACTCTTCGCTTCGGGGCCGCTCGATTTCGGCGCAAGCAGTGACGGACTTACCATTCTGCGCGCAGCAAGCGCAGATGAGGCGCGCGCGCTCGCCTTGCGCGACCCGTTCGTGGTCAACGGCATTCGAAGCTTTCGCATCCGGGAATGGACGGTGATGGAGGGCTCGTTCGGAATTAACGTGAACTACTCCGACCGTAGCATCGAGATCACATAAGACCATGCCGAGGCAAATCGAACACTGAGCAGGGCAGTCATGGAAACCATCGGGTTCGTCGGCATCGGCAAGATCGGTCGTCCGATCTGTGAACATCTGATCAACAAGGGCCATCGCGTGCTCGGCTATCGCCGGAGCTCCTTGGCCGATTTTGCGAAGATTGGCGGCGTTCCGGCGAAATCGCCGGCCGATATCGGATCGCAAACGGATCTCATTTTCACATGCCTTCCAAGCGACGAAGCGCTTGAGGAAGTCGTGATGGGCTCGAATGGTCTCATCCACTCCGCGCGACCGGGCCAGATCGTGGTCGAGTTCGGCTCGCATTCCATACCTGTGAAGGAACGCTACGTTGCTCCGCTGGCTGCAAAGGGGGTTGTTTTTCTCGACGGTGAAGTGAGCGGAACGCCTGGCATGGTGGCGCAACGCAAGGGCGTCATCTATCTGGCCGGCGATCGGGCTACCGCAACCAAAGTCGAGCGGATCGTCAACGATTTTGCCGATCTCTGCCTTTATCTTGGAGCCTTTGGCGCCGCGACCAAGGTCAAGCTCATCAACAATCTGCTGGTAGGTCTGAATATCGCGGGCACGGCGCAGGCCATGGCGATTGGCTTGAAATCCGGTGTCGACCCTTCGCTGATGATCAAGGCCATCGCCAATGGCAGCGGTGGGTCGGCTCAGTTTGGCATTCGGGCGCCGTGGATGGCAGAGCGCCGGTTCATGCCTCAACAGGGATCGGCGGGCGGTCTCGCCCATTATCTGCATGGCGCGAAGGAGTTGGCGGACAGCGTAGGCGCGGCGACGCCGTTGCTCGATCGCCTCATCGATATTTTCCAGAAGGCGGTGCCGGTGATCGGTGAACGCGACGTGGCCGCCATTCTTGAAATTTTCGAGTCAGAGCCAAATCCAAAATCTCGAAAACGGACCTAGCAATTGGAGAGAGGCCCATGATCGGTGTGCGAAAGATCGTTTATGCCTGCTATGAAATGCCTGACCCGCAGCAGCAGGCGGAATACTACACGGATATTCTCGGGCTGACCCTGATCGAAAAAGACAAGGATGCGGTCTATCTCGCCCACACAATCGATCATCATGCGGTCGTGCTGCGAAAAGGAAGTGAAGCGAAGTGCGTGCGCCTCGGTTTTCAGATCGGGCCAGACGATGATCTCGGCGCGTTTGAGCGCCAGACCGCCGCGCATGGGATCAAGACCGTAGTTAAAAAAGATTCTGAGCCGACAATTTCCGAGCTGGTTTCCTTCGAGGATCCCAAAGGCACCGTCATCGAGGTGTTCAGGCAGCCGGAAATGCTGACGCAGAAGTTCCAGCGCAAGGGCATCGTGCCGCACAAGCTCGGTCATGTGGCGTTTCATGTGACTGACGTCAAAGCGGTCACCAAGTTTTATTGCGATGTGCTCGGCTTCCGCGTGTCCGATTGGATGGGTGAATTTTTCTCCTTCCTGCGCTGTGGTGTCGATCATCACACCATCAATCTGATGGAAACCGGTTCGAACCGGCATTTCCATACGGCCTTTGAACTGCGCGATTGGTCGCATCTGGAAACCGCTTGCGATTTTCTCAGTCTCAACGGCTACAAGATGCTTTGGGGCCCCGGACGACACGGTATCGGCCACAATCTGTTTGCCTACCACCGCAGTCCATGTGGATTGATCACGGAATTGTTTGCCGAACTCGATCAGATGAAGGACGAGGCGCTTGGCTATTTCGAACCACGTCCGTGGCACCGCGATAATCCGCAGCGGCCTAAGGTTTGGGCCAAGGATCCATCGGCCGCCAATCTGTGGGGGCCGATGCCGCCGGAGGAAATGATGAAGTAGTTTTGTCTGCAAAACGAACTGGGAGGATGTCATGTGGGAAAAAAAGATGACCGGCGCGATTCGCTCGATTGCCGCCGTGGTTGTTGCCGCCTTCGTGGGAATGTCGGCAGTGGTGACGGCGTGGGCCGCCGATCCAATCAAGGTCGGATTTTCAATGGCGCTGACCGGAAGTGTCGCGCCGAACGGCAAACAGATTTTGCTCGCTTTGGAGATCTGGCGCGATGACATCAACGCCAAGGGTGGCTTGCTGGGCCGTCCTGTAGAGCTGGTTTATTACGATGACCAGAGCAATCCGTCGAACGTTCCCACGATTTACAGCAAGCTGATCAGCGTCGACAAAGTCGATCTGATCCTCGGCCCCTATGCAACCAATATGGCTGCCGCGGCCATGCCAACAATCACTCAGAACAACAAGACCACAATCACCATGCTGGCGATCGGTGTGAACAGCCATTTCAATTACGATCGCTACTTTTCGATGGTGCCGGTCGGGCCCGAAGGCGTGAAAGCGTTCTCTCGCGGCTTTTTCGAGTTGGCGGCGGCGCAGAATCCAAAGCCGAAAACTGTCGCGCTGCTGGCGGCAGATGCTGAATTCGCCAAGACGGCCTCCGATGGCGCGCGCGAAAATGCGAAGGCAATGGGTTTCGATATTGTCTATGACAAGACCTATCCGCCGACCACCACCGACTTTACTGCCGTCGTACGCTCTTTGCAGGCCTCCAACGCCGACGTTGTATTCGTTGCGGCCTATCCACCGGACACGGTCGGTATTGTGACTGCTGCGCACGAAGTCAGACTGGCGCCAAAAATTTTTGGCGGCACCATGGTGGGTCTCCTGGTGACGCCGATCAAAATGCGGCTTGGTCCTCTCATGAACGGCATCGTCATCATGGAAAGCTTCGTGCCGTCACCCGAGTTCAATTTTCCTGGCTTGCAGGACGTGCTGGCCAAATACCGGGTCAAGGCAGCCGGCGAGAAGATTGATCCCTTCGGCTATGGTTTCGTCCCGTTTGCCTATGCAGCCGGCCAAGTTCTTGCTGCGGCCGTAACCGCCACGAAAAGCCTCGATCATGGCAAGCTTGCCGCGTACATCCACCAGAACAAGTTCTCGACCGTTGCCGGTGAGATTGCGTACAACAAAAACGGTGACTGGACTGAGCCGCGCACGGTGTTCACCCAATTCCAGGACGTTGCACCTAACGATCTGGAGCAATTCAGCAAGACTGACCATCAGGTGATCTTGTGGCCAGACAAATTTAAGACCGGAAAAATGGTCTATCCGTACGCGGATGCAGCCAAGAAATAGCTGCTGTCGACCATCCCGGTGTGAAATCTCCGCACCGGGCTGGCGCCAATTGGGAGAAACACCATGCCCATTTCATCTTTGCGCAAACTTCATTTCCGAGGCTGCGCTTGCTGTGCGCTGCCCACCTCGCGGCGGCAGTTCCTCGCCGGTGCAGCCGCCATCGGCGCCGCGGCGATGTTGCCGGGCGTGCAGGCGCGCGCCCAACAGAAAGTGCTCATCGATACCCACCACCATTTCTATCCACCGGAATACCAGGAGCTTTGGCTCGGCTGGGAAGATACGCGTAAGATTCCGCATTTCCCTGGCCAGGTCGCGTGGTCCAAGGCCAAGGCGATCGAGGATATGGACAAGGCCGGCATCCGGGTCGGCGTGCTCTCACTCGCCTCGACGCCGGGCGTCTGGTTCGATCTTGGCGCGGAGAAAGCCAACCAGCTTGCACGTGGCTGCAATGATTTCGCTGCCGAAATGATGCGGGACAATCCCGGCCGGTTTGGTCTGTTTGCGACGCTGTCGATGCTGGACATCGACAAGACACTCAAGGAAATTGAATACGCTTTCGACACGCTCAAGGCCGACGGCGTTGGCCTGCAGTCAAACTATGGCGACAAATGGCTTGGCAATGCCGCTTACAAGCCAGTGTTTGACGAGCTCAATCGTCGCAAAGCGGTGGTGTATGTGCACCCGCTGGTCGCGAGTTGCTGCGGCCAGTTGAGCGTCGGAACATTCCCCGCGGTGATCGAGGTGCCACACGACACGACGCGCACCGTCACGAGCCTTCTTCTTTCCGGTGGTTTCGCGCGCTGGCGCGACATCCAATGGCTGTTCTCGCATGCGGGCGGCACCATCCCGATGATGGCCGGCCGCATCGATTCATTTTACGCCAAGCGGCCTAACCTCAAGGAGTTCGCACCTGAAGGTATCGAGGGCGAATTGAGGCGTCTCAATTACGACACCGCGAATGCGACCAGCGCCCCAGCGATCGCAGCGTTGCTGAAACTCGTGCCTGTGTCGAAGGTAACTTACGGTTCTGACTATCCGTATTTCGGGCTCGACCAGATGAAAAACCTGGAAGAACTCGGGCTTTCGGCCGCCGATCTCAAAGCCATCGGCAGCGAGAACGCAATCAAGCTGGTACCAAGGTTGCAGGCATAGATGGGTCTATTTTGATTCAGTTGAACAACAGACGCATGCCAATAAGGGATATGTCGGGCACATAGGTAATCAGGACGAGCGCGATAAGATAAAGGAGAACGAAAGGCAGGATACCGCGATAGATCGTCTCCAGGCGGATGCCGAGCACCGACTGCGCGACGAAGATGTTGATGCCGAACGGTGGGTGAAACAGGCCGATCGCCAAGTTTACCGTGAACACGATGCCAAAGTGTACGGTATCGATGCCGAGCGCCTTGGCGATGGGTACGAGCAGAGGTGTCAGCAACAAGATCGCGGACAATGGATCAAGGAAGCAGCCGACGATCAACAACAGAACGTTGACCACCAGCAGGAACTGCCAAGGCGTTACCTCCAGATATTTGATCCAGGAGACTAGCGTTGCGGGCACCTGGTTGACGGTGAGAAGCCAGGCGAACACCCCAGCGCACGCCACGATGACGAGAATTTGCGCCGTGAAACGCACGGTCGCAGCTGCTGCCTCGATGACCTCACCAACCGAGAGCTCACGGAAAATCACCATTGCCACGAAACCCGCATACACACACGCGACAGCGGCGGCCTCGGTCGGTGAGAAAATGCCGCCATAAATGCCGCCGAGAATGATGGCGGGCGCCCCAAGTGCCCAAAGACTTCGCACCGTGGACCGCATGAACCGGCTGGCGTTGAAAGGTTTGCCTTCACCGAAGTTCTGGCGCTTGGCGCGCCAGACGACGTAGCCGGCAATGATGAGGGCAATGAGCAGTCCGGGTACGATGCCGGCGGCGTATAGACGCGGTACCGATTCCTGGGCCGCGGCGCCGTAAACGATCATCGGAATGCTGGGCGGGATAATGATGTCGATGGCGCCGACCGCGGTTATCAGTCCAGCCGCGAAAGAGTGGGGATAGCCGGCATTGATCATCGACGGATACATGATCTTGCCGATGGTCGCGACCGTAGCCGCGCTCACGCCCGATATCGCACCGAAGATCGTGGCCACGCCGACTGTTGTGACGCCGAGGCTGCCCCGCACAGAGCCGACCCCATCCTGGACAAAGTCCACCAATCGCCGCGCGACGGTGCCGCGGCCCATCAACTCGCCGGCGAAGATGAAATAGGGAATGGCCAGCAACGCATACGCGTTGATCGAACCGAACAGGTTTTGATGCAGCGCGGCCAACGGCATGTGCATGTAGAAGACAAGAGCGACGGACGCCGCGCTGAGCAGCACCAGAAATATCGGAAAGCCGAGCAGCAAGAGCACGACCGGTATGACCCCAAGCGCGAATGTCATATCGGCCTGCTGTTCAAGACTGCCGTCGCCGCAAGAGCGAGATGCCACTGTAGAGCGCTATCAAAGCCATCAGGCCAAAGCCAACGAACACGGCGCTGTGCGGGATCCAGGTTGGCAGCCGCGCCATGTCGCTGACGGCACCGAGACGGAAGATACGCTGCACGTACAGGAAAGAGTAATAGGCCACGAACGTCGTCACCAGCAGCGTGACGAGTGTCTCGAATACGTGAACGGCACGTTGCATTGGTCCCGGCATCGCCGTGACCAGCAAGTCCATACGCAAATGTTCACGTCGCCAGCTCACCACTGCCGCGTTGAGGAATGCGATCCAGATCAAGAGATAGACTTCGACCTCCTCAAGGCCGGTCAGGGTAAAGCCAGTCAAATAGCGGCCGACGACATTAAGAAAGTCGAAGAGGATCGCGACGATCAGGCCCACGGCGAGAACGCGCTCGATCGTCCATGCGATAGAGTCGCACGAGCGCGCGAGCGCACTTCGTGTCTCGGCCATGCTTACTGATTTAGCCTTTTTGCGGCTTCGGACAGGAGATCGAAGTCACCTTTCATTGTCGGATTGGCGCCCAATACGGCCGGCGCAATGGATTCCACCTGGGTCAGGTAGGCTTTTGTCTCTGCGTCCGGGAAAATGATGACCTCACCGCCGTTCTTTTTCCAGACCTCGGCGGTACGCGCTGCGTCATCGATCGCGAACTTTTCGACCTTCCGCTGCGCGTTGAAGGCCTCCTCTCGAACCGCTTTTTCCAGTTCCGGTCCCAGCGATTTCAGCCAGTCGCTGTTCACCATTGTGGCCACGACGAGATAGGATCGGGGGAGTGACGTCATTCCCTTGGCGACGTCGTAGTACTTAAAGGCAGTGAAAACGGCCGCGGAGGCAATCAGGCCGTCAATGGTCCGGTTTTGCATCGCCGGCAGCACTTCGCCGAGCGGCATTGATACCGGCTGGGCGCCGAGCTTTTCGAATGGCTTGACCTGAAGTGGCGCCGCGCCAGGCACGCGGATTTTCTGACCCTGGAAGTCTGCGATCTTCCTCACCGGTTTGTGCGACACGAGGTTGAGCGGGCCATGCGGATACGCTGCGACCATCTGCATGCCCTTTGACGAAGCAAAGGTGGCAAGGCGGGCGCGCACCGCGGGATCTGCAAAGACGCGCTGAGCATGGGCCATGTCAGTGAACAAGCCGGGCGCGTCGAAGACCTGCATGCGTGGCTCGAGCCCGATCAAAAACCCGCTCGCAGGTGCGACCGCCTCGATCGTCCCCATGGCGACACCTTCGACGGTCGCCGGAATCTGGCCGAGCTGGCTGGCTGGATAGAACTCGACTTTGATCTTGTCGCCGACTCGCGCCTTGAGGCCCGCGGCGAATTCCTTCGCCCATTCCTGGGTCGCGTCGTTGATCGTCGGCGACGATATTTTCATTGTAAACTGTTGGGCGTTCGCGGCGGTGCCGAGAGTGCAAGACAACAGAGCCGCGATGACGACGTTCTTCATAGTAGCCTCCCGCCTTTTTTGCTCAGTATTGACCCTTTGGCTCAAGCCCGAAGACGTGCTGCCCGTACATTGCGGACACCGAATCCCAGTTCAGGCTGATGTGTGAGCTGACAGCATGGATGTCGCGCCAAAATCGCTGCACCGGATGCTGCAGACCCAACGCAGACCCGCCGGCTGCCAGGAATAAGGCGTCGACAGCCTGGACCAGGAGCTTTGTCGCGAACGAATGTGTCAGGCGATTTCGCATTCGCAGATTGACGTCGGCAGGCTTGCCGCTTTCGATGATGGAGAGCGTTTCACGAATGTCTCGGTGGATCATCAGCCCGGCGGCATCGATCGAAGCGGTCGCTTCGGCAACGCGCATCTGAATGGTGACGAACTCGCTCATCTTGTTGTTGCCGCCTGCTACGGCACCGCGCGTGGTGCGGCCCGCGACTTGTTCCTTGAAGGCCTCGAGCGCGCCGCGCGCCATGCCCAGGGCAGGTGCGACGAGACAATAGGGCACCACCGCGAGCATTGGTTGACGATAGAGCGGGTTGGAATTGGTGGCAGTACCGGGTCCGTTGCCAATGAGCATGTCGGCGAACGTGACCGTGCGGTAGGCCGGGACGAACTGATCTTCGACAACAATGGTTTTGCTGCCCGTGCCGGCGAGTCCCATCGTGAACCAGTCATCGTGGATTGAAAATTGTGAACGCGGGACGAGAAAGAAGCCTGGCTTCGGGCCCTCTTTGAGAGGCAACATGCCGCCGACAATCCCCCAATTGGCGTTGTCGACGCCGCTCGCAAAACTGAAACGGCCTGTCAGACGATAGCCATCCTTGTCCGGCACCGCCTTGCCGGTCGGCGCATACGAGACCGCGGCTATCGCGTCGCGATCCTGGCTCCATACTTCGTTCTGCGCCTCGTCGGGGTAACAGGCGATCAGCCAAGGGTGAACCGCACCAAGACTGTAGACCCAACCTGTCGAACCATCGCCGGCGCCAATTGCGGCGACGAGCTCGACAAAGACGTCATAGCCATATTCGAAGCCGCCGAAGCGCTCCGGTTGCATGAGACGGAAGAGCTCTGCGTCACGCATCATGCCGATCAGTTCGGCGGAGACGTGACGCCGTTGTTCTGTCTCAAGGGCCTTCTCGCGAGCGACTACGCCAATCTTGCGGGCCCGCTCGATAAGCTCCGCCACGCTCGGCTTTGCCGAGCTTCGCGTTCTTACGTCCTGGATTGCGCTGACGGCCATGCGACGACCTCCACGGTTGAGAGTAGGTCCAGCGATCCGAAGCAGGTCAGTGCCTTACCTCTGCAAATATCTCGCAGTTGCGAGAAGTCCCTGGCGACCATGCTGCTCATGGACATCGCCGGATAAAATAATATACTTGCATTTGCAAATAATGTCGAGGCGATGATGACAGACCGATCTGGGCGAGCAATTCCGGGCAGCGATGCGGCGCTTCCCCTCGACAGTCTCGGTGATCTCAACTGCCAAGGACGGGCGGCGCCACGGCATGACGGCAACGGCCGTCACTTCGGTCAGCCTCGACCCACCGTCACTTCTGGTCTGCGTCAACCGCAGCGGCAGGCTGTTCGGCATCATGGAGAGCTGTCATAAATTCTGCGTGAACGTGCTTCACGCGGAGCATGTGGCTGTCTCACGAAATTTTGCCGAGCCAAATCGTCCCGATCGCTTCGCTTATGGCGAGTGGCACGACAATGAGCACGGCATCCCCTATCTTCTCGACGCGCAGGTGGCGATGTCTTGCGTCAAATCCCTTTCGGTACCTCACGGTTCACACACCGTGTTCTTCGGCAACGTTGAAGAGATCAAGATCCGCGACGACATCTCGACGCTGCTTTACCAGAACGGCGATTACGGCGTCTTCCAGCCATTGGCACGCGAAGGCGATGCATCGCTTGCCCAGCTGGTCGGCTGGGGCTAGGGAACGCGACCTTTCCAGCAGAACTGATGAAAAACAGCTTCGCACTCGCAGACTTCGTTCCGTATTTATTGAACCGCGCGGGCGTAAGGATCGGGCTGGCCTTCGCGCGCGATATTGAACCCTTGGGCGTGACGCTGCCCATGTGGCGCGTAATGGCCGCGCTATGGGAGAAGGGTGACCGTCGCCTCGGCGACATTGCGGCGCGCACCAGCATCGACATTTCCACCCTTTCGCGCCTTTTGGGGACGCTGCAACGCAAGAAATTCATCGTTCGCCGGCGGTCTGGCAAAGACGGTCGAGCCTTGAGCGTAAACCTGACCGAAAAAGGCCGTGTGATGACAGAGCGGATCATCCCGATCGCCTCGCATTACGAGGAGGTCGCTACGCGCGGGATGAAGCAGACTGACTTGCAACGGCTCAAAAAGATGTTGGTCAAGCTCTTCTCGAATATGCATGTGTTCGACGAGGAATTCGCCGTGCGGCAGAAGGGTAAAACGCACAGAAAATTCGAGCGTCGTCGCTAGCGCCGCAGGGATAAAAACGGGCGTGGCCACCCGGTCATTTGACCGATGGTTTTACGGTCTCGGAATGGCTCACATTGCTCCCTATCTAAGTGTGGGAGCCAACAATGATCGACCGAGCAAACAGTCTGGCGCAGTTCTCAGATGCTTTAGTTGAACGCAGTGCCGCGGCAAACTCAGCAATCGCCGCAGTGCGTCTGAGTGGGGCACGGCACATTACAGCCACGGCGTGGCGGCCAGATGTGGTGGTTACCTCCGAGCAATCCTTGCCGGAGCGCGAAGAGTTCGAACTCGAAACGGCCGGCGGGCCGACGGTCAAGGCTAAGCTCGCAGGACGGGACCCGGGCACAAATATTGCTGTTCTCAAGCTCGAGCAGCGCCTCTCAGCCAGCGCACTAGTTCCAGTTGCCGCTCGAGTTGGGCTTCTCGCCATCGCGTTCGGAGCAGACGCCACCGGCAACGCGACGGCGCGGCTCGGCGCGGTCAACTCGGTTGGGCCCGAATGGTTTAGCAGCCACGGTGGACGCATCGAACAAAAGGTTGTGCTCGACATTAAACTCGGACGGCGCGAGGAGGGCGGTCCGGTTTTCGACGCTGCGGGCGGCTTGCTGGGGATGTCGACATTTGGTCCGCGCCATCAGGTGCTCGTCATTCCTGCAGCGACGCTTGAGCGGGTCGTCCCGGTATTGCTCAAGGATGGCCGGATTCCCCGCGGCTGGCTCGGGGTCGCTTTGCGCTCGGTCGCCGTGCCGGAAGCGCTCGCAAAAGCTGTCGGGCAATCAAGTGGTTTGATGGTGATGTCGCTGAGCGAAAGTGGCCCTGCAGCGGGCGCCGGAATTGTAGCCGGAGACATAATCCTCAGCGTCGACGGTGCGTCGGCGCGCCGAATGCGCAACATCACCGCACGCCTCGGAGCTGACAGCATCGGGCGCAATGCCGATATTCGGCTCATTCGCGGCGGTGCCGTGACATCACGACAAGCAACGATTGCCGAGAGACCAGCCGAGTGACCGCCGCTCTCAAAATTCTGTCAGGCGCGCAACTTCGCGTGGCACTGTTGGCGCCCGATACCTTGCGTCGTCGAACGTTGAGCAAAATACTCGTCGATGCAGAATACACAGTGGTCGAGATCGACGATCGTCCCGACATTGTTTTGGCCGATGGAGTTTCTGTTCCTTCGAATGAGGACAGGCCAGTCGTTATCCTTGGCGACAGTGACCAGAGCGCACAAGGATCGCTACCGCGTCACGCCAGCGCGCATCAGATAGATGCCGCATTGCGCGCGGTCGCAGCTGGATTGTCCGTGCGCTTTCCCGCTGCGACAGAACCAGGCTTTCTCGCCCTCGACGAAAGCGATGTTCAAAAACTGCTGACGCCGCGCGAGCTCGATGTGCTGGAAGGGATTATAGACGGGCTTACGAACAAGATGATTGCGCGGCAGCTGGACATCTCGCTGCACACTGTGAAGTTTCACGTTAAATCGGTTTTCAGGAAACTCGGCGCTCGAACGAGAGCCGAGGCGGTGGCAAAGGCCCTGGATTCGGGCCACCTTAAGACGATCAAGCTCTAGGTCTACCCGGCAAGCTTTCTGATAGAGCGAATCGCTTCACTCTTTGTGACCTAGTCAGACTTCTGCAAATCCGCGGAATGCTGCTCCTGCAGCCTTTGCGCCTCACCTTCGTAGTGGTCGCCGAGTTTCCGCAGCGATTGTTTTGCAGCCCGATCCTTGGTTAGTCGGGCCTGCGAACGGCATAGCCTGGCAAGGTTGAGAAGTTCGTCTTCGATCGACATGAGAATCTCCGAAGCTGCGATGCCTCCTTCTATGCGCGCTGACCTGAACGGCTCATGGCTGGGAGATTAAAGTTCCGTAAGCAATCTTGCGAGGGAAGCGAGCGATGCCATTTCACGTCTGGCGCGGGTTGCCATCGTTCGGATGGCGAATTTCGAACGTAGCGAGGCGGAATTGATGTTTGGATCGCTCAAGGATTTCTTCATGGGCGTTGCCGGTGATCCGAGAGGACAAAAATTCGAGGACAAGGATTGCCAGCTCGCAACCGCGGCGCTGCTTACCCGTGTGGCCACGGTCGACAGTGAAATGTCAGATGCGCGAAGGGAAAAGCTTCGTGACCTCCTGAAATCTCACTTCGGTCTCGACGATCTTGCCGTGGCGCAGTTGATCCGTGGCGCCGCCGAAGCCGCCAGAAGCGCGGTTGATCTCTATCATTTTACCCGGCAGCTCAATGGTGTGCTCGACAGTCAAGGCCGCCAACGCGTGGTAAAAATGATGTGGCAGGTTATTTACGTTGATGGGCCCGCGAACGAATTTGAGAGCAACATCATCTGGCGCACCGCCGATTTGCTAGGCGTTTCGTCTCGCCAGCGCATCGAACTTCGTCAGATCGTTGCGGCCGACAGGGCGGCACTCAACGCCTGCGTCTCTTAACCTTACCAAGTGAGCTTACCGAGCTAAACCAATCGTCGCCGAGGGGCAAACGCAGCTACAAACGGCATCTCCGGGATCGCCTTCTTAGGCCATTGCCGATCAATGGAGATGCCCATGATAAGAAGCATCGTAATTTTTCTCGTGGCGTTGATCACAGGCTTTGGTGTCGTGGCTGTCGAGGCCAAGCCAAAGTCCGCATTTCAGCAATATCAAATGGTCATGGACGCGAATGGCACCGTAGTCGGCGGCAGGCCCAGCGGTTGTCCGCACGCATATTGTGGTTGTGAGGCGTCCCTCTATCTTTTCGGTCATATCCGCGCTGACTTAAATCGCGCTGCCAACTGGATGCGCTTTCCGCGTACTTCACCGGCGCCGGGAACAGTGGCCGTGCGCAACCACCATGTCATGGTCCTGGTCAACCGAGTTGAGGGAAGCAACTGGCTCGTCCACGATGGCAACTCTGGCGGCGGCCTGACCAGAAACCACGTCGTATCCATTCGCGGCTACGCGATCGTAAATCCGCGGGGAAGCTGATTTCGCAACTGTCGCGCGTCGATCCGCGCCTTCATGAGCGCACCTTCGCCAGGTGCGAGCGGGGCGGGTGGCTCTATTGTCGCTCGAGTATTTTCCAGTTGTTGTAATAGACGAATTTAAAACTTTGCGTCAGCAGCCGAACAACTGAAATCACACCGCGCATGAAAGCGGGGAATGGCGTCGGGCGAACGATGTCCACGAACAGACAGTAACGTGTCTGGTTGGTGTCGTTGACGGACTCGTGCAGCAGCGTGTCATCGAAGATAAACAGCTTGTTTTCGCTCCAGTAACTGGTCTTGTCGCCAACAGTGATGTAGGCGGAGCGATCCTTCATGTCGTTCAGATTGTACAAGACGCGCAGAGAAGCGCGCAGGTAGCCAAAATGCTTTGAAGTGGAGACCTTCTTGTTGAATACCGAAACGCCGATGGTTTGAATGTACTTCCATGGTTCATGGAAGGCGGGAATGTCGACGATTGTGTCCACATTGATGCCGTACCACCGGAAGAAAATCATTGTTCGCGGAAACTCTTTCGCGCGCTCTTCCAGCTTGGCGACAAGATTCTGATCGTTCGCGATTGTTATCAGGCGCTCCACCTCTTCTCGATAGGAGGGCGGCAGATCCTCCAGTCGATAGACGCCTTTATTGATGTAAGGGAGCGACAGTAGATCGAGCAGAGTATTGAAGGGTGACAAAAGCCAGGTGCCGAATCCATTGCCGATGAAATAACGCCGCAGGGTCGAGAGGTTCAGCCCTGTATTGCGGCTGACATCATAGGCGCCGCACGCGAGATAAAAGATCGCGATCTTTGGGAAGAAATACGCAAACGGGCAGAGAACGCCAATCGGGAAGAGCACTCGCCTGACAAAGTATTTGCATACTCTGGTTACACGTTCTCGACCTGTAAGCGTTTCGGTGATGGTCGTGCTCATGCAATCCCCGTTACTATGGCTCCCCACAACACTGTAACACAGCGCACCGGCCATTTGGAGATGGATATCCCGATGTTCGGGCGATCATTTTCCAGTCCAAACAATACCCTCTCAATTTGACTGACGCTCGTGGGGGTTCCATGCAACTTTATATTCCGGTGCATGGCTTTTCGCGCAGTTCTCGCGGCATGCTGCACCACACACTGGAAAGGGATGCATGGGAAGACAGGCAGCCGTTGTACTTTACGTGCTCGCGCTGATAGCCATCGTGGTCAGCGTGGATGTCCTGTTTTTCAGAAACCGGTTCTGGGAGCGGTTGATGGTGAACGTCGGAATAGTCCTGGTGTTCTGGGCGTTCTATTTGAGGTTCCTGCAGCCACGATAAACGCCGCAGGGATCGCTTTAGGCCCTTAGCGGACATCCGTGCTGCATCGCCCGTGTCCGCTATTGGAAGTCAAGCGGGCACGCCCTGCGAGCGACGGCGCCTACGGCAGTTCGGCGACGATCTTTGTCATCTCGTCCAACGACCAGGCGCGCGCGGTACGCGTGCGTACAAACCCAAGGCTGCAGTTGGCCAGCGCGTATTTGGCGATGTTGTCCTCGCTGGCCGTCTCGATGATCTGCATGAGATCGTATTCGCCTGAGGTGAGATAGACCTGTTTGATTTCGCAACCGCATTTCTTGGCAAGATCTTTTGCCGCCTGCGCGCGCTTTGGATCATCTTTGATTTCGCGAATACCGCGCTCGGTGAAGTTCATGGACATGATGAACAGCATAGTCATTCTCCCATAGGATTGCTGTCATTCGACGGCGGTCAGCATCAGTGAAAGCGGGTGAGGGCACAAGGCGGGGTCAATAGATAGTGATTGCCACTTTCGCCCCAACGCATGGCAGATATCGCCTCCTGCGCCGCGAATTTCAGATAAACAGGATAAATTGCGTGTGCTGAAGGAGAATATGTATGGACACCATTACCTACAAAACAGCGCTGATCGTTGGTGCTGGCGTGGGCTTAAGCGCCGCGTTGACCAGACTTTTCACAAGCAAAGGCATCCGCGTTGCGTTAGCGGCGCGCGAGACTGACAAGCTTGGCGCGCTTTGCAAACAAACCGGTGCCACGGCCTATTCTTGCGATGCGACCGATTTGAGCGACCTAACGAAGCTATTTTCTGATGTCGAGCGGGACTGTGGCGCTCCTGACGTTGTTGTTTACAATGCAAGTGCGCGCGTGCGTGGCGCATTTGTGGACCTGGTCCCCGCTGATGTTGCCAAAGCCATCGCTGTTAGCGCCTTTGGTGGGTTTCTCGTTGCACAACAGGCGTCGCGCCGCATGCTTCCCAACCGTCACGGCGCCATTCTTTTCACCGGTGCATCAGCGAGTGTGAAGGGTTATGCGCAGTCAGCGGCCTTTGCGATGGGAAAGTTCGCATTGCGCGGCCTCGCGCAGAGCATGGCGCGTGAATTGTCGCCGCATGGCATCCACGTCGCGCACTTCGTGATCGACGGCGGCATTCGAAGCGCGGTGCGAACCGAGCCGCCGGACAAGCCCGAACTCGTTGCTCGATCCAGATGCGATCGCGGCCAACTATTGGAGTGTGTTGAGCCAGCCGCGCAGCGCCTGGACGTCGGAAATGGAAATGCGGCCCTGGTTGGAAAAATTCTAGTGCGCGATTTCCCTCTTGTTCCGCGACAAGAGAGCTGCCAGCCCTGCTGGCTATGGTGCCGATTGTGAGCTTTGGTTGCTTGACCGGGCTTGCAAATTCAAACTACGAAAAGCGCTAACGAACGCAGACTGAGAATAAGGACGTGCTCAACTCACACCATCAGGCGGAACTGCACTTTCCCTTCGCCGCGCCTCCAAAACCCGATGAATTGGTTGAGGTCCACCCGGGCGTGTTGTGGGGGCGGTTGCCTTTGCCTTTCCGGCTCGACCACGTCAATGTCTACTTCATTGACGATGGCGACGGCTGGGCCGTCATCGACACTGGCATCGGCGACGAACTGACCAAGGCCGTTTGGCAACGGCTCCTCGACGGCCCTCTGCGCGGCCGGCGCCTCACGCGCCTCATCGTGACGCATTTTCACCCCGACCATATCGGTCTCGCCGGCTGGCTCGCCGAGCGTTACGACGTTCCACTGCTGACAAGTCAAACGGCGTATCTTTCATGCGTCAATATTTCGCTCAGCCCGGGCGCACTCGATGCCAAGATTTATCGGGATTTTTATCTGCGCCACGGCCTTGATGCGGAAACGACGGCACAGGTTGCGACGCGTGGCCATAGCTATCTCAGAATGGTCACCGGCTTGCCGCCGACTTTCCGTCGGCTTGTTGCACAAGATGTGCTCAACATCGGTGGCCGCACATTCGAGGTACTGAGCGGTGATGGCCATGCGCCAGAACAGCTGATGCTCCATTGCCCGGCTGAAAAATTGTTTTTCGCGGCAGATCAGGTTCTGGCGAAAATCACGCCAAACATCAGCGTCTGGGCGGTCGAGCCCGAGGGCAATCCTCTCGACCTCTACTTGCGTTCATTGCGCAGCCTGCAAGCCTCATTGCCGTCAGACACCTTGGTGCTGCCCGGGCATCAATTGCCTTTCCGGCAGCCGCAAGTCCGGTGCGCTGAACTTATTCGCCATCACGAAGAGCGCTGTGCCGCCATTGCGGCAGCTTGCCGGGGAATACCACGCACGACTGCCGAGATTGTGCCCTTCGTGTTTCGGCGGCCGCTGGATCCGCACCAGATGAGTTTCGCGTTCAGCGAGATCCAGGCGCATGTCAACTACATGGTCGAACGCGGCGAGCTGGTCTGGGGAACGGGACGCGACGACGTTCACACTGTAAAATCTACGGCTGCACCGGGTGCAGCCGCCGGCGAGTGAGTATGTCCTTTTTGCTGATCTGCATTCGGACTCTTTTCCTTGGCGTTGCAGCCCTGCTTGCAATCAGCCCATCTGTGGGCGCGGCAGACTATCCAAGCCGCGCCGTTACCTTGGTGGTGGCGTTCACGCCCGGCGGCCCGAGCGACGTACTCGCCCGCATTGTCGGCAAGAAGATGGAGCAATTGCTCAGCGTACCGTTCGTCATCGAGAATCGTCCGGGGGCGGGTGGCAATCTCGCGGCCGAAACTGTCGCGCATGCGGCGCCTGATGGCTACACGCTGCTGATGGGCAACAACAGCATCCTTGCCACCAATGAATCGCTGTACAAACGTCTTAACTTCAGCCCTGAGAAAGACTTCACTCCAATCACGCTGGTTGGCACGCAAGCCAACATCCTCGTGGTCAATCCGGAAGTCCCGGCGCGTTCGCTTAACGAGCTCATTGCGCTCGCGCAGGCGCAACCGGGCAAGATCAATTTTGCGTCGTCCGGATACGGCGCGGCCGCGCATCTTGCCGGCGAGCTGTTCAAGTCGGAGGCAAAGATCGATATCGTGCACGTGCCTTATAAGGGCGCGGCGCCCGCCTTGCAGGATGTCATTGCCGGTCACGACCAGATGATGTTTGCCACCGCCGCTTCCGTCATCGGCCATATCGAAGGCGGACGCGTGCGTGCACTGGCGGTGACGACACTCAAGCGCACGCGGATTTTGCCCGACCTGCCGACCATGGACGAGGCGGGTCTGAAAGGTTTCGATGCGAGCACTTGGCATGGACTGGTCGCGCCTGCGGGCACGCCGCCGCAAGTCATTGAAGTGTTGCACGACGCGGCAGTAAAGGCTTTGAACGACGCGAGCGTTCAGGCTTCACTCGGCAAGCTTGGCGTGGACATCGTTGGTGACACGCCGGAGGAATTCCGCGCCTACATCAATAGCGAAATCCCGAAATGGACTGCGATCGTCAAAGCCTCCGGTGCTACGCTGGATAAATAGCGCGTGATCCAGAAAAGTTGGAACCGGTTCTCGGCAGGAACACGCGCAGGAAAGAGCCATGAAGACGGCGGATCGACGGAACGGTGCACTGGCCCGCAATGTACGGCGGCTTGGGCATCTTGATTTGCCCGGGGCGGGGCAGGTGAGCATTGCGGGCAACTATGCCTATGTCGGCCACATCCCGAACAAGCAAAACCTCGGCACATCGATCGTCGATATCTCGGATCCAAAAAAACCGCGTCTGGTGAGCACCGTAACGCTCGACGATCCGGCTTCGCACAGCCACAAGGTGCGAGTTGCCGGCGATCTGATGGTCGTGAACCACGAGCGAAATCCGACGCCGGTCGGACGGCGCGCCGAGCAATTGCCGGGCGCGCGACGCGAGCTGCAAGATGTCCTTGGTCGCGCGCCGTCCCGGGCAGAACTGGCGCAGAAACTTGGCGTCACCGACGCTGATCTCGCAGCGATCGAGGTCGCCGAATTGGAGCCTTACCGCAACGGCGGCTTTCGCATCTACGATGTGTCCAACCCGTCAAAGCCCAGGTTTGTGCATCATCAATTGACCGGGGGGATCGGCGTGCATCGTTTCGATATGGACGAGCGCTACGCCTATATCTCGACCGAGATGGAGGGCTTCGTTGGCAACATCCTTGTCATTTATGACATGCACGATCCCACAAACCCTGCCGAAATTTCGCGTTGGTGGATGCCCGGACAGAATGTTGCTGCGGGGGAAAAGCCTTCATGGTCCGGCAAACGCCACCGCCTCCACCACGCGCTGCGGTTCGGCGAGGAGATGTGGGCGAGCTGCTGGCATGGGGGCTTTCGCATCATTGATATTGCCGATTTGAGAAAGCCAAAAACGGTCGCGTCCTTCAATTATCATCCGCCATTTCCGGAGCCTACGCATACCGTGATGCCAGTGCCGGTTAAGCTCGGCGGCAAGAGAATTGCGATTGCTATCGATGAAGAGGACCAGGCGCAGAGTGCGAATGAAGAGCACGCGCGGCGCGGTCGGCCACATGCCGGCATGTCGATTTTCGACGTCAGCGATTATGCGAGTGTAAAGCCTCTCTCGCTGTTCGAGGTGAGCGAACTCGATTCGCCATTCGCTCGTACGCCGGGCGCGCGTTTTGGCGCGCATCAGTTTCACGAGCGCATGGCCGGGACGCTCGTGTTTGCAGTGTGGTTCAGCGCCGGCCTACGCGTTATCGACGTTGCGGATCCCTCGGCCCCGCGCGAAGTCGGCTATTTCATCCCCGAGCCCGCAGGCGGGCGCTCAGCGCCGCAAAGCAACGATGTGGTCCTCGACCAGCGGGGATTGATTTATGTCGTTGATCGCCACGTTGGGTTTGATGCGCTCGAATTCGACGGCGACCGCTAGACCAGGTCCGCTTATGGGCCCCGATCAATCGCCTGTCCTACGGCGTAACCCGTTGTCGTGAGTTGATAACGGTAGCGGTCCCGCAAATCGATGGTGATCCAATCGTTGGCGACCGCCTTGTCGATCCCCCTTTTGAAATCCCCGTCCCGCACATCCGAAAAATAGTTGCGCCGCAGTGTGCCGGACGCGGGTACCCGATGGCGCACGAAGACGCCAAGGATTTGATGGCTAACGTCCTCATCGGAAAGTCTGTCAGGCATGGCTCACCAAAGCTCGATGAATACTCTCATTAGCTATAAGCCAATGCGCGCCCGCTGTAAGACGTCTGCAGCGCTTTCTCGAGAGTTATCCTCGTTGTATTTAACCGCCTAAACCGATTTCTCGGTGAGATCCACCAGCGTTCGCGCACGCTCTTTTGCGTCGTACACATTGATCTGGATTTGCGGGTATTTTTTCTTGAGCTCCAGGCCTGATTTCATGGCCGCTTCCGAAGTCGGGAATTCCGATTTGAGCTTTCCGTCGATCTCGAGAACGTAGCCCTCGGACGGAATGGTGCTGGCTGAGGTATTTTTAGGCCTGGGCGTATCGTTGCTCGCAGCCTGATCAACAGTCGGCTCTTTCATCCCGAGAGCTGGCTTCTTTATATTCACGCAAAACTCCTTTTTTCGAGTGGATATTGCTCACTCGCGTAGAGTGCCTGAATGTCCTTGTAGCTGAGACGCCGTTCGTCAATCTCGATGCACGCGCCGAGTAACAACGCTTCGGGCAGTTCCTCGACCGCGAACCGAATGGCGTCGGCTGCAGTTTCGAAGCGGCGATAACTGAACTTCTTTGCGCTCTTGCGATTGCGCCCGGGATATAATTCTGCCGGTGCATTGTAATCGAAACTGTCCACGCCAACCTCCAGACTATTCTGCCGAAACAAGATTGCTCTTTGCATTCACTTTTTCGTTCGCCACAATTGGAAACCGGACTTTGTGATCGATGCCTCAATGAGACCGCGATCCAGATTATGCGGCGGCATTGCCTCCGGGCGGACTACGCCAATCGCATGCCATGGCCGGAATTGCGCCGGCAGCTTATGGCCACCTTGATCGTCTGAAAACGCACGCAGATCGGGGCTTGTCTCCGACTTGAAAATGAAGATGCGCATAACTGCATTTCTGCGGGCAGCCGTCCCGCTGTGAGAGAAACCTACGCTGGCCGCTAGTGCAGCATTGCTACGGCAATAACCAGTATCGCCGGCATGACGTCTGGTGACAAACGGACCTAAGTACAGAATTGAACGTCAACATATATGTAAGTACGCGTCCGGGCGATATCAAGGCGATCCGCCGCGCTCGCAACGTCGCTCGCAAGAACACCGGGGCGACGCGAAACCTCGCAAGAAAGAAGCTCCTTGATGGAAAGAAGGCCACCTAAGTCATCGTCTTGAAGGTGGTACTCGCGCGGTCTTTGGCGAAAGCGGGGCAGACTTTGTTTGATTTCGATTCACATCTGACGCGTCTATGGACGCGGCGATCTCTAGCCAGCCGTCACGATCTTTTATGTGACGATCACGCGTGGTCGGCTTGGTCGTAGCGTGTGCCTTACGATCTGATTCAGCAGCCCGATCACGGTACCAATCGGATTTCTGCATAAGTTTGTACACCTTTCATGTCGCCCGCCTTACGGCGAAATCATGCTGAGCGCTTAACATGCTCACCTGATAACGCTGCGTGAAAAATCGCGGGTCGACAGTTACGACCTGCCTTTTGGCCTTGGCGTAACAAATTCAATGACCAGGCCCTTCCTGTCGTTATTGGCGTCGTCGCGTTTTCTGCATTCTTGGGCCAGCTGTTCCCAAGTCTCAGCCATCTGTTGCAGTTGTTTGCGATGATCGAATGGAGCCGTCCGTGCCATATCGCGGCATTCAGCGGCATACTGGCGGTATTGTTCGACTTTTTTCAAAACGCTTCCCTTGCCTAGACCAATTCGATGCGGTGATGTCTGAACTTCAGCGCCAACGTTTCGCCGTAGCCGCATTTCGACCACTCGAACGTCCGCTCGTCATGATCTGGATTGTCAGCCGGATTGATCCGCGCAAGAAACAACGGCACGCCGCAGACAAAGCATCGACGTTTTCCGATTGGTGAATCTTGGGATCGAATATATGTGAACGGTGCACGGTGTGCCCGCCTTCCTGTCGCAGGCGGGAGCGCGGCGGAGTCTCTCAGTCACCGGCGCCTGGGCTGAGCCGCTGCCGATGATTGAGGCAGGGTGCGCCTATTCGTGTCGGAAGTCTACCTTTATCGGGAATCGCTAGCGCATCGCTCATGTCCGTCTCTCCTGCCGCAGTTCCCCGATCGGCATGCTTTCGGCCAGTTGCAATAAACTTAGAGAAGGGAGCAATCTGGCAGGCGACAGTAGAGAAATCGAGTTTGTCTTTGCCGATCGATGATGTTCCAAGCCATGATTTTCTTCGCGGTGGCGGCGAGATGGGGGCACTTACGCGCGCCCATGACTGGGCCAAAACACCTCTAGGGCCGCCCGCCGGATGGCCGCAGAGCCTGAAAACCGCGGTTCGCCTTTTGCTCACCAGCCAACACCCGATGTTCATCTGGTGGGGGCCTGAACTGATTCAGTTTTATAACGACGCGTACCGGCAAACCATGGGGCCGGAACGTCATCCGAGTGCGTTGGGCCAGCGCGGTTATGATTGCTGGACGGAGATTTGGGACATCATCGGTCCGCAGATTGAATCCGTCATGGCCGGCAACGGCGCCACTTGGCACGTCGACCAGCTCGTGCCGGTAACGCGCCACGGTCGGCGCGAGGACGTATGGTGGACCTATGGGTTTAGTCCCATCGATATCGAGGACCAGGTTGGCGGCGTGCTTGTGGTCTGCAACGACGTGACCAAGCAACATATTCTCACCGAGCAGCTGCGAGAGGCCAACCTTCAACTTGCTGACGAAACCATCCGCCTGCGGCAGCTATTTCATCAGTCGCCTGGGTTCATGTGCATACTCCGGGGGCCACAGCATATTTTCGAGTTCACGAATGCGTCTTACAGCCAACTCATTGGCCAGCGCGACGTCATCGGCAAGACGATACGTGAGGCGCTGCCGGAGTTAGCGGACCAGCGCTTTTTTGATTTGCTCGATCAGGTTTACGCCAGCGGCGAACCCTTCGTCGGTCGGAGGCTGCCGGTATTGCTGCAAGCCCAACCGACCAATCAGACAGAACGGCGTTACGTCGATTTCGTTTATCAACCGATTTTGGATAAAGCCGGGAAACCTTCTGGAATTTTCGTTGAGGGGAGCGATGTTACCGATCATGTGCACACTGAGGAAAGCCAACAGCTTCTCATTCGCGAGCTTCATCATCGTGTGAAGAATACTTTGGCGACGGTTCAGGGCATTCTCGGCGCAACCGCACGTTCCGCGCTGAACATCACTGACTTTCACGAAGCTTTTGCGGGTCGACTGATCTCGCTCGGAAAGACACATACGGTTCTAACCGAGAGTCAAAGGCAAGAAGCAAGCATCCATGAACTGCTTCGCCTCGAGCTTGAGCCTTACGACGATGGCACCGGCCACCGCATAAAACTCGATGGGCCGGATGTTCGTCTTCCCGTGACTCTGGCAGTTCTTGTTGGTCTGGCTTTCCATGAGCTTGCGACGAACGCTGCCAAGTACGGTGCGCTTTCGGACCTGGCGGGCGTGCTTGAAGTGAACTGGGCCGTCGAAGGCGAAACGGAACGCAGGGTTCATATAAAATGGGCTGAGCGCAACGGGCCACCGGTCGCTCCGCCAAAGCGCGAAGGGTTCGGCTCTCGCCTTCTGAGCAAGGTCCTTCCCACGCAAGCAGATGTCTCCGTTGAAATGGACTTTGCTCCAACCGGGCTGCGTGCTTCGATTTCACTACCGATCGATAAAAACGAAAGCCCGTGATGTCCGCTGTTGGCCCTTGGCGGATGTCTCGCGATGAGATGGAGCCACATCAACAACCATCACGGACCTTTCTTGTGGTGGCCTAATGATGCCAGAACAGTGCCAATAAAATTATGATGGGAAGTGCACACCTAACAGCCAAAGCAATGCACCTCGACCAAAGCCCATGCTCTCCTCCTGTACGGCTAAGCTATTTATCGCACCAACGTCGCGCGCAGCGATCAGTTCCGAGGCAGTCACTCCTGGGCGAGAGCAACTGCCAAACAACCCGCCGGGACCTTCTTCCTTCCTCGGTCGGCTTCAGGGAACCAAATGACAATTCGACGCTTGTCGGGTTACTCACAAAGGACAACCGGTCATGCTGACAACCTCGTCTGCGAGGAGCGCGCGAAACCGGGTTGATATCTCCAGCAAGGAGTTGGCGCGGTATTGGTGTAAACGCTTCAAAAAATCGAAGCCTGAAATTGAAGCGGCGATTGCCAAAGTGGGCGACAACGCGGAAACGGTGATGAAAGAGCTAAGGGCAAAGCGTGAGGCAGTCGCGTAGATATCTACATTCGGGGTTGAGTGAACGATCACTGCCGAAGAGTGAAGCAGGAATGTGGTGGGCTCAAACGCCAATCTGAAACGCGATATAGTCTTTGCTTTATCTGCTATCGGCGCCGTCGCTGTGACCTCGTTTATCGGCCAGATCGCGACCTATCCAAATCTTGTCCCTTGGTATGCCGGTCTGACAAAGCCCTCTTTCAATCCGCCAAATTGGATCTTTGCTCCCGTGTGGACGACGCTCTACGCGCTGATGGCGTTTGCGCTATGGCGCATCTTGCGTGTGCAGGGGCCACCTGATGGGCGCCGGAATTATGCAATTGGCCTGTTTTTGTTTTTGCTCGTCCTCAATGCAGCGTGGTCGTGGATGTTTTTCTGGGCCCATAGCCCGTTGCTTGGCCTGGTGAACATCGTCCCGCAGTTCGCTGTAATTCTGGCGACGATCTTTTCTTTCGCTCGCCTTGATGGTTTCGCCGCAGTTTGTCTGCTTCCGCTGGCGGCCTGGGTAGCATTCGCTGGAGTGCTAAATGCCGCGATCTGGTTTCTTAACAGCTGATTGGTTGAAGTCTTCATCCGTGACGCAATGTCGGCTGTTGGGCCCAAGCGGACATGAGCTATTGCACCGCACATATTTGCTTTTGGGTGTAAAGCGGACATTGCGTGGTTTCCACGTGACCCCTTCCTGAGCACTGATGGGAGTTGCTACGATCCCATCCTCGGGGGCGACCAATGAGGCGGCGCGAGTTCATCACGCTTATGGGCGGTTGGGCGGCAGCATGGCCGCTTGGCGCGCATGCGCAGCAACCGAACAAAGTCTGGCGCATCGGAATGCTCGAGAACTTCTAGCCGCAACTCTCAAGGCCACCGAGTTTGAGGCTTTTCGCTCCGGCCTTGAAGCCCTTGGATATGTCGAGGCACGGGATCTCAAAATCGAATACCGTTCGGCCGATGGTCACCCTGATCGCTTTCCAACTCTTGCGCAGGAACTCATCAATCAGAAAGTTGATCTGATCACAACGCGGGGAACGCCCGCGGCATTTGCGGCCAAGAATGCGACCAAGACCATCCCGGTTGTCATGGTAGCGATCGGCGAACCCCTTCTGGTTGTTGCGAGCCTCGCCCGCCCTGGGGGCAACATTACCGGTCTAAGCGCCTTTGTTAATGACTTGATGGGCAAGCGGGTTGAGCTTCTTCGTGACATGCTTCCGGGCCTCTCATGGGTTGGAGCGCTCCTAAACATGAGCAACGGCTCTCAGCCGCCTCAATGGACCGAGATACAAAAGATCGCTCGAACGAACGGTATCGAAGCTCAGCTTTTCGACGTTCGCAGCGCGGCGGATTTGGTGACTGCGATTGATGATGCAGGCAAGCGCAAAACGGGCGCGGTTATCGTGGGTATCGACACTCTCACTCAGGCCAACCAAAGAATTATTGTCGAGCTTTCGGCAAAGCACCGCGTACCGGCGATCTTTCCTTCGAGGGAGTTCGTCGATGCGGGCGGGTTGATCTCATTTGGCGTGAACTATCCTGACCTCTATCGCCGCGCGGCCACTTTCGTGGATAAAATATTTAAAGGCACAAAGCCCAGTGACATCCCCGTGGAACAACCAACGAAATTTGAGCTGGTCGTCAATCTCAAAACTGCCAAAGCCATCGGCCTGACTGTGCCACCGATGCTGCTCGCGCGCGCCGATGAGGTGATCGAATAGGGCTGGCATGTCCGCTGTTGGCCCAAAGCGGACATTCGAGGACATGGGGCTATTGCCTAAGTCTGATGATTTTGCTGCCTGAGTTGCCTGCACTTTTGGCAAGGGCAGTTTGCACCTTCTCGGCAAGCTCGTCGCCGATAAATGGCTTTCTAACGACCTGTGTGTCGTCAATATCTCCGAGCGCGGATGTGTCTGCATAGCCCGTGACGAACATGATGGGACGCGTCGGGCTTTTAATGCGCACCTGTCGAGCGACTTCCATTCCATTCATGCCCGGCATGGCAATATCCAGGATGACGAGATCAATGTGAGGGTTTTGGTCCAGCAGATCCAGAGCGCCACCACCACTGCCAACCTCAATCACCACATGACCGAGCTCCCGAAGGATGGACGCTGTGACTTCACGGACTTCGCTATCATCGTCAACCAGCAAAATAACTGCCCCTCTAACGCCGCGCTTGGGCAAGCTAGTCGACTCCGACTGCAACGTAATGTCGCTGCCAACGGCTCGCGGAAAATAGATCTTCACCGAGGTGCCTTCACCCACGCGGCTTTCGATTCGCACTCCGCCACCAGACTGTTTTGCGAAGCCGAGAACCTGACTTAATCCTAACCCTGAGCCCTTGCCGACATCTTTGGTGGTGTAAAATGGTTCAAAGGCCTTAGCGAGTACCTCCTTTGTCATGCCCGCCCCGGTGTCGGTCACCGAGACCACGACGTAGTCCCCAGCCGGTGGCTCGTGCGAGTTTTCCGGTGAGCCTACAGTGGCGTTGGCGGTTTCGAGCGTAACGGTGTCGCCAACCTGACTCGCATCTCTTGCATTAATTGCGAGGTTGAGAACGGCAAGTTCAATCTGGTTAGGATCAACCAGGGCACGCCAGAGATCAGACCTGAAGGAGGTTTTTATCTGCACGCTGTTGCCCAACGTGCTTTGAAGAAGATCATGCATATTCGCCAGCGTATCGCTGAGATCGACGGTCTTTGGCACGAGGAGCTGACGGCGAGAAAACGCAAGCAGTTGCCCGGTGAGTTTAGCTCCGCGTTCCGCTGCCAGACGCATGTGGGACAGGCGTTGTTTCACTTTTAATTCGAGGTTGTTTCCAAGATCCTTTTCAACAAATCTCAAATTGCCAAGAACGACTGTGAGCAGATTATTGAAGTCATGGGCGACACCAGTTGTCAGCTGCCCCACCGCTTCGAGACGCTGCATTTGGCGCAAGGTCAATTCTATTCGTTCGCGCTCCGCGATCTGAGCTACGAGCTGCCGGTTGGTCGCTTCGATTTCAGCAGTGCGTTCTGTAACGCGGGTTTCCAAGGTCTCATTCAGCCGACGCAGTTCAGCCTCTGAGCGTTTGGCGTAGCGTTCGCTTTTATGTAACGCCTCCAGACGAGCGCGGGCTTCATATTGCCGTCTTCGTCCTCGCAGGGCCGTTTTCACGACGCTGATCAGCGTAGTCGGGTGAAACGGTCGCTCCAGGAAGCTGACGTTTCCCAGCGCTTCCGCCTGTCTTTCGGCTGCTGGATTGCGTTCAACGCCGGCGCCGCGCTCTGTAAGGACGACAAAGGGAAAATCTGACCAGGGCAGTTGCGAATTGATCCAATGAACGAGCGCCTTGAGATCTGCACTGCGGATGGATTCTTCGGTGAACACCGCCAAACCGGCGCCAAGCACCAACTCTCGCAATAAGTTTGGCAGATTGTCGCATATGTCAGGTACAAGTCCTGCTTCTGCCAGAATACGGGCCGCAACAAACGCGTCTCGCCCCTGCGGCGCGAGAATTAGCACACGCTCCGAGAGACTATCGTGCGCTATATTCAAGACTTCGAATCCGTTTGGCCCACATATTGTGGAACGCCGCGCAGGACGCCCTGGAACTTATCGAGGGGAGGGCCGACGTTGAGCCCAGTGTCACCAATACTGAACTCACGAATGGTGTTTTCGTGCCGACCAGTTCGCTTTTTAAGCACGGAGACTGCTCGCCGCACTTGGCCGAACGCTTCAAAATACCGCAACACCAGGACCGAGTCGGCAAGGTAGGTGACGTCCACCGGAGCTTTCATGTCTCCGACCAGGCCATGCTGGGCCACCGTCAGGAAAGTCGCCGCGCCGAGACGATTGAGGTATTGCAGCAATTCATGCATGTGGAGGATCAAAAACTTTTCTTCAGGCATCGCATTTTGATAACCATTCAAGCTGTCGATGATGACAGTTCGAATGGTCTCTTTTTCCACGCAGGAGCGAACTTTATCTGCAAATTCGCCAGGTGATATTTCTGCCGCGTCCACCTGCTCAATGAACAATTTTCCATCGTCGCGCATGGCCTCCAGGTCGATACCCATGCCTTTGGACCGCGTAAAAAGAAGTCCCAACTCCTCATCGAATATGAATAGCGCAGCGCGTTCGCCGCGTTTGACAGCTGCAACCGCCATCGTCATCGCGATGAGGGATTTTCCGGTCCCTGCAGGCCCGATGATAAGCGTGCTTGACCCGCTTTCGAGCCCTCCGCCTAACAGTTGATCGAATTCGGGGATGCCGCTCGCGAGAACGGAAGACTTCATTCGTTTGCGATGCTCGGCCGCGACCAGCCGCGGAAAAACGTGAAGGCCGCCGGTCTCTATCGTAAAATCATGATAACCGCCGCGGAACGGTTGTCCTCGATACTTCATGACGCGCAAGCGCCGACGTTCCGATCCATAGTCCGGGATAAGTTCTTCGAGTCTCACCACGGCATGGGCGACGCTATGAACGGTTTTGTCATCCACATCAGCGGTCATATCGTCAAGCAACAATACCGTTGCATTGCGCTGAGCAAAATAATGCTTCAACGCCAAAATCTGCCGGCGATAGCGAAGAGAACTCTGAGCGAGCAATCGGATTTCTGAAAGACTGTCGATGACTACCCGCGATGGTTTTACCCGTTCCATCGCGTCGAATATTCGCTGGGTGGTCTCTCCAAGTTCTAGGTCCGACGAATATAAAAGGCTTTGCTGCTGCGCCTCGTCGAGCAAGTTTTCGGGCGGTGCGAGCTCAAAAATATCTATGCCGTCGTCGAGGGACCATCCGTGGGAAAGTGCAACCTCCCTGAGCTCTGCCTCGGTCTCCGACAGCGTGATGTAGAGGCTTTTTTCCCCGCCTGTGCTCCTTCCAGCAGGAACTGCAGCGCTAACGTGGTCTTCCCCGAACCCGGACTTCCCTCGAACAGGAAAAGCCGATTTCGACGTAGGCCGCCGAGAAGAATATCGTCGAGACCATCAATTCCAAACAGAGCCTTGGTCGATTGCACGTTTTTAGCGCTCATTGCCGCATACCTTTACTCCGCACACTCATTAGCCAGGTTGCACCGCCGTCAATAATCCCCCGTCCCGGGTGGAACTCGATGCAAGCTAATGAATTCTGAGAAGAACGGTTCCCGCGAATTGGGCGGCGGGTGCGTACTTAGGCGTTCTGGGCACACGTCTGCTTTGGAATGACCCAAAGCGGACCCGCCGGATTGGCGGCGCTATGCCAATGAATTCGTGGATGTTTTGACCGGCTGAAAAGTCTGTTTTCGACCGGGCAGCCAGAGTATTATGGATTTAGTTCATCAAGGTACTTCCATGACCGCGCTTGACGTGAATCCGCTACTTAAAGGCTCTTTGGACAGCGCTCTTATTTCTCTCTGCGACCGCGTCGAAGCACTTGCCCCCGGTTCGATTGCGGGCTTGACGATTTGCAATCCACCTCTCACTCGTCTCGAACGCGCGATCTTTCCACGGCTACCCCGGTATGCCGCAGAAATTGTTGAAATCCCTTTGTCTCCGAATAATTTCGGCAGCTGCGTAAGGGCTGTTGCGTGCGGTGAGATCATCACCTGTCCTGACATTGCAAACGAGCAGCGGTTTGATCCGGCGTGGCGAAATATGAATCTTCGGCATGGCCTGCGGGCACTGCAGTCGCGACCGGTTTATCTCCGCGACCGCAAGCCGTACGGCACATTCGTGCTTGCCTATCGGGAGCCACGCAATGAAACGGACTGGGATGCGGCATTGATGACATTCGCCGCAGATGCAGCGGGTTTGATCATTCAGTCCGATCTCGATGGCGTGAGCAATATCGCAGCGGAATAGTGAACAGCGGACATCGCTGGTTCGCATACGTCCGCTTTTGTCCCAAAGCGGACATTTATGTCGTGGGAATGCATGTCGAGGTTATGCCCCTACGGGCAACTTCCCGCTGTGAACTCGCCTAATTAACATCCAAAGCGGACCTGATGGTTAAGGCACGTGATGAGAAATCCTTTTGCGTTATTTCTTGTCACCGCGATCGCAGTGCTGGGGCAAGAGCCGTACAGGAATTCAGCCAGCGCGCAACAGAGTCAGCCCCCGGGTGCAGAGGCGGAGTTGATAGTCCTTGTTTCACACTTGGTCGCACTGGGAATCGATTGCTCATTCAAAATAAACACGAGCGAATTGCAGAAATTGGTTGGTCTAAAGGGTTTCAAAATTGAAGACTTCCGGCCGAATGGAAAGTTTTCCGAACGTATGGAAGAGCAAATTGTCAGTGCTCGCGAGCTCATAAAAAACAAAGGTTGTACAATCGCGCGCGACATAATCCTGAATGATCTTCCCGGTATCGGGGGATAGATTGACACTCACGCACGCTATTGGCCCTTAGCAGACATCGCTAGCTGCATCGCACACGTCCGCTTGTGACCCTTAGCGGACACGGGCCGTCACGTCGATCGGATCCCCATCGCTCCACCGCGGCGTGAGGCGCGCGGTCGCCAGCCAAGCCGCGACGAGACTGGCGTTCATGGCAAATTGGTAGGCCGCACCGGCAAATTGCCGGGGCAGTCGCGGAGACAGTATTTCCACTTGCCGCAAGTACAGAGAGGCGGCTTCGGTGCTTCGTGCACCGGTGTTGGAAACATTCCAAGGATGTACAGGATGATAACCACCGCATTGAGCAGCAGGTAAATAACGAGAGACAGAAACACAAACTGCAACGCTATGCGTCCTACGAAATACCACGTTATTAGTTCGGTGGCATTTCCGCTTGCGTCAGTCATTTTCCATTGTGTCCGGAATGACGGCTATCACCGCACCGGACGATTATAGGCCCCTCCCGGCCCCGTCGCAGGGGCCGGTCACCAGGGAGGAAATGAGAGGCTCTTCCGGGGCTGCCTTGGAAACGCCACCTAAAGCGGTCTTTGTTACTTGGCTGTCGACTCTAACGCTCCCCAGTGTTTTGAGGCGATGGCGGGGGCTGCCGCTTTCACCATCGCGGTGGCCCCTTTAGTTTGGACACACCGCTTTGCGCTGCACTTGTCCGCTTGTGATCTAAAGCGCACATTGCCAAATAACCGCTGCGTAAATTCGTTCTGTTGGGCCTATTAGAGTCTTTGGACTCGTACGAACTCGCGAAATAATCGCAACAGGCGCGCCGATTGATTTTGTTTGCGAGCCTCGGGGGGCGGCAATGAGACGGCGCGAGCTCGTTACAGCACTTGGCGCGGTCGCGGTTACCTGGCTGTCCCCGGGGCTGTCCGGAGCACAGGGGACCACTCACGTAATTGGTATCCTTGCCGGCACGACGGAAACTGACCAGCAGGCGCAGCGTCGGGTTCTTGCATTCACGCAAGCTCTAAAAGAACTCGGCTGGATCGAAGGAAAAAACATAAAACTGGAAAAGCGGTATTCCGCGGGCAACCCTGAACGCCTGCCCGGTCTGGCCAACGATTTGGTCCAACTCAAATGCGCAATGATTGTTGCAGAGGCTGCACAAGCCGTAGACGCTGCCCGGTCAGCGACGCGCTCCATTCCAATCGTTATGGTTTATGTCGGCGATGCGCTCGCGCCGGGATATGTCGCTTCTTTGGCTCACCCCGGCGGCAACATCACCGGGCAAACGCTCATGGCCACTGATCAGGCCGCGAAACGGCTCGAGCTTATGAAGAAGCTGTCTCCCGATATCAAACGCATCGCCGTCATCTCAAACCTGAACGCGTCGGGACATATCCAACAAAGAAAAGAAATGGACGCAGCGGCTCCGACGTTAGAAGTTACATTGTTGCAATTTCCCATGCGTTCGGCGGCAGAACTTGACGCAACGCTTGAGGCGGCGGTGAAGGGGAGTGCGCAAGCGATCATCACGATGGAAGACCCGATGGTGGAATCGAATCGGGCCCGCATCACCGCGTTTGCGCTTGACCATCGTCTCCCGGTCATGGGGGAGTTTAAGCCCATGGCGGAGTCGGGCGGGTTGATCAGTTATGGTCCAAACCAAGTCTCGATGTGGGGACGAACGGCCTTCTATGTGGACAAGATCTTGAAGGGTGCGAACCCGGCCAATCTTCCAGTCGAGCAGCCTGCCAAATTTGAATTGACGATCAACTTGAGAACCGCAAAGGCGCTCGGGTTCGACATTTCATCTAATCTACTTTCTTTGGCCGATGAGCTGATCGACTAGCGATGTGCGCTATTGGCCTTTAGCGGACAGGAAAGCTCGGATTGACAGGACCTTGGGACCGGGCAAACTAGGTTCGGGGGAATTTCGCGTGATCATCCGCGCACTCGATCGCCTTGAAGAATGGCTGATCGCTGGACTGATTGCTGCTGCAACTCTGATCATTTTCTTTGCGGTCGGCCATCGTTACGGCACTGGCTTGGCGATTGATATCGCCAGGTGGGCTACATCGCATGGTCTGAGCGGGATCGCCGCGATTTTTAACAGCATCTTTGAATGGCTTGCTTCGCTCCAGGTTTCTTGGGCGCAAGAGCTGTGCATCTACATGTTCATATGGATGGCGAAGTTTGGCGCCGCCTATGGGGTGCGGACCGGTATCCATGTGGGCGTCGATGTCCTCGTGAACATGCTGCCGGCTGGCTCGCGCAAGCGTGTGATCCTATTCGCCATTCTTTGCGGCGCATTCTTTACCGCAGTGGTGGCGCTGTTTGGCGTCGCCTTCGTCAGCCAGATGTATGCCACGGACCAAGTGTCGGCCGATCTCGAACTACCAATGTGGATCGTTTATCTGGCGATACCGCTTGGCTCTGGCCTGATGTGCTTCCGCTTCCTTCAAGTGGCGTGGTGGTTCTATTGGACGGACCATCTTCCGCATCATGACGAGACGCACGTCGAAGGTGTCGAAGCAGACGCCTCGGCAGCGCTTCATCCGAAGCCAGTAGAAACAGGTGAGGCCCGTGGCTTTAGCCCGCTTGGCATTGTGCTCATTCTCTTACCGATCCTGATTGTTGCGGTTTGCATTGGCGACAAAGCCGGGGTTATTGCGCTGTCACCCGTTCTTCGCGCGATCATCGTATTCGCACTTCTGATCGCCTTGATGATCACCGGCATGCCGGTATCGATTGCGCTCGGTCTGACGGTCCTCGCTTTTTTATTCACGCTCACGCATGTGCCGATAGAAGCGGTGTCGATGAAGCTTTTCACCGGCATCCAGAGCTTCGAAATCATGGCGATTCCGTTTTTTATTCTCGCCGGCAATTTCCTGACGCACGGCGGTGTCGCACGGCGCATGATCGATTTCGCTGTGTCGTTGGTTGGTCACCTCCGTGGCGGCCTTGGGATTGCGGGGATCGTAGCCTGTGCGATGTTTGCGCTCGTATGCGGATCGAGCGTGGCAACTGTCGCTGCTATCGGCGCAATCGTACTGCCGGAAATGGTACGCCACGGCTATCCGATGAAATTTGGCGCGGCGATTATTACTGTCGCCGGCTCACTCGGCATCCTGATGCTGCCGTCGATCCCAAAAATCATCTATGCGGTCGCAACAAACACTTCGATTGGTGCGCTGTTTGTCGCAGGCTTGCTCCCCGGAAGCCTGCTTACATTCATGCTTTGCGTCGTCACATGGTTTCTCGCAAGACAGCGCAACTATCCGCTCATCGGCAGGGCAACGTGGGCTGAAACCGTACGGGCGTTCAGGGCGAGCATCTGGGGCATCATGCTTGTTGTGATCATCATTGGCGGCATCTACAGCGGACTGTTTACGGCAACAGAAGCTGCGGCAATGGCGGCGGTCTATGCATTCTTCATTTCAGTCTTCGTCTACAAAGCATTGAGGTTTAAAGATGTACCGCGTGTGCTGCTGCGTTCAGCAAACACGAGCGCGATGCTGCTCTATATTATCACCAACGCTGTGCTGTTTTCGTTCGTGCTCACAAATGAAAACATTCCGTCCGCAATCGCCGACTGGATACTTGATCAGAACCTCGGCTGGGTCGGTTTCCTTCTCGTTGTAAATATTTTGCTGCTCCTTGCTGGCAACTTTATGGACCCGTCATCCATCATTCTGATCATGGCGCCGATCCTCTCTCCAGCTGCCAGAAAACTTGGCATTGATCCGGTGCATTTCGGAATTGTGATCGACGTCAACATGGAAGTCGGTCTCTGCCATCCTCCGGTCGGTCTCAATCTTTACGTCGCTTCAATGATCGCTCGAATGAGCATTACCGAGTTGGCTGTGGCTGTCTGGCCCTGGCTGCTGACGATGCTGGTTTTCTTGATCATCGTCACTTATTGGCCGGGCCTCACGCTCTTCATGCCGCGATTACTTGGAATGATGTAGAGCTTTCACTCTGACGTGGCCTATCCGACAAAATAAAATCCCGCGCTCTGCACACTGAGCGCGGGGTGTGACGCAATAGGACCTTGGCGAACTGGAGGGAACTCCAAGGTCAAGTGCATTATTGTACCGACGTTTTCGAAAGGCAATCAGCCGGCTCGAACAGTCAGTGAAATTGATTGGCCCGAAACGGCTTTATGCGCGCAGGCTTGGAGCACCATGTGCGTACAGCAACAACAATCCAGAACAGTCGTTGCCACAGTTCGTTTCTGCTCGGTCCGGGCAGCAAGTTCGTTTCATAGCTCCACCGATATGTTCCACCTTGTCCGAGGGGCTGGTCGCTGTCTTTGCGGAAACATTGATTTATCGCTGAGGCGAGAATGATTTTTTCTGAATAGGAAACCAAAGTGTTCTTATTAGTTCTGCGGCGGCAACGTATCTGCGCACCTCGAACCGCAATATCTCGCGCACTTCCTAGTTCATTTCCAAATGTCCGCTTTTGACCCAAAGCGGACATTCGAGGATCTCGCCCGACCCTTACGTGTGCTAGGTTAAGGTGTTCTATACTTAGCCGAGGATTGGGGCATGAGGCGGCGCGAGTTCATCACGCTTCTTGGAGGTGCAACGGCGGCTTGGCCCCTTACCGTGCATGCGCAGAAAACGACACACCGGATTGGGTGGCTTGTGTTCGGCGGTACAACACTAGGCCCGATCGATCAGTCGCTGAAGGATGCACTCGCTCAGACCGGATTTGTTGACGGCCGCAACGTCGAAATCATCTTCCGCTATGCCAATGGTAAGCCGGATCAACTTGCGCGACTGGCCGCCGAGCTTGTTGCGCAAAAGCCGGATATTCTGCTCGCCGTTGGCGGAGATGTGATCAAGCCACTGTTCGAGGCCAGCAAAGGCGCAATCCCGATCGTCGGTGGTTGTAGCGATAGCCCCATGCGTGCGGAAATTGCCGTATCTCTCTCTCGGCCAGGCAAGAATTTCACCGGGATCACGTTCCTCACGGATGAAATGGCGGCCAAGCGGATGGAATTCCTCAAGGAAGCGGCGCCTACCGCAAAGCGCGTTGCGGTAATATTCAATCCTCAGCATTTCGACGACGAGGTGACGTTTGCGCGGCGCGGCGCGGAATCGCTTGGCATCGAGCTAACAACCCACCCAATAAACAACGTCGCTGATCTCAATGCAGCGCTGCACGCGGCCAGTGCGAGTGGCGCCGATGGTCTCTTCATTATCTCGTCACGGCTGACTGGCCTTGTCGCCGACCAAATCGCTCGGTACGGCCAGGAACATCGGCTTCCCGTGATCGCTTCGTGGCGCGAATTTGTAGACAGCGGTGCATTGTTATCCTACGGACCGAGTCGGGTTTTCGAGGCCAAACGTTTGGCTGGCTATGTGCAAAAGGTTCTGAACGGAGCAAAGCCCGCCGATTTGCCCATCGAACAACCAGTCAAATTCGAGCTTGTCATCAATCTCAAAACCGCCAAAGCGCTTGGCCTGAACGTGGCCCGCACGCTGCTCGATCGCGCCGACGCTGTGGTCGACTAGCACAGGCGATGTCCGCTTTTGGCCCAAAGCGGACATCGGCTCTCGCCGCGCACATGTCTATTTATGACCCAAAGCGGACATCGACCGATCCACTTGGCAATTCTCGCTTGGTATCACGTGTCGTCGATTGCTGTGTCGAGAGCCTTCGCGAGCGCCTTAGCCTTTGAGAGCGCTGCGCGGTGCTTCTCTTCATTGGAGCTCGCACGGCTTGTCTCGACAGTCACCATGCACCGTATGGTGTCGTTGCCCCTGGAGAGAACGACCGAGAATTGATCGGTTTGAGCGTTGCGGGTGATTTCCAACTTTTCCATACAATGCTCCTGACCAGGCACTGCGTTCGTAAGAAACGCCCTCGCGGCGACGATTGCCTTGAGTGTATGCGAGCCGACAGCGTCAAGGACAGGCCAGTCAGCTGATCTACGTCTCAATATACCTGTATCTATCTCCATTCGAAACGCGCATAGTGATTCGATGCATGGCGACGCAATTGACAGGATGACGACCTATTCCTTGTGGGGGCTGGGACTGCTGATCTCCGCGGGAATAGTTGTTGCGGTTCTTGTCTGGTGATCACGCCGCGCGGGCGTCGCGGTCGTATTGTCGCTCTGTCATCGAGGACACTGCAATGCTTACACGCACGAAACGCGTGACGCTGACATTTCGGCATCCGTTTTCGCTCAAAGGGGTCGACCGGCGGCTCGCGGCGGGCGAATACGAAGTGGCGACGGATGAAGAACTGATTGAGGGGCTGTCGTTTCCGGTTTACCGCCGGGTCGCAACACTGATCTTTCTGCCTGCTGATGCGCGCCAGCAGGCGTCGATGGAAATGGTCACCGTCGATCCCGACGACCTCGCGGCGGCTCATCAGCGGGATCAGGCTGCGCCAGCGACGGCGACCCTCATGAACCGCGCCGAATGATGAATTCTAGGCCTGCAAAGCTCGTTATCGTTGTCGCCGCCTGCGCGACTGTTGCTTATGGAGTGCCGGCATGGGCCCAGACACTCACGAAGGAGCCCGACGCCAACCAATTGTCTTGCGGGCAGAAAGTCCTGGTCGAAAACAACACGTGTCCAGCGGATCAAATTTTGCAAATTACCGGGAGCTGCCTTTCCACGACACCCAGGATTGATGTTGTGCAAACAGCAAAAGGGACGCAATACAATTGCATCAAGCGAAATCAACGCAGTGACAATAAGTGAGCGATTTAGGTACACACCAGGCCTGTGTCGCGGCCCGTCGATATATATCTTTCGCCGCCCTAACGCTCCGGCGCCGTTCCAAGCCATTTTGTTTCTGCGCTAAATTCCTTTGCGAATAGCGCTGCCGATATCAAGTCAGCAAAACACCAGCGGATGATTTTGTGGCCGCTTTCGCGCCGGCTCTGGCCGCGCACGGCTTCGATACTGCGCGCATAATGCCAGTCGTGCATTTCGTTCAGTCGAACGCCAAAACCACCCTTGGGCACCATCATGTCGACGTGGTGCGGAAGTTTGCCTTCGTTCGCTTTGAGACCAGCGCGGCTTCGATAGCGGCTCATTGATTTCCTAACTTGCCGGAACTTCAGTGGTTAATTTGAGAACTCTCTGTGGCCGAGTGATCGCACTCGGAGCACTCAAACGTGCGCGTGTCGTGGTCGAGCCTGTCTGAAGTAATCCGCACCAGATACATTGGCGCGTTGCACTTCGGACAATCGGTGTGTGGCATTGGAATCTTTGGACGCGCGAAATCTTCTTTGCGCATGGCGCTCTCCTGACCTTGGACAGGCGGGAGCGCGGAGCGTCTCTCTGTCACCGACGCCTAACGGAGCCGTTGTCGGTGATGGGCGACCGTGCGCCGCTCAAGGGCGAGAGTCCAGAGATAAGTGGGGGCCACCATTCCATGAAATGGCAGCCCCTTGGCCGCTGGGTATCGGGGGACCAAGACCGACGGCGAGTCGCTAACTCGCCCTTGATGGATTCGTTCCGGCGCAACGCGGCTTTAGCGGCTTGAGTAATAAGTCACTGCGCGGGGTTCTTGTGGCCATGCAGGAAGCGGGCAATCTGTGCTCTTTGCGCGGCTGATTTCAGCACGTCTCCCATTGACCCTGCAGTATCGAAGAGCTCCCGCTGGAGCGTCTTTGGAATCGTGCTCCAATGCATGATGACGGCGGCGCCAAGGCAGCGAAGAATACGCTCCTCGCTCTCGGCGATATTGGCACGCGCTCCGCCGTTGTCATCCTGATTAGGGATGTCGTTAGAATGAATGATCTTGTCGAAATTGTTCGCTAACCAATCTTCGTTCTTCGCCAATTCGGTGAAGCTTTTTTCCAAGCGCTGATACTTTCGGATTTCGCCTGGATCATTGCTCTGTTTGCCAGATTCGGCGCTTTCCGCCGCTTTCGCGCGATATTGTTTTGCCGTGAACATGAGATGCTCCTGCATGCACGCCGGGCGGATGTTCACTCGACGGGCTGATTAAAAAAGCCCGGCGCGGGGCCGGGCTTCCGTTGTTTGAACGGTCGCGCAGTTTACTTCTGCTGCTGGCCGCCCTGCTTGTCGGTGTTCTGCTTCGGATCGCCCTGGGTCTGCTGTTGCGGAGTCTGAGCAGGCGATGCGGGTTTCTGTGTTTCGTTGGATGAAGGATTATTGGTCATAGTATGGATCCCTTTCAAAAGGACTGAAGTACGATTTAGGTACATATCGCACCTGTGTACGCTGCGAGGCGATAACAAGACGCCGCGGCGATTGTTGATCAATATATCCTCCGCTGCCTTATTTCAGAGCAGGTTCCGTTCGCGGAGGACAATCAGGTCCAATTGTGAAGGTATTGACGAGCTCATGGGCTCATTTGCGGGTAAACCCGAGTCGATCTCGGAACCTTTATTTCAATTTGCCGGCCGTCTACCCCTGTGTTTATCGCATTTCATCTCCAAGTAAGGGTGTGTGCACTCCGCCGGTCGGCGGCCTGGCCGTCTGCCTCTTTTGCCGGGAGACAACGTGGCGATAAATTTTCCCAACCGCAGTCGTAGTTACGATGCGACGCGGCGGGCGGTTCGCTTTTGGGGATATGACCGCTCTATGGAGAGCTCGTTCTTCATAATGGCGGATGCGTTGAAGCAGATGGAGCCGAATCTTCGGTTAGATGCAACCGACATCCTGCGTGTTTTCGACGTCAACCGTGAGCGCATCTACTCAATTGCCGCCAAAGTCTATGCCCGAGGGCGCAGGGGCACCTACGATCTCAATGTCGATGATGTTTGATTTTTTATCTGGCGCCGAGCTTGACGATCCCGGGCCGCAACATGGGGAGACCCGCGAAATGAATCTCGGAGCCTGGAGAGAGATAACGGATGTTTACGGCGGCAAGATTACCAAGGCTACGTACAGGCGCTCCGGCAGAATGGTGACCGTTAGAACGTCGTTCGGTAGCAAGACGGCTCAAATGAGCGGGAACACACCCGATAGTCTGGCGAAAACGCTATTGCGTGAATTGGTGGAGAAAAGGAACTAAAGGTCACATGCCACGAACACACCAAATGAGCATGAAATCATTTTCTTATCATGAATTGATGAGTGGCAAGATTGATCGAACAAGACTCGAAGCCTTGGCGAGCGCCGGAAAGTTAAATCAGGAAACCCTCACACGAATAGGTCACGTTGGCCGCTTCTATCAACGCCTGAGCAAGGCGTGCCCCGATCCCAATATCAGGATCAGCGATGTGCTCACCGGCGATCAGTTACAGGAAATCTGGAACGAAACTGGCGACGAAGGCGTGATAACCGGCCAATGCCCGCTCGCGCATTAGCTTGAAATTTGAAGCAGCCGTAACCGATTACGCTGGACTACATACATATATTAGTGCAACACGCGCATGCGGTTCGTGACCAAACCCTTCCCAGGGTGTCCATTGGTTAGTTTGCCGTAGTAGGGGCCGCGGTAACTTGGCAGTTGCGGTTCCTATTTTTTTGTCGGAGCCATGGCCACCGGACCCAAAAGACATGAATCAGGACATCAAAGACCTCAGCGAAAAAGAATTCGCGAAGCTTTATGCCGAATATCAAGCCACGCTGGACCGTCCCGTGCCGGCCGTCGTTCATCGCCAGAACCGCGGCATTCCGGGTTGCGTGTCGGCTGAGGATTCTGCGGCCTGGAAATCCCGTTAGAACGCGGCGAATCGCGGCCAGAAACGGACATCATCTTGAGCATTGGACATAATACTGGTCTGACGGACGTTGATGCACGCCGCTGGACACAGATCCTCGGCCACTATCGCAAACCCAGTCATGTACGCAGCATTGCCGAGTTGGCGATCACGTTTGTGCCGTTAACGGTATTGTGGGCCATAGCCTGGTTTACATTCTCGCTCGGCTACGGCTGGGTCTCACCACTGATTGCAATTCCGGCCGCAGGCTTTCTCGTTCGCCTGTTTATGATTCAGCACGACTGTGGCCATGGCACTTTCTTCGCAAACCGTGGGGCGAACGACTGGATCGGCCGGGTTATCGGTGCGTTCACGCTGACACCTTATGATACTTGGCGTCGCGCCCATGCCATTCATCATGCGACTGCCGGCAACCTCGACCGCCGCGGAATTGGTGATATCGATACTTTGACCGTGCGCGAATATCTGGCGCGGTCGCGCTGGGGCCGGCTGAAGTATCGGCTCTATCGCCACCCGCTGGTCATGTTCGGAATTGGACCGGCCTACCTTTTTATCCTGCAGCACCGCCTGCCGGTTGGCTTCATGCGCAATGGCTGGCAGCCTTGGGCCAGCACCATGCTCACCAACCTCGCCATCGCGCTGATCGTCGGCACGCTCGTGTGGTTGATCGGCTTCAAGGCGTTTCTGATGGTGCATCTCCCGATCATGCTGCTTGCGGCGGCTGCTGGTGTCTGGCTGTTCTATGTACAACATCAATTCGAGCACACGGCATGGGACCACGACGGGAAATGGTGCCTGCACGATGCGGCCTTGCACGGCAGCTCACATTATGACCTGCCAGTGGTTTTGCGCTGGTTCACGGCTAATATCGGCGTTCACCACGTTCACCACCTTTGCAGCCGCATTCCATACTATCGGCTGCCGCGCGTGCTGCGTGACCACCCAGAGTTGCGCAACGTCGGCCGTTTGACACTGCTCGAAAGCTTTCGCTGCGTGCGACTTGTGCTGTGGGACGAGGTGCAGCGCCGTCTGGTATCGTTCCGTGAAGTCCAGGGATCGGGCAGAATTGCCACTTGATGCGCGGTGTTTCCGTCTCGATTTATAAGCCTCGCCGCCGTTGATGTAGATCAATCGTCTATCGAACTTATTGGTCAAAATGCAGACGACTTGTCTGAGCGCTGGCCCATGCCTGACGTCAGACATTAGCGCGGAGTCGTTGAGCCGAACTTTTGGACAACCCGAGTTGATAGGATCTGGGGGAGTGCAGACATGAGCATCATTTGGACCATCATAATTGGCTTCGTTGCTGGCATTATTGCAAAATTCCTCCATCCCGGATCGTCGAATGAACCATCCGGCTTTATTCTCACAACAGCGCTTGGAATTATTGGTGCGTTCGTAGCGACCTATCTCGGACAGGCGATTGGCTGGTACAAAGCCGGCGAGGGGGCAGGTTTCATCGGCGCAATCGTTGGAGCCATCATCTTGCTTGCTGTTTGGGGCTTCTTGGCTCCGAAACTGCAAAAGAACACTTAGATGGTTTGCTCATGCGCATAGATGAATTGCCGCAAAGCAATCAAATTGAAGACCGACGTGGCGCACGCGGTCTGCCCGGTGGCCGTGGCGGCATCGGGATCGGCACCGTCGTGGTTCTCGGCCTTATCGGCTGGGCGCTGGGCATCGATCCAAGCCTCCTGATCGGGGGTGCGGAGATGCTGTCAGGCGGTGGGACACAACAACAAACAAATGTCGGCTCGGAAACCAAAACGGGTGCACCATCCGACGAAATGGGCCGGTTCGTGTCAGCAGTCCTGGGCAGCACAGAAGTGCAATGGACTGAGATTTTTGAAAAATCGGGCAGGGCCTACAAACAGCCAACCCTCGTCATGTTTTCAGGTGCGACTCAATCCGGTTGCGGCTTTGCTCAATCCGCCATGGGGCCGTTCTATTGCCCGCTGGACCAGAAGGTGTACCTCGATACAAGTTTCTTCCAGGACCTTGAGCGTCGATTTCGTGCCTGCGATGTGGGCAGCAAGACCTGTCAATTCTCGCAGGCCTATGTAATAGCGCACGAGATCGGCCACCACGTGCAAAATCTGCTCGGATTGCTTCCCAAGGTTCAGGAGGCGCAGCGCGGAATGGGCAAGGCTGAAGCAAACACAATGCAGGTTCGGGTCGAGCTGCAGGCCGATTGCCTCGCCGGAGTTTGGGCAAATCGCGCCCAAGCGAAATGGCAATTCATTGAACCCGGCGACGTCGAGGCTGCGATGCAGACGGCGTCAGCGATTGGCGACGACAGACTGCAACGACAGTCCCAGGGTTACGTCGTGCCGGATTCATTCACGCATGGCTCTTCGGCCCAACGCACGCGTTGGTTCATGACGGGCCTGAAATCGGGTGAAGTCGCAAGTTGCGACACTTTCCGCGCTGAGCAGCTCTGAGAAGCAAACATAAACGGTTTCGTTTTTGAGTTTAACGGGAGGCAGATATGGGATTGCTTGACGTACTGAGTGGCATGTCGAACGCCGAACCTGGGCAACGCGCACCGGGGAGCAGTGACGGCGGCATGTCGCCGATCACAAAGGCGATAATTGGTGTGCTCGCTTACCAGGCCATCAAGGCCTTCACTGGCAGTCAGGCGAATGCCGGCGCCAGCGCTGGTAAACCAGGTCCTGAAACGACTGGCGGCGGACTCGATGATTTGCTCAAAGGTGGCTTGGGCGGATTACTCGGAGGCGGCGCTGCTGGAGGCGGGATAGGCGGAGGCTTGAACGACCTCCTCAAGCAATTCCAGCAGAATGGCCAAGGCGACGTGGCGAAATCGTGGATCGGCACAGGACCTAATAAGTCGATCTCGCCAAACGACCTGGCAACCGCACTTGGGGCAGACCGAGTCAACGCAGTAGCAAGTTTTTCAGGGATGTCTCGCAGCGACTTGCTCAGTCAGCTTAGCCAACAATTGCCCAACGTCGTTGACCAGCTTACGCCTGACGGACGATTGCCGACCGAATAGGAAGCGGCGCGTTCAGTCCGACTTGCATGTAAAACGTCGAAGTCCGCTTTCATCCCGAAAGCGGACATTCGGCGAAAATAAATCATGGCGCTAGCAAACTTTACGAAGCTTTCCCCTGCGCCACACCGACAATTTGCAGAATGCGGCGCGTTTCATCAGGGCCTTGTTCACACGTAAGAAGGGCCGCAGCCGCCGCGATCATGTGTTTCGCCGTCTCGACGGCCACGTCTGCGCCATCGCGGCGATAGACTGCGTTGAGCATGGATATGACGACGTTGACGTCTTTGTAGTGGTCCGAATCATCAGCCATGCCATAAGAGCATGCGCCAACAGGTTTGTTGCGGCAAGCAAAGACACCCCGCTGTCACTGGCTGGAGGACGATCGCTTCCGCTGCTTGGGCGCAAAACTCGGGTTTCGGTTGCAAAATCCACGATTGCCGGCGAGCACGTTCGGGCGACATTCTGCAATTGATCGGTATCGGCAATCCCAATGCATATTACCCCACCCGGTGTTGGTTACCGCGCACCAGGCGCCCGGACCGTAGAACTGGGCATGCGCCGGTTCGAGGGCAAAGCCGAGCATTCCAAAAATAACAACGACTGCGGGAAAGTGACGCGTCATGTTTAACCCCCGGCACGAGAGAAACGATAATCCAATCAGATTAGGTCAGCAGGATGCAAAATCATGTTGGACTTCGGTCCAACTCGCTCAGCTGTTTTCCATAATCGTTGCCATTGAGGGCACGGCTGCTGACCGCGGTTCTCAGGCATTTTGATATGTGTCAACGCCTGTCGCGCAGAAGCCGTGACTATGGTTGGTTCGAAAACACATCATGGGAGAAACGCATGACACGATTAATCGCTTTCGCTGTCCTCGCCTTGGGCATCACAGTGTCAGCACAGGCAATGCCGGTTGCCCCGGTTCAGGGGCCGGACATCATCACGCAAGCCGCTTATGGATGCGGACCGGGTATGACACGGGTTGCCGGTGTCTGCGTGGCAAGAACCACCAAGCGCCAGGCCCGCAGATGTATTCGTTGGACAGGAGGCGTTTGCGCCGCGTGGCGCTACTACTGAGAGGCAGAACAATAACGGCCCGTAACGTCATGCGTTGCGGGCCTTTTCACGTCCGTCATTGACCCTTGGCGCACATTGTCTGTTGCGCTGCAAACGTCCTGGCCTTAGCGCTAGTTGCGCAAATTGCTACTATTCCGTGTCTGAGCCTCGGGGGCGACAATGAGGCGACGCCAATTCATACGTTTCGTTGGCGGTGCAGTGGCGGCGTGGCCATTCACCGCGCACGCGCAGTCGACGAAGATGCCTCAGATAGGCGTCCTGTCACTCGGCCGCGGCGACAAATCCGATGGAAGTCTTTCAACGATCAACGCGTTCATGCCGGCCCTACGAGAGCTTGGTTACACCGAAGGACTAAACATCGCGTTTGAACGGAAATTCGCAGATGGCGATGCGAAGAAGCTCAGCGGACTGGCGCAGGAATTGGTCGATCGCCGGGTTGACGCCATTGTCGCCTTCGCCACACCGGCCGCCCGTGCAGCCAAGCAAGCGAGCTCCACGATCCCAATTATCGCAATAGCCATGGCCGATCCCGTCGAAGATGAGCTTGTTTCAAGCTTGGCGCGGCCGGGAGGAAATGTAACAGGGACGACGTTTCTCGGCCCCGAGTTGGTATCGAAACGGCTCCAATTGCTTAAAGAGATTGTTCCAGGCCTATCTCGCGTCGTCGTATTGTGGCACCCCGATGCATACGGCCAGCGCACAATGTCCGGCATGTTGAAGGAGATCGAAAGCACCGCCCAATCCTTGGGAACAAAGCTTCAACTTGTGCCCGCGACCAGCCCTGATGAACTCAGCACCGCATTCGCTGCGATGACTGCGCAGCGAGCTGATGGCCTCATTGTATTTCCGAGCCCGATGTTATTCAGCCAGTACTCGCGCATCGTAACTTTCGCGGCAAGCAACCGCCTGCCGGCGATGTATGCAGCAAGGGAGGCAGTAGAACTCGGCGGCCTCGCCTCATATGGAGTAAACCTGCCCAACCTTTCCCGGGCGACCGCCATTTATTTGGACAAAATCCTCAAAGGGGCAAAGCCTGCCGAATTGCCTGTACAGCAGCCAACTAAATTCGAGCTGGTGATAAACCTGAAGACGGCTAGCGCGCTTGGCCTGACAATTGGTCGCGACTTGGTGCAGATTGCCGACGAGGTGATCGAGTGAGGCGGCGCGAGTTCATCGCACTCGTTTGCAGCGCGGTAGCCGTTACGGCAACCAACAGTCCAAGGCTCTTAGCGCAAGATCAACCGGGCTTTGCCGGAAACAAGGTGACGCCACTGGTTAAAGTGGATTTGACTGGTGTCTCCAACAAGCAGGTCATTGCAAACATATACGAAGTGCCCTCCGGCAACATGGTTCCTCTTCACTTTCATCATGGGGATGAATTCCATCTGGTCCTTTCCGGTGAATGGGCCGCACAGGTGGAAGGAAAACCTGACCATGTTATGAAAGCTGGCGACACTCAATATGTCGAACGCGAACATTGGCACGGGGGCAAGGTAATCAGTGCCGCGCCTCTCAGGCTGCTTGGCATAATGATCGTGGATAAGGACAAACCGGTCTTGGAAATGAAGCACTAGGTTGATGTCCGGTTCTGGCTGCCCAATGTCCGCTTTCAGGAGTGAAGCGGACATGACTTTCTGCGGCGCGAATGTCCGCTAATGACCTTTAGCGGACATTGCACACTTCAAGAGCGTAGCTTCAGGCGATACGATGCCCTGAGCGAAGCGGGCCAAAGGCCACATGAGGCGGCGCGACTTTACAGTCCTTTTTGTCATCGGCGCGACGATGTGGCCGATGCAGATTCGCGCGCAACAATTGCGAAAAATGCCACGGATCGGCGTCCTCCTTCCGGGCGCACCGGCGATGTGGTCACTCCGCTCAAAGGCACTCCTCGATGGCCTAAGGGAACTCGGATATGTGGAGGGAAGGACGATTGCGATTGAATGGAAATGGGGAGACGACCAATTCGATACGCTGTCCGGGCTTGCTGCTGATCTTGTACGCAGCAACGTTGATGTCATCGTCACGGGCGGAACTTCCGCTACCAAGGCGCTCAAAACCGCAACTCAAAAAATTCCGATTGTGATGGCTATCGTCGGTGATCCGGTCGCAGCCGGACTGGTGGATAGTCTTGCCCATCCCGGCGGGAACGCTACCGGTTTCAGCATTGTCGCCCCGGAATTAGGGACAAAGCGTCTCGAGTTGCTGAAAGAAATTGTGCCCAATCTGTCATCGATAGCGGTGTTGTCGAATGCCAAGAATCCGCAATCGAAGATAGAAATGAAGGAGATGCAGGGAGCAGCTCAGGCAATGGGACTGCAACTGTATCCGGCCGAAATATCAAGTGTGGGCGGATTGGAGGATGCGTTTGTCGAAATGAACAAAGCCGCTGCGCAGGCTCTTATCCTTCTGACGGATCCGATTTTGTTCGGTCAAAGAAAACGAACCGTTGAACTCGCTAGCAAGTATAAATTGCCAGCCGTGTATTTTTATTCGGGATTTGTCGCGGAGGGAGGTTTAATGAGTTATGGCCCGAGCGACGTCGATCTTTTCCGTCGCGCCGCGGGGTATGTCGACAGGATATTGAAAGGTATGAAGCCGGGTGAACTACCGGTGGAGCAGCCCACCAAATTCGAACTGACTTTCAATCTAAAGGCCGCCAAGGCACTCGGCTTAACAGTGCCGCCGAAGCTCCTGCTAACTGCCGACGAAGTTATCGAATAGCCAATGTCCACTATTGGCCCTTAGCGGCCATTTGCCTTCGCACCGCACATATCGGGTATTGGTGGTAAAGCGGACGTCTGCTTTTGACCCAAAGCGGACATTTATTCGTGGTTATGTATGTGGCGATTGCCCCTAAGGGCAACTTCCCGCTGCGAAATCGCCGGGCCAAAATCCACACGTGCACGCATTCCTGTACGAGGAGATTGGCATGAAATCGAGTCGTCGAATTTTCTTGGGCGCGGCTGGACGTGGACTACTCGCTAGCTGTGCGTTGCTGGTGTTGGCAGTATCGACAACCTACGCACAACAGATCAGCGGTACGCCGGGCTCACCCAGCGCGACGACGACCATCGACGGAAAATATCTGCCGCCTCCGCCGTCAAAGTTCGGCGGTGAAATCAACCTGCAAGCGTCTCAGTCCAAACCGTATTGGCCGCCGCAAGTGGTGCCGCCTCAGGGCGCGCCCAACATCCTTCTCATCATGACCGATGACCAGGGTTACGGCGTTTCGGGCACGTTCGGCGGGGTGATCCCCACACCGTCGATGGACCGGATCGCCAAGGCTGGGCTGCGCTACACGCAGTTCCACTCCACGGCGCTGTGCTCGCCGACACGGGCGGCCCTGATCACCGGGCGCAACCATCACTCTGTAGGCTTTGGCGTGATCACCGAGATGTCCACTGGATACCCGGGCTACGATTCCGTGATCGGCGTCGAGAATGCCACCATCGGCACGATCCTGAAGCAAAACGGCTACGCGACATCCTGGTTCGGCAAGAACCACAACACGCCGAGCTATCAACTAAGCGTGGCAGGGCCTTACGACCAATGGCCGACCGGGATGGGCTTCGACTATTTCTATGGGTTCATGGGCGGCGAGACTGATCAGTGGACGCCTTTCCTGTTCAAAGGTCAGACCCAGATTTTCCCGTGGGTCGGACGCCCCGGCTACAACCTCACCACCGATATGGCGGACGAAGCCATCAAGTACATGAAGGACCTGAATAACGCCGCGCCGGACAAGCCGTTCTTTGTCTATTACGTCCCTGGAGGTTCGCACGCGCCGCATCAACCGACGCCGGAGTGGATCAAGAAGATCAGCGACATGCACTTGTTTGACAAAGGCTGGAATGAGGTGCGCGAGCAGATTTTCGCCAACCAAAAACGGCTCGGCGTGATCCCTGCGAATAGCCAACTGACGCCCTGGCCGGATGGACAACCTGAATTCGGCGGTGCCAAGCTCGCAAAATGGGAGACGCTCACGCCCGATGAAAAGAAACTTTTCATCCGCCAGGCGGACGTCTTTGCTGCCTACACGGCTTACACCGACCATGAAATTGGGCGCGTCATCCAGGCCGTGGAAGACATGGGCAAACTGGACAACACGCTCATCATCTACATCAGTGGCGACAACGGCACCAGCGCCGAAGGCTCCATCCTTGGCACCCCGAACGAGATGGCCGCGATTCAAGGCGTCAATATCCCTGTCGCAGAGCAGTTGAAGTTCTATGACGCTTGGGGCTCGGCCCTGACCACGCCGCACATGGCCGTAGGCTGGACCTGGGCGTTCGATACACCCTTCAAGTGGACCAAGCAGGTGGCATCGCACTTCGGCGGGACTCGACAGGGCATGGCCATCTCATGGCCTGCCCGCATCAAGGATGTCGGCGGCATCCGCACGCAATTCCACCACATGATTGACATTGTACCGACGCTTCTCGACGCAACCGGCATTCAAGCACCAGTAATGGTCGATGGCGTTGCCCAGAAACCAATCGAAGGCGTGAGTATGGCATACACCTTCGATCAAGCGAACGCGAAAGCCCCGTCGACCCGCACCACGCAGTATTTCGAAATGGTCGGCAATCGCGCCATTTATCACGACGGCTGGATTGCTGCCACGACGCCGCCGTCACCCCCCTGGGATCTGGGCTTCGGAAAGTTTCCCGACGTGGTCAACGGCTACACTTGGGAGCTTTACAATCTTGCAGAAGATTATACGCAGAACAACGACCTCGCCCGCAAAATGCCCGACAAGCTGCGCGACTTGCAAGAGCGCTTCCTGATGGCGGCGACGAAATACAATGTGTTCCCGCTGGATAACAGCTTCGCCGCCCGTGCGGCGACGCCGCGACCGAGCGCGACCGCCGGTCGGACCGTCTTTACCTTCTCGGGTGAATCGTCGGGTCTTCCCTACAGCGATGCCCCCGACATCGTTGGCAAGTCCTACACCATTACGGCCGAGGTAGAGGTCCCGCCGGGTGGTGGCGAGGGGATGATCAACACACTCGGTGGCCGCGGCGGTGGCCATGGCCTCTACTTGCTCAAGGGCAAGCCGGTCTTTGTCTATAACTTCTTCAACGTACAACGCTTCCGTTGGGAAAGTCCGGCGGCGCTCGCGCCCGGCAAGCACACTATCGCGTTTGACTTCAAATACGACGGCCCCGGTTTCGGCAAGGGCGGCACTGGCGTGCTCTCGGTGGACGGCAAGCCAGTCGCGAACAAGACGATCCCGCACACCATTCCGTTCGTCGAAACCATTTACGAGACCTTCGATGTTGGGGTCGATACGCGCACGGGAGTGGACGACAATGACTACCAGCCGCCATTCCGCTTCACCGGCACGATTGACAAGCTGACGGTCAAACTGACGCCGCTGACGGCCGCCGAGGAGAAACTGCGCCAGCAAAAGGTCCAGGAGACCAAAGACAAGGCGCAGTAGCCCCGCCGAGTGGGCGTGATCATCACCGAAATCCGAATGTCCGCTATTGGCCCTTGGCGGACATCGTAGATGCCGCGCGGTGCTACGTTAGCTGGCGGACCAGATTGGGTTGTCTATTGGCCCTCGCGGGCGCGCGCAATTTTATATAAAGCGAATGTCGATCCGCCGGGGTCTGGTTCGTCGACTTAATAAGCGGGTCGGTTTAGCGGCGATGGCGTCCGCGGCTCGCCCTAGAAGGAGTTCTCAAATGCGGTTCATGTATATCGTCACATCGGCTCACCCTGGACCTCCGACGCCGGAGCTCCTTGAGGCGATGCACAAACTCGCACAGCGGGAGATCAAGGCCGGGCGCATGCTCGATAATGGCGGGCTCATGCCCCTGGCGATGGGCGCACAGGTACGCATCAAGGGCGGGCAACTGAGTGTGGTCGATGGCCCTTTCGTCGAGACCAAGGAAGTGATTGGCGGTTACGCGATCTTCGAACTGCGCGACAAGGAGGAAGCCCTGGCATCGGCAAAGGAATTCATGCAACTCCACAAGGACTTGATGCCAGGCTGGGAAGGTACGTGCGAGCTCCGCATGTTCGCCGGCCCTTGAGGCGAGAAGCTGGCATATCCAGTCGGCGGTCATGACGGCCGCCGACGTCCATCGCGCGATCGTGGCCGCCTGGCGGATCGAACAGCCGTGGCTGATTACCAGCTTGGCGAGAATGTTGCGCGATGTTTCGCTTGCAGAGGAGCTGACGCAGGACGCTCTGTTGGCCGCCCTCGAGAACTGGCCCGCGACAGGCGTTCCAGAAAAACCAGGCGCATGGCTGATGACCACCGCCAAGCGGCGGGCCCTGGATCATTTGCGCCGTGATCGAATCCTCGAGCGTAAGCACGAGATGGTTGCCCGGGAGATGGAGACCGAGCAGCAGGCCATGCCCGATCTTGATTCTGCCCTGGACGACGACATCGGAGATGAGCTGCTTCGGTTGATCTTTACCGCCTGCCATCCGCTTCTCCCTCGTGAGGCACGCGCGGCGCTGGCATTGCGGATGATCTGCGGGCTAACGACGGAGGAGATAGCACGAGCCTTTCTGGTGCCGGCAACGACAATCGCCCAACGCATTGTACGCGCCAAGCGGACTCTTTCAGAATCGGGGTTGACCTACGAGACCCCGAGCGGTGAGCAGCTCTCCGAGCGCCTCGCATCGGTGCTTGAAGTTGTCTATCTCGTCTTCAATGAAGGTTACGTCGCTGCGCGGGGCAACGATTGGCTGCGCCCCCAACTTTGCGATGAGGCGCTTCGCATGGGTCGCGTGCTCACTGCGATAGCGTCGCATGAGCCCGAAGCCCATGGGTTGCTCGCCCTGATGGAGCTGAACGCTTCGCGCACGGTGGCTCGTACCGACGCAGCGGGTGAGCCAATCCTGTTATTGGACCAGAACCGCGCGCTCTGGGACCAGTTCCAGATCCGTCGAGGGATGCGCGCGCTCCAGCGAGCGCACGAGCTTGGCGGAGCAGGGGGCTTCTACGCTCTCCAGGCGGCAATCGTTGCCTGCCACGCCGAAGCGAGGACGTCGGCGGATACCGACTGGTCGCGCATCGCAGGACTCTATGCGGAGTTGATGATGATCGCGAACTCGCCGATCATCGAACTCAATCGCGCAGTTGCGATCGGCATGGCCGAGGGCGCAGAGGCGGCGTTGGTGATCGTTGATGGCCTCGTGCAGAAGTCCGATCTGAAGGGCTACCACCTGCTACCGAGCGTTCGGGGCGATCTACTTTACAGGCTCGGCCGCTTCGGCGAGGCGCGGGCGGCGTTCGAAGCGGCCGCGGCGTTGGCGGGCAACAAGCGCGAACATGACCTGCTGGCACGACGCGCCGCTGAGGCAGCCCGCGCCGCGGTGTCTGCACAATTCAGCCCGCCTGTGTAAGCAGGATTTGCCCGTGAAGGAGTAACATCCTTTTGAGGCGGCCCACGAGGGTATGATTACGAGAGGTTCGAGGAATTGGTTGCTTTTCTCGCGCAGTAAAAACGCACGATGCGTTCTGCGGTGGGACGACGGATTGCGATAAATTCGGCTTTTGTCTGAAATAAATCGTCGCGAGTGACCTCGGCATCAGACAAGCGCGATCTATAAATCGCCTCGACTGTTGCTAAGCGGAAGCCAATTGCTTTTAGGATTACGGCCACCGGGCTAGACCAGGTGCCAATAAATAGCCGTTGAATGTCGATTGCGGGAAGACCCGAAAGACGGGAAATCGAAACTATGATTTCCTCAAGCTTTTTTTCTTTTGCAAATTCATACACGACAGCTTCAGAAAGTGGTTTTGAATTAACAACCAGCTCAGCCGTCCTGTAATCCCTGGGCGAGCTCGGTGTGTCACTTCCTGCCGCTAGTGCACCATCGGGCAAAACTTCTTTGATTATTTCGCTGAGTTCCGGGATATCCGCTATCAGTTTTTCCCGAACGACTGCAGATGCCTTTGATATGAGTTCGCGAAGGTGATGCTCGGGAATATCAATCCTTCTAGCAACACGTTCGGAAAGCCAATCATCCTGGGCGCTTTTTTTGACGAGTATACCAAAGCCCAGATCGGAAATTGCCGCGCCGGGATTGCTGGCCACCGTACGTAGAACTTTGATGTCGCCTCTTGTCACCAATTGATCGGTGATTGTCTCACTAAGTTTGGTGCGAGTAGCAATAGCAAGGAGATGCTCTTGTCCTTTAATTGTAATGCAATGAGTAAGAACATCATCACCCAGCACATTGGATTGAGCGAGAACTGGCTCTGCGACTTCGATAGCATCGTCAAGCGCGAGGGTTCGAATTGTATTGGTGGGTGCACCGTCAACCGGGGCTAGTCGTTCGGCAAGTTGCGCGCGAGCGCTGACTTCGACAGCAGCAATGAGTACCTGCAAAATGCCATCGTACAGTTCGAGCTGGTCAGCTGTATAATGGCCTGCATTTATCAGGAAGAGATCAGTAACACGCCGCAACATTGTTCCAATCTCGGCTGACCGAGTTGCAACCGCATTTTCGAGATCGGAAATGAGATTCTGCGTCAGCACAGCCGTACTCAGATTTGTGGCGTGAAACTGGTCAAATCGACGGTATATAGGAAGTGTAAATTCTACCGTAACGCGAAAGACTAATTTGCAATTAAAGCTTGCTGAACTTCCACGCAAGTTTGAACCGATGATCCGCCTCTACGCGCCGACCAAGGCGTTGTTCGAGAAGACGTAGAAGTTGCCGAATGAGGAGAAGGTCGCAGTGCAATAATGTCCGTTATTGGCCTTGAGGCGCTGTATTCGGACGGCATACGTAAGAGCAGCCTGCGCATAGGCATCGAGGGCCGGCTCCACTTTCTCGGACTTATCTAGTCGCGACCCGTTACAAGGCCTGCGTCTTTCGTCGGCCGTGTCCGCTTCTGGCCATTAGCGGACATTGCTAGTCGCACCGCACATGTCTGCTTTTGACCCAAAGCGGACATTAAGCGCGTCGGCGCTTACCGAAGTTGAACGGGTACTTGGTCACTCACAGACGGTTGATTTTGGCGATGTGCCGGGTCAACTCTGCCGGTGTTTCATTGTCGGCCTTGGCCTTGAGCGCCAATGCCTTGCGGGCAGCCGGCCGATTGAGACAGCGCGAGAGCCAGGCCTTGAGGTTCGGTGTCGCAGAAAGGTCCATGTCAACAGCGCGGCTAATGACCGCGGCCACATTGAGATCGGCCACGGTGAAGTCGTTGCCGAGCAGATATTCTTGTTTTACCACCGCGACGTCGAGAACCTTGAATGGGGCAGCCAAAACCTTCAGAGCCTCGTCGCGTTTGATGGCATCACGCTCGGCGGGCGGCAGGCGGACGGCGTGAAGCGACCAGATGTTGACGCCGCGATCGACCTCGGTGACAGCCCACAAGCTCCACTGCCAAGTTCTTGCCTCACCCTCGAGCGTTTCAGGATAGAGTTTGCCGTTGGAGTGCTTCTTGGCGAGGTAGAGCGTGATCGCAAGCGACTCGAACAGCACGAAGCCGTTGTCTACGATGAAGGGTAGGCGCCCGTTTGGATTGATAACGAGAAATTCCGGTGAGCGGGCGCCGGCGGCGCCAATCTCGATCGGTAAGTGCTCGTAGTCGAGCCCGAGCTCATTCGCCATCCAGAGCGCTCGGAACGCACGGGTGCGGGCGATGCCGTAAATGCGCAGGCCGGACAAGCGGTCTCCCAAGTTTTGCAGCGGAGCATAGCGACACCGGCGCTAGTCGGATAGCGCCGAAAAATGTCCGCTAATGACCCAAAGCGGACATCGGTTTTTCAAAGTGCTAACCTAACCCGATACGACACCCTGTCTAAGCCTCAGGAGAGACAATGAGGCGACGCGAGTTCGTCACGTTGGTTGTCAGTGCGGCGGCTTGGCCGGTGGTAGCTCGGACGCAGCCGACCGATCGAATGCGGCGCATTGGAGTTCTCGCATCTTTTACAGAAACAGACCGTGGCCAGCAGAGCTGGCTGGTGACCTTTAAGGCCCGGCTCCAGGAACTCGGTTGGACGGAAGGCCAAAAGCTGCAGATTGCGACCCGAGTTGTCGAAAATGTCGAGCGCGTGCGGATATCCGCTGTGGAGTTGGTCGCGTCGGCACCGGATGCCATTCTTTCGACAACGTCAACAACAGCGCGCGCGCTTTTGGACGCGACCACTACCATCCCAATTGTTTCGGCCATTATCGGCGATCCCCTTGCGCTAGGCTTTACGGGGAGCATGTCGCGGCCAACCGGCAATATAACCGGATTCACTACGTTTAATGACACAGTCGTTTCCAAACGGCTTCAGCTACTCCGAGAGATGTTCGGGACAATGAACAAAGCGGCCCTCATGTGGGTACCTGTCAACCCGCAGCAAGTATTATTGGCCAAGCAGACTGAAGAGGCGGCGAAACGTCTCGATATCGAGCTGATATCACTGCCGCTAAACAGCGTTGATGATATCGCGCCGGCGCTGGCCAAAGCGAGTATTGCACAAGCCCAGGCTATAGTCGTCGCGGCCGACCCGCTCACACTGGCTAACGCTCGTGCGATTATCGATGGGTGCACCGCGCGAGGCCTGCCATCTATGCACAGCTATGTATTTGAAACGCGAGCGGGTGCTTTGATCTCTTATGGCGTCGATCTTTCGGACAACTATCGCCGTGCTGCCGGTTACATCGATCAAATTCTGAGGGGGGCTAAAGTCGCCGATCTGCCGTTCCAAGAGCCGACACGTCTCACGCTGTCAATAAACCTGAGCACAGCACGGTCCCTGCGCATTGCCGTGCCCCCCTCGCTGGTCGCGCGCGCCGAAGATGTCATCGAATAGTCTACTAACTTAGTTTGCCCAGATGTCCGCTTCTGACCCAAAGCAGACATTATCAATTAGCAGATGCTGCCAGACCAGATCGCAACCAAAACTATCTGGCGTGTCAGATTTTGCATAATACCCAACATCGACATTGGCCTACGGTCCAACTCGATTGGCGCCTTTCAGTTTGACACAACGTGGACATCCACATTGGCAAACAAAAAATATCCCCGGGAGATGTGATGAACAAACGCATTGCGTTCGCAACCTGCGCTATTGCCCTTCTGATGCAAGCTTCTGTGGCGAGGGCGCAAATTGGTGCCCGCGCAGAAGCCTACGAAATCTCAAAGGACGCATATATCTATGCCTTTCCGATGATCGCCGGATACAAAGCGATGTACGAGTTCAACGTCGATAAGAACTCGTCGCAGTACAAAGGACCGTTCAATCAGATCATCAATGAGGGGCGTGTTTTCACACCGAAGGATACGGCCATCGTTACCCCGAACAGCGATACGCCGTATTCGATGCTTCAGGTCGATTTGCGTGCCGAACCTGTCGTATTTTGCGTGCCTGAGATCGAAAAAGATCGCTACTATTCAGTTCAACTCACTGACATGTATTCGTTCAACTACGGCTATGTCGGAAGTCGCGCCACCGGCAACGGTGCGGGATGCTATATGATCGCGGGTCCGGGTTGGACCGGGGAAAGCCCGGTCAATGTGGCGAAGGTTTTCAAAAGCGAAACTCAGTTCGGACTGGTTATCTTTCGCACCCAGCTGTTCAATGCGGGCGATATCGAGAACGTCAGAAAAATACAATCTCAGTATTGGGCTCAAACATTGTCTTACTTTCTCAATCAGCCCGCTCCACCAGCTTTGCCGCTGCCGAAATTCCCAGCATTCTCAGATGACGCCTTTAAGCTCGAAGCGTTTTCCTATTTCAACTTCCTATTGCAGTTTGCTCCTGCGGTGTCAGCCGAAACAGAGCTGCGTGCGAAATTTGCGAAGATTGGTATCTCGCTCGGCGCACCGTACGAGCTTCCGAAACTTGGCAGCGACAAGATCGCCACCGAACTCGGCATCAAGGAGGGCTACGAGGCAATCGTCAAACAAAAGGACGAGATTGGTCAGGCAGTGAATGGTTGGCGGGTCGGCTCTGCATTTGGCGATCGCGCCTTTTACAAAGGAAATTTCACGCTTCGAGCGGCAGCGGCCCTTGCGGGGATCTACGGTAACGATGCGGTTGAGGCGATGTACCCGCTGGCCGTAACGGACAATCAAGGGCAGAAGCTCGACGGAAGTCAGCACAAGTACACAATCACGTTCCCGGCTGACGCATATCCGCCGGTCAACGCATTCTGGTCGATCACCATGTACGACGGTAAGACCCAGCTTCTGATCGAAAATCCGATCAACCGATATCTGATTAACTCACCAATGCTGCCAGAGATGAAGAAAAACGCCGACGGCTCGTTGACGATTTATGTTCAAAACGAATCGCCTGGCAAAGACAAGGAAGCGAACTGGCTGCCCGCACCCAATGGCCCGATCTACATGGTCATGCGGCTCTATTGGCCGAAAGAGCAGGCTTTGAACGGGACTTGGAAACCCGCTCCAATCGCTCGCGCCCAGTGAGACGCGGACCGGCGTCGCTCGGACGGCGTTTCACTTTCGGCACATATTGCAGATGGAATTTGATGACCCAAATGCTCACGGCGTAGTTTTGGCTCTCGTCGTGATCGTTTTTCTCTGCGCTTTAGGGATCAGCTTGGACGGGCTGCTGCACAAGTAGATATCCGCGTGCAACCACATACAGGGGTCGCCGCCCCAGGTGGTCTGCTTTGTACGGGTATCTCTGCTATTGGCCCAAAGCGGACATTTCATACTGACGCATTTGATGTCGCTTTCGGGTGCAAAGCGGGTTGGCTCCCGCGTCGTCGAATGTCTCCTTATGACCCAAAGCGCACATTCCATTTCTTCTATCGCAGATTGCAACTACCTATGATAGGGGTACTCGCTTCGCACAACTAGGCCTGAGCCGTCGGCGCTCGGGTGGACGTTGTCATGTTTTCTCGCAATCTATTGATCTTACAAACGACGTACGAACAGGATCCGTCCGACTGGATAACGGTCCAAAAACGGATCGAGCGCGATGCGCCGGACATAGAGGTACGCATCGCCAACAACGGGCATGCCAACTCCGTGACAGCGCGTTGGCAGGTGCGCCGACCGTCGGTCGTATTCTCGCCGAGCGTCTTGATCGATTTTGTGCCGCGCGGTGGGGCCGTATTTTCTGGTCGCTTGATCAGTAAGGATAAGCAACTGCTCCGGCTCTCGGGGATTGGCATTTTGACACCAAGGACGGAGATACTTTCGCCCTTAAGCTTTTTCGATCCCAAGGAATGGGGTGACTACTTGGTAGTAAAGCCGAGCCGTTCACATAGCGGCCACGGCGTAAAACTTGTTCGCACGGCCGACCTGCGCTCGCGCTACAGTGAATTGACCGCTGCTGCCAATAATTTCTTTCTCGTCCAGCCGTTTATCGACCACACCGAGGACGGCTACCCTACTGAGTATCGGGTTTTGACGCTGTTTGGGCACACTCTTTATTGCGCTCGTAACCGATGGGGCAATGTGCGCCCATCGCTTGCCGAAATCGCCGCCGATCGGTTTGGCGTGATTGCATCGAACAACAAACAGATGGGCGGTCGCATTCGCTCAATCTGCAATGATGCGGAAATCATCGCGCTTGGCGAGCGAGTTCATCAGGCATTTCCCGAATGCTCGGTGCTTGGCGTCGACATCATTCGAGACAGCCAAACGGGGCAACTTTACGTGCTGGAGGTCAACCCTTATGGCGCTGTTTGGCACCTTTCGTCACCGCTCGCCAGGACATTTAGTCCGGATCATGTCCGCGAACTTTATGCCCAATTCAATGCACTTGACCGAGTTGCCGACCTGTTGATCCAAAAAACTCGCGCCGAGGCTTGTTGAGTTATTCTAGTTTACAGTCAACGATGCGTTGATAGGCCCGCGCGAACATGTCCGCTATTGGCCCAAAGCGGACATAGGTGTGTGCGTTGCACACGTCCGCTTCTGATCCAAAGCGGACATTGACTTTCGTGGGAGGGCCCTTTCCGAGCACGACCGCAGATTGATACCATTACGTGTTTGAGCCTCGGGGCGGCAATGAGACGACGCGAGTTCATCACGCTTTTGGGCGGCGCGGCGGTCGTGTGGCCAGTTACAGCGCACACGCAGCAGCCCGCGCCGCCCGTTATCGGATTTCTCGATCCCCGAACTCCCGAAGTGGTGGCTGCCCGGCTGCGTGGATTTCGACAGGGTCTGAAGGAATCCGGCTACGTCGAAGGCGAGAATGTAGCAATCGTATACAGGTGGGCTGAGGATCAGACTGATCGGTTGCCGTCGCTGGCGGTCGATTTGGTTCGTCATCCGGTCGCCGTGATCGTCGCATCAGGTCCTCTCGTCTTCGTTCGCGGCGAAGGCTGCAACCAAGACGATCCCAATCGTCTTCTTGGTCGGCAACGACCCTGTGCAACTTGGGTTGGCTACGAGCCTATCGCAACCAAGTGGCAACTTGACGGGAATCAACATTTTCAATTCCGAGCTTGGGGCAAAGCGGCTGGAGCTGCTTCGCGATCTGCTACCCGGGGCCACGCGAGTTGCTGTGCTTGTCAATCCGGCCGATGCAACACTAACCGAACCTCAGTTAAAGGGAATGACCGATGCCGCTCGTGCCATGGGGTTGCAAATTCAAGTCCACAACGCCAACACCACCGACGAGATCAACGCCGCCTTCGAAGCGATAGGTCGCGAGCGACCCGATGGGGTCGTTGTCGCGAGCACTCCGTTTTTGAATGGTCGGCAGGTCCAATTGGCACAACTGGCGGCGTTTTACCGACTCCCCGCGATATCCGCCTTGCGTGACTATGCGGAAGTCGGAGGCCTGATGAGCTACGGATCAAATATTGTGGATTCATATCGTCAGGTCGGTCTTTATGTTGGTCGCATACTGAAAGGTGCGAAGCCCGCGGAGTTGCCAATCGTGCAATCCAACAAATTCGAGTTGGTCATCAATGCCCAGAACGCCCGGATGCTCGGTCTCACCTTACCCACGTCACTGCTCAGCCGCGCCGACGAGGTGATCGATTAAAGCCCGATGTCCGCTTCTGGCCCAAAGCAGACATGAACTTGTGCGCTGCACATGTCTGCTTCTGACCAAAGCGCGAGGCCCGCTATCTTTCGCGAGGGCTCCAGTCCGAGGCAAGCAGCCGACGCATCATCTCACGCTCAAGATCATCGGTGAGCGGCCCGCCGCGCGAAGCGACGAAGTTTTCAATTTCTCGCTCGGTCTGCTTCTGACGCGACTTCTCCATGGCGTCGAGAAAAGCCCCGAAGGCCCGCCGCAGGATGCCGACCCTGTTCACCGCCACATTCCGCCTCGGAGGGTCGCCAACGTAAGCGGCTAGAGTTTTGTGATGTGCTGTGTAGCTCATGGCTTTTTCCTCGGACTATGGCGACAGTCCGCCTTTGCAAGTGCAGCCAAACTCTTCGCACAGGTGAGCGACGTCGCCGACGTGGAGCTATAGTCCCGCTCCCTTCAACGTCAGACCGTGAGGCGCGCAGCAGCTATGCGTCAGGTGAGCGTTGAAAGCTTCGTAACTTCTCCCGCCCTGTGAACGGGCAGTTTGGGCGACTGCCAATTTGATTGATTTGAGATATTCAAAAATTTCATCAGTTTGGATCCTCACACAACCGCGTTTTTCCTCACCGAACGTGATTGAAACAGCGGAGCGTGGTAGAAAAATTTGCTCCAATTATGCAGCCGGCGAAATTTCACATGGCCATCAATACAAAATCGCCCGGCATTGTCGCCCGGATTACGCGGCGGCCGGCGGAGACCATTCCGCAGCTGCTTCGCGTCCATGCCGAGATAACGGCGCTGCCATGACTGCGCAGATTGCGATACGCCCGCTGCGCCTGGACGAGCGCGTGGCCTGGGAGCCTCTGTGGAAGGGCTATCTCGATTTCTACCGGATGACGGCGCCGCAGGAGACCTACGACGCGACCTGGGCGCGGCTGCACGATCCGAACGAACCGATGTGGCTGCTCGGCGGCTACGTCGACGGCAAGCTTCTCGGCATCGTGCACTACATCTATCACCGCTCCTGCTGGACGATCGGCGACTACTGCTATCTGCAGGATCTGTTCGTGGCCGAGGGGGCGCGCAAGCGTGGGCTGGGCCGCGCGCTGATCGAGGCGGTATACGCGGCCGCGCGCGCGGCCGGCGCGAGCCGCGTCCATTGGCTCACGCACGAGACCAACGCCGTTGCGCGCAGCCTCTACGACACGCTGGCGGACCGCCCCGGCTTCATCCAGTATCGCAAGCTCTTCTGACGATTAGCGGTTCAATTGAGATCCGTGCCAAATGGCGCGAGGAATGGGTGGTCAGCGTCGAACGTCGTTTGCCAAAGCGGACATTGGTGCCCCGCAATGTGCTAATCTAAAATTGCATTGCGTCTCGGGCCGAAAGGGTTGGCGGCAGCGAAAGTAAATACCGCAATAAAACACGGTGACATGCGTGACCACGCCATCGGGAAACGAAGTTTGCCGTCCGTTTCTGCCGACTAAAGATCTCGCGCATAGTTGCGCATTTTATGAGGCGCTGGGCTTTAAGAAGATCTTTCAGGGTGACGTAGCGATATTCGCCGTTGGCGCTACCTCTTTCATCCTTCAAAGCTATTACGAAGAGACTTGGGCGAAGAACACTATGATGCAGGTCTTGGTCGATGACCTTGACGGCTGGTGGGAGCGCGTCATGTCTCTAAATCTTCCAAAGACGTTTGGTGTCGCCCCGCCAAAGCCACCTGAAATGCAGCCTTGGGGGCTCAGGGTGGCCTACATTTACGATCCCGCAGGCGTACTATGGCATTTCGCGGAGCGCCGACCTGGCCATCCTGCCGACTGAGTTGGTACCCAAAGCGACTGGACAATTGTTTGATGTCCAAGATTGCAGAAAAAATTAGACCACCGTCGAAGACCGCACTGTTTGACGCCGCCAAGCGCTGGAACGTTGACGCAGTAAAAACTATTCTGACGGCGGCTCCTGCTCTCGTGGAGGCGAGCGACGCAAGAGGGCGCAGGGCATTGCATATTGCCTGTGCCGTGAAACCCGACACCGGTACCCTCGGCGAGGCCAACGGAATTAAGACTGTCGCTGCTCTGCTGGAAGGCGGTGCGGGCTTGGAGCTCGAGGCGCCGATGGACGAGGACGAAGGCGATTTCCGCGCCACACCGCTTTGGTACGCGGTTGCGCGGGGGGAAAATTTGCCTTTGGTCCGCTTTCTTTTGAGGCATGGCGCAGACGCGAGCTATTCGCTTTGGGCGGCTGTGTGGCGTGATGATGATGCGCTATGCCGACAACTTCTGAAGACCAAGCCGCGGCTAAATCTCAGAGCCCATGGCGAGACGCCACTCTTTTACGCTGCACGGCTAAAGCGGTTGAAAACCTTAGACCTTCTAATCAAGGCAGGCGCAGACCCACGCATCAGGGATAACCATGGCCGCGATGCCGCAGACATCGCGCGGGCGCGTCATCTACCTGGAGACTTTATCCGTCGCTTGACGAGTGTGACACCGCAAACGTGATCCCTCAGTTGCTGGATGTCCGCCATTGGCCCTTAGCAGACATCGCTCCTTGCATCGCACGCGTCTGCTTATGACCTTAAGCGGACATTCCGATCACGCCAGGATGTGTCCGCCAATGACCCACGGCCCCTTAGAGGCGACTGCGACCTTTTGGCATAGCCGTACGTTTTCGGGGTCCCGCTAAGCTACCTTTGGTTGTGGCTGTGGGGTGACAGTCATGAGATCGAAGTTATTGGCTGTTGCCGCATTCGCGGTCTGATGCAGCTCGAAATCGACATTCTTCAGGATATTTGCGACCAGATCGCCGACGAGATCGGCGCTGTCGTCACAATCTTCGGCGGTCGTGGTCGGGTCATCGCGTCTTCCAAACGATCGCGCATTGGCGACCTTCATGAGAACGCCGCAAAAATCATGGTCGGCGAGATCGACTCGTTCAATGTGACCGCAGAGGAAGCGGCGCGATCGGTCGGCATGCTCGAAGGGTGCGCTGCCGCTATCGATTTTGAAGGCGAGCGCCTCTTCTGTGTTGCGGTTGCTGCCCCAATTGATGACGCCCGAAGATACATTCGCATTGTGCGACACTGGATCTTATCGCATCTGAGTGCGGCGAAGACACAAGCCGCATACGATTTTGCGATCAAGGCGAGCGAGGAGAGGTTTAAAGATGTAGCAGAGACCGCCGGCGACTGGATCTATGAAATGAACGCCGACCTCAGATTCACTTACATTTCTGACCGCTTTTTTGAAATATTTCCCATCAGGTCTGAACAGGTGATCGGCAAGACTCGCCAGGAATTTGCCGGTCGCGAACTCGATGAGCCTCATTGGAAAAAGCATTACTCCGAACTCGCCGCGCACCGCCCGTTTCGAAATTTCGCCTACAACACCGCGATGGCGGATGGTTCAGTGCGCTATCTGCAAATCAGCGGCAAGCCGGTTTTTGGGGCTGATGGCGATTTCGCCGGCTACCGCGGCACCGGCAGTGACGTCACTGACCTTAAACTCCGCGAAAAAGAGGTAACGCTCGCCAGACAGCGCCTCCTGGAAGCGATTGAAACCATTTCGGAAGGCTTCGCCCTCTACGACGACCAGGATCGATTGATCCTGTGCAATTCTCATTACCGCAAGCTGATGCGGCATGACGCCGGCTCATCAGTCGAAATTGGAGATAAGTTCGAGAGCATCGTCCGGCGCGCGATTGCGAATGGCCTCATTCCAGCGGCTCTGCAGGATCCTGAAAAGTGGGTACACGAGCGTGTCGCCAGGCATCGTGATCCCGGCGAGCCTGTCGTCATCGAGCGTAGCGATGGCACCTGGTATCAAATCAGCGAAAAGAAAACGCGCGACGGCGGTGTTGTCGTTGTCTACTCGGATATCACCGAACTCAAGCGGCATGAAGCGGAGTTGGAAGCAACCAACCAGCGTTTTCGTGACGTCGCTGAAGTCTCTGCTGACTGGCTCTATGAGATGGATGAGGATCTGCGTTTTACCTTCATCTCCGATCGGTTCTTTGAAATCTTTCCGGTCGCGCGAGAAAGCCTGATTGGCCGGACGCGGCAGGAGTTTGCAGGCAAGGCACTAGAAGCGCCGCACTGGCAGGCTCATTACCGCGATCTCGGTGCGCGGAAGCCCTTTCGCAACTTCGAGTATGACGTAACGTTGCCCAACAAAGAGCTTCGATTTCTGCAGATCAGCGGCAAACCGGTGTTCGCTCCGGACGGAAGCTTCAAGGGCTATCGGGGGGCCGGAACCGACATCACTGAGCTTCGATTGCGCGAGCAGCAGCTTGCTGCGGAACGTGAGCGTCTGCGTCGCGTAACGATCGAGGTATCTGAGAAAAACTCAATGCTGGAGACTTTATCAGGGAAGCTCGCGAAATACCTGCCACCGCAAGTCTATGCGACAATCTTCTCGGGCGCTCAGGATGTCAAAGTTGTCAGCCAACGTAAAAAACTCACTGTGTTCTTTTCGGACATCTCAGGTTTTACCGAAATTACCGACAAGATGGAATCGGAAGACCTTACGCAGCTCCTGAATGAATATTTGACCGAAATGTCGCTGATTGCTTTGAGCTACGGCGCAACGATCGACAAATACATCGGCGACGCTGTCATGATTTTCTTCGGCGATCCCGAAAGTCGCGGTGTGAATGCGGATGCTTTGGCGTGCGTCAAGATGGCGGTGGCGATGCAAAAGCGGTGTCGGCAGCTCGCAAACATCTGGCGGGACGCCGGTATTGAACGGCCTTTATCCTGCCGAATGGGCATTCACACTGGGTATTGCACGGTCGGAAATTTCGGCAGCGAAGACCGCGTCAGCTACACCGCCGTTGGCAGTGGCGTAAATCTGGCTTCGCGTCTTGAAAGCGAGGCGCCCCCTGGAGAAATCCTGATCTCCTATGAAACCTATGCGCACGTAAAAGACGAGATCAGCTGTGAGGAGGTAGGACGGATCAGAGTTAAGGGGTTTGCCGATCCGATAACCACCTACCGCGTCATCGACGATTTTCAAGCAATGGCCGATGACGGCGAGGCACTTGCCATTCGCTTGCCCCATCTCACCGTCAATATCGACCCACGGCGAATGAACGCCACTGAGCAAGAAGAAGCACGTCAGCTGCTTCAAAGAGCTCTTGAACGCTTGGGCGCGCCGATTCAAGACCGCGCGCCGGACCCGCGCATTTCATCCGGTCCGGCATCAAATCCCATGCATGACGAAATCAATTCGCGACTACGGGCTAAAAAAAGGCGCCGTCAAAAGTAGACGCCCTTTTTCGGCGCACATGCCCGCTTATGGCCCTTGGCGGACGTGCCTGGCTGCGTTGCATTCGCGAGGCGCTTACTCAGGGCAAAAGGTCGCGGCCATCACCGCCAAATACAGCGCTATCATCGAGCAGAGAACGATGGCAATTCAGGAGTGCTCAGAGTGAAAGGAGAAGCAATGGCGAAGAACACAATTTGCCTCTGGTACGACAAGGATGCCGAGGCAGCTGCTCGATTTTATACCGAGACATTTCCTGACAGCGCGATGGGTGCCATCCACCGTGCACCCAGTGACTATCCTTCCGGCAAAAAGGGGGATGTGCTGACCGTCGAGTTCAAAGTTGCTGGCGTCCACTGTATCGGCCTCAACGGCGGGCCCGTGTTCAAACACAATGAGGCCTTTTCGTTCCAGATCGCCACGGACGATCAGGCTGAGACGGATCGCTACTGGCACGCCATCGTCGATAATGGCGGCCAGGAAAGCGCGTGCGGCTGGTGCAAAGACAAATGGGGTGTGTCGTGGCAAATCACGCCGCGCGTGCTGACCGAAGCAATGGCAGTTGGTGGCGCTGAAGCAAAGCGCGCGTTTGACGCTATGATGGACATGAGAAAGATCGACGTCGCCGCTATCGAGAGGGCGCGCCGCGGCTAATGTTCGTGGCGAACAGCAACAATCCCTTCTATTGGCCCTCGGGGGACATCGTTTTTTGCGTCGCACACATTTGCTCATGAACCAAAGCGGCCATTTCCCAGCTCTGCATTAAGCCGGTACGATGGTCGGGATTTTGGGGGGTGGACATGAGGCGACGGGAATTCATTACGGTTCTCGGCGGTGCGGCGGCATCGTGGCCGCTGTCGGTACGCGCCCAACAGCGCGACGAGGTTCGCCGTATCGGTGTTGTCGTGAATGTGGCCGTGGACGATCCCGAAGCTCAAGCGAGCGTTGCGGCGTTCAAGCAGACCATGCAACAACTGGGCTGGAGTGAAGGGCGCAATCTGCAGATCGACTTTCGTGGGGCAGCCGGTGACCCAGAAAAGATGCAGGCGATCGCAAAAGAGCTTGTTGCACTCAATCCCCACCTGATCTTGACCAGAAGTACGCCGGTGACGGCGGCGTTTCTGAGGCAGAGCCGTACAATCCCGATCGTTTTCACGGTGGTCTCCGACCCCGTCGGCGAACGCTTCGTCGAAAGCCTGGCTCGTCCGGGAGGCAATGCGACCGGATTCACCAACGTTGAGTCCTCGCTGACGGGTAAATGGGTGGAGCTACTCAAGGAGGTCGCGCCCGGCGTCAAGCGCGTTGCATTCTTGTTCAATCCGAAATTGGCGCCCGGCGGCGGCTCATATTATACGCGCTTGATCGAAGCCACTGCACCGCGGTTCTCGATCGCGCCAACAGTCGCACCTATCAACGGCACCGCCGACATCGAACGTGCTATCGGTGAGTTCGTGCGCGAACCGAACGGTGGGCTGGTTGTGTTGCCGGACGCCACGACTCTCGTTAATCGCAAGCTGATTGTTGCCCTGGCGGACCGACATCGACTGCCCGCTGTTTATGCATTCCGCATTGTCGTCATCGACGGCGGCCTGATGTCCTATGGTATTGATATCCCCGATCAATACCGGCAAGCGGCAGGTTATGTCGATCGTATCCTCAAAGGTGCAAAGCCGGCTGAGTTGCCGGTGCAGCTACCGACGAAGTTTGTGCTCTCGATCAATCTCAAGACTGCGAAAACGCTTGGGCTGGACGTGCCGTCGCTCCTGCAGCAACGCGCCGACGACCTGATTGAGTAATCCGCTTCTGGCCCTTAGCCGATATATTGCTAGTCGCACCGCACATGTCTGCTCCTGACCCAAAGCGGACATGCTCACCCCTTACTGCGTCTTCCCGTTCTGCTAGGCTTCGAAAAAAAGATGTCGCTCGGCCGCTGGTGGAGGGTTGCGTGCGCAGGCGAGATTTCATCAGGGCCATAGCAGGCTCGGCGGTGGCGTGGCCATTCGGCGTGCGCGCGCAATCCACTGCATCTCCGGTTATTGGGTTCATTCACAGTGGATCGGCTTCGCAGAACATCCACACAGTGGCCGGCTTTCATGATGGCCTGGGCGAGACGGGCCATGTTGCCGGTCAGAACGTCACGATCGAATATCGTTGGGCAGATGGCCAATTCGATCGCCTGCCTGCATTGGCAGCCGATCTCGTCGGCCGTCGTGTTGCAGTCTTGGCCGCTTTTGCTCCGCCGACGGCACTTGCGGCAAAATCAGCAACCACGACCACTCCAATCGTCGTCTTCGTAGGCGGCGATCCTGTGAAGCTGGGTCTCGTTGCAAGCTTCAGCAGACCGGGCGGAAATATCACTGGCGTCGGCGGGCTCACAATCGAGCTGGTGTCCAAGCGACTGGAGATCCTGCGTGAACTCGTGCCCAAGGCAGATTCAATTGCATTTCTCGTGAATCCGTCGAATCCCACGAGTGCAACTCAGATCGAGAATATGCAGGAAGCATCACGCGCTCTCGGATTAAGGCTTCATATCTATCGCGCCACGAGCGAGCATGAAGTTAATGCCGCCTTCGCCGAGATATCCCAGGGGCAAGCCGGACCAGTTGTCGTCGGTGCAGATTCGTTTTTCATCACTTTGCGCGATCAGATTGTCGCACTGGCGGCCCGTTACAACATTCCTACGACTTATGAAACGCGCGAATCCGTAGCGGCCGGTGGTTTGATGAGCTACGCGCCCAATTTTAGAGACGCGTATCGTCAGGTGGGTGTCTACGTTGGTCGCATCTTAAAGGGCGAGAAGGCCTCAGACTTGCCAATATTGCAACCGACCAAGTTCGAGCTTGTGATCAACCTGAAGACTGCGAAGGCGCTCGGTCTTGACGTGCCCTTGTCTTTTCAGCAGCGCGCCGATGAGATTCTCGAGTAGGGTTCGTGCCGTGTTCGCTTTAGCGGACATCGCTAGCTGCACTGCACATGTCTGCGTCTGATCCAAAGCGGACCTGACGCGGTCAGTGCAATCCGCGGGCGCGTCGCGTGACTAGGCAGGAACGTAGGTCAACCTGATCGCGTCCTCGCCGACCAAGTCGTTGGCCACAAGGCGGAGCGGTGGCCGCGGGCCGGCGAAAAATGGTTTGCCGCGACCAAGCACGACGGGGCGGAGGTAGAGTCGATACTCATCAATAAGACCAAGGTCGGTCAGGCTTCGTGCAAGGTCTGGTCCACCAACTGCAATCTCCCCGGCGAGCCGAGCCTTCAGCCCGCGTATCACCGCCTCGATTTCATCCGCGACAAGCGTCGCGTTGGGTCCGACGGACTTCAACGAGCGCGACACGACCCATTTCTGTTGGCTTCGCCACGCCGCCGCGAAGGCACGTTCCGCCGCATCCCACTCAGGATGGTCTTCGTCCCAATAGCGCATGACCTCGTACAAGCGGCGGCCGTACACGCAGCCGGTCAGGCCGTGCACGTGCTCTATCCAGTGACGAAAGAGCGCGGGGCCTGGCGCAAACGCCTCGTGGTCGACGTAGCCATCCAGGGATTGGTTCATTCCGAAGACGAGCGTCGCCATGCTGCAAAATCTCCATCCCTGCTTCTTCAGATTAGCTTGAGCCGCCGTTACCGCTGAAGTGAGGTTGGGCACAACAAAGTGCAGCTTTGTCGGTATGACGAATAACCAGAGGTCGGCTATTGGCCCTTAGCGGACAGCGCCTGTTGCACTGCATATGTCTGCTTTTGATCCAAAGCGGAGAACGCATCCGCAACTAAATTGGAACGCGCCGCAACCGACTACTTCGTGACCATGCGCCTGGCTGACGGGGGTGCTTCCCCGGGAGCCGCCGGTGAAATGGCGAACGTGAGCCACGCATTCCAGCCATCGGGCCTGTTCTGAGCAGCAAATTCGCCGTAGCCCTTGAGGTTCAGGTATCCCTGCCATTCTTTGTTGATCGGAATGATATACCCGATCTGTGGTCCAACGCCGACCACGCGCGACTCAAAGCACCCGACGCGATCGCCTGAGCCGCTGTCGCAGGAAAGCTGCTGGTACCAATAGCCAACAAGTCCAACCTGCAACTGCTTGGTCAGGAATTGCGACGCACCCCAATCCAGATGCATGTCGATGCCGTTCTGGTAATTCGTGTTCGTGTTTTCGAAGTTGTAAGTGAACCCGAGTGTGGCGGAAAATTCGTGTCCGGTCTTCGGGTCGAAATAAGTATAGGAACCACCACCATCGATTGCGTTGTGCCCTATGCCGACATTGGCAATCGACTGTGAGTGGTATGTTCCGGTCGTCAGATTTCCCGTCAAGTAGGTCATGAAATTATGGACGCCAAAATTCCAGCGCAGCGAAGCCATCGGGAGAATATCGCCGAAACCGGTGGCCGTTTCTGTCAGGCTGCGTCCAATCGTAAATCCCGGACCGCCCAGGCTGGCTGATATCGTCGCGTCGACGCTGCTTTGGATTCGTCCATAAGCGAACGCGGTGGAAAAGTTGAACTGGCCGCCCAAGACGGGAGTCGCGAACGTGTAGCCCGGTATCGCGAAATACAGTGGCTCGGCACGACCGTGAACATTTGCATTGAAGTTTACATTGAGGGGCACATTGATGTTGCCGATAGGCACCTGCTTTGCGAACGCAACGTTGCCGCCGGCAGACACCTGCGAAACATACAAAATATTTGCCAATGAAAATCCGGGTACCTGCGGGGCGGCTGCCAGGCTGCCGAAGAAACCCGGTAGCCAGAAACTCACGCCACCTTCATCAGCGCGAGAATTAGTCGCGGTGGACAGGACGATGGTTCCTGCAAGCGGAGCCGCAATGACGCTGGCAGCCACTTTCAACCGAACAAACGACCGAAATTTTTTGGTAAAAACCCAGAAGGGAGCGCTCCCCGACATCGTCATTAATCGCCCCTAGGTATGATTATCTCTCGTGCGCGCTTAATCCTATCCGACCGCAGAAAGCGGACTATGCATGAGTTCGTGGCCAAGATGAATCTTATGGATGTGTGGCCTTCCAGCCACAAATGCGGTTGCACATCCATGATGTCTGTTCTGGCTCTTGGCTCACGTTGCGTGGCGCGTGCGCAATCCTCCCCAAGCCGATTTAATTACCGCCGCTATAGCACGTGGTAAATTTAGCACAGCCCGCAAAATTGGATGAGCGGGGCCGGATCGCCGTTGCGGCAATTGTTATCGTTGCCTGGCAAGACAGACTTTCAATTTTGGAGGCGGCTCGATTTTTATTTGGGGGCGGTTGTTGGGTGATCAACCAATTAACGCGCAGGTCCAGGCCTTTTACAACGTAGAGCGTCCGACCGGCGCATAAGACTGACAATTGCGATTTGATGTCGCGCTTCTGTTCCCGGTGAGATAACGACGCTTGGCGAGGATGTCCGCTATTGGTGCAATGTCAGCTTTTGACCGAAAGTCCTCATAAGCAGCGAGCCGAGGCCCTTACTGCGGGCACAACTTGTCGAGCGCCTGTATCATCGAACTGATCTCCTGACCATCCTCGGACTGTGGGTCCACATTCTGAATTCCGTCTATCAAGGTGGCATATTCGGTGCCCAATTTTTTCACCAATTCGTCCTCTTTCAATGACAGTTCCTCGAATTTCTTGGAGTCTCGCTTCTCGTTGGCCTTTTCCATTTCGTCACCGAGCTTGGCGATATCGCAAAAGGTCTGAAGCTTGGCCTTGTCGCCGCTGATTGCTTTAAAGATCTTTTGCGCGTCCTCCCTGGTCGGCTTCGCAGGGGTCAATTGTTGAGCTTGCGCACATACCGACATGGCGCCGAGCGTCAAAATGGTAGCAATCGCCTTCAGGTGCATGACGCAACACTCCACATCAAGTGCTCGTCAGTTTAGCCCCTACGGTTGAGCATGTCCCATCAATGGCGCGAGTAACTGCCGGGCGTTGGCCCAAGGTCCAACTTAAAAGCCCATCGAAGCTGGGTCAGATGTCAGAAGTGTTGGGAGCGATTCATGAAATCGATATGCGGGCTTACGTTTGTACTAGGGCTTCTGAGCCAAACGACAAACTCAATAGCTGACCCAGCAATTATGGGACCGGGGTCCGTAACTTGCGGTAAGTTTGCAGCAGACTATCGGCAGAACCCCGATCAAGTCGATAATTTATTCTTCACATGGGCTCAGGGGTTTATGAGCGGCTTTAATATCACAGAGACAACGGGAACCTATCGAGATATGGCGGCAGTGCCCATTGATGCGCAAAAAAAGTTTATCCTGAATTATTGTAGTCAAAATCCTGCACTTGAATACGCTAAGGCTGTTATGGAGCTCTATCACTATAAACTGCCGTTGAAGAAGACAGCGCCTGCCTCTTCGCGCTAGTCGGCGCATCATCGGATTGAGCTCGTGCGCAGCACATGTCCGCTAGTGACCCAAAGCGGACATCGTCAATTCCATATGGGAGTTCCATCTCGGTTCCGATCGCGTGAGAGCGTCATTCGACACGGGACTAATACTGTTGGAAGGCTCACACCAAGATCATCACCGGCACGGCCAAAGGCTCAGGCGTCGGTGACTAAGAGTTCGGTAGTGCTCCCGCCTGTAAAAAGGGAGCGGACCATGAACCCTCGTAAGATCCCCTGAGAGTTGTCGACACGCCGGCAGTCGGCGTCATTTTGGAGGCTCCGCCCGTACTCGTCGCGAGCGAACATTCCGTGGACTATACCTGCGGCCGTTGCGGCTGGCCTGGGTTGGCAAATGGAGCGAATAAAAGTTTCGGTCCGCGTCATTCTGGGACCGGAACATCAAAAGTGTTCAGTGTGACCGACACAAGGCAGTACACGCCGACGAGATAAGACAGCTCCGCGGCACCGTGCGGGCCAAATTGCTCTACAGCGGCACGATAGGTCAGTTCCGGTAGCACGCCGCCGTTCACGAGTGCGGATGCAAAGTCATAGGCCACACCTTCCTGCGTACTCAAATTTGCGGGCCGTTGTCCTGCCACGATTGTTGCAAGCTTGTCGTCCGGCAGTCCGCGTTTCTCGGCTACAATGACGTGCGCATATAATTCATATGCTGACCGAAAATGGGCGCCGGTTACGAGGATAGCGACTTCACGGACACTGGCAGGCAGCGAAGGCCTGGATACCATCGCTTTCACAAGTTCCCACACGGGCTTGCCGAACTTGGGTTCATGCAGCCACGGATTCCAGGGACCCAATAGGGCGCCATCGCTGCCAATATTTGCAAAGCCCTGAAAATTTGCAGCGATACCCTGCTTCATATCCTCGAACAGAGGCTTTTGCTGTTCGGTCAGATCGGCCGGCTTTATGAGAGGAAGGCGCATATCGTAACTCCAGAATTTGATCGTACGTGGACCCTTAGACCATGTAAGTCATCGACGGTATTGGCGGTGTAAAGCATCGGGCGGCGCCATTGCCGCAACTCAGCGGTCAATTTGGCGTTATTGCGCCAGCACGATTGCTCACTATATGCGTCCGCGTCTGTTCCGTTGTTTGCAATGTGACGGCGTCGCCCTTGGAAACTGTATCACTTGTTTCGTATCGACCAACACACCGCTCGTGCTGACAGACGGTATGATTGCAATGATCACCGGACGCGGGTCGGCTGGCGCGCACCAGTTGGAGATCGGACATGAATGTTCAGCCACAGCCGAAAAATCTAGCTGCAAAACGCCTTCCGTTCGAAGTCGTGGCGCTCGTGCTGCAAGGTGGTGGCGCCCTGGGCGCGTACCAGGCTGGTGTTTACGAGGCCCTTAGCGAGGCAGGCATTCACCCCAACTGGATTTCCGGCGTGTCGATCGGTGCCATCAACGCCGCCATCCTTGCAGGTAACCCGCCAGAGACGCGGATCGATCGCCTGCGCGAATTCTGGACGCAGGTCACCGCGGATGGACCATGGCCGGGCGCGGGCGATGCATGTTTTGGCCTCGCGAAGGGTGACGCCATGCGCCAGCTGATCAACCAAATGAGCGCAAATTTTGCGACGGTGGGCGGCGCCAGAGGATTCTTTGGCCCGCGGCCGATACCTCCCTGGTTTCAGCCACAGGGCACGATCGAGGCAACAAGCTTTTACGACACGAAAGATCTAAAGAGCACGCTTGAACGGCTGGTCGATTTTGATCGCATCAATTCCGGCGAAATCCGCTTCAGCGTCGGCGCCGTCAATGTCACGACAGGCAATTTCGTCTATTTCGACACGACCACGCACACCATCCGGCCTGATCACATCATGGCCAGCGGCGCCCTGCCACCGGGCTTTCCCGCCATCGAAATAGATGGTGAGCAATATTGGGATGGCGCACTGGTCTCGAATACGCCGCTACAATGGGTAGTCGATGCGGAACCGCGTCGCGACACCCTCGCGTTCCAGGTTGACTTGTGGAGCGCGCGTGGCGAATTCCCTCGCGACATTTTTGAAGTTACAACGCGGGAAAAGGAAATCCGCTATTCCAGCCGCACGCGCGCAAAGACGGATCAATTCAAGTATGAACAAAAGCTGCGACATGCTCTTGCGGGTCTCCTCGAAAAATTGCCTGAGAATTTGAAGACAGGCCCGGAGGCTCGGCTTCTCAATAGTGTCGCGGAACGCAAGGTTTACAACATCATCCATCTGATCTATCGGGCCAAAAATTATGAAGGCCATTCGAAGGACTACGAGTTTTCGCGACTGAGCATGCAGGAGCATTGGCGCGCTGGTTACCACGACGTCCGTCGCACGCTGCGTCATCGCGAGGTGCTTGAACGTCCGAGAAATCACGAAGGTGTCTATACATTTGACCTTGCCGCGCAGGGTCGCGAATGAGTTTTTTAAATCGCATGCTCGTGCAAATTTGGCGCACGATCGTCCGCTTCCGGCACTTGGCAGAAATTCCGACGGCGCTCTCTTAATGTCCGCTTTCAGCGGTAAAGCAGACATTTTTGACCCAAAGCGGACACTGGCCCGTTGGTCCTTTTGACCACTGGATTAGCTGCGTTAGAAACCCCACATAACAAGTATCACCGGCAGCGCTGAGCCAGGCGTCGGTGGCTGAGAGCACTGGAAAGCTCCCGCCTGTACTACAGGGGAGCAGATATCGTGCCGGCATATCGCGCCAGTTTGATCGACAAAAACAACCGTATCTTCGGCCCAGCGACATTTGTCGTATGCGCTGGCGACTACGATGCCATCGATAGAGCAAGGCTCTTGGTGGATGGTCATGACGTGGAGCTTTGGGAAGGTGATCGCCTTGTCATGAGATTTTTTCACGATCCAAGAAAAAACTAAGGAGCTCTGGAATATGGCCTCAATAAAGCAAAAGGAACGCCTTGAACGCCTGTTTCGATGGAAACAGGACGGCGTGAAAGCCCTCTCCGAACACGGCAGTAAGGAACAGGCGACTCGCGTACTCACGGCCAAGCTACGCGCTGAGCGCTTAGCGCGTGAAGCGCGCGTTGTTTCAAAATCCGGGACGAGCATGCGGAACGACCCGTGACAATACGAGGGCACACTAACTTTGAAACCCGCCAGCTAGTCCTGTTCAGCGCGGCGGCAATTGTACTTTTGGTCTTCGTTTGGACCCTCGTCCTCTAGTGTCGCGCAGAAAAAATTAAGGGAGATGCTCAGATGGAAATCCTGGCTAGAAGGTTTGGAAAAAAGATCAAGCTTCCGCCGACCGTACAGATTAAACGCGAGATTTTGCTTCGATGGTTGGCGGATCAAACAGAGATAGAGGCCGCCGAAGCCAGGAAGGACCGCGTCGAGACTGGCGTCGACAAAGGTGGCGCAAAGGCAGACCTGTAATAGCGGGGTCTGAATTGCACCTGATCGGATTTCGCAGAGACCGCTGCGAAAAGGGTTTTTCTGTTGGCGTAGATCAATTCGCGAATTGGCCAAGGCAGACATCGGCAACTATGCTGCGCAAAGCTCGCCTCGGACACGCTGCCGCTAGGAACTGCGTTTTCGTCTGCGTTCTCCAAGCCACGCTTGACCGCCGGTACTGATCCAGCTTGACGCCTCTTCCTCAGAAGCCCCCTCAAAGATTTCCTCAGATGGGGTGTCATCGAGCACAGCCCATACCGACCAAACCGGGGCATGAGATGCCTTCCGGACAATCAGTTTTGGTTCTTCTTGGCTCATATGCGGAGTATCGAGAATATCTGTCATACAAACTAAATGTGCCTTTTGGGGCCGTTTGCAACCACGCTTGGCGGTCTCGTTGCGTCGAACATGTCCACTTTCGGCCCTTAGCGGACATCGTCTTTCGCGTTGCACAGTCCATTTTTGACCCAAAGCGGACATGGGGTCTGATCTGGCGATCGATTGAAGGCTGCCCCGGGGTCGGCATTGGCGGCTGCGGCGGGTCACCCGGCGGGGGTGCTGGCTGTGGAGGATCGCCCGGCGGCATCGGTCTTTGTCTTGTGGTCGTCATGACTGCGCCTCACCTTTGGCTAAAGTCGCGCGAAACCCCAGAAAGCCGTAAGCGGCAGATAAGGTGCCATCCCGGAGTTGACCGACGCCGATGTCGGATCCCTTAACGCCGGTCAGTGTCCGTCATTGGCGGAGCGCAAAATGTACGCTTATGACCCAGAGCGGACTGCGGCTGGCGGGTTGCGCCTGTGAGTTAGCTTGTGCGCCCAGTGAACAAAATCGTCAAAGTTATGTTTGACGGACTGCCATGGCGGCAACGCCTGGAGCCAGGTCAGCCACTCCCAGGTTAAATTGTAAATCCACGCGAATGCCTTAATCGTCATTAGCTTGTCTCGTCCAATATGAAATATCCGTTCTACAATCGTAATTTTCAGAATTTCGCCAACGATAAGGACCAGCACGCCGAATGTGATGTGTCCCGATGCTAGGAAATAAGCGCTCAATGGCTTGATAGGTTCTAGCAAAACGAGAGGGACCACAAACAACGCCAGCGTGGAATAGGGGCCAAGCGAAGCGATCCACCGCGCAATAAATTTAAGCACTTTTAGGTTGGCAATTTTCCTTAAGAGCGGCTTTAGGATCGATAGAGCCAATGCATCGATGACAAAGTAGACGGCCGCCACCACGATAACGAACGGTTCTAAAAAGGCTTTGAGAATTGTTCGCTTCATAGAACCCACACTGTATTCCCTGACTGGATTATCCAATGCATTACGACGCGCGGGCCCTAACTGCAGCCCCGACAGGTTTTGCCATCCGGCAATAGCGCTAGAGACGTTCCTCGCCATTTCGCAGGTCGCGATCAGGTTGATCAATCTGGTTTCTTTGCATGCGGTCGCGCTTATTGGCTTCGTGACGTCCGATAGCGCAGCCAGCCGCCGCTCCCAATAACCCATGGTGTCCCGCATAGTGCCCTGCGACGCCTCCGACCGCAGCGCCCTTAAGACATCCCTTTGCGTCCGCACCAGTAGCAGCGCCCAGCACGATTAGAACGGCTGCCCACGCGACAAATGCCTTCATTTCCGCCTCCAAAATTCGGTTGCCGAGGACAATCCGTGCCGAGGACAATCGTTCCGGCAATGTCCGTTGGTGACTCAGCGGACAATGCCCGCTTTGGCATGAGTCGTGCCGCGACCTTGCATCCAGCTATTTTGAAAAATGGTCAATTTTGAACAGACTCGGATGCCATTTATGCTGAGTATTTCAACACTGGGCCTGCCTAGTGTGATGTATGCGTATGCGTACTGAGCCCCGCCCACATGGCGGGGCCTTTCGTCCGCTTCCCATGAGGCGCACACATGAAAACCTGTCCAGACTGCAACGGTGATGGTGTCGCCGAAAAAGGCACGGACGAGGAACAGCAATGCCTAACGTGCGGTGGCCGTGGTTTCGTACCCGATGACGGCGACGGCCTGGAAGAAGTAATAAGAACAAGGCAGTCGAATTGAGCTTGTGCGGCAACCTGCAGGCGGGTCACGTGCCGGGAAGACTCCTCGATCAGCCAGCCCATTCCGTCATACTGGCGCCGCATGCTGAGCACTCAAACGTTCGTCGGTGGTAACCAGGATACTTTTCCTCAATACTTATGAGAACCATTGGTGCGTGGCATTTAGTACACGCCGGATCTAAGGTTTCGTCTGTAGCGGAGCCGTGAAATGGTGACATGACGACCCCCGTCTTGCCGTTGCAGGTTTCGGTCGTCAGCAGAAATTTATGCCCATCGATGTTCGCTTGATTGATATCCATAGCAGGCTGTCCCTCAAAATGAGTAGACAACAAGTCGAGGCCACCAAAGGCGGCCTCGAGCCCGTTGCAGCCTAAATTTGGCGGCCCTTCATGACGGCGTCGACATCGCTCTGCGCCTGCGCCTTGTCGATGCTGTACTTGGCGACAATCTGTGTAACGAGATCGTCCTTGCTCTTGAGTGCGTCGAGCTCCTGCTCGGAAAACTTGCCCCACCTGGAGCTGATATCCTTAAGAAGAATTTGCTTAGCCTCGGCAGGATTGACGGTATTCGGGGTTACTGGGTTCACGAGCGTTATCTCCAAAATATCGATGAAACATCATTTGAATGTGCATCACTCAAACAACACTCTTTACGTGGGGATGAATTTCGCCAATCACAGTGGCAAGGCGTTCATGTCTGCAATATAGACAAGCCCGCGTCAGGCCAGCACCTTGCGACCGCAATATTCTCTATTCAGTCCTTTTGTCGCATTACTTCTCGATGTCGGCACTTAGCGGACAAACAACGTACCAATCAATCTATTACGGGGATAATCGTTTCGGCGGGTTCACTGTGCGTGGCTGATCGGCCAGAAGCACACCCAACAACGAATTATGGACTTCGAGATGTCCGTTGTAGTCAATGAACCCCAATTCACGGAACTTGTTCATGAAGTGGCTCACGCGCGACCGGGTCGTGCCGATCATCTCGGCGAGTGTTTCCTGACTGATCTTTGCGAGAATTGGCTCCGGTCGGCCCTCCTTTCCAAAATTGGCCAGCAGCAGCAACAGCCGCGCTAGCCGTTTTTCGGTTGAATTGAAAAGCTGATCGACGAGGTCTTCTTCGACCCGCGCATTCCTCTCCAGAATATGCGAGACAAACATTTGCGAAAATGCGGGCTCGTCACGAATGACCCGCTGTATTTCCGTCTTTTCCACGCGCATCATCTCGCATTCCGTCATTGCAGACGCGGTCGCCAAACGCTTCGGCTGTCCGATCAAGCATCCTTCGCCGACAAACTCGTCCGCCCCCAGCAGTGCAACGATGGCTTCCTTTCCTTCATCGGATATGACGGCGACTTTGACCTTGCCCTTCTTGATATAGAAAACCGCATCCGCATCGTCGCCCTGTGCAAAAATGACCTCTTTCTTTGAATATTTGGAAATGTCACGACCGACGGCTGCCGTCGCCAAAAACACCGCAGGATCAAACAGCGGGAGCGCCCGCTGTTTTGCATTTGTGCTGGGCTTGACGGGCCTTGGTTTAGGTGTGCGAGACATCACGGCTTCCTCCATTCAGGCGGGAGCTCAATTGTCTCTCAGCCACCGACGCCTGGGACAGTGCCGCTGCTGGTGATACTACTATGTATGCTTCCCGACACAAAAGTCCAAGACCCGAAATGAAGCTGTGACAAAAGTGGAAAGTGATCTGTTTGGATCAGTCTTCGTCCTTTCGCGGGACTAGCCTGTTTCATCACCGAAACGGGCTTCGAGCCTCGGTGACTGAGAGACGCTTCCGCGCTCCCGCTCGTACCTTTCGGGAGGTCCTTATGACTATCAGGTCGATCAAAAACATTTGGTTCGACGACGCCGCAACCTCGGCGATGGGCGAGGCCTTCGACCGTGCCTGCAAATCGCTTCAAGATTTCGGGTCGGCCGTGCCTGCGATTGTCGCGAATCTTATCATTACGGCCGCCAAGAATGGCGAGCGCGACCCCGGTCGCCTCTATAAGCAAGTACTGGCCACTATGGCATCGAAGATACGTCGATGCCGCTTGTCGGCGCGGGCGGCACAGTCCCTGCCTACGCTGCGGTCACGCGCCGGGCGTAATCAAACGCCGGGCGTCTTCACCAGAGTGGGGCTTCCTTCTTATCTCGCCTGGTACACGTGGCGACGTGTTTCGCTTCAAGCTGAGCGTGCGGATTTACCCATGACAATACGAAGACGCTCCAACTTTGAAGCCCGCCAGCTAGTCCTGTTCGGCGCGGCGACAATTGTGCTTTTGGTCTTCACATGGACCTACGTCCACTAACGTTCCTAACTTGTCGTGCTGAGCAAGTCATTGCGGAATCCGCTTCGATGGTTGGGGGATCAAACAGAGATAGAGGCCCCCGAAGTCAGGAAGGACCGCTTCGAGAAACAGCCTTGCGTCGGCAGCAATTGCGGGTTCCGAATTGATCTGCTGCGCTGGTCTCCCACGCCCTTAGGCACGACAGTTTCGACCTCGTGGGAAAAATTCCGCTCGATGGCGCTAGCACCATGCGGCTTTTGTAGCGGCCAATTAAGCTCGGGGCTTGAACGTTTCTGAAATAAGCGAGGCTTGTTTCGAGTGCTTGTTTAAGTCGCTTTTGTCCAGCCGCGCCTGATCACTAGAGTTGAGTTCATGTTCCAAGGTGCGCGTGATAGTTTTTCTGCGACCTGATTGGCTGCTTTTCTGCTCGACAATAACTGTACGTAACATTTGACTGGTATCCGTATTTGATGAAGGTGACCGCGCAAAACCCTCGGGGGAATCGGGGACGGGGTTGGGGCTCCACGCGATCGAAACAGCAACGCGCCTACCGAGTAGACGTTCCTCGTGTTGCTGCGCATTGCGCAACAACTCGCCGAAATGATTCACCAGCGCGTACCGATGCACTTACTGTACACAAAACGGAATAGTGGTCTGTATGGGACAGTCAGAGCCCTTTGGGAAGGGTAGTTTGTTCCCTCACCGGAGGACTCGCATGAAAAAACTGCTTTTAACGGCTGCCAGTTTGATTGCGTTGTCAGTCTCAGCAATGGGGCAAGATACGTCGACACGCGTCACGCCTGATGCCCTCACCTGGAAAGATAATTCGGCGTTTCCCAAAGGTGTCCAGATCGCTACCGTGGTCGGCGATCCTACAAAGGCGGGCGATGTAGTCGTCTTACGCATCAAGTTTCCGCCCAATTTCCAAATGCCTCCCCATACTCACCCTTATTCAGAGGTTGTCACGGTTATAAGCGGCGCTATCGGGAGCAGCCATGGTGAAAAGTTTGAGAAGAAGGGCGAGTTGCTGAAGCCAGGCTCGTTGTGGGTATACCCGGCAAAGCACGCCCACTACGCTTGGACTGGAGGCGAGGAGTCGGTCCTCCAAGTTCAGTTCACTGGCCCGGGCGGCATCGATTACATCAATCCAGCCGACGACCCGCGTAAGAACAACTAAAGCGTTGCTCATGTCCACTTGGGTCACAAGCAGACATTTCGCAGTGTGTGAAACGTGTCGGCTAAGTGCCAATAGCGGACATTTAAGGATCTCGCCCGACCCTTACGTGTGCTAAGTTTAGGATGTCCTGTACTTAGCCGAGGGATTGCGGCATGAGACGGCGCGAGTTCATCACGCTTCTCGGTGGCGCAACATTGGCGCGGACAGTCTCTGCGCGCGCACAACAGATCGAGCGGGTGCGACGCATCCTCGTTCTGATGGGTGGCACCGAAAACGATCCAAATGGCCAAGCAGCGACTGTTGCTTTTCGACAGGGCCTCCAGAAATTGGGATGGACCGACGGCCAAAACATTCGCATCGACTATCGCTGGGCGGCAGGCCAGCCCGACCGTGCCAGTGTGTACGCGACGGAATTGGCGGCGCTTGCTCCGGACATAATTCTTGCGAATGGCACACAAGTGCTAGCGGCATTACAACGAGTGACCCGCAGCATTCCAATCGTATTCGTCGTGGTAGCCGATCCGGTCGGTGGCGGGTTCATCCAGGATGTCGCACGTCCCGGGGGCAACATTACCGGCTTCAGCACATTCGAACCCGAAATCGGCGGGAAATGGCTGGAGCTGCTCAAGGAGATTGATCCTGACCTGCGGCGTGCAGCCACTATTTTGGACCCCGCCTTCAAGGGATTTGCCACGATCTGGAATGTGATCGAGAGCGTGGCCCCGAGACTGGGAGTGCAGGCGACAAGCATCACCTTTCATGATCCGACCGACGATATCGAATCTGCTCTAGCAATGTTCGCGCGGGAGTTGGGGGGCGGTTTGATCGTATTGCCCACCCCCACCAACTCTAGTGCGCGCGATCGAATTGTTGCTTTGGCCGCCCGCCAGCGCCTGCCCGCTGTGTATCCATTTCCGTATTATGCAGCCGGTGGCGGTCTGATGTCTTACGGCTTTGACACCGCAGATTTGTACCGGCGAAGTGCATCCTACGTCGATCGCATATTCAAGGGCGAGAAGCCGGCTGACCTTCCAGTGCAGGCGCCGTCAAAATTCGAACTGGTGATCAATCTTAAAGCCGCAAAGGCACTCGGCCTCACGGTACCATCGTCGCTACTCGCAACCGCCGACAAAGTGATCGAATAAACAGGCGCGATGTCTGCTTTTGGCCCAAAGCGGACTCTAGAGTGGTCAATTTTGTACAGATTTCTATCGTGCACAAGCGCACGCTGTCGCAGACCGAACCGTCAGCTCAAAGCGGCCGGGTATTCAATCCAACTTTTTGACCGGCACCCAGCCGGGTGTCCGTTACCCTCGCTCCGAAGCATATCGGACGAAAGGAGACGTCATGCAGTTACCTAAAATCTTGCAAGGAGAATCGCTAACCCGTCTGATACAGGGAGCCATCGCGGGCTTTCTCGCAACAGTTGTCATCGGCTTCGGATGGGGCGGATGGACGCTAGGAAGCACGGCCATGAAAATGGCAAATCAAAGCGCCAACAGCGCGGTCGTGACAGCGCTCGCGCCAATCTGCGTCGATAAGTTCCAGCATGCCGCCGAGGCCAAGGCCACTTTGGTCGAACTCCAGGCGATCGACTCGTGGAAACAAGACACGTTCGTCGAAAAGGGTGGTTGGGCGACATTCCCGGGAACGGATTCGCCTAATCGCAATGTCGCGGAAGCCTGCGCCAAGATGCTCACCAATGTGAAGTAGCGGGGGAGAGGCAATCCGCACGGTGCGAATGGAAAGTTATGCGAAGTTTCATAATGAAGTCGGGGCGCCGATCGTGCGGATTGGCTGTCGTGAGTTCAAGTGCATTGGGGATAAGCCGCCGCAAGATCATCCGCACGTCTATCTCAATATGGGTGAGGCTAGCGAGATCGTTTGCCCGTATTGCTCGACGCTATTCCGTTTCGATCAGAGCTTGGGCGCACATGAAGCTGCTCCGGCGGATTGTGCTTACAGTGACATGGAGGACGGCCGAACTTCCGGCGACTAAGTTATAGTTGAGGCTTTCCTCTTGGTCCCCGACGAGATGATCGAATGAATGGCGGAATGTCCGCTATTGGCTGTTAGCGGACATTGATTTGTGCACCGCCAATGTCGGCTTTCAGAAGCAAAGCGGGCACGACCTTTTGCAAGAACCCCGCTTTAAGTTTCGCGACCGCAGCAACCGACGGTTTTGCACTGCGTCAAAATCGCGACGGCGCTTTCGCGCAGGTCACGCGTGAGGCATGCCCAAAGAGCAGGCGCTAACCAGGATTTCGGCTCGGGCACCCGGCAAATTAGCCAGCCTGGATTGCTTCGTCTGAATGCTCATTCATGAAAAGCTGAACGGCCGTTAAGGTACGGATATTATTATTATATTTTGGATAGGTTCATTGCAGGTTCATCTCCCCAGTCGTACTTCTGGAGGACGGAAAGGGGAGCGGAGCGCAGCCGAAATTCCGCTGCGTGAAGCTCCCTTTGGCCGAACAGAGAAAAGCAAGCGCGCCAATGGACCAGCCTTCCGATATCCGCAATCTGAGTGCCCACCGTCCGGTGAGCGCGCCCGTCGTTGAGTTGCGATCGCCCGCGCAATTGCGGCCCGAACTACGCGACGCCATCGAGCCCGCGCGCCGCCGCTTTGGCCGTCCGCAACAGGTCATCCGCGAGCACACCAACAACGCAGTGCGCTGGAAGACCGGCGAACGCCTCAATCACGTCCTCGAAGAGGCTTGCATCCGCTTCTCGGAGAGCGACGCCGTCGTCACCGAGGCAGGCACACTCAGCTATCGCGAGCTCGATTGCCGCGCCAACCAGGTCGCGCGCTATCTGATCGAGCAGGGCGTGCAGCCAGGCGACCGCGTCGGGCTTCTGTTCGACAAGTGCGCCGAGACCTACATCGCGATGCTCGCGGTGATGAAGGTGAACGCCGCCTATGTGCCGCTCGATGCCGCGTTCCCGATCGAGCGTCTGCGCTTCATCCTCGCCGATGCCGAGATCACCACGATCGTCTCGATGTCGTCCTTCGCGGAGCGGCTTGCGCCGCTCGAGGCGAAGACGGTCTTTCTCGACAGCGCCAGGCAAGCGGTCGACATGAAGGACGCGAGCCGCCTGACCGGCGTGCCGCGCAGCCACGATCCGATCTGCTACATCATCTACACCTCGGGCACGACCGGCAACCCGAAGGGCGTGGCGATCGCGCACCCGAGCATCTGCAATTTCGTGCGCGTCGCCGCCGAGCTTTACGGCTATCAGCCGGGCGACCGCATCTACCAGGGCATGACCATCGCCTTCGACTTCTCGATCGAGGAGATCTGGGTGCCGCTGGTCGCGGGCGCGACGCTGGTGCCCGCGCGCCGGCCGGACTGCCCCTGATCGGCGACGAGCTCGCCGACTTCCTGCGCGAGCGCGACGTCACCGTGCATGGCGTGCTGCCCGACCCTGCTCGCGACGATCGAGCAGGATCTGCCGAAGCTGCGCATGCTGCTGGTCGGCGGCGAAGCCTGCCCGCAGAATCTCGTGGCGCGCTGGTACAAGCCCGGCCGCCGCATCCTCAACTCCTACGGCCCGACCGAGGCGACCGTCACCGCGACGCTGACCGAGCTGACGCCGGACAAGCCGGTCACCATCGGCGTGCCGCTGCCGACCTACTCGATCGTCATTCTCGATCCGGTCGAGGACAAGACGTGCCGAGCCCGGCGAACTCGGCGAGATCGGCATCGCCGGCATCGGCCTCGCGCTCGGCTATCTCAATCGCGACGAACTGACGATGAAGAAGTTCATCCGCGATTTCCTCAACATCGACAACAATCCGTCCGGCCGCATCTACCGCACCGGCGACCTCGGCCGCATCAACGAGAACGGCGAGATCGAATACCGCGGCCGCATCGACACGCAGGTGAAGATCCGCGGCTATCGCATCGAGCTCAACGAGATCGAGGCGGTGCTGCTCGACCTGCCGCAGATCGCGCAGGCGGCGGTCACCACGTTCGAGCCGGAGCCGGACGTGGTCGAACTCGTCGCCTATTACGCGTTCAAGCAGGGCGCCGAGCTGCCGCGCGACGAGATTTCGCAGGCGCTGCGCGCCAAGCTGCCGGCCTACATGGTGCCCTGCCTTTCTCGAGGAGCTGCCGGCGATCCCGATGACGCTCTCCAACAAGGCCGATCACAAGCAGCTGCCGAAGCCGCAGCTCGCGCGCTTCTCTCGGCCGACCGGCGGCTACGTCGCGCCGAGGACCGACGAACGAGCGCATCCTGCACGCGGCGCTGGCCGAGGTGCTGCAAGTTCGAGCGCGTCTCGACCGAGCACCACTTCTTCGACGATCTCGGCGCCAATTCGCTGCTGATGGCGCGCTTCTGCGCGACGCATCCGCAAGAATCCGCGGCATGGCGAACGTGTCGATGCGCGACATCTACACCAATCCGACCATCGCGCGGCTCGCCGACCACCTCGACACGGTCATCGGCGGACGTCGTCGCCACCAATCCGAGCCGTTCCACGTTCCGTCCGAATTTCGCCTACTACACCTGCGGCGCGCATGCAGGCCGTGTTCTACGCCGCCTATGCGCTGTTCGGACTGTGGGTGCTCGACACCGGCTTCGAATGGACCGTCGCGCTCCGGGCGCGGTCGAGCTTTACGTGCGCGCGCGTAGCCTTCGCGGCCGGCTTTCGTTCGTCGCGCTCACCGGCATCTCGATCCTCGCCAAGTGGCTGCTGATCGGCCGTTCGAGGAAGGCAAGATCCCGATCTGGAGCTTCGCTTATTTCCGCTTCTGGGTCGTCAAGACCCTGATGCGCACCTCACCGGTGATGGCCTTCACCGGCACGCCCGCTCTACAACGCGTATCTGCGCCTGCTGGGCGCCAAGCATCGGCAACAACGCGGTGCATCGAGCTGCCGCTACGGGCCGGTCTGCGCCGACCTCTTGTCGATCGGCGACAACACCATCCTGCGCAAGGACACGATCGTCCTCGGCTATCGCGCGCAGTCGAACTTCATCCATATCGGCCCGGTCGAGATCGGCGCGAACGCCTTCGTCGGCGAAGCGAGCGTCGCTCGATATCGACACCGACGATGGGCGACGACACGCAGCTCGGCCATGCTTCGTCGCTGCAGAGCGGCCAGCGCGTGCCGGACGGCAAGCACTATCACGGCTCGCCCGCGGTCGAGACCACGTCGGACTACTGCCCGATCGAGAGCCGCGAAGTCAGCACGCTGCGCACCTCCGTGTTCACCGCGCTCGAGCTTGCCGCCCTGGTCCTCGTCGCGGTGCCGGTCCCGATCCTCGCCTATTCCTTCTGGGAACAGTACGCGACCGACCGGCATCGGCGCCGGCGTGTCGGCGCTGTCGTTGCTCGGCGTCTCCGCCGCGCTCTTCTTCGGCTCGATCGTCGCGGGGCTTGTCGTCGATCTACGTGATCCCGCGTCTCTGCATGCTGTTCCTCAAGCCCGGCGTCACCTATACGGCGTTCGGCTTCCACTACCTGCTGCAGAGCATCATCCAGCGCACCAGCAACTCGGAATTCTTCTGCGTGCTGTTCGGCGACTCGTCGTTCATCACGACCTACATGCGCAAGGTCGGCTGGAACCTGAACAAGGTCGAGCAGACCGGCTCGAACATGGGCACCAACCAGCGCCATGACAATCCGTTCCTGTGCAACATCGGCTCCGGCACGATGGTTTCGGACGGGCTGTCGATGATCAACACGCACATGTCGGCGACCTCGTTCCAGCTCGCCGAGGCAAAGATCGGCGAGCACAACTATCTCGGCAACGACATCTTCTATCCGCCGAACGGCCGCACCGGCGACAACGTGCTGCTCGGCACCAAGACCATGATCCCGATCGACGGGCCGGTGCGCGAGAATGTCGGCCTGCTCGGCTCGCCCGCATTCGAAATCCCGCGCATGGTCGACCGCGACCGCGACATGAACGCCTCCTTCGACGAGGAGACGCGCCGCACCCGGCTGCGCCAGAAGAATCGCTACAATCTGGTGACCGCGCTGATCTTCCTTGCCGCCCGCTGGATGTCGTTCTTCGCGGCACTGGCGCTCTGGATGGCCGCGCTCGCCTACTACGACCGCTTCGGCGTGCTCGCGTTGTTCGCCGCGACCGTGCGCTGATCGCCGGCGCCTCGATCGTGATGTTCGTGCTGCTCGAGCGTGCCAGCCTTGCCTTCAAGCGTCTCAAGCCGAAGATTGCGTCGATCTACGACCCGTACTTCTGGTTCCACGAGCGGCACTGGAAGCTGTCGGAGTCGCCGATCACGCGCCTGTTCTCCGGCACGCCGTTCCGCACCATGATGTTCCGCGCGATGGGCATGAAGATCGGCGCCAAGGTGTTCGACTGCGGCCGCTCGATCACCGAGCGCACGCTGACCGAGGTCGGCGACTACGCCAACCTCAACGAGGGCTGCCGTGCTGCAGGCCCACTCGCTGGAAGAGGGCGTGTTCAAGTCCGACTACATTCGCATCGGCAACGGCTGCTCGATCGGTCCTGGCGCCTTCGTGCACTACGGCGTCACGATGGGCGATCACGTGGTGCTCGATGCCGACTCGTTCCTGATGAAGGGCGAGGTGCTCGAACTCGCATACCGGCTGGCGCGGCAATCCGGCCAAGCTGGTGCGCCGTTCAGCGGGCGAAACCGCGGACGCGTGCGAATACCAGATCGCCGCGGAGTAGGGGCCCGCGGTTTGCGTGGGTGACCTTGTGAGCAGGGCTGCGAACGGGCCGTCGTTGCAACAGGCGCTCGATGCGGTCGCGGTGCCCGGCCTGCTCATTGGACATCGCGTGATTTCACCCGGTGATGGGGACGCGCTTCGCGCCGCGGAGGCAGCTTCGATCTCATCCTCCATCGCGAATGTGCGGCGGGCGAGCGGTGCGGCCCGCACGGTGGCGCGCACCCTGCTTGCGCAGCTTGGACACCCGGAGGCGCAAGTCCCGAAGGACGCCGGCGGCGCGCCGGTCTGGCCGGCGGGCGTCGTTGGCTCGCTGGCACACGACGATGAGATCGCCGTTGCGGCCGTTGGCTTACGGCGCGATTTCGCGAGTGTCGGCATCGACGTGGAGCGGGCCGGCGCATTGGCCGCTGACATGCTCGCGCTGGTCGCCACGCAAAGCGAGCGAGCCCGGATTAAGGATGATCTCGTCAAGGCGAAGCTGCTGTTTGCCCTCAAGGAGGCCGTCTACAAGGCCGTCTATCCGCTCGATCGGGTGTTTCTGGAATTCGGCGATATCGAAGTCGATCTTGCCGCCGGCAAGGCGACGACGCGTCCCGGACGCACCCTCACACTTCGGTGGTGCATGTCGTCGCATATCGTGGCGCTTGCGCTTGTTCCGCCGCAGGAGAATTGACGTGACTTTCCCACCGCCACCGTTGCGTCCGCGCGCTGATTGCATATCTTGCGCACTGCGCGTTTTGAAAAGAGTCGTGAGCAGGGGATGACTACTCCAGAACAATTTGACCCGCGGCCGCGTTTTCTGATGTGCCGGCCGCAATACTTTGCCGTCACCTACAGCATCAATCCCTGGATGGATCCGGCTGCCTGGAGCCAAAGTGGCGACGCGCTGCACGGCGAAGCCTTACGGCAATGGGAGGGCTTGCTCCACGCAGTTCGCCGCAGCGGCGCCACCGTCGAGCTGGTTGAGCCTGAGAACGGCTTGCCCGATCTCGTCTTCACTGCCAATTCCGCCGTGGTGCTCGATGGCAAGGCGCTGCTCGCGCGCTTTCGTCATCCGCAGCGGCAGGGCGAGGAACCGGTTTATGCCGCGGCGTTCAATGCCCTGCGCTCGCGCGGTTTGATCGATGAGGTCGTCACGTTACCCCCGGGGGTGACGCTCGAAGGCGCCGGCGACTGCCTCTGGGATGCGCACCGCCAGTTGTTCTGGATGGGCTGCGGCTTTCGCTCAGGAGTGGAGGCGCGCGAGGTTGTTGCCGAGCAATTCGGCGTGCCGTGCGTCGCTCTCGCGCTGGCAGACCCGGCCTTCTACCACCTCGACACCTGTTTCAGTCCGCTGCCGTGTGGTGCGGTGATGTATTATCCAGCCGCCTTCACGGCCGAGGGGCTGGCACAGATTCATGCGCGTGTCGCGCCAACGCAACGCATTGCCATAGCAGCAGAAGACGCGGCGCACTTTGCGGCTAACGCAGTCAACTTCGGACGCACCATTCTGCTGTCGAGCTGCAGCGAAACGCTGCGGGGGCAGCTCAAAAAGCGCGGGTATACAGTAGTGGAGGCGCCTCTCACGGTCTTCCAGCGCAGCGGCGGCTCAGCCTGCTGCCTGACGCTGCGGTTGGATCACCAATCGGCGGATGTGGCGAGGGATGCTATACCTGCTGCGAGAGTTATGCGCGGCAACGAGTGACGACATGTTTTCCAAATGAGATTGCTGAAACGTTTTTTGCAGCGATTGGTTATTTTCGGGCTCGGAATCTTCAGCGCCTGGTTCATCGCTTTTGTCGTCTTCGAATTTGCCGATCGCAGGCTTAATTGGTTTCTGGCTCTGGCCATCACCTATGGAGTTGCAGCGTACATTTTCCTTCCGCGCGTTGTTCGCATGGGCCTCAAGGTCCTGCAGCGCAAACGCGTGCCTCGCTATACGATTACCGGTGACGGCCTGCCCGGCGACCCCGTCAATCTCGTGCTTTTGGGTACGCTGTCGCAGCTACAGGCTGCGTTCGCAACCGCCGGCTGGTCAGGCGCCGATCGTTTGGGACTGGCAAGTTCGTGGCGAATGGTCCGGGCTTTCGTATTCAACTCGTCTTATCCAACCGCGCCCTTCAGTACCCTCTATCTCTTCGGGCGGGGACAGGACATTGGCTTTCAGAAGGCCATCGATGGGAGTCCGCGCAAGCGGCACCACATTCGGTTCTGGGCCCTGGATCCTGTACTGGCTGAGACCACGTGGGGAACGTCGAAATTCTGGTTGAACACCGATCGGCCTCCGCACGACGCCAGCGTTTACTGGATCGGAGCAGGCACCAGGGACACCGGTTTCTCGCTGACCCAGCTGACGTTTCAAATCACTCACGCCACCGATTCCGATACCAACGCCGAGCGCGATTTCATCATTTCAGAATTGAGAAACAGCAAAGTCATCGGTGACGTTGGCAAGGTCCCAGCAGGCCAACATGTCGAACATATCAATCACTATATCACTGACGGCGAGATAGCACTTGCGGCCTTGAAAGTCGCTGGTGCCTGAGCGCAGGGCCAAGTTTTTCAGGACCGCTGAGCTTCGACTTCCTCGTGAATCAAGGCGCGCAGATGTCGTTTCAATTGGAGATACGACTTGTCGTCTTCGTCGCGCGGTCTGGGCAGATCGACGTTGATGAATTGTTTTACGCGCCCGGGCCGGCGCGTCATTACGGCGATGCAGTCCGATAGCTTGATGGCCTCATCAATGCTGTGGGTCACAAGCACCACCGTCTTTGGTTCACGCTGCCAAATTCGAACGAGCTCGTCTTGCATAAAACTGCGATTTTGAGCGTCCAGCGCGGCGAATGGTTCGTCCATCAAGAGTAAATGCGGTTGCACAGCCAGGGAACGCGCGATGGCCACACGTTGGCGCATTCCTCCCGAAAGTTGATGCGGAAACTTGTTTTCAAAGCCGTCGAGACCGACAAGATCGATGTAGTGCCGCGTGAATTCCTGGCGCTTGTGCGCGGGCAGCCCCTTCATTTCGAGACCGAAAGCAATGTTCTGGGAAACATCCATCCAGGGAAACAGCGCGTAGTCCTGGAAGATCATGGTGTTCTGCCAACCAGGCACACGAATGGGGACACCATCGACGGCAATGCTGCCGGTCGTGGGAGGTTCGAAACCCGCTGCAATGTTCAGCAAGGTTGTCTTGCCGCAACCGCTGTGACCGAGGATCGCGCAGAATTGGTGGTTCGGAACCTCGAAGGTCACATCGCGCAGCGCCACCACGGTTTCTGCGTCGTCAGGATCGCCGTAGACCTTGGACAGATTTTTGATAGCGAGGTGGCCCATGCTATTTGCTCAGCGCCAATGACCAAGGCAGAAATTTGCGTCCCAGTGTACGGATCGCAGTATCGATCAAAAGCCCCACCAGGCCGATGGTCAGCATGCCGACGACAATCGTGTCGGTGCGCAACATGCTTCGCGCATCGTTGATGAGAAAACCGAGCCCGGAATTTGCGCCGACAAGTTCAGCCGCGACGAGCGCCATCCAGCCGACTCCCAGTCCGATGCGAACGCCGGTGATGATCTGGGGCAGTGAGCCCTTGAGGATAATGCGCGAAAGGACCTTGTACTCGGGCGCGCCCAGACTGCGGGCCGCTCGCACCAGGTTCGGATCGACATTCTTCACGCCGACAATCGTGTTGATCAGGATCGGAAAGAACATTCCCAGGAAGATGATGAATTGGTTCTGCGCGTCGCCGATGCCGAACCAGAGAATGCTGAGAGGGATCCATGCCAGCGGCGGAATTGGACGCAGGATCTCCATGATGGGATTGACTTGATTGTAGACGAGCCGCCACCACCCCATCGCGATCCCCAGAGGGATGGCGGTGGCGGCAAACAGGAATGCCCAAGCTTCGCGTTTGAGGCTGGCGACGAGATGAAAGAAGAGTTCGCCCGATGCGACCAGGCCGGCGGCCGTGCGCGCAATTGTCGTTGGCGCCGGCATGAGCACCGCCATATGTGGATCGATGCTCGGCAACCACACCGTGGAAGCGAATTGCCAGACGAGAATAAGGACTAAAAGAAAAGTGAGATTCGGAAGGAAAGCCAGGAGCCTGCTTTTTCGCATTCGCGCAGGTCGTGACGCCGAGCCGGTGTCCTCGCTTTGAGTCGATGCGCTCAAATCGGGCGACCCTTCCTCATCGAAAAATCCCGCCGCGGGGTCCGATCGTTTCCGGACCCTCGCGGACAGCTTCAACTCATGGTTTGTACGTTGTTCCACCAAACGACCATGGTCGCGTCAGATCGCCCGGCTCGGGCCACCGCTGTGGCTCCTTGAGTGTATTGGCATTCGCATAGCTTGGATACGGAAGGTTGCCGATCTTGCCTGCCCAGTTCGCGGGGAAGAAGGGCGCTTGCGTCGGGATTTTCCAACCGAGTTTCTCGTAGGTTTTTTCCATGAATTTCGTATCAAACGAATCCTCGTAATCCTTGGCGCTCAGCGCCTTGGTGACCCGGTTACGATCTTTCAGCCATTTCGCGATGCGCGCGTTTTCCTCGCCCCACAGTGTCGCGAAGGGATAGCTGTAAGTCGGCTTGTAGAGATTGTTGTAGAGCTGGGTTTGCTGAAGAAGCAGAGGTCTGCCGAATGATTTCAGGGTCGGCTCCGCGGCGAGGAAATCGGCCGCCTTGTCCGGGTTGAGCCTGATCCACAGGGTCGCTTCCATGAAAGCGTCGCTGATCGCCTGCACAACGTCCGGGACGTTGTCGATCAGCTCCTGTCGTACATAAAACATGCCTTCATAGAGATTGTACGGGAAGATCGTATCGACCTCGCGGCCGGTCTTTCGCTCTTCGATGATGGTGACGGACGGCTCCCACGGCACCACTGCGCCGATGCCTTTCGCCATCAGGATCTGTTCGCTGGGCGGCATGTTCTTCAGGATGACGTCCTTGCCGATCTGCAGCCCGACAACTTCGGCGGCCTGTGTGAAATAGAATTCGGCTGAGGACCCCGTGACGATGCCGATCGTCGCCGGCGGATTGCTGCCCTTGAAATCCGCGAGGCTTTTGATCGTGGAATCCACCGGCACGACGGTGGAATGCTTCAGGTTCGGGGCAACAACGGCGATCGCGCGCACGGGAACCCCGCGATCGAGCAGCGATGTGAACGGAAAGTTTCCGCCGTTCCCGACCTGGATTCGGGCAGACGCCACGGCTTCGTTCACATCCGGACCTGCGGCGAAGACCTGGAATTTGGCGTCGAGGCCGCGCTTTTGCATAAGCTCGGCTTTGTCCATCACCACGTTGATCGTGTTTTGACCGGAGAAGGGGCCTTGCCAGCCAAAACCGAGCGGCCACCAGCCTTTCTGTTTTAGCCAGTCGATTGATTTGGCGGAGACCTTTTCATAGGGCTGCGGCCAGCCCCAGTCGGTAAAACTCTGAGCCGTCGCCGGAACCGACGCCAAAATGAAAGTGGCGAAGGTCGCACCGGCTATCGCGCTCAATCGCGTTCTTGCTTGCTTGTGCATTTCACTCCTCCCCATTTTTATAGTTTGCAGGTTTCCAGCTAGCCCGGCTCGATGACGAACAACGTGCGACCGTATTCGACGAGTTCGCCATTCTCGGCACCGATTTGAACGATACGACCGGCAACCTCGGCGTTGATGGTCGTGAACAGCTTCATCACTTCGATCAGGCAAAGCGGATCGCCGACGCCGACGACGTCGCCGACGTCGACGAAAGCCCTCGCGTCCGGACTGGGCGCGCGATAGAAGGTTCCGACCATTGGGGCGGCGACCTCGATCTGACCGGCGGCGGCGTCGGCGGCGGCGACTTTTGGCGCCGCGGCGCGAGCCTTTCGCGGCGCGGCAGCGGAAACAGCAACCGGTGCGGAGCCGCGTTCGACATACTCTGCCGCCGCTCCCGCAGAGGCGCCATTCCTGCGCACAACGAGTTTGATATCGCCGGTCTCGACGACAAGCTCGTCGCAGGAGCTGCTGTCGATCAGCTTTATGATCTCGGCAATCTCATCGTATGTCAGGCTCACGTGTTCTCCTGTCCTGATTCATCGATGGTTGCCGTCAATCGGTCGGCCGTGGCTTGCAGAAGCGGAACGTGTTGCAAACCCTGCTCCAGCGACATGCGCGCCAGTGGCGCAGAAATTGCGAGCGCCGCGACCCGCTGTCCGCCCGCCGAGCGCACCGGAACCGCAACACACACAACGCCTGCCAGAAATTCCTGGTTGTCGATCGAAATCTCGGTTTTCCGAATGGCCTCGAGCTCTGCCTCCAGCTTAGCGGCCTCGGTGATGGTGTTTTCCGTGTAGCGATAGAGAGGGATCGACCGCACGAGCAGGGCGCGCTTTTTCTCAGGCAGCTGACTCAAAAACAGTTTGCCCATGGACGTGCAGTGCAACGGCACGCGTGAACCGGGCTCGAACCGCAATCCAAAAGGCCACGCCGACTCCACGCGATCGAGATAAATGACGTGGCTCCCGGTCATCACTCCGAAGTTGCAGGTCTCGCCGATTGCCTGTGAAAGCGCCTCCAGAATTGCGTGGCGCGGACCGCGCAGCATCGAGGCGGCGACGATGCCCAGCCCCAGTTGCACCATGCGGGCGCCTGGCACGAACCGACGGCTTCCCGGTTCCCGCTGCAACAGGCCTTCTGTTTCAAGCATGCGCACGATCCGGTGCGCGGTCGGCTTGGGCAGACCCAGGAGCGCTCCGAGTTCGGAAACACCGAGAGGCCGGCGGGCCGTGGCCATTGCCTCGAGAATTGCGACAGCCTTGACGGTCGGAAATGTCTTGCCCGGCTGTTCCGTAGCCGAGGCCCGCCGTTCATCAAGCCGGCCGTCTTTCGACAGCTGTGTGCCGAGGATGGGCTGCATACGAAGTATCAAAAACCGAAACAAAACGTCTTGCAATATGAATTTATCCAGTGTGACAATTGAGGACGGCACCTAAGAAGTGCACAACTGGGAGGCGAGCGATGCAGCGCGTGCTGGTCGCCAATCGCGGCGAGATCGCCCTGCGAGCTATCCGCGCATGCCGCCAGCTTGGGCATCAAAGTCTCGCCGTCTTCTCATCCGCCGACGCGAATTCGCCTCACCGCTGGGCCGCCGACCACGCGATTTGCATTGGACCGCCGTCGGCGACCGCGAGCTATTTGAATGTCGCCGCGCTGCTGGAAACAGCGACCGCGATGAAATGCGATGCCATCTATCCCGGTTATGGGTTTCTCGCCGAAAACAGCGCTTTCGTGGAACGCTGCAATGAAGCCGGGTTGACCTTCATCGGTCCGGACAGCGATTGCATCTCGCGCATGGGAGACAAGGTCGCGGCGCGGCGAACTGCTGCCGCGATCGGAATTCCCGTGGTGCCTGGATCCGAGCAGGGGTTTACCGACGCCAACAGCGCCAGCGTCGTTGCAGCCGATCTCGGGCTTCCGCTTTTGTTAAAGGCAAGCGGGGGCGGCGGCGGCCGCGGTATGCGCGTCGTGACCGACCTTGCGAACTTTGCCGCGCAGTTCGAGCAAGCCTCCGCGGAGGCCAAAGCGGCGTTTGGGAACCCGGAGATCTACCTCGAGCGATTCTTCCCGCAGGTCCGCCATATCGAGATTCAGGTCTTCGGCGATCGACACGGCAATCACGTCCATCTGGGTGAGCGCGACTGCAGCGTGCAACGTCGTCATCAGAAACTGGTGGAGGAGTCGCCTTCGCCAGTGCTCGACCAACAAACCCGAGAGCGGATGGCAGAGGCAGCTGTCGCCTTGATCAAGTCACTCAATTACGTCAATGCCGGCACGGTGGAATTCATCTTCGACCCTGCAAGCGGCAAGTTCTTTTTCATCGAGATGAACACGCGAATCCAGGTTGAGCATCCTGTCACTGAAATGGTTACGGGCACCGATCTTGTCCTCGAGCAGTTTCGAGTCGCAGCCGGCGAAAAGCTTTCGTTCGGCTCGACGTTCTCAGTAGGGAAGGCGGCAATCGAATTCCGCATCAATGCCGAGGACGCCGCGCACGACTTTCGACCGTCGCCAGGCGTCATCAAGCGTTGGCGTCCGCCAAATGAGCGCGACGTGCGTGTCGATAGCCACGTGTACGAAAGCTACGCTGTGCCGCCTTATTACGATTCCATGTTGGCCAAGCTAATCGTTTCAGCACACGATCGTACGGCAGCGATCGATCTGGCCAAGTCGGCGCTGTCGCGCTTTCAGGTGTCCGGACTGCAGACAACAGTGCCGTTTCATGCGTGGCTTCTCCGGCGGCCAGAGTTTGCAAGCGCCGGGGTGCACACACGATGGGTTGAAGAAAACCTGGAGGCCGAGGCCATTAATGGCTGAGAAGAAAACCATCAATCTGGTCGACGTAACGCTGCGCGACGCCCACCAATGCCTGTGGGCGACGCGCATGACGACGGCAATGATGGAGGACCTGTCAAAGCGGCTCGATCGTGCCGGGTTTGAGGCAATCGATCTTGTTGGTGGCGCGGTCTTCGACGTTTGCGTGCGCTACCTGCGAGAGGACCCGTGGGAGCGAATGCGTATTCTCAGTGGCTGGGTCAAACGGACGCCGCTGATAGTGATGACGCGCGGCCAGAGCCTGTTCACATTCGAGTTCTTTCCAGATGACATCGTCGAGCTGACAGCGGAACGAATCTTCGCCAACGGCATCCGCTACCATACGCCGTATGACGCGCTAAACGACATGCGCAACATGGAGGTGCCGGTTCGGGCCGCCAAGAGGGTCGGCCTCTATACCGCAGGTGGAATTGTTTACACCGTAAGCCCCGTCCACACAGACGACTATTATGTGCGAAAGACACGCGAGCTCGTGTCTCTCGGAGTCGATGCCGTCTACATCAAGGATCCGAGTGGCCTGTTGACCCCGGAGCGGGTTTACACGCTGGTCCCGGCGCTCAAAGCGGTGTGCGGCAAGTTGCCTCTGCATCTGCACTCCCACTGTCTTACCGGACTTGCGCCATATGCCGCGTGTCGCGCCGTGGAGATTGGCGTCGACGTGGTTCACACGGCGACATCTACATTGGCCAATGGTGCATCCCATCCGGCAACTGAATGGTTCGTCGAGAACATACGACGCGCCGGATTCAGCACACCGGTCGACCTGGAGCCGATACATGAGGTCGCCGAACGCCTGCGCTACATTGCCAAACGTGAGGGCAAGCCTGTTGGCAACATCGTCGAACACGACGCGTTTCATTACGAACATCAGATGCCCGGTGGAATGGTGTCCAATCTGAAGTCGCAACTTGCGCCCCTCGGGATTGCTCACCGCTTGCCAGAGGTACTTGAGGAGGCTGCGCGCGTACGTCGCGAATTGGGCTATCCGATTATTGTCAGCCCCTTTGCGCAGTTCGTCATGACGCAAGCCGTCCTCAATGTGATGGGCAAAGAGCGATATGCGACTGTGCCGGATGAAGTCAGGAAATACGTGCTCGGTTACTACGGTGAGATTGCCGGCCCGATTGATCCTAATCTCTATGAACGCATCACGAATGGGGCCAAGCCGACGTCGGCCCGGCCAGGGGATTTGCTGGAACCGGGAATTCCGAAAATCCGGCGGGAACGTGGTCCATTCGCTTCCGATGATGATCTTCTGCTCGCTGCCTTCTACGCCCGGCGCGAGTATGACGCGTTGAAAGCAGCTGGCCCCATCAACACGACCTATCCGCTGGCTTCGACGCCGCTGCTCACATTGCTCAAGGAGATCACGCAGCGTCGCGACATCCGGTCGATCCACCTCGTTCAACAGGCCCGGTAATGACGACCCCCGCAATAATTACTGTCGCTATCACAGGGGCAATCCCACGCAAGGCCGATACGCCGGCCGTACCGGTCACCCCCAGCGAGCAGATTGAATCCACGCACGAAGCGTTCGAGGCCGGGGCATCGGTCGTGCATATTCACGTGCGTAACCCTGACGAAAGCCCCAGCTCTGATCCGGATCTTTTCGCGCAGGTCCAGGAGGGCGTCGCGAAGCACTGCCCCAAGATGATCATACAGTTCTCGACTGGCGGGCGCGGCCGTAGTCAGAACGAGCGTGGACGGATGCTGTATCTCAAGCCCGATATGGCTTCGCTGGCCACGGGCTCGGTCAACTTCGCCGTGCAGATTTATGAAAATCCACCGCAGCTTGTCGAAGAGCTCGCGCGATCCATGCTTGAATTCAACGTCAAGCCTGAGATCGAGGTTTTTGACATAGCGATGCTCTACAACGCAAAAATCATGGCTGATCGCGGCTTACTCAAACGTCCGTGTCAGGTTCAGTTTGTGATGGGCATTCCGAATGCCCTTCCTGTCCGGCGCAAGCTGTTGGAATTTCTGATCGCCGAACTGAAAGATCTCATGCCCGATGCGACGTGGTCGGCTGCAGGAATTGGACGCCATCAGCTCGATGTCAACGAGTGGTGCCTTGAACTGGGTGGGCACGTCCGCACCGGCATCGAAGACAACATCAAGTTCGACAAGAATCGTCTCGCTCGCAGCAACGGCGAGTTGGTTACGCGCCTTGCGGGATTGTGTTCTAGTTTTGGACGACATCCAGCAAGTCCTGCGGAGGCACGGAAGATCTTACAACTGCCGACAGAATAAATCTGGGCGGCGAAAAAAGGGGGGAAACGATGCAGCAGTCAAAGACAGAGTCGGGCGGCTTTGGAACATCGATCGGCACAATCGCATTCGCCAGCGCGATTGGCACAACGATCGAATGGTACGATTTCTTCCTTTTCGGAGTAGTCACTCCACTCGTCCTTAACAAGTTGTTCTTTCCAAACTTCGATCCGTTGGTCGGCACGTTATTGGCGTACACGACCTTTTTCGTTGGGTTCATTTCGCGACCGATCGGTGGAATTATTTTCGGCCACTATGGCGACCGCATCGGTCGCAAGACGGTGCTTGTTCTCACCATTTTGATCATGGGTATCGCCACGTTCTTGATCGGGTGTCTTCCGACCTATGCGTCGGTGGGGATCTGGGCACCCGTGATGCTGCTCATTCTCCGTATCTTCCAGGGCATAGGCATCGGCGGAGAATGGGGCGGCGCGGTGTTGATGGCGGTCGAACATTCTCCAACCGGGAGACGCGGGTTCTACGGCAGTTGGCCACAAATCGGCGTTCCAGCGGGGCTGCTGCTGAGTTCGGGAATGGTTTACCTGCTGTCTTATCTCCCTGAGGCCGACTTCTTTGCATGGGGTTGGCGGATAGCCTTCCTCATCAGCGCGGTGCTGGTGGCAGTGGGCCTCTATATTCGTTTGAAAATCATGGAGACCCCGGCGTTCACACGCATCCAGGCGACCAAAAAGGTTGCACACGTGCCGTTTTTCGAACTGCTACGCACTCACGGCAAGAACACCCTGCTTGGCCTTGGCGCCCGTTACATCGAAGGCGTTACCTTCAATATCTTCGGTGTGTTCGTCGTTGGATATCTCGCGGGAACCCTGGGTTTGCCGCGGCAGACGGCCCTTGCCGGGGTGATGATCGCATCCGCAATCATGATCATCATGCTGCCGATCTATGGCAATCTGTCCGACAAGATAGGCCGCCGCCGTATGTTTGCGGTCGCGGGCGTGCTGATCGGACTTCTGTCATTCCCGTCCTTCTGGCTGATGCAGACCAAAGAGCCGTTCCTGGTCTGGCTGGCGATCGCAATCCCGTTCGCATTCGTATATCCGGCGGTCTATGGCCCCCAGGCGGCATTGTTTTCCGAGCTGTTCGATACGCGTGTGCGCTACACCGGAATTTCGTTCGTCTACCAATTCTCCGGAATCTACGCGAGCGGACTTACGCCGATCATTGCCACAGCATTGTTGCCGGCGGGCGGCGGCAAGCCCTGGCTGATTTGCCTGTATGTGCTGTTCGTCAGCATCGTCAGCGCGGCTTCGGTCATTGCGATGACTGAGGCTCATAAACGAGACATGGCCGTCGACAACAAGTAAGCGTGACCTTGGCCGCGACGCGATCATCATGGACCTCAACCTGAAAGATCGCGTCGCGGTCGTCACTGGCGGAGCCGCCGGAATCGGCGAAGCCATTGCCCGCGCGCTTGCGGCCGAGGGCTGCCGCGTAAGCATCCTCGACCGCAATGAAGACGCTGCTCGCAAGCTCGCTGAATCACTTGGCGGCGGCGCTCAGTTTGTCGCCGCAAATGTTGGCGAGCCTTCGTCAGTGGCGAACGCATTTGCTCAGCTTCTGGCGCGTGACAACAGGCTCGACATTCTCGTCAATGCAGCGGGCGTTCTTTCAACTGGACTTGTTGCTGATTTGCCGACCGCGGAGTGGCAGCGCGTCCACGAAGTCAATCTTTCCGGCGTGCTGTATTGCGTCAAGTCAGCGATACCATTCATGCGCCAGCAGAGACGCGGCCGCATAATCAACATTGCGTCGGTGTCCGCGATGCGCGGCGGTGGTTCAGTCGGGAATACGCTTTATGGCGCAACCAAGGCCGGCGTTGTCGCTCTCACCATGGGACTGGCGCGTGAGCTAGGCCCAGACGGGATAACGGCGAATGCAATCGCGCCTGCGGTGGCCGATACTGCGATGACCAGCGCCGCACTGACCGAAGACGTCCGGCGTAAAATTGTCGCGAGGATTCCTCTGGGCCGGCTCGCAAGCCTTGCAGATATTGCTGATTTGGCGACATTTCTCGCGTCTGATCGCGCAAGTTTTATCACGGGGACAGTTATCCCCGTCGACGGCGGCATCCTGACAACGTAGCGGCCTGGCCCATGGGCATGACCGAGCTTGCGGCTATAGCCATCGTCATTTTCGCTGGGCTCGTGCGAGGTACGACCGGCTTCGGGGGCGCAATGTTCATGACCCCTGTCTTGTCTGTCCTTTATCCTCCGGTCAACGCGGTCGTGATCGCGCTCATTCTGGAAACCGCGGCGGCCCTGGTGATGTTTCCAGATGCCGTGCCAAAAGCGCGATGGCGTACATTGCTTTACCTTACATTGCCGGCGATCTTCACAGTGCCGCTGGGTGGATACCTTTTGCTGACACTCGATCCCGGTATTGCGCGGAAGATAATCTCGGGCGTGGTAATTCTATTCAGTTCGATGCTGCTGTTCGGATTTCGCTATCGCGGGACACCACGAGTCGCAACGTCGCTTGCACTTGGCAGTGTTGTCGGCGCGCTCTTAGGCGCTACGAGTGTTGGGGCACCGCCGGTCATTCTCTATCTGCTGTCGGGTCCTGATCCCATTGCCGTGACGCGCGCCAATCTGACGATATTCGTAACCTCAATTTCCGTAATTGGGTTGGCCATGCTGGCTGTGGCAGGCGCCATCACCGGTGCGCTTGCTGCCACGGCAATGCTCCTGACAATTCCATTCCTATTGAGTACTTGGCTGGGGGGAAAGCTTTTTGGGCGATTAAGCGATACCGGCGTGCGCCAGCTTGCGCTTGGTCTGATGCTCTGCATCGGGATAGTCAGTCTTTTCATGTAGCGCGGCGCTGACCGAGTGCGCTGCGATCACTTTTTTGCCTTAAGGCGTGCGATCTCGTCGCGGATAGGTGCGAAGGGGCCGTACTTGTGTTGTTCCTGACTGAAACCATCGGCGTATGGCCCATAGGGGGTGTCGATCGGCTTCTGGAGAAGATCGGGAAAATCCCGATCGAGTCCTTCCTTATGCGGCCGCGGTAGCGAGACCAGATAGGCGGCGATATCCCATGCCTCTTCCACCGTAAGCTGAGGGTTCAGGTAGTCGGTGCCGTGCGGCATGTTGAAGTGGATGAAGTTGGCGGCACTGATCAGGCGCGCCATGCCGGCGCCGTCATTGAAACTGTCCGGCCCTGCGACCGGCGGCATGATGTAGCCCATATCGACCGTTGGAAGGCTGCGGCGCTCTCCCAAACCTTCGGTGCCATGGCAGCCGGCGCAGACGCGCTTGAAGGCAACACCTCCGTTCGCTGGGCTCGCCGGGCGTGCGAGTTCGGGCATCATTCCCGCGCCGAGGCCCGGGAGCTTCTCGCCAGGGGGCACGCCGGTCGACAGAAACTTGAGGTAGGCGACAATCGCATTCATTTGCGGTGCTTGCGCCGGCACGACGCGCCCATTCATGCTGCGCGCCATGCAGCTGTTCACTCGCTCTTCGATGGTGATCTCCAATCCAGAGCGGGCGCTGTACTGCGGAAAATCTCCAAAAAGTCCAAAGAGGGGAAGTCCGAATTTCTTCGTTCCCGCCTGGAGGTGACAGTTGCTGCAGGCGAGATTGTTGCCCGCATAGCGATTAGCGATGTCGGGGACCTCCGGACCAATGTGTGCGTAGGTGGCGGTAACCAGATCGCGACCTCGCCGCACAAGCCGTCCCTGTTCGTCATCGGGAAGGGCGCCGACTTCGGGCGTGGTCCATATTGGGTTTCGCGGGGCGGAGGTGTCCTGGGCGGAGACCAATGGCGTCGCTACGATCGCCGACAGGATTGAGAAGGCACTTAGAAGACAGCAGGTGACCGAAAATTTGCGAGCCATGTTCATGTCAATCGTCCGCTTGTGCGCCTTGTGTACATCCAAGGTGCCGACTTCATGGCAGTGTGGAAGGACGGCAAAGAGATCAAGGATATTGGCTATTTGCAAGCCGGAGCCGGAATTTCTGGAGTTTGTTCGGTCTCCAGTTGCAGTGTTGACTTATTTGCAGCAAAAGACAGGGGCCTTTGCCGGGCAACGCAAACCTTGGTCTTGAGAGCGAACTTTTGGTTGAAACAGTTGCTGCTATCGTTGCCTCGCATCGCTCGGGCGAGCAAACACCCGCCGAAACCATTACGCGCAGTTATCAGCGACTGCGTGCACAGAATGACCCATCGATCTTCATCTCTCTGCGCGATGAAAAGGACGCGATTGCAGAGGCGCGCGCGTTACCGACGGGCATGCGCGAGCGGGCGCTGTACGGCGTACCGGTTGCGATCAAGGACAACATAGACGCCGTCGGCTTTCCGACGACGGCTGCGTGCCCTGAATTCGCGTACACGCCAAAGAGGGACGCCACGGCCGTTGCGCGTTTGCGTGAAGCCGGCGCAATCGTCATTGGCAAGTCCAACCTCGATCAGTTCGCCACCGGCCTCGTCGGTGTGCGCTCGCCCTATGGCGTGCCGAGAAATACATTCAAGGCCAAGCTTGTGCCGGGCGGGTCGAGCTCCGGTTCCGCCGTGGCAGTCGCGGCGGGAATCGTGCCAATTGCGCTCGGCACTGATACGGCGGGTTCGGGTCGCGTGCCGGCCGGCTTGAACAACATCGTCGGCCTGAAACCGAGTCTTGGGGTCATTTCCACCGCAGGCGTGGTGCCGGCCTGCCGCACGCTCGATTGTGTATCCGTGTTCGCGCTGACTGTAGAGGATGCATGGACCGCATTTCAGGTCATGGCCGGTCCGGATCGTGCCGATCCTTATTCGCGCGAGCGGCCCCTTGGAGAGCCGGGCGCCATGCCGACAGGGATCAGGCTGGGCGTGCCCCGAAAAACCCAGCGTCTGTTCTTCGGTGACAGAGAATATGAGGCCGCTTACGCGGTCGCGCTCGAACGGTTGGTACGGCTTGGCTGCGCGGTTGTGGAGATCGACTTCGAACCGTTCTACGAGGCTGCTCGACTTCTTTACGAAGGGCCGTGGGTTGCGGAGCGGGCTCTTGCCGCGGGCCCGCTGATTGCGTCCAAACCCGCCGCCATTCATCCGGTGACGCGCGAAATCCTTCTCAAAGGTATGCAGCCGAGTGCGATGGATACTTTCGCCGCGTTCTACCGTCTTAAAGAATTAACGGTCGTCTCTGATGAAATATTGCGCTCGATCGACGTCCTCGCGCTTCCGACGGCACCTACGGCGTACTCCGTAAAAGAGGTGCTGGCCGATCCGATCCAGCTCAACGGCCGCCTGGGCACCTATACAAATTTCGTCAATCTTCTCGACCTGTGCGGCCTCGCATTGCCGGCATCGATCACCGATGAGGGAATACCTTTCGGCATCACTTTGCTCGCCCCGGGAGGAAAAGACGCGCGGCTTGCCGAGATAGGTCGTGTGTTTCATGCCGACACCAAACTTCCCCTAGGCGCGCTGAATGAGCCGCAGCCGAGATTGTCGCTTGATGCAAACAGAGGTCACTCTGGTGAGATCGCAATCGGGGTCGTAGGAGCACATCTATCGGGCCTGCCTCTGAACGGAGAGCTGCAAGCGTTGGGTGCTCGCCTTTTGCATACAACACGCACCGCGCCGGAGTACCGGCTCTTTCTGCTTCCAACGCAGCCGCCGAAGCCAGGCTTGCTCCGGGCAGCCGCCGGTGCGGCAATCGAAATCGAGGTCTGGAGTCTGTCGATCGAGGCTTTCGGCCGGTTCGTTGCGAGTGTGCCTTCGCCACTGTCGATTGGCACTGTCGAGCTTTGCGATGGAGCGCGCGTTAAAGGCTTTCTTGCGGAAGCGGTCGCCACGAAAGGCGCGCGCGATATCACTGAATTTGGCGGCTGGCGCGCCTTCCTTGCGCAGACGTTACCCGCCTAAAGCAACCCGCTGTAGACCTCGTACTGCTCGCGTACCGTAATAATGTGCGCGTGCATTGTTTGCGCGGCTGTCGAGCGATCGCCCCGCAAAATAGCCTCTACGACGCGATCGTGCTCGAAATGGGATTTCGCGAGACGTCCGAGATTTCGGAACTGTGCTCGGCGGAACGGTTGCACGCGACCACGGGTCGTGAGTGTCATCTCAACGAGATAGCTGTTGTGCGCGCCGGAATAGATGGTGGAATGAAACACTTCATTCACTTCGTGATATCGCTGCGGGTCACCGCTTTGAATCAGACGCCGCAATTGCTCGTGAATGGTCTCGAGTTCGCGACGCTCGAGACTTGTCATCCGTTCGGCGGCAAAATATGCGCATAGGGCTTCGAGCTCGGCCATCACCTCGAACATATCGCCGAGATGCTGCGCACTGGGGCGCGCGACAACCGCAGCGCGATGTGCGCGAACTTCCACCAGTCCGCTCGCCGTGAGCATTCTGATGGCCTCGCGTACCGGCGTCCGCGATACGTTGAAACGCTTGGCCAGAGCTGTTTCGTCAAGCGCAGTGCCGGGGGCAAATCCCCCACGGAGGATTTCGTCGGCAAGTTGCAAGCGCAGCTCTTCGGCGCGCGTGCGGCGGGGCAGGGAGCCTGATGCTGTCTCGGCGACATACATCATGCTCATGGCGTGTGCTCGCACAGTTTCTCGACCAAACTCGGAACGTCGTGCGGATTGATCTCCATTTATGCGGTGCCTTCGAGCCCAATCGGCCTTGCCGCAGCGACGATGCCCATTTGTTCGAGCGCATAGGCAACACGTAAAGCGATGTCTTCACGCCAGGGAGGTGCGATGATCTGCACACCAATCGGAAGCGGCTTGAGAGGCACGGGAACTGCCACAACCGGCAAACCGATGAACGAGATTGGCTGCGTGTAAATTCCCAGATTTGGCCGCACGGGCAACTCCTGGCCGTCGAGCACAAATGTGGTCTGACCGATCTTCGGAGCCGTACACGGCGTCGCCGGCGCAAGGATCGCATCGACTCGCTCGAACAGCTCGAGAGTGCGTTCTCGATACCAGCGACGAAAGATCTGCGCCTTCACAACCAGAGCGGAGGGGACCATGGCACCTGCAAGCAGACGGTCGCGAACCGCCGGGTCGAAATCGGTGGCACGCGCGCGCAGGCGATCCAGATGCAATGCCGCGCCCTCGGTGGCCGTAATCAGATAAGCGGCGGCCCGTGCGCGCGCCGCTTCGGCGAACTCAACGCTCTCTTTGACACCGAGTGCTTTGGCCACACCGTCAAGCGCTTCGATCGCCTCGGGAAAGGCGCCTTTCCGGAAATAGCCGCCTGCAGTTGCGATGCGGAGGCCATTAACGCCGCGATCGAGCTCCTGCGTCACAGGCTCAACAGGGCGTTCAGCACAGGCTCCATCGCCTTCTGCCGGGCCCTGCATGGCGTCATAGGTGAGCGCGAGATCGCGCACAGATCGTACGAAAGGCCCGAGATGGTCCAAACTGAACACAAACGGGAACGTGCGTGCGCGCGTGAGCCTGCCGTAGGTCGGCTTAAGGCCGAAAATACCGCAGAGCGATGAGGGCACCCGGATTGAGCCATTTGTGTCGGAGCCGAGCGCAAATGGCACCATGCCGCCGGCAACCGCGCCACCAGAGCCCCCGGAAGACCCACCAGTCATCCGCGCCGGGTCGTGCGGATTGCGCGACGGACCGTCGTGCACGTTCTCACCGGTGAAGTCATAGGCGTATTCACCCATGTTGAGCGCGCCGACCAGAACGGCGCCCGCGGCTTCGAGTCTCTCGACGAGGGGGCTATCCCTGTCTGCCGCAGCGTTGCTGCGGTTTATTTTTGACCCTGCGGTCGTCACGATTCCCGCGACGTCAAACAAATTCTTGACGGCGAAGGGGACTCCCGCGAGCGGAAGTCTTGATTTGTCTTGAACGGAGTCGATTGCCTTGGCGCGCGCTCGCGCCCGCTCTGCGGTCACGGCCGTAAAAGCGTTGAGTGCTGTATTGAGTTTCGCGATACGTGCAAGCGCTTGATCAACGACCGCAGCCGCCGTCATCCCACCATTCGTGACCGCGGCCGCAATCTCAGCCGCGGTGCCCCACGCCAGGTCGGGCGCGGCGTCAGGCCTTGAAGACGGGCGCAGGTTCGGCATCGTCCGGCAACTCAAATTCGGCGACAAAGGCGGCGTGCTTCAGCGTCACGTCCAGATTGGCTTTCACCGCGGGTTTCCAGTCTTCCTTGAGCGGAAGTGATAGTGCGAGCGCCGCTGCGTCGATGAAGTCGTCAAGCGGATCGGCCATGGTCACACCGGTGGATGTGGAATCGCCGCGAGCAGTTCGCGCGTATAATCGCTTTGCGGATCGGAGAGGACCTGCTTTGTCGGCCCTTCTTCGACAATTTGTCCGGCGCGCATGACGATAACCCTGTCGCAGAGCAGACGTACCACATTCAGGTCGTGGGACACGAAGAGATAGCTCATTCCGAGCAAATCCTTGAGGTCCTGTAACAAGTTAAGCACAACGGCCTGCACCGAAACGTCGAGTGCCGCTGTTGGCTCGTCGAGGACCACGAGATCAGGCTTGAGCGCGATTGCCCGCGCTATCCCAACGCGTGCTTTCTGGCCGCCCGAGAGCTGATGAGGAAAGCGATCGAGGAGCTCCTTCGGCAGGCCAACCCGTCGTGCGAGCTCTTCGCAACGAGCGCGCACGTCCCTGCCTGATGCGTCGTCAAGACGTAGAATCGGATCGGCGATGGCTCGGGCCGCGGTGTAGCGTGGATTAAGACTGTCAGTCGGGTCCTGAAAAACCATCTGGATGCGTTTACGCAGCGGGATCCTGGCAAAATCGCGCGCCGGAATTTCGCCAATGTCCTCACCATCGAACATGATCAGGCCGGAACTCTTGTCGATCAGGCGCATCAGCATCATGGACGTGGTTGACTTGCCACAGCCGGATTCACCGACGAGACCGACGCTTTCCCCACGATTGATGCTGAAGCTCACACCATCAACCGCACGGAAGATTTCCTCTTCAATCGGCGGTTTAGGCCCAAACAGACGAGTGAAAAGACTGACCTCTCGTTTGCGCGGATATTCTTTCACCAGCTTTTCAACGGTGAGGAGCGCGCCGGTGGCGCGGCGCGTCCCGGGAGCTTTCGAGGCCGGTGCACGGGAGCTGTCGCCCTCAGGCAACAAGTCGCGCAACGAAACGCCGGGTCGGGGTGTCGCGCGCATCAGTTTCCGCGTGTAGGCGTGCGCCGGTTTCGTGAAGATTGTCTCCGCCTTTGCGGTTTCGACCACGCGTCCTTTTTCCATCACAACCACGCGGTTGCAGTAAGCGGCGGCGAGACCGAGGTCGTGCGTGATCAAAATCGATGACATCCCGCGCTCGCGCGTCAATTCGACCACGAGGTCCATCACGGCTTTCTGGGTTGTCACATCGAGACCTGTGGTCGGCTCGTCGGCGATCAGCAGTTGTGGCCGGCAGGCGAGGGCAAGCGCAATCACGACACGTTGGCACATGCCTCCAGAGAGCTCGAAAGGATAAGCGTGATATCGTTCGCGTGGGCGCGCAATCCGAACCTGTTCGAGCATCTGGATCGCGTGCTCGCCAACATCCTGGTTGCCGACCTGGGCATGCTGCAACAGTACATCTTCGATCTGGCGGCCGATCTTGCGGATCGGGTTCAACGCCGCGCGCGGATTCTGGAAAATCATCGACATCTCACGCCCGCGCAGATCGCGCATGTCCGCATCAGACGTGGTCGTGAGATCGACGCCCGAGAATAAAACGGACCCTTGAGCAATCCGGCCTGCGCGATCGAGGATGCGCATGACCGCGAACGAGGTGACCGATTTTCCCGAGCCGGATTCGCCGACAATACCCAGCGTCTCGCCTTTGCCGACGGTGACATTCACATGTTCGACCGCGCGAACGGTCCCGCGCCGTGTCGCAAATTCGACGGTCAGATCGCGGACTTCGAGCAGCGGCATCGAGATAGGCACATCGCGCGCCACTGTGGCACCGCTTCTCTTGGGCGTGCGTTTTGCCATCGCGGCTATGTCCTTCGCTGCGGATCGACCAAATCCCGCAATCCGTCGCCCAGCAGGTTGAAACAGAACACGGCCAGCATCAGCGCGAGTCCGGGAAACAATGCGATCCACCATTCGCCCGAGATGATGTTGCCCGAACCTTCCGCGACCATGATTCCCCATTCAGGCGTAGGTGGCCGCACGCCGAGCCCGATGAATGAGAGCCCCGCGGCGTTGAGAATCGCATAACCCATCGTCAGCGAGACCTGGACCATCATGATCGGCATGATGTTTGGAAGAATATGCATGAGCAGCACGCGAAACTCGCCGTTACCCGACAACCTCGCTGCTTGCACGAAGCCGGCTTCGCGACGCACGTTTGCTTCGGCGCGTGCCACGCGCACATAGAGCGGGAAATTGATGACCGCAGTGGCGAGCACGATGTTTGTCACGGTGTTGCCGAGAGCGGCGACAATCCCCATCGCCAGCACGAAAAGAGGGAAGGCCATTATCGTATCGGATATGCGACCGACGATTCGATCAGTCCATCCACCAAAAAATCCGGACGCGATTCCGGCGAGGCCGCCCATCGCGAAAACGAGGATGACGGACGATATTGCGATCGCGAAGTCGAGTCTTGTTGCGACGACGACGCGGCTGAAGATGTCACGCCCCAGTTGATCTGTGCCGAACCAGTGCTTGATGGAAGGAGGCTGAAGCGTCGCCGCTGTGTCACTTGCAAGAGGATCATGCGGCACGATGTAGGGGCCGAACAGAGCAGCGAATGCGATGAGCAGGAACATCGCAAAGGCGAACCCGGTGACCGGATTTTCGGCGACCACGTAGCGCGCATGCCGCAGAACGGAATTGCTTTCGCTCATCCTTCAAGCCTCACGCGCGGGTCAATCAGGCCGTAGAGAACATCAATGATCAGATTAAGCGCGACGTAGAGAATGGCCATCGTCAGCACAAAGCCCTGCACCGGCGCGAAATCCGACGCAATCAAGGCCTCGACTGCGTATGATCCGATGCCGGGCCAGGCAAACACCTTTTCCACCAGCACATTCGCGCCGAGCAGAAAGGAAAACACCATGCCCAGTGTCGTGATCACAGGCAGCATGGCGTTGCGGAAAGCGTAAGTAAGGATGACCGTGCGGGTGTCGAGCCCGCTCGCTCGAGCGGTTCGTACGAAATCGGATCCGAGAACCGCAAGCATGGAGGCGCGCGTCATGCGTGCGATCGGTGCGAGGGAGAAAACTCCAAGCGTAACTCCCGGCAGGATCAATTGGCTCAGCGCTGCACGAAACAGGCCGAAGTCGCGCGCAATCAGGCTGTCGATCAAGTAAAAACCGGTGACCTGCGGTGGCGCCGAAAAGAAGACATCAAGACGGCCGAGCGGCGCCGGCGACCAGCCAAGCAGGAAGTAAAAGACGTAGACGAGCAGCAATCCGGTAAAGAAGACGGGGAGGGAGACCCCCGCGGTCGCGACCACGCGGCAGGCGTGATCGATCCAGGAGCCTTGCTTCACCGCAGCGAGAATGCCAAGCGGGACGGCGATTGAGATCGAAATCACTAGTCCGAAAAGCGTCAGCTCTGCGGAGGCGGGCAGCCTGTTGCGGATCTCTGTGACCACCGGCTGGCCGGTGGTCAGCGAATTGCCAAGGTCCCCACCGGCGAGCTCCTTCACATAACGGACGAATTGCTCAGGCAGCGGCCGGTCGAGGCCGAGCTTCACACGGATCTGTTCGATCGCCTCCTTGTTGGCAGCAGGTCCGGCGAAATACGCGGCCGGATCACCCGGCAGCGCCCGCGTGAGCAGAAACGTAATGATGACAACCCCGATAAGATTCGGGATTGCCAAAAGGAGACGTTTTGCGATCAGTCCGAGCACGGCAGGAGTGGCGATCTTTCCGGGTCACGACCGCTGGTCGTGACGCACAATTGCGACGTTCATCCTTTGACCAACGTGCGATAGTCGAGCCGGCGGTGAAACCAATACGCGTAGCCGGACACGTTCTTCTGCATCGCGACGTTGACGTAAGGCTGATAAAGCGGGATGCGCGGCATGTCGGCGTAAGCCTGGTCGACAAACCCCTCAACATCCTTTTCGTAGGTAGCCTTGTCGCCATTTGCGGCCGCTGTAACAGCACCGTCGATGAAAGTGTCGGTCTCCTTCGACTGATAGCTCATCGTGTTGAAGATCGAATTTTTGCCGTGGTAGCACCAGATGAAGAAATACTCTGGGTAGTCGAGCCAACCCGAAAACACGTTCGTGTATAGCGGCAGTGCTTTCTTGTTCAGCTCCGTGCGCCAGTTCGCGCCCGGCACCTTATTGATCGTGCACTTGATGCCGATCTGAGCGAGGCTCTCCTGTGTGAGCACGCAGATCGGTTCATTGACGCCGGCGAAGCCAAGATCGAATGAAATCGTCGTTTCGAAGCCGTTCGGATAGCCGGCTTCGGCCATCAGGGCCTTGGCCTTCTCGATGTTGGTATTGAATTTGTGAGGTTGCGGCCAGGCAACCTCTGTCGGCGCGTTGGCCGGCGCACCAAATAACGGCTTGGCAAGGCCGAATAGCACGGCGTCCATGATCTTCTGATATGGAATTGCATAGGCAACCGCCTGGCGGACTTTCGGATTGTCGAATGGCGGATTTTTTACGTTCATGCCGATGTATTGAATGCCATTGGAGTAGGGTGTCGAGATGATGTTCAGCTTGCCGTCGCTCTTGAGTTCGACGAAATCCTTGTTCGGCAAGTCGTAGGAGATGTCCGCGTCTCCGCGCTCGAGAAGCGCCCGCCGATTGCCGGCCGATGGCACCATACGCCAGATGACCTTCCTGACCTTGGGCGCCGGCCCGCCAGTCCATTTGTCGTTGCGCTCGAAGACGACCTCGGTCCCTGCAACCCAACTCACGACTTTATAGGCGCCGCTACCGACCGTGTTCTGCTTTACGTAGTCGAGGCCCCACGGATCTTTCTCGGTCGCATTTTTTTTCACGAGCTCGGAATTGAGAACGCACGGCACGATTACTGCGAGATCGGGAATGGTGAGCCGGTCCTTGCGGGCAAAGTCGACGCGCACAGTGTTGTCATCGACAACCACGAACTGTTCGGGTTTTGTGAGCGAGCCCGCGGCCATCTGGAATGTGGGAAAGCCACCGACGGTCACCGCGCGATCAAGCGACCATTTGACGTCTTTGGCTGCGACCGGGGTGCCGTCCTGGAAGACGGCATTCTTTTTCAGTTTGAAAGTGACGGACATGTCGCCGAGCTTCATGTCGTCGGCGAGCTCCATCTTGAACTTGTCTTTGTCGTAGTAAGGCTGCCCGTTCGGTCCGGTCTTCATTTCGTGGCTGATCAGCCGGTCGTAGCAATTCCACGACACCTCGTAGCCAGGCACGTTGGTGCCGACGCCATGGATGTCCAGATTGTTCGGCCCGCTTTCGGAGACGATCAGCAGGGTCTCCTGGCGCGACTGCGCTTTGGCCGGCGAAAAGATAGCGGGCGCGGAGAGGGTGGCGCCTGCGGCGAGTGCCGATTTTAGAAATTCGCGTCGTTTCATAAGCTTCCCCCGAATGCACTGACGAGAGGAAGCGCAAAGGTCATGCCAACATGAGAACTCGTAACTAGCCTATTGAAGTACCAGCGAATCTGGCCCAGGCGGGCACAAGGATCACTTGGTGACCCGTCAATCGAATTGCATACAATAGGGGAGACTCAGCCTAAAAAACGGGCAGCAGGTCTTCACAAAACAATTGGAAAACGCGGGCTCGGATCAGTGTCGCGGCTCGGCCTTTAATTGGGCCAGCCCATTTTCCTCTGCCACCGTTTAATGACGGCGGCCGGAAACTCGCGCTTCGGAAAACCAATGCGGCGGCACGCTTCCGGCCACATCTCGAGCAAGGCCTGGTCCCGGCTGAGCATTTCGGATTCGGAGATTTCTTCACTCCCCGGATTCGGCCATTTTTCTTCGGCCATTTTGAGCAGTTCTATGAGGGAAGCGACGTCGCGTTCGCACTCCAGGAAATCGGCGGGCTTTGGTGATTCATCCGCGAACATCACACCCATCTCCGTACAGGTTCTCCAGACAGAGCGGACGGCCCTCCTTTCCCCATCGATAATAATGTCGAACTGTTGAGGAAGGCCGTAGGTGGCGGAGAGACAGAGGCGAGCGCCATAATCTGAAAGGTCCCGCGCACGGCACTCGAGTATTGGTGCGCTCTCAGTGACAACGATTTGCGCGGCTTTGAACACGCGCTTCCGAAGCTGCCGTCTTTGCTCAGAAACTGTTGCCATGTTTGGTAGTCTTGCAAATTCTTCCGAGAATTGAATTCAAATAAATGATAAAATTGGCAAATGTCTTACGCTGTGATCTTAAAGCTACAGTAGTGCAGAGACGGGCCATTAACCGATAATTCCGTGATGTTTCCGAAAACTGATATTGTTTTTGTAAGCGGAATTTAAGTCCCGCGGTTCACTCCTCGGTCGGATACCGAACTAGGTGGCATGGGCCGATGAAGTCTGCAGTCGAAAAACGTTCCGTCGTTGTTGGTGGACATAAGACGAGCATTAGTCTCGAGGAAGCCTTTTGGGCTCAGCTTAAGGAGATAGCGCGCACGAAAGAGTGCACACTATCCAAGTTGATTGCCGATATAGATGCGGGCCGTCTGCACGGTAATCTGTCCTCAGAGATCCGCCTGTTTGTGCTCGACTATGTCCGGAGTCGTGGGCGGCAGATTCAAAGCCCCGGCCAGTGACGGCCAGAAAATCAGTACGGCCAGGGCGCGCTCAGGTTACAGCGCGGACTTGATGGCTTTGAGGAGCTCAAAGCGCATCGCGCCGTTGTTGCTCCGCAGCGAGATCACGAAGCGCACTTGCCCATGCGTAGATGTATTGGCGTATCCCGCCAGCGTGCGGACGCCGTCGAGGGTGCCGGTCTTGTTCAGGCCGCCATCATGGCCTCGAAGCAGTTTGGCGTTTGGCGCGAAAAGTTCGAGCACCTTGGCAAGACCACGGGCCGTGAAACGGTTGCCACGGCTGATGCCCGAGCCCTCTTCGAGATGGATGGCATCGGCGAGGCCGTTTGCAGCCAGGATCTCGTTCGCGACCTGTAGTGATTTTTCCAGACTGACGGGACCACCCTTACGCTGTCCGCCAATTTCCAGAAAAACCTGGTTCGCGATGTAGTTGTTCGAGGCCATGAGCAGCAGGACCAGAATTTCCGAAAGGGTGCGCGACTGCTGGTGAACATAGATGGGCTCCAGACCCTTTGGCACGGATCCGGTTGAAATCGGGCCCTTAACGGTGCCGCCAGCCTGTCCGATGAACGCAGCGATCAGCTCGCCGGCGTATTTCAGGCTCACCGCAGGGTCCTGGCTTAGACTGATGCGACCGCGGCCCTTCGGGCCCCGCGCGCGGAACTGGCTGATCGCCAGCGGAGTGATAGGGGTCTGGCTTTCAGCAGAACGGACACTGTTTCCGTTGCGAATGGCGTTGATCGTATTGAAATTCACCGCCAAGGCTGAATTCAGGGCGTCATAGGATTCCTTGCTGTCCTCGATGCCCGGGATGCGGATGCTGGCGGGGTAATAGCTCGCGTCGAGCACGATACCCTTGATCGGCTCCTTGCCGATAGCGGCGACCAGCTGAGGCGCGAGCAGAGCCAACTCTTCAGAGACCAGAAAGGGGTCTCCGCCTCCACGCACGTAAAGCACCCTGTTCTTGTCCAGATAAAAGCGAGTCTGGAAACGATAGTCAGGACCGAGGACCTGCAGCGCCAGCCACGCGGTCACGATCTTGGTGACCGAGGCCGGAACAAAAGGCTCGTCGGCGTTCTGAGCAACCAGCTCGTTGCCAGCGGAATCCACCACGAAGACCAGTCCCGCCGGAGTGAGTGACGCCACTGTTTCCTTGGCGCCAGCCAGCGCGGGAGCGGACAGGAGAAGAAATACAAGGAAGAGCAGGCTAGGCCACATGGTGGATCCTGTTCGCGCGAATGTAAAAGAACGCGCTTGCCAACGATATGCACTCATAACGCCTCGCGGACATTCAGTGTAGTCTTCCATCACGGCACTATTTGCTCCGCCGGATCAAATCGGCCGCACGCTCGGCAACCATGATTGTCGGCAAATTGGTGTTCGCGCTTGGCACCCGCGGCATCACTGAGGCGTCGACGACACGCAGATTGGATAGTCCATAAACCCGGCACGACGGGTCAACGACCGCCATCGGATCATCGGCTCGGCCGATCGAACACGTCCCGACGGGATGTGCCATTGGCGCGGCCGCTGCGAGCAGTTCCTCATCGCTGAGTTCGTGCCTTTTGTGCTTGTTGGCAAACCATCGGCCCGGTCGGATGACCCTGCCGATGATGTGGCGGCTGACGGGAGCCGGCGCGTTTAGAACAGTTTTCGCGGCGACGGCCAAGACATCGCCGATGACACCGGGCCGGTTGAATTGGTGCAGGGACATGACAGGCGGTAACAGAAATGCGTCATTGTAAGTAGCGGTCACGCCCGGCGCGCACAACAGGGCTTCCGCAAACCGCGCGGCGACCAGCATCCGCGGTGGATCGCGCGGATCTTCAAACAATCTGAATTCAATACGCGGCGGTATGTCCGTCCGGGCACTCACCAGCGAAACCTTACCGCGCGAGTATGGTGCGTAAAGCGCGCACCCGACCATCGCGACATCCGGGCCGTAATTGCGTGGGCTGACACGGCCGATCGTAAACAGCAACAAATCAGCCGGTGGGGCTCCGGGCAGTTTCGAGGATACCCGTGCGCCGGCGATCGCAAACCTTCGCAGAGTGTTTTGCAGGCGCGACTGCCGTGGCAGCGTAAGGGCGAAATGCAGATAAGGATGATTTTGCAGATTGCGCCCGACGCCGGCGCGATCGAGCCTTGGCGTTATACCGATTTTCTGCAGTTCATCAGCCGGCCCAATTCCCGCACGCAGCAATATCGCCGGTGAGTGAATAGCCCCGGCGCACAGGATGATCTCGCGTGCAGCAATCTCCACGGTTTTGCCGGCATGATCGACGCTTGCGCCTTTCGCTCTCAGGCCGTCGAACTGCAAGGCAGTCACGCACGCATCAGCCATAATTCGCAGATTTGGGCGTCGTCGCACGGCTTCGGTCAAATACGCATGCGCGCTCGAGGCGCGCGTCGTCATGTCCTGGCTGAGCGGCATGGGGAAAAAACCTTCGCCAGGTTTCTCGTTGATGTCTCCAACAAGCGGCAAACCTCGCTCCACAGCTGCTTGCTCGATCGCCGACACAAATCCCGGCCATTCACGCCGCGGCAGACGGCGGATGGGATAAGTCCCGCGCGAGGTTTGGCTTTGGTCGCGATCGAAATCGTTTTCCAGTTTGCGGTAATAGGGCAAGAGATCTGCCCAGCCCCAGCCCTCGGCACCGGCCGCAGTCCATGCCTCGAAATCGGAAGGAACGCCGCGCAGCGCCCAGAGGCCCATGACGCTTGAACCGCCGCCCATGATGCGTGCTTGCGGGAATGGCCGCGTCGGACCGCCGGTCGAACGCACAGCTTGCAACCCTGGCCAGAAATAATCCGGGTTGAGCGAGGAGGTAGGAAACGTGTCAGCGATATCAGCGGGCAAGGCATCCGGTGGCGTGTCGTGCCCAGCCTCAACCAACACCACTCGAGTTGCAGGATCCTCGGACAGTCGTGCGGCAACGACCGCTCCGGCACTGCCCCCACCGATAACGAGAAAGTCCGGATTATCCATGAAACAAATTGCGATGAAGACGAAGAGTAGAAAGCCAACCAGTTTGTGCCGGTCGGATCAAGCCTTGTGGTTCTAGCGATGCAGGCAGGCATAAATGCGAACGAGGTCACGGCTCGCCGATGGAACGGAACGCAGAGCTTGGTAATTTGCTGTCGCCGTTTCGCAGGACAGCCAGAAATAATTTGCTGTCGGATCGACGACCAGCCTGTTGGGGACCAGATTTGCAACGATCACGGCCAGGTATGGTGTGGTTGAGTTCCAGGACAGATGGTTCAAATCTGGACCAATTCGCTTTGACGAGACGAAACGCGGGTCGCCAAGCGCAGGGTCAGACGCGCTGCCCGTGGCAAGCGCTGCCACCGCAGATTTGTAGCTTTGCCAGGCCAAGACGAATTTTTCGGTTTCTACAGCGTAAACCAAAGTTACAAGCAAGAGCGCACCAACAAGTGCTTGAGTCACTGATCCACTCTTTAGCTTTGTCAGCAACAGATCCAACCTTCGAGATGGTAGCGCCAACCCGTCGGCGCGTATTGCGAAAAGTCCAGCCAATGCCCCCATCAACGGCGTAAAGAGCACGAGCACTGTGCGGAAATAGTATCTGTTGCTGGCATGCACTGATTGATCGCAACACAGCCAGTAAATTGCGAGTGCCAAAACGAGAGCAGCCCCGGTGCAGAGATGCGCTTTGTGCGGCACGACCCGCGAAAAAGCCAGGTATCCGACGACATAGCCAAGAATTGTTGCCAGCAGCAACAACGCAATATCGGTCTGAAAAATACCAGGATCGAAAAAATGCAGTGCGGCCCGCAACAATGCGTCGGCGAAATATTCATCGGGTGGCAATATTATCTTCACCGCCAGCCAAACCGTCAGAGCCGCAATCAAGGCCAAGCCGGCCCGCTGAAAATTTGGGTCGTGCGGTCCGCGTAGCGCGAGCGTAAATACTATTGCGGCCGCCAGGACGAGGGCTCCCTCGTGCGTCAGGACGAGTCCCAGAATTCGTAAAGAATACGAGAGCCGTCCCAACGAGATTGCGGCGTGCATATTGGCTGATGGCGAGAGCTGGCCAGAACAGCGCATGCGCCATCCACATCTCAGTCGGGAAGCCGAAAATCAGTGGGCAGAGCAGGGCGGTTGAACCACAGGCGTACGTGAAAATAACGCGGCCGTTTGAGCGGTCAGCAACGAAAGTGCAAATCAGACTGAAAAGCGGAGCGGCATATAGCAGAAATCCATACACCTTGATGCCGTTGAGCGGGCTGCCGGTCAGTCCGACGTAAATCTCAGCAGGCAACAGCGTAAGGATGAAGACCGACGCGCGTGCAGAAATATTGTGCCAATGGAAGGCCCAAACATCCTGGACCGCGACCGCATAGGAAAACATGGCCCCGTCGGCATAGAGCTGCAATTCGAAATGAAGTGCGACCACCAGAAATACAATCGACCAGGAGAGGCCAATCGCGATCACCAATGTCTGCAAAATATCGGTGTGGGACCGGAGAGAAGTCCGGAATAGGGCGCCACTATTTGTTCTGGCCGCGCGCAAAATGCTGCCTGTCCAGGAGCTGCTTAAATACAGGGCCTGCCATGTCCTCGATCTGTTTAAGCAAGTATAGCCCAAACTCAGCTGATGCTGCCTGAGCATCACCAATGACGCCGAGATCGGCGAGTTTCTTCTCGTCCGTTGTCCATGGCCAGGTGACGGCCTGATCGAGGATAGTCGTTTGCACAGCGCTGCTGTCAGGTGGACTGTGCAATTGCGCGATCTGCTCACGCCGCACCAGGCTGGGCATGAGCGCAAGCATCATCGACGTTTCGTTCTTTCCGCCGTGAACGTCGGGGACCTCTGCCTTCGTGTCGAGTTCAGGCCAGGTCGTCGGATGCAGAACGCAAATATTGAGCCCGAAGTCAGCTTGCAGTTCCTGCCCGAGTGCCTCCAGGATTCCACGATTTCCGCCGTGGCCATTGATAATGGCGAGGTTGCGTGTCGGCAGGTTACCGGCGATTCCGCGTCCGAGATCCCGCATGTACGCGGTCATGGTTTGAATTGACAGGGATAACGTGCCCGGAGCCCAGTCGTGCTCTCGCGCAAGGCCAACGGCCAGCGTTGGCAATTGCCACAAGTCGTAGGTCTCGCCCCAGCGGGCAATGATGCGACGGGTATATTCCTCGGCCAGCACAACATCAGTGTTGAGGGGCAAATGAGGACCATGCTGCTCAACAGAGCCGATCGGCATGCAAAGGACCGAATTCGCGCGCAGACGTTTTGAAACGTCAAGAAACGTCAGGTCGCCGATCAGTCGGCTCGGCACATCACGCTTCATGGAGGCCATCATCCATCAGCCCTGCGGACGCTCGCAAGGACGATAGCAGTGTCGCCGCGCCTTGCCAGCGTGGGTTTTGACTATGAGGGGTCGCCAAGGGAAGGGACGAGGTGGCCGAGCCGATGCCCGGCCCGAGTGACCTTTGCGGTCATATAGCGACGGTTGTCGGCATTTATGGGCGCCTCAAGCGCCATTCGGCTGACGATCTCAATTCCGGCCTTGGATAGGCGATCGAGTTTGGTCGGGTTGTTGGTGAGCAGAATGACGCGCGTGCATTCGAGCATTTCCAACATCCGCGCGGCAACGCCATAGTCGCGCTCGTCGTCGTCGAAGCCGAGCGTTGTGTTTGCGTCGACGGTATCAAGGCCATCGTCCTGCAGCTGGTAGGTGCGCATCTTGTTGGCGAGACCAACGCCGCGGCCCTCTTGCGCCAGATAGAGGATAACGCCTCCACCAATATCCTCCAGACGTGCAATCGCGAGACGCAGCTGGTCGCCGCAGTCACAGCGCCGCGAACCGAAAACATCGCCCGTCAGGCATGCCGAATGCAAACGCACGGGCACTGGTTTGGTGAAATCAGGTTTGCCGACAATGATCGCGACCTCGTTTCCGCCCATGGCGTCGCGGAAGACGATGAAGCGGGCGCTTGAACCCGAATTGAGCGGCACCACAGCTTCGCTTGCTAACGTCAATGATTGAATTGCATTGTCAAAAAAACTTTTTGCGGCGTCTGCTTCAACGGTTACGAGCTGATCGCTTGTGGGGGCGTGCGGGGCCAGGTCGGCGGCCAGCACTGCGGGCAGGCCATGCGACAGTTTGACGAGTTGGATCGCCGCCGCGGCGGCGCGGCCTGCCGGCACTGCGCTCGGTACTCCTTCGCCTGGTGAATCACCGACAAAAGCCAGGATGGATTCAGCATCATCGGCAGGCGAAAGTCGAACCGCCATTGAAATTCTTGTATTGATCCCAAGCGCGACTGCGCGTCGAGAGGTAATGACAAGGTATGGCTCGGAGGGCGCGCACAGTGCGGTAAATTCGGCCAGCCGAGCGTCGTCAAGGCCTTCAACCGGCAGCGCCAGAAGCCTTTCATTCTGGGCAGTGACAAGAACTGGCCGGCGGCTGTTGAATTCAGCAACGCCGCGGCTGACGCTGATGTGTCCCTTGTCACCGAAAAGTGTCGAGCTTGTCCCCGTCCGCACTGTACGCATTCCAGAGCTTTCCGTTATTTGCAGCTCGCCAATGTAAAGAACACCAACAACTTGTCATCATTCCGGTCCCAGTTAGGCTCAATTTGTGTCAGCCTAACGGGTAGCTAATTTACAACGCGGTCATGCCTTTTAAGTCCCGTGACTTTGAGAGATTTTGGTAATGGCAAGTGTGGCTGACCCCAATGGCTCTGCAGGGCGCGAGTCTCGTGACCCTTGGGGAGAGTTTAGCAACATGTTCCGTACTAAGGTCCAGCCCCTACCGCAACCTTGGGGCGAAATCTTCGGGCCATTACGGGAAGGTGCGGTCGATGATCTCGTCGTTGTCGGTCAGATAGGACAATCGCTCGATGGCCGCATAGCCACGAAAACAGGCCATTCTAAATACATAAACGGATCGGCTGGCCTCGAGCATTTGCACCGGCTGCGGTCGCTGATGGATGGCGTTGTCGTTGGTGTCGGCACGGCCATCGCGGACGACCCTCAGCTAACCGTGCGTCGTGTCTGCGGGCCCCAGCCCGTACGGGTGGTAATTGATCCAAAGGGGCGTCTTGGTGCAGACGCACGGGTTTTCGCGGCCGACGGCGTTCGGCGACTATTGATAGCCGCCCAGGGCAGATCCTGTGCACCGCCTCCGGGCGTAGAGGTAATCACCTTGCCATTTGTCGATGGTCAGCTGGCTCCGGCGGCGATCCTGAGCGAACTCGCCGCGCGCGGCATGCGCCGGGTGCTGATTGAAGGCGGTGCAGACACGGTATCTCGCTTTCTTGCCGCGGGGTGCCTCGACCGTCTCCACGTGGTGGTCTCGCCAGTGATTATCGGGTCCGGCCGCGAGAGCGTCATCCTGCCTGAGATTGAGCGTATCGATCATGCGTTGCGACCGCCGACCCGCGCACATCTGATCGAGGACGAAGTCTTGTTCGACTGCGACCTCTCGGCTCAGCGTGTGCGGATCGGTGCGGCAAACACATCGACGTGACCGACGCGAATTGACGAAAGTCCTGTGGCAATCGCGTCGCGGCGGCGCGCCAACCACGCGTCTACAACGGCCACGGTCAGCCTGCCTGTATCGACTGCGGCGCTCGCCCAACCCGAAAGGACTTGCGATTGCATTTCGCGATCGTTCGGCCCGATAAACCAATCGGACGCCCCATGTACCAGTGAAAAGCCAAGCGACTGCAAGCGAGTGACAGCAAACGTTGCCGCAGCGGGACCGAGCGCCGGCCCGAAACCTTTGTCGGTGCGCTGATGTACATTGACTGCCGCAATAATGGCTGCGTCTTCAGGATCGTCTGGCTTTAGATCAATTCGACCGTCGTAGCTCAAGGCCGCGTAAAACGGAATTGATCGGGCGGCGAGTGTCGCCGCAAGGCGTTCGAGCCAGGTCTCGGAAACGAGATCGAGCAATGCCGAGGTGGTGACGAGATCGATTGGACTTTCGAGAGCTGCATCAAGACTACGATTTAGATCCAGTGCCACGGTCGTGGTGGCAACACGATCAAGAGTCTTGGTGGCGCCAGCCTCAGAAAGCAACGCGATATCGTTGTCGACGAGCCGCCACTCTTGCCGCGCGGGCAATAGAGGACTCAGCGCTCGCATGGTCGATCCGGTGCCGCACGCAAGGTCCGCGATGTTTATTGTGGGATGCCGCTGATACGCCGCGGTCACCGCGGCCAGGACGTCCGTGTTGCGCGCGCGGATGTCGTGTAGCTCCCGCAGCGCCAACCACGTAGCCGAAAACCCGCTCATCCCACGGTCTCGATTGCACGCGAAAAAATTCTTGCGGAGGCTTGCCAAGTCGGAAGATGGATTGCGGCCGCGCGGGCGGCGCTGCCCAGGTGCAATCGCTCGCTCGGATCCTCGATTATCCGACGAAGCCCTTCAGCAAGCGCGGAGGGATCATCCGGGTGCACGAGGATGCTGGTGCCTGGTGGGACCGTTTCGGGGATCGCGCCCGCTTTGGTGCCGATCACCGGAAGACCTCGGGCGATGGCTTCGGCATAGGCCATGCCGTAGCCCTCGAAACGGGAGGCAAGAACGAACGCATCGGCCGCCACGTAGAGCTCGGCAAGATGGTGCGATGACACCTCACCGAGAACGGTAACTCGATCGTCGAGCCGATGAAGCCTGATATCGGCATCAAGCTGGGCAACCGCTTTTCGGTCGCGCGTGCGATCGCCAACAATCGTCAGATGCCAAGGCAATTCAGCAATCGTTGCAAGGGCAGCGATCAGAACGTCAAAACCTTTCCGTGGCACGACTGCACCGACTGACAGGAGACGGACGATACCATCCGTACTTCCTTGCGATGGCGTCACGGAATCGCTTCCGGGTGGTGCGACAAAGATACGTTGAGCAGGGACCGCGTAATCCTCCACCAGACAACGCTGTGTAGCGCTGCTCGTCACGACGATGGCGTCCACGGCTGCGAGAGCATCACGTTCGCTGGCGCGCAATGTCGTGACTTCCTGGGCGGACAACCCTGTTTCCAAAGCCAGAGGATGGTGGACAACCGCCAGCAGTGCATTTCGCGTGCTAAGTTGAGACGCCGCCTCGGGCAAAGCGCCAAGTGCCAGTCCATCGATCACGACAGTGCGGCCTTTGGGAATGTCGAAAAGGCGTGCCTGCGCGGTGGCGCGCCCCGCATCGCTCGGCAACGGAAAACCGTCGCCCAGCTCAACGACATCGATCTGCCAGCCGAGACGGCCGAGCTCCGCGATCATGCGCCGGTCATAGGCATAGCCACCGGTCGGGGTCGCGAGATCACCCGGCACGGCGAATGCCAGGCGCTTCACCACAGGTCCGCCTTGTACCAGGCGCGTGCCACATGCGATTCGGAAATGGCCACTCGTATGGCTTTAAGTTCGCGACCATTGCGACCAAGTTCGTTGGCGCGGGCGGTTTTGGCCAGCTGATCAAAAATATACTTGGTCAGGAATTCGGTCGTGGTGTTGGAACCCTTGAACTCTGGCAGGTCGTCCAGATTTCGATAATTCAGCGGAGCTAATGTCGCCTTGAGCGCTTCATGTGCCCGTCCGATGTCGATCACAATGCCGTTTTGATCGAGCGTTTCGGCGAAAAAAGCTGCATCGATGACGAAGGTGGCGCCGTGCGTCGCTTGCGCCGGTCCGAACACAGCTCCGCGAAACGAATGGGCGATCATGATGTGGTCGCGGACTTCGACGGCGAACAAGAAAGCCTCCTTACGGATAAGATATGAGCTGACAGACAACGCCGTTCCTGGCGTCAAGAATTTCGGGGAGCCGGCGCGGCAGGTCGCTAAACTCTACTTCCGGAGCGAGAAGTGCATCGAGGCAAGGGTCGGCAAGCAAAGCAACCGCTGCCGCGAGCCGGCGGTGATGGGTCCAGCGCGATCGATGCGACACAGCGATCCGGCCGACCTGACTCGAAATCAGCCGCAAGCGCCGGCTGTGAAACGCGCCGCCGAGCGGAACTGTCACGGGTGCGTCGCCATACCAGCTGAGTTCGAGCACCGTCGCTTCGTCGCCAGCAAGAGAAAGAGCAGTACCAAGCCCGGCCGCGCTGCCGCTGGCGTGAAAGACCACATCGCAGTCGTCTCTGGCAGTTTCAGGCTTTGCAAAGCGAACTCCAAGCTTTTGCGCAAGTTCGGCGCGCTTTTCGTTGATATCGACGAGCGTTGCTTCGACGCCGATGAGACGGCTGCAGATGAACGCAACAAGCGCACCGACGGCGCCAGCACCGACAATTGCAACCCGGTCTGCGGGCCCGACCGCCGCATCCCACACCGCGTTGAGGGCCGTCTCCATATTGGCGGCCAGCACCGCCCGTCGCGGCGGCACTGCCTGAGGCAACGTCACAACAGCACTTTCGGGAATGTTGAAGTGGTGCTGGTGCGGGTGCAGCGCAAAAACAGTACGGCCGAGGTGTTTCTCCGGGCCTTCCTCGATCTGGCCCACGGTCGCGTATCCGTATTTTACCGGAAACGGAAACCGACCACCCATAAACGGCGCGCGCATGCGCTCGAACTCGCTCTCTGGCACCCGGCCGGCAAGGACCAGAGCCTCAGTCCCACGGCTCAGCGCGCCGAATAACGCGCGCACGCGTACCTCGCCAGGCTGCGGCGCTGTCAGCATTTCCTCGCGGATCTCGGCCTGTCCTGGTGCGACGTACCAGAGCGCCTGAGCTGTATTGGTCGCCACGATGTTCGAGCCCTATTGGACTAATTGAGACATTTGCTGTGTTATATCATCAAGTTCGCGCGGTCTTGCCGAGATCATAGTCGATTGTTAGAGCGTCCCGTACTTCAATCCAAACAAGCAGAGGCTGCCGGAAATTCCATCTCCGGTCGGCGCGCGCTGTTTGCCGGGTTGTTTGCAGTCTCCATGGCCGCATTGATCGCCCTTGCCGCGGTGGCATTGTCGCCGGGCGGCTTCAGCGCGCTCGATATCGTGCTGATCATTTTATTCGCGATCACGCTGCCATGGATGGTTGCCGGATTCTGGAACGCGCTCATCGGTTTCCTGATTTTGCGTTGTTCGACGGATCCGGTCGCGGCAGTGATCCCTCAGGTGGCGAGCATTCGCGGCGATGAGTCGATTGTTGCATCGACTGCGATTCTGCTTTGCATCCGCAACGAGTTGCCTGAGCGGATGATCCGCAATCTTCGGCCATTATTGGACGGGCTCGAAAAATCAGGGTTCGGTGATCGCTTCCACCTGTACATTCTGAGCGACACCAGCGACCCGAAGATCGCCACCGTGGAGGAAGCGCGGTTCGCGGAGTTGGCCAATGTCTGGGACGGCCGCGTTGCGATGACTTATCGCCGACGCGCCATCAACACCGGCTTTAAGGCCGGCAACATTCGGGATTTCTGCGAGCAGTGGGGTAGCAAGCACGAATTTGCCGTCTCCCTCGATGCCGACAGCTTTATGACCGCCGAGGCAACGCTGTTGTTGGTCCGGATCATGCAGGCGGATCCCGAACTCGGGATTCTGCAGGGACTCGTCGTTGGCTTGCCGTCGACCAGCGCCTTTGCACGTGTTTTTCAATTTGGCATGCGGCTCGGCATGCGCTCCTACACGATCGGGAGTGCGTGGTGGCAAGGAGATTGCGGGCCCTATTGGGGTCACAACGCAGCGTTTCGGCTCCGTCCGTTCATCGCGCATTGCGAACTTCCAGTGTTGCCACGGGGCGAGGGTGAATCCCGCCACATACTAAGCCACGACCAGATTGAGGCGGCATTGATGCGCGCCGCCGGATATTCCGTGCGCGTTCTGCCCGACGACGAACTCGGCTGGGAAGAAAACCCGCCGACCTTGCTCGAATTCATTCGTCGCGATCTGCGCTGGTGTCAGGGCAACATGCAATATTGGGGCTTCCTCACGATGCCCGGACTTAAGCCGGTGAGTCGCTATCAGCTTGGGCTCGCAATTCTGATGTTCATCGGGTCACCGGCATGGATCGGCATGCTGGTGCTCGGCACGCTGGCGCTCGCACGCGTTGACACGCCTGCCGACTTTATGCGCGCGGACGCGGGCATCGCGTTGTTCGTCTGCGTTCTGGTGATGTGGTTCTCGCCGAAAATCGCCAGTGCGATTGACATCCTGCTGCGACCGAAGTTGCAACACGAGTTCGGCGGCACTGCTCGTTTCGTTGCCAACTTTCTTATCGAAGCTGTTTACTCGATCCTGCTGTGTCCGATTGTCTGGTTCGGCCACACAATTTTCCTGTCCGGCCTGATGTTGGGTCGCGACATTGGCTGGATCGGTCAGACGCGCGAAGACCACGCGGTGCCTTTCACGCAGGCCGCGCGAAGTCTGTGGCCGCACACGCTGCTTGGCTGTGCCACGCTCGGAATTCTGGCAACGACGCAGCCCTCAGCACTTCCCTATGCATTGTTTCTCGCGGGAGGGCCCGCTTTATCAATCCCGTTCGCAATGATGACCGCGTGGCCCTCGGTCGGCAGGTTGTTCGCTCGCGTCGGCATCGGCCGGCTGCCAGAAGAGACGAATGTTCCGGCAGGGCTGGATGCCCTGGCGCTGCCCGCCCTGGAGATTGCAGCGTCGCGGCGCCAATCAAATTCGAGCTAAGGTAGTGCTGCAAACATTCAGGACCGTACGCGGAATCGCCCGATCCCTCCGTATCTACTATGGCGATCGCCCTCGCGCCGCGGCCATGGATCGGCTCTATAGCCGCTTCGTTCAACCAGGCGATCTGGTATTCGACATCGGCGCGCATGTCGGTGATCGCGTCGCCTCGTTCCGGCGGTTGGGCGCGCAAGTTCTGGCGGCTGAACCGCAACCCGCTGCCGCTAGGGTGCTCAGATTGCTCTACGGGCGCAGTCGAGGCGTCGTCATCGAAACGGTGGCGGTCGGCCGCGCGGCGGGAACGATCGACATGATGATCAACCCCGACAATCCGACCGTTTCGACAGTGTCCAACGAGTTGGTCACCGCGGCGCGCGACGCGCCGGGATGGGAAACGCAGCGCTGGAGCCAGGCAATTCGCGTGCAGGTTACAACGCTTGATTTACTGATGGCGCGTCACGGAGTGCCGACATTCATCAAAATCGACGTGGAAGGTTTCGAATACGAGGTCCTGCTTGGGCTATCGCGAACCGTCAACGCGATGTCATTCGAGTTCACGACGATCCAGCGCGGTGTTGCGCTAGCCTGCGTCGAACGATGTGTCGCGCTCGGGTTTAAACATTTCAACGCTGCGCTTGGGGAAAGTCAGGCGCTTGTGCATTCTGATTGGGTCGCCGGCGATGACATCACCGCCTGGATAACCGCGCTGCCGCATTCGGCCAATTCGGGAGACATCTATGTCTCGCTCGCCTGATGTGTCTGGCGCAGCGTCGCGAAGCGCGCTGATTGCGGTCGCGATCCTGATCGTCGCTGGATACGGCCTGACGCTTCTGGTCTTTTATCCAGGCGTCATGACTTATGATGCGAAATTCGTCTACGAGGACATCGCCAAACATACACTCGGCGACTGGCAATCTCCGGCGATGACCGTGCTGTGGAGATTGATCGACCCGATAGCGCCCGGGTCTGGCAGCATGTTTCTGCTGATCGCGAGCCTTTACTGGCTGAGCTTCGCGTTGCTGGCGTTCGCGCTGGCGCGCAGATCGAGGTGGGTCGCGGTGTGTGTGCCCATTCTGGCGCTGGCCCCACCGGCTTTCGCTTTCGTCGGCATGATCTGGCGCGACATGCTGTTTTCGACCACGTGGCTGTTGGCCGCCGTCCTCGTTTTCGCAACCGCCGGCCGTGGTGAAAGGTTGCGCGTGCTCGCGCAGGTTCTGGCGATCGTATTGTGCGCTTTCGGTGTTTTGCTGCGTCCAAATGCTCTGACTGCAGTACCGATCCTCGGCGCCTACATTGCGTGGCCAATGAAAGTCTATTGGAAGCGGACGGCAATTGCGTTCGTACCCGCGATGGTTCTGTGCTTTTTGCTCGTCCAGTTCGTCTACTACGGCGTGCTGGGCGTCACGCGGCAACATCCCTTGCAGTCGATCATGGTGTTTGACCTCGGTGGCATCAGCCACTTCACAGGACAGAACCAATTTCCGGTGACATGGACTGCGTCCGAGTCGAAGCTGCTTCTGGAGAGTTGTTACCGGCCAACCGAATGGGACATCTACTGGCGGCTCGAGCCGTGCGAGTTCGTCATGCGCAAGCTGGAAAAGGATGAAAAGATTTTTGGCACGCGCGCCGTTGTTGATGCATGGCTTCGTGCTGTCTTTCGTCACCCCATCGCCTATCTCGAACATCGCGCCGGGTTCATGTGGAATTTTCTCACGGGCGCAAATCTCACAATGTGGGTGGCCGACGTCGAACGGCCGGATCGGGAGGTCTTTACAGATCGCCCCGCCTTTGCGGCGCTCAAGCGTATTCATGACGTGCTGAAGCCGACGCCCTTGTTTCGTGCCTGCACGTGGTTTGTCGCATGCATTGCCATATGTGGCTTTGCCTGGCGGCGTCGCGAGACCGCGGAGGGTGCTTTTGCCATTGGTTTGTGCGGGACAGCCGCGATGTATGTCGCGACTTTCTTTGCCGTCGGGGTCGCGTCGGACTTTCGCTACGGGTACCTGGCGGTGCTCGCCACGATTGCCGGCGGAGCTGCCCTGCTGGCTCCTACGCCTCGACCGGTGCGAACTGAGCCTCGGTAAGCTCCGTAAAACGGCCACCAAGCCTTCTCAGCTCGTCGAACGTACCCATTTCGACAATGCGACCATGATCGAACACGAGGATACGCGTCGCGTTGCGGATCGTGGCAAGCCGGTGGGCGATGACGAACGTGGTGCGGTTTTTCATCAGCTCGTCGAGGGCCGTCAACACGCGCGTTTCGGTGGCGGCGTCGAGTGCGCTGGTTGCTTCATCGAGAATCAGGATCGGTGGATCCTTGAGCAGCGCTCGCGCGATCGACAGGCGCTGACGTTCGCCGCCCGATAGCGATCGACCACGCTCGCCAACCAAGGCGTCAAAGCCTTCAACGTTGTACTCGATGAAATCGAGCGCTTGCGCGCGCGCCGCGGCACCACGCATCTGTTCATCGGTCACATCAGGCTTGCCGACCCGCAGGTTTTCCGCGATCGATCGATTGAACAACAGGGCTTCCTGAAACACGACACCGATGTTTCGCCTGAGCGCGGAGAGCTGGATGTCGCGTATATCAACGCCGTCGATCCGGATCGAGCCTGATTGGGGATCGAAAGCGCGATGCAGCAACATCAATGCGGTTGACTTGCCGGCACCGGTCGCGCCTACAAGCGCCACCGTTTCGCCGGGGAGGGCGACAAAGCTCAGCCCGGAAACCGTCGGACGTGTTCCATCGAAAGCGAATGAGACGTTATCGAACTCTACACGCCCGGTGAAACGGCCGGGATCGATCGCGTTGGGCCGGTCGTGCAATGCAGGCGTTGTGTCGAGCACATCGAAAAATTCGCGAAGACGCGCGGCATCGAGTGTCATGCGGTTGGCAAATCCGACCGCCTGCTCAAGGCGCGCCACAATCATTCCTGCGAGCGCCATGAAAGTCGCTATTTCACCAACCGTGATCAGGTTCTTCCGGAACAGCAAGGCGCCCAAGGCAATGATCGATAAAACTGCCAGCGTCGTCGCTGAACGTGTAAGTACTGTGGCGACTGCCCACCATGACAGCACCGGATATTGCGCGGCCAGCAGACGCTCGCCGACCGACTTGAGCGCAACCACCTCCGATTCAATTCGCACGAAACTGTGTACCAACGCGATGTTGCCAAGCGCGTCGGATGCTCGTTCGGCGAGGTCAGAGTGATGGATCTGCACGTCGCGCTGCAAGGTTTCGGTCTTGTGCGACACCAGGGCGATAAGTGCAGCAAACAGAACGCAGAGGACGATCAGCAGGATCGCCATTCGCCAGTTGAGAAAGAGGGCCAGCGGGACAAGGATGAAGAGCGACACAAAGGCGGCGAGATGTTCGCGGAAAAAGCCGAGCCAGAACGCCCACAGAGCATCGGTGCCCTGCAACATGATCTTCATCAGTCGCCCGGAGTGAGTTTCGCCATGATAGGCGAGCGGTAACTGCAGAACATGTTCGAAATAGCCTGTGAGCACGGCAAGGCGACGACGATGCGCCAAGCGGTCAGAAACGAGGGCGATGAGTGTTCCGCAGATGATCGTGAACAGGCCCAAAGCCGCCCAAACAACGATCAGGATCCAAAGCCTCGTCCAGTCGACGGATTCGACATCAGCCTGCGCCGCCGCGAGTACATTGATGACGCGGCCAAAAAGGACCGGCTCGGCGAATAGTGCCGAAGCGACAGCAATATTGGCGAGCGCGAGAAGCCAGCCCAGACGACGGTCAGCGCCAAGCTTCGCGAGAACGCGAGCGTAAAGTTGCAGAAAGCCCATGGAAGGATATTAGACGCTTCTTTCGTTATTTGCTTTCCGCGGGTGGTGCAGGGGGAGGCATGACAGCCGCCGGCGGTGGCGGGGCCACCGGAGGTGAGGTCCACGCTTTGAAGTCGGCTTCGGAAACATTTGGTAATTTCTTCAAAAAGGCGACCATGGACCAAATCTCGTCATCCTTTGCTCCCGCCAAGGCGAAGCTGGGCATGCCGGTCATGTTAATCCCATTTTTGATCACCCAGAACAATTGGGACGGCGAGCGATGATCGACGAGCTCCTTCAGATCGGGCGGATCGGGATGCAGGCCCTCTGAAAACTTGGCCCAGTTGACGCCCGGTGCGCCATGACAATTCGCACAGCCATGCGCAGAGAAGGCCTTGGCGCCGGCCTGCACGCTGGCGGGCTCATTGATCGAGGCGGGGGGTTGATCATGCGCATGGCGATCGATCGAAGCGGTCCGAACTTTGACCAAAGCCCAGTTGACGAGCGCCGGATCCTCAGCAGTACCGGCGACACTATAAAAGCCCCCGAAAAAAAATACCGCCGCGCCGAGGCCAAGAATGATCGCGAGCGCGCCGATCGTCGCCAAAATGCGCATGTTCGCCTCCGTGCTCGTCCGTGAATATAGAAGGCAGATGATACATCGCCCAAGACCGGGCGTGCGTTACGTTATCGTGAACCGGCAACGCCGGAACAAACTCAGATCTGTCGCTCCGGGGCCCGATGTGAGAGGTAGGCAAGCAGTTTCATTTCGCGGCGGCCGCGCGTCACTGTGTCCAGGACGAGGCCCACGGCCATGCACAGAAGCGCTGACAGCATAAGCCCGGTGGACAGGACCGCGGTGGGCAATCGAGGCACCAAACCTGTTTCCAGATAAGTCACCACTACCGGAATCGCCAGCGCAATTGATGAGACCGCGGCCACCGCACCAAGGCAGCTATAGAACGCCAGCGGACGCTCGGCACGGTAGATGTTGAAAATAGTCAGCAAGATTCGGAAGCCGTCGCGCCAGGTGTTGAGCTTCGAGGCGGACCCCGTCGGTCGCGCGCGATAGGGCGTCATGATTTCATCGATCGCCAGGCCAAGCTCAAGCGCATGGATCGTGAGCTCTGTTTCAATTTCGAACCCGCCCGACAAAACCGGAAACGATTTTACGAAGCGTCGTGAAAATACCCGATAGCCCGACAGCACATCTTTGATCGTGGAGCCGAAAACGAACGCGATAAACGCGGACAGGAGCCTGTTGCCGGTCCGATGGCCGGTCCGATAGGCCGCCTGTTCGCTTTCGGTGCGGCCGCCAACGACCATGTCGAGGCGATTTTCAAGCAACCGTTTGACCATCAGCCGGACACTTGACGCATCGTAGGTCGCATCTCCGTCCACCAAGACATAGATGTCAGCTTCCACGTCGGAGAACATGCGGCGGACGACGAAGCCTTTGCCTCGATGCGTTTCCAAAAATACGCTGGCGCCGGCTGCGCTGGCGACCGATCTGGTGTCGTCCGTCGAGTTGTTGTCAAAAACGAAAATCTCCGCTGCCGGCAGCGCGGCGCGAAAATCCGCTATGACTTTGCCAACGGTTGCCTCTTCATTGTAGCAAGGCACCAGTACCGCGATCTTGCACGGCTCGAAACAGCCTCGTTCGACGTCGGCGGATATCGCTTTTTCTGTCGTCAATCGGGAAAGTATCCCCTGCAGGAAATTCTTTTGCCTGGTGATCGCGGAATCAAACATGCTTGCTTGATGAATGCAATCTTTCGACCGTTCGCCGGATCTTCGCATTGGCCCTTGGCAACCGCGCCCGTGCGATCACAAATTGCGTGTGCCCCACGCACCCAAGGTGTGCGTCTTCTCGATTGCCACATCGATTTGCGCCTGTTCGGTATCCGGGCCCGGAGCATAAACGTTGGGAGCGATCGCGAGTAAGCCTGCCTTTGCGTCGGGATTCTCAAGGGCCTTTTCGAAATGCAACTCGTCGCGCCAGGCCCATTTGCCGCGTTTTAGCCGGGCATAGACGTAGCCGGTTTCATAGTCGGCAAAATTGATGACGGGGATCCAGCGAGTGCAGCGCTTCAAAAAATCAACGTTGTTCTGCGGCGAGAGATTTGTGCTGGCATAGACGTCGGCTGCTTGCTGCGCCTGGATATTAATTCTCCTGAAACGCTCGATATCGAGCATGCTCTTGATATCGAGAATTGTCATTTCTCCATTCCAACCGAAGGCGACTGTTCGCGGGGGATGACCCCCTGCCACGCTGTTGTCGAGAAACTCGTAGTGAACTTTCTTTCCGGTTATCAGTGCCCACGTGAAAAACAACTCAGGCATACCGGCATAGGCTTCGACATTGTGAGCCAGAAGATCCTCAACGGCCTTGTATCTGCCAACCTTCAGCCCCCGCGTCCACGCGCGCTCGACCGTGGTTTCCGGCGGCGTGATCATAAAGAACATATAGACGAGGTCGCCAAACCGCGTCAGCAATCGGCTTGATCCTTCCTCCAGGTTGGGCACAAAGCTGTCGAACCGGAACCGATCAATCAGCAGATGCGGCATCTCTCCTCTGGCGGCTCTGGCAGCCATCCGGTGGTCGAGTTTCTTGTCGATGATTTCAATCTCGTGCCCGGTCAGCGTGCCGGCATATTTGTAGGCAGCGCCGAGCGTTGCGTAGTCCAAAAGAAATTTTCGCCAGATATCAGGGCTGATCAGCGCAAACTCTTGCCAAGGAAGATTGAGCTTTCCGGCCAGATGCTTCTGCAGCGGACGCATCGAACTTTTTCCCGATGCCGATGCGCCCTTGACGTTCATCACCACCGGCTTGTCTTGCCGCGGCAAAAATCGGAAGCCTTCAGATGCAACGGCCTCCTGAACGAACGGCAGGATCGCCTCACCGATAACTTCACTGCCGAAATCGTTACACACCAGCGTAACCGCCAGCCCTTCGAGCAGCGCTTCGTCTCCCAATAGTCGGCCATGGCGGCCGATGACCGCAGTTGCGACCTTGTGTAGGGCGGCGAAGCAAGCCGCTTCGAGGCGATTGTCGCTCGTCTGAGCTTTTTTCAGCCACTCCGAAGCAATGCGAAGATCGCGTTCCGCAGCCGACTCGGGAGGTTGCGACGGTTTTCGCAACTTGGCGGAAGAGAATGGCCATCGCTGATCAGCCGGCGATTTTGTCGCAGTCTTGGTTCGGGCGAGCGCCTGCGAGAGTTCGCGTTCGACGATGGCCGAAGATTTGTTTTTGAGCTCTTCGAAAACGCGCGCCAATTGTTCGCGATGCGGCGAGATGAATCGATTGAGAATTGTTGCGGCAATACCGCGAAAGTTTTTGCCCAGATCCTCGTCGTCGCGGCCGTCAGGAACAGCAATTCCGGTCGTTACGTGAACAAGCAACTCGTGAATGATCAGTCGCTCCACGCGAAATGCGACGAGTTCTTCGGCCGGCAAGCCGCAGAAGTCACTCAATTCATATGCTTTTGCAGCGCTGGTCGTGACGTTCTCATCGCGAAAAACCGTCGCGAGCGGCAAATACTCGCGCGGCAACTGTGAATCCAGGCCTGGATTCCACGCCGAGTGTTTGTCCGATGACGAATTGATATTCATGCGTCCAGGCCTGGCCCTCCGCGGTTCATGGCGCAGCCGAGCTCGGGTTTAGCGAAACCGACGCTCATATATCGCGTAGGCGGGATCCCACATCTTTTCCTTGATGGCCGACGCCATAATGTCTTCAGACGTCTTTTCGGCAAGCCCTTCGGTCTGAGCCTGTTTGGCGACAGCGAGGGCGACTTGGAACGAGATTTTCCGGATATCAACAAGTGGCGGGAGAAGATTGCCATGCGGGTCGCGCCTTGCGGGGGACAGCTCCGCGAGTGCGCGCGCCGCAGCGAGAAACATTCCATCGGAAATATGGTGAGCGGCACAGACGATCGCGCCCAGCCCAATGCCTGGATAAACGTAGGCATTGTTGTTCTGATCGACGCGATATTCCTTGCCGTTGCGTTTGACCGGCGGGAAGGGGCTTCCGGTCGCGATAACGGCGCGGCCTTCCGTCCAGGAACACAGATCAGCGGGTGTTGCCTCGCACCGATCGGTCGGATTCGAAAGGGGAAAGATCACCGGCCGGTCTGTGTTCTTTGCCATGTTGCGCACAACGTCTTCGGTGATGGCGCGTGCCTGCCCGGACGTTCCGATAAGCGCTGTCGGATGAGCGTTTACGACAACGTCGGCGAGGCTGATGCGGTCCGCTTGTGCGCGTTTCCAGCTGGCTACGCGGTCGCTGCGTTGCGCGAAAGGCAATTGAAACGGTTGCAGGCCACTCATGCTGTCAACGAGCAAGCCCTGTCGGTCGACGAGGTAAAACCGGCTGCGCGCTTCCGATTCACTCAAGCCGGCCTCGATCATGGCAAGTAAGAGCAGCGCACAAATTCCTGTGCCGGCTGATCCTGCCCCAAGGACGGCGATACGTTGCTGCGTCAGCGGTACACCGGTGACATTGATCGCGCTCAACAACGTGCCAACGGCAACAGCCGCTGTACCCTGAATATCGTCGTTGAATGAGCAGAGTTGCAAGCGATAGCGATCCAACAGCCGATTGGCGTTGCCAATGGCAAAATCCTCCCAGTGCAGCAGGACATGGGGCCAACGCTCGCGAGCGGCGCTGACAAAAGTATCGATCAGTTCATCGTAGGCGGCGCCGCGCACGCGCTCGTGCCGCCATCCGATGTAGAGTGGATCGTCAAGAAGATCCACATTGTCGGTACCGACGTCGATAAGGATCGGGAGCGTCGTTGAAGGATGTAGTCCGGCACAGGCCGTGTAGAGTGAAAGCTTGCCGATTGGAATTCCCATGCCGCCTGCGCCCTGGTCGCCGAGGCCGAGGATGCGCTCGCCGTCGCTGACCACGATGGCTTCGACGCGATCAAACCGTGGATGCGCGAGTATGTCGCGGACCTTGTCCTTGTGCGGGATGCTGAGAAACAACCCACGCGGCTTGCGAAATATGTGACTGAATGATTGGCAACCGAGACCAACCGTCGGCGTGTATACGATCGGCAACATTTCTTCGATGTTGCGGGTCAGCAGCGCGTAAAAAAGAGTTTCGTTTGTGTCCTGCAGGCCACGCAGGAAAACGTATTTTTGCAGGTTGCTCGAGAGTGTACGAAATGCGTCGAGACGGCGCGTGACCTGGTAGTCAAGTTCGGTGACATGCGGCGGCAAAAGACCGTGCAGCTCGAAAAGATCGCGTTCACTGTCGGTAAACGCCGTGCCTTTGTTGAGCAGAGGATCATTGAGCAGTTCGTAACCGCTCAAGGTCGTTTCGACGAAATACGGTTGGTTTCTAGTCACCGTGCCGGCCCGGCTATTTCGCAACAGCGTATCTTGCCAAATGGCCCGCGTACATGAGGACCTGACCTTTTGACACCATGCCCCGCGACACTGGCCGCGTGGCCCCGAGCGGGCAGTCCTGGGCACTATTCTACACGGCAGGTTGCTTTACCGGGCTGGCGGATGATTGCTAGGCTCTCCAACCACCGGCAATTGTTACTGGGAGGACAACGACAATGACAATGCCATTTCGTGCTCTCTTTCTGGGCGCTATCGCAGTCAGTTTATTGACGATCGGCCAAACCGCTTACGCGCAGGACAAGACGATCAAAATCGGCGCGCTTTTTCCCATGTCGGGGCCGGGCTCCTATTTCGGGGCGCAAGACAAGCAAGGCGTTGAGCTTGCGCTGGAGCAGCTCAACAAGGCCGGCGTCAACGGCTACAAATTCGCCGTTCAATATGAGGATTCAGCCTGCAGCCCGCTTCCCGCGACACAGGCTGCCAAGCGTCTGATCGAGCAGTTCAAGCCTGACGTCATCATTGGCGAAGAATGCTCTGACGCGACACTCGCCGTGATGCCCGTCGTCGAGCAGGCAAAGGTACCGCTGATCAATGCCGGCTCCTCTTCGATAAAGGTAACAGAGCCCGGCAATCCATGGACGTTCCGGATCATGCCGAACGAGGTCATGCAAGGCATCAATCTCGCGGAGAACGCGTACAAGCGGATGAATGCGCAGACAGCAGTCTTGCTGTTTGAGAACACAAATGCCGGTATCGGCAATGCGCAAGTGTTCAAGGACAACTTCACCAAGCTGGGCGGCAAGGTGCTTGCCGAAATCGGCTTCGGTCGCGACATCAATGACTTCACCTCAATCGCAACGCGCGTGGCTGGTCTCGGCAAAGTCGACGTGATTCCCACTTACACCCTCGAAGGGCAGGGCCTCAAAATCACGCAGGCGCTGGCACAGGCCGGGGTCACCAAAGGCGGCGGTGGCAGCGCCGTTCAGATCGGCACCATATGGTTGCCATTCGGCTTCGAGCAGAAAGCCGGGAAGACCGCGCTGGGATACATCCGCATCGTTCAATTCGATCCGACCGATACGCGCGACGTGGCGAAGAATTTTGCCGCTGACTTCAAAGCCAAGTACAACGCAGACCCGACGCACCTGAATGCGCACGCCTACGACCAGGTCATGCTGATCGCCGACGTGGTCAAGCGCGGTGGAAAGGATGCTCAATCCATCCGCGACGGGCTGGCCGACACCAAAAACTACTCGGGCGTCACAGGCAGCGTCGAATTCGACAAAAGCAACCAGAACGTCAAGATGGACACCATCCACTACATGGAGACCAAGCCGGACATGTCGTGGACAAGCCTGAAGTGGAACTGATCCGGCGATGACCACAACGATCGTCCTGCAACAGGCGATCAACGGCGTCGTACTCGGAAGTCTCTACGTTCTGGTGGCGCTAGGCCTGACGCTGATCTACGGCGTGCTCGTGCAGATCAATTTCGCGCACGCCGATTTTGTCACGCTCGGTGCCTTCGCCGCTTATTTTTTCATGCATCTGGTCGGCGGCGGCTACATCCTGAGTATTGCCGTCGCCTTTGCGGTGGGCGCAGCCCTTGGGTGGGGCATCAACGCCGCGATTTTCACACCACTCAGACACAAGGGGAATGAGCTTCTCCCGCTGATCGCGACGATCGGCGTGTCCGTGATGATGCAGAACCTGATGCTGGCCTGGTTTGGGCCAATTCCCTATGCATTCGAAACGCCATATAGCGGTGAGGTCATCCGATTCGCCGGCATTTTCGTCTCCTGGCAAAACGTCATTATCATCGTCGTTTCAACACTGACGATCATCCTGCTCTACGCATTCATGAAGTTCACATACCTCGGCAAGGCCCTGCGCGCCGTATCGCAGGATCGCGAAACCGCGGGCCTGATGGGGATCAACCCCAACCAACTCATCATGCTGACATTCGTGATTGCTTCCGCGCTTGCCGGAATGGGTGGGGCGATGCTCGCGCCGGTTCTCGTTCTGACGCCATTCGCGGGCACGTCCGTCATCGTCAAGGCTTTCGCGATCGTCATTATCGGCGGCTTTGGCAATGTCGAAGGGACCATTCTCGCCGGCCTCATCGTCGGTCTGATCGAAAGCTACACTACGCAGTTTCTCGATCCCGGACTGATCGACATCGTTGTGTTCGGGCTCCTCCTGCTCATGCTGGCGATAAAGCCGACGGGACTCATTTCGGAAAGACGCGAAGAAAATGTCTGATCCCGCGCTTGCTCAGCATTTGCCTGGCCAGCGCGCATTGCTGCGCTCGCGGTGGTTGGGATATGCGATCGCCATCGCGACCATCGCCATTTTGCCGCTTGTCTTCAACGACACGTATTGGCGAACGAACCTGACGGTGTGCGCCATCAATGTGCTGCTCGCAATCGGACTCGACTTCATTCTCGGATATGCCGGCCAGCTAAATCTCGGGCACTCCGCTTTCTACGGCTTGGGCGCCTACGTCTCGACGTTGCTGATCGTCAAACTTGGAATTCCATTCTGGATGGCCTTCATTGCCGGTGTAGCATTTGCCGGCATCGCCGGAATTGTTCTTTCTCTGTTCGCGGTGCGTCTGCGCGGCCACTATCTTGCGATAGCGTCGCTTGGCTTTGCCGTCATCGTTCATCAGATTCTGCTGAACTGGATCAGCCTGACGCAAGGACCGCTCGGTATTTACGGTATCGCACCGCCGCCGGCGCTCGTTGTTGGTGGGACGGTCATCGCGGATTTTCGGAATCTCACCGCGTTCTTTTACCTGGTTTCGGGTTTCGCTTTTCTTTCGTACCTCCTGTTGAGCCAGCTTGTCCGATCTCCCATTGGCGAAACACTCACGGCAATCCGCGAGGACGAGGTTTCGGCGGCCTCGCTTGGCATTAACGGCACCGCCTGGAAAGTATTTGCCTTTGGTGTCGGTTCGGCCATCGCCGGCGCCGCCGGATGTTTTTACGCAAGTTTTGTTGGCACCCTGGTGCCGGATGCGTTTTCCATATCCGAGTCATTCAATATCCTTGCCATGGTGATCGTCGGTGGCATGGGTACGCTGATCGGGCCGGTCTTTGGTGCCATTCTCCTTACCGTTCTGCCGGAAGTCCTGCGTGGCTTTGGCGACTTGCGTTTGGTCGTCTACGGCGCGGCACTGACGTTTGTCGTTCTCTTTATGCCTGGAGGGCTCGCACAGGCGGCTCGCGTCATCGGCGAGAAACTGGGTCTGGTGCGATCGCAATGACCATCGCGACTGCAACCGCGCCATCCGGCGGCGCCATCTTGCGGGCGCAGGGCCTGCACAAGAATTTCGGCGGCGTGAAAGCCGTGTCGGACATTTCGTTCGAGGTCCCTGCCGGATCGATATTCGCTGTCATCGGTCCGAACGGGGCAGGGAAATCGACGTTGCTCAATCTCATCAGCGGTGTTTACAGACCCGATACCGGTTCGCTGTCGTTCGCGGGTGCCGACCTTTCGGCCTTACCCGCGCATCGGCGCGTGCGGCTTGGAATCGCCCGGACCTTTCAGAAGATCCGCCTGTTCAAACAGCTCAGCGTGCTGGACAACGTGATTGCTGGATTTCACGTTCACCACCACGTTCCGGCCTGGCAGTACGTTACGCATGGCGCGGCTTTCAAGGTCGATCAACAGCGGTGCCGAGAACGCGCCGTGCAATTGTTGCATTTCGTCGGCATGTCCGCCCGAATGCATGTGCTTTCCGGATCATTGTCGTATGGCGAGCAGCGGATGCTCGAACTTGCGCGCGCGCTGGCCACCAAACCTCAGCTCTTGTTGATCGACGAGCCCGCGGCTGGTCTTAATGCAGCCGAAGTCGACGGCCTCCTCGATCGTATCCGCGCGCTTCGCAACGACGGAACGACGGTCATTCTGGTTGAGCACAACATGGATCTGGTGATGAACATCGCCGACCGGATCATGGTTATGGATTACGGCCGGCGACTGTTCGAGGGAGTTCCGGTCGACGTGCAGAAAAATCCGGCGGTGATTGCCGCCTATCTCGGCGGGGAGTTGCTGTGACCGCGCTTCTGGAGGTCAAGGACCTGGAGCTTGCCTACGGACAGGTCGCGGTCTGCCGGGGTATCTCACTGCGGCTCGACCGCGGCGAGATTGTCGCTTTGATCGGCGCCAACGGGGCGGGAAAATCAACGACGCTTCGTGCAATCGCAGGCTTGCTGCCGCCGAGAGCGGGAACGATCAATTTTTCCGGCAAGGACGTCACGGCGATGGCCTCATACGAGCGAAGCAAGCTCGGTATCGCGCTCGTTCCCGAGGGGCGGCGTGTTTTCCCGTTTCTTACCGTGCGGGAAAACCTCGAACTCGGTGGGTTCAATGTCCGCAACGACGCCGCAAAGATTCGTCAGCGCCTCGATGGCGTTTTCACCATGTTCCCTCGGCTGTCTGAACGCACCGGTCAGAATGCCGGTACGCTGAGCGGGGGCGAGCAGCAAATGCTGGCGCTTGGCCGCGCGATGATGTCCGAACCGCAATTGCTCTGTCTGGATGAGCCCTCACTCGGCCTTGCACCGATCGTCGTTCATGACATTTTCCAGAAAATTCGGGCCATCAACGCCGCGGGCACGAGCGTGCTGCTTGTTGAGCAGAACGCCCGCCACGCGTTTGAGACTGCGAGCCGGGGCTACGTCCTGCAGACGGGTTCCGTGATCGCCAGCGGTTCCTGCGCGGAGCTAAAAGCCAATCCACGCGTGCAAGAAGCCTATCTCGGCCGGATTGCGGCAAGGGCGGTTTCGTAAATGAGCCTCGGCGAAAAATATTCACTCGCGCGCAAATACGCCGTCGTTACCGGCGCTGGCAACGGCATTGGTCGCGCAATCGCGCTCGCATTCGCGGAGGCGGGAGCCAACGTCGCCTGTGTTGATCTGGACGAGGCGGCGGCTGAGGCGACGGCGACAAAAATCGGTTCGAAAGCATTCGCGCTGGCGTGCGACGTGAGCAGTGAAAGCGAGGTCGAAACGGCCGCGAAATCGATTTTCGCCAGATTTCCAACCATCCATATTCTTGTGAATGGGGCGGCCGGCAACGATCCGAACGGAACGGTCCTCGAGCTTAGTCTGGCCGACTGGAACAAGGTATTCGCGGTCAATGTCGGCGGCGCGTTCCTGATGAGCCGCGCGATCCTGCCCGCGATGATCAAGGCTGGTGGCGGCAGCGTCATACACATTGCGTCGCAGCTTGGCAGCGTTGCCGGACCGCGCCGCGCGGTCTATTGCGCGACCAAAGGTGCGCTCATCCAGCTTGCCAAGGCGATGGCATCCGACCACGCGGCGCAGAACATTCGGGTCAATACGCTATCGCCGGGAGCGGTCGAGACCGATCGCCTTGTAAAGCGCTTTGGCGACATGGATACGGCCAGGCGAATTGCTGGCCCGAAGCACCTGCTGCAGCGGCTCGGCCAACCGGATGAAATTGCCCAAGCCGCCGTCTTTCTGGCAAGCGACGCGTCAAGCTTCATGACCGGGGCCGACCTATTGGTCGACGGCGGCTACAACGCGACGTAGCGACCCTCAGCGTCCGAGAATCGTGCCCGCCATCGCGCGCGGATCGCGCTTCGGCCATGCGCCGGCATCCGCTGCCTGAAAGAGATCAGACAGATGCATGTTGAAGATCGCCGGCTCCTCGAGATTGATGTTGTGTCCGGAATTCCCCATCACGACGAGCGCGGCGGTCGGGATGTTTTTCTTCATCAGAATTCCAGGCTCGAGGCACGGCCAGTCCTCATCGCCGGTCATGATCAGCGTCGGGACGGTAATGGTCTTCATCTTGTCGACGAGATCGAACAGTGACGGCCGTCGTTTCTGCACCCCGCGCATCGTGAATGCTGCGCCCTCGGTGGAGTGCTCGGAAAGCTGGTCGGCGAATTCGCGCCAGCCGCGTGGATCTTTGTTCTGGTGTTGCACACGGGTGGGGCCGAGCGCATAGGCTTCGGCAGCCTTTTTCATCGTCAACTCTTCGAAACGTTTCGCCGAGGCCTCTGCTTCCTCTGCGAATTTTGCCCGCTCGCCGGGCGCCGCGCCGTAACCGCAGCCGGCGACCACAATCGAGCGGGCGCGGTTGCCGTATGTGAATCCGAAGTGGAGCGCAGCGAAACCACCCATCGAGAGGCCGACAATGTGGGCCTTGTCGATCTTCAGTGCATCGAGCACCGCGCGGATGTCGTCGCGTGCGCGTTCCTGCGAATATTTTTCCTGATCCTTGGGCACGTCCGACGGAGGATAGCCGCGCGCATTGAACGTGATGCAGCGATAGTATTTCGAGAAGTGGCGGACCTGCTGTTCCCAGGAGCGAACGTCGCCGGCAAATTCGTGAATGAAAACGATCGGTATGCCTTTGCCGGTCTCCTCGTAATAGAGCTTCACTCCATCGTCAGTCGTCAGATGTGGCATGGATTCACCGTTCAGAAGGCCTGGGCGCGCGCGGAAAGACCGGCATCAATCGTGACGACGGATCCGCTGGTGTAGCCCGAATGGTCGGAAGCGATAAACGCGATCGCGGCGCCGATCTCCTCGGCGGTGGCACCGCGGCCAAATGGCAGCGGCTTGAGCAGTTCCTTCCAGTTATCCTCGCTGCCGGTGCGATCACGTGCCTTTTTCTTCATAAGCGTAATAAGGCGGTCGGTCGCGACCGGGCCAGGATTGATGGCCACGACGCGGATGCCATCGCGGGCGCTGACACTACCAAGCGACTGGGTGAAGGCGGCAAGGGCGGCATTGCCCGCGACGCCGCAGATGTATTCCGGATCGTGAGTGTCGGCGGCGTTTCCAACAACATTGATGATGACACCGCGTTTGCGCTTCTGCATCAGTGCGTAGAAGGCGCGGCACATGTTGACATAGCCGAAGACCTTCAGGTCCCAGGCCTTGCGCCATGTTGCCTCGTCAACATTGAGCAGACTGCCGCCCGGAATAGCGCCGGCATTGTTCACGAGAATATCGATGTCGGGATAGTCGCGGGCAAGCTCGTTGATCCTGGCACTGTCGGACAGATCGGCGGCAACTGTGTCGACCCGCACATTGGTTTTCTGTGCGATCGCCGACTTCGCTGCTGCCAACGCGTCACTACTGCGCGATACGATGATAACGTTGCAGCCTTCACCGGCCAGGATTTCGGCGGCGGCCCGGCCGATGCCCTTTGAGCCACCTGTAACAAGGGCGGTTTTGCCGCCAAGTTTTAGATCCATACTTTCCCCCGCGAGACTGAAGGTGAGGGACTATGACGGCCGCGCACGAGATCGGCAACCTGCTAGCGCATCGCTTCGATCAGGCGGCGAACTCCCTCGCGATGACCGACTTGCGCGCGAAACCCGAAGTCGCGCGCGGCAGGCTCGATTTCGAGCGGACCTCGTGCAGCCGTTGGCTTGCTGCCGTCAATCTCGAGGCGTACCGGATTGCCCGCTGCAGCCGCGGCCGCCGCGATGTCGTCGGGGGTGACTTTTTCCGGATGTGCAATGAAATAACTGAGTTGCTTCCGACTTTTTGAGAAGCAGGCCTGGACAGCCGCGCGCGCGGCATCGTCGATGTAGACATAGGGCCAATCGGTCATCGGTTGTATGCGCAAGGATTTCCCCGCGAGTGCAGCGCGAACGATTTCCTCAACCGTGAATGTCGTTTCCCTTCCGGGACCATAGATCACGGTGAAGCGGAGTGAGCAAAGGTCGAGTGGAACCTTGCCCCAAAGACCGCGCAGCACCATCTCCATCGCGGCCTTGGAAGCGCTATACGTGTTGTTTGGGCGCAGTGGATATTGTTCGTCGACAGGTTCGTCCTCGTAGAAATTACCGAGTGCGGCCGCAGACGAGCAGTACACGAAAGTGCTGACACCGCTTTCCAGCGCGGCATAGAGCAGATTGAGGCTCCCCAGCACATTGATCGCAATGACTTCGACGGGATCATCCGCCAGGACCATGGGGCCCGACACGCCTCCTGCGTGAATTATGTGCGTGATTTTTTCCGCAGCCAGCAAAGCCTTCAGCTTCGGCCGATCCGAAAGGGTATCCACCACCTGCGTGGTAAGAGATGGTCGCGGGTCGAGTCCGATTGCGCGCTGCGAGTTTTCCGCGAGCAGTTTCATCACGGCCTTGCCAAGGAAGCCGCTCGCACCAGTTACCAATGTCACGCTTTCTGCCATGGGCGTCAGACAATCCTTTTGCCACGGGAACACTATTCCGCGGCACCGTAACAGAGCCGCGAAGCATCTTTGACTGCTCAGCAGTCATCCCAACCGTCCCGGATAAGATGACATCACCTGGTCGCGGATTGCGGCGGGAATCCGCGCATGCCAGTCGGTTCGTTTTTGCACGGCTGCGGCCAACGCGATCAGCGCGTGATCCGTGCCTGGTCTGCCGACGACTTGCAATGCAACCGGCATGGAACGATCGTCGAACCCGGCCGGTATCGCGACGGCGGGTAGACCGAGAAAGTTGGCAAAGCGGGTCCAGCGGCTGAGCTCGTAAAGCGTCTTCGGCTTGAAGTCGGGCGCGCGCGGATCGCATTCCACCACGGGTGGTGTCCGTATCGTCAGGATGGGCATTGCGATGGCTTGGGCATCTTTAAATACTTCAGCGATAAATTCGTTTGCCATCTGCGATCGCGCGGAGACATTCGCCGCCAGCGTTTCGTCGTCGATCTGAAGTCCTTTGCGCAGGCGTTTCGTCAACGTGACGTCAAGCGAGCCGGAATCCAGGAGCGTTCGATGCGAGCGCGCAGCTTCCGCCTGCATGATCGTGAGGACATAAGTGTCGAGCGCGCCGATGGCTGCAATGGCATCGGTCGGGCTGACCCGCGTTTCGCAGGCGGCGATTGCGTCTATCGCGTCACGGCAGGCATTTGCGACCGGAGTCTCAGCGGCAGTTAGCACATCCCTGACCGCCGAGATCGTGCGGATGGGTTCAGGGCCACTTTCGGCGAGCAGAACGCGCGCGGGTAGATGTAAGTCCGAAGCGCTGCGGGCGAGAATACCTACAGTGTCCAGGCTCGGGGAAAGCGGCATCGCGCCGGCCAGCGATACGACCCCATAGGTCGGTTTCCAGGATGTGACGCCGCAGCAATGCGCCGGGATGCGCAGCGAGCCGCCGGTGTCGGATCCAAGCGCAAAAACCGCGGATCCGCTTGCGACGGCAACCGCTGAGCCAGACGAAGATCCTCCGGTGATGAACTCGAAGTCCCACGGATTCTTCGGTGCGCCGTGCACGGCATTGTAGCCCGAGGGCTCATACGCGAGCTCGGTCATCGCCGTATAGCCGATGCGGCACGCGCCAGTGCGGTCGAGATGGTCGAGTACGGTTGCCTGCGGCGATCGTTCCAGGGGGAGGGGCTGCGCAAGCCCACCGTGCGGCAGGCGGGTCGCCGAAATAAACATGTCCTTGGCCGCGTACGGCATAGCGTCCAGCACACCGTGCCCGTTGGCGACACCGCTTTCGAATTCGACAAATGCTTTCAGCTGAGGGTCAAGCTTGCGCGCAAACGCGCCCGAGCTCGCGGAAAGGTATGCACGTCCCTTCGCATCAAGCTCTGTCCAATCTCGAAAACGCATCGACACGATCTGGAGCTTCGAATCTGCGGCAAGGGCCGCCGGTGGTTCCAACGTCTGCGTTCATAATGCTACACAAACGAAAGAACCGCCAAGTCCACCACGTCGACAGAGCAACGTCTCAGCCATGAGTACGGTCGTTACCGCGGGTGCCGAAGGCCCCGGCACAAAAGTGCCACTACTCATCATTGGGGCGGGTGCCGCAGGTCTGTGCGCGGCGCTGAGTGCGAAAGAGGCAGGCGTTGAGGTTGTTGTCGTAGAGCGAGAGGCGACGCCGTCCGGCTCGACCTCATTGTCAGCGGGCCTGATTCCGGCTGCGGGCACGCGATTTCAACGTGCCAAGAATATCCATGACAGCGCGAAGTCGTTTGCTGCTGACATCACGCACAAGGCGAATGGCGAGGTCGATCCTGCGGTGGTTGAGGCTATCGCAGGGGAGTTTGCGTTGCTCATCGAATGGCTGGCGGACCGCCACAGCTTTCCTTTCGATGTGATCGACAACTTCAACTATCCCGGGCACTCTTCGTTGAGGATGCATGGCTTGCCAAGCCGCACCGGTCGCGAACTGATCGACCGACTGCGCACCGCGGCCGAACATAATGACATCGTGATTTTAAGCCGAAGTGTCGCCGAACGACTTTTGGCCGATGCGGAAGGACGAGTCACGGGCGTGGAAATAGCGCGCCCCGATGGCGCACGGGAGTGGATTGGATGCGATGCGTTGATCCTCGCCTGCAGCGGTTTCGGCGGGAATCCCGATCTGGTGCGCCGTCACATACCGGAAATGGCAAGCGCAATATATTTCGGCCATCCCGGCAATCGCGGTCACGCCGTCGTGTGGGGGAGCGAACTCGGTGCGGAACTCGCTCACCTTGGCGCCTATCAAGGTCATGGTTCGGTGGCGACACCGCACAACATCTTGATCAGTTGGGCAGTCGTTATGCAGGGCGGAATTCAGGTTAACCGCGAGGGCCGCCGGTTCAGTGATGAGACGCACGGATATTCGGAACAGGCCGCCGAAGTGCTGAAACAACCGGGCGCCGTTGCATGGGATGTCTTTGATTCACGAATTGCAGCGGTGGCTCGGCAGTTTGAAGACTTTCAGCAAGCAGATCGCGCCGGCGCGGTTTTGACGGCCACCACCGTGGAGCAGCTCGCAGAGGCGATGTGTATTCCCGTCGCAGCCTTCGTTGCCGACTGGAAGGAAGTTGAAGCACTAAAACTTGGCGGCGGTCAGGACCGTTACGGCAGAAAATTTCTTGCAGACCAGCTGTGCAAACCTCCTTATCACGCAGTCAAAGTGACCGGCGCGCTGTTTCACACGCAGGGCGGAGTTGCGGTGGATCCAACCGGTCGCGTGAAGCGCAAGAACGGAGCAGGGTTTCCCAACCTGTTCGCGGCTGGAGGTGCGGCAGCTGGCGTCTCGGGTTCGACGGCGGCGGGATATTTGTCGGGGAACGGGCTACTCACAGCGACAGTGCTTGGCCGTTTGGCAGGCGTGGCAGCCGCCAGGCAAGTGACTAAACGCTAGATCAATCTCGAGCGGGCACAACCCAGGGCTTGAGAGCGCGATGCTCGGTAGAAAATTTGGCGATTCGATCTCGATAGCTCTCGGTGAGATCGACGTCGTCCCATCCGTTCAAAAGCTGGTTTCGACTGACCGGATCAATCTCAAATGCGTAGGTCCGATTGCCACACGCAATGGTCTTGCCCTCCAGATCGACCACGATTGGATGATCCGGATTGGCTGAGACCGCCGCCGCCATGTCGGTAATATCAGCATCTGATACGATGGCTGTGAGCAGGCCGTTCTTGACCGCATTTTGCGCGAAGATATCGCCAAACGACGGCGCAACGACACAACGAAATCCGTAGTCGTAGAGGGCATAGACGGCCGCCTCGCGCGAGGAGCCGCCGCCGAAATTTCGACCCGCGAGCAGAATCTTTGCGTTTTTCCAGCCGGGCTGGTTAAGCGGAAAGTCTTTTTCGTTTCCGTCGCTGTCGAAACGTAGATCCTGAAAGAGGACCGTGCCGAGTCCTTTCGATCGTGGCCATTTGAGATAGCGCGCCGGCAGGATTTGATCAGTATTGAGGTTTGGCAACGGCAGAGGGCAGGCCTTGGCGTTGAGCCGGACAAATTTCTCCATGCGCCGGCTCCTATGCTTTCCGTCTCGCGAGCAACGGACGGACATCCGCGAGATGTCCGCTGACGGCGGCAGCGGCGACCATTGCGGGCGACATCAAGTGTGTACGCGCGCCGGGACCTTGTCGGCCCCGGAAATTGCGATTGGTCGTTGATGCACACCTCTCGCCGGACGGCACGATGTCTCCGTTGATACCGACGCACATTGAACAACCGGAATTTGCCCATTCCAGTCCGGCCTCGCGGAAAATGCGATCAAGGCCTTCTCCTTCTGCCTGTTGCTTCACGCTGGAAGAACCCGGCGATACGAGGCCCGGCACCTTGCTTACGCGACCAGCCAGAACTGCGGCCGCGGCGCGCAAGTCCTCGATGCGTGAATTGGTGCAAGAGCCGATGAAGACACGGTCGATCGAAATTTCAGTCAGCTTCTTGCCTGGTGCGATCGCCATATAGTCCAGCGCGTCGCGCAGATATTTGGCGCGCACCGGGTCTGCTTCGCGCGCCGGGTCAGGGACGCGGGCGTCGATCGGCAAAGCGTCATCAGGTGTCGTGCCCCAGGTCACGATGGGGGCAATGGCGTTGCCATCGAGCTTCACCTCGCGGTCGAAGTCGGCATCCGGGTCGGAAACCAGTGCCGACCAGGCCTCGACGGCACGGTCGAAGGCGCCACCGTTTGGTGCAAAAGGGCGACCCTTGAGATAGGCGAACGTTGTTGCATCCGGCGCGACCATCCCGCATCGACCGCCGGCTTCGATCGACATATTGCAGAGTGTCATGCGCCCTTCCATGGACAGGGAGCGGATGGCGCTTCCGCCGAATTCGATCGCATGACCCTGTGCCCCATCGGCGCCGACATGCGCGATGATCGCAAGAGCGATATCTTTTGCACCGACCCCGATCGTGGCGTTGCCGTCGACTGTAATGCGCATGCGCTTCGGTTTCTTTTGCCAAAGAGTTTGCGTCATCAGAACGTGCGCGACCTCGGACGCGCCGATTCCGAAGGCGTACGCGCCGAAAGCGCCGTGAGTCGATGTATGGCTGTCGCCACAGACAATAAGCAGTCCGGGTAAGGTCAAGCCTTGCTCAGGACCGACAACGTGCACGATGCCTTGGCGCGGGTCACGCAAGCTGAAAAGCGTTATGCGGTTTTCAGAGGTATTTGCCTCGAGATTGCGTACCATCGCCGCGATCTCGGGATTGGCAATGGCCTGACCACGGCCGCGGGTCGGCACATAGTGGTCGGCAACCCCGAATGTCAGTCCCGGCTCGGCGACACTGCGCCCGCGCTCCTTCATCTGGCTGAAAGCATGGAACGAACCTTCATGCACATAATGCCGATCGACCCAGAGCAATGAGCCTCCGTCGTCGCGACGCACAATCTCGTGCGCGGACCACAACTTGTCGATAAGGGTCGAGGGCTCACTCATATGGGGGCGTCATTAACGGTTGCGGCCTTGTCGAGGGTTCGCAATATTGTAGACCCAAGTTCGGGGACCTTGAATAACCAGACCATACCAATGGGCCCCGCCCAGCAATTGTGAACCAGAAGGGAGTGATCATGCCGAACCCAGGGAAACTAAGCCGCCGTCAGTTCCTTGCCACGACGGCGTTTGGAGCCGCGGTTACGGCCACCGGCAGCATTTCGATGCCTTCCGTTCTGCGTGCGCAAGGCGCGTCGGTCAAGCTTGGCGTACTGCATCCGGTCACGGGCGCGCTCTCCTATTCAGGTCAGCAAGGTCGCCTCGGTGCCATCTTGGCCGTTGAGGAGATCAACGCAGCCGGCGGCGTGAAGGGTCTGGGCAAGATTGACGCAATCCTCGGCGACGCCCAGTCGACGCCGGATGGTGGCGTCGCGGAAGTCGAGAAGATGAATTCCGCGAACGTCTGCTGCATTGTCGGCGGATACGCCAGCAACATTTGTCTGGCGACGACGCAAGCGGCGGCGCGCTACGAGCTTCCTTATGTCGTTGACGTCGGCGTCGCCGACGGAATTGTCACTCGCGGCCTCAAGAACACTTTCAGGTTCGGCCCTGGCTTCGGTGTCATTTCCAAAACCGCGCTGGCCAATCTCGCCGCCATCAACGAGCAGGCCGGCAAGCCGGCCAAGACGGTGATGATCGTGCACGAGGATTCTCTGTTTGGGTCTGGCCTGGCGAAGTTGCTGAACGCGCAGCTCCCGCAGCAGGGCTTTGAGATCCTTGAGACGATACCCCATCCCACGCCGACTCGTGATTTCAACAACGTTGTTCTCAAGATAAAGGCGCAGAACCCCGATCTCGTAATTCCCGCAAACTACTATAACGAATACGTTCTGCTTGCCCGCACGATGCAGCAGCAGCAGGTCAAGCCGAAGGGCATCTATTCGGTGCTCGGCGGAGCAGCATCCTCATATAAGTTCGTGAAGGAATTCCCGGATGCAGCAAGATACATCATGGACTGCAATCACTGGTTCGATCCGCGCAGCGAGAAGGCGCTGGCGCTGAAGAAGAAAGTCGAGAGCAAGGACCAGTTCTACACCTACGAAGTCTACATGAATTACAGTTGCGTCTACCTCATCGCGGACGCGCTCGAGCGTGCAGCGTCGGTCGACCGAGCCAAAGTTACGGACGCGCTGGCGAGCTCGACATTCGCCGGCCATGTCATGCCTTACGGGCCGACAAAGTTCGTCAATGGCCAAAACGAGGGCGCTGCGCCGGTCAATACGCAGGTGCTCGACAACGACATCAAGGTGATTCTGCCTGCCGCCTTCGCCAATGCGAAGGCGGTGTTTCCGCGACCGGCGTAAGTGTCATAGAGTTGCGGGTGGGGTTCCTGAAACTCCACCCGTTCCCGTGACCCTTAGAGCATCGCGTCAGTGCTGTCGCCCGTCATCCTCATCCCCGCGATTCTCAACGGCCTGTTGATCGGCGCAATCTATGCACTGGTTGCGCTTGGATTGACGCTGATCTACGGCGTGCTTCACATCATCAATTTCGCGCACGGCGCATTGCTAAGCGCAGCCATGTTCGCCGCTTTCTTTGCCTTTCGCCTTTTGGGCCTTGATCCTTACGTTGCAGTCTTCCTGCTCGCGCCGGCATTTTTCGCGCTGGGCTATGTCTTGCAACGTTTCCTCATCGGCCCCGCGTCACATGGTGATGACCGCAACATGTTGCTGGTCACCCTTGGGGTCGCCATCGTTATCGAGAACGCGCTTCTTTACGCATTTCGCGCCGATACGCGGACGATCGATGTTCCTTATGCGTTTCAGACGATTGATCTTGGATTCACGTTTCTGGCGGTGGCGCGCGTTGTCGGTTTTGTCGCGGTCTTTGGAGTGGCGCTCGCACTGTGGGTGATAATGAGTTTTACCGACACCGGCCGTGCCATTCGCGCTGTTGCCAGGGAGAAACTCGGTGCTCAGCTCGTCGGCATTGACGTCGCCCATATCTACGCGGTGACCTTCGGCCTTGGCACCGCGTGCGTTGCGATCGCCGCCTGCCTGTTGATCCCCACCTATTACGTTAATCCCAGAGTAGGGGATGCCTTCGTTCTCGTTGCCTTTACGATCGTCGTACTCGGCGGCATGGGCTCCGTGCCGGGCGCGCTTGTGGGAGCGCTGCTGATCGGTGTCGCTGAAAGTCTGTCCGGGCTCTTTCTTGGAGAGTCGCTCGGCCAGATCGGCATTTTTCTCATTTTTATTATCGTACTCCTGGTGCGGCCAAGTGGCTTGTTCGGGGCGCGCGCATGAGGGCTTTTCTTCCGATCGCCGCGGTATTCGTTGTCCTGGCGGCGGTGCCGTTCGTCGTCCATTCGAATGTCACACTTAATTTTCTCGTCGTGGCGCTCATGATCGCTCTGGCGGGGCAGGGCTGGAATATTCTCGGCGGTTACGGCGGGCAATATTCGTTCGGTCATGCAGCCTTCTTCGGGACTGGCGCATATGTCACCGCCATCCTGCAGATGCGATATGGGATCAACGCATGGTTTGGCTTTGCGATGGGCATTGCCGCCGGCGCTGCACTGGGCGGTGCACTTGGCGCTCTCGTTTTTCGCTCCGGCCTGCGTGGTTCTTACTTCGCGCTGGTGACCCTCGCGTTTGCCGAAGTGCTGCGCATTATCGCGAGCGTCGCCCCGATCACCGGAGCCGGTGTCGGGACATTGATCAAACTCGATTTGGGCATCCAGACCCTGCAATTTCAAAGCCGCGCGGCATACTACTGGATCATTCTTGTGCTCGTTGGCATATCGCTCGTGATCGCCCGGCTCATCGAGCGCTCTCGTTTCGGCGCCTGGCTGATCGCCGTGCGCGAGAATGAAGATGCGGCGAGGGCGCTCGGAGTCGACGCAAGCACCGTCAAGACTGTCGCCATGGTCATCTCGGCCGCCATTACCGCCGCCGCAGGATGCTTCTACGCGCAATATTTTCTCTTCGTCGATTCCGGTATTGCCTATGGCACCTGGATCTCCGTTGAAGCGCTTTTGACCCCAATCATTGGAGGTGTCGGCACAGTATTCGGACCGTTGCTTGGCGCTCTTGTGGTCAAGACCCTGAGCGAGGGCGCAAAGCTTTTGGCGGGCGATGCGCCTGGTCTCGATCTCATCATCTACGGCGCAGTGCTCGTGCTGGTTATCTGGATCATGCCGCGCGGCCTGATCGGTGGGCTCTCGCATGTGCGCAAGCTGCTGGCGCGGCGTGGGACGACGACAGTTCCCGCTGGGGAGGCGCCCCATGGCTGAACCGTTGCTCGCTGTAAATGGCATCACTTGCAGGTTTGGTGGCTTGCTGGCGGTCAATGCAGCCTCGCTCACGGCGCAGGCAGGGCAAATCACCGCGCTCATCGGCCCCAACGGCGCCGGGAAGACCACGCTCTTTTCGATCATCTCTGGCTTTGTCAGAGCCAACCAGGGCTCCGTTCATTTTGCCGGCAAGGACGTCACTGGTGAGCCGCCGCACCGTCTCGCGCGGCGTGGAATCGCCAGGACGTTCCAGATCGTCCAGCCGTTTTTCGGTCTATCGGTCCGCGAAAACATTCTAGTGGGCGCCCATCTTCATCATCGCAAACGCGACGCGGCGCTCGCCGCCGCTGATCAGATCGGTCGCGATGTGGGGCTTGGCGAGATGCTCGACAAGCCGGCCGACGCATTGACCGTCGCCGGCCGCAAGCGGCTCGAACTTGCCCGCGCGCTTGCGACCGAACCCAAGCTACTTCTGCTCGATGAAGTGCTGGCGGGCCTCAATCCATCGGAGATCAGGGATATCGTCCCGGTCATCCGCGATTTTTGCCGCGGCGGCATCACCATCCTGATGATCGAACATGTCATGCAGGCCGTGATGAGTCTCGCCGAACACGTGTTCGTGCTGGCCGAAGGGCGCATCATTGCCGAAGGCGCGCCCGCAAAAATTGTTGCCGAGCCTATCGTCGTTGAGGCCTACCTCGGTCGCGGTGCGGCAGCAAAGCTGGGAGCGCAGAATGGACGCTGATCCGCTGCTTGCTGTCGGCGACCTGCATGCAGGGTACGGAGAAACCGAGGTCCTGCACGGCGTCGACCTAATGGTCAGTGCGGGTGAGATCGTTGCGGTCCTCGGGTCAAATGGCGTCGGCAAATCGACGCTCAATCGCACGATCTCCGGTGTGCTGCGCGCGACCAAAGGCTCCATTCAGTTCGCAGGGCACGCAATCGAGCGGGAAAAGCCGGCGGGGATCGTTTCGCGCGGACTTATTCACGTGCCTGAAGGGCGCTGCGTTTTTCCCAACCTGAGCGTAAGAGACAACCTCGAATTGGGCGGATATCGACGAGCGCGCAATCGCCGACAACAGAATCGAGAGAAGGTTTTCGGTATTTTCCCGCGTCTCGCCGAGCGGCAGTCGCAACGTGCCGGCAGCCTTTCGGGCGGCGAGCAGCAGATGCTGGCGATCGGACGGGGTCTGATGGCCGAACCCATTTTGCTGATCCTGGACGAGCCTTCACTCGGTCTTTCGCCGCTTCTCGTCGAAGAACTCTTTGCCTTGATCCGGCGCATCAACGAGGAGGGCATCGCTCTCCTTCTCGTCGAACAGAATGTCGTGCAGAGCCTTGAAGTGGCCCATCGGGCCTATATCCTTGAAAACGGCAGCGTGGTGCTGAATGGTGCATCCGATCAGCTGCGTAACGATCCAAATCTCAAGCGCGCCTATCTCGGGCTATGACCATGGTTGACTCAGAAACTCTTCGCACACGGCTGGCGCGCAAACCCATCGTTGTCGCACCGGGCGTCTACGACGCACTCACCGCGCATCTTGCTGAGCGTGCCGGATTTTCGACCCTCTATGTCTCCGGAGCAGCCATTGCGTATACCCGACTTGGTCGCCCCGATATCGGTCTCGTGGCGATGAGCGAAGTGGCCGACACTATTTCCATGATCAGCGATCGTGTTCGTGCCGACCTTGTCGTTGACGCCGACACTGGATACGGCAACGCGCTTAACGTCGGGCGGACGATCCGCCTGTTCGAACGCGCCGGGGCAAGGGCGATTCAGCTCGAGGATCAGGCATTTCCCAAGCGTTGTGGCCATCTCGACGACAAATCACTCATCCCGCCCGAAGAAATGGTCGGAAAAATCAAGGCCGCTCTCGATGCAAGGCGCTCGCGCGAAACATTGGTGATTGCCCGAACGGATGCCGTGGCGGTCGAAGGCTTCGATCGCGCTGTTGCGCGCGCCGTCAGCTACCGCGACGCAGGCGCAGACATATTGTTCATCGAAGCGCCGAAGACGCGCGCGGAACTGCAGCGCATTCCACCCGCGGTCGGCAATGTGCCGCTGATGGCGAACATGGTGGAGGGCGGAAAAACGCCTCCGCTCAATGCTGCGGAGCTGGAGGCAATCGGCTTTTCGCTGGTGATTTTTCCCGGTGCAATCGTGCGCGTACTGGCGCGCGCCGCGGACGAATTTTATGCCACACTCGCTGCCAAAGGCACGTCTGAATCCTTCCAGGACCGTATGTACGATTTCACGGCGTTCAACGATGTCATCGGAACGCCGGAAATGATCGCGCTTGGCAAGCAATATGAAGCGAATGCAAAGAAGGGCCACAACAAGTGAAGTCGCGTGGTGCCTGTCTTTCCATTGTCGCCATTGCCGTTCTTTCGTTGTCGATGCATGCGGCCCGTGCGGAAGATTATCCCGCGCGGCCGATCAAATTGGTGGTCGGGGCGCCAGCTGGCGGCACCACAGACACAATCGCGCGCTTCATTGCTGAACCGATGGCGGCCGCGCTGAAACAGCCGGTCCTGGTCGAAAACAGGCCGGGAGCGGGTGGCAACCTGGCTGCCGCCGCGGTGGCGAAGTCACCCCCTGACGGATATACGCTGCTGGTGAGTTTCAGTAGCCACACCATCAACGCGACACTTTACCCGACGTTGCCCTACGATCCTGTCGCCGACTTCACACCGATCACGATGGTGGCGAGAGTTCCGAGCCTTCTGGTCGGCCGTGCCGATCTGCCCGCGAAAGATCTCGCGGCGCTGATCGAATTGGCGAAGGCAAAACCGCACAAACTAACCATCGGAATAGGCGGGATCGGTTCGTCCCTGCATCTCGCCGGCGAGAAATTCAAGCTGATGACCGGGGTCGATCTCCTTAATGTGCCGTACAAGGGAACGGCGCCTGCATTGAGCGATCTGCTGGGCGGTCAAATCGATCTCATGTTCATCAGTCTGGTCACAGGAGCCGAGCAGGTGCGCGCGGGGAAATTGCATGCCTATGGCGTGACGAGCCTGCAGAGACAAGCATCCTTTCCCGAAGTGCCTACGATCGGGGAGGTCGTCGTCGGATTTGAATCGAGCGCCTGGTTCGGCGTTTTCGGTCCGGCCAATCTCCCTGGTGCCGTCACCGAGAGACTGAATTCGGTCATTGTTGCTGCTCTCGCTGAACCAAAACTGCGAGAACAACTGAAAAACGAAGGTGCCACCGCCGTCGGCAACGGCGCGAAGGAGTTCGCGACATTTGTTCGCGAGGACATCGAACGCTGGGCGCCACTTGTCAGGTCATCCGGCGCGACGCCGAACTAGTCAGGAATTCAGCATGGACAAGGTTTTCGACACCGTCATCAAGAATGCCCGCGTCGTTCGCCCGAACAAGACGTCGGTCGATTGTCTCGATATTGCGATCAAGGACGGAAAGATTGCCCGGCTCGCGCCGGACATTCAGGCGCAGCAGGCTAAGGACGTGTTTGACGCGAAAAACCGTCTCGCGTTTCCAGGGTGCGTCGATGCGCACATGCATATCGGCATCTACGCGCCGCTCGCCCAGGACGCGCTTTCCGAGAGCAAGGCCGCGGCAATGGGAGGTGTCACCTCCAGCCTGAACTACCTGCGCACCGGTCACTACTACCTCAATCGAGGCGGCCCCTATCGCGAGTTCATGCCCGAGGTCTTCAGGCAGTCGGAGGGACGGTTCTGGGTTGATTACGGCTTTCACATTGCGCCGATCGAATCCGCGCATATCGACGAGATGGAATCACTCATCACCGATCACGGTGTGACATCCTTCAAGATCTTCATGTTCTACGGAGGATATGGACTGCACGGGCGGTCGTCGCAGCAGAATGATTTCCTGATGATCGGCCCAGACGAACGCTACGACATTGCGCATTTTGAATTCATCATGCGCTCCGCCCAGCGCCTGATGGATAAGTTTCCGGATCAGGCCGCCCACATCAGTGTGAGTTTACATTGCGAACTGGCGGAGATTCTCACCGCCTATACCAAAATCGTGGAACGTGAAGGCAAACTGACTGGCCTGCACGCTTATAGCGCGGCGCGTCCTCCGCATTCCGAAGGTCTCGCTATCTGGATTGCTTCCTATCTGGCAAACGAAACGAATTGCCTGAACATCAATCTTCTGCACTTGAGCTCGCGTAAAGCCGTGGATGCCGCGTGGACAATGCAAAAGGTATTTCCACACATTGCATTCCGCCGCGAAGTCACGGTCGGTCACCTCCTATTGGATACGGATTGCGAATGTGCGGTCCATGCCAAGGTCAATCCACCGATCCGTCCACGCGAGGATGTCGAGGCCCTGTGGCAAGCGGTGCTCGATCGCAAGATCGACTGGATCGTCAGCGATCATGCCTGCTGCTCGGCCGAGCAGAAATGGTCGAAAGACGACCCGACCAATATCTGGCTGGCGAAGTCGGGGTTCGGCGGCACCGAATATCTGTTGTCAGGCGTCATGAGCGAGGGAAGCAAGCGCGGGATGTCCTACAATCATATGGCCGAGCTTCTGAGCTGGAAGCCTGCGCAACGCTTCGGCCTGCCGAGCAAAGGCGATATTGCGCCGGGCTATGATGCTGATATTGCGATTGTCGATCCGCACGAAAGTTTCGTGGTGCACGCAACCGAATCTGAATCGGTGCAAGGCTATTCGCCGTTCGAAGGCGCTGAACTTACCGGGAGAGTGAAAAGTACTTTTCTGCGCGGCGCTCTCGTTTATGACAACGGAAATGTCGTCGGGCCCGCCCGCGGCAAGTATTTGCGACGGTAGAAACAGCGCTCGAGCCGATCAACCGAGGATATTCGGCAGCCAGGTTGCGATCGCCGGAAACGAAATGATGATCAGCAGAAGCACGAGGCTCATCGCGATGTAGGGCACAACTGCCTGAAAGATATGCCCCATCGTTACCTCTGGAGGAGCTACTCCCTTCATTGTCATCAGCAGCAGGCCGTGCGGGGGCAGGAGCAGCCCGAGTTGCATGCAGATCAGATAAAGAACCCCGAACCAGATCAGGTCGATGTCGAGCCGCTGAACGATCGGCATGAACACCGGCAGGGTGATCAACATCATGCTGACCTGATCGACGAAAATTCCAAGAAATATCAGCAGCAGCATCATGCCGGCGAGGATTGCCAGTTTCGACAATCCCTGTCCGAGAATGGCGGAAACGATGCCTTGCGTTGCCCCGGAGAAACTGAGGATCTGCGAAAACGTGATCGCACCCAGGATAATGAAAAGGATCATGCCCGAGATTGCGACCGTGCCACGCAAGGCCCGCATCAGGTTTTCGAAATTCAGCACGCGATAAGCGACCGCCAGCGCCATTGTTGCGAGGGCGCCCAGGGCGGCCGATTCCGTCGGCGTGGCAATGCCCGCTGACATTGCGCCAATGACGACGACGAAGATCGATGCGAGCGGCAGGACGTAAAAGAAAAGCAACTCGTAACGTTCCCAACCCGATTTGCTTTCGATCGGTGTTTCGGGGGCGAGGTCCGGTCGCGTCTTAACGCGAACGATGATGTAACCGACAAAAGCGGCGCTCAACATCAGACCGGGTACGACGCCACCGATCAGCAGTTTGGAGATCGAAATTCCAGAAAGACTGCCGAGCAGCACCGTGAGGGCTGACGGCGGAATGAGCATATCGACCGCGCCGATCGCCATGATCGGGCCGGTAGCTAGCACCGGGTTGTATCCGCGCGACAGCATCACAGGCAGCATCAACGAACCCAGCATTGCGGTCGTCGCAATCGTCGATCCCGAGATGGCCGAAAAGATCGTTCCCGCGACGACGGCAACCACCGCGAGGCGACCGGGCACCTGGCGGATCAAACGCTCGACGCCATCAATGACCTTCAGTGCAAGCCCGGTATGAAAAAGAACCTCGCCCATCAGGATAAAAAGCGGAATTGGCGTCAGCGAAAAATTGATCGCCGCCGAGACGCTGTTGCGTGCGACCTGGTGAAGGCCGGCATCGCCGCCGAGAAACAGGAAAGCCCCGATGAGGTTGATCGCAATGAACGATATCGCGACCGGCATGCCGGCGAACAGAAGGACAGTCGAACCTCCCAGGAGGAGAAGCGAGGCCATCTGCCAGGTCATGATCACGATGCGTCTCCCGTGACGCCAAGCGTTCAGGCTGCCGAAACGGCGTCGTCCCGCAAGCCGACATCGGCCACGGATAGTCGGTACATGCGGAAAACGAATTCGATCGCAAGAAGAGCAAATCCGACAGGCAGGGGCGCAAGCGTCCACCATTCGGGCGTGATGAGAGTCTTGATGTTGACGGACCCGGCCAGGTAGCTGGCCTTGGTGATGAGATAGCCGTACCAGACGAAATAGAGACAGCAGAATAGCCCGACAATGTCTCCAATCCATTCCAGTATCCAGGCGATCCGAACGGGGAGGGCGCGGAGGACGATATCGACACGAATGTGCTGCCCCTGGCGTAGCAGCCATGGCGCGACGAGCAGTGTCATCAGGTAGAGGATGTCTTCAGAGAGTTCATTGCTGACCGGGATGCCGCCTCCGCCAATGTTGCGCGAGACGACATCCGCACCGATCATCACGGTCATGAGAAGCAGCAGGAGACACGCCGCAAAAACAAGCGCATCCAGCAAGCGCCCATACCATTCGGACAGTCGCGCCATGCCGAGGTCACCTAAGCGAGCAACGATTACTTCTTCGAGAAGAATTCCCTGAGCTTGGGGCCGTGCTCGGGGCTTTGCTTGATGATGCCTTCCCAGCCAGCCTGATAGGCTTTCGCCCGATAGGTTTCGGCTGACGCACCCTCAAACTTGATGGTCTGGATGCCGGCCTCAGCCTGTCGTTTTATATCTTTTGCATTCTCGGCGGCGAACTCGCTCACAGCCTCCGCTTCGCCGCGCTCAGCCGCCTTGCTGAGCACCGCCCGTTGCGCATCGGTGAGCTTGTCCCAGGTCGTCTTATTGACGAGAACGGAAACCTCAGCGGTATAGAACCCGGGATCGACGCGATATTTCGTTTTCTCGTGCCAGCCGAGGTCGAAAATTCCGGTGATGGGCCAACCGTATCCGTCGACGACTCCGCGTTCGAGCGACGTATAGACTTCGCCAGGCGGAGTCTGGACGACCGTAGCGCCGAGAGCCTGGAAGAAGTCGCGGTACACCGGCGTGATGCGAATTTTCAAACCCGTCAGGTCGGGGCTCGTTATGGGCTTGTTCAAGTAGAGATGAAACGGATTGTTGTCGACGAGTCGCGCAAGGAAAATGGCGTTCATCTTCTCGGCGTAGAGCTTGGCCATGTAATCGTAGCCGCCATTCTTGCGAAGCTCAGACATCGGACGTTCGGTGAGCTTCCATGCGTCGGATTCCGGCATGACGTTGGTGGTGAACGCACCCGTCGTGTTGGCGATGTCAACGACACCGGTCTTGAGCGCGTTGCCGACCTCGAAAGGTGGCATCGCCTTCGGCCCGCCGATGTAGTTGATCTGAATTATCCCCTTGCCGTCCGCGTTGACACGCTCGATGAACGTTTCGAATCCGCGCGAATAGGTGGTTTTTTCAGCAAAAGCCGTGACGGCGCGAAGGGTAACTTCCTGCGCGTTTGCCGACGAACAGACAAAAATTGCCGCAACGACACCGAGCGCAAACTTTTCGCGCATTTTCTTTCCTCCCCTCGCCGAGTTCGAGCGCTCGGTCGTTTGTCATGTATTTCCTATATTGTTATGAGTAGGTTAGAGAGTCAAACAAAGGCCGTTGGTGTGTTTTGAGTAACGATTCCACTGTCGCAGAAGTCCTGGCAAAGGATCTTGCAGCGCTCGGCGCGCGCCGCTGCTTCGGATTGCTCGGCACCGCCAATTTCAAGATTTCGCATGGACTGGTTCAGGCGGGCGTTGAACTCATTTCGGCGCGGCATGAAGGCAACGCCGCGAGCATGGGCGACGCCTATGCCAAGGCGACCGGAGAGTTGACGCTTGTGAGCGTGCATTCCGGACCCGGCCTTACCAACGCAATCACCGGGATTGCCGAAGCTGCAAAAAGTCGCACGCCGCTGTTGGTCCTGGCGGGGGACGTTCCGACGGGAAACGTCAAATCGAATTTCTATTTCGATCAGACCGAACTTGTACGGTCAGTCGGCGCAGTTTCAGAACGCACTTACACCCCGCAATCCGCACGAAGCGATTTGCTGCGCGCCGTGACGCGGGCCATGCGCGATCGTCAAACAGTCGTGCTCAGCCTGCCGCTCGATGTGCAGGACGCAAAGATGAATGGCGCGAATGCACCCCTCGAATTGACGCCAATGCCGGGGCGTCTGCAGCCGGACCCAAAAGACGTGCGTCGCCTCGCAGAGGCGATATCACGGGCAAAGCGTCCGCTTATCCTCGCCGGGCGCGGCGCCGTATTGTCCGACGCCGAAGAGGTGCTGGTCACGCTGGCGGATCACCTGGGTGCGCTGTTGGCGACGTCGATCTGTGGTCACGGCCTTTTTGCGGACAATCCATGGTCGGTGGGTATCAGCGGGGGCTTTTCCTCGCCGGTGGCAGACGAGCTGATTTCCGAAAGCGATTTTATCCTCGGATTTGGGGTGAGCCTTACCCAATGGACCACAAAGAAGGGCAAGCTGATTGCGCGGGGAGCAACGGTTGCGCAGATCGACATTGAAGCGCCAAAGCTCGGTTACCAGATGCCGGTGCAATTTGCTCTGCTCGGAGACGCAAAGGCGACGGCCGAAGCCTCGCTGGCCGAGCTCAAAAAGAATGGCGCGGCTCAGTTAGGTCGGCGCAATGATCGCACGCGTGAGCGCATTCGGGCGGGAGACAACCATCATAGTCCTTATCCCGATGAGTCGAGCGCGCGGTACATCGATCCGCGGACGCTGAGCAAGGCGCTGGACGACATCTTGCCCAAGGATCGCGTGGTTGCTTCCGACTCCGGGCATTTCTGCGGTTGGGTTCCGCGCTATCTGCGCGTCCCTAATGCAAAAGCGTCGTGCCTCAGTCACTCGTTCCAGTCGGTGGGACTCGGACTTGCGTCCGCCATTGGCTTGGCTGTCGCAAATCCCGGCAAGCTGGCAGTGCTCGGCGCCGGCGATGGCGGGTTCATGATGTCCATTGCCGATCTGGAAACGGCAATTCGTCTCGGCCTCCGAATGTGCATCCTTGTCTACAATGACAGTTCATACGCAGCCGAAGTGCACTACTTTCGCCGGCAGGGCTATTCGATCGATATCGTTCAGTTTCCAGAGACGGATTTCGCGGCGATCGCCCGCGGCTACGGCGCAAGAGCCGCGACTGTAAGGACTCTTGCTGACCTCGATGCAGTACGGGCCTGGGTTGGGGAAGGGGCGCCCGGGGTTTTTCTGATCGACGGAAAGATCAATCCGAATCTCGAGGCGGATTGGCACGCCGAACATTTTCCCAGTCACGCGGCTCACACCTGAAGATAACGCTCACGGATGCTGGAGTCGGCGGCAAGCGCCGCAGACGTACCGGTCCAGACCACGTGCCCTTTTTCGATGACGACATGCCGGTCGGCAAAACGCAGCAAGGCCTCAAGGTGCTTGTCGACAATCAGGATCGCCTGGCCTTCCTGTTTAAGGCGCTTGAGGCACTGCCAGATTTCCGTGCGGATCTTCGGCGCCAGACCTTCCGTCGCCTCATCTAGAATCAGAAGCTTCGGATTGGTCATCAGTGCGCGTCCGATCGCCAGCATCTGCTGTTCCCCGCCGGACAATTCATTGCCCATATGGTTGCGCCGCTCTTTCAGCGCGGGGAAAAAATCGTAGACACGGTCCAACGTCCACTGCTTCGCCCCGAAGCGTGTCGCTCCGGTGGCAACAAGGTTTTCCTCGACCGTCAACGTCGGAAAAATCTGACGGCCCTCGGGCACAAGTCCCAAGCCTGCCTGGGCAATACGAAATGGCGGCAGACCGATGAGCGACAACCCGTCAAACGTGGCGGTTCCATCTTCCGGCGGCAGCAAACCCATCAGCGCAAAAATTGTCGTCGTTTTGCCCATGCCGTTGCGGCCGATGAGTGTCACGACTTCGCCCTCGCCAACCGAAAAAGTTATGTCGAACAGGACCTGTGCCGGTCCGTAAGATGCTGCCAGGCGCTCGACCGAAAGCATGGCTACTCCATCTCCTCGCCGAGATAGGCGGCGACTACCTTTGGATCCGCGCGCACAGCGTCAGGTGTTCCGCTTGCCAGGATACGGCCGTAGGTCAAAACGGAAATCCGGTCAGCCAGTGCAAAGACCGCGGGCATGTCGTGCTCGACCAGCAGCATCGAGAAGCGGCCTTTCAACCGCTTGATAACATCGACCAGGCGCGCACTTTCCTCGTGTCCGGTGCCGGCCATGGGCTCGTCGAGCAAGAGCAGCTTCGGTTGCATGGCGATGGCTATTGCAAGTTCAAGCGCCCGTTTCTCGCCGTGTGAAAGATGTGCGGCCAGGATGTCTCCGCGCTCAGCCAATCCGACTTCCGCAAGGGCGGAGGTTGCTGCATCGTTGATCGTCTGTTCGCGATCGGCACGGCCGAAAAAGCGATAGCTTGTTTGATCGCGCGCCTGCACAGCCAGGGCCACATTCTCCAGCGCGGAAAAACGCGGAAGCACCGAAGTGATCTGGAAGGATCTGGCCAGGCCCAGCTGTGCCCGCTTGTCGACGGGCAGTGCGGTGACATCAATGCCGTCGAATCGGATGGTCCCCGCGGTTGGCGCGAGGAGGCCGGAAATCTGGTTTATCAGCGTGGTTTTGCCGGCACCGTTCGGTCCGATGACCGCGTGCAGTTCGCCGGCCCCGATGTCGAGGGTCACGCCATCGGTCACGACAAGACCGCCGAAGTTCTTGTGCAAGTCATCAAGTTGAAGCACCGGGTCAGGCACGGCTGAGCCTTCCACGAACTTTGTCTGCGAGGCCTAGCAGTCCGCCACGCGCAAACAGGACAATGAGGACCAACAGAGGACCGAATATCAGTTTCCACTGCTCGGTGATGCCGCCCAGTGCTTCTTCGATCAGGAGATAGGCTGCGGCGCCGATGATGGCACCGTGCAGTGTGCCGAGCCCGCCGAGCAGGATCATGATGATCAGTTCACCGGACCGTTGCCACGACATATAGGCGGGGCTCACGAACTCGGTCGCATTGGCGAGCATAAATCCGGAAAGGCCGCCAACCGCACCCGCGATCACGTATCCCACCCGCTGAAAACGGAAAACGTCGAATCCAAGAGCGGACATTCGCGTCGGATTCTCTCGCGCGCCGCGAAACACCCGCCCGAAGCGTGAATAAACGACCGCACGAAACAGCAAATAGACAGCGAGCAGAGTGAGCAGGACGAAATAGTAGAACGTGCGATCATTCTTCAGGATCGAGAAACCAAAAAGGGTGCTGCGCAGGTGGATGGTGAGGCCATCATCGCCGCCATAGGGCGCAAGCGAGCCGGCGATAAAATATGCCATCTGCCCGAAGGCCAGCGTGATCATGATGAAATAAACGCTCTTGGTGCGTAGACACACGTTTCCGGTCAGGTAAGCGAAAAGGGCGCTGGCCAGAAGCGCGACCGGAAGGGACACAAGCATGTCGGTAATACCGTGTGCGCCCAGGATTCCGACCGCGTAGGCACCGATGCCGACGAAGGCTGCATGTCCGAACGAGACCAGCCCGCCATAACCACAGATGAAATCGAGCGCGAGCGCCGCGATTGCAAAGACCATCACGCGGGTAAAAAGGCCGAGCACGTAGCTTTCCGGACCAAATCCCGCGACGAACGGAACCAATGCAAGCAACAGGAAAATGGCCGCGGGCAATCCACCCACGCGATCGCTTTGCGAGGCCAATGTACCGGAAGCGGCAAGCGTCTGATTCATCCGCGACCTCGTGCCGGAAACAGACCGGAAGGCCGAAAATAGAGGACCAGTGCCATCAACACGTAAATCAACATCGATGCGATGGCCGGGCCGACCGTGCGGGCCGGTGAGGGCGGCATCACCAGCCGCAGGATATCGATCGCAAATGAGCGCCCCAACGTATCGACCAGGCCAATCAGCAGCGCGGCCAGGAATGCGCCGCGCATTGAGCCGATGCCGCCGATCACGATGACGACGAAGGCAAGGATCAGCACGGTATCGCCCATGCCGGGCTCAACCGAGAGAATCGGTGCGATCATCGCGCCCGCGAACGCTGCGAGCATCGTGCCGAAGCCGAACACGATCATGAAAAGCCGGTGAATATCGACGCCGAGGGCCGACACCATGCGGGCATTGGTGGCACCCGCTCGCACCAGCATGCCGACGCGGGTATATCCCACCAAAATGTAAAGAAGCAGACCGACCGCCAGTCCGGAACCGATAATCACGAGCCGCCACACAGGGTAGAGCAGGCCCGGCATCAGCACGATCGATCCCGAGAAAATCTCGGGGATCGGCAGCGTCAGCGGTGCGGCCCCCCAAACGGTTTTCACCGCCTGATTGAGGAAAATGATGATGCCGAATGTCGCGATCACCTGCTCAAGGTGATCGCGGTCATAGAGGTGGCGGAAGACCAGGAATTCGAGCAGCAGTCCGAAAACCAGAGCTGCTGCCAGAGCCAGGACCAGGGCAACCAGGAAATTGCCGGTCAACGCGTAGAAAGCGACAGCAAGATAGGCGCCCAGCATGTACTGAACGCCATGCGCGAGGTTGATGAAGTCCATCACCCCGAACACCAGCGTCAGGCCGGCCGCGATCAGGAAGAGCAGGACGCCGAACTGGAGCCCGTTCAGAATCTGGACGACAACGAGCCCCGTGGACATTGCACCAGTCCGGCCCCTTTCCTTATTTCATCGGACAATCTTTGGCGTACGGATCCGAGTATCCGGCAAACACCTTTTTGTCGATCTGTGTCTCAAACTTGCCGTCAGCCCGCTGCGCCACCTTCACCTGATAGAAATCCTGGATCGGGTAGTGATTGGTGTTGAACTTGAAGGGACCGCGCAGCGACGTGAAGTTCGCCTTCATCAATGCCGCGCGCAGGGCTTCTTTGTCCGAGGTGTTTCCCTTGGTCAGCTTTAGCGCGCCATCGATGAGCAATGCTGCATCGTATGCCTGGAAGGCGTAGGTTGCCGGAACGGCGTTGTATTCCTTCTCGTAGTCGGCAACGAATTTCTTGTTCTGCGGATTGTCGAGATTGGGCGCCCAGTTCGCACCGCCGAAAAATCCAACCGCAGCTTCCTTCTGTGCCGGCAGTGTCGACTCATCGACCGTGAATGCGGAGAGGAACTTGACCTTGTCCGCCAGACCAGCTTGCCGGAATTGCTTCACGAAATTCACGCCCATGCCACCCGGCAGGAATACAAAGATCGCGTCAGGCGAGGCCGCGGCGATCTTTGTGAGCTCGGCCGAATAGTCGAGCTGGCCAAGCGGTACGAAGACTTCGTCGGCAATTTCACCCTTGAAGTAGCGCTTGAACCCGGCGATGGCATCTTTGCCCGCTTGATAGTTTGGCGCCATCAGGAACACCTTTTTCATTCCGGCGTCCTGCGCATATTTTCCCATGACCTCGTGGTTCTGGTCGTTCTGATACGAAGTGACAAAGAAATTCGGATTGCACTCCTTGCCGGCGAAATTGGAGGTGCCCGCGTTCGGGCTGATCAGAATGACGCCGGCATCGGTCACCGGCTTCATAATTGCAATCAGCATGTTGGAGAAGATTGGACCGACGACGAAATCCACTTTGCTCCGATCGACCAGGGCCTTCGCCTTGTTGACGGCGACATCCGGTTTAAGTTCGTCGTCTTCGACGACAACCTCGACGTCGCGGCCACCCAGCTTGCCGCCGAGATTTTTGACCGCCAGCTGAAATCCATTGCGCAACTGCTGACCGAGCACTGCGGGCGGTCCCGATAGCGTCGCGATGAGCCCGACTTTGAGTTTTTCTTGTGCGCCGGCGGCCGTAGCCGAAAGTCCGATCATGGCGCCGACCAGCGCGAGCTTTTTATACATGTCCCCCTCCTGCGGGTGATCGTTTAACGCGTATCGTATGCCTATCTTCACCTGCCGACCGAGCGGAAGGCAACTGGCGTTCTGCACGAAATTGCCGCTCATTGGCGCCGAGTTCACATCGTCGGAATCCTCGGGTAATGTTTCGCGGCGTTCTGTCGCGTGGTGCGAAAAGGGAGAGTTGCGTGAGTGATCAGGTCAAATTCGTCCTGGATGAAAAGGATATTCCGAAGACTTGGTACAACCTGACGGCTGACCTCCCCAAGCCATTGCCGCCGGTCCTGCATCCGGGGACGAAGCAGCCGATCGGTCCGGCCGACCTCGAACCGCTCTTTCCAATGGAGCTCATCCTCCAGGAGGTGACGGGCGAGCGCTATCTCGACATTCCCCAGCCGATTATTGACGTTTATCGGATGTGGCGGCCAGCACCGTTGATCCGGGCGCGGCGGCTTGAGCAGAAACTTGGCACCCCGGCGAAGATCTACTTCAAATACGAAGGCGTCTCACCCGCCGGTTCACACAAGCCGAACACGGCAGTGGCGCAAGCCTGGTACAACAAACAGGCCGGTGTGAAACGCCTGAGCACGGAAACGGGGGCTGGGCAGTGGGGCTCATCGCTAGCCTTTGCCGGGTCCTTGTTTGGCATCGACGTCACCGTGTTCCAGGTCCGTGTATCGTACGATCAGAAGCCCTACCGGCGCGCGCTCATGGAAACCTACGGCGCGCGCTGCATTGCCTCGCCGTCGAACGAGACGGAATGCGGACGCGCGATCCTCAAACAGCACCCCAACAGTCCTGGCTCGCTTGGCATCGCCATCTCGGAGGCGGTGGAGGTGGCGGCCAAGGATCCGGCGGTGAAGTATGCGCTTGGCTCCGTGCTCAACCACGTCTTGTTGCACCAGACCGTCGTCGGACAGGAGGCAATCAAGCAATTCGAGGCGGCGGGCGATGATCCCGATATCGTCATCGGATGCACAGGCGGCGGTTCGAATTTTGCCGGTCTCGCATTTCCGTTTCTCGGGTTGCAATTGCGTGGCGGGCGTAAGCGGCGCGTTATCGCTGTCGAGCCAGCGGCTTGTCCTTCATTGACGCGCGGCAAATACGCCTATGACTTCGGCGACACGGCGCATCTCACGCCCCTGGTCAAAATGCACACCCTCGGCTCGACATTCATTCCGCCCGGCTTCCACGCCGGCGGTCTGCGCTACCACGGCATGTCGCCGCTCGTGTCCCACGTTTACGACCTCGGTCTCATCGAGGCGCGCGCTTATCATCAGGTCGCGTGTTTCGAGGCCGGTGTGGAATTTGCGCGATGCGAAGGCATCGTGCCGGCCCCGGAGGCGACCCACGCTGTACGTTGCGCCATTGACGAGGCGCTGCGCTGCAAGAAGGAGGGCAAGAAAGAGACGATTCTCTTCAATCTCTCCGGCCACGGCCATTTCGACATGCAGGCCTACATCAATTATTTCGAAGGCAAACTGGTCGATCAGGAATACGACGAAAAGGAGCTTGCCATGGCGTTGGCCGGCCTGCCGAGCGTCGCTGCCTGATTGGTCCCGACAGATTGTTCAGCACGGAAATTTAATCCGAAGAGGAAGGCCATGATCGAGCCCTATAACGCCGTCGGCCTCATCCCCAGCTTCTGGGGCATTCGCCGGCGCGAGGAAATCAAGCACAACATCGAGCACCTCAAGGGTCTCACCAAGGCGGCATTCTGGCTTTCCAATCTCGATATTCCGGTCCGTCTGCTCGCCATTCCTGAAGGCGCCCTGATGGGATTCAATGATGAAGTGCTGGACGTGGATCACGCCGACTATGCTCGCACGTGTTGCATCGATGTTCCGGGACCTGAGACCGATGAGATCGGCAAGCTGGCGAAGCAATGGAACGTCTACATCATGGCGCAGGCCAAGGCGCGTCATAAAGACTGGAAGGATCGCTTCTTCAACATCGGGTTCATTGTCGACCCGGACGGCAATATCGTTCTGAAACACTACAAGCTGTCAGCGCTGTTGCCGGTCGAGCGCTCGGTGTCGCCGCACGACGTCTACGACTGGTGGATCAAGAAGTATGGGCGCACGCTGGATGCCTTCTGGCCCGTTGCCGACACCAAGATCGGGCGTCTCGGAATCATGATGGCGATGGAGGGCAACTATCCCGAAAACGGTCGAGGCCTGGCGATGAACGGGGCCGAAGTGGTTTACCGGGCTTCGATGCCGGCTCCCTTCACCGAAAACGATATCTTCGAGATATCCAATCGCGCGCGCGCATTGGAAAACAACATGTATATCGTGGCTCCCAACATCGGGAGTTATCATCTCGACGCCGATCATCCGGTCGGGATCGATGCCGGCGGCGGCCAATCCATGATTGTCGACTACAAGGGCCAACTGGTCGGCAAGCAACGCGATACCAATGGTTCGACGTTTGTCTCTGGTGTGATCAATATCGAGGCGCTACGGCATCATCGGGAGTCTGCGCAGGTCACCAACTGGATGAAAGATGTCCGGTCGGAGCTTGCGCAGATCATTTATGAAAAGCCGATCTATCCGAAGAACCGTTATCTCAAGAAAGTCCCGCCGAAGCATGCGGACTACAAGCGCGACGTGATCGACAAGCAAGTGGCGTTGATGCAAAAGCGGGGAATCTGGAAAAAGTCATCGCACTAAATATTGGCTGGCCACACTTCAAGCCCCTAAATCATTGACCGCATGAAGGAAATCACACTCCAAGCGCTTTTGTGAAAAAGCTTTAAATCTAAATATTTTATGTTTGTAATATCTGTGGTTCTGCGGCATGCTGCGTCAGTCACCGCGAAAGGAGCCGGCGCATGCGTGCGGCAGTTCTTGGGGGAGGCCCGGGTGGGCTCAACTTCGCGATCTCGCTGAAGCTGCGTAACGCTTCGCACGATGTTGTCGTCATCGAGCGCAACAAACCGGACGACACATTTGGCTGGGGTGTGGTTCTGTCGGACGAGACGCTCGGCAATCTTCACACCAACGACCCCGTTTCCTCCAAGGCAATTCGCGATTCTTTTGTCTATTGGGATGACATCGCCGTTCACTATCGTGGGGCAGTGATGCGGTCCGGCGGCCACGGCTTCAGTGGGATCGGCCGGAAGCGACTTCTCAATATCCTGCAAGATCGTGCTCGGTCTCTTGGCGTAAAGATTGAATTCGAGACGGAAGCCGCACCAGTCGACAGCTATAAGGATTTCGACATCGTTGTTGGCGCGGATGGGGTCAATTCTCGTGTCCGTGCAGCACACGCCGACGCGTTCAAACCCGACATTGATGTTCGAGCCTGCAAATACATCTGGCTCGGAACACATCAGAAATTCGATGACGCATTCACCTTCATCTTCGAGGAGACTGAGCACGGCTGGATTTGGGTGCATGCCTACCAATTCGACGCTGACACGGCGACTTTCATTGTCGAATGCTCGGAAGAGACATGGCGGCGTGCCGGCTTCGATCGTATGAACATCGATGAGACGATCGCGGCTTGCGAAAAAATCTTTGCCCGCGATCTTGGTGGGCACAAGCTAATGTCAAATGCGCGCCATCTGCGCGGCTCGGCCTGGCTCAATTTCAATCGTGTTCTCTGCGAACGCTGGAGCCACAAGAACATCGTCTTGCTTGGAGATGCCGCCGCAACCGCGCATTTTTCGGTGGGCTCGGGATCGAAGCTGGCCATGGAAAGTGCGATAGCCTTGGCCAACTATCTCGACAGCGAACCCGATATTGCTTCGGCCTTTCGTCGCTATGAGGAAGGGCGTCGACTTGAGGTGCTGCGGCTGCAAAATTCCGCGCGCAATTCGACGGAATGGTTCGAGGATGTCGAACGCTATTTCGATCTCGATCCCGTTCAGTTCAACTATTCGCTGCTCACGCGTTCGCAGCGCATAAGCCACGAGAATTTGCGCCAGCGCGATCCACAATGGCTTTCCGGCGCGGAGAAATGGTTCGAGCAAAAGGCGACAGGGCATATCCCCAATTCGTCACGGCCGCCGATGTTTGTGCCATTCCGCGTGCGTGGTCTTGAGCTGGCAAATCGAGTGTGCGTTTCGCCAATGGCGCAGTATCGCGCCAAGGACGGTACACCGAACGAATGGCATTTCGTGCACTACGCCGAGCGTGCCAAAGGTGGCGCCGGGCTTGTGTTTACGGAAATGACCTGCGTTTCCCCGGAAGGCCGCATCTCGCCCGGATGTACCGGCCTCTACACACCGGAACACGCCGCCGCCTGGGAACGCATCGTCGATTTCGTCCATGCCGAGACTGACGCAAAGATAGCGATCCAGCTTGGCCATTCGGGGGCGAAAGGCTCGACGCAACTCGGCTGGGAAGAAAGCGACGCGCCGCTGGAGAGCGGAAACTGGCCGGTGCTCGCGCCTTCGGCTGTGCCTTGGAGTGCACAAAACCAGATGCCCCGAGAGATGACACGCGCGGACATGGATCAGATCCGCGATCAATTCGTCAACTCGGCGAAGATGGCGGCCGGCATTGGCTTCGATTGGCTCGAGTTGCATTACGCGCACGGCTACCTCATGTCGTCATTCATTACGCCGATCACCAACCGGCGTACCGACGAATATGGCGGGACGCTCGAAAACCGCATGCGCTTCCCGCTGGAAGTCTTTCATGCCGTGCGGAAAGTGTGGCCGGACGAAAAGCCCATATCCGTGCGCATTTCGGCGCACGATTGGATTGCCCCCGAGGGCGTGCGGCCTCAGGACGCCGTCGAGATCGCGCGATTGCTTAGAGAAGCTGGCGTTGATCTCATCGACGTGTCGGCCGGCCAAACCTCGACGCGCGCGCGCCCGGTCTACGGCCGCATGTTTCAGACACCATTCTCGGACCGCATTCGCAATGAGGCGGGCGTCGCTACGCTCGCTGTCGGCAACATCTACGAGCCGGATCACGTCAATTCGATCCTGATGGCGGGTCGCGCCGATCTTGTTTGCCTGGCCCGGCCGCATCTGTCCGATCCGTACTGGACGCTGCACGCGGCGGCTGACCTCCGTTACGACGGCGTGAGATGGCCGAAGCCCTATTGGCCGGGCCGAGATCAACTCTCCCGTCTGAAGTCGCGCAACGAAGCATTGACAGGAAAAGTCTGATGGGTGTCCTCGACAACCGGCACGCTCTGATCACCGGTGGGGGCACCGGAATAGGCGCAGCGATCGCGCGCGCGCTTGCAGGCGAGGGTGCTGCTGTGTCGTTGGCTGGCAGGCGCAAAGCGCCCTTGGAAGACGTGGCCGCAAGCCTTGCCAAAGCGACTACGATTATCGCCGATGTGACCAAGGAGGCAGATTGCATCGCCATGGCGAGCGCGGCACGCAAGGCCCATGGCCCGATCGATATCGTCGTCGCCAATGCCGGAGCCGCCGTGAGTGCGCCTGTCGAAAAGACGGATCTCTCTCGCTGGCAAAGCATGATCGATCTGAACCTGACCGGCGCTTTTCTGACGATGAAGGCAGCGTTGGCCGACGTCACGCGCGACTCCAAGGGGCCGCGCCGGATCATCTTCATCGCGTCAACTGCGGCGCTGAAGGGCTACCCATACGTTGCGGCCTATTGTGCCGCCAAACATGGCGTGGTCGGCCTGGCCCGGGCCCTTAGCCTCGAACTTCAACCGACCGGAGTAACCGTGAACGCCGTATGTCCGGGTTACACCGACACCCCACTTCTCGATGCCGCGGCCGAAAAGATTTCCGCGAAGACCGGCCGATCAGCCGAGGATGCACGCGCAGTGTTCGCGAGGGACAACCCCTCGGGCCGGTTGGTCAAACCGGAAGAGGTGGCGTCGGTCGTGCTGCGGCTCTGTTCGCCGAGTTCCGCGGCGGTGAACGGGCAGGCCCTCGAGGTGACCGGAGGTCCACAATGAATGTCGTGAGCAAGGCGCGTGTACGCACCTCATCGCGCCCAATCAGCAAACAGCGCCTGCGGCTCTGGCTCAGGCTGTTGAGATCGTCGCGCGCGATCGAAGCTCAACTACGCGAGCGATTGCGGACAAAGTTTTCGATCACGCTTCCCCAGTTCGACGTTATGGCAGCGCTCGCCCGCAGCGACGAGGGGATGAGCATGACTGAACTGTCGCGCCAGCTGATGGTGTCGAACGGCAATGTGACGGGCATCATCGACCGGCTGGTGGCCGAAAAGCTCGTGTTACGTCAGGCGCCGGCCAACGATCGACGGTCATTTATTGTTCGCCTTACGCACAAAGGTGCCTCGCAATTCTCAGCTATCGCGAAAGCTCATGAAGGATGGATCGACGAAATGCTCGTTGAGTTCGGTTCCGTTGAAGCTGAATCGATCATCTCTCAGCTTGATGGACTTGTGAGGCGCGTGCGCGGTCGGGAGGCCAGACCATGAAAATGAAGGAATTCAAGCCCTCGCATTTCAACTGGCGTTGCGCAGGCGATGTGGCGGTTATCACCCTCAAGGGCAGCGAGCGAAAGAACCCGATAACCTTCGAGTCCTATGCCGAACTGCGCGATACTTTCCGCGAGCTCGCCGCTGCGGACGACATCAAGGCTGTCGTTTTTGGTTCAAACGATGGAAATTTCTGCTCGGGCGGGGATGTGCGCGACATCATCGGTCCGCTGCTCGACAAGGACATGAAGGGTCTGCTCGAGTTCACGCGGATGACCGGCGATCTCGTGAAAGCCATGCGCGCCTGTCCGCAACCCGTCATCGCTGCTGTTGACGGCGTCTGCGTCGGTGCCGGTGCGATGATTGCGCTGTTTTGTGACATACGCTTGGGCACGCCGCAGGCAAAAACCGCGTTCTTGTTTACCCGTGTAGGGCTTGCCGGCTGTGACATGGGGGCGTGCGCGATGCTGCCACGCGTGATTGGACACGGGCGGGCCTCGGAGTTGTTGTTTACCGGCCGCACGATGAGTGCGGAAGAAGGCGAACGCTGGGGCTTTTTCAACCGGCTGGTCGACGCCGGCAAACTCGAGGCCGAAGCGCTGGCGTTCGCGCAGAAGCTGGCACAGGGGCCGGTTTTCGCGCACATGATGACGAAGACCATGCTTGGCCAGGAATGGTCCATGTCCATTGACCAGGCGATCGAAGCGGAAGCGCAGGCGCAGGCGATCTGCATGCAGACAGCCGATTTCAGGCGCGCCTATGAAGCTTTCATTGCCAAAGGCACACCTCGTTTCGCCGGAAACTGACCGATGAGCGACAAAAGTTTTCTGCACTGGCCGTTTTTTGAACCGCGCCACCGCGAGCTGGCCGACCGGCTGGAAACCTGGGCGGCTCAGAATCTGTCGCACATCGAACATGACGACACCGATCGTGCGTGTCGAAACCTTGTCGCGGCGCTCGGGCGCGAGGGTTGGCTGAAATTCACCGCGCCAGGTGAGAAGGACGTCGAAAAGATCGATGTGCGAACGCTGGCGCTGATCAGGGAAATCTTGGCGCGGCACTCGGGCCTTGCCGATTTTGCCTTTGCCATGCAGGGCCTCGGCGCGGGGCCCATATCCTTTTTCGGCGATGACGAGCAACGCAAAACCTGGCTGCCGAAGACCCGTTCCGGCAAAGCAATAGCGGCATTCTCGCTGTCGGAGCCCGCGTCCGGATCTGATGTGGCAAACATCTCGACAACCGCGCGCCGCGATGGAAATGGCTTCGTGATAGACGGTGAAAAGACCTGGATTTCGAACGGCGGGATCGCCGACTTCTATATTGTTTTCGCCCGCACAGGCGAAGCACCGGGTGCCCGCGGACTTTCCGCGTTTGTTGTCGAGGCCGGTAGCCCGGGCCTCAAGGTTGCCGAGCGTCTAAGTACGATCGCGCCTCATCCATTGGCGCGTCTTCGCTTCGAGGGATGTCGCGTACCGGCCTCCGCTCTGATCGGTCGCGGCGGCGATGGCTTCAAGATTGCAATGGCAACGCTCGATGTTTTTCGAACGTCTGTCGGTGCAGCCGCCCTTGGCTTCGCTCGCCGTGCACTGGACGAGACATTGAAACGTGCCACCGGCCGACACTTGTTCGGCGCGCCGCTTGCTGATCTCCAGATGGTTCAGGGGCACCTGGCAGATATGGCTCTTGAAATCGATGCGGCTGCGCTACTGATCTATCGCGCGGCCTGGACCAAAGATATGGGTGCCGCGCGCGTGAACTCGCGAAGCGGCCATGGCAAAATTGTTCGCAACTGAGGCTGCCCAGCGTGTGATCGACAACGCCGTGCAGATTCACGGCGGAGATGGAGTACGTTCCGGTCATCCCGTGGAAACTCTTTACCGGGAAATTCGGGCGCTGCGCATTTATGAGGGCGCTTCCGACGTTCAGAAAATCGTTATTGCGCGATCCGTTCTTTCTGCAGTGGAGCACTGAGATGACGACGGCAAAAGGTCAGCCGCGACTTGGTCCGTCGGTACACGTCGATACATTTACTCGCGACAATTTGCCTCCATTCGACCAGTGGCCCGACCTGTTGCTTGATCGACCGGAATTCCAGTATCCCGATCGCCTCAACGCGGCCGTTGAGCTTACCGATCGGATGGTCGAACGCGGTTTTGGGGACCGCATTGCCTTGATCGGAAACGGCCGACGCCGCACTTACAAGGAACTGGCCGATTGGTCGAACCGCGTTGCCCACGCGCTGGTCGAGAATTACAGCATCAAGCCCGGCAATCGCGTCCTGATCCGGTCGGGCAACAACCCGGCGCTTGTCGCCTGTTGGCTTGCAGCGACAAAAGCGGGCGCAGTCGTTATCAACACGATGCCGTTGTTGCGTGCGGGCGAACTCACCAAGATCGTCGACAAGGCACAGGTCAGTCTGGCACTGACCGATACGCGAATTGCCGACGAGCTCATTGCGTGTGCCAAGGACAGCAAGTTCCTGAAGCAGGTCGTCGGATTTGATGGGACCTCCAATCACGACGCTGAGCTCGACCGTATTGCCCTCGACAAGCCGGTAACCTTTGACGCGGTGCCTACCGGGTGCGACGACGTAGCGTTGCTCGGGTTTACGTCAGGGACGACCGGCGAACCAAAAGCAACAATGCATTTCCATCGCGATCTCCTGATCATTGCGGATGGTTATGCACGGGAAGTTTTGAAAGTGACTCCCGAGGATGTCTTTGTCGGTTCGCCACCACTTGCCTTTACGTTTGGTTTGGGTGGCCTTGCGATTTTTCCCTTGCGCTTCGGCGCAACGGCAACGTTGCTGGAGAATGCTTCGCCAGCGAACATGATTCAGATCATCGAGACTTACAAGGCGACGATCTGCTTTACGGCGCCGACCGCCTACCGCGCCATGCTCGCAGCGATGGAGCAGGGCGCGGACCTCTCTTCCCTGCGCACCGCTGTTTCCGCCGGAGAGACATTGCCAGGACCGGTCTTCGAGGACTGGCGCCACAAGACCGGCAAATCAATGCTGGATGGCATCGGTACGACGGAATTGCTGCACATTTTCATCTCCAATCGGGTCGACGACGCTCACCCCGGAGTCACCGGCCGTCCAGTGACCGGATACGAGGCGAGGATCGTCGATGCTGAGATGAAAACGGTGAAGCCGGGCACTGTTGGCCGATTGGCGGTGCGTGGACCAACTGGCTGCCGCTACCTCGCCGATGCGCGACAGAAATCGTACGTCCACGACGGCTGGAATTTGACTGGCGACGCCTATTTTCAGGATGAGGAAGGCCGCTTCCACTTTGCTGCGCGAGCGGACGATATGATCGTGTCAGCCGGCTATAATATCGCAGGCCCCGAGGTTGAAAGCGCGCTGCTATCGCACGCGGATGTCGGGGAGTGCGCGGTGATCGGTGTCGCGGATGTCGACCGTGGGCAGATCGTCACTGCGTACGTTGTATTAAAGGCTGGTGTCGAAGGTGATGCCGCGTGCGTAAAGCGCCTGCAGGACCACGTGAAGGCAGTCATTGCGCCTTACAAATATCCCCGGGCGGTCAAGTTTGTCGACGCTCTGCCAAAGACTCAGACAGGCAAGATACAGAGATTCAAACTGCGACAGCATGGTCAACCATGAGCAAGAACACTTTCGAGTTTCTGCAGCCAAAGAGCTGGATGTCCCCCAAGGGCTATTCCAACGGGGTGGCCGCCGAGGGACGTCAAATATTCATTGCCGGTCAGATCGGCTGGAATGAGCGCTGTGAACTGGTCGGCGACGATTTTGTCAGGCAGGCAGAGCGTGCGCTCGCGAATATCGTCGAAGTGTTGGCGGAAGCCGGAGGCGAACCTCGGCATCTCACGCGGTTGACATGGTTTGTCACCGACAAGGCGGCCTATGTGGCGCGGCAAAAGGAGGTCGGCGAGGCCTATCGTCGTGTTATTGGCCGTCATTTTCCGGCAATGTCATTGATCGTGGTCGCGGGCCTTCTCGAGCCCGGCGCAAAGGTTGAAATCGAAGGCACGGCCGTCATCCCAACCTAATAGCGCGCGGTTAATGCCGGCTAGAAGGCATTACACCTAGGTATAGGGTCCGCCCTTTCTCGTTATACTTGGCGGCTACCTACGTATGCTGGTGCCCACGGCCTACCGCGCTCTAGTTTTGTCCTTGCAGAAAAGAACAAAAGCTTCGGAAGTGCAGGGACGGTGCCATGACGAATACGAGCGAGCGCGTAACCACCGGTGTGTTTGGTTTGTCGCTGACGGTCGTATTTGTGGGCCTCCTGATACTCAACGCTCTCTCATTCTGAGCGGCCGGGGCTTGGGAGTTGTGCCATGTGGTCCGTGTCCGGCATCAGGTTCAAGCATCTTGTTGCGGCTTTGCTGACAAGCTGCTTCATCGCTGGGATTATCACTGCGCTGACAAGCCCGGTGACTGCCAGCAATGCCGCGCCTGCCGTCTCGGTCAATCGGATTCTCAAGGGTGACCGGTTGCCAGTGGCCCCGGTTACCAAGACGAAGCAGCATGATTCAACCCCAGCCGAAAAGCCGGTCCGAAAGCCGGCGATGCTTGGTTGCGAGCCAGCCTTCAGCCCGTTCGCCGAACCAACGCGAGCGCATATCATTTCCCACTGTCTGACTTGATGTAAAAGTCGAGTTTGCCGGCTAACGCGTCCGGAAGAACGGTCCGTTTGCCGGCCCAATTGGCATTGGTGGCCGCAAGAAGAAGTCCTGCGAGGACTGCGGCGTCGCGTTGTCCGGTTGCGTCGGCCTCTTGGTCGCTCTCTGTGTGACCTTTCCGGACGTGCTCTTCTTTTTCCGTTCTTCCGGCTTTGCGTCGGGGGGTGCGGAAGCCATCGCGCCCGCCGCCGCGGCGGGCACCGGTGTTTCGGCTGCTACAGGCGGTACTGGCACCTGCTGATCCGACGAAAGATTGCTGCCGCGCGGCCAGGAGAAATTGTCGGCCCGGCCGGAGGGAGCAGCCACCGTTTCACCTTTTGCGAGGACCTTCGTTGCGGTCGCATCGCCATGGATCTGGCTGCTGCCGGGGCCGCCAAGCAGGTTGTCGCCATCCTTGCTGTCTTTCGTATCGTTGTCTTTTGGTGCGCCGGTCAAGGGAACAACTGGCCCTACCAGCGGCCGCTCGGCTGGCTTGCTACCGGGCTGCGACGATTCAAGCGGCCCGGATGGGAGCGCCACCGGGACGCGATTGTTCATGAACCGGCGCAATTCGTGCTCGACATACCGCGCAAGTTTGACCGCTCCCGCTTTCGTGAAATAAACGCCGTCTCCAAGGCGCAGCCGTCGGACCTGTCCTTCATAGTCCGGGCCGTAGTTGGAGTATTTGCCGCCTTCGTCCACAAAGCCGTCCCACACATCGATATACGTGATACCGGCGCGTTCGGCGCGTGAACGGTAGAGATCGTTGAGGTAGGCCACGTCGGCCGTGGAGCGGACGCCGCGAATTGGTGGTAGGCCAACCCAGATAACCGGCACGCCCTTGCTCTTGAGCGACGCTATTGTCTCATCGATGCGTCTTGAATAGATCTTCGCCCAATCGTCGCCCCGGAATTCAGCAACCCCACCAGCTTTTCTGATCCGTTGGGCCGTAGCGACTTCTTCCGGATTTTCGGCTTTGGCGGGACTGTCGGGCTTGGCCGGTTTCTGCCCCGACTTTTTGTCCGTTTCGTCCTTGGCTTGCTGATCCTTCTGATCCTTGGCCTTTGCATCAGCTTCTTTGGCGAGGTCCCTTTCGCCGATGTCCTGACGATCACCGACGCCAAGCATCATGATCACGTAGTCAGCCTTCTCCTGGGCCAGCGTATCGCGAGCAACGTGCCACCAGTCGAGGTCGCCTTTGCCGTCGTAGCGCAGAAGGCCGGAACTAAGCTTGTTCTTGCGGACAATGCCGATCTCAGGGGAATTGGCGAATACGTCCTCCAATCCATAGGCGAGCCAGTCGGCCATATCGTCGCCCATCACCACGATTGAAGTGGTTGGCGCGGCTTTTGATTCTGCTTTGCGTGGGGATGGGGCACGCGAGCTTTCGGCCGGCTGGGCATGCTGTTGTTGCAGCTGCCGGCGCGGAGGCGGGGCGTAGTTGTCGTCTTCGCGCGGATGCGAGTTGAACGGTTCAAAAAAGTTCCGGAAAAAGCCGCCGGACTGGGGCCGCGAGCGTTTGTACTGGTACTGCTGATCCCAGAAAAACTGGGCGTGCGCTTCCAGACTGGCGGTCAAACCTGTCGCCAGAATGACTGCCACCAAAAGCCAACGCGGAAATCGCACGACACCAAACATGTTGATCATCTGGTAGTCCGGAATTTCGACTGCAATGGGTCACCAGTGCGTCAATCCGATGAAAGCGAATTGTGGAAACTACCGGAGTAGTGACCCAACTTACAACGCGGTCATGGGCCCTAGGTCCATCTCGACATTGAAGTTCCAGACCGACAAATTTGTTCAATCACGAACGCGGGGAAGTTGCAGAACGACAATCTCGTTCATTCACGAACGCGGGAGTAGACGGCAATGGCTACAAATCTCGTATCGCTTGTCATGAATTTTCTGACGCCCGATATGATCGGGCGAATCGCCAGCGCACTCGGCCTTGATCGCAACGATACTTCCACCGCGGTGAACGCCGGAGTGCCGGCGCTGCTGGCTGCACTGGTCGGCGCCACCACGAAACCTGGTGGTCCGCAGAAAATCGCCGATGCTGCGAAACAAGAGATGGGCACGCTCGATAAGTTTGCGAGCATGCTCGGCAGTGCGGGCGCATCATCAGTCACAGACCGGGGTTCGAACATACTGACATCGCTTCTCGGCGATCGGGACCAGACCGCCTTGGCGAATTCAGTCGGCAAATATTCGGGATTGGGATCGGCTGCGGGAGATTCCGTACTAGGGATGTTGGCGCCGCTCGTTATGGGCGCAATCGGGCAGCAGCAAGGCTCACGTGGGCTGGATGCCAGCAGCATTACCAACCTGCTTACCAGCCAGAAGGATAATATAGCTGCCGCAATTCCCTCGGGCTTCGGTCGATTGCTCGGCGGGACAGGTTTGCTCGACTCGCTCGGAGATACGGCAAAAAGAGCGGCCATGGCGGGCGGCGAGACGACGCGAGCCGCGGCTGCCTCAGTCGCACGGACCTTCGATGATACTCGTCGGTCAGCCGCTGAGGCTGCATCCGGCTCGACTAACTGGCTTTTGTGGGCGATTCCCGCGATCGCAATTGCCGCGTTGCTCGTCTATCTGCTTGGCAGGCCGACCGAGCAGGTGGTTCAGCAGGGCGTCTCTACCGTCCAGAGTTTGACGGTCGGTGGGATCGATCTCGGCAAGCAGGTTACCGACAGCATCAGCAGCGTCCGCTCAACTCTGAATGGCATTACCGATGCCGCCTCCGCACAAGCTGCTTTGCCGAGGCTGCAGACCGCCACGTCTCAGATCGACAAGGTCAGCGGTATGCTGGGGCAATTGTCAGACAGCCAGCGCAAGATGCTGGGTGGTTTGGTCAGCCCGGCGATGTCGAGCCTAAACCAGCTCTTTGACAAAGTGCTGGCGATCCCCGGTGTCGCGGAAATCGTCAAGCCCACAATCGATACCTTGAGGGCCAAGCTCGTCACGCTGACCGCGTGAACACTGAGTTCGGAAAACATCGACCGCCGACGTAAGTCGACGGTCGATGCACATTGCCAGCACGGTGTTTCGAATCTGTCGGGTTAGAGAGAATACCGATGGAAATTCAAAAAGGACATCACTCCGCGCGCACGCGGGAATCCAAACACGAGGCGCACGACGGGCAAGAACCGGACTTCGTTCTTGTTGACGATATCCATCCGCCACCTCGAATTGAACTCGCGCGAGAGCGGATGCTTATGTGCCGCCTTTACATGGGCCTGATCCGCGGCGTCAATGAAGATTACGGCGCTGCGTTTACGGTACAGAATGACAGTTCGACGTTTCGGATGATTGGAATTTACGTCTTTCTCCGTACCGTGATGTGTTCGCCAGTAAGCGCGAGCAAAATTGCAAATTCTCTTAAACTACCCCGTGTAACGGTCGTCAGGCGCCTGCAGGAGATGGTCAAGCACGGATACGTGGAGCGCGTCGGCAACGCCTATCGCGTCACAGACAAGGTGAACGTCCCCGACTTGAAAAACAAATTGCAACGGCGGATCGACATGATCATGGAGACGGCCAGAAAGTTATCGGAATTGAACGCCGCGAACTGATCAGGTCGCCGACACACGGTGTCGAACTTTGACGAAGTATTTTTGACTAGGCGGCTTTTCGCGAGCGCATTTGACGTGGCGTTTTATTGGTCCACCGTTTGAAGGCGTGCGTGAAGGAGCTGACCTCCTGATAGCCGAGCAACCAGGCGATCTGGGAAATCGACAGATCCTGATCGGCGAGATAGCGCTCCGCGAGGTCCATCTTGAGGTTTTCCAGCACGCCGGAGAAACTCAGCTGTTCCGATGAAAGACGGCGAGCCAATGTTCGTTGGCTAACGCCGAGGCGGCGGGAGATTTCGTCTGCTCTGGCCTTGCCATGCGGCAGCAGCGGGACAATCGCATTTTCGACTCTTGAGCGAAACGGGCCGCGCCTTTTCGGTCGACGTTGCAACGCTTCCTCGCAGTAGCCGACCAGTATCTTGTTCAGGTGATGGTCGGCGCTGACGATGGGCATGTCCCGGCTGCTCGGCGCGAACCAGATTTCGTCGCCATGCGCATCAAACTCGACATCCGTGCCGAAAAATTCGGTCAGCTCGGGATATTTTCCGTCGCGACGATGCGCCAGTCTTACGCGCGTCGGCACAAGGCGCGTTCCGGTCAAGTGTCGGCAGAGACGAACCAGTACGGTCGCAAAAAATTCGATCTGGTGACGATCCAGATGGCGGCTGACCCCCACATAGCGGAAGGATACGCCGACGTGATTGCCGCCCGAGTACTTCAGCGCAACGCCTTCATTGGCGATTGAGCCATACCGCGCAAGCTGGTGCAGTGCCTCGCCCAAAGTGTCTGACGATGCGGAAACGTAATAGAGAAATCCGAGCTCACGCAGATCGGGCTGTTGTGCAAGGTGAAAACCGAGCAAGTCGTCCTGCAGCGCGCTTGCGGCCAGATTTAGAAAATTGATCTGATCGAGGACACTGAACCGCAGATTCGGATTTTTGATTTGCTGAAGCGTCAAATCCGCTTTCTTCAACAGCGGCCTTGGATCGACGCCCTTCGCTTTTGCATGGGCGTAAGCGAGTCGCGTGATCGTGCCCGTGGCGTTTGGAAGAGCGCCGAAGCGTCTGGCATCAGAGAGGCCCATGCAGCTGTATTCCTGCCTCAGGGTGGCACACGCCGACAAAGCTTTGGCGAATACTAACAAGACGCGGGTATAAAGTCGCGCCTATCAAGCCGCCTTTGTGGGCCTTCGCCCGCACAAAAATCTTATAGCCCGATCGGCACATCGACTCCGACTTCAGGGTAGGGGTCGAAGTGGCATGTGGTCGCAGAGAACTTGGGAAAACTATGCCGGACAGTCACAAAGTTATAGCGGTCGTCGATGACGACCCAGAGATGCGCGCTGCGATGGCAAGCCTGCTGTCGGCATATGGATACGGCGCGGAAACCTTCGATTCAGCTGAGACATTTCTCACCTGCGCTTCAACGAGCAAGGCAACCTGTCTGGTCGTGGATATTCAGCTTGGCGACATTTCAGGTGTGGAATTGGCTCACCAACTCGCCGCGGATGGCTTCACATATCCAATCATTTTCATGACTGGCCTGGACGACGAGGTCATTCGCACTCAGGCGGCCGCAGCGGGTGGGGTCGCCTTTCTTCACAAGCCGTTTCCCGCCCAAACGCTGTTCGATGCCATCAAAAAGGCTTCCGGCTAGCTTCGTTCGCTGAACTGAGCGGTATCGCTGTATCCTCCATCCATGTTCGATTGCAGCCGCTGCGACGAGCAGCCTTCACTTTGAGGCGAGCTAGATGACTGAAGCCTGACCTGCCGGAAGGTCAGTATGCGGATACGCCCTGATAGGCTCGACTTCAGCCGGCTCTTGCATTTGTCGCGAGCGTTGCTTCGATGAACGCGGAACGTAGCGTTTGAGCCAATCCGCGGGGCCGCCGGATTCGTCCGTCACCACGATCGGTTCGAAATAATGCTTGTAGTCCTCCGGCGAAATGTCGGCAGGGAATTCCTCGTATTGGGGATCGAGTAACTCGCTGCCCGCAAGATAAGTTCGTGCTTTGGCCGGCGAGGTGCTGGACCAGACAAAACAGTGCAGATTTGCCGCAGCAATAATGTACCAATAAATCGGGTCGTAAGTGCCCGAGTGAATGATCCGCCGTAACGTTTTCATCAGAATCGAGAAGCGGCTGACGATCGTCCACGGCCGACGGAACAGCTTTTCCAGAAAGCCTACGATCGCATCGGTGTCATCGGCGAGATTTGAATATGCAATCGTCTCGCCGTCGAGATCGCGCAGCCGCAGGTTCGGTCTCAACTGGCCCGAAGCAAGGTCATTCCAGAATCCCTCGGTACCGGCGAGAGGCGCCACGACGCTCAAATACACCGGCATCGGCAGCGCGTGGTGTTCACCGATCATGCGGATTTGGCGATCCATTTCTTCGACCTTTTGCAGTCGCGGATCGAACAAGTAGCCGTAGCCGATGCCAATCCCGTTCGAACTCGGCGAATGCAATGTCATCAATGATGTTGTGGCTGCGCCCGAGGTTCTGCTTTTTCCTGTATTTCTTGAGCAAGACCTGATCGAAGGATTCAAGACCAAAAAACAACGTTATGCACTTTGCATCGGCCATGTATTTGATCAGCTCACGGTCGTGCATGATATTTTGTGTAACGAGCGCGGCCCAGCCACGTATTTTCGGGTGCTTGCGCATGAGCTCGCACACCTGAAGCATATACTCGCGATCGTCGGAGAAATTATTGTCGAGGAAGATGATCGTCGGGTACCAGCGGCGAAAACTGAAGAAAGGACTTGTCGCAAGGGCGTTATCGATCGCAGCCGAAAGATTTGCGAGACTGTATTTGGCGTGGCCCCCGACCTCCGATGGAATCACACAGAAGCTGCATCGAAAACTACATCCACGCGACGATTCCATGAGATGGACACTCGGGCTGATTCCGCTTCGCGCAAGCAGGCTGTAGTCGACTGCATAAGACGAGATATGCATGATGGGCGAACGGTATATGGGTTTAAGTTCGCCCCGTTCGAAATCGGCAACAACCTGCCGTACGCTGTCCACTCCACCCGAGCATACGGCATCGAAAAACTGTGCCGCGAACTCCGGAAATATCGTGCAAACGCTACCACCGGCCACGACTTTGGCTCCAGCGCGCCGGAAAAAATAGGAGAGCTGTCGCATCCGATCGAAGTCCGGCTGCAGCCCCGTCAGAAAAACAAGGTCATATTTTTCTGCCTGAAAGGGATTGAATGGGCCGTGCCAGTCCTCGTGGTAGAGGCGAACGTCGAATCGTTGGGGGTCTATCAAAGATGCGACATGCAAGCCGCTAATCGGCTGCATGACATAGCTCGACCGCCGTTTGACCCGACCGGGCCGCATATGTGTGCAGATTACGAGCGCACGTCGTTTTTTTGTGCTGTTAGAAAGGGAACCGTTCAAATGCGCCGGCAGACGTTGCCTCACTGATGCCAAGAACCGCATCAAACGCCCCCTTCGGTCCCAATTATTAACAACAGCAATAAAATGTGCGGTGTAGGCCTGCGACATAGGGCTCAGCTAGCGGCCACCGCCAGCCTAGCTTACAATCTGAACAGGTCCCAGCCATTCAATAGTCGTTGGGAAAGAGCACATTGGTTGGCACGGATGATGTGGTTGAATATGCTCATCCGGAAGGCGTGAAGATGGCGACTGGGTCTAATGGGACAAGTCGGTCAACTGTCCCGCAACGTCGCTACCTGACGATCCTTTTTTGCGACCTTGTGGGCTATACCGAGCTGTCGGAGCAGCTGGATCCCGAGGATTTGCGGGATCTGCAGCTGCAATACCAGCGTCTCGCCCTGACGGTAATGGAACGCTATGGTGGCTTTGTCGCCCAGTTCAGCGGCGACGGAGTATTGGTCTATTTCGGGTATCCGGCTGCCCACGAAAACGATGCAGAGCGTGCGGTCCGGGCCGCCCTTGAGCTTCATGACCGCCTCCATGAACTCAACGCCGAACTTCGCGGCCAGCAACTGCCCGAAATTGCCATCCGTATCGGAATTCACACCGGCCTGATCGTGATCGGGTCGGAGCTGGCCAGCGGCGGGGCCCAGGATCACAGCATCGTGGGTGAAGCCGCAAATCTCGCCGCCCGGTTGCAGGCAGATGCGCCGACCAATTCGGTCATCGTCAGCGGCGAAACCTTCGAAATGATTTCCGGGATGTTCGACTACGAGTCGCTTGGACCCAAGCGGTTCAAAGGCATCAGTCGCAGCATTGCGATCTACAAGGTCACCAAACCTCGCGTCGGGATCGGGCGGACGTACCATCGAGGACGTCGTGGCACACCACATTTTGTCGGTCGCGCCGAATCGGTCGAACGTCTGGTTACCTGCTGGAACAACGCGAAAGAGAAATCCAGGTGCGAGACCATTCTGATCACGGGCGAGGCAGGTGTCGGCAAGACTAGGCTTGCGACTGAGATCGCCAAGCATCCGGAGTTCGCCGACGCAAACGTGCTGCAAATTCACTGCCACGACATATTTGCGAGCACGCCACTTTACTCGGTCGGGATGTTCGTGTGGTCGGAAGCCGGCTTGACCGTTGACGACGACAAGGCCGTTCGCGCTCAGAAGATCGCGAATTTTCTCGATAACCTCGGATTAAAGAATCCGGAAAACGAAGACATCATCAACAGCCTGATAGGCACGTCGCTGACTTCGGCAACCGAAGCGAGCGCGCCGACACCATTCCTTTTCAAACGAAAGCAATTCGCCCTATTGGGCTCGATCTTCGAGCAGATGGTGCGGAAACAGCCGACATTGATATGGGTTGATGATGTTCACTGGATCGATCCATCCTCGGCAGAATTGCTGCAGGAGCTTGTGAAGCGCCTGGTGAACGCCGCGGTTCTGGTGGCTCTAACAGGGCGGTCTTTTCCGAAAAGTCCAAACCTGCCGAGCACGGAAAATGCCATTGAGCTCGGTCAGCTCAGCTTGGATGAATGCTACGAATTGGCTCGCGCCATTCCGCGCGCGCAAGATTTGTCGGACGAAGAGCTCAAGCGCGCCGTCGAGGCAGCCGACGGAATTCCGCTTTTCGTGGAATATCTTGTCCTGTCCCTCGTCGATCAGAAGGAGCAGGCACCCAATGCCGCGCGCCGACGCGGCGACCTGCCGCTGACACTTGCCGCCATGATCTCCGAGAGGCTTGATCGGGTGGCCGATGGGAGGCGGGTGGTTCAGGCCGCCGCGTGCATCGGACGCCCATTCACCGCTGATTTCCTTGCAGCGTTGCTGCAGGAAAACGCGCAAAACATTGTTGAGCCGCTGGAGGCGCTGATCGACGCGGAAATTCTGCGGTCAAACCACGAAGATCGCGAGGCGCGCTTTGAATTCCGGCACGCCCTGCTGCAACGCGCCGCCTACGAGTCTATGGTGCAATCGGAGCGTCGGACGACCCATGCCAACATCGTCAAACAGCTCCAGCACGACAGTGCCGCCGGGCCCTTTGTCCCCGAGCTGATTGCCTACCACCTGACGGCTTCCGCACAATTCCAAGAGGCGATCAAGACCTGGTTGGATGCTGGTACTAACGCTGCGCGGCGCTCCGCCCATATCGAGGCTGTCGAGGATCTACGTCGCGGTCTCGGGCTGCTGAACGAAATTTCATCCCCAGAGCTGCGCGCGAAGCTCGAACTGGGTCTCCAGGGCGCGCTGATCCCCTCGCTTATATCAACGCAAGGCCCGACTTCGCCCGCCCTGTCGGAATGTTGCCAGCGCGGCCTTGCTCTTTGCAGGGAGGGGGAGGCGTCGCCACTGGTATTTGCATTTCTGTTCGGGCAATTCACCTTCGCCATGTGTCGCGGCCGGAATGAAGACGCGGCACCGTTGGCGCAGCTCTTCCTCTCGGTGGCGACCGACAAGTCCTACGCCTCGGGGCGCGTCATCGGCCATCGACTGTGCGGCATGACACACATCAACACCGGGGCGGCTTTGAAGGCCAAGGAGCAGTTAGAGCAATCGCTCGAACTATATTCGGCGGAACGAGACGCCGCGGCGACTCAATTGTTCGGCCAAAACACGCAGGTCCACAGTCGGTCCCTGTTGAGTATCGCGTTGCTTTGCCTGGGCGAGGTTGACGAGGCCCTCGAGGTGGGGCTCGACGCGCTGGCGGCGGCCGACGCGCTGCGTCATCCGCAGTCGACGGCATTGGCGCGAGCGTACGTGGGCGGCTGGCTGTTCGGTTTGTGCGGCGCCAAGACTGAAATGATGCGCGAGGCGCAGCAATTGATTGCCCTTGCTGAGCAGCACCGCCTTGGGCCCTTTCGCCTGTTCGGCTCGGCATTTATGGGCTGGGCGCTATGCATGGACGGCGACTTTGAAAATGGAATTGCGATGCTGACGAAAGCCATCGACAGGCTGGAAAGCATCGAGTTTCGCCTGTCTCTGCCTGGGCACCTCGCGAACCTGGCTGAGGCCCAGCGTCTTCAGGGAAACCTCGCAGAGGCAAAGAAAACCTGCGAACGCGGTCTGACGATGATATCCGAAGGCACTGATCTCTGGATCGAAGCGGAGGTGCGCCGGATCGATGCACTCGTTGCGGCCGACATGAAAGTCGAAAGTGCGGAAAAGGTGGAAGCAAAATTTCGCGAGGCAATCGAACGCGCGCGAAATCTGGGATTTCCGATATTCGAGCTTCGCAGCCTGTTGAGCTTGCAGAATTTCCTCGGTCCGAACCGGAAAGACTTAGAGATTGAAGCGCGCCTCAAAAAGCTGGCGCATTTGCAAAATCTTGATCGTCGTGTCGAGGCCGCGATCAAGGCGCGAGGTTACAGCCTTCTTGCAGTAGCGCATTAATTCGCACTTTGAGAATTGGGGTCGCGGATATGCTTGGTCGATTTGCCGACCATTTTTCAACTTCGCCGGTTTCATTCGACGTCGTTTTGCCCGACAAAACGGTGCAGCATTTCGGATCGGATCCTTCCAGCTTTCGGGTCACAATCCGAAATCAAAGAGGATTGCGTGCAATCCGAAGCATCGACGAAGGCCAAATCGGGGATGCCTACCTCGACGGCGATATCGACATCGATGGGGATATGCTGCGCCCGTTCGAATTGCGTGGCGCAATGAAGGATTTTCACCCCCTCGTTGCCGCCTGGCGGTTCATCCAGCCACTGTTGTTCGGTCAGGTTCACACGAACAAACAGGCCATTGGCGCCCATTATGATATCGATCCGACATTCTTTCTTAGTTTTCTCGATCCGCAGACGCCCTGTTACACGCAAGGCGTGTATGAAGACCCGAGTGAAACGCTAAGCACGGCAACTTTGCGTAAGTTCAAATACTGTTTCGAAAAGCTTGGGCTGAAAAGCGGCGACCATCTGCTTGAGATAGGCCCCGGCTGGGGTGCGTGGTTTGAATATGCTTCGCAGCGCGGCGTTCGCTGCACCGGGATCAGCAATTCGCAGACGTCAGTTGACTACCTTACCGGCCGCGCAAGGCAACTCGGGTTCGACTGGGAGCTGATCAAAGATGATTTCCTGCAGTACCGGACTGATCGAAAATACGATGCGATCGTCATCATGGGCGTTATCGAGCATCTGCCGGACTACGGCCGCGTACTCGGCAAGTTCGCGGATTTGCTCAAGCCTGGCCGCCGAGTCTTTCTCGACGCGAGCGCGTGCACGCAAAAATACGAGCTCTCATCTTTCATGGTGAAACATATTTACGGCGGAAACCATTCGTTTCTCGTTCTCCACGACCTTCTCGACAAGATGTCAAGAACACCGCTGCGTGTGCAGGAAATGTTCGACGACCGCTTCAGTTATTTTCTGACGTTCCAGCAGTGGGCGCGCAATTTCGACCAGAACCGCGACGCCGTCGTGAAGCAGTTTGGCGAGTTCAACTATCGTCGTTTCCGGCTCTACCTTTGGGGCGCCGCGTACGAATTTCTCAGCCGCAGCCTCGATTGCTACCGGATGATCATTGCTTATCCGGAGGCTTAGCGGATGTACTGGTGCTGACCTGATAGATCCTTCTGAGCTGCGCGACGTGCGGTGCAGCGCGTGTTGAGGGAAATATCGGGCCCTTGGCGGTGGGTGGCTCTGGCGCTGCATCCAGCTGAATCACGAACGGTTTTGTATCGCTCTGGCAATAGGCTGCGACAGCCTTCGCAAACTCTTCGATTATTTTCCCGAGCTGATCGCTCGGGGGCGGCGGACAGAGATCTCCTATCACCCACACTGTGTGACATCGTTTGAGTACCTCGACCACGTTGATCAGATTGGTGTCGAGCATTGCTTTGAAGCGGGAGAAGTTCGGCTGACGGCCTGGGTCATCGACGGCGAGCATTGGCCCGATCCCGTCTATGATGACGACCTGCGCCTCGCTCCATGGCCAGTAACTTATCGTCGTGGGCCCACGATCGTTTGGAAAATGTGTTTTTGTTGAATTCACCGCGAATTCAAGCAGCGCATCCAGGCTGAGATACCGCACTTTTTGGTTTTTGAATGCGAACTCGGTCCCGATACCGGCGGCCATCGACGTTCGTCCCGCCCCGATGGGACCTCCGATTACAATTTGGCACGGCGGGGTGTCGGGCGGGGCGCCGCGGTTGATAAGGCCTTGCAGGGTATCGGCATCAGGTTGGTCGACTGTTGGCAGAACGTCCGCGAGACGAAACAGATAGGGAAGTGCCGCCTTCTGCCAGATGATTTTCTGCCGCAACCATTTGGGTGCAAGGAGGATTGCGACAAAGAGCACACCTGCGCTGACAATGAGCGCCCACATGAGATGAAGGTGAAACGCAAACCCAAGCACCCCGCCAAGGATCATGTAGCCTGCGGCGACTTGTGCGTTGTCCCTCAGCAGCGCGGTATCAAGTGGAAAACGCTTGGTCGCCTCATCAACAGATTTATTGTAGGCGAACCACTCCCATACAGCCGCGCCAACGGAAACAATGACAAGTCCGGGCCACTTGCCGGTGTCGTAGTGGAATTCGTGCGACCACCCCAGAAACGTCATCACCACCCCGCAAAGGGCGGTGGCGGCAAAATTGCCGATGAGACCAAGACAAATGTGTCCGAATTGATCCGCCACCCAGGTGTAGGAATAGGTGGCGGTCGTCTGCACTTCCTTGCCGTAGACGTCAGCCCAAAACTGGTCCCGAAGATTCTTTAACGTCAATTGAGGAGCGGAGGGACCAAACGGAGTGGTTGCTGAATGTTTGGCGGTACTCATGGCATTCTCCTTAAGTGTATTGCGGACAAGGAGCAGAAAGAAATAAATTCCTTGTCTCGTTCGTGACAGGCCCGAAATGGCGAGCCAGATAGCAGCGGCGTTTGTCAATTCCCACCGAATAAACGATGAAACTCATTGACCGGGCAAAACGAAGGAATGTCTTATTCCGGCGTTTATCCCGGTTCTGGGCCGCTGTATTAGTAGGAAAACCTTAGCCGGTCGACGTAGGGGAAAAGCATGGAATTTCTCAAGCACACCGAATGGCCGATGTGGTTCGGGTATGCGGCCGTGGCGTCCAGTATCGTCACGTGTGCAATGAAGACAATGATTCCCCTGCGCGTCGTGAGCATGACGTGCAACGCGCTATTCATCGTCTACGGATTCTTCTCCGGAATTTACCCCACGCTTATCTTGAACCTGATTCTTCTGCCGCTGAACACGGTGCGGCTGCAGCAGATGCGGAAGCTGATTCAAGACGTAGAAGCCGCGGCATCCTATGGCGAAACCTCGATGGACTGGCTCAAGCCGTTCATGGCCCGGCGCGGTTTTCGCAAAGGGGACATTGTCGTTCAATAAGGGAGATTTGGCCGACGCAATGTATTACAGCGTGAGCGGTCGCTATCGTCTCCGCGAAATGGGAATCGAACTACCGACCGGGCAGGTTTTCGGAGACCTGGGCCTTCTTGCGCCCGATAATCGGCGAACCCAGACCATCGAGTGCGTGGAAGACGGTGAAGTTCTGACTGCCAGCTACCAACAGGTCAAAGAGCTTTATTTCCAGAACCCGCAATTCGGTTTCTATTTTCTGCGGCTGACGACTGAGCGTCTCTTCGACAATATTGCGCGCCTCGAACAAGAGCTCGTGCGCAAGAATGAAATACTGGCGGAACTCGGCCACAAACCGGCGTGAACAGGATCGGAAAAGCGGTTGAGGAATGACCGGACGGAACTCAAGGTTGCTTGTCATCGGGCGATGACGCGACCGCATTAAAGTTCCGTATAATTCTCTGGAGCCGATTTCTCGAATAGTTGACTTCAAGAAATCAGCTTGTCATATCGGCTCGGGGCGTCGAGCCGTGCAAGAAAAAAGAACCATTTTCCGTAAACGGGTGCTGAAGACGGCGCAAATCGTTCTCGGCGAGAAAGCGCCGAAGCTCGATTGCTCGATCCGGAATCTTTCAGACACCGGCGCATGCCTTCAGGTATCGACGACGTATGGGATCCCGACGAACTTCGAGATCATCATCGAGGGAACGCGTCGGCACTGTCATTCAGTTTGGAGAACTGACACAAAAATCGGTGTCATGTTCGGCTGAGCACGGCTAGGCGTGCTGTGCAGCCTCGCCTTCCCGGAAGTCGATGTCAGGTTTTCCGGGAAGCATGTACGTCCTGGTGCGTTTGCAGGAATAGCAAACGAAAGTATTCCTCTGCATGTTGCGTACGACCGGATGTGGCGTCACCGCCACGTGCACCATACCCGTTCGGCACTGCGGGCAGATCGCATCGGTCGCGACGACATCGGTAGGTGACATGCAGGACCCGCGTTGGTTACTCGAAAACGTCCCGACAAATTAAGCCACGAAGTTTAAGAATCCATTCATGAGCAAACAGCTTGATTTTGAAGCCTATTTGGCGAGTGTCACCCCGTCGCCCGGCGGGATCGCGTCAGGCGTGACGGACGCTATGTGGCACGCACGGATGCCTCGATCGAAATCGGTTCGGGCTTGGGAGACGACGGAGCCTTGAGCTCGGTGATCCTCTGCGCGAGAACGGTCGTGGCCTCGCTGATCCGTTCAAAATCCGGTCGGACCAGAAGGCCCAACTGCGTTAGCCGAACCTTCAACCGGCTTCGTTCGAATAATGGAGCACCGAATTCCTGCTCCAGTGTCTGGATGGCACGGGTGAGCGAGGGCTGTGCAACGCCACAGCGCGTTGCCGCCCGGGTGAAGCTCTGTTCCTCGCAAAGTGCGACGAAATAGAGGACCTGGTGCATTTTCAACGGCATGTTTGTCTATCGGTTCGCCGGATCTGTTACGCCTGCAACCAGACGCGGGGCGATAGCAGCGCCTAGCGCCAGCCCGTAAAATAAGAGCCAGATCGGGGCGATCGCGCTTTCCGGGGGGCTATTGCCGTAGGTCGGGCGCTGGTGGGACATGCTCCGGTCAGCTTTGCTGAGTGGTTGCATGATCGGTCTCCGCTACGCAGAGCGATAGCATGCGCCAAGCCTTGCGACCGTGAACTAGCTCACACTTGCGGCGGTTCGAACCGGTGCGGGCCAACCGACCGGTCGGGGCAGGGGCGTGTTTGCGCATTGGGTTGCCGGATATGGTATCCTTTGAAAGGCTTCTATAATTGACGCGGGTTGGTGGATTGCGATGGCTCCGGAGGCAAGTTCTCAGACGCAACCGTTCGACAAGCATACGTTGCTTCGGGCGCATCCGTTCTTCAGGGACTTGGGTGATACGGTCATCGACCGCCTGGCACCCCGGGTCATCACGTCGAAGGTCAAAAGAGGCTCGGTGATATTCCGGAAAGGGGATATCGGGTCGAAGCTCTACGCCGTGCGGGCCGGTGCGGTCCGAATCAGCGCGCCGTCCGAAGAGGGAAAAGACGCGATATTCAATTTGGTGGTCCCAGGCGAACTGTTCGGAGAGATCGCCTTTCTCGACGGAGGTCAACGGACCGCCGACGCGGTCGCCATCGACAATTGCGAATTGATGGTCATCGAACGCCGCGACTTTATTCCTTTGATTCGGGACAATCCTGAGGTTGCCGAGAGGTTGATCAAGATACTCTGCGCTCGCATTCGGAAAACGAGCGAGCAGGTCGAAGACATTGTTTTCCTCGGCCTTCCCAATCGTCTCGCCAAAGTCCTGCTGCATCTTTATCGGCCTTCGGTCACCGCCGCGCCTTCGCGCAAGATCAACGTAACCCAGCGCGAGATCAGCCAAATGATCGGGGTCTCGCGCGAGAGCGCGAACAAGCAGCTTCAGGACTGGCAGCGCAAGAAATGGCTGAAGCTCGAGCGTGGCGGAGTAGTTATCTTCGCGCCGCAGGCGTTGCAGGACCTTTTGTCAAAAGGCGCGGAATAGGCGCACGACCGGGCTCAAACGAAAGTCAGCGGCCGGGCGACGTCTTCCAATGGCTTTCGCTCGGCATCGGTGCCCCAACACCAGGCGACCCAGCCGGCGAAAATCATAAGTGCTGATCCAAACAGATAACCCCAGAACACGCTGACACGCGAACCGGTGTCGATGAGCAGCCCAAATAGTGATGGGGCGAGGATGCCGCCAATTCCAGTGCCGACGGCATAGAAGAAAGCAATTGCCAGGGCCCGGATCTCGAGCGGAAAAGTTTCGCTCACTGTCAGGTACGCCGAGCTTGCCGCGCAGGAGGCGAAGAAAAAGATGATCGTCCAGCACACGGTCTGTGTGACCGCATCGATCAGGTTTTGCATGAAGAGCCAACCAGTCAAGGCCAGCAGAATGCCGGAGACAATATAGGTGAAGGCGATCATGATTCGGCGTCCATGCGTGTCGAACAGTCGGCCGATCAGCAATGGGCCTAAAAAATTTCCGATGGCAAATGGCAGGAGATACAAACCGACCCGATCGGAGGCGATGCCGTAAAAGGCGATCAGAATAAGAGCGTAAGTGAAAAAAATCGCGTTGTAGAAAAATGCTTGTGCTGCCATCAGGCTCAAGCCGACAAAGGTTCGGCGACGGTGATGCTTGAAAAGTGTCTGATTGACCAACCAAAGCGGCGTCGACTTCCGGGCACGCAGCCGCACGCGTGGTAGTGACTGGGGGGCTGGCAGCGGTGCAAATCGGCTTTCGATTCCCGCAACTACACGCTCGGCTTCGTCGACGCGGCCATGCGTCATCAGCCAGCGTGGGCTTTCCGGGATCCACAATCTCATGAGGAAAATGAAACAAGCCAAACCGGCGCCTATCAGGAATCCGAGTCGCCAGCCAAAATCTGGATCGAACAGCCGAGCATCAAGCAATACAAGCGAACCGAGCGCACCCAAGGCTGCGCCGATCCAGAAGGTTCCATTGATCACAAGATCGGTCCAGCCGCGTACCCGTGCAGGAACAAGCTCCTGAATCGTTGAATTGATTGCCGTGTATTCGCCTCCAATGCCGGCGCCCGTCAGAAACCTGAACAGCGCGAAGCTTTCGATGCTCCATGAGGTCGCTGTTGCCGCGGTTGCAACGAGATAGACCGACAGCGTCACGAAAAACAGCTTCTTGCGGCCAAGCCGATCAGTCAGCCAACCGAAGAAAAGTGCCCCCAGCACAGCGCCTGCGAGGTAGGCACTGCTGGCGATACCAATGTCGGTGTTGGAGAGTTGCAGGCTCGTTTTTAAAGCGCCGGCCAGACTTCCGGCGAGGGTCACCTCGAGCCCATCGAGAATCCAGGTGATCCCCAACGCGGCTACGACCAACGTGTGGAAGCGACCCCACGGCAGTCGGTCAAGCCGCGCCGGAATATCGGTTTCGACAACCTGCTGATCTTGCATCATGAATGCAACGTAAATGCCGCCCGCCAGGTTAACCTCGCACGCTGGATCGAACGTTTGAAAGGCGGCCGCGTTTCGCAAAACCGGGCATAACGAAAAATAAATCATTAACCGTCGGAAGGCCCTCGGCACGTGCAAAGGCACAGTGGTTCAACTAACGGAAAATCAATGGCTCCGCGCTAATTATTTGAAATTGTTGACGATGATGGCTTTGAGGCTGTTGTGGCGTCTACCGCATGACGGGTTCAAAAAAAATTCTGCACGCGCTCGTTAGACACCGAGCGGTGGTGCTTGGCGCGATCCTCATCAGCCTGGTGTGGATGGCGGTGTTCTTCTTTTTGAAGAACGAGCACGACAGTGCGGAACGGGCGGCAATTCAGAATTCGACAAATCTGGCGGGAGCGTTCGAGGAGCATCTTTCCCGGTCGCTCATCGAGATCGACCGTTCGCTCAAGATCATGCGCGCCCTCTATGTGCGGGATCCGGGCAAGTTCGACCTGGTCGATTGGCTGAAAGGCAGCCGGATCCTGACCGACGACGTCTTGCAGATCGCGATCGTAGGCCGCGATGGAACGGTAAAGCTGTCGACCTCAAGCAAAGACAATCTCGAATTGCCGGACTATCGCGTGAGCGACTACTACATGGCGCATGTGGACGCGGTCACCGATCATCTCGTTATCGGCAAGCCCACAATCGATGGAGCAACCGAACAATGGGTGCTCCAGCTGTCTCGCCGGATTGAGGCCAGCAACGGTGCGTTCGATGGAGTGATCGTCGCCACGGTGGATCCCATCTACCTCACGCGGATCTACAACTCGGTCAGCATTGGCGAGAACGGCTACATCAGGGTCATCGGCAGGGATGGCGCGGTTCGCGCAACAAGCGGACAATCATTTTCCCTTCTCGGCAAGGATTTCTCCGGCGCCGATCTGCTGAAAAAAGTTTCCGTAAAGTCCGATGGATGGTTCTACACGAACAGTATTCTCAGCGACCACCTTCGCCGACTGATAGCTTACAGATCGGTCAAGGATTATCCGCTTATCATCACCGTCGGCCTTGCGACTGACGAGATATTCGCGCGACTTGATGCGCAGCAGCGGACTGGCTTTCTTGCCGCAGCGATCCTCTCGCTGCTTATCCTGATCGTTACCGCCTTCAGTGTCAGAGGTCACGTGTTGCGCGACGCGGCGAAAAAGCGTCTGGAGCGCGCCAACATGCTTCTGAACGCAACGTTGGCAAACATGCCGCACGGCGTTTGCATGTTCGGCGCCGACAAAAGACTGGTTTTGGCCAACGAACTCTACAGCACGATGTACGGCCTCGACGCGAAGGCCGTCACGCCTGGAACGACGCTGCCGCAGATTCTCGAATTGCGCGTAGCCTCGGGATGCTCCCCGGAAGACGCACAGAAGTACATTACGGGCCGCATGGCTGAGGCGTTCCGCCCGGACCCTGGCTACCTGGTCGATCATCTGAAAGATGGCCGGACGCTGGCAGTTAGCCGACGGCCGATGCCCGATGGTGGTTCAGTCGCCGTTCACCAGGACATCACGGCCCATCTGCGGGCCGAAAAAGAGCTGGAAAAAACCAAACAGTTTCTGCACTCGATTATCGAAAACATTCCGATCGCTGTGGTCGTGAAAGACGCCAATACGCGCAAGTTCGTGCTCGTCAACAGGGCGTTTGAAGCGATGCTCAAGGTTCCGCGAAGCGAAGTACTGGGGAAAACGGTCTTCGAAATCTACCGGTCGAAAGACGCCGAACGAATTGACGCCTCGGACAACGAGGCGCTGGCAAATGAATTCGGCGCGCATTCCACCGATTATGAAATCGAAATGCCGCACGGCGATTCGCGCATCCTCGCCACCAATCGTATCGTCGCTCGCGACAGCCAGGGTGTGGCCAGACATCTCATCGTTGTCATGGACGATGTCACCGAGCGGAAAAAGTCCGAACAGCGTATCGCGTTCATGGCTCACCATGATGTTCTGACGGGCCTGCCAAACCGACTGTCGATCATGGACCGGATCGAGGACGCCATTTTGCGCCATCGCAGGCGCGGCGACCAGTTCGCGGTGCTGTTGCTCGATCTCGATCGCTTCAAGCATGTCAATGACACTTTGGGCCACGCTGTTGGCGACGCGCTGTTGCGGGAGATTGCGTCGCGGCTCAAGGCATCTCTTCGGGAAACCGACGTTCTGGCGCGACTGGGGGGCGATGAATTTGCGATCGTCCAGGACAGGGAGAACGATCAGCGGGGAGACGCGCGCGCACTTGCAGATCGTATTATTGCGATCTTCTCCAAGCCGTTCGATATCGAGGGCAACGAAGTCAACATCGCAACGAGTATCGGCATCGCTCTGGCGCCTGAACATGCAACCAGTTCCGAAAGCCTTATGAAGATGGCGGATCTGGCTCTTTACCGCGCCAAGGCAGCCGGACGAAACGGCTATTGTTTCTTCGATCCGGAAATGAGCATGGCGGCGAGTGCGCGTCACGCGCTTGAGAATGAGCTGCGTCGCGCGATCCAGCTGGAAGAGCTGGAGATGCACTTTCAGCCGATCGTCGATACCAAGACACTCTCGGTCTGCGGTGCCGAAGCGTTGATCCGGTGGCGGCATCCCACCAAGGGCATGATATTCCCCGATCAGTTCATCCCGCTTGCCGAGGAGACGGGGATGATCACCCAGCTTGGCGAATGGCTGCTGCAGACCGCGTGCAGCGAGGCTGCGCACTGGCCGAAGGACATCAAGGTCTCCGTCAATCTTTCCGCGATTCAGTTCCGCAAGAACAATCTCGTCGATGTCGTGATGTGCGCACTTGCACAGTCGGGGCTTCCTCCGGAGCGCCTGGAGCTAGAAATCACCGAGACGGCCCTTATCGAGTCGGCGACGGAATGCTTGCCGGTTCTGCGGCAATTCAAAAACCTCGGGATCAGCATTGCTCTTGATGATTTCGGCACCGGCTATTCTTCGCTGAGCCAGCTGATGATGTTCCCCTTCGACAAGATCAAGGTCGACAAATCGTTCACCCAGAATCTGACCAAACGGACCGAGTGCGCTGCAATCATTGCAGCAACGCTGACTTTGGCTCGCAGCCTCGATATTGCGACCACCGCAGAGGGCGTCGAAACCGTTGAGCAATATCGTCTCTTGCGTCTCGCGGGGGTGACATCGCTCCAGGGCTATCTGTTCCAGCCGCCGTCCCCGTCCTCGGAACTCGACTTCGATCGCACATACAAACAGCCAGAGATCGAAGATGCCGCATAATTTCGCATCCGACTCCAGCGCTGAAGACAGGCGCAATCGCAGTGTCGTCGAGAAGGGCGGGGCGACGCCCCATCAGTCGCTGATCGATGAACTCGAAGCGTCGATTTCGCAGCGAAATATCGGTTCGCGCGCTGAAATCCTGCGTCAGATAACGGATCTTTTTGTCGCCGGGTCGGGTCATTTCGACGATGAGCAAATGGCCCTGTTCGACGATGTCATGAATCGCCTGGTCAATGAAATCGACCAATCGGCGCGCGTGACGTTCGGGGAGACACTAGCCGCCGTCGAGAAATCGCCGCCCAAGGTGACCCGGACCCTCGCCCTCGATGACTTAATCGATGTCGCCGGGCCCGTGTTGCGTGAATCCGCGAGCCTTGACGACGAAACGTTGATCGTAGGAGCGAAGACCAAGGGCCAGGATCATCTGTTGGCGATTTCCCAGCGCGCGCAACTCAGTGAGAACGTCACCGACGTTCTTGTCGAGCGCGGCAACAAGAAAGTCGTCATTAGCACGGCCGCAAACGCCGGGGCCCGGTTTTCCGATTTCGGCTATTCCAGGCTGGTCACGCGATCGGAGAATGACAGCGAGCTCGCTCTGTTGGTTTGGGCGCGACCGGAGATTCCACGCGAATACCTGCTGACGCTGTTCGAAACGGCGTCCGAAACAGTCCGACAAAAATTTGAAACCGCGGATCGTGGCAAGGCGGATCTGGTCCGCGAAATGATCAAACAGGCAGCCGACCAGATTCAGACACAGTTGCGCGACCATACATCAAAGTTCGCGGAAGCCAGGGCGTATGTCGAGCAATTGCACAAGGACGGAAAGCTTGACGAAGCGCAAGTGTGCAAGTTCGCGGAGCTTCGCAAGTTCGACGAAACTGCGGCAGCGCTGTCTTTGCTGACCGACCTGCCGATCGGAGCGATCGAACGCGCCATGGTGCACGACCCAGGCGACCAGATTCTGGTCCTGGCAAAATCGATCGATCTGTCGTGGAAAACGACGCGTGCCATTCTCATGCTGGACAGCGGCGTCAACGCTGCCGAATATGTCGATCGATACAAAAAGCTGAGGCTGGAAACCGCGCGGTCCGCCATTCAATTTTATCGCCTGCGCGAGCGCGCAACAAAAACTCCACCACGATAAAACGGTTCGCCTGAATCATGATGGCATCTGTGCCGCCCGTTGGCCGGCCGTCGTTCCGGCGATCCTACCGAATACCGAGCCCGCCATCAGGCCGGTTCCGCCGGGATAGTTGAAATAGAACAGGCCTCCGACAAGCTCACCCGCGGCGTGCAAGCCGGGGATGGTTTGGCCATCGGTGTCGATCACGCGCCCCGATGTGTCGATTTTCAGCCCGCCGAACGTGAAGGTAATTCCACACGTTACGGCGTAAGCTTCGAACGGCGGCTCATCGACAGGGTTGGCCCAGTTCGATTTGTTGATGGCGAGGCCTTCGGTGCGACGGCCATCCTTGACGTTCGGATTGAACTTGACGTCCGTGCGCACCGCTTTGTTGTAGGCCTTGATCGTTTCCAGGGCGCGATCGGCGTTCACGTCGTCGAGTTTTTTCGTCAGTTCTTCGAGCGTGTCGGCACGTACCTTGGTGACCTGCTTGATGCGATATTCGTCACGCAGCATGGGAATGATCTTCTTGTCGAAGACCTGCCAGGCGAACTGCCCTGGTTGCATGAGAATGACGCGACCGTACTTCGCATAGGTGTAATTTCGAAAATCCGCGCCTTCGTCGACGAAGCGCTCACCATTGGCGTTGATCATTATGCCCCATGGATACGAATGCTTCTGGAAATTGTCGCCGACCGTGAGATCGCCGAATTCCGGCGCGTTGCGATCCCAACCGACCGCATGACACCCTGACCAGTTGCCTGTCGGCATGGCGCCAACGTCGAGTGCCATGCGGATCGCGTCACCGGTATTGAATCGTGTGCCGCGAATCTTTGCGAGCTCCCAGGTCGGCCCAAGATATCGTGTTCGCATTTCAGTATTGGCCTGAAAGCCGCCGGCCGCCAGCACGACGCACTTCGATTTTATATCGACGGTGCGTCCATCGTGCTTGACGCGCACCCCGTGCACACCGTCGTCGTCGGCGATAAGCGACTGGGCCCGCGCTTTGTAGGCGACCGTAATGCCACTTTTCTTTGCGATCTTGGTGTGCGCTTCGACCAGGCCGGGTCCGCCGCCCCAGGACTCAACCGTCAGGCCACCCCAGAATTTGAACTTTCCGTCGATCTTGTAGGCTTGCCGCCCGTAAATCGGGATAAAGCGGATGCCTTTACTTTGCATCCAGCGCATCGTGTCCTTGCTGCGTGTGACGAGCAGCTCGCACAGATCAGGATCGGTGCGATACTCGGTAACGCGGCCCATATCGTCGAAGAATTTGTCTTCGGTGTAAGTGCCGAAATCCGTGTTGGCGACCTCTTCATCGGTGAGATCCGGCATCAGCTGGCGGAGATCCTCCACGCCATCGTAGACGCAGCGGAAGGCACCCGCCGTGAAGCGACTATTGCCTCCCGACTCGTCTTCCGGAGCGCGTTCAAGCACCAGGACAGATACGCCGTGTTCGGCTGCCGCATGGGCGGCACAGAAGGCCGCGTTTCCCGCACCGACAATGATGACGTCACTAGAAGAAGGCAGCATGCATTTCAGCCCATATTGTTGTTGCGCCGGAGACTAGCGGCGTTTGGCCCAGTCGCAAGGCTGGATTTTGCCCTCGACATCGCCATGCGGCAAACGGCCGAGTTCGTGATAGAACGCCGCCAAATTTACGAGTTTTCCTGGGATCAGCGCCTCACCGAAGTACAAAAACGGTCGAACCAAGACACGCTTACAATGTTAAAAGTGGGGACCGAGGTGAACTTTTCGCAATCGGAAATCTTTCTTCAATGAGTGAAGTGGTGGCAATCATCTGCGCCTTGATCTGGCTCTACCTGATCGTTGGCCGTGGCGCATTCTGGCTCTGTGGGGTCCGCGATACGGATCGCCCCAGTCTCGACGTGCCGCAATGGCCTGCGGTCGTCGCCGTTGTTCCGGCGCGCAACGAAGCCAACCACATTGCCGCCAGCATCGGCTCGCTGTTGCGGCAGGAGTATTCCGGTTCGTTCCGTATCGTCCTGGTCGATGACGACAGCAGCGATGAAACCGCGTTGATCGCGACGCGGGCAGCTGCATCTGCTCCCAGCCAATTGATCGTGGTTGGCAGCGAGAGTCCTCCGCGCGGATGGACTGGAAAGATCTGGGCCGTCAAACAAGGCATCGCTAGCGCCGAAGAATTACAGCCCGAATATCTCTTTCTGACCGACGCCGATATTGTGCACGCACCTGACACGCTTGCCTGGCTCGTAAAGCACGGGAGGGCGGGGGGCTTCGTGCTCACGTCACTGATGGCAAAATTGCGTTGTGAAAGCCTCGCCGAACGCACGCATGTCCCGGCCTTTATCTATTTTTTCCAGATGTTGTTTCCGTTTTCCTGGGTTTCGAAGCCGCATGCGAGTACAGCAGCCGCAGCTGGCGGCTGCATGCTTGTCCGCGCGGATGCCCTTGAAAACGCCGGCGGTATTGCGAGCATACGCAATGCGTTGATCGACGATTGTTCATTGGCGGAGAAGCTGAAAAAGGTCGGACCGGTCTGGCTCGGTCTCACCGATCGTTCACGAAGCATCAGGCCGTATGACACGCTGGCCGATGTCAGGCGAATGATTGCGCGGTCTGCCTACGCACAACTTCGTTACTCGCCGCTGCTTTTAGCTGCAACGATCGCGATGATGGTCCTGACTTTCATTGGGCCGCCGCTGCTGGCAATCTTTGCCACAGGCTTGCCGCGGTTTTTGGGGATCGTTGTCTGGCTGGCGATGACTATTTCATACATACCGATACTGCGATTTTATCGGCTATCACCCCTCTGGAGTCTTGCCTTGCCGGGAATTGCCGCGCTCTACCTGTATTACACGATCATTTCCGCGTATGACCACATGCGAGGGCGGGGCGGTCAGTGGAAGGGGCGCATTCACGCTGGTGCGACGAGCCTGCAATGACCCACAGTGGCGAGTTGCGATCCGGTAAGGGATCGAACGACGAGAATTTTCCCGTCGCATCCCGCTTGATCAAGCGGCAATACCGGCCTGCCATTTTGGCGTTTTATGAGTTTGTTCGCGTTGCCGATGATATTGCCGATCATCCGCAACTCACAAGTGCGCAGAAGATTGACCGTCTCGATCGTCTCGAATCCAGCTTGCTGGGCACCGGCGGCGACGAGCCGGAGGGATTACGGCTTCGCACGGTTCTCAACGAGCGTGGATTGTCGCCGCGTCACGCCCAGGATTTGCTGAGTGCATTCCGTCAGGATGCGACAAAGCTTCGCTATGCCAACTGGGATGAACTGATTGACTACTGTTCGCGCTCCGCCATGCCGGTCGGGCGTTTCGTACTCGACGTGCACGGGGAGGCGCGGGACACTTGGCCCTCCTCGGATGCCTTGTGTGCCGCGCTTCAGATCATCAACCACATCCAGGATTGCGCGAAAGACTATTCGGCGCTCGACCGGGTCTACATCCCTCTCGATGCATTGTCGGCCAGTGGCGCGACAGTCGAAGCACTGAAGGACGATCGGGCGAGCCCGGCCTTGCGGGATTGTCTGCGCGGGTTGGTCACTCGCACTTCAACTTTGTTGGAGGAAAGCCGAGGGCTTGAGCCAAAGGTTGGCGATACCCGGCTCGCATTGGAGATTTCGGTCATTCAGTCCCTCGCAAGTCGATTGCTGACGATACTGATGGTTCGTGATCCGCTGGCCGAACGGGTCCATCTCACCAAAGCGGAAGCGCTTGCAACGGCTGTAAACGGCGGCGGGCGCGCTATACTGCGTCGCATGTTACGAATAATGACGCCAGCGCAGCGATACCAGACCCCATGAACGTGCAAAGTCCAGAATTGGGAACGGAAGCCTCGCCGGCTGCAAGCCGCGCGGGAGGCAGCTCTTTTTATCTGGCGATGCGCATTCTCGGCCGCGAAAAAAGAGCGGCGATGTTCGAAATATATTCGTTTTGCCGGGAGGTCGATGACATTGCCGATGAGGATCGACCGCGCCCGCGACGCCTCGAGCTCCTTTCCGTGTGGCGGAAGGACATTGAATCGCTCTATTCGGGAAGCATTCCGCCCGGTCTTGAAAATCTGGCGCGGGCGATTTCACGGTTCGGTCTTCGCAAGGACGATTTACTGGCGGTAATCGATGGCGTGGAAATGGATGCGCGCGCGGATATTCGGGCTCCAACGCTCAGCGAACTTGATCTTTATTGCGATCGCGTGGCCTGCGCGGTGGGGCGGCTGAGTGTCCGCGTTTTCGGTATGGATGACAGCGACGGGAAAGCCTTGGCCCACCATCTCGGCCGCGCACTTCAGCTGACCAATATCTTGCGTGATATCGATGAAGACGCCGATCTCGGACGCTTGTATCTCCCGAGAGAAGCACTGACGCTGGCCGGCATCGAGAGCAATGATCCAAAAATCGTTGCCGCGGACTCGCGGCTCGGCACTGCCTGTGCCTACCTTGTGGAGCGCGCCCGCGGGCATTTCACCAAAGCCGATGAAATCATGTCCCGCTCTCCGCGCAGCGCGGTGCGCGCACCGAAAATCATGGGTGCGGTCTATCGCCAGATGCTCGAAGGCATGGTATCGCGCGGCTGGGCGCTGCCACGGACGCGGGTTCGCGTGAACAAGTCGTATTTGCTGTGGGTTGCTTTGCGGCATGCATTTGTCTGACGCGGGTACGATCCACATCATTGGTGCAGGTTTGGCGGGGCTGGCTGCCGCCGAACGCCTGTCGCGTTCGCATTGGGCCGTTGCCGTCCATGAAGCGACCGCAGTGGCTGGCGGCCGATGTCGCTCTTATTACGACCAGTCGACCGGCATGGTCATAGACAACGGGACGCATTTGCTGTTGTCGGGAAATAACTCGGCCATTTCTTTGACCGAAGCGATCGGTTCACGATCGGGCTTGCGGGGGCCCGACGAGGCGCAATTCGCCTTTGTCGATATCGCGAATGGCGAACAATGGACTTTGCGGTTCGGTGACAGCCGGTTCCCTTGGTGGGTGTTCGACAAGGACCGGCGGGTTCCTCAGACCGCCGTCGTCGACTATCTGCCGCTTGCGCGTTTGGCATGGGCCACGGCAGACAAACCTATCGGTGACATCATGAAATGTGGTGGCCCGATTTATGATCGTTTTGTGGGCCCACTTTTGCTGGCTGCACTGAATATCGCGCCGCAACAAGGTTCCGCGAAGCTTGCCGGCGCCGTTGTGCGCGAAACGCTTGCTCTCGGCGGCCAGGCGTGCCGGCCGCTGTTGGCCTATGAGGGGTTGGGCAGTGTTTTTGTCGAGCCGGCGATTACGCACCTGCGCGGGCTGGGCGTGACGATCTCATTTGAAGATGAGCTCGTCGAACTGCTGTTTGGCAACGGTCGCGTGTCGCAGCTCAAATTTGCCAAGCACACGGTCGAACTGGGTGGGAACGACGCTGTCATTCTGGCAATCCCACCTTATGTCGCAACGAACCTGGTGCCTTCGCTGATTGCGCCCAACTCGTTCCGGGGAATTGTTAACGCGCATTTCCGCATCGATCCCCCATCCCACCTGCCGCCGATGCTCGGTGTCATCAATGGGACCTGCGAATGGATATTCCCGTTGCCGGGACGAATATCGGCCACGATCAGTGATGGTGGCCGTCTATTCGACATGCCGCGAACTGAACTTGCTCAGATCATCTGGAGTGACATTGCCAAGGTGGCCAAACTTCCGGACACTCTGCCGCCGTGGCAGATCGTCCGCGAGCGTCGGGCGACATTCGCGGCGACACCGGAACAGAACGCGCGGCGGCCGGCTGCAGAAACAACCTGGAACAACCTGTTTCTTGCCGGCGATTGGACGCAAACGGGCCTGCCTGCGACGATCGAAGGAGCGGTTCGTTCTGGTTATCGCGCCGCGGATCTTGTCAAACATCGCCTGCGAGCGGCCGCATGACGAGCGTTGCAGACGAGTTGCAGGCGTCATCAGGGCCATCCGGGGTTGACCGCGCGATCGGAAGGGCGGCGCACGCGCTCCTGAAAAGCCAACAAAAAGATGGACATTGGGTGTTCGAACTTGAGGCCGATGCGACGATCCCGGCCGAATATGTTTTGCTGCGTCATTATCGCGGCGAAGCCAGAGATGCTGGGCTGGAGCAGAAAATCGCCGTCTATCTGCGGCGCATCCAGGGAATGCACGGCGGCTGGCCGCTCTATCACGACGGCGACTTCGACATGAGCGCGAGCGTGAAGGCCTATTTCGCGCTCAAAATGATCGGTGACAATCCGGATGCGCCGCACATGCGACGCGCGCGCGAGGCGATCCTCGCTCGCGGCGGTGCAGTCAATTCCAATGTCTTCACCCGCGTGCTCCTGTCTCTCTACGGCATTCTGGATTGGCGCAGCGTGCCGGAAATGCCGGTCGAAATCATGCTGCTGCCGCAGTGGTTTCCGTTCCATCTGTCGAAAGTGTCCTATTGGGCGCGTACGGTGCTGGTCCCTCTGCTTGTTTTGCAGGCCCTGCGTCCGCGCGCCAAAAACCCCCTCGGAATCAAGATCGACGAACTGTTTGTTGAACCGCCACATTCAATCGGACCAGCAGCCAAGGCACCGCATCAGAGCTGGCGATGGTTTGCTCTTTTTCGCTGTATCGATGTGATCTTGCGGCCAGCCGTCAAAGTATTTCCGCAGAGTCTGCGGCAGCGGGCGATCGATCGGGCCGTCGATTTCGTCACTGAAAGGCTCAACGGCGAGGACGGCCTCGGCGCGATTTTTCCCGCGATGGCCAATGCCACGATGATGTTCGATGTCCTTGACCAAAAAGAGAAGGCCGCCGTCGCGCGCGGCTCCATCGAGAAACTGCTCGTGGTTGGTGCCGATGAAGCCTATTGCCAGCCTTGCGTTTCGCCGGTGTGGGACACCGGCCTCGCATGCCATGCATTGCTGGAAATCGCCGACGAAGAGGCGCTTGCCACGGCTGTCCAGGGACTCGATTGGCTTCTCCCTCGACAGGTGCTCGACGTTGCCGGGGACTGGATCAACCGGCGCCCGGATGTGCGCCCCGGCGGTTGGGCGTTTCAGTACGCAAATCCCCACTATCCCGACCTCGACGACACAGCCGTTGTGGTAATGGCGATGGATCGTGCGCGCAGGGCAGGGGTCGGGTCGCGTTACGATGCGGCCATTGATCGAGGTGTTGAGTGGATTAAGGGCATGCAAAGCCGCAATGGCGGCTGGGCGGCCTTCGATGTCGACAATGTCTTTCATTATCTCAACAACATTCCTTTCGCCGACCATGGCGCTCTGATCGATCCGCCTACGGAAGACGTCACGGCCCGGTGTGTGTCGATGCTGGCGCAGCTTGGCGAAACGGTGGATGACAGCGACGCTTTGTCGCGAGGCGTCGCCTATCTGCGCGAGACACAACTCCCGGATGGAAGTTGGTACGGGCGCTGGGGCCTCAATTACATTTACGGCACCTGGTCTACACTGTGTGCACTGAACGCCTGCGGCATCGATCGCAGCTCAGCCGAAATCCGCAAGGCCGTGGACTGGCTCGTTTCCATTCAAAACGACGACGGTGGTTGGGGTGAAGATGGCTCAAGCTACAAGCTCGGCTATCGTGGCCACGAACCGGCGGCCAGTACGTCTTCACAAACCGCCTGGGCGCTCCTCGGGCTGATGGCTGTCGGTGAAATTGGCCATCCGGCCGTGCAGCGCGGCGTGCACTATCTCTCCCGGACGCAAACAGCGGACGGGTTTTGGGATGAGGAGCGATACACTGCGACAGGGTTTCCGCGCGTCTTTTATCTGCGCTACCACGGGTATCGGAAATTCTTTCCGTTATGGGCCCTTGCGCGCTATCGCACTCTGAAAGCAAGCAACACCACAGCCGTAACATTTGGGATGTGACGTCAGCGGCCCATTGAATCGAGGCGCGTTTTTTGCTCGCTTCTGAGCCTTCCGTAGAAGTCATCGAACGCGATCTGAATCGTCGCTGCTGCATAGTTCATTGCAGCCAGCTGGTCATTGACTGAATCCAGACGAAGCCCCGCGTCGGCGGGGATCGGCTGCACGCAACTCGCGATCAGCATCTTGGCCATGTTTGTTGAAATCTGGTGAAAATTTTCAAAGCTTGCGGCCTGGTCCTTGTCTGGCCGGACTCTCATTTCAATTTCCTTGATCATGCGCTCGGCGCGCTCGGCATTTTGCGAGACACAGGCCTGATATTGCCTGTTCATCATGGCTTCGCTCGAAATTTTCTGATCACGCGCCGGCGGCTTCTGCTGTTGCTGGACAGCGAAACTATCCATTTGCGCTTTTGTCAGCGCATCGCTGAATTCCTTCAGCGGCCCTCGCAGGGATATGCCGGCATCGCGAACAGCCCACAGCGTTTGCACGAACGCCCTCAACCGTTCGGGAGGAGGAAACGCGGCAGGTGCACGGCAATCCTCCTTTATATTTTTGATCGACTGAGCGATGACCGTTTGCGCCCTTTCAAGCGAAGCCCGCTGTGTACCCGACAGTTGCACGGACTGTTCGATGCGTGCGGACGGCCAATTGCTTTCGGTATTTCCAGCGTCTGCGCATTGGCCCATGGCCCCGTCACTACCGGAGTCGTCTTTGACAGCCGATCCTGTGGTCGCGGTTCGAGCCAGCGAACGGGGCAGGTCGAAGCGTCCCGTGATCGTGTCAGCGATCACATCAAACCCATGGCCGCGAAGCCGCTGCGCATATTCGTTTGGCCAGAATGTAAACCCGAGCATGTCCTCGTAGGCGGTCGGCCAGGACGGGGGGCCGACCCATCCAAGGCGGGACCCGGCGATGCCCGGTATTTCCCGCATAGCGGCTGCCCGAGGCTCGGCAGCGGAAGCCCGCGCCGCCGCTCGCCGCTGGTGACGGGCGCGTGGATAGTGCCCAAGCGCGCCGAATGCGTGACGGAAAGGTCGCGTAATACCTCCGAGCACGCCCTGCGGCGAAAACTGCGCTCGACCAACGTCAGGGAGCAGCATTGCTGCGGTGAGAATCCCGCCGATGATGATTGTGCGCCCGCGCATGGCTGAACACCGAAGCCCGTTGCCACAATTCAAACGATGACAGGTACACAACGGGCCGACAGGCCCGTGAGTTCCAATTGAACTCTAGCCGAGTCCGGGGGCCGACGTCATCCCGCCTGAAGAAGTTCCGGCTTTTCTTTTTCCTTGGCCTGTCGAATTTCGTCGAGCTTGGTTTCGACGTGCTTCGAAAAGACGTACTGAGCCGGCCGTTGTCGATCGAGCGGAATTTCCGGCTTCATCGCACCTTCGGTGCCGATGCCGCGTAGCGCAACGGCCATGGCTTTCAGCGGGTGCGCGACAGCATCCTGCACTGCGGACGCTTCATAACCGGAATGCACCATGCAGTCGGCGCACTTCTCGTAATTCCCGGTACCGTAGGAATCCCAGTCGGTTCCATTCATCAGTTCATCAAAGGTCTTCGCATAACCTTCGCCGAGCAGGTAGCAGGGCTTCTGCCAGCCGAAGATCGTCCGGGTCGGATTTCCCCACGGCGTGCAGTGATAGCTCTGGTTTCCGGCCAGGAAGTCGAGGAACAGGCTTGATTGACTGAACGACCACTTCGTCCTGCTTGGCCCGCGTTTGAAAACATCGCGGAACAACTGCTTGGTTTTGCCGCGATTGAGGAAGTGCTGCTGGTCGGGTGCGCGCTCGTAAGCGTAACCGGGCGACACCGTGATGCCGTCAACACCCAGGTTCATGGCGGTGTCAAAGAAGGCCGCGACGCGATCCGCCTGCGCGGTGTTGAACAACGTGCAGTTGATGTTGACGCGGAATCCGCGCTCCTTGGCATGTTTGATGGCCGTTACAGCCCGGTCATACGTTCCCGGCTGACAGACCGAGTGATCGTGCATCTCCTTGTCGCCATCAAGATGCACTGACCACGTGAAGAATGTGCTCGGCTCGTATTGCGAAAGCTTCTTGTCCATCAGAAGCGCATTGGTGCACAGATAGACGAATTTTTTCCGCGCAACGATGCCTCGCACGATTTCCGGCAGTTGCTTGTGCAATAGCGGCTCGCCACCTGCTATCGAAACCACGGGCGCACCACACTCGTCGACCGCATGCAATGCGTCCTCGACGGACATGTTCTGGTGCAGGATGGGATCCGGGTAATCGATCTTGCCGCAGCCGGCGCAAGCCAGATTGCACCGAAACAATGGCTCCAGCATGAGCACCAGCGGGTAGCGCTTTCGACCGGTCAGACGCTGACGTACGACGTAGCTACCGACAAATAGTTTCTGAAGAAGGGGAATGCCCAAGATTACTATCCTTGCTGATTTGCTGGGTACCGATCACATCCAGAAGTTCTACAGGCACCCGGAATTCGATGTGTTCATCTTGGCCGGGCAGGGTGAAAACCTCGACCGGCTCGATGGCCTGCAGCGCATTGATCACGTCCCGAACCATGATCTCAGGCGCCGAGGCACCAGCCGTAATGCCAACAACCTCGACGTTATGCAACCACTCCGGCTTTATTTCACTGCCATTTGCGATCAGGTGGCTGGGAACGCCGGCTTCGACCCCAATTTCGCGCAGCCGATTTGAATTAGAACTATTCTTAGCGCCGACCACGAAAATCACGTCGACAAGCCGGGTTAGCTCCAGCAGCGCAGTTTGGCGGTTCTGTGTCGCATAGCAGATGTCCTGGGTACCGGGCCCGACGACGTCTTTGAAACCGACGATACAGCGCCGCAATAATCCCCTTGGTGTCGTCGACACTGAGGGTCGTTTGCGTCACGTAAGCGATCGGAGTGTCCTCAGCCAGGTCGAGCGTGTTTACGTCCGCCTCGGTCTGCACGAGGATAACGGGCCCCGGAATCTGGCCGAGGGTCCCCTCGACTTCCGGATGACCCGCGTGTCCGATCAGGATGACCGTGCGCCCGTTGCGTAGATAGTGACGCCCTTGCGCATGAACCTTCGATACGAGGGGACAAGTCGCGTTGAGAACGCGGAGTCCGCGCTCGGCGGCTTCCTCCTGGACCTTCTTTGCCACACCGTGTGCGCTGAAGATCGTGATCGCGTTCGGAGGGACTTCTGAAAGCTCTTCGACGAAACGAGCGCCGCGCGCCTTGAGCGCATCGACCACCCATTTGTTGTGCACAATCTCGTGCCGCACGTACACGGGTGGGCCGTATTTATCGAGTGCGCGCTCGACAATTTCGATTGCGCGAACCACACCCGCGCAAAAGCCGCGCGGCTTCGCCAATATGACCTTCATTATGCTTTTCCCTGAACGCGCCCGCTCAATGCATTGATCTGCCGCCGACGTTCGGCGCGCTCGGCGAGAGACTCGATTTCCGCCGGCTGCAATTCCGGTGCGTGACGTGATCCAAACACATCGAAAACCTTGTTGACGATGCCGTTCGCGTCCAGTCCGGCCTTGGCATACATGGCGGGCGGGCTGTCGTGGTCGATGAAGGTGTCCGGCAACACCATGCTGCGAACCTTGAACCCCGGACGTTCGAGCGCGTGCGATTCACTGAGGAGTTGCATCACGTGCGCAGCAAATCCACCAATGGCGCCTTCCTCGATCGTGATCAACAATTCATGCTCACGCGCGAGCTGAAGTATGAGTTCGTTGTCGATTGGCTTGGCAAAGCGTGCGTCGGCCACGGTCGTTGAAATGCCGTGGGCCGCGAGTGTTTCGGCTGCCTTTAGACATTCGGCAAGCCGCGTGCCGAGCGAGAGCAGGGCGACAGTACTGCCTTGCGTAATGATGCGGCCTTTCCCGATTTCGAGAGGCACGCCTTCCTCGGGCATGACGACGCCGACGCCATCGCCGCGCGGGTAGCGGACGGCAGAAGGACGATCATCGATTGCAGCGGCCGTGGCGACCATGTGAACGAGCTCGGCCTCGTCGGCGGCGGCCATGATGACGAAACCCGGCAGACAGCCAAGGTAGGCGAGGTCGAAGGATCCCGCGTGCGTCGGGCCATCGGCGCCCACAAGTCCGGCACGGTCCATCATGAAACGGACCGGGAGCTGCTGGATCGCCACGTCGTGCACGACCTGGTCATAGGCGCGCTGCAGGAAGGTCGAGTAGATCGCAACGAACGGCTTGTAACCTTGTGTCGCCAGCCCGGCCGCGAACGTGACTCCGTGCTGTTCGGCAATTCCCACGTCGAAGGCGCGGTCGGGATATGCCTTCGCAAAAATGTCGACGCCGGTTCCGCCCGGCATCGCTGCGGTAATGGCGACGATCTTATCGTCTTTGGCGGCTTCTTTCACGAGCGCCTCGCCAAACACCTTGGTGTAAGACGGTGCGTTCGAAACGCCTTTCTGCTGTTTGCCGGTAGCGACGTCGAATTTGACGACGCCGTGATATTTGTCCTTCGAGGCTTCCGCCGGCGCGTAGCCTTTGCCCTTCTGCGTACGGACGTGGACCAGGAACGGTCCATTGTCGGCATTTCGCACATTTTCCAGGACAGGCAAGAGCTGCCCGAGATCGTGGCCGTCGACGATGCCGACGTAATAGAAACCAAGCTCTTCGAACAACGTGCCACCGGTCACAAAGCCCCGCGCAAGTTCTTCCGCGAGGTAGGCCTTTTCCTTGAAAAATCTCGGCAAGTGGTTGGCGACCTGCTTGCCGATGTCACGCAGCGACATATAGGTCGGACTCGACAGCAGACGCGTGAGATAATTTGACATGGCGCCAACCGGAGGCGCGATCGACATCTCGTTGTCGTTCAGGATCACGATCAAGCGGCGGTTCATCGCGCCGGCATTGTTCATGGCTTCGTAGGCCATCCCGGCTGAAATAGCACCATCACCGATTACGCAGATCACGTTGTGTTGCTGGCCGGCAAGATCGCGTGCCACAGCCATGCCCAAACCTGCCGATATCGATGTCGAAGAGTGAGCCGCACCGAAGGCGTCGTATTCGCTTTCGGAACGCTTGGTGAAACCCGATAAGCCACCGCCCGTCCGCAGCGTCTTTATGCGGTCTCGGCGGCCGGTGAGAATCTTGTGAGGATAAGCCTGATGGCCAACGTCCCAGATCAATTTGTCATTGGGGGTGTCAAAGATGTAATGCAACGCGACCGTCAGTTCGATCACCCCGAGGCTTGCGCCAAGGTGGCCGCCTGTGACAGCGACCGCGTTGATCGTCTCCGCCCGCAATTCATCCGCAACCTGTCGAAGATGCCGTGCATTGATACGGCGCAGATCGTCAGGGCTCTTTATCGAATCGAGGATGTTGGTGGTTCGGTCTGTCAGGAACTCATCTTTGGGCGCCGTCATGCTTAAACTACCTTCCCACTTACTCGGAGGCGCTTGTGCTATTGGCAAAACCTCTCGAAATTTTTGTTGTCGCCCAATATGAGCTTTGCCGGCTCTGCCACGAAGTCTCTCAGTTAGCGTCAATCAATGACGCGTGCAAAAGTTCCGCACCTAAACAATTGATAATATTGCGTCGAAGTGCAAGTGGGAGTGCGAGTGGGGGTGACTTCCCTGTAGCCGGAAGGCAACATCTGGTATGCTAGCGACTGTCGTTACCGGAATCGTGAGGTTTTGTACCCGATTCCCTTGGCCAATCATTGTCTTAGCGCTGCTGGTGGCGTTCGGGTCAGCCATCTATGCGGCGCGACATTTCGCCATCAACACCGACGTCAACAAATTGATTTCGCCAGAACTCGATTGGCGCAAGCGCGAAGCGGAGTTCGAGAAGGCCTTTCGGGGACATTACGGCTCGACTTTGGTAGTGGTCGACGCCCCAACCGCGGAGTACGCGTCGCGGGCCGCTGCCGACCTGGCCGCGCAACTCAAGGCCAAGTCCCAACTTTTCCGCTCAGTCGACGACGTCGGCGGCAGCGAATTCTTCGCGCGCAACGGATTGCTCTACAGGCCGACCGAGGACGTCGCGAGCTTCGCCAAAGGCCTTGGGCAGGCGGCTCCACTTATTGGCACGCTGGTCGGCGACCCAAGCCTGCGCGGCCTTACGCGTACGCTCTCGCTGGGGCTTATCGGCGTGCAAAACAAGATGGTCACGCTCGATGCTTTGACGAGACCCCTGTCGATGTCATCGACGACACTCGAAAATGTGCTTGCCGGGCGACCGGCCTCGTTCTCTTGGCAGGCGATGGTCAGCGGCAAGGAGCCGGCATCAAGTGATCTGCGACGGCTGATCGAGGTCCGACCGGTTCTCGATTTTTCGGCACTTCAGCCCGGCGCGGCCTCGAGCAGCGCCATTCGTCAGGCGGCAACCGACCTCCAACTCGCGCAAAAATATCAGGCCCGGGTGCGTTTGACCGGTTCAGTGCCGATGGCCGATGAAGAGTTTGCGACGGTTCAGCACGGCGCTCTTGCGAACGCCATCGCCACGATCGTGATCGTCCTGACAATTCTTTGGCTCGCCCTTAAATCAGCGCGTCTCATTGTCGCGGTGTTCCTCAATCTGTTCGTGGGATTGGCCATCACTGCCGCACTTGGCCTGATGATGGTCGGTGCGTTGAACATGATTTCGGTGGCTTTCGCGGTGCTGTTTGTCGGTCTTGGTGTCGACTTCGGCATACAGTTTTCGGTGCGTTACCGAGCCGAACGCCACGACACACCCGAACTTCTGCCGGCGTTGGACGAGGCAGCAGCAAAGATCGGCGTTCCGCTGACGCTTGCCGCCGCCGCGGTGGCGGCGGGATTCCTCTCATTTCTTCCGACCGATTATCGCGGCGTTTCTGAACTGGGCAAGATTGCCGGCGTCGGCATGCTGATTGCCTATGTCACGAGCATCACGGTTCTGCCCGCGCTCATTGCAGTGCTCAACCCACCGGGCGAGGCTGAGCCGATTGGTTACAAGGCTCTGGCGCCGGTCGACTGGTTTCTTCAGGAATACCGAATTCCCGTTATCGCGGGTACGCTCGCCGTAGCCGTCCTTGGCGCGCCGTTGCTCTATTTCCTCACATTCGACTTCGATCCTATTCATTTGCGCAGCCCCGAGACGGAATCGATTTCGACCATACTTGAGCTCGGAGATGATCCGCGTGCGGGTATCAGCGCGGTCAACGTCGTCGCGAAATCGCTCGATGAGGCCGCGGGAGTGGCGGAAAAGTTGCAGAAGCTACCGGAGGTTTCCCAAACGCAGACGCTGCTCAATTTTGTGCCGCAAGATCAGGATAAGAAATTAGCGCTGATCGAGGAGCTCAGTCGACAGCTTGCCCCCGCTTTGGGAAGGCCGGGGTCCAGCAAGGCGCCGACCGACGGCGAAAACGTTGCGGCACTCAATGGAATGGCCGACCAGCTCAACAAGATTGCAGGAAACGCAACCGGACCGGGCGCCGACGCCGCCAGGCGCCTGGCGGGCAATGCGGTGAAATTGGCTCAGGCGAGTGAAGAAATCCGCGCGCGCGCGAAGACCGTGTTTATCGTCCCCATGGAAACCGCCACCGGCCAGCTGCGCGGCTTTCTGGGCGCTCAAAAGGTCACCAAGGACAATCTCCCGCAGGCTCTCAAGCAACAATGGCTGGCAGCCGATGGGCGGGCGCGTGTTGAGATATCGCCCAAAGGCAATACGAATGATACCGAGGTCTTGCGCCAATTCGCGCGAGCAATTCTTTCAGTTTATCCGTCGGCGACCGGCGGCCCGATCTCAATTCTTGAATCGAGTCGAACTGTTGTGCGGGCGTTCTTCGAAGCGGGCTTCTATGCGCTCATCTCGATTGGAATCTTGCTGTGGATCGTCCTGCGACGCTTCGGCGATGTTCTGCTGACTCTTGTCCCGCTCCTTTTGGCAGGGGTCGTGACGCTCGAGATCTGCGTCTTGATCGGCATGCCGCTGAACTTTGCGAACATCATCGCCTTGCCGCTGCTTCTGGGCGTCGGCGTCGCGTTCAAAATCTACTACATCATGGCTTGGCGATCGGGCCGCACGAACTTGCTTCAATCAAGCCTGACGCGCGCGGTGATCTGGAGCGCGTTAACGACTGCGACGGCGTTCGGTAGCCTCTGGCTGTCGCAACATCCGGGCACGTCGAGCATGGGCAAGCTGCTCGCGCTCTCGCTTGTATGCACGCTTGCTGCAGCAGTGCTATTTCAGCCCGCGCTCATGGGAAAACCCCGTGGAAGCGGGGGTCTTTGAACAGACATCCTCGCTCGGCTCGGGTGGTGGGGCCGCAGCCGTCTTTCGATTGGCAGGCGGCTTCGACGTCGGGCGCTGCGTCGAGGCGGTCACGTCCGCTGCTTCGAAACGCGTCCAGTTTTCTCCGCCGCAGAGAAATCCGAGAAAACATCCCTGCACGCGCAAAGTATTGGGGTCCACCAGCGTGATATTGGCCGAATAAGTGTGGCCGTCTTCAGAGTTATAGATCTGCCCGTCCCAACGACCCCCTTTGCTTGGCGTCATACCCAGCAGAATCGGCATTCCAAGCGTCGGCCGAGAGCGCAGGTTCGGATCCGGATTCTTTTTATCGATGCCGCCCGGCTGTGCCTCCCATGCCACCACGCCCCAAAGCCGGCCGTCGCAATCGGCGATCTTTATTCGTGCGACTTGCTTGGCCACCAGCCATTCCCCGGTGGGGTCGGTAGGGGTGCGAGCGGGCTGTGCGGAGGGTGCACTGCTTATGAGCACCAGGCCTGCGATTGAGGCCCAGAAAAGTCGCGCGCTACCGTATCTTCGAATGCTTCGAACTGGCACGTGGGACACCTGATGTTTCAAGGACCAGCAGTATTCCTAGCATCGGAAATTGGTCGAAATCATGCCAGCTTCCTCGACTCAATACCGCCAAATTGCAATAAATTGGAACCCTGATGCATGTTTGACCGTTTGGCGTGCGATTTCCTGGTTAGCAGAACAACACGTCGGTTTCATTTCAGACGGGGTGAGTATTGCTTGATATTCCTGCGGAGCTTAGCCCGCCCGCACCTGTACCGCGAGCGGAAGCTTTAGGCCCTCTCTCACTGCTTCGCGTCCTCGCAAACAATCCGCTCGAAGCATGGACATCCGCCCACTTCGAGCAACCCATTGTCATGGGCGGGTTGTCCGTTGGCCGGGTCGCCGTCATCAGCGACCCGGGCGCCATCCGGCGCGTGCTTATGGCCAACGTCGATAACTATCAGAAAGATTGGTTGCAGCGCCGCGTTCTATCGTCGGTTCTGGCGAACGGGCTGCTGAGCGTTGAAGCTGATCAGTGGAAGCTTCAGCGCAGAGCCTTGGCGCCGCTGTTCAACCTCCGAACCGTGCTTGGCTTCACCACCGCAATGGTCGAAGCGGCCGAAGCCGCGGTCGCGCGGCTTAGTCTGCGTGACGGGCAGGTCGTCGATATTGCCGACGAGGCGACGCGGATTACGGTCGACGTGCTCGAACGCACGATTTTCTCGGATGGCCTGGGCCGCAATCCGGATGACGTTCGCGCTGCAATGACCACTTATTTCGATACGGTTGGGCGCATCGATCCGCTCGACATACTGGGTGTGCCATCCGTTGTGCCGCGGCCGAGCCGCTGGAAGCTGCGCCCGACATTGAAATTTTTTGAGGAGACGATCGACGAAATCATTGCCTTGCGCCAGCGGCGGCTGGCTGCCGATCCGACAAGTGTTCCGCGAGATATTCTTACGTTGTTGCTCGAGGCGCGCGATCCCGATAGCGGCAAGGCGTTAAGCGACGACGAAATTCGTGCCAATATTCTGACATTCATCGCTGCCGGTCAGGAGACAACGGCCAATTGCATCACCTGGACGCTATATCTGCTGTCGCAGTCGCGCGAATGGCGAGAGCGGGTTCAGGCCGAGGCTGAGAGCGAATGGGGTTCACTTGATGGGTTGGCTGACCGTCTTGTTGTCACGCGCGCGGTGATTGACGAGGCCAACCGGCTTTATCCACCAATCACAGCGATCAGCCGCACGGCGCTGGGTTATGACGAGCTTGCGGGTGAAACGATCAAGCCCGGTACTTTGATCGTCATCGCGCCCTATGTTTTGCACCGTCATCGTGCGCTGTGGACGCGGCCAAACACCTTCGATCCGAACCGATTCTTCGGCAAGGCTCGCGAGTCGATCGATCGGTTTGCCTATTTGCCGTTCGGCGTCGGGCCGCGCATCTGCATCGGTGCCACGTTTGCAATTCAGGAAGCCTCGATCATGGTCGCAACGATCATGCGCCATTTCACGCTTGAAATGGTTTCCGGCAGCGCGCCGTGGCCCGTTCAAAAAGTCACGCTGCGCCCAAAGGGCGGTCTGCCGATGGTCGTTCGCAGGCGCTGATCCGTTGGGTGGCTACTGACCGTGACCCTCGAGAACTTTCGGGCAAATCTTGCGCAGGCTCTTGCGGTGTTCTTGCAGGCAAGATCTCAAGGTAGATTGTCAGGTACCTTGCTTTCGTGCATTGTTTGGTGACAATCGCCCACGTAATTTCACGTTCTACGACGAATTTGTGAAAAGCGGGGCGGTGGATTGACGCGCGGCGGCTGTATCGAGTTTTGCACAATGTTTGTGCCGTCACATGGGGCGATCGTTATCGTGCGTGGGGCTATTTTGGCCGTCGCGCTTTTATTTTCCGTCACCGGGACTGGCTTCGCGCAACGAGTAGCGCCATTCGACCGATTGGCCGGGTCATGGTCGGGATCGGGCACAATCGAATTGTCCAATGGAACGCATGAATCGATCAAGTGTCGCGCAACTTATGATGTTCCCGCCGGCCAAGCCAAACTTCAGCTCAACATCCGCTGCGCCAGCGAAGGCTCGAATTTCGATTTACGGGCGAGCGCCGACTATTCGGGCGGTTCGGTGAGCGGCTATTGGAGCGAATCAACGCGCGGCGTGTCGGGCACAATATCCGGCAGAGCTGAAGGCGACCGATTCCAAGTTGTGGCCAGGGCGGCATCATTTGTCGCGACGCTCACGTTGATCACGCATGGCGGACGACAGTCGGTATCGATCAGGTCGCAGGATCAGCAGTCCACCATCAGAGCCGTTTCAGTGAATCTTCGTCGATCCGGCTAGACAGCGCGCCGTTATTTGGTCGACCGAAGCAGCGAGTGATGCGCCAGGCGCCGCACCAGCTGACTGAGAAACATTGCGATCGGCCGCAGCATGAACAGGTCGGCGAATAGCGCCGCCACCATCGCGAACGCGCTGAGCCAGCCGAAAATCCGCAGCGACGGCAAGCCCGATAACACGGTCATGGCAAGGCCGCAGGCGAGAACCGCCGACGTCAGTATCAAGGGTGGGCCGACAAGAATGGTCGCCCGCTCAACGCCGACCGCGGGATCGGCATCGGTGTCTTCGATCTGCAGGCGATTCAGGAAGTGGATGGTCGCGCTCAGTCCGAGCCCGAAGGATACGGTCAGTGCGATCACGCTGGCGAACTGCAAGCCCTGGCCGGTCAGCAGCAGGACCGTGCCGGCAAGAACAATCGGAAACAGCCCGGGCAAAATGCTGATCAGCATGACGACGGGCGACCAGAATGCGAGCCCGATAAATGCCGCGACAAAGACGATCTCGATGGTCAGTCCTCGGCTCAACTTGTCGATCATGAGCGCGCTGTTGCGCGCCGAAATCACCGATAGACCGGTCACTGCGATCTTGTAACCGGGAAATTTCTTGCGCACGCTGTCCAGGTCATGATCGACGCGGTCGACGATCGGCAGCAATTGACTGGCGTCCGAATCCGGAACGCGCCCGCTGACGATCACCGCATCCTGTTCTGCTGAAATAAACCGTCGCGTCAGATAGGGCGGCAGCAGGTCGACGTATTCCTTGAGCGTTTCGACGTCCGATTTGTTGAGCTTTTCGGCGAGCCAGCGTCGCAGCGTGTCAAGAGACCAGACATTGCCGACACCTTTCTGATGCTCGAGCAGCGAATGAACCTCGGCGATCACCGCCAGTGTCTCCGGCGCGTAGAGAGAAGCGCCCTTCGGAAACTGGATATAGACCTCGAATGGGTTGGCCCCCGTCAGCTTTACGTCGAGACGCTGGCTGGCCTGGACCGCCTGTTGTCGATCCGGTACCTGGTCGGCGAGACGATAGCGCGCGTCCAATTGCGCATAGCCAACCGACAACGCAGCGACGACGATCAAACTGATCGCGGAATAAAGGCCAGGACGCGCGACCATCCGCACCGCGATCCAGCCGCAAAAGCGGCGCAAGACGTTCAGCGCGGTATCCATATTTCTGACGGCTGCGACGAATTCGCCCTCATTGCGAATGAGCAGCACCCCGAGCAATGGCACGCCCATCAACACCGCGATCAGAGCAACCGTGACCGCGACCAGGCCCGCTTCGCCGAAGGTGCGCACGAGGTCTGATTCCGAGAATTGCAAGGCGATGAATGACACTCCCGCGGTCGCGTGGGTCAGTACGCAGGCTGGCCCGACAATGAGCAGCGCATTGCGAAAGGCCGTGACCTTGTCGTCCCCGGCGAGCAGGCGATCGCGCGCCGCAAAGGTAATCTGCATGCTGTCGGAGAAGCTGATGACCATGATCAGCGGCGTCATCACGTTCAGAAACATGTTCAGGCTGAAGCCGAACCATCCCAGCGCTCCTAGCGCGAGTAGAATGGCCACCAATGGCGGTCCCGCCGCGATGATCATGAATGAAAAACGGCGGAAAAACATGATCGCGATCAGGCAGCCGACCACGAATCCGAGCGTGTTGTAGAGCAGCCGGTCGCGCTGAATGGCGTTGCGGATCTCGTTCTGCATCACCGGCACGCCGGACAACTCACCCCTCAAGCCGGTTCCCTCGAGGTTATCGCGGACTGCGTTGCGGATGGCATCGACAATCTTGTTGAGACGATCCGGTGCCGTCGCCGCAGGTTCCAGCGCGAGCACCATCAAGGTGAGCTTGCCGTCTGGCGACAGCATCTTGTCGCGAATGATCTCATTCGCCATTACGCGCTGGATGAGAGCCTGATACTCGGCTCCGTTCGGCAGCGGATTGGGGAAGAGAGGAGGCGGGATATGCCCGTCCTTGGGCGGTTCTCGTGCGGCGAAAATCGAGATCAGGCCCCTGGTGCCGTCAATCAACTGAAGTTCGATCGCAAGTTCGCGCAGTTTTTCGAGCGACGAGCGCTCCAGCAACTTGTCGCCCTCTATGACGATGAGAACGTCAAATTCGTTCGAAGGGAAGCGGCGCGTCACTTCTTCATAAGTACGGAATTCATCGGTGTCGGAGCGGAACAGCTGGCTCAGTGAATCGTCGACTTTCACGCGCGTAAAGCCGATCGCCGCCACAACGGAAAGCAGAATGAAAACGATCGCACAGAGAGCCCGGTGGTTGAGCGCAAAAAATCCGATGCGCTCGATCCCCAAAGCAAGATTGCGCGGTTTGACAACGCGCGGCTGGTATTCCGAAAAGTTGTCTTGAGGCGGAAGGCTGCTCACTGATCCCCCGGTCGAGCTTGCGATTAAATGATGGACTGCCAGATGTAAAATTGCCACTAGGCCAAGGGCGAATACTCCTTCGCTGCCTCGGCGGGTTCGGCGGCCCGCGCGGTCTGGCCCCAGCGGCGCTCGATATAGTCGATCACCATCTGCTTGAAGTCGGCGCTGAGCGTTGCCCCGCGCAGCGTGGCTGCCTTCTTGCCGTCGATGAACACCGGGGCGGTCGGCTGCTCGCCCGTTCCCGGCAGCGAAATGCCGATGTCGGCGTGCTTGGATTCCCCGGGGCCGTTCACGATGCAGCCCATCACCGCAACGTTGAGCGTCTCAACCCCGGGATAGCGCGTCTTCCAGTGGGGCATCGAGTCGCGGATGAAGCTCTGGATGTCGGCGGCCAGTTCCTGAAACGTCGTCGAGGTGGTGCGCCCGCAGCCGGGACAGGCGGCAACCAGCGGCACGAAGGTGCGCAGACCCATGGTCTGCAACAGTTCCTGCGCCACCTGCACCTCGCGGGTGCGGTCACCATTGGGTTCCGGTGTCAGCGAGATGCGCACGGTATCGCCGATCCCCTGCTGCAGCAGCACCCCCATGGCGGCCGAGGAGGCAACGATCCCCTTCGAGCCCATGCCGGCTTCGGTCAGCCCCAGATGCAGCGCATAGTCGCAGCGGCGCGCCAGTTCGCCATAGACCGCGATCAGGTCCTGCACCGCCGAGACCTTGGCCGAGAGGATGATGCGGTTCCTGGCCAATCCAATCTCCTCGGCGCGCGAAGCCGACACCAGCGCCGACTGCACCATCGCCTCGTGCATCACCGCACGCGCGTCCTTCGGCGCCTTCGTCTTGGCATTCTCGTTCATCAGTTGCGTCAGAAGCTCCTGATCGAGCGAGCCCCAGTTGGCGCCGATACGCACCGGTTTGTTGTGCTTGAGCGCCATCTCGATGATGGCGGAGAACTGCTTGTCCTTCTTGTCCTTGAAGCCGACATTGCCGGGATTGATGCGGTACTTGTCGAGCGCCTGCGCGCAGCCGGCATGCTCGGCCAAAAGCTTGTGGCCGATGTAATGAAAGTCGCCGACGAGCGGCACGGCGATGCCCCATTTGAGCAGCCGCTCCTTGATGTGGGGGACGGCGGCGGCCGCCTCATCGCGATCGACCGTGATGCGTACGAGTTCGGAGCCGGCGCCGGCCAGCGCCGCCACCTGTCGCGCCGTCGCTTCCACATCGGCCGTATCCGTATTGGTCATCGACTGCACGACGATCGGCGCCCCGCCGCCCACCGTGACGCCGCCAACCTCAACCGCGACGGTCTTGTAACGCTTCGCTGTATTCATCTGACGCTTACCCGACCCATTTGGCCGCGGAACCACGTTCCGCACTCGACAAGGGATTGTAGCGAGTTCCGGTGGCTAATGGGAAATCCGTTCCGAGCTGCTGTCGGAAGGGGTTTTCTCGTCCTCGGCGGTGTCTGCCGTTTGTTCGAAACGGTCCGCCAGGCGCCGTAGTTCCTTGGCCAGAAAGGGGTCCGCACAGTTCGCCGCGCGCCGCCTGCAATACAGACTTTCGCTCAGAAGAAATTGCTTCGCCGTCATTGCTTTTTTTCATGCCTCGTGACGCCCAAAAAACGCGGCCGGAGGCGCTTGGTTCCCCTGGTCCTTGGCAGGTGAAACGATGATTGGCCTAGCGGACGATCTGCTGAAGCAGGGCGTGCAGTTTTGCGGCCTCGATCGGCTTCTGCAGCACGGGTGCATGAGAAAACGCCGATACAATGCTGTCCGGCCCGTAGCCGGTGACGAAGGCAAATGGGATTTTTCGATTGGTGAGGATATCGGCGACGGCATAGGTTTTTTCGCCGCCCAAATTCACGTCGAGAATACCCGCCTGCAGATTGCCGGTCTTGGCGGCGAGGATCGCATCGCTGAACCGGCTGTAGGGACCATCGACCTTGTGTCCGAAAGCAGAAAGCATGTCCGCGAGCATCATCGAGACGAGCGGTTCGTCTTCGACCAGCAGAACACGCTTGTCGCCGCTATTGAATTCAGCTGACTCTGCCGGGACTTCGATCTGCGGCTTGAATGCACGTTTTGAAAAGTCCGCGCTGGCTTCGTGCGGTACGCCCAAAGTGCAGCGCAGGCCCTCCGGTCGCCAGTCGAAGTGTACGAGCCCGCCCAGCTGTCGTTCGATGCCAGCGACGATGGCGCGGCTTCCATAGCCGCGCCGTTCGGGTGGGGTGATCTGCGGGCCGCAGGATTCCGTCCAGACAAGTTCGAGCTTCCCGGGCTCGGTCCGCCAGATCAGCTCGACGTAGCCGGCGTCGACGGACAGCGCGCCATATTTCGCGGCGTTTGTCGCAAGTTCATGCAACGCGAGAGCAATGGTCTGCGCCGTCGCGGGTGGCAACAGAACGATGGGCCCCTGAGCCCTGACCCGTTCGTTGCCGCTCGCGCGATAGGGCGCAAACTCTTCCTCAACGAGTCGGGTGAGGTCGGCTCCCTCCCAGCGTGATCCAGCCAGCAACCGGTGTGCGTTCGACAGCGCACCGATCCGGCCATCAAGCGCACCGATGTAATCGTCGATGCTTTCGGCGCGCGTCAAGCGCATGATCGACTGTACGACCGCAACAACGTTGCGCGCCCGATGATCGACCTCTTCGGCCAACAGAATCTGACGTTCCTCGGCGCGCTTTCTTTCAGTGATGTCGGAGGTGACCCCGCTGAGCCAGACAAGACGACCGGTTTCGTCAAAGTTGGCCGCCGCCGTGCCGGTGCACCAACGCACGTCGCCATTCGGCCGCAGAACGCGGAATTCCGTCTGGAAGGTATTGGTCGCCTTGGTGATCTTGCGGAAGGACTGCTCCAACAGTTGGAAGTCTTCGGGATTGATGAGTGGCCGCATACTTTCGAGCGTCGGAACAAACGTATTCGGGTCGACCCCGAAAATCTCGCACTGACCTTGATCCCAGAGGACCGAGCCGCGCGATATATTCCATTCCCAGCTGCCCATCTGGCCGGCGGCAAGCGCGAGGCTCCGCATCCGTTCGCTTTGCCGAAGCTGTAATGTGGACGAGGCGAGTGCCGCGGTGCGCTCGGCAACGCGCGCCTCGAGTTCCTTTGTTCAGTTGCTCCAGCTGGCGCGTCTTGCGGAAAAGTTCGACGAAAACTTTGACTTTCGCCCGCAGCACCTCCGGGATCACCGGGACCGGCACGTAGTCGACGGCACCCATTTCGTAGCCGCGCAGTCGATCGACGTCCGTCAGCAGGATGGCGGAGATGAATATGAGCGCGGTTTTCTCGAAGCGGGGATGGTTGCGAATCATCGCCGCCAGCTGAAAACCGTCGATATCCGGCATGTAGACGTCGATGAGAACGACGGCGACATCGTGCCTCAGTAGAAGCTCGAGCGCCTCCGTGGCGTTGCTGGCGCTCAGAAGGTTCTCGCCCACGTCCTCGAGGATCGTCCGATAGGTCAGAAGTTTGGCCGGCTGATCGTCGACGAGGAGGATGTTGACCCTGTCTTCGGACATGCAATCCTCGTGTTCAGCGGTGCAGCCAGCTGCGGAGCGCAGATAGCAACTGCTCGGTATTCACTGGTTTCGCCAGATAGTCCGACGCACCAGCATCGAGGCATTTCTCGCGGTCGCCCTTCATCGCTTTGGCAGTGAGTGCGATGATCGGCAGACGGCGGAAATTCGCGTTCTTGCGGATTTCCTCCATAGTCTCATAGCCGTCCATCTCCGGCATCATGATGTCCATCAGCACGATGGCGATGTCGGCATTCGAACTCGATGAGCTTGATCGCTTCATTGCCCGTCGTGGCGGTGAGGACGCGCATGCCCCGCCGCTCCAGCACGCTGCTCAGCGCGAAGATGTTGCGGGCGTCGTCGTCGACCAGCAAAGCTGTACGGTCCACCAGGTCTTCATCGGACGTCGTCAGGCGCTCCAGCATGCGCTGCTTTTCGGCAGGCAGATCCGTCACGACGCGATGCAGGAAGAGGGCGGTTTCATCGAGCAATCGCTCGGGGAACTCAACTCCCTTGACCACAATGCTGCGTGCCATCGTGTGCAGGCGCGCGTCTTCTTCCGCGCTCAATTCGCGACCGGTAAATACCACGACCGGCACTTCCGACAACGCCGCGTCCGCGCCGAGCTGTTCGAGCACTTCGAATCCTGTCATGTCGGGCAGTCTCAGGTCCAGAACCACGCAATCAGCAGGCTGCCGGCGCAATGCCGCAAGCGCTTCCTTCCCGGTGCCGGCGGTTTCGATCTCGACGTCGTCATAGCCAAGCAATTCCGAGATGCTGAGTTGCTCAGCCGGATTATCTTCGACCACAAGCAGGCGCTTGCGACGCGGAGCCGAATATTCCTTGATGCGCCGGAGAGCGGCTTCAACACCCTCCGTCGTGGTCGGCTTGGTGACGAATGAGAACGCACCGCGGGCGAGACCGTGGTGCTTGTCTTCGTCGAGCGTGATGATCTGCACGGGGATATGACGCGTCAGCGGATTTTGTTTGAGCTGACTCAAAACGCTCCACCCCAGCATGTCGGGCAGGAATACATCGAGCGAGACGGCGCTTGGCTGATATTGCTTGGCAAGCTCGAGCGCGTCGGCGCCGCGCATGGCGACGAGAACCTTGAATCCCTTGTCCCGCGCGAGATCGATCAGGACGCGGGCGTAGTGGGGGTCGTCTTCCACGATCAGCAGTATCGAGTCGCCGGGCTGGATTTCGTGCCGGTCGTCCGGAATTTGCTCGATGGGCCTTTCCGGCAACGCAATCGGCATGCTCGGTGCCTGGATTTGCGAAGCGTACGGGCTGGCGGACTGGGTGGCAGCGGATGGTCCCGCGTAGGTGATCGGCAGGTAGAGCGTGAATGTGCTGCCGACGCCAGGCGCGCTGCGCAACTGGATTTCGCCGCCGAGGAGGCTCGACAGCTCGCGACTGATCGCAAGCCCCAATCCGGTTCCACCATATTTGCGGCTGGTGCTCGCGTCGGCCTGCTGGAATGCTTCGAAAATGATCTTCTGTTTCTCGGCCGGAATACCGATGCCGGTGTCGGCGACCTCGAAGGCGACGACGGTCTGCGCCTGGCTGAGAATCGGGTGTGTCGAGGTCCAGCCAACCGGCGCGGCCGAAACCTTGAGCTGAACGCCGCCGCGGTCGGTGAACTTGAACGCGTTGGACAGCAGGTTCTTCAACACCTGCTGCAGACGCTTGGAGTCGGTTATCAGGCTGCGTCCAAGGGACGGATCGAGATCGACCTTGAAGGAAAGTTGTCGCGTGTCCGCTTCGTGACGGAACGGGCGGCCCACGGCATCAAGCAGATTGGTGAAGAAGATCTCTTCGGCATCGACCGTGACCGTGCCGGATTCGATCTTCGAGAGGTCGAGAATGTCGCTGATGAGGTTGAGAAGGTCGGTTCCGGCGCCGTGAATGGTGCGGGCGAATTCCGTCTGCTTGCTTGTGAGGTTGCCGTCGGGATTGTCGGCCAGTTGCTGCCCGAGAATAAGAATACTGTTCAACGGCGTGCGCAACTCGTGCGACATGTTGGCGAGGAATTCGGACTTGTACTTCGACGTCAGCGCGAGCTCCGCCGCCTTTTCCTCGAGGGCGCGGCGCGCCTGTTCGATTTCCTGGTTTTTCCTTTCGACTTCGACGTTGCGTTCCGCAAGCTGCTGCGCCTTTTGTTCGAGCTGCTCGTTGGTCTGCTGCAATTCGCGCTGCTGGGTCTGCAGCTCGCCGGCAAGCTGTTGCGATTGCTTGAGCAGACCTTCGGTCTGCATCGTGGCCTCGATGGAATTGAGCACGATGCCGATGCTGGCCGTCAGCTGCTCAAGAAACATCGTCTGCAAGGCTGTGAACTGGTTCACCGAAGCAAGTTCGATCACCGCCTTGACCTGATTTTCGAACAGTACCGGCAGGACAATGATATTGGCCGGCTTGACCTTGAACAGCGCCGAACCAATCGGCACGGCGTGATCCGGCATTTCTGTTATCAGCATGCGGCGCCTGTCGGCGGCGCACTGGCCGATGAGGCCTTCGCCGATGCGCAGACGTTGAGAATGACCATTCGCCCCGTCGTCGGCATAGGCCGAAAGCAACCGCATGCTCTGCAATTCTTCGCTTTCAACCTGATAAATGACGCCCTGTTGCGCATTGACGAGCGGCGTCAGTTCGCTCAACAGCAGTCGTCCGACGGTGTTGAGATCGCGTTGGCCCTGCAACATGTTGGTGAATTTTGCGAGGTTGGTCTTCAGCCAGTCCTGTTCGGTGTTGCGATCCGTCGTCAGGCGCAGGTTGTCGATCATCGTATTGATGTTGTCTTTGAGCTCGGCCACTTCGCCGCGCGCGTCGACCTGAACCGATCGCGTCAGGTCGCCCTTGGTCACCGCCGTGGCGACCTCGGCGATCGCGCGCACCTGGGTCGTAAGATTTGCCGCCAGCAGGTTGACGTTGCCGGTGAGGGCCTTCCATGTGCCGGCCGCGCCGGGCACGTTGGCCTGGCCACCTAGTCGTCCATCGACACCCACTTCGCGTGCGACGCTTGTCACCTGATCCGCGAAGGTCGCCAGCGTGTCGGTCATGTTGTTGATGGTTTCGGCGAGCGCCGCCACTTCGCCCTTCGATTTCACCGTGAGGTTCTGCTTCAGATCGCCGTTGGCGACCGCGGTCACGACCTTGACGATGCCGCGCACCTGTTCGGTCAGGTTTGCCGCCATCACGTTCACGGTGTCGGTGAGGTCTTTCCAGGTGCCGGCAACGCCCGAGACTTGGGCCTGGCCGCCGAGCTTGCCTTCGGTGCCGACTTCGCGCGCGACGCGCGTCACTTCCGAGGCAAACGCGTTGAGCTGGTCGACCATCGTATTGATGGTGTTCTTCAGTTCGAGAATTTCGCCCTTCACGTCGACCGTGATCTTGCGCGACAAGTCACCGCGCGCGACGGCGGTGGTGACTTCGGCGATGTTGCGGACCTGTGTGGTGAGGTTTGCCGCCAGCAGGTTGACGTTGTCGGTGAGGTCTTTCCAGGTACCGGCGACGCCCGGCACGTTGGCCTGGCCACCGAGGCGGCCTTCAGTGCCGACTTCGCGCGCCACGCGGGTCACTTCGCCGGCGAACGACCGCAGCTGGTCGGTCGTCGTATTGAGCGTTTCCTTCAGCTGCAGAAGTTCGCCACGAACGTCGACGGTGATCTTCTTGGAAAGGTCGCCATTGGCGACGGCTGTGGCCACTTCGGCGATGTTTCGGACCTGGGCGGTCAGGTTCGAAGCCATGAAATTGACGTTGTCGGTGAGGTCCTTCCATGTGCCTGCCACTTCCGGCACTTCGGCCTGTCCGCCGAGCTTGCCTTCGGTACCGACCTCGCGCGCGACGCGCGTCACTTCCGACGCAAACGAATTGAGCTGGTCCACCATCGTGTTGATGGTTTCTTTCAGCTGCAGAATTTCTCCCTTCACGTCGACGGTAATCTTGCGCGACAGGTCGCCACGCGCCACAGCGGTCGTCACTTCGGCGATGTTACGGACCTGCGCGGTCAGGTTGCCGGCCATCGAGTTCACCGAGTCGGTGAGATCCTTCCAGGTACCAGCAACGCCTGGAACGTTGGCCTGACCGCCGAGCCGCCCTTCGGTGCCGACTTCGCGCGCAACGCGCGTCACTTCGCCGGCGAAGGCGTTGAGCTGGTCCACCATCGTATTGATGGTTTCCTTCAGCTGCAGGATTTCGCCTGACACGCTGACGGTGATTTTCTTCGACAGGTCGCCGCCGGCGATCGCCGTTGCCACGTCCGCGATATTGCGAACCTGCGCGGTCAGGTTGGAAGCCATGAAGTTGACGCTGTCGGTCAGGTCTTTCCACGTGCCCGCAACACCCGGCACCTGCGCCTGGCCGCCCAGCTTGCCTTCGGTGCCGACTTCGCGCGCGACGCGCGTCACTTCGGAGGCAAACCCGTTCAGCTGGTCCACCATGGTATTGATGGTGTCCTTGAGCTCAAGGATTTCGCCGCGCACATCCACCGTGATCTTGCGCGACAGGTCGCCGCGCGCCACGGCGGTGGTCACCTCGGCGATGTTACGCACTTGTGTGGTGAGGTTGGCCGCCAGAAGGTTGACGTTATCGGTCAGGTCTTTCCAGGTCCCGGCGACGCCGGGGACGATAGCCTGGCCTCCCAGTTTGCCGTCGGTACCGACTTCGCGCGCGACGCGGGTGACTTCAGATGCGAACGAACGCAGCTGATCCACCATCGTATTGATCGCTTCCTTGAGCTGCTGGATTTCTCCGCGCACGTCGACGGTGATTTTCTTTGAAAGGTCTCCGTCGGCGACGGCGATGGTGACTTCGGCGATGTTACGAACCTGCGCGGTCAGGTTGTTCGCCATCGAGTTCACGCTTTCGGTAAGTTCCTTCCACACGCCGGTGACCTCGCGCACTTGCGCCTGGCCGCCCAGTTTGCCTTCGGTGCCGACCTCGCGCGCGACGCGGGTCACTTCCGAGGTGAACACGCTCAGTTGCTTGATCATCGTGTTGACGATCGTCGCGGCTTCGAGAAACTCGCCCTTGAGCGGACGGCCGTCGACCTCCAATCGGACGGTCTTCAGAAGGTCGCCCTGGGCAACCGCCGCGACCGCGGTGGCGACCTCTTTGGTTGGCCAAAGCAGGTCGTCGATCAGCGTATTGATCGAACTTTCCATCTCGCCCCAGGCACCATTGCCGAGACCGAATTTCACGCGATGGCGGGTTTTGCCTTCACGACCAACGACCTGGCCCACCTTCTCAAGCTGTTGGGCCATTCGCTCGTTTGCGGTGACGATGTCGTTGAAGGTGTCCGCGATTTTTCCGAGGAGTCCCTCGTGCTCGACACCCATTCTTGCCGAGAAGTCGCCGGAGCGCATGGCACGCAGTGCCTCCAGCAATTCCTGGAGTTCGGCTGGCGAGCTTACGTTGGGAGCACTTTCATCCGGTTGGCGGGGGCGTTTTTTTGACAGAACGCCGTCGGCCGTCTTTTTGTTTGTGATTGTCGTTTGATCCATCGACGCCTCCCGAATAACCCCGTCCTCCGATGCAATCGCGTGCACCGGACGTGCGTTCAGACGATGAGGTCCGAACGATATGGCCAGCTACCGCAGGGTTTCGCAGCCGCAACGCCATGGTCGTTCGTCACTTTGCTTTTGGGGCAGAGCCTAACCCTCCCGCCCGCTCCAGCCAGTAGTCATGGCGGAGCGCCCGCGAGCAATTAAATCCGCTAAGTCGAGAAAAGTTCCGTCCACGAGAAAACTAAGGAAGGATCGGAAAAAGGGCGACATCATATTGAAGAGACTGCAGGAATCTCCTTGCGCAAGGTAGGCAGCCAAATCGCCCCAAACAAAAATACCTCAGGACAACTCGCGGAGTTTCAGGCCGGTCCTGGGCGGTCAGCCGGACGAGCGTCGCGGAGGGCGTACTGCTGCCTCGCAGGCGGCCGCGATATTGTCCGCCCCAACCGATATGGTTAAAGTCGCTCTCGCATTGTCGCAATTTAAAAAATGCCAAATCGGCATGTGATGCGCCGGCATTGCGTAACCACGGGTGGGAACAATGCCGAGGATGAAGGGTGCCGAGGTCATCTCGGAATATCTTATCGACAGTAAGATTCCTTACGTGTTCGGCCTGTGCGGTCACGGCAACGTCGGAATCCTCGACACCCTCTACCAAGCGCGTGACCGCATCACACTCGTCTCGCCGCGTCACGAGCAGGTCGCGGCGCACATGGCCGATGCCTATTTCCGCGTGCGGCATGAACCAGTGGCGACGCTGACCTCATGCGGTCCAGGCTCCTGCAATATCGTAATGCCGCTCGCTCTCGCGCTTTCGGATTCCTCGGCGCTTCTCGCCATCACTGCCAACGTTCCGACATCGCAGTTCAATCGCAGCCCGTTTCAGGAAATCAACAAACACTTCCAGGCTGACTTTCCCAATATCATTCGGCCCGTCGTCAAACGCAGTTTCCAGCCGACGCGCGTCGATATGCTGCCACTCGCGCTGCGTCAGGCGACGACGACAATGCTTTCGGGCCGACCCGGACCCGTGAATCTCGACGTGCCCTTCAATGTCTTTCAGGAAGAGGACGACGTTGAAATGCCACGGCCGGCGCCGGCGCTGAATGCGCAGCGCAGCGGCGCCTCGCCGGATGAGATTGCCGCTTGCGTTGATTTGATCCTCAAAGCGAAACGGCCCGTCATTTTCGTTGGACACGGTGTCACCCTGTCGGAAGCGTCCCGCGAACTGACCGAGTTCGTCCACCGGATGCAGATTCCGGTGATTTCCTCGCCCAACGGCATGGGCACGCTCGATATGACCGATCCTCTCTCGCTCGGCTTCATCGGCCGCAATGGCGCGTACCCGGCGAACGAGGCCGGCCGGCACGCTGATCTGGTGATCGCCATCGGTGCACGCTTTGATGACCGGTCGGCGTCATCCTGGATGCCCGGTTATTCGTGGAATTTTCCCCACACCAAATTGATACATGTCGACGTCGATCCTGCCGAACTCGGCCGCAACTACCCGCCGGACATCGGAATTCTCGCCGATGCACGAACATTTCTGCGTCAATTGCTGAGTGAGACCGAAAAGCGTTCGCCGAAACGCGACGCGCTGAAGGCCTGGCTTGCCGATGTCGGCGCGTGGCAGCGCGAGTGGGAAAAATTCATCAAGCCGAATTTCGAGATCCATGCGTCACCGATCCGGCCCGAGCGCGTGGTCGCCGACTGTCAGTCGGTTTTGCCGCCCGATGCGATCCTGTGCTGCGATGTCGGCGTCAATCACAACTGGTACATGCAGTTCTGGAAGGCGCGTCACCCGCAGACGATGCTGAATTCCTGGGGTTTCTCCGGCATGGGTTTTGGCGCGGCCGGCGCGCTCGGCGCCAAGCTCGCAGCGCCCGATCGGCCGGTGGTGTCGATCACGGGCGACGGTTGCTTTGCGATGGTGCCGCACGTTCTATGCACCGCCGTCGAATACAATATCCCGGTGGTGTGGGTGGTCTGGAACAATTTCGGCTGGGTCTCCATCCGCGACATTCAGCTCGGCATGTTCGGCGGCCGCGAACATGGGACGATGTTTCATGCGGGCGCCAACAAGACGCCCTACAATCCGGATTTCGCCGCCTGGGCGCGAGGCGCAGGTGTCGACGCAATAACCGTGACGAAGTCAGAGGATCTCAAGGGTGCGCTCGAACACGCCATCAAAGCCAACAAGCCGTACCTTCTCGACGTGCATGTAGATGCGGAGGTGCGTCCGCCATCGACCGGTGCGTGGCAGTTGCCGCCGACGCCTCATAAGGAGCCCGTGTTCGGCAAGCGCTATTTGCCGGATATCGCGCCCGCGAAATGAGAACCGAAATGGCCGGTGATCGACGCAAGGCTTTCATCCGCAATATCGCCGAGGTGCCGTGGCTCGAATTTCCCAATCATTTCGGTGGCGCGCTGTCGAAGCCGTTGGTGATGCCGGATACCGCGGGCTCTCATCACATCGATTACCGGATTTCGATGTATCAGCCGAAGGCCTATGTCGAAACGCACAGTCACAAAGTGCAGGAGCAGGTCTATCACGTCATCGAGGGCGAGGGCCTGATGCACATTAATGGCGAAGATCATGTCGTGCGCAGGCACGATTTCATTTTTCTGCCACCCGGCGTGCCACACGCAATCTCCAACACCGGGCTCGTCGATCTCGTTTTTCTGGTTGTGACGTCGCCCGTGAGTGACGACGCCAAACCTGTCTAGGGGGCAAATGTGAGCGTTCGAACAAAGCAACGAGAAACGGATGCGCGATCGGCGCGCGGCGGCTTCGCGCGTGTGCGTGTCAAACCGGATTCGCGTCCGCGCGGCGGCGTACAGTCGCTTGCACGGGCGTTTTCGATCATGGAAGAGATTGCACGCAACAGGGACGGCATCGGACTCGCCGAACTGAGCAAGCGGGTCGGCCTGCACAATTCGACAGCGTTTCATCTTGTGAAGACGATGGTGTCGCTCGGTTACGTGCGGCAGATGGCGGATTCAAAACGCTATCGTATCGGTCGGCCACTTTTTGCACTCGCGGCCAGCGCGCTCGATGAAGTGGAAATGGTCAGCCTGGCGACGCCAATTCTTGAGGAGCTTTCACGCGAGACCGGTGAGAGCGCGCATTTCTCCGTCCGACTGGAAGACGCCGTTGTCGTGCTGGCGCGCACGGGCGGCAAGGGAGCGTTCCAGTTGACCGACCGGGCCGGCGCCGTGCGACCCGCGCATTGCACCGCGTTGGGAAAGATCATGCTTGCCGCGCTGACGGTGGATCAGTTCGAACAATTCCTGACGCGCGCCGAGTTGCGGGCATACACGCCGAAATCGGTGACCTCGCAGGATGCGCTCCGGCGCGAAATCGCCGAAGTGCGTCGGTCTGGCGTTGCCATGGATGACGGGGAGTTCGATCCGGAGGTGCGATGTGCGGCCCTGCCAGTGTGCGATTTCAGTGGCCAGATCATCGGTGCCATCGGCATTTCTGGTCCGGTTTGGCGGCTGTCGATAGAAGCGCTGCAAAAACGCGCGCGAAGAATGCGCGTGGCGGCCGATCGTCTTTCCGTGGAATTCGGTTATGCTGGTGAGCCTGAAGCGCGCATGAAAGCGGCGATCTGAGGAGGACGGCGAATGCCTCGTCACGCGTCTTATGTTCCCCACGGCGTAATTCCGGCCGTGCTGCTGCCTTTCGATAATGATTTTGCAATCGACGAGGTGAGCTTCCGCAAGCACTTGCGCGACGTGGCGTCGGTGGAAGGCCTGTCGGCGATTACGATCAATGCGCACTCGACTGAGGTCGCATCGTGCACCTTCGACGAGCAACGACGGGTGCTCGAGATCGCGCAGGACGAGGTCGGCGGGCGGCTTCCGCTGATCAATGGCATCTGGGCCGACGGGAGCATTGAAGCCGCACGTCTCGCCCGCATGGCGACGCAGGGTGGCGCCTCGGCGCTGCTGGTTTTTCCGCCGGCACCCTTCACACTCGGCCAGTCACCGGCGATGGCGCTCGCGCACTTCAGGCGCATCGCCGACGCAACGGACCTGCCGCTGATCGTGTTTCAGTACCCGCTTTCGACCGGGCAGGGCTATCCGAAGGAAACGCTGCTCAAGCTGTGTGAGGAGATCCCTTCGATCCGGGCCATCAAGGACTGGATCGCCAATGTGCCACACCACGAATGGCATATCCGCACGCTGCAGAGTCTGTCGCGGCCGGTAAACGTGCTTACCACGCACAGCTCGTGGCTGTTCTCGTCACTCGTGCTCGGGTGCAACGGATTGCTGTCGGGGTCCGGCAGCGTCATCGCCGACTTGCAGGCGAAATTATTTCGCGCTGTACAGAAGAACGATCTGGCCGAGGCCAAGCGTCTTAATGATCGCATCGATCCGACCGCAAGGGTCTTCTACGCTGATCCTTTCGTCGACATGCACAACCGCATGAAAGAGGCGCTGGTGCTGCTCGGAAAGTTGCCACGCGCGGTCGTGCGGCCACCATTGGTCAAGATCGAACGCGCGGAGGTCTTGCGAATCCGTCAGGCATTGATTGAGGCCGGGCTGCTGGACAAGAACGCGCGGGACGCGGCGTAAGTCGTCATTCCGGGGCGCGCCGAAGGCGCAAACCCGGAATGACCGAGGCTTTGCATAGCTTCACTACAAAATCGCAAATTCCGTGTTCTTCCGGTCAGTCACGAGCATGCTTCCCGGGTAGTGGGTGATGCAGAAATCAGGCTTCACCGTTGCGATCACGGATTGCGGCGTGACGCCACAGGCCCAGAACACAGGCAGCTCGTCATCGCGCACTTCGACAGCGTCGCCATAGTCGGGCTTCATAACGTCTTTGATGCCGATCAACTCCGGCTTGCCGATGTGCACGGGCGCGCCGTGCACTGACGGGAAGCGGGTCGTGATCTGGACCGCGCGAATTGCGTCACGTGGCGACATCGGCCGCATCGAAACGACCATCGGCCCATGAAATGGACCCGCGCGATTCGTAGCGATCGAGGTGCGATACATCGGCACGTTGCAGCCGCGTGTGATGTGGCGCAGCTCGATGCCTTCAGCGGTCAATGCTTCCTCGAACGAAAACGAGCAGCCGATCACGAAGCTGACGAGGTCGTCGCGCCAGAATTCGCGAACGTCTTCCGGTTCGGCGACCAGTTCGCCGTTTTTCCAGACGCGGTAGCGCGGCAGATCGGTGCGGATGTCGAGATCCTCGCCCAACTCAGGCACGCGCGGATCGCCCGGCGCGGAGGTCCCGATGAGCGGACAGGGCTTGGGGTTCAGATGACAGAAGCGCATGAAATCCGCCGCGAGTGCCTGCGGCAGAATGGCGAGGTTGCCCTGCACATTGCCGGGGGCAAGGCCGGCGGTTGGCCCGCGGTGCGTGCCCGCCCTGACCGCCAGGCGCGCTGAAAGCCCGCTGCCGGGCTCCGGTTGGTCTTTTCGCCGGGGGATTGCCATCAACTGTCCTGTGTCTGTTGCCGCGAGCCTACCACCGGCCGACGTTTCATTCGAGCGTACCTGCTCAATTCGCGAGCAGTTTATACGAGCATGTGATTGGCGCTCCATCAATACGGATATAGCGGTTGAAAGTTACTGTCGGATCGCGTTTGCTAATGGGAACAAAGAGCCCGCCAAGGGTCGAGAGGGGAGGACTGGCAATGCCGCGTCATGCCATCCGGCATAGGCGTGTGGTGAACGCTCTTACGGTTGCGTTTGACGCATGCCGTGGTGTGGGCGTGCGGTCGACGCTTTTCCAATTTGACGTGCTGATCTGCGGACCCTCGCGCAAAGGCGCGTTGGCCGGTCGGCACCAATCTGATCTAGAGGGAGGATGCTAAATGAGTGAAAAATGGAAAGAGGAGGATTGGGCGCAAGACTTCTGGTACAGCGGCAAGGTGAGCCGTCGTCGTGTCGTCGGTTGGGGTGGCGGCGCGATCGGTGCACTGATGCTCGTGCCCGCTCCATGGCGCGCGGCGTTTGGCCAGGCGAAGCCGTACAAAGTGGGGGCGATCAACCCGCTGTCGGGCGCCGGTGCGGCCGGTGGCAAGACTGCGCTGGTCGGCGTGCAGATGGCGGTCGATCGCATCAACGGCATGGGCGGCGTCAACGGTCGTCCAATAGAACTGATCGTTGCCGACGACGAATCCAAGCCCGATGTCGGTCGTCGCAAGACCAGCAAGCTGGTCGATGAAGATCTGATCGACGCCCATTGCGGGGGCTTCCTTTCCAACATTTGCCTTGCGTGCATGCCGGTCTGGGAAGAGGCCAAGATTGTCAACATGATCAGCGTGTGTCTCGACACGACGCTGACGACAACAAAATGCAACCGCTACAGTTTCCGCGTTCACGACTATGCGCCGGCTCAGGCCGTTGCCATCTCGCCATACCTTACCGGCAAGATGGGGAAGAAGTGGCACATCGCCTACGCGGATTACTCGTGGGGTCAGTCGACGCGCGACGCCTACGCCGAGCAAATAAAAAAGGCTGGCGGAGAGATCGTCGGCACCACCGGCATTCCTTTGGGCACAGCGGACATGACTCCGTTCCTGTCGAAAATCACCGGCGATTTCGATGGCCTGTTCGGCATTTTCTTCGGCAAGGACGGCGTGACCATCGGCAACCAGGCCTATGACCTCGGTTTGACCAAGAAGTACAAGTGGGCCGGCGACGGGGCCATTGCAGAGTCCGACGAATCTTCCGGCGCTTGGCAACAAGATCGAAGGCTTCGTCGGCATCAACCGCTATATCCCGATCCAGGAAGGACCGTTCAATACGCCTGAGCACAAGAAATTCTTCGATGACGCCAAAGCGCGACTGGCGAAAATCGACCCTTCAGGCCCGTTGCCGGACCGCTATGTGCAATCGAACTATGAGGCGATGAACGCACTCAAGGTCGGCATGGAGAAGTCGAAATTCCGCGGCCGCGAAGACACCATGAAGCTCATCGAGGCGCTCGAGGGCCTGCAGATGAAATTGAGTGATGACTTCCCGACCGGAGACAAGCTGCTCCGCAAGGAAGATCACCAGGCATTCCCTCTGCAAGTCATCTTCGAGATGAAGGACGGAAAACATCACATCATCGAGACGATCCCCGGCGACAAGACGTTCTTCCCGCCGGCTTGCAAATTTGCCTCGACGTAAGTGTCGACAGAGTCCGCTATCGATACGTCAGCCCCGGCCGGGAAGGTCGGGGTTGGCACCGAAACCCCCGTGCTGCGCACGGAAGGGCTGACGCGCAGGTTTGGCGGGCTCACTGCGGTCAACGACATCAGCTTCCAGGTCAACCGCGAAGAGATCCGCGCGATCATCGGGCCGAACGGCGCCGGAAAAAGCACGTTCTTCAATTGCCTGACGGGTGTGTTACCCCCGACCTCAGGCCGCATCCTGTTCAATGGCGAGGATATCACCGGCCTTCCGCCCGATCGCATTTCGATGAAAGGCATCGCGCGCTCGTATCAGATCACCAACATCCTGCCGAATGCGACGACGCTGGAAAATGTGCGGATTGCCGCGCAATCGCGCCGGCATGGCTGGAGCATGCTCAAGCACTACACCGCCTACCAGGACATCATCGAGAAAGCGGAAGCAGTGCTTAAATCGGTCGGTCTTTATGCCAAGGCCGATGAACTCGCGGCGAATCTCTCGCACGGGGAGCAACGCAATCTCGAGATCGGAATTGCGCTTGCCACCGAGCCGCAGTTGCTCTGCCTCGACGAGCCCACCGCCGGCATGAGCTCTGCGGAAACGCGCGACACCGTGCAGCTGGTGCGCAGCATCGCCAAGAATCTGACGATTCTCATCGTCGAGCACGACATGGAAGTCGTGATGGGTCTCGCCAACCGGATCACGGTGCTCAACTACGGGCAGGTGCTCGCTGAAGGCACGCCGACCGAAATCCAGAACAATCCGAAGGTGCTGGAGGTCTATCTGAAGACATGAGCGACGCCGCCAAAGATGCGCCGCTGATCGCGGTCGAGGATCTGCACACGTATTACGGCAAGAGTCACATCTTGCACGGCGTAACATTGCATGTCCGGCCAGGAGAGGTTGTCGGGCTGCTCGGACGCAATGGTGTCGGCAAAAGCACCACGCTCAAAACGATCATGGGGCTCGTGCGTCCAACGGAGGGCAGCATTCGACTTGAAGGCGCGCCGATCACCGGGATGGCGCCGCACAAGCTCGCGCGGTTGGGCATCGGCTATGTTCCGGAAGACCGGCGCATTTTCCGGCTGCTGACCGTGATGGAGAACCTGCGCACCGGCCTCGATCGTCAGGGTGTGAGCGACGAGAAGAAACAGGCGCTACTCGACAAAGTATTCAATTATTTTCCGGTGCTGGGCGAGCGTCGCAACCAGGCTGGCGGCACGCTGTCGGGTGGCGAGCAGCAGATGCTCGCGATCGCACGCGCGATGATGCTCGAGCCGAAGATCATCCTGCTTGATGAGCCCACCGAAGGCCTGATGCCGCGGATGGTCTCGCAGATCAGCAACATCATCAATGTGCTGCACAGGGAAAATGTCGCCATCCTCCTCGTCGAACAGAACGTACCGCTCACGCTGGAGGCAAGCGAGCGCGTCTACATCATGGAAAAGGGCGTCGTGCGCCATCACGCCGCCGCCTGCGATCTCAAAGTGAATGACGCGGTCATTCATCAGTATCTGGGGGTCTGAGATGGAGCTCACAGCAATCTTGTTCTCCATTCCCTGGGATCAGATCGTGATCCAGACGATCAACGGCATTGTCACCGGCATGATCCTGGCGCTGATCGCGTCAGGCCTCACATTGATTTTCGGCATCATGGATGTCGTCAATTTCGCGCACGGCGAACTGTTCATGCTGGGCGCTTATATCGGCGTCCTGGTGCTGGCGACGACGGGCAATTTCTGGCTGGCGCTGCTGATTGCAACGCTGGTTGTGGCGCTGATTGGAGCAGCGATCCAGGTCGTGACGTTGCGGCCTCTTATCGGCCGCGATCCGCTCACGACAATTCTCGCAACGTTCGGCGTTTCGCTGATCCTGCAGAACTACGCGCTGTGGCAATTCGGTCCGGTGGCGCGCAAGATCCAGGAGCCGTTCACCGGCCACTTCACGTTGTTCTATCTGGAATATCCCTGGTACCGCCTCGTGATTGCCGGCCTCTCCGCAGCGATCATCGGCGGCTTCTGGCTGTTTCTTAAATACGGCAAATACGGAATTCTGGATCCGCGCGACCACGCAGGATCGCGTGATGGCGCAGGCGATGGGAATTCCCGTTCCTCTTGTTTACACCGCGGCCTTCGCGATTGGCGCAGGCATGGCGGCGGCGAGCGGCGTGTTGTTCGGTCCTCTCGTTGGCGTCAATCACACGATGGGGCTCGACTGGGTCCTGAAAGCCTTCATCGTCGTTGTTGTCGGTGGCATGGGCAATCTTGTCGGATCAATCGCCGCTGCGATCTTCATCAGCCTGCTTGAAGCCTACGCCTCGATCTGGGTCAGCCCGGCGCAAGCCGTGATCGTCTCTTTCATCGTGCTGATCCTCACGCTGCTCTTCCGCCCCACCGGCCTGTTCGTTCCGACGCCCAAATGACGAAACCCCGCAACACTTCCTATTGGATCGCGTTCAGCATCGTGCTGGCGTTGCTGATCATCGCGCCGTTGGTGTTGCCGGAATTCTGGCGCCGCTTCCTGACCGAAATCTTGATCTGGGGACTGCTGGCGATGTCGTCCGACATCCTCATCGGCTACACGGGCATGGTCTCGTTCGGGCACTCGGCATTTTTCGGTCTCGGCATGTATGGTGCGGCGGCTGCTTTGCTGATGTTTTCGCCGCCCAATCTCTGGCTTGCGATTCTTTTCGGTCTTGTGGCCTCGGCGCTGATCGCACTGTTTGTCGCTTATTTCTCGACGCGCCTGCGCGACATCTATTTCGCCATCACTACACTCATATTCAGCCAGATCTTCTACGTGATCGTGTTCACCTGGACCGAAGTCACCGGCGGTGAGAATGGCCTCAACTTCCGGCGTCCGCCCTTGGCGATTCCCGGTCTGTTTTCGGTCCAGTTCACCTCTGAAACGATGCATTGGTTCGTTTTGGCGGTGGTGACGGCGTCCTATCTCATCCTGCGCCGCATTACCCGTTCGCCTTTCGGCATGGTGCTGCAATCGATCCGCGAGAACGAGCCGCGCACGCGCGCCATCGGCTATCCGGTCGAGCGCTACAAGATCGTTGCGGTGATGCTATCGGGACTTTTCGCTGGATTGGCCGGGGTGCTTTACGCGGTGCAAAATCGCTTTGCCGCTCCGGACTTCATTTTCTTCCTGGTGTCGGGCGAAACGGTGATCTTCAACGTCATGGGCGGCATCGGCACGCTTGTCGGGCCGATCGTCGGCGCCGGATTCTTTCAACTGATGCGCGAATTCCTGTCACGCCTCTTCGGGGACCAGTTTCCCTATCTCATCCCGCTTGGCGTCGTTTTCATCGCGATGATCATTTTCCTGCCGCAAGGTCTGCTAGGCTTCGCGCGGCGATGGCTTAATCGCTAGCGGGAGGCAAAACGTGGCGGTTCGCAAGCTCGGCATCATTATGTATGGCGTTACGGGGCGCATGGGGCTCAACCAGCACCTCGAACGCTCGATTGTGGCGATCCGCGAACAGGGCGGGGTGGCGCTGCCGAATGGCGATCGCGTGATGCCCGACCCAATTTTAGTCGGGCGCAATGCCGAGAAGGTCGCGGGGCTGGCTCGCCGCTACGGAATCGAACGCTCCACGACCGATCTTGATGCGGCATTGAAGAATCCGAGCGACACGGTGTTCTTCGACGCCGCGACAACTCAGATGCGCGCCGATCTTCTCACCCGCGCGATTGAGGCCGGCAAGGACGTCTATTGTGAAAAACCTGTCGCGGACACGCTCGACAAGGCGGTCGCTGTCGCAAAGCTTGCCAAAGCAAAGAAAGTCAAGAACGGCGTCGTACAGGACAAATTGTTTCTGCCGGGATTGCGCAAGATCAGGATGCTGCGCGATGCGGGCTTCTTCGGCCGCATGTTCGCGGTTCGTGGTGAATTCGGTTACTGGGTGTTTGAAGGCGATTGGGGGCAACCGGCGCAGCGCCCAAGCTGGAATTACAAGAAGGCCGAAGGCGGCGGCATCATTCTCGATATGCTCTGCCACTGGCGTTATGTCTTCGACAATCTCTTCGGCAAGGTCCAGTCCGTCAGCTGCCTTGGCGCGACGCATATCCCGAAGCGGGTGGACGAGAACGGCAAAACCTACAATGCCGATACCGATGACGCCGCCTACGCCACCTTCAAGCTTGAGAATGACGTGGTCGCGCACATGAACTCATCCTGGTGCGTGCGGGTCCGCCGCGACGACCTTGTGACCTTCCAGGTCGACGGCACGCACGGATCAGCCGTAGCCGGATTGACCAAATGCTGGACCCAGCATCGCGTGAACACGCCAAGGCCAGTGTGGAATCCGGACGTTCCCCAGACCATGAATTTCCAAGCGCAATGGGAGGAAGTGCCGGAGAACATCGTCTACGAAAATGGCTTCAAGCTGCAGTGGGAAGATTTCATCCGTCATGTCGTCGCTGATGCGCCATGGCATCATGGCTTGATCGAGGGCGTAAAAGGCGTTCAGCTTGCCGAGCTTGGCTTGCAAAGCTGGAAGGAACGTCGCTGGCTCGACGTGCCGGACGTCAAGATCTAGGGAGGGATGCGTGGCAACGCTCGTTCTGCCAACCGCGGATCGCAGGCTCGAGTTCGTATACGACCGGCGAGCCGATTGTCTTTCCCTCAAAAAAAGCGACGAACGATTTCAACCGCGTAGCGTTTGCGGCCGCGCATGTCGTGGCTGATCCTCTCGCCGACACCGATCCATGGCTCGACACGGCGATCGACTGGGAGAAGACAGTCCATTTCCGCCACTATCTCTGGGACCTTGGGCTTGGTGTCGCGGAAGCGATGGACACCGCGCAGCGTGGTGGTGGGCTCGATTGGCCCGGGGCGCGCGAATTGATCCGCCACACGCTGGAAGCAGCGAAGGGCCGCCCCGGCGTGAAGGTGTGCTGCGGGGTAGGGACCGATCATCTCGAACCCGCGGCGGGCGTTCGCATCGACGACATCATTCGCGCTTATGAAGAGCAGATCGAGGCGATCGAAGCGATGGGCGGCCAGCTCGTGGTGATGGCGAGCCGCGCGCTTGCCGCAATCGCTAAAAGCCCCGACGACTATGTCAAAGTGTATGGGCGCATTTTGCGGCAGGTACGCGAGCCGGTCATCATCCATTGGCTCGGCGAAATGTTCGACCCCGCGCTCGCGGGCTATTGGGGCGGGGCCGATCACACCGCCGCCATGCAGAATTGTCTCGGCATCATTCGCGACAATGCGCCGAAGATCGACGGCGTCAAAATCTCGCTCCTCTCAAAAGAAAAAGAAATCGAGATGCGGCGGAAACTACCGGCGAACGTTCGGATGTATACGGGCGATGATTTCAACTACGCCGAGCTGATTGCCGGCGACGAAGAAGGCTATTCGGACGCGCTGCTCGGTATTTTTGATGCCATCGCGCCCGCGGCGTCGGCTGGTCTCGCGCGGCTGTCCGCAGGCGACCTGCAGGGCTTTCATGGGATTCTGGAGCCGACGGTCCCACTGTCGCGGCATATTTTTCAGGCGCCGACGCGGTTCTACAAGACCGGCGTCGTTTTCCTGGCCTGGCTCAACGGATTGCAGGATCATTTCATCATGGTGGGCGGGCAGGAAAGTGCGCGATCGCTGTTGCATCTTGCCGAATTGTTCAGGCTCGCCGACAAGGCGCGCGTCCTGCACGATCCCGAGCTCGCCGCGGCCCGCATGAACAAGCTGTTAGCGGTGCACGGGCTGGCATGAACGCGGACGGTCTTTCGATCAATCTTGCGACAGTGCGGCAGCAGTGGAATCTGCGTGAGGCGGTGGAAGCCTGCGCGCGCCACGGCATCAGGGCAGTCGACCCCTGGCGCGACCAGGTCGCTGCCCTCGGCCTCGATAAATCGGTGCGCGTCATCAAGGCCAACGGCATGCGGGTGACGGGTTACTGCCGCGGCGGCATGTTTCCCGCAGCGGATGTTGCGGGTCGGCTTGCGGCGATCGACGACAACAAGCGCGCGATCGACGAAGCGGCCGCTCTCGGTGCCGAATGTCTGGTGCTCGTCGCCGGCGGGCTTCCGAAGGGTTCGCGCGATATTGATGCTGCTCGGCAGATGGTGATGGAGGGCTTGCTGACGATCCTGCCGCACGCGAAGGCATGTGGGGTGCCTCTTGCGATCGAGCCGCTGCATCCGATGTACGCCGGCGACCGTGCGTGCGTGAATACGCTCGCACAGGCGCTCGACCTTTGTGACTTGCTTGGGGACGGGACGGGCGTTGCCATCGATACCTATCACGTCTGGTGGGACCCGGCGCTTGCATCGCAGATCGCGCGCGCCGGAGCGACAAATCGTATTCTCGCCTATCACATCTGCGACTGGCTGGTCCCGACGCGCGATCTGCTGACCGACCGCGGCATGATGGGTGATGGCGTCATCAACCTCCCACACATTCGCACGCTGGTACGAAATGCCGGCTATCGCGGTCTGACGGAAGTCGAGATTTTCTCGGCCGAGAATTGGTGGAAACGGCCAGGCGACGAAGTGCTGCGCACCTGCATCGAACGCTTCAACACCGTTTCGTAGGCTCGGTCGCCCCGTCGTCGGATAAGATCCGATCCCGTTAACAGGCGTGGAAAGCGCTTCCAGAACATCGGCGAGACAAGATACGATCCAAGATACGTTCCAAGGGAAAATCCCTGGGATAACGATGATGGGCGCGTATCATGAGTGCAATCGATAGCCCTTTTGTCGTATTCGCGACTGTCCTCGTGCTGCAGTGGGCTGCCGCATATGTCGGCGATGTTCTTCGCAGGAAGATGCGACCTTTTCGCAAGGAGGGTGAGCGACAGGATTTCGATATTATTCGAACCGCCTCTTTGACGCTTCTGGGTCTTATTATCGGCTTTACCTTCGCGATGGCGGTGAACAGATACGATCAACGAAAGAATCTGGAAGAAGCCGAGGCCAATGCGATTGGTACCGCGTATTTGCGTTCGGACTTGATGGTGCCCGACGATGCGGAGCGCGTACGTGACTTACTCAGGAAATATTGCACTCAACGTATTTCGTACTATACGGCGCGCGACGAACGGCAAATTGGCCCGATCGATATCGAAACCATGAAGTTGCAGGCCGAGTTGTGGGGCACAGTTTCGCGCGTCGCGAAAGCGCAACAAACACCGATCACGGCCCTCGTTGTATCCGGCATGAACGACGTCCTTAACTCTCAGGGTTACACGCAGGCGGCCTGGTGGAACCGAATTCCATTCACGGCCTGGATGTTGATGGGCCTGATTGCAATCGCGTGCAACCTGCTGATGGGATATGGCGAGCACCGCACGACTGCATTTTTGGTCGTCTTGCCGCTGATTGTCTCGACTTCGATGTTTCTTATCGCCGACATTGACAGTCCGCGAGCCGGTATCATTAGGGTGGAACCGCACAATCTAGTCGCGCAGTGCCAAGCAATGAGACCGACGTAATTTTACGACATGTACCGTTTTTGCAAAGACCGCAGTCTAAACAAGCGCGTCTACATCGCGGTCGCGACGATTTGCAGTCTGATGATGCAGCTGTTCGTCTGTCTGCCTGTCTCAGCGGCTGAACCTAAGCAAGTCATGCTCCTTTATTCATTCGGCAAGGATTTCAAGCCGTGGAGCGCCTACGCCACTTCAATTCGCGCCGAACTAAATCGGCAGTCACCTTGGCCTTTGGACATCACTGAGTATTCACTTGTAAGCGCGCGTTCCGGCGACGAAGACCCGGAAACGCCCTTCGTGGAATATCTCCGGGCCACCTTCGCCAAACGTCCACTCGACCTGATTGTGAGCGTCGGGGCACCCGCTGCTAGGTTCGTCCAGCGACATCGGCAAAAACTCTTTGCAACCACGCCCATGGTGCTCATGGCGGTGGACGAGCGTCGCGTGCAGTATTCGAGCCTGACGTCGAATGACACTGTCGTTGCCGTTCGGATTAACTATCTCGCTGCCGTCGAGAATATCCTGAAGGTGTTGCCGGACACCAAGGATGTCACGGTGGTGGTTGGTACCTCGCCGGTCGAGAAATTCTGGAAGGAAGCGATAGGGAAGGAGCTTGAGCCGCTTGCGGACCGGATCAGGCTGTCATGGACGGATCATTTGTCATTTGAAGAGTTCCTGAAGCAGGCCAGAACCCTTCCGCCAAACTCGGCGATTTTCTGGGAGTTGATGATTGTCGATGCTGCAGGCGTCGTGCACGAAGGTGGAACGGCGCTGTCGAGATTGCACGCCGTCGCCAACGCACCGATTTTTTCCTACGACGAATCATTTTTCGGTCGAGAGATCGTCGGCGGACCACTCCTCCTGGTGGCGGACAGCAGTCGGCAGACGGCGGCCGTCGCGGCCCGCATCCTCAATGGAGAGAAAGCGGGCGAAATACGGGTACCGCCAGTTCAATTCGCCAGTCCGATGTTTGACTGGAGGGAGATGCAGCGCTGGGGCATCGGTGAGAACCGCCTGCCGCCAGGAAGCCAGATTTACTTTCGAGACCCGACACTTTGGTCGCAATACCGGTGGCTACTGATACTTATTGCTTCGGTGATCTTGACCGAAGCCGCTCTTATCATTGGGCTGCTCTACGAACACCGGCGCCGCCGCGTGGCGGAGGTGCAGTCATTCCAGCGGATGAGCGAATTGGCGCACCTGAATCGCCTGGCGACTGCGGGCGAACTGTCCGCATCGATCGCGCACGAGGTAAAGCAGCCATTGGCCGCGATGGTGGCGCAAAGCGGCGCCGCGATGCGGTGGCTTGCACAGAAGACGCCCAATCTCGCTGAAGCACGGGCAGCGCTCGGTAAAATCCAGGTTGCCGGCGACCGGGCAAGCCAGGTCGTCGAAAATCTTCGTTCAATGTTCAGGAAAGAGAGCAGCGAGCGCCGGCCTCTGGACGTGAACAGCCTGATTGAAAACGTGCTTGGGCTCACCCGCCGCGAAGCCCAAAAGCATGGCGTCGAAGTTCAAGTATCGCTTTTCGAAGGGCCGATGCCGGAAATATCCGGCGACCAGGCCCAGTTGGAGCAGGTCTTTCTCAACCTGATCATGAATGCCATTGAAGCGATGGGCTCTTCGACAGGCGGTGTACGTACTCTGGAAATTAAGTCGGCAGCGTCCGACACCGGAGACGTGCTGGTCACAGTCGCGGATTCCGGCCCCGGTGTTCCGGTCGAGAAATTCGACAAGATTTTTGATGCCTTCTTCACCACCAAGCCCGAAGGGATGGGGATGGGCCTGTCGATTTGCCGTTCGATCGTCGATGCGCATGGCGGCCGTCTGTGGGCATCGCGCGGCGAGCCGGGACTGACTTTTTACGTCTGGCTACCGGGCCTGAAGCGATGAACAAACGCCACAGCCCACAATCCCTTGTGATCGTGATTGACGACGATGCTCTCGTGCGCGAAGCGATCTCAGATCTTCTCAGGTCTGTCGGTTTGCAGACGAAGGTCTTTGCCTCGGTGCCGGAATTTCTCGAATGGAAGTTGCCGGATGGCCCCAGTTGCCTCGTACTGGACGTCAGGATGCCTGGCCTGAGCGGCCTTGATCTACAGACCGAGTTGAACAAGGCACGCGTCCATATACCGATCGTTTTCGTGACGGGTCATGGCGATATCCCGATGACCGTACGCGCCATGAAGGGTGGTGCCGTCGATTTCCTCGCAAAGCCTTTCCGCGATCAAGACATGCTCGATGCCGTCCAGGCAGGGCTTGAACGCGACAAACTGCGACGCAAGAGTGAGATCAATACCGCGAAATTGCGTTCCGCATTCAACTCGCTGACACCGCGAGAAAGCGAGATCATGAAGCTGGTCACGGCCGGCCGCATGAACAAGCAAATCGCGGGTGAGATCGGCGTCAGCGAGGTCACCGTGAAGTTCCATCGCGGTAACATCATGCGAAAGATGGGTGCAAAATCCGTTGCCGAACTCGTACGGATGGCCGAGGTCCTCGGTATGCTCCGAACCGAGGACTAAAACCTATACTCAAGTACAGTTTTTACTTCGAAATGGCGTGCGAGAGTTTGCCCGCTGCCAATAGTCCGGAAATTCAAAACCCATCACGGTCGGTCGGCAGGTTTGGAGTGGCAAATATTCCGGTGATTTCCATTATTGATGATGACGAGCTCGTTCGAGGTGCCGTCAAGGATCTCGTACGTTCTTTGGGTTACGTGGCAACTACATATTCTTCGGCCGAAGAATATCTGCGATCTGACGGCGTTCGGAACACATCCTGCCTGATCACCGACGTTCAGATGCCGGGAATGAGTGGAGCCGATCTCCAAACGCATCTGATGGCAAAAGGAGACACGACGCCGTTCATTTTCATGACTGCATTTGCCAATGAGAGAACGCGCACGCGCGTGCTGCAAGCGGGCGCCTTCGGCTATTTGCAAAAGCCGTTTGACAACGACACCCTTATCGAATGCTTGGAAACGGCCCTGAAAACGCGCCGCTGCGCGTAGGGACCTGTACCAAAGGATAGGCTGACCTGTCGTTCGGCCAGTCTGCTTTTCCCGATGGTGAATGGGCTGCTGCGCGCAACTGTAGTCTCCTGAGCACGAAGCGAAGGGGAACACATGCTGGATCCGCTGCAGCCCGGCCTAGAGCTCCGCCCGAATGTCGTGGATCTGCGGCCGAACATTCCGCAAGGTTGGATTGATGCGGATGATCCGCAGGCGGTGCGCAGCCTTCTCGCCCTCCGGCGCGGTCCGGTAAGCCATCAGCGCAACAAGGTCATTTTCCTGGAAAGCGAGCCGGTCGAGTATATTTTCTTTCTGATCGAGGGCGTGGTCAGGCTCTGCCGCACCTTCAAGGATGGCAAGCGCAGCATCGTCAACTTCCACGTAGCGGGGGAAATTTTTGGGTTTGACGGCGGACGAACGCATTCGCTCTGTGCGGAAGCTGCGACGGACGCGCGTGTACTGGCTCTCAAGCATAGCGCGGTGCTCAATCTCGCGGCGCGCAATGGCCAGGTCGCCAATCTCCTGCTGGCGAACACGACAAAAGATCTTCGACGGCTGCGCGAGCACGCCGTCTTGATGAGCCGGGATGCCCAATGCCGCCTGGCGACATTTTTCATCGATTTGGCCGTGCGGACGGGGAAGACGCAGAACCTCGATCTGCCAATGTCGCATCAGGACATCGCCGATCATCTCGGTCTCACAATCGAGACCGTGAGCCGTGTGATTACGGAGTTCGAGCGGGCTGGTTGGATCACCAGAGTATCCCCGCGCACTCTGATCCTGCGAAATCGCGCGCCGCTCGAGCGTATGATGACCTGAATTGCCGCGGCGACTTCAAGCGACGCGAGGCTAGGTTTTTTCCCATTTCATGATTCGAAAGATAAGAGCGCTTATACGAAGGTATCGAGCGCAGTTTGTCGCTGACAAAAATTAGCAATCAGTTGGCGCGCTCTCGCAAGACTGATGTTGGCCTTCGCCATAAGTAGTCGACCAATGGTCGGGCCAATGCAGGTGCAACGGCGGCCTTCAAACACGGATAGACAAAATGATTGCTACGCGTGTTACGGAATCCTGTGCGAAATTATTTCTCAACGCCAAAGGCGACAACTCTCATGTCGTGATCGATAGAGTCGGACCGTACGAAGTTCGTCTGCTTGAGATACCTTCGGCCAATGCGCGCGAAGCAGCAAGCCTCTGGGTAGAACTCTATGATCGGGGTCTTCGCGCGGGAGTGGACAGCTGCAAGTGCAAGGATGTCGGTGAGGCGATAGAGGCCACGCGTTTCTTCATGACTCACGCCACACGGTTGAAAAACGAGGCCGCATGATCCGCGGCCTGTTGCTAGGCGTGGCGCTTTTCACTCCGCTATTCGTCCAGCGTGGTATTCTAGAAGTGCCACGGTGCTCCAAGGCAAGGATGTAACGTCATGATGAAACTGTATGACAGTGCATTCAGTCCATTCGCTCGCAAGGTGCGGATGACCTTGGAGTACAAGGACCTGGCTTACGAGGCCGTTGACGGGCTGCTCAGGTCGAACCACGCAGCGTTGAGGGCCGTCAATGGACGCGTTGAAGTGCCGGCCCTGGTTGACGGTGACATTGTCGTCGTGAATTCCGCCGACATTGTCGCTTATCTGGACTATCGCTATCCGGCAGAAAGTGTGTATCCCGACGCACCTGCTGCACGGGTCCACGCGCGCGCATGGGAGCGCGTGGCTGACACTCTCGTGGACCCAATTCTTGTCGACATCTCGTATTGGAAATGGGCTGAGCGGGCGGACCAGATGCCTGACGGGCTCCTTGAAGCCGCGCGTGCCGACCTTCGCAACGTCTACGACGCGCTCAACACTGAACTGGCTGCACGTCAGTTCGTAAGCGGGCCTCTATCGGTTGCTGACATTGCTCTGTTTCCACATATCGCCAGTGCGAAGGCAATGGACGTTGAGTTCTCGGCGCAGGATCACCCCAATATAGGGCGCTGGTTCAAGGACATGCGATCCCTGCCGATCTGTGCGGCCGACTTGAAGCGCGCCCGGACTTATATCGTCACCATGAAGGACCGAGATATCGAAAAGCGGCGAATTTTTTGGCGCGGCGATCGGATCGAATGGATTTTGGCGCGCGGCTTCCACGCGTGGTTTTTCAATGAAATCAAGGAAGACCGAGTGGCATGGCCGGGTCCGGCGTTGCCGGCACCCATGAAAGGCTAATGCCAAACCCGGCACCTCAGTTTAATTGCGCCTGCCTCAATCGCACCGGACTGTCATTCCACCATCCACGACGATTTCGGTGCCAGTGACAAAGCGCGCCTCGTCCGACGCGAGGAACAGCGCGGCGTTGGCAGTGTCGCGGCCGTCGCCCATGAAACCGATGGGGATGCGCTCAAGCCGCGATTTGAGAAGCGCTTCAACATCACCCCCCGCGCGTTGCTTCGCAAGCCTCGCCTCGACCATCGGCGTGTGCAACTGCCCGGGCACGACGGTGTTAACGCGGATGCCCTTGTCGGCATATTGCACGGCAACAACGCGCGACAACTGGATAACGCCGGCTTTGGTCGCGGCGTAACCGACCTGTGCGGAGCCAGTCCACCGCAGCCCTGACGTCGAAGCGATATTGACGACGGCGCCCGCCTTCTGACGCTCCATCACGGGCATCACGTATTTCAACGTCAGAAAAACGCTTTTCAGGTTGGAATCGACTTGGGCATCCCATGCGGCCTCGCTCAATTCGACAGGTCCGCCGTGAGCCGAGCCTCCAACATTATTGACCAGGATATCGATCCGGCCGAAGCGATCGAGGCAGGCTTTCACCATGGCCTCGACTGATCCTGCGTCGGTGACGTCGCATCGGTGGGTTACGATCTCGCCGCCCGCTGCCTTTGCACGCTCAACAGTCTCACCCATGCTGTCGAGGTCACGATCAACGGCAAAGATTTTTGCGCCTTCCTCGACAAAGCGTACAGCGGTAGCGCGGCCATTGCCCCAACCTGGGCCGATGCACCCGGCGCCGGTTACGATCGCTACGCGGTCCTGCAGGCGCCCGCTCATGACGCGGTCCCGGTCAGGGCGCGCGCCGGCGCAAAACGATAGAAGCGCTGCGGATTACCGACGAGCAGCGCCCGGCGCGCGGCTTCGGTCGGGGCGATGTCCGCGAGGATATCGACCAGAATGCCGTCGTCGGGGATCGGCCCCTCATGATTGGGATGCGGCCAGTCGGTGCCCCAGACGCAGCGATCGCCAAATTCGGACACCAACTTCCGGGCGAACGGTACCGCGTCGGCATAAGGCGGACCCTGACGCGTAACGCGGTCCGAACCGCTGACCTTGACCCATACGTTCTCGTCATCGAGTAACGCGAGGAGGGCCCGGAAATCCGGGTGGTTGAGACCAAGCGAAGCATCGACGCGGCCCATATGATCGACAACGACCGGAGCGGGTGAGCGCTTGAGTGCCGGTGTGAGCTCGGCGATCAGTTCGGCTTCCGTATGGATCTGCAGATGCCAGCCGATATCCGCGAGCCGCTTTGCGAAAACGACCACCTCGTTGATGCCAGGCCCCTTGGCAAGATGCGTCATGTAATGGAAGCGCGCCCCGCAAAGTCCGGCGGCATCAAGCCGCTGGAGCTCGGCATCGGAGATCGTCAACGGAACAAGGCCGACGCCTTTGTAAGCATGCCCGGTCGCCGCCGTGGCATCGGTGGTGACCGAATTGTCGGTGCCGTGGCAGGCCGGCTGAACGATCACGCAGTGCTGTACGCCAAGCCGCTCGTGCAGGGCGAACAACATTTCCTTCGTGGCATCGGACGGGGTGTAGTAACGCCCATCAGCGAAGGGGAAACGTTTGCGCGGACCGAAGACATGGACATGGGCATCGCAGGCGCCCGGCGGCAATTTCAATTTCGGCTTGCTCGGTGAAGCCATCCAATAGGGCGGGTCGGCAACCGTGTCCGCGTTATGCACCATCAGGAGTCCTTGGCGCGCGTGCGCTCAAAAGCCGGCTCGTGTTCGGAAAAGTTCTTCAACCAGGCGACCAGACCGGGATAGCTGGCGCGCCAGTCGATCTGCTTGCGCCAATCGAGATAACCGAGCGCGCATGACAGGCCAATCGAGACGACATCGGTTCTGGTGGGGTCCGGCGGCTTTGCTTCGAATGCAGCCAGCCCGCGATGAATCTTGCCGCGTTGATGGTCGAGCCAGCGTGGCGAATGCGGTAAGTCGGGACGGAAGCGCGTCTCGTAAACGATCAGGATCGAGGCATCCATGATGCCGTCGGTCAGTCGAGCCTGCGTGAGCATGCGATAGCGCTCGGGTCCGTTCAATCGCAGCAGGCGATCGGTTCCGGCAACCTCCTGCAAGAACTCAATGATGATCCCGCTGTCGTAGATTGTGCTTCCATCCTGCAGAACAAGACACGGCATCTTGCCGAGCGGATTTTGCTGACGCAGCGTATCTCTCTCGTCGAGCGGGTCTGCCGGGGTCTCCGTAATCCGGTTGCTCAACCCCAAGGTATCGATCGCCATCCGAACCTTGCGGCCGAACGGTGAGGTTGTCGTCGAGCGCAGGACAAATTTTTCGGTCATGAGAGCGTTGCCGCAGGGCTACTTATCTTTTTCGGTTTGCACGCCGGCGTCCGTGATCACCTTCGCCCATTTCTTTGTCTCGCTGTCGATGTAATCGCGAAAGTGCTCCGGCGTGTCACCAACCAGGATTGCGCCCTGGCTGGCCAGCTTCTCGACCACCGTCGGGTCCCTCATTGCTTCGATCGCGGCTTTGTTGAGCACGGCCACTACCTGTGGCGGCGTCTTGGCCGGCGCAACCATGCCGTACCAGTTCTCGGTCTGCAGGTGAGCCATGCCGACCTCCACTGTGGTCGGCACTTCAGGCGCGCTCGCCACGCGTTCCGTCGTACCGACGGCGATTGGTCTGAGCTTGCCGGCCTTGATCTGCGGCAACAGGACGGGCAGGTCGAGGAACACCATCTGCACTTGCTGAGCGAGCAAGTCGTTTACGGCCGGAGCCGCGCCGCGGTAAGGCACGTGCACGATGTTGATGCCGGCTGTCAGCTTGAACAGTTCGCCCGCAAGATGCGGCAGGCTGCCGGGTCCGGATGAAGCGAAGTTGAGTTTGCCTGGCTGCGACTTCGCCAGAGCCACCAGTTCCTGCATGGTGTTGGCGGGCACGCTGGTCGCAACGACCAGCATTTCCGGAACCCTCGCGACCAGGGTCACCGGTTGCAGGTCGCGAAGCGTTTCGTAGGCGACCTTTTCCATGCTCGGGCTGATGGCAAGCGCGCCGGCGCTGGCAATCGCAATCGTGTAGCCGTCGGGCGCAGACTTCGCGACGACATCAGTTCCGACGACGCCACCCTGGCCCGAGCGGTTGTCGATGATGATCGGTTGCTTGAGGATTTCCGCCATTCGCTGTGCGACGACGCGCGCGATGATGTCGTTCGGCCCGCCAGGCGGGAAGGGCACGATCATTCGGATCGCTTTGTTGGGAAAGTCCTGTGCCGAGGCCAGCGCCGGGCATAGAAAAACCACTCCAATCAGCAGAGTTCTGAGGGCTCTCACGATAATCCTCCCCACGTCCGTCTTTGGTTGGTCGGCGGACTTGATTTGCCAGCAGCATACGTCATCCCAAAGGACTGAAGCTACCCGGTTCGAACGGCTGCCGGTTCAGCTAGGATTGCGCATCAAAGTCATGGAGGAACACAGGATGGAAATCGATCTGCCGGAAGTCATGGCCGAAGTGAGGGCCGCCTTTGAGCGATATGAGAAGGCCCTGGTCTCGAACGACGTGGCGACGCTTGATGAACTTTTTCGGGACGATCCGCGCACCGTTCGCTATGGCGTCACGGAAAATCTGTATGGCTACTCCGAGATCAGGTCATTCCGCGCAGCGCGATCGCCGGTCGCGCTTGGCCGCAAGTTGTCGCGGACAGTGATCACCACCTTCGGCCGCGACTTTGCCGTCGCCTCGACGCTCTATGAACGGCCATCGGCTGCCGGCAGGATCGGCCGGCAAACCCAGACCTGGGTGAAATTTCCGGAAGGCTGGCGCGTGGTCGTCGGCCACGTCAGCCTGTTGGAAAAGCCCGCGACCTAGCTAGAGCGCGGCCACTGCCTGCACTTCGACCAGAAGCGGCTCCTGGACCAACCGGTCGACCATCAACAACGTATTGGGCGGATAGACACCGTTCGAAAACATTTTGGGAAATTCGCGCAGCCGGTATTTCATGAATTTCGGAATATCTTGCGAATGCACGAGGTAAGTCGTGAACTGCACGATATTGCCCCAGCCCGCGCCAACCGATTTGAGCGCCGCCTCAATATTGGCGAAGGTCTGTACACACTGGGCGTCAAAATCGTCAGTGCCGACGACCTTGCCATCCTTGTCGACGCCGACCTGGCCGGCGATGAAAATAAACTCGGACGCTTTGACCCGAGTCAGGTGCGAGTATTGACCGAGCGGCTTGCCCAGCGCGTCCGGGTTGACGATCTTGATGTCTGCCATCGTCCTTCTCCTTGCGCGCTGACGGCAATTCCGTTCGGTCTCAACAAATTCATCACTCGACCTGGACGCCGCTTGCCTTGATCGGCTCTTCCCATTTCTTGACTTCGCTTTTGACGAAATCGCCGAGCCATTGCGGACTGCGTTCATTGGGTGCAGCAACGGTCGCCCCGAGCTGGGCGAGGCGTTCCTGCACTGACGGCGTTGATAAGGCGCCAACTGCGGCCTCATTGAGCTTCTTCACGACGTCGGCGGGCGCGCCTTTCGGCAGGAACAATGCGCTCCAGGTGTAGGCCTGTACGTCGGTTCCCTGTTCGCCGGTTGTCGCGAGGTTCGGCAGAACCGGCGAGCGCTCCTTGGTCATGATAGCAATGCCCTTGACCTTGCCCCCGTCGATCTGTGGCTTCGCGGTCGCGATGATTTCGCAGAGATAGTCGATGCGTCCGCCGATCAGGTCCTGCATCGCAGGTCCGGTGCCCTTGTACGGAACGTGGGTGATCTTGGTGCCCATCGCGCTGTCGAGGACAACGCAAGCAAGATGCGTGGCCGAACCGGCGCCGGCCGAGCCATACTGCATCTTCGCCTGATTGGCTTTCGCGTAAGCGATGAATTCCTTGAAATTGTTCACGGGCAGATCGGGGCGGGTGATGACCGAAATCGGGGTGAGCGCGAGGTAGGCAACGGGCGTGAAATCGCTCACCACGTTGTAAAGCGGATGCTTGTAAAGCGTCTGGTTCTGAGCGTGCGTGCCGACGCTGCCGAGCACCATCGTATAACCATCCGGCTTGGCATCAGCGACCCGCTTGGAACCGGTCATGCCGCCGGCGCCGCCGACGTTTTCGACCACCACTTGCTGGCCAAGCAACTCGCTCATGCGCTGCGCGAAAATACGGCCGATGGTGTCCTGCGGCCCGCCGGCGGCGAACGGGATGACCATCGTAATGGGGCGTGACGGGAAATCCTGGGCACTTGCCGGACCCATCAGCGCCAGCGCGGCAGCCGCCGCGACGAACAGCATTTTTTTCATTTTCTTCATTGTTTCCTCCACCAAACTACAGACCCTTTGCGCCACGCGCGCCGGCCGGTCAAGTCGGGCGGAGTCGCATTGGCTAACCGACCTCGACTATGTCCTCGGGGAATTGATGCAGCCGGTCGCCCGGACCGTTTCCGCCGATGAGGTAGTTATCGCAAAGCCAGTTCAGGTAGCCGGCATGGATATAGGTCGGATGGACGACGATATTCATGTCCTTTTGGATGGTCATTGGTTCATCGTGACGCACCAGCGGGCGTTCGACGAGATCGTAGCCCTGCCCGTGGCAATAAAGCCGGGCTTCGGCCGGCCTGCCGTTCTTGCGCATGAAATCGTTGAAGGTGTCCCAGATATCCTTGCAGGCTGTGCCTGGCTTCAGCAGGTCGAGCGTCAGCTTGCGTGAGGCTTTGCAGAACTCGAGTTCATCCTTCATAGCCTGCGGCACTTTGGCGCCGACGACGCAGGAGCGGCCGAGCTCCGTGTACATGCCGCCCGGTCCGTTGTCTTCGACCAGCAGTGCAATCTGGTCACCTTTCTGGATGACACGGTTTTGCAGGTGCCGGTTGGCAAATTTCGACGGTTTGCCGAGCGGCATCGATGCGCAAAGATAAATGCCGTTCTCGCTGCCATGGCACTGGCTGTAGTGCTGCGCGACAGCCGCAACTTCAGTATCTCGCATGCCGGGCTTCGCCGCCGCGAAAGCGGCGCGCATCGCGCCGTCCTGCATCAGCGCCGCACGCTTCACCAGTTCCATTTCTTCCGCGCTTTTGATGACCTTGATCCGGTCGACCATCTCCGAGGCATCAACGAAGCGCGCCTGCGGAAACGCGCGCTTCATATAGTCGAGCAGCGCGTAAGACATTTGATAAGTCCCGACGTAGCCGATGGTCGCCTGCGCGAATGGCTTGAGCGCGGTCGCGGCAAGCTCGGGGTCGTACTCTTTGGTGTAGTGGGCCGATGCATAGCTCGGCGTTGTCAGAATACGTTTGACGCCGCGCCAGTTCTGATCGCCCTGGGCGGTTGCCTCGTTGCCGCCAAATGGGCCTTGGCAAACGACAGTCATTTCGTCGTCGCGAGGGAAGACCACAGTGTTGGGATAGCCGTTGGTGGCCGGCATGTCCGTGAAATAGCGAACATAGCCTCCCATGTGATCATTGTTGTTCTGCATCAGCAGGACGTCGATCTTTTCCTTTTCCATCGCGGCGCGGACCGCCCGCCAACGGCGCTCAAGCTCGGCATTGGAGATCGGTGTGTTCAGTCGTTCCGACAGGGGCATGGTTCACTCTCTCCAGGATGCTGGCTTGCGCACAATGTTGATCATGGATTTTAGATCGCCGGACAGGAACTTGGCCATGTTGCCGGCGATGGTCGGCATGGCCCGCTCCTCGTAGCCCTGCGAGTAGCCGCCAAGATGAGAAAAGATCGTCACGTTTTTCGTCTTCCACAACGGACTATTGGCGGGGAGGGGCTCCTGCGCAAACACATCGAGCGCGGCGCCTGCGATCTTGCCGCTCTCGAGCGCGGCGATCAGCGCCGGCTCGTCGACGACGCCGCCGCGCGCAACGTTGACCACGTAGGCCGTCGGCTTCATCGCAGCGAGCACCTTTGCTCCAACGATGCCGCGCGTTTCGGCGGTGAGGGGCGTCAAGGCGACCAGGAAATCGAGTTCAGGCGCGAGCTTCTCCAGCGCATCGCGATGCACGACGCGGTCGAAGCCGCTGGCATCACGTGGGCTGCCGCTGATCCCGACAACCGTCATGTGAAGCGACTTGCAAATCGGAGCCAGATATTCCGCGATCAAGCCGACGCCGAGAATGCCGACCGTTTTTCCATCCAATAGTGCGGCGGGCCAGCGCTCCCATTGGCCTTTGGCCTGCGCGACACCGGCACGCGGCAGATCGCGGGCGAGCGAAAGCATGTAGGCGATCGTGGCTTCGGACACCGGCGCACCGTGAATACCGCGGACATTGGTCACCAGCACGTCTTTGCCGAGCGAGGGGAGATCGACGATGTTGTCGACCCCTGTGCCGAGGGCCTGGATCCATTTCAATTTTGGCGCGTCGCGGACGACGTGATCAGCCATCGGTGGAGAAAAGCAGAGGAGGATATCGACGTCGGCGATATAGGGGCCGACATCGTTGTGGTGGCCGACGACATTGATGGTCAGTTGCGGAAACCGCTCCAGAAGCATCGCCTTGTAGCGGGCGCGCATTGCTTCCTGGACTTCTGTGAGAATGAGTACGTTGGACATGACAAGTGAGGTATAGCGTGATCGTGAAATGTTGGAACCCGTTTTTCAATCGGATTTTCCGCCGCGGAAACATCCACACGGGGGTGACCCGCATCGCGGGTCTGCGCTAAACTCCAGCGCGCTAGTGGGGATGTTCCATGCCGATTGATCTAAGCCAGGTGGACTGGCTGTACGTTATTGTACTGGCAATTCTGGTTTTTGCCGCAACCTATGTCGGTGGCGTGCTCTCTTTCGGGCGTCGTTGGATAGCCGCCACGCTCTCAACTTTGCTGTTCGTGGCACTTTTCGTGTTCTGGACCTATTACCCGCATCGCGTGCCACTGCTGCCAAAAACGATCACGCTTCCGAATGCGGCGACCACGACGGCAGCCCCGCCGCCGCCTCCGGCCGCTCCCGCGGCGCCGCAGAAGCCAAGAAATCCGGTCACTGACATTACGCCGCGCAATCCGGTCACGGACGTCACGCCGCCGGCCGCGACACCCGCGCCTTCTCCGCCGGCCACGCCTGCGACACCGCCCGCACCCGCAACGCCGCCCGCGGCTCCGGCGCGTTAGGCTTGCCAGCGACCGACATTGGTGTTTCTCATGATCCTGAAAGCGTAGCCGGAGAAAAGGCAGTAGAGCTGTATGAAGAAAGTTTATCCCGACGCAAAAACCGCGCTGGCAGGGCTGCTGAAAGACGGCATGTTGATCTGTGCCGGCGGCTTTGGCCTTTGCGGTATTCCTGAACAGCTGATCAAAGCGATCCGCGACTTCGGCGTGAAAAACCTCACCATTGTGTCGAACAATGCCGGTGTCGATGGTGCCGGGCTTGGTCTTTTGCTCGAGACCCGGCAGGTCAAGAAAATGATCTCGTCGTATGTGGGCGAGAACAAGCTGTTCGCCCAGCAATACCTAGCCGGCGAACTTGAGATTGAATTCAATCCGCAAGGCACGCTTGCCGAACGCATCCGCGCGGGCGGGGCGGGCATTCCTGCTTTCTTTACGCGCACTGGCGCCGGTACCGACATCGCCAAAGGGAAAGAAGAGCGCGAGTTCGACGGCAGCCGCTACATCATGGAGCGCGGCATCGTTGCCGATCTGTCGATCGTGCATGCCTGGATGGGCGATACCGAAGGCAATCTCGTCTATCGAAAGACGGCGCGTAACTTCAATCCGATGATGGCCACGGCGGGGAAAGTCACCGTCGCCGAGGTCGAGAACCTTGTGCAGCCGGGCGATTTGAACGCCGACCACATCGTCACGCCGGGCGTCTACGTCAAACGGATCGTCCACGTGCCGGATGCGGTCAAACACATCGAACAGCGCACCGTGCGCAAGCGCGTGATGGCGGCAGCCGGAACCGGAGAGGAAGTCTAATGCCCTGGACCCGTGATCAGATGGCCGAGCGCGCGGCCAAGGAATTGCGCGACGGCTTCTATGTCAATCTCGGCATCGGCATACCGACACTGGTGTCGAATTACATTCCGACGGGGATGACCGTTCAGCTGCAGAGCGAGAATGGCATGCTCGGCTTCGGGCCCTTCCCGTATGAAGGCGAGGAAGATCCCGACCTCATCAACGCAGGCAAGCAGACGGTGACAGAACTGCCGACCACCAGCTTTTTCTCATCGGCGGATTCGTTCGCCATGATCCGGGGCGGGCACATCGACCTGTCCATTCTCGGCGCCATGCAGGTTGCCGAAAACGGCGATCTCGCCAACTGGATGATCCCCGGCAAGATGGTCAAAGGCATGGGCGGCGCCATGGACCTCGTCGCCGGCGTGAAGAAAGTCGTCGTCGTGATGGAGCACACCGCCAAGGACGAGCCGAAGCTGTTGCACAAATGCAAATTGCCGCTGACCGGTGCCGGTGTCGTCGACATGGTGATCACCGATCTCGGGGTGTTCAGCATCGACAAGAAGGGCGGCAACATGACGCTGACCGAACTCGCACCTGGCGTGACCGTCGATGAAATCAAGAAAAAGACCGAAGCGAGCTTCAAGATCGACCCGAAGCTGAAACACTAGCGACGGAACAAATCGCGGCCATGGCCTTTGATCTGGCATGAGTGACAAGGCCAACTTCGACGAGGAAATGGACCGCCTTCAAGGCCACATGCCCGATTGGGCGGGGCGCAAGTTCGACCGGTTGCGCCAGCCAGAAGCCGTGTGGGTGCGTGTGCCGGCCGGCATCGCGCTGACCGGTGGTGGCATGCTCGGCTTCCTGCCGGTTCTCGGCGTCTGGATGCTGCCGCTGGGGCTTGCGCTTCTTGCTTACGACGTGCCGCCGATGCGACCGCCGCTGGCGCGGATGCTGCGGTTCACCAATAAAAAGATCGAGCAGGTGAAGGCGAAGAAGGGCGATAAGAAGCCGGACTAGTCAGGTGGGATGCCCCCGGGACGCGCCGTCAGTTGCTCCCTTTGATTTTGCCATGTGAACCGTTACAGGATCGGACAGACGAGGGGGATGACCCATGCTGTCCGAAGCCGACCGAAGGAAAGCCGCCGACATTCTGATGGCGGCGCAGAAAGATCGTAAACAGGCGACCCAACTGCACGTCACGTTTCCCGACATCACGATCGAGGATTCCTACGCGATCTCGACCGAGGTCTCGAACCGCAAGATCAAGGCCGGCGCGCGGCTGATCGGCCACAAGGTGGGTCTCACATCGAAAGCGATGCAGCGTTCGTCAATGATCGACGAGCCGGACTATGGCTACATCCTCGACGATCAGCTGATTGCGGATGGCGCGAAGGTCAAGCACGCCGACTACTGTAAGCCGCGTGTCGAGGTCGAGCTTGCATTCGTCATGGGCAGGAAGCTGCAGGGTCCGGGCGTCGGGCTGACCGATGTGCTGCGTGCGACCGAATACGTTATCCCCGCGATCGAGATCGTCGATGCGCGGATTCAGGATCAGCGCAAGATCGTCGATACGGTTGCCGATAATGGCGCCGCCGCCGGCATCGCCATGGGCGGACGGCCAGTCGGGCCGATGGATGTCGACCTGCGCTGGGTCGGCGGCATCATGTATCGCAACGCGGAGATCGAGGAGACGGGGCTTGCGGCGGGCGTGCTCGGCCATCCGGCGCTCGGCGTTGCCTGGCTTGCCAACAAGATCGGTCCGCATGGGCATGCGCTCGAGCCCGGACATATCGTGCTCGCCGGCTCGTTTACCCGTGTCGTTTTCGCGCAGAAGGGTGATACGCTGCACGCCGATTTCGGTCCGCTCGGCGGACTTGCCATCCAATTCGTATAGCCATTCAATTCGTAAAAGAGTGAAGCATCATGGTCGAATTCCAGACGAACCCATTCAAGCGCGCGCTGCGCGAAGGCCGGCTGCAGATCGGGCTTTGGTCGAGCCTGTGCAGCAACATCGCTGCCGAGATCATCTCCGACAGCGGGTTCGACTGGATCCTGCTCGACACCGAGCATTCGCCGAACGAAATTCCGGACCTCGTCACCCAGCTGCAGGCTGTGCAGCGCGGCACGGCGACGCCGATCATCCGCCCGGCCTGGAACGATGCGGTGCTGGCCAAGCGCGCGCTCGATATCGGGGCACAGACCCTGCTGTTTCCCTATGTGCAGAGCGTCGAGGAGGCCAAGCGCGCGGTCGCGTCCACGCGCTATCCGCCACAGGGGATCAGGGGCGTTTCGGTCGCCGCCCGGGCCAGCCGCTACGGGCGGGTTTCCGGGTACCTGACCAAGGCAAATGCCGAGATTTGCGTGCTGGTTCAGGTCGAAACACGCGCCGCGCTCGACCAGATCGACGCAATCGCCGCCGTCGACGGGATCGACGGTGTTTTCATAGGCCCCTCCGACCTCGCCGCGTCACTCGGTCATCTTGGCAACCCGCAGCACGCTGATGTGCAAAAGGCGATGGAAAATGCGGTCAAACGCTTGAAAGCTGTCGGGAAGCCAGCTGGGATCTTGACCGGCAATGAGGACGAAGCGCGTCGATATATCGACTGGGGTTATCTTTTTGTGGCAGTCGGCGCCGATGTAGGTCTGCTCGCCCGCAACGCCGATGCGCTGGCGAAGAAGTTCAAACCGGCTAGCTAACGTCGACCTAACAGACTTAATGTTATCAATAGCTTAGCCAAACGTCCGAACCTTTCGTAGGCCTTGCCGCACGGCGCGAAAACCTGTCAAGAATGCGCGACGAGGGGCTGCTGCCGATGAGTGAAGAGATGATCCTCGAGACCGAGGATCTCACCAAGGAGTTTGCCGGCTTTGTCGCCGTTAACGGCGTAAGCCTGCGCGTCAAGCGCGGGACAATCCACGCTTTGATTGGTCCCAACGGCGCGGGCAAGACCACCTGCTTCAATCTGCTCACGAAGTTCCTGAGTCCAACGCGCGGACGCATACTGTTCAAAGGTAACGACATCACCAGCCTGCAGCCTGCTGATGTCGCGCGGCTCGGCCTAGTGCGCTCGTTTCAAATTTCGGCTGTCTTTCCACACATGACGGTTCTCGAAAACGTGCGCATCGCGCTTCAGCGCCAGCGTGGTGGCTCATTTGACTTCTGGCGTCCGACCTCGGTGCTGAACGGATTAAACGAACGTGCGATGACGTTGATTGCAGATGTTGGCCTGTCTTCGGTAGCCGACTGGCTTGCGGTTGAACTCCCTTACGGGCGAAAGCGCGCACTGGAAATAGCCACAACTTTAGCGCTCGATCCCGAAATGTTGTTGCTTGACGAACCTACGGCAGGGATGGGTCACGAGGATATTGACCGCGTCGCTCAGTTGATCAAGCGCGTTGCGGCCGACCGCACTGTCTTGATGGTCGAGCACAATCTTTCGGTGGTAGCCGATCTTTCCGACCATATCACCGTGCTTACGCGCGGCCGCGTTCTTGCGGAGGGTGACTACGACACGGTCTCGACCAACCAGGAAGTGCGCGAGGCTTACATGGGGGTCGGGCATGCTTGATCAGCGCACGCCGCTACTTGCCGTGAAGGACTTACAAGCGTGGTACGGTGAGTTGCACATTTTGCACGGCGTGACATTCGATGTCCGGGAAAGCGAGGTAGTTACCCTGCTCGGGCGCAATGGCGCCGGTAAGACAACGACACTCAAGTCGATCATGGGGATTGTCGGACACCGAACCGGTTCGGTGCGTTTTGAGGGGGAAGAGCTTATTGGCCGGACTTCCAATCAAATTGCGCGAGCAGGAATCGCGTTCTGTCCCGAAGAGAGAGGCGTATTTTCCAGCCTCACTGTTGAGGAAAATTTATTACTGCCGCCTGTGATCAAGCCAGGTGGCCTTCCCTTGGATCGCATTTTTGATTTGTTCCCAAATCTCAAGGAACGGCTCGGCTCCAGCCAAGGCACGAAACTTTCCGGGGGCGAGCAGCAAATGCTCGCGATTGGGCGCATCCTGCGAACTGGCGCGCGGCTGTTGTTGCTTGACGAGCCGACCGAAGGACTCGCGCCCGTGATTATCCAGCAGATCGGCAAGACCATCCGCGCTCTAAAAGAGCAGGGATTTACCATTCTATTGGTGGAGCAGAACTTCCGTTTCGCTTCGACGGTTGCGGATCGCTACTACGTCATGGAACATGGACGGATCATCGATCAGTTCGCCAATGCCGAACTGGATGCCAATGTCGAGAAACTGCACGAGTATCTCGGTGTCTAACGAAGAAAACAGGGTGGGAAATCAGAGAGAGGACACGTCAATGAAACGAACATTGGGTTTGACGACGCTTGCTGTTCTTTTGGCCTGCGGCGTGGCAAACGCTCAGCAGATCAATGTCAAGGTCGGCGTGCTGACCGACATGTCGAGCCTTTACGCCGATGCGACCGGTCCCGGATCCGTGCTCGCCGCCAAGATGGCGGCTGCCGATTTCATGAAAGATCACCCAAATGTCAAAGTCGAGGTGATCTCTGGCGACCACCAGAACAAACCCGACATCGGAACTCAACTCGCCAATCAATGGTACGATGTTGAAAAGGTCGACATGATCGTCGACGTGCCGAACTCCGGCGTGGCGCTCGCCATCAACCAGGTGACTCGTGACAAGAACAAAGTCTTCGTTGGGTCGGGTCCTGCGACTTCAGATCTCACCGGGCCAAAGTGCAGTCCCAATACCGTGCACTGGACCTACGACACCTGGATGTTGGCCAACGGCACCGGAAAGGCCGTGGTTAAAACTGGAGGCGATACCTGGTTCTTTCTGACTTCTGACTACGCTTTCGGTCACGCGCTTGAACGCGATACGATGGCGGTCGTTGAGGCGAACGGTGGCAAAGTTCTTGGCAAGGTTCGCCACCCGATCAATTCAAGCGACTTCTCATCGTTCTTGCTGCAGGCGCAGTCGTCGAAGGCCAAAGTCATCGGTCTTGCGAACGCGGGCGGCGATACCATCAATTCGATCAAGCAGGCGTCCGAATTCGGCATCGTAAAAGGCGGTCAGAGCCTCGCTGGACTTCTTGTATTTGCTACCGACGTGAATGCACTCGGCCTGCAGACGGCTCAGGGTCTCGTATTGACCGAGACCTTTTACTGGGATCTGAACGACGCCACTCGCGCGTGGACCAAGCGTTGGCATGCCGAACGCAATGCCTCCAACAAATATCCGGCAATGAACCAAGCCGGCGTGTACGCGGGCACTTTGCACTATCTCAAAGCCGTCCTCGCGCTGAAGAGCGCGGCTGATGGCAAAGCGGTGGTCGCAAAAATGAAGGAGTTGCCGACCGATGATCCGCTGTTCGGCAAAGGGACGATCCGGGCTGACGGCCGAAAACTGCATCCGGCGTACCTCTTCGAAGTGAAGAAGCCGGAGGAATTGAAGTATCCGGGAGACTTCTATAAGCTGCGCGCGACCATCCCCGCGGATGAGGCGTTCCGGCCGCTCAAGGAAGGCAACTGTCCGCTGGTCTCGGGCTGAAATTCGAGATTCAAACCGACCTAAAACAACAAGGAGGATGCACTGATGAGAAAAACCCTAGGACTTGCGGCGTTTGCCGCGGTTCTTGCCTGTGGTGCGGCGAGCGCCCAGCAGGTGAACGTAAAGATTGGCGTGCTCAGCGACATGTCGAGCCTCTACGCCGATATCGGTGGACCGGGTTCGGTCGCAGCCGCCAAAATGGCGATCGCAGATTTCACCAAGGACAATCCCAATGTGAAAGTCGAGATGATCATCGGCGATCATCAGAACAAGCCAGACATCGGATCGCAAATCGCGAACCAATGGTACGATGTCGATAAGGTCGACATGATCGTCGATGTCCCTAACTCAGGTGTCGCGCTGGCGGTCAGCCAAGTCGCCAACCAGAAGAATAAAGTCTTCATCGTGTCTGGTGCGGCCGCGTCCGATCTCACCGGCCCGAAGTGCAATGCCAATACAATCCACTGGACCTACGACACATGGATGTTGGCGAACGGCACGGGCACGGCGATTGTGAAAACGGGCGGTAATACCTGGTTCTTCCTGACGTCGGACTACGCATTCGGTCACGCGCTCGAACGGGACACGATGGCGGCGGTTGAAAAGGCCGGCGGAAAAGTGCTCGGCAAGGTGCGTCATCCACTTAACACCAATGACTTCTCATCGTTCTTGCTGCAGGCGCAGTCGTCCAAGGCAAAAGTCATTGGCCTTGCGAATGCTGGCGGCGACACCATCAACTCGATCAAACAGGCGGCCGAATTCGGCATCGTGAAGGGCGGGCAGAGCCTCGCCGGCTTGCTTGTGTTCGCTAGCGACGTTGCCGCACTCGGTCTTCCGACGGCGCAAGGTCTGGTCCTGACCGAGACCTGGTACTGGGACATGAACGATACCAATCGTGCTTGGACCAAGCGCTGGCAGCAGGAGCGCCAGGGAAAGTGGCCGACGATGATTCATGCCGGTGTGTATGCCGGCGTGTTGCACTACCTCAAGGCCGCGGTCGCGCTCAAAGGCAACGTAAGCGACGGCAAAACCGTCGTCGCACAGATGAAGTCAATGCCGACTGATGATCCGCTGTTCGGGAAGGGGACGATCCGCCCCGATGGTCGCAAGATTTATCCGGCCTACTTGCTGGAAGTCAAGAAGCCTGAGGAATTGAAACACCCCGGCGACTTCTACAAGGTCCGCGCAACCATTCCGACAGAGGAGGCCTTTCGGCCACTGAAGGAAGGCAGCTGCCCGCTTGTCAGCGGTTAATGTCAGTTGAAAATACGAGGGGCGGGCCAGCGCTCGCCCCTCGGTTTCTCGGTGACTGAATGTTCGAGATCTTCGGCATACCATCGACTGCGCTGTTCGGTCAGCTGTTGATCGGTTTGATCAATGGCTCCTTCTACGCGTTGTTGAGCCTGGGGCTCGCCGTCATTTTCGGCATGCTCAACATCATCAACTTCAGTCACGGCGCCCAGTATATGATGGGCGCCTTTACGGCATATCTTATTCTGAAGTACTCGGGCCTTGGCTACTGGCCCGCTTTGATCGTCGCGCCAATCATTGTCGGTTTCACCGGCATAATTGTTGAAAGGCTTTTTCTCCAGCGACTTTACAAGCTCGACCATCTCTATGGTCTGCTGCTCACGTTTGGGCTGGCTTTGATCTTTGAAGGAGTTGCGCGGAATTATTTCGGATCTGCTGGTCTGCCTTATACGGTGCCAGATTCATTGCGTGGCGGTCAGAATTTGGGATTTATGTTCCTGCCGAACTATCGCGCCTGGGTGATCGCGGCTTCACTGGTGATTTGCATAGGCACCTGGTTTGTAATCGAGCGTACCCGTCTGGGCGCCTACCTGCGCGCCGCCACCGAGAACCCGACGCTCGTTCGCGCATTTGGCATAAACGTTCCGCGTATGATCACACTCACATATGGGTTCGGAGTAGCGCTCGCTGCTTTTGCAGGCGTCATGGCCGCTCCGATTTACAATGTGTCACCCCAAATGGGTTCTGAATTGATCATTGTGGTGTTTGCGGTCGTTGTGATCGGTGGAATGGGCTCGATTCTGGGGGCGATTGTCACGGGATTCGGTCTCGGCGTCATCGAAGGTTTAACGAAAGTGTTTTTTCCCGAGGCATCCAACACTGTGATCTTTGTCATTATGGCGATTGTGCTGCTGGTCCGGCCTGCGGGCTTGTTCGGGCGGAGGGCGTGATGGAGCACGTCGCTGATCCGCTGGTGAAAAAACCGTCCGTCCTGCGTAGCCAAAGCGAGACCATCGGCTTTGTGATAATGACGGCCGCCTTGGTAATAGCGCCTTTCGTGACTTATCCGCTCTTCCTGATGCAGGCCATGTGTTTTGCCCTCTTTGCCTGCGCCTTCAATCTGTTGATCGGGTATGTCGGCCTATTGTCATTTGGCCACGCGCTCTATTTCGGATGGGCGAGTTATCTCTCGGCGTATTCCGCGAAAGCGTGGGGCTTTCCCCCCGAGCTTGCGATCCTGACTGGCACCGCAACGGCGGCAGTATGCGGCCTCGTGGCCGGTTCGCTGGCAATCCGCCGCCAAGGTATCTATTTCGCGATGATTACGTTGGCGCTTGCGCAGATGATGTACTTCTTTGCTTTGCAAGCAAAATTCACTGGTGGCGAAGATGGCATTCAGGCGGTGCCGCGTGGCGTTTTGTTCGGCATCATCAATTTGAAGAACGAAATGTCGATGTACGCCGTCGTCTTGATCATCTTTCTCGCGGGCTTCATGTTCATCTACCGAATTATCCATTCACCTTTTGGCGAGGTTCTTAAGGCAATTCGGGAAAACGAAGCACGGGCGATTTCGCTTGGTTATAAAACCGATCGCTACAAACTGGTTGCGTTTGTGTTATCGGCGACGCTTGCCGGTGTTGCCGGAGCGACCAAAGCAATTGTATTGCAACTGGCTTCACTCACCGACGTGAATTGGCCGATGTCAGGCGAAGTTGTGCTGATGACTTTGGTCGGCGGTCTTGGCACCATATTCGGCCCAGTCGTTGGGGCCTTCGCAATCCTGGTCATGCAGTTTAAGCTTGCTCCAATCGGGGAATGGGTGCTCGTCATTCAAGGTGCGATTTTCGTTTCCTGCGTGCTGCTTTTCCGGCGCGGCGTCATAGGCGAGATTGCTAACAAGCTGCACATTCGCCTCTAGATTCTGCGCGGTATTTGGAAGGCCAAGAATCGGAGTACATACGCTCCAACTGTATGCCGTTGTTTCCGTGTGATTTTCGGCGGTTGTTGATCGGCCACCGAATTGACGCGTGCCGGGGGGCAACAAATGGCTACCGTGCAAGGTACAGTTCGCTTCGATAAGATCGCTGAGAAATGGCATGGCTTGGCGCGGCGGCGGCTTGCCCAAATCCGCGATCTCGAGCGAAGCGGTCGATGGACAAAGTATTACACCAGGGAACAGCTTGCGTGGCATCTGCACGAAGCAGAGCGTATCGCCGCACTCTGGGCGGCGCTTGCAAGTCGACGGTCTGCATTCGACAAGCGGGATTTACCTCCGGCAGCTTGATACGAATCGGGATGCTGACCGCAATCGCAACTGTCGCGACATTCGGTCAGAGTGCCGCCGCGCAGGATTTCAAACGCGGCGAAGCGCTGCTTGCTCGCAACTGCGCTTCGTGTCATGCAGTCGGCCGAACCGGAGACAGCCCGCAAAAGCTTGCTCCGACGTTCCGTAGCCTCGGCCAACGCTATCCAATCGAGTCATTGGAGGAGGCGCTTGGAGAGGGCATTATGTCCGGCCATCCGGATATGCCGGAATTTTCATTCGATGCGGCGGACGTCGGTGCAATTATTGCTTATCTAAATTCCATCCAGCAACGCTAGGTTCAGCGTTCACCAGCCAGAGTCGAATCCATCATGCCCAGTACTTTGTTTACGCCCTTGCGTTTGGCGGGTCTTGAGCTCGCCAACCGCATCGTGGTTTCACCGATGTGCCAATATTCTGCCGACGACGGTTGTGCCAATGATTGGCATCTCATGCATCTCGGAATGCTGGCTCATTCCGGAGCGGCGCTGGTGATTGTGGAGGCAACACACGTGGAGCGGCATGGCCGCATTACACATGGGTGTCTGGGTCTCTATTCCGATGATAACGAGGCCGCACTGGCCCGCGTCATTGCACAAGCTCGACGGATGGGCAGCGCCAAGTTCGGAATTCAGATCGCGCACTCTGGACGCAAAGGCTCCGCGCAACGGCCGTGGGAAGGTGCGCTTGCGCTTAAGCCGGAAGCGGACCCATGGCCCACGATTGCGGCGTCACCAATTCCATTCGGCGAAGGTTGGCATACGCCCCGCGAGGTTACTGAGGCCGATATGGAGCGCGTGCGTGCAGCTTTTGTCTCTGCGGCGCAGCGATGCTTGCGCATTGGCTTTGACGAAATCGAGTTGCACATGGCCCATGGCTATCTGGCGCACGGTTTCATGTCGCCAATTTCAAACAAACGTACGGATCAGTACGGTGGCTCTTTTGAAAATCGCATGCGGTTTCCGTTGTCAATTGCGCGCGCCGTACGAGCGATAGTTCCGAAAACGGTACCGCTGGGCGCGCGCATTACCGGAAGCGACTGGCGTGAAGGTGGGCTTACGCCTGACGATGCCGTTGCTATCGCCAAGGCGCTGAAAGGCGAGGGGGTCGACTTCGTCTGCATCTCGTCGGGGGGCGTGGCTGCCGATATCCGCAATCCGACGGAACCTGGCTACAATGTCTCCATCGCAGCCCGCGTGAAAAAAGAGGCCGGGATTCCCACACGCACTGTGGGTCTGATCGTGAAGGCGGATCACGCCGAAGACATTGTTGCCAAAGGACAGGCGGACCTGGTCTCAATGGCACGTTGCTTTCTTGACGACCCCCATTGGGGTTGGCATGCGGCCAAGGCGCTCGGTGCTGACGTCGTTCGCCCGCCACAATATCAGCGGGCCGGCCCGAAGCTGTGGGCTCCGGCGGCGGCGAAGGCGTGAGAGATCGCTAGATTACCGCGCCAGTTGCCGGATCAATGAGGTGCATGTGCTCGACGTTGGCGTGCAGCCGCATGGCTGCCCCTGCGTCGGCTGCACTGCTGGGTTCGACGCGACCACAAAATTCAATCCCATTCACGGTGAAGAACACCATTGTCTCCATGCCCAGCGGCTCGACGACGTCCAGCGTCACCGTAAAATCGGATCCATCGCTATGCCCGTTCTGGCGAGGCTCCGTAATGTGCTCCGGCCTCAATCCAAGTGTCACCGGTTTGCCGACAAACGATTGGTAGCGATTAGCCCGGTCCGGCGGTACCGGCAGGACGATGCTGTCGTTAACGCGGACACGCATGTTCGCGCCATTTTGGTCGAGCTGACACGGAATGAAGTTCATGGCCGGAGACCCTATGAAACCGGCGACGAACCTGGTGCGCGGGCGATGATAGAGCTCCTGCGGCGTCCCAATCTGCTCGATGATGCCCTTGTTCATCACCACGACGCGATCGGCAAGCGTCATTGCCTCAACCTGGTCATGGGTAACGTAGACAGTCGTTGTTTTCACCTTTTGATGGACGCGCTTTATTTCCGTCCGCATTTGCACGCGGAGTTTGGCGTCGAGGTTCGATAGAGGCTCATCGAACAAGAATACCTTGGGATTGCGGACGATCGCGCGACCCATGGCGACCCGCTGACGTTGTCCACCCGACAGTGCTTTCGGGCGGCGATCGAGCAACTCTGTGATGTCCAGGATACGGGCGGCGTGCTCGACCCGTTGACGAATTTCGTTCTTGGAGAACTTGCGCAGCTTGAGCCCGAACGACATGTTCTCGAACGCCGTCATATGCGGGTAAAGCGCGTAATTCTGGAACACCATTGCAATGTCACGGTCTTTCGGCGGCAAGTCATTGACGATTTCGCCACCGATACAGATGTCACCTGAAGTGACTTCCTCAAGGCCGGCAATCATCCGCAACGTTGTGCTTTTGCCGCAACCGGAAGGGCCAACCAGGACGACGAACTCATTGTCCGGAATGTCGAGATCGATCGATCGTACCGCTTCGACATCACCGAACTTTTTGACAACCTGACGCAACGCAACTTCAGCCATGGTGGTCAGCCCTTGGTTGCGCCAGAGGTTAGGCCGGCGATGTAGTAGTCCATGAGGAAAGCATAGATCACCAGAGGCGGTGCGGCGGCAACGAGCGCGCCAGCCATCAGCATGCCCCACTTGTAGACATCGGCGCGGATCAGGCTGGTCACGGTACCGACGGTGAGCACTTGCTGGTCTGCCGAATAGAGAAAGGCCATCGGATAGACGAAGGCTGCCCAAGACACCGTGAATGCGAAAATAGTCGCTGCGATGATGCCGGGCAGGGCTACTGGAATGAAGATTTTCAGCAGCATTTGCATGTGGCCGGCGCCGTCGATGAGGGCAGCTTCGTCAAGCTCCTTCGGAATGGATTGGAAGTAACCGATCATGATCCACGTGCAGAACGGCACCGTAAGGGTCGGATAGACCAACACCATTCCCCAATATGAATTGAGCAGGCCAATGGCCTTCACGATCTGGAACAGGGGGATGAAAAGCAATGTGTCCGGCACGAGGTAAGTTAGGAAGATGCCCGTAGCGAGTATGCTTGATCCCCAGAATCGCATGCGGCCAAGCGAGAATGCCGCCAGAACACTGACGACCATGGTGATAACGACCACAGCGACGGTGACGATGGCCGTATTTTTGAAAAAAATCAGAAAATCGGTTTGCGTGAAAAGAATCTTGAACTGGTCGAGCGTAATCCCATTCGCAATGATCCATGGATTGGTCGCCATGTGAGCGACTTCGGCATCGCTCTTAAGCGCTGTCACAACCATGTAGTACGGCGGCATCAGGAAAAAGATCGCAAAGATCACCAGGAATACGTAGGAGGTGATCAATGCCCATCGGCGATTGCGTTTCAGGCTGGCTAGACGTGGGGCGCCGGCGGCTTTCGGGACCGAAATCGCGACCGAGGTCATGCGATTTCCCTCCCGCGCTTGCGTACACCGCGCAGGATGAATACCGCCGCGATCGCCAGAATCGGGAACATGAACAGCGACGTCGCGGCGCCCAAAGGCAGATCGCCGGAACGAATGCCGAGGAGGAACGAGTAAGTCGCAAAAACGTGCGTCATGTTCCTGGGACCGCCCGCGGTCATGATCTGCACGATGTCGAAATTGGCAAACGTCACGATCAGTGAGAAAAGCACGGTGATTGCGATGATGTTCCGCATCATCGGCAGAGTGATATGGATAAATCTCTGCCAGGCGTTTGCGCCGTCAATCGCTGCGGCTTCGTAGAGCTGCTCAGGTACCGACTTCAACGCGGCCAGATACATGATCAGGAAGAATGGCGCGCCGTACCACACATTGACCAGGATGACGGAAAAACGTGCCCAGTAGGGATCGCTCAGCCACGGGATTTCATTGAAACCCAGTCCGGCCAAGATCCAATTGAACGCTGAATGGGTCGGGTCGAACAGCCACCACCAACCAAGCGACGATAGAGCAAGAGGGATGACCCAAGGCACAAGGAGCATGCCGCGCCATTTGCGCTGGCCTTTGCTCGGCAGATTGTTGATCAGGTGCGCGGTGATCAGACCTATGAGTGCTTTGAAGAAAACGGCGGACAGCGCAAAGATTGCCGACTGTTGCACCACCATCCAGAAAACGTCGCGGGAAAGCAGGAAAGTGAAATTTCCAAGACCGATGAACCGTGTCTGGGCCTTGTTCAGCATCGATAGATAGATCGAGTAGAAGGCCGGATAGATGACGAGGCTGGTAATAATCACAATAAGCGGCAGACACATCAGGAAAGCAATCGTCGAGCGCTGCCGGAAAAATTTATTAAGGCTGCTGCGAGCGGGTATGCGCTTGCCGGTCTCCTGCAGAGCCGGAACCCATGTATGGACTGTATCTGCCATGCACTGCCTTCGACGTATTAGTGTCGCCCCTCGACTATCATTGAACGTCGCGCGTGCCGGCCAATTCGGCCGGCACGCGATTTGTCATGACTGACTCCAAACGGTCAGGCGCGAAGCGCGCCTTCAAGTTCCTTTTCCGCCCACTTGATGACGTCGTCGAGCTTCTCGTTGCCTTGCGTGAGCTTGGCGACCATCACGGTATTGATGGCCTGGTTGTACATCTGAGCGCCCACTTCGGAGCGGGCAGGTGCGCCGAACATCGAGGTTTGCTCATCGCCGCGTGGCGGATAGCTGTAAACCACACCTTTCGGAGGCTCGACCGTCTTCCATGTATCAAGATCGTACATGCTCTTGAACGAAGGCAGGTCGTAGCCGACTGAGGCGGCAACCAATTGAGCGATCAATTCCTTCTGCGACACATGCAGCAAGAGATCTTTGCCGGCAGACTTGTTCTTCGAGAAACTCCACAGACCGTAAAACTGCGGAAGCTGACCCACGAAGCGGCCCTTCGGACCTCTCGGCATCGCGTGACACCAGATGTTTTCCGCAACCTTCGGATTGTCACGCTTGGCGACCGCCCACGAACTGGGCGGATTCATAATTCCCGAACCCTTGCCGGAAATGATCCACCGATTGTTGCCCGCGTCGTCCCAGGCGTAGACCTCGGGTGGGTTAACCGCCATGAGCTTCTTCAGGTATTCGAGCGCGGCGCGAGTTTCGTCCGAGTTGACCTTGATGTTGTCCTTCTCGTCGATCATCACCACGCCGTAGGACTTGAAGAGCGCACCGACCCAGTCGACAGCGTCGCTGGTCTGACCCATTGGCAGGCCAACCGGGAAACCCGCCTTGTGTAACTTTTGCGCGCAATCGAGATACAGATCCCACGTCCACTTGTCCGTCTTGGCCTTGTCGAACTGCGCCTCGTCAGCAGGGAACATGTCGACGAGGTCGATCCCGCAGTGCTCCTTGTAGAGATCAAATCGTGACTGACATGGTTTGACCTGGCTGCCGATGGCGGTCGGTACGCCGCGCCACGTGCCTTTGATCTTGGCGAGATACTCAGCAACGGGACTGATCGGGCCGTACTGCTTGATCAACTGGCCAATAACGTCATCGAGGGGTTCGAGCAGGCGCTGGTGGATCTGAATATTCCAGTCGCGGTGCGACATGATGTCGTGACCGGTGCCGGCCTGCGCTTCCGCCGCGGCCGTTAGTTTGTCTTTCTCGCCTTGGGAGGTGATGTAATCGATGTGCACATCGACCTTGTTCTTATCGCCCCATTCCTTGCAGATCTTATCGAACGCCTTGTTGGCTCCAGGTACCCAATGGTCCCAGCAACCTAAAGACAACGTACCCGCAGCATAAACACCGCTAACATAAGGCGCGGTAATCGCCGCAGCCGAACCGAGAGCAGCGGTCTTGAGAACAGTACGACGTGAAAGACGTGATTGTCCCATTAGCGTATCCTCCCAATAGCGCCGTTTTATCCGGCGTTTAGGAAACGATACTCTTGGTCTGTCCGATCGGCTAGGGTTGCCTGATATAAAAATGCGGTTCCTAGTGCGCCGCAACGGGCCTGAACCCGGCGACGGATCGAATTCCCTCCATCTGCCCCCTCCTTTCGTCGAACGACCGGACACAGATGCTGATGGAAAATGTTGTTTTCCTCGCGGTTTTATTCGCGGCAGCCTGTCATGCTGGCTGGAATGCCCTGATCAAGGTCGGACTCGATCCGCTTTCCACCACCACGTTAATTTCGGTCGGCTCAGGCCTCGTAGCGCTGGTACTCTTTCCGTTCGTGGGGCTTCCTGCGTCGGGTGCCTGGCCCTGGCTCGTCGCATCGGTCGCAATTCACCTCATCTATTTCGCTTCGTTAATCGAAAGCTATCGCACCGGCGATCTCGGCCAGGTCTATCCAATCGCTCGCGGCTCCGCGCCTCTGATGACGGCCGCCGCGACGACTGTCATCGTCGGCGAAAGATTGAGCCTGGTCGGGTGGACTGGAATCCTTGCCTTGGTTGCAGGAGTTCTTTTGCTGTCTGCACGCGGAGGCCGCGATCTTGCCGTCGTCGATCGCCGCGCCATTGGCTTTGCGCTCTTCACGGCAATTACAGTCTGCGGCTACTCAGTTGTTGACGGAATAGGTGCGCGCGCCTCCGCCAACCCCAATGCCTATTCAGTCTGCCTGTTTATTGGAATTGCCCTGGTGATGGTGCCTTATGCCCTTTATCGGGATGGCCGCGACGTAATGCCAGCGATGCATCTCTATTGGCGTCGCGGTCTTGCGGGCGGGGCACTTCAGTTTCTTTCGTACGGGATCGCCATCTGGGCAATGACGATTGTGCCGATCGCAATCGTCGCAGCTTTGCGCGAGACCAGCGTACTATTTGGCGCCGCAATCGCCGTAGTGCTGCTCAAAGAGCCGCTCCGCGCCGTCCGCATCGTTGCGGCGCTCATGATCGTTTGCGGCTTGATCCTGATACGCGTGCAGTAAATTTATCGCGCAAGCGCTGTTGTTACTGGTGATCCAATGCCGACCCGCCCGTAACCAGGAAGCTTCACTGCGGGGTAACGCACATCAAGACCCGCGACCAACCCCAAGAAATTAATCTCGATGCCCTCAACCCAGCCGACCTTCAGGCCAGCGTAACCGCTCAAGTTGACCTCGAGGCCGGTGCCGCTATCAGTTGGTCCCAGATAAAATCCGCGTCGGAAATCGCGCCCAACCGCATTTGGTGGCAGCGTCACGCCCAGTTCGGGCACGGTACGAAGGATAGCAGCAATGAAGCTGTTGCTGTTTGGCCCCGGCCAGATTCGGTAGTCGCCGGATTGCGAGTAGTCGTAGGCCTTCACGGTTTTCTCGATACGAGGGATCAGTTCCTCGGCCTCCGTGCCGCATACGTCGGCAAGCATGACCGGCTCGTTGCCGTACCAACGTCCATCCACGGGCCAGTTATTCACTCGCACCGGCTCGCCCCAGCCTACGACATCATAACGCGTCCAATGCGCTTCGTTCGGCCGCTTGAGAACGATCCAGCTGTGAACGGAGAAGATGCCCTTCCAGGCGCCCGCCGTGCCGGTGAAAACGATCACGCGCGCTGCCGGATATTCGGCCGCGGACGGTAAGATCCCAGTGCTTGACCAATCGGCGTCGCGCCAAGAGCGAGGATTGTCACCGATTGCATACGCAACGGCGCGAGCAGCGATGGGTACAAAGAAAACAATCAATAGAATGAGCATAACGAAAGTTCTCGCACCAATGTGTCGACGGCGGATCATGGGATGCCACTATATCGAGTTTCGGGCCTAAACGTGGCGTCTCATACGCCGAGCGATTGTCGTAGTGGCCAACAGAAAACAGGCGGCAGCGCGCGAAAGGTCGTCGAGACTCGCACGATGCTTTTTGCTCGGGCGTAGAACCTTGCGCGTAACGGGTGGCACGTGGACGAATGCCGCAAGATGAACGCCATGTTTCATCGCGGCTTCGCTGGCGCGCCAACAGAGATAGTTACACAGATAGCGTCCTGCATCGCGCGAGAGTACAACGGGCGTTTTCAGGCTACGTGCGGCAGCTAGCAAGTGTCGCCCATATGGCAGCACCAAATCGGGTGGGCCATCAATTCGGATCTGCCGGCCGGGCAACGAGCGGCCCGATATGTCCGGAAACGAGCCCGATCTATTTCGTGCACGCGTTTCAATTCGTAACAGCTTTGCCCTCGGTGCAAGCCCAAACATCAGCAGCGCATCTGGTCTGTGCTTGGCGAGCAGTTTAGGCAAGTCGCGGTCCACGGCGGCGTAGCTGGTTTGAAAAACATGAGGGATGATCGTTACGTCGGCGAGCATCGGCCGTCGCACCCTCGCAAGTCTTTCAACTAAATGGCCGGTTGGATTGAACGGCGCGCCCGGAAAGGGTCCAAAGCCGGTGACCAGAATAGTGAGCGCGGGCATCTAGACGCCGAGCAATCGTGCGATTTCGTCAACCGCGAGTGTGGGCGCGAGCTTGCCGGCAGCGACCTGAATTTCGGCCTGTCGCAATTTCGCACGAATGGATGCGTCACTCCGCAAGCGCGCGGTGAGTCGCTCCTCGAGCATCGTCCGCATCCATTTTACCTGCTGGTCGCGTCGCCGCGCTGCCAATTCGCCGGAGGCAGTCGTCTTCTCTTTGTGCGAAAGAACTTGAGCCCACAGTCTGTCGATGCTGTTCCCTGTGAGAGCGGAATAAGCAATGACCGGCGGTGACCATGCCGATGATTGCGGGGTCAGGATGTTCAGTGCAGCGCGATATTCCGCCGCTGCCTGTTTCGCGGCCTCTATGTTGTCGCCGTCGGCTTTGTTGACCGCAATCATATCCGCGAGCTCGACAATTCCCTTTTTCAGACCCTGCAATTCGTCGCCGGCACCGGGAATCATCAGCACAAGAAAAAAGTCGGTCATGTCTGCGACGGCGGTTTCCGACTGACCAATGCCGACGGTCTCGACCATGATGACGTCGTAGCCGGCGGCTTCGCAAACCAACATGGTTTCACGTGTCTTGGCCGCAACGCCTCCAAGTGTTCCCGAAGACGGAGAAGGTCGCACAAACGCGTTTGCGTCCATGGCAAGCTGAGCCATGCGTGTCTTGTCGCCGAGAATCGATCCGCCGGTGCGGGTAGACGACGGATCGACGGCGAGAACCGCTACCTTGTGACCCTTGCCGGTGAGGTAGGTGCCAAGAACGTCAATCGTGGTCGATTTTCCGGCACCTGGTGCGCCGGTGATGCCGAGGCGGACGGCACTTCCTGTATGCGGCAATAATTCCTGCACAAGAAGGTGCGCGATTTTGCGATGGTCTGCGCGCTTGCTTTCGATCAGGGTAATCGCACGGGCCAAGGTCGCGCGGTTACCCGTGCGGATACCACGAGCGAGATCGGCCGGGGGAAGCGTGCGCGAGGCCATCGACGTCCCTTAGCGTGGCGGCTCTTGATTGTCGGTTGGCAGACGAAGCACCAAAGCGCCTTCTCCCTTTTGTCGGGCATCAGTAGCACGAGCGAACGCAAATAATTCCTTCTGGGTCGAGATACGGCAAGGGCTCTCGTCCACCCGACGACAGTACCGAGCGCGCGTGGCACCATCGGCGTCATCCTCGTCAATTGCCGTGACCTGGTAGACGCCTTCAGTCAGCTTGAAAGCGACGGCGTACTCAAAAATGCCCTGACGCTTGGCCGCCGCGCTCTGAACAACGTACGCGCGACCTTCAAGCCGATGCACCGTGAAGGAAGTTATATCGCTCATGCCACCGCCGGCACGAGTATATCGTGTGCCGTCCCATTTGAACGACGCTTGTTCGGGTTCGTCGGCAAAACCTTTACGCAATGTGTAAAATTGCAGTCGTAACTCTTGGCCAAATAAAGGTTGCGCGTTCTGTAAAATGGGCCCGGAGGAATCGATACAGGCCGCCAGGGACAGGTTGCCGAGCACGACTGATAGTCCAAGTAGCCGCCTCACTCGGCAGCCTCTTTGCCGTGCCCGAGACGTTTATTGAGTGTCTTGAGGAGATTTTCGGCGGCGTCCGCAATAACCGTACCGGGGGGAAAAATTGCCTCGGCCCCAGCCTGCATCAGGGACTCGTAGTCCTGAGGGGGGACCACGCCTCCGACAACGATCATAATGTCGTCTCGACCTTGCTTGGCCAGTTCTGCCTTTAGCTCCGGTACAAGGGTCAGGTGAGCTGCAGCAAGCGATGACACTCCCAGAATATGGACGTCGTTCTCCACCGCTTGGCGGGCTGCTTCAGCTGGTGTGGCGAACAGCGGGCCAATGTCGACATCGAAGCCAAGGTCCGCGAAGGCTGATGCAATCACCTTCTGTCCACGGTCATGGCCATCTTGTCCAATCTTCGCGACCAGCAAGCGAGGCCGTCGGCCCTCGGCGACTTCGAATGCCTCTACTGCGGTGCGCACACGCTCGACGGCGCCGGTCATGCCGACCTCCCGCTTATAAACTCCCGTAATCGCTTTAATTTCGGCGCGATGGCGGCCGAACACTTTCTCGAGCGCCGACGAGATTTCTCCGACGGTCGCTTTTGCCCGTGCGGCATCGACTGCAAGCGCCAGCAGATTGCCGTTGCCGCGGTCAGCAGCCCGTGTAAGTGCGTCAAGCGCTTCTTGCAACAGGATTGGGTCGCGTTCTGCTTTTAGACGTTGAAGCTTTTCGATTTGATGTGCGCGAACGGCGGAATTGTCTATCTTGAGCACCTCAATCGGCTTCTCGTTGGTCGGTGCGTACTTGTTAACACCGACAACGGACTGTGCGCCGGCGTCGATGCGGGCTTGCGTCTTTGCTGCGGCTTCTTCAATGCGCAGCTTGGGAATGCTTGCCTCGATCGCTTTAGCCATCCCACCAAGCGCTTCGACTTCTTCGATGTGCCCCCAGGCCTTCCGCGCCAGCTCGTAGGTAAGGCGCTCCACGTAATAGGATCCACCCCACGGGTCGACGATGCGAGTAGCGCCGGCCTCCTGCTGCAAAACGATTTGCGTGTTACGCGCGATACGCGCCGAAAAATCCGTTGGCAGGGCGAGGGCTTCGTCGAGCGCATTGGTATGCAACGACTGGGTTTGACCTTGCGTGGCAGCCATCGCCTCGATCATGGTGCGAGCGACATTGTTGAAGACATCTTGCGCAGCGAGAGACCAGCCTGACGTCTGACAATGTGTGCGCAGGGACAGCGAGCGCGGGTCTTCCGGATTGAAAGCTTTGATGAGCTTTGACCACAACATGCGGGCCGCGCGCAGCTTGGCGATCTCCATGAAATAGTTCATGCCGATCGCCCAGAAGAACGATATGCGGGGCGCAAACTGATCGATTGTCAGGCCTGCCTTAAGTCCGGCACGGACGTATTCAACGCCATCGGCCAGCGTGTACGCGAGCTCCAGGTCTTGCGTCGCACCGGCCTCCTGCATGTGATAGCCGGATACCGAAATCGAATTGAATTTCGGCATTTCGGTCGATGTAAACGCGAAAATGTCCGAGATAATCCGCAGACTGGGGGTAGGCGGATAAATGTAGGTATTGCGGACCATAAATTCTTTGAGGATATCGTTCTGGATTGTGCCTGAGAGTTTCTCGTGTGGCACGCCCTGTTCTTCGGCCGCGACAATGTAGAGCGCCAGAACCGGCAGCACCGCGCCGTTCATGGTCATCGATACGCTCATCTGGTCCAGCGGGATTCCCGAGAACAGTGTGCGCATGTCGTAGATCGAATCTGATTGCGACACCCGCCATTCCGACGTCGCCCGACACGCGCGGGTGATCGCTGTCGTACCCGCGGTGGGTTGCAAGATCGAAGGCGATTGAGAGGCCTTTCTGTCCGGCGGCGAGATTGCGCCGGTAGAAGGCGTTTAAATCCTCGGCGGTTGAGAAGCCGGCGTATTGACGAATTGTCCACGGCTGAGCCGCGTACATTGCGGGATAAGGACCGCGAAGAAACGGGGGCTTGCCCGGGAAGGTGCTCAGGAAGTCGAGACCTGCCAAGTCATGTTCGCTGTAGGTTGGTTTGACGGCGATGCCTTCGGGCGTCGTCCAGGGTGCGGCCGTAGTCTTACCGGCCGGCGCGGTCGAACTCAGCAAAGTCGACTTTGGCAAAGTTGGGTATCTGACTCATTTGACGTTCAGAATATCATGTGCGGCCTGCAAGGTCGCAAGCGTGTCGCACCCCACGTAGATGAAGGCTTTAATACCTGCCTGCCGCCATTTGGTCTCGTTCTCACCGGGGCGACCGGCAAATTGGACGATAGCACCCACATCGGTCAGCGCTTTGGCGGTCTCGGCTGCTTCGCTGGCGTAAACCTTGTCCGACGAACATAAACAGGCGAGTCGAGCGCCGGACCGCTTGAATGCGGCTACGACGTCTGCTCGACGATCGAACCCGTCATTGGTCAAGGCCTCGATGCCGCCGGCCTCATAGAAGTTCTTGGCGTATGTGGTGCGCGCGGTGAAATCAGAAACTTTTCCGAGATTAGCCAGGAAGACTTTCGGTCTTGTTCCGGTCTTCTCCAATATGCGGTCCGAAGCCTCCCGCAAACGCTCGAACGGTTCGGCGAGGCGTGCACGTGGCAAAGCCTGAACGGTAATCGCCGGCGTGGTCTCTTTGATCGGCGCAACCTTTGCAACATCGAGAGTGACTGCCACGGTCTCACTTAAATTCGGGTAGTCGCTCGTGCCCGTTATCGCGTCTTTCCGTCGGGCGGCCGACTGCTGGCGTTCGGATCTAACACTCGCGACACTGGATTGGATGAACCCGTTTTCCAATGCCATCCAGGCGCCACCATGTGATTCAATTTCCTGGAACTTGTTCCAGGCAGCCGTGCAAAGTTTTTTTGTGAGCTCTTCGATAGCACCAGATCCGGCGGCAGGATCAGTCACCTTCGCCAGGTGCGATTCCTCAAGGAGGACAAGTTGCGTGTTTCGAGCGAGACGGCGCGCAAAGGCGTCAGGCAACCCGAGGGCAACAGTATGAGGCAGCGCTGTAATACTGTCGGCACCCCCAAGTCCTGCTGACGTAACGGCAATCGTTGTGCGCAACATGTTCACATTGGGATCGCGTTTGGTCATCATTCGCCACGCAGTTTCCGCCGCAACGTAAGCGGGTTTTGGCGTGAGCTTGGAAGCCTCTTCCACGCGCGCCCAGAGTTTTCGCAATGCGCGAAATTTGGCGATAGTCAGAAATTCATCTGCGTCGGCGCTCAACCGAAAATAGATCATGTCGCGTGCAACATCGGGCGATACGCCGCCTTTCTCAAACGCACGCAGATACTCGACGGCACTTGCGATGGCGAACGACAGCTCCTGCGCTTCAGAGCCACCGGCATTGTGAATCGTTCGTCCATCCGCGGCTGCAAATGATTTGCGGAAACCGCGCTCGTGAAGTTCGCGCGCCGCTGCAACAAAATCGGTCGACAACTCATTCCACGAAAATTTTGAGTGGCCGGAGAGGGCGAAGGCGGCGATCGGGTCGACACCGGCGGCGACGTCGACGGCGTCGGGCCGCAGGTTCTGCGCCCGCACCAGATCGGCGAAATGCCGCGCGACCGAGAAGCCCGCCGGCCCCTGATCGAAATCGATCCTGATGCCGGCATCGAGCTTCACCCCCTCGAGCACGCGCGCGAGCGTCTGCGGGGAGGGATCAAGGCCGTAGCCATTGGCGTTGGTCGAGCCGGCCATGACCAGGGTCAAGCCGGTCGCGCCATTCTCCAGATCCTCCAGCGCCTGGGCGTTGGCCGCCGCCGGATCGGGATGATCGACCCGCTGCATCACGCTCCAGGCCGCGCCCGGCTTTCGTCCGGCGACCGGCTTTGCCCCCGCGGCGCGCGGATAAAGCGGTTCGATCCGCAACCCGTCATAGGTCCGGCTGACCAGGCGCTTGTCGAAATCGGCGCCCTTGAGCGCCGCTTCGACCAGCTTGCGCCACTCCGTCTCCGTCACGGGCGGGAATTCGGCGGCGAGTGAGAGTTCGTCGGTCATGCGAGCAAAATGGCACAGTCGGCGCGATGGAGCCATCGCATTGACGCAAGGTGCATAGCCGGAACGTGCAAGCCTCCGGAGCTTCCAGACCTTCTAAGGCAGCCGCTGGATCGTTCCGCCATCCACGACGCTCGCGGCCTCGTCGACACGCCGCCCGGCGATCACCCGGTCGCCCGCGATCTCCGCCAGCGGAATGAGCACGAACGCGCGTTCGAACAGGCGCGGATGCGGCAGCGTGAGGTTGGGCTCATCCAGCGTCACATCGTCATAGGCGATGATGTCGATATCGGCCGTGCGCGGCCCGTTTCTTTTTTCATGCGCGCGATCCCGCCCGAGCTGCAATTCGATCTGCTGGGCGCGTTCGAGAAGCTCGCGCGGCGTGAGCGTCGTTTCCACCGCAATGGCGAGGTTGACGAAATGCGGTTGGTACTTGAAGCCCCATGGCGGCGTCCGATAGTCGGACGAGCGCGCGGTCAGCCGCACGTCCTTGCCGTCGCAGAGCAACGCGATGGCGCGGTCGAGAATGGCCCTGCTGTTTCCGACATTTCCGCCGAGGGCCAGCAGCGCTTCAACCATGGCGACTTCGCACCAGCGTGACACCGATATCTTCGAACGTCGCGGCAATCGGCGCGTGCGGTTTGTGGATCGTGATCCGCACCGAGCGCACGCGCGGAAAATCCGCCAGCACGGCATCGGCGACGCGGCCGGCGGCCGCCTCGATGAGGCGGTGTCGCTCGCCGCAGAAGGATTCGGTCGCGCAATCCACGACCTTGTCGTAGGACACGGTATCGACGACCTTGTCCGAGCGGGCGGCGGCCGTCAGGTCGATTTCAAGATCGAGGTCGAGCAGGAACGTTTGCCCCACTTTGGCCTCGTGCGGCATGACGCCATGATAGGCATGCAACGCCAGGCCTCTGACGAAAATCCTGTCACTCATCGGACGGCCTCGATTGCGGCGCTCACGCGCAGCGCCTGGACTGTTTCCGCGACGTCGTGGGCGCGCACGATCGCGGCACCCGACTGGACGGCCAATAGATGTGCGGCGATCGATCCGCCGATGCGTTCATGCGGCGGGGAGGGCGTCACCGAATTGATGAAACGCTTGCGGGAGGCGCCCACGAGCAGCGGCAAGCCGAAAGACTTGAACTCCGCGAACCGAGCAAGACAAATGATACTCTGTTCCGGCGTCTTGCCGAAGCCGATTCCGGGGTCGAGCACGATACTCTCTCGCGCAATGCCGGCACGGGCCGCGATCTCGAGCGAACGGGTAAAGAAGGCCTTCACATCGGCAACGATATCGATGCCGGGATCGGCGGCCTCGCGATTGTGCATCACGATCACCGGGACCCTCCGCTTCGCCACCAGCGGCGCCATGTCCGGATCCTTCTGCAGCCCCCAGACGTCGTTGACGATCGCTGCGCCCTGGTCGAGCGCCCAAGCGGCAGTCGAAGCCTTGATGGTATCGATCGACACCGGCACGCCAAGTTTGACAACCTCGGGCACGACCGTCGCCAACCGCGCCTTTTCGTCTTCCGCCGATACCGGGACAGGATCACCATAAGGGCGCGTGGACTCCGCGCCGATATCGAGGATGTCGGCTCCTTGCCGAGCCATGTCGGCGGCATGCGCGATGGCAACCGTCGGATCGAGGAACCGGCCACCGTCGGAGAAGGAATCCGGAGTGACGTTGAGGACGCCCATGACCAGCGGGCGGCCGGGCGAGAGCAGCGCCGCAAGCGTGAGAGGAAATGGATTTGAAGCGGTTCCGGCCGCTTTATCGAGAGTACGGACGCTTTCCATGCCGGTCGCTTTGCGCGGTCGGCGAGGGGCTGTCAAGCAGCCCCCAGACCGCTAATACGTGATCTTCAGCGGCAAGATCCGGGCGCTTTCGATCCACCGCCGCACGACTTTCTCCGATGGTAAAAGCCGGACGAGCCTGCGCTTCTTGTTGGCGTCGGCCATTGCCTTCGCCAGATTGGACGGATTGCGATACTTGAGCTCCTTGACGGTATCGACGCCGGCCGCCTGGAGCAGTTCGGCATATTCCTTCCGCACGCCCTTGATGCGCATGCGGTCGGCGATGTTGGCCCAGTAGAGGAGCCGCTTCTCGTCGTATCCGGTTTTCGCCGCAAGTGTCTTGCGGCCTTTGACGGTACGCGCGGCTTCCAGCAGGCGGTCGGACGACCTGATCCCCGCCGACTTGAGAACGGCGGCGACTTCGCCGTCGATCCCGTCGATGTCGGTGATGGGATAGGACATCCGTACCTCCGCCGTTTCTTTTGTTTGGTTGCTCTTAATGGATTCAAACAAACTGACTTAACCCGGGAATGGCGCCGACAATTTCTCCGACAGCGTCGTCGCCAATTTTTTCGCGCGCGTAAGCAATCGTCTCGCGCGTGACGGCTTGCACCTGACCCATGCTCAATCCCGCTGCCATCATCTTTGTACCTGCGCCCATGATGCCGCCCATCGAGAACCCGCTACCACTATCCGATTGGCTCGACAGCAAGGCGTTCGCTCCGGGAATTTTGTCGATGAGTGCCTTTACCTTGTCGGCGGGGCCTTCCTTGAGAAGGAAGTCGAGGATTATGCCAACTGACTTTTCCGCGGCACTTCGGTCGACGCCAACGTTGGCGACGAGACGCCCGATCAAGTCTTCCATGATCCCCTCACGCCCCCCGCGTTTGTGGCGGAATTGCGTTTATATTGAACGCCGTTTCCGCCGATGACAAGCATGATGCGGTATCAATCACGTGTAGCGACATCACGCCTCGGACGTCGCGAAAGTCACAGTCAAGGGAAATGAGAAGACCGCGATACGAATTCAAGTCCACTGATGCGGACTTGCACGATGCGGCAATTGCATATGGCGACAACGTTCGACAGCCGACAACGATCGGATCGAACGTCCGTGCACAAATACAACATGTGCGTTCGTAGTTTCACCATCGGGTGAATTGTCGATTGTTGGGCTCAGCAAGCGGTGTAGTCTCAAATAACACTGACAGAAGAAGGATATACCGGTGCGCTTGGCCACCGTTTGACGTGCGAGGTTTGTGCAGGCGCAGCAGGGATTGGGTCGAGTGGAACGTAAAGGGTCGCGTCATGAGGTCGATGAAAGGTTTGCGTGTTGTTGTCGTGACTGACAGCGAACACGGCCACGCGTTGGCCGCTCGGTTGCGTCGCATGGAGGTCGCGCAGGTCACCGCGGTGTCGGGTCTCGATGAGGCGCGGCACTTGTGTCAGTCGGGCAGGGCCGATGCCTGTCTCGTGGCGGTTGGTCCTCCCGTCCCGGACGCCCCACCGATGAAAGAAAGCGATGCCCCCGGGCTATGCTGCGGCATTCCGGCATTGATGATCGCGCCCGTCGTCACGCCACAGCTGCGACGCGCTGCTCGTAGCCGCGGTTATCGCGCCGCGATTTCTGCGACAATCCCGCCGCGGCTGCTCTATCGCCGGATTGGCGCCGCCCTGCAGGGCCGTCATGCGGTGCGCCGGGAGCCGCGCTGGCTCGCCAGGGGCATCCCAATGGCCGACCATTCAAATTCGGCCGCTTTCGGCAAGCCGACCCTGCATTGACCCTGCGTTTCAGCTTGCTAGTTTCGGACTCCAGCCCTGAAGGAGTTCGTCATGAAAAGCCTCGACGCGGTGCTGAACCGCATCGACCAGGATTTTGACCAAAGTGTAGAGCGGCTGTTCGCGCTATTGCGGATCGCCTCGGTTTCAACCGATCCCGCCTACAAGGATCAGTGCCGAGCGGCGGCCGAGCACGTCGCCGCCGACCTTCAATCGATCGGTTTTAAGGCCTCTGTGCGCCCCACGGCGGGTCACCCTGTTGTGGTCGGCAAATCGAACGGCGTGGCAGGCCCGCATGTTCTTTTCTATGGCCACTACGACGTCCAGCCGGTCGATCCCCTCAATCTATGGAAGACGCCACCGTTTGAGCCGCGCATCGAAACCTTGCCGGACGGGCGCAAGATCATCGTCGCGCGCGGTGCCTGCGATGACAAAGGTCAGGCGATGACATTCATCGAGGCCTGCCGTGCATTCAAGGCGGTGACCGGAAAGCTGCCTTTGCCGATCACCATGATGATCGAGGGCGAGGAAGAATGTGGTTCGAAAAACCTGTTCGCCTTCGTTCGCGACAATGCCGATGAATTCAAGCTCGACCTCGCGCTCGTTTGCGACACTGCAATGTGGGACCAGAAAACGCCGGCGGTGACGACCTCGCTCCGCGGGCTGGTCTACGAGGACGTGAAGATCATTTGCGCCGATCGCGATCTGCATTCGGGCGTGTTCGGGGGCGCCGCACAAAATCCGTTGCGCCTTCTGTCGGAGATCCTCGGTGCGATGTGGGACGCAAATGGGCGCGTGACGATCCCCGGCTTCTATGACGGCGTTAAAGAGCTTCCGGCGGACATCAAGGCCGATCTGAAAGGGCTCGGGCTCACGCCGGAGAAATTCCTCGGCCCGATCGGACTGAAGCAGCCCTCCGGCGAGAAGGATCGCATGCTGATCGAAATGATCACCACGCGTCCGACAGCTGAGGTCAATGGCATCATCGGCGGTTACACGGGGGAGGGCGCAAAGACGGTCATCCCCGGTGAAGCCAGCGCCAAGGTTTCTTTTCGCCTCGTTGGCGATCAGGACCCAGAAAAAATCCGCGATGCTTTCCGCGCTTTCGTGCGCTCGCGCTTGCCCGCCGACTGCAAGGTCGAATTCGGCAATTTTGGCCTCGCTCCGGCAATCCAACTTTCGTTCGACAATCCGGCGCTGACAAAAGCGCGGGCCGTTCTCGCCGACGAATGGGGCCACAAGGCCGTGGCCGTGGGGGCGGGCGGCTCCATTCCGATCGTTGCGGACTTCAAGAACGTGCTCGGAATGGATTCGCTGCTCGTCGGGTTTGCGCTCGACGATGACCGTGTCCATTCGCCGAACGAGAAGTTCGACCTGACGTGCTACCACAAGGGCATCAGGAGCTGGGCGCGCATCCTCGATGCCTTGTCGGCGAGCTAGTCATCTACTTGAGGAGGTCGGCGACCTTGTCGATGCCGGCCTTTGAGCAGACATCGTCTTGTCCGGGCGAACCGGAGACACCGACGGCGCCAACGACTTCATTGCCTGCCTTGATCGGCAGCCCGCCGCTGAGTGCCAGCACGCGCGTGTATTGTCGCGAGCCGACCGTCTCCGGTCTCTCGCTCAACCGCTTGACGAAGTCGGCGGAGGGCTGGCTGAAGGTTCGTGCCGTATAGGCCTTGCGCTCGGCGCCTTCGGGCGTGTGCAGGCCTGCTCCATCACCGCGCAGCATCACGATCGGAAGTCCGGCACGGTCGACCACTGTCACCGAGACCTTGAAACCCATGCTCTCGCATTGGGCGAGGGCCGCCTGGGCAATCGTCTGCGCCATCGCGAGTGAAATATTCTTTTGCGTGACCAACCCTTGCGCGGCAACCGTTGTCGAAAGCGCGGTTGCCAGGGCGAGGCCTGCGAACGTTCTTGATACCGGCGACATCTGCAACTCCCTGAAATTTCCGGACCCGAGAAACTTACCCCGGGCGCTGCGGCTTATTTCGGGACGCAGGCCATCATTTTTTCAGTTTGTAGCCAGTCCTGAACATCCACCAGACCGTGACCAGGCAGACGACAAGGAACAGCAGCGTCATGCCGACACTGACGGCATGGCCGACATCGGCAATTTCGAAGAAGCTCCAGCGGAACCCGCTGATCAGATAGACCACCGGGTTGAATAGCGCGACGGTTTGCCAGGTCGGTGGCAGGACACTGATTGAATAGAAGGTGCCGCCAAGGAAGGTCAGCGGGGTGACAATCAGAAGCGGCACAATCTGCAGCTTTTCGAAGCCGTCGGCCCAGATCCCGATAATGAAGCCGAGCAGGCTGAAGGTCGCCGCTGTCAGCACGAGGAACGTCACCATCCAGAACGGGTGCGCAATGCGCAAGGGGACGAACAGCCAGGAGGTCAGCAGGATGATCAGGCCGAGGATGATCGATTTGGTGGCGGCCGCGCCGACATAACCGAGGACGATTTCGAACGGGGACACCGGCGCCGAGAGGATTTCGTAGATCGTTCCGGTGAAGCGCGGAAAATATATGCCGAACGATGCGTTCATCGTGCTCTGGGTCAACAGAGTGAGCATGATCAGCCCCGGCACGATGAATGCGCCGTAGGGCACCCCTTCGATTTCGGTGATGCGGGAGCCGATGGCGGCGCCGAACACGATGAAATAGAGCGAGGTCGAGAGAACGGGCGAGACAATGCTCTGCCAGATGGTGCGCCCGGTGCGCGCCATTTCGAAGGTATAGATGGCCTGGACTGCTCTCAGGTTCATTGGCGATCACTCACCAGTCCGACGAATATGTCTTCCAGCGAACTCTGCGTCGTCTGCAGGTCGCGGATACGCAGGCCCGCGCGGGACAGTTCGCCCAACAGCGTCGCCACGCCTGTGCGCTCGGCCTTGGTGTCGTAGTCGTAGATGAGCGTGCTTCCGTCCTCGCCGATCGTGAGCCTGAAGGTCGACAGTTCCGCCGGAAGCGCTTGCAGCTTTTGCTGGAGTTGAAGTGTCAACTGCTTCTTTCCCAGCTTGCGCATCAGCTCGGCTTTTTCCTCGACCAGGATGATCTCGCCTTTGTTAATGACCCCGATGCGGTCGGCCATGTCCTCGGCTTCTTCAATGTAGTGGGTGGTCAGGATGATGGTGACACCCGAATCGCGCAGGTCGCGCACCACCTGCCACATGTCCTTGCGCAGTTCGACGTCGACGCCGGCGGTGGGCTCATCGAGGAAGAGAACCTGCGGCTCGTGCGAGAGCGCCTTTGCGATCAGCACGCGGCGCTTCATGCCGCCCGAGAGCGTCATGATCTTGTCGTCCTTTTTGTCCCACAGCGAGAGCGCGCGCAGGACCTTCTCGACGTAAGCGGGGTTCTTCGGCTTGTTGAACAGACCACGGCTGAATGAGACGGTCGCCCATACGCTTTCGAAAGCGTCGGTGTGCAGTTCCTGCGGCACAAGGCCGATCAGCGAGCGGGCCGCGCGGTAGTCCGAAATTATGTCGTGGCCATCGACGGTGACCTTGCCCGCGCTCGGCACGAGAATGCCGCAGATGATGCCGATCAGTGTCGTTTTCCCGGCGCCATTGGGGCCCAGCAGCGCGAAGATCTCGCCGCGACGAATATCGAGGTTGATCTTCTTCAGCGCTTCGAATCCTGACGCGTAACGTTTCGAAAGGTCTGTAACGGAAATGATCGATTGCATGGCTGGGGAACTTGAGGGGAGTTGCAGTGGGCATATAGGCCGCGAATCCGTATCGCGCCAGCCTTATGATTGGACGAAAGTGCTAGTCGATTCCGCTCAATGCACTCAGCTCTTTCAGGACCTGTGCCGGTGGAAAGTCCTGATACTCATCCGGCAAGTTGGAACGATTGACCCAAATACCACGAAAGCCCGCGCGCACCCCGGCCATCACGTCCCAGCGATTCGATGATACGAAAGTGACGTCCGCCGGCACGCACCTGAATTGATCAGTGACCAGGCGATAGACCTCCGGGCGTGGCTTGAACATTTTCAGCGCATCGACGGAAAGAACCGCGTCGAGATCGCCACCGATTGCAGCCGCCTCGACCGCGCCCTTGAGCATGGCGGGCGATCCGTTCGACAGGATGCCGGTCTTGCACCCCTTTGCTTTCAGCGCCTTGAGCGCCATGCGCGCGTCGGGAAAAGCATCAAGCTTGAAATACGCATCGAGCAGAGCCGGCTTCAGCGATTTGTCGACGCTCGGCACCGATGCCAATGCGTAGTCAAGCGCGCGCTGGGTGAGAATCCAGAAATCCGTGTAATGCCCCGCAAGCGTGAGGGTCCAGCTGTATTCCAGTTGTTTCGTCCGCCAGATCGCCGAGACCCGATCGGCGTCGGGCCCTGCCTGCGCCTTGTGCCGCGCGATTGCCGCATGGACATCGAACAGCGTGCCGTAGGCGTCGAAGATGAAAATGGGCGACATGGTATCCTCCGCAACGGGCGGCTATGGTTACAAAGGATTGCCGCGAGGGCAAAGGACCCGTGGCTGTAGCCGGGAGTGAGTAATGGCGTCGGGACAAAGCTGGTCGAAGACGTGGACCTTCTACGAAGGCGATTGGCACGAGGGCAACCTGCCGATCATGGGCGTGCGCGACCACGCGACCTGGCTGTGCTCTTCGGTATTCGATGGCGCCCGCACATTCGAGGGCGTTTCGCCGGATCTCGATCTGCACTGCGAGCGGGTGAACGCCTCGGCGCAAACGATGCACCTCAACCCGGTGGTTTCGACAGGAAAATGGCTGGAGCTTGTGCGTGACGGCATCAAGCGCTTCGACAAGGACGCTGCGCTTTACATACGTCCGATGTATTGGGCCGAGCACAGCGGGACGCTACTGATCGCGCCCGACCCGCAATCGACGAAATGGTGTCTGAGCGTCTACGAAGCGCCGATGCGCAAGCCGGAAGGCTTTTCGGTCACGCTGTCGCCTTATCGCAAACCGAGCCTTGAATGCATGCCGGTCAACGCAAAGGCGGGCTGCCTTTACCCGAACAACGCACGCGCGCTGATCGAGTTGCAAGCGCGCGGCTTTGGCAATTGTGTCGTCCTTGATCTGCTCGGCAACGTCGCCGAGCTTGCGACGGCCAATATTTTCATCGGCAAGGATGGCGCGGTGTTCACCCCGACGCCGAACGGCACATTTCTCAATGGCATTACGCGTCAGCGCGTCATCAAGCTTCTGCGCGACACCGGGATCAGCGTCGTCGAGACCACGCTGAGCTACCGCGACATCCAGACCGCCGACGAGATTTTTTCGTCCGGCAATTATTCCAAGGTTATGCCGATCAATCGCATCGAGGACCGATCGCTGCAGCCTGGGCCACTCTATCGCAAGGCACGCGAACTTTATTGGGAATACGCGCATGCCTGAGCGCGCGAACAGCGCTCCGGTCGGCATTGTCGGACTGGGGCTGATGGGTGAGGTCTACGCCCAACGGCTTATCCAGGCCGGAATTCCTGTCACCGGTATCGATATCGATCCCGCGCGCAACGCACGGCTTACGGACATCGGCGGGCGTCCCGCGCCGTCCATCGCTGATCTCGCCAAGTCCGCGCGCTGCATCATTCTTGCGGTCTTCAACACCGATCAGGTGGAGGATGTTGTCGAGAACAAGCTTTTGCCCGCACTCGGCGACGGATCAGGAAAAATCGTCCTGTGCATGAGCACCTGCGACCCGGATCGTGTGGCTGCGCTCGCAAATCGTGTCAGTCCTCGCGGCATCCGCTACCTCGACGTGCCCGTATCCGGCACCAGCGATCAGGTGCGCCGTGGCGACGGTGTTGCGTTGATCGGAGGGGATCCTTCGATCACCGACGAGGTGAAAGATGTGTTCGATGCGTTGTTCGTGCGCCGTTTCCACGTAGGCAAGGTCGGCGATGGCGGCCGCGCCAAGCTCGCCGTCAATTTGATCCTCGGCCTCAATCGTCTCGCATTGGCCGAGGGCCTGGTCTTTGCCGAGCGGCTTGGTCTCGACCCAGCGGCGTTTCTCGATGTCGCTCGCGGGTCGGCCTCCTATTCGCAGGTGATGGAGACCAAAGGGCCGAAAATGGTGCGCGGCGATTTTTCCGCGGAAGGCCGAGTGAAGCAGACATTGAAAGATGTGCATCTGATGCTCGATCAGGCAGCTGCCGTCGGGCAAAAGCTTTCAGTGCTTGGGGTGCACGCGGACGTGCTTGAGGCCTGCGTACGCGCCGGCGAAGCCGATCTCGACAATAGCGCCGTCATCAAAGAAATCCGGCGCCGCAGAACATAAGGCTTAGGGAGGAGACAATGAAAAAACTGATTGGCCTGGCGATGACTTTGATACTCGCAGGAGGGTTCGTGTCGTCGGCCGGCGCACAGGAGTGGCCGCAAAAACCGATCCGCATCATCGTGTCATTCGGCCCCGGCGGCGGTGCCGACATCATCGGTCGTATCCTCGCGGATTCGATGCAAGCTCAGTTGGGCAAGCCGGTGGTCGTCGAGAACAAGCCCGGCGCCGGCGGCATCATCGGCAATGAAGCGGTCGCGAATGCCGATCCCGACGGCTACACGCTGGGCATCATGACGGCTGGCCAGATCATTGCGGCCGTCACACGAAAAAATATGCGTTACGACACTTTGACCGCCTTTGCGCCGATCGGTCAGATCGCGACCGCAAGCCTGCTGATCGTCACGCGGCCGGACTTTCCCGCCAACAATGTGAAGGAACTGGTGGCCGCGGCGAAAGCCGATCCGGGCAAGATCGTGTTCGCCAGCCCAGGCTTCGCCGCCACGCAGCACTTTGCCGGCGAGATGTTCAAGCAGACCGCGCAGGTCAATCTGCTGCACGTTCCATTCAAGACCTCGCCGGAAGCGATCAATGCAACGCTGGGCAAGCACGCGGATGTGCTGTTCGACACCGTGTCGGCCTTGATCGGGCATGTGCAGTCGGGACAGCTCAAGGCGCTTGCGGTCACCGGCAAGGATCGCTTTCCAGCGGTGCCGGACATTCCGGCTGCGGCGGAGTCCGGCGTCCTTCCAGGCTACGATGTGACGACCTGGTACGGTCTGTTCGCGCCACGCGGCACGCCGGCGCCCGTAATCGCCAAATTGAACAAGACGCTCAACGAGAGTCTGGCTGACCCGACCGTGCGCGAACGTCTGGCTACCGCAGGAGTGGTGGTGAAGACATCGACGCCTGAGACCTTCGGGGATTTCCTGGCCAGCGAATACAAGCGCTGGGATGCCGTACGTGAGGCCGCGGGTATTCCGCAGCAGTAACGCGATCAGGCACGCGCGACGTTGATCGGGCGGTCTTCCGCCATTGAGCGGATGATTGCTTCGAAAGCACCGACCACGTCGAGCATATCGGCGGTCGATACCGGAAAGGGTTTGCCGGTTTCGATCGTCTCCGCGAAAGATTTCGAGCAGCACCCCGAGCGAGTCGGCCGCCGGGTAGACCTGGGTTGCCGGCTGCTCGCCGATCTTTGCGACGGTCAGCATTGTTTCCTCGCGCGCTTCCGCCGAGCCTTTGCTGCCAAACACCATGATCCGCCAATACATCGGGGCGGCGCGGACGGTCGCGAGCACGCCCGTCGCGCCGCTTTCGAACTGTATGAGCGCCGCGGCTGCATCGCGCGGATCAGGCGGCGGCTTCTGCGAATAGACGGACGCGTTCACTTTTCTGATCGGCCCCGCCAGGTTGACGAATGCGTCGAGCACATGCAGCCCGGCGCCGGTCATGCCGCCGCCCGGGGATTCGCGCGGATCGTCGCGCCATCCTCCCTTCACCCGTGTCGAATGTTCATTGGTGAAGTTGCCTTCGATATGCAGGACGTCACCGATGACTCCCACGGCAACGACGCGTTTGAGTTCGCGCATGCTTGGGAAGCAGCGCTTGTTGTTGCCCAGCGCGAAGGGAACGTTGGCCTTCTTGCAGGCGGCAATGGCGCGCTCGGCTTCGGCACGGGTGAGCGCGAGCGGCTTCTCGCACCACACCGGCTTGCCGGCCGCCGCCACGGCGGAAATCTGTCCGATGTGCAGCGAGTGCGGGGTTGCGAGAAAAACCGCCTGAACACGGGGATCGGCAACGGCCTCCTCGAACTCCGTGGACAATTCGAAGCCCTTGGCCGCCGCGAAATCGCGGACCAGTTCAGGCTCTTTGCTCACGCCGCGGATAAACCGCAGGCGCTTGCTTTTGCCCTGAACCGCATCGACGATATTTTTTCCCCAGCGGCCGAGGCCGATTACGGCGGCATTGATCATGAGTGGTGGGCAGGTTGGTGGGTGAACGTAAGTCAACGCATACTAGACAGGCCGGCATGCTCACGGCAAATCAGGCGCGGGATCAGAGAAGGGAAACGGTCATGGACGATAAAGAGCTTTACGAACGCGGGCTGAAACTGCGCGTCGAAATGTTCGGACGCGAGGCCGTGGACAAACGCATGAATGCATTCGGCGAATTCGGCAAGCCGCTTCAGCACATCATCAATGCCTATGCCTATGGTGACGTGTGGCAGCGATCGGCGCTCCCGCCCGCGGTCAAATCTCTCGTCATGGTGGCAATGATGGCGGCGGCCGGTCATCAGAATGAGTTGCGCGTGCATCTCAAGGGCGCCGTGAAGAACGGCTGCACGGCCGAGCAGATACAGGAAGTGCTGCTGCTGTTGACATTGTACTGCGGCATCCCGGCCGCGAACGAAGCACACCGGATCGCCACCGAGGTCCTGAGTGAGGCGAAGGGGGCGTGATGCTCCCATTCACGGTGGAGGTTCAGTGAGGAGATTGGGCACCGGTCGCCCGCGAATATCGTACACGCGGGCATAGTCGATGCCTTCGCGGTTGATCTCGACGAGGACAGGAGCGGTCAGGTCCCTGCAGTAGAACGTACCAAGCATCATCGCGAAATCGGCGCGTCTGCGGTCCCAGGTCGTCTCGAAGTCAGGCCCGAGTGCCACTTCCGCCGGACGCTGCGGGCCGCAAATTTCGATGGTCCAACGTCTGCTGCCTGGCGGCTTGAGGTGCATGGCGTCGAGTTTGGCGCGTAGCGCCGTTCCCGCCTGTTTGAATGCAAGGCCCCAGTAATCCAGCATGTAGTTGTCGTGCGCCATCTGGACGCCGCCCGACGCCCAGTTGAACGTCGTGTACTGATACGGATGCAGCCGCACCATGTCGCTGATTGGCATTGCAAGGCTGCCAACGAAGATCGCTACGAGCGCGGCCGTCGCGACCTTGCCGAAAGCGTGGGCCCTCTCGAAAAGCCATGCGCCGGCAAGGCCACCGATCGCTGCAAATGGTGGTACGACGAACACGAAGTGGCGCAGGCCATTGTAGAAAGCGGGATGCGCCACGATTGCCACAAGAACTGGCAGAATGGCGGCCAGAGCCACGAGCACAAAACTGGCGCGCCGGTTCAGCGGCAGCTGACGTCGCGTCGCGGCAAAAAGCGCACCGGCCACCCCGGCCAGTCCCAGCACCAGCATGATCTCGGGAAGCTTGAGCGCGAAGAGACGCGGCAGATAGTCCGCCGGCATGGCGGTGACCGAGATTATTTTGCCGGCGTAAAGTTCGCGCCACGGTTTCTCGAAGAACTTGTCGAAATATTCTGCCGCGCGGACTGGATTGAGCGGCGCGAGGATGGACCAGGGCCACAGCAGGCCCATGATCAGGTAGCCAAGGGCCAATGCCGGCACGATCCGCCAGATGAATTCGCCGACACGCGCCGCGCTCTGACGCCATCCCGCGTCCCGTGCTTCACCCACCGCGATGAGGAGCAGGGCGACGAGCGCATAGGGGGCGATGATGCCCGCAAGGATGCGCGAGCCGAAGACAAGTCCCAGGCCAAGGCCTGTCAGCGCGACCGTTCGTGCGTTCGGCCGTGGATATTCTTCGAACGCGCGGACCATGCCGAGCAGCAGCACGGCCATGGCGGCGGCGAACGGCGCGTCTTTGGCATTGATGAACATGTGGCCGTAGTAGAGCGGGCAGGTCGCAAGCAGGATGAGCGCGATCAGTCCGGCGACCGGGCCGCACAGGTGGCGGCCAATTCTCCATGTTGCGATCAACCCGATGATGCCGACGAAGGCGCCGACGAGCCGGCGCGTCTCGAAAAGATCGAACGGGAGAACCTTGGCGGCAAGCGCGGCCGCCATGTCGAACCCGCCGCCGTATTTGTAGAGATTGACGAAGGAGAGGGCGCGCTGATCTGCAAAGCCCGAGCCGTAAAGCTTGAGCAGCAGCTCGCCGTACTGGGAATGGGTGTAGTCATCCCAGCCGAGGCCATAGTCGCGGAAGGTCATCATCGCGATGACCGTCACGATTGCGATGACGCCAATGGCAGCCCGGTCGGCAATTGCGATTGCCGACCGGGTGCCGGGAAGTGGCAGTGATAGGGTCGAAGTGGTGGTGATGTCTATTTGCTCGCGGCGCCTAACATTTCCTCGACATGCTCCCAGTTCACCAGATGGTCGAGAAATGCCTTGAGATAGTCCGGTCGCCGATTTCGATAGTCAATGTAATAGGAATGCTCCCAAACGTCGCAGCCGAGGATCGGCGTTGCGCCGTGCACGAGGGGGTTCTCACCGTTGGGCGTCTTGCTGATGATCAGCTTGCCGTCCTTCACCGCGATCCATGCCCAGCCGGAGCCGAACTGCGTGACGCCGGCTTGCGCGAAGTCTTCTTTCATCTTGGCCACGCCGCCGAGATCACTGTCGATCTTGGCCTTGAGCTTTCCGGGGATTTTGTCGCCGCCGCCATTCGGTTTCATCCATTTCCAGAAATGGGTGTGGTTGTAGTGCTGGCCGGCATTGTTGAAGAGCCCGGCGTTCTTGCCGAAGGACGCCTTGACCACTTCCTCGAGCGACTTGTTTTCCAGCCCGCTGCCTTCGAGAAGCTTGTTGCCGTTATCGACATAAGCCTTGTGGTGTTTGTCGTGGTGATATTCGAGCGTTTCGCGCGACATGTATGGCGCGAGCGCGTCATGGGCATACGGCAGGTCGGGCAGTTGGAACGGCATCAGATCCTCCTCGATCGACAAACGATGAATACGGAATATTCGACAGTCAGATGAAACCCGGTCTGTCCGGCGCGAGTTCCTCAATCAAGCTAATTAGGCGGTGCCGCGGTCGGGGGCAACGGTTTGACGACTTCGCAGTTGCCCCGCAAACAGGGACAAATCCGCGAAGTTCCACAATAGGTGTTGCCGCCAGCCTTTGAACAGGCGAGAATTTAACATTGCCAGAGGAATTTAGCCTGCGGTTCTAGGGCGAAAGTCGCTGGTAATAGGAGAGGATCGGAAAAAAAGCATGCCGGCTCTGTTGTATGGGATCGGTGCGTTCACCCTTTTTGCGGGCTTGCTGATGATCGGTTTTGGTATTCCGATCAATGAATTCAGCTTCGGAAACACATTGATCGGCGCTGGAACGACCGCCAGTGTCGGTGGGCTGATCATCATCGGATTAGGCGTGGTCGCCGGGCAACTGCGACGGGTGGCCGAAACAATGGCCATGCCGCTACCCGGCCGGACCGCCCCGGCGCCCGAGGCACTTGAGAACGCAGGTGCGCCGCCACGCTCGGCACAGGCTCAAGGCCGGCCGCCATTCCAGGCGAGGCCAGCGCCGGTCGCGCTCGATCCTCTGCCCGAGGCTGCAACCAATCCGTTCGACGAGAGACTCGAAGACGCGCCCGCGCTGCGCAATCCTGACATTTCGGAGCCCCTTGAGGAGGAAATTTCGCTGTCGCCTCCGCGTCCAGCGGCTGTGGTGAAACCGCCCGCGAATGACCTGTCGGCGTTCGGACGTCCCGCGCCTGTGGCTGCAAGCGCGGGCGAAAAACGCGAACCGATCGCAGGCTGGCGGTCGCCGCCAGCGCCCATGCCAGCACCGATGGCACCGCCGGCGCGACCCGGCCATGCTGCAAATTTCGATGCGATGTGGCCGGCCGAGGCAAAACCAAAAGGTCCCGCCATGCGCGAACCGCATCCGGACGCAAAGGTTGAGCCGATATTGCGCGAAGCGAAACGCGGCGAACCGGAAAAGTCTCGCACGGTTGCGGTCCTGAAATCCGGCGTCGTCGACGGGATGGCCTATACGCTTTACGTCGACGGATCGATTGAAGCGGAACTACCTCAAGGAACAGTCCGTTTTGCCTCCATCCACGAGTTGCGCAATCATCTTGCAAAGAACTCGTAGTGTTCGCCGACCCGCGCATCGTTTTTAACGCCGGTTTTATTCGGGTTTTTCTTGTCCCGGTCGCATTTTACCAATATTTGTCGCGTTAGGCGGCTAGGTTGTTCTTGCGGGTTGTGAAGTCAGATAGTAGTTTTAAATATTGTTATCGATCGCGATACTGGACGATTGCGGGGGCAATTGAACTGATCTCTTCCAGCAACTCGATCGCAGCGTGACAGGGGCAGCTTCGATGAGTGAAAACACACAGGATGGGAATTTCATCGAATTGACCGCGGAGATTGTTTCCGCGTACGTGAGCAACAATACCGTGCCCGCGGGAGAAATTCCTGGTCTCATCAATCAGGTGCACCTCGCGCTCAGCCGTGTCTCTGGCAAATCTTCCGAAGGGCCCGCGGAACCGCTCAAGCCGGCAATTTCGGTAAAAAAATCGATCACGCCTGAGTACATCGTCTGTCTGGAGGACGGAAAGAAATTCAAGTCGCTCAAGCGTCACTTGCGCACGCAGTACAACATGACGCCTGAACAGTATCGGGAAAAATGGGGCTTGAGCGCCGACTACCCGATGGTCGCACCAAACTATGCAGCTGCGCGTTCGCAACTGGCGAAGCAGATGGGTCTCGGGCAGCAGCGCCGGCGCCGCGCAAAATAGCCAAATCTTGAAAGTTGTGGATATCCACACTTGCTATTTATGCGGGACTTCATTTTTTTGCCTTGATATAGGTAAATAATCCTACATCAGGGAGAGAAGTCCAATGACCGTTATCGAACAAAGCTCGCCGCATCCGCGCCGCCGCAGACGCCGTCGCGGCAAGCGTCGCAAATCGGCAATCAAGTCAGCAAACCAATTGCCGCAGGCTTTGTATCCGATCGTCGGCGCCTTTCGTGCGCAGCACCTCGTTCTGTCGCAACAGCAGATCGAAACGGATCTCGGCCGCGTCAGCGTCGTCATCGATGAGATCGAGAGCCCGCTCGGTTGGCTCGCACGCCGGCGTGGGCGCGACGGTCGGCCATTGATCGAAGTTCATCAATTGCAGTCCGGGGAGAGGCTGCGGTCCGATTTTACCCGTGCCCAGCTGATGCCGCGCACGACTTCCAACTGGTCAAATCCCTTGGCCTCCGCTCGCCGTGGCCGCGGAACTGATCGAGCCGATACGCTGACCGAGACGATCGTCGCTGCCCGGCAACGCGTGCGTCACGCGCTGGATGCCGTTGGCCCCGAGTTCTCCGGTCTTTTGGTCGATGTCTGCTGTTTTCTGAAAGGCCTGGAGGACATCGAACGCGATCGCGCCTGGCCCGCGCGCTCGGGCAAGGTCGTGCTGCAACTCGCACTGGACCGGCTGGCGCGTCACTACGGCTATGCGTCGCAAACGCGCGGACCGAAAGGCGCAAAGGTCAGAACATGGCTCGCGGATGACGCAAGCTTTGGCGTTGAGAGCGGTTGACTATGCGACCGTGGCCAAAGCTGTTTTCGCTTCAACACGGATGCGCTCGACCATGGATCGCAAGCCATTCGAGCGCTGCGGCGTGAGGTTTTCCCGCAGACCGATACGGTCGAAAAGCGCGAGCGCATCGGTTGCCAGAATGTCTTGCGCGCTCTTGCCGGAATAGAGCGCGAAAAGAATTGCGATCAGCCCGCGCACGATATGCGCGTCGCTGTCACCTTCGAATGTGAGGACTGGCCCGGACGATCCGTTCGGCTTTACGTGGGTCAGCAGCCACACCTGACTTGCGCACCCCTGGACCTTGTTGGCGTCCACGTGGGCGCTGTCCGCCAAGGGCGACAGAGTGCGGCCAAGCTCGATGACGTAACGATAGCGATCGTCCCACTCATCGAGCAGCTCGAAATTCTCAACGATTTCGTCAATCTTGCTCATCGGCTCATATATATGCCGACGCGCGTCAAAGGCCAAAGGATCGCCGCGGCGGCAGCCGTGGAAAAGCCAGTAGTTCTGGGCAGTCTACACCGCCGGGCGGCCGTCACGCGTATCCCGGCGCGGCGGCAGTGGAACCGGCGCGTGCCAGGCAGGTGCGAGATCTGAAGGGGTCAAGGTGCCCGGCACCGAGCCAGTCCTGTCGCCCGAGGGCGCTTTTTCACGAAGCTTGGTGACGAACTCATAGAGTGTACGGGCGCCCGCTTCGGCCTTTTGGCCGAGCGCGACCGCGACTTTGCCTCCGGTCACGCATGCGTCGGGCTGCCGTTCGCAGAATCCGCGGACGTCTGAAACCGCCGCGGTTGCCATCGTCACGGCCTCGGAAGCATCGATCTTTGCGTCAGTCGACGACGATTTGTTACCGCTGGGCAGCAGTATGCAAACGAGGCACAGCCAGAACGCCAGCCGCAAGAGAAAGAACATGACCCGACCCGTGATTATCCCCGGCAACTTGATGCTGCCTTTGAGCTAAATCCTAGCAGACATGATTGAAGCTGATGTTGGAAATGCAGTGAGGTTTTTGGGCAAATTCGACGAAATTTTTCATCAAAGTTGAGAAATTCAAATTTGCCTAAAATTTTAAGCAAGCGGCTCCCGTCCAGTATTCATCGCCACAATTCGTGGTCCGATATGGTTACCGTATCGGTAACGCACTGGCCGACGGTTTGTCGTCGCCGTTTCCGGCAACTGAAATTTCACCATGCTCGTCGAATGGCGCGACGATGAGGTTCAGATCGGCGTTGCGAACAGCGATTGGGCTCTCGGGCCGTTCAAACTTAGCGTTCGCTTAATCGGCTGTGACCTAAGTTCGCAGCGAGTTAGGGGCGCGTCTGTTCTGCAAAGACGTGAGACGGGACCGTGAGCTTTCTCACGCCGGTATGGAGTTATGTCGACGCGCTGGTGCATCCTGCGGCGCAGCAGGACGCGCTGACGTTGACGCGTCATCGCGCCTTCATTGCTCCACGTCTTCTCGCAAGTCTTGGCGCCATCGCCGGCCTGCCGCTGTACATCGTCGTTCGCGGGATCCCGACGACGCTCGAGGTCGGGATTTTCGCCTGGTTCGCGGTGCCGATCCTCATTGCTTGCTATCTGTCGCGCACCGGGCACTATGAGAGAGCGCATCTCCTGTCGTCATTGTCCGTGACCGCCCTGGTGATTCCGGTAGCCGTCTGTACGGGTGGCATCACCTCATTCGCGGCGATCTGGTTGGCGTTGGTCCCCTTGGAAGCCGCGTTTTCGGCCTCGCGGCGGGTCATCACGCTTGCCACAATTTTTGCCCTGGTCGCGGTCGGCACCTTGGCGACGCTGAGCGCCGCCCATCTGTTCCCGCAACCGATGATAGAGCCTCGATATCACGGCACGCTCGTTGCGTTCGCCATTCTCGTCGCGACGGCGTACGGCGCCGGTCTTGCGCTCGGCATCGCGTTGCTCGTTCGAACCTTCCAAGCTTCGCTTGACGCCGCGGACAATCGCTATCGGCTGCTGGCGGCCAGCACGACCGATGTCATCATCCGTCACCATCAGAACGGCTCCGTGCTCTCCGTCTCGCCGTCCGCGGAAATGCTCGTCGGAGCGACACCCAATGTGCTGCTTGGCAACGGCCTGTTCGATCGGGTTCACGTTGCCGATCGACCGGCATACCTCACCGCACTCGCTGACGCGGCAAGCGAGCATGAGGAACGGCTCGTTGAATTCCGTCTTCGTCGAGATCTTCCGGCTGGGCGCACCGTACAGTTTTTGTGGGTCGAAATGCGCTGCCGACCGCGCGACACCGTCGGGAAGAATTTGTCGCGCAGCGAAATCGTCGCTGTCCTTCGAGACATCAGCGAACGCAAATCCGCGAACCGCGCAATCGAGATAGCCCTGTCGGAATCAGAAGAAGCAAACGCCGCGAAGATCCGGTTTATCGCAACGATGGGCCATGAACTGCGCACGCCCCTCAACGCCATCATCGGCTTCTCGGACATGTTGACGAGCGACTCCCTCAAGCTCGATGCGAGCCGCAAATCCGAATACGCACAGTTGATCAACGATTCCGGCCACCACTTGTTGTCGGTTGTCGACGGAATTCTCGACGCATCGAAGATGAGCACCGGGAATTTCGAGATCAGCCCGGAGCCATTTGCGCCGGCACCGGCAATCGAAAGCTGCGCGAACTTGCTCGCGCTGAAGGCACGCGAGGAAGGAGTTGAGCTCAGGCTGGACATCGGTCCGGATTTGCCCTCCGTCATGGCCGACCGGCGTGCATTCAACCAGATCCTGATCAATCTGATCTCGAATGCCATCAAGTTCACGCCACGCGATGGGCAGGTTGTGGTGACAGCCTCGCGTGAGAGAACGAAACTTGCAGTGACGGTGGAAGACAACGGGATCGGAATCGACGAGAGCGATTTGCCACGTCTGGGTGAGGCTTTCTTCCAGGCGAGCGCTACCCGAGAGCATCGCCATGATGGCTCGGGACTTGGTTTGTCGATCGTCAAGAGTTTGGTGCATTTGCATGGGGGTGACGTCGCGATCCAGAGCCGGGTCGGCGAGGGGACACGAGTGACGGTTCGGCTGCCGTTTGAAGGCGCGCGCGGGACCAGCACAGGCGATCTCATCAAGTTTGTTCCCGAGCGTGCTCGGGGAATTGGAATGACCGCAAACATTCAGGTGAAGAAAAGTGCCTAGACGATCTTCCCGCAGGCAGGACACCGCTTTTGACGGTGCCGGAAGGCTCGCGGCCGCGATTGCCGGCCATCCACGCGAGTTCGTGGGCTTCCTCATGGCGACGCTCGCGGTTCTCGCGATCGTCACCAATGCCCTCTTCATGCAAAAGGGGCCGCATCCGGCGCCTATTTTTGCGACCCGGCCATTGCTTGCGCGCGACGCCGCGCCGGCACCGCGTCCGCCGGCTGTTCAAGCCATGCCTGCGGCTGACCAGGCCAGAGTCCAGCTCATCGGCAATATCCAGCGCGAGCTCTCGCGCAAGGGTTTTTATGACGGCCCCGCCGATGGCATCTGGGGCGCCAAGACCGATTCGGCGGTGCGCGACTTCGTCTCTGCCACTGGGTCAAAGATCAATCCCGAAGCCAATGATGGTCTGCTGCGAGCGATCGTTGCGTACACACCAAAGCCGGCGACCGTTCCCGTGCCGCCGAGCCCGCCCTCGGATCCGATCGCGAAGCTCATTGCGCCGTCCAAGAAGATCTTGGCGGTGCAGCGGGCGCTCGCTGATTTCGGCTACGGACAGATCAAGCCGACCGGTGTTCTCGATCCGGAGACGCGGGCCGCGGTCGAAAAGTTCGAGCGGGATCGCCGGATGCCCGTCACCGGGCAGATCTCCGATCGCTTCGTGCGCGAACTCGCGGGCATGACTGGTCGCCCGCTGGAGTGATTGGCAGCCTGGCAATCGCTCGTGCTACTGAAGCTGATGCGGCTGAAATCCGGCATCTGGGTCGCGGCTTACCTTCGTCGATGTAATGTCGAGGGGGTCTTTGCCGCCGTGCGCCGGCGCGGCGCTGAGGAAGCCGGCGCCATCTTCATCAAGATCAATCGGCTCGACGGGACGGGGATTCTTTACGCGCCCGCGCCCCAGGCCGTCTTCGAGGACGCGCGGCCAGCGGACCGCGTGTTCAGCGTTGTCGCTGGCCGTGGGTCGCCCGCGGCGGACAACGATATCGAAGCGCGCCTCGTGCGGGAAATTCGTTTTGATCCGGATCTCTGGATTGTCGAAGTGGAAGACCGCGCAGGCCGCAACTTCCTGGACAACGCCGTCACCGACGCGAGCTAGCGCTCGTTGATTTTAAATCGCGAGGGCCGTGCGTCGGTTTCAACCGCATGGCGCGAGGCCGATTTCGGATTTGGTCGCAACTCTGGCCGCAAGTTTGGCCGCTCATCGTTCCAGTAGACAGGTGCGTGGACCGAACGCCGCCGTGCGGTCCTCCGCCAGATCGTGAGCATGTATTCGGCCAATTCCCCACTCAGCTCTTCGAAAAGGCGCGTGAGTTTGTAGATCTGCCGTGCGGATTGCCCGATGACGGGATTCAGGAAAAGCAGAATGCGCTGCAGCACGTCGAGCTTCATTCCGATTGCCCTCGCGGCGACGATAATCGGCTCTCCGTGCTCGTCAGCGGTGATCTTCTCGGCGAGGTCGCGATCGACACCGAGCGCCCGTTCCAGGATGCGGCTGAATTCGCCTGGATTGCGATTGAGCGCGGCATTCTCAAGCCGGCGAATCAGCTCGCTGGCAACCGGCATGATACGGCGGGCCGGTTTGCTGGCGGCGACATCAAGATTGACGAGAATGAGCCTGCGTTCTTCGGCAGGGGCCGAAAAGAACAGGCTCGTCAGATCGTTCTGGCTGGGCTCAAGCCGTGCGCCATTGTTGCCCGTATTCGGCGTGGCGAGCCTTTCGAGAACGGCCGCCGGGGTGCCCGGATAGCTGGCCAGGGTCGCCGAGACTATGGTCCGGGTTTGCGCGTCGACTGCCTCAATGAGCCCAAGCGCCAGTTCGACAAACTGGGTTTCCTCCTCGGCGCTGTGATTGGGCTTCTGGACGTACAGGTCGGTGACCACGCGCAGCAAAGTCGGGCGGACATCGACGCCGTCCCGACACGCCAGATCGACCAGACTGTCCAGTGGATTGGACGCGGAAGGCTTCACCATCACCACTTACGCTACAGAACCGAGGGATGACGCCCACATTAGTCTGCCGGCGTTAGCGGACCGTTAACCTTGCAAGTCCTTTAATTGAGAAAAGGCGCCGCGCCGGCAGCCTCGAGGAGGCCCCCGGACGGTAAGGGGGAACTTGCAATGGGCGAGGTCATTCGCTTTCCCGACGAGTTGGGTCCGCGCGGCGGCAGATATGTCGACGCGAACACCGAGCCCGCGACCGTCATCATTCTTCCGGTGATCCGCATCGATCGCGGACCTGATGGCTCGAACGGGCTTGAGCCCGATACGGGCAACAATGCCGGCCGCCGCCGTCGTCGCAGGGCCGCACGTTGAGCGGAACACCAGCCAAATAATACCGATGAAAATTCTGTCGCAGCCGCCAAAGCTGATGGTCGCTTGGCGGCGACATGTGCTCGTGTTCGCTTCGCTCGGGCTTCTATCGGCGTGCGCCAACAGCGACTTCGGCGAAGTCAATCCGGTGCTAGTGACGGACGGCATCCACGACTGGGTCGGCCGGCCGGCGAAACCAGCTCTTCAGTCGAAATTCGAATTCACCGATGACGAGCGCGCACTGCGGGATAACGCTTATCCGCTCATCGAGCCGCCCTTCGATCGCCAGCAATGGTATTCGGTCGCCGGCGAGTACGGGCTCATCCGTTTCAATATTGCGGACTACCGCAAATACTATGATCGGCTGATGTCGGATTGGCACCGTTCGCCGTCTTCGCGCTACGCGCAGTTGATCGAAGACATTCGCAACGACACGACCCGTCTGTCGCAATTTTTCGAAACGGCCGGTCGCGTGATGGATATCGACCAGAAGCGGCAAAAGAGCCTGAATTATATATCCGATCTCAACAAGAACGAGTGGATCAACGCGAAGCGGCGCATTCGCGAAAACGCGCACGTGGTCGAAATCGTCTACCTGAGCCTCACCGATCGGGTCGCTGCGTATCGCTTCGCGCTCGAACGCTTGGTAATCGGGACGCCGGAGACGCAGGCTGCCGAAGTGGAGCGCGTGCTCAATCAACTGCAGGGCCAGATCGATCGCTATCGCACGCTGCCGCCGACCTGGGTGCGTGAGCCAAGCCTCGCTGCGAACCACTGAGTTTTTACTTGCGTTGCGGCCGCGCCGGCTCCGCCTGCGTTGCGCATTTTGAGGCCGCAACCGCACCCTGCGCCACGCGCATCAAGCCCGGCTCGGGCGCCATCGCCCTTATGGCGATAATCCCGGTCGGCGTCGGGGATTCAACGATCAATCGGTCGGCCGCGGTGATTTCCTCGTCTTCCGGCACCTGGTCGTGCTGGGCGGTCGTCATCAGGTCGAGCTCGATGACCCGCCGGCCGGCGGCGCGGTCATTGATCGCGTAATAGGCGACGTTGTTGCGTGTGTAGAAAGAGATCGACGTATAGGCCGGGCTGACTGGCACGGTCAGCTTCAGCGGTCCCTGGGACAGGTCGTAAAGGCATATGGCGCTGGCGAAGGCGGGATCCATGAACGGCATGACCGCTTTTTCAGGCGTGGGCGGGGGGAGGGCGACCACCGAATTCACGGGGGCGATCGGCGCCAGCCGCGCATAGGCATCCTGCGTCGCGGTGCGCGGCAGGATGATGACCGACCCCAGGTGCACGATGCCCCCGAGGAGCGCGCCGCCAAGGATCAACAGAAGCCACCGGATCATGGACAGCTCCGGGTGGTGACGTCGGGCATCGGGACTTCGCGGCCAGCCTTGGTCGAAACGCCGACCGCAGTGTCGTAAAGCCGCAGCACCAGCTCGTAGCGGTCGACGCCGCCGGTCGGCAGCCAGTTGCCGGAATTGGCGCGAGGGGCGACGACGATCTCGAAGCTTCCGTCGCTGCGGCGAACGATTTCCTGGCTGGTGAAGCCGTAACGGTTGGTCGAATTGGCGACGAGCCCGCCATCCGCGTTGTAGAGCGTCAGGGTCCAGAACCGAGCCACGGGCGTAATTCCGGCGACGACGACCTCGCAGCGTCCGTCGAGAGCCTTGCCATCGTCATCGGACTTCAGGCTGAACGACACACCATCGCCCATGGCCGTCGGCAAGCGGCCGGTGCGCGAGATAGACGCGCGGGCGTAGGGGTCGGCGTCGACCGTTCCGGTCTTTGGCCAGGCAGTCCAGCTTTCAATCGCCAGGCCGCCAAAGGATGTGCCATGGGCGAGCGCGTAATAGGTGAGGCCGAGCCCCACCGCCGCGGCTATGGCAAGTCCGAATAGCGTTCCGAAAAGCAGTCGCACGAACAATCCGCGAGGTTGATTTGAAAGACTACGCCGCTCGAAGCCGCGCGCCAATCAGTTGTGGTTGCCGGAGGCACGTCCTTCCAGCGAAGAGGCGAACGTGGCGTCGCCGGTCTCAGGCGCGGTGGCCTGCCGGTCCTTGCCGCTTGAAACGGTCGGGCGCACCGGTCCCAGCGCGCGGTTGGCATCATCCATCAGGCGCTCGACGCGGACCAGGATATCGGCTCCGCGTTTGGTCAGCAGGGCAGGTCGCGGCGGAGGCACCGGCTCGTTCGACTTCGTTTTCACTTCGGCGACGGCCGGCTGCTGCCGCACCTGCGGTACCGGGACGCCCGGCAGCTGTTTGATCTCGATGCCCTGGTGCGCATAGACCATGATCTTGTTCCAGGTCATCGCCGGCAGCGAGCCGCCGGTCATGCGGTTGGTCACCTGATAATCGTCATTGCCGAACCACACGCCGCACACGAAATTGCCCGTGTAGCCCATGAACCAGGCGTCACGGTAAGCGTTGGTCGTGCCGGTCTTGCCGGCGGCGGCGACGCCGTCGAGGCGCGCGCGACGGCCGGTGCCGTTTTCGACCACGTTGTTCATCATCTTGATCATGTCGCCGGCAACGCCGGCCGACATCACCTGCCGCGGTTTCGGTCCGTCGCGATCGAAACGCCAGACCAGATCGCCTGCACCCGTACGCACTTCGAGCAGTGCGTGCGCCGTCTGGGCCTTGCCCAGGTTCGGGAAGGTGGCGTATGCGCCAGTATGGTCGAGCACGGTGACTTCGTCCGCCCCGATCGGCAGCGAAGGCGTATCGGGCAGCGGGGTGCGGATGCCCATATCGTGCGCAAGCTTGACGATCTTCGCGCGTCCGACTTTCGCATTTCCGTTGCCGATCGAAATCGAGAGTTTCACCGCGATCGTATTGATGGAATGCGTGAGCGCATTGAGGAGCGTCATCGACCCGCTGTAACCATTGCCATAGTTGTGCGGGCACCAGTTGCCGATACAGACCGGCCCGTCGACCACGATCGAGGTCGGCTTCATGCCGTTTATGAGCGCGGCCGCATAGACGTATGGTTTGAATGAAGAACCGGGCTGGCGCATCGCGTCAGTTGCGCGGTTGAACTGGCTCGCACCGTAGTCGCGGCCGCCGACCATCGCCCGCACGGCGCCATCGACATCCATCAGCACGGCGGCAGCCTGCTTGGCGTGATATTCCTGCCCGTATTGGCGCAGAGAACTTTCAACCGCAGCATCGGCGTTGATTTGCAGGTTGGTGTCGAGCGCGGTGCGAACCACGAAGACGCGTTCGGTCATCGATTTTGGGAATGTATCGACAAGCTTCCGCATCTCGTCGAAAGCCCAGTCGAGATAGTAATTCGGTGCGCGGTCGTCGCGGCGATCGACCGGCGTCGCCGGATGCCGGCGGGCACCGAACACCTGGCCTTCGGTCATCATGTTGGCTTCGACGAGGTTGTCGAGCACGACGTTAGCGCGGGCGCGAGCGGCCGGCAGGTTGACGTGCGGTGCGAACTTGGTCGGTGCCTTGAACAGGCCGGCCAGCATGGCCGCTTCCGCGAGGTTCACGTCGCGTGCCGACTTGTTGAAATAGTACTGCGCGGCGGCATCGACGCCGAAAGCACCGCCGCCCATGTAGGCGCGGTCGAGATAGAGCTTGAGGATTTCGTTCTTGGTCAGGCGCGATTCGAGCCACATCGCGAGGAACGCTTCCTTGACCTTGCGCTCGAGGGTGCGCTCGTTGCTGAGGAACAGGTTTTTTGCGAGCTGCTGGGTGATCGAGGATCCGCCCTGCACGACGCCGCCGGCGCGGGTGTTCGCTACCAGCGCGCGCGCCGTACCGGCCAGGTCGATGCCGAAGTGCTCGTAGAAACGCCGGTCTTCGGTCGAGAGCACGGCCTTGATCAGATGATCGGGAAATTGATCGAGCGGGATGGCGTCGTTGTGCTTGATGCCGCGCGAGCCGACCTCGTTTCCATAGCGATCGAGAAAGGTCACGGCCAGTTCGGATTTTTTCAGCCAGTCATCGTCCGACGTTTCGCGGAACGCCGGGATCGCCAGCGCCAGCATCACGATCAGGCCGACCGTGCCGAGGGTCGCCCCTTCCGACACGATTTCATTGAGGCCGCGCCGCCAGCCGGAGACGTGGAAGCGATCCATGAAGGTCGAGAAACGCTCATAGGTCTCGCGCAGGCCGGAGGCGCTGCGGAAGACGCTGAAATCGACCCAAGCGTCCAGCCCGAGCAGGAACCGCTTGATGTTGGGCTTCCAGTCCTCTGGAAACAGATCGCGCAAAGCTGTGCCGCTCTTAAATTTAACGCCGGCGGTTTGCCGGCGAGGGGAATTTTAGCCGATCGGCCGACGCAGGGCCATGCCGCGATTCCGTCGGCTGGAACAAGGTGAACACGCAAATTGCGGTGAAAAATGGCCCGCTTTTGTTTCTTCCCCAGAATCAGATCGCTGATGGTAAAGAGGCTTTAGCCCTTCAAAATAGGCATCCAGCTCATCTTAAACCAGAGGTTCAAGGACCTCGTGCTGCGGCAAAACTTGAAGAAAGCCGTGCAATCTGAGCTGCGGCCCGTGCCCGCGCTCTAAGAGGACAGTTGAGAAACCGCCAATACAGCGCGAATCGCGTTGCAGTTCCGTGCTGCGTGAGCCCGCATAGCCGGGCAGGCGGGCCGCCCGACAGCTGCTGGTTTGATCCGCGGGGCTAGCGCCTAAGCCTTGGCTTTGCCCAGTCCGTCGATTGTCCTGAAGATTTCAGGGATCGCGTTGAGGTTGTGATTTATCAGCCCCATTCCACAAATCTTTGAAAGCGCGGCGTGCATGTTGCGGCGCATGGACTGAAGATATGGCTCCGCGTTTTTCGCGCCGCCGGATGACTGCGCGTATGTCGCAAATGCCTTCTCCATTGCGCTCAACTGCTCGCGCAGGAACTTGGCAGTCACGGGCTTAGGCGGATTAGAAAATCTACCCAATATGGAGTCCATGGTGTCGACGCTGACTGCGGCCGACATCCCTTCCGAAGCCCCCTTTAATTGCATACTGCAGCGATCGAACTCTTGCGCTTTCGAGCGATATTCCTCTGCCATTTTCAGAAACTGGGGTTGCGGCAGGTTCGGATCGCCGAGCTTGCGTTTTAGCTCGCCCATTTCCTTGGAAAGGTTTTGGCTTTTTTCGCACAGACCGTTTCTTGTCTCTGTCAGCCTCTGCAGCTCTTTCAGATCTTTCAGTCGCTGAATGTCGTGTCTGATTTTCCGACCCTCGAAGCCGTTGTGATCTGCGTGTTGGGCCTCAAGCTGTGCGATTCGAGCATCGATCGTTTTGGTATTGCCCAGCAGCTTTTCGCCTAACTTGGCGACCGCAGCATCAGAAGCTAAGTGCAATTTCACTCGCAGCGCGTCGATCCTCGGCTGGATTGCGCCATCAACTGCGCCTTCCCGCTTCAAATGGCCGTTCGTGATTTCCTGGCTGTGGCCTGGGCTGACACCGGCCGGTTTGGCCACGTGCGCGCGATCCGCCGCGGCTGGGTGATCACCTTGCTGTACAGGGCGGAATCCAACTGGGCTGGTCATCGAAGACTCCATTATTGTTCGTATTTGCGATGCGCACCTGCGGCCGAACTGCAGGCCTCCCGCCGTTGCTAGCGCAGCCTCACCGGACCCGGTGTGATGGATGTGACAGGCGCCGAACGTCTTGATCACCGTCGCTGCAGGCAAGGTGGCCATGACGGAACCCCCATAAGGCGCTACAAGGCGGCCATGAGTTCCGAGAAGGCCGACCCCCAAATCCCTTTCTGGCGTCGCAAGGCGATGTCGGAGATGACGCGGGCCGAATGGGAAAGCCTCTGCGATGGCTGCGGCCGGTGCTGCCTCAACAAGCTGATCGATGAGGACACGAATGCAACCGTGTTCACGGATGTCAGCTGCAAGCTGCTCGATTGCCAGAGCTGCCGCTGCAGCGACTACGCGCATCGTCAGGCCAAGGTGAAGGATTGCGTGCGGCTGACACCGCGCAATGTGCGGCGGCTGAAATGGCTGCCGCCGACCTGCGCCTATCGGCTCGTGGCGGAAGGGAAAGACCTCGCCTGGTGGCATCCGCTCGTTTCCGGCGACCCCCAGACCGTCCATACCGCCGGCGTTTCGGTGCAAGGGCGCGTCGCGGCGAGCGAAGCCGACGTGCCCGATGAAAAGCTTGAGGAATATATTGTCAGCTGGCCGGGGAAATGGCCAAAGGGTGCGCGCCGAAAGTCAGCTCAACGTCCTCGCGGCGCGATCGCAAAATCATAAGCGCGCGGCTCGGAAGAGTCGTTGTAGGAAAAGTGCCACCACTCGCGAAAGTAACCGGCAAAGCCGTGCCGGCGCATCACCGAACTCAACAGGTTGCGCCACTGACGCTGCTCGGGGGCAATCGCACTGCTCTGGCCATAGCTCTTGACGTCGAAACAGTCGTAACCGGTGCCCATGTCGATGCTGTTGTCCGGCGCGCGCCGCGCGGCCGGGCCGGTGCAGGCTCCATAGCGAGCGGCAGGATCAAAACGGGGGACGGGCGCAGGTGGCAATTTGACGATCGTCAGATCAACCGTTGTGCCGGTCGAGTGCCGTGATTGCGAGGCGATGTAGCCGAGCGCGAACAGATTGCGCTTGTGCAGGGTCGGATAGAAGCGCCGGGTGGCTTCGCTGTCGCTGCCGTCATGCGCCCAGGCTTCCATTGCGCGCACGGCGCGCGTCGGACGATAGCAATCATAGACTTTCAATCCAAGTTTATCGCGTGCGAGCTCGGCCTGTACGGCCTTGAGCGCTTCGGCGGCCTCACGGCGCAAGATGCATTCGCCGGCGCCGTAACCGGGCAGGGGACGGCCAGTGAAATTGTCATCGGTTGCGTAGCGCATGTCCTGCAAAATGCTTGGATCGACGTCATGCAGGTAGACAAAGCCCGGGGGCAATCTGTCGCGCGCATGCGCGGACGTGGTTCCGAGAATGAGTGCGACAAAGAGAAGGGGTCGAATGCGCAATTGAAGCCTCATGGTCTTCGTGAATCCTTCGTGGCAAGTGCTTGCTTATACTTGCAAGTATTTGGGCGCGCCGCACATACCACCCCCGCGCCGACACGTCTTGCTTTACGGGGATCAGCAAGGCATGAGCGGGCTATCTGCTCATGACTCTGCTTATATACACTGCGTGATGACCGCCCTGAAATCGAAGTCCAAGGCGCGACCGGCGAAGGCCGAGCCGCCACCCGAGCCGAGGGCGCTCACGCACCCGGAAATACGGACCATCGTCCTCGGCATCATGCTGGCGATGTTCCTGGGCGCGCTCGACCAGACGATCGTTGCCACCGCCCTGCCAACGATCGGGCGGCATTTCGGCAACCTCAACGACCTGTCCTGGGTGGTCACGGCCTATCTCCTCACTGGCACCGCCGTCACGCCCCTCTACGGCAAACTCGCCGATATCCACGGGCGGCGGGTGATGATGCTCACCGCGATCGGCATTTTCGTCGTCGGTTCGGTCGCCTGTGCGCTGGCGCCGACCATGACGGCGCTGGTGCTGGCGCGCGCCGTTCAGGGTCTCGGCGGCGGCGGCCTGATGGCGCTGGCGCAGACCATCATCGCCGATATCGTTTCGCCGCTCGAACGCGGCCGATACCAAGGGTACATCGGCGCGGTCTTCGCGGCCTCGTCGATCGGAGGTCCGGTGCTTGGCGGCTTCCTGACCGAGCACGTCGACTGGTCGCTTATTTTCTGGATCAACCTGCCATTGGGACTGGTTGCGCTCGGCATGACCTCCAGCGTGCTCCGGCGCGTGCCGTTTCGTCCGCGCAAGCACAGGCTCGATATCATCGGCGCGGTGCTGATGATGTCCGCCGCAATCGCGCTCCTGCTCGCGCTGTCCTGGGGCGGGCGGCGCTTTGAGTGGATCTCGCCGCAGACCGGCGCGCTGCTGCTCATCTCGGCAATTTTGTGGGGATTGTTTGCGTGGCGATTGGTGAGCACGCGCGAGCCGTTCCTGCCGCTCGCCGTGCTGGCCAATCCGGTCGTTCGGTGCGCGACGCTCGCCGGCGCGTGCAACATGGGCACGCTGGTCGGCATGACGATCTTCGTGCCGCTTTATTTTGAAACCGTCCTGCACCTGTCGGCGAGCCAATCGGGGCTTGCGTTGATTCCGCTGATGGCCGCGACCGTGACGTTCTCGACCATCACCGGCCGGATGATGACCCATGTGGTGCACTACAAGCGGGTGTCGCTGATCGGGCTCATGATCTCCATTCTCTCGCTTGCGCCGCTCGCGATCTGGCCGGACTCGATGCCGACCATAATTGTGCTTCTCCTGCTGCTGGTGATCGGCGCCGGGCTTGGAACGGTGTTTCCCATCTCCACCGTCTGCATGCAGAACGCTGTGTCGCGTGCGCAGATGGGCATAGCCACCGGTGCCGCCAATTTCTTTCGCGCGCTGTTCTCCGCGCTCGTCGTCGCGGTGCTCGGGGCCATTGTTCTCGGCGGATTAGGCGGGGTCACCGGGATGTCGGTTGAAATGCTGGCGCGCACGGCTTCGGCCCCTGAACTCGCCTACGCATTCCGTTTCGTGTTTCTCGCCTGCGCCCTGGTTCTGTCCTTCGGCATGGCGTTCCTGATTGCGATGGAAGAGCGGCCGCTCAGGGGGCCATCCGCGCCGTCGCAGGCCGCGACCGCGCCAACCGCGCCGGCAACGCCAATCCCCGCCGAATAGACGGCTACCCGTTCGACTGCGCGAGCCAGACCGTCCGGCCACCGGCCTGCGGATCTTCGATGGCGTGCGCGACGACCCGGAATCCGATCCCCTCGAGCAGCGTCGCATATTCAGCAGGGGCGAGACTTGCGTGGTAGAGCGGATCGCCGCGATAGGTACCGATTGCTTCGCCGTGGTTCGGACCCGCGTTGAACATCAGCACGGCTGACGGGGCCGCATGTTCGCGAAACACCGTGAACATGCCGCGCTGGTCGGCGGGGGTGAGATGGAAAAAGCTGTCCCACGCCAGGATTCCCTGAAACGACTGTTTCAGCGATAACGTGCGCATATCGCCGACAATCCACGTATGCGCGGGCAGGCGGTCACGACACAGCGCGATGAACGTCGGGGAGGAATCGACGCCGGTGACATTCAATCCATTCGCCGCCATGTGACGCGCGACCGGGTTGCCCGAGCCACAGCCGAGATCGAGCACGCTCGCACCCTTCGGAAGCATAGCGATGAAACGGTCGTGCCAAGGCTTGTCGTTCCAGGTGCCGCGGGCGCGATCCTCGTCCCACGCGGTCGCGTGGCGCTCGTAGTGTCCGATGATGCGGTCGGCGAGGTCGTTCATCGCGCCAGACTGGCAATGGAGCGCACGCCGCTCAAGAGAAAACCCCGACTTTGGGCCGGGGTTTGTTTGTGGTGCTACACCTTGCGATTATTCGTCGCGTGCGTTGTCGCGGTGCAGTTCGAACCGAATGTTCGGATCCGGGTCGCGGCCGGCATAGTCGCCGGAACTCGTCGTAGACGGTGTAGGGATCGTTCGGCGATACGGACTGCTCGTGGCGCGTGTTGCGCGCGTGACGGGCATTGACGCGCGGTGGCGCAGCCGCGAACGCTTCGCTGCCGGACGCAGTTGAACCACCATGCTCGAGGGCAGGCTGGTCGATGACGTTGCCGCTGCCGTAACCCGCATTGTACGACTGAGCAAAGGCGGGTGATGCGAGAACGGTAATCAGGGCCGCGCTTAGGATTAGTTTTTTCATCGGTTTCATCTCCATCTTCATTTGCGGCGGCGGAACAGTGCCGCTCGCTGTCCGCAAGATGGGAAGGGATGAATTGAATCGCTTGTTCGGGATTGCTGGCGTTGTTTCCGCTTTGCTGCGCGCAGTGCAAGGCTTGCATGCGCAAATCGAATGCCATAACCGCGGCATAAACTCACGTAGCCGTGACTTGCGCGCGAACAATGCGCACCGATATCAGCATCAACGAAACCACAAAGCTGGTGGAAACTCCTAGGGGCGGCGATCCTGAATGGAGATCGCATGCCGAATATCCTCACCGACGAACAGTCGCAATGGGTTCACTTTGCTCCGCCTGAACTGATCAATCGACAATTCTCCGAATGGCAAGGTCTGCGCGCCGAAGTCGTCACGGCGGTCCGGCAGAATCCGTTCGAATACACGTTCACCTCGCCGCAGCATCTGTTGATCGCGGCGGAACAATCCGAGCGCGACGACGGCGAAACTTTGGTTGAAGGACTGCCGCGCTCGACGTTGCGCAGTCTCAGCGGTCGGCTGACCTTCGTGCCGGCCGGACACAAGTTCTACGGTTGGCAGAATCCGCGCGTGCTCACGCGCGTGAACTATTTCTATATCGATCCGCACGGACCGCTGCTCGACAATACGTTGCGGTTTGCCGAAACCGACTTTCGCCCGCGCCTGTTCTTTTTCGATCCGGAGATCTGGCAGCTCACGTCCAAACTCAAGCAGCAGACGCTGAACGCCGATGGCCCGTCGCCGCATTATGCCGAAGCGCTGAGTGTTCTGTTGGCCCACGAACTGGTGCGGTTGAACGGCAGCGCCGCGTCCGTGATTGCGCGCGGCGGACTGACCGGCCTGCAGCAGAAGAAGGTGGCGGATTTCATCGAGGAGAACCTGGCGCGCGACGTGAAATTGTCGGAGCTCGCCGCGGTCGCCGAATTGAGCTCCTATCACTTTGCCCGCGCCTTCAAGCAATCCTTCGGCGTACCCCCGCACCGCTACCATGTCGGCCGGCGCATCGAGCGTGCCAAGGAGATACTGTCCAGCCGTTCGGTGACCGAGGTGGCCCTGGCGGTCGGCTTTGCCGAGACCAGCTCGTTTTCAGCCGCATTCCGCAAGATGACCGGCCGCACACCGACTGAATTTCGCCGCGGAATCGCGTGAACTCTCCCGTGCCTGTCAGCGTTAACCATTGGATTGCGGCCCAGCAAGCGGACAAGAAGTGGCCACAAGGGCCGGACACAATGCGCTGCAGAATTCATTCAGAGGTGTGACAATGTCGAACACGATCACGAAACTGATGGCCGCGGCGTTAGTCGCGGTTGTCGTGCCGTCATTTGCGAGTGCCGCCGCGGCGGCGCCGGCCGGCGGCGCGCTGGCGATCAAGAACGCTGCCACGAGCAACATCGAGACCGTGCAATGGCGCGGCAGAGGTTGGGGTTGGGGCGGCCGCGGATGGGGTTGGGGCTTCGGTGGCGGTCTCGCCGCCGGCGCCATCATCGGCGGTGCGCTTGCAGCGCCTTACTATTACGGCGGCGGCTATTACGGTGGTCCGTACTACTATGGCGGCGGTCCGTACTACGCAGCCCCCCCGGCCTATCAGGTCGAGCCCGGCTATTACGAAGAGGGTGGCGGTGGTGGTGGCGGCGTCGAGTACTGCATGCGCCGTTTCAGGTCATATGATCCGCGCAGCGGCACCTACGTGGGCTACGACGGGCAACGTCATCCGTGCCCGTGATGTGACCTGCGATCGCAACGAAAAAGAAAACCCCGGCACAAGGCCGGGGTTTTTTGTGCGTAACACTCACTCGCAGAATTTGCAGGGCGGGAAGTCACGACTGTAGACCGGCTGCGCGAGGAATTTGTCCTTTCCGTACGTCCAGAACTGGCTGACGGCCGGATAGGTCTTGATCACCGTGTTCCACAATTCGGGCTTGTCGTAGCCGAACATCTGCTTCTTCTCGACCTTCTTGATGTAGATGTCCTGGATTGGATTGCGCATGTCGTCGAACGACACCGGTCCGCGCACCGCGTCGATCTTCAGTCCCGCCATCGTCTTGATGAATTGATCGGCGCCCGGCCACTTGCCGCCGCTCTTCTTGATGGTTTCGTCGATCAGTTGCGCGGTCGTGTAATTGCTCTCCGAGAAATACGACGGCACCTTTCCGTATTTGGCGCGATAGGCTTTGACGAACGCTTCGTTCTTCGGCGTCGTCAACGCGGCGCTGTACTGCAGCGAGGAGACGTCGCCGACGACTTCGTCGCCCATGAAGGGCAGGGCGAATTCGTCATAGCTCGTGCCGCCGCCGATGATCGGCTTCTTGTATCCGGCCGCGCGCAATTGCTTGGGGAATTGCAATGCCATCGGTCCGACCATCAGGGCGAACACGGCATCGGCGTCGGCCTTGATGGTGGGGATGAAGGGCCCGAAATCCTTGGTGCCGAGCGGCGGCCAGATCTTCTGCACGATTTTGCCGCCGCAATCCTCGAACGTCTTCTGGAAACCGCCGACCTGCTCGTAGCCGAAGGCATAGTCGGCGCCGACCGCGACGATTTTCTTGTAGCCCTGATCGCAGGCCCATTGGCCCATCGGCTGCGCCGGCTGCGAGGAGGACCAGCCGGTGCGGATCAGATAGGGAAATTTGTCGGCCTGGCGCTGGGTCAAATCATCGGCCGCAGGAATCGACGCGATGTAGACGGTCTTCATTTCGGTGCTCACCGGTGCGAGCGCATAGCCCGTGGAAGCAAGCACGCCGCCAACGAACATCTGAACCTGGTCGTTCAGCACGAGCTTCTTGGCCTTCGTGACGCCAAGGTCGGGCTTGGCCTGGTCGTCCTCGAGAATGAATTTGACGTCCATGCCGCCCAGCTTGTTGCCGTGCTCGTCCAGATACATCTGGAATCCGTCGACCATGTCCTTTCCGACCTGCGCGAAGAGGCCGGTCATCGGCGCGATAAATCCGATACGCAGATCTTCGGCCTGCGCGCGCGACGCAAGCGCGCCGAACAAAAGCGCGCCGCTCAACAATAATGGCTTGATCAGTCGCGATAGGCTCATGTCTGACCTCCCGTCAGCGGATCTGCCGTCCATTCTTGGTGCAGACGGGCGGATCGCGGTTACAGCACGTACCCCGGACTACCCAACGCTATCACCCCCCGCGCCTTGGGCGGAAGCCACGATTTGTCGCGCGCTTACGACGACTGGTTGTGGTTCTTCCCGAGCCTGGTGCGCACCGCTTCGGCGAGGGCGGAAATCTGATAGGGCTTGCGTAGGATCGGCAAGCCGTGCTGGCCGCTGAGCGCTTTCGCATAGCCGCTCGTCAGCAGGACCGGAATTTTTGGGTAGCGATTGCCGATCGTCTTGGCCAGTCCGAGGCCGTCGAGATCGCCGGGCAGCATCACGTCGGAAAACACCAAATCCACGGATTTGCCCGCGGCCAGAAAATCGAGCGCGGACTTTGCGTCATCGACGGCTACCGTCCGGTAATTGAGTTGCTCGAGAAGTGTGGTGGCCACTGTTTTCACATCCGGGTTGTCCTCGACAACGAGGATGATCTCACCTTGACCGTACGACTGACTGGTTGTTTCGGCGACGACGGTCGTGACGGGAGCGCGGCTGCGCGGCAAATAAAGCGTAACCTGCGTTCCCTGGCCGACCTGGCTGCGGACAACAATTCCTCCACCCGACTGCTGCATGAATCCGTAAGCCTGCGAAAGCCCGAGCCCAGTGCCCTTGTCCGGAGTTTTCGTCGTAAAAAACGGTTCGAATATCTTCGGCAATATTTCGGGCGGAATGCCTGCACCTGTATCGCTCACCGTCAGGGCCGCGAATTCCCCCTCGAGAGAATCGACGGTTTCGGTGCCGCGCAGCGTCACATTCTCCGCCGATACTGTAATTGATCCGCCTTCGGGCATGGCATCGCGTGCGTTCACCACGAGGTTGACCAGCGCCAGTTCGAATTCAGGAATGTCGATCGAGACAGGCCACGCATCCTGCGGGATATCTATGTGCAGATCGATCTTGCCGCGCGCGGAACTCGCCAGCACATCGTGGAATGCCGCGACGGTCTGGCTGAGATGCACGGTTCGTGGATTTTGTGTTTGCCGGCGCGAAAATGTCAGCAATTGCCGCGTGAGCGCTTCGCCACGCGAGGCTGCGGTGAGGATGGCTTCGAGCGAACGGATATTCTTCTGGTCAGTCGTCCCGCGCAGGAGCGATTGCGCCTGGCCGCTCACGACCATCAGCAGGTTGTTGAAGTCGTGCGCGACGCCGCCGGTCAGCTGACCGAGCGCCTCCATTTTCTGCGCTTGCGCAAGCTGTTCGTGCGCCCGCTCGAGCGCGTCCTGCGCATTGCGCTTTTCCGTGATGTCTCGCGTGATCTTGGCAAAGCCGACAAGTTTGCCTGACTCATCGCGGATGGCGTCGATGACGACGTTGGCCCAGAACAAGGATCCGTCCTTGCGCATGCGCCACGCTTCGGCCTCGAATCGACCCGTTGCGGCGGCGATCGCCAGCGAGCGGTTCGGCAGTCCGGCCTTGCGATCGTCCGGCGTATAGAACTGCGAAAAATTCCGGCCGATGACTTCGTCTTCCGTGTAGCCCTTGATCCGTTCGGCGCCGGCATTCCAGCTCGAGATGACGCCCGTCGGATTGAGCATGTACAAGGCATAGTCGGTGACGCCGGCCACCAGTGCACGGAACTGCTGGTCGCTTTGCCGCAGGTCCTCGGCCGCCTTTTTCTCGGCCGTAGTATGCCGACCCGACACGTAGATGAGCCCGTCATCCGTGGTCATGGTCCAGGCAATCCATCGCCACGTTCCGTCGCGATGGCGGAAACGGTTTTCGATGCGCACGTTTTGCGCACCTCGCGCGAGATCTGCACGCGCGGCAATGGCGGCCGCAGTATCGTCGGGATGTCGCAGTTCGTTGACATGCAACGATTTGATTTCCTCCTCGGTCCAGCCGAGCAGGTTTGTCCATGCGGGATTGACGCTGAGGAAATAGCCGTCGAAGTTCGCAACGCCGAGTAGATCCTCCGAGACTTTCCAGATACGATCGCGTTCGCGGGTGCGCTGCCCGACCTCCGATTCAAGCCGATCGGTGAGCACGTGCAGCGCTTTTTCGTTTCGCACGCGCTCGGTGGTCTCGAAGGCCGTGGCAAGCACGCCGCCGACAGCGTGGGGTGCCGACCCATCCGGGATCGGGCTGTAGCTGATCGTGAACCGCGCGTCTTCGGGGATGCCGTAACGGTGGATCCGCCACGGATGATCCTCGGCGAAAAAGCCTTCGCGCTCGCCGCGCAGAATCGACTGATTGAGCACGCCAAGCTCACCGAAGATTTCCGGCCAGATCTCGCGCAGCGGCTTTCCCAGGGCGTCCGGGTGGCGGTCACCGAGCAGGGCGCCATAAGCGTCGTTGTAGATCATGATCAGGTCCGGGCCCCACCGGACGGACATGGGGAAGCCCGACGCCAGGACGAGCTCAACGCTCCATTTCAGGGATTGGGACCAGTTTTTTACCGGTCCCAGTGGTGTAGCGGCCCAATCAAACTCATTCACCCGCGCGCGCATGTCGCGCGCACGTGTCACCGCTTCCATTGGGATCCCGGCTGTACCATCGCGCCAATGGCGCATCCTATCCCCCTTCGCCCAGCGCGCAAACGCGGGGCGAGGGGGGAAAGTTCCCGTGAACGCTTGTGGTTATCGCGCGAGGGACCCCGACGGCCGATCCTTGATGAAGGTGCCGTTGCGCAGCTCGGATACGGCTTGCTGAAGCTCCGTCTGCGTGTTCATCACGATCGGTCCGTACCAGGCGACAGGTTCCTGGATCGGTTTGCCGGACACGAGCAGGAAGCGAACGCCTTGGTCGCCTGCCTGCACGGCGATCTCGTCACCTGAGTCGAAGAGCACAAGCGAGCGATCGCCGGCTTTCTCGCGGATGAGGATTTCATTTCCATCGACCTGCTTTTCGCTGAGCACGCCGATCGGCTGCGAGGCGGCGGCGAATATGCCGCTGCCTTCGAACACATAGGCAAAGGCGTGACGCTCGACTTCAACCTTGAGAATCTTGCGCTTGCCGGGGGGCACGAAGATGTCGAGATAGCGCGGATCAGCGGCGACGCCGTCGACCGGACCTTTCTTGCCCCAAAAGTCGCCGCACACGACGCGCACACGCGTGCCGTCGTCGTCAACGACCTCCGGAATTTCGTTTGCCTTGATGTCTTGATAGCGCGGCGCGGTCATCTTCAGTGACGAAGGCAAGTTTGCCCAGAGCTGAAACCCGTGCATGTGACCCTGCGCGTCGCCGAGCGGCATCTCCTGATGCATGATGCCGCGCCCGGCGGTCATCCATTGCACGTCGCCCGAGCCGAGCGTGCCGCGATTTCCCAGACTATCGCCATGCTCCACGGTGCCGGACAGCACGTAGGTGATGGTTTCGATGCCGCGATGAGGGTGCCACGGGAATCCCGCGAGATAATCGGCCGGCCGGTCGTTACGGAAATCGTCGAGCAGCAGAAACGGATCGGTCTCCGCCGTATCGCCGAAGCCGAAGGCGCGTCGCAACTTGACGCCGGCACCTTCAATGGTGGGCTGCGATTGCACAATACGTTTTACGGGACGGATTGACATGACGTCGGTTGCCTTTCCTTAGGCAGCGGTGGGCGAGGCCAATAAGTCTCTTCGCCCACTCACTCTAAACTGCCATTCATATGCGGAACTTCATATAGGGCTTTCGTCCATCGAATGAAGAGCATAGGACGCATTGCAGTCATCCGATCGGACGAGAAACGTCGTCATTCAAACGAATGAAAATAGGTATTCAGGCCCATGCAAGCGGCCCTCGCCGACTCCGCTTCATTCGGTTATGCTGGAAGCCATGTCTGGACCACTCGCGAAACGCGCGGCCGTCATTATATCTCTCGTTTTGCTTGGCCTCGGCCTGAGTGGCTGCACCAAGTGCGGCTGGCTGTGGGATCAACCCGCCCGCGCCTGTCACTCCGACACTCCACGCTGAGATAGAAAACTCGGGTGACACCGAGCGCTCTTACTGCGAGCGGAGAAAATTGAGCAGTGCGCCGGCGAGCCCGACGAGAAGGCCGGCGAGCAGCACGTATTGCAGGATCATCAACGCTCGGCTCGGCGTTTCTGTCGCCGTAGCCATGTCGTAGATCTGCCACGCGGCAACCGCCGCGAAGGCGACGATCATCACCCCGGAATTTTTGGTTCGCTTTTCGGCCAAGCCCAACCCCCCGTCTGCACTTTCGCCCGGCGGGAGACTAGTCGATTTGCTGGCCGGGTTCCATGCGCCCCGAGCGACTTAACGCGGAGCTGGGGCGGGCTCAGACGTCGTCATATTGGACAATGACCTCGACCGAGTAGTCGCACGCCGGGCACTCGAATGTGCGCCTGTCGTGCGAGGGTCGATCGGGTGCGACGTGAGACAGCCACATCGCTGTGCCGCATTTGGGACAACTCGGCCGCTCGATGTCCGGAAAGGACGGATCGAAAATGTGTGATTGCGGCATGACTGCTTCCCGTATGTTCAGGCGGGAGCGCTACCGGTCTCTCGGCCACCGGCGCCTGTTGGCCAGCGGTGTTTTGAATGTGCGCTTGCAGAGATCGCGAGTCGAGTGTCGGAAAACACATGGCCGGAAATTTAATGAAAGTGCGCTGCAATGCGAGATCGCCGCGTCATTTCGTGCGGACTTACAATCCTACCATTCGGAAAATGTGAACGATTTCTTGCAACTTTTTTCGCTGTTGCCGGAACGATTTCGGAAATGTTGCATTGCACGTTCACAGCGTGCGTAAAAAGACATAGTAGGACCGCAAATGTCCTCGGGGGACGGTTATCTATTCCGGGCGGCCGAGTTGTTGGCCAAAGCCGAATGCGAGAGCGATCCGCAAAAACGGGTCGAGCTTGAAAATTTGGGTTGGGCATTCCTGCGTTTGGCAGAGCAGGCGAGGCGGAACAGCTCGAACGATATCGTGTACGAGCCGCCCCCACCGAAGCTCGACGATCCCCAGACAAAGTCCTAGCGCTGGCCGTGCAAGGAAAAATTCCTAGGAAAATAGTCTTGACAGCGTGACGCTGCCGGGATAGACATTCGGGACACTCCACATTTGCACCCGTTGCTGATTGAGGGCGCTCGCGGAACAGCCGCGGGCGCACTCGCGTTATTGTTGCGGCGCTGTTGCCGACGGAGTGACCGATGCCGCACACGGAGAATGATCGTATCGTGGAGAGCACGACTGAAGCGCGCGCCGGCGTCACGGGTCACAACGTTCGCTACGTGCTTCTGATCGGCACGCTCGCGGTTATCGTTCTTTTCGCAATTGCTTATGTGGTGACCAAGGTCTGATTGTCTCTGGCCTGCGTCTGGTTTTTCGCGCCGGGATATCCCGGCGCTTTTTTGTAAGACGAATTGCTCTGCATAGAACGAGCCCCAATTTGGTCCCGGCGCGACCGCGTCGGGCGACAGGAATCGTATGTTCAACCCTCTCAAGTTTCTATTCACGGAATCAAAATCTTCCCGGGCGGCGCGATTGGTTGCACTGGAGAGTGGGGGGTGGGCACGCTGGACACCGCGAGACTATGCCGCGCTGGCACGTGAAGGTTATGCGCGGAACGCGATCGTCTATCGCGCCGTGCGCCTGATTGCCGAGAGCATCGGCGCGCTGTGTTTTGTTCTCTACGAAGGCACGGCTGAACGGGACAGCCATCCGTTGCTCGATCTCGTGAAGCGGCCGAACCCGCGTCAGGACGGTGCGTCCTTGCTCGAGACCGTTGCCTCGCACCTCCTTTTGGCCGGCAATGCCTACCTCGAGGCGGTTGGCCTTGACGGCGAGGGCGCAACGCAGGTGCGGGAGCTATACGCGTTGCGGCCTGACCGCATGAAGCTGTTGCCGGGACCAAATGGTTGGCCGCAGGCTTATGAATACTCAGCCGCGGGATCCACGGTGCGCTTCGACCAGAATGCTGCCCTGCCGCCGATCCTGCACCTCACGTTTTTCAATCCTCTCGACGATCACTACGGTCAGAGCCCGTTGGAAGCCGCAGCCATCGCGGTCGACACGCACAACGCGGCGGCATGCTGGAACAAGGCGCTTCTCGACAACGCCGCGCGCCCGTCCGGCGCGCTCGTCTACGCGGGAACGGATGGCGGTGTACTGTCGCCCGTTCAATATGAGCGTCTGAAAAAGGAATTCGCGGATTTCTATCAAGGCGCGAGCAATGCCGGCCGGCCGCTTGTGCTGGATGGCGGGCTCGACTGGCGACCGATGTCCTTGTCGCCGCGCGACATGGATTTCCTGGAGGCCAAACATGCCGCCGCGCGCGAGATCGCGCTGGCCTTCGGAGTTCCTCCTATGTTGTTGGGAATTCCCGGTGACAATACATATTCAAACTATCAGGAAGCCAATCGTGTGTTCTGGCGCCAGAGCGTGCTGCCGCTCGCCGGGCGCATTGGCTGCGCTCTGACGCATTGGCTGTCGCCGGTCTTCGGCGAAAACCTCATGCTCGCTGCCGACACCGACAGGATCGAGGCTTTGAACGCAGACCGGGCGACGCTGTGGGAACGTGTCAGCAAGGCGCCGTTCCTCACCGTCAACGAAAAACGTCTGGCAGCAGGTTATGGACCGATTGAAGGCGGAGATGTGTTCCAGCAGTCCAACTAGGAACAAACTTCGGGCGCCGGCCGTTTTATTCCGGAAGCCTCGCCGTGTCAGGCGCGGGCGAATGGAACTTTAGGTGACATCATGAGCAGGACAACTGCGATGCTTGCAGTCGCGCTGGCAGGAACATTGGCTGCGACGGGCGCGCTGGCACAATCGAAACCGGTGGATAAAGCGAGCCAGAAATTTATTTCCTCAGCCATCCAGGGCGACATTGCCGAGGTCGACTTTGGCAAACTGGCCCAGGAAAAAGGGCAGAGCGATGCCGTCAAGCAATATGGCGCAATGCTGGTCAAAGATCATGGCGACCACAAAACCAAGGCCGAGCAGGTCGCCAGTGAGCTCGGGGTGACGCCACCGACCGGCTCAGGCATCGGCGCAAAAGCGACCTATGCCAAGCTGAAGATTCTGTCCGGTGCTTCTTTCGACAGGTCCTTCGCCAAGTCGATGGTGAAAGACCACCAGGAGGACATCAAGGAATATCGGCAGGAGGCGACCAAGGCCGATGCGGCCGGCCGTCTGGCCAAAGAGACGCTGCCCATCCTGCAGAAGCATTTGCAGGAGGCACAATCGTTGGAGAAGCAGACTGCGCAGAAACAGTCTTCGCGTTAAACAGTCTTCGCGTTGAGGAGGGTCGGCGGATTAATTTCAGTCGATCCGGATGACGCCCGCTGCCTGTCCCCGCAGCCGGGCGTCATTTTTTGCGTGTGACAGGTTGCTAAAACCTGGCGGGATTTGCCCAACGCGCCTTGAGTTCCTTCATGGCCTGGTCACAGCTCACGGCATAACCGCGATTCTGCGTGCTTTCAGGCCGCGCGGTGATTTCCCAGAACCAGGGCATGCCCTGTGGTCCCTGCGTCGAGAGAAGGATATGGCCAATGAGGCGGGGTCCCTCGAACACGTCGTAGTCATCAGTCGACCATTCGCCATCGCGGCTCTTGCCGGCGCGCGTCAGCGTCAATGCACCGATGTCTCTGACCGTTCGGTCGGGTGCCGACGCCTCCGCGGCGCGCGGCCGATCTGGGCCACCGCGTAGCGGCAGGAAGTACGGACCATCTGGATCGGAAGAATTCATCATCGCGATTATAAAATCACAGGCGCGCATGTCTTGCCAAATATCCAGTTGCGCACTGTGAATTATTACGCGGACTACTCGAAGACTTCGTCGGCGGCGATGACGAGCCCGGGCGGGATCGTAAGCCCCAGCGCCTTGGCCGTCTTGAGATTGATGAACATCTCGACCTTTGAAGACCGATGAACCGGAAGGTCGCCTGGTTTTTCGCCGGTAAGGATTCGGCCGGTATAGATGCCAGCCAGGTGGTAGGAGTCGGCAACACTGCCGCCGTAGCTGATCAATCCTCCGGCCGCTGCGAACTCACGCCCCAGAAAGACGCTTGGTACGGCGTACCGCACCGTGATTGCGGCCAGCGCGGCGGTTTCGCTGAGGAAAAACAAGTCGCCGCCGGCGACCACCAGCCCGATGGACCGCTTCGACAACCCCGCGGCGACATTGTCGAATTCCGCCTGCGTGCTCGCCTGCAAGATCTGCAGTTGTAGTCCAAGAGAGCGCGCCGCTTCCTGCGCGTCATGGGTCTGCACTTCGGCCACGCGCGGATTTCTCGGATTGACGACGAGCGCGATGCTCGATGCGTCAGGCAACAACTGACGCATCAACTCGAGCCGCTTCGGCCCGAGTTCCATGTTCAATTGAGTAGCTCCCGTCATGTTGCCGGCGGGCCGCGCCAGGCTCGCGACCCAGCCAAGGGCGACAGGATCGCTGGCCGTGGTGAAGACAATCGGAATCTTTGTGTTCGTGGCTTTTGCGGCCAGCGCCGCAGGCGTGCTGGTTGCGGCGATGACGGTCACCTGACGGCGAACCAGTTCGGCGGCGAGCTCCGGCAGGCGCTCGTAGTGGTTTTCAGCCCAACGATACTCGACGACGACGTTTTGACCTTCGACAAAGCCCATCTCGTTAAGCCCGCGTCGGAATTCACGCAGGAATTTCGTGTAGAGCTCCGGTGTCGCGCCATTGAGAAAACCGACGACGGGCATTGATTGTGCCCGCCCAATGCGCGACCAGGCAAAGCTTGCACCGCCGACAAGCGCGATGAATTCGCGTCGTTGCATGCAGCCCCCGTGTGGACGACGCCGTTACCGTCACACGGGAACGTAGCAGGTCGGCTCAGGTCGACCGAATTAATTCCTGTTTACGCGCTCGCAACCGCGTTCAGCCCATGAAAATCATCGGCCCCTAGCATGTCTGACGTCATCCGCATCTTTGCCGAACGTGGCGACCTCGCGCATCTCGCTCTTTTGTTATGGGCGCTGTCCGCGAGCGCGCTCACCTGGTTCGCCTTGCGCGAGCTGACTGCCGCGAGCCGGCGGTTTGACGACTTTGTGCGCGAGCTCGCGCGCTTCAACGAATTATTCGGAGGCCACTGATGGAAAAAATCGATTTCGCCGCGCGACTGAACCGGTTCGAGACTCGGAGCCGGTATGATCACCTCGACGTATTCCGCGAATTTCTCGACCACCTCGGTCGCATTCCGCGGGGCAGGGGCGACAACACCGCGCCCGACGAAAATCGCGGCCCTAACTTCTGATCGACCTTTGCGTCACGTTGATATTTGCCGCCCCCGCGAGAGGCGGCTTTTTGTTTTCAGGATCTCAATGCTTGCACCTTCATCCGAACCGACCGTCGCCTCCGTTTTTGCCCCGCGAACAACGATCGATGCCGACGGCACCGTCGAAGGCTACGCGAGCCTGTTCGGCGAAATCGATCAGGCGCGTGACATGGTCATGCGCGGAGCATTTGCCGACACACTTGCGGTGCGGGGCCTCAGGCGCATTCCGATGCTGTTCCAGCACGATCCGTCCGAGCCGGTCGGCATCTGGCTCGAACTGCGCGAAGATCACCGCGGTCTTTTTGCGCGCGGACGCCTGATTCCCGATGTGACGCGCGGGCGTGAGCTGCTCTCGCTCCTGCGCGCCGGCGCCATCGACGGTTTGTCGATCGGCTTTCGTACGGCGAAGGCCCGTATCGATCCGCGCACGCGAATTCGGCGCATCTATGCGGTCGACCTTTGGGAGATTTCAATTGTCACGTTCCCCATGCTGACGGGTGCACGCGTGCGCAGCGTGAAGCGCGCGCCCCACGCAAGACCGCGCACGGATAACCAGTCAGTTCGTCGAGTGACTAAAGAGCTCCGAGGAACCCGAAGTCTTCCATGACGCGTTTCTCATGATGTTCGCGAACCGCATCGATGTCGGCAACGCACGCGTCGTATTTTTTCGTTCCTGGCTGCATGCCCCACTTTTCACAGAGCGTGCGGCTTTCCAAGGCCATTTCGGCATTTCGTTGGTGTTCGAGCGCGACCCGAGCTCCGGCAGCGTTGTATGTGTCCCACCAGATGAAGGCGAGCAGAGCGAGAACACCGACGGCCAGCATTTTCCATAAGCCGGCGTCGGCTCGGTGTGATCGAATGGTGCTGGCCATCTGAAGCCTCCTCCAAATCAAGCCAATCAATTCCGTCAACGTACCGCTGCGGCGCACACGCGCTCTGTGAAGCAGGACACTCTTGTTCCGTAAAAAAGACATATCGGAAAACGAGCATGGAGAATTGCGTTACATACGCATAAGATGCTTTGGGGCGTTCGACGGCGGGGCGGCGAAAGCCGCAAAGGAGTTCCCTCATGTCGGCTTGGTGTTCTGCACGTAAATTCAGCTTCACGGTAGCGGTAGGGATCGGATTGGCAGGCGCGTATGGGCCCGTAGCGGTCCAGGCGCAGCAGCCTCCCGAACAGGCGCCTCCGCAACAATTGCCACCGCCGCAAGAGCCTCCACCGCAGCAACAGCCGCCTCAACAACAGCAACCTGCGCTCACCCAGCAGCAGATCCAGCAGTTGGTTGCGCCGATCGCGCTTTATCCCGACCCTTTGTTGGCGCAGGTGCTGGCGGCATCGACCTATCCGCTTGAGGTGACGCTCGCGGCGCGCTGGGTCGAGAAGAACCCTAACCTCAAGGGTTCGGCGCTCGAGAGCGCCATGCAGCAGCAGCCGTGGGACCCGAGCGTCAAGGGACTGACGTCGGTACCCCAGGTGCTATCGATGATGAACGAGAAGCTGGACTGGACCAACCAGCTCGGTGAAGCCTTTCTCGCCCAGCCCGACGACATCCAGGTCGCGGTTCAGGCCTTGCGCAAGCAGGCCGAAGTGACGGGCAATCTGAAATCGAGCAAAGAGCAGAAGGTCAGCCGCGTGCCCGCACCGAGCACCGGCTATGCAGGCCCGCCCGAATACATCGCCATCGAACCGGTGGAGCCTGACTACATTTATGTGCCGGTCTACGATCCGGTCCTTGTCTACGGCCCGGGCTACTGGGGGCCGGCCTACGTGCCCTTCTTCTGGCATCCACCCTGGTGGACGGTTGGGCCGGTCTTCGGATTCGGCGCCGCGCTCTTCGTCGGTCCGGCGCTTTGGTATCACTACAATTGGGGTCACGGCGGGTTCGCGGCGATCCAGACCAACCCCGTGCTGTACAGCAAATTCAACAGGGTGAATTTCACGGCGGCGGCCAACCAGAACTGGAAGTTCGATCCGGCGCACCACGGCAACGTGCAATTCAAGAATACGAATCTGCAACGGCAGTTCGGAAGTACCCAAGGTGTCCAGGGTGCCAGAACAATTCAAGGCATCCAGGGCACACAGGGTGTTCAGGGGATCCAGGGCAACAAGGCCCTTCAGGGCGTCCAGACCAGCAAAGGCATCCAGAGCATCCAGGGGAGCCAGGGACTGCAAAGCAATAAAGGTGTCCAGGGGATCAAGACCAACAAAAATATTGCGAACATCCAGACTGGCAACAAGACCATCCAGACCGGCAACAAGAACATCAACGTCGGCGCGGGCAACAAAAACTCCAGGATGGTCACCAGCCAGCAATTTCATGCGGCGGGTCCCCGCAATCCTGGCAATCGGCCCAAGTTTCAGGGAGGCGGCAAGCCAAAGCAAAAAGGCCACTGATCCTGCCGCCGTCGGATAGATTTTTCAGGAAGAAAGCCCGCGCGCGTCGCGCGGGCTTTTTAACGACTGAGCGGGCCTGACGTTTTCTTCCAGGCGTCGATGCCGCCCTGGATATGGAACGCGGATGCGAGGCCCGCGTCTTGCGCCGCTTGCACCGCCATCGCCGAGCGCTCACCGAAAGCGCAGTAGAACAGCAGACGCTTGTTGGTCGATTTCGCAAGCTCGTGCAGCGTGCCGCCTTCGCTGATGTTTTCCTGCAAAGCCGGGTAGGGGACATGCAGCGAACCGGGTATCGTGCCGTGACGTTCGCGTTCCGAACGCTCGCGCAAATCGATCAGCGCGATGTCCGGCTTGCCGACCAGCGCAAGCGCCTGCGTTGCGGTGACCGCCCAGCCGCGAAGGGCAATTTTCTCCTGGGCGAGCCCGACCTTCACATTGGCCGGTACCGCGATGTCCATCATCTTCGGATTGGCAAGCTTCAGATTGTTCATGAGGTCGACATATTCCTCGACCGATTTCACCTGCAGGCGCGGATTGAAGGCCTTCTCCTCGCCGATCGTCGAGACAGTGTCGCCCTTGTAGTCATGTGCCGGGTAAACGAGCGTTGTCTCGGGAAGCTTGAGCAAGCGGTTGAATATCGACTCATACTGCTGGCGCGCGTCGCCGTTCTGGAAATCAGTGCGGCCGGTGCCCCGGATCAGCAGCGTGTCACCGGTAAAGACACGATCCGGCAAGACGAAGCTGTATGAATCATCGGTGTGTCCCGGCGTATAGATAGCGTCGAGCGACAACCCCTCGATCGTCAGCCGGTCGCCATCCGAAAGACGCATCGAGACGACATCGGCCTTGGTTTGCTCGCCCATCACCGTGATGCAATGCGTATGGTCACGAAGCGCACCGAGCCCGGTGATATGGTCAGCGTGCAGATGCGTGTCGACGGCTTTTACGAGCTTGAGATCGAGTTCGTGAACGAGATGCAGATACCGGTCGACCTTCTCCAGGACCGGATCGATGATCAACGCCTCTCCGCCCGGACGGCTCGCGAGCAGATAGGAATAGGTGCTGGACGCCTGATCGAAAAGCTGACGGAAAATCATTCCAAATCGTAGTCCAGGTCAGGACAGCGGCGCAATCCAGTAGGGGTTGGAAGCGCCGCTGGAGAAGCTTATGTCTTTTTCGCATGCGGTATATCCGCTGGGTTGTACCTGCGATTTCGGTTGCGCTGCTGCTCACAGGCGGGCCTGGGGCCGCGGCGACGCCGTCGCGTTCCTCGCTTTGTCTGATGCTGGAGTCCGCGGCCCGCGCCAATGATCTGCCGACGGCTTTTCTGGTTCGCGTTATCTGGCGCGAGAGCCGCTTTGACCCACTTGCGGTTGGGCCGCGAACCCGAAGCGGGGGACACGCACAAGGGATAGCCCAGTTCATGGCGCGCACGGCGGCCGAGCGGGCGCTCAGCAATCCGTTCGATCCCGTGCAGGCACTGCCGAAAGCGGCCGAGTATCTGCGCGAACTTCGCGACGAGTTCGGCAACCTTGGACTTGCGGCGGCGGCATATAACGCCGGCCCCGGTCGCGTCCGCGGATGGCTCGATGGCGCGCGCACAATGCCAGATGAAACCCAGCGCTACGTCCAGGCAATCACCGGGCGCAGCGTTGGCGATTGGGCAAAAGCCGGCAACGTTGCGATGGTGACGCCAGAGGCGGATTGTCTCGAGCTTGTCGCTTCGCTCGAGCAGGGGCCGAGTCGGTTCTTCTATGAACTTGAAGAGCGCATAACGGCCGCCATCGGCCTGCCATGGGGTGTTCAACTTGCGGCCGGGTTTTCCCGCGATCGGGTGCTTGATACGTACTCGCGACTCATGACGAAATTGTCCGAACTCATCGGCGAGCATGATCCCGTCATTACCGTCGCGTTGATCCGCAGCCGCGGCACGCTTCCGATCTATCAGGCGAAGATCGGGGCGGAGACCCGAGGCTCTGCAAACGATATCTGCAAGAAAATAAAAACCGCCGGCGTCGCGTGCCTCGTGCTGAGAAATGCGCCGGAACGAGGTGCGCCAGTAAAGACTGAATGATCGGTCGCGTTTGCCGACAACGATGCAAGATTATTTCTTTTCTTTACTCGACTACCGTGCACGACATGAAGCGCGGTGAGTGCCGAGAATGATTCCCGCGCGTCATCATCGTTGTTGAGCCAAGCTGGCACGCCTCAACAATCTCTTGGCCGATCACAACAAGACACCCGCGGACATTCGCTCATAGAAGTGCCCCGCTTCGACGCGCCGAAGCCGTCGTTGCACATCATCAACAACCTATGAGCGGAGAGAATGAGGAACCGTTGTCGCGTAGCGTTTTGGACTCTCACCTTGGTAGCAATGGTCTCATCGTCTTCGCCGCTGTTGGCGTCTTCAGAGACGGGGATCGCGTCTGTCTATAGCGGCGAAAAAACCGCCAATGGCGAATACGCGCACGCGTCCGCGTTGACCGCAGCTCACAAAAGTCTGCCCTTCGGGACGAAAGTTAAGGTCACCAACGTCAGCACTGGGCAGTCAGTCGTGGTCCGCATCAATGACCGAGGCCCGTACATCAAGGGACGAATTATCGATCTCACCCCCGCCGGCGCCCGGGCGATCGGATCTTCCGGTCTCACAATGGTGCAGCTGACGGTGCAGTAAGAAGCGCAACTTAGTTTCGATCAATTTGACAAACGCAGCCACTCCCTGGCTGCAAACATTTCGGGCCTGCTTGCGTGGCAAGCAGGCCCGATCGACTCTACGCTACTGAATTACGACCCTACGCAACGCAGACATATTGCGATGAATGCATTCCGATCCGCTGCGCCGCGCCGCGTGCGAGATCGAGCCGCGCGCCCATGCGGAAGGCAATGCCATACGGTCCCCTGTCGTTGATTCTGACAGTAACGGACTTGCCGTTTTTGGGATTTGTCACGGTCAAAACGGTTCCGAGTGGCCAGGTCCGTGCCGCCGCGGTGTTGCCGCTTGCGTCGAACCGTTCGCCGCTGGCCGTCCGTGAGCCCGAGGAATAATGGCTGGCGAGAATTTCTTGCCCGGCGCAATTGCCGGATCGCTTTACATATTTGTGCACCGACGACCATCCCGCTGCACTGGCCGAAGTAACCGTCAGCAAGCCAATCAGAATTCCGATGCTGGTAGATTTCATTGTCATCATGAGTCCCCTGCAATGAATCATGTCTTCACATGACCTGACGGAATCGGCGCGTCGCCGAATCACGACCGGGTGCTGGGCCGCTTAAGTAAGGCTCAAGATGGCGGAACGAAGGCAAGCACCGACTGCGCGCAAGTTTGCTGCGCAAACAGCGCAAGAACGTTAAGAATCGAACTTAATTACGGTATCAGGCCACTTTACCCGCGACGAATTGCTCGTTCAGGGCATCTCAAATCGTTGGCCGGATCTCAATCGTTAACGGGATTTGGATCGCGGAAAAACAATCGTTTCTGTGTGAGCAGCCTCACAATGCATGTGCGTGGACTGGCCCATTATCCGGTTGTGTCGCGGGGCACCAGGAGGCTCAGATGCGCAAGGCAGTATCGATCATGGTCGTGGCCGCACTGGTCGGCATCTTCCTCGATGCGCTGCTCGGTCCCGACGAGACAATCGCTCAACGGGATATGACGGCAGAAAACGGAATGCCGTTTTACGGTCTTCACGTTGCATTGCCGCCGGATATGAAAAATTTTCCGGCGGAGCTCGTCCCACTGCCGTGACGAGACCAATCAACGATGTCGGCCGCTGACCGCGCTCCCAAAAGGGAGCGCGGTCCTGTCTTTCAGATGATGTAGACCTGCCACAGCCACTTCGTGGCTTTTGTGCCGGCGTCGACTTTGGCGAAGGGCAGGTGATAGTCGCCAGGGGTTGTCAACTCGCCTGTGTCATGGGGACGACGATGTTCGGCGATACGCCCTGCGATGGCGACCCGGCTGGTCCAGTTCAGGAAGCTGTTTGACATAAGCGCCTCCACTCTCGGGACAGATCAACCTTCGCAAACAGAAAGTCCGGTGCAGGCTGCGAGGGCACGCAATTGTTAGGACCGCGCGCGCAATCCGCATGTGACGGCGGTCACAAGATTTACGATTGGTATTTTGTTACAGCGGCTTAGTTCCTGAGATGCCGCGCGCCCGCATCACTGAGGTATTGGCAGCGGCGGAACAGGATGCGACGGCACCCGTGGCGGTGGCGCTACTTGCGCTGGAGGCTCCGGGATCATGCGCGATGGCGGAGGTATAGCCGCCGCGCGAGATTGTGTCGGAGGCGTCGTCTTCGGTTTCACGTTTTGCTCGGTCGCCTGCAATTTCGCGAGATTCTGCGCGAGCTGTTCCTGCTTGGCGACGAGTTGTGTCTGTTTGGATGCGAGTTGATCCAGTTGTTGTTGAGCGGCGGCAAGCTGTTCCTGCTTGGCGCTGAGTTGCTCAACACTGCGCCGCACGGCGGCCAGATCTTGAGCCATTGTTTCAAGTTGCTTGGCCAGCTCTGGCGACGGCAATGGTGCCGCAGCCTGTGTCACGGGCGCCGGTTGGGCCGGAGCCGTCTTGGCAGCGGATGCCTGAGCGGCAGCAGGGGCAGCCTGCTTTGGCGCCGCGAGGTTTGAATCGGTTGTCGGTTGTGACGTTGCGACGAAATCGGATTTCCAGGCGATTGCAGCACCGAGCACGGCCGCGAGGCAGACGCCGACCGAGGTGATGACCATTCGTTGACGCACCGGCTGGCGCCCTGCCGCGAATGCAGCGTGTCCGAAATCGGAGCGCGGAGGCACCTGGATTGAAGGCTCCACGATTTGCGGTTCGGTAGAAACGTGGGAGGTCTGCGGAATCGTCTCAACGACTTCCTCGGAAGATGAGTGTCCCTTGGCTGCCAGATCGGACGCGAGCTCATCGAGCTGATCCATCAATTTGGACGCCGTCGCTGATGGGACCTGCGGTGGTTCGATGTCTGGAGTTGGTTGAAGAGTCTCGCTTCTGGACCGGCACTTCAACAGTCGGCGCCGGGCAGCTTTCCTCGGCCGAAGCGTCGATCGCCTCCGGCGCCATGGTCGCTGAGGCAAACCAGCCGTCGAAGTCATGAATCGGGCCATCGAGCCGAGCCGTCACTGACGTTGGTTCGGGGACGAGAGGCGCGACATTGTCCTTGTGGCGTTGCTCGTTTGGCGGACTCAGCAAGGAATCCATTTTGACGCTCCAACCTGTTTGCGTAGAAACAGCTTTTTTCGCTCGTTTGGGGCGAAAACAGGCCACCGCCGTGTGACAGGACGAAGGCGGGAGGGCAGCAAGCGAGTGGCATTGTTTTGGCCAAATTAGCCATTTCCCCATCCTGGTAGGTGACCAAATCGACTTCGCACGGCGCTTTTCGATCAGTGGTCGCGCCGGTCGGAGTCCGGCGCGCCGCGCTCAGGGAACTCGCGGTTCCGGTTGCCGTTGTCACGTGATGGGCAGGGCAAGATCATCGGCGAAAAAATCAAGCGCCAAACCCGGTTCGGATGCGCAATCGTCCGAAGCGAGTTCGGACACGACATTGTCGGAAACAAAGACAAAATCCGGCACGGCGAGAAAATCCGGGAAGGCATCAGGCAAGAGACCGCCATCCAATGGTTCGTCGAAAAACGCCAACGGTCGAACATCTGGGTCGCCCGCCGCCGAAACCGCTGAGTCGACCACCATCGCGCCGCCGCCCGCTGAAGTCGCCCAACCCGACGAGACAATGTCGCCGGAAGAAATCGAGTTGGCGCGTAAACGTTATCTGCTGAAACGGTTCTGGATTTCTGCGCGTGGCTTCTGGGGAGAATCCGGCGAGAAGATTGCATGGATTGCCTCCATTGGGCTTCTGCTGCTCATCGTCTTCTTCGTCGCCGTGCAATACGGCATCAACGTCTGGAATCGTAAGATTTTTGACGCAATCGAGAAGCGGGACTCCGCTTCCGTCCTCTGGCTCTCGGGCGTCTTTTTTCCGCTTGCCTTGGCGAGCGTCACGCTCGGCGTCGCGCAGGTCTACGCACGAATGGGAATTCAGCGACGCTGGCGTGCGTGGCTGACCAACAAAGTGGTCTCGCGATGGCTCAATCACGGGCGCTACTACCAGCTCAATCTCGTCACTGGAGATCACAATAATCCGGAGGCCCGCATTGCCGAGGACTTGCGAATCGCCACCGACGCCCCGGTCGATTTTGTTGCCGGGGTCACTTCGGCTTTGCTGTCCGCCGCCACGTTCATCGTTGTGCTTTGGACCATCGGCGGTGCGCTGAACGCGTCCTTTGCCGGCACGACGATCACCATTCCTGGATTTCTCGTAATCGCGGCGATTGCCTACGCGGGTCTCGCCAGTTCGGCGATGGCTGTTATCGGCCGAAGGTTTGTTGCGATTTCGGAGAGTCGCAATCAGGCCGAAGCCGAATTCCGCTACGTGCTGACACGTGTGCGCGAGAACGGCGAAAGCATCGCACTGCTCGGCGGTGAGGCGGAAGAGCGGGATGGAATCGACAAGTCCTTGCGCAATGTGCTCAGGCAGTGGGCGCGGCTATGTGGTCAGCATATGCGGACCACGGTTGTGTCGCAGGGCTCGAATATCATCGCGCCGGTGCTTCCGCTGTTGCTTTGCGCGCCGAAATTTCTCGACGGCAGCATGTCGCTTGGTCAGGTGATGCAGGCAGCTTCCGCCTTCACCATCGTGCAGAGCGCTTTCGGCTGGCTGGTCGACAACTATCCGCGCCTCGCAGACTGGAATGCATGCGCGCGGCGGATTGCCTCGCTGATGGTTTCGATTGACGCGCTCGAACGTGCCGAAACCGGCGACGACATCGGCCGGATCGCCCGTGGTGAAACCAAGGACAATTCGATGCTTAGCCTCAGCGAACTGACGGTGACGCTCGGCGACGGGACTGCGGTCGTCGACCAGGCTGAAGTGGTGATCGAGCCGGGTGAGCGTCTGCTGGTTGCAGGCGATTCAGGAAGTGGCAAGAGCACACTCGTTCGCGCGATCTCGGGACTATGGCCGTGGGGAAGTGGACGCATCGACATCCATCCGGACCGCAGGCTGTTCATGCTGCCGCAGCGGCCTTATGTGCCGGCGGGGACGCTGCGACGAGCGACCGCCTATCCCGGCGCCGCCGACGACTGGACCGCCGAACAGATCAAGGAAGCACTCGACAAGGTTGGATTGGCGACACCTGAAAGACAAGATCGAGGAGAAGGAGAAGCCGTGGGACCAGACGCTGTCGGGCGGCGAAAAACAGCGGCTCGCTTTCGCGCGTTTGTTCCTGCACAACCCGGACATCGTCGTGCTTGACGAGGCGACCTCGGCGCTCGACGCCAAAAGCCAGGACAAGATGATGGAGTCGCTGATCAAGGAACTGCCGGATGCGACGTTGGTCAGTGTCGCGCATCGCGCCGAGCTTGAAGATTTTCACAGCCGCAAGATCGTGCTCGCAAGACGCAAAGGCGGCGCAAAACTCGTCCGCGATATCGACCTCGTGCCGCGCAAGAGCAAAGGGCGGTCGCTTGCCCGGTGGCTGCGCCGAGCCTAGCAATCTCGCCACGAGGCCGTCGGGAGCGATATTCAGCCCTTTCAAATAGGCCGTCCGGCTTGATACGATACCTCTCGAGCTGGGGGAGAACGGCAATGAAGCGGCGCGAAATCATCACGCTCCGCTGGGCTGCGGTGGCGATTTTCGCTGCCTCAGTTTTCTGCGTGCCAGCGGCTGCGCAAAACGATCCGGATTCGGATTGCAAGGAAGTGCGTGTGCGCGATCAATCGCTCGCGGACACCGCAATGTGCGTCCTGAACCTCAATGCAAAGGTCGTGGTCAACGAACGCTGCAGAATAGCGGTGGCCGCCGAGGCAAAAGAACGCGTCATCGACGCCGGCAAATATGTCGTGATCCTTTCCTCCGTCCCTGACAAGAATAACAAGATGACGGTAACGGCCAAATGGAACAACGGGGACGGTCGGACCGATGATCTGAGAGTGCTTGGGCCGGTAACAACCGCCCGGCGCGGAACGGCGGATTGCTACCAAAATCAGGCCAAGCGCTTCGAACTCTGTTTATCGGACCTCATGGCCTGTCGCTGACGGCGCGGCCTTGAGCGAAAAATCAGGCCAGCCTCCACGAAAACTCCAGATCGCCTTCAAGCTTGTCGCGGTCGCCAGGGCTATGTCCTGTTCCGCGTATCCTCCCTCGCGGGCGACAGAGACCCTGTCGCCTGCGCTTTTTTTCGCCGACCGTGCTTTCAAACGGGCTCCTGATGGGCGATCCTGACCGGCGGTAATCCGATTTGGGGTGAGGACGTACCGGGCTCCATGGCCAGGTTCGGCATCGTACTGTTCTATATTGTGATGGCGGCGATCTGGTTCGCCGCTCTTTGGTTCTTGTTTGTTACGTCCGGGACGCCGCTTTTTCCTATTTTATGAACGGACGCGCGTTCGGCGGGATCGACCCATCAGTGATGCGATTTCTTGTCCGGCGCGGCGGTGTTGACACCGAATGCTTCGTCGAGGAGCCGGTAGAGCTGCCAAACAGGCCCAGCGACACTGAAACCTTCAGTGCAATTTGGATCGGCGCAAAAATGGTGGCCGCTTGGAGTCAGCATCAACTCCGCGCCGCACTCGGCGCAGACATGCAAAAGCGGTGACGTGTCGTAGTCGCTCATTGTGCAGACCTTCGCCCTGCGTGTCTTGGGCACTCACCAAAAACGGGAATGCTCGATCTCGCCGCAGCGGGCTTTCACGCTGTATGTATAAAAAGCTGGCTGGCTCAGCCTGTCGCAGGCCGCCAAGAATTTGTTTTCAACCGCCAAATTCCTTGCGCCGGAGTAACCGGACACTGCTGCCTTCGGATTGTTACTGACCCTTGATCGAAAACCTGTCGAACAGATTGCTGTTCTGCGGGTAGTAGTCAGTGCGCGGCCTGCCTGTTTCTGGGCAGCGCTTCGGCCCGCGCGGCGCGCGCGACGGCGTTGATCCTTGCCGACGCGTCATGAACGGTCTTGGGCTGGGCTGAAAGGACAGCCTCCGATGACATATCGGGGGCGGGCGCGGGTGCCGTCGTCAGCGTCTTTACGCCGTCAGGGCGCCAGGGCTTTGGCAGGCCGGTGCGGTCGCTCGTGACGATCGGCGGGCGGACCATTTTCGAGTGTTGCGTCCGCAACGAACAGCAACCCGATGAGAACGAGACCAACAACGGCCAAGAAGGTGAGAGCTGGCATTGCCGCGCTCCGGCTACACGCTCCTCCGTTCCCTGATCTTAGCTAAGCCGCGGTTCTGCAGTTGGTCGAGTTGGACCATGGGCCTACGCGTGAGTGAAATGGCCCCGGCGGATTGTTCCGCCACGGCCCTGCGTCAATATCGCACGATTAAATCGACGGGTTCCAGATAACCGGAATTTCGCGATAGCCGGTGCCGTATTTCTCGACATGCGCCAGCGAGGGGAAGGGGTAGTGGAAGCCCTGAACCCGCAGCTTTTCCGCGACCAGCATGTCGTAGACCTTGCGCCGGGTGGCCTCCGCCTTCGCACCGTCCTGATCATAGAAGGCATGCCAGTCGGGGTGACGGACGAACAGGAAAGGCACGTGCGTTACGTCGGACTGCACGAAGACACTGTCCGGGCCCGAAGCGATCACATACGACGTGTGGCCGGGTGTGTGGCCAGGCGTGCCTTTTGCGGTCACTCCGGGAATGACCTCCTTGTCCCACTCGTAGGTCTTCACGCGTTTCATCACCTCGGGATTGAACACGCGGCGCACGTTTTTGAAATTGGTTTGCACGCGGCCGGGACTCGCGCGACCCATTTCGCCGTCATCCATCCAGAAGGCGTGTTCGATCGCCGGCACCAGTATTTCGGCGTTTGGATATGTGAGTGAGTTGTCGTCCATCAACAAACCGTTGATGTGGTCGCCGTGGTAGTGCGAGATAATGACGGTATCGACCGCGCCACGATCAATTCCCGCTGCGCCCAGATTGGTGACGAACTGGCCGCCGACTCCGCCGGATTTCTTGTAGTTGGATTCGCCGGTGCCGGTGTCGATGACGGCAAGCTTTGAACCGGTATTTATTGCGATCGGATTGTAGGGCGTCGTCATCATGTCCTTTTCCATGAAGACTTCGGCCAGCGCGGCGTTCACGGTGTCCAGTTTGATGTTGGTGACGTGATCTTCGGCCATTTTGAAGCGCGCCACGCCGTCGGTCGCGACCGTGATCTCGATCGAACCAATCTTGTAGCGATACCAGCCGGGCGCCTGCTTGCCGGCGGGCGCTGTGGCGGCTTTCGCCGGTGTCTCAAACGGCAGAATGGCGGCGGCTGTCGCGCCTGCGGTTCCTGCCAATAGATTGCGACGTGTGACGTTGTTCATTGGCGTATCCCCCTTGAACCGGGTTGTTCTTCCCGGATTGAGGGCATCGTACCAATTCGCAATCGCTCTGGAAGGGCAGGTGAACGCTGGCGCGATCAGGTCGCCCGCGCGGAGTGTGTCGCCATTCTGGCGGATACCAATGGAGGCGGCCGTCAAGCAGCCATGTTTGTAGCTGACAACCGACAAGGTGCCGGTCGCCGGCGGTGAGGCTGCTACTCGTTGGGGACGGACACAGACCTCGGGGACGGAGCCACCAGCGACCGGCTACCCACAGATATGCATCCGCAAACCGGTTGGTAGGCCCGGCTTTGGGCCTGCCAACACGAAAAAAGGGACCGTTGCGCTGACGCAACGATCCCCTGCGATCAGCCGAAATAGGGGACCAACCCTTGAGCCTTCGGCGGTTTCGCGCCTTTACAAATATCCTGTCAGACGGTCCTTGCTGTGCCGCCGGTCACAATCCGGTGGCGATGGCCGGGAATTCCGCAATTTTGTGACCGTGGACACAAAAGAATCGGGGAAAACTTCGTGATCCACAGCTAACCGCTTCGGGTTGGCGTCTTCCGCGGGCGATGGAACTTTCTGAAACAGCCTGTGTTGTTCCGTTGATCGTTCGGAGAGTGATTATGAAGGGGTCGACAGCCGGATTTGCCGAGCGGCTGTTTGGTTCGCAGAACCAAATCGCAATCATGGATCATTTGGCCGAGTGGACCCGTCTGCATCTGGACGCGCGTTTTGCTTCGGCCCAGCTGTATGACCACAAACGCAAACGTTTGCGGGTCGTCGCGCAACGGGAATTTGCGCCTGGCCTTCTCAACCAATTCGGCGAAATTCCGATAACGTCGGGGACGGTGTGTGCGCGCGCCGCGCGCCAGCAGATGCCGATCCTAATTCCCGATGTGACGCGCGACGAGGACTGGATTCCGTTTTTGAGTTTCTCCGAAAGTGCCGGGTTTGGCGGGGTCCTTTCCATTCCGTTGCTGTCGAGAGCCGGCAACCTGATCGGTGTCACGTCCTGTCATTTTTCCGGCCACGCGAAGCCGACAAAAACCGAAATGAATTTCGTCAGGGCAAGCTGCGAATTCGCCAGCGATGCGATCATCGAGATCCGCCGCATGGCCGCGCTATAGCTCCCCGCCCGTCTTGATCAAGAAAGCGAAATTTTGTGATGGCGATCACATCGCCTTTACGTGAACGGCCCTATTGTTTGAGTGTGAAGAAGGAGGGCCGTCATGCGCGAAATTCTGTCCATAGTCGTCGTCGCGACCCTGCTCGTCGCTGCTGTTGTTGACGTTGTTGCTGCCGGCGCCAGGACTGGCGTCTCCAAAAATCATTTTTATTACGCGTCACCAGTCAGCGGGGTGGGCATTGCCGTGCCCTCCACCATGAAGAGCTTTCCGACCGAACTGCTGCCGCAATAAGGCACGACGCCCACTTTGGCGGCAGATCAAAGCTGCCTTCAGGCGTATCCGTACTTAGACAAGCGTCTTCTGTAATGGAAAGGCCACCGTCGTGAACGACGATGGCCCGTGTTTGTTTAAACGCGCGTCACTTTCCCATTTTTGTCTTCATTGCCTTCAGCGCCTTCGCGCAGCCGACGCTGATCTCGTTTTCATGTTCCTTGAGGCATCCGAGCAGCTTGCCGCCGCCGGGAGCGATCCCGGGACACAGCCGCGCAACGTCGGACTTGCAGTAGGACAGGGGCTCGGCGGCATTGGCTGTCCGTGTTGAGCCTGGAAGGACGACGACGCTGAGCGAAAGCAATGCAGCTGGTAACAAATAACGTGTGGCCATTACGGACCCCCATTTTTGCTGAGACTGAGCAGACCCGTCGACACTGTCGACCAGGAGCGCACACGGCTGTGTCGCGCGTCACAAAATCGCGTATTTGCCGCGAATGAATCCCGCCGGTGGAGGTAAACGGGGTCGTCACGGTTAAGGAGCGGTACGGTGATAACCCTAAACGGGTTGCGCCGTTGACAGCCGAGAGGTCATCCGCCGATATCCCGCCCCGAGAGACGGAGATTTGCATCATGAAGCTTCGTGGCAGTCCATTTGCACTTGCATTGGTGTTCAGCGTCGCAGGCGTCAGCCTGGTTCGCGCCGATTGCGCCAAGCTGCAGGCGCTCGCGCAACAGCACGCCTACGATATGGCGCGTCGCAACAGCCTCGATCACGCGGGGTTCATGCAGCATCGCGGACCGGCCGGCGCGGCCGCCGAGAACGTTGCCGTGGGATGTGACACCGAAGCCTGCGCAAGGCGCATGTGGATGCAATCGCCAGCGCACCGCGCGAACATGATGCTCGGCGGATGTCAGGCCGTTGCCTCGGCGGTGTCGGCCAGCGGCCGTCGCTATTGGGCGATGGAGATCGGCGGTCGCGGTGGTGGCGGCGGCGGCCGCGGTGGCCGCGGTGGTGACGGAATTCCTGGTCGCGATTTCTCGATTGATGGTGCCAACGCGCCGTAACCTATCGACGACCAAAGAGGCAGGTTTCAACAGCCTTTTTGGTGAGGACCGCTAACCCACCGAATAGCAAGAGAATTTGCCGTCGTACCGAGCGATGGCTTTAAACCGCACCGGGCCGTGACTGACCGATTGTCGGTGCGGTGTGACTTTTGTGCACTAGTTGTCAATGAAAAAGTAACGATACTTTTCTATGAATTTCGGACGGGGGTGAAGTCATGAAAAAGTTTGTAGTCGTCATCTGCTCGGTTGTACTCGCGTTTGGCCTCGCCGGTTGTTGGGGCAAGGGCAAGGCTCCGGTTGGCAAGGGAAAAGCGCCGGTCGTCCAGACAAGGGGCTGATCGGACTCTTCTGGCAGATACTCTGGAAATGGAGACCGCCTTCACGGCGGTCTCTTTTTTGTCTGTTGTCTGGAGTTGCCGATGAGGTCGTCGAATAGACGCCCGCGCTCTTTCAGCAGCGAACCATCGTGATGGTTTGGTCTTTGCCATCGCTCCCGGGCACCGTCACGTTCTGAGGAACGCAGCTCGGCGCGCGAGCGGCCGGTGCGAGCGGCGGCTCAGGAGGAGTGGGAATTGGCGGACAACGATGCGCCCAGTCCCAGGGAATGTCGTAGGTGCACGTGAAGCCCGGGCGATACACATCGACATAGAGTCCACTAAAGGGTCCCGCGCTCAGGCCGCCGTTGGGTCCGATCGCGCCGTAGGGACCAATCCCACCGAAGGGACCGACGTTGACGCCGCCGTACGATCCCCATGCGCCAACCGGCATAGCCCGCGTCGATCCGGCGAGAGCGGGGTTGGCGGCGGGCGCAAGCGCCACGCCGAGAGACATGATGAACGCCGCACTTACTTTCCGCATCATGGTACGCACACCAATTCTGTTTACTGCGAGGTATAGTAGGCCGCGCCCCGGGCACCCGCCAACGCATAATTAATCAATAGTTAAGGCGTAATCTTAATGCCCGCCGGGCACAGACATTAACGGGGTTCCTGGCCCGGTCCCGGCGGGTTGCGCCCAGCCCGCGACTTATACGGTCGTCTTTTCAGCAGGCGAACCGTAGTGGATCAGCCAAAGCTGCAGGAGCGCGAGATACGCAATCAAGATCCCGACGGTGAGGTTGATGAACATCGCCACCGTGTGCTGGAAGCCCAGCACCCATGGTGACACTGCGATCCACAGTCCGAGGGCACACGCGATCCACTCTTCCCATTCCCGGAAGGCGATCAGCGCCACGGCCGATACGCCTACGACAACCGCTGCGCTGATCCATGTGTCGATACGAAGCGTGCCGTGCGCGAATGCGAACAGCCATGGCGACACGAACAGGAAAGCCGCGAGCGCAAGCTGATAGATTTCCAGGATTGCATGCTGTCTTTGGTTGCGCATTGTTCTCACATCCTTTCGTTCGATATGGCCGATCGCAGGATCACGCCTGTTTGGTGTGGTGTCGGATTCGCTCTGCGCGACGAGCGAGCGACACGTAGCGGCAGCCAAGTCCGACCAGCCAAATGATCAAGGCAAGAACCAAAGCGGGCAGGGGAACCATCGGTTCGCCGTTGCTGATGTTGTCGACAAAATTAAATGCGGCAAACAGCACGACCAGTGCGGCCAGGATGCTGGCCGCGCGGTAGACAATGTGACCCAACGGTTCCGACATCTCTCTCTGGCTCCGATCATGCGGCGCGCAGTTGAGCGCTGTGTTCGGAAGTCGAAAGCCGCCCCGCAGGAGCATGGTCTTTCGAGCATATGTTCCCAACACGATAGAGAAACGGCCGCGGATTTTGTTCCGCACGTTCACGCGAACGTGTTCCTGCGTGGGCTTTTGGGTTGGGTGCCGCATTGTCGGCAAGGCCCTTAACGAGCCGGCCCAATCTGTTAGGCTTCGCGCCAAAAGAATGACCGGACAACAAATTGGGGGAACGCCGTGCGCAAGAAACTGACTAAACGCGATGTGCTCAAGGGGGCCGGTGCGCTCGGCCTCAGCGCCTTTGCCGTGCGGGTTGGCGCCGCGCCCGCCGCGGAAGCTGTGACGCCCGCATTGATCGATGCGGCAAAAAAAGAGGGCAAGGTTGTTTTTTACACGGCGATGGATCTCGAATTCGCAGAACGTCTTGGCAAGGCGTTTGAAGCGAAATATCCGGGGATCTCCGCGCGGGTGGATCGATCCGGCGCCGAGCGGGTCTTTTCGCGCATCGCTCAGGAATATGCGTCCAACATTCGCGCGGTCGATGTCGTCAATACAAGCGACCAGGCGCATTGCGTCATCTGGAAACGCAACGACTGGCTCGCGCCCTATCTGCCGGAAGAGGTCGTGCGCTATTACGACAAGCGCTACTACGATCCCGAAGGGCTGAACGTCACGACGCGCATCCTCATCTCACCGATCGCCTACAACACGAACCTGGTGAAGAAGGAAGATGTGCCCAAGGGTTTCAGGGACCTGCTCGACCCGAAATGGAAAGGCAAGCTGGTCAAGGCGCATCCCGCTTACAGCGGCACGATCATGAATTCGACGTTCGAGACCGCGCGCGATCTCGGCTGGGACTATTTCGTCAAGCTCGCCGCGCAGAACGTCATGCAGGTCCAGTCGGCGACTGACACGCCGAAGAGGATTTCGATCGGCGAGCGCTCTGTCATGGTCGACGGCGCGGGTTATCTTGTCATCCGCTACAAGGAGGCTGGTCAGCCGGTCGAAATAGTCTATCCGGAAGAGGGGACGCCCCTCGCAACCGGCCCGAGCGCGGTATTCAAGGGCGCGCCCAATCCGAACGCGGCCCGGCTATTCCAGAACTGGATGCACTCGCGCGAGGGGCAACAGTTGATCGTCGACTACGCGCGCCAGTATTCGCCACACAGCCAGACGGTGGAGAAGCCTGGCGTTCGCAAGCTGGCCGACATCAAGCTGATGACCGAGGACCCGGAGGGCATTCTCACGCAGGCCGATGACGTCAAAAAGCGATACGCGGAAATCTTCAAGGTTTAGTCACGCCTGCCCGGTGCAAAAAGAAACCGCCGCAGGGTCGGCGGTTTCAAGGTCCATGGAGTGACGTCGGGCTGGTTATTTCAGCTGCGTAGAAACGCTTTGGAACTTGGCGTTCAGGTTCACACCGATCGCATTCACGGTTGCGATGATCACAACCGAAATGCCCGCGGCGATCAGGCCGTACTCGATCGCAGTCGTGCCTGACTCGTCTTTCAGAAACGCGATGACTTTGGACATCTGACAGACTCCGTGATGAGGAGACACTTCGGCAAGCTTGCTGCCGACCGTTTAAAAAGATCGTTCCTCGTTGCGCTTCAGTTGATTCAAATTCGAAACAAGCGGAACCCGCGATCGGACGCAGCACGATTTGTGGGCGTCAATCACGGTCAACTTGAATTGTCGCTCGCCGGGCAGGCGGTTTCACAGAAAGTTGAGAGGGGTCCCGCGCTCCTTCTCCGATGCGCGGCTTTTGCCGTCGGTTTCCGCGGCGCACATCTTGTGGCACTGGTAATGGCAATAGAGCTCGCGGCGCGCGCTGTCGGGACAGTAATACGCGCGGCATCTGTCCTCGCACTTTGGGTGATCGATCTTCGCCTGTGAAGAAACGGGAGCAAGCACGCACAAGAACGAAACGCCGAGAGCGACTGTGATGGTTCTCATGAAACGCCTCCTCATGTTTCAGTGGATGTTGAAGCGAATTGGCACGGTGAATTCGAATGTTTCACCGGGCATGTTCGCGGGCGGGGACGGAAATGGCTGTGCACGCCGCACGGTGTCCATCGTTTCCTGATCAAGGGCCGCGGAGCCCGACGTGCGCACGAGCCGGCTGGTCACAACCTTGCCGGAACGGTCGAGTGTGAATGCGAGCTCGGCCGTGCCGGTCTCGTGCCGCGCGCGCGCCGACGGCGGATAGCCTTTGTGGCGCTCGACTTGCTGCGCAATCTTACGATACCACGAGGCGACTTGCGCGGCGGACGGTTTGGGCCGCGGCGGCGACGTCGTCTCGGGAACCGGCGACGTCACGTCTTCTTTGGGTTTTTCCGGCTGCTTGACCTGATCGGGCAGCTTGACCTCCGCGTCCGGCACGGGAGGCGGCGGCTGGATTTTTTCCTCGGGGGTCTTCTCGGTTTGCTGGACGTCCTTGGTCGGTTTCGTTTGCTGCTGTTCCGGTCCCGGCGCGAGGTCATTCCTGCTGTCGGTCGGTGGCGCCGTTACGGGAGAGAGGTCCACGATGATGGCGTCGGTGCCTTCGTCGCCCGGCGTGCGCTCGTGCCAGCTCGTCAGCGTAAGGACCAGCGCGGCATGCAGGCTGATCACCACCGCCGCGCTGAGCGACCAGCGGCGAAGATCATAGCTGTCTGCGGTGATGGCTGACATCTTCAGTTATTCCGCTGCACGGGCCGACATCGCACGATCGAGATCGCGGCTGACAATGCGAAGAACTTCTGCCGACGTATCCGAAAGCATCGCGCGGTAGCCGGTGATCTGACGCGCAAAGAAGTTGTAGACGACGACGGCGGGGATCGCGGCCGCGAGCCCGAGCGCGGTCGCCAGCAGCGCCTCGGCGATACCGGGCGCGACGACCGCGAGGTTCGTTGTCTGAGATTTCGAGATGCCGATGAAGCTGTTCATGATCCCCCAGACCGTGCCGAACAAGCCGACGAAAGGCGCAGTGGCGCCGATGGTCGCGAGAACGCCGGTGCCGCGATTGATCCGGCGGCTCAGGGCCGCCTCGAGCCGCTCCAGCCGGGAACCGATGCGCTCCTTCAGGCCGTCTGTGTCGGCGACCCCTTCGCTCAGGCGGAATTCTGCGATTGCTTCGGCGCAAAAGCTCGCCGCCGGCTCTTTCAAACCGGATGGTTTGACGTTTCGCAGGGTTTGAATGGCGTTGAGCGCGGCAAGTGCTGCCTTGGCTTGCCGGCGCGCTTTCATGAGTTCGATTGTCTTGGCAAGCCAGACCGTCCAGGTGACGATCGAAGCGATGATCAGGCCAACCATGACGACTTTCACCACCACGTCGGCGCTCATGAACATTCCCCACGGCGACAGGTCGCGTGGCAGAACAGCTATCGCTTCGACGGGCGTATTTGGCTCCTGTGCACAAGCGATGTACGGCGCGCAGGCATAGGCGAATGCCAGGACAGCGCGGCGGGTTTCGAAATATTTTCGATGCGGTGACATGTCAGTACTTCAGCCTCGCAAACAGCCGAACAGCCGCGCCCGGCAGCAGCACCTGGTCCTTGGTGTATGAGACGCTGTTGCGGATATCCTGATTGAGCAGGTTCGTGCCGGTGAGGCCGAAGGTCATTTCGCTCAGGTCGTTACGACTCGGCTTGGCGATTTTGCGCGTGTAACTGACCTCGGCGCGCAGGTCGTCATAGCCAGGTGTCGGCGTCTCGCCGACTGGGGGGATGTCATTCTGCGCGAAGGCGTGCAGCAGCCGCACGCGCGCCAGCCACGCATCGTCCCGCCAATAGATTCCGCCGCCGACACGCACGGGAGGAATGCGCGGCACGTTCGTGCCGTCGGTGAAAGTCGCGCGGACGACGTCGAACTGGCTTTCAATGCCGAAAAATCCGTCGCCGAGCGGCACGATATCCCATTGGCTCTGGAATTCACCGCCACGGAAGACGGCATTGGCCTGCGCGTAGAGCGCTTCGTTGAGATCGCCTACGCCCGGGCCGCACGCGCCGTTCTCATTGCAGGTATTGCCGGTGAGCTGCCTGAAAATGAATCCGTTGAAACGCGTGTAGTAGGCGGTCGCTTCGAACCGGAACGGGCCGTCCGCACGTCGCACGCCGACTTCGATCGATTGCGCGGCCTCGATCTTGAGATTGGGATTGCCCTTGTCGAAGGTCGACGTTGCGTCGTGCGGACCTCCCGAGAAGAGTTCGGCCGGCTTCGGCGCGCGCTCGATATATTGCGCGGTGATAAGGCCAACGAGATTCCACGGAAGTTTCTGGATCAGCCCCATGCTGGCGCTCATCGGTGTGTAACTTGGCGAAGCCGGGGTGGTGGTCATGTTTCCCACGGCGTCGAAGCTGCGCGCCATGCCTGACAGGTCGACCTGCTCGATCCGGCCGGCGATTTGCGCCTTGGTCGTTTCGCTGAACTTGAATTCGTTGAACATGTAACCGGCGATCCGCCAGTTGCTGTTCGGGTCCCACAGGCCGGCATTGTCCGGGCTTGGTGCCGTGAGGTCCTGGTGTCCGCCTTGCACGCCGACCGCGGTTGTGAGCGAGGCGAACCGCAGGTCGAAGGGCACCGACTGCGCTTCGACGCGCGCTTCCTGCTCCTTGTTGGTGAAGATTTGCCGGACGCCGTCGCTCGCCGGATTGGTGTCATCGGCAAGCCCAAGTTCGTTGTGCTTGTAGTCGGTGATGCCGCCCCAGAAACGGATCGTGTCAATGACGGGGCTCGGCGAGCGCCATTCGCCTTTGCTTATGAGCTTTGTCTGATGCGCATCGATCCGCGTGTCGCTGTTTTGGCCGTCGACTCCCGGAATGTGATAGAGCGCGTCGTTTTGCGTGAGTGCGAGGCCGAAGAAGCCTTCGTTGAAAATGTACGAGGCGCCCACCGCCGCGCCGTTGCTTTGCGCCGAGGAATTCGGCTGGCGGCCGTTGAAATTGCCGGGTTGTGTCGCGTTCGGAGCGTCTGCCGGATTTGGCGGCGGCAGATACGGATAACTCGGAATGCGGTAGTCCTGCGACGTGCGGCCGAAGACGTCGGCATGGACTGCGAAGTTCCCGCCGCCGGCATCGAGCAGCGCCGCGCCGTCAATGCCGCTGTCGACTGATGTTCCGGAACCGCGAAACTCCGCACTGAGCCCGCGGTCGGGGATGTACGTCGGAATGCGGTTGTTGGTCGACTCGACCACGCCGCCGATCGCCTGCGAACCGAACCGCAGCGTCGCCGGCCCTCGGACAACCTCGACCTTGTCGCTCGTGAGAGGATCAACCGGGACGAAGTGATCCTCGCCAAGATCGGACGCTCCATTTGCGCCGATACCATCCTCCTGGATGCGCACGCGGTTCACATCGAGGCCGCGGATGATCGGTCGGCTCGATGCACCGGGCGCGAAGCTCGAGCCGGTGATGCCCGGCTTCTCGAAGAGAAGATCGCCGAGCGTCGACGCCCCGTTGCGGCGCAACTCGTCGTTGGGCACCACCGTAATGGTCGCGAATTGATCGGTGACGATCGGAACCGTTCCGACCATCGTCTCCGCGGAAGGCGCGGCTGGCTGGGTTGGCGCAGGCTGTGCCGGCGCGGTTTGCGGCGAGGGACGTGACGGGGCGCGGCGAACAATCGGGCTTGCGACAGTCACATCGACTTGCGGCAGCGCGGTTTGCGCCCAGGCTGTCGTGTCACACGCAGCCCAGGCACAGGAGAATGCGCTGTATGACGCAAACATCATCTTCAAACGAAGACGCATTACGAACTCCGGTCTGATTGGAATGACTTGCGCACCCGTTGGCGGGGACGCAGGAACAGGCCTCAACCGAGGCCGTGGTCAGTCATGTTCAGACGGAGTGGGGAGGGGCGCGTGCCTGGAACGGGAACTGGACGCGCTCGAACACCTGCGCGGACTGCAGAGCGCCGGCCCAGGTGTATGGATGATCGACCGGGGTCGCAGGCAGCACGACGGTCGGCAGCACGGACGACGATGTCAGGTTGATTGCGGCGCAGATGGCGCAGAAGTCATGTCCTGTGCCGCGGTCGTCGTCGTCAGGGGTATTCGGTTGTGGCTGCGAGGCCGAGGCCGTTACCGATGACGTGCCCTGAAAATTGTCCAGGTGGACGTGGCCAAAGGACAGCACGAGCTGGATCGCGAGGGCGAAGACTGCTGCCCATGCGCCAAATCGGCTGTTTTTCCTGATCCAATGCATTTCAGATTCGCTGCCATCGCAACGATAGTACGCGTGGTGTCCGGAGTAAATCCGCCGAAGGAAAGCGAGCCGCAGACTCTATTCCGCGGCTTCTCGCCTCGGCTGGGCATCCTCGTCGCGCAAGTCGTCATGCGGAGCGGATTTCGCCCAGTTTTTCACCCATGAGGAAAACCGGTCGAGATAGAGATAGATCACCGGCGTCGTGAACAGCGTGAGCGCCTGGCTGACAAGCAGGCCGCCGACCATCGCATAGCCGAGCGGTTGTCGAATCTCCGAACCCGTCCCTTGGCCCAGCATCAACGGCACGCCACCCAGCATGGCCGCCATGGTGGTCATCATGATCGGGCGGAAACGGAGCAGCGCCGCCCGGCGGATCGCCTCGGGTGCCGACAGACCGTCGTCGCGCGTTGCCACGATGGCGAAGTCGACCATCATGATTCCGTTCTTCTTCACGATGCCGATCAGCAGAATGATACCGATGAGAGCAACCAGACTGAAATCGAAATGAAACAGCATCAACATCAGCAGCGCGCCGACACCCGCCGAGGGAAGCGTCGAAAGGATCGTAATCGGATGGACGTAACTCTCGTAGAGAATTCCAAGAATAAGATACACCACGATCAACGCGGCAAGGATCAGGAGCGGCACCGTCGAGAGCGAATCCTGGAACGCCTGCGCGTTGCCCTGGAACGTCGTGTTGATCGTCGCCGGAACGTTGAGTTCGGCCTTGGCCTGGTCGATCGCCTCGGTCGCCTGGCCGAGCGCAGTCCCCTGCGCGAGATTGAAGCTGATCGTGATGGCCGGGAACTGGCCCTGATGGCTTATCGACAGGGGCTGGATCGGATGTGTGGTCCACTTGGCGAACGCCGACAGCGGCACCTCGCCGTTGGTGGTCGGCGAGCGCATGAAAATCCGGTCGAGCGTCGCGGGATCACCCTGCAGCGTCGGCGTGACCTCCATGATCACGTAGTAGCTCGACAGCTGGGTGAAATACTGCGCGATCTGGCGCTGGCCGAACGCATCGTAAAGCGTGTCGTCGATCGCCTGCGGCGTGAAGCCATAGCGTGAAGCCTGGTCACGATCGACCTGCAGGGTCAGCGTCAGGCCTTCCGACTGCTGATCGGTTGCGACGTCGCGCAATTCGGGCAGCGTCTTGAGCTTGGTCAGGATTTTCGGCGCCCACTCGTTGAGCTGGTCGATGTCCGCGCTCTGCAGCGTGTACTGGAACTGCGTGCGCGATGCGCGGCCGCCGACGCGAACGTCCTGCGCCGCCTGAAGGAACAGCCGCGCGCCCTGAACCTTGTCGAGCGGGCCGCGCAGCCGTGCGATCACCTGGTCGGCATTGACCGAGCGCTCACTGCGCGGCTTCAGGGTAATGAACATGCGGGCGGTGTTTGGCGGATTGCCTGGCCCGCCCATGAACATCGCCACGTGGTCGACCGCGGGATCGCTCCGTACGATTTCCCCGAGCTGCTGCTGGTAACGCATCATCTGGTCGGGCGAAGTTTCCTGCGCCGCTTCGGAAATGCCGGTCAGCAGGCCGATATCCTGCTGCGGGAAAAAGCCTTTCGGGATGATCACGAACAGAAAGACGGAGAGAGCCAGCGTGGCGAAAAACACGCCCAGCGTTATGCGCTGGTGTCGCATGACCAAATCGAGCCCGCGCTCGTAGGCATGCAGGAGCGCCTCGAAGGCGCGTTCGCTCAAGGCATAGAGCTTTCCGTGGTGCGCTTCTTTCGGTGGCCTGAGCACCCGCGAGGCCATCATCGGGGTCAGCGTCAGCGAGACGAGGGCGGAGACCAGGATGGCCATCGAGAGGGTGACGGCGAATTCGCGGAACAGACGCCCGATGATGCCGCCCATCAGCAGCAGTGGAATGAGAACGGCGACGAGCGAGATGCTGATCGAAATGATTGTGAAGGCGATTTCGCGCGAGCCGTGCAGCGCAGCCTGCATCGGCGATTCTCCGGCCTCGACGTAGCGCGATATGTTTTCCAGCATGACGATTGCATCGTCGACGACGAAGCCGACGGCGATCGTCAGGGCCATTAACGAGAGATTGTCGAGGCTGTAGCCGAACGGCCACATCAGCGCGCAGGCGCCGAGCAGCGCGAGCGGCACCGTCACGCTGGGAATGATGGTCGCCCAGAAGCTGCGCAGGAAGACGAAGATGACCATCACGACCAGCAGGATCGTAATGAGAAGCGTGAATTGCACGTCGGCGACGGAAGCCCGGATGGTCTGGGTGCGATCGCTCAGCGTGAAGACGTTGATGCCCGGCGGCATGGTTGCGCGCAGCTTCGGCAGCGCCGCGTTGATCTTGTCGACGGTATCGATGACGTTGGCGCCCGGCTGCTTAAAGATAACGAGAATGATCCCGCGCTTGCCGTCCGCCCATCCGGCTTGCGTGGTGTCCTGCGGTCCGGTCACCGCCTGCCCGATGTCGCGCACGCGGAGCGGCGCTCCGTTGCGATAGGCGACGATGACGTCGTTCCAGTCTTTCGAATTCGGCAGCTGGTCGTTGGTGTAGATCGTGAAAGCACGCCTGTCGCCGCGGATGCTCCCTTTGGGATTGTCGACCGTCGATATTGAAAGCGGGATACGCACATCCTCGAGCGAAAGGCCCTTGGCAACGAGCTTTGCCGGGTCGAGCTGCACGCGGATCGCCGGTTTTTGCTGGCCGCCGATCAACACCTGCGCGACGCCGGAGATCTGGCTGATCTGCTGGGCGAGCTTGGTCTCGACGTTATCGTCGACTTCCGTCAGCGGAAGGGTGTCCGAGGTCGCGCCGAGCAGAAGGATGGGCGAGTCCGCCGGATTGACCTTGCGATAGGTCGGCGGGCTCGGAAGGTTTTTCGGCAATTGCCCGCCGGCCGCGTTGATCGCGGCCTGCACGTCGTTTGCCGCGGCATCGATATTACGGTCGAGGACGAACTGGATCGTGATCGATGACGAGCCGACGACGCTCGTCGATGTCATCTGCGAAACGCCGGCGATCTGCGCGAATTGTGTTTCCAGCGGCTGGGCCACTGCCGAAGCCATGGTGTCGGGGCTTGCGCCGGGCAGGCTGGCGTTGACCTGGATGGTCGGGAAATCGACCTGGGGCAGGGGTGCCACCGGCAGGCGTGGATAGGCGACAAGCCCGACGAACAGCACGCCGACCATCAGCAGCGAGGTGGCGACGGGCAGTCGGATGAAGGGTGCGGAGATTCCTCCTTCCATGATCAGGGTTCTTTTTGTGAGCTATTGGCCGCTTCTTTATCCGGCGGCGGCAATGCGTTTGCGGTGCGCGGGGTGACGAGCGCGCCTTCAGTCAGCCGGTACTGGCCCGAGGTGACGACGCGGTCGCCGCTCGCAAGGCCTTTGCGCACGACGCTTTGCGTGGTGCCTTCATCGCCCACCTCGATGTCGCGCTTCTCGACCTTGTTGTCCGCGCCGACGACGAATGCATAGAGCCCGTTCGGCCCGTGCTGGATCCCGTCGTTCGCGATCACCGGAACGTTCTTTCGCGTGTCGACCAGAAGGCGTGTCGCGACGGAAAGGCCGGGCCACAATGCATCGTCCTTGTTCTGGAACGTGGCCTTCATGTGGATCGTTCCGCTCGTCTGATCGACCTGGTTGTCGACAAGCGCGAGATGGCCTTCCCCGAGAGTCTTTGTGCTGTCGGACGACAGCGCGATGACCGGCACGGTGCCGGCGGCAAGCGCCTTGTTGATCTGCCCGACGTTCTCTTCCGGCGCCGTGAAGACGACCGAGATCGGCTGCAGTTTTACGATCGTGACGACGCCCGTCTGATCCGTGGCGTGAATGATGTTGCCGGGATCGATCAGCCGGAAGCCGGTCTTGCCGGTGAGGGGAGAAGTGATCGTCGTGTAGCTGAGCTGTGTCTGCGCGTTGTCGATCGAGGCCTGGTCGCCTTTGATCTGGGCATTGAGCTGGTCGACCTTCGCTTTCTGCGTGTCGAGCTGCTGCCGCGAGGCGTAGTCCTGCTTGGCCAGCTCGCTGTAGCGCTCGAGATCGAGCTGCGCATTTTTCAGGTTGGCTTCGTCCTGCGCTTTCTTGGCTTGCGCCATTTCGAGCGCCGCCTGGAACGGCCGCGGGTCGATCTGCACCAGCACGTCGCCTTCTTTCACCATCTGTCCCTGGCGAAATCCGACCTTGATCACCTGGCCGTCGACGCGGCTGCGCACCGTCACGGTGTTGTACGGCTGCACGATGCCGAGACCGTTCAGGTACACCGGAAAGTCCGCATTCTGGATTGTCTGGGTTACGACCGGCAGGGGCGCCGGGCCTTTGGCCTCGCGCTTGTCGGAGCCGGACATGTAATGCCAGCCGAGGTAACCGATCGCCGCAATAGCACAAACGCCCAGCACACCTGCGAGGGTGCCAGGCCTGGAAGTCAATAAACGTGTCAAAAAAATCTCCGCGGTCACCGTCGGTTGATTGCCGCCCCGCCTCTCGACTCAATTAACGTCTTCGCGGTGAATATCCTGTGTTCCCGGTGCAGCGCGAGTATGTCTTTTTGGAAAGTTTTATACGCAATTAATTCGGCGGCTCGCGAAGGAAATGGAACATATATCCGCGCATGCTTATTATTTTGTCTGGTGGGCGCGACACTTGCGTTGAAAGTTCGGGGGACGGGAATGCACCCCTACCGGTCAACTTCATCGTTCACCGACGTTTCAAATATTGTTGATCTGGGACATTACCGAAAAGCAAGACGGCTGCGATCCGCGGACCTGAGACGATTGCCCTTGCGGGCGGCCGAACAATCCTCCGCCGACCTGTGGCTGCACGATGATTACCGCGAGCGCATGAAGGTGAACGCCGTCGTCTTCGTGTTTCTGTTGTTGCTCATTACGAGCGGCGTGTGGCTTCTGGATGGTCTCGCCGCGTCATTCGGGCCCGAGCATCTCCTTCATCACCACGCGCAGAACCGGGACATGGGTCCCGATCGCATGGTGTCGCTGCCGGCGAAAATAAGTGACCTTCTCTGAATGCGCGCCGACTTTGGTGCGCATTCTCCTGCAAACCCCACAAAAATTACGCCTCATTAACGCAGGGCGCTTCACGCCGTCCCGTTGAAAGGTTGGCGGGCGCAGACTCCCGGAACGGGATCGACGCGCAGATGAAAAACCGGAAAGTGCCGCACCAGGATCATATGAATACCGTGTGTCTGGACAGATTTTTCACCCGGAAGAATGTCGCCCTTTATCGCGCGCTTGCCGACAAGAGAACCGGCGCCGCGCGACGCAGGGAAATTTTTCAGTTGTTGGCCGAGGAGCAGGTCAGATTCAGGTCGGATTTCGAGAGACCTGCGCATCACGCAAGTCAGCTTTGACATGCTGTCATGGTGAAAATGCCGACGAGTGCGTTGGAACCCGGTATGCCTGACACACTGAAAGCAGGGAATCCGATGGACAAGATCATTGTCATTTTTTCGCTGGTGGGCTTGGCCATCTGGCTGTCCCATACCGCAGCGAAAAAACGTGGAAAGATTTCCGAGAGAATCGACTGACGCTTTCAGGCTCTGCTGTCGTCCTAAGCAAACAACGATATTGTCGCGTTCGGCATAAAGCTTTTGTCGTCGAGCTCTTCCAAATAGCGTGTTGGAACCGCTACGATGCCGCCCGGAAGTCTGGGGATGGCAATGAAGCGGCGTGAGTTTTTTGTTTTTCTTGTCGGCGTTGTTTCGTGGCCGTTTGCGGCGCGCGCGCAAACGCAGCCGGGGGCGGCGGCCGTCGACGATTCCGTCGGCCAGATCGCGACCCTGCAGGGCGGCGCGACAGTGACGCGCGGCAAGACCGCGGCTGCGGCGCTCAAGATCAGCGACGCTGTCTACAAGAACGATGTGCTGGCGACCGGCGCGAACGCGGCGCTCGGCGTGACGTTTGATGATGAGACGACGCTGAGCCTCAGCGCGAACGCGCGCATCGTCGTTGACGAATTCGTCTACGAAAAAGGCGCCAAGGGCAACAAGGCCGTGCTCAATGTTGCGCGCGGCACGGTCGCCTTCGTCGCGAGCCTCGTGGCGAAGAGCGGCGACATGACCATCACGACGCCGACCTCGACGCTCGGCATTCGCGGCACCACGGGCGTGATCGACGTTCCGGAAAACGCCGCGGCGGGCGGCGCGGCTGAAGCGAAGATCAAGCTTTACCCCGATTCCGACGGCCGCGTGGGCCGCATCGATGTTTTCAGCCGCCAGGGCGAGCGGCTCGGCGCGTTGACGCAAGGCTCGAGCGCCTTCGCGATCCGCCCCGGCGCCGGCGGGCGCTTTGCCGCCGTGCCGTTCCAGATTCCGCCGCAGGAAGCGGCGCGCGATCGCGGCGTGGTGCAGCGGCTGTTCGCCTCACACAATGTCGGACGCCAGATGACTTTGCAGCGCCGCCAATTGCGCGGACCGAATCTGCCCCGGCAGAACCAGCGGCCGGGCCAGCGGCAGAACCTTCAGCAGCAGAATCCGCCGGGGAGGCCGGGCACACCGCAACAGCCCGGTCCGAACCCGGCGCAGAAGGGCGCCGCTCCGGGCGCGCCCAACACGGCCGCGCCCAACCCGGCAGCGCCGAAGCGCGGCGGCGGCCTGGGAGAGCGACTAAAGAAGCTCAATCCTTTCGCGCCGAAGCGAAAAGACCAGATCCTGCCGCGCTGACGCGAGCGATGTGCGTTACTGCGCGGTGACGCCGGCTTCCTTGATGATCGGCCACCACTTGTCGATCTCGACCTTCTGGAAGGCGGCGAGACCTTCGGGTGTCTGCTGCTCGCGCGCGGCAACGTCGAGCCCTAGCTCCGTGAAGCGCGCTTTCACCGCCGGATCGGCGAGCGCTTCGACCATTGCCTTGTTGAGCGTGGCGATGATCTCTTTCGGCGTGCCTTTCGGCGCGAAGAAACCGAACCAGCCCGACATGTAAAGCCCGGGCACGCCGCCTTCATCCGAGGTCGGAATGTCCGGCATCGCTGCCGAGCGTTGCGGCGAAAGATTTGCGAGCGCCTTGATCTTGCCGCCGCGGATCTGCGGCAGCGCGACCGCGCCTTGCACCACCAGCAGGTCGACCTGGCCTGACACGAGATCGGTCATGGCGGGGCCGGCGCCGCGATACGGGATGAGGTGGATCTTCTGTCCGGTCAGCTTCTCGAACAGGACGCCGCTCACGTTCGCGGCTGCGTTCTGGTTGACGAAGTTGATCTTGCCCGGGTTCGCCTTCATCCAGGCGACGAGGTCCTTGAGGTTGTCGGCGGGAAGATCCTTCTTCGCCACCATCAGCTGCGGATTGTTCGAGATGAGCCCGATCGGCTCGAAATCCTTCTGCAGGTCGTAGTCGAGCTTGTAGATGATGCTGCCGACATGCGTATCCCACTGGCCGATGTCGATCGTGTAGCCATCGGGCGCCGCGCGCGCGACGCGGCCGACCGCGATGCTGCCGCCGGCGCCGCCCACGTTTTCGATGATGACCGGCTGCCCGAGCGGCGCGCGCATGCGCTCGGCCATGATGCGCGCGGCGACATCGGTCGAGCCGCCCGGCGGAAACGGGACGATGAGCGTGATCTGGCGTGACGGATAAGTCTGCGCCTGTGCGCAGACGATGCCGGCCAGCGTGACGAGCGCCAGCGCAACGATGCGTCCCTTCATGGATCCCCCCGGTCGTTCCGCCGGTCTCAGCGCCGGCGTGCCGCAACGGTATCAGCGACCGCGGGCGATGAGAATGTGCCGTTTGCGAGGGGCGGGCGCGCAATGAGGCGTCCAAACGCGCAGGGGCGTCGAAGTGTGCCCTTGTTGTGGGCAATCGCCACCCCGCTGGATACCTGCTTTCTGGGGAATACTCGCGGTTTTAACAGGTAACCGGTTCCAATGCGCGGTATCATCTGGCCGGGCTGGACTGAGTCTGCGTCGTTTTTTGAGTTGACAGGTCGTCAGGTAGGGGTTGAGCATGAAAGCACTTCATCTGGGTGCATTGCTCGCGGTGTGTGTAGTTTCCAGCGCCACCGCCCAGACGTCCGTGGGCCCTGTTGCCATAACCAACACGGTCAATGGCGTCCCGGTGACGGTCAACGCCACCTCCTGGATTACCGTCAATTCGAGCGGCAATGAGCTGACGGTTCAGGCGCGGATCTTCGCCGACCTGATCGATATCCAGAGAAAATTCGCCAGCATCCTCGACGCGTTCAAGCTCCCGGTGAACAACTGCGCCAACCGCGCGGCCGACACGCAGAACCCCGTCGTCTCGTTCCGCAACGGTTCCATCGTCCCGGTCGACGATCAGCTCGTCATGTCCGTGCGCGGCGATGTCGGCGTCGTGTCCTGCGTCGCCGGCCCGCAGAAGACCGCGACGGTGCTGAAGACAAAGAAGCTGCTGTTCCTGAAGTGGAAGTCTCCCGTCACGCATGTCGTGCGCACCGTGAAGGAACGCAACGATGGCGCCCAGGCCTTCCGCGGCAGCATGCCGATGCAGCTGGTGAAGAAAGACGGCGTGGGCAAGGACGGCGGCGGCGTTGCGCTGAAGGCCGTCGAGCCGAACATCAAGCTCGAAGGGCAGGACGCCTTGATGACGACTGCGAACGTGACCCTCGCCAAAAACCACATCAACCAGAAGGTCTACGCCGCGCTGCAGAGCGCGATCGATCCGGCGAAGCTCAAGGCCGCGTTGCCGAAAGACCTGCAGAAGATGAACATGACGGTCGTCTCCGCGCGCTTCCGCAGCTACGGCGGCCATGCCATCGCCGAGATCAACCTCGCCGCCGCGAGCGTGCCCTACACGCAGTAGGCGTTCTGCACTCGCAATTTCCCTTCGTCATGGCCGGCCATAGCCGTCCGAAGGACGGCGTGCTTTCGCACGCCTATGTCCCGGCCACCACGTCTTGCTTTCGTTCGTGAAATCCGTTTCGCGAAATAGTTCCGCGAGTTGCGATTCTTTTTCAACGGCGCGCTTTAACGTCCTGAACAGGAACGCCCCATGCGCCTTCGCGTTGTATCTCCGGCTGGAGGTACCCGATGCGAATGCCGATTTTTTCATATTTTATTGTCGTGGGCGCGGTGTTGACCGGGCTGCTGATGTGGCTCGGCGATGACGGCGATCTGCAAAGCGCGCCGCTACGCACCTCGCAGCAGGTCGGCATGCCCAAGCCGTTCAAGGGAAAGCCGGAAACGATGGTGGACATCACCCACGCGAACTTCGCCGCCCCGCACGAACGTGCGTCAGCCGAACGCGCGTCGGAAAAGCCGGCGAAGGTCGCCGCCGAACCCAAGCCGCGGCACAAGCCGAAGGCGGTGGCGCGCGCGGAGCAACCTAATTGGCAGCCGAACTGGCAGCCCAGCTGGCAGCCAGCGGCGCGCAACTCGTACGCCGCGTATCCGCACGACAACCTGATGGGCCTCCGCTAGCCAATCCACTAACCAAGCGCGATCCTTCCTGGCCGGGCGACGGGCGCCGCTGGCGCGCGGCCCGAGAACCGGTACGCCATGCGCGCATGCCCGGCGCAATACGAAACCCCATCGGCTGTGCTGTTGCCGCAGAAGTTGAAGTCGGGCGTGCCGACGGAACCGATCGGCCAGCGGCACTTGCGTGCCGTGAGATTGAACAGCGAGCAGGGCTCGGGGCTCACCACATCCGTTACTACCGGCTCGGCGGCGAACAGCGCCTTGAGCGCGATCCGCTGGGTGAGGACGTGTGGCCGGCGGGGCGATGACGCCGTGCGGGGAACTCCCGGCGCGGCCGTGCGCCGGCCGCGCGAGAGGCCAAGCCGGTTCATCTTGCCGATGACGGCGTTGCGTGAAACGCCGATTTCGTTGGCAATCTGGGCGCAGGAGAGCCCGGCGTTGAAATAGCTTCTGAGCATGGCCACGCGTTCTGTGGTCCAGGGGCTCCGTGGATTGTCGCAGGCGATATCGGTGGTCATGGGTGGCCTCGTGACCCGTTGGAGCGGCCATGCTGGGCCGCCGGCAGGGCGAGGTCGCACCCACGCGTAAGGTCGCGCTGAAGATCGAGATGCCGCCCCTCAGGCCGACCGGCGCAAAACCGACGCTTTGGCATCCTGCCTTGACGTCGTGCCGCATCCGCGCCGCCGGACTATGAGCCCGTCATGGTCGATCGAATGCCGAGGTTTCGCCCTTTGGCCAGGTCCCGCGCGTTAACCCGTTTGGAGGGCTGGTCAGCGCGCGGGAGGGCTGGCCGACGAGCGAAATTTCCTCGCCGAATCAAGCGTTCCATGATTCGATTCGCGCTGCAAGGGTTATAATGCCATAATAACGGCATTATAATAACAGGTAGGTGTACCCCATGGCGCGTCCAGAAAACCGCTCGGAAGCGCGGGCTCTGAGCCTCACATTACCCACCGAGACGTTTAATTATCTGGTCCTTCTGGCGACGCTCGGTAAGCTTGGCCGCACGGAAAACGAAGTGGCCACGCACATTCTCGTCCGCGAGGCTTACGCCATGTACGAGCGCGGCTTCCACAACGAGCGCGTGCCGCCGCCCACCGAGGAGTGAGGCGTGACGACCGATCCTGTCACCGAAACCAGGCATCGCGCCGCCGCGTGCCGCGAGCGCGCCGCGCAATACGAGTCGCTGGCCGAGGAAGCCAAGCTGCGCGGCGACAACGAGATGAGCGCGAGCTTCGCCAGCAGCGCCGTGGAAGAGCGCATGGAAGCGCAGCGGCTCGAGGACAGCCTGAAATCGTGAGCGCAAGTCGCTGGCGATGTGCTGACGCCGCGCGCTGACACGGCGCGCATTCGAACTTCAGATTTCACTTTAGCAATTCCGCCGCACCGCGGTGCGCGGCCCTTTGGCCGCGGCCGCGCGCGGCGAAAACATGTCCATAACCAAGGAGAACCATATGGATATTGATACTCACGATGAACTTGAGACCGGGCTTGAGACCAAGGCGGGCATTCCGTCCGACGCGGTGGTGACGCACGCCGAGCTGATGCGCGCGTTTGAGGAATTCAAGGAAGCGAATGATCGGAAAGCACGGCACAGGTCCGATGTGGTTTTAAACGAGAAACTCGCCCGAATTGACCAAACGATTGATGTGCACTCGCGCCAACTCGATGAGATTGCGCTCAAAAGCGTACGTCCATCGATTGGAAATTTTCGCTCGACGGCCAGCTCATCTGAACACAAAGCGGCTTTCGAGGCTTATGTACGTGTGGGCGAAAACACTGACCTGCGTGCCCTCGAGTCAAAAGCCCTTTCCGCTGGTTCTGGCCCTGACGGTGGCTTCCTAGTGCCGCCGGAAATTGAAACACAAATTGGTCAAAGGCTCATTGCGATTTCGCCAATTCGCTCAATTGCTGGAATGCGCACGATTAGCAGCAATGTCTACAAGAAGCCCTTTTTGACTACGGGTCCCGCAGTCGGCTGGGTGGGCGAGACCGACGTTCGACCTCAAACTGTTTCGCCGGCACTCGACGAACTCACGTTTCCAGCGATGGAGCTTTACGCCATGCCCGCGGCGACTGCCACGTTACTCGAGGACGCGGCAGTGAACGTCGGTGAATGGTTAGGGCAGGAAGTGGAACAGGTTTTTGCGGCTCAGGAGGGAACTGCTTTTGTCAACGGTGATGGCAACAACAAGCCGAAGGGCTTCCTTTCTTACGGAACAGTAGCCAACACAGCTTGGACGTGGGGAAATCTTGGCTACATCGCATCGGGAGTGGCCGGCGGATTTCCAGCGTCGAATCCTTCCGACGTCCTAGTCGACCTTATCTATTCCCTCAAAGCTGGTTATCGACAAAACGGCGTCTTTGTTATGAACCGCAAAACGCAGAGTGCAGTTCGGAAGTTCAAAGACACGACCGGCAACTATCTTTGGCAGCCGCCCGCTGTCGCGGGCGGAAAAGCTACACTGATGACGTTTCCTGTGATTGAAGCCGAGGATATGCCAGACATTACAGCAAATTCGTTTTCAATTGCCTTCGGTGACTTCTATCGTGGCTACTTGGTCGTCGACCGAGCAGGCGTAAGTGTGCTGCGCGACCCCTATACCGCGAAACCCTATGTGCTCTTTTACACCACCAAACGTGTGGGCGGCGGTGTGCAGGATTTTGACGCTATCAAACTGATGAAGTTTTCGGTCAGCTGACGCTGGTCGATTTTCTCGCCGGGCTTGTCACTTCAGGCCCGGCATTTTTTCACACGGATCGAATTTGCAGGAAGTCTTTCGGTCGTTCCGGACAGACGGCTTGCTTTGGATTCATTTTCTACACGACACAAATGATTCAACTTCATCCATTCTCTTTAGAGCATGATCGGAAACGCTTCATGCGGCCGGACGCGTACCGATTTTTGCGTTCGGATTGGCGTCGCTTCACTGGCGGCAGACAAGATCCACTGCATCAACTTTTTGAGCGCGCCGAACACAAATACCGGCCCGACCAACCGAGAGTCCCGCAAGGGAATCCCGGAGGCGGACAATGGACCGGGGATAACTCGAGCGTCGGACAGAGCGATCCAAGGATTGTGTCTGATGCACCCGATCTTCCTACACTTGGGAGTCAATATGCCCAGAACAGAACGCGTGGGACCGTTTCGCGTGTCCTTATCAATGGTCAGATTGTAGAGGCCACTCCGGGGCAGCAAGCGCGTCTCGCGGTCGTCGAAGCGCAGGCAAGGGATGCAATTCGGCGTGTTCAGGAGCTCGATCCAAAATGGCAACCCACGCCTAGTGCGTACGAAAGCGTCGAAGGCCTCATCGAAGCCCATCGAGCTGATGCGCGCCAGGCCACGGGACGAATTTCCGAACTGCAAAGTGCCGGCATTGGTCCGGGCCCATTCGCAGGGGATTCAATACCGGCGCGTGGCCCCGACCGAGATTTCGTTGTGATGGAGCGCGCGAATATCAATCGCATTGGTTCAGAAACTGGATGCCACACTTGCGGGACAATGAATCCGGGAACGCCATTGGACAACTTTGTCCTTGATCATCAGCCACCCACGGCTTGGAATCCGTTGGGCCGTCCACAACGTCTGTATCCGCAATGTCTTTCCTGTAGTTCAAGGCAAGGAAATTGGATAAGTCGAAATGGGGGAAGGCGGTAGTAATGCAAACTTCTAGAATTATTCGACCCGTAAACTCGATCATATTTATATGTGATCGTGCAGGGGGTACGGTCCCGCATTGGCAAAAGGATCGACAAATACTATCGACAGATTCTTGTATTTCAGTCGCGTGCTATCCTGAACAAGATGGTCCAACTAAGGTGACACTTGGCTTCGCTGGTGAGGTGGACCCTGGACATCAAGCTGACTTCAATGGAGTGCTGAAGGCACCCAATCGTGTCCTAACAGTCCAAAACGTACCGCGTGAAACTCTGCTTGCGATGAACGTCACCAAAGAAATTATTCGCGTTCAAGTTTGGCTTAATAGTAAGAAGTGGGCTGATGACGTCGTCATTGGCGTGTCGGAATCGTAGTCTGCATGCAATGACCATCAACCGATTGGGTGTGGCGAAGGCGAAACTTGGACTGCTGCGACAAGTGCTGGCGGACAATATTCGCCGGTTTCGCCGTGAGCTTGGAATAAGTCAGGAAGAACTCGCGCACCGGGCGAAAATCCATCGCACCTATATGAGTTCAATCGAGCGAGCCCAGCGAAATATCGCTATCGACAACATTAAAAAGATTGCGAACGGTCTGGAAGTGAAGCCGCATCAGCTGCTTATGGATGGGCGCCGATAGCCGGTAAAAGTCGGCACCCTGCAGTTGCGATTTCCTTTGGTTCTTGTGTCTTTCTTAAATGCCGGCCCTTTGGTTTTCCGGCATGTGTCCGGCGGGCTGGTTTTATCGCTTGGCAAACCACCCTTTTAAGAGGCCGCGTTCGTGGGCCACACGCGCGGCCTCTTTTTTGGGGCTAGTTTGACTACTTGCCGATCTCCCGGCTGACGGCGTTTTCCTGCTGGTTGAGCGATTTCTGCTCGCCGGGCGTGATGTGGCCGTTGTTGAACTTCGACATCGTCCGCTCTTCCTGGCGGATCGCATGATCCTGGCTGTGAAGCTCGCGGGCCTGGCCTTTGGTGATTTCGCCCTCCCGCAGCTCTTTATTGATCCGCCGGTCCTGGTTCTTCAGGCGGTCGTTGACCTCGGTGCGCCGCGGGTGATTCTTCTCCCACTGCGTCTCGGCCGCGGCGCTGGCCACGGCGATCCCGGTGAACGCGACGCTCAGTGCAATGGCGGCTGCTTTTGCTGCCCGGCTCATGGAATGTCCTTTCCTGACTGATGAGACCAGTCGTGCTGCCACCCCCGCGCAAACGCTATTTTTGAACCGGTGAACCGGCACTGAATGCCCGCTTTATGCAAACTTTAGCCGTGCCGCCGTAATGCCTTCCGGCTTCCCCGGGGCCGCCACAGTCCAGCCGGCGGTCGGCCGCCGATCGGTCATGAGTTTTCAACAGGGGGCCATCGCAGCCGGCCTTGCCCGGTATGCTTTTGCCGTGCCCGCCGGCAACAGTTGTTGCGGACTTGCCACACCCGGCGAACCAAACATCGTCCAGAGGTCGGTTAGAGCCCTCTGTGTTCGTGGCGCTACAGCCATCGCGCGGGTCTGCCCGTATGGTGAGTCTACAAACGAATTCAGCAGCGGGTCTTACGATGCTTGCGTACGTTGTGAGCGAAGGACGGTTTTTTGCCCTGAAGCCCTCGGATTGGTCGCTGCTTCTGGGCGGTGTCATGTTCTGCGGATTGCTGACATTGGTGTTTGGCTAGCGCAACGCCAACTCCGCTCACGCGCGTGACAAGTTGACAAATAGATGATGGCTATCGCCCGGGCGCACAGGCCCGGCGATTTATATTTGCTCCGCGAAATTTTCAGCGACCCATGAATCTCGAAAAGTTTTGACGGTAACGGGCGCCATCGGTGCCCGCGCGGAATATCTTCTCCGTAAAATTGAAACGCCGCGGCGTAAATCGCCGGCCCGCAAGGCTGCGAAAACGGAACTCTTTAGCGCGCGTTTATGGGCGATCGCGAAAAATTTGCGGCGATGTTTTCGCAACGTCGCGCCGGACGATCACACTTTGTCAAGCTTTGTCACTCGTTTACGCGAACGCCCGCAACATTGTTCCCGTAAGCCTGCGGGCAGGGCGACGAATTGGAAAGCGTGGATCGCGACCGCAGGCGCATCGGCTCATTCGTCGACGGAGAAGATTAGCGAATGTGCGGATGAATTGCGGTGCTGCTTCCACAAAGGAAGTGCATCATGTCAGACCCCCACATGCCACCAAAAGACGACAACAACGACGCGCAGAAGCAGCTCGAAGCGCAGCTGCAGGGCCAGGCTGAACTTCAAGGTCAGCTGCAAGGCCAAGGTCAGGGCCAGGGCGAGCATCAGGATCAATCCCAGTATTCTGATAACTCGAACCTCAACGGCAACCTGAACTGCGACAGCAACTCGAACGACAACGCGAACTGCAATGTCAACGCGAACTACAACACCAGCGACACGAACGTCACTGTCGACGTGAGCGTTGCCGACCAGACGGCGCTGTGTTCGCAGCCGTCGGCGATCGATATGAGCAACCTGTCGATCGAAATGCCGGACAACCAGGGCATCGCCAATCTGATGCCTTCGAACGTCTACCAGACCATCGACGGTACTGGTGACAACGCGAACAACGTGACGTTCAACCTCGACCAGGTGAACAACCTCGTCAGCAACGGCACGGCCTCGGACATCACCAACGGCGACAACGCCTCGATCAGCGGCCTGACCGGCGGCGACACCGTGGGCATCGGCAACCATGGTGGCGACTGGGATGGCGACGTCGGCAGCACAAACGGCCCCGGTGACTCCTTCTCGCAAACGCTCACCAGTGCCGGCGCGGTCGATGCGCTGACGCAGAGCATCGTGCTCGGCTCGAACACGCAGCTGAACAACCTGACCTTCACCGGTCATGACAGCGTCGTGGCCGACCACGGCAGCACCGCGTCACACGACGCCTCAAGCTGAGTTGTAACGACAAGATTAGCGCAGACGAAGGGCCGCGCGGGAAACCGCGCGGTCCTTTTCATTTTGCGCGGCAGGGGTGTGTTGCCGGCAGCGCGGCACCGTATCGTCGGATAACCCTACAAATCAGGTTCCAGTCCCGTTGGACCTATGTCCAATCGATTGGGCTCCCCAGTGCCGCAAAGATTGCCTAAGCATCGATTGTGCGAGCACACTGCCGCGCACCGCAACATGAAGGGGTCCGCACGATGTCTGACGATACAGGGTGGGACGGTCTCGATCGCCGCCATTTCATAACCGCAGCGATTGGGGCATCGGCCGCGCTCGCGGCAACCGACCCTGCGAATGCCCAGGCACCGGCTGCCTCGCGCGGTACGGTTTATACGGGCGACGTGATCGACGGAAAGAAGGTCATCAGCGCGCTCAATATCGATGATCTCGAGCCCGGCAAGAAACACGCTTTGTTTTTTCGGGGCGTGGAAACGACGACCGGGCAAAACTGGCACGTGTCGACAATGGTCGCGAAGGGCGCGAGACCCGGCAAGCGTGTCGCGCTGGTCAGTGGCGTGCACGGCGATGAGATCAGCCCGGTTCGAATGATCCAGACCGTCATGGAGCGTCTCAACCCGGCCGAAATGTCGGGCTCCGTGCTGGCGGTTTTCGATGTGTCGCGCCCGGCAATAGAAGGCATGGCGCGCAGGTGGCCAAACCAGGGGCGAGGCGTCGATCTCATCGACATGAATCGCGAGTGGCCGGGCAATGAGAATGGCCTGACGGCTGCATCCCGACACGCCGGGATGCTGTTCAACGGTTGCTCAGGCCCAATGCCGACTACGCGATCGATTTCCATACTTCGACGACCGGGATCGACATGACGTCGCTCCATATTGCGCGGATGGACATCCCGGATGTGCGGGCGATGGCGGAGCTGTTTCCGATCGATCAGATCTTCGACAATCCGGCCTACCCGGGCACGCTCGCCAATGCATGCATTGACGTCGGCATTCCTGCATTCACGCCCGAAATCGGCGCGGCGCGTATTCTCGACCACGACATGATCGCTTTGTTCGTGGAAGGGACCATGAACGTGCTTAAGCTCCACAAGATCATCGCCGGGCCGATGGGCCGTACCGGCAAGGACTCAGGTCTCTTTATCGGCAACAGCGGTCACGGCGTGTTCGCGACGCGTGGCGGCTTCGTTGAATTCCTGATCGAGCTGAATGACAAAGTCACGGCCGGGCAGAAGGTCGCCGTTCAGCGCAATGCGTTCGGTGAAGTGGTCGCGGAATATTCGAGTGGCGTGGACGGGAAGGTGGCGGCCTATCGCAATGACGCAACGTCGGAGCCTGGCAATATGATTTTGACCGTCCTTTACAACCGCCCCGCGCCCGATGGCATCGATCCGATGCCTGAATGATCTTTGGCGCGACTACCGGTTTACCATCGTTGCGAGACGTGACGCTCTGTGACCTCGGTCACATACGGCTTCTCATTCACGCGCTATCGGTTGGTGATGGACATACAGGAGACTGCCATGGCTACTCTTGTGAAACCGACCCAATCGCGCTTCGTTCGCTGGTTCAAACGAATCCGGAGAAATAACAAGGCGCCGTACAAGTGGTACGAATGCGACAAGTGCGGAATCTGACGCACGACGGAATGGATTAAACCGCGACGATTCATCGGCGCGATTTTCCTCCCAAGATAAAAGCCCCGGGTTCGCACCCCGGGGTTTTTTGCGTTTGGTCGTTTCGGGTGATGCAAGACCGATCGTGATATCCGCTTTACAAACTTGAGGGGTTTCATTGTAGCCTCATCGGCTGCTACGGAGTGGGGCGGGGGTTCATGAGACGACGCGAGTTCATCACGGTTCTTGGCACCGTTCTTGGCGCGTCTTTTGGCGGGATGGCGGCAGGCTGGCCGCTCGCGGCGAACGCTCAGCACGTTGCGAAAAACTGGAAAATCGGCGTGCTGCATCCGGGGCAGGCGGCTGCCGTGGACGCGCGCATCACCGCAATTCGGGAAGGCTTGAATCGACCGGACAGCCAAGCTTCGGGTCTCGAGCTGGTCGTGCGTCTGGCCGACGGAAATCTGTCGCGATTGCCGGCCCTGGCGACCGAACTGGTGAATGATCGCGTCGACGTCATCGTCGCGGCCGGTCCTCCGGCGGTGCAGGCGGCAAGCGGTGCCACGGCGACCACGCCCGTCATTGCAATCGATCTCGAAAGCGATCCTGTGGCGATCGGCTTCATCGCAAGCCTTGCGCGCCCGGGCCGCAACATCACCGGCGTGTTTCTGGACTTTCCGGATTTCAGTGCGAAATGTTTGCAGCTCCTTATCGAGTCCGTTCCGGCGCTCTCGGGGGTCGGCGTGCTGTGGGACCCGACGACCGGCTCCCAACAGCTCGATGAGGTGAAACGGGCGGCGCAGGGCCTTTCTGTTCGTGTCGAGGTGTTCGAAGCACGCCGAGTTGCCGATGTTGCGGACGCCTTTTACGCGCTGGACGCCGCGCGTATCCAGGGCGTTGTTGTCCTGTCGTCGCCATTGTTCGGCGGCAATCCGCAAATGGTCGCGGACCTTGCCATCAAAAGAAATGTCCCGACGATTTCACTGTTCCCGGACATTGCGCGGGAAGGTGGCTTGCTCGCGTACGGGCCGGACATTCAGGGCCTTTACCGCCAGGCTGGAGCCATGGCGCGCAAGGTGCTGGACGGCGCCAGGCCGGCGGAAACCCCCGCGGAGCGCCCGACACGATTCCAGCTGGTGGCCAATCTGAGAACGGCCAAACGCCTCGGCATCACGCTGCCGACATCGATCTTGCTGAGGGCCGACGAGACGATCGAATAAGACCGGCTTTATTCGATCACTTCATCCGCGAAAGAAATGAGACCCGGTGGAACTGCGAGACCGAGAGTCTTGGCGGTCTTGAGATTGATGACGAGCTCGAATTTGGTCGGCTGCAGGACCGGCAAATCGGCAGGCTTCGCGCCTTTCAGGATCTGCCCAACATAGTTGCCGGCCTGCCGATAGAGTCCGTGACATTCGGCCCGTAGCTGATCAGACCGCCAGCAACGGCGAATTCGCGGAATTGATAAATCGCCGGCAGCTTATTCTGTGCCGCGAACTTTATGATCAGTTCGCGTCGCGTATCGAAAAAAGGATCCGCCGCTACAAGCAAGGCGCTCGCGTGCATCTGCTCGATCGATGCCAGGCCAGCCGCAAGCTCGGTATCGTTGGTTGCTTTCACAATGCTCAGTTGCTGCGAGGTCGTCTGCGCAGCTTTTTCCAGCGCAGCGACTTGTCCCACCGCAGCCGGATAATTCGGGTTGACGAGCACGGCGACCACGCCGAGGTTGGGCAAAAGGTCGCGCAGCAGCCCGAGGCGTTTTGGTTCCAGTTCGTTGGTCAGCAACGTGAAGCCGGTCACCTTTCCACCCGGGCGGCTGAGGCTATCGACCAGGCCAGCCTTGACCGGATCACCTCCCATCCCGAAGACGAGCGGGATCGTCGACGTCGCCCGCTTTGCCGCTATACCGGAAGGATCTCCGCCCACGGCTGTAATCAGTGCAACATTCCGCTGCACGAGATCGGCGGCAAGCGCCGGCAGCCGGTCGTACTGACCCAGCGCCCAGCGGTATTCGACGGCGATGTTCTTGCCTTCGACAAACCCTGCGTCAGCAAGGCCTTGCTGGAACGCGGCAACCATATGAGCGGAATCGCCCGGCGCGCGGCCACTCATGAAGCCAATGACGGGCGGGGCCGGCTGCGCCTGTCCCGCGCCAGCCCACAGACTCAGTGCGCCAAGAAGTACAACGAATAGCCGTCTCACCTTCGCCCCCAATACCCCTCGAGGCTAGCACAGTCCTGAGGGTTTCAATGGAGCCGAAGAACGGCCGCCCGCGGACACGTTGCAGGACGCTAAACGAAAACCGATGGATGTAAAACTTATCCGGCCTTCCGCCGACCAGAAGCACGCGTGGATTTCCGCGCCACTTCCTTTTCCTTTGCCGGCTTTTTGCCGGCGATTGGGAACAGCATTTCCTTCTGGCCCTCGATCCGTTTGCTTCCGCGCTTGGCTGTTTTCTTGCCGCCGCTCTGTTCCTCGGAGCGCACGCTACGACGCAAGGCATCCATCAGGTTGATGACCTTCGTCGGCTCACCGCGCTCGCGCGGCGCTTCGATCTTGATGCCCTTCATCTTCTTTTCAACGAGCTCTTTCAGCGCCGCTTCGTAGTGATCCTCGAATTTTTCCGGCTTGAAGTGCCCGGTCTTCGTTTTCACGATGTGCTGGGCAAGGTCCATCATGTCCTTGCTGAGCTTGGGTGACTGGATGTCGTCGAAATATTCGTTCTCGTCGCGCACCTCGTAGGGATAGCGCAGCAGCGTGCCCATGAGACCCTTGCCGCGCGCCTCAAGCGCAATGACATGCTCGCGGCTCGTCAGCACGACGCGTCCGATCGCCACCATGTTCATCTGCCGAATGACGTCGCGTATGACGGCGAAGGCGTCCTGTCCCACTTTTCCGTCCGGCGCGATGTAATAAGGACGGATCAGATAGAGATCATCGATCTCGGTGCGCGGAACGAATTCATCGATTTCGATGGTCCTCGTGCTCTCGAGGGCGATCGCCTCGATCTCGTCATCGTTGATCTCGACATAACGGCCCTTGTCGACCTGGTAGCCCTTGACGATCTCGTCCTGGCGCACTTCTTCGCCGGTGTCCTCATCGACCTTGCGGTAGCGGACGCGGTTGCCCGTTTCCTTGTTGATCTGATTGAAGCTGATCTTCTCGCGCTCGCTGGTCGCGGGGAAAAGCTGGATCGGACAAGACACCAGGGAAAGGCGCAAGAAGCCCTTCCAGTACGCACGCGGGGCCATGGGGCGCTCCTACTCGGGACAGACGGTCATTCTACAATTTTTCAACGCATGACGCATCGGTTCGTTGCCCAATGTTCCCAATCCGTTCCAGGAGCTATGAAAGTGAGTAAAAATTTATCCATCCCCGTCCCGCAAAAGAAAAGCCGCCCGGACGGGCGGCTTGAGCAATCGTTGAAGATCTGGTGGCGACTACTTGAGCTGGGTCGAGACGGTGCCAAACTTTGCGTTGAGGCTAGACCCGACGCCCTGGACCGCCCCAATGATCACAACCGAAATGCCGGCGGCGATCAGGCCATACTCAATCGCGGTAGCGCCTGAATCGTTCTTCAGGAACGCAATAATCCTGCTCATCTGAGACACTCCATGTGGCCCGATACAACGGCACGATACCTTCGTGCCCTTAACAAGAGTGCTCGCAGTAAACGCGAAACTGCGAGAGGGTTTTCAGCAATCGTTAAGGCTACGGCGTCGTCGTTGCATCCATTTGCGCCGTTTCCCAGAAACCGCTCGGAAAAAAGAAGCCGCCATTTTCGGCGGCTCTATTTGAGCTTCGGCCAGGAAGCAGAAAGCTTACTTCAGCTGGGTCGAAATGCTCGTGAACTTGCCATTGAGCGTGGTGCCGATCGCATTGACCGTCGCAATGATCACGACCGAGATACCGGCGGCGATCAGGCCGTATTCAATTGCAGTCGCACCCAACTCGTCCTTGAGAAACGCAAACAGCTTAGACATCTGACGCACTCCATCTAGTCGTTGCAGCACTTCATGCATTGCGACAATAATCGTGATCTCTTAAGAAAAACTCTCAGTAATTTTCGAACATCTGTTGCCGGAATTGCGAAAATGCACGACGCAAAATTCAGAGGTTGTTATCCATAAGTTCGCACCGCGACGAGAAGCGTGCGTGGCGCAGTCTTTTCTGCAGCGGGCGAAAATAGTGCTTTGCCAGCGTGCGGACGTCACCGGCACACGCTCGTTAACCGCAGTGGTTCTCTTCGCGGACACAAGCCAGGGTGAGGGCGCGCGCTGACGACATAATAAGTGATCGCGAAAACTGGAACGATTTCCGTTTCAGTGTTTGCACTCCCAATCGCGGAACAAATGATCCGGGGGATTTCAGGAACCTTGTCCGCTTGCCAGACGTTTTTGTCAGAGCGGCAACAAGGAGGTTTTTATGAAGAAACTTGCCATCGGACTTCTCGCAGCGGCGGGTATCGCGATGTCGATACCTGCGAACGCGCAAGGCGTGTGGGTAGGCGCGGGCCCGGTTGGCGTCGGCGTCGGCGTTGGCCCGAGCTACGGCTACGACCGCGGTTATTACGGTCACGGCTATGGCCCCGGCTATCGCAGTTACGCATATGATGGTGGTTACGGCCGTCATTGCCGCATCGTGCGCGAGAACTTCAACGGGCATTTCAGGAAGGTCCGCCAGTGTTGGTAGGTTCGTCCTGAAGACCTGACGACAGGGCCTCGGGCTTCGGCTCGGGGCCTTTGCTTTGTCCGGGCGGGAGCGCAAACTGTGTTCATTGCGACACAACCGTAAAGGAGGAACGCATGGTTTTCGCCAGGACGTGGATCGTTGCCGCCGTTGCCGTCATTGCATTCGCCGGGCTCACCCATGCCCAGGACAGCCTTGATCCCAAGAGCCGGCAGGAGCTCAAGCGCGCTGATCTGACAGGCACGAACATGGAAGTCATCATCTCCGTGATCGAAAATCAGCCGGGCGAAACGATTGAGCGCCATATCCACCACGGCGAAGAAGCGTTCTATGTCCTTCAAGGCGCGACGCTCGAAACCGCGGATGGCAAGCAGATCACTCTTCCGGCCGGCGCGAGTGCCATCAATCGCCGCGACGTTCCACATGCTGGACTGAAAGTGCTGGGAAATACGCCGTTCAAGTATCTGGCGGTCCACATCGTGGACAAGGGCGCGAAGCTCTACGACGCACCGCCAAAATAGCGACTAGCACCAGCCAAATCTTGTCGCGGCCCGTGGTGCTGCCCCTTCCAGTTCCCGGGCTTCAGCAGATATGGTTTGTCCTGGGTGGAGGGGGCAATGAGACGGCGGGATTTCATCAAGGTGCTTGGCGGCGGAGTCGCCGCCTGGCCACTGTCGGCGCGGGCGCAGCGCCCGGCTATGCCGGTCATCGGATATCTCGCTGCCGGTTCTCCAAACAGCGAAGCGCGGTTGCATGACGCGTTTCTCAAAGGACTGGGGGAGGCCGGCTACATCGACGGCAAAAATACCAAAATCGAATATCGGTGGGCGGAAAACCAGTACGATCGGCTGCCGTCGATGGCGGCCGATCTGGTCCGTCAGGATGTGGCCGTGCTCGCTGCAACGACCACGCCGGCAGCGCGGGCCGCAAAGGCAGCGACCGATACAATTCCGATTGTCTTCACCACGATCGCCGACCCTGTGCAGATCGGATTTGTCGCCAGTCTGAATCGCCCCGGCGGTAACGTTACAGGCGCGACCATGTTGAGTGTGGAGGTCGGCCCGAAACTCGTGGAATTGCTCCATGTCGCGGTGCCTTCGGCTGGCACGATGGCACTCCTTGTCAATCCAACCAACCCAAACGCCGAGACCCAGTCGAAGAGCATAGAGCAGGCGGCCGCGAAACTCGGTGTCAAACTCCACGTCCTGAATGCAAGCACCGAGAGTGACCTCGACACGGCCTTTGCAAAATTGAATCAGCTCGGGGCAGGCGCGCTGATCATCGCCCACGACGTATTCTTCAACGCCCAGGCAAGGCAGCTTGGCGGCTTGACCCTGCGCAACAAATTGCCGGCCATCTACACATTGCCGGAATTCTCCGCGGGAGGGGGTCTGATCAGCTATGGCGCCAGCAGGGCTGATGGTTGGCATCAGGCAGGCCTCTACGTCGGACGGATTCTGAAGGGCGAGAAGCCTTCCGAGCTTCCGGTCATTCAGCCAACCACGTTCGAATTCGCGATCAATCTCAGAACCGCCAAAGCGCTCGGCGTTTCTGTTCCCTTGCCGCTTATCGCAAGTGCCGATGAGATCATCGAATGAAAGCCGTACATCATCGATTGGCAAGCAATTCTCAATGACGGAGTGACACCGATGAAATTCAAACGTCCGCTGGTTCTGTCTTTTGCAGTCGGATTGATGGCCGGCTCCGGAGCGATCTTTGGTTTGCAGGCAGCAGGTGTGCCGCCGACCTACGTCGTGGTCGAGGTCAATGACATAGCCGACCTGCAGGCGTTCAAAAATGAGTATGTGAAAGTGGGGCCGGCCGCCGTTGCCGAGGCGAAGATGGCCGACGGACGTTATCTTGTGCGAACGGGAGAGGTCACGGCCGTGGATGGAGATCCGCCGAAGTTTTTTGTCGTTATCGCATTCCAGAACATTGATAAGGCAAAAGCCTACCAGGCCAGCATGAAAGACCTTACTGCGATCCGCCTCAAGCTCACGAAGTCGCGCTCCTTCATGGTTGAGGGGCTTCCGTCCAGATAGCGCTGCGACTGAGATTGCCAACCAATTCGCGGTCTGCTTGGCTAGAGCGAAGAAAGTGGAGGGCTATTCTGTCATGAGCGACACCATCACACTCGCAAAGGTAGAAGAATTTTTCAGCTGCGACGATTCTGACGAAGCGCTCGAGCGCGCGGCCGGTAAAGAGATTGCGGCCGGCTATACCCTTTTGTACTGCACGGCTCAGGATTGCTCGATGGTGTCTTGAGGCACCGTCAAGCGGCAAATTTCGGTGCCGAGAACGCTGCACGGCATCGAGGCTTGCGTCGCCACGATTTCGGCGCGTCAATTCCCAAGGAAAAAATCTCGTAGTTACCGAAGGTTCGCGTGGTCCGCCGGTTGATGCCGGCAGAGTTAAAGGTTTCGCAGGTATTTAGGTCGCAGAATCTTTCAACGTGGATTGGGCATTGGGGATCGGGGCTCGAAATTCATGTCGGAACATACGATTGACGTCTGCGGTTGCGCCTACAGGATCCAGGTCTACCGGGTTGCGAAAAACATCTGGATAGCGGCGGGAGAATATCTGGGAGAGCATCTCAGGACGCGTGGCAGCAGTGCGGCGCGAGCGACGTCAGCCTGGCGCAAAGCCGCGGAATTCAGACTTGCTTGATTAATCGTCGTTTTCGCCCCCAGGCCGGACATTGCATCCGCGAACGTCTGGGGGCGCTTATACGAATGCAAGTCGTCTTTATACATGTGTATAGGTCCCCGCGCGCCGTCGCGGGGCTATGTTGGTGCTGTCCCCAAAGACAAGTACCCCTCTTGTCTTATTTCGATATGCCGGTCGTGTTCCCCGCGCGACCGGCATAAATCGTTTTAGGGCCAGCGTCGAAATCGTCATTAGACCTCTGTCCAACTCGACCGCGAAACTTCGCCTTGCGAAAATGCGCGAATTCAGCTGTGAACAGGCCTGCCCACAGACTGTCGAGGCCAGGTGCGACCAAATCTCCTCTCCGCCGTAGGCGAAACTGAAAATGACGCGGCCGGGGAAGGGCGTACGCCACAATCCCTCGACGAGCGGATGATGCGGCGATGTCTTTCCTTGGCGGCGGAATCATTGAAAGTACGCGAGTATCCATTCGGCGCCGTTGTTGTGCGCAACGGTGAAATCCTGGCGGAAGCTACGAACCGGGTGGCGCGGGATTGCGATGTCACCCGGCACGCTGAAATCGTCGCGATGGCTGAAGCGCAACGAAAGCTCGGCGACACCGACCTGAGTAACTGCACGCTATATAGCAACGTCGAACCTTGCGCGTTGTGTAGCTACGCGATCCGCGAGGCCAGGGTTGCCAAAGTGGTGTTCGCGCTGCGCTCGCCGGTGATGGGCGGATTTTCACGCTGGAATATCCTCAATGACCGCGATCTCTCCACGACCATGCCGCAGGTTTTCGAGCCGCCACCGGAGGTCGTCGCGGGCGTGCTCGCTGAGGAAGCAGACTCAGCGTTGCGACAAATCGCGCCAGTCGTTTGGGCTTTCATCCGTGCAAATGGCCTGTTGCTTGTCGAACCGCCGAATGCAGGCCCCCAAGCCACCGACCGCATTCACAGGACCAGCAGTTTGTTGCGCTGGTTGACGCGTGCCCTGCGGTTAAGCCTTTCGGACCGATTCGGGCGTGGGCGTGCGGCAAGGCGCTCCCATCTGAACGAAGGGGCCGGCAATTCCAAGAGGTGACATCGTGCTCACGAGACGAGCGAGCTTAGCGATCTGGGTCTGCGGTTGAGCGTCCCTTAGCCGAGAGCCATCCCGCACATCGGCGAACTCATTGCTTGGGTACAACCGCCCAGGTGCCGACATTCGGACCGAAGTTGCCATCGATGTAGTTGTCTCCATAAGTCAATATGAGTCCGTTCCTGAAACCGGACCAACCATTTAAGTTTCCCGACACCGTTGAATTGCCAAAACGAAGTATCGCACCATCGCCCCAGGAAAAAAGACCAATGTTGTTATTGGCGGCAACGGAACGCGTCACCATCAAAGTGGTTGGCGCATGATCTTTCAGTGTCGACACGGCTAAGCCGGCTCCGCCGTTGCCGACGGCGCTGCTATCGGACACGGTGGCGGCGATACGGCCGCCGAAAGCTTCTCCGTCAACTAGAATGCCGTAGTTTGTATTGTTGACTGCCTCGACGCGGTTGAAGAGCGCCGTAACGGTGCCGCCGCCTTCCGGAAAGACGTTGATCCCATTGCCGCTTTCAGCGACCACCGTGTTCGACACCGTTAAGGTGGCCGGACCATTTCGTGGCCAGAATAGGATGTTCTCCCCGTATCCGTGGCGGAGAACGCAGTTCCCAACGGTCAGTGATCTGCCACCACGGAATTGAATTCCGCCGCCATCGACGCTCAAGCCGCGCAAGGTAATGTCGTCAGCCATCCCGGCGTCGATCAAAATGGCGACGCCATAACCGGGAGGGAATGTTATTTGTGCATCTGCGCTGCCGGCGTTTGCGATGCTGATTGCCTTGTTGATGGTTAGCGTTGTGCCATTGTTGAAGTCCGCGGTGTCGAGAATGGTGATCTCGCCTCCAGCGCCAGTAGCGGCGAGCGCGGCCTGAAGATATCGGCATGGTGTCGTGAGCGAGCAGTTGCTGGCATCGTCACCTTTGCTGGACACGTATGTGTGCGAGAGTTGGGCTTGTGCGGATATGCTCGACAGCGTGAGGGCGAGCGCGAGCCCGAGGATAGATGTTTTGTGTTTCATGAGGCCCCCCATAGAGCGCAAGGATGCACTCAGAAGTAGTATATCGCAGGCTTCTAGGGGCGTCTTATGAGGAGCAACGCCAATCCTCTAATTCGACGTGAATATCCCGGGTCGTCACGGTTTCTACATCCAGGCGTCATTTCTCACCTTTAGATGGTGTCGTTGAGCCATCGGCCGGAGCCGGCAAATTGCCCCGCATTGTGTGGGCTGGTTCACAATCGCAATTCTCAAACGCTGGTAGCAGTTGCGAAACGGAGACCGATGATGCCTACACACATTCGCAATAGCCGAAACGCTTTGCCCCGACGGGACGCCGAAGGCTCCAATGCAGACTCTGGTATCGCGACGCTCTGGCTCGTCTTCTATGTCATCGCACTCGGGGTCGCGATTTCATCGCCGCTGATTTCGCGCGCGATCGAATTTGCTGCTTTGACTGCTGACTAGCGGTTCGTCCCTCGGCTTGCTTCATTGACGGAGTCTTCCGGGCTCACGTGTTCTCGAGCAAATTCGCAATATTAGGGGGCCAACTTGAGTCTTCTCATTCTCGTGGTTGATGACGAACCGGATGTCGAAATTCTGTTTCGGCAGCAATTCCGCCGCGATCTTCGATCGGGTCGTTTCACAATGGAATTTGCCCAATCCGCTGATGCTGCACTTCAATGCATAGACAGCGCGAACGGCGTTTCAATCATTCTGATTCTGTCCGACGTCAACATGCCGGGTATGACCGGCCTCGAGCTGCTGCCCAAGGCAAAAGCCTCTCGTCCCAATGTCCCGATTATTATGATCACCGCCTATGGGGACGCCGAGACCATGCGTAAGGCCTTGGAAGGTGGTGCCGAGGCGCTTCTTACAAAACCCATTGATTTCGGCGTCCTTCGCGGCGAGATCGACTCGCGGGTTGAACGGGCCGCTTAGCCAAAAGGTCCGTGCGCAGGTGAGGGGCACAAGCTCCGCTGCGCCCTTCAAGTTATCCGCGGTTTCAACGATCCAAACGGACGCCTGAGGCTCACGCCGCCTTGAGGGCACTCGAGATTTCGGTGAGCGTTGCCTTCTCGGCGTCACTGACCGGCACGCCGCCGATGCCGAGAAATCCGCCTTCCTTGGATGCTTCAGCAACGTGTTGGCTGATTTGTTGCAGCCAGGCCTTGTAAGCCGCAGCATCGCCCGGCGCTTTGGCATCAACGATCGCTGCTGCCTGTCGCAATGTAGCGATGCAAGCTTCCTTGATCTCTGCGGGCTTGCTCTGCTTGAAGCGGGTCTTCAGTCCGTCGCGCGCCGCGCTTCCCTCGGCGGCACCGAAATCGTTGACCACTGCCTTGATAAGTCCGTTCGTGCTTGGATCCGTCTTGGCCTTTGCCATGACCGCCGAACCTCCGGCGAAGCCTTCTTTCAGAAGGCCCCACAGGCCACTGGGTTCCGCGGCCGTTATCGCTATGCCGGCGGCCATTACACCTTGAAGGAGAACTTTCCATTCGTCCGGTGTAAAATTCGATTTGTCGGCCATTGGCTTCGACTCCTTACCTTTGAGTGTAACCCCTCAGCCCGGTCCGATGATGGACCGCATCAACGATGCAGCGATCAGTTGATTAGTTCGAACCGCTCTGTGACGGCCCTTCGGACCATTCAAGTCGACGAAGGTGATGCAAGCGACCTGTCAGATTTCGATGCGCGACGCGGGCGGTCGAGCGCGCAATTTTCGGCGGAAGGGGCCGGCCGCTTTCCACCATCACACTCGCCAACCAGACACGACGCCAGGAAAGCCTGTCGACGCTTCGGCGAGGCTCAAGGTCTATACTGGTTTTGGTCATCGGACACCTGTCAGCGGAACGCCACTCGTTACCCAACGAAGTTAACGGCGGTCGATGACACTTCGACATCTATACGTCGGTATAATCGGGTATAGGACGGGGCCATTTTCGCGAGGTTTTAGGCCTTCGCGCCGGGATTAAGGTTTCTTCCTTACGCTTAATTTGAAATCCGATTGAAGACCAGCGAGTGGCATCTAGGGTGCGGGCCGAATGGATGGTCCGCGATGCTGCGCACTCTTGGAAGCAAGCACGACGTCTTTCGGGCCTTGAGCCCGAAGCCACGGCCTCCCTATGAGGAGGTCTGGCATCTGTGGACTGTGCTCGTTCCACGACGATCCATCACAGGTCGCCTGCTGTGGGGAACGGTTTTGCGTCGTCGTGATGACGGCCACTGGATCTACAGGCAATACACCGGAACCATTGAACCGACTGAATTCCGCGTGGGCGCTCATCAGAGCTTCTAAGCGCTCACTGCTGCGGTGTTACAGGAGGAAAGTATGAGACTTGCAACAATTGCAGCTATGACTGTGCTCGTCGTATTGCCGGCTGGGGCCGTGCAACAGCGCTACCAAACAGCATCGCTGACCCCAACATGCGACAATGATGGACGCTGCACGACGGCCAACACCATTGCCCCAATGGGACCTGATTTCATCGAGGCCCTGGAATCCAAACCCTCGGTGGAAGCGGCGGCGCGCCGGCCGCGGTCACTCGATGCCAACGGCAATAGTGCAGGCGGCATGGTCATATCTCGGAAGACAGGCGCGCGTGCCCGTGTCGGCGTTGCTTACGCAGCGCGTTTCCAGGCCTATATCGATGACCTTGAAAACAATCACGGAGCGCGCGTGCTATTCATGGGCGGTATTCGGCCCGGCCGTTGCTCGCCTTCCAGCGAGCATCCGTGTGGAAAGGCCCTGGACGTGTGCCAACTGCGGCGAGGCGTAGTTGATGCGCGTTGCAATCTGCCTGGACGCTTTACCCTCGGTCGGGTCGCCGCCGCACACGGTTTGTTCGAAGGCGGACGCTGGTGCAATTCGGACTATGGCCACGCTCAGGTCGATGTGACCGCCGCCGCATGTGGCGAGCGCGGGGTCCGCATGGTGCAACGGCAAAGTCGCAGCGTGCAGTTGCAAGAGCGATGAAACTATCTGGCTGATTCCGCGTTGTAAAATGGCGCAGCAGGTGCGGGGCTGGCCATGTTCATGGATGGAAATTCAAACGAGACGCGCAACGAGCTGATCTTCAGCCATGAAGGCAATGCGCGGGCTGCCGCAAGCGTGATTCTGGTTGGCGTGGTCGCGGCGCTGGTTGGCAGCGTCTTTATGGCGATCGGACCCAAAGTCAAACCCACTCCTCGTCCGGCCGTTGACTCGACTATCGGCGCTGCATCGAATCCGGTTCGCATCGTTGGGCAAGTACCGCACGATCAAGCGCCGCACGATAATGTTCCGTGCGACCAACAGGTCTGGCCGAATATCGAGCAGCATTGTCTTGTCCGCAAAGAAGCAGCGCCGAAATCCGAGAATATAGCGTCGACCGCGCGGACAGGTGATCTCCCGCCGCCGCCTCCGGCGTCACCACCTTCACAGGGCGTCGTGAGCGCGAGCGCCCCGCCCAGTTCCGTGTCGCCGGCGGCACGACAGCGGCAGTCGTTAGAGCTCGCTGAATCATCGGGTGAGGCGATCACTCCTTTCTACGAGGATACTGACGAATTGCGCCAACAGGAATACATGGATCCGCCGCCACGCAAGCGTCAGCGCCGGCAAAGATCTTTCCACTTTCATTTCGGCGCGTTTCGTTTCTAGTTGGAAGAGGGGCGCGTCACATCGCTTGCAAGCGTGGCTGAATAAGCGCAATTTTATCCGCAGCGACCATTGGAAAATTGTTGCGCAGCGTAGGGGGCTTGCATGAAACGATCGATTGTTGCCGCTGCGGCGGCGGTGATACTTCCCACTATGACATTTGCAGCTGAACTGAAAGTGCTGTCCACGCAGGCGACAGAGGACACTTACCGCGAGTTGGTCCCGCAATTTGAAAAGGCAACCGGGCACAAGGTCGCGACTATTTTCACCGGCACGCTCGACGCCCAGAAGCGGCTGGCGGCCGGGGAAAACTACGACATGATCATCATGGCGTCGCCGGCGATTGACGCGCAAATCAAAGCCGGCAAGGTCGTTTCCGGCAGCCGGGTCGATTTGGCAAAATCCGGTGTTGGTGCCGCTGTCCCGAAAGGCGCGCCGAAACCAGATATCAGCACAACCGAGGCGCTGAAAAAGACGCTACTGGCGGCCAAGTCCATTGGTTATTCCACCGGCCCCAGCGGTGTGTACATGATCAGCCTTTTTGAAAAGCTGGGTTTGATGGACCAGGTCAAGCCCAAATTAAAGCAGACGCCAACCGGCGTCTTTGTCGGAACGATCATTGCCAACCGTGAGGTCGAAGTTGGATTCCAACAGGTCAGCGAGGTTGGAAACTTTCCTGGTGTGGACTACATCGGCCCACTGCCCGCGGATGTGCAGCAGATGACGGTGTTTTCGAGCGGCATAGTTGTTGATGCCAAAGAAGCCGAGCCTGCCCGAACATTGGTCAAATTCCTGACGACGCCCGAAGCAGGGGCGGCGTTCCGGAAGCGCGGCATGGAGCCGGGCTGAAACACGCGCACTTCGACTGTCGCCGTTACAAGCAGAGTCCGGGTGCTCGTCGGAACGATTTGATTTGAGTCGTTAAGCAAGGCGAAGGAATGGCGCGCATATAATCTGGGCCACTCAGGGTCGTTCACGCGATCAAGTATGCCCGGAATCGCCGATGACTGACGCCGTCGCCATTCAACCAATCCGGTTGCCTACCGTTTCGTACGGACCATTCCGGCTGATGGAGGCCGTACCCTGGCTGATGCTTGCGGCCGCCATGCGCGTTCTGACGGTGAAAGGTGGGCTGGTCTGGCTTTTCGCCAGCATATGTTCGGACATCGCGATTTTCCTCGCATTCATGTCGGCCGCCCGCCGAATGATCGAGCTTACTGACGGCAAGACCGCACTGGGCCGTCTCTCTTTCGCGCAGCAATTGATCATGGCCCGCACAGTGCTGGTGCCGGTCATCCTGATGATCCTGGTCGTGTCCATCACTGTAGTTTGCATGGGCGCGCATTGGACTGGGTTCAATTTGCTGTTCGGGTTCGATGGCATAGCTTTCGACCAGAGAACTCCTTTCGGCATGGTCTGGAGTGCGTTTCTGGCGGCGGTCTGTCTGCTGTTGCTGCTCAAGGCTGAAAGCACGGGAAAGGCCAAGTTATTCGATGCGCTGAGAGAGCTTTGGCAGCGCTCCGTGTGCATGGTGCCCGCAATAATCACCGTAAGCTTCGTCGATATCGGACTAAGTGTCATTCAAGGTATTGTCCGCACGGTGGTGTACGCGTTCTGGCACGGATCGACCGCACCGTCGTTTATACGTGCACTCGTCTTTTTCTTTTTTGTCTTTGCCTTTGCATCGATTCGGCTCTGGACGACGCTGGCGATCCTTGTTTTCGCTTTGCGCGAATCATACCGGCGCGATGCGCGCGCGACCTGATCTGAGAAAGAAAGAAAGATATTCCCGTCGGCTATTCAATCCGCGTTCAGAAAAACGTTACCTCAAGCAGGGCGCTGTAGCCGTGCTGTCGGGAATAGATCACGGCATTTCTCGATCTCCTGTACGTCTCAACAACAGGAGAACCTGCTATGAAAAAATTGCTAGTCGTCGCGGCGATGATCGGCACATTGTCTACACCGGCCGCTGCCGGCCATTCATCGCCAAATCATTTGGCCGCTCACAACGGCAGAACTGTTGTTCACCAGCCGGGTTTTGACTCCTTTGCGATGACGCCGAGATCAGGCCCATCGACAAATTCAAATAGTCCCGAAGCTACCGGAGGCGGCAGCCTTGGGTACAATGAAATGCTTCGTTACTACTGACAGCTGACCTGCGAAATTCGGCCGGGCCATGTGGCTCGGTCGAATTCTTCTCAGACATCAATCAGGGCGGAAACGTAGCCTCCGCGCTGGCTTTGGCGAGAACCGTTCCGCCTGCGTCGAGAGCCTGCACTGACCAGCGATAGTTGTGGCGTTGGCCGCCAGGTGGACACGGGCCAGTGTATGCAACTGCGCCCTGACGTACATAGTTTCCGGAGTACGAGACGGTTGAACCACCGTGATGAAACGAGGGCGCATTGAGGTCAGTCATCGTGAAGCTCAAATACTTTGTACCGGTAGGTACGCTTCCCAACTGAAATGGCGGAGACGTCGACGCGCAGGCAGGAATGCCGATCCATGAAAAGCGTAGTGACAGAGAGGAAGTGTCGTCCGAGGCTGACTGATAAAAGAAATCAAAATAGAGCCCGACGACGCAAAGCGCGGCCAGCAGAATGATCGTAAGCTGACTTCTTCCCATGCGGCAGTCTAGATCACACCTGATCGTCGAAGTAGGGGTATCGGGGCGAACCGATACAAGCGACGCTGCTAGGGGGCGAGCGGGGAATTAAATTTTCGTGCAGTTTCAACAATCCAGTCCCGGTAAAGCAACAATGGTGTAACGCCAGTGAGACCACCGCATCCTTCTTCGTCACCAGGCGCAGTTGACCAACTCACGACGCCTATGACGAGCGGGCCGTCACCGTCGAATACCGGAGCACCGGAATCTCCAGTGCAACCACCCAATCCGATGCGTTGATTTTTGGTCGCAATATCGAACAGACGAATCTGAAGGGAGCCCGGCGCGCCGGTCACTGTCAGGGTTGCCATGCGAGGCAGGCCTAGCCCGCGGGCCGTTCCGGCAATAGTCACTCCAAAACCTGCAATGGTGAGTGTGTCGCCGACGGTGACGCGTCGCGGTGCCGCAAGCGCTGCCGGGACAACGATGTCCGGCAACGGACTGGCGAGTTTGAGAAGCGCGAGATCGGCTGTGGCGCGGCTCGCCGCGTAGCTCGCTTGGTCAAAACGCGGATGGCGTGCGATCGCGCGCACGGGGATCGGGACCCCCGTCTGATAAGGCTTGATGGTGTAGTCGACCTTCCGGATGACGCAGTGAGCAGCCGTCAGTACAAGGTCGCGTGACAGTGCTGTGCCGGTACAAAGATCGTCGCGCGTGTCGACAATCATCACAATTGGCCGCGCCGCCCATCCAGCCGCCGGCGGCGCGTTGCCGGTCAGAGCGTGAGCGGGTGGCCCGAATATCAGGAAAACAATGACGGAAAGGACGCGGGACATGCCCGCCAAGGATAGCACATGGCTTCTATTTTGCTGACAGGACCTGCCATCGAGCCAATGTCGCTCGAGGAAACAAAGACATTCTTGCGCATCGAGCACAACGACGAGGACCAACTTATTGCAGCTCTGATTGCTGGCGCCCGGAGCCACATTGAGGCTCAAACGCAAACCGCGCTGATCGCCCAGGATTGGCGCGTGGTACTTGATGCGTGGCCGCAACCAGGGCGCATAATTGTGCGGCCTGGCCCATTGAAGGCACTCAATGCCACGCGGGTTTTCGATTGCAACGGCGATCCGCACATGATCGACCCGCAAGCCGTTGCACCGGATTTTGGAGCATCGACATTGGCTTTTGTGCCCCGGGCCATGCCTGCGCCAGGGCGGATCGCAGCCGGAATCGAGATCGATGTCACGGTCGGATTTGGTGACGAGGCCGAAGACGTTCCGGAATCCCTCAGACAAGCAATCCGGATGGTGGTGGCACATTGGTATGAAAATCGAGGTTCCACGGGTGGAAACCAGAATGCTTCATCGCTCGCGACGGTTGCCGCGTTGATCGCGCCATACAGGATGTTTTCGATATGACCGTGGCGGGTGATCTTAATCGCCGGCTGGTGCTGGAAGCGCCGGCCGAGGCCGACGACGGGGCAGGCGGTGTGACCCGACTATACGAGGTTGTCACAACATTGTGGGCGCAGGTCGTGCCCCGCTCGGCGGTCAGCAGCACCGCCGCGGACCGCCTTGGTGCAGTTGTGCGCTACCGAGTCATTGTACGTGCACGCCAGGAGATCACGATCAAGCACCGCTTTCACGACGGCGCCCATATCTACCGCATCATTGCGGTGCGCCCGACTGCCGACCGCCGGTTTCTCGAAATCGAAGTCGAAGAACGGGACGACTGAACCGTTTCTGTTTTCTCACACAGGACAATCAAAGAATGCCTACCGCCGCTTCAGCTGCGCTTCGCGCCGCCGTGCACGATGCGCTGAAGAACAACGCCGCGCTCAACACGTTGCTCGGCGGTTCCAAAGTTTACGACGAGCCGCCACGCGGCGCAGCGTTTCCCTATGTCACGCTCGGCGAAACACGGATCAGTAATTTCTCCTCCGGCGACCAGTTCGCGGAAGAGCATCAACTCACTCTCCACGCATGGTCGCGACAGGGCGGTCATCGCGAAGCGCATCTGATCACCGGCACACTCTTGCAGGTTTTGGATGATGCGCCGCTGGCACTTGCCGGATATCACCTGGTCAATTTTCGCTTTGCCGTCGCAGACGTGCGCCGCGAAGCGGACGGTCGCACCTATCACGCGTTGGTGCGCTTCCGCGCTGTGACCGAGCCAACGTAACCAAAAGGAAGAATCCATGACTGCTCAAAAAGGCAAAGATCTGTTGATCAAGATTGCTGATGGCTCGGGTTACACGACCGTCGCAGGTCTGCGCACGCGCCGTCTCTCGTTTAATGCTGAAACCGTCGACATCACTCACGCCGAAAGTGCAAATCGGTGGCGCGAGTTGCTCGACGGCGCCGGCGTCAAACGTGCCTCCGTATCGGGTCGCGGCCTGTTCAGAGACGCATCAAGCGACATGCTGGTCAGGCAGACCTTCTTCGAAGGCGCGATCGTCAACTATCAGATCGTTATTCCGTCATTCGGAACTGTTCAGGGGCTATGGCGTCAATTCCGGTGTGGCCCGCAGTGGAAAGGTTTTGCGGCGAATACTCAAACTTTCAGATGCTTCAAGTGCGATCACCGATGCGGTAGTCGCCGCTGCGTGCGCGACCGATGCAGAACGCTTGGTCAAGCTTATTTGCGACGAGCGCCTGCGCTTCCTGCAATCACTGCGGACTTGGCCGGTTTTTGGCGTCGGTTGGGGGCGTCGGGTCGCGGACGTCAGATCAGCTGCGCTCAGGCTGGCAGCAGATGGTCGGACACCATTGTCGGCCAGTGCGTTGATGGAAGGTCACTAAAAATGAAATCTAATTTCGGAGAAGTACAATCGATGTGGAATAAGATTAAATCGTGGTTCAAGAACTCGACCACCATTCTTTGGGCGCGCATACAAGTCTTCATCGGGCTGGTCGTCGCTTCGCTGATGGCGCTCGCATCGGACCCAAATGTCAGCAGTGCAATTCAGTCGGCACTGCAACCAAAATTCATTCCATATTACGTGATCATGATCGGATTGATAACCGAGATTGCTCGCCGACGAACAGTAGGGAAGGAACAATAAATGATTGCCGTCGTGCTCGGCTGGCTCGGCAATCTGCTGGGTGGCCCTTTAGCCAAGGCTGCGCTGGATGCCTATCGGGCGAAACTTGCGGCGGGAAACACAAGTGAGAGGATCACTGCCGACCTTGCTACGCGAGAACTGGCAGTTGAGCAGCGCGAGCGTGAGCTCGCCACGCAGCTGGTGATCAGTGAACAGGGGCGCTGGTATACAGCGTTGCCTCGTCCGCTTTTTGCTTTCGCATTTGTCATATATGCGTGGAAAGTCGTGGTCTGGGACAAGGTTCTGGGCCTTGGTACGACTGGCGCGCTCCCTGAAGAAATGGGTCAGTGGGCGATGATCGTGTTGACTGCCTATTTTGGCGGACGGTCAATCGAAAAGGTGGCGCGTATTCTTAGCCGCAAATAAAACTACCAACGGCTTGGCTTTCGTTGTGATGGCCGCCAAACTCTCCGCGGAAATTGCGGAGCGCATTGTATGGACATTCTCGAAGCGGTTTCATCCCGATATTCTTGCCGGGCTTTTCTGCCGACGCCAGTTCCTGAAAAGGTTGTTCGACAGATTGTTGAAGGTGCAGCGCGTGCGCCTTCGGCCGGCAACATGCAGCCTTGGCGGGTATACGCGATTGCCGGCAAGCGCGTCGACGAACTCAAAGCGCTTCTGGCGCCGCGTATGGCGACCGAACTCCCGAAAGGCGAGGGCACGGACTATACGATCTACCCGGAGCCTTTGGCGGAGCCTTACCGTTCGCGCCGCTTCGCGGTTGGCGAGCTGCTGTACCAGTCAATCAAAGTGTCGCGTGAAGACAAAGCTTCGCGCTACAGACAGTATTCGCGCAACTATCAGTTTTTTGGTGCTCCGGTTGCCCTGTTCTTTGCCCGTGAAAAAGCCCACGGATCGGCACAATGGGCCGACATCGGTGGCTACCTTCAAACCCTAGCTCTGCTGGCGCGCGGATATGGCTTGCATACTTGTCCGCAGCAGGCCTGGGTGTCCTTCCACCGGACGGTGCGCGCGTTTTTGCGTCTTCCTGACAATCTGATGATCTATTCCGGGATGGCTCTCGGATACGAAGACCCAGCGGCTCCGATCAATTCCTGGCGCTCCCCGCGTGATTCGCTCGACGCCTTCGCTTCGTTCCAAGGCTTCGATAACTAGCGGAAACAGGCATTTAGAGGCGTTCAGGCAGCGTTCACCGGCGCGCCGCTAATACCCGCCCATGCCGGTTCCCCGCCTCCTTCCGGCCGTTTTATTGCTCGGCAATATGGGCCTTTCCGCCATGGCGGCCGAGGCGTCCAATCACGAGTCGTGCCTTACAAGAGCCGAACAACGCGCGGCAGTTGACGACCACAAGGCGATTTCGCTCGGCCAAGCCATCAAATCCTTGCGCCAGTATCGCAAGCATTCTGAAGTCGTCCGGGCGCGCCTGTGTCGCCAGAACGAGAAACTCGTGTATGTGCTGACTCTGCTTGGCCGCAGTGGCAAAGTAGTCGACGTTACCATTGACGCCATAAATGGCGAGTACCATGCCGGCCCGTGACTGGAGAATAGTGCCTTGCGCCTCCTCGTAATCGAGGACGACCCCGATCTAAATCGCCAACTCGCCACTGCGCTGACCGACGCTGGTTATGTCGTCGATCGTGCATTCGATGGCGAGGAAGGCCACTATCTTGGCGAATCCGAACCCTACGACGCCGTTATCCTGGATATCGGCTTGCCCAAGATGGACGGCATTTCCGTTCTGGAAGCCTGGCGCAGAACAGGACGCGCGATGCCTGTGCTTATGCTTACCGCCCGCGACCGCTGGAGCGATAAAGTGCAAGGCTTCGATGCCGGAGCCGACGACTACGTTGCCAAGCCTTTTCATCTGGAGGAGGTGCTTGCGCGGGTGCGCGCCCTGCTGCGCCGCTCCGCCGGCCACGCCAAGAGTGAATTCAACTGTGGGCCGGTACGGCTGGACACCCGCACCGGTCGCGTTTCGGTCAATGGAAATCCGGTCAAGCTGACAAGTCACGAATATCGCTTGCTTGCGTATTTAATGCATCACACCGGTCGGGTCGTGTCCCGCACTGAACTGGTCGAACATCTGTATGATCAGGATTTCGACCGCGACTCCAACACGGTCGAGGTTTTTGTCGGCCGTATTCGCAAGAAGCTCGGCGTCGAAATCATCCAGACCGTACGTGGCCTAGGATATTTGCTCACCCCACCTGATGCACGTTGATGGGATGCGCGCCAATTCACTTGCGCTACGTCTGTTCCTGTCGGCCACCGCCTGGGCGGTGATCATTCTGCTCATAACTGGAGTGGTGCTGTCGTCGCTGTACCGACAAGCCGTCGAGCGCGCGTTCGATCGCCGTCTTGGAGTCTACCTGCGCACGCTGGTGGCGGACGTCGCGTCACCGGAAGAAGCCGGCGAAAAGTTTCCGCAGTCGCTCGGAGAACCGCTGTTCGAATTGCCGCTGTCCGGCTGGTATTGGCAGGTGACTCGGCTCGATCCTTCTAAAACCGAGGTGAGAGCCTCGCGCTCGCTTTGGGACGGCGGCCTGCCACATCTGCAAGACTATGGGATCGCCGCCGGGCCGAATGGCTCGCGAGAGGGCTATGTGCCAGGGCCGGAAGATCAGCGACTCCGCCTGGTTGAGCGCAACATCGACCTCGGCGATGAGGGTCACTATCTTGTCGCGGTGGCGGGCGATGCCGCGGAAATTTCCGAAGAAACGCGCTCATTCGACCAGGCGCTGATCATCACATTTTCAATCCTCGCCGCCGTGCTGCTGCTTACGACCGTATTTCAGGTTCGTTTCGGTCTGGCACCGCTTAAGCGGATTACGGATGGGCTTGCGGCCATTCGATCAGGAAACGCCGAGCGCCTGGCGGGAACTTTTCCGGAAGAAATCGCTCCGCTCGCGCGCGAAACCAACGCGTTGATCGAAGCCAATAAAGAAATTGTCGAACGTGCGCGGACGCACGTAGGAAATCTTGCTCACGCGCTGAAAACACCGCTTTCGGTCATGGTGAACGAGGCGGCGGCACGCGGGGGCGAGCCATTTGCACAAAAGGTACTGGAGCAGGCCGATATCATGCGCGATCAAGTCGCGCGTCATCTGGAGCGGGCGCGACTCGCCGCCCGATTGACGGTAGTCGGGTCGATCACGGAGGTGGCGCCGGTCGTGACCGCGCTTGCCCGCACGATGGAAAAAATTCATCGCGACAAGAATCTCATTATAGAAGTACACGCCGACGACAAGGCCCAGTTCCAGGGTGAACGTCCGGACCTCGAAGAGATGATGGGCAATCTCGTGGACAACGCCTGCAAGTGGGCATCATCTCGCGTTTCGATCGAGGTGGTACGGGAGCCGACCGAACGGGCGGGGGACGGACAAGCTATTCGCATCATCGTTGACGACGATGGTCGAGGTCTGTCGCCATCTGAGCGCGAGCAAGTGGCGAAGCGCGGCCAGCGACTCGACGAAACGAAGCCGGGCTCCGGTCTCGGACTATCGATCGTTGTCGAACTGGCCGCTCTTTATGGCGGTAGTCTTACGCTCGGCACCGCGCCACTCGGCGGCTTGCGCGCGGAGCTGGTTCTCCCGACCGCATAGTGTGCGGTCTGAATTTCGGTCACGCCGAAGTTTTGCCCTATTGCGCCCATCTCGATAGGCTATTCGGACATTAGGTCGCTATTTGAGGATCGATTCGATATGTACGCGCCCAGGTTCGTCGTCTTTGCAGTCGTCGGTCTTGCCCTTGGCGCCTGTGTCGCGAGCCCAAACTCTCCAGCGCCGGGTCCGATGGCCGCACCGGGGCCGCGGGAGGGCGCCGGCACTGTAGTCGGAGCGGGTACCGGTGCGCTGGTTGGCGCGGCGGTCGCTGGCGGCGGGGCGGGAAACCGCCTGGCCGGCGCGGCGATCGGTGGCGTGCTCGGTGGTCTGATCGGCAACCGAATTGGCGCGGCGCTTGACGACGAAGACAAGCAACGCGCCTACGAGGCACAAATGGATGCCCTCGAGCGAGGCCAGCCCGGGGCCCCGGTTTCCTGGCGGAATCCGGATTCCGGTCGCTACGGCACTATTGTCCCAGGTGCTGCCTACCAGCAGGCTGACCGGAAATGCCGCGCTTTTACCCACACCGTCTACATTGATGGCCAACCTCAGACCGCCCGCGGCACTGCGTGCCGCAATCCGGACGGTACCTGGACTGCCGTCGGCTAACTTCCCCACACAGCACACTTAACAGAGTCTTAACGGCCGCCGCCGTATCAAGCCGAAGGGCTTGGATTCGGATAGACCGAGGATGGCGGGCGCCGAAACGACCGTCGAACGATTGCGGAAATTTCTGCGCGAGCTCTCGCCGGGAGCGCGATCGCTGCTGGTTGGCGAACTTGAGCGCAGCGTGCTGCGCGGCGACGCCGTCGCCGGCGGCGATCTGGTCTTGCAGGAATTGCGGCGCATCATGCGCGAGCAGCGAGACGGGACCGCTCGTCTCGATGAATCTGCTCAATTGCTCTTCAAGCCACTTGAACCGTTTCTTGTCGACGATCGCGGCGATCACAAGCACCCCGGACGCGTCGCGCGCACGTCACTTGAAGCGCTTTGGAGTTGGGTCCAGCGCGATCTGCTGCCTGACGATGCGGAATCTTTGGCCGCCGACGTTAGCGAGGCAATGCTCGCAGGAGATCGGGCAAAGACCGAGCGTCTTACCCGTGTCTTTCAAGATCGCGTCGCCGCGGCGATTGAAGCGAACTTCAGTACCGCGGCCGAGGATGGCAAGGTTCGTAGACGAATATTGCAGCAGATCGGGACCCCTCGTGCCAGTGACGAACTGGCCGCCCTGAAATGCGCGCTCAAGGGACGTGACGTGCTTGCTTCTCTTTCTGCGCGGCTGCCCTTGCAGATAGGCAACTTGTCGAGCGACCAACTCGACGAGTGCAAGGCGCTCATCGACAGTGCGGCGGCGCGCGATGGCGAGCTGTTTCTGTATGCCTTGTTGACCGTGATGAATCGCATGACGGCGCCGTGGCAACTCATCAGGCTGGGCGTCAAAGCAGCTGGCAGCGATACCGCGGCGCGCGTTGCTGAAACGAACTACGGCGTGGCGGTCAACATCGTTCTTGCCGAGCTTGAACGGATGGTTGCCGAATTGCGTAACGACCTGCGCAGCGGGCAGGGCATCGCAGTTGGATCTCTGCTCAAGACCATTCACGATTCTGCGCGTGGTCTGCGCACTGAACTCGCGTTGCCTGTCGATAGTACCTGGGGTCGTGCGCTTGCGGCTCAAAGAACGCAAATTTCCGATCTGCTTCGGACCGAAATAGAATCAATGCCCGGTCGCGTACGGCGACTGCTGCGGCCACGACCATCGCGGGAGATCCGGCCAAATTCGGTGCTGGATCCAGATGAAGTTGCCGAAGTGGAGGCCCTGGTTGAGTTCGTTGGTATTTGCCGATATTTCGCTGGCGAACTGGCGATCAACGAAATGACGCAACGTGCCCTGACGGAACTTCGGCAGTATCTCGACAACGGCACGCAGGCACTGCTCGAGGGCCTCCGCCAGGCTGGAGAGGTTGATCGCACCTTCCGACAGTCACAGGTCGACGCGGCAGTGCGTTTTTGCTCCAAGGTATTCGGACGCGAATATGCCGCCCTGTTGGGCAAGGCTGCAGAGGTGGCCGCGAGCGCGGAGCCCAAGGCCGCCCGCGCCTGAAACATGGCGCTTTTCGCGCCACGCCATATCGTTGATCTTGCGCATTGCGGCCATACTCGGGCGTGATGTATGCCCTGTTCCGCCTGGAAGGGCGGCTGGTCAAGCTAATGTGAGGCTCGATGTTCCTGTGGTCTGTCTTCGCGCTGATGACGGCAGCCGCGATTTTGTCAGTCCTGTGGCCGTTGAGTCGTACCTCGTGGCGCCAAGCAGGAAGCGATATTGCGGTCTACCGCGATCAACTGGACGAAGTCGACCGGGATAGCAAAGCTGGTTTGATCGGTGAGGCGGAAGCGCAGGCAGCGCGCGTCGAAGTCTCGCGTCGTCTGATCGCAGCAGCTGACCGGAGCGAATTCGATCACTCCCCGTCGGCAGGTTCGTCCTTGTGGCGCCGTCGGGCTGCAGCCGTAGCGGCTGTTGTCGCGCTGCCGGTTATTGCCGCCACGCTATATCTTGCAAACGGATCGCCGCAACTGCCCGGCCAGCCATTGCAAGCGAGGCTGCTCGCACCGCATCAGGACACATCAATTGCTGCTCTGATATCGCAAGCCGAAGCTCATCTTGAGCGAAACCCCAACGACGCGCGCGGGTACGAAGTTCTTGCGCCGGTCTATCTGCGGCTTGGCCGTTTCTCTGACGCCGTCAATGCGCGTCGTAAATTGATCGCGCTGGGTGGGGACAGTGCCGAGCGGCAATCCGATCTCGGTGAGGCTCTCGTCGCCGCAGCCAACGGCATCGTAACTGCGGACGCCAAATCGGCTTTCGAGCGCGCGCTTGCACTTGAGCCAGGTGAACTTAAAGCGAAGTTTTACACCGGGATTGCTGCTGAACAGGACGGTGACCGTGCCAAGGCGGCTGCGATTTGGAGCGAGATGATTGACACCGCTCCGGCCGGGGCGCCATGGCTGCCGATGGTGCGCGACGCTTTGGCGCGCGTGGGGGTCAGTCCCCCCAAGGTCGCTGCGACGGGGCCGAGTGGTGAGGACATAGCGGCTGCCGGTACGATGAGTGAAAAGGACCGCGACGAGATGGTCCGCGGCATGGTGGCGCGGCTTGCCAATCGGCTGAAGGAGAATGGTAGCGATGTCGAAGGATGGCAACGGCTCCTGCGCGCTTACGTGGTATTGGGCGAACGCGACAAGGCCCATGAGGCCGCCGCCGATGCAAAGCGAGCGCTCGCCAGTGACCCTGACAAACTCCGTCGGATAGAAGAAATGGTCAAAAGTTTGGGGCTTGAAGGCTGAAATGACCCGCAAGCAAAGGCGTCTGGTTTTGATAGGTACGAGTCTTGGCGTGCTCGCGATTGCGGCTGCGTTGGTACTTGGCGCGTTGCGTGACTCAATTGTGTTTTTCAATTCGCCGACCGACGTCGCGGAAAAGAGCATCGCGCCGGGGACTCGCATGCGAATTGGCGGCCTCGTGAAGCCGGGCAGTCTTCAGCGAGGCGACAATCTGCAGGTCAGTTTCGCAGTGACGGACGGTAAAACGGATATCTCTGTCCGCTACCAGGGAATTGTCCCAGATCTGTTTCGAGAAGGGCAGGGCGTTGTTGCGGAAGGCAAGCTAGAGTCCGGACGCGTATTTGCCGCTGACACGGTTCTCGCCAAACACGATGAGCGCTACATGCCGCGCGAAGTTGTCGATGCACTGAAGAAAAGTGGGCGCTGGCAGGAAGGCGAAATGAAGAGCTCGGAGAGTGGGTCGAAATGATTCCGGAGCTTGGCCACTACGCGTTGGTGTTGGCGTTGGCTCTCGGCCTCATTCAAGCCGTTGCGCCGGTTATCGGCGCCCGCACAAACGACGCCCCGTTGATGGGGCTGGCAAGCTCGACCGCGCTGATGCAGTTCGTGTTTGTCGGCGTGGCATTTCTGGCATTGATCGCCTGCTACGTGACCTCGGATTTCTCAGTCGTGACGGTCTACGAGAATGCGCATTCAACGATGCCGCTGATCTACAAGATCACGAGCGTATGGGGAAACCACGAAGGCTCGATGCTCCTGTGGGTGCTGATACTCGCTTTTTTCGGGGCCTTGGTCGGCGCATTTGGCAGGAACCTGCCTTCGACGCTGAAAGCGTACGTGCTAGCGGTGCAATCGTGGATCGCCTGTGCTTTCTACTTGTTCATCCTTTTCACTTCCAATCCCTTCCTGCGCCTGGAGCAGGCGCCTTTTGAGGGGCGAGATCTGAATCCGATCCTGCAGGATATCGGCCTCGCCATTCATCCTCCGCTGCTCTATCTCGGTTATGTTGGCTGTTCGATTGCCTTTTCGTTCGCAATCGCGGCGCTGATCGAGGGTCGCATCGATGCTGCATGGGCGCGATGGGTTCGTCCCTGGACGCTTGCCGCATGGATGTTCCTCACCGCCGGCATCGCCATGGGTTCTTACTGGGCTTACTACGAACTCGGGTGGGGTGGTTTCTGGTTCTGGGATCCCGTGGAAAATGCTTCGCTGATGCCGTGGCTGGCCGGCACCGCACTCCTGCATTCAGCCGTGGTCATGGAAAAACGCAACGCACTGAAAATCTGGACGTTGCTGTTAGCGATCCTTGCTTTCTCGCTTTCCCTGATCGGCACGTTTCTCGTGCGCTCGGGTGTGCTCACATCGGTGCATACTTTCGCCAACGATCCGGCACGCGGCGTGTTCATTCTCGCTATTCTCGTCGTGTTTATCGGTGGTGGCCTGGCGCTGTTCGCCTGGCGCGCGCCCCTTCTTAAGCAAGGCGGTTTGTTCGCGCCGATTTCGCGTGAAGGCGCACTCGTCCTCAACAATCTGTTTCTTACGACTGCTTGTCTCACGGTGTTCGTTGGGACGCTTTATCCTTTGGCGCTTGAAGCGCTTACCGGCGAGAAGATTTCCGTTGGTGCGCCATTCTTCAATCTCACCTTTGCGCCTCTCTTTATACCCCTCATGTTTGCGATGCCGTTCGGACCGCTGATGGCCTGGAAGCGAGGCGACGTTCTTGGTGTCGCTCAGAGGCTGACTGTGGCTTTTGGCACCGGCATTGTCGCCGTTGCGGCAACATTCGCGATTGCGGGTCGGGGGTCAGCCCTGGCGCCATTTGGCATTGGCCTTGCCGTTTTTGTGATGATTGGTGCAGGGACCGACGTCGTAGAACGCATCGGTCTCTTTCGCGAGCCATTGTCGACGGTGCGACGGCGCGCGTCAGGTCTTCCGCGTTCGGCGTGGGGCACCGCGCTCGCCCATTTTGGCGTCGGGGTAACACTGCTTGGTATTGTCAGCGTGACGACGTGGGCTAGCGAGCGCATTGTCGCACTAAAGCCATCGCAGACGGTTTCGCTGGCGGGCTATGAGCTCACGTTCGATGGGCTGGCTCAGCGGACGGGGCCAAACTACCGAGAGGCTGTTGCAAAATTCACCGTACGCGAAGCAGGCGTACCGGTCGGAGTGATGGAGCCGTCAAAACGCAATTTTGCGTCACGCGCCACCACCACAACGGAAGCCGCGCTGATGACTCGAGGTGTAAGCCAACTCTACCTGTCGCTCGGCGATACAAGTGGGGACGGTTCAGTTTCGGTGAGGCTCTACCACAAGCCGATGGTCCTGCTGATATGGCTCGGCGCTGTCGCGATGGCGATGGGCGGTGGATTGTCGTTGTCCGATCGACGGCTTCGCGTCGGTGCTCCGAAGCCGGCCGCCAAGCCCGCAATGCTTCCGGCGGAGTAGGGCCGTGTCGCACCGGGCGCTCGTCATCCTGATCTTCCTGCTCTCGATCACGGGGCCGGCGCAAGCGGTACAGCCCGACGAGGTATTGAACGACGCCGCGCTGGAAACTCGGGCGCGCAACCTGTCGCGAGAACTCCGTTGCATGGTCTGCCAAAATCAGTCGATCGATGATTCGGAAGCCCCGCTCGCGCGTGACCTGCGGCTGCTCGTTCGTGAACGGCTGACCAAAGGCGACAGCGACCAGCAAGTGCTCGATTTTCTGGTGGCTCGCTACGGGGAGTTCGTTCTTCTAAAGCCACCGTTTGAGAAGCACACCTTGGTTTTGTGGGGCTTGCCGCCACTGGTACTGGTGGGTGGATTGCTTTGGCTTTGGACGAGAGCGCGGCGGCATGGTTCCCGGCATCAGGCGCCCGATGCGCTCAATCAGGAGGAGCAGCGGCGGCTTTCGACTTTGGTCGATCCTGCCGCTCGCGACCATTGATTGCGCAGCAGAATCTGAGAAAACACCGTTCTTCTAACCTTACAAAAGTTTAATCCTGCCGACAGGACCTCGTAAGGCTCATCACCCCATCTTCAATTCGAACGGCGTGAAAACGCGCCCCGAATTCAGATGGAGATTTTCTGATGAAGCCGAGCGCTGTTTCCGCCCCTGATGCTCCCAACAAATCGCGCGTGTTGCGCGTCCGACGGCTGGTCCTCCTGGCAACGACCATTGCCAGCCTTGGCGCGGCGGCTGTTGTTATTTCTCCGAACTTCAACCAACTGCAAGGCGGATATCCCACAGCGCTCGCCCAGAACCTTTCGGAGCAGGCGCGCCAGATGCAGGCTCCCGTCGGCTTTGCCGACATTGTCGAGAAGGTCAAACCGGCGGTTATTTCCGTCCGTGTCAAAGTTGACGGTGGAGCGCAGACCAGTGGCCTTGGTTCGAACGATGTGCCGCCGGGGCTGCGTGAGTTTTTCCGTCGCTTTGGAATGCCCGATGTTCCGGATGGGCAAGAGGGTATGCCTCGAGGACGTGGCCGGAATGTCATCACCGGCCAGGGTTCAGGCTTCATCATTTCGGCGGATGGCTATGCCGTAACCAACAATCACGTCGTGGAGAAGGCCGAAAGCGTTCAAGTCACGACGGATGATGGCAAAATTCACAACGCCAAGGTGATCGGGACTGATCCGCGCACCGATCTGGCGCTGATCAAGGTTGAGGACGGGCCTTTCCCGTACGTGAAGCTTTCCGACAAGTCTCCGCGCATCGGGGATTGGGTTCTTGCAGTTGGAAACCCATTTGGCCTGGGCGGAACGGTGACCGCTGGCATTGTGTCGGCGCGTGGTCGCGACATTGGTGCGAGCGCCTATGATGATTTCATTCAAATCGATGCGCCGGTCAACAAAGGTAACTCTGGCGGTCCGACATTTGACACAGACGGCAACGTCATTGGTGTCAACACGGCGATCTTCTCACCGTCCGGTGGCTCGGTCGGCATTGCGTTTGCGATTCCGGCGGACACTGTTAGCGGCGTCGTTTCCCAGCTCAAGGAGCATGGATCGGTGACGCGTGGTTGGATTGGAGTTCAGATCCAACCGGTGACGCAGGATATTGCCGACAGCCTCGGTCTGAAAAAGGCGGAAGGCGCGCTTGTTGCCGAACCCCAGGCAAACAGCCCGGCCCAGAAAGCCGGGATAGAGGCCGGCGACATCATTACCGCGGTCGACGGCAAGGAGATCAAGGACGCGCGCGATCTTGCGAAAAGGATCGGAGCGTTGGCGCCCAAGACCTCGGTGAAGCTGACCGTCATGCACAAGGGTTCGGAAAAGACCGTCAACCTCACGCTCGGCGAATTGCCGAACACCAAAGAAGCGCGGGCCGGTACGCAAGACAGCGATAACGACGCTGACGTTGGCAAGCTCGGTTTAACCCTTGCTCCGGCGGCGCGTGTGGCCGGCTCAGGCGCCGAAGGAGTTGTTGTTACCGGAGTTGACTCCGGGGGTATTGCCGCGGATCACGGGTTCTCGACCGGTGACGTAATTCTCGAGGTTGCCGGCAAATCTGTATCAACACCAGCTGATGTGCGCGACGTGGTTGCAAGCGCGCGCACTGAAGGAAAGCGCACCGTTCTGCTTCGCGTGAAAAAGGGTGACAACACGCGGTTTGTGGCCCTGCCGCTAATCCGCAGCTGAGATCAATTTGGGGACACCCACCGGCATCCGTCGCCCCCGCTGGTGGGACTGCCCTCAACGGGACGGGCGTCAGCCCGTCCCGGCAAATTCCGGAAGGTAGCGGCCGTACCGCTGCGTTCCGCGCGAGCTCCAACCCCGGCATCCGTCGCCCCCGCTGGGGTGGGGTCGCGGTGGGGGTGGCGGTCTCCGCCACCCCCACGCGTATCGAGAAAAAGGGGCGAATTGACCTCGTCATGGAATTGATTGGAATTGGTGTTACCGATGCCCTCTTATCCGGATATTAATGGGCAGCGACCTTTCGGTAGGATAGCCGAAGCGCAACCGGATCGGGTGGCCATGCGCCTTTTGGTTATCGAGGACGACCGCGACGCTGCCGAATACCTTGTCAAGGCGTTCCGCGAGGTCGGCCACGTCGCCGACGCGGCGACAGATGGCGACGACGGCTTGGCTATGGCCCTCGGTGGTCAATACGACGTGCTTATTGTCGACCGAATGCTACCCAAACGCGACGGACTGGCCGTGATTGGGGCCCTGCGCGCCAAGGGTATGGAAACGCCAGCATTGATCCTCTCAGCGCTTGGCCAGGTCGACGACCGGGTGAAGGGGCTTCGTGCCGGAGGGGATGACTATCTGCCCAAGCCTTATTCGTTCTCAGAATTGCTCGCACGCGTCGAAGTACTCGCGAGACGCCGGGTTGGCCGCAGCGAGGAAACCGTTCTGCGTGTTGGAGATCTCAAGCTCGACCGCCTCTCACACCAGGTGCATCGGGGTCAGGATGAAATTTCGCTGCAACCACGTGAATTTCGTCTGCTCGAATACCTGATGCAGCATGCAGGACAAGTTGTCACTCGCACTATGCTATTGGAAAACGTGTGGGATTATCATTTTGACCCACAAACCAACGTAATTGACGTCCATATCTCGCGCTTGCGCTCGAAAATCGATAAAGGTTTCTCCCTGCCGCTCCTGCATACGGTTCGCGGCGCGGGATACATGATACGTGACGGCGCTCGGTAAACTCTTTCGGACGACCACGTTTAAACTGACGTTGGTCTACCTGACCGTTTTTGCGCTGTTTGCAGCTTTTCTGCTTGGCTATTTTGCTCTCAATACGCGTCGTCTGATCACCGAACAGATCACCGACACCGTAAACGCCGAAATCACCGGTCTGTCGGAGCAATACCGACTCGGCGGCATCAGGCGGCTGGTGGCCGTTGTCGACGCGCGGGCTCGTCGTCCAGGCTCGAGTCTTTATCTCGTCACTACATTTGCCGGGGAATCGCTCGCAGGCAACGTGACGTCGCTGCCACCAGGCACCCTCGACAATGCGGGCTGGACGGAGACGGCCTACCGCCGCCTCGATGAATCCGATTCTGCGGAACATCCCGAACATCGCGCGTTGGCGCGAGTCTTTCAGCTTCCAGGCGGATTTCGCCTGCTGGTCGGCCGCGACCTCGACGAGCGTGAACGACTCTACAATATCGTGATATCCGCAGGACGATGGTCGATTGCGATTGTGATCATACTCGGCCTGGTCGGTGGTTTGTTTGTCACCCGGCGAGTTCTTCGCCGCGTTGATGCCATGACCGAGACTACGCGCACCATCATGCAAGGGGACTTGGGCGGTCGCTTGCCGGTGGCTGGTACCGGCGATGAACTTGATCGTCTCGCAGAAAACCTCAATCTTATGCTCGAGCGTATAGAGGCGCTCATGCACGGGTTGAAAGAAGTTTCCGATAATATCGCTCACGATCTCAAGACGCCGCTCACCCGTCTTCGCAATCGGACCGAACAGGCATTGCGATCGGCGACGAAAGAATCCGAATATCGAGCTGCGCTGGAGAATACGATCGAAGAATCAGACGGCCTTATCCGAACATTTAATGCGCTACTGATGATCGCACGTGCGGAATCCGGGCAGGCTCGCGAGAATATGAGCGAATTCGATGCTGCTGAAATCGCGCACGACATTGGCGAACTATACGAGCCCTTGGCTGAAGAAAAAGGGATTGCCCTGAAGGTTGAGGCTGAAACGCCTGCGCCAGTGAAGGGCAATCGTGAGCTTATCAGTCAGGCGCTCGCCAACCTTGTCGACAATTCGATCAAATACTCAGAACCTCGCAACGAGACGGCCAACGGCGTGCCTGCCGAGATTGTCGTGCGCGCCCTCAACGAGGGTGATCGGATTTTGCTGACTGTGGCCGATAGCGGACCAGGTATTCCGGAAGCGGACCGCTCTCGTGTGATCGAGCGTTTTGTGCGGCTGGAACAAAGCCGCTCGCAACCTGGATCTGGCCTTGGCCTGAGCCTGGCATCCGCGGTGGCCCGGCTTCATGGCGGCGAATTGACTCTCGCAGACAATAATCCGGGCCTCAAAAGCGTCATTGCTTTGCCGAGGGGAGGGCCGGTACAGATTGGTGGATGAAACGTCCCACCAAAAACCGGCCTCTTCGAAAACCGGCCGCCCATAAACCTGCATCGCAGACGGGCGCAAATGCTGTGAAACTCGCAGACCGTATCGCGAGCGCGCCTCGTCTGTCCGATAAAAAGGGTGCTCACGCACGGGTTGCGGCTTGGCTCTCGGAGCTTTCCTCAAAGCACGGAAAGCCAATCGAAATCCTCTTGGGCGAGAGGCCGATCGTTCGGACGCTTTTGGAAGGCCTCGCCGAAAGCTCGCCTTATCTCTGGGATCTGGCGAGTCGTGAGCCAGAGCGACTGCTGCGGCTACTCCAAGCCGATCCCGACAATCATCTGCGCACGCTTCTGGCCCAAAGCGCTCGCGCAGTCTCCGCGTGTAACGACGAATCTGAAGCGATGCGGCTGCTGCGCCGCATGAAAAGTGAAGCCGCGCTTCTTATTGCGCTCGCTGATATCGGCGGCATTTGGCCGGTCATGCGGGCGGCGCGGGCGCTCACGGACGTTGCCGATACGGCGGTAAATGCCGCGGTGCGGTTTTGTCTGGCCGAGGCTGCGCAAACTGGGAAGCTGGCTCCAAAGGACGCCGCGGAACCTCAAGTCAGAAGCGGCTACATTGTCCTGGCCATGGGAAAGATGGGCGCGTTCGAGCTCAACTACTCGAGCGATATCGATCTCATTGTTTTGTATGACCTCGCCGCATCTGGGCTATCAGCCGACGCAGAGCCATCGACTCTGTTCGTACGAATTACGCAACGGTTGGTGAAGCTCCTTCAGGAAAGAACAGCAGACGGCTACGTGTTCCGGACGGACTTACGTCTACGGCCGGATCCTGCGTCAACGGCAATTGCTATCTCTACCGAAGCCGCGATCTCGTACTACGAAAGCGTCGGGCAGAATTGGGAAAGAGCGGCCATGATAAAGGGTCGCGCTTGCGCCGGCGATATTGCTGCCGGTGAGGCGATGCTCAACGAGATTTCACCATTTGTCTGGCGAAAGTATTTGGATTTTGCCGCTGTGGCAGACATCCACGCGATGAAGCGACAGATCAACGCCTATCGAGGGCACGCCGAAGTAGCGGTCGAAGGCCACAATATCAAGCTCGGCCGTGGCGGGATCAGAGAGATTGAATTTTTCGCGCAGACCCAGCAGCTGATCGCCGGCGGCCGCAATCCGGCTTTGCGCGATCGGGACACTCTCACCACCCTGGACAAACTGTGCGAAGACAAATGGATTGATCGGGCGGCGCGGGATGCAATGAAGGAAGCATATTGTTTTCTTCGTTTGGTCGAGCACCGCTTGCAGATGATGAATGACGAGCAAACGCAAACACTGCCTGCGGAGCGCGCGGGCGTCGAACGGTTTGCCCGGTTTCTGGGTTTTGCTGATCGCGATGCTTTTGCAGAAGTTCTGCTCAGGCACCTCGATAAAGTGCAAAGCTATTACGCTCGGCTATTTGAGAAACAACCCGAGGCCGATCGTCCAGCCCTGGCATTTCCGCGGGAGGCTGACGATCATAAGACGCTTGATCGCCTCGCCGATATTGGGTTCCGCGCACCGTTAGAGGCGTCAAGCATTGTTCGCCATTGGTTGAACGGAAGTCATCGTACGCTCAAAGGCGAAGTGGCGCACAACCACATCGAGGTTCTACTACCGACCCTGCTGGAGCATCTGGCGCGGACCGACAATCCAAACGCCACGTTGGTGCTCTTTGACCATTTTCTGGCGAATTTGCATGGGCCGGCGCGCCTTCTGTCATTGCTCCGCCAGAACCCCGATCTTATTGCTCTGATTGTCCTGGTTCTTGGAATCGCACCACGTTTGGGGGACACGCTTGCCCGTCACCCGCAGGTCATGGATGCGTTGGTCGACCCGAGCTTTTTTGGGGCGCTGCCAGATGAGCTCCACCTGGGACAGCGATTCGAAACTGCACTTGCGCAGTCACGCCACGACGAGGATCTACTCGAACGCATACGCATGCTCGGCCTTGAGTACATGTTTCTCATCGGCGTGCGAATTCTATCGGGAACTGTCACGGCGCGGCAGGCCGGTGAGGCATTTGCCCGTCTGGCTGACGCTGTAATACGCGCAGTGCATCGCGCGATTGGTGACAACTTCGCCGCCACCCACGGTCATATGCGTTCGGAGGAAACGGCGGTCGTAGCTCTGGGTAAGTTGGGCGGTTATGAGATGACCGCGACGTCGGACCTCGATCTCATTTTGATCTACGATTTCGACGACAAAAATCCGGAATCCGACGGTGCGCGACCACTCTATGGGGCGCAATATTTTGCTCGCCTCACCCAACGTCTCATCAATGCGTTGACCGCGCAAACAAATTACGGAGCCCTTTACCAGGTGGACATGCGTTTGCGTCCCTCCGGGCGCGCGGGTCCGCTTGCGACGCAGGTCGATGGTTTTGCCGCGTATCAGGAAACCGAGGCCTGGACCTGGGAGCACATGGCGCTGACCAGGGCGCGGGTCGTTTCTGCTTCATCCGAATTCAAGACAAGCATCGAGAGCGTCGTGCGTGGAATTTTGTGTCAACCACGCGACACAGCCCTGATTGCAGGGGATGTCGTGGAAATGCGTTCCGCCATTGCAAAGGAAAAAGGTGACAAGGAGCGGTGGGATTTGAAGTACGTCGCCGGTGGGTTGGTGGACATCGAGTTCATTGCTCAATACTTGCAGCTTATACATGCCCATCGAGTGCCTGACATCCTCGACACGTCGACAGCGCGAGTACTGGACAAAGCGTGGTCACTGCGAGTGCTGACAGTGAAGGACGCGGAAGTCCTTCGACCGGCCGTGGAGCTCTATCAGGATCTCACACAGATTCTGCGTCTGTGCCTGCCAGGAACGTTTGACCCAAAAACCGCTGGATCAGGCCTTTTGCGACTTCTGGCCAGAGCAGCAGATGTGCCGGATTTCGCCACCCTCGAGGCCACGGTTATCGAGACACAAGCTAACGTGCGGGAGAGTTTCGTCCGGATTCTCGGGAAAGCACCTTGAAACAGCTACGCTGCCTCGTCCTTCGGTAGAAGGCATTGAGGTTCGAACGGCAGGCGTACGACGACCAGCGTTCCTTTGCCGAGCGTTGACCGGATGCGCATGGATCCGCCATGCAGTTCGACCAAGGATTTCGATATTGCCAGCCCTAGACCGGATCCCTGGTGACTTTTGGTTAGTTGACTTTCCACCTGCTCGAATGGACGGCCAAGTCGCGCGAGGGCATCCGTGGCAATGCCTATGCCGCTGTCCAAGATGGCGAGCGTTATGCAACGATCGTTCGCCCGCCCACGAACGGTGACACGCCCCCCGTAGGGGGTGAATTTTACAGCGTTCGAAAGCAAATTAAGCGCAATTTGTTTAAGCGCGCGCCGATCCGCACGTAAACGGAGTTCGGGCGATATCCGCGCCGTTAGCTGTAGCTGCTTGTCCTGTGCGCGTGCTGCAACGACCCGCATGGCTTCGGCCAACAGAGAATTGAGATTTCAGATCCTCGAAATCAAGTCTTATGCGCCCAGCTTCGATCTTGGACATGTCGAGGATGTCGTTGATGACTTCAAGCAAATACTGACCGCTGCCACGGATGTCGCTGCAGTATTCATTGTATTTTTCGGCGCCAAGGGGCCCAAACATACCGGATTCCATAATTTCAGAAAATCCGATGATCGCGTTTAAAGGTGTGCGCAACTCATGACTCATGTTGGCCAGAAACTTCGATTTCGCCTGGTTCGCTTCTTCAGCGCGAGTCTTTTCCTGCGCATATTTTTCGGCAAGTTCCGCCAAACGCTGTTGCGACGCGCGCAGGTCGGCAACGGTTGCCATCAGGCGCTTTTCGCTGTCGACAAGTTTTTCTTCGTGGGTCTTGAGGGCCGTGATGTCCGTGCCGACCGACACATAGCCCCCGTCTTTGGTGCGCCTTTCACTGATGTGTAGCCAACGGCCGTCTTCGAGCTGCGCCTCGAACGTGCGTGCCCCCGGGATGCTCGGCCCTCCGGTAATAACTTTATTGCGTACGACGGGCTTGCTGCCTGCGGCAACGACAGACTCGAACGACGCGCCAACCGTGATCGCTTCGTCGGGCAGACCGTGCAGTTCCTGAAAATTTGAATTGCAGAGCACGAGACGATTTTCGGCGTCCCACAGGACGAAGGCTTCGGGAATCGTCTCGATGGCGTCGCGCAATCGCATGTCGGCCGCGACGGTTTTTTGGACCAGATTCTTCTGCTCCGTGATGTCGACGGCAATACCGATCAGATGAAGGCCGGGTTCGCCGGGCTGACGGACCAATTCGCATCGTGCGCGAAGCCATACCCAGTGGCCGGCCGCGTGGCGCATCCGGAAAGCGTGATCGATCGTAGTTGTCGTTGCGTCCGCAAGTTCAGCCGCAAGTTGGTAAAGGCGAACGTCGTCCGGGTGCACCAGCGCATTGACATCGCCGAATGACAGCAAGTCGTCTTTTGTGTCGAGTCCCAAAATCTCGAACATGGACTGCGACCAGAAAATTCGGCCTCGAGCCAGATCCCAATCCCAGAGGCCACAGCGGCCACGATTGAGCGCCGTGTCGATGCGGGTTCGGACAGTTTCGTAAATAAGATCGGCCTCTCGAGCTCTTGTAGCTTGCCAGTGAAAAGCAAATCCAAGAATGAGGACAACAAAGCCGGTGGTGGCCGAGAGGGTTACGGTGAGGGTGGTCAGTGATCGCCAACCGGCAAGGGCGGCATCCCGTGATCGCACGATCGCGAGCTGGCCAAGGGGTGCGTTGAGCATGCGGACAGTTGCGAGCGCTTTGGTATCATTGGGCAGAAGGATTTCCAGAACACCCGCGCCAGCGCCAAATGTGGTGAGCGGTTGAGCCGGGCCCAACAAGTCAACCAACCGGCGACCGACGGCGTCACCGCCGATGGGATTTTCCGCTATGACAGCTCCATCCGCATTGGTCAGGAAGAACCGCCGTCCGGGGGCGCCAGCCCAAGGTGGGAGGACACGTGTCAGAGTGATTTGAGCTTGGTCAATAACGTTTGCGGCACTGTTGAGAGGCCGTTGCAGACGCTCGGCGGTGAAGTCGGCCACCGCCTCAAGGGAAAGCATTTCGTCAGTGAGGGTTTGCCGACGGTGGTCGAGCACCTGAACAAGGGCCCCGACGCAGATCGTCGCGAGAAACGCAATAATCAGGACCGGGACGGCACGTCGCAAAAGCGGCTCTGCGGTCAGAAGCCTCCGATACGCCGGATTGGCGATCGATTGCGCGAGGCCCTTAATAGAATTGGCATGTGCAGACGCACTCGCCACATCGGCGCGCGCCATAGAAGGCCTCCGTTCGGAATTTCCCCTGTCACCCTCGAGACGGAAGGATGTGCCGCATCGCTTCCCGAATCACTTGTCGATTGGAATCGATGGGCACCGATTTGTCGAGAGTCCGATGAGTCAATTGTTTAAAAATTGTTACCCACTACGGATTTGAAGGCCGCAATTTCTGCGGCTGCCTCTCAAGATACCGTCAAGGCACGCTCGACAATATCAGCCAAGTCGCGGGAAATCCCCGGATTCGACTTCACGCGGGCGAGGGCCGCTTCTGCCTTTGCACGACGTCCAGGTTCGAGCGTTCGCCACGTTCGAAAGGCAGTTGCAAGGCGTGCCGACACTTGCGGGTTTTTCGGATCGAGAGCAAGCACGGTATCGGCAATGAAATTGTAACCGGCGCCATCGGCTCGGTTAAATTGTGTCGCATTGCCTTGTGCAAACGCACCGATCAGTGAGCGAATCCTGTTCGGATTGGCGAACGAAAACGCAGGGTGCGCGGTCAAATTGTGTACCTTTTCGAGTGTTTCCGGCCGCGGAATGGTCGCCTGCAGGGAAAACCATTTGTCGACGACAAGCGCGTCGGATGCATAGCGTGCATAGAAATTGTCCAGGGCCTGCAGACGTTTCGGTGTGTCGTGCAAGCACAAAGTCCCGAGCGCCGCCATGCGGTCCGTCATATTGTCTGCCGTTTCGTACTGTCGGGACGCCCGAGCAATGTCGGCAGGTTGGCCTGTTGCGGCGAGTAGATCGGCCGCGACGTTCCGCAAGGCGCGGCGTCCCGCGCTCGTGGCATCAGGAGAATAGCCACCGGGCACGTGCATTTGATCGTAAATTGTGGTGAGCGGCGCACGGAGGCGCTCACCTAAGGCGCTGCGAAATGCTGACCGCGCTTGGAAGATCAAATCGGGATCTATGTCGCGGCCGATTTCACGCGCGATGTCACCTTCACCTGGCGGGATCAGCGCGAGGGCGATGAAGGCAGGTTCCAGGACAGAGTCCGAGATAATGCTCGCTAGAGCACCGATGAGTTGATCGTCGATACGCATTGTTCGGCCTGCGCGTAAGGCCGCTACGTTGTCGACGAGCAACCGCATCGAGATCGTCTGGACGGCCTGCCAGCGGTTGAACGGATCGCTATCGTGTGCTGCGAGAAAAGCCAGGTCGTCGGCTGAAAGGCCATTGACGAGCTTGATCGGTGCCGAGAAGCCCCGGTTGATTGACAGGACAGGGCGCTCATCAACATCGACAAACTCGAACGTTGCGGCAGCATCAGCCAGAACCACCACGGTGTCGCTGATGGCTCCGTCGGCGGATAGCTTGAGGGGCAGGTCGCGGCCATCTTTGCCAACCAGCCCGAGCGAAAGAGGAACGACCATCGGTTGTTTGATCGGCTGGCCCGGTGTTGGCGGCACGGTTTGCGTGCAGCTGAGCGTGTAAGTTCTGCGGGTCGCGTCGTAATGACCGCGGGTCGTCACCTCGGGTGTGCCGGCCTGACTGTACCAACGCATAAACTGTGTCAGGTCGCGCTGGCTGGCATCGGCAAAGCATTTGATAAACTGTTCGACGGTGGCGGCCTCACCGTCGTGGCGCGCGAAATAAAGATCCATGCCGGCGCGGAAGTTTTCGCGACCGATAAAAGTTTGCACCATCCGGACCAGTTCTGCGCCTTTTTCATATATCGTCGTCGTATAGAAGTTATTGATTTCCTTGTAGGTATCCGGTCGGACTGAATGTGCCAACGGTCCGGCGTCTTCAACAAATTGCGTTGCGCGGAGACCGCGCACATCAGCAATTCGCTTTACTGGCCTTGAACGCATGTCGGAAGAGAATTCCTGGTCCCGGAAAACCGTGAGACCTTCCTTCAGACAAAGTTGAAACCAATCACGACAAGTGATCCGGTTGCCCGTCCAATTGTGGAAGTACTCGTGTGCAATGACGGCTTCAATGTGCGCAAAATCAGCATCAGTCGCGGTGTCAGAACTGGCTAATACATATTTGTCGTTAAATATATTCAGTCCCTTGTTCTCCATAGCCCCCATGTTGAAGTCGGACACGGCGACGATCATGAAAATGTCGAGATCGTATTCGCGCCCAAAAGCTTGCTCGTCCCACCGCATCGCTCGTTTGAGTGAATCCATGGCATAGGCTGTTAGTCCTTGCTTGCCGTGTTCCACAAAGATCTGGAGCACCACATTGCGTCCGGACATCGTGGTGAACTGGTCTTCCACACACGCAAGATCACCTCCGACCAATGCGAACAGGTAGGATGGTTTCGGATGTGGATCATGCCAGACCACATAGTGCCGCCCATTCGGGAGTTCGCCACGCTGCTCAAGATTGCCGTTTGAGAGCAACACGGGAGCTTCCCGTTTGTCGGCTTCGATACGGGTCGTATAGACAGCCATGACGTCTGGCCTGTCCGGAAAGTAGGTGATGCGGCGAAAACCCTCGGCTTCGCATTGGGTGCAATAGCTGCTGTTCGAACGATAAAGACCTGACAGCTGGGTATTGGCTGTTGGGTCTATAACCGTTTCAATTTCGAGCGCGAAGATAGTGTTTGGAGGTTGTGGAATTGTGAGGCGATCGGTGGTGGCAACATAGCTTTCGGGAGGCAACTCGGTTCCGTTGAGCTTGAGCGAAACCAGCGAAAGTCCATCGCCCTCCAGAATGAGCGGAGCTGAGGTAGCCTTAGGGCTCGGCTTGAGCACCAACGTTGCGCGGACTCGTGTCGCAGTAGGGTGCAGGGAAAAATCCAACGAAACCGTCTCTACGAGCCAGTCAGGTGGACGGTAATCCTTGAGCCGAATGGGTTGGGCGATATCGGTGCGCATAGGATTTGATCTATGATGTCCTGCGATCAATTGGAAGAAATAATAGCGGTGCAGGTGAGGCGGGCGACGGTATTTGATCGACTGTGCATGCCCCAGGTTTTGCGCTGGTCAGCGCATCGGCTCGGCGTGACCAATCACGCGCTTGATAGGTGGCGATTGCAGTTTTAATGCGCGCTCCAGGGCATCGACATTTTCGTGTACGTCCTGGACGCTCAGTTGCGGGTCCACGCGACAATGAAAATTGACGATCTCGCCCTCATCGGTTTCGCGCACACGCACGTTGTGAACGTCGCGAATATTGCGGCCCTTTGCGGCAAGTTCCGAGAGTGCCATTTCCACCGCTTTGACGCGCTCGGGCGGTGCTTCGCGCCCTGAGGCGTCCGGTGGCTGCAGTGGTTCGATATGCGTTTCGACCTCGACGCTTGACCCGAGTTCAGCCGCGATGGCGCTCTCCAATCCGTCGGCCATATCATGCGCGGCTCGTAATGAGAGCCTTCCGTCTACCTCGAGGTCGAGCGAAATCGCCAGTTTGTCTCGTAACTCGTGAACCGTGACGTGGTGCACAGCCAGTGCGCGGTTGCGCGCAATGACCATGATGCGGTCGAGAATCGTCTCGTTGTCGAGCGCTACTGGATCGGTTGTAACCACCGGTTCGGCGCCCGGAATTTGCCGACGCAGCGCGGTTGCTACCTGGTCTTTCAGCGCACTCACACGATCAAGCGGCAAAGTACGGCTGACACCTAGCTGAAGGTCGATGAACGTCTGCTGACCGACAGCCCGAGCGCGGACTTGCTCGACTCGAACCACGCCTGGGATACGTTCGGCAATAGCCGAGATCTTGGCAGCCGCGCCCGGAGGCGCCACGTCCGTGAGCGTGTCAATCGTGCGCTTGCCCAGCCGCCAGCCGGCGATACACACCAGAATGGCGACTGCCAGGGCCGCCGCTGAATCCGCCCAGGCCAGCCCGAAGTGTACACCGACCAGGCCGATCAAAACCGCGAACGAGGACCAAAGGTCGGATGAGAAATGCAGCGCATCGGCCTCCAAAGCTTGGCTCGATGTCTTTTCTGCGGTGTGCGAGAGCGCGCGCGCTCGAAAAAAATCTATGATGATTGATGCGAGAATAACTCCGAAGGCCCAAATGGTCGCTTCAACTGCATGGCCATTATGTGCGGTCAGCCGATTCACGGCTTCCCAGATCACAACGCCGGACAGCAGGAACAACAAAGCAGTTTCGGCAAGCGCCGAAACTGCTTCGACCTTTCCGTGACCATAGTGGTGCTCTTCATCTGCGGGCTTGCCCGAAATACGCACGGCGACATAGGTCATGACCGTGGCGCCAAGGTCGATGAGTGAGTGACCGGCTTCAGACAGGATTGCCAGCGAACCGGTCGTAAAGCCTACGATCGCCTTGGCGACCGTCAGGGCCGCCGAAGCAGCGATCGAAACCAGGGCAACATGTTCTTTTTCTGCCTGCATGCGGTTCAAAACTCGCGCGGCCGTTATTTTTTTTGCTTTTCAGCGACGGCTCGATCGATGTCGGATTGGTCGTAATGACCTCCTGCCAGGCGCTCTGGGTTATTCAGAAGATCGCGTATCAAAGCAAGAAAACGGCCAACCTGCTGGGCGTCTACCAGACGGTGATCAGCCCGCAAGAATATCGGCATTACATCGACCGACGCGAACTGGCCGGAGCGTGCGACGACTTTACTTTCTGCGGGCCCCAAAGTCAGGTTGAAGGAATCCGATTTGTCGGGAAATCGTGTCGGCTTGTAGACGCGCATGGGTGGCGCCCCAGGGAACGACAGGTCATTCACCATCATGCAGCCCGCCCGCGTGCCATCCAGCCGGCCAAGTGTAGGGAGCCTTAAATGGCGATCCAAAAAACCATATAGCCTGACAACTTGGCGAAACCAGAACGCAGGAATTCGACGGAGTCTGGCAAGATCGCGGTCGCGGCCCCCTTCATTTCGAGCTGCCTGCAGCATTCGTTGCCATATCTCGAGTGCAATTCGTTCGAGACTCTTGAAGTTTGCATTCTCGATCAGCATGAGATCGATTTCTGAATACCGACGGTGAAAAAATGCCATTCGAATGTTGACGTTGCGAAAGGCATATATGCGCCGGCGAACTAGCCGGACATTCAGTTCTGGACATTGCTCAAGCGCCAGGGCGGCGGCGCGTATCAACGCGTGAGCGGCCGTAATCAATACACGTCCACTACGATTTCGTTCCTGGAGAAAGGCTTGCAAGGCATTGGCGTCAATTTCGGTCCCCCATAATATCACGGGATCCACTTGGCTCGCCGGCGACGCGTGGAGATAGAACCGGTTGTAGAGCGGAACTTGCGCGTTGGGGACTGGACGCTCGACCAGAGGCCACTTCATCTTCAAATAACTCTTTAAGGTCCGAGGCGCCGCATATGTAAGCAGGCGCTATGCTTGCGGTGATGCCTTCTGCTTTAACACAAAGCTGACAGTATCTTCGATGGTGCGAAAATTCGAGGGGTTGACCTGGTCACTGTCAAAACGCACGCCATAAGCCTCTTCAATGTGGAAGATCAAATCCATCAGCAATAAAGAATCCAGCATCCCGGTTTCCAAAAGATCTGTCTGTAAAGTGGCTTTTGCATAACGCGTGCCCCGCGACTGCACGAAGCGCATGAGGTCGCCTTCAAGTCCTTTTCGGTCTGAAGTCATGGAGACTGCGTCAGAATATTGTCCGGCTGGACGCGGCGCGCGCCGGAAGCCTGAGGAATGAGAAGCGCCAACGCCGCGCGATCGATCTTGTATCCTGACGTCAGCGGGAATTGCTCGATCATCTCATAGTGCACGGGCTGCTTATAAGGAGGGAGCTCTTTTTGGCAAGTTGCCCTAATTTTCTCGACGTCGATTGATCGACCATCGCGCGGCGCAAGAAACAGAACGAATTCTGGTTTCGTCGCCGCGCAAGGTCGGAATTGCCACGGCGGCCGTCTGGGGAAACTCAGCTTCAACCAACCCTTCGATCTCTGCCGGGTGTACACGATGCCCTTGGATTTTGATCAGCAGACTCGCCCGACCATGCAGGAAGAAATATCCATCGTTGTCGCGATGGGCCAGATCGCCGGTTCGCAGCCACCCATCGGGACTGATAGCGTCGGCCGTGGCAGCTGGGTCGCGCCAGTAACCGAGCATCACGTTCTCACCCCGAGCGCAAAGCATACCAACGGCATTCGCTGCCAATTCTCGATTCGATTCATCCATAACTGCAAGTTCGACTCCCGAGATCGGCCTTCCAATTGATCCTCGGCGGACAGGGAGTTGCTGAGGTTGTAATGACGCCAGGCGCGCAGTGGCTTCCGACTGGCCATACATTACATGGAACGATGCTGGCTTGATACGGCGCGCAATCTCCTCTGCCAGATCGTGACGCAATTCTCCGCCTGCGACGGTCATGTACCGCAAGGCAGGCAGCGGTCGTTCTCCAAGGCGCCCATACTTTAAGAGCATGCCGTAGACCTCGGGAACCGCGGAGAAGCTCGTAGCTTCCATGTCGTGCAGAGATTCAACAATGGACGATGGAAAAGCCAGACCGCGATCGAGAAGAAGAGTTGCGCCGCGAAGAATATGCGTTTGCAGGATTGAGTTGCCAAATGCATGACAGAACGGAAGCACGGCCAACGTCCGGTCGTCCGCGCGAATTGGAAGCTCGTGGAGAATCGAGTCTGCGTTCGCCAACAGGTTTCGGTGGCTGAGCATCACTCCTTTGGGCGTCCCCATCGAGCCCGAGGTGAAGAGCAGCATCGCGAGATCGTGATTTTGCCGTTGCGGAGGCGGTAACGGATCCCGTACGTCGTTCTTTTCAGCCAAGCACAAGGTAGAGGGAGTCGGATGCACTTGGGGTGCGTTGAAATCGGCGGGGGTGCTGATCAGTACGTCCGGCTGAGCCAACTCAAGGATCTGCGTCCTTCGGCGTTCTTCAAGGGAAACAGGCAGCGGCACCACGACACAGTCGGCAAGCAGCGTTCCATAAAAGGCGGCCACGTATTCCGGCGAGTTAGGCAGTTGGAGAGCCACGCGCGTTCCCGCCGCGTGTTCGGGGCGGGAGGATAAATATCGCCGAACCTGATTCGCGGCGCGGGCAAGCCAACTATAGGAGAAGCTGCTTGCTCTCGTCGCCACGGCGGGATGGTCTAACCGGGATTCGGCAACGTCTGAAAAACATGTTCCCAGGTTCGTTGCGTCCGCAGGGCCCGAATACCCTGCGGCTGTTTTGGCCGACGGTTCCAGCACGGGATCTATTTGGAGCAGAAGAATGTCCATACTCATCCGACAGGCACACTAAATTTGCATCTGACGACCGGAGGCTTTCTGCAAACTCTAACGCTCAATAAATCCCAGGTATGAGGCGATACGTGCGCGCCATGTAGGCGCGATACTCGTCGCCGAAGGTCTCAAGCATCATCCGCTCCTCATGGCCAACACGCGCGAAGAATAGCGTGCCAAAGCCAACGATTCCCGACAGGCCTGCGATCCAGTTGGGGAGCAACAGCGCCTGTGAAATAGCCCACAACCAGAACGCAGCATACATCGGATGACGCAGCTTCTCGTAGATTCCGCGGGTGATCAACGTGTGCTTGTCACGAATTTCCAGTGTGATTGACCAGGCGCGGCCCAGGTCCCGATGCGTGCGGTAGAGCAGGGCCATGGCGGCGATTAACACAAGAGCTCCAAGTGAGGCCTGTATCGGGCTGAATTGATAGCTGGCAAATTTCGGCTGGTCGGTCAGCACATAGATAAGCGGAACAACGAATAACCCGCTGTAGGACATCAGCATCAGGGTTCGTTCGCGAACGAGATCTCGACGATCCGTTACGTTTGTTTTGCGAGCACGACGCTGGTGCGGGTAGCGGATAATGAAATACACCACGCAGCCAAGGCCCCAGATGAGCTTCGCAACAAGGACCGTCATCAACCTGTGCTCACAATTTTGACTCGTGTCATCTGCGTGTCGCCGGTGATTTAGCCATTAGTATGAGTTCGCCGGAACACGAGCCCGCAAAATCTGCCGCTCGGCTGACGCATCACGACATAGCATGGGTGAGACCAACTAACCTATCGGAACGGTACGATTGTTATTGATTAGGTTCGAACACATGAAATAAATAGTTTGTTCGCGGAAGGGGGGAGATTGTGCGAAAACCATTGTTATTCGCAGCGGTTTTGCTTGCCATCACTGCTGTATCTGGAAGAGCTCAAGCATCTGGCCACATTTATCTGTTGAGGGGATTGGCCGGCATTTTCTCCACCGGGTTGGATGTCCTTGACGAAAAATTGGTCCAACGCGGTTACAACGCCACCGTTCATCCTCACGATTTTTACAACTCTCTCGCGGAAGAGGCTGCCCGGCTGCAAAAAAGCGGAAAAGGTCCAATCATCATCATGGGACATTCTCTCGGGGCAGATGCCGCCATCTACATGGCCGAAAAGATGAAGACTCTGGGCGCACCGGTCGCCCTCGTGGTCACGTTCGGTCCGACGACGAATCTCGTGGCGCCGTCAAATGTACACCAGGTCATCAACTACTATACGGGCAACACTCTGGTATCAAAGGGGCCGGGGTTCAGAGGTTCCATTTCCAACATCAATCTCAATTCGGCCCCTGACATCAATCATATGAATATTGAGAAGAGCAATCGTCTGCACGCCAGCGTTATCTCCAAGATTCAAGCGATCGCTGGGCGACAAAGGCGCGCGAGTCCTTCGGCCGCGGTACAATAACTCGACGCCGGTTGTGGGCGCTTCGGCGCGTCCCACGACATGGCCCAAATGATCGTGATCTCCGCGGTATTGCTCGCGGGGGGCCAGAGTTGTAGTTTTCGTTACGGATCATTTCGCCATGCCCCGTTATTTCTTTCATCTCAGTGACGGCAGACAAGTTCTGAACAATCACAAAGGTATTGATCTGTCAGGCAACGCCGCCGCTCGCGAAAATGCCTTGGTGTTGGCGCGCGACCTCAAACACGGAGCCGTCATGCCGGGATGGGACTGGGGTGGCTGGTTCGTCATGATCGTGGATGCACATGGTCGAAAAGTCGACGAAGTGCCGATCGCGGATGTCTAAAAGCGTGTTTGTTTCTAACCAAAGCTTACCTGCGACCAAGCAGGTAAAAGAAAAAACGCGACAGCCGGGAAAAGCACTGTCGCGGCGCTTTTGTGTCGCGCCGATGATGGAATGGACCGATCGCCATTGTCGGTTTTTCCACCGGCTCTTGTCGCGCCGCGCGCTGATTTACACCGAGATGCTGACCACCGCCGCTGTTCTAAACGGCGATCGCGCTCGGCTGTTGACGTATGATCCATTCGAGCATCCGGTTGCACTCCAACTTGGTGGATGTGATCCGCAGGCGCTCGCGCAATCGGCGCGTATCGGCGAGCAGTTTGGCTACGACGAAATCAATCTCAACGTGGGATGCCCGTCAGATCGGGTTCAAGTCGGACGGTTCGGCGCGTGTCTGATGGCGGAGCCCTCGCTGGTCGCCGATTGCGTTGTCGCCATGAAGGCGAATGTGAGAATTCCGGTGACCGTCAAATGCCGGATTGGGATAGATGATCAGAATCCGGACGAAGCGCTTTTTGCGTTCACGCGTATCGTAAAGGAGGCCGGGGTTGATGCCCTGATCGTGCACGCTCGAAAGGCTTGGTTGAAGGGATTATCACCACGCGAGAATCGCGAAGTACCGCCGCTTGATTATGCGCTTGTCCATCGCCTCAAAGCGGCGCATCCGGACCTCGAAATCATACTCAACGGGGGTATCGCGTCTCTCGATCAGGCACGAACTGAGCTTGGTGCGCTAAACGGCGTGATGATGGGCAGGGCGGCGTATCAAGACCCATGGCAATTGCTCGAGGTGGACCCCGTGATTTTTGGTGAACCCGCGCCGTTTGACTCGCTGAAAGACGCTATGGTCGCGCTGACGCCTTATATCGAGCGCGAGCTTACCGGTGGCGTTCGGTTGCATGCCATTACACGTCACATACTTGGACTTTTCCGCGCTGTTCCTGGTGCACGAGCGTTTCGGCGGCATCTCGCGACGGAAGCCATAAAGCCCGGCGCCGGTCCAACCGTCCTTACCGACGCACTGGCGTTTGTGCTGGACAGGGACACCGAATTGGCGCACATCGCCGCCTGACGATTTCTTCCCGCCGTATAAATTTTTCGGGTCATCATGATACTGGGACATCCGATCGGCGAGATCGCTTTTCTCGCGCTTTGGATCGCGGGCGCCGGCATTTTGGTGGGCGTGTTGGCCGGACTTTTTGGTATCGGCGGGGGTGCCGTTATCGTGCCGGTCCTTTACGAGGTGTTTCGGGTTCTTGGCGTTTCCGAAGACGTGCGTATGCAGGCATGCATAGGCACTTCGCTGGCGATTATTGTACCGACGACAATTCGCTCCTACATCGCGCATAAGAAAAAAGGCGCCGTGATCCCTCACGTTGTACGCGTCTGGGCTTTGCCCGCGGTTCTCGGCGTTGCAACAGGCGCAGTCATCGCGCACTACGCGCCGGCGACGCTTTTCAAGGTCGTATTCGTTGTCTTCGCAACCTTGATTGCGCTGCGAATGCTGTTGGGTACCGAGCATTGGAGCCTCGGCAGTGAATTGCCAGGACGTCCTTTGTTAAGTTTCTACGGTTTCCTGACCGGATTGATTTCGTCGCTGGTCGGAGTGAGTGGGGGATCGGTCTCAAATGCAATTTTGACATTCTACGGGAGGTCGATGCAGCAAGCGGTTGCGACCTCTGCAGGAGTTGGGGTCCCAATCACTATTGCCGGCACCATCGGATACATGCTTGCCGGGTGGCCCTACATGTCCCAGATGCCGCCACTTTCCATAGGGTTTGTATCATTGATTGGCTTTATATTTATGGCGCCGGTTTCGAGCTACACCGCGAGCTACGGTGTTCAACTGGCCCACTGGTTGCCGCGACGTAAACTCGAGATCGCTTTCGCGGCTTTCCTGTTTTTGGTGTCGCTACGCTTTGTCATCAGCTTAATTGCCTAGTCGCGCTACGGTGTTCCTCGCATCCGTAGTCTATCTCCGCGCACCTCCCAGCTTTGCAAGCGATTGAGAAAACTCATACCAAGCAAATTATTCTTGAGTTGACCCGGCTGCGCCACAAGCGCCGGGACCGATCGTTCGGTCAGGCCACCGACGGCAACACGATCAAGTGTTACCGCGGCCGCTCTTGTCCGTCCGTTCGCAGTATCGACATTGACCGTGTAATTCAGAACTTCGATTGGTAGACCAGCGGCCTTGGCGGCTTCCTGCGTGAGCACTACGGAACTGGCTCCAGTATCGAGAACCATTGGGACCCGCGTTCCGTTGATATGAGCGGCAACTGCAAAATCTCCACCATGACCACGGACGACTTCGACGTTACGGCCATGACCGGCCACGTGACCAGGTACAAGCTCGGCCACGACGCGGTCGGCGACCTCGCGCAGCTCGAAACGGTAACTGTAACCGACGACGAGTAGGAGCCCCACGATGGCCCAGAACAGCGTTGCCTCGATGGCGTTTGAAAGCCGCTCGCGAAACAATGTCAGGATCAAGCCGCCGAGGAAAACCACTAGTATGATTTTCAAGGCTACCGAACCAACGTCATGGCGCAGCAGATTGGTAATGGCGTCCTGATCGCGGCTTGCGACCAGGGCTGCCAGCGAAACAGCTACGCCGAAGAGCAATGACCAGACGAGGCGGCGGCTCACGACATCATCCCATCGCTTTGGCCGGGTCGGTGCCGTTGCAGGCCGCAAGCCTGTCGGGCAATTGGCGCATTATCTCGGCGCGTTCGGACGCGTTCATAGCAGTCCAGCGGGCGATTTCGTCGACCGTTCGACCACAGCCCAAGCAGAGCCCTGTACGGGCATCGAGGGTACAAACTTTGACGCACGGTGTTTCAATCATGGGCTGGATTAGAATCGGCTGCGACCATAATCAGCGCGGGTAAGAATACAATTGCGCGATTGTCGCAAGGCTACAAATCCTATGTACCCGCACGGAACAAAGGTCTGCGGTTCAGCTGCCGTGCCTCGTCCGAAGACGGTTCTGACTTGCTGTCAGGAGCTATGGACGGGGCCTGTTCAGCTATGGGAGCCATTGCAGCCACAACTCGCGCCGGCGGGAAGGTCACCGTAACCTCGGTACCGATACGCAATTTGGATTTCAGAGTGAACGTCCCGCCGTGAAGGTCAACCAAACTCTTGGCGATCGGCAATCCGAGGCCAGCTCCTTGTTCCGCCGATTTGATTGAGTTCGATCCCTGCCCAAAAGACGCAAGCACTATGGGAATTTCCTCTTCGGGGATGCCGGCGCCTGTATCCTTCACGCTGATGTATTGGCCGCCGGAGGCAGTCCAGCCTCCTTTAAGCCAGATCTCACCGCCTTGCGGAGTGAACTTGATCGCATTCGATAGCAGGTTGAGACAGATCTGACGTATTGCCCGTTCGTCGGCCCACAATCGAGGAAGCGCGGGCTCGAACATCTCATGAATGTTGATCCCGCGGTTGCTGGCGCGCAGCTTAAGAAGGTGATGACAATCTTCAACGATCGAAACGAGCGAAACGGACTCTTCCTTGAGCTCATAGCGGCCGGCTTCGATGCGCGACAAGTCGAGAATCTCGTTGATCAGGCCGAGGAGATGAACCCCTGAGTTATGGATGTCGGATGAATATTCCTTATAAGCCGATACAACGTGCGTTCCGAATACCTCGGTTTTCATGACTTCAGAAAATCCGAGAATGGCGTTAAGTGGTGTTCGCAACTCGTGGCTCATCTGAGCAAGAAATCGCGATTTGGCAATGTTGGCGGCCTCCGCGCGTCGACGCGCCTCGTCGGAAATTGCTTTTGCCTGTTCCAGCTCGCCGATCAGTGCGTCTTTCTCCGCCCGTGCTTCCAGTGTAGCTAGCGTGCTGGAGTAGAGACGATAGGTAAGCGCAGCAAAATACCCTTGTGCGGTTAGAGTCATTATTGCGAGGACGTAGTCGCGCAGCTTGCCCTGCAAAATAAAGTCGACCGCGACGGCAGTGGTGACTGGAAAAGTGGCGGCGAAAACAGCCGTCGGCAAGCTCGATGCCAACATGCTCGATACCGCCACGACCATGAGCATGACAAACAGCATAAAGATGCTCGAGTTTTCCTCGGCACCGACCATGCGGATCAGGATGAACATCCACGCCAATCCGTAAAACAGATCGAGCAATACAAATCTTACCCGCCAGGCGCTGGGGGAAACCTCGTGCATCGGACGTTCAAGAAACCGTCGGCACTTCGTGATCATGACTGCGTGGATGACGAGCACCGCGGCTGTCCATGTTCCGGCAGCGAACACGCCGGTCCACAAGCTCGACATGAATCCGACGGTTGCAACGAGAAGCAGGATAATCAGCGAGGCCGAAATCCTGTTTTGCGCGTATTGGCGTAGCAGTTCGTGGTCAAACGCCGGACGGATTCCACTGGAGGAGGTCAACCTGTCGCGCGCCTCGCGCACATACTGTGCGGCGAGCCGCCGCTTCACCGGAGAGGTGTCCGGCGGCAGCGCCGCAAGATCGGGTTGTTCGCCTGGAATCGGCATCGATGGACGCTAAACACTTGGAAAGACAGCGGGCAGCGTTGCGCAAAAACCTTAAGACCAAGCTTAAGAGGGGCCTAAAGAGCCTGGTTAATGACCGGTTAAAGCCCTTTGACACCGGTTTTTCGCCGTGTTCGGCTTGATTGAGGGACAAACAAGCCTGAAACCGGGAGCCGCGAATGAAGCTCTACGATACCAAGGTCGCACCAAACCCTCGGCGCGCGCGCATTTTTCTTGCGGAAAAAGGCATCGCCATCCCGACCGAACAGGTCGACATTGCGGCCATGCAGCACAAGACGGCCGAATATGCGGCGATCAATCCGTTGCAGCGAATGCCGGCCTTGGTGCTCGATGACGGTACCATCATCACGGAATCGATCGCGATCTGTCGCTACTTCGAGATGATGCAGCCGGAGCCGCCATTGTTCGGGGTTGGCCCGAAAGATACCGCGATCGTCGAAATGTGGAATCGCCGGGCAGAGATCAATTTTTTCTCGAACGTGGCGGCGGTTTTCCGTCACACGCATCCGGCGATGAAGGAGCTCGAGATCCCGCAAGTACCGGCCTGGGCCGACGCGAACAGGCCGCGCGTAACATGGTTCCTCGAATTGCTCGATCGAGAACTTGCCAAGCGAGAGTTTGTTGCCGGCGACCGCTACACAGTCGCCGATATCACCACCCAAGTCGCTCTGGATTTCATGAAACCGGCGCGCCTTCCGGTTCCCGAAGGCGCGGCCAACATCAAACGTTGGCACTCGGCCGTATCTGCCCGACCGAGCGCAAAGGCGTGATCCCGATTGTCCTAGTGCGGATGAATCCGGTCGATCAACGATTGAGCAAGGCAATCAGGCTTGATGTATCCCAGCGTTTGCCGCCCATCGCTTGAATCTCCGAATAGAATTGATCGACCAGCGACGTAATCGGCAGGTGAGCGCCGTTCTTGCGTGCCTCACCTAGACAAATCCCAAGATCCTTGCGCATCCAGTCAACCGCAAAGCCGAAGTCGAATTTGCCCGCCGCCATCGTTTTGTAGCGATTTTCCATCTGCCAGGATTGTGCTGCACCCTTGGAAATAGTGGCTATGAGTTTCTCGATATCCAGTCCGGACTTTTGTGCGAAATGCAAACCTTCGGCCAAGCCCTGGACCAGCCCGGCAATGCAGATCTGGTTGACCATCTTCGACAACTGTCCCGAGCCGGTCGAGCCCAACAAATTGCACGCTCGTGCATAGGCCGCAATAATCTTCTCGGCGCGCGAGAAAGGTTCGGCGTCGCCGCCGCACATCACTGTAAGAACGCCGTTCTCAGCGCCCGCTTGGCCACCAGAGACCGGGGCATCGATAAAATCAAAGCCACCTTTTTTGGCGGCCGCATAAAGCTCCCGTGCGATTTCGGCGGATGCTGTTGTGTGGTCGACGAAAACTTTGCCTTTGCCCATTCCGGCAAAGGCGCCGCTCGCACCTAGTGTCACTTCGCGCAGGTCGTTGTCGTTGCCGACACAGGCCATGACAAAGTCCTGCCCTTCGGCTGCAGCTTTGGGGGTAGGGGCGGATTTCCCTCCATGTTGCTTGACCCATTGCTCGGCCTTCGCGGCGGTCCGGTTGTACACGGTCACTTCGTGCCCACCTTTGTTCTTCAAATGCCCCGCCATGGGGTACCCCATCACGCCCAGGCCCAGAAACGCCACTTTCGCCATCGTCGATCTCCTTCAAGAATTTCCAGCATCCCTTGGCCGGATGCCGCCGATACTTATCTCCCAATAGGTCATTGCAGGGGCCGGTGCGTCAACAGGTCTGAGCACGGAACACCACATTGACCGCCGCGCGCTCATGCCTATGGTGGCGGCGCAAAAGGCCAATTCGGACGGTTGATCATGACGGTGACGAAAGAACAGGTGCTCGCGGCACTGGCAAGAGTGCCGTCCCCCGACGGGACAGCCTTGCCCAATGCGCGCGTGTTGTCCGACGTTGTCGTTTCCGACGGGAAGGTCTTCTTTTCGCTGACTGTCGACGCCGCAACGGTGAAAGCTTGGGAGCCTGTGCGCGATGCAGCCGAAAAGGCCGTGCGCAGTGTCCCGGGTGTGCAGTCGGCCCTTGTGGCGTTGACGGCGGAACGTAGTCCAGGCGCTGCCGCACGTGGCCCGCAGCCCGCTCACGTCGCTGCTCAGCCGCAGCGTGCCGCCCATCCCGCCGACAAAGTTCAGCCGGGCATTCCCGGCGTCGATGCCGTGATCGCCGTCGCCTCGGGAAAGGGGGGCGTCGGGAAATCGACCACGGCGGTCAATTTAGCCCTGGGCCTGCGTGATCTTGGGCTGAAGGTCGGCATGCTCGACGCCGATATTTATGGACCGTCTTTGCCAAAATTGCTGGCCATCAAGGAGAAACCGGAAACCATCGGGGGCACGAGGCTCAAACCAATCCAGCGCTACGGCCTCACGGTGATGTCGATCGGTTTCCTGATCGACGAAGAAACGCCAATGATCTGGCGCGGCCCGATGGTGATGTCTGCCATTACTCAGATGCTGCGCGAAGTGGAGTGGGGCAAACTCGACATTATGGTGGTCGACATGCCTCCCGGTACCGGCGACGCGCAGCTGACAATGGCGCAGCAGGTGCCTCTCAAGGGTGCCGTGATTGTCTCAACGCCGCAGGATCTGGCTTTGATCGACGCACGGCGTGGGGTTTCGATGTTCAAGCGGGTGAATGTCCCCGTGCTCGGCGTTGTTGAGAACATGAGTTACTTCCTTTGCCCAAGTTGCGGAACACGGTCCGATATCTTTGCGCATGGCGGGGCTCGGCACGAGGCTGAACGCCTTGGCGTACCCTTCCTCGGCGAAGTGCCTCTGCACATGACGATACGCGAGAAATCGGATGCCGGACTTCCGGTAGTTGCAACCGTCCCCGATAGCGAGCATGCGCGAATTTATCGCGATATTGCGAGCAAGGTCCTCGCTCAACTCAAAGGCGGAGCGGGCGGAAAGACCGCTCCCAAGATCGTAATAGAAGCCTAGTCCGGCATTGCCGGGACGAAAGAATGAGACAATTTGCCAGCTAACGCCTTGCACGCTATGGGGTCGGGCATCATGGTAAGGGCCTGCCGGACGTCTTCACTAAGGGGCGAAGGCTGAAACGTCAGGGCGCCCGATGGAGGAACAGATGAAACGACGACAATTTCTAACTGCAATGGGTGCCGGCGCTGCCGCCACCGCGATCGCCGCGCCGGCTATCGCGCAATCCTCGCCGACGCTTAAGTGGCGGTTGACCGCCAGCTGGCCAAAATCGCTCGATACGTTGTTCGGCGCGTGTGAAACATTCTCAAAATTTGTTTCCGAAGCGACTGACGGGAAATTCCAGATTCAGACATTCGCTGCCGGAGAGATCGTTCCAGGCCTGCAGGTGCTCGACGCCGTGCAGAACGGCACTGTCGAAATGGGGCACAGCGCGCAATACTATTACATCGGCAAAGACCCGACCTGGGCGCTGTTCTGCGCAGTGCCGTTCGGCCTCAATACGCGCCAACAGAACGCCTGGTTCCAGGCAGCTGACGGTCAGAAACTGATCGATGAGTTTGCCGCCACTTACAACACAAAGTGCCTGCTGATGGGAAATACTGGCTGTCAGATGGGCGGTTGGTTCAACAAGGAGATCAAGGAGCCTGGGGACTTCAGAGGTCTCAAGATGCGCATCGGCGGGTGGGCCGGAAAAACGCTCGGCAAGCTCGGTCTTGTCGCGCAGCAGATCGCCGGTGGTGACATCTACCCGGCATTGGAGAAGGGCACGATCGACGCCGCCGAGTGGGTTGGTCCTTACGATGACGAGAAGCTCGGCTTCTATAAGGTGGCAAAGTATTACTATTATCCCGGCTGGTGGGAGGGCGGCACGACCAATCACCTCATCATCAACCTGCCAAAATGGAACGAACTTCCTAAATCGTACCAGGCGATCGTGCAGGCGGCAGCCGGCTATGCCAACGTTGAAGAGACCGCGGCTTATGACGCCCGCAATCCGGGGGCACTCAAGCGGCTCGTTGCGAACGGCACCCAGCTCCGCCCGTTCAGCCAATCGGTCATGGAAGCCTGCCTCAAGGCGTCGAATGAGGTGAACGCGGAAACGTCGGCAACGAATCCGGCCTACAAAAAGGTGCTGGAATCGATGGAAGCCTTCAAGAACGATGAGTATTTGTGGTGGCAAGTGGCCGAATACTCGTTTGACTCCTTCATGATCCGCTCTCGGGCGCGGGGCTAACGCATAAGGGGCCGGGAAACCGGCCCCTTTTTGTTGCGCGGCCTGCACACGACCTACTTTTCAGCCTTTTCGAACCAGTGCACACTGCTTTCAGGTGCACGGGTCGCCCGCGTCCGCGGTAAGGGCCTGCGGCTCCAAATGACAGACAAAATGCGCACCGGAAAAATCCGGAGGGACGCAAAAGGGGGAGGAAAATGAAAAGACGTGAATTCCTGAAGGCAGCTGGCCTCGGAGTGGCCGCTAGTGCGGTTGCCGCGCCGGCGATTGCTCAATCGATGCCCGAAATCAAATGGCGCATGACGGCGAGTTGGCCGAAGTCGCTGGATACGCTGTGGGGCGGCTGCGAAATCATGGCAAAGGCAGTCGGGGAAGCGACCGACAACAAATTCCAGATTCAAACTTTCGCTGCCGGAGAAATCGTCCCGGGCTTGCAAGCGCTCGATGCGGCGTCCGCCGGCAACGTCGAGATCGGCCACACCGCGTCATACTATTACTTCGGAAAAGATCCGACGTTCGCCTTTGGAACGTCGGTGGCCTTCGGACCCAATCAGCGCTTGAACCAGGGCTGGTACACGCTCGGTGGCGGCAAGGAAGTGCTCAATGAGTTCTTCAAAAAATACAACGTGCACTCGCTTCTGGTCGGAAACACCGGTTGTCAAATGGGCGGTTGGTTCCGCAAGGAGATCAATACACTCGACGATCTGAAAGGTCTGAAGATGCGTATCGGCGGATTCCCCGGGCGCGTTTTGCAGAAGCTCGGCGGCGTGCCGCAGCAGATCGCCGGCGGTGATATTTACCCCGCGCTTGAAAAAGGCACCCTCGATGCCTGCGAGTGGGTCGGCCCATACGACGATGAGAAGCTCGGCTTCTATAAGATAGCTCCGCACTACTACTATCCGGGCTGGTGGGAAGGCGGATCGATGATCTTCGCCTTCATCAATATCGACAAGTGGAACTCCTTGCCGAAGAACTACCAGGCCATTCTTGAACAAGCGGGTGCTTACGCCAACACATGGATGGTGGCGCAGTACGACAAGCTCAATCCGGAGTCGTTGCGTAAGCTGCTCGCCGGCGGAACCAAGCTGCACGCCTTCTCGCCGCCGATCATGGAAGCAAGCTATAACGCTGCCATGGAATTGCATGGCGAGATCGCCAAAGACAATGCCAGTTTCAAGAAGGTCAACGATTCAATGACGGCCTTTACCCGAAACGGTTATCAGTGGTTTCAGGTCGCCGAATTCAGCTACGACACATTCATGATCCGCAAATCGCGCGGCTGATCGCAAAGAAGCAAAACAAAAGCCCCGGAGCGCAAGCTCCGGGGCTTTTTTTCGTTCAGCTCGCCGTCAACGCTTCGGCATGTCGAAATTGAGCGGCGGCGCTATATCCGGCAATTGGATGTCGATCTTGACCTTGGAGGGATCGATCGTGGTGGACTTGTCGATGAAATAGGTCACGGATTGCGGCCAGAAGATAACCACGCCAACCAGAATGACCATTGTTCCGATCCAAGGGATCGCTCCCCAATATATGTCGGATGTCTTGATCGATTTCGGCGCGATGCCTCGTAAGTAAAACAGCGCAAATCCGAAAGGCGGGTGCATGAAGCTCGTCTGAATGTTGGCGCAGATCAGAACGCCGAACCAGATCAGATCGATGCCGAGCTTGTCGGCGGCCGGTGCGAGCATCGGGATGATGATGAATGCGATCTCGAAGAAGTCGAGGAAGAAGGCGATGACGAAGATAAAAATGTTCGCAAAAAGCAGGAAACCGAGTTGTCCCCCGGGCAAGGAGGTGAGCAGATCTTCAATCCAGACTTTGCCGCCGACGCCCTGAAACACGAGGCTGAATACGCGCGCGCCGATCAGAATATAGACGACCATGGCCGTGATACGCATCGTCGATGCCATGCCCTGGTAGAGCAGGGGCCACGTCAGCGTGCCATAGGAGAATGCGAGCGCCAGGGCGCCGATCACGCCCATTGCACCGGCTTCGGTCGGTGTCGCGAGCCCCAAGAAGATCGTGCCGAGCACAAGGAAGATCAGGCCGAGGGAAGGAATCATGCCGCGCATACAGCGCTTCCACAGAGCCCAACCCTGAAGCGTGCGGGCCTCCTTCGGCAATGCGGGGACGGTCTCTGGCCAGATGACGCTGACGATCAGGACCCATCCGCAGAACAACAGCACCTGGAGGATGCTCGGACCGAGCGCTCCCGCATACATATCGCCGACCGACCGGCCCATCTGATCCGCGAGCACGACGAGTACCAGCGACGGCGGTATGAGTTGCGTAATCGTTCCCGACGCGGCGATGACTCCCATCGTGTGCCGCACCGAATATCCGTATTTCAGCATGGGCGTCATGGAAATCACGCCCATGGCGATCACCGATGCGGCAACCGTGCCTGTGATGGCGCCAAGTACCGCGCCGACAAAAATCACGGCATACGAAAGGCCACCTCGAATGGGGCCAAACAGCTGGCCGAAGGAGTCGAGCAAGTCTTCCGCCAGTCCACAGCGCTCGAGGATCGCGCCCATGAAGGTGAAGAACGGGATCGCCAGCAACAGGTCGTTCGAAATGATTCCGAACAATTGGTAGGTCAGGTTGCCCAGAAAATCCGGACGGATCAGACCGAACTCGATCCCGAGAAAACCAAAAAACAGACCGGTTGCTGCCAGTGAAAATGCCGCGGGGTATCCGATAAGCATGAAGAGAATCATGCCAACGAACATGAGAGGCGCTAGATGTTCGGCGACCCAGCTCATTGCAGCGGCTTTTCGTATTTGAAATCGACATCGATGACGTGCTCAAGCGCCGCCACACGCTTGATGATTTCAGAGATGCCTTGAAGCGCCATCAAGAAGAATCCGACCGGCAGGAGTAGCTTCACCGGCCAACGCAACAGTCCACCGGCGTTGGATGACGCTTCATTGATGGTCCAGGATTCAACAAACCAGGGCCAGGTGAAGTAGGTAAGAATCAGGCAGATTGGGAGGAGAAACAAAAGTCCGCCGACAATGTCGATCCAGATTCGTGTTCGTTCGGACACCATGCCGTAAACAAGATCAACACGCACATGTTCATTCATTTTGAGGGTGTAAGGCCCACCAAGAAGAACCATTCCGGCGAACATGTACCACTGGATTTCCAACCAGCCATTTGAGCTTTCGCTGAACACATAACGACTCGCAGCATTGCCGGCGCTGATCACAGCGGCCAGCAAGACAAGCCAATTCGCAACAACGGCCAATTGGGTATTTAGCCAGTCGATCCCTCGACTGAGTGAAAGCAGAACCTTCACACCCTCTCCCCACGGAGGCTTGGGATGTTTCCCCGACCCCCAGATCGTGTCCCCCCGGACCTCAGCCCTGCGACGCAGCGCCAAGACCACCACCTTAATCCGATGCTGGCATAAGGCGTCAATGGAGAAATTGATTGAAGATGGGGCCAAGGCCGAACCCCGCGCTAACGAGCCATAGGGTCTCGTTTAACTGGGGGAGGAAAGACAATGAAAATGGGTGGGTCCGCCCTATACCGAGGCGACTCGTGCTTATCCACCGGTCGTGCTCATGTGGCGCTGCAATGCGGGCTTCTGATGGCGACGGTCAATCACGAAATCATGGCCTTTGGGTTTGCGCATGATCGCCTCGTCGATTGCCTGGTTCAGGAGTTCATCGCCTTCCGAGGCGCGCAACGTGCGGCGCAGGTCAGCTGCATCATCTTGACCAAGACACATGTAAAGAGTCCCGGTGCACGTGAGGCGGACGCGATTGCATGACTCGCAGAAATTGTGTGTAAGAGGCGTGATGAAACCTAACCGCCCACCGGTTTGCTTCACGCGCACGTAGCGAGCAGGGCCTCCAGTGCGGTAATCGATATCTTCAAGTGTGTACCTCTCGCCGAGTCGCGACCGCACGATCGACAGCGGGAGATATTGGTCAAGCCGCGACTCGTCCACATCGCCGAGCGGCATGACTTCGATGACCGTTAGGTCCATGCCGCGGCCGTGACTCCATTCAAGCAAGCCGGCAATTTCTTCCTCATTCACGCCTTTGAGAGCGACAGCGTTGATCTTGACCTGCAAGCCTGCTGCCTGTGCTGCATCGATGCCGGCAATGACTTTGTTCAAGTCACCCCAGCGGGTAACGGCGCGAAATTTTTCGGGGTCAAGTGTATCGAGCGAGACATTGACGCGGTTGATGCCACTCGCCTTGAGTTCGGACGCGTAGGTCTGTAACTGCGAACCATTCGTCGTTAACGTCAGCTCCTCAAGCGCGCCGCTTTCCAGATGGCGCGACAAGGAGTGGACCAACGTCATAATGCCGCGACGCACTAGCGGTTCGCCTCCGGTCAGGCGCAACTTGGTAACGCCTTTTGCGATGAATGCACTGCAGAGGCGATCGAGTTCCTCAAGACTCAACAGATCGGCCTTGGGCAGGAACGTCATATGTTCCGACATGCAGTAGACGCAGCGGAAATCGCATCGATCAGTGACCGACACGCGCAAATAGGTGATGGCGCGCTGGAACGGGTCGACCAAAGCCCGCGGTTTCTGTCCGGGGCGCTCAATCTCAATTGTCGAAGCGGTGCTGACCACTACTGCCATCCATTGCCTGCGAGGCGGTATCCCAGCCTCGCGACCTTACATATAGGAATTCTGCCCGATATTGGCCAGCGTCGGCAATCGGAGCAATTCTCGCGATTTATGCCGGAACGTCGCGCCGATTTATTGGCGTACAACCGGCGGATTTGTAGGCCAAGGTGATGATGGCGCCTGAGCGGGTGCTGCCGTCATGGGTGGAGGCGGCGGAGCCGCCGAAGTCTTTGGCGCGGCAGCCGGCTTCTTTGCGGATTTGGTCGACTTCTTTTTTGTCGTCGATGGCGCTGCTGGCGACAATTCAACGACCACTGGGTTCGGACGCAGTCTCGGCGGTTCACCGGTCGATGTGATCGCCTCAAGCCTTTCAGTTTCCGGTTGGTAGCCGTTGAGAGTGAATGTTATCGACGATGAGGCATCGACCGGTAATGCGAGCGAGCACGGAGTGCGGCAGGTTTGCCCATTTGAAGCCTTTGCATCGGCGCCTGGTGGTTCGGATTCGAGACTTACAGTGTCCAGGAAAGGCCCCGATTTGAACCCCGCGTCCGACGAACATGCGGCGAGCACAGCTGCGCTGCCGATAACTAAAAGAAATCGGTGGATCATGTCAGACAGTCCCACTCAAGCGGAATAGCGCCGCTCGCCCCACAGCAAGGATACGAGTGTCGTCGCGCGCGTGCAACATGGGGTGTGCCTTTTTTACCCCACCATGCCAGGTCCAGCTTGGCGCCGGAGTGTCAAATATTCTGCGCAACAGCCGCAACCGACATGGGCAGCTGCGCAAAACTGCTTATGGTCCGGTCAGGTCCGAAATCCGTCACCGGACGTTCACTGTAGCCAAAGTCCACGGCGATGACCGGAATGCCTGCCGCGCGTGCGGTATGAATATCGATAATTAAATCACCGATCATGATGGCCTGTTCCAGCGTTCCGCCAGCCTTCGCCACAGTGCGACGCAGGATTTCCGGATCAGGCTTTTCGATTCCGAAAGTGTCCGGCCCGCAGATTGCAACGAATCGACCAGCCAGGTCGTGGTGCTTTAGAAGGTTTGTCGAAAGGCGCTCAATTTTGTTCGTGCACACTGCAAATTGATAGCCACGTCCCGAAAGTGCATCGAGCGCATCGGTCACTCCCGGAAAAGGCTGCGATCGTTCCGTGAGGTGTTCGCTGTAATGCGCGATGAAGTCCGCAAACAATTCTTCGAGCCGCGATGCAGGACAGGGACGTCCTCCGGCCTCAAGTCCGCGAGCGATCATGGCCTTGGCGCCGCCGCCCACCAGATTTCGCGCTAAGTCGTAGGCCAGAGGCGACAATCCCTCCCGCGTTAGAATAACGTTGAGCGTCGCGACGAGATCGGGCGCAGTGTCGATTAAAGTGCCATCAAGGTCGAAGACGATCGTGGGGCCGGCCATCCTCGATCGCTATCCTTCGTTTGGTGGCGTTGCAAGTCTCGATTTGCTGGCCAAGATGGAAACGGCAAATTTCGGCTATTCACGCGAGGTGATCGAGGCTAGATAGACCTGACGTCGCCAAAGCCCGATGCTCGACCGTCTAGCCGGTACTCATGAACGCTGACGCCCAGAAACGCGCTGCTGCTGCAAAAGCTGTTGAATTTGTGCGACCGGGCATGCGGCTCGGGCTCGGGACTGGATCCACAGCGAAGCACTTCGTCGAGCTGGTCGGCGAACGCGTTCGCTCCGGTCTTGATATCGTTGCGGTGCCAACTTCGGATACGACTTTTGCCGATGCAAAACGCTGTGGGATCACACTAACGACCTTGGATGAGGTGCCTGAGCTGGATCTCACGGTGGATGGTGCCGACGAAATTGGCCCCGACCTTTGCCTGATCAAGGGCGGCGGCGGCGCGCTCTTGCGGGAGAAAATCGTCGCGGCAGCCTCAACCCGCATGATTGTGATCGCCGATCAAAGCAAGACCGTCGAAGTTCTTGGACGCTTTCCGCTACCTATTGAAGTGGTTTCATTTGGCCTGGCGGCCACCCTGCGAGCACTCGAAAAGGCGATCGGATCAGTTCAGCGCCTCGGTCCGCTGACGCTCCGTCGGAGCAAGGACGGACATGTTTTTGTCACGGATGGCGGCCACTGGATTCTTGACGCCGCGCTAGCCAGGATTGACGACCCGGCTTCTTTGGCGCATGCGATTTCGGGCGTTCCTGGCGTCGTAGAGCATGGTCTGTTTATCGGCCTCGCGCACAAGGCCATAGTCAGCGGTCCAGACGGCGTGACGATCATCGAACGATCGTGATATCTCTAGGGAAATGGAGTTTCCTAATGCGTGTTATTGAGGCCATCAAAAATGGCGCGAGACCGGCTGCACTTGCGATAATGTTGGCCACAATCGGGCCGGCTGCGAACGCACAGCAGCCATCAGCGGCCGCTATGTCTACCGCAAAAGAACTTATTGCGGTTGCAGGGGCGACGAGCCTCTTCAGCCCGCTGATTGCGGGCGTCGTCGAGCAGGCGAAAGTTCTGTATCTGCAACAGGATCCAAGTCTGGCGAAGGACCTGAACGAGATTTCTGCTCAGCTGCGCACAGAACTCCAGCCGCGCTTTACAGAGCTGAACGACGAGGTCGCACGCTTGTACGCTACAAGTTTTTCTGAGCAAGAACTCAAAGAGATTCTCGCCTTTTACAAGACTCCATCCGGAAAAAAGCTTTTGACCGAGCAACCCAAAATGGTCGATGACAGCATGAAATTTGCGCAGGATTGGGCAAATAAACTTTCCGATCAAGTCGTCGCAAAGATGCGCGACGAACTGAAAAAGAGAGGCCACGCGCTTTGATCGAGTGGTGCACGCTCGGCTGGCGACTCTCGCCAGTGTAATGGGGCGGCGGATGGCCGATCACGACGTCGACTTGTTTGTCATCGGTGCTGGATCTGGCGGCGTGCGGGCCGCGCGAATCGCTGCAAGCTATGGCGCGCGTGTGATGATTGCCGAGGAGTATCGGGTCGGCGGCACGTGTGTCATCCGCGGCTGCGTTCCGAAGAAACTACTGGTCTACGCATCGCGGTTCTTCGGCGAATTTGAAGACGCCGCAGGTTACGGTTGGACCGTAGGACAGCCGGAATTTCATTGGCCGGCTCTCATTGCGAACAAGGACCGCGAAATCGCGCGACTGGAAGCCGCGTACACAGCGACGTTAGAGCGCTTCAATGTTGGCCTCATAAAAGGTCGAGCCACATTGGAAGATACTCATACGGTGCGGCTGGCGAGCGGCGCTCGCGTTCGCGCCGAGACGATACTCGTCTCGACCGGGGCTTGGCCACATATGGGACCAAAAATTCCTGGCCGCGAGCACGCGATTTCTTCCAACGAGGCATTCCATTTGCCGGAACTGCCAAAACGCATTCTCATCCATGGCGGCGGCTATATCGCGGTGGAGTTCGCCTGTATTTTTGCTGGTCTCGGTTCAAAGGTCACCTTGGTCTGCCGCAATGTGAACATTCTGCGAGGCTTCGACGATGACATTCGCGAGCACCTTCGCAACGAAATGGGTTTACGTGGCATCACCGTAATATCCGACCATACCGTCGCCCAGATCGATAAATCAGGCGACGAATACGTGACACGTCTGCACGATGGTATGGCCGTGGCCACTGACAAGGTGATGTTCGCTCTTGGCCGGCAACCCAACGTCACAGGCTTGGGTCTGGAAGATGTCAACGTCCGGATCCAGGAGCACGGCGGAATCGAAGTGGACGCATATTCGCAGACGTCGGTGCCGAACATCTACGCAGTCGGTGACGTGACCAACCGCGTCAATCTTACGCCGGTGGCGATCCGCGAAGGTCATGCCTTTGCCGATACTGTCTATGGCGGCAAACCAACTCCTGTCGACCACACCAATGTTCCGACAGCCGTTTTTTCCGAGCCCGAAATCGGCGCCGTGGGAATGACCGAGGCACAAGCGCGTGAACGGCTGGACAAAGTTGACGTTTACAAAACGAGCTTCCGGCCCATGAAGGCGACACTTTCCGGTCGCAATACCCGTTCGTTCATGAAACTTTTGGTCGACGGGATCACAGATCGCGTCGTGGGTTGCCACATCATCGGACCGGATGCCGCTGAGCTGATACAGATCGTGGGAATTGCAGTGACGATGGGCGCCACAAAAAGCGACTTTGACGCGACGATGGCGGTTCACCCGACGGGCGCCGAGGAGCTTGTGACGATGCGCGAAAAGGCCATGAGCTACAGCCGCGCGGCGGCCGAGTAAGCCCAAAAATAACCAAATCCGCGGTAAAAAGTGGCTTCCTAGGCCCGCGGTCGTGTATAAGGCCGGCCAAATTCTGGAGTAACGAGATGGCCGAGCGATGGACGCCGGATAGTTGGCGCAAGAAGCCAATCCAACAGGTTCCGGATTATCCGGACCAGCAAGCGTTGCTTGACGTCGAAAAACAGCTAGCGACTTTTCCTCCACTCGTATTTGCGGGTGAGGCGCGCAATCTGAAAAAGCAGCTTGCGCGAGTCGCAAAGGGCGAGGCTTTCCTGCTGCAGGGCGGAGACTGTGCGGAAAGCTTCGCCGAGCACGGCGCAAACAATATCCGCGACTTTTTCCGTATGTTTTTGCAAATGGCGGTCGTACTGACCTATGCCGCGGCTTCGCCGGTGGTGAAGGTTGGTCGCATTGCGGGCCAGTTTGCGAAACCGCGCTCCTCCCCAAGCGAGAAGCGCGACGGCAAGGAACTGCCGAGCTATCGCGGTGACATTATCAACGACATCGCTTTCACCGAAGATGCTCGACGGCCTGATCCGCGACGGCAAATCGAAGCTTACAGGCAGTCGGCCGCGACGCTCAATCTGCTCCGCGCTTTCGCACAAGGCGGTTATGCCAATCTCGCAAGTGTTCGTCAGTGGATGCTAGGTTTCGTCAAGGACAGCCCGCAGTCTCGGCGTTACGTCGAACTTTCCGATCGCATATCCGAAGCTCTTGGCTTCATGCAGGCTTGCGGCCTCGATCTTGAGAGTCATCCGGAGCTGCGGACGACCGATTTCTATACGAGCCATGAAGCGCTTTTGCTCGGCTTTGAGGAGTCATTGACGCGAGTCAATTCCACCACAGGCGACTGGTACGCCACATCCGGTCACATGCTGTGGATCGGTGATCGTACGCGGCAATTTGATCATGCCCACGTTGAATATGCGCGCGGGATCAAGAATCCGATTGGTCTGAAATGCGGTCCATCACTCAAGGCGGACGATTTGTTGCGGCTGATTGATATTCTCAACCCGGACAACGAAGCTGGGCGTTTAACACTGATCGGACGCTTTGGGGCCGAGAAAATCGGTGAGTATCTTCCGGCCCTTCTGCGCGCGGTAAAGCGCGAAGGCAGAGTTGTGCTGTGGTCCTGCGACCCGATGCATGGCAATACGATCACATCGGCGACCGGCTATAAGACCCGGCCGTTCGACCTGATTTTGAAAGAGGTTCGTGGATTCTTCGAGGTTCATCAGGCTGAAGGGACGCATGCCGGAGGCGTGCACCTTGAAATGACCGGTCAGAATGTAACGGAATGCACCGGTGGCGCGCGCGCTATCACCGAGGCTGATCTCAACGACCGTTACCACACGGCCTGTGATCCGCGGCTTAATGCCGAACAGGCGATTGATCTTGCTTTCCTGTTGGCTGGGCTACTGAAGAAAGAACGATCGGCGTTGGTTAAGCCGCTTCCCGCTGTGGCAGGCCTCTAGAGCCGGGAAGCATTTCCGCCAATTTGGTGTTAGTGTTAGCGGAGCTAGCCGCGGCTCGGCGCGACTTGCACTTAGCAACAAATATATCCGAGCAGGGGAGGCGACATGACAAGCTTGCGTTGGCGGCCGGCGAAGCTCGGCTTCGCGTTGGCCCTAGTGCCGTTACTTACTGTTGGCGCGACTGCGCAGATTTTAGTGTCTGCGAATGACAACAAAGCCGTATTAGTCAATGGCGCAAATGTGGTCCCAGCCAATCCGGCGGCGGACACCGTCAGCATCATAGATCTGGGTACTTCTCCGCCAAAGCTTATCGGTGAGGTCAAGGCGCCTGCCAGCGTGGTTGGACCTCCGCAAAGTGTTGCAATATCGCGTGACGAGAGCTTCGCGTTGGTGACCGGTGCCTTCAAGGTGGATCCCGCCGACCCGAAAAAGGCTATTCCTGACAGCAAACTCTCGGTGATTGACCTCAAGGCCAAACCGCCCGCTGTCATCGCGACGCTTGAGGCCGGCCTGGGAGCGGCGGGCGTTTCGATAAATAACGCCGGCACCTTGGCGCTGGTGGCAAACCGCAGCGAGGGCACCGTCTCTGTCTTCACGGTGTCAGGCAACAAGCTGACGCCGGCCGGCAAAATTCAGCTCGGCGATTCGAAATCCGGACCGAGTCATGTCGCGTTCACGCCAGACGGCAAGAGCGCCCTGGTAACGCGCGATGGAGATAACCGGGTTTCAATTCTCACCGTCGACGGCAACAAGGTCGAGGACAGTAAAGCATTCATGGTCGGTGGCATCCGACCTTACAGTCTGGAGATCAGCCCGAAGGGTGATGTTGCGGTATTCAGCAATCAAGGCGGAGGCCAGGGCGACATTGATGTCATCAATGTTATCGACCTCAAAGCGAAGCCACCGCGCATCGTGGATACAATCAGTGTTGGTCAGACGCCCGAAGGCGTAGGGATGTCGAGCGATGGCAAATATATCGCCGTCACCGTGATGAACGGATCTAACAGGCCGAAGGACCATCCTGCGTTTAATGATTTTGGCTTGCTGCAAGTATATTCGGTCAACGGTACGACGCTCAGAAAAGTTGCGCAGGCCAAGGTCGGACATTGGTGCCAAGGCGCGGCCTTCAGCAAGAACAACAAAACTGTCGTGATTCAATGCATGGTCGAAAAAAACCTGCAGGCCTTCAACTTTGATGGCCGCAATCTCAAACCGGCAGGTACGCTGCCCCTAAGTGGTGGTGGCGCTGGACTTCGAACGGCCGCGCGGTAACTCGCGCGACTACTGTGCAAGATGTGGGGCAGGCGCCGGACGAAGGTTACCGGCACCTGCCCTTCAAGTAACGACCTTGTGGGGACAGACCTGCAGGACTGCCCATTGCGGGGCGGACCGGCAAAGCGGTAGAGGTTTGCCATGAGTACGCACCCCACGGACAAGCTTGCGATTGCGATCGCACAGCTCAACTCGACGGTCGGTGACATTTTTGGCAATGCCGAAAAGGTCAGACGCGCACGCGCCGCTGCCGCTGGCGCAGATCTGGTCGTCTTTCCCGAGTTGTTTATTGCGGGTTATCCACCTGAGGACCTGGTGCTCAAACCGGCTTTTCAAGCCGGATGCCGCGCCGCAATCGAAGCCCTTGCGCGTGAAACCGCCTCGCCGGGTCCAGCGCTCCTGGTTGGAACACCATGGCTCGATAGCGGAAGGCTCTATAACGCCGTCGCGTTACTCGACGGCGGCTCGATCGCAGCGCTGCGTTACAAGGTCGACCTTCCGAACTACGGGGTGTTCGATGAAAAGCGGGTCTTTGCGTCCGGTCCGATGCCGGGCCCCGTAAGCTTCCGCGGCGTACGTCTGGGAATTCCGATTTGCGAAGATATTTGGGGCGCGGAAGTCGTTGAGTGCCTCGCGGAGACCGGAGCCGAGATGTTGGTGGTGCCCAACGGATCACCCTATTGGCGGCAGAAGGGTGACGTGCGGCTCAATATTGCGGTTGCGCGCGTCTCCGAGCAGGGGCTACCGACCATCTACGTCAACCAGGTCGGTGGCCAGGACGAACTCGTATTCGACGGTGTGTCATTTGGCCTGCACGCTGATTGTTCGTTAGCCTTCCAGCTTGGCGGATTTCAGGAAGCGACTGTCACGACAAATTGGGTGCGTCGCAACGGCACCTGGCGTTGCGAAAACGGCCCCGTGGTTGACAGCGTCGAGGCCGATCGAGCCGACTACACTGCGTGCGTGTTAGGTCTTCGCGACTACGTGAACAAGAACGGTTTTCCGGGAGTTGTACTGGGATTATCCGGCGGCATTGATTCCGCGCTATGCACGGCGATGGCGGTTGACGCCTTGGGCAAGGACCGCGTGCGCTGTTTGATGCTGCCCTACAAATTCACCTCTCAGACCTCTCTCGACGATGCCGCTGCTTGTGCGAAGGCGCTTGGTGTGCGCTACGAAATTCTACCAATCGCGTCGGCAGTCGAAGGCTTCGAAGCCGCGCTCAAGCCCGTCTTCTCCGGGTTGCCACGGGATGTCACTGAAGAAAATCTGCAGGCACGTGCGCGCGGCACGATCTTGATGGCGATTTCCAATAAGTTCAATCTGATGGTGGTGACCACCGGAAACAAATCGGAGATGTCGGTTGGCTACGCAACCCTCTACGGTGACATGAATGGTGGTTTCAACCCGATCAAAGATCTTTACAAGACTGAAGTGTTCCGCCTGGCCCGACTGCGCAATAGCTGGAAGCCGCTCGGGGCCAATGGCCCGGACGGGCCAGTCATTCCCGAAAATATCATTACAAGGCCACCGACCGCGGAACTGAGGGAAAATCAGAAAGACGAGGATTCGTTGCCTCCTTATTCCGTTCTCGATGCGGTTTTGGAGCGTCTGGTGGAGCGTGAGGAGCCGATATCCGCAATTGTCGATGCCGGTTTCGATCGCGAAACGGTCACGCGCGTTGAACGCCTGATCAACACCGCGGAATACAAACGACGCCAAGCCGCTCCTGGAGTAAAAGTGACTTCTGAAAAATTTTGGTCGCGATCGCCGCTACCCGATAACGAACCGTTTCCGCGATTCTGGAACGCCGATGCCGGCTCCCGATATTTCGTTGATTACGGGCAAGCCAACAAAGTCCGAAGCATTCGATTATTGAAAGTTTTCGCGTTACCGCGCTGGCCAGAAAGTTGGGCCGACGGTGCGTACGCTGCGTTTCGTCGGATCCGTCTCGCCGGGTGCCTCAGCGTTTGGTGACGGGCTGACCGGTGCAGCTGCTGCCGCGGGCGCGCGCTGGTCCTGTCGCATCGGTTTACCGTCGACGCGCGGTTGCGACAACTGTTTGGCATTCTGCTCGGTGACGACGACGTCGCCGGGTGCGACCGTATCGTCCGGGCCAATCGCTTTCAGAGTTTGCGCCCAGCTTTCACCTGGCCGTCGACAACTGCACTCCGGACTCATTGATTTGCGATACTGAAAAGCGGTCGGCAATTCCGAGTACGGCCGCCCGCTAAGGGAGACCGCCTGCGCCATTTCCTCGCCCGGATTGTGATAGGCATAGAGAGACACCTCGGACGCCGGACACATGCGCTGGCAAGCCGTTTCGTCATCCCGGAATCGATCCGGCGAAGTTGAGTATGAAATCGGGAAGTAGAATCCATCGCATGTGCGTACGCAGACGGTGCGGAACGTTCCGCCCATCGGGCCGAGCGGTGTTGATGCAATGCCCGCGCCCCCGTTGTCGCCAAACAAACGATCCCAAAAGCCTCCTTGCTGTCCGGCAAGAGCCGCGGCGCGATATTGCGGTCCGCACCCGTTGTCACCCAGTGCGATTAGTAATCCTCTGCGTTGCGCAGCGCGCTCTGCGGTGCCGCCGTTAAGCCGCTCAAGATCGTTCCGCATGCGCTCCAAGGTGTTGCGCTGCTGACCGATCTGCCGAAGGATTCCGCCACACTGGGGTGGAGGGTTGCTGAAGATCGAGAAAAAGCCTGACATCTCGCAGCCAATACGGCGCGACTGAGCCACCATCCGATCGACTTCGTACTGTTGGCGATTGACCATATCCTCTGTACGGCGGATCTGTTCGACACGAGCGGGATCAGTGTTCCCTCTGTCGAGACTCGCGAGTTGTGCTTCAAGTCGTGGACAGATTGGATTGGACGACTGTGCGTGGGCCGCACCAAAGGTCAACGAAGCTGCGACAAGCGCGCCGGCGAAGTTGCGGAATGATTCCGTCATGCGCCGGCACTTTAGTCCGAAATTCATGGGGGAGCGAGCCTCGCGGTCAATGCGCTCCTGCGACTTCAGAACGCAGGTTCCAGAGAACGCCGGACACAATGATTAACGCTCCGAGTAACACGAAAACGTCGAGTCGTTCACCATAAAACGCCCAGCCGACTACCGCGATGAGAGGGATGCGCATGAAGTCGAGCGGCACCACCAAAGTGGCGTCTCCAGCGCGGAAAGCGTTGCTTAGGCAATAGTGTGACGTGAGTCCGGCCGTTCCAACACCAAGGGCGGGCAAGAGGTGGCGGAGGTCGAGACTCAGAAATGCGCCCGGGTTACTGCCGATCAGGGAGAGGGGGAATTGAATGACGGCCATCCAGAAAATGATGGCAAAAGTAGTTTCAGTTATCGTCAGCTTCTTAGTGGTAATCATGGTGATGGCGTAACCAAACGCAGCCAACAAAACCAGAGTGGCTGCGGGGTTGAAGCTAGCGATACCCGGGCGCAGAATAACCAGCACACCAATCAAACCGAGTACCACCACGCCGAGACGGCTTGCGGTCATGCGTTCGTGCAAGAACCAGACCGCGAGCACGGCCGTCCATGCCGGCATCGTGAACTCCAACGCAAACACAGTGGCCAGCGGCAGCATCGTGAGGCTCAACGCCCAGGAAAATTGCGACGCGTAGTGGACCGTGTTCCTGAAGATATGAAGGCCCATCCGCCGCGGCACGACGTGAAGGCGCAAATCCGGCCGCACCGCCAACATAGTCAGCATGACCAGCAAGGCGACGCCGCTGCGGATCGCAAGGATCTCAAAAATGCTTAGGCCGCCGCGGGACAGCTCGCGGATCGACACTGCCATGATCGAGAAAGATAGCAATGCACCCAACATCCAGAGAACGACGCGTGCGAGCTTGTGAGTGGTCACGGCAGTTCGCTGAGGTTGAGAGGGTGCGGTGCGGATTTAAGTAAACTATCGTTGCGGCGTCATTCGGCGTCTGGCTGATTCTCGGGCCTTGCCTTGTCGAAGGCGGGAAGCTTCAGACAGGCAGCATCGATCGCAACAATTTTCGGGAATTTGTCGAGGGGTACCTTGAAGCGCCGTGCGTTGGCGACTTGCGGAACCATGCAGATGTCCGCGACGGTGACGCTGGGGCCGCAGGCGTAGGGTCCCGCGCTTACCATCTCTTCCATTGCGGTAAAGCCCTGGATGATCCAGTGGTGATACCACGCGTCAATCTCCGGCTGTTCGTGCTTGAGGTGACGCCTGAGGTATTGCAGGGCGATCAGGTTGTTGAGTGGATGAATGTCGCAAGCGATCATTTGCGCGATCGCGCGCGACTTGGCGCGACCGAGTGCATCGGCCGGCAGTAAGGGCGGTTCGGGATGAGTTTCGTCAAGGTACTCGATGATCGCCAGGGACTGCGTCAGAATTTCGCCGCCAGACAGTTCAAGCGCGGGTACTCGTGCTAGTGGATTGATTGCACGAAATTCAGGCGTGTGTTGCCGGCCGCCATCCTTTGTCAGATGGATCGGCACCATCTCATAAGGGAGACCCTTGAGATTGAGCGCTATACGAACGCGATAGGCGGCGGAGGAACGAAAATAGGAATAAAGTTTCACAGATGGACCTCGGCTTACACAGTTGCAATCTAGCCGGGGCGGCGTCCGTTGGCGATACGGGGCGCGAGCTTGGCTGACCGTTCGGTCAGTTTCATGAGAGCACGATCGAGCGCCTCGCGATCAGCGGCGTCGACGGCCTCCAGCAAATCGCGGGCAAATTCTAGCGCAATCGGTGCAAGTTCTCGGTAGATCTCGCGACCAGTTGCCGTAAGGGACAGGAAAGCTTCACGCAGGTCGGCTCGATTGGCGCGACGGGCAACAAGTTTACGCCCTTCCAGCAAGGCGACGGCGCGCGATACTTTGGTCTTATGCATGTGGCTATGTGTGCCGATTGCCTTTGCGGTCATGGCGCCAAATTGCCCCAACGTGACCAGCACACGCCATTCCGGCACTCCAATTTTGTAGCGCTCGGCGTAGATTTTCGAGAGAGCATGCGAAACGAGACTGGCGCAGACATTCAATCGATACGGCAGAAATTCTTCCAGCTTGAGCGCCACCGGATCGACCGTACAATCTCGCGCTTTTTGAGCGGTTTCGTTGGTCATTTCGGTGCTGATGCAATAGTGCGCACCGGACGATCCGGCTGGCTTTCGGCACTCGCGCCCACCGAAAATCTTGGCTGAAATTCACGTAGTTTGCAATAATTCTAAACTAGATTCTGACTGGCTATTTCCGGCAGGACGGCCAGAAGCGAAGCGCGGCCAGGCGCCCGGACAGCGTCAGGGTCTCGGGTTCCCTAAGGTTGGCAATGAGAAGGACGGATCGGGCGAAAATCCTAAAGACCACAATTTTCATGTCGGCGTCCTCACCATGTCCCGTCCGACATTAGGAACGCTTAGTGCGACCCGCTGTTCCAAGAGAATATAGCTTTCTGCAACTAGCGGGCGCCCGCATATGCCGTGGTACGCTCAAGCGGCAACGAGGTGTGAGTGGTGACAGGGTTTGCTTCGACCGAAGATCTCGCTGATACGAAAACGTCGTTCGACCAGATCGGTGCTGGGCTCTACGCCTATACAGCAGAAGGTGATCCGAACTCTGGCGTGATCGTCGGCGACGACGCGGTCATGGTTGTTGACGCGCAAGCGACACCGGTGGCGGCCGCTGACGTGATTGCCCGGGTGGCGAAAGTTACCGACAAACCAATCAAGTATCTTTTGCTGACGCATTACCATGCGGCGCGGACACTCGGTGCTTCTGCGTACAAGAACGTCGAAATTCTCGCGTCAGATGCGACGCGCGCGCTGATTTTGGAACGTGGCGGACACGACATGGATTCCGAAATTGCTCGCTTCCCGCGTCTTTTCCGCTCGGCTGAGACGATCCCGGGTTTGACCTGGCCGACGATGACCTTTCCCGATCAAATTTCCGTTTGGCTGGGAAGACGAGAGGTCCGCATTCTGTACATCGGACGCGGCCACACTGCCGGCGATGTGATTGCAATCGTCCCCGATGCAGGCGTCGTGTTCTGCGGCGATCTCGTCGAGAACAAGTCTGCATGCTACTGCGGTGACGCCCATTTCAGCGATTGGCTGGCGACGCTTGATCATCTCGCCGAGCTCCAAGCCAACGCGATTTTGCCTGGCCGCGGACAGGCGCTTGCGACGCCGGAGGCGGTTGCCGAGGGCATCGCTCGGACCTCGGACTTCGTTTCCACGCTCTACGACTCGGTGCAAGAGAGCGTCGCGAAGGGCCGATCGCTGAAAGATACGTTTGACTTCGTCCGTCTGACTCTGGACCCGAAATTTAAGAACTTTGCGATATACGAGCATTGCTTGCCGTTCAGCGTATCTCGCGCCTATGACGAAGCGCGCGGCATCGACTGGCCGGTCATCTGGACAGCTGAGCGCGACCGGGAAATGTGGGCAGCGCTCCAGGGGTGAACGGCCTCCACAAACTTGGGAAGCATCCCAACGCATGAAATTGGCGCGATGTCTTTGCGCACATGGTAGCCTGCTCACGTCAAAGCGTTCACGAGAGCAGGGGAGGACAATGGCAGACCTAGAGCAATACGAAGATCTCGCGGCGCTGGTCGCTCGTTTGTTTATGGGAGCGCTTTTTGTGCTGTACGGTTATTTCAAGCTGACCGGCTATGCGGGGACGGTTGCTTACATGGGAAGGCAGGGCCTTCCAGCCCCGGCGCTATTTGCGGCGCTCGCGGTCATTATCGAACTCGGTGGCGGGTTGCTGATCCTGTTCGGTTATCAGACCCGCCTCGTGGCTCTCGGCTGCGCGATCTATGTACTGATCGCCGCGCTCATCGCTCATCGCAATTTTGGCGACCCCAATCAGATGTCGCACTTTTGGAAAAACATGGCGATTGTCGGTGGGTTCATCGCGCTTATGGTCGCCGGCGCTGGTTCCTACTCGGTGGATGGGCGCCGGGCGTAGGATTACCTCAGCGCGTGCACACGATGGCGACGACGTCGCAGCTGCTGCTGCGGCAGCTGTCCGCACTTTCGGCGGGAATGGTGCTCGTTATGTCGCTTTGGTCCGCCTTGTGAAAGGTCGCCGCTTCCGCAAAGGATTGTCTTTTGCAATAGGCATTGGCGACCGCCGTTCCGCATTTGGCGCCGGAGGCAAGGCAACGGTCTATGCCGTAGCCGTCTGAATCATTGGCGACGAAAAACATTCGCCGCTCGGCGCTCGCGGACGTGACGAAACCGAGACAAAGCGCGGCGACGAGGCCGACCAAAGGTGTCCGCATAAGGTGCGCCCGACGTGCTGGGAAAGCTCGTTTCGACAATGCGGGCAAATCGTTAAGCGGTGCTTAACCCTGCAAGCTCCCCGGCGGTTATTCATTTTTTCCCGTGTTTCACACGAATTCCGCCACCACCTTGACGGGCTGCGTCCGACAAATCATTGTGCCGTCATGAACGGCCTTAACCATATCTGCGGCATTTGCCCGGAGATTATTCGCTAGCGCTGTCCGCGCTGGTCACGGCCGTCTTTTCTCAAACTTGAGATAGCACGACGCCCGGCCAGCGGGGCCGAGGGATGTCATCTGCTATGGAGCTCAAGCTCTACGATACGCTGACGCGCGAGAAGCGGGTATTCGCTCCGCTCGATCCTGCTCGCGTGCGCATGTATGTGTGCGGCCCAACGGTCTACGACTTTGCCCATATAGGCAATGCGCGGCCTGTCATCGTCTTTGACGTTCTTTTCCGTCTGCTGCGCCATATCTATGGCGAAAGACACGTCACTTACGTGCGAAACATCACGGACGTCGATGACAAGATCAATGCGCGAGCCGCCGAGCGGGGCATTGCGATTGGTCAGCTGACGAAAGAGACCTACGAGATTTTCCATAGGGATGTACAGGCGCTGGCCTGTCTCGATCCCACACATGAGCCACGTGCCACTGAATTCATCGAGCCGATGAAAGAACTGATCGAGCGGCTCCTGAAGTCGAGGCATGCTTATGTGGCGGAGGACAATGTCCTCTTTCATGTTCCGTCGATGAAGGACTATGGCCGACTCTCCAATCGTTCGCTCGACGAGATGATTGCCGGCGCGCGCGTCGAGGTCGCACCTTACAAAAAGGATCCGCAGGATTTCGTTCTCTGGAAGCCTTCGAAGCCCGGTGAACCCGCCTGGCCATCACCCGGCGGAATCAAGACACCGGGGCGGCCGGGTTGGCACATCGAGTGCTCTGCCATGTCGTGGAAGCACCTCGGAGAGACTTTCGACATCCACGGTGGCGGAATTGACCTTGTGTTTCCGCACCACGAAAACGAGATCGCGCAGTCGCGATGCGCTTTTCATACTCCAGTGATGGCGAATTTCTGGATGCACAATGGATTTCTCCAGGTCGAAGGCGAAAAGATGAGCAAGAGCCTCGGCAATTTCGTGACTATCCATGAATTGCTGAAGGACTGGCCGGGCGAGGTCGTGCGCGCCACCATGTTGCAAACGCAATATCGGCAACCGATCAATTGGACGGTGGCAGGGCTTCGTGAGTCGCAGAAAAATATCGATCACTGGTACGAACTGACTGCCGATGTGCAGCCCGGCGAATTATGCCCCGACGTGCTTGATGCGCTATTTGACGATCTGAATACACCCAAAGCCTTTGCAGCATTGCACGAATTGCGCAGCGAGGCCGCAAAAGGTTCTAAATCCGCGTCGCGAGATCTAAAGGCGAGTGCACAGCTCATCGGCCTCCTTCAGTTGCCGGCGGCTGAATGGAGAGCATTTCGCCCGGCGTCGGTTTCGATCGACGAGGCGAAGATTGCCAACCTCATTGAGGCGAGGGCGGCTGCGCGCGCTGCTAAAAACTTCAAGGAATCCGATCGCATACGCGATGAGCTTGCGGCTATGGGCGTCGTGCTGAAAAACTCCAAGGATGGTACCACCTGGGAGATTGCGCGATGATGGCCGTTGCACATCCCAAGCTTGGTGTACGCCCATTTCTCCCGGCGGATGCGGCGCTGTTGCGGGAAATTTTTCGCGACAGTATCGAGGAGTTGACCGCCGACGACTACACCGAAGCGCAACAGGAGGCCTGGGCGTCCACCGCCGATGACGTCGGCGATTTTACCGCGAAGCTTTCCGGAAGGCTGACCTTGGTTGCGACGCTGGAGGGTTCCGCCGTCGGATTCGCCTCACTGGAAGGCAAAGACAAGATTGACATGCTTTATGTGCATCCCGCCGCGACGGGACAGGGCGTCGGTGCCATGCTGGTCGACGCGCTTGAGAAACTCGCCGGCGGGCGCGGTGTGACCACGCTTGCGGTCGACGCGAGCGACAGTGCGCGCGGCTTTTTCGAAAAACGTGGTTATGTCGCGCAACAACGCAATTCAATATCTATTGGCGACGAATGGCTCGCCAACACCACCTTGCACAAGCAGCTTGCCGCCAAACGGGAGGTTTCATGACCAAGCCTGACACTCCGTTTCCGCGTCACTGGCTCTATTACATCGTGCTTAAGTACGGTGTGCTGGCCGCAGCCGTCCTTATCGCCTTTTATGTTGTGTATAGGCTCGCCTGATGGAGCTCCAGCGCCACCATATCGTGTTCGGCGTAATCGCCATCCTCGTTGCCGTGGCATTGGCAGCGAACTACTACCTATGGTGAAGCTAATGGCACGCGAACGCCTTTATCTCTTCGACACAACCTTGCGCGACGGGGCCCAGACCAATGGTGTCGACTTCACCCTCGCGGACAAGCTTGCAATAGCTTCGATGCTGGACGACCTGGGCATCGACTACGTCGAAGGCGGCTATCCGGGCGCCAATCCCACCGACACCGAACTCTTCGGCACGGATCGCGGGTTTGGCACGACTTTCACGGCCTTTGGCATGACGCGCCGGCCGGGACGTTCGGCATCCAACGATCCGGGTCTTGCCGCATTGCTCGAAGCAAAGTCGGACGCCATCTGCTTTGTGGCCAAGTCCTGGGACTATCATGTCAAGGTTGCTCTCGAGACAACCGAAGAAGAAAACCTCGCGTCGATCCACGACAGCATTCGTGCGGCAAAGGCGAAGGGCAGGGAAGTGCTGCTCGATTGCGAACATTTCTTCGATGGCTATAAGGCCAATCCGAAATTTGCGATCGCCTGTGCCAAGGCTGCGTATGACGAAGGTGCGCGTTGGGTCGTCCTTTGCGATACCAACGGCGGTACGCTCCCCAACGAGGTTGAAAGCATTGTCCGTGAGGTCGTAAAGGTCATTCCGGGCGACCATGTCGGAATCCACGCTCACAACGATACGGAGCAGGCGGTCGCAAATTCACTTGCCGCTGTTCGCGCCGGCGCACGCCAAATTCAGGGAACGCTCAACGGCCTTGGCGAGCGATGCGGCAATGCGAATCTGGTCTCGATCATTCCCACGCTCAGGTTGAAACCGGAATTCGCCGAGCGTTTCGACATCGGCGTTTCCGAGTCCGCGCTTAAAAAGCTCGCGCATGTGTCACGCACCCTCGACGAGCGGCTTAATCGCGCGCCGAACCGGCACGCGCCCTATGTCGGTGAGAGTGCCTTCGCGACGAAAGCCGGCATTCACGCGTCCGCCATCATGAAAGATCCCGCGACCTATGAGCACGTCGCCCCGGAGATGATCGGCAACCGCCGCAAGGTGCTGGTCTCGGAACAGGCAGGAAAATCGAATGTCCTGGCGGAGCTCGAGCGCGTCGGCATAAAGGTCGACAAGGACGATCCGCGCATCGGCCGGCTTCTTGAAGTGGTGAAAGAGCGCGAGGCGATCGGCTACGCCTATGAGGCGGCGGATGCTTCGTTCGAGCTGCTCGCGCGCCGCACACTTGGCAAGGTACCGAACTATTTCGACGTCACTCAATTCGATGTCAACGTCGAGCAGCGCAACAACGCCAAAGGCCAGCGCGTCACCGTTACCATGGCGGTGGTCAAGGTGAGGGTCGGCGACGACAACATGATTTCAGCGGCGGAAGGCAACGGTCCCGTCAATGCCCTCGATCTCGCGCTGCGCAAGGATCTCGGCAAGTATCAGAAATACATCGCGGGGCTCAAGCTCACCGACTATCGCGTGCGCATCCTCAACTCCGGTACGGAGGCAGTGACGCGCGTGTTGATCGAAAGTGAGGATGAGCAGGGCGAGCGCTGGACCACGGTTGGCGTTTCGCCCAATATCATCGATGCTTCATTCCAGGCCTTGATGGATTCGATCATTTTTAAGCTCGTGAAGTCGGGTGCACCTGCGTGAGATAGTTCGGGAAGGGGGCATCCATGATCGACCACGTTTCGCTTGCTGTGCGCGATATCAAGGCCGCCGAAGCATTCTACAACGCGGTGCTGGCGCCACTCGAACTCACCAAGCTTCGCGAGTGGCCGAATGCCGCTATCGGTTACGGCAAGAAATATCCCGAGTTCTGGATCAATCGCCGCGCCGACATGGCGGCCGTCGAAACCGACAGTGGCGTTCATGTTTGTTTGCGCGCGGCGTCGACAGAGGCGGTCGATGCCTTTCATGCCGCGGCGCTTGCCGGCGGCGGCACCTGCGACGGCACGCCCGGCCTTCGCCCGGAATACAATGACCGTTATTACGCTGCGTTCATTCGCGATCCTGACGGCAACCGGCTAGAGGTGGTGACATTCGTCACTACGGCGTGACGGCTACAGCCGATTGGCGATCACCGCGGGCATTTCCGTTTCCTCTGGCGGGACCGACTCGGCTGCCTTTTGCAGCATCGGCAAAATATCCTCGACGCGATCCGCGACAAGCAAATCGAAACTGAGGTCATCGCGGATGAATTGCAGACTTTTCATGTGGTCGATCAATGCGCAGAGCGGTTGCCAGAAGTTTTTGATGTTCGCGAGCAGGATCGGCTTGCGATGGCGGCCAAGCTGAACCCAGGTGATCTGCTCGACCACCTCCTCAAGTGTTCCTACTCCACCAGGCATCGCAACGAATGCATCCGCCATTTCAAACATCTTGCGCTTTCGTTCATGCATGTCGCGGGTGACGATCAGGTTGTCATTACCCCGCATTGCATGTTCGCGCGCGACCAGAAACTCGGGAATGATTCCCGTCACGGTGCCGCCGTGATCGAGAACCGACTTGGCGATGGCGCCCATTATGCCGACGGCGCCACCACCGAAAACGAGCCCGACGCCATTTTTCGCGAGAATCGCGCCGAACGCGCGGGCACTTTCAACGAAGGCCGGATCGGTACCGGGTCCCGACCCGCAATAGACGCAAATTTTTCGGATTTTGCTGCTTTTTTCGATCTTGTTCATAGATATGGATGTGCGTTGCAGTTGCGGCATCGTCAAGGCGACTTACCAAAAATCCATGACGGCGCTACGGCTATCGGCGGAAAGGGTGCCAATCGGCCAGAATCCGCCTATATGAACACCCTGAATGAGTGACCATCACCACCGTCGGCCGGCAGAAGGCGAATCACACGTATCCGCGAATCGCGGGGCCCTGCTGGCGACCCTTGTCCACCTGTGGCCCTACATCTGGCCGTCAGATCGCCGCGATCTGAAACAGCGCGTTGTCTGGTCACTGGCGCTGCTGCTGGCGGCGAAGCTTGCGACCATCGCAGTCCCGTTCACCTTCAAGTGGGCCACAGATGCGCTCGCCGGCAAGGGTACTGCGCCGATAGCGGCTTCCGATTGGCTCTTCTGGACGATCGCTGCGCCCGTCGCGATGACCATCGCATACGGCGGCATGCGAATCCTGATGGCGGTGCTCACGCAATTGCGCGACGGCTTGTTTGCCAAAGTGGCGATGCATGCCGTCCGTCGACTCGCCTTCCGCACCTTTGTGCACATGCACGAGCTGTCGCTCCGATTTCATCTTGAGCGGAAGACCGGCGGGCTGACGCGTGTGCTCGAACGCGGGCGTAACGGGATCGAAACCATCGTCCGCATGGTGATCCTGCAACTCGCGCCGACGATCATAGAACTGCTGCTTATCGTCGTTGTGCTGATGTGGCAGTTCGACTGGCGCTACGTGGCAGCGATCATTGTAACGGTCGTGGTCTATATGACCTATACCTACCGCGCCACTGAGTGGCGGATCGAAATACGACGCAAGATGAATGACAGCGATACTGACGCCAACGTCAAGGCGATCGACTCGCTGCTCAACTATGAGACGGTCAAATATTTTTCGGCGGAGGAGCGCGAAGCGGCCCGTTACGACCGTTCGATGGCACGCTACGAAGATGCGAGTGTCCGCGCCTACACTTCACTTGCCGTGCTCAACACGGGCCAGGCCGTCATATTCACCTGCGGACTTGCCGCTGCCATGGTGATGTGCGCTTTCGAGATAAAAGCGGGCACCAAGACTGTCGGCGACTTCGTGTTGATCAATGCGATGATGATCCAGCTTTATCAGCCGCTGAATTTCATGGGCATGGTCTACCGCGAAATCAAACAGGCGATCACCGACATTGAAATCATGTTCACCATCCTGGCGCGCGAGCCGGAGATAAAGGATGTTGCCTCGGCTCCACCATTAAAAGTCACGGCGGGCAATATCCGCTTTGAGGATGTCAGCTTCGCTTACGATCCGGAGCGGCCCATACTCAAGGGCATTACCTTCGACGTTCCGGCAGGCAAGACCGTTGCCGTGGTGGGGCCCTCCGGAGCGGGCAAATCCACCATCTCGCGGTTACTGTTTCGCTTCTATGATCTCTCCGGTGGCCGCATCCTGATCGACGGTCAGGACATAGCGCGTGTGACGCAAAAATCGCTGCGCAAGGTCATCGGCATGGTCCCGCAGGACACGGTGCTGTTCAACGATACGATCCGCTACAACATTCGCTACGGTCGCTGGGAAGCAACGGACGCTGAAGTCGAGGAGGCGGCGCGGCTCGCGCAGATCGATCCGCTGATCCGTTTGGCGCCGAAGGGTTACGAAACAGAAGTCGGGGAGAGGGGTCTCAAGCTGTCAGGCGGGGAGAAGCAGCGCGTGGCGATTGCACGCACCATTCTCAAGGGACCGCCTATTCTGGTGCTCGATGAGGCGACGTCCGCGCTCGACAGCCACACAGAGAAGGAAATTCAGGATGCGCTGGAGCGCGTATCGCGCAACCGTACCACCCTGGTGATAGCGCATCGGCTTTCCACCATTATTGGAGCGGATGAAATCATCGTTCTGGACCAGGGCGAGATAGTCGAACGTGGCACGCACTACGCGCTCCTTGCGAAGAATGGGCTCTACGCCAGCATGTGGAACCGCCAGCGTGAGGCCGAAGAGGCCCGCGAGAAGCTGGCCTTGGCCGGGGAGGACGAAAAGACCGCGCCGAATCGCAATCCGCCACCGGTTGACGATCCCGTCAGCGCCGCTGATCCGGTCGCGCTTGAAGCGCGCGTCGACGCGGCAGAGTAAGATAACGGCATGTCGATCTACGATTCTATCCGCTCACAACTCGTTCCGATCACCCCGGAGGGCTATCCCTTTATCGGGGCCTTCGCATTGGCGAGCCTCATCTTGTTCTGGCTTTGGAGCCCGCTCGGATGGCTCGGGACGCTGGCAACGATCTGGTGCGCGTATTTCTTCCGCGATCCTCCACGGGTGACTCCTGTGCGGGAAGGCCTGGTGGTAGCGCCCGCAGACGGTCGCATAAGCCAGGTCACCAGTGCGGTTCCGCCGACCGACCTCGATCTCGGCAGCACTCCTCTGCCGCGCATTTCAATCTTCATGAGCGTGTTCGACTGCCATGTTAATCGCAGCCCGGCCGCCGGGAAGGTCGAGAAAATCGTTTATCACGCTGGCAAGTTTCTCAATGCCGATCTCGACAAGGCAAGTGTCGACAATGAGCGCAATTGTCTGGTGATCGCCACTGCAGGCACGCGGATAGCGGTCGTGCAGATTGCCGGCCTGGTCGCGCGGCGGATTGTCTGCTTCGTACGGTCCGGTCAGGCCGTCGGGGCCGGGGAGCGTTTCGGTATGATCCGTTTTGGCTCGCGCCTGGACGTCTATCTGCCGGAGGGCACCCCACCGCTGGTGGCCGTTGGGCAAACATCGATCGCGGGTGAAACCGTCCTTGCCGATCTTCGCGCCAGCGATGCCGGACGGGCATTTCGCAGCGGGTAAATCATTAACGAGCCGGAGCGAAAGGCTTTTCCGCCGTGTGGCGTGGGCGCCGCTGCGGGCTTATATTATCATTATGGTCTTTCCACCGTTCGATCCTGCTCCGCCGCCATTCCGGCGTCGCTTCAAGGCGATCCCGGTTCGCACATTGCTGCCAAACCTGATCACGTTACTTGCACTCTGCGCTGGCCTGACTGCGATTAGGCTCTCGGTTGAGGACAAGCTTGAACTTGCGCTCGCTGCCATCGTGTTCGCCGCGCTGCTCGACGGTATCGATGGCCGGATTGCGCGGATGCTCAAGGGAACATCGCGCTTTGGTGCCGAGCTCGACAGCCTCGCCGACTTCGTCAATTTTGGAGTCGCGCCTGCGTTGATCCTCTATTTCTGGGGCCTGCACGAACTCAAATCGGCTGGCTGGATTGTCGCGCTGGTTTTTGCGATTTGCGCGGGTCTCCGGCTCGCCCGTTTCAACGTGATGATCGATGACCCGAACAAGCCGATCTGGGCGGGCAATTTTTTCACGGGCATTCCGGCCCCGGCTGGTGCCATCACCGTTCTGCTACCGATCTACGTGGCCTTTCTCGGCGCGCCGACAGGCCTCGTCATGGTGTGGCTCACCTTTTTCTACACATTGTTGATCGCGCTGTTGATGGTCTCGCGTCTGCCGGTCTTCTCCGGCAAACGCGTCGGCAAGCGCGTGCCGCCGGAAATGGTGCTGCCGGTTTTTGTCATGGTGGTTTTGTTCTTCGCCATGCTCGTCAGTTATCCTTGGCAGGTGCTGACCGTTGGCACGGTCGCTTACCTTGGGTGCCTGCCGCTTGGATGGCTGTCTTATCGCGAACACCAACGCAAGGATGCGGTCGCTGCCGCGGCAGCGGCAACCACGGCCGCAACCGAGCTTTCGCCGGGTCAAGCGACTCGCGATCAGGGTGAGGATCGGCCGGCGCGCCTGAACTGACGCTATTTCTTTTCCAGCGGATAACCCGGCATTAGGTCGTAAGGGTGCTTCCACCCGGGCAGCGCCTTCATGCGCTCCAGCCACGCGCCGATTGCGGGGTGATCCTTTGCAATGTCGAAACCAAACTCGTCGGCGGGATAGTAGAGATAGCCCGTCATTGAAACGTCCGCGATCGTCGGCCTGTTGCCTAACAGGAATTGCCGCTCGCTGAGCCGCTGGTTGACGATCGCCAGATTGCCGTCGATGCGCCCTTTGAGAAACGCCAGCACGGCCGGATCTCCCGCCGGTTTGGCGAAATTCTTGAGAAAGCGGAACGGGCCGAGAAATCCGTTCACTTTCTGATTATCGAAGATAATCCAACGCAATGCCTCCAGTTCTTCTTCTTCACCCTGAGGTTTAAATTTTCCGCTGCGACCAGCGAGGTAGGTCAGGATCACACCGGATTGGGTCAACTTCCTCTTGTCGTGCACGAGAACGGGAGCCTCGCCCATTTCGTTGACATCGGAACGGAATTGCGGCGTGCGCTGAACCATTGCATTAAAGAAATCGACCCAGATCGGCTTCCAGTCGGCGCCAATGAGGTTGAGCATCAGGGCCGCACGGTAGGCGTTGCCCGACTGCGCGAAGCAATAAAGCTGATATTCCGACATGAAAGCTCCGAAACTGGCGACAGTCTTGCGGGCAAGCTTACCGCGATGTCCTTACTTCATGGTCGGAATTACAAATTCCGCGCCTTCTTTTGTCCCCGTTGGCCAGCGCGCGGTCACCGTCTTGGTCTTGGTGTAGAAACGGATCGAATCCGGGCCGTGTTGGTTGAGGTCTCCGAAGCCGGAGCGCTTCCAGCCGCCGAACGTGTGATAGGCGAGAGGCACCGGAATCGCGAAATTCACGCCGACCATGCCAACCTGTACACGATTGACGAAGTCGCGGGCCGCATCACCATCGCGCGTAAAGATCGCAACGCCGTTTCCGTATTCGTGCTCAGATGGCAGCCGCACGGCCTCTTCGTAGTCTTTTGCACGCACGACTGACAGGACGGGTCCGAAAATCTCTTCCTTGTAGATGCGCATGTTCGGCTTGACGTCGTCGAACAGACAGCCGCCCATGAAATTTCCGTTCTCGTAGCCCTGAAGCTTGAAGCCGCGGCCGTCGACCACGAGTTTCGCGCCTTCCTTGACGCCCAGGTCCACGTAATCCTTCACCTTGTTCAGATGCGCGCGCGTCACCATCGGTCCATAGTCGGCCTGCGGATCACTGGAAGGACCGATCTTCAGGCTCTCGACACGCGGAATCAGCTTTTCGACGAGTATGTCGGCCGTTTTTTTGCCGACCGGGACAGCCACGGACACGGCCATGCAACGCTCACCGGCGGAGCCGTAGCCTGCTCCGACGAGTGCGTCCACCGCCTGATCCATGTCGGCGTCCGGCATAACGATCATATGATTCTTTGCGCCGCCAAAGCACTGGACGCGTTTGCCGTTGGCGCAACCAGTTGCGTAGATATATTCCGCAATATTTGACGAACCCACGAAACCGATGGCCATGACGCGCGGGTCGGTGAGGAGCGTATCGACGGCTTCCTTGTCGCCGTTGACGACGTTGAGTATTCCTGGCGGCAATCCCGCTTCCACCATGAGTTCGGCAAGACGCATCGGAACAGACGGATCCCGTTCTGACGGTTTGAGGATGAACGCGTTTCCGCACGCGATTGCGGGAGCGAATTTCCACATCGGAATCATCGCCGGGAAATTGAACGGTGTGATGCCGGCGACGACGCCGAGTGGCTGGCGGACCGAATAGAGGTCGATGGCCGGACCGGCACCTTCGGTGAATTCGCCCTTCAGCAAATGCGGAATGCCGCAGGCAAACTCCACCACTTCGACGCCGCGCTGAATGTCCCCGCGCGCATCGGGAATGGTCTTGCCGTGCTCGGACGAAAGCAGTTTGGCGAGTGTGTCGAATTCCTTTTGTATCAGCTCGAGAAACTTGAACATGACGCGCGCGCGGCGCTGCGGGTTCGTCGCGGCCCAGCCGGGCTGCGCCGCCTGCGCATTGGCGATGGCATGCTCGACCTCGGAATGTTTAGCGAGAGCGACCTGGGCCTGGACCTCGCCTGTATTGGGGTCGAAGACGTCGCCGAAGCGGCCGGAAGTCCCCTTAACGGCTTTGCCCCCTACAAAATGGCCAATCTCACGCATGGGTCGCATTCCTCCGATTTATTGAAACGCCCGGGAAACCTGCGGCATTTCCGACTATTTTGGGTCGATTTTTGCAGCTTTTCCGCAGTGGGTCACGCGTTGGGCTCCCGATGCGGGCTATTTTTCTTTCACCAACGGTTAGCCTTTACCGCCCTTTAACAGCGCCAGTCTAGGGTCGCCTTTGGGCGTCCGGAATGAACGGCAAGCTGTGCGCGTTGGGGTTGGGTAATGGATATCGCAACGAGTCTAGGCCTGCTGGCGGGGGTAGTGGTCCTTGCCACGCTCATTCTCATGGGCGGCGATTTGCGGATGTTCCTCGATGCGCATGCCGCCATCGTGATCTTCGGCGGCGCTTTCGCAGCGACTTTGATCCGTTTTCCGCTTTCTTCGATCTTCCATGGCTTGCCGCTTGGGGCAAAATTCGCTTTCTCGCTGCGTCGCATGAGTCAGCGCGATCTGGTCGATGAACTGGCCGGTCTTGCCGAAGTTGCGCGGAAGTCGGGACCGATTGGTCTCGAAAAGGTCGAGATCGAGGATCCTTTCCTTGCCAAGGGTGTCCGTTTCGTCGCCGACGGCTACGATGGCAACTTCATCCGCGACAACCTCGAACGCGACCGGGACAATTTTCTAACGCATCTGGACGAGGGGCAGAAAATCTATCGCGCGATCGGCGATTGCGCGCCTGCCTTCGGCATGATCGGCACTTTGATCGGCATGGTGCAGATGTTTGCCAATATGACCGACCCATCCAAGCTCGGACCGTTCATGGCAGTGGCACTGCTGGCGACCTTCTACGGGGCAGCGGTTGCCAACCTCTTGTGCCTGCCGCTTGCCGACAAGCTTCACCTCAAACTGGTGGATGAGGAAATCAACCGTACACTGATCATCGATGGAATTCTGATGATCCGTGAAGGCAAAAGCCCGACGCTCGTGCGCGAAATGCTGCTTGCATACCTTCCTGAGAAGCACCGGCACCCGGAAGAAGAAAGCAAAGCGGATGAGGGAGCGGAAGCAGTGCCCGCCTGACGCGGCGCCTTCGCAGCAGACATGGCAAAGCGTCGAGGAGAAGCGCACGGCGGTGGTCACGGGTGGTTCGTCACCTTCGCCGATTTGATGGGTCTGCTGGTGAGCTTCTTCGTGATGCTGGTCGCATTTTCGACCCAGGATCAGGCCAAGCTCCAAGTTGTGGCCGGTTCAATGCGCGATGCCTTTGGTGTCCAGGACCGTGTCCGTTATTCCGGCATCATCGAAGTCTTGGGATTACCGACGCGACCCAGGTTGAAAAACGCCGCCCACGTCGATCCCTCGGAAGCCTCGGCGACTCCATCTCCCGACGAACACGACCGACAGCGAGCTTATGGCGCGCGTTTCAAGGAAGATCGCAAATTTTCGCTTGCCTCCGCCTCGTTAAGACAAGCCCTGCAGGATATGCCGGAGATCTCCGAGACCTCGAAGCACATCATGCTCGAGGAGACCAAGCAGGGTCTCAATATCGAGATTGTCGATCAGGATGGACGTTCAATGTTCGCCGATGGAGCGAAAGAGCCCCTAGAGCGCACCCGCAAGTTGATTCAAAAGATCGCCCCACAACTCAAGGCTATGCCGTATAGGCTTTCCATCACTGGTCATACGGCATCCAGCAAAGTGCCGCCAAAGCCCGGTTACGGGCCTTGGGAACTGTCCGCCGATCGCGCGAATGCCGTACGCCAGATTCTGGACGCGGAAGGTGTTCCGGCAGGAAATATCTATATGGTGGCAGGCAAAGCCGACACCGATCCGCTTTTTCCCGACGACCCCTATATGTCGCCGAACCGGCGTGTCACGATCACCTTGATGCGTGAAGAACCGCCGCTGCCGGACAATTTGACCCCTTAACGGAACCGTCAGTTCGCGCCATTCGTCCCGTATTCCCAGGCCCGACGCAGTGATATAAGGCCCGGCTTTAACGCGGACACGGCATGTTTCATGAGTGACAGTGCGAACCAGACCACGGCGCCCGCACAGATACGCGATGATGCGCCGCCGGGGCTTCTGGGGCTGGCATTGGGGAGCGTCGGCGTTGTCTATGGCGACATCGGCACCAGTCCGCTGTACGCGTTTCGAGAGGCCGCGATTGCGGCAAGTGCCGGAGATCACGTGGCCAGCCGGGGCGTTGTGCTTGGGGTCCTATCCCTGATCGTCTGGGCGCTGATCATAACGGTCACTCTCAAATACGTTCTCATCCTGCTACGCGCCGACAACAACGGAGAGGGTGGCACTCTGTCCCTCACTGCGCTGGCAACTCGAGCGCTTGGGCGACGTACAGCTTTCGTTTTCATTGTCGGCGTGATCGGCGCTTCGATGTTCCTCGGGGACTCGGTGATTACCCCGGCGATTTCGGTTCTATCGGCGGTAGAGGGGCTCAAGATCGTAAGTCCTGGCTTCAGCGAATTCGTTGTGCCGCTCACGGTCATCATTCTGATCGCATTGTTCGCGACGCAAAGCCGGGGCACCGCAAAGGTAGCGGCGATGTTCGGACCCATTATGGTGGTCTGGTTTATCGCCATTGCGATCGCCGGCGGGCTTCATATTCGCGACGATCCGACTGTGCTCTTCGCCATCAATCCGTACTACGGCGTTGAATTCCTTCTTCATCACGGTTCGATTGGGTTGGTCACACTTGGTGCGGTCTTTCTTGTCGTGACCGGCGGCGAAGCGCTGTACGCAGATCTTGGCCACTTCGGCCGCAAACCGATTCAAATTGCGTGGCTCACTCTCGTGCTGCCCGCATTGCTGATCAACTATTTCGGGCAAGGCGCCAAAGTTCTGGCGGAACCCTCGGCGATCGAAAACCCGTTCTATAAACTTGTTCCCGAGACGCTCTTGTTGCCGATGGTTGTGCTGGCGACAGCGGCGACGGTAATCGCAAGTCAGGCTGTGATCACGGGGGCGTATTCGCTTGTGCATCAGGCAATCCAGCTTGGGCTGTTGCCGCGGCTCACTATTTTGCACACATCGGCCTCGCACGCTGGCCAAATTTACATCCCGCGCGTCACAATCTCCCTAATGATTGGCGTGCTCCTTCTCGTTGGTCTGTTCCGTACGTCGAGTGCGCTCGCTTCCGCATACGGTATCGCAGTCGCGACAACGATGGTCGTGGATGGGATCCTCGCCTTCATCGTGATTTGGAAGGGATGGCGATGGTCTCTTTGGCACACGTTGTTGTTGATCGCGCCGTTTGTGGTGGTCGATGTCGTGTTCTTCTCGGCCAACTTCCTCAAACTGTTTGAGGGTGCCTGGGCTCCGCTTCTGTTTGGCGCGACCATGGTGCTTTTGATCATCACCTGGCGGCGCGGAACAAATATCCTCATCAGCAAGACACGACGGACGGAAGTGCCGCTCGACACTCTGTTCCGCAGTTTGGAGAAGAAGCCGCCTTATGTCGTGCCCGGCACTGCCGTGTTTTTGACGAGTGATCCGGAATTTGCACCGACCGCGCTGCTGCACAATCTCAAGCACAACAAAGTTCTGCACGAAAACAATGTGATCCTCACGATCATTACCGCGGATACGCCTCGCGTGCCCGAAGAGGAGCGAGTGCGGATTACGCCGATGTCGAGGCATTTTTCCAGAGTGTCTCTGAAATTCGGTTACATGGAACAACCCAACGTGCCGAAGGCGCTGGCGATTGCGCGCAAGCACGGCTGGCAATTTGACATTATGTCGACGTCATTCTTCCTGTCGCGGCGCGCGCTGAAACCTTCCGCGAAATCGGGGATGCCATCGTGGCAGGACCATCTGTTTATTGCGCTAGCCCGTTCGGCCAGCGATGCGACCGACTTTTTCCAGATACCCACCGGGCGTGTTGTGGAAGTCGGCACCCAGGTGACGGTGTAGGTCCGACACCATAAGCCATTGATTATTATAATATAAATACAACACGGCGGATGCGGCCTTTGCATGGCTCGCTCCACTGGATTGCGCAAATGGATGTGCTGTAGCCTTCGCCGGGACGTTATAAGCCGCGTCCCTCAGTTTTTTGCCAAGCAAAATTCCTAAGGCCGAACATGTCCCACGGTACCGCCGCCCTGCCTGGCGGCTCGGCTGCGGCCACGAATGGTGGCGACGCGTCGGTCAAAGTTGGTTTCTGGTCACTGGCGCTCGGCAGTATCGGTGTTGTCTACGGCGACATCGGCACCAGTCCACTCTACGCATTGCGCGAGGCGGTTCTGGCGGCAACGGGCTCCGGAAACCCCGCGAGCGAAGCGGTTGTGTTCGGGATTCTGTCGTTGATCATCTGGGCGCTTTTGCTTGTGGTGACAGCCAAATACGTACTGATTTTGCTCCGCGCGGATAACAACGGTGAGGGCGGTACGCTGGCATTGATGGCCTTGGCATCGCGCGCGCTGCTGCGTCGCGGTGGCCTCCTAGTCCTTCTCGGTATCATCAGTGGTGCGCTGTTTTACGGTGATGCCATCATCACACCGGCGCTGTCGGTGCTCTCGGCTATCGAAGGCATGAAAATCGTGACGCCTGCGTTCGATGCCTACGTCGTGCCTCTCACAGTGCTCGTTCTTGTCAGCCTATTCGCCGTTCAGTCACGCGGTACCGCCAGGGTCGCCGCGTTCTTCGGGCCGATCATGATGCTTTGGTTTGTAGCGATCGCGGCAGCGGGGATCTGGCAGGTCGGACAGAATCTGAGAGTTTTGTTGGCATTCAATCCCTGGTATGGCGTGAACTTTCTTCTCCACCACGGCATTGTCGGATTTTATACGCTTGGTGCCGTTTTTCTGGTCGTGACCGGGGCTGAAGCACTCTACGCCGACCTCGGACATTTTGGTCGTGGTCCGATCCGCGCAGCTTGGCTGGTCGTGGTGCTGCCGGCACTCCTGTTCAATTATCTAGGCCAGGGGGCGCTGGTTCTGGCCAACCCAAAGGCAGTCGAGAATCCTTTCTTCCTGCTTTTTCCGGATTGGGCGTTGTTACCGATGGTGCTTTTGGCGACTGTCGCGACGGTTATCGCCAGTCAGGCCGTAATAACGGGCGCCTATTCCCTGACACGGCAAGCCATTCAACTCGGGCTTTTGCCGCGATTTGAGATTCGTCACACCTCCGAAGCGCTGTTCGGACAGATCTACATGCCGCGCGTCAACACACTGCTTTTGGTCGGCGTGCTGTTGCTAGTGGCGTTGTTCCGATCGTCGAGTGCGCTTGCCTCGGCCTACGGGATCGCCGTGACCGGCACCATGGTCGTCACGGCGATAATGGCAATCATGGTGATTTGGCGTGTCTGGCAGTGGCCTCTGGCCGGAGCTCTCGCCTTGATGCTGCCCTTCGTCTTTATTGATTTTACTTTTCTCGCGGCCAACCTGCTCAAGATCTTTGAGGGTGGGTGGGTGCCGCTCGCACTCGGCACGATCGTGATGACGGTGATGTATACGTGGCGGCGCGGCAGTCGGATGCTGTTCGAGAAGACACGGCGCACCGAGACCCCTCTTGAATCACTTGTGAAGAGCCTTGAAAAGAAGCCGCCCGCGCGCGTGTCAGGTACGGCCGTATTTCTTACAAGCGATCCAGCCAGCGCTCCGACCGCGTTGTTGCACAGCTTGAAGCACTACAAGGTTCTCCACGAGAAAAATGTTATCCTTACAATCGAAACCGCCGACACTCCCCGCGTAGACCCCGCGGAACGTGTGCGCATCGAGCCGGTAGGCAAGACTTTCTCTCGAGTTGTTTTGCGCTTCGGGTTCATGGAAACGCCGAACGTGCCAAAGGCACTGGGAATCGCGCGAAAGCTTGGTTGGCAGTTCGACATCATGTCGACGTCGTTCTTCCTCTCGCGCCGGTCACTCAAGCCCGCCGCGCATTCGGGCATGCCTCGTTGGCAGGATCGTCTTTTTATCGGCCTTACACGCGTGGCGAACGACGCAACCGACTACTATCAAATTCCGACCGGACGCGTGGTCGAGGTCGGCACTCAGGTGACCATCTGAGCCAAAAGGCAGGTGCGCTTGGCCGATTTTCTGGTTACAACCGGAACTCGTTGTGTACGGGAGTTCGACTAAATGGCCGATGAACATCCGCGAGCGGATGAGGTGACCAATCTTACGCCTGAACAGGTCGCCGCCGGGTTGCGGGAAGGGCGCATGCTCCTGGTCGATGTACGCGAGCCGAACGAAACCGCGGTTGAAAGTTATCCCGAGGCGGTTGTCGTGCCACTGTCGTGTTTCGATCCCACGGAAATTCCGGATCCGGAAGGCAAGGAAGTTGTATTTGCCTGTCGGTCGGGACGACGGTCCGTAACGGCTTCGCTCGCCGCGCAGGACAACGGCTTCCCCTACAAGGCGCACCTCGCAGGCGGTATCATAGCCTGGAAGGCGGCGGGGCTTCCGACCCGCGCCGGTTAGGTCTCGGGGGAGTCATGCTTCAATATTTCGGCGCCCGGTTCGCCGGATGGCGCATGGTCATGTTCGCAACAGGTCTTCTTGCAACACAGGCCGTTGCGCAGAGCGCGCGTGTTGTAAACGTCTACAATTGGTCCGACTACATAGACCCAAAGGTCATTGAAGATTTCACGAGCGAAACTGGCATCAAGGTCCAGTACGACACTTTTGATGCCAACGAGACGCTCGAGACCAAGCTGCTCGCGGGAAAATCCGGCTACGATGTCGTCGTGCCCACCGCCTATTTCCTTGAACGGCAGGTAAAGGCCGGCGTTTTTCAAAAGCTGGACAAGAGCAAACTCAAAAATCTGGGAAACGTCTGGCCCGACATTGCCAAACGGCTGGCCGTCTATGACCCCGGCAATCAGTACGCGGTCAACTACATGTGGGGCACTACCGGCATTGGCTACAACGTGAAGGCAATGCGGGAACGACTAGGTGCAACTGGGACAATCGACAGTTGGGATATTGTCTTTAAGCCTGAAAATCTCGCGAAATTTCGGGACTGCGGAGTTCACATGCTCAATTCCGCGGACGACATCGTCCCCGCCGCGCTGCATTTTCTCGGGCTCAATCCGAACTCGAACGATCCAAAAGACCTGGAAAAAGCCGCCGAGCTTTTGGAAAAGATCCGGCCATCTGTACGCAAGTTTCATTCTTCTGAGTATTTGAACGCGCTGGCGGCAGGAGAGATCTGTCTTGTTGTCGGTTGGTCGGGCGATATCAAGCAATCGCAGAAGCGTGCCTTAGAGGCGAAGAACGGCGTCGAAATCGGCTATGCTATTCCAAAAGAGGGCGCCCAGATGTTTTTCGACAACCTTTCTATTCCGAAGGACGCCAGCCACGTCGACGAGGCGCACGCATTCGTCGATTACCTGCTGCGCCCGGAGGTTGCGGCGAAGAACAGCAATCTGGTCGCCTACGCAAACGGAAACCTGGCCAGTCAAAAATTCATCGACAAGGCAGTGCTCGACGACAAGGGCATTTACCCTGATGCGGCCACGATGGATCGGCTCTACACCGTAAGCGCGCGCGATCAGAAGTCGCAACGTTTCGTGAACCGCCTGTGGACCAAGATCAAGACGGGCCGCTGAACGCCGACACTACGTTCGCCAGCGCCGATGCAGCCACAACCATTGCTCCGGACATTGGCGAACCCATTGCTCGACCACGAAGGTGATGATCTGCATTGTGCCGGCAATGTCGATCTTGCCGCTGGCATCGCGTGCAGGCGTGATTTCTTCCGTCAATTCGGCACGGAAACGGTGGTTTTCCAGCCGCACCATGCGGGTGCCGTGGATAGGACAGTCGAAATGCCGCGCGAGTCGAGCAAGTAGCGGATTCGCCAGCGTCTGGCGGCCGAAGAAGGTCACCGGAACACCGCGGCTATAGTATTGGTCCACCAGAATGCCGACGTGAGCGCCACGCTCGAGCGCCTGCGCAATTTTCATGGGCGCATCCAGATCGGTCGATATCAGTTCACCCATGTGTGCCGTGCGGGTTTCCGTCAGCCATTGGTCGATGCGCGCAATATTCGGCCTTCGGTAGAGCACCGCGCTGTCCAGGTTGTAGGTGGTCGCGCAGATTGCGGGCAGTTCCCAATTCGCCAGATGTGCGGCAAAAATCAACGCCGGTTTGCCATCGTCCAACAGCTTGTGGAACCGTTCGATGTCCGGTTGCGCAAGTTCGATGCGCCCTCGCGTCGGATCCTCCCGATCATAGCTCCACAACCGGTCGAGATGCGCAAACTCGGCGCCCATTCGGCCGAGATTGTCCCAGCATCCGCGCAGGATCGCGTCGATATCCGCTTCTGATTTCTCCGGGAACGCGGCCACGAGATTGGCGCGGCCAATTCGGCTTTCCGGGAGGAGGGGGCCGATACGGCGCATCATCGACCCGCCGAAGTCCGACATCTTGTCAGGATCGACCAAGCGGACGGTTTTGAGTACGCCAATCGCAAGGGCGCCGACGACTGCATCGCCTGCGCGCTTGATGCGACGCCGCATGCGGCGAAACAGACGCTTCATCGCAATACGCTCATATTTGGATTGCGCATGATTTTCTCCGAATTCCGACCCCAGCTTTTCGGGATCACGCGCTAGAAATTCACAATGACTTTGCCGAACACCCGTCGGCTTTCCAGCCGGGCGAGGCCCTGTTCAAAATCCTTGAGCGCCACCTCGGTATCGATGATCGGCGCGATGCCCGCGGCTATTTTCGAAAGGCTGTCGCGGATGTTGCGCATCGACGCCCCGAATGAGCCGAGGATCTTGTACTGCTGCTGAAACAATTGCATCAAATTGATTGTTGTGGTGGGGCCGGCGGTCGAACCGCAAGTGACGAGGCGTCCGCCACGCTTGAGGCAGAGCAGCGATCCGTTAAATCCCTCGCCGCCGACGTGCTCGAATACTACGTCGACGCCTTTTTTTGCGGTTAGTTTACGGGTCACGCCTTCGAAGCGCTCTGTTTTGTAATTGATGACGTGATCCGCGCCGAGTGCTTTGGCTTTCTCGGCCTTGGTGTCGTCTCCGACCGTCGTGATGACGGTGCAGCCTAGAGCCTTGGCCATCTTGATGGCGACTGAGCCAATGCCCGAACCGCCGGCATGCACCAGGATGGTTTCTCCGGGTTTGAGTTTGGCATTGTCGAACAACATGTGCTCGACGGTGCCAAAGGCTATCGGAGCGCAGGCCGCATCGCGCAAAGAAACACTTGAGGGCACGGGAATCACAAGTCGCGCGGGCAGATTGATGAGGTCTCGCGCAAACCCGTCGATGTGGAAGCCCATGATGCCGCCGACATTTTCGCAGAGGTTGTCGCGGCCTTCGCGGCAGGCAGTGCATCGCCCGCAGGTCATGGCGCCATACATCACAACCTTGTCGCCCGGCGCAAAATTCGCGGCGCCTGAACCGACAGCGGCGATCTCACCAGAGGCCTCAGCGCCAACGACCAGAGGCAGCTGCCGTTTTGCAAAGGCCATGCCGCGGAATCCCCAGAGGTCCAGGTGGTTCAGCGCGACCGCTTTGACCCGGACCTGTACTTCCCCTTCGCTGGGCGGCGGAGGAGGAGGGATATCGGCAAGCTCAAGCTTGCGATCGGCGATCAGTCTTAACGCACGCATGACAGATTGGCTGGGCCGGCGGTCAAGCCGGCTCGAGCCCCATAACCAATGAAACATTCTGCCCGCCGAAGCCAAATGAATTCGAAATGGCGTGGCGCAGGCTAGCATCGCGTGCCTTATTGGGTACGACGTCTAGCGGGATCGCTGGATCGGGGACAGTGTAGTTGATTGTAGGCGGAATGCGCTGGTGCTGCAGGGTGAGGAGCGTGAACACGGCCTCTACCGCTCCCGCTGCGGAGAGCGTATGGCCGATCATGGATTTGTTTGAAGAAATTGGGAGTGTCTTCATGCGCTCGCCGAACACGGTTGCACAGCCAAGGTATTCCATTTTGTCGTTTTCGGGCGTGCTGGTGCCGTGCGCGTTGACGTAATCGATATCATTGGGAGTAAGGCCAGCGTCGCTGATCGCATTCGCGATGCACCCGATGATCGGCTTTCCGTCGGGGCTCGAGCGTGTGCGGTGGAACGCATCGGTCATCTCTCCGCAACCTTCGACCAGGCCGAGAATCTTTGCTCCGCGCGCTTTGGCGGCATCGTAGCTCTCGAGCACGAGGGCGCCGGCGCCCTCGGCCATTACAAAGCCGTCGCAATTCTTGGAAAATGGTTTGGACGCGGTATGCGGCGGATCATTGCCGGTAGACAGCGCTGAGAGCAGCGAGAAGCGGATAACCAACTCCTGGTTGATAGACCCGTCCGTGCCGATACAAAGTGCGGCATCGGTTTCGCCGCGGCGAATAGCTTCGACGCCGAGCTGAACCGCCGTTGCGCCCGAAGCGCAGGCCGTCGAAAGCGAAATTGGCGAACCCTGCGTGCCGAATTTTTCAGCCAGGTTGTCGGCAACCGAGCCCAGCAAAAAACGATGATGGTAGGCGGGGAATCCCGCACTCACCCGCAGCATGTCCGTATAGGTGATCTTGTCGTTGGCGCCCGATTTGGCGCCGAACTCGAGACGTTGAGGCCATTCCATCTCGATCGGGGGAACCGCGAGGAAGAGGGGTCCCGGAAATCGACCTGTCCCACTGACACCGGACTGGGTGACGGCTTCGTCCGCGGCGAGTTGAGCGAACAATTCGGTCAGAGCGGCATTGCTCGATTGCGGAGGCAGGTAGTCGATCGTACCGGCGATGCGCGTCTTCAACCCGTCGGTCGGAAATCGGGTGATCGTCTTGATGCCGGACTCGCCGGCTGTCAGTTTGGCCCAATTGTCAGCCTTGCCGGCTCCGAGCGACGTCACAACACCAAGACCAGTCACTACCACGAGCGGCCGTCCCATCTTGTCTCTGCCCGTTGTCATCTCGGCCTCCCTAACCAGCTCGCTCAACCAAAGCGAGGCCTTCGCCTCGCCAGTGTCCCACCCCGGTCACCAAGATTTGGGTCAAATCCCCGGTGAACGGTTTCTCCAGACCCGTCGTATCGCACGGTGGAAACAGGCTACCATGTCGGAGAGCCACCGTGGCCAGCGCGATATTCATCGGAAATTGTGGTTCCAGCCCATGCCCGAGATATGAGCCGGTGGCGCGCACTGCAAGATCGCCGTGCAACTCCAGAAATTGGCGCTCCTCCGCGGTCGCGGGGTGCACACCGGTCGCACCGGAAAGAACAGCTCCACGGCCGATTTTTGTTTTCGCTGTCAGTCGATCCCACAGACTCGAAAGCGTTTGCGCAATCGTTCCAGGTTTCCGATTTGCGCGATCCGAGACAACCGTGCTCAAACGACCCAAGGACTTGGCACCGCGTTTTTCGGCATGATCGCGCGCTTCAATGACGAGGAAAGCACCAAGCGAGCCCAGTGCAAAACCCGGTCGCGTGTCGCCGCGCTCCCATATCGGCGCGTATCCATTCTTTAGCGCAAGCTCCGCAAACTCGTAGAGCATCAGCAGATCGGGGCGCTCGCCGTTGTACGAGCCGCCGACCAAAGCAATGTCGCTTTGTCCAGCGCCGATACGCGAGTGGGCAATGCGTACGGCATCGATCCCGGCGGATTCTTCACCCATGAAGGTACGCGAGGATCCTGTCACGCCATGCACAATCGAGATATTGCCCGCCAGCAGATTCGAAAGCTGCGCCAGAAACAAAGTCGGGCGTAGATCGCTCATCAATCTTTCGTTCAGGAAAGCAGCTGGATTTGCGGCACGCGTGATACCGCTGAGGATATTCGAGTCGACGGTCAGATCGCGCTCGCCACCTCCTGCCGCGACAATCATGTCCATCCGCGAAAGAATGTCTGTTTTCCCTTTCGCGCCTGCCGAATCGAGCGCTAGCCCCGCCGCATAAGTACCGATCCGCTGCCAGTTCTCCATTTGGCGCTGATCGCCTTTCTTCGGAATTTGTCCGTCGAAATTGATCGCAGCCAATGGATGCACGACGAACGGAGCAAAAGTCGTTGTGTCGGCGGTTGGATGTGCCTCCAGGAACTTTTGCCAATGGGCATCGGGGCCTTCGCCGAGAGAAGAAACAATACCAATCCCGGTGATCCAGACCTCCCGGGTGCTCTCAGCCATTGGCGGGCACCTCGGTCGGGAAGCCGACCCGCGCGGCGGCCTCACGCATCCGCAGTTTCATTTCTTCGTTTGGAAAATCGAGAATGCGGAGAGTCAGCGTCGCATCGCAGATCGACTTGCCGTCAAGCGTGATGCTCGCATTTGTAATGGCATAGCCGGAGCCCTCGTGCAGGAGAGCGGCCTCGACCGACAATTTCTGGCCGGGGGTTACAAACATCCGGAACTTGGCATCCTTGACCGCAGCAAGGAAAGCCATGCGGGAAAAGCCGTTGCTGGCGACAATTAGCCAACCCGAGGTCTGCGCCATGGCTTCGATCAGCAGCACCCCGGGCATAAGCGGGAAGCCAGGGAAATGGCCTTCGAAAATTGTGCTGGTGCCGGGAACCGTTGCCTCGGTGCTAATTTTGCGATCGGCGATTTTGAGGTCGACGATGCGGTCGATTAGCTGAAAGTACTCAAGACGCATGTGACCCGCGCTTTATGCCCCCTTGGCAGCGACGAGTTCGTCGATGCGGGCGCTCAGGTTCTTGAGCACGAAATATTGGTCGGTGGTTGCCTTGCCGTCGTTGACTTCCTGGGTCCACTGTTCGAGTGGAAGTTTGATCCCGAAGGCCTTGTCGATCGCGAAAGCGATGTCAAGAAAGTCCAGGCTGTCGATACCCAGATCGTTGATGGCGTGGCTTTCCGGCTTGATGGAGTCGCGCGGGATATCGCAGGTTTCAGCGATAATATTGGCGATGGTTTCGAACGTTGAAGACATATGTAACTCTCTGGTTGATTTGGAGTTCTGGCAAGCAGGCGGCCACGGCGCCTGAACGCGCGCAACAACCCCCAATCCGCACTCCCACCGCTAGCGATTGGATGCCCGTATACCGAAGCATAGGGACAAGTTCAATGGTGACGGCCACTTAGCGAAAAGTCCGGCAGCCAACAGTTTTTCAAAGGCTTGGGAGCCAGAATTCTCCGGGGCGGGGTCCTACCAGCGGTCCTTTGTGACTTCGACGGGCGTGCAACCCCGGCGACCGGACAGTACACAGTCCTGGTTTTTGCGCATCGTCGCCATGGTATCGGCAAGCCAGACGGCCGCGCCGATCAATCCGATCACAAATACGAATACCACCGCGTTCACGGTCATGCGGTGACGGTAGTCGTCTTGGTCCTGACCATGTTCGTATTTCGACAGACTTTCGACCGGCGACGGATCAGGTGGCCGTGCACGCACCTTGCCGCGTCTGAAGTCGATGACGCGTCCGTCATCTTCTGAAGGTGAGAGTTCCTTGTCAGGCACGATCAAACCCTACCATGTCATCGCAAATCATTCGACCGTCAGGGCGCTCATTGGGAAACAATTTTGCTCTCTCCGCGTTTCTGACCCGGGGGTTACGAAGGAGGCTGAGATGAGAATGGTCGTTCTGGGTGCGGCCGTGGGGACATTGCTCCTCGGTGCTATTCCTGCATCCGCGCAAGTTGTGGTTCATGATCGAGACGATGTCGTGGTTCATAGGAACTATGACCGTGGTCATCACTATGGTTGGTATAAACATCGTGCTGAGTGCCGCACGGTGCGCGTGCGTACGAAGTTGCCGAACGGTAACGTGATCATCAAGACGCGACAGAGCTGCTGATTGATCGTCTGCTGGCAACCACTTTCTGAAACAAGTCCCGGTGCGAGCGCTCGCGCCGGGACTTGTTTCAGCGCTACTTCGGCTCAGCGAATGCCAGTTTCTCGTTGCCCGGGGGCAACATTCGAAACACGTTCAGTGTCATTGAAATAAGCACGTAGTAGCCGAGTATCCCGACCAGCTCGACGGTCGCCTTGTCACCAAGCAATGAGTGCGTCTTTCTGTAGGTGCGGTCACTGACGCGTCTGGTTTTGTAAAGCTCCTGGATGAATTCGTAGATTGCTCGCTCATCCTTCTGTGCGGACTTCGGTGGACGGCCCAGCCGCAGACTTTCAATTGTTTTCGGACTGACACCGGCTTTCTCAGCGATCGGAGCGTGCGCGAACCACTCATATTGGGCTCGCCACAGCCGGGCGGTGCACAGGATGGCGAACTCAGACAGGCGGGGCGAGAGCGATGTCTTGTAACGGCTATAGCCGCCGAGGGCTTGGGCAAAATGCCCCAGCTCGGGCGCGTGCATCCAGACGGCGAAGGGTCCACGTGGAGTGACGGATGCGCCACGCGGGCCAGATCGGATCGCGTCCAGCAATGCGCGTTGCGCTTCCGTCATGCGTGTTTCTTCAACCAGTGCGAGGCGTGGCGCCGGGCGCTTTGCGGGCATATGGGTGTCCTCGAGGATTTCGGGAAAAACCGAGTGGATCAAAAAGCGAATATATCTGAAATAAGCGGGGGCTGGTTTGCGCTGTTGAATAAATTCCGCCGGTTATTCGATGACCGCGGTCACCTTCACGAGCCCCCGATCCATCATTCTCAGCGCCTTGGCTGCGGCAAGCGAAAGGTCAAGCACTCGCCCTTTGGTGAAGGGGCCACGATCATTGACCACGACGACAACGGTGCGCTGCGATCTTGGATCGGTGACGCGCAGTCGCGTGCCAAACGGCAGGCTGCGGTGAGCCGCAGTGAATTTCGTCGGATCGTAGCGATCCCCACAAGCCGTTCGACCCGAATAGTTAGTGCTGTAAAAGGCCGCCAGTCCTGAAAACTGCCGCGAACTTTCCGCAAATGCAGCGCCACACAGAAAGTCCAGTACAAGAAACAGTCCGACGATCATCAATTTGCGGAATAACATGGTACGCCCTTCGTCCTACCCGAGTATTCTCTGGCATGGCGATGTTCTGACGAAAAAATGTCTGTCCACATCGGCGAACGAATGTCACCGAAATATGGTTCCCGCAAATGATTCAAAAATTATGAAGCCTTCCGCGACGGCGCAGGGTCGAGCCGTCTATCTGAATTTCGGCAATTGCTGTTTCTCGCGGCCAATATTGGCCCACGGATCCTTTCGCAGTCGGGACATCCGCTGGACAAGATTCTGAACGGTGTATTGGCTGGCGCTCTTCAGACCGCTGAGTTCGGACCAGTCGATTGGCACCGATACCGCCGCGCCTGGGCGTGCGCGCGTGGAATAGGGCGCAACGGCCGTTGCTTCGCGGCTATTGCGCAGATAGTCGATGAAAATGCGCTTGTTACGTTTGGCCTTTGTGGCCGTCGCGACGTACCGGTCAGGCTGATCTGCTTCCATCGCTTCGGCGACGGTTTTGGCGAATGTCTTGGCTCGTTCCCAGGGGGTGGGCGCAATCGGCAGCACAACGTGCAGGCCTTTCCCACCAGACGTCTTCAGAAAGCACTTGAGCTTTATGCCCTTGAGCCGATCGCGGACGTCAAGCGCGGCCGCTACAACGTCTTTCCACCCGGTTTCCGGGCCCGGATCGAGGTCGAATACAAGCCTGTCGGCGCTCTCGAGGTGATCGATAGTGCTTCCACGGACGTGAATTTCGAGAACGCCTCCCTGTACCAACGCGATCACGCCATCGAGATCATCGACAGAAATAATCTTGTCGTTTTTTTCCGGCACGAGATGAAGATGGTCGACAGGAATGCCGGCACGCGCATGCTTCTGAAAAAAGCATTGTCCTGATGCCCCTTCCGGACAGCGCAAAAGTGAGATCGGCCGACCGACCAGATGCGGTCGCATCCATTTCCATATCTGCACATAAAAGTCGGCAAGATCGCGCTTGGTGATGTCGACATCGTCCCAATAGATCCGGTCGGGGTGTGTGAGGCGCACGCCGGCAACGCTGGCATCGCCGTTTTTGACGGGAGCGCTGCGCCGTACGCCGTTCGTCCGGCTCTTGGCAGCTACGGCCTGTTCACGAACAACGTCCTTGGCAGATTTATCCTCTCGGATACCCTGAAACGATGCCTGTCGAACGCGGTCGCCATGTGTCCAACCGCGGAAATCGACTTCGACCACCATTTTCGGCTGCACCCATACAGGTTTCCGGGCGCCTTGCTCTTCCGCCGGGATCGCTTCAAACGGAGCCTTCGCTGTCTCGAGGGATTTGAGTTTGCGATAAAGCGAACGGGCCACTTCATGGGTGAAACCTGTACCGGTGCGCCCCGCATATTTGAGGGTGTGGCCGTCATAGACACCCAGCACCAGTGCGCCGACGGCGCGCGCATCGGCCGTCGAAGGCACGAGACCCGCAACGACGAATTCCTGCCGATCCGAGCATTTGGTCTTGATCCATTCATGCGAGCGCCCGGAGTTGTATGGGGCACTGGCCAGTTTTGAGACGATTCCTTCAAGACCCATCTTGCAGGCGTGCCGGAGCAAGGTGGTGCCCGACCCGGTCAAGGACTCGCTCAAACTCAAGGGACCCCGTTCCGGGAAGCCGCTGAGCAAATCGGCCAGAGCCTCCTTTCGGGTCGAAAACGGGAGAGAAGTGAGATCAGCCCCATCGAGGTACAGCACATCAAACATGTAGAAGACCATGCGGTCATGACGAGCGTCCTTGAGGTCCTGCTGCAACAAGGAAAAGCTCGAAATGCCATTGCTGTCTTCTGTCACCAGTTCGCCGTCGAACACCGCGCTTTTGACTCGCAATTTCGAAATTGCGGCCGCGATGGTGGGAAACTTCTCGGTCCAGTCGAGACCTTTGCGGGTGAATAGTTTTACCTTTCCACGATCGAGCTGGGCCTGAATGCGATAGCCGTCGAACTTGATCTCATGCACCCAATTGTCGCCGTCGGGTGCCTTGTCGCTGAGCGTGGCAAGGGAAGGGGAAACAAACCTAGGGAGCTTTGCTTTGCGCCCGCCACGCAGCGCTTCGGCGATCACGAGTTTTGCTCTGCTGCCGGAGCGGGCCGTGGCCGCGCGCGACGTTCCGCGCTTGATGGCTTTTGGCTTGCCAGAGAGCTGCTTCGTCTTGCTGGCTCTGTTGGTTCGCCATTCCTTCTTCGGACCACTCGTGATTTCGTCCATGGTCCGACCGGTGACGACCGAAAGAGGCTTCTCTTCCAGAATGTCTTCGTCGCGCGCGGATCGCTCCGTGCCATCGTGTTGCTTGATCAGCAACCAGTTATCCCGCTTTTCTCCCTGCCGGCGATGCATCCGCACGAGGTGCCAACCCCCGTGCAACTTCTCGCCGTAGAGCCTGAATGCAAGGTGACCCTTCGCCAGGCCCTTGTGCGGATCGGCTTCAGGCTCCCAATGGCCGCGATCCCAGATCATCACTGTCCCGCCGCCATATTCTCCCTTCGGGATCGTGCCTTCGAATTTGTTATAGGCAATCGGATGATCCTCGACCTCGACAGCCAGCCGTTTTTCGCCAGGCACGAGACTCGGTCCTCGCGTTACCGCCCAGCTTTTCATGACACCATCAAGTTCGAGCCGCAGGTCGTAGTGGAGTCGCGTGGCCGCGTGCTTTTGAATGACGAATGCGTTGCCGCGTTTGCGGACTACCTTGCCTTTAGGTTCGGCGGTGACGCCAAATCTGCGTTTGGCCCGGTACTTTTTGAGTTCCTGTTTTCTTTCCGCGACGCATAGGTCGGCATCCAATCCTATGAATGTGTCCGTATGACTTCGTGAAACATCCTCATTATTGGGCCGGTTCCCGTCGCTGGCAACTTGCGAAGGCGAGCGGTCTAATCCGGCCTGGAACAATTGGGTCGGCCTGACGTTGCTCCGATATGCGGCTGCTGTGCCGTACTTAAAAACACGGAGGACCGCCATGCTGGGTTGGGCCGTTACCTTTCTGATCGTTGCGCTCGTTGCCGCATTGCTTGGCTTTGGCGGGATTGCCGGCGTCGCCGTCGAGGCCGCCAAGATCGTATTCTTCGTCGCGATTGTGCTGTTTGCCATTTCAGTCGTTGCTGGTTTGGTGCGCGGGCGAACTGTCCCGTAGTGTAGCGTCAGCGTAGAGTAAAAGAGCCCCGTGCGAGGATCCCTCGCACGGGGCTCTTTTTTTGTTGTCTAAAGGAATTGCGACAGGCGGAGATTTATTCTCCGCCACTTGCCAGCACGGCGCGCGTCGTCTCGTCGGGGCCGAAATCTTCGGCGCTGTTGACATGAAGCAGTTCGGCTAGCCTTGTGCGCGCTCGATTGACGCGCGACTTGATCGTGCCGACGGCGCATCCGCAAATTCCGGCTGCTTCCTCGTAGGAGAAACCGGAGGCGCCGACTAGAATTAATGCCTCGCGCTGGTCTGAAGGCAATTGCGCGAGCGCTTCGCGAAACTCGCGAAACTCGACATGACCATATTGATCGGGTTGCGACTTAAGCGACTCGGCGTGATGCCCGTCGCTATCCTCGACCTCACGACGCCGCTTGCGATATTCCGAGCGGAAGTGATTGCGCAGGATGGTGAACAGCCAGGCCGACATGTTCGTACCGGGCTGGAACGAATTGATATTGGCGAGCGCACGCAACAAGGTCTCCTGCACCAGATCGTCTGCGCGGTCGACATTTCCACAAAGGGAAATGGCGAATGCGCGGAGACTTGGCACCGCAGCGAGAACGGCTTTGCGGACCGACTCGTCCATAGGCATTATTGCGGGTCCTTTTTTCCGCTGCCATCAAGGCGATTAATCAGGTCGTTGAACCGATCAGGCACACCTTGGCTCACGACATCGTCGTACATGGCACGCAGTTGCTGGCCGAGGCGCGCTTGGACGTCGCGTCCAAGCTTGGCCGGCTTTGCATTGATTTTTCTGCTCCGGGCCGCTGTCGCTTCCATCGGATCTTGTTGTCCCACGGGCTTGCGTTCATTCATTGTTCGACCCCAACTTCCGAGGCCCGGGCGGGCGCCGGCTATCCCCTTGGTCCTGAGCAAACCTCTGAGGTGGCGGATGGTTCCCCCCGAACGGAACTTTTTTGCGGCGGCCGCGTTGAGGCGCTACAGGTTGATTGGAAGGTGGGGGCATGACCCACGATCGACCGCTAGGCGTTTGATTCGGGAGGGAATCTTGTCGACATCTCAAGCAGTTGCACAGCACTTGCCATATCTTCGCCGGTACGCGCGGGCTCTTTCCGGTAGCCAGGCGTCGGGCGATGCCTACGTCGCGGCGACCCTGGAGGCCCTGATTCAGGACCCGAAGGTGCTCGACACGGGACTTTCCACCAGGATCGCTCTGTATCGGCTTTTCACGAAGATCTGGAACTCGGTCGCGCTGAACGGCAAGTCGTCGGGCGCTAGTCCGAGCCAACCGGTCGAGCGCCATCTGTCGCAAATTCCTCCGAAGCCGCGGCAGGCCTTTCTCCTGGTTGCCCTTGAAGGGTTGTCGGAGGATGACGCTGCCAAGGTTCTGGATATCGATGCGCCGGAATTGCGCGAACTTGTCGAGGAATCCGGTCGCGAACTTGCAGCCGAGATCGCAACCGATGTTCTGATCATCGAAGATGAAACTTTCATCGCCCTTGATCTGGAAGGGCTCGTAGAAAGCCTCGGCCACCGTGTGCTGGGCGTCGCGCGTACACACGCCGAGGCCATCGCGCTCGCAAAAGCAAAGCGGCCCGGGATCATCCTCGCCGATATTCAGCTTGCCGACGGCAGCTCCGGACTCGATGCGGTCAACGAAATGTTGCGGACGTTTGAAGTACCCGTCATTTTCATCACCGCTTATCCGGAACGCTTCCTGACCGGTGAGCGACCGGAGCCGGCCTTTTTGATTGCAAAACCGTTCCAACCTTCGACTGTATCGGCGGTCCTCAGTCAGGCCCTGTTTTTCGAGCGCAATGCGCGACGACGGGAGCGGCGCGCAAGCTAAGCTAGATGTCCGGCGCGCTTTCTTTAGATAGGCCACGCATCACTGCATCGTCGCGTTTCGCCTCGAGTTGGGCGGCGTGGCTTGTGGTACCGTCAACCCTGAAGTTCGCCAAAGCAATGCAACAGTTTGCGCTTCACGGCGTTGATTTCAGTTGCAACTTGTTGGATCAGAAATTGCGCGCCTTGGCGCAACTAGAGGCACCCTGCGTGACCTCGTTCGTTGACAGGCTCTCCGATGCACATTGGATCGCCGGTTCGCGAAAACCAGTGTGCGTGTTCGGTCGCGCCGGACATTGACACGTAACGGAACGAATGGTGCGCAACATGTCCGGGGCGCAAGAGGCCGAACTGGCCAAACTCGAGAACGAATACCGGCAGCTTCAGGAGCAGGTTAACGCGCAAGCGTGGGAACTGAACCTGCTGCGCGCGCGCTTTGCACGATATGAAACCGCGCTGCGCGGTTCACAGGTGACAGTCTACACCCAGGATCGCGATCTCCGTTACACCTCGATCAGCAACCCGATGCTCGGCCGGGCCATCGAAGACATTCTTGGACGCACGGACGCGGAGATCCTGTCGCCGGAAGCGGGCGCCGCCATGATCGCGGTGAAACGCGCGGTCCTTGCGAGCGGTGAAGCGAAACGCGCTGAGGTCCCGCTCGAAGACGCGCCCGGAATTCGTTGGCACGATTTGCACATTGAGCCGCTGCGTAACGAAGCCGGCGATGTCGTCGGCTTGACCTGCGCATCGGTCGACGTGACCGAACGCAAAGAGGGCGAGGCCCATCTGCGTTTGCTGCTGAGGGAGTTGACCCATCGTTCGAAGAATCTGCTCGCGGTCATTCAGGCAATGGCGCGGCAGACGGCTCGCCATACCGGATCGGTCGAGACTTTCCTGACGCAATTCGGCGCGCGATTGCAGGCACTTGCGGCGTCGCACGACCTCCTTATTCGCGAGAGTTGGTACGGCGCATCACTCGGTGAGCTCGTACGCTCGCAACTCGGCGTCTATCTCGATGGACAGGCGGCGCAGGTTTCGATCGAAGGACCGGCCATTGCGATTAAACCCGAGGCTGCGCAGAATTTAGGTCTCGCGCTGCACGAGCTTGCGGTTAACGCGGCAAAATATGGTGCATTATCGGTGCCCGTCGGACGCGTGGTGATTACGTGGAATCGGCTGGAGAACGTCGACGGGAGCGCCGTTGAACTCGATTGGCGCGAAAAACTTGGCCCGAAAGTCAAGGCCAGGCGCCGAAAGGGGTTCGGCAGCATGGTTATCGAGCGCAATCTTGCGCGCGCGCTCGATGCCACGGTTGAACTCGAATTCGACCCGGACGGATTGCACTGTCATATCGTGATCCCGGCCAATCAAATTCTCGCTCTGCGCTAATCACCTCCGGAACATATTTCTCCGCCGGCCGTTTCCTGTCGTGCTCACGCTTCAGCTCATGCCGAAGCCTGAGACGAATGTGGAAACCGACGATGCGTAATTTCATATCGTCTATTGTTGTGGCCGCCGCTGTCGCTCTGGTGCTGGATGCCGTTGTGCTTCCGACCGGGTTCAGTCTTGCCGTCACAGCCAGACATTCGGTCGAAAACGATTTTAGCGGCCAGGTGGTCGATCGCACGAGCAAAGGCGATCGATTGCATGTGCCACTGGCAAATCAGCCAGCATCGCCTCGGACTGCACCCACGATGCCGATCGGGTGCGAACCTGCGTTCAGCGCACTTTCAAGCGGCGCCTACGCGAATTTCGCGGGTCGTTGCCTGTCCTGACATCGGGAACTTGTGCGTTCCAACCGCGTTGATAGGCCATCATAAATTACGAAGGAGTTTGCGATGCAAAAGCCATTGAGCGTTCTTGCGGCCCTGGCGGTTGCCGCGACGGTGGCATCCTCTGCAGCGATGGCACAAGCCGAACGCGTTAAGGCTGGAACACTGACTTGCGATATTTCCGGCGGCATTGGCTTGATTATTACATCGCACAAAGAGGTGAGTTGCATGTTCACGCCATCCCAGCCGGGACCGCGTGAGGTGTATGTCGGTGCGATCAACAAGTTTGGTCTCGATCTCGGCGCAACCGCAGGCGGCGAAATGGTCTGGGCGGTGTATGCACCGACGACGCGCCGGTTTGGCGCACTCGCCGGCAACTATGCTGGTGCCAGTGCTGAAGCGACGGTCGGTGCCGGCCTTGGCGCCAATGTGCTGGTCGGCGGTTCGGACCGCACCGTCGCCCTGCAACCGCTTTCAGTGCAAGGACAGGCGGGCCTCAATGTCGCGGCTGGTGTTGCCGAGTTGATCTTGCGTCCGGCACGCTGACGCGTCGCATTTCTCCAGCATGAGTGACGGCCGCCTCCAGGGCGGCCGTTTTTTTTGCGTCAACCGAAGGTGAATGCGTCGTGGTAGGCGCCTTGAACCTGCCCCCCGGGTACAGGACCTCCGCCCGGTACGTGCACCATGTTGCCGATGACGGCGCAGGTCGCTCCGTGCAGGCCGTGGCGCGGGATCGCCATCGGCGTGAGCTGCTCCCAGCTGTCGGTCTTCGGATCATAGGCCTCGTTTGTGCCGAAGACTTTGCCGGTTGCTTCGCCGCCAAATACGACAATCTTGCCGTTGATATAGACGCATGACGGACCGCTCCGCGGTGTCGGCAAAGGCGCGCGGAACGTCCAGGCGTCGGTCTTCTGATCGTAGACGGCGTTCAGTCCGGTATTGAAATCATAAGAGTCCATGCGTCCGGCAATCGCGTGGATTTTTCCATCGACAACCGCAACACCCATGTGATCGCGCTGGCCGACAAAAGGCTGTGTGCCGGTCGACCCGCGCATTCCCCCGAGGATCGTGTACTTGTCGGTCGATGGATCGTAAATCTCGTGCCACTCCACGGACCGCACGTCGCGCCCGCCGAGCAGATGGATCTTGCCATCGAGAACGATCGCCGACATCGCGCCGCGCGGCCGGCTCAGGCCCGCGATCGGCGCCCATTGATCGGTCGCCGTGTCGTAGACGAAGCATTTGGAATGGGGGCATCGGTTTTGTTCGATGAATCCACCAAAGGTGTAAATCTTCGAGCCGAGTGAGACACCGGCAACGTGATTGCAAGGAAGCGGGAAGGGCGCCTTCAACGACCATGTGCCGGCTTTCGGATCGAACACCTGATGAAAATTCTGATCGACGCGATGCTTTGCGTAACCGGCGACTGAGTGAATTTTGCCCTGGCATTCGATGACGGCATGCTCGCCTGTCGGGATCGGCATACGCGGTTGTTCGACCCATTTGCCGGGATTGGCGGCCTTCGGGGCCACGCTCGTCATGTAGCGCTGCTTCTCGACGGTTTTGGGAATGTCGGTAACCGACTTGTCGTTCAAACCGAGAAAGAGCGGAAGTTCTTGTTCTGCTGCCATGATCAACCTCAAGTGACATAGTCAGGGACGGCGTCCCTCAATAATTTGCGGGTCAGCTCGACGCCTTCGCGCGCGACATCGTAAGGCGAGCGTGCCCATTGTTCGGGATTGGGTGCTTCGTAGCTGAGGTAGCCCGTATAGCCTTTCTCTGCCAAGAGCCCCAGCATCTCGCGCCATTTGACGATGCCTTTGCCGGGCGGCAACCGATCGGTGGGGCGACGTACGCCCGTCACCGGGTTGGGGGAGAGGTCGCTGTACTGAAAGCAGAAGATTTTATCCGCGGGCACGCTTTCAAAGCTGCGGCCGCCTGCGCCGCTGCGCGTGAAATGATAAGCGTCGATCAGGTAGCCGCAATTTGGTTTGTTGGCGCCTTCGATCAGCTCGGTGAGAACGCCGAGGCTGTTGAGAACGTCGTGCTGCGAGTTGAATTCGATCCCGAGCTTTAATTTGTACTCGGCGGCGATATCGCCAGCATCCTTGAGATATTTGATCGCATCCTTGATCGGCCCGTTCACCTGGCCGGGCGCGCTCATCAATGTGTCGCAGCCAAGGGCGACCGCGTTCTCGCAGGATTCCCGGAAGACCTGAAACAGCCGTTTGCTCTCATCGCCGGTGGCGAAGAGCCAACCGTATTCCACGCCAAGCACACCGCAGGGGATGCCACTTTTCTTGATCAGGTCGAGCACCTGCGCGTTGGTCATGCCTGTGTCGAAGCATCGCTTGAAATCCGTCCGCCGCAGCTCGACCGCGTCATAGCCCGCCTGTTTCGCCGCATCGAGCGCGGTCGCAAGCGGCGTGGTGTCGATCGTCCACATGTGCAGGGCAAAACGTCCAAACTTTTTCGACATTCCGTTATTTTCCTTCGTACTGCAGAATGTAGAGACCGGCATTGGTGTCGGTGAGGTACATCACGCCGTTCACGTCGACAAACACATCGCACGATTGGATGACCTTGGCCGGATTTGGCCGCTGGTCGACAATTCTTTCGGGCGGCGGTGGCACGTAGTAGCCGACCTGTTTGGGCGCAAATGCGTCGCGGATGTCGTAAATGCGCAATCCGGCATTGTGATAAGTCGCAAACAGGAGGTCTTCGGATTGCAGCGCGCCGGGACGGTTCTCATGCAGATTGTGCGGTCCGAATTTCGCGCCCTTGGCGCAAAAATCTTCTTCGGCGGGCGTCGGCAGCGTGGCGATCGACACTGGATTTGACGGATTCCTGACATCGATCAGCCAGGTATAGGCGAGCCCGTTTGCGCAACTCGCTGACGTTGCTTCGTCTGCCAATGCAAGAAGCTTGCGCTTTGGAAGCGGCAAAGGCGTATGCGCGCCGCCGCCAAAGGGTGGCGCGTAGTTGCGATGGCTGAGCAGCTTCGGGTTGGGCGGATCGCCGAGATCGTGCACGGTGAAGCCGCCGTCGCGCCATGCCGCGAAGCCGAGATTTCCTGCGCTTATGAGGTGATGCAGCGCTGTGCGCTTGCCGAACGAAGCGGGAGCGATCTCGCCGCCGGCACGATTCATTCCGGGCAACCACCAGCGACCGGCCAGCTTTGGTCGCGTCGGATCGGACACGTCGATGATCGCCAGAGCGTGGTCGATGAAGCCTTCGAAATGCACCGACACGTAGGCGTAGCGGCCACCCACCCACCATATCCGGTGAGCGCCGAAGCCGGGCATGTGCAGGAAAGCGATCTCTCGCGGCGTGGCGGGATTGGATACATCGAACACACGCAAGCCCGCGGCGAACGGCTGCTCGGTCTGCACTGAATCGATCAGCGACTTCGCATAGTAATCCTGCTGCGTTGCGTATTGCTGCATGGCCCAGATGTTCGGGCCATTCACGGCGAGCAGGACATCGCCATGAATTTGCAGATGGTGCGAGCGCGTGTTCTTCGGCGCGGCGATAAAAGCAACCGTCTTCGGGTTCAGCGGATCGCGCACATCCACCACCGAATAGCCGTCGCTGAACATATGGCCGATGAAAGCGTGCCCCTTGTGCAGGATGACCTGCACGCCGTCGGGTTTGCCGCCCTGATCGTTGCGCGACAGGAAACGGACGTTGGATGCGCTGGCGCCTGTGGGTGAAGTCATCACGCAACTCGGAAATTTCGAGGCCCGGCCGAACTCGCGCCAACCGGGCCCCATCAGATGTATCGTCGGTTCAGGCAGCCTTCTTTGCCGCCGACGCCGGCTTGCGCTTCGTCATGAAGACGCCGCCGAGGATCAGAACGATGCCGATCCAGGTCAAGAACGGGTAATAGCCCATCTTGCCCTGGCTGGTGGCCGTGGCCACCAGCTGCGCGCAGGTGTCGTTGGTGTAAATGAGACACACCAGCGTGCTCGAGACCTGCTTCGCCGCGAGATAGAAGTAGAGCCACCAGCTGACCGACAGCAGAATGCACACGGCGCCACCCAAGGTGAGCCAGAAGGCATTGTCGGCTTCGATGAAGCGCCGCGTCGGCGGTGCGATTTCATCAAGGCCTCTCTGCTTGGCCTCCGGACCAAGTTGGGTGACCGATGCGGCTGCGATCAGCAGCAGGGTCGCGAGGCATACGAACACGGTCATGAGCCCGTAAGTCTGCTGGATCAGCAGGATCGACGGCATGATGAAGGCGGTCGCGAGACGGCCGACGCCCGCGGCCCAGCCGAAGCCGGAGGCGCGCGCATTGGTCGGGAACACTTCCGATGCGAAGATCTGCATGGCGTTTCCGGCCACCTGGATGAAAAACACCATCACGAACCCGGCGACCATCAGCTCCAGCGGCGCGCCGGCGTTGGCGAACACAATCGCCATGATGGCGGCGCCGATGAACGCGCAGACCGACGTGATCTTGCGGCCCCATTTATCGAGCGCGTACATCATGAAGAGGCTCGCGAACGGCACCGCGAAGTTCATCGCCAGCGTGTACTGAAGCGACTTCGTGATCGTGAAGCCTTTCTCGTTCATCATGTTCGGCAGCCACGCGCCGAGGCCGATCGCCACTCCGAAGAACGCCGTGAAGCAGATCATCCCGGCGATGACGCGGGTGGGGAACATGCGGAACACCACCGCGAAGGGATCGCTCTTGGTGTTGCTCGCGGCGTCGGTCGAGAGCGAACTCAAAGCCGGCACGTTCTTGATTTCGAGCCGCTTGAGCACGTCGAGCGCTTCCTGCCCGCGGCCATGCGTTGCGAGATAGCGCGGCGATTCCGGCAACGAGAAACGGAACACCCACACGATCAGCGCACCGGCGCCGATGATGACCCATGCGGTCCGCCAGACGGTGTCGGGCGCGGTCGGGAAGATCACGGCGCCGAGGAGAAGCACCAGCGCCGTGCCGAGCGGCCATACGCAGGCGCCGCCGATGAAATGCACGATCGCCAGAATGCGTCCGCGAATGAGTTTCGGCGAATATTCGCCGGCATAGGCGAAGGCGAGCGGCTGTTCGGCACCAAGACCGAGCCCGGCGATGAAGCGGCAGATGACAAGCATCGTCACGTTCGGCGCAAATGCGCCGATAATGGTGAACACACCGAACAGCAGCAGGTTGAATTGATAGATGAAGCGGCGGCCGTACCGGTCGCTGAACTGACCTTGCCCCGCGGTGCCGATGAACATGCCGAAGATCGTCGCGCTGCCGACCAGCGCGACTTCCGCGCCGCTCGCAAACTTCGACGACAGAATATACGGCACGAGCGAGCCGAAGATCGTGAAGTCGATGACGTCGAAGAAATATCCCGCGGCGATGAGCGCGACGACTCTGCGGTGCAGAGGCGATATCTTTGCGTCGTCGAGCGCGTTGCCGACATATGCCTCAATGGTTTGAGCCACGGCCTGTCCCTCCCTATCGCGTTTTTTGTTCGTACTCAGCAGCCCACATCAGGATGAGCCACAATTTGATTATTGGCCAGCCCATTCCGGTCTGGCGCGGGCGACCATCCACGCAATGAATCGTATTGGGGTTTCGGCGGGTGAAATTCGCGGGGAGTGGCTGGGGAACTAGGATTCGAACCTAGATTCTCGGAGTCAGAGTTCGATGTTCTACCGTTGAACTATTCCCCAACGGGGCTGGGACGCCTCAGCAGCCTTCCGGATGGCTCTGACATGGGCCAATTTGTCCAATTTTACAAGTGCGAACGCCAGAAACGCCCGATCAGACCGGCTGTCGGGGCCGCGTTGCGACCGTGAGGATCGCAACCAGACTTAAGGCTGCGACCGTCAGGAAAACCAGGCGCGGACTTCCGTGGTCCATGATGGCGCCGAACATCAGCGGCGCAACGATGCCGCCGATGTTGAATCCGGTGGTCACGAAGCCGAAGACCTTGCCGAAAGAACCCGGCGGGGTAATCGCGCGCACGATCATGTCGCGCGAAGGCATGATGACACCTGAGAAAAGCCCGATCAGCGACATCACCCCGATCAATGCCACGGTGCTGAAATCGATCTCCGCGACCATTGCGGTGAAGAGCCCCATGGCGGCGAGCCCGATTGTCGCAACCAACCCGTGCCGCGTGGTGCGGCCGACGAGCACGCCTCCCAGCAGCACGCCAATCGCCGACCACAACAGGTTGCCGGTCAGTGCCGCATTGGCGATCGTGACCGGAGTGCCATAGAGCGCGCCAAGCGCAACGACGGAATAATTGTAAAGCCCGGCACTGATCATCGCGAGCAACGCAAAGAAAACGAGGTTGAGCAGGATAGGCCCCGACATCAGCAATCGCCATCCGGCCGGCGTGTCGCCGGAGCCGGCGCGTGCCGCGGCGGATTTCGGTTGAACGGGCGTGTTATCGCGGAACGCGATCAGGACCGCCGCGACCGCAATGCCGAGAACCGCCGCGCCGATGAACGCGCCACGCCAGCCCCATTGGCTTTGCATGATGAGCAGGCTCGCGGGAGCGACCGCCGAGCCAAGCATGCCTGCGAAAGTGTGCACCGAGAACGCCTGGCCGATACGCTCGGACGGCACGTGTTGCGAGAGCAGCGCGTAGTCGGCGGGGTGATAGACCGTGTTGCCCACGCCCATAAGCGCAAACATCGCAACCAGCATCCAGAATGAGTTGATCAGACCAGCGAGGATGAGCGCCGCGGCGCCCGTCAGCAGGCCCGCGACGAGCAACGCGCGCGCGCCGACGCGGTCGACCAGAAATCCCGCCGGCGTCTGGCCGACGGCTGACACGATATTGAAGGCCGTGAAGGCGAGCCCGATTTCGGTGTAGCTGACGCCATAGGCGTCCCGCACAAAGGGCATCAGCGGCGCGAGCAGAATAATGTAGTAGTGCGACACGAAGTGCGCCGCACTGACGACGCCGACGAGACGCACGTAAGACGGCCGACTCGCGGTCAGAACCTCGGCCGTTTGGGTCATAAAGCGGAATCTCCACGAAGGGCCGGGACTATGCCCCGGACAACGCCGGCAATCCAATGCAATTGCAGTAGGTTGCCCATGCCGGCGGGGTATGTGGCCGTCCCTGGAACCGCGTCAGGACGCTCGCTTCGCTTTGGCGTCCTGAATCGCCTGCCAGATGCGCGCGGGCGTCATCGGCATTTCCAGGTGCCTGATGCCGTACTCCGACAGCGCATCGATCACGGCATTCGCTACCGAGGGGAGACCGCCGGAGGTGCCTGCTTCGCCGCAGCCCTTGGCGCCAAGCGGATTGCTTTTGGTCGGAACCGGGTGGCTCAGCACATTTATCATCGGCACGTCGTGCGCCCGGGGCATGGCGTAGTCCATGAACGAGCCGGTCACGAACTGGCCGTCGGAGTCGTAGACGGCATTCTCGAGCAAAACCTGTCCAAGGCCCTGCACGACGCCGCCCTGGATCTGTCCTTCGACCAGAAGCGGGTTGACGATCGTGCCGAGGTCGTTGACCGCGGAATATCGTACGACCTGGGCGGCGCCGGTTTCGGGATCGACCTCGACTTCGGCAACATGACAACCGTTCGGGAAGGCGGAGGGAACCGGATCCTTCACCACATGATCAACGTCGAGCGAGTTCGGTGCGCCCTCCGGCAGCTTGAGTCCGCCGCGCAATCGCGCCGCCAATTCGAGCAGTGCGATCGAGCGGTCCGTGCCGGCGATGACGAAACGGCCCGCCTTGAATTCAATGTCGCTTGCCGAGGCTTCCAGCACGTGTGACGCGATCTGTTTGCCTCGCTCAATGATGATTGCCGCGGATTCCGTGAGCGCCGCGCCGACAAACATCACCGAGCGGGATCCGCCGCTGCCGCCGCCGAACGCCATGCGATCGCTGTCGCCTTCGACCATGCGGATAAGGTCGAATGGCACGCCAATCAGGTCGGTCAAGATTTGCGCGTAGGTCGTCGCGTGACCCATGCCGAAGTCGAGCGTGCCTGTGACGATCGTGACCGTGCCATCAGGTTCAAAATGAACCGCGCCGAGTTCCTTGCCAGGAGCGGCGGTGACCTCGAGATAGCAACCAATCCCGATCCCGCGCAGCACACCGCGCTTGCGGCTTTCGCGCTTGCGCTTGTTGAAGCCCGCGTAGTCGGCGGCATCGAGCGCCTGCTTGAGCACGCCGAGGAAATCGCCGCAGTCGTACGTCATGTCGGAGGCGGCCTTGAACGGCAGATCCCCTTTGCGGATCATGTTGCGCTTGCGCAGATCGAGACGATCAATGCCGAGTTCGCTGGCCGCGAGGTCGAGCGTACGTTCGACGTAGTAGTTGCCTTCGGGCCGGCCGGCGCCACGATAGGCCGATACAAAATTGGTGTTGGTGAACACGCACTTGGTCGCCACCTCGATGAGCGGCGTACGGTAGATGCTCGCAAGGTTCTTGACCTGATTGCCGGTCGGCAGCAGCGGACCAAACTGCGCGAGATAGCCACCCATGTTGCCGTAGCCGGTCAGTCGCAAGGCGAGGATATGGGCGTTCTCGTCGAAGGCGATTTCAACCACCATGTCCTGCGCGCGGCCGTGATGATCGGATACGAAACTGCCCGAGCGCTCGTCGGTCCATTTCACCGGACGCCCGAGAAGGCGGGCGGCGTGCAGGATGCAGACATATTCCGGATAGACAGAAGCCTTCATGCCGAACGAGCCGCCGACCTGGCCGGTCACAACGCGGACCTTGTCGGCGGGCGCGCTGAGAATATCCATCAGCGACGTCTTCATGCCGTGAACGCCCTGGCTCGTTGAATGGAGCGTCCATTTTCCGTTCGCCGAATCGAATTCGCCGATCGCGGCGCGCGGCTCCATGGCGTTCACCACCATGCGCTGATTGGATGTTTCGAGCCGCGTGACGTGTTTCGCCTTGGCGAAAGCGTCGGCGACCTTCGCGGCATCGCCGTAGTGATAATCAAGCGCGATATTGTTCGGAACGGCGTCGAAGACCAGCGGCGCGCCCGGCTTCACCGCGTCGGCGGGCGTGAGCACGACGGGAAGCGGTTCGATGTCGATTGCCACGGCCTCGGCAGCATCCTTTGCCTGCGCGACCGTTTCCGCGACGACACAGACAACCGGGTCGCCGACAAAGCGAACCTTGTCGCCGGCAAGAGCAGGGCGTGGCGTGTAACGGATTGGCGATCCGTCGCGGCTCTTGAGCGGCATGTTGCATTTGAGCGGTCCGTAGGCGGACAGATCGGCCGCGGCGTAAACGCCGAGTACGCCAGGCATCGTCTTCGCGGCATCAGTGCTGATCGCGCGGATGACACCGTGGGCTTCGCGACTGCGGACGATGACGGCGTAGGCCTGTCGAGGCCGATTGAAATCATCGGCGTAGCAGCCTTCGCCGCGCACCAGTTTGGGGTCTTCACTGCGCCGCACCGGCTGACCGATGCCGAACTTGGTCAACGACAGCGCCGTTTCAGTCGTTCGGTCGTCCATGTGCTCAAAAAGTTCCGGTTGGTCTTACGTCAATTAAAGCAGCGAACGTGCCCGGACAAGAACAGCATTCGGGACGGAGGGTTGCGTGAAGCAGGGACGCTGGTACACTTTTCCTGATCGATAATAAACAGCCACAACCGTGCCGCGCCGAAAAAGGTGGCCTGCGAAGCGGTAGGAAGGTTCTGACATGAGCGGCGAGGCCGGGGACATCCCGGGCCTCGACCCCGCTATTAACCGGGCGCCGCCTTCGCGCGCCAGGTGGGGTCGGCGGTCGCCTGGGCGGCCAGATGCTGGCTTCGGCAGCGACCGGGGCGGCGCGACGTATGCGGCGCTCGATCTCGGCACGAACAACTGTCGGCTTCTGGTGGCACGGCCGTCAGGCGAGGGGTTCCGCGTCGTCGATGCGTTTTCACGCATCGTCAGGCTTGGCGAGGGCGTCTCGGCGTCCGGCCAGTTGAGTGAGCCTGCAATCGCGCGCGCGATCGCGGCGCTCGCCATTTGCCGCAACAAGATGAAAAACAAGGGCGTGACCCGCGCGCGGCTGATTGCGACCGAAGCCTGCCGCGCGGCGCAGAACGGCGCGCAGTTTCTCGCCCGTGTCGCCGACGAATTGGGTCTCGAGCTCGAGGTGATCGACCGCGAAACGGAAGCGCGGCTCGCGGCCACCGGCTGCACGCCGTTGATCGACCCGCAGGCCGAGGGTGCCATCCTGTTCGATATCGGCGGAGGTTCGTCAGAAGTCGTACGGCTTGCGCGCTCGCACAGGGGACGTGGCGGGCCACCATTGCCGCAGATTCGCGGCTGGATTTCCTTGCCGCACGGGGTCGTCACGTTGGCCGAGCGCTACGGCGGAATCACGGTCACCCGGGAAACCTACGAGGCGATGGTCAGCGAGGTCGCATCCTTGATCGCGCCCTTCGTGCGCGACCATGGCGGGGACGGGACGAACGGAATCCATATGCTCGGAACGTCCGGCACGGTGACGACGATCGCGGGCGTGCACCTCAACCTCAAACGTTATGATCGCAATCGAGTTGACGGTTGCTGGATGAACGCGGACCAGATCACCACCGTCATCGAGCGATTGCTGGCGATGACACACGAGGATCGGGTGGCGAGCCCCTGCATTGGAATCGAGCGCGCAGATCTTGTGCTCGCCGGCTGCGCGATCCTCGAGGCGATCCGGCGCGCGTTTCCGTGTCCGCGCCTTCGCGTTGCCGACCGCGGTTTGCGCGAGGGGATGCTGGTGCAGATGATGCGCGAAGACGGTGCCTGGAGCGGCGGCAACCAGGCGGCCATGTCCTGACCGGCACCGATGGCAAATCCACGTCAAAAAAAGGTTCGTGTTCGCGGCGGCAAAAATCGTTCGGTGTCGTCGCGTCAATGGCTGCAACGTCAGCTCAATGATCCTTACGTCGCGCGCGCGAAGCGCGAGGGCATGCGCTCGCGCGCCGCGTACAAGCTGATGGAAATCGACGACAAGGCGCGATTTCTCAGGAAAGGCGCGCGCGTGGTCGATCTTGGCGCGGCACCGGGCGGCTGGAGTCAGGTTGCCGCGCAACGCGTTTCAGCAACCGAGCAGGGCCGGGTCATCGCGATCGACATTTTGGCGATGGAGCCCGTGCCGGGGGTGGACTTCATCGCGCTCGATTTCCTCGATCGCACCGCGCCGGACAAGCTCAAGGACATGATTGGCGGGCCGGCCGACGTCGTGCTCTCCGACATGGCGGCCAACGCGACAGGACACGCGCGCACCGATCACCTCAAGATCATGGCGTTGGTCGAAGCGGCCGCCGAATTCGCTCGCGAGGTGCTGGCGCCCGGCGGCACGTTTCTCGCAAAAGTGCTGCAAGGTGGCACCGAGGCGGCGCTGCTTGCCTCGCTCAAGCGGGACTACAAGAGCGTCAAGCACGTCAAGCCGCCGGCAAGCCGGACGGATTCGGCTGAATTGTATCTGTTGGCAACGGGATTTCGCGGCGCGTCCGCCGCCGCATCTCAGCCGGCGCGCTGATCGGAAGGCTCCGCCGGGGTTGGCAGTCTGTCAGCCATCTCGGCACCGGCGTCCGGTGCCAGCCGGGCAAAGATCAGCGCCGAGAGAGCGGAAATCGCCGCAACCGCCAGAAATGCCGGCGGAAAATCCTCGGCCTGCAGAGGTCCGCCACCTCTGAAGTGGACGGTCAATTCGACAGTCAGGGCTCCAAGAGCGACGCCGGATGACACAGCGAGCTGCTGCGCGACGCTGACCAGCGCTGTCGCGCGGCCGATGCGCCGTGGATCGACCTCGGCATAGGCTATTGTGTTGATGCTGGTGAATTGCAGCGAACGGAAAAACCCGCCGACAAAGAGCAGGATCAGCATCAGAGCAATGGGAGTAGTCGCAGTGAAAGCGGCGCAGATCGCAAGAAAGGCTGAGCTGATCACCGAATTGACCACCAGAATGTTTCGAAAGCCGAAGCGGTGCAGAATGAATGCAACCGCCCACTTCATTCCCATGGCGCCGAGCGCCGTTGCGAACGTGATCATGCCTGACTGGAACGGCGTCATGCCAAAGCCGATCTGCAGCATGAGGGGCAGAAGAAAAGGCAACGCGCCCAATCCGAGGCGGAAAATAAATCCACCGACCACGCTCGCGAAGAATGTCGGCAGGCGGAACAGCGTCAGATCGAGTGCGGGGTTTTCGGTGCGTCGCGCGTGGGCAAGATACGCCGCGAAAAAACAGGCGCCACCGATCACGAGCGCGACGACGACGTACCACGGAAGGAAATTCAAACCGAGTATCGAGAGGCCGAATGCCATGCCACCGATGCCGAGGCCGGCGAGAATCATGCCGACCACGTCAAAGCGTTCATGCTCCTCGGCACGGACGTCGGGAATGTAACGGGTCGCGAGGACAATACCGAGCAACCCGATCGGAACGTTGATAAGAAAGATCCAGTGCCAGGTCGCGTAGGTGGTGATGAAGCCGCCGACCGGAGGTCCCAGGACGGGACCGATCAAGGCCGGAGTCGTCACCCAGGCCATCGCTCCCACCAGTTCGCGTTTGCTGATCGTGCGGACGACCACCATGCGGCCGACCGGGGTCATCATCGCGCCGCCCATTCCCTGCACGATGCGGGCGATGACGAAGTCGGTGAGCGAACTCGAGAGCGCGCAGCCGATCGATCCGATCACGAACACGCCGATGGCCGCGCGGAACACGGTGCGTGCGCCGAAACGGTCCGCGGTCCAGCCGCTGGCCGGAATGAATATCGCGAGAGACAACAGATAGGATGTGACGGCGAGCTTGAGCGCCAGTGGATTGGTGCCGATATCGGCGGCGATCGCGGGCAGGGAGGTCGCGATCACCGTCGAATCCATGTTCTCCATGAACAGGGCGACCGCGATGATCAGCGGAACAATGCGGTCACGGAGCATCAGAGAATCCGGCGAGCCCGAGGCGTCAAAACATGCGTCTTGAAGCTTAATGCAGCGGCGGAAGAAAGGCCCGACCGTGTTTACGAGTTCATAACAGCCATCTGCGATTGCGCTAGGAATCGGCGCCATCCCGTGCTATCGACCCACGCCAACCCAAAAGCGGGCCGTGACGCAGGCGAGGACCCCCTCGCAACGGGCTTTTTTAACCGTTTGCCGACCGGCCTTTTGCCCTTTTGGGCAAGACGGAGTTGGCGATGGCCGTGAAACATAACGCAAGTCCTCGCGAAGGGCTCACATTCGACGACGTGCTGATAAAGCCCGGTCTGTCGGAGGTGCTGCCCGCCGATGTCGATATCCGCTCCCACATCACGCGCTCGATTGCCGTCAACATCCCGATCATCGCCTCGGCCATGGACACCGTGACCGAGGCGCAAATGGCGATCGCCATGGCGCAGGCGGGCGGGATCGGCGTGGTTCACCGCAACATGGAACCGGAAGAGCAGGCCGCGCAGGTCCGGCAGGTGAAGAAATTCGAATCCGGAATGGTGGTGAATCCGTTGACCATCGAGCCGGGTGCAACGCTGCAGCAGGCGCTCGACCTGATGAAGGACAATCACATCTCCGGAATTCCGGTGGTGGAGAGTGGCGGCAACGGTCAACCGGGCAAACTGGTCGGAATTCTCACGAACCGGGATGTCCGTTTTGCCACCGATCCGCGGCAGACAATTTCCGAGTTGATGACCAAGAAGCTGATCACCGTTCGCGAAGGCGTGAGCCAGGACGAAGCCAAGCGGCTGTTGCACCAGCACCGCATCGAAAAGCTTCTGGTGGTGGATGCGCAGTATCGCTGCGTCGGTCTGATCACCGTGAAGGATATTGAAAAGGCGGTGGCCAACCCGAACGCCTGCAAGGACGAGCAGGGCCGGCTGCGCGTTGCCGCCGCCACGACCGTGGGCGACAAAGGCTTTGCACGCACCGAGGCGCTCATTGCTGCCGGCGTCGATCTTGTGGTGGTCGATACCGCGCATGGTCATTCAAAGTACGTGCTCGACGCGGTGAAGCGGATCAAGCGTCAGTCGAACAAGGTTCAGGTCGTCGCCGGCAATGTGGCCACGGCAGACGGCGCCAAGGCGCTGATCGATTGCGGCGCCGATGCCATCAAGGTGGGAATCGGACCGGGCTCGATCTGCACAACGCGTGTTGTGGCGGGTGTCGGCGTGCCGCAACTGACCGCCATCATGGACTGCGTGGAGGCCGCAAAAGCGAGCGGCACAGCCGTGATAGCCGACGGCGGGATCAAGTATTCCGGCGATCTCGCGAAAGCGATGTCCGCCGGCGCCGATTGCGCGATGGTCGGCTCGCTGCTTGCGGGCACCGACGAAACTCCCGGTGAAGTGTTTCTCTACCAGGGACGTTCGTACAAGACCTATCGCGGAATGGGATCGGTCGGCGCAATGTCGCGCGGTTCTGCCGATCGCTACTTCCAGCAAGACATCAAGGACACACTCAAGCTGGTGCCGGAAGGCGTCGAGGGTCAGGTGCCCTACAAGGGCGCGGCAGCAACCGTTCTGCACCAGCTCACCGGGGGGCTGCGCGCCGCCATGGGATATGTCGGCGCCAAGAATCTCGGTGAACTGCATGAGAAGGCAGAATTCGTCCGCATCACCGGTGCAGGCCTTCGTGAGAGTCACGTGCACGACGTGACGATTACGCGCGAAAGTCCGAACTATCCGAGCCGTGTGTAGTTATTCTGTCTCGGGGGAGACGAGGGCTGGATCATGTCAATTCGATTTGTCCTGTTGCCTCTTTTTGTCGAGGTATTGCTCACCTTCGGTGTGATGTTCGGTATGATGTATTTCCGCACTTCGACGCTGCGCCGGGGCGAGACGCGCCTTCAGGATATTTCGCTGCGTGAGCCGAACTGGCCGAAGCGCGCGACGCAATTCGGCTATGCGTTTGCCAATCAATTCGAGCTGCCGGTTTTATTTTATGTGCTGACGATCCTCGTGATCATCACCCGGCATGCCGATCTGCTTTTCGTTCTTCTGGCCTGGATTTTCGTGTTGATGCGGGTACTCCAGGCGGTCGTGCACGTGACGAACAATAATGTGCGCATGCGCGGCGCCTATTACGGCGTCGGCGCGCTCATATTGTTCATCATGTGGATCATCTACATCGTGCGCATCATCCTCGCGCTGCCATGACGCCGGCAGCACGGGTCGCTGCTGCGATTGAAGTTCTTGCCGCGATCGAACAGGAACGCCGGCCGGCCGCCGATGCGTTGAAAGCGTGGGGTCTCACGCATCGCTTTGCCGGCTCAGGCGACCGCGCCGCGATTGCGGGCCTTGCCTATGACGCGCTGCGCCGCCGGGCCTCGAGCGCATTCATCATGGGCGCGGACACGCCGCGTGCCGTTGTGCTCGGCATGCTCAAGCGCGAACGGGGGCTCGATATCGATGCGATTGCCAGGCTCACTGACGGATCGAAATATGCGCCGGAAACGCTGAGCAGCGACGAACGCGCACGCCTTGAGGCCTCGGACATGTCGAACGCGCCCGCGTACGTGGCCGGCGACTATCCGGAATGGCTCGATCCCCATCTGTCTCGGGCTTTCGGGGACGCGCGGGCCGAAGAGGGCGCGGCGCTTGCATCGCGCGCGCCACTCGATCTGCGCACAAACGCTCTGAAGAGCGAGCGCGACACGGCAAACAATATGCTTGCGGACGTGCACCCCGAGCCCACGCGATGGTCGCCCTGGGGACTGCGGATACGCTTGTCGGCCGATGCGAAAAATCCCTCCATTCATGCCGAGCCCGCGTTTCTCAAAGGCTTCGTCGAAGTCCAGGACGAGGGCTCACAGGTCGCGGCCTTACTGTCGGGCGCGCAGCCGGGCGAGCAGGTGATCGATCTCTGCGCCGGCGCCGGTGGCAAGACCCTGGCGATGGCGGCCATGATGCAAAACAAGGGACAGATCTTCGCAACCGATGACGACAAGCGTCGGCTTGCGCCGATACACGAGCGGCTGAAGCGTTCGGGTGCGCGTAACGTTCAGGTCCGCACGCCGAAATCCATTGGCGATGAAATCAGCGATCTTGCCGGACGCATGGACCTCGTGCTGATCGATGCACCTTGCACCGGCACCGGCTCCTGGCGCCGCAACCCTGATGCCAAATGGCGAATGCGGCCGGGCGCTCTGGAACAGCGTCAGAAAGAGCAGGTTGAAATCCTCGATCGTGCCGTGCCTTTGGTCAAAGCGGGCGGGCGAATCGCTTACATCACCTGCTCGGTGCTGGAGGAGGAGAATGACTCCCAGGCGCGAGGCTTTCTGGCGCGGCATCCGGAGTTTGCCGTGCAGCCGCCAACCGAGGTCATCAAGTCACTCGGGGAGCGTGCTTTCATGTTCGCCAAGGCGGCCCGTCTGTCGGAGCTTGGTACCCTGATGACTCCGCGTGCAACCGACACCGATGGCTTTTATGTTTCAGTAATGCGACGGGCGGGGTGAGGCGGCCATGTCAGGTTCAGTAACAAATCGCAAACGGAATACCTCGATTGCGCCCCAATCCGGGCCCAATTTGTCCGCGAAATTTCAGTGTTTGTGGAACTTGCAAAGCTCTTTATTTCGGGGTTTTCCATGCTAGTGGCCAGGCGCGATCCGCCGTTTCATGTGGACGCGAAGGACGCGGCGCCCCTCAATCCCAATGTGTATCCGCCGCCGCGTGCGTCGAGGGCGGCGCGGATCGTTACCGCCATGCAACTGATCGGATCGCTGCTGGCGGTTCCGGTCGGCATCGCCAGCGCTTATTCATTCTATCGCGCGAATTTCGCCCCCGAGACGACCTGCCAGAACCTGCGCAGCGGAATCATCTCGCTGCTCGACAAGAGCGTGGATGCCAGCACGCGACGCATGCTCGTTCGGCGCGACGTCGAGGAATTCGAAAAGAACTGTGCGGCCGTCGACCCCGATGCCACGGCGGCCTTCAAGTCGCTGCTTGCCGCCGGGAAAACGGCGGCACCGGCAGCACCGGCCGCGGCCCCCGCTGTGCCGAAGGTGCAACGTACTGAAACCGCACCGCCGAAGGAGGCCGTCCGCAAGCCGGACCCGCGCCCGCAGGTGACTGCGAAGCCGCCGGCAACAAATCCAGCTGTGGTCACCCCGGCTCAAGTCCCGGCTCCTGTCGCGACTGCTCCGGCCGTTTCGGAGCCGGCCAAGCGGGACCCTGCTGCCGCCGATACTCAGTGGCTTGATGCAGTCAGGCAGGCACTTGTGACTCGCAAGCCCGAGCCTCCAACTCCCGCGCCAAAGCCGACAGATCCGCGTCCGACCGAAGCGAAGCCTCAGCCCATACCGGCGCCGGCTGTTCGTCCTGTTCCGCAGGAGACCTCTCTGCCACCTTCGGCGGTTCGCCCCGTGCCGCAGGACACAGCGTTGCCACCAGTTCGTCAGGTGCCGCAGGAGACTGCGTTGCCGCCGGCGCCTGTTGCTCCTCCCGCGAGTGTCCCAGCTGCGGCATCTCCAATGACGGCGCCAGCTTTGCCACCGCCGATCGCAGTGGCGCCGCCGACCGTCCGGCAGGTTGACACCGACCATCCGGTGCCGCCGGAGGCGATCCCTGATCCCGTTCCGCCAGCTGACACCGGCGACAGCAAATCCGGGGAGCAGGACCGCTCACACGCCAGCAAATGGATATCGAAGATTCCTCTGCTGGGCCCCGCGATCGACAACGCGCGGCGGTGAGCGCCCGCGGCCAATAGGCGGCGGATAACTGCCGAAAGGCTTGACCCGGAAGTCCAAAGCCCGCACAAAGCCGGCCCGAACGGCGTTTAGGCGCCCGATTCCAGAATGTTCGGGCACACGCCGTCCATGCACGACAAGGTTTTGATCGTCGATTTCGGCTCCCAGGTTACCCAGCTCATCGCGCGCCGGGTTAGGGAGGAGAAGGTCTATTGCGAGATCGTGCCGTTCCAGAAGGCCGAAGAAGCCTTCCGCGAAATGAACCCCAAGGCGGTGATCTTTTCCGGCGGCCCGGCCTCTGTTCTCGACAAGGACGCGCCACTCGCGCCGAAGGCGATATACGACGCCGGTGTGCCTCTGCTCGGCATCTGTTACGGCGAGCAGGCGATGGCGCAACAGCTCGGCGGCAAGGTCGAGGGTGGCCATCATCGCGAATTCGGGCGTGCCGAAGTGACGGTCACCGAGGACACGCCTTTGTTCGAGGGCGTCTGGCGCAAAGGCGAGAAATACCCGGTCTGGATGAGCCACGGCGACCGGGTCACCGCCTTGCCGGCGGGCTTCAAGGTCCTCGGCACCTCGCCCAATGCACCGATTGCCATCATCGGCGATGACAAGCGCAAATTTTACGCCACGCAATTCCACCTCGAAGTGATGCACACGCCGAACGGCGCGGCACTTCTGCGCAATTTCGTGCGCAAGATCGCCGGCCTCAGCGGCGACTGGACCATGCGCGCGTTCAGGGACGAAGCGATCGAGAAAATCCGCAAGCAGGTCGGAAAAGGGCGGGTGATCTGCGGGCTGTCGGGCGGCGTCGACAGTGCCGTCGCCGCGGTGCTGATTCACGAGGCGATCGGCGATCAGCTCACCTGCGTGCTCGTCGATCATGGCTTGATGCGGCTCGCCGAAGCGCAAAAGGTCATGACGATGTTTCGCGAGAGCTACAATATTCCTCTCGTGCACGTGGACGCCTCCGAAACGTTCCTCAAGGCGCTCGAGGGCGTCGAAGACCCGGAGCAGAAGCGCAAGACCATCGGCAAGCTGTTCATCGATGTGTTCGAGGCTGAGGCAAAGAAAATCGGCGGCGCCGAATTTCTCGCGCAAGGCACGCTCTATCCGGATGTGATCGAAAGCGTGTCGTTCACCGGCGGACCTTCGGTGACCATCAAGTCGCATCACAATGTCGGCGGGCTGCCCGAGCGCATGAACATGAAGCTGGTCGAGCCGCTGCGCGAGCTGTTCAAGGACGAGGTGAGGGTGCTCGGTCGCGAACTTGGATTGCCGGAAGCCTTCGTCGGTCGGCACCCCTTTCCCGGGCCCGGGCTGGCCATTCGCTGCCCAGGCGCCATCACGCGCGAGAAGTTGGATATCCTACGGCTCGCCGATGAAATCTACATCGAGGAAATCCGGCGCACAGGTCAGTACGACGACATCTGGCAGGCCTTCGCGGTGTTGTTGCCGGTGAAGACCGTCGGCGTCATGGGCGACTTTCGGACCTATGAATATGTCGTCGGCCTGCGCGCGGTGACCTCGACCGACGGCATGACCGCCGATTTCTATCACTTCGACATGAAATTCCTGGGCATGGTGGCGACGCGCATCATCAATGAAGTGAAAGGCGTCAATCGGGTTGTCTACGACGTGACGTCGAAGCCGCCCGGAACAATCGAGTGGGAATGATCGTGCCAGTCACCATCTACGGCATCAAAAACTGCGACACCATGAAGAAGGCCCGTTCCTGGCTCGACAAGAACGGCATCAGCTACGCGTTTCACGACTACAAGACGGCGGGCATCGATCGCGAACGCCTGGAGCGCTGGGCGAAGAAAGCGGGTTGGGAAATCCTCCTCAACCGCGCCGGAACGACCTTCAAAAAGCTGCCCGACAATGACAAAGCCGGCCTGTCGGAAGCGAAAGCCATCGCGCTCATGATGAAGCAGCCATCGATGATCAAGCGTCCGGTGCTCGATGCGGGCGGCGGCAAGCTACTGGTCGGCTTCAACCCCGACGCCTATAAGGCGGCGCTAACCACTCGGTGACAGGATACGAACCGCCGAAGCGCGGCCGGCATGCCGGACCCGCGTCGGCTTGATTTTGCTGCTTTTTGCGGCCACATGCAGGCGATGAACAAGCCCTTGGTCAGTTCCGATTCGATTCCGGTGACACCGCTTGCCGCGGAAGTCGATCGACGGCGCACGTTCGCGATCATTTCCCATCCGGACGCCGGCAAGACGACGCTGACCGAGAAGCTGCTGCTGTTCGGCGGTGCGATCAATCTCGCGGGTCAGGTCAAGGCCAAGCGTGATCGCCGCTCGACGCGCTCGGACTGGATGGCGATCGAACGCGAGCGCGGGATTTCGGTTGTGACCTCGGTCATGACCTTCGATTACGACAAACGCGTCTTCAATCTTCTCGACACCCCGGGCCACGAAGACTTCTCCGAAGACACCTATCGCACCCTGACCGCGGTCGACTCGGCCGTGATGGTGATCGACGCCGCCAAGGGCATCGAGGCGCGGACACGCAAGCTTTTCGAGGTTTGCCGCCTGCGCGACATTCCGATCGTGACGTTCATCAACAAGATGGATCGCGAGAGCTCGCGATCCTTTCGAGCTGCTCGACGAGATTGAAAAGACGCTCGCTCTTGATACGTCACCGATGACCTGGCCGATTGGCCGTGGCCGTGATTTTGCCGGCACCTATGACCTTGCCACGGGCGAGATGCGGCTCGTCAGCGAAGACGGAAAGACCGTCGAGCGGCAGCCGCTCGACCTCGCGGCCCTGGCCGCGAAAAATTCCATGCTGGACGCCAAGGCCATCGGCGAGGAGCTGGCGCTGGTCAAAGAGGCCTGCCGGACTTTTGATTTCAAGTCGTTCCGCGAAGGCCATCTCACGCCGGTGTTTTTCGGTTCGGCGCTGAAGAATTTCGGTGTGAAGGACCTGCTTGACGCGCTCGCCTCATTCGCGCCCGCGCCGCGTGCGCAGGCCTCCAATACGCGCACCGTGGACGCGCACGAAAATTCCATGACGGCCTTCGTTTTCAAGATCCAGGCCAACATGGATCCCAATCATCGCGACCGCATCGCCTTTGCCCGTCTTTGCTCGGGCAAACTGCGGCGCGGAATGAAAGCGAAGCTGACGCGAACGGCAAAGCCGCTGACACTGTCGACCCCGCAATTCTTTTTTGCGCAGGATCGCGCGCTCGCCGAAGAAGCTTACGCCGGCGACGTGGTGGGCATCCCCAACCACGGCACGCTTCGCATCGGCGACACGCTGACCGAAGGCGAGGACATTGCGTTTCTCGGCGTGCCGAATTTCGCGCCGGAAATCCTGCGCCGGGTGAAATTGGGCGACCCGATGAAGGCGAAGAAACTGAAAGAAGCGCTGCAGCAGATGGCGGAGGAGGGGGTCGTTCAGGTCTTCCGCCCGCTCGATGGCGCGCCCGCGCTTGTCGGCGTTGTCGGCCCCCTGCAGCTTGACGTGCTGAAGGTGCGCTTGTCGGAAGAATATGGCCTCGACATCAGTTTCGAGCAGCCGGAGTTCCAGCTCGCGCGCTGGATCGCGGCGACTGAAGAAAAAGGCCTCGACGATTTCGTGCAGGCCAATTATTCGAGCTGCGCCGAGGATCTCGACAACGACAAAGTTTTCATGGCGCGTAATCAGTTCATTCTCGACTATACGCGCGAGCGCGCGCCGGGAATCTCTTTCACCGACATCAAGGACGTGAAGGACAAGGCGGCCTAGTTCAGTGTGATATTCGCCGCCTTGATCACAGGCGCCCACCGCTCGATCTCACCGTCCATCCGCGCACGCAGCTCATCTGGCGATGAGCCGACGGGCTCCATCAACTGCGTCGCCAGTTTCTCGCGCAGCATCGGCTGGCGGATGATCTCGGCAACGTCCTTGCTGATCCGCTCGATGATCGGTCGCGGTGTGCCGGCAGGTGCGATCAGGCCGTTCCAGGCATCGGCTTCCACATCGATGCTGCTCTCTTTCAGCGTCGGCACGTCCGGCAAATAGGGAGAGCGTCGCGCGGTCGAGACGGCGAGAATTTTCACCCCGCCGGTTGCGGCGTGCGGGGTGACCGCTATCGCCGGAAGGCAGGCAATCTGCACGTCGTTGCGCATCACCGCCGTGATGGCCTGTGGCGAACTGGGATAGGGCACGTGCACCAATTGGGCGCCGGCCTTGAGGGCGATCGCTTCCATGGCGAGGTGCGACAGCGAACCATTTCCGATCGAAGCAAAGTTGTATTTGCCCGGATTCTTGCGAAGCAAAGCGACAAGCTCCGCCACGGAGTTGACGCCGAGTGCGGGATTGACCGCGAGCACGCTCGGCTGAGTAACAAGTTGAGTGATGGGCTCGATGTCCTTGCGTGGATCGTAAGGCAGGCGCGAGAACAGAAGAGTATTGATGGCGAGAGGCCCGCCGATGCTGACCCCGAGGGTTGAACCATCGGGGGTAGCTTTCGCGACAATGTCCGTACCGAGATTGCCGCTGGCGCCGGGCTTGTTTTCCACGACAAATGCGCTGGCCAGGTATTTCTGCGCCAAGCCCTCGGCGACCAGTCGCGCCACGACGTCCGGCGTCGATCCGGGACCGAAAGGCACCACGATCCGCACGGTCCTGGTTGGCCAGTCCTGGGCGAATGCCGCGACCCCAAGGGTCCCAAGGGCCAGCACGGCCAGGAGCGTTGCGACGGCATGTTTCGCCGCGCGAAATGCCGCATCTGCGTTCATCGAAGGTGAGCTCTGCTCAGGGCGTCTTGCATTGGTTGCGGCTATCCTCTACTGCGGCGACCGTATAACGCGAGTTCTAGCATGGGCTTAGGTATTCTCATTCTTGGCCTGCTGGTCTTTCTCGGGACCCACGTCTTCGTGTCGTTCCGCGAGGCGCGCGCGCGTGCGATCGCCCAACTCGGCCTACCGGCCTATCGGGGATTGTTCGCGCTGGTCTCGCTGGTCGGCCTCGCCTTGATCGTATGGGGCTACGCGGACTACCGCGCGCATGGATGGATCGACGTATGGTCGCCGCCGGCGTTCATGCGGCACATCACCGTCGGCCTGATGCTCTTTTCGGTGATCTTCATGGTCGCGGCGTTTGTGCCGAGCCACATCAAGGCGCGGCTCAAGCATCCAATGCTGGCCAGCGTGAAGACCTGGGCCTTCGCGCATCTGCTGTCGAATGGCGACCTCGGCTCCATCCTGCTGTTCGGTACGCTTCTGGCCTGGGGCGTCTATGCGCGTATTTCCGCCAAGCGCCGCACCGACGTGAAGCCGATAACAGCGCCCGCCGGCTGGACAAATGATGCGCTGGTTGTTGCGATCGGCGTCGTCGTCTATCTGGCGCTGGGTTATGCGTTCCATCCCGTCGTGATCGGTGTGCCCGTGTTCGGGAAATAGTCATGTCAGTCCAGGACGAGATCCGGCGGTTGACCGCCCCAGACATCCGCGCACGCAAAGGCGGCGAGCCGATTGTCTGCCTGACCTCCTACCACGCGCATACGGCGCGCATCGTCGACGCGCATTGCGATGTCATTCTGGTCGGCGACTCGCTCGGCATGGTGATGCACGGGCTCGAGACCACTGTGCCGGTCACGCTCGACATGATGATCCTGCAGGGTCACGCCGTGATGCGAGGTTCAAAGCGCGCGCTGGTCGTCGTCGATATGCCGTTCGGTTCGTACGAAAGTTCGAAAGAGCAGGCGTTCATGAACGCCGCGCGCGTGCTCAAGGAAACCGGCTGCGGTGCGATCAAGGTCGAAGGCGGAAAACGCCTGGGCGAGACGATCGCTTTTCTCGCCGAGCGTGGTGTTCCGGTGATGGCTCACGTCGGACTGACACCGCAGTCCATCAACACGATCGGTTCGTTCCGCGCGCAGGGCCGCGACGAGGCCGACTGGTCGCGCATCGAGGATGACGCGGTCGCCGTCGCGCAGGCCGGCGCTTTCTCGGTCGTGATTGAAGCGGTGGCCGAGCCGCTGGCGCGCAAGCTGACCGCCGCGGTCCCGATCCCGACCATCGGGATAGGCGCGAGCCCCGCCTGCGATGGGCAGATCCTGGTCCTCGAGGACATGCTCGGCCTGTCCCCGCGAGTCCCGAAATTCGTCAAGCGCTATGGAACTCTCGGACCAGGCATCGAGAAGGCCGTTGCCGACTATGCCGCGGAGGTACGATCGCGCGCCTTCCCGGGGCCAGAACACGTCTATCAAATGAAAAAGAAGAGCTAAGCTCCTGAATTGTTAATGATTACAGGCATCCTTTGCCTTAGGCGCGCCACATCGCTAGTTTACGGCGCAATCCGGCCCGGGGATGGGTCGAGCGGGGATTGGAGCAGTCTTGGCCGATATTTTCCATGAAGTGGACGAGGAAGTCCGGCGCGAACAGCTGAAAAAGCTGTGGGACCGCTACAGCATCTACCTGATCGCCGCGGCCGTCCTGATCGTCCTCGCGATTGCGGCCTGGCGCGGCTACGAATACTGGGTCGCCAAAAGAGCCGCTACCGCAGGCGCCGCCTACGAGGCCGCCGCGTCCCTGATCGAGCAAAACAAATATGCCGAGGCTGACGCTGCGTTCGCCAAAGTGGCGACCGACGCGCCGGAAGGCTATCGCATCCTGGCCCGCATGCGCGGGGCGGGAGCACTCGCCCAGGTCAAGCCCGCCGAGGCAGTGAAAGCCTACGATGAAATTTCGAACGACACGTCGGTTGCCGCTGTCTGGCGCGATCTTGCCGCCGTGCGCGCCGGCATGCTGCTGGTGGATACACTCTCGTTTGCGGACATGCGCAGGCGGCTTGATCCCGTTGCGGAGCCCTCGCGCAGTTTCCGCCACAGCGCGCGCGAATTGCTCGCGTTATCCGCGTGGCGGAATCACGATCTTGCCGCCGCGCGGAAATACCTCGACATGATTACGAGCGACTCCGAAATCGCCGGCCGGCGCGCGGGCCCGCGCGGAAGTTTTGTCGGCGCTGGTCGCCGGCGAAGACAAGAGTTGAGGGGCCGGCATGCGGACAATTCATCGCGCCACGCTGCTCACTGCTCTCGCAATATCCACGGTCGGGCTGACCGCCTGTTCAGGTGGTTTTGACATGGACAAGCTCGACATATTCGGCCTCAGCGAGAAGAAAAAGCTTCCGGGTGAGCGCAAGGACTTGTTTCCCGGCGGTGTCCCGGGTGTGACGCAGGGCATTCCGCCGGAATACATGAAAGGCAACCAGCCGCCGCCGGAGACCGCGCAGGCACCGACACCCGCACCCGCGCAAGCCAAGGCCGCTGCAGGCGAGGAAGAAAACGCCGCGACCGAGCCCGAGGAGAAGCCAAAGCCGAAGCCGAAAAAGGTGGCGAAGCCCAAGCCGCAGCCTCAACCGGCGCAGGACACCGCGCAGCAGTCAGGCTGGCCACAGCAGCAGCAGGCACAGCCTGCACAGCCTGCACAGCAGGGCGGCCAATCGGGATGGCCGGCACCGGCGCAAACAAACACCGCGTCACCCTGGCCTTCCTCGCCACAACCCGGCACCTTCCAGCGCTGACCGCGGTCGGGCTTGACCCGAAGGCGAACCGCGCCGCAAACACTTGATGAAATGATTTTGATGGACTGCCGGCGCGCGCCTGGCAGCGAAACCGATGAGCCTGTCGATTGTCATTGTGGGCCGGCCCAATGTCGGCAAATCAACCTTGTTCAATCGGCTGGTCGGTCGGCGGTTGGCGCTGGTCGATGACCGGCCGGGCGTCACGCGCGACCGGCGCGAGGGTGAGGGCCGTCTCGGCGACATTGAGTTCACCGTCATAGACACGGCCGGGCTTGAACAGGCGTCACCGGAAAGTCTTTCCGGACGCATGCGGGCGCAGACGGAAGCGGCGATCGATCAGGCCGATATCATATTTTTCATGATCGATGCACGCGCGGGCCCGACGCCGGTCGATCACGACTTCGCCGATGTCGCGCGCAGATCCGGCAAACCGATCGTGCTTATCGCGAATAAAAGCGAAGGGACGGCCGGTGAATCAGGCCGCCTTGAAGCCTATGCCCTTGGCCTCGGTGAGCCGATCCCGATCTCGGCCGAGCACGACGAGGGCATGTCCGACCTTTACGACGCCCTGCACGCTTTGGTGCCGGACGAACCCGCGCAGGAATTGGTCGAAGACGCATCCGATCGGGAGCACCCGATCCGCGTCGCTATCGTCGGTCGTCCCAACGCCGGGAAATCGACGTTGATCAACCGGCTGATCGGTGAGGAGCGGCTGCTGACCGGGCCGGAAGCCGGCATCACACGCGATGCCATCGCGGTCGAGCACGACTGGCAGGGGCACAAATTCCGGTTTTACGACACCGCCGGATTGCGTCGCCGCTCGCGGGTCGCGGAAAAGCTGGAGAAGCTTTCCGTCGCGGACGCGCTCAATGCGGTTCGCTTCGCCGAAGTCGTCGTCGTGCTTCTTGACGTAGACAGCGCCTTTGAAGAGCAGGACCAGCGCATTGCCGATCTGATCGAACAGGAAGGGCGCGCCATCGTCATCGCGGTCAACAAATGGGACTTGAAGGAAAAGACCGCGGGAGCCATCGGCAAGCTGCGCGAACAGGCCGGGGAAAAGCTGACCCAGCTCAAGGGTGTGCCCTTGGTGGCGGTCTCAGGCCTCACCGGCGAAGGCCTCGACCGGTTGATGCAGGCGATCATCGATGCCTACGAGGTCTGGAACAAACGCATTCCGACCAGCGCGCTCAATCGCTGGTTTGAACACGCCGTCAACGCGAATCCACCGCCGGCGGTGGCCGGCCGCTCGCTGCGTCTCAACTACATCACGCAGCCAAAAAGCCGTCCGCCGAGTTTCGTCGTGTTCTGCACGCGCGCGGATGCCGTCCCCGACGCGTACAAGCGATATTTGCTGAATTCAATGCGTGAGGCTTTCGATTTGCCGGGCACGCCCATTCGTCTCGCTTTGCGCGAGAAGGACAACCCGTTCAAGGGACGGGCAAAAAGAAAGCACTGAGCGCGTCAGGCGGGCGCGTGGAAATCGAGAAACTTCTTTTCGCGGAAACTGTAGAGCCTGCCTGTTTCACTGCATTCGGGCAGGCACAGGGGGAGCATTTCCTTCGCGACGTCCTCCGCCGTCGGCAAGGTCAGCGGATCGATGCCCGGGAAGGCGCTCGCATACATGCGCGTGCGCGTCGGCCCGGGGCTGAACAGGTTCGCGCGCACCGGTGTCGTCGCGCACTCCGATGCGTAGGTGCGCGCGAGGAGTTCCAGCGCCGCCTTCGACGCCGCGTACGGCCCCCAATAGGCCCGTCCCATATGCGCGACGCCGGACGTCAGAAATACAGCGCGACCGGCCTGCGATCGCTGCAGAAGCACATCCATGCAGCGGATCAATTGCCAGTTCGCGGTTACGTTGACCGCGAGGAGATTGTCCCAATCTTTCGGTTCAACATGGCTCAGCGGGGACAGTGGCCCCAGAATCCCGGCATTGCCGACCAGTACATCGAGGCGCTGATATCGCTCATTGAGCGCCAGCGCGAGGCGCGCAATGCCTTCGCTATCCTTGACGTCGAGCGGTACCAGCGTGGCGGAGCTGCCGGCCGCCCTGATCCTGTCATCGAGGTCTTCAAGCCCGCCAACCGTGCGGCTCACCGCAATCACGTGTGCGCCGGCATGCGCCAGCTCAAGCGCGATAGCGGCGCCGATGCCGCGCGAGGCGCCGGTGACAAGCGCGATACGGTCGGAAAGGGGCTTGGAATTATCGGCCATTCAGCAGTCAAACCCGGCCGGCGCCGGGTACCCACGTCTTTTCAATGCAGGCTTTAGAAGACGTCCGCGGCCGGAACAAGCCCGGTCACGGCCTGGGTTGGGTTCAGATGGCTTCGGCCAGGAGCGATAGCTGTCGCGGGCTGGCTTCCTGGGCGGCCTGATCGGTGAGGGCCGTCGGGTAGTCGCCAGTGAAGCAGTGATCGGTGAACTGCGGCCGCGCCGGGTCGCGTCCCTGGAAACCCATCGCGCGGTAGATGCCATCGACCGACAGGAAGGCGAGGGAATCCGCGCCGATAAATTTGCGCATGCCCTCGAGGTCGTGCGTGGCGGCGAGCAATTTGTCGCGTTCGGGCGTATCGATCCCGTAGTAGTCCGGGTGCGTGATCGGGGGCGACGCAATGCGGAAGTGCACTTCTTTCGCACCCGCATCGCGCATCATCTGCACGATCTTGCGTGAGGTGGTGCCGCGCACGATCGAGTTGTCGACGAGCACGATCCGTCGGCCTTGCACCACCGCCCGGTTGGCCGAGTGCTTGAGGCGAACGCCCTGATCGCGAATAGCCTGTGTCGGCTGAATGAAGGTTCGACCGACATAGTGATTGCGTATGATGCCGAGCTCGTAGGGAATCTTTGCTTCCTGAGCGAAACCGATCGCCGCCGGCACGCCGGAGTCAGGCACGGGCACGATGACGTCAGCCTGCGCGGGTGCCTCGCGTGCGAGTTCGGCGCCCATCGTCTTGCGTACGTCGTAGACGTGACGCCCGCCGACGATCGAATCCGGTCGCGCGAAATAGATGTATTCGAAGATGCAGGGACGCGCCGCCATCGGTGGAAACGGCTTGTGCGACTGCGCGCCGTCTTCGTCGAAGATAACCACTTCGCCGTTTTCGACGTCGCGTACGTACTGCGCGCCGATGATGTCGAGCGCGCATGTCTCGGAAGCCAGGATGGGGCAGCCGTCGAGCTTGCCGATCACCAGCGGCCGGATACCAAGCGGATCGCGAGCGCCAACCAGCTTCTTGTTGGTGAGGCCGACAAAGGCATAGGCGCCTTCGAGCTGGCGCAGCCCCTCGATGAAGCGGTCGACGAAGCGATTGCGTCTGGCGCGCGCAACGAGATGCAAAATCACCTCGGTGTCGGTGGTCGATTGCATCATCGCGCCTTCGTGCACCAGGTCGCGGCGCAATTTGATGCCATTGGTGAGATTGCCGTTGTGGCCGATCGCGAAACCGCCGGCATTGAGCTCGGCGAAAAGCGGCTGCACGTTGCGCAGGATCGTCTCGCCGGTCGTCGAATAACGCACGTGACCTATGGCGGATGTGCCGGGCAGGCGATCGATCACTTCGCGGCGTGCGAAGGCGTCACCGACAAGACCGAGGCGTCGCTCGGAGTGGAACCGCTTGCCGTCAAATGAGACGATGCCGGCTGCTTCCTGTCCGCGGTGCTGAAGGGCGTGCAGGCCCAGGGCGGTTATCGCGGCCGCGTCCGGATGGCCGAAGATTCCGAATACCCCACATTCCTCGCGGAGACGGTCGCCATCAGCCTCCAGATCCATTTGATTCATGGTCACGAGATCCTGTGGCTTGGTCTGCATCGCTATCGCGTTCCGGTCGTCCTGGGCTGCGTCACGGGCGGCAAGTCTGAGCGTTGGTCAGGGCCGGCATCGGGCGTATCCTGGTCTTCCAGCTTCGGTTTCTTCAGCCTCTTTAAGATGGTGCTTTCGGGGTCATCCGGCAACATCGACATCAACCATTGTCCCGTGTTTTGCAGCACAAGTTTCGACTTGGCGCTGCGGACCCACTCGGGCTGGCTGCGATCGGGCACCAGCCAGGCGAAGAACAGGAAGGCGACGACGACAATCACGAGCCCGCGGGCCAGGCCGAAAAGGAAGCCGAGCGTGCGGTCCAGCGCGCCGACGCGGCTGTCGAGGACCATGTCGGAAAGGCGCGCGGTGATGATCGAGACGATCAGCAACGTGCCGAGAAATATGCCGCCAGCGGAGACGGCGGTGGCGACCGAGTCGCTGGCGAAGTACTGCTTCGCCAACGGCAGTACGCGCGGATAGGAATAAAGGGTCACGAGCGCGGCCACGCCCCATGAGCCGATCGAAAGGATCTCGCGCATGAATCCCCGGATCATGGCCAAAAGGCCGGAGACCAACATGACCAGGAGGAGAATGATGTCGAGCAGTGTGATCGGCATCGAGGGCTTACGAACTCCGCAGGTTCTGGCGAATGCTTCCGCGCTTCATGGTCCGCAAGCATGGCGAATCCGGGCCAGCCATAGCGGCTCCGAACCGGGGCGGCAATGTCGACCCTAAGTGCTTAATTTTAAGTCCATTTCTTTGCTTGCCGCCGCGCCTATCGATGCGCCGAGGTTTTTGACGGGCCGTATATAGCGGGACGTCGCGGTCCCGTCACCCTTCTTGTCCACGCGTTTTGGCCATGCGTGGTTTACCCTGGGCGACGATGTCCGCCACAAGATTGGCAAGGTTCGTGACATCACCAATCGTCAGGCTCGGCTCGGCCGTCTCGCCGCGGGCTGCCTCGGGCACGATGGCGCGGGTGAAACCGAGTTTCGCCGCTTCCTTGATGCGCGCGGCGCTCTGGGCCACCGGCCGGACAGCGCCGGACAGCGATACCTCGCCGAAATAGACGGCGTCCGCCGGCAGCGGTGCGTTGGCGAGCGAGGAGACGAGGGCGGCCGCCGCGGCGAGGTCGGCGGCAGGTTCATGGATGCGCATGCCGCCGGCGACATTGAGATAGACGTCGTGGCCACCAAGGCGGACGCCGCAATGGGCCTCGAGCACTGCGAGCACCATCGACAACCGGCTTGGGTCCCATCCGACGACGGCGCGTCTCGGCGTGCCGAGCGTGGACGGCGCGACCAGCGCCTGGATTTCGACGAGAAGCGGCCGTGTGCCTTCGATGCCGGCGAAGACGGCCGTGCCGGGTTGGCCAAGATCACGTTCCGAGAGGAAGAGCTCCGACGGATTGGCGATTTCGCGCAAACCGGAGCCGGTCATCTCGAAGACGCCGATTTCGTCGGTCGGACCGAAGCGGTTTTTCACCGCGCGCAGGATGCGGAATTGATGCGAGCCTTCGCCCTCGAACGACAGCACGGCATCGACCATATGCTCGACGACACGGGGGCCGGCGATCTGTCCGTCCTTGGTGACGTGGCCAACGAGGATGATGGCCGCGCCGGACTTCTTGGCGAAGCGGATGAGGGCCTGCGCCGAGCCGCGCACTTGCGTCACCGTGCCGGGCGCGGATTCGACGGTGTCGGTCCACATGGTCTGGATGGAATCGATGACGATCAGGCGAGGAGTCTTGCCCTCCGAGAGGGTTGCGACGATGTCTTCAACCGCGGTTTCAGCGGCAAGCTCGACGGCGGTGTCGCGCAGACCCAGCCGTTCGGCGCGCAGGCGAACCTGTGCGACGGCTTCTTCACCCGAAATGTAAACGGCGCGATGACCGGCGCGGGCAAGCGCAGCCGCGGCCTGGATCAATAAGGTCGATTTGCCGATCCCCGGATCGCCGCCGACCAGAAGAACCGAGCCGCGCACGAAGCCGCCGCCGGTGACGCGGTCCAGTTCGGCGATCCCCGAGGGCAGGCGGGGCGCGTCATGGGCCTCGCCAGCGAGCGCTTCCAGCGCGAAGAGGCGGCCTCTGCCGGGTTTACGGCCGGGGCCTGACGGGCGCTCCGCGCCTTCCTCGCTCAGCGTATTCCATTCCCCGCACGCCTCGCATTTTCCCTGCCAGCGGCTGGAGGCCGCCCCACAGTTCTGGCAGACGAAGGTCAGATTGCGTTTCGACATCGGGAATCGCCTGGGAATAGCGGTCAGGAAGGCTAAATCGCCGATGAGAACAATACAAGAACATTCTTTAAAAGGTCGCTAATTTGCGACTGGACGGGCGGCGCTCAGGCGGGCGCCTTGTAGACGCACTGGTAGCGGTGCCCGAGGCTGGTCAGCACGTCATAGCCGATCGTTCCGGCGGCTGCGGCAAGCTCATCGACGCCGATCTCGCCGCCGATCAGCGTGACGAAGTCACCCCGGCGAACCGGATGGTCGCCCAAAGCGGTGATGTCGATTGCGATGAGATCCATCGAAACGCGTCCGGCAATCGGGCAGCGCGTGCCGCCAACGATCGCATCCGCACCCGGTGCAGCATCGGTGGCGCTCGCCGCGCGCGGATAGCCATCGGCATAGCCGACGGCGACCACGGCGATGCGTGTTGCGTGCTTGGCAGTCCAGGTCGCGTTGTAACCGACGGACTCGCCTTTCGGCACCGTGCGCACTTGAACCACACGCGCCTGCAGGTCGACGACAGGGCGCACAGGACTCCGCCGTCCCGGCGTCGGGTTGACGCCAAACAGCGCCGCTCCGGGCCGCACCATGTCGCAATGCGCGGCACTGCCAAGGAAAATGCCGGACGAATTTGCCAGCGAGCCGGGAATGCCGCGATAGAGGAGGCGCACTTCGCGGAATAATTTTATCTGATGCTCGTTGAGCGGATGGTCAGGCTGGTCGGCGCTAACGAGGTGGCTCATCAGCAGCGTGATGCCGTGTTTCTCCGCGCGAATGCGCGGGGCCAGGGCCGCCGCCTCGTTGACCGAGATGCCCAATCTGTTCATGCCGGTGTCGACATGCAACGCGGCGCCGCCGCGCCATTCATTGGCGGCACAGAAAGCATCCCATTCGGCGAGTTCGACCAGACTTCCGATCACCGGACGCGCCTGAATGTCGGCAAAGGCGGCCGCCGTTCCCGGCAACAGACCGTTGAGCACGTAGATTGCCGGCTCCGCCACGACGGCGCGTACGCGACGCGCTTCGGACAGATCGGCGACGAAAAACGTCTTGCACCCGGCGGCTGCGAGCACGCGCGCCACCGGCTCGATGCCGCAACCGTAGCCGTTGGCCTTGATGACGGCTGCGCATTCCGACGGCATTGCGCGTCGGCCCAGTTCGAACCAGTTGGCTACGACCGCGCCGAGATCAATCGTGAGGATTCCGCCGGCTTCGGGAACATCGGAATCCGCGCGGCGCTCCACAGGCGCTTCCGGCGCATCGCGCAAAAGGGCGGTTTTGGCCTCGGCCATACGGAGGGGTTTAGCTGTCCGGGGCTCGCCAGTCCATGGGACTCGGGGTCACTTGACCTGGGGCCATCTAAACTTGGGATAACTTACATTCGTTCCGGCAAACGGCCTTCGCGCGCAAGCGATGAGAAGCGCGTTACCGCTGCATCGAATTGCAGTTCCACGGTGCCGGTCGGTCCATGGCGTTGCTTGCCGATGATGACTTCGGCCTTGCCATGCACTTTGTCGGCTTCCGCCAGCCATTCCGCGAATTTGTCGCGATTCGATTCCAGCGGCTTGCGCATCTGGTGGTAGTACTCTTCGCGATAAACGAACAAAACCACGTCGGCGTCCTGCTCGATTGAGCCGGATTCTCGCAAGTCTGAAAGCTGCGGCCGTTTATCGTCGCGGCTTTCCACCTGACGAGACAACTGCGAGAGCGCGAGGATTGGAACATTAAGTTCCTTCGCCAATGCCTTGAGCTTCGTCGTGATTTCGGTGATTTCCTGAACGCGATTCTCCTGCGAGCGCCGGGTCGAGCCCTGCAGAAGCTGCAAATAGTCGATGACCACAAGGTCGAGACCGCGTTGCCGCTTCAGCCGCCGCGCGCGGGCAGCAAGCTGGGCAACGGACAGACCGCCAGTCTCGTCGACGTAAAGCGGAATGTTCTGCAGTTCGATGGAGTAATCCTTGATCTTTTCGAAATCACTTTCACTGATGCCGCCGCGACGGATCTGGTTCGAGGGAATGCTGGTCTGCTCGGCGATGATGCGGGTTGCGAGCTGTTCGGCTGACATTTCCAATGAGAAGAAGCCGACAATCCCACCGTTGACGGTGCTGGTGTGACCGTCCGGTTTGATCTCGCCTTGCCATGCCTTGGCGATGTTGTAGCCGATGTTGGTGGCAAGCGCCGTTTTTCCCATGCCCGGTCGGCCCGCGAGGATGACGAGGTCGGACTGCTGCAACCCGCCCATCATGCGGTCGAGATCATCAAGGCCGGTGGCGATGCCGGACAGTTTCCCATCGCGCTGAAAGGCGTGCGCGGCCATGTCGATGGCCGTGGTCAGGGCCTGGGCGAAGCGCTGGAAACCACCGTCATATCGGCCTGTTTCGGCCAGTTCATAAAGCCTTCGTTCGGCGTCTTCGATCTGGTCGCGCGGAGAAAAATCGACAGGCGCGTCGAAGGCGACATTCACCATGTCCTCGCCAACCTGGATCAGCGCGCGGCGCACAGAAAGGTCGTAGACCGTGCGGCCATAGTCCTCGGCATTGATGATCGTTGTGGCTTCCGCGGCGAGCCGGGCAAGGTACTGGCCCACAGTCATGCCGCCGATGTCTACGCTGGCATCGAGAAAGGTCTTCAGCGTGACCGGCGTTGCAAGCTTGCCGGCGCGGATAAGGTCGCGCGCAAGTTGGTAGATCTGCTGGTGAATCGGTTCGAAAAAATGTACCGGCTCGAGAAAGTCGGACACCCGGTAGAATGCCTCGTTGTTCACGAGGATCGCGCCCAAAAGCGCCTGCTCCGCCTCGATATTGTGCGGGGCCGAACGGTAGAGCGGGGCAGGTTCTTCGACCTGCTTGCGGGCTGTCGAATCAGCGATGGCCATGGATGTTATTGCTTACCCGGGAATTGTGGCATAGCACGCGGTTTGTGAAGGAAACGCGCCAGCCGCGCGGTTGTCCCGCAATTCACATGCTGGATTGAGCGGTGGGTAAGGGCCGCTTTTTCTCTGGACGGACGGCGAAATTATTCGCCAGCGAGCCGTAGCGGCGGGCGACGCCTGTTTTCGGCAGACGCGAGACGGCGTTCTTCGCTGGCGATGTAGTTACGCGTGATCGGTACGACGCCCTGACGCTTGGTGAGCTGGATCTGCATCACCATCATGTTTTGCTCGCGGAACGACATTTCCGACGCCGCGAGATAGAACTCCCACATTCGCGCAAAGCGCGGCTCGTAGATGCGTTCGACGTCGTCGCGATGGGCGAGAAAGCGCTCGCGCCAGGCCTTGAGCGTTTCCGCATAATGCAGACGCAGGATCTCGATGTCGGTAACAAGGAGCCCCGCACGTTCGATCGCCGGCAACACCTCGGACAGGGCAGGGATATAGCCGCCCGGAAAGATATATTTTGCGATCCAGGGATTGGTGACGTTCGGCCCTTCGGAGCGGCCAATCGAATGCAGCAGCATAATGCCATTGTTGCTCAGCAGCTCGACACATTTTTTGAAAAACGTATCGTAGTGGCTGATACCGACATGCTCGAACATGCCGACCGAAACGATCCGGTCGAACTTCTGCTGCACATCGCGATAGTCTTTCAACAAAAAGCGCGCGCGCTGACTCAAGTTCTTCTCCGCCGCCCGCTCATTGGCAATGGCGTGCTGCTCGCTGGACAGCGTCACGCCAGTGACATTGGCGCCGCCTAGCTCGGCGAGATAGAGACCCAGACCGCCCCAGCCGCAGCCGATGTCGAGCACGGTCTGATCATGATCCAGTCTCAGCTTCGCGGCGATATGCCGCTTCTTGGCGAGCTGCGCGTCATCGAGCGAGCTGTCAGACGTTTCGAAATAGGCGCAGCTGTACTGCCGGTCCGCATCCAGGAAGAGCGAGTAGAGACGGCCGTCGAGGTCGTAGTGATGTGCGACGTTCCGGCGTGCGCGCTTGCGCGGATTGAACTGGGCGAAGCGGCGGCGGGTATAGCGCAGCAGCCATTGCGGGCGCCCCCATTTTGGCGCTTCCACACCTTGCGCAAGCAAGACTGCGAGCACGTCAGCAATCGTACCCTGCTCAACCACCAGGGTACCATCCATATAGGCTTCGCCGAATTTTAGCTCAGGATCGCGCAGCAGACCTAGCTCGGCGCGCCGTGACGTGAGGCGCACAGCAACCGGGACGCCTGTGCCGTCACCGAAGACAAAGGTTCTTCCACGCGAGGTCGTGAGCTTGAACGTGCCCCGCCGGATAAACGCACCGAACACACCTTGAAGCAACCGATCCATCGGCCGCCTCCAACATCAAATCGACGCCCCGCCGCCGACAAAAAATTCGGATACACCACGCCGCGGACGCACAAACGTTCGGACCTAGGTATTTAATCAAAGTTGCCGGGGGTCAGCAATCCTGCCCGCGCAAACCCGCTATCGTCCCGACGCTGGTCACAATTGCGAAATAATAAGCTATCAAGGCCGTTCGCTCGGGGGCGGCGAGTGGGCAGCGGTTAGTAAGCAGGACATCGAATGGAGCGAAAAAGGTTGTGCCGGAGCGTCGCCTGGGTGGCGGCCGGCGTTTCGGCGGCGTGGCTAGTGAGCAGCGCCGCGGCGCAGGAAACCCTGGGTCGGAACAAGAGCCCGGCGCAGACTTTCGCCTCCGATTGCGCCGTCTGTCACAAGTCGCCGCAAGGCCTCGCCAGGTCCGCGGGCGGGCTTTTCGGGGTCGAAGGCTTCCTGCGCGAGCACTATACGTCGAGCAAGGAGTCGGCCGCGGCGCTTGCGAACTATCTGCGGGCGCAGGACAGCGGACCCGGATCGCGCGCCAAGCGCGCCGCCAAAGGCGATCAGCCAAAATCAAACGAACAGAAAAAGGCGGCTCCGAAGCCGGCGGAGGCCCAGGGTACTGACAAAGGTACTGACAAGGGCGCCGAAAGGAAGCCAACCGCGGGTGGCGACGCCAAGCCGACCGACGGGCGGCCCCCCGATATCATGGCGCCGGAGCGCCGCGCGGTCGAACCAAGGCCGAACTCGCCCGCGGCCGGCGACGCCAAGCCAGCCGACGGCGCGGGAGAGTAGTCAGAGCGGCGTCGGCGCCTCGCTCAGGCGTCTTCCGTCTTCTTCTTTCTCTTGCCTTTGGCAGCCTTGGCCGGTGCCTCGTCAGCATCCGCTTTCGCTTCGTCAGCGGGGGCGGATTCCTCCTCGGTCTTTGTTCCCGGCTCGAACATCGCCTCGGCAGCTGCGGCAGCAGCGGCGGCTTCTTCTTCGGCTTCGGTGCGTGCCACGGTCACGTCTTCGCCGCGCGCAATCCGTTCGGCCTCGTCGGCGCTGCGCGCGACGGTGACCGTTATCGCCAGTTCGACTTCCGGGTGCAGCGCGAGCGGCACCTTGTACTGGCCGATCGTCTTGATCGGCGCGTTGAGCACGATCTGCGAGCGGCCGACGTCCGCGCCGTGCTCCTTGAGGATGGCGGCGATGTCACGCGTGGAGACCGAGCCGAACAACTGGCCTGACTCGCTCGCCTGACGCAGGACGACATAGCTCTTGCCGTCAAGCTTGCCGGCAAGTTGTCCGGCTTCGCCTTTCATTTCGAGATTGCGGGCCTGAAGCTCGCTCTTCATTTCGTCGAAGCGCTTCTTGTTGTCGGCGGTTGCCCGCAGGGCCTTGCCGCGCGGCAGCAAAAAGTTGCGAGCAAAGCCGTCCTTGACGCGCACGACGTCGCCCATTTGGCCGAGCTTGCCGATACGCTCGAGCAGGATCACTTCCATTGTCGTTACTCCTCGATCTGAACTTTGGTTGGTTGTTGTCTAAAACTCATGAAGGCGTTGGTGGACTGTTCTTGCGTGCGACGAGCGCGCGCACGTCGATCACGGTGTCGATGAGGCCAAGCAGGCAAACCGCCAGGATCAGCCAAGTGACCAGAAGCATCGCGAGATAAGTTCCGGCGAGCACGAAGGGGCGGCCGTTCCATCCGCGGGTCACCGCATGCAGCACGGAGAAGCCGAGTACGGCATAGGCCATCAGCAGGCTGGCGCAGACCACCTGTGCGATAATCCCGAGGAGCCCGTCGACGAAACTCAGCGCGATCGCGAGTGCGAGCGCGATCGCCAGCAAAGGCGGGGCGCGCATGGCCGTGAGGTCGGGCCACGGGCGCGTCAGGCGACCGGAAAATTTTACCACGCGGCCGGCGAGCCACAGATTGAGCAGCGAGGTGAGCATGGCGAGGATCGCCGCGGTCGGCGGCATGACCGCGACCATGAAATTGATGAAGCGTTCGGGGTCGCTGCCGCCTGGCAGTTGCAGCGGGCCGTCCGGCGCATTCATCTGCGCGCGCAACATGCGGGTGAGGGCGTCGTGCAGGCCGGTGACGAAAGTTTGCGCGTCGGTGCCGAAATTCGGAATGGCGACAATCACGACCATCGCGGCGAGGATCGCGGCCCACATGACGATGCGGCCGGACGGGTACCATTCGAGCGGCGGCTGTTCGTGTCCGTTGCCGGACGCGGCGAGCGGGCGGGCGAGCATTGCGAGATAGCCGAGCCACCAGGCCGGGATGCCGGCGTCGGCGAGAAAGCCGAAGAAGAAAACGGTGCCGAGCGCGAGCCCGAGGCTGATCGAGCCGATGCCGGCGGCGATCAAGGCCGCCCAGTGGCTCCAGCCGAGGCCGGCGATCATGATCGGCAAGGGCGCGAGATAGAACAGCGGAATCGACAGGAGCGCGCCCGAGATCACCGAGGCGAACAGCAAAGCGGCCGCGGCGCCGGCACCGATACCGATGAGTACGAGGTTCATCATCACGAGCTGTCCCGCTCCTCTCGAGCGGTTAGAGGCGGCATGTGCTCCGCCCCAACCATCGGCGTCCGGAATGACCCCGGGCGCCTCGTTATCGTTTTACTCTAGCACGCGGCCGCACGGTGCGGCCGCAAAGGTCGCGTTACTGGATCACGTAAGGCAGCAGGCCGAGGAAGCGCGAGCGCTTGATCGCCTGCGCGAGTTCGCGCTGCTTTTTCGCCGAAACGGCGGTGATGCGGCTCGGTACGATTTTGCCGCGCTCGGAGACGTAACGCTGCAGGAGCTTCACGTCCTTGAAGTCGATCTTCGGGGCGTTGGCGCCCGAGAAGGGGCAGGTCTTGCGCCGGCGAAAGAAAGGACGGCGTGCGCCGCCTTGTGCTGAGAATGCCATGGTCTATTCCTCCCCGCCGCCGGTGCTGCTGCTGACGCCGCCGCCGCCGCCGCCGCCGCCGTCGACGCCGTCGCCGTCCTCGCCACCCCTGCGCCTCCCCCCCCGCTCATCGCGGTCGCGATCAGATTTGCGCATCATCGCCGACGGACCATCTTCGTGCGCCTCGACGCGGATCGTGAGATAGCGCAGCACATCTTCGTTGAGACGTTCCTGTCGCTCGATCTCGTTAAGTGCCGCGGGCGGAGCGTCGACGTTAAGCAACGTCATGTGCGCTTTGCGGTTCTTGCGAATGCGGTAGGTGAGGGACTTCAAGCCCCAATACTCGTTCTTTGTGATCTTGCCACCCATCTGTCCGATTACCCCGGACAGCTGCGTGGTCAATTCCTCAACCTGCTGCGCGCTCAGGTCCTGGCGCGCAAGGTAGACGTGTTCGTACAACGGCATGAAATGCCTTTCCCTTGTTAAGTCCCAATCCTCGATCCCGGCGCCAAGCCCCTCGAGCCCTTCGGGAAAGGCTCGAATGCTCTGAAGGCGGAAGCACGGGACGCCGGACCAACAGTCCTACCGGTTTCAAACGAAGCCGGCCGTCCGTTCAGCTCCCAACCAGGATCGATGGAGCGGGCGGTTTATAGGGGGTTTCCACAAAAAGGCAAGCGGGTGCCAAAATTCAGGTATGATTTGGCAGTTGGTCTAATTCCCGTGATCGCCGCTCTGTAGTCGGTCAGCCAGTTTTACGGCGAGGTCCGCGCCTTCCTTGATCTGACGCTCGGTCTTGGGATCTTGGCTCTTTGCAAGGCGCGTTATTTTGAGCGCTTCCAACAACCGGCCAAGGTTTCTCGCCAGGAACTGCTGCCGAAAGGCCGGATCGTTGCGCGCTTGCGCAAGTTCGCGCTCGGTAACCAGCTCATTCATGGCCTTGGCCTTTGAAAAATTTGCAAAAATCCTAACGAAAAGAGTTTGTCGCAAGGTTACCAGGTGCGCCACAACTTGACAGAACCCGGCATCGAGGTGTCTTTCGGCCCAATTTCTGCGTATGCACGAAGAATACAGTGAGCAAAATCATGGCGGTCGCTTTCGTGTTTCCTGGTCAGGGCAGTCAGGCCGTCGGGATGGGCAGGTCGCTCGCAGCAAACTTTGCTGCCGCGCGACTGATTTTCGATGAAGTTGATACTGCTCTCGGCAGCAAGCTCAGCAGCATCATCTTCGAGGGACCCTCAGATACGCTCACGCTCACCGAAAACGCACAGCCGGCGTTGATGGCCGTTTCACTCGCGACTTTGCGGGTCATGGAAACCGAAGCTGGCTTGAATTTGCAGCGCGACGCGCAGTTTGTAGCGGGGCACTCGCTTGGCGAATATTCCGCCTTGGCGGCTGCCAACGCCTTTGCGGTCGCTGATGCCGCACGGTTGTTGCGCACACGTGGACAGGCCATGCAGAAAGCCGTTCCGGTTGGCCAAGGCGCCATGGCGGCGCTGATCGGCTTGGAATTTGATGTCGCGTCAGCCGTTGCGGCGGAAGCCGCCCAGGGCGAGGTGTGTCAAGCGGCGAACGACAACGGGGCAGGTCAGGTGGTCGTTTCCGGAAGCAAGGCCGCGGTAGAGCGCGCGGTAGAGATTGCCAAAGCGAAGGGCGCCAAGCGCGCGATGCTTCTACCCGTATCCGCGCCCTTCCATTGTTCACTGATGCAACCCGCTGCGGATGTTATGGCCGAAGCACTTGCGAAGGTTTCGGTGAAACCGCCGACCGTGCCGTTGGTTGCCAACGTGTTGGCGAAGGCTATACGCACACCCGATGAAATCGTGCGTGGTTTGGTGCAACAGGTGACCGGTACGGTGCGTTGGCGTGAGTCAGTTCTCTATATGGCGGATGCCGGCGTGACAAACTTCTACGAGGTCGGCGCCGGAAAGGTGCTTAGCGGATTGATCAAGCGGCTGGCTGGCAACGCCACAGTGTCTGCAGTTGGCAGTCCGGAAGATGTTGCCGCGTTCAAGGCCGGGAGGAATGCATAATGTTTGATTTGACCGGCAAGACCGCGCTCGTCACCGGCGCAAGTGGGGCAATCGGCGGGGCCATCGCAAGAGCTTTGCACGCCCAAGGCGCGACTATCGCTGTATCCGGGACGCGCAAAGATGCGCTCGAGGCCATCGCCGCCTCGCTGCGTGATCGCGTGCATATTTTGCCTTGTGATCTCGCTGAAAAAGATGCCGTTGAAGCTTTGGTACCTGACGCTGAAGCAAAAATGGAGAAACTCGACATCCTCGTGGCGAATGCCGGGGTTAATCGCGACAATCTTTTCGTGCAGTTGCGCGATGAGGACTGGGACCGGGTTATCGAAGTCAACCTCACCGCCACATTCCGTCTTACTCGCGCTGCCGTATCGCGCATGATGCGCCGCAGGTGGGGTCGCATCATCGCCATTACTTCGGTGGTCGGATTTACCGGCAATCCCGGACAGGGAAATTACACCGCTTCGAAGGCGGGAATTGTCGGGATGATGAAGTCAGTGGCCGCTGAATACGCCAAGCGCAATATTACCGCTAATTGTATTGCACCTGGCCTGATCGCGTCAGCCATGACAGAAAAGCTCAACGAAAAACAGCGCGAGGCAATCTTTGCGCGCATACCATCGGCCAAGCTCGGAACTCCGGAAGACGTCGCCGCCGCTGCGGTCTTTCTGGCTTCGAACGAGGCTGCTTATGTGAATGGCCAGACCATCCACGTCAATGGCGGGATGGCCATGATATAGCGACGAATCCGGAGGCGGGGCGTGCCGGATTTTTACGACGGATCAAATGGAAGAAGTGGTCTAAAAGCTGCCCTTCCGGGGCTTGCTCGGCTCGCCTTCACGCGCTAGTCAACGTATTTGAAGTGTGGTAACCGAACTTTGGTCCGGGTTGGGGCGGCTAGTCGCGGAAGTCACAAGCGTATTCCGCAATTGGGGTTGTCTCATCACCGTCAAGCACGACGAGGCCATACTGCGATGGTTGCGATCTGACTTCGGACCGCAGCCCAATCTAAAAAGCACGAGGTTGGAACGATGAGTGACATTGGCGAGCGGGTGAAGAAGATCGTCGTGGAGCACCTGGGCGTAGAGCCTGAAAAGGTGACCGATCAAGCGAGTTTTATCGACGATCTTGGCGCCGACAGCCTCGACACCGTTGAGCTCGTGATGGCCTTCGAAGAGGAATTCGGCTGCGAGATTCCGGATGATGCCGCCGAGACCATCTTGACTGTCGGCGACGCAGTCAAATTCCTCGAAAAGAACGCCAAAAGCTGAGCGCGCGCCCCGCCGCTGCTCAATTGCTTCGCTCGTCATTGGCTTTTTGGCTGTGCGCAATGCAGCGGCGCAACTGATTTCGCTCGGAGCCTCTTATGAGACGTGTTGTCGTCACAGGAATGGGAATGCTTACGCCGCTCGGTTGTGGCGTTGAACCGACCTGGACACGCCTGCTCAAAGGCGAGAGCAGCGCCAAGAAAATCGACAGCTTCGATGTCTCGGATATCGCTTGCAAGATTGCATGCGTTGTTCCCCGGGGCGATGGAGCAGATGCGACTTACAATCCCGATCAGTGGATGGAGCCAAAGGAACAGCGCAAGGTCGATGAGTTTATCGTCTTTGCAATGTGCGCTGCTCGTCAAGCGCTCGACGACGCCGGTTGGCATCCGAAGACCTATGATGAGCAAACTACCACGGGAGTGCTAATCGGTTCTGGGATTGGTGGCATTGAAGGGATTGCCGAGACGGCCATTGCCCTTCATGAGAGAGGCCCGCGTCGAGTATCGCCATTCTTTATTCCGGGCCGTATCATCAATTTGGCCTCGGGCTTTGTGTCGATCGCTTTTGGCCTAAAAGGACCCAACCACGCTGTGGTCACTGCCTGCTCGACCGGAGCGCACGCGATCGGTGACGCCGGTCGATTGGTCGCGCTGGGCGACGCTGATGTCATGGTTGCGGGCGGGGCGGAGTTTCCCGTCAACCGCATATCGTTGGCAGGATTTTCAGCGTTGCGCGCCCTGTCAACGAACTTCAACGACGATCCAACCCGAGCATCGCGCCCTTACGACAAAGACCGCGACGGTTTCGTGATGGGAGAGGGCGCTGGTGTTCTCGTGTTGGAGGCGCTCGACCACGCGAAGGCGCGCGGCGCCAAAATCTACGCTGAACTCATTGGCTATGGCCTGTCAGGCGATGCCTATCACATCACGGCTCCTGCTCCGGATGGTGATGGCGCGTTGCGTTGCATGAACGCTGCAATTCGTCGGGCCGGTATTTCAAGTGGCGATATTGACTATATCAATGCGCACGGCACTTCCACGCCGCTTGGGGACGAGATCGAACTCGGTGCAGTACAGAAACTGGTTGGCAACGCCGCAGGCCGGATGTCGATGTCGTCCACAAAGTCCTGCATTGGCCATTTGTTGGGGGCGGCCGGTGCAGTAGAGGCTATATTTTCCATTCTTGCGATTCGCGATCAGGTTGCGCCGCCCACGATCAATCTCGATAATCCGTCGGTAGATACGCCAATCGACCTAGTTGCCCACCAGGCACGCAAACGTGATGTTGACACCGCATTGTCGAATTCGTTCGGATTCGGGGGTACAAACGCATCACTTATTTTCCGTCGTTACGCCGCCTAGGAGCTTCCACCGGCGGACGTCCCAAGCTTTCGCCATAATTTCTTCTAACGTGCGCGGCGCGGGGCCTTTCTCCGCCACGGCGGTGAATGTCGCGATGAAGGGGCGTTAGTATTGATTCGGGAGCGCGCCACGTGAATTCGAATCGACCCGCGGATGGCGCCTCTTCATCGGCGAAACCCCCTTTGCCACGCAGTCCGCGAGCGGCCCTTGAGCCGGAGAGGGTGCCGTTGCCGAGCCGGCATTCGAAGCGAGCGCGCCATCCGGTGGTGGTAGTCGGGAACGCGATCTTCACGCTCCTCATAGTCTTATCAATCGCGGCGGCCGCAGTCCTGTTCATCGGAAGACAGAGGTTTGAAGCACCGGGCCCTCTTGCTGAGGACAAGATGGTGAATATCCCACGAGGGCTCGGAATTAGAGACATTGCTGACCTTTTGCAGCGCGAAGGTGTCATTGATCAGCCGTACGTCTTCATGGGCGGTGTCATCGCGCTTAAAGCGCGTGGCGAGCTGAAGTATGGCGAGTATCAGTTCACCAAGAACTCCAGCGTTGCCGACGTTGTGGATACGATCACCGAAGGCAAGGTCATCCAGCATGCCGTGACCGTGCCGGAGGGGCTAACCTCCGAACAGATTGTCGCGCGCCTGCTGGAGAACGACGGGCTGGCCGGCCAGATCAAAGAAATTCCGCGCGAAGGCACGCTTCTTCCCGAGACATACAGGTTCACCAGGGGCATGACGCGTGAGCAGATCATTCAGCGTATGCAGCAGGCTCATCGGCGCGTCTTGCAGGAGGTGTGGGAACGTCGGATGCAGGATTTACCGGTCAAGACGCCGGAGCAGCTGGTCACCCTTGCATCAATCGTGGAGAAGGAAACGGGGAGACCAGACGAACGCACCCGAGTCGCCGCGGTCTTCGTGAACCGCCTGAAGAGCAGAATGCGGCTGCAGTCGGATCCAACCATCATTTACGGGCTGACAGGCGGCAAAGGGTCTCTTGGACGTCCGATTCTCAAGAGCGAGATCGAGCAACCGACACCTTACAATACCTACGTCGTCGATGGATTGCCGCCCGGACCAATTGCAAATCCGGGGCGTGCTTCACTTGAAGCGGCGGCTAATCCTGCTCGCACGAAGGAACTCTATTTCGTTGCTGACGGTACCGGCGGCCATGTCTTTTCCGAAAATTATACAGAGCACCAAAAAAATGTGGCGCGCCTACGTGGCATCGAGCACGGCACGATTAGCCCTCCTGCGTCCGGACCTCAGGGCGGGACCAAGCAGTAGGCTTGTGGCGATTACCTCTCACGGCTAAGGTCGCCGCGCTTTCGAGCAGGCAACAGCACACCGGATTTCAGCCCATGGCTCTGTCGAGCATGACGGGATTTGCTCGCGGCCAAGGCACCGCCGGTTCCTACGCATGGAATTGGGAAATCAAATCGGTCAACGCGAAAGGCCTTGATCTACGTTTCCGTCTGCCTCCGGGATGGGATGCCGTCGAGGTGCCGGCGCGCGCGCGCGCCGCGGAGAAACTGTCGCGCGGCACCATTTATGCCAATCTTACGGTCGATCGCAAAGGCGTGCTGCCAACAGCCAAGGTCAACGAACCTGTGCTGAGTGCGATTCTTTCAACGCTCAAAAGCCTTTCCGGTAAAGTCGAGGCTGCGCCAGCAAGCTTGGACGGAATTCTATCACTCAGGGGGGTGATAGAAATCGCCGAGGAAGATGAGCGTGAAGAAGACCACCGCGCGGCAGAGGCAGCCATCATTGCGGCCTTTGCGCAGGCGCTCTCGGCAATGATCGATATGCGTCGCGCGGAAGGTGCAACTCTTGGCCAGCTCCTGACCACGCGACTTGATGAAATCGCCAAATTAGCCAATCGCGCGGAAAACGCACCGGGGCGCAAGCCGGAAGCCATCAGGTCCCGGTTGGCTGAACAGGTTTCGGTCCTGCTGTCAGCTTCGGAACGGTTTGATTCCGATCGTCTGCACCAGGAGGCAATTTTGCTTGCGGCAAAAGCCGACATCCGCGAGGAGCTCGACAGACTTTCTTCGCATGTCGAACAGGCGAAAAGGCTTCTTGCCGGCGGCGGCGCGATCGGTCGCAAGCTGGATTTTCTTGCGCAGGAGCTTCATCGCGAATCGAATACACTGACCGCGAAGGCCAATGACGTTGAGTTGACCAATATAGGTCTCGAGCTCAAAAGCGTGGTCGAGCAATTCCGCGAACAGGTACAAAACTTGGAGTGACTTTACGTGGGGCATCAGCGGCAACAGGACCTTGCTGTCGCCAGGCGCGGGCTCATGCTCGTGCTGTCGTCGCCATCAGGCGCGGGCAAGACCACGCTCTCCCGCAAACTGCTCGATAAAGATGATGATGTCGCGCTCTCAGTGTCCGTCACGACGCGAAAAATGCGTCCGGGCGAAAAAGATGGCCGCGACTACCTGTTCATCGACAGAAAGAAGTTCGACGCGTTGGTTGACGATAACGACCTGCTGGAATGGGCTGAGGTCTTTGACAACTATTACGGCACACCAAAAAAGCCTGTAATGGACGCGCTCGCTGCGGGCCGCGACGTTCTATTCGATATCGACTGGCAAGGGACGCAACAGCTCCGTGAAAGGGCCCGAGCCGATCTCGTCAGCGTGTTCGTTTTGCCCCCCTCCATTCCAGAGCTCGAGCGGCGCCTGCGCGCGCGTGCCCAGGACGACTATGAGACAATTCATCGCCGCATGGCTAAAGCCGCCGACGAGATGAGCCACTGGGCAGAGTACGACTATGTGGTAATCAATCGTGACTTGGATCAGGCTTTTGCGAACGTTGCAGCCATTCTCGCCGCCGAACGGCTTAAGCGTGAGCGGCAATCCGGACTTTCCGATTTTGTGCGTGGCCTTCAGGCCAAGCTCTAGGCGGTGAGGACGACGCGCCCGACGACCCGGCCTGCGCGCAGATCATCGAGGGCTTGTGACGCCTGATTGAGTTGGCGCTCTGTAATTGGTGGCGGGGCTATCCGTTTCGCACGCACCAGATCAATCAGTTCGCGCGCTTCGGCCAGGGTTCCCGTTGTGGTGCCTTCGATTGTCATGGCCTTCAACGGAAACATAGCGACTGCGGTTGAGTAGGCGCCCCCAATCAGTCCGGTGACCACGACCTTCCCACCCTTGGCGAGTACACCGGTGGCAAAATTCAAAGAGCTCTCCGAACCAGCAAAATCGCAGGCAGCATATATCCCTCCGCTTGCTTTCAGAATTGCCTTGCGCGCGTTTGCGTCAGAAGGGTCAAATGCCGCGGCTGCTCCGGCGGCGAGAGCGGCCTCGCGTTTCTTGGCATCGACGTCGGCAACCAATGGCGCGACGCCGTACATGGCATTAGCCAAAGCCAGACCCATCAAACCGACGCCACCAAGGCCCACCAGCAGGGGTCGTGCGCGGGTCACTCGGTCGGCCAGGCGTTTGAGAGCGGCATAAGCTGTGAGCCCCGAGCACATCAATGCGCCGGCGAAACCGGGTGGCAAAGGCTCATGGTCAATCAAATAGCGCTCATGCGGCACCAGCACGTGGGTGGCGAAGCCGCCGTCGACGGTGATCCCGAGATGACGCGGGGCCGAGCAAATGTTTTCGTCACCGACCTTGCATGAAGCGCATTGCCCGCAACCAATCCAAGGGTAGATCGCAACTTTAGCACCTGGCTTTACTGTCGCGTCGGAGCCGACGCTGTCGACGATGCCGGCAATCTCGTGTCCCAGCGTAAAGGGCAGGGTGCGGCCGGCACGAACATCCAGTTTCTTGTCGCCGCCAAGCAAAAAATAGCCGTCCTGCATATGCAGGTCGGAATGGCAAACGCCACACCTCTCAATGCGGACAAGGACTTCAGATCCTTGCGGTCGCGGCGCGTCAATGACGGTTTCGCAAAGCGGTGCGCCATAAGCAGTCATGGATTGGCGGTGCAGTTGCATCAGCAACGACCCTATCACACGCCAGCTTTCGATTGTTCAGCGAAAATTCGCGCCAGTGACACGAAACCCTCGACCGGAATCTCCTCGGCTCGCGCCGTAGGCTCGATGTTCGCTTCGGCAAGCAGTGCGCCCGTGTCGACGCCCAATGTTCTCAAGCTCTGCCGTAGCATTTTGCGTCGTTGCCCGAAGGCGGCCTCGGTTATGCGTTGCAATGCCGTCGCATCACACGCGGGTGGTTCCTGACGTGGCGTCAGCCGCACGATCGTAGACGTCACCTTTGGTGGCGGGACAAATGCTGATCTGGCCACATCGAACAGAATTTTTGCATCCGTGCGCCAGCCAGCCAATACCGACAGGCGGCCATAGCTTTTCCGTCCCGGCGCCGCGACAATGCGCTCAGCGACCTCACGCTGAAACATCAAAAGCATCGAGTCGTACCAGGGCGGCCAGGGTTCAACAGTAAGCCATCGCACGAGCAGGGCGGTTGCGATGTTATACGGAAGATTTGCGACCACGCGGGCGCGCTCGGGCCCGAGCTGTTCATTCGCATCAAGTTTCAAGGCATCGCCTGCGACGATCTCGAGGCGTCCTGGGTAGTGCTCGGCAATCTCTTCGAGTGCGGCGATTGCGCGCTCGTCGCGCTCGATGGCGATGATACGGCGTGCACCGAGCGCAAGCAGTGCGCGCGTAAGCCCACCTGGCCCCGGTCCGATCTCCACCACGGTGATGTTCTCGAGCGGTTCTGCCGCTCGTGCGATGCGCGTGGTCAGGTTGAGGTCGAAGAGAAAATTCTGGCCGAGAGATTTTTTCGGCTTGAGATTGTGCCGGCGGATGACCTCGCGCAGAGGCGGCAGGTCATCAATCTGAGCCATCTGAGACCACGACTATTTCGCTGGTACAAGGGCCGGCGCGGTTGCCGAAAGGCGCGCAGCGAGTGTCAGCGCCGCCAGCAGGCTAGAAGGATTTGCGGTACCTTTACCAGCAATATCAAATGCGGTGCCGTGATCTGGCGAGGTTCGAACGAACGGCAGCCCCAGCGTGACGTTCACCGCGTGATCGAAGGCCAGCGTTTTTATCGGGATCAGCGCCTGGTCGTGGTACATGCAAAGCGCGACATCGTAGCTCGCACGTGCGCGCTCGTGGAAAAGCGTGTCCGCCGGCAATGGCCCAATCGCGTCAATGCCCTCAGCTTGCAATTGCTTCACTGCCGGTGCCACGATTTTCCCGTCCTCCTCACCGAGCGCCCCTTGTTCGCCAGCATGCGGGTTAAGACCTGCCACAACAATGCGTGGCCGCGAAATGCCGAAACGCGCCGCAAGGTCCCGCGCAACAATGCGCGCGGTCTTCACTACAAGTTCGGATGTCAGTTTGGTCACGACATCCCTAAACGGCAAGTGGATGGTTACGGGGACAACCGCGAGTTCAGGCGACCAAAGCATCATGACTGGGGTAACGGCTTTGCCTGTCAATTCTTTGACGAGCTTGGCCAAGAATTCGGTATGGCCAGGTTCTGCAAAACCGGATCTGTAAAGTACGTTCTTGGCCACTGGGTTGGTCACGATTGCAGCTGCCTGTCCCGCCAGAACGTCAGCGACCGCGCGCTGAATCGAAGCGATCGCAGAGGGTGCGCTTGAGGCGTCGGGTCGGCCAGGTGTGGCCGTTACTGGTGAATCCAAGGCCGAAATCGGTAGCGCGTGTCCGAACATCGTCCGCCGCTTGTGCGGGCTTCGCAACGCTTACGGCGACCTCCAACCCAAGTAGGCGAGCGCGACGTTTGATGAATTCTGGATCTGCGATGAGGTAGAAAGCCGGCAGTCGAAGCTCAACCCGACGGTGCCACAACTGGATTGTTAGGTCTGGCCCTATACCGGCGGGCTCACCTAGCGTCAAAGCGAGCGGAAGGGCGGTTGAATTGCTCATTTATTTATTCTTGTATTCAATCATCGCCGATTTGCGGATCTCATCCAGGTACTTTTTTGATTCAGATTCGAAACGTTTAACGAAGAGCTGCTCACGCATCTCGCGCTTCTGCGGCGATTCCGTAGTGCTTTCTTTCTTGTTGCAAACTGCGAACATCTGAAGGCCCTGCGCCGTAACTTCGGGCGGGGTGAGACGACCAACTTGAATGTTTCCGAGCAAGTCCCGCAACTGCGGGTTCAGATCGGCAGAATTCCTGGTGATCGGGTCGCGCACCGCTACGTCGCGCAATCCACGCGCCATTGCTAGACCCTCTGTGCATGAGACGAAGCGTGATCGCAGGCTCTCTGCTTCGCTGCGTTTGGCGGAAATAACCGATTCGCCTGAACCTCGCGCTACGACAACCATCACCGGATAAAGCGTATAGATATAACCCACAGCAGGAGCGTCACCTTCGTTTTTATCCTTCAGAGCGTTGGCGATGTCACTTTCTCCGATCTGAAGGGAGGCGTTGTACTTACCTCGAATTAGTTGTTGCCATGTCATTTCGGCACGGATGCGCGCCTTTACGGTATTTGGCGAAATGCCAGCGCGCTCCAGAACCTGCGAAAATTGCGCGATCGTGATGTGCTGCCGCGAGGCCATGTTCTCGAATGCGCCGTTGATTTCTGACTCGCCAATTTCGAGGCCGTAGACTTTTGCGCGAGCAATTTTCAACCGATCATCGATCAGATCGGTGATGACCTGCTGACGGTTCGGAGTTTTCTGCGAGATAGCCTCCAGCTTCATTCGCTGTTGGATATCGTACTCTGTGATCGGCGAGCCGTTCGCAATGACGACAACTTGGGCATGCAAAGAAACGGGCACACTGAAACCCAGGGCGACAACGGCAACTGCCAACCATGTTCTATATCGTAGCTTCATCTTCCGAATTTCAGTTTCCGAAAAGCGCGTCGTTAGTTTGACGCCGGTCGGCCAACTCCCTGGCTCACCGACGTGCCACCCAGTGTGCGCAGGTTCAGCTGCAGCATGACCGTGTGGTTCGCCTGAACATTTCCGCTGTAGGTGTAATTTGTAACGTAGTTCAGGCCAAGGATCACGCAATCGTCGACATAGCCTAGCCCAAGTCGCGTCTGGTCGAATTTTCCAGCATTGATGTCGTAGCGTGCCGCGCCCAACAGAACCCAATTCGCGTCGAGCTTGATCTGACCAGTTCCCAAGACGCCCTGTTGCCGCTCGAAGATGCCAAGGGCGGGCTGGGCGGCATAGTCGCCGTAAAGCACGCTACCGCTCCAACGATCGAAGTTGGCGCGAGCTTCGAGTTCAATTCGTTGCGGCGTGAACGTATCGTTGTCAAAGCGGAACCGCGAGGTGAACATGTAAATGTTGTTCGGCTGATACGACAATCGCGCAACGTAGTCGGACCTAGTCGTGTCGAGGCCGCTGTCGAGACCGGTGTTGGTTGTCCCGCCGAGTGCAAAGGAGTTCTGGCCAAACATATTGTACGACTGGCCAAACAGTGCGTTGACAAATCCGCCTTGGTTAAACTGGGCGGTGTATTGCATCCCGTAATTGGCGCGCCCGCCGCCTTCGACGCGATCCCAGCCCGAAAATTTATCGACACGGAACAGGTTGCTGTCGTCAAAAACCAAGCTTTGCGCATCTTCGGTGGGCCAGCGTCCGATCTGCTGTTCGTTGGGCCGGACGATAACTTGAGCGATCGGTTCCAGGGTCTGTGTGCCCCACGACTGCACGTTGATGAACGGATAGCGATACTCAAGGCCGATCGTCGGCATGGCTCGTACGAGATTTGTATCGCCGGTTGCGATAAAATTGGAGACGCCGGGCTCGTTGCTGATTTGCATGGCGCCGGCATCAACGCGTACCGTAGCAAATGGCGTAAACACTTGGCCGAACTGGTCGGTAATGCTGCGGCGCCACGTAGATTCCGCGGAGAAGCGACTGTAAGTGCCAGGTACGCCGCGCAGCAGGCAGCTTGCCGTTGTCTTAATCGCCGGATTGGCTGTTTGTGTACACGTGCCGTCGTTTAGAGCGCTTTGCGTGACCGGGTCGAAATCAGCTTGGTTACGTGTCAGGCTTGTAAAGTTGATCTTGTAACCCAGTTCACCGCCAAGGATTGGCCGATCGAAGACGTAGTTATAGTCGAGCACCGGGTGAATGATCGGAATTTGCGTTTGCGTGTCGGCCTCAGAAAATCCGAGATAGTAAATGGTTCGCACGTCGAAATAACTGCGGTTGCCTTTACCGGTTAAAAATAGTTGCGACACGGCCGCGTCGTTAAGGCCTGTCGCATTCAGAACTGGTTCAGTTGAGTTGGCGAAATATCGCGAGAGACGCGGGTTGTAGTCCTGCAGGAACGTGCGGTCGGAGAGCAGGATCGCATCCCAGCCCCATACCCACTTATCGTTAAGGGCGAACAAGCCTGTGCTTTCCAAGCTACCGCGCCAATCGCGATAGCCGGGTGTGGTCGTGCCGTCGCTGCGGATAAAATAATCTTTGTCCAGCTGATAAATTCCAGCGGCGCGGATTGAATAGGCGCCATTTATGAGCCGCTGACGAAATTCACCTTGCAGCAACGGCCCCTGCTTAGTGGTGATCATGGGCGCAAAGGTTGCGTCGTAATCCGGTGCAAGTGCCCAGTAGTAGGGCACCTCGATCGCGCCGCCGTAGACCGAGCTTGTCGAAATCGACGGCATGAGGAATCCGGTTTTGCGCTTGACGGTTGGGTCAGGCGCAGAAAAATACGGCATGTAAAGCAGCGGTTGACCGAAGAATTCGATCCGGGCGTCCTCGAAGTAGATCATCTTCTCGCCCTGGTCGTGAATGATCCGCGCGGCCTTCACCTGCCAGAGCGGTGGTTTCTTCGGGTCATCTTTGCAAGGGGCGCAAGCGGTGTAGACGCCGTTATGAAACACCGTGTAGTTGCCGCTCGAGCGTTCGGCGCGCGTGGCGGCCATTCGCGTTTGATCCGGGGCATCGAGACGGAGTGAGTCAACGAAACCGTCCCGGTAATCATCCGAGAGGTCGATGACTTCGCCATACGTGACCTTGCCGTCCTGCTCAGTCAGCCGGACGTTCCCTTCAGCGTGAAGGCGTTTGGTCTTCTGATCGTAGACGACACGGTCGGCCTCGAGGGTCGAGTCGCCGTAATAGATCTGAACGTTGCCAACAGCGGCAACGCGATTGTTGGCGTAGTCGTAATTGATCTCGGTCGCCTGGACGAGCATCTGCTTCTGCCCAGACTTCTCGCGCTCCAAGGCAACCTTGGACTTTTTGGCCGGCGGCGGACGCTTGGGAAATTGCAATTCCTGCGCTGGCGCGGAGTCAGGCGCGAGCAACGCGCCGCAGGCCAGCAGTCCGAGGACAGCGGCAGCTGCGGCGACGACACGGCAATGCAGCCATGGCGCTGATGGGCGAGTGCTAAGCAGCCCCGCCATCACCCATCCTCCTGGTACAGCAACGCAATAAACCCCGTTACGCCCCCGGCAAGCACAGGCAGCCAAGCCGCTGCCACTGGGTGCATCAGCTCGGCTTTGCTCAGATCCTCAGTCACTTTCGATAGTACATAAAGCAGAAACCCCGCTGCGACGCCACTTAAAACCATCTTTTGGACACCGCCAAAGCGGAAGAACCGTAGACTTACAGCAGCTGCAAGCAGAACCATCGCTGCCAACAAGAATGGGCGCGCCAGAAGCTTTTGAAACTGCAATCTATAGCCTGCAGCGACTAAACCTGCGTGTTCTGCGATCTGGATATACTGAGGAAGTTCCCAGAAGGGGACAGTTTCTGGCGTTGCAAAGCTTTCGCGTACTTGCTCGGGGGTCAAGCTGGTCTTGAGAAGGAATTCCGATTGCTTCACCGGCAGTACGGCCAGCGCATAAACTCGGGCATCGCGCAGGACCCAGACACCAGGCTCCAAAACAGCCGCCCGGGCTTCAATACGCTGCTTGAAACGGCCTTCAGTGTCGAAAGTGAAGACGGATACGCCGTTGAGATTGATTCCCTGGTCCCGGCTGCTGACGGCGTTGATGATCGCCTGGCCCTCGTCGGTCCGCTGACCGACCCAGAAGGTGCCACCACTTCGACTGAGCGCCGACGCGGTGTGCCCAAACAGCTCGGCCTCAAATCGCTTCGAGCGCTCCTGGAGAATCGCCGAGACAGGATTGTAGATGGCGGTGGCCGCCAATCCGAGCACGAAAGCCACCAACAGTGCCGGCGCCACGAACTGCCAGGCAGACAGGCCGGCTGAGCGGGCTACGACGAGTTCAAGCCGCCGCGACAGGTTGAGATAACACGACATCGCGCCGATCAGGATGCAGAACGGCAAGATGCGTTCGACAACCTGCGGCACGCGATAGAAAGACGTTTTTGCGACCAGTACCGCCGACACGTTCGGGATGTCACCGGCGCGGCGCATCATCTCGATGTAGTCGACCAGCGTAACCAGCGCGAAGATTCCCGCGAATACCAGCAGCACCGCGGTCAAAAATCGCAGTCCGAAATATCGCGCTAGTGTCCCGACGAAAATCGGCATGGTGTCCTATGGCGCGACGAAACGCCGGCTGAGGCGCTCGGTCAGCGCTGACAGCCAGTCAGTGATGAAAGCGGGCGGCTCCAAAATCAGGCCGCAGCGGATGACGTAGAGGCCGACGCCGATAGCGATGGCTGTTGCCACGTATTGCAACGACAACATCCAGGGGATGCTTGCGCCGAATACGGTGGACACGAAACCGATGAGACGCAGTAACGCGACGCCAGCAACGGCGCCCACCATCGAAATCGTGCGGCTTTGGCGGGTAGTGCGAGGGGCTCCCAGATAGGCATACGCGATTATGACGAAGGCAATGGGATACAGTGGCGCCATTAAGCGATCATGCAACTCGGCGCGGAACTGGTCGGGCTGCTCCAGATAGAATTGATCATTCGCGCCAGGAAACAGGAGCTGCCATAGATAGCGCTCGCGGATAGAATATTTCACGGACTGAGCACCGGCCGCGAATTGGGACAGGTCGAAGGCGTACCGATCGAAGGCCACCATTGCGGGATCGCGCTGGCCCAACTCGTGTCGCTGGACGATCCCTCTCTGGAGCACGAGGTAGGTGCCGCTGCTGTTGTCGAGCAGTTCACCGATTTCCGAGAGCACCGTGATCCGCTCGTTAGGATTCCGACGGTCATCAAGGAAGATACCGGCAAGTTGCCCATTGGGGCGTCGCTCTCGGATATGGATCGTTACGCCGTTCTCGATCGCTCTAAAGCGGCCGGGCTGAACGATCGTGCTAACCACATTCGCGCGAACTTCAGTCAGCTTGTCGCGCAGCATCCGCAGCCCCTTGGGCGCGAAATAGGCGCTTATCGCGCCGACGAGCAGCGAGACTACAACCGCGGCCGCAAGGAATGCGCGGAATAAAACCCAGGGTGACATACCCGCGGCGTTCATCACGATGATTTCGGAGTCGTTGGAAAGCTTGTTCAGGACATGGGCCACCGCGATCAGCAACGCGATCGGCGCAATCACGAGTACCAGCAACGGAATGATCAGCGCGGTAATGCCAACGAAGACCAGAATGGTCTGGCCCTGACTCGTCATGATGTCGATGTCGCGCAGCGCCTGTGTGACCCAGATGACTGCGGTCAGGCTGACCAGCACAACCAGGAACGCACCTAACGTGGTGCGGAAAATATATCGACTAATTGACCCCATCCGCAGCGTCGTCCCCTGAGCCGGCACAAACCGGACCGCGCGTTCGGCTTCCCCACCGGACGCGGCGCTTCAGCCTAAAACCTAGCCCCCAACCAGACTTACCTTGATCGCTCCACAAAGTGGCCGGGCAAAGGCAAACCCGTTGAACATGCACAACAAAATCTAAATGTGTGGCTCCGAGGACATAGGCAGTTCCACGCCTCGGCTTTGGCCTGGGCAGCCGGATTTCCCATGCGATCGCAGTAGGTTGAAGCCCTGCACCTCAAGCGCCTTGGGAAAAAGGATTGAATTCTGGTCAATTGGGGCTTTGCAGAGGGCTTTGGGGCGGGCCATATGGGCGCGAGAACCCCCGCCGAAGCCCAGTTGCCAGGAAAAGGATCACCTATCGATGACCGATGCCCTCAAGGTCGGCTTTAGCTCGTTCACAACACCGACCAAGGGTGTTCTCGTCGTGTTCTGTGACGATGGGTTGAATTTTGGTGCTGCGACCAAGAAGGCAATTGGCTCTGCGGTCGACGTGGTAACGCGGGTTGCGAAAGCCGAACGCTTTACCGGCAAGAAAAATTCGACGCTCGATCTTACAGTCCCCCCTGGGCTCGAGGTGTCCCGTCTCGCCGTCATAGGCTTGGGCAAAATTGCCGAACTCAAGCCTAACGATTTTCTCAGATTGGGAGGGCTTGCCATCGGCAGACTTCCAAATGCCACGAGTGACGCGACTGTCTTTGCCGAAGTTCCCGGCGGGGCGATGAGACCCGAACAGGCGGCAAGTCTCGCGCAAGGCGCGCGGCTGCGCGCTTATGCGTTCGACCGATACAAGACCAAACGCAAGGAAGACGAAAAGTCTCCGAAGGTCCGCAACGTGACGATTGCCGTCGGCGACGTTGCGGCGGTCCGAACGGCATTCAACCCAAGATCGGCAATTACAGACGGCGTTCTCTTGGCGCGCGATCTCGTCAATGAGCCGGCCAACGTTCTTTATCCGGAGGAATTCGCGCGCCGAACTCTTGCATTAAAAAAACTGCGCGTTGCCGTTGAAGTCCTCGATGTCAGGGCGATGAAAAAGCTTGGAATGAACGCGCTCATTGGGGTTGGCCAGGGCTCCTCACACCAAAGTCGTGTTGTCGTAATGCGGTGGAACGGGGGCCGGGCAGGCGAGGCGCCGGTTGCTTTCATCGGTAAGGGGGTTTGTTTCGATACCGGGGGTATTTCGATCAAGCCTGCCGCCAGTATGGAGGACATGAAAGGCGACATGGCGGGGGCAGCATGCGTGGTTGGCTTGATGAACGCGCTGGCGGCCCGAAAGGCGAGAGTGAACGCGGTTGGGGTCATCGGCCTCGTCGAGAATATGCCCGACGGCAACGCTCAACGCCCCGGCGACATTGTGAAATCAATGTCGGGGCAAACGATTGAAATCATCAATACGGACGCTGAAGGGCGGCTCGTGCTTGCCGACGTAATCTGGTACGCGGCGCAGCGGTTCAAACCGAAATTCATGATTGATCTTGCTACACTGACCGGCGCCATCATCGTTGCTCTAGGGCAGGAGTATGCCGGCATGTTTTGCAACAACGATCAGCTCGCCGAACGGTTGAACAAAGCGGGCATCGAAACCGGCGAGTTGGTTTGGCGAATGCCGCTTGCGCCCGAATACGACAAGATGATCGATTCAAAGTTTGCCGATATGAAAAACACTGGGGGCAGCCGGTGGGGAGGAGCAATCACGGCAGCGCAATTCATCAAACGTTTCGTTGATGACAAGGTGCCGTGGGCACATCTTGATATTGCTGGAACTGGCTTTGACTCGCGTCAAACCGACATCAACAAGAGCTGGGGCTCGGGTTGGGGGGTGCGGCTCCTTAATCGCCTGGTCGAAGATCACTACGAGAGATAAGTTCTCGAAGCGGAACAGATGACCGAGATTTTTTTCTATCATCTTCAAGGTCAGAAGCTAGAAGGCGTTCTTCCCGCTCTGCTCGAGAGGTCGCTTGAACGCGGGTGGAAAGCGATTGTGCAAGGATCCTCGGAAGAGCGCATCGAGGCCCTTGACGCGCACCTTTGGACCTATCGCGACGACGGCTTTTTGCCCCATGGTACGTGGCGTGAGCCGGAGGCCGCGCTTCAGCCAATCCTGCTCACGGTGACTGAGAGCAATTCCAACGGTGCTGCTGTCCGATTTTTGATTGACGGTGCACCCATGCCACCCGACCCACAGCACTACCAGCGAATAGTGCTCTTGTTTGACGGAGAGGATGAGGAAGCGGTAGCGGCGGCACGCACGCAGTGGTCGGCAGCAAAAGAAAAAGGGCTCGATGCCACCTATTGGCAGGCTGACGAAAGGGGGCGTTGGTCGAAGAAGGTGTAGATAATCGGCAGGGGTCGGCCAGTGAACTACGGGCCACTGGACCACGGCCACTGAACGACATGCTAACCCTTTGGAAGACCAAGGCTTGCCGTGCGCCATCGTGATGACGCAAAATGCGCTTTAAGGGACAAGTAGACAATCAATCGAGGCTGACTTTGCCGCGCCGTCGCGCCTACTTGAGGATTGCATTTGCCTGCGCTGCGGCGTTCGCCGTCGCGGGGTGCAAGAATGCGGCGGGGGTGTTCGAAGACCAAAACGATGGCGGTTGGTTTTCCAAACCTTTTGTTGCCAAACCCGATTGGGCTCGCGCCAGCACGGGCAACGTAACCTTGGGTCCCCAGGGACCGGTCGGTCCAGAGGATATGGTGAGTGCCGACGGCCAGTGTGCGGCACCGGCCGCGGCTCTCGCCCAATCGGCCGAGGCAAATACAACCGAGGCTGCGGCCGGCGGTGGTGCGCCATCGGCAACACAAGCCGCCGCTGCACCCAATTCAGGCTTGCAGCGACTTGAATCGACCTCCGCGCCATTGGTGACGGGCGGGATCGCGCTGGGGATGACTGAGTGTCAGGCCGTCCAGCGAGCGGGCACCCCCAGCAATGTGGCGATCAGTACCGGCGAAAAAGGTGAGCGCAAAGTCGTCTTGACATACCTGAGTGGTCCGCGGCCGGGCATCTACACATTCAGCGGTGGCCGGCTCAATGTCGTAGAGCTTGCGCCGGAACAGCCGAAATCCGCAAAGCCAGCCGCGAAGAAAACGCCAAAAAAGAAACCAGCCAATACGGCTCAGTTTCAGCAAGCGCAGTAAGCGGTTTAGCTGCGGTTGCGCAACAGGCCCTCTCCCGTTTCACGCTGATAGATGATCAAATCGAAACTGGGCGTGTGCTCATTTCCATTTATGGCGCTCAGTAACGCATGCGCTTGGCCGCGGTGGTGCGTCTGGTGGTTGAAAAAATGATCAAGCGCGGGCGCCAACACCTGCTCAATGTTCTGAGGGTTGACGACAGTTCGATAGCGGATCGTTTTCGTCAGATCGGTATCGGTTAAAGTCGCGATGAACTGCGCGATACGTGCGTCTTCCAGGCAGCGGGCTGAACGCAGCTGTGCAAAATCGTCGTACAAAATGGCGTTGAGGCTCGAGGGTATTTCGCCTTGGCCCGTGAAGCGCCGCATCCAGAATTCGGTCGCCGACCAGGAGGTGGTTGAGCGTGCCGTGCAGTGACTTGAAGAAAACGCCTCGATCAGCGCGATAGTCATCGTCATCGATTTTCGCGGTCGCGTCATATAGCCGCTCGTTGCACCATGCGTTGTAGCCGGCGAACATCGTATAGCGGGTCAGCATGCTGCCCTCCTGAATATGGGCAAAGGTCCTTGGTGGCCGACCTTGCCGCCCGAAACAGCCACCGGTATAAGCCGCGCGGCCTATCTTTTCTAATGAAACTCCGTGAATTCTCCGATTAGCCCAAGTGAAGGAAGATCCGATGGCGATCGAGCGCACTTTTTCGATCCTCAAACCCGATGCAACCGAGCGCAACCTGACCGGCGCCATCAATGCCATAATTGAAAAGGCGAGCCTCCGTATTGTCGCGCAAAAGCGGGTGCGCATCTCGCGCGAACAAGCGGAAAGATTCTATGCCGTGCACAAGGACCGCCCATTTTTCCGTGAGTTGGTGGATTTTATGATATCCGGACCTGTCGTCGTTCAGGTGTTGGAAGGAGACAATGCCATCGCAAAATATCGCGATGTCATGGGAGCGACCGATCCGGCAAAAGCGGCGGTTGGAACCATTCGTAAGAGCCACGCCAAGTCAATTGGCGAAAATTCTGTCCATGGCTCCGATGCGCCGGAAACAGCTGTGAAAGAAATCGCGCAGTTTTTTTCCGAGAACGAGATCGTCGGTTAAGACGACACAGGAGTGGGCGAGGTGACGACCAACAAAAGGGTCGCGATCGCCCATACCGACAAGGGGAGGGAATTCGATGTCTCAATTGGTTGATCCGGCTGGATGGTGGGCGCTGATCAGCTCCGGTTGGAGCGATATGGGCCACACTGAGTTCTGGATCGCGCTCGCCAAGATCATGTGGATCAACATTTTGTTGTCAGGCGACAACGCGGTGGTGATCGCAATGGCCTGCCGCGGCCTGCCGCATCGACAGCGCGTTTGGGGCATGATCCTCGGTGCGGGTGTCGCAGTAGGACTTCGCATAGTTTTCACAGGAGTCGTCGCGTCTTTGATGACGCTCCCGTATTTGAAAATCGTTGGTGGGCTCGCCTTGTTTTACATCGCGGCCAAATTGCTGGTGCCCGATGAGCCGGACGAGAATGAGTCCGAAGCGGCGGAACATCTTTGGCGTGCTGTCCGTATCGTCGCCATCGCTGACATCATTATGAGCCTCGACAATGTGATTGCAATCGCTGCGGCGGCAGGCGGCAACATGGCGCTCTTGGTAATCGGCCTCGCAATCAGCATTCCCTTGATCGTTGCCGGCGCTGCCTTGATCATGTCGCTACTCGACCGATTTCCCATTCTTGTCTGGGCCGGCGCGGCGCTGTTGGGCTGGATTGTAGGCGAAGTGATCGCGACAGACCCGGTGGTGGTTGGATGGCTCACAGCCAAATATGGCGCGGCAGTAGCGCATCAAGTCGAGATAGCCGCTGCTGTCGTTGGTGCCGTACTGGTGCTGGTTGTGGGCGGCGCATGGCGCCGCTCCAAGGTTCAGGCGGAGAGCAAAGCCTAGCCAATTCAGCTATAATGGGAGTTCATGAATCAAACCGTCAGGCTCCCTCCTGCAAAACGGATCGGCCATTCGGCCTGTCCTCACGATTGTCCGTCAACTTGCGCGCTCGATGTGGAGTTGCTCGACGAGCGCACAATCGGACGCGTGCATGGCTCGGCGGATAACGATTACACGGTGGGTGTAGTCTGCGCGAAAGTTGCGCGCTACGCGGAGCGGGAACACCATCCGCAGCGCGTGCTCCATCCGCTGCGACGCAGAGACGCGAAGGGATCCGGCGAGTTCGAGCGCATCTCCTGGGACGCGGCGCTCGATCTTGTTGCTGAAAACTTCATTCGGGTCGAACAACGACATGGCGCCGAAAGCGTCTGGCCATATTACTATGCCGGCACCATGGGGCTGGTCATGCGCGACGGTATCAATCGTCTGCGCCATGTGAAGAAATATTCCGGGTTTCATTCAACGATTTGCGTCAATCCTGCCTATGCCGGTTTTGCAGCCGGGGTCGGACGTATTGCGGGCGTCGACCCGCGGGAAATGGCCAAATCCGATTTGGTGATCATCTGGGGCACGAATGCGGTCAATACACAGGTCAACGTGATGACCCACGCCGTGCGCGCCCGCAAAGAGCGCGGCGCGAAGATCGCGGCGGTTGATATTTACATGAACGGCACGATGGAGCATGCCGATCTGCCGGTTCTGGTGAAACCGGGCACTGACGGTGCGCTGGCGTGCGCGGTCATGCATTGTCTGTTCCGCGATGGGAAGGCAGACTGGCCTTATCTCGACAAATACACCGATGCACCGCGGGAACTCGAAGCCCATTTACGCACGCGTGGTCCGGATTGGGCCTCCGCGATTACAGGCGCGCCGGTTGAAACCATCGAGCAATTTGCGAAGTTGATCGGCGCGCACAAGCGCGCTTTTTTCAGGCTCGGATATGGGTTTGCGCGTTCGCGCAATGGCGCGGCGAACATGCACGCGGCCAGTTGCATTCCGGCCGTTACCGGTGCTTGGCAGTATGAAGGTGGAGGCGCCTTTCACATTAGCGCCGATATTTTTAAGCTCGATGAAACGCTTATTGAAGGGCTCGATGTCCGTGACCCATCTGTTCGCATGCTCGATCAGTCGCGTATCGGAGCCATTTTGACGGGCGATGCGGACGCACTAAAGGGCGGGGGGCCTGTTCACGCGCTCATTGTCCAAAACACAAATCCAGTTTCGGTTGCGCCCGACCAGACCAAAGTGAAACGAGGCTTCCTCCGCGACGACCTCTTCGTCTGCGTCCACGAGCAGTTCATGACGGAGACTGCTCAGATGGCGGACGTAGTACTTCCTGCCACGACGTTTCTTGAACACGACGATATTTATCGCGGCGGCGGTCATCAGTATATTATCCTGGGACCCAAACTGGTCGAACCACCAGGCGAATGCCGCAACAATCATGAGGTGATCTGCGATCTGGCTAGGCGTGTCGGCGCCGAACATCGTGGCTTCGAGATGAGCCCACGCCAGTTGATCGATCAAATGCTGCGGGTATCCAAACGTGGCACGCTCGCCGAGATCGAAGCCAATCGTTGGCTCGACTGCCAGCCGCCGTTCCGCCAATCGCACTACCTGGACGGGTTCCCCTGGCCAGATGGCAAGTTCCGCTTCAAGCCCGACTGGCCGAACGTTCCGTTTCGCAGCCCATATCGGAGTGGACCTGTCGCCGATATGCCGCCGCTTCCGGATCATTGGACAGTCATCGAGCAGCAGGATGTAGATCATCCATTCCGGCTTGCAACGTCTCCGGCGCGGGGATTCCTCAACTCAACTTTTAATGAAACGCCAACCTCGCTCGAGCAGGAGCGTCGGCCGACGGTCATGATCCATCCCGATGACGCGCGCGTTCATGGAATTGGGGAAGGAGAGCTGATTGTGCTCGGCAACAAGCGGGGCCAGGTACGCCTACACGCAAAGCTTTTTGATGGAGTGCGTCACGGCGTACTGATTGCTGAATCAATCTGGCCAAATTCGGCCTATGCAGATGGTTGCGGAATCAACACGTTGACCGGTGCTGATCCGATCGCGCCGTACGGTGGCGCGGCTTTCCACGATAACCGAGTTTGGATACGAAAAGCGCGGACATAATGCCCGCGCCTTTTGTTTCTCGATCGAAACCCTAGAGTTCTTTGCCTATCGCGTTGTCGGCCGAATAGGGCCCGCCGCCACGAATAGCGATGGCGAAAAGCACCACGCCAAGAAGCAGTACGAACTCGTATCCGCCTTGGCTGACCGAAAAACCTCTCGCCCAATGCACAGCGAACAACGCGATCAGCATCTCGATCGCCAGAGCCGCCGCAAAGAAGCGGGTAAACAACCCAATGATGAGACAGACGCCGCCGACGGCCTCAAGAAACATCGCGGCGTATGCAAATGCCACTGACGGCTCGAGGCCGTTTTTCGCCATGACGTTGGCCGCGACCGCGCCCGCGCCAAGTTTGAATTTTCCCAACACGTGCATGATCATGATGACGCCGACAACGATACGCACCAGCGTGTAGCTGATATCGCTCCACGTGGTGTAAAAGTCGGACAATCCAGGATACAAAAGTTTCGCGTCGCCTTTTGCCGCCATGGTTTCCCTCTATGTTGCTCACGCCACCCGGTGTGACGTCGTGGTCCCAAGCAAGTTTATAACACCGCGCGTGCAATTGAAATTTTGTCAACTGCTGCAGCGCGAAATTTTAAGTTGGGTCGGTAGGCGCAAGATCAGCGACGTTTGGAACGGGAACTCCGTCGATCAAGCTGTGATTGTTCTTGATCTGGACCCGACCTTCAGCAACCAGTTTGAGAGCCAAGGGGTAAATGCGGTGTTCAACCTTTAATACCCGAACTGCGAGTGCTTCCTCACTGTCACCCGGCCGCACATCTATCGCGCCCTGTGCGATAACCGGTCCGGAATCCAATTCGGGCACAACAAAATGCACAGTTGCACCGTGAATTTTTACGCCAGCATCAATGACACGCTTATGTGTGTCGAGGCCTTTGAAATCCGGTAGCAGCGCAGGATGGATGTTCAGAATCCGCCATTGCCACCGCTCCAAAAAATTGGCGGTGAGCAACCGCATGAAACCGGCAAGGCAAATGATCTCGATCTGGTACTTCTCGAGAATTGATTGGATTTCGTGTTCGAAACGGTTGCGATCGCCACTGAATTTTGTGTGATCGACGGTCTCTGTCGCGATGCCTGCAGCGCGTGCGACGAGCAGGCCTCCGGCCTCCGGCCGGTTGGATACTACCAATGCGATTTCGGCAGGATAATCTTTGGCCTTCGCAGCCTCTATGAGCGCCGCCATGTTGGAGCCGCGGCCGGAAATAAGCACAGCGACGCGTTTGCGGCTCATGGTCTAACCAAGATCGAGGAGGCCATCATAAACAACACGCTGATCGCCAGTTTCCTTAGTTACCTTCCCGAGCGGTGTAACCTTCTCTCCGGAACGTTCGAATGCTTTCGTAACCGAATCAACATCTTTCGCCGCGATGACAACTATCATTCCGATCCCGCAGTTGAACGTTCGCAACATTTCATTCTGCGCAATGTCGCCAGCCTGGGCGAGCCATTGAAACACAGACGGCACTGCAATCCGCGTCAAATCGATCCGTGCGCCAAGTCCTTTTGGTAAAATCCGCGGAATGTTATCTGGAAATCCGCCGCCGGTGATATGCGCCATTCCTTTGATCGCCTTGGTCTCACGGATGACCGCGATGCACGCTTTCACATAGATGCGGGTCGGCGTGAGGATGGCATCTCCGAGACTTTGCCCAGATACGAAAGGTGAGGGCGCTTCCCAAGGCAGACCGGTTTTCTCGATGACCTTGCGCACGAGGGAGTAGCCATTGGAGTGCACTCCAGACGAGGCTAAGCCGACGATGACGTCTCCCTCCTGGATGTCAGAGCGCGGCAAGATGGCGTCACGTTCAACTGCGCCGACCGCAAATCCCGCGAGATCGTAGTCGTCGCCTTGATAGACGCCCGGCATTTCGGCTGTCTCGCCGCCGATCAGCGCACAACCGGCTTCGCGGCATCCGATACTGATGCCGGCAACCACCGCGGCCCCGATTTCCGGTTCAAGTTTCCCACAGGCATAGTAGTCCAGGAAGAAAAGGGGTTCGGCACCTTGAACCACCAGATCGTTCACACTCATTGCAACCAGATCGATGCCGATCGTGTCGTGACGGCCGGTTTCGATGGCAACCTTGAGCTTGGTTCCGACACCATCGGTGGCGGCAACCAAAACCGGGTCGCGATAGCCTATCCGCTTGAGGTCGAAAAGCCCGCCAAAGCCCCCAATCTCTGCGTCTGCGCCCGGGCGGGCGGTGGCCCGAACCAATGGCTTGATCAGTTCGACCATTCGGTTGCCAGCGTCGATATCAACACCGGCCTGCGCGTAAGTCGAGTCCGCGCGATTTTTCTGCCATAGTGGGTCCTCGTCCGCGCCGGGTCGTACGTTGGAATCGCAAGTCGCGCAATGGTCTGAGCGCCGTTATACTCCACCGAAAGAACTGGCGTGTTTCCGGCGTTTGTGGCCGGACCGCGTTGTCGAGCCGGGATCCACTTGAGTATTCCAAATCTCATTACGCTGGGCCGAATTCTGCTTGTGCCGATCGTAGTCTGGGCGATCGCCTCGGGTGCGATGTGGATTGCATTCGTGCTCTTCTTGGGTGCCGGCCTGAGTGATGCCGTGGACGGCTATCTCGCCAAGCGCTTCAACATGACCACCGAGCTCGGCGCGTATTTGGACCCGCTTGCCGACAAGGCCCTGATTGTATCGATCTATATTACCTTGGGGATTTATGGCCTGATCCCAGGGTGGCTGGTTATCTTGGTGGTCTCCCGGGACATTATGATTGTTGGCGCCGTGATGCTGTCCTGGCTGGTTGGCACGCCGGTTAAGGTCAAACCGTTGCTGGTGTCGAAACTCAATACCGCCGCTCAGATCGTATTCGCTTGCGTCGTACTCGGCACGCTCGGCTTTGCATATCCGCTGCCGAAGGTCTCGCTGGTGCTTATGGCATTGGTCGCAGCTTTGACGTTGCTGTCTGTCGCAGCCTACGTGGCCGAATGGGTGCGCCACATGAATTCCACGGCGGTGAAAAAGTGAGCGCGGCACCCACTCCCTTTTTGCGCGGGCGAATGTTGACGACATGAGTAGTCCAGTCATTCCGCGCCAGCTTGTCCTTGGCCTCGATCACTCTGTGAGCTTCGCGCGTGAGGATTTTCTGAGTGGTCCATCGAACGTTGCGGCACTCTCGTTAATTGAGCGTTGGCCCGATTGGCCTGGTCGCATTGTTGCTCTTACTGGCCTCGAGGGGGCTGGTAAAAGTCACCTCGCTGCGATTTGGGCTGATGAGTCCGGCGCCCGAGTCTTATCAGCAAAATTTTTGTCTATTGCTGACGTGCCCGGAGCGCTCGCAACCGGTGCACTGGTTGTGGAAGATCTCGAAAGAGAAGATCTCGACGAACACGCCTTATTTCATCTTATCAATCTTGCGCGCGAACAAAATGCATTTGTGCTGCTGACGTCTCGTTCTGCAGTAGCAAGCCTACAGGTGACAATTCGCGATCTTGCGTCGCGATTGCGCGCGCTACCGACAGTGACGGTTGCACCGCCGGATGACGTGCTGTTGCGTTCACTTCTGGTAAAATTGGCAGCCGATCGCCAGTTGGCTCTTGATGAATCGGTTGTAAATTATCTTGTTAACCGCATTGACCGTTCATTTGCTGCTGCGCGCAATGTCATTCAGACTCTCGACGATGAAGCGATGCGACAACACCGGCCAGTGACAAGAGCGCTCGCCGTAGAGTTGTTTCGCTCTCCTTAACGCTGCTGTGGCACACTTGACGAGACGGCTGGCAAAGAGGCGAACTGTCTTCCCGCAGCCACTATTTGTGGCTAGCGTTCTTGAGTATTAGGCAATTTCGATGGCTGATCGCATTCAAGCTATTGTTCAGGTTGACGAAATCGATGCGGCGACGGGCCGTGCCGGTTCGCCTGCGTCAACGCAGTCCGCAGCGCCTCCCGATATCAAGACAAGCCCCGAACGGTTCATCAACCGCGAGCTGTCATGGCTTCATTTCAACAGACGCGTGCTGGAAGAAGCGGCCAACGAACAGCACCCACTACTTGAGCGTGTGCGCTTTCTGTCGATATCCGCGAACAATCTCGACGAATTTTTTATGGTGCGGGTTGCTGGCCTCAAAGGACAGGTCCGCGAAGGAATCCTGACGCAAAGTCCGGACGGATTGACTCCATCCGAGCAACTGACGCGCATCGGAGAGGCGGTGTCTCAGCTCGCCACGGACCAGCAAAAGCGTTGGCTCGAGTTGCGCCCTGCGCTTGCCGCGGCGAATGTTGTGCTGGTCGAGGGCAGCGATCTCAAAAAGCCAGAACGCAACTGGTTAGAAGAACATTTCCTCACACATGTTTTTCCACTGCTGACGCCGCTGGCGATCGATCCGGCACATCCGTTTCCATTCATTCCCAACTTGGCCTTCTCGATCGCCCTGCAGCTTGCGCGTGTCAAAGACGGCAAGGCGATGAACGCGCTCATCCGCATGCCGCAAAAGATCGAACGGTTCATCAAGTTGCCTGGAGGCGGTGACCACGGAATCCGCTTGATCACGCTGGAGGAGGCGACGGCGCTTTTTATCAGCCGTCTCTTCCCGGGTTACACGGTCAAAGGGCAGGGCGTATTTCGCGCGATCCGCGACTCCGAAGTTGAAATCGAAGAAGAGGCCGAGGATCTGGTGCGTCTGTTCGAGACTGCACTCAAGCAGCGCCGCCGCGGGTCAGTGATCCGACTGGAACTCAGTGCGTCGATGCCTGCGGAATTGTGCGGCTTTGTTCAGCGCGCGCTTGCAGTTGCCGACGATGAAGTTTTCAGAGTCGATGGCGTGCTCGCGCTTAACGATCTAAGCCAACTCACCAAGCTCGATCGTCCCGATCTCGAGTTTGTTCCCTACAATCCACGTTATCCTGAGCGAATACGCGATCATGGTGGCGATTGTTTCGCAGCCATTCGTCAAAAAGATCTTGTTGTTCATCATCCTTACGAATCTTTCGACGTTGTGGTGCAATTTCTGCAACAGGCTGCTCGCGACCCGAATGTTGTCGCGATCAAACAGACCCTCTACCGCACCTCTGCCGAGTCACCGATCGTGAAGCAGCTTGTGGAGGCGGCCGAGGCCGGGAAATCCGTGACGGCGCTGGTTGAACTCAAGGCGCGGTTTGATGAGGAGGCTAACATTCGCTGGGCGCGCGATCTCGAGCGCGCGGGCGCACAGGTTGTTTATGGGTTTATCGAATTAAAAACGCATGCAAAGTTGTCGCTGGTCGTTCGCCGCGAGGCGGGCGAATTGGCTACTTACGTTCACGTCGGCACGGGCAACTATCATCCGGTTACCGCGCGCGTTTATACCGATTTGTCCTTTTTCACTGCTGACGCTGTCATTGGCCGCGATGTCGCACGCATTTTCAACTACATAACCGGCTACGCTGAGCCAGCCGAACTCGAGCGTATGGCCATTTCGCCGATAAACCTCCGCAAGCGAATTTTGGATCACATTGCGCAAGAGATCGCGCACGCCAAAGCCGGACGGCCTGCGGCGATCTGGATGAAAATGAACGCGCTGGTCGATCCCGGAATCATCGATGCGCTTTATGACGCATCGGCCGCGGGGGTGTCAGTCGATCTTGTCGTTCGCGGCATTTGTTGTTTACGGCCCGGGGTTCCCGGCCTGTCCGAGAACATTCGCGTCAAGTCGATCATCGGCCGGTTTCTCGAGCACGGACGCATATATTGTTTTGGTGCCGGCCACCCGCTGCCGCATCAAAAATCTGCGATCTACATTTCGTCAGCGGATATGATGCCACGAAATCTTGATCGTCGGGTTGAGGTTCTGTGTCCTATTCTCAATGTGACCGTCCACGAACAAGTTCTCGGTCAGATTATGGTGGCAAATTTCAAGGACAACGAGCAGAGCTGGAAGCTCTTGCCGGATGGCAGTTCCACGCGCATAAAGGCCGCTCCGGGCGAAGAGCCGTTCAACGCCCATAAGTATTTTATGACGAATCCGAGTCTGTCCGGCCGTGGAAAATCGCTCAAGGAATCGCCACCGCGCAGCCTTATACGCCGCCTCATCGAAGGCGCGTAAGCGTTCGTCCAAGATCATCTCCTCCGCGAAGGGACGGCTCGACCACGGTCCGCCGATCGCGGTTATCGACATCGGATCGAACTCAATCCGTCTCGTTGTGTATGAGGGGCTGACTCGCTCACCCACGCCCATCTTCAACGAGAAAGTGCTCGCGGGCCTTGGGCGTCAGGTGCAGTCGACCGGGCTGTTGCCCGTCGACGCCATCGATACAGCATTCGATGCGTTGCGGCGCTTTCGCGCCTTGTGCGATATTTTGCACGTACGACGCATTTGGGCGATTGCTACGGCCGCATGCCGGGATGCGCGCAATGGCCGCGCGTTCATCGCCGAAGCCGAACGCATTTGTAAAACCAAGATCACAATCCTCTCTGGGAAACGGGAGGCGCACCTCACGGCACTCGGCATCGTGTCTGGAATTTACAAGCCGGATGGGATCGTCGGGGATCTCGGCGGTGGCTCACTTGAGCTTGTCGATGTGCATGGCTCTCGCGTGCGAGGTGGCGTGACGCTGCCGTTCGGCGGCCTGGCGCTTCAGGACATCACCGGGAAATCCCTCAAGAAAGCCGAGAAGTATGTAGAAGAGGCGTTCGAAGATCTCGACATGTTGCACGACGGCGAAGACCGTACCTTCTACGCGGTTGGTGGTACTTGGCGTGCGCTCGCTCGGTTGCACATGTGGCAGACTGGCTATCCTTTCCACGTGATGCACAACTACCGCATCTCGGCGCGCGAGGCGCAGGAATTTTCCAGGCTTGTGCACCACGTCGATACCGACACGCTTTCGAAAATTGAAGTTGTGAATGCCGCGCGCCGGCCGTTGCTGGCCTATGCGGCGTTGGTGATGGAAAATCTGGTCCGCACGATCAAGCCGAGGCAGGTGGTAATTTCTGTACTCGGTGTGCGTGAAGGGCTTCTGTATTCTCTACTCAACGCTCGCGAGCGTGCTCGGGATCCGCTTATCTCGGCGGCCGCTGATCTCAACGTCTTGCGGTCGCGCTCGCCGCGCCATGGTGAAGAACTGATCGGCTGGACCGATCATTTCATGAAGTCTTCAGGACTCGACGAAAGTTCCGACGAGCGTCGACTGCGGCATGCCGCCTGTTTGCTCGCGGACATCGGCTGGCGTGCTCACCCGGACTATCGCGGCGAGCAGTCCATGAACATCATCGCGCACGGTTCTTTCGTCGCAATTGATCATCCCGGACGCGCGTACCTAGCGTTGTCGGTGTATTTTCGTCACGCCGGATTGAGTGAAGAGGACTTGTCCCCGCGGCTGCGAGAGCTTGCAACAACACGAATGCTCGATCGTGCGCGGGTGCTGGGGGCGGCGATGCGCGTCGCTTATATTCTCACGGCTGGACAAAGCGGCGTGCTTCCCAAGACCTCGATGAAAGTCAAACGCGGCAAGCTGATACTCAAGCTGCCAGGCGCATACAGTGAACTCGCGAGCGATCGATTGGCGGGCCGACTGCGTCAACTGGCGCGCCTCATCGGTCGCGAGCCATTGATCGAAACGTGAATCTAATTCTTGTCGACGGTTACAACTTTTCCGTTGTCGACGGCGAGCGCGAGCCGACCTTGCTTTAGCGCGAGCGCTTTCTCGCCAAACAGGTCGCGGCGCCAGCCCTTGAGGGCGGGGACGTCGGCGGAGTCGTCGGCGGCGATCCGGTCGAGGTCGTCGACGGTGGCGATCACTTTGGCGGCGACCCCGTGCCGCTCCGCCGTCATGCGCAGGAGCACCTTGAGCAATTCGACCGTCGCCGCGCCGTTCGCCGCCGGACGGAAGCGATCGAGCCGCGGCAGCGTCTTCGGGTCGCGCGCGATCCCGCGTTTGACTGCCTCGATGATCTGCTCGCCCCAGCGCGAGCGTTCGAAGCCCTTCGGCAGCGAGCGCAGGTGACCCAGCCGCTCGATCGAGGTCGGCGCCTGCACGGCGATGTCCCCGATCACGTCGTCCTTGATCACGCGCCCGCGCGGAACATCGCGCGTCTGCGCCTCGCGCTCGCGCCAGGCGGCGACCTCCATCAGCACGGCGAGCTCTTTTGGCTTGCGCACCCGGCTCTTGAGCCGCTCCCAGGCCCGGTCCGGATCGGCGCGATAAGTTTCGGGCGAGGTGAGCACTTCCATCTCCGCCTCGACCCAGTTGCTGCGCCCGCGTTTCTCGAGATCGGTCGCAAGCTTCAGGTAGACGTCGCGCAAATGCGTCACGTCGGACAGGGCGTAGGCGATCTGTGCATCGCTGAGCGGCCGCCGCGTCCAGTCGGTGAAGCGGTGCGATTTATCGAGCGTGTCTCCGGTGATGCGCTGCACAAGCTGGTCGTACGAGATCGAATCGCCATAGCCGAGAACCATGGCGGCGACCTGGGTATCGACGATCGGATGCGGGATCGTCTTGGCCATGTTCCAGACGATCTCGATATCCTGCCGCGCGGCATGGAACACCTTGGTGACGCTTTCCGACGCCATCAGCGCAAACAAAGGCGATAGATCGAGCCCGGTCGCCAGCGCGTCGACGACGACCGCCTCTTCAGGGGAGGCCATCTGTGCGACGCACAACAGCGGGTAATAGGTGGTCTCGCGCAGGAATTCGGTATCGACCGTGACGAACGGATGCTTCGCCATCCGCCCGCAAACCGCCGCGAGGTCATCCGTCGTGCTGATTAAATCCATCGTGCCGCGCACCTAACCCGATCCGACGCCGTCATGGCAACTAGACAATGGCAACTCAATTCACTTTCCACGCACGCGCGGCATATGGATGAATTCCCAGGGGCTGGGCAGCGACCCGACCGGTACCTCGATCAAAGTCGGTTCGCGGCGGGCGAAGGATTCCCGCAGAGCCACACGGAGCTCATCCGGACCTCGGGCGCGACGTCCGGCGGCACCGAAGCTCTCCGCGTATTTCACAAAATCGGGATTGGCAAGGTCGGAGGCAATCAGCCGATTACCGAATTGCTCCTGCTGGATACGGCGCACATTGCCGAAAGCCCCGTCGACGAACACCACCGCCACCAGTGGTATCCGGTGACGAATGGCGGTGGCGATTTCGTTGCCGGTATAAAGAAATCCGCCATCGCCATTGATCGAGAGCACCGGCACGTCCGGCTTTGCATGCTGCACGCCAAGCGCCGTGGCGTAGCCCCAGCCGAGATTGTCCTGGTACCCGGGCGACAGGAACGTGCGCGGGCCGTAGACGGGCAAGGCGAGCCGCGCGACAAATCCCATCTGGGTGACTTCATCGACATAGATGCCGTCCTCCGGCAACTCGGCGCGGATCGCCTCGAGGAAGGCGAGTTGGGGCGCGAGCTTGGCCAGCCGCTCCTGCAGCTTTGCCTGGCGCTGGCGCATTTCGTCCGCGCGCGATGCGCGGCGCGTATTGAATTTGGCGAGACTGTCGATCAGCCGCCTCAGGATCGGCGCGGCGTCGCCAACGAGCGCAACCTTGGGCTTGTGCAGCCGCGCCGGTTCATCGGGGTCGGCGTCGACGCGCACGATCTGCAGTTTCTTGTCCACGCCCCATTGCCGCATCGGGTTGAGCAGCCGCGTGCCAACGGCCAAAACCACGTCAGCCTCACCCCATAATTCGCGGCCGAGCGGCAACGTCACGCTGAACGGATTGCGCGAATCGAGCACCCCGCGGCCGCGCCGATAGCCGAGCACCGGCGCCTGCAGCATTTCGGACAGGAGCGTGACCTCGGTCGAGGCATCCTGCGCACCGCCACCGGCAACAATCAGCACGCGCTTCGCCTGGCCGAGAATTTTCGCAGCCGCGCGAATCTTGCTGTCATCGATTTTCGCGGTGCGCGGCGGAGAGGGCGCCGCGATCGCGGCAACGGGCCCGCGTTTGCCCCAGATGTCCATCGCGCATTCCAGTGCTGCCGGTCCCGGGCGTCCGCGGCTCATGGATTGAATGGCCTTGGCGACCTTGCTCGAGGCATCGGCCGGACCTTCGATGTGGCCGTAATGGTCCACCAGACGCGCGAGAATGCCGACCTGATCGCGGATCTCGTGCAGGTGCCCCTGGCGCTTGCCGATCGTTGACGCGGGGATCTGTCCGATCATGGCGAGGACTGGCGCGTTCATGCCGTAGGCCGTGAGCAGCGCCGCGCCCGAGTTGAGCAGCCCTGGGCCTGGCACCACGGAATAAGCCTGCGGCCTGCCGGTCGCGAGCGCTGCGCCGAGGGCCATATAGGCCGCGCCTTGTTCGTGCCTCGTATGCACGACGCGCAGGAATTCTCCGGCACGGTGAAAGGCATCGAACAAGTGGTCGTTGTGGACACCGGGAAGTGCGTAAACCGTGTCGAGGCCGTGGCCGATGAGGGTCGCAACCGCGGCCTCGGCCGTGGACATTTCCACGGTTGCCGACTTTGCCTTCTTTTTGCGGGCGGACTTTGACATGACAATTCCTACTCAATCGAGCGCGCGATACCGACCGTCACAAGTGAAGGACAGGACAAGGCGGCACACCCTAGTCTTTGTAAACGTCGTGGAACAGCAGCATGCGGCCAAGCTGGCGTTCGTTGTTGCGCGGGAATCCGCAGCGCGCGGCGAACGTGTCGGCATCGCGATAGGTTCCGAACAACCGGTCCCATAGTGGCAGGTCGGCGTAGTTGTAATGATGGACATCGAGCTGATGATGGACTGAGTGCAACTCCGGGGTCTGGATGAAATACGTCACCCAATGTGGCGTCCTGATGTTCGCGTGATAGAAGAGCTCGCCCGCCGCCGCGAAAAAATTGAACCAGAGCGCGCCCTCGAGCGAGCTTCCGAGCAGCGGGTACATGATGATGGCCGCCAGCGCGCTGTCCGTCAGAATCTCCACCGGATGCTTGTAGAAGGCGGTCAGGGCCTCGATGCGCGCCGGAGAATGGTGAACCTGGTGGAAGACAACCCAGAAGCCCGGGAGATGGCGCACGCGATGCCACCAGTAGAAGACGAATGTGCCGACGAGCCAGCCGATGAATCCCTGCAGCACCGCGTTCTCGAGCCTCGCCAGATGAAACAGCGAGACGCCCGACAGCAGGTCGAGCCAGAGGTGGTTGGTCGCGAAGGTGATGGCGACCTGCACGAGGTTGATGAGAATCGCGCGTCCGTACCAGCCGGGCGCGTGTGGCAATTCCCGGCCGGGCACGATGCGTTCCAGCGCCAAAAAGGCCGTTGCAACGACCATCATGGCGAGCGTGGGAAGGGCGAGGTCGAACATTAGCTAAATCGTTGGCTCAATCGGATTAGACGCGATTCTATCATGGTCGTACCCCGGGCGGCGGGGTGGCGCTTGCCTTGACAAAGCCGACCCCCCATGCGCTTTTCGCCCGCCTCTTATCCAGACCTGACTCGGCCCCCGGAAATACCCATGCATCGCTATCGCTCACATACCTGCGGCGCGCTTCGTGAAAGCGATATCGGCTCGACCGTGCGGCTCTCGGGCTGGTGCCATCGCATTCGCGACCATGGTGGGGTGCTATTCATCGATCTGCGCGACCACTACGGCCTTACGCAAGTTGTCGCCGACCCCGACAGCAAGGCGTTCAAGCTCGCCGAGACGCTGCGTTCGGAATGGGTGGTGCGTGTCGACGGCAAGGTGCGCCGGCGGCCGGGAGGCACCGAGAATCCGGATTTGCCGACCGGGCAGGTCGAAGTCTACATCGACGAGATCGAAGTCCTTGGGCCCGCCGCCGAACTGCCGATGCCGGTGTTCGGCGAGCAGGATTATCCCGAGGACATCAGGCTCAAATATCGCTTCCTCGATCTGCGTCGCGATCATCTGCACGCGAACATCATGTTGCGCGGCAAGGTCATCGATTCGATCCGCCGGCGGATGAAGGACTCCGGATTCTTCGAATTTCAGACGCCTATTCTCACGGCCTCGTCGCCGGAAGGCGCGCGCGATTATCTCGTGCCCTCGCGCCTGCACCCCGGAAAATTCTACGCGTTGCCGCAGGCCCCCCAGCAATTCAAGCAGCTGATCATGGTTGCCGGGTTCGACCGTTACTTCCAGATCGCGCCATGTTTCCGCGACGAGGACGCGCGCGCCGATCGCTCGCCCGGCGAGTTCTACCAGCTCGATCTGGAAATGAGTTTCGTCACCCAGCAGGACGTCTTCGACGCGGTCGAGCCGGTTATTCGTGGCGTGTTTGAGGAATTCGCCAACGGCAAGCCGGTGACGCCGAAGTTTCCGCTCATTCCTTATGCCGAGGCCCTGCGCAAGTACGGCACCGACAAACCCGATCTGCGAAACCCGATCGTGATGCAGGACGTCAGCGAAGCGTTCCGCGGATCCGGCTTCAAGATCTTTGCCAATATCCTCAATTCCGATGCGTCGGCGCAGGTGTGGGCCATTCCCGCGCCGAAGGGCGGCAACCGCGCCTTCTGCGATCGCATGAATGCCTGGGCGCAGGGCGAAGGCCAGCCCGGTCTCGGCTACATCTTCTGGCGCGAGGGCGAGGAGGGCGGCGCCGGTCCGCTCGCCAAGAACATCGGGCCGGAACGCACGAAAAAAATAGCCGACCAGCTCAAGCTCGGCGTGGGCGATGCCGTGTTCTTCGTGGCCGGCAAGCCGAAGGATTTCGTGAAATTTGCCGGGCCTGCGCGCGCGAAGGTCGGCGAGGAGCTTGGCCTCATCGCCAAGGATCGTTTCGAGTTCTGCTGGATCGTCGATTTCCCGATGTACGAGTGGAACGAGGAAGAGAAGAAAATCGATTTCTCGCACAACCCCTTCTCGATGCCGAACCTGCCTGTCGAGGAATTCCTCGCGCTCGATGCGAAGGACAACGACAAGCTGCTGTCGATCAAGGCGGTGCAATACGACATCGTCTGCAACGGCGTCGAATTGTCGTCGGGCGCGATCCGTAACCACCGCCCGGAGGTCATGAAAAAGGCCTTCGCGATCGCGGGCTACGACGAGGATGTGCTGGAAAAGAAGTTCGGCGGCATGTTGCACGCGCTTTCGCTCGGCGCGCCGCCGCACGGCGGCATTGCGCCCGGCATCGACCGCATCGTCATGTTGCTGGCGGGCGAGGAAAATCTGCGCGAGGTGGTGCTGTTCCCGATGAACCAGCGCGCCGAGGACCTCATGATGGGCGCCCCGTCCGAAGTGACGGCGAAGCAGCTCAAGGAGCTGTCCATCCGGCTGGATCTGCCGAAGAAGTAACGTTGAAATCGACTGCCTTGCTCGTCATTCCGGGACGGCGCGTCAGCGCCGGACCCGGAACCCAGACGCCGGCACGATGCTGGTTTCTGGATTCCGGGTTCGCGTGCTCGTGCACGCGCCCCGGAATGACCAACGCAAATGTCGCAGATGATCGTCATCACCGGGCTTGTCCCGGTGATCTCGCTTAGGGAGGCACGGCCGTGCCTCATAAGTCGAGATGGCCAGGCCTTCGGGCGCGAAGACGGCGCTTCGCGCCTTTTGCCCGGCCATAAGGGCGGAGAGGCTGACTTCGCTTGCTCGTCATGCGCGGGCTTGACCCGCGCATCCATGATGAGGCGCAAATCCAAAATCCTTGCGACTGTGATCGCATGCGCTGCCTCATGGATTGCCGGGTCAAGCCCGGCAATGACGGCGGGGAGGCTGGTGATGCTCAGGTGCTTCATGGATGGCCGGGTCAAGCCCGGCCACGACGGTGGGAACGACCATGCCCCATGGGCTCGTCATTCCGGGACGGCGCGTCAGCGCCGGACCCGGAATCCAGACGCCAGCACGATGCTGGTTTCTGAATTCCGGGTTCGCGTGCTCGCGCACGCGCCCCAGAATGACCACAGCAATTGTTTTACTTATCCGGCAGGGGGATGAACTCGATTTCGTCGCCCGGCACCTTGTCGAAATGGCCGGCTTTCCAGTCCGCCTTGGCCTGCTCAATGCGCTCTTTGCGCGAGGAAACGAAATTCCACCAGATGTGACGCGGCCCATCCATCGGCGCGCCGCCGAGGATGACGAAATGGGTGTCGGTCACGGCGGAAATCGTCACGGTGTCGCCGGGCCTGAAGACGAGCAGGCGCCCGGCTTCGAACTTGTCGCCGGAAATATCGATGACCCCGTCGATCACATAGACCGCGCGCTCCTCATGGTCGGTATCGAGCGGGAGCTTTGAGCCCGGTTTCAGGTGGACATCGCCGAAAATCGTTTCATGCACGGTCGGCACCGGTGACGATGCGCCATAGAGGGAGCCGACAACGACCCGCACATTCTTCCCGTTGTCCTTGACGATCGGGAATTCAGCAGTCGCGTGATGCGCAAAGCCCGCTTCCATTTCCTCTTTGGCCGCGGGAAGGGCGACCCACATCTGCAATCCATGGATCGGCTCGTGATCGACGCGCCGTTCGGAACGCGTGCGTTCCGAGTGCACAATGCCACGGCCTGCGGTCATCCAGTTCACTTCGCCAGGCCTGATCGCCATCTCCGTCCCGAGGCTGTCACGGTGCATTATTTCGCCGTCGAACAGGTAAGTCACGGTCGCAAGCCCGATATGCGGGTGGGGGCGGACATCAAGCCCGTTGCCGGCGCGGAATTCCGCCGGGCCGAAATGGTCGAAGAATATGAACGGACCGACCATGCGCGTGCGTGCCGAAGGCAGTGCCCGGCGAACGGCAAAGTCGCCGAGATCGACCGTGCGTGGCACGATCACCTGGCTGATCGCGTCGCATTGATAGGTGTTGCCCGCCTCGGGGTCCTTGCCGGGAAAGAAGCTCATGGTATGTCCTTTACATCAACACATCAGTTGCGCGCCTCGAGCCCAAACAACCGCAACGCATTTCCGCTCGCGATCCGGCGTGCCTGCTCGAGGGGAATCTGCGCGAGCCAGTTACGATATTCCTTGAAGATCGTGTCGTAACCGAACCAACGCTCATTGATCCAGGTATCGGAGCCAAGCAGGAAGCGGTCGGGATAACGTTCAAATAGGCTCCGCCAGTCGCTTGTCAACTTGCCGTCGCCGCCCGTAATGCCGCTCCGATAGGATAACTCGCCCCACAGCGCGTCTTTATGTTCATCGAGCAGCTGCGCCACGCGCGCGGGCGGTACCGAAAAACCGGTATGGGCCCAGATGACGCGGGCCTTCGGATTGTGACGGAACAGAATAAGCAGCGCTTCTTCGTCGCAATGGGCGTGCAGATAAAGGTTCCGCTCGACGGAGAAATCCACCACCTTCTTGACCCAGTCTGAATCCGCGGCCTTTCCGTAGATGTGAAATTCGCCGATACCGACATAACCGCCGCGCGCATATTCGCTCTTGATCAGCTCGAAAATCGCCGGATCGTTGAACCAGGTCTGGATGTCACTGCGCGCGCGATAGGGCCTGATGAAGGGCACGACTTTCAGCTCGGGCCACTTTGCCTGGGTCAGTTCAAGCGTGCCCTTGTTCGGCCGGCTGTTCGCGACGATGCCGATGATGCCATTGCGGCGAAAGACCTCGCGCACCTGATCGAGGGTGTAGAAGGGCGTCGGCTCCTGATTGTAGTGCAGGTGAGCGTCGAATATGTCGATCCGCTCCTGCGCACAAACAGGAGAAAAACCCATCGCCGCAGTAGCGAGTGCGGCGAACAGAACCCGGCGAATTCTCATTCTGGCCCTCTCGAAGCGACCTCTACCTTAACCCATCGCTAACCATAGTGGCTGCTCGGCCGCTTTCGCGCCAGTTTCGCGCCAGAGTTGGGCGGGCGGGGGTTTAAGCTTAAGGCTGTCTTTACGGCGCCGTGGCTCACTGCACGGGCTCCGGAGAGCTCCCGGGGCGGTCGAGACGGAGTGTGTTGTGCGCGTAGTCTCGCGCCGGAATATTTTTGCGGTCGTTGTCGGCGTGCTGTTGGCCGGCATTCCCTATCTCGCCTTCAACTATTGGGTTGAGGGAGTGATCGACCGTCAGGGCGAAATCGAGGTCGGCACGGCGGCCAGGCGGGCCACCGCGCTCGCCGAAGCGCGCGTGCGGGATGCCATCGGGGCCCTCGATCATCTGGCCGGCCGCGGCGTGAATTCCTGCGACCCGGCTCAGATCGAGGCGATGCGCCAGGCGGCTTTCAGCACGATCCCCGTCAAGGAAGTGTCGGTCGTCGGCCCCGATGCCGAGACGCTCTGCACCGATCTCGGCCTGCCCCTCGGTGATCGCAGAATGATCTCGTCAGAGTTGCTCGTCGGCGCCACGGGTTATTGGCTAGATATCATTGCCTGGCCGGGCGGTGAACGCATGGTGCGACTGCGCCGTCAGGTCGGCACAGGCCCCAACGGCGTTGCCGCGCTGGTGCCGACGACATTGTTCCTGCCGCAAGTCTCGACGCAAGGCGGACCGTTCAGCGCCTATGCGCGGATCATGACGAGGCAAGGAACGATCATCGGCGAGGTTGGCGAAAGATCGCGCGGGGAGGCGGGTGCGGATTTCGTGGCAATGCGGAAGTCAGACAAATTCGGCTTCGATACGGAGATAGTGACGCCACGCGAGCGCATCGCAACCCACCATGCGGGTCTCAAATGGTTTGGCCTGCTCGGGGCAGGGATCCTGCTGATCGCAGCGACCGGCATCGCCGTATTGGTGCCGCGCGGAATGACGCGTCACCCGATGGCGGAAATCGAGCATGCGCTCGAGGCCGGCGAATTCGTTCCATACTACCAGCCCATCGTCGATATCCGCACCGGCCGGCTGCGCGGGGCGGAAGTTCTCGTCCGCTGGCGCAAGCCGGACGGCACGCTGGTGCTGCCGGGTGCGTTCATTCCGCTAATGGAATCAAGCGGCTTGATCCACACTTTGACGCGAAACCTGATGCAAAAGGTTCGCGACGAGGCGGGCCCGTCCATCGGTCGGCGATCGGACCTGAGGATTGCGTTCAATTTCGCGGGCAAACTATTCAGCGAACCGACGATCGTGAAGGACGTCCGCGATATCTTCGTGGACTCACCCGTCAAGTTTTCACAGGTCGTCCTTGAGGTGACCGAACGCGATCCCATCGTGAATTTCACCAAAACCCGCCAGACAATCGCCGCCCTTCAGGGTCTCGGCGTGCGCATCGCCATCGATGATGTCGGCACGGGCCACAGCGGGCTCTCCTACATGCTCAAGCTCGGTGTAGACATCATCAAGATCGACAAGATGTTTGTTGATGCCATCGGTACGGATCGCAATTCGACAACGATCGTCGAAACGCTGGTCGATCTTGCGCGCAACATGCGGATGGATGTGGTGGCCGAAGGGGTCGAGAATTTCGAGCAGGTGATGCATCTGCGCACGCTCGGTGTGCGTCTGGCGCAAGGTTACGTTTTCGCCCCGCCGCTGCCGGGAAGTTCGTTCCTGCGGCTCGTCGAAGCTATCGATCCCCTGCAGCCGGCCACTGCGGACGCGACAGAGCGTATGAGGGCGTCGGCCTGAAGCATTGGCTCGGCAAAACGAAAAGGGGCGGCCTTTCGGCCGCCCAGTTAAAACGCCACGCGGGAGGAACCTCATAAGGGTCGGCTGTAAAACCCGCCGGCCCACGTGACCATGTGTCGTCACGAGTTCGTCACGGACACGCTGATTCGTCAATCGGATTTTTCGGAAATATGACGACAGACCGCGACTCAGTTGCACGCCTCAGGCCGCAGTCAATTCCCTTTCGATCGCCGCAACGATAGTGGGGTCGGTCGGTTCGACAGCCGAACCGAAGGCCGCCTTCAGATACCCGTCCCGTCCGATCAGATATTTATGGAAATTCCAGCGCGGCGCTTCGAGAGGGCGCTCCACGACGGCCCACCTGTAGAAGGGATGCGCGTCCTTGCCTTTGACCGACACCTTCTCGGTCATGGGGAACGTGACGTGATACTGACCCTGTGCAGTGCTGTGGATGTCGCTCGCGCCGCCAGGCTCCTGACCGCCGAAATCGTTGGAAGGAACACCCAGGATGAAAAGACCGCGGTCACGGTAGCGCGTCCAAAGCGTCTGCAGGCCGGCATATTGCGGCGTGTAGCCGCAAAGTGACGCCGTGTTGACCACCAGCACGGGATGCCCCGCATACGAGGACAGCAGGATCTCGTCCCCGTCGAGCCCCTTGAATGTGAATGCGTAGGCGGTAACGCGGCTCATGGATGCCGCCTGCGCGGCACGTGGATTGAACCCGGCCAGCGCGGCGGCTCCGAGCATGAGGATATGTCTGCGATCAGTCATGCCCGCAGTATAGCGTGCCGGCGTTTTGGCGCCCGCGCAAAATCGCGTGAAAGATGAAATTCTAGTGACGCTCGCAAATGCGATTATGCCATCTCAAAACGAACCGATGTTTCGAACGACGTACCGCAGGCGTCACACCGCCACAGGTGCCGAACCCGGCACCCGTCCACACATTCAGACCATTCGGGAATGTAAATTCGCTCGCCGCATTGTGCGCACTCAATCACGGGACGCGAGCGCGCAAATCTTGCGATGTCGCGAGACACTTCCATGGGGACCTCCCGATCCGACGCGGGCCCCGCTCCCATCGTCTTTTTTGACATTATTGAACGGGTCGCGCGAGTAAAGCAGTAGCGCTGACGTAACTTGTACGCGCCACTCGTGAACTTTTTGCGGCAGAAAAATTGAGATCGGCGCTAATTTTTCTCAGCGACTTCTCAAAACATTTTGCACTGCATCACAGTGTCACAGCGTTGTTTCAGACTTTCCGAGAGTCCAGATCGTTGCGAGATAAAGGATCAAAGTCAGCATGCAACAGGCCGCAAGTGCTGACCAAAATCCAATTCCGTGGCGCAGCATCTCCAGCAACTGGCAGAACGTGCGACAACGTTGGTTGCGTCCATCGCCGTTCAATGTCGCTGGTATCATGCCACACCCGAAGAGTGCGCCGGATCGAGTGCGCGGAGTTCGGTGATTTCCCCGCAAACTCGGACACAACCGCGACCGTGGCGCCTGACAACACCGCCTTTACAGCGAGATAGAGCGTCGCAGTCCCGTTTGTTGTGGAACTCGGCCTTGTCCCGGCAGTTACGCTACATCGTCATCAGAGGCACAAACATGCGCCTAACTCTCTTCATTACTGTATTGGCATCCGCCCTCACGGGCCCGATGGCATCTATTCACGCCGCAGACCAACCGGCGGACAAGCCGGAGTATGGAACAGGCCGGACGCAGACGCCTGAGACAAAAGGCGAAAAGCAGCCGCAAGGATGGACCGGTCCGACCACCACGGGTGTCGGTGGCGCGCCGGCCTCGAGCCCGCAAGGTGAAACTCCCCCCGACAACCAGGCCGCACCCGAAGGGTCTTCGAAGACGACTGTCGAGCCTCGCAAGGACAAATAGCCGTCATGCATAGGCGGTGCGGCGGCGTGGCTCGATCCGCAGCTGCGGGGCGTCTATAATCGGCAGGGCTAACCTTTCACAGAGCGCCAGTGCGATCGGGGCTCCCCGTGAACCAGAAAACCCTCGAGAAGCCGCGCACAAAGACCAAATCGAAGACGCAGCGGCCACCGCTCTGGAAGGTGGTCCTGCTCAACGATGACTTTACGCCGCGCGAATTCGTCGTTCTGGTGCTCAAGGCAGTTTTCCGGATGAACGAAAGCCATGCCTACAAGGTGATGATGACGGCGCATCAGCGGGGCGCCTGCGTGATTGCCGTCTATACGCGCGACGTGGCCGAGACGAAGGCAAAAGAAGCAACCGAAATGGGCCGCTCCAAGGGATATCCGCTCTATTTCACGACGGAAAAGGAAGAATAGGCGTTAAGACTCCGGCCGGTAACCTTCCGATTTAAGACTAACGCGAGCTTTCGTGGCTGGGGCTGTTTGTCGGGCGCCAGCCGGGAGGTATTCTGCTGTGCAAACCGGAAACGGGGCTTGCTCATGGCTGAACGGCGTAAGTCTGACAGGGCGCGTACTTTTTTTGGCGGCATGATTGCGTTCAACAAGCGCAACTCCACCATGGATTGCCGCGTGCGGGATTTTTCATCGACCGGTGCGCGGGTCCATCTCACCAATACGGCGGTTATTCCGGATCACTTCGATCTGACGATCGCGCGCAAGGAACGTTCTTTCCGGGCCCGCATGGTGTGGCGCAGCGTGGATGAGGCCGGCGTCACATTTCTCGGCGAATACAATAATGAGATGCCCGTATCGCTGGATTTGGCGAGGCGCCTGCGACAGAGCGAAACTGAGAAAGCGGTTTTGCGCAAACGCATCGCCCAGCTGACCGACAACGGCGCAGCCTGAACCTCCAAGCTTTCTATCCGGTGCGCGGGTGGCGCTTGCGCCAATCCTTCGGGCGTTCGAAGTCACCTTGCCAGACGCCGCTGCGCGCAGATTGAGCTTCACGCTCCGCGGCAGGATAACCGCCATAGTCGATCGCGTAGTTGACCGCGTAACCTTCACGCACCATCACTTCGCCGAGATCCGGAACATTGTGCGCGGAACAGACGGCAAGCGTGCGGCCGTAGCGATCACGCCCGCGCGGCGAGCATGCGACGTCGCCTTGTGCGACCAGTTCCGCAAGGCGCGCTTTCGCCGCTCGTCCGCATGACCATTCACGGCCTTGCACGTCGCGGCAGGTCTGTCGCAACTCCGGCGCATCAATGCCGACCAGACGGATTTGTTCGCTGCCGTTGCGCAATAAGTCACCGTCGATGACCTGGACACTCAAGGCTACACGGGGCGGGGCGCCTTCACGCCAGTAGGCTTTCGCGCCAATCGCGGCGGCAATAAACAGAATGCCGAACAATAAAAGCAGATCAGCCGGACGCAGGGCGCGTCGTGGCTGGATATCAGCGGCGGGCCGCGTGCGCGGGCGATCCCAGCGCAGTTGATGGATTGTGCCCATAACCCGAAGGCTAGACGCCGACCGGTTACGGAATGGTTGGCAGGAACCTCAGTTTCTTAACGACCCCTGCAAGGGACTAGTTAGAGGACGGCGAGCGGACGGCCATTGCCGCTGCCGGCTTAAGCGGGTCTTTGGGGGCATCAATGCTTCCCGTGGACTCGATGGCTTGTGATTCATCGGGTAGCGCCGTCGGCGCGGGCGCGGGAAGGGCTGCAATCGACTGCAAGATGGCCTGCCATTGCGCGGCCTGCTTCTTGTTGTTCTGCGAGTAGAAGAACAATCCGCCGAGCACCATCACGATCACCACCAGGATGACCAGCGTATTGATGGTGGTGTCGGGATTCTCGCGCCGCCGCGTTGCCGGCGGCTTGCGAGTGACCCGTTTCTTGGCTGTCGTTCGCTTCTTCGCCATGTCGTGGAGCTCCTTGGATGGTGTGGCCAACGCACGCCACTGCACCTCAGTCTCCGCACCAACACGCCTTTTCAACACAAACCAGCCCGGGTGGCTAAACCGCCCTGGCAGAATATCGGCAAGCCCGAATCACCTTGCAAAATCTTAGCCGATTCGCGCCTTTGATGTGTGAAAGCGCTGCCGGCCAACCGGCAAAGCCGTTGTCGGGCCCGCTGGAGGGCCGGTTGTCGGACCTTCAATGCTATGGTCTGATCCGTCCCGAAATCATGTCGCAGCGTGTCCTGATAACGGCCGGCGCCGCGGGTATCGGTCGGGAGTTTGCGCGCGCCTTCACGGCGAACGGCGCGAAAGTCTTCGTCTGCGATATAGACGACAAGGCGCTCGCCGCCATTGCCAAGGAAATCCCCGGCCTGATCGCCAGGCGCTGCGACATGGCGAGCCGCGCCGAGATTGAGCGCATGGTGCCCGAGGCGGTCGCAGCCTTGGGCGGGCTCGATGTGCTCATCAACAATGCGGGTATCGCCGGCCTGACCCTGCCCATCGCGGACTATCCGCCGGACGACTGGGACAAGGTCGTTGCCGTCAACCTGACTGGCATGTTCGACGTGTCGCGCCTCGCAATTCCCCACCTGAAAAAATCGAAGGCGGGTTGCATCATCAACATGTCGTCGATTGCCGGACGATACGGATTTGCCAATCGCAGCCCTTACGCCGCGACCAAATGGGGAGTGATCGGGCTGACCAAGACGCTGGCGATGGAGCTCGGCGAGTGGGGCATCCGTGCCAATGCAATTGCGCCGGGTGCGGTCGAGGGCGAGCGGATTGTCCGTGTCTTTCAGGGTCGCGCGCAGATCAGCGGCAGGTCGCTGGATGACGTGAAAGCGGATGCGCTGGCGGCGGCCTCGATCAAGGCCATGATCGACCCCAAGGATATCGCGCAGCTTGCGGTGTTCCTTGCCTCCGATGCCGCGAAATCAATATCGGGGCAGGTGATTCCGATCGATAACGATCGGCAAAAAGCCTGACCTCATCGTCACATCGGGCCATTGCGTCCAACTCGATTTAATTCGTCGAGTTTCAGGCAAGCACATCTTAAAAAGTCGGGGATTACGCTGCGCACATGTTGCTGCGCATATTGGCCACGCTGGCCTTTGCGGCCAGCTTCGACATCCTGATCATGGACGGCAAATATCTCAGCGCCGTCGACAAAGTCGCTGTGGCAATTTTCCAGAGCTTCTGAAGCTCAGTTCGCCACGACCACGCGGCTTTCGAGCGGCGTCCGATCGTAGAGATAGATTACGTCGTCATCGACCAGGCGGATGCAGCCGGCGAGTTTCCCGGAAGGTATCGCCGCGCTCGATCCATGTATGCGGTAATCCTTGTCGAGGTAGAGCACGCGCGCACCGAGCGCGTCGCCCGCTGGCTTGGGCTCTTCCTTGCGCACGACGTGGAAGAGGCCGGACAGCGCGGTGCATTCGGGACCGACACCGATGTTGTATCGAAGTGCCGATACGTTCGGTCGCACTACGTAAAGGAACGTCTGGTTCTTGTCGACGACGAGCGTTCCGACCGGCTGGTTCGTGCGGTAGTAGACGAGCTGGCGCATGCGCACGTAGTTCGATTTGTCTTCGGGCGTTTCGGCCGCGGCAACGGCTGCGCTTTTCTGGGCGGTTGCCATCGTGTGCATATCGGACCGCACGGCGGAAAGATTGCGCGGCATGTATGAGTAGGCCACCACGCCGCCAATGATCAGAAGCGCGGCAACGCCCGCGCCGATGAGAAGCCGCCAACGCTTTCCGGTATCCGCAAGCGGCGACAGGTCGCCATACCCGGGAGGTTCATCGGGGACCGCATGGGCCGGCGGCGGACCGGGTCGCGGCCTCGGGCGAGGCGGCGGTGGCGCGGCGGGCCGGGCAAAATCTCGTTCGACGCGCTGGATCGCGGCATCGAGCGCGGCACTCTCTGCCTTCACGTCGGTTTGCGTCAACGTGGGATCCTTGATCCGAAGCTGATCGACCAGCGTCCTGCGGGCCCGATCGTAGAGCGCACGCCTTTGCTCGGGGGTGTTGGGGTTAAGGGTCCCGACCGCGCGGGCAATCAAAGGATAGTAGTCAGCCATTTGTTCAGTCTGCGTTTATTCTTGGTTCCAACTTAGCATCTGTATGTGCGGACGCACCAGCGGAGGCGCTGCGATCAGCGGATCGGCGGAGCATAGAGTATGCCGCCTTTGCTCCACAGCTGGTTGATCCCGCGCGGAATTCCGAGCGCGGAACCGGTTCCGACGGTGCGCTCATAGACTTCGCCATAGTTCCCGACGAGCCTGATCACGCGGGCTGCCCAGTCCTTGGTGAGCCCCATCCGCTCGCCGTAATTTCCCTCCGCGCCGACAAGGCGCCTGATATCCGGCTTTTCGGATCTGAGCGCTTCATCGATGTTTTTCGATGTCACGCCGAGTTCCTCGGCATTGACCATGGCGAATTGCACCCATTTGACGACATTGAACCATTGCACATCGTCCTGGCGCACGACGGGACCAAGCGGCTCCTTGGAAATGACGTCCGGCAGGATGACGTGATCGTCTGGCTTCGAGAGAAGCAGCCTGATGGCAAAAAGCTGCGAGACGTCGGCGGTCAGGGCGACGCATTGACCGGAATCATAACCTTTGACCGCATTCTCGGCAGTGGTGGAGGCGACCAATTCGTAGCGCATGTTGTTGGCGGCAAAATAATCGGCGAGGTTCAGCTCGGTCGTTGTCCCGGTCTGCACGCAGATTTTCGCTCCATTGAGCTCGAGGGCCGTGTCCTGCTTAAGGTCTCGGCGCACGAGGAACCCCTGGCCATCGAAGTAGTTCGTCGCGGTGAAGAGGAGGCCGAGGTCGACCTCGCGCGACATTGTCCAGGTGGTGATGCGCGACAAGACGTCGATGCTGCCCGACTGGAGTGCTTCGAACCGCTTGGTAGCGTCGAGCGGCACATAGTTGACCTTGCTCGCATCGTTGAAAATTGCCGCCGCGACCGCGCGGCAGAGGTCGACGTCGAAGCCGCTCCAGGTGCCGTTATTGTCGCGCGCGGAGAAACCGTAGAGACCCTCGCTGACGCCGCAGTTGAGCGTTCCGCGGTCTTTGACGGTCTTGAGGAGTTGCGCGGCGGCCGGCGTGGCCGCAAGGACCAGCAGCGAAACGATGGCGAGTGCGAAAGCTGAAACACGAACCCGAATATTCATTCACTTCCCCCGAAGCTCAGGACAGGGCATCGTACCGGCTCACACGGCCTCATTGGAAGGGCTCGCGCCAGCCCATTATCGTGTAGGGTCTCGCTCATGACATCGGAACGGCAACGGTCCTGGCGGCGCACATGGCCTGTAGCGACGCAATTTTTGCTTGTTGGAGGAATCCTTTTCGCTGCGCAGCTGACCCCTGCGGCCGCGCAGGACATTCGGGGGCTTGAGGTCTGCACCGCCGAAAAACAGATGGAGCGGCGTACCGGATGTCTCCAATCCAATATCGACTTTCTGCAGCAATCGCTGGCCAAGCTGGCGCGCGAGACCCAGGAGAAGATCACCGCCGCCAACCGCGATCTTGCCGCAGCGCGCGCCGAGATCGTCACCCTTAAATCAGCCGTCACGAAGCTGGCGGACGAACTGGCCCAGTTGAAGGCCAAGCCCGATCCGAACACCAAGAAATAGCCGTCAGCCGGGCCGTTACCTGGTGCAATCCGATTTCGATGTGATTGCGCGCCACACGCGCTCGAGTTGATCGGGGTTCTTGTTCTGGTTCTTGTACTCCTCGGTCTGCTGGTGCAGCAGGATCTGGATCGGACGGGATAGCCACCAGCTCATCGAAACAGGGCGGGAGACGTTTTCAAGCTCTCCGTTCGCCTTCTGCTCAAATCGCGGCCACACGCGAACGTGCGCCGTACCGCCACCACAATCGCGCCCAGCCACGCTGTCCATTGCGGCCTCGAGCTGGCCGACGGCGAGGCGGCCGCGCGAGGTCCGGGTATTGGCGACAGCGGCAATGGGAACGGAAATGTCCGCCAACACCCGATCATCGGCGACATCGACCTTCGTCAAATCGGGATCCTCGTCGGGGTCGTTCGATATCACGAGCACGAACGGGGCGAGCTTCGGCTCAATCGCGCGAATGGCTTGTGCCAGTTCCATCGCACCGAGCGCGCCGTAATTCTCGAAATAGCCACCGTCGACGATGCGATCGACGATCTGGTGCTGGCGATTGCGGATTTCGCCGGCCGGAGAAATGATCGGGAAACGCGCGGAATTATGCGCCGCCGTGCTCAGGCGTATGTCGTCGAGTTCGCGCCGCGTGAAGAACGGCAGCTGGTTGCGCAGATAATCCCAGACCGCGAGTCGCTGGATGCGTGCAAGCATGTTGGGCGGGTTGTCGTTGGCCAGCAAATCATGAAAGCGGACGCTTTCCAGAAAAATGGCGCAGGTCCTGATGGGGCCGCTGACAGCGGATTTTGCAGTCGGCGCCGCGTTGGACTTGGTATCCGCGTCGCTTTTCATGGCGCCGGCAACCGGGCACGTGTTTCTCGGCTGATAGTCGGCGGCGAGCACGGTGCTGAGGATCCGCCGGCCGGTCGCCGACGACACACCATTGAGCACCAGCAGAGGAATCCAGTGGCTGTCTTGCGGACGCACCGTCATGAACGGACAGCGCAGATCGCCCGGACACTGATCCGGCCATTTCTCGATATCCGTGCCCGCCAGCAGCGAGAAACGCTCTTCCCACGATCTTTCGAGCGCCGTGGCGCGATCTTCCCACCAACCGAAACGCACAACATCACGAAAGACGAGGCCGATCGAAACGGGGGTGAGGAAATCGCCCGCCGTCAGAGCCTCCAGGCAATCGCGCCAGTTGCCGATCTTGTCGCCATACCAAAGGCTTGGCTGGCGCTCGACACAAGGTTGCTCGACCCGTTTTCGTGCGCGCGATTGCCGCGGCCACCATCGCCGCTCCGACGGAACCGCCGGATACTCCGGAGATCGCAAACAGACGCTTTGTCATCGCCGCAGCGTCAAGTCGCGCGTCCTTTTCCTTCGCCGTGTCGAGCAGATAACCGATGATACTGGCGGTGAAGAAACCGGCGCGGCTCGCCCCGCCTGCGGCCGCAATGATGATCGGCCTTGGGCATTTCGCCGGATCCTCCTTGCAACTGTTCGCGCTCATCCACAGATCGACGGCGCGATTGAGCGACAATTGCGCGTTGTCCGGCTGCCGGCCGAGAATCTGCGCGGCGTCAACGCGACGCACGGAATGATTGTCGCCAAAGAGAAACGACAATACCGCGACCGCAATTGCGACACCGGCAATCACGGGCGCGCGGTAATGTCGGCCGATGCCGGAGAGCAGCGACAGGAACGGCACCCAGGCCCCAAGCAGGAGAGGGACCGACAGGCTGCGGGGAAACCAGCGCGCAATCCAGACAGGGCTGAATAAAAGGACGCCGGCGCAGACCAGAAATACGACGAACAGCATCAACGGACCCAGATTGTTGGAATTGAGCCTGGGCTCGATCCCGATCCGCCGCAGGAAGCGCGTGACGAACCCGGTCTTCGATTCAAGTGCGCGGACGGGTTGAAGCGCACTGAGGGTCTTGCGGCTGAGGATGTACCAAATGAAAATTCCCAGTGTGGCCAGCGTCACCAGCTGAAACCAACGCAGCATTCGGCTCACATAGGGAACGACGTAAGGGTCATCGATCACCGGCAGGTTTTCGATCGAACGCTCGGCCGAAAGAAGGACGGCGACAAAGGTCAGCGCGCCGAGGAGGCGCGGGAGAAAGATTTCCCAATTCTCGATGAAATCGCCGCTGCGTTCGGCAACGCGCACGCGAAACCGCTCATCAGTATCGAGCAGCAACCGTGCCGTATAGTGAGTGGTCGATGCCCAGATGAAAAAGACCAGCGCGAGGAAGAACACGACGTGCCACGAATATTCGATCAGTTCGACCAGCAGATCCTGGGCCTGCGGCACGAAACAGAGCAGCGTAAAGCCGAGAGCAAGTGCGCAGACCGGAACGCGAATAACCCAGAGGATGAGGGAGAGATCGACCACATCGCTCCAGGAGCGGGGGATGTAGCCGCGTACCACGCCCCAAATGGCGCGTGCGCCATCAACTATCTCCTTCCAGGATCGTGGGATGTAGGTGTGGCGAAAAGCGTCAGCCATATCCGCCCCCGATCCGCGGCCCACAAACGGCGAACAACGCGTGACTCGCCGTGGGGACCAGCGGCTACGAAAACAATCGTATAAAAAATTCGCGCGACGCGCCACGCATCAATGCAGCGCCGCGCCGGATGGCGTCGGCACGCGTCGTGCAAGCGGCAGGAAAAAGAGCGCGACAAATGTCATCACGGCAATCAGAGCCCATGCGTCGTTGATCGCATCGACAAACGCCACTCTGTCGACCAGCGATGCCAAAAGCGCCTGTTTCTCGGGATCGAGAGGCGCTGTCGCCAGGGCCTCGGGCGGTATGCCGACCGCCTTGGCGGTATCGAGATCACCGGCCATCAAGCGATTGACGATGCGCTGCGCATATTCTGGCGCACGCGTGTATACAACCGTGTCGATCAGCGCAATTCCAATGGCACCGCCGAGATTGCGCATCAGGTTGAACAGGCCGCTCGCATCATCGATGGCGGATTTTGCCAGATGGCCGAGAGCAAGCTGAGTGGGGGGCAGAATGCAAAACATGATGGCGGTGCCACGGACCAGCTGAGGCCAGAACATTTCGTCGAAGTCCGTGGCCTTGGTCTGCACGGTGCTCAGTCCCAGTCCTATGGCGAAAAGGAGGAACCCAAACGCAGTCAGGAGACGCTCGTCGACTCGCCGCACCAGAAAAGCTGCAATCGGCGCAGCGATCAGCTGGGCAACGCCGGTCACCAGCATGATCTCGCCGATCTCAAGCGCGTTGTGCGCCCTGACATAAGCGAGAAAGACCGGCATCAGGTAAATCGATCCAAAGAGGCCTGCACCGAGCACGAAGCTGAACAGGCAGCCGATCGAAAAATTCCTGTCGCGAAAGGTTCCCAGGTTCACCAGCGGGTTCGGCGATCGCAGAACACGAATGACGAAAATCGCCGCGGTGATCAGGCAGAGCGCGAGGAGGCCGGCGGCGATCGGCGAAGTCCAGCCGCGCTTGGGCGCCTCCTTGATTCCGATTTCAAGTGCCGCGAGTGCGACCGCGCCGACTGCGAGTGAAAATACATCGAAATGGCGGATCAGATCGAAGGACGTGCGCTCTTTCCGCAATGACAACGATGCAACCGAGGCGGCGATGATCCCCGGCACCACGTTGATTAAAAAAAGCCAATGCCAGGAATAAGTCGAGGTAATCCAGCCTCCCACGACCGGCCCTACGGTTGGGGCGAGGACGGCGAGAATACCGGCAATCGTTGTTGCAAGCGGCTGGAGCCGTAGTGGAAAAAGCAGAAAGACCGCCGAGAATACAACCGGGATCAAGGTGCCGCCGGAAAACCCTTGCACGATGCGCCAGGCGATCAGCGTGGCGAAACTTCCGCTCATGGCGCAGGCGATCGACGCAAACGTGAACACGGAAACGGCGACGACGAACAACCAGCGCATCGTCAGCAGTCGCGTCAGAAATCCGGTGAGCGGGATCGCGATGATTTCCGCGATCAAGTACGACGTCTGGATCCAGCTCATCTGGTCTTGGGCGATATTCAACGCTTCCTGAATGGTGGCCAGCGATGTCGCGACGACTTGCACGTCGAGGATCGCCATGAACATCCCGATGCACATCATGGCGAAGCCCACCCAGACAATCGCCGTGACGGAACCGGTCGTGTTGTTTTCGGTGGCGGAGATCATTGCTAGTCCAGTCGAGGACTCTGGGGGCAGGCCTGCTCGATAACAGCCCGTCCTTTTCGGCACAAACCGCACGCGGATGGACATGCAGATCAGGATGGGAGTATTGCGCTGTCCGATTTTGGGTCAAAGCGACAGCGGTCAGCAGATATCCGCCGAAATCCGGCCGATTTGACCGCAATGTCGGCGGTAGCCAGTGATGGCGAAACGCGCTTGTGCCTCATATTTGTCACGCTGAAGCGGGATTATGGTAGACCCTTGAGGGGCAGGGCCCGATGGAATTGCTGGGCGAAAGTCTTGTCATCAGTCTATTGGTCGGGCTCATCGTGGCCTGGCCACTGCGCAAGATTGTCCGGCTGATAGGCTTCGGTGCAATCAGCACAGTCGTCGCCGGCGTGCTCGGGATCATGATCGGCATCTGGATCACCCCCGGAGCGCGCGACATCATTCCGGCGGTTATCGATCTGCCGCTTCCCAAATTGCCGACGCTGAAACTGCCGGTGGCCGCGGCGCCTCCGCCGGAAGTTTCGGAGAGCGATCTGCTGAGCTGGGCGCCGGCCCCCTTTGAGTTGGCCATGCAGCCGATGGCGCAACTGCGCCCGATGATGAAGCCGATCATCTACCGCTCGCGCGAGGAGGTCTGCGCTTCGCTGGCCGAGGCGATCCGCAACAATGATCTGCCGCCGCACTTTTTCATTCGTCTGCTTTATCAGGAGAGCAGTTTCAGACCTTATGTGATCAGTTCGGCCGGCGCGCTGGGCATCGCGCAATTCATGCCGGAGACTGCCAACGAACGGGGCCTCGATAATCCGTTTGATCCCGCGCAGGCGATCCCGGCGTCGGCGCGTCTGTTGCGCGATCTCTCGCGGAAGTTCGGCAATCTCGGTCTCGCCGCCGCCGCTTACAACGCGGGGCCAAAGCGCATCCAGGACTGGCTCGCGAACAAGGGTCCGCTGCCGCAGGAGACACAGGACTATGTACGAAACATCACAAGCTGGCCCGCCGCGACATGGACCGGATCGCAGCAGGCGGGCAGTCCCGCGGTGAGATTGCCACAGCAGGCGCCGTGTCAGGAGCTCGCCGGGCTTCTCGCGTGGAACGGACCCGATGCGATCCCGATGCCGGCTCCCAATCCGCTTGTCATAGTGGCGCGTCAGGTGAAATTGGCAAAACTGGCGCAACGCGCGGCGCGCGGGAAGAAGCCCCATACAGACGGTGAAGCGGCCAAGCAGGTCCACGACAGCAAGGCCGACGCTAAGACTGACGGCAAGACGGACGACAACACCGACGCCAAAACAGACGCCAAAGCGGACGTGAAGTCTGACGCAAAGACGGCAGGCAAGACCGACGGAAAATCGAGCAAGTCGAATTCCGTTGTCAGAAATTAGCGGCGCACATTTCGATTTGTAGCGACTGGGCGCTATTCCGCCGGCGTCGCCATCGTCATGTCTTTTGCAAGGGGCGGGGTCTCATAGACGTGCCCGCCTGCGCGGATTAAATCGTCACGGCGCTTGCGGGCCAGTGCGGCCTCGCCACCGGTGGTCTCGTGATAGAGCGAAAGCCGCTCGAACTCGTCCTTTTCCGGCGGCGTGATCGCGACGTCCCTGTAGGTCCACCGATCAGGGGCGGCGAGCGCTTCGTTCAATATCGCCTTTAACTGGCGATACATCCGCACATAGGCCCAGACTTTTCGGACCGATTCCCAGGCGTAGCGCGGATAAAAGACTAGCGGATTTTCAAGCTCCATGCCCGAGCGACGATCGCGGCGGAATTTCAGGCGGAAGGCGCCACCTTCAAGCGGCTGCACGCCTTCGACTTCGATCGTGCGAAAGAAGAAGGCGACGGTCCATAAGGTCATCTCGGGCCGGCTCGCCTTGCATGCGGCTGCCCGGCGAAAAATCGTACGCGCGTGCTCGGGCGTGTAATAGCTCGCCCAGGCCGCGCGGTAGACGTCTTCCCATTCCTTGTCGCTCATCTTCGAATGATGCGAGACCCGGTGATTGAGGTCGTATTTGTTCATGTCCGGGTCCATCCAGATGCCGTTCTGCAAAAGCACCTTGTGGTCTTCCGAACCGGGCAGAGGCGTAAGGAAAAAGAACTCGAGAATATCGAGCGGCAATTCGCGCTTGATGATCTCGACGTCGCGAAGGATCGACTCCTTGGTGTCGGAGGGAAAGCCGAGGATATAGCCGGCATAGGTGATGGCGCCGTGCTCGCGCCATTTCTGGATCATCTCGCGATATTCGGTGATCTTGTTCTGCCGTTTCTTCGCCGCGATGAGGTTGTCGGGGTTGATGTTCTCGAGACCGATGAAGACGTGGCGAACGCCGGCTTGCCCAGCTTTCTCGATGAAATTCGGAATTTTGTGACTGAGCGTATCGACCTGGATCGTGAATACGAGATCGGGGAATTCGGTCTTGCGCAGATGGATGATCCGATCGAACAGCACCTCCCAGTCGCTGTTGCGTGCGAAATTGTCGTCCGTGACGATGAAGCAGCTGATGTTCTGCGCATGGTTTTCGCGGATAATTCTTTCGACGTCGTCGGGTGTCCTGCAGCGGCTCTTGCGGCCCTGGACATTGATGATCGTGCAGAACGAACACTGGTAAGGACAACCGCGGCCGAGGTCCATGCTTGAGGCGGCGCCCGTCGTGCGCTTGACGTGCTTGAGCGGAAGGAACGGCGTCGGCTCGCCGGTCAGTGCCGGCAATTTGTCCATGTGGTTGTAGATGGATTTGAGTTTGCCGTTCCAGGCATCGAGCAGCACGTCATCGAGCCGGCCGTCTTCACACTCGCCGGCGAAGAACGAGATGCCCATCGCCTGCGCGGCTTTGAGATCGGCCGGCAATTCCGGCAGCATGGCGATGCAGCCGGACACGTGAAAACCGCCGGCCAGCACTGGCATGCCAGCCGCAAGGAAGGGACGCGCGAGATCCATCGCGCGCGGAAACTGGTTCGATTGAACGCCAACCAGACCGATCAATGCCCTGCCGCCAGTCTTGCGGATCGTGCGGATGATCCGCTCGGGCCGTACGCGGCGGTTGGTCTCGTCGTAGGTGTGCAGCTGGATGTCGATTTCCGGCCCGAGGATCTCGCGCCGGCGCGCGTCCTCACCGAGCGCGTTGAGACAGGCGAGGGTGTTTGAGGGGATGGCGGAACGGATCCACTGAATCGGGTAGCCGTCGTCGTCGTAATGCGACGGCTTGATCATCACGAAGTGGAAAACATTCGACGCGGTGCTGCGCATCGTACCCCACATGCCGCTACCACCGTGGCGCATCGCTTGAAATTAGCACAACCGATATGGCTGCACAGTGACCCGATCCGGCAATCGGCCGTTCAGGCCGCCTGCCTTCCGAGCGCAAATCCGTAGAGAATCTGGTCGTCGTGCAGCGGGCTCACGGCGCCCGCCTCGTGAGCGAACTCTGCCTTGGCGAAATCCAGGAGCTCTTCATCAAGAGCGAAATGAATGACGGTGTCGGGTTGGAGGGCACCGTTCGACCATTTCGACCAGCCGTCCGTGTAAGCCTTGACCTCGGCGGGCGTGGCGTCCTGACCGGCATATTTGCGGGCGAGGGAAGCGAGATCAAACTGGCCCGCCTTGCCGAAACCGTAACGGTCGAAGAGCAGGAAATACCAGGCCGCGATGCCTTGCTCCGGTGTCCGATAGATCGAGGTGATATTTCCGGCGGCGTCCGCGGGCGTCTGGCCGACAAAGCCCGGTCTCGTGCGCTGCCACGTGGAAACATTGAGCGCGCCGGGATTGTTGGTGCGAATGGCGCGGCTGATGTCGGTGTCATCCGGGGTCGCGCTGAACCAGCCATTCTTGACCAGTGTTCCAAAGCTGACCTTCCGCCTCCGGTTGTACACCGATGTCGCAAGTCCATCGGAGGAAGGGGCCTTCTGTGGCGCCGCTTTGGATCGCGCTCGTTTGGCCATTGGAAAGGTCACAGAACCGGGTTCCTGGCGCTTTATAGCAGCCGGGCCGTAACTGAGAGCGGTAGAACACTGCTCCCGTTTCGGGCGGCAGGCTTGCCACGGCGCAGGGGCCGCGCCGATGATGGCTGGTGTTGAATCGCTTTGCTCGAGGCAAATTGTGACGCGCATTCTCGTGACTGGCGCATCGGGATTCGTTGGCCGCGCCCTCGTCACTGAACTCGCCAATGTTGGACACTCGGTGCGCGCGGCGATGCGGCAGCCGGCGGACGTTTTCCCTCGTTCGGTCGAGGTCATTGCCGTTTCGGATCTGACGCGTCCGGTCGAATGGCGCACGCTGCTCAGGGACGTCGGGACGGTGGTTCATCTGGCCGGCATCGCTCACGCGGGCCCCGACATAGCCGAACAGGCCTATGATCGCGTCAACCGCCTGGCGACCGCCGAATTGGCCAATGCCGCGAAGACGAGCGGCATTGGCCACCTCGTTTTCATGTCGTCGATCCGTGCACAAAGCGGTCCGGCCTCATCCAGCGTTCTGAGCGAGACCGATGCGCCGCACCCCACCGATGCCTATGGGCGTTCCAAGCTTGCGGCGGAGGAGGCGGTGCGCGCGGCCGGCGTCCCCTTCACCATCCTGCGGCCGGTGCTGATCTATGGTGAGGGCGTCAAAGGCAACTTCGCGCGTCTCATGGAGCTTGCGCACAAGCCGTGGCCGTTGCCGCTTGGCCTCTGCCGCAATCGTCGCTCGCTGCTGGCGCGACGAAACCTGATCGATGCCATCCATCTCGCGCTGGCGTCACCTGCCGCCAAAGGCGAGACCTATGTCGTGGCCGATCCATCACCGTTGACGCTTGCGGAGATTGTCGCCGCCTTGCGTGCGGGCGAGGGGCGGAGCGCAGGATTGTTGCCGGTCCCGCCGCCATTCATCGCGCTTGGCGCGGCCGCGCTCGGACGCACCGATGAATGGCAGCGCCTGCACGGGAAGATGGTGGTCGATCCCGCGAAACTTCTGAGCGCGGGATGGAAGCCTACGCTCGACACGCGCGCGGGCCTTGTGGCTCTGGCCCGCGCCAACGCGTCTTCAGTGGCGAACTAATTTAGCCGTCATTACCAGCCGCAGTGACGATGGCCGTGCCGCCACCAGCAGTGACGGTGGTGATGGTAATGACGGTGACGATGCCGATGATAGTAGTAATGAGCCTCTGTGCGGGAATTGACCGCGTCGGCGGCTTTGCCGAGTGGGGCTATTGGCGCCGCGACGGCGCCCGATGTTGCCGCAAGAGCCAGACCGGCGGCACAGAGTGCTGCCAAGACATACGACCGCATGTTCTCCTCCCAGATAGATGCGCATGGCGCTAGCTGAGAACTTGCAGTCGGGGTTTTTGTTCCAGCGGCTTTGCGCGGGCGTAATCAGTCGCCTAGCGTTGTCAGCACGGCGGCGTAGTGGCACGACGCGGCCGCAAGAACGAAACCGTGCCAGATCGCATTCTGAAAGCGCAGGCTTCTCCAGACGTGAAAAATCACGCCGATCGTATATAGGGCGCCGCCTGCCGCGATGAGCCAGAGCGTGCCAGGCGTGAGCGCGGCAATGACTGGCCGGATCGCAAAGAGGCAACTCCACCCCATCGCGAGGTAAAGCCCGACTGCCGTCCGGTCGAACCGGCCGGGCCAGAAGATCTTGATCGTGATACCGGCGAGCGCGGCGAGCCAAATGGTTGCCAACAGGACTGTGGGAGCGGTGCCCCGCATCGGCAGCATGAATGCGGTGTAGGTCGCTGCGATCAACAGATAGATCGCCGAGTGATCAAGGCGGCGCAGCCACCATTTGATCGGCGAGATCGGCCACAGATTGTAGGCCGCGGAGAAGCTGAACATCGCCAGGAAGCCGGCAATATAAATGATGACCGCGACCACCTCGGTCACATCGTCGTCGCGCGCGGCCACCACCACGAGCAGCGCGGCAGCCGCAATTGCCATCGTGACGCCAAGGATATGAACGACGGCGTCGGCGACGGTCTCGCCGCGGTCATACTTCCATGCGAATTGGGTCGTCATACCTCCAGCTTGGTTGTGCATTGCGGCAAGAAAAGGCCGAAGGTCACCGCACTTCCGGAACGAAAATCCCGGGACTAGAATTATCCGCAAGCAGCGGGCTCTTTGAGAGATTGGGCCATGAAGCTTCAACCAGTCGTGCGGATTGTGGCGGTGTCGGCGCTTGTGTGGGCGGGCGCGATGTCCGATGCGCGGAATGCGGCCGCCCAGGTCATCGATTTCGGACAGATCGACTCGTTCGAGAACCTTGGCACGGGGACACAACGCGGCGGATCGCCGCCGAAGACGATCGTCGATGACGGTGAGTGGCACACGGTGGTCTTTACGATTTTGGATTCCAACGCCGAGGCCAAGATCTACTGGCGTTCGCCGGAGGGTCCGCAGACGATGATCATCCACGGGCGAAGCGTGAAAGCCTTTCAGACCGCCGGGGAATTCAGGATCGAGGCGCTCGGCGACGCAAACCGCAGCTTCAAATACGGCTACGTGCAGTTTCGACTGAAGAACAAGGGCGGGGTTTGAAGAGCACCCAGCTTCAGTGTGCTCGCAGCCTCGTTATTTCTTTTTCTTAGCCGCCGCCTTCGGCTTCGACGTGGGCGGCGGTGCGTTCGCTGCGGCCTCGCGGTCGGCCGCTTCCTTGGCAAGCCGCAGCGCGCGCAGACGCTCGGTCTTGGCCCGCTCGGCGTTTCCGGCGGCCTGATACTCGGCCATGGCGGTCGCGCCTTCGCGAGCCTGGATTTCCTTTTTGTGGAACGCGGCTTGTGCGCGTTCCATGTCTTTGGTGCTTTTGCTCACGAACACCCCGTCGTGGACCCGCACGTATCGCATTTCATGCAGGTGCCGTTACGTACCAATGTGAAGTTGCCGCACTCGCCGCAGGCTTCACCCTCGTAGCCCTTGGCGCGGGCTTCGGCACGCTTCTCGGAAGCGGCCGCTTTCGCATGCGCCCGGACATCCTGGGTGTCGACGCGGAGCTCGAGTTGCTCGGCGGGAGAAAGCTTCGCTTCTGGCTCGGCCTTCAGCGCCGTGGTGCCGGCGACTTCGGCACGCGCGCCGCCGACCGCGGCGAGGGCAGTGATATTGCCACCCGGAGAGGCCGTCGTTCCCCGCACGACCGAGAGTCGATCGGTGCGCGAGCGCGTCAGGCCCTTCGACACATAGTTCGTCGCGGGCGTCGGCTTGCCTTCCTCCACGCCCTTGCCGAGCGCGTCGAAGCCACCGGCTTCGCTCGGGTCGACGTGGGCGAGATCGAAACGCTCCAGGTAGGAGACGGCGAGCTCGCGGAACACATAATCGAGGATCGACGTCGCGTACTTGATCGAGTCGTTGCCCTGCACCGGACCTTGCGGCTCGAAGCGGGTGAACGTGAAGGCGTCGACATATTCCTCCAGCGGCACGCCGTATTGCAGGCCGAGCGATACCGCGATGGCGAAATTGTTGATGATCGAGCGAAGCGCCGCGCCTTCCTTGTGCATGTCGATGAAGATCTCGCCCAGCCGGCCGTCGTCATATTCGCCGGTGCGCAGGTAGACCTTGTGCCCGCCGACCACGGCTTTCTGCGTGTAGCCCTTGCGGCGGTCGGGCATGCGCTCACGCTCGCGCAGCACGGTGACCCGTTCGACGATCTTCTCGACGATCTTCTCGGCGAGCCCGGTGGCGCGCGCCGCCGCCGGACGATCGAGGAAAGCCTCGACGACATCGTCCTCGTCTTCCTCGTCGGCGATCAGCTGTGCGTTGAGCGGCTGGCTGAGCTTCGAGCCATCGCGATAGAGCGCGTTGGCTTTCAGCGCCAGCTTCCAGGAGAGCAGATAGGCCTCCTTGCAGTCTTCGACGGTCGCGTCATTTGGCATATTGATGGTCTTGGAGATGGCGCCGGAAATGAACGGCTGCGCCGCCGCCATCATACGGATGTGGCTCTCAACCGAGAGGTATCGTTTGCCGGTGCGGCCGCAGGGATTGGCACAGTCGAACACCGCATAGTGTTCGGCTTTCAGGTGCGGCGCTCCTTCGACCGTCATGGCGCCACAGACGTGGACGTTTGCAGCCTCGATCTCGCGCTTGCCGAAGCCCAGGGCAGCCAGGAGATCGAAGGTGGGTGAGGCGAGGTCTTCAGCCGAGATCCCAAGCTTGTCGCGGCAGAAGTCTTCGCCCAGCGTCCACTTGTTGAAGACGAACTTGATGTCGAAGGCCGTCGGCAGCGCCTTTTCGACCTTGGCGATGGCTTCGTCGGTGAAACCCTTGGCCTTCAGCGTGGTGTGGTTGATGGCTGGCGCCTGCGCCAGGGTGCCGTGACCGACGGCGTAGGCTTCGATCTCGGCGATATCGGCTTCGCCGTAGCCCAATGTGCGCAGGGCTTCGGGCACCGCGCGGTTGATGATCTTGAAGTAGCCGCCGCCGGCGAGCTTCTTGAACTTCACCAGCGCGAAGTCGGGCTCGATGCCGGTCGTGTCGCAATCCATCACGAGACCGATGGTGCCGGTCGGGGCGATCACGGTCGATTGCGCATTCCGGTAGCCGTGCTTTTCGCCGAGCAACAAAGCGCGGTCCCACGCTGCTTTCGCATGCGCGATCAGGGCCTGCTCGGGGCAGGAGGCATGATCGAGCGGCACGGGCGGTGTCGCCACCTTCTCGTAGCCGGTGCGTTCGCCATAGGCCGCACGGCGATGGTTGCGCATCACCCGCAGCATGTGCTCGCGGTTTTTCTTGTAGCCCGGGAACGGGCCGAGCTTTTCGGCCATTTCGGCCGATGTCGCATAGCTGATACCGGTCATGATCGCGGTCAGTGCGCCACCGATCGCGCGGCCGGAATCGAAGTCATACGGGATGCCCGAGGTCATCAGCAGGCCGCCGATGTTCGCATAGCCAAGGCCGAGCGTGCGGAATTCGTAAGAGCGCTCGGCAATCTGCTTCGAGGGGAATTGCGCCATCAGCACCGAGACTTCCAGCACGACCGTCCACAGCCGCACGGCGTGCTCGTAGCTCTCGACCTGGAACTGGCCGGTCTTTTCGTCGCGGAAGGTGAGCAGGTTCAACGACGCTAGATTGCAGGCGGTGTCGTCGAGGAACATGTATTCCGAGCACGGATTGCTGGCGCGGATTTCGCCCGAGGCGGGACAGGTGTGCCAGTCATTGACCGTCGTGTGATATTGCAGGCCCGGATCGGCCGAGGCCCAGGCGGCGTAGCCGATCTTCTCCCACAGCGCGCGGGCATCGAGCGTCTTTGCGACCTTGCCGTTCTTGCGGAAGGTGAGGTCCCACTTGGCGTCGGCTTCGACTGCCTTGAGGAAGCCGTCGGTGACGCGCACTGAATTGTTCGAATTCTGGCCAGCGACCGTGAGATAGGCCTCGCTGTCCCAGTCGGTGTCGTAAACCGGGAAGTTGATGTCCTTGTAGCCTTGCTTGGCGAACTGGATCACGCGCTTGATGTAGTTGTCGGGGACCATCGCCTTGCGCGCGAGCTTGATCTCGCGCTTGAGCGCGGGATTTTTCTCCGGCGAGAAGCAGTCGTCACCCGAGCCCTCGCAGTTCACGCAGGCCTTCAGGATCGCCTTGAGGTGCTTCTGATTGGTCTTCGAGCCGGTGACGAGCGCCGCCACCTTCTGCTCTTCCATCACCTTCCAGTCGATATAGGTCTCGATATCAGGGTGATCGACGTCGACGATCACCATCTTGGCGGCGCGCCGCGTGGTGCCGCCCGACTTGATCGCGCCGGCCGCGCGGTCGCCGATCTTGAGGAACGACATCAGTCCCGAGGAGCGTCCGCCGCCGGAGAGCTTTTCACCTTCGCCGCGCAGCGCGGAGAAATTGGTGCCGGTGCCGGAGCCATACTTGAACAGGCGCGCTTCGCGCACCCACAGATCCATGATCCCGCCTTCGTTGACGAGATCGTCGCTGATCGACTGGATGAAGCAGGCATGCGGCTGCGGATGTTCGTAAGACGATTTCGATCTGGTCAGCTTTTCAGTGAAGGGGTCGACGTAATAGTGGCCCTGGCTCGGACCGTCGATGCCGTAGGCCCAGTGAAGGCCGGTGTTGAACCATTGCGGCGAATTCGGCGCGCACATCTGCGTCGCCAGCATGTAGCGCAGCTCGTCGAAGAAGGCCTGCGCATCCTGTTCGGACTCGAAGTGGCCGCCTTTCCAGCCCCAATAGGTCCAGGTGCCGGCCAGTCGATCGAAGACCTGTTTCGAGGACTGCTCGCCGATGTAGCGATCTTTCTCGGGTAGCGTCGCGAGCGCTTCCGTGTCGGCGACCGAGCGCCACAGGAACGAGGGAACGGAATTCTCCTCGACCTTCTTCAGGCGGGCAGGGACGCCGGCCTTGCGGAAATATTTTTGCGCCAAAACGTCGGACGCGACCTGCGACCAGAATTCCGGAATCTCGACATTGTCGAGCTTGAAAACCACCGAGCCGTCCGGGTTACGGATCTCGCTGGTGGTCAGCCGGAACTCAATCCCCGCGTAGGCCGACTGTCCATCCTTGGTATAGCGCCGCTCAATTCGCATGTGTCTCTAGCCCCAAATTGCAGGACGGTTGAAAACCGGCCTTTTGCTTCTGACGGACCTGTCCCGACCCGCCGTCGATGCTCGCACTCGTTCGACCCACCACACCCTCATCTAAGCCCAGTTCAATCCAATGCTCTGATCCGGCACTGGTTCGTTCCGGGGCTGTCGCCCCAGGCACAGAAAGTCCCTTTCCCAAACGCCATTGTTCTGGCGCGGGTTGAGCTCATCGACTGAAAAGCCGTTCTGAGGGTCCGGAGGGAACCTGAAACTCAACGCCACCGAACACACCAAAGCTAAGTGGACTCGCCGTACGCGTCAACTACACATAGTCGTCAAATCTGAATCAAACACTAAATCTTGTGTCTAACGGTTAACTTTGGGGACAACGGACCGGCAAGAACACAACCAGTATTGGCCTAGACCGGAGCGGCGGAAAGCATTTTTCTTGCAGGCGCGGGGTAGGTTTTTATGCCTCCAGCCGTGACAGAAAAGTGACGCAAAAATGGGACTTCCGTGCTGACCCTGTCTGCGATGGTGCCCGGGCACGGCCGGGGAAAAAGCCGGGAAAAATCACGTCTTTGTGTGCGCGGAGTCGCTGATTCTCGAAACTCTGTCAGGGCCTTACGGCGCAGGTGTAAGGCCGATGAACGATTGCACAGGTAACGCACGCCTGTGAATTCAGGAGAACGGAGGGAAGGGGCCGCTAAACCCTCGCGACGACGCCCGTCCATGGACGCAAAGAAAAAAGGCGGACCCACAAGGAGCCCGCCTTTTATCCCGGCACTGTCATCTGAATTCCAGCATTGGCGAGCCAATTCCTAGGCGACTCGCAGCCAAGGCTGGTGAATTCCTGGGCAGGATAGCCACCGGTTGCGCCCGAACGCAACAGTCCGTGCGGAGGATATTCAGGCCGGGCGAATGCGTTTGCGCGCTTCTTCTGTTGTGGAAGACATCTCGTCCGCTTCCCTGCGGCTGATCTGGCGCGAATGCGGCAGCGCTTCGGGGTGCTCACTCTGCAGAAACGCGATCAGCTTTTCGCGCACCTCGCAGCGCAGGTCGAACGTCTGCGATGCCGTGCGCGCGCTCATCAGGCAACGCAATTCCATCGAGCCTTCCTTGAAATCAGTGACCTGCAGCGCTGCAGTTCGCCCGTCCCACTTGTCGGACTGCTTGAGGATCTCGTTGAATTTCGCGCGGATGACCTCGACCGGCGCGGCGTAGTCGACATACAGCATGACATTGCCGATCAGAGCGGAGGTCTCGCGCGTCCAGTTCTGGAACGGCTTCTCGATGAAGTAGGTCAGCGGCACGATCATCCGCCGCAGGTCCCACAGCTTCACGACGACGTAAGTAGATGTGATTTCCTCGACCGTGCCGTACTCATTCTCGACAGTGACACCATCGTAAAGGCGGATCGGCTGGGTCATCGCGAGTTGCACGCCCGCCATGAGATTGCTCAGCACGGGTCGCGCGGCGAGGCCGGCAATGATGCCGGCAATACCGGCCGATGCGAACAGGCTCAATCCATATTGGCGCACCGCGGGAAATGTCATCAGGGCAGCGCCGAGCGTGAGCAGCACAAGCACGACATCGAGGGAACGCGACAGCACCTGCACCTGCGTGTTGTGCTTGCGCGCAAGCAGATTGTCGTCGCTGTCGAGACTGAATCGCCGCAGATAGAGGGCGGCCGCGATGTGCAATGCGATGATGGCGGCCCAGCCCGTCAACCCGATCACGGCGACGCCCATCAGCCGCGCCAGCATCTCGGCGAGTTCGGGCTTCAACGGCGCGACGGGAATCGCCACGATCATCGCCATGATCAGCAACGCAAGCCGGGTCAATCCGCTCGTCTTGTTGAAGGCCGAATAGAGATACGGATAGCGTCCGGAGAGCGCGCGGCGCGCGAGCTTGCTTACCCAGCGGTGCAGGGCGAGCGCGACAAGCACGGCGATGCCGAGGATCATCAGCGCGACCAGCGGATCGGGCAGCCAGTCGAGCAGGTTCTTGAGCTTGGTCAGCGCGGCTCTGAGTTCATCCATGGGCTTTCATATCATCCGCAAACCGGCGGCGAATACCGCATTTCTGTGTCTGTTTGCGGCCTTCCCCTCGCTGGACAATGCGGCGGTGAGGTGGCAAAAGGCCACGCGTTCCAATCGTTTCCAAGCGCGGCGGCAAATGAAAAATTTCCTGCTCAAGCTGTTCACCTGGTGGAATTCGCAGACATTCGGGACCCAGTTCTGGACCTGGATGTATGGCGAGGCGGTCGGTGAGGACGAATTCGGCAATCGCTATTATCGCACCCGGGGCGGGGCGATCGACAAGACGCTCGGTTTCGAGCGCCGCTGGGTGATCTACAACGGTTACACGGAAGCCTCGATGGTGCCGCCGTCTTGGCACGGTTGGCTGCACCATACGGTCGACACGCCACCCACGCAGGAAAACTACAAGCCGCGCTCCTGGCAGAAGCCGCACCGGCCGAACATGACCGGTACGCCGGGCGCCCTGCGGCCGCCGGGTTCGACACTTTCCGCAGGTCGGCGGCCAAAAGCGACGGGCGATTACAAGGCCTGGAATCCCGGCAAACAGTAATTGCGTGGGGGAACACCCGGCCTGGCGGTAAAGGATTGGCGGATGGGTCGGGTGATCGCCCTTCCAACGCCGTATTCCCCGTGTTAACCGGACATCGCTACCGGCGCGCAGGACAACGCCGGCCAGGCGAACAAGCCGGGATTTGATGGCGCCACGCATCTGCTCAATGACGATTTTGGCGGTGGCCGCTCTTGCGGCGACGCCCGCCATAGAGCCTGCGTTGGCCCAAACCGACAACCCCATCGCCGACTTCCTCGGATCGATCTTCGGCAATCCGCCGCCACGTCCGCCCGCCGATGTGCGCGGTGCGCCACCATCCCGGCAACAGCCGGCTCCGTATTACCCGAGCGGGCGCGATGCGGCGCCTTCCCAACCGCTTCCTTCGCCGATGAACTTGCCGCCGTCGAACCGCCCAGGAGTTGGTGGCGTGCAGTCGCAGGAATTGCCGCCGCCGACCGGCGGAGTGGTCGTGCCTGCGCCGCCGCCAGGCGAGCGGCCGCGCGGTGCCGCCGTCGCGCCGGGGCAGACGCCGTCCGCGCTGCCGCCCGGTCCTGACTCGCCGCGCAATGCGCCGCAGCCGACGAATACGGCGCCGCAGCCGAGCGATGCCGTGGTCGTCGAACCGCCCGCACAGCGCATCACCAATCCAACAACTGTGTTCGCCGGTCTCGACAAGATCACCGGCCGCATCATTTCATTCGACGTTGCCGTCAACGAGACGGTGCAATTCGGCGCGCTGCAAGTGACACCGCGGGCCTGCTACTCGCGGCCGCCGACCGAGACGCCGAACACGGATGCCTTCGTTGAAGTCGACGAGGTCACGCTGCAGGGCGAGATCAAACGGATTTTCACGGGCTGGATGTTCGCTGCAAGCCCGGGCCTGCATGCCGTCGAACATCCGATCTACGACGTCTGGATTACCGACTGCAAAGGCGGGCAGGCGCCGGCTGTCGCGGATGCGCCCGAGGCGAAACCGGGGGCGCGGCAACCCCAGCAGCAGCAACCGTCACAGCAGCAGCAGCAACAACAACGGCGTCCGCCGCAAACGGCTCAACAGCCGCCGACGGGCCAGCAGCCTCCGACGGCGCAGCGGACACAGCCACCACCGCCGCCACCACCGACGGCACAACGCGCGCCGCAGCAGCAGCAGCCGAGCCTCTTCCCATTCCCGTTCCTGCGGTGATGACGTTCTAGCCTTCGACGCGAATGGCGCTCAGCACGGTTTCGCCGGTTAACGCCTGATCGAGCGGCATGGTCGCGAAATCGGCTTCGCCGGTGAGCGCTTCCTCGAGCAGCCGGTGATAGCGCCGCTTGGGGACTTCGACGGCGCCGAACGTTCTCAGGTGATCCGTCACATATTGCGTGTCGAGCAGGCGATAGCCGCCCGCTCGCAGACGCGCGACAAGGTGCACGAGCGCGATCTTCGAAGCGTCGCGCGCACGGTGAAACATGCTCTCACCGAAAAATGCGCGGCCAAGCGATACGCCATAGAGGCCGCCGATCAGCTCGTTGCCGTCATAGACCTCGACCGTGTGGCAATGACCGCGCTCGAACAGGGCGCGGTAGATGCGTCGTATGCGTGCATTGATCCAGGTTCGCGCACGGTCCTGTTTCGGTTCGGCGCAGCCTTCGATCACCGCATCGAAATCGCGATCGACATGCACGGTCCAGGTCGTGGAGCGCACCGTGCGCGCAAGGCGCGCGGGAACATGAAATCCCTCGAGCGGAATGATGCCGCGCATATCCGGCTCGATCCAGTAGAGGGCCGGATCGTCCGCGCTTTCCGCCATCGGAAAGATGCCGCACGCATATGCCTTGAGCAGCACGTCCGGCGTGATCTCGATGAAAGCGTTTTCGCGGTTTGCCATAGTCACATCCCGGCAACGGAAGAGACAATTTTAGGGCGTCGTCGGCGCTCGTTACAAGAGCAGGCTCGCGCTAGCTCTCCATGCCGCCGCGCGCCAGGAATTGTTCCAGCCAGTGGATATGATAATTGCCGTCAATGATGTCGGTTTCACGTACAAGTGCGCGAAAAAGCGGCAAGGTCGTTTCAATGCCGTCCACCACCACTTCGTCGAGCGCGCGTTTCAACCGCATCAGGCATTCGGTGCGCGTCTTGCCGTGCACGATCAGTTTGCCGACGAGCGAATCGTAATATGGCGGGATGGTGTAGCCCTGATACACGGCGGAATCGATGCGCACGCCGAGGCCGCCCGGCGGATGATAGTGAAGGATCTTGCCGGGCGAGGGGCGGAAGGAAATCGGGTTCTCGGCGTTGATGCGGCACTCGATCGCGTGGCCGTGGAACTTCACGTCGCTTTGTTTGATGGCAAGGGGGGTGCCGGCGGCGACACGGATCTGCTCGAAAATCAGATCGATGTCGGTGATCATCTCGGTCACCGGATGCTCGACCTGAATGCGCGTGTTCATCTCGATGAAATAGAACTTGCCGTCTTCGTAGAGAAACTCGACGGTGCCGACCCCGAGATAACCGATCTCGCGCATGGCCTTCGCAACCGTTTCGCCGATCGCATCGCGCGAATTCGCGTTGAGTGCGGGAGAGTGGCCTTCTTCCCAGACTTTCTGGTGGCGGCGCTGGAGTGAGCAGTCGCGTTCGCCCAGATGAATTGCGTCACCTTTACCGTCGCCGAGGACCTGAATTTCGATGTGGCGCGGACGCTCGAGATATTTTTCGATGTAGACGGCGTCGTCACCGAAGGCAGCCTTGGCTTCGGTGCGTGCCGTCGACAGGGCGAGGGACAGTTCACCTGCATTGCGCGCGACTTTCATGCCGCGCCCGCCACCGCCGGCCGCTGCCTTGATCAGAACGGGGTAGCCGATGTCGCCGGCGATTTTCGCCGCTTCCTGGTCGGAGCCGATGCCGCCCTCCGAACCGGGTACGACCGGAATGTTGAGCTTTTTTGCGGTGCGCTTGGCTTCGATCTTGTCGCCCATCAGACGAATGTGTTCGGGCTTCGGACCGATGAATTGCACGCCGTGATCGGCCAGTATTTCGGCAAAGCGCGCGTTCTCCGAAAGAAAGCCGTAGCCCGGATGCACGGCGTCGGCGCCGGTGATCTCGCAGGCCGACAGGATGGCCGGAACGTTGAGATAGCTGTCCTTGGCCGCGGGCGGCCCGATGCACACGCTCTCATCGGCAAAGCGCACGTGCATGGCGTCCGCATCGGCCGTCGAGTGCACCGCCACCGTCGGTATGCCGAGCTCCTTGCAGGCGCGCAGCACCCGGAGTGCGATCTCACCGCGGTTGGCGATCAGAATCTTGTCGAACATTCTTTCCGCTCACCGAGTGGGCCTGACGAGTGAGAAAGCGCGCTTTCTCACTCGATAATCACCAACGGTTCGCCGAATTCCACCGGCTGACCGTCCTCGAACAGAACTTGAATTACGGTGCCGGCGCGCGGGGCGGGGATCTGATTCATCGTTTTCATCGCTTCCACGATCAGCAGCGTATCACCGGCTTTGACCTTGCTGCCGATATCGATGAAAGGCTTGGCGCCCGGCTCGGGGGCGGCGTAGGCGGTTCCGACCATCGGCGAGATCACCACGCCGGGATGTTTGGACGGATCGATCGGTATGACGGCGGCCTCGGTGCCCGGTTGCGGCGCGACTTCGACGCGCACCGCGGCGGAAGGGGCGGCCGCCATCATTGTCCCGCGTGCCACGCGGATGCGCCTGCCGTCCTGCTCGATCTCGATTTCGGTCAGGCCGGTCTCGTCGAGCAGTGCAGTGAGCTCGTGGATCAGGTCCCGATCGATGATGGACTTCGGCGACTTTGACATCATGCGTCCACTGGCGCTCAACTTTTTTGCTTGGCGCCAAGCAGTCCGGCGAGCCCGGTGATGGCAAGGGCATAACCATCGACGCCGAATCCGGCGATCACCGCCTTGGCCGCTTTCGAAATGTACGAATTGTGCCGGAAGCTTTCGCGCGTGTGGATGTTTGTGATGTGCACCTCGATCGCGGGCACCTTCACCGCGAGTAACGCATCCATGATGGCGATCGACGTCGTGGTGTAGCCGGCCGGATTTATGACAATGGCGCCGGCGTCTTTCGCATGCGCTTCCTGGATCCAGTCGACCAGCTCGCCTTCCCGGTTCGATTGCCGGAAGACGACATCGAGACCGAAGCGCTTGGCGGTTTCGGCGCACAGCTTTTCCACGTCCGCAAGCGTCGCGCGTCCGTATTTTTCCGGCTCGCGGGTGCCGAGCAGGTTCATATTGGGCCCGTTGAGAACGTAGATTGTGGATTTTGCCATGAATCCCCGTCCGCACTCGTTGGACGTGCGTGAAACCAGCGCGCTTTATAGGTGGCCCGGAGGATAAGGGGAAGCCCGGATGATGCTCAGATTGAAGCTTCGCAGCTTCCCGGTGCCTGAGTTTCCGCCGCCGCCCAATCGATGACAGCCTTGAGCGCCGTTAACCTTCTGCGACCGGCGCCCGTGGCCTTTTTGAAGATCGCGATCTGGCGATCCGCGCTCGTGCCTTGGGCTGCGATGACATGGACATGCCTGATCTCGTTCACGCAGCCGAGGGCCTCGGCGTCCTCGGCGATGAAATCGATCACCTGATCGAGCCATTGCACGAGCGTGAGCGGCGAGCGTGAGAACGGTTCAACGAAGGTCGCGCCGATGCCGTAACGCTGGGCGTGCCATTTGTTCTCTTGTGTGATCGCTCGACCGACGCGATCAAAGCCGGCATTCAGCGCGCGGTCGCGATCAAGCGCACGCACGAGACAGCGGAATAACGCGGCGACCGCGATGGCATCATCCAGACGCGTGCAACTGTCGGCTACGCGCAATTCGATGGTTGGATTATTGAGTGAAGGTCGGATCGCCCACCAGATGTAGCTTTCGTCCGGAATGATTTTGGCCCATTTGAGTGCGGCCACGAACTCGCGGTAATCGTCATTGGTGCGGAACAACTCAGGCAATCCCGTGCGAGGAAGTTCGTCGTAGGCGGCGAGCCGATAGCCGACGAGGCCGGTGAGATGGCCCTGCCAGAATGGCGATGACGTCGTGAGCGCAAGCAGGAGCGGAAGATAAGCTGTCAACCGCATGATCAAGTTGATGCGCGTATCGACATCGGGCACCGCAACATGGACATGCATGCCGCACAGCATGTTGCGATAGCCGATCATCTGCAGGTCATCCATGATCGCGCCGTAGCGCGCCTTGCGCGTCATCACCTGCTCGGGCCAATAGGCGAGGGGGAAGGTACCCATGGCGGCGAGGCCAAGCCCGTACTCGGCCGCGAGTTTTCCCAGCGCGCGCCGGTAGTGCACGAGATGCGCGCGGGCCTCCTGCGGGCTGTTGCATGGAGGCGTGGCGACCTCGATTTGAGATTGCAACATTTCTGTCATAACGTGGCCGCTCAGCTGCTTCTGGGCGCGCAGCAGAAATCTCTTGTTGGCGCGGCGCACCGAATGGCGCGTCTTCGCGTCGAACAAAAAGTATTCCTCTTCCATGCCGAATGAGTACATGCGCGCGACAACCGCCCCGACGGAACTTTGTTCCGCATCGTCAGACGCAAAAACGGCCGCCGCAGGTATGCCGCGGCGGCCGATCACTAATGAGACTACGGACCGATAAGGTCCGTCAGCAGGTCGGCTTGCCGCAGCGCGAGGTATTGACCTTTTCCTTGAGCGCGTCGAGACCCACCGCGCCGACGACCACATTGTCGCCGATGACGTAGCTCGGCGTGCCGTTGAGTCCGAGGGACTCGGCAAGCTTGAAGTTTTCCTGAAGGGTGGCCTTCACTTCGGCGTTCGCGAGATCCTTCTCCAGGCGAGGCATATCGAGGCCAATGTCCTTGGCTACCGCAAGCGCGCGGGCCTTGTCGGCCTGACCGCGGCCGCCAAGCAGCTTTTGGTGGAATTCGAGATATTTCTTGCCGGTCTTGTCCTGCATGCGCACCGCAACTGCGACCTGGGCTGCCTCGACCGAACCTGGTCCAAGGACCGGGAATTCCTTCAGAACGATCTTGAGCTTGGGATCGTCCTTCAGCAACGTGAGCATGTCATCCATGGCGCGTTTGCAGTAGCCGCAGTTGTAGTCGAAGAATTCAACAAACGTGACATTGCCGTCCGGATTTCCAAGAACGACCTGACGCGGCGAGCTGAAGATCGTCTGCGCGTTTTTCTTGATCGTCTCCTTGTGCTTTTCCGCATCGGCCGCACTCTGTCGCTTGTCGAGCTCAGCCATCGCATCCTGGATGACCTCAGGGTGCGCGATCAGGTAGTCGCGCAAGATACGCTCGACCTCGCTCTTCTGGCCGGCCGTCAATTCATCGGCCTGCGAAATCTGTGGGATAGCTATCGCAAGAAACGCCGAGCAGGCGGCGGCGACAAGGCACGATCTGAATGTCATTGAAACTTTCCTCATTATTGCATTCTGGCGTTTGCGTTCGATTTGACGTTAACGATGTCGTCGGCCTGCACCCATGCCGGCGAGCCGATAGGCAGGCGAGTCTTGGCGCGCGTGGCCAACTGGCGAGCAGTCTTCACATCGCCGCGTGCGAATGCGGCTTGCGCCGACGCGAGATCGGCATTGGCGAGGTCACCCTTGCGGCCATAGGCCATCGCGAGCTGTGAGTAAGCCTCGGGCGCCTCCGGTTCGCGCGCGATTGCCGAACGAAGCAGCCCGACCGCTTCTTCGGCGAACTTCGGGTTGTTGGTGGCATTCAGCGCCTGCGCAAGCATGATCTCGATCAACGGATTTTCGTGCGCGAGCTGCGAAGCCTGACGCAAGGGTGCGACAGCTTCAGCCGGCCGGCCACCCTCGAGCAGCGCTTGGCCTTTGAGTTCATAGAAGTACGGATTGTTCGGCTGCGCCTGGATCAGGGCATCGATCTGTACGAGCGCCTGACGCAGATCCGCGTTACGATAGGTGGCAATGGCGCGCGCGTATCGCGCAGGAAGGCCGTGATCACTGGCCGGGTAGCGGCGCGCAACGGTCTCCGGGCGTTCCAGGAAGCCCGACAGCTTCGCTCGCATCATGTCGTGACGCAATTGCAACTCGGGTGGATCCTTCTTGTCCCAATAGGGACTTGCCTTTGCGAGCGCCTCAAGTGCGGCGACGCGATCGGCGGGCATCGGGTGCGTTTGCATGTAAGGGTCGATGTAACGCGAATTGAACAACATTTCGTTGCTAAGGCGTTTGAACAGATCGACCATTCCTTTCGGCGACTGACTGGTCGCATTGAGGAATTTGACCCCGGCATGGTCGGCCTGATCCTCCTGCGTTCGCACGTAAGCGAGCACCGAGCGCATGATGGCTGACTGGGGCGCCATGATTGCCGCAGCTCCGACGTCACCGCCAGCTCCGGCACGTGACGCGGCAACGGCAGCGCCCAGGCCGGCAAGCAAAGCAACAATCCCCGCAGTTTGCGCGGTCGCCAGTTGTTCTCTCAGGCGCTGAAGATGGCCGCCGGCAAGGTGTCCGGTTTCGTGCGCGAAGATGCCGATAATCTCGTTCGGCGTCTTTGCATCGAACAATGCGCCCGCGTTAATGAAAATGTGCCGACCGTCCATGACGAAGGCGTTGAACGAACGGTCGCTGAGAACCACAACGCGCACGTTCTGCTTGGCCAATCCGGCGGCCCGCAAGACCGGCTGTGCGTAGTCGCGCAGGAGCTGTTCGATTTCGGCATCACGAATCACCGGCATGCCACGCGTGACGCTATCCTGGGCGCGTGCAGGTGTAAGTGCGGGTCCGCCGCCCGCGGCCGCCACGGCGATCGCAGTGAGCAACGCGATTGCCCGGGCTGCTGGCGCCATGCGCCGCGTCCTGATAGGTGTGCCGTCCAAGGACATCCCGATTTTCTGCCAGATTGGGCGTGAACCTAGTGACGCGCCTGGGGGCGGTCAACGAGGCCGGCGATCACGACTGGGTCATGGTCGGCCCGTTCCGCAAGCAATCCGCGGAATGCGGCAACAGCGGGGCAGGGCCGAGGGCGCGACGGACTGAAAAACGATGCTTGAGAAGGCAAAACAGCTCCTGAAACCGTCCAAACGCAGCGATGTGCCGCCTTTCATCGTCATGGACGTGATGACTGCCGCGGCACAGCGCGAAGCTCAAGGGGCCCACATCATCCATATGGAAGTAGGCCAGCCCGCGGCGCCAGCACCGGCGACGGCTATCAAGGCTGCCCAGGCCGCACTCACGCGCGGCCGCATCGGCTATACGGAGACACTCGGCATACCATCATTGCGCGCACGAATCGCGCGCCACTATCAGGACGCATACGGCCTCGCGCTTGATCCTGCGCGCGTGGTGGTAACGACCGGTTCTTCCGGCGGGTTCATCCTCGCCTTCCTGTCATTGTTTGAGCCGGGGGACCGCGTTGCGTTGGCCAATCCGGGTTATCCGCCGTACCGCCATATCCTCTCTGCGCTGGGTTGCGAGCCCGTGTTGATCGAGACTTCGGCGCAGACGCGCTGGGCGCTTTCACCCAAGGCGCTCATCGCCGCGCATCAGCGCACGCCGCTCAAGGGCGTTGTCGTTGCGAGCCCCGCCAATCCCACGGGCACGATGATGGACGCCGATGCGCTCTCGCGACTCATTTCGGTGGCGGAGGCCGAAGGCATCCGGGTGATTTCCGACGAGATTTACCACGGTCTCGACTACGCATTCGCTGCGGAGACGGCTGCGAGCATTTCCGAACACGCGGTCGTCATCAATTCGTTCTCGAAATATTTCTGCATGACCGGCTGGCGGATCGGTTGGATGGTCGTTCCTGACAATCTCGTCCGCACGATCGATCGTCTCCAGGGCAATTTGGCGATTTCGGTGCCGACGCTCGCGCAATTTGCGGGCGAAGCTGCTTTCGATGGTCGAGAGGAAATGGAACGGGTCAAGCACGGATACGAAGAGAACCGTCGTATCCTGTGCGATGGATTGCCGAAAGCCGGCCTCGACAAATTCTTGCCGGTGGACGGCGCCTTTTATCTCTACGCGGACATCGCGCGATTTTCAGCCGACAGTCTCGACTTCGCCAAACGCATGCTGAACGAAGCCGGCGTTGCTGCAACGCCTGGCATTGATTTCGATCCGGTCAATGGCCGGCATTTTCTGCGCTTTTGTTATGCCGGCTCTGCCAGCGAGATGCATGAAGCCGTGGCGCGGATCTCGAATTGGCTGAAGCGCTAGACTTTAGCCATCCGTCAAAACTCTACGTCGAGTTCGACAACCTCATCAGGTTCGGCTTTCGCGCCTTCCACCCATTCGCGCATCGGCGGCATCGTCATGATGGTCGCGCAATAGGCAGCGCAGTCGCTGTCAAGCTTCACGTCGTAGCTGAGAAAGCGCGTCACCACCGGCGCGAACATGGCATCCGCCATGCATGCCTTGTCGCCGAAGAGGAAGGGACCTTTGTCGGCCGCGAGACATTCGCGCCAGATACTCACAATGCGGTTGATGTCGGCTTGCGCACCTGCCCAGACCTTGAAGCCAGGATGATGCGCTTTGAGATTCATCGGCAACGCGGACCGCAAGTTGGAAAAGCCGGAATGCATCTCGCCGCTGATGGCGCGGCAGCGTGCGCGGGCGGCAAGCGTCTTTGGAAGCAATCCGGCTTTCGGCAGGACCTCGTTCAGATATTCGGCGATTGCCAACGTGTCCCAGATCTTGATGCCGTTGTGCGTAAGGCAGGGGACAAGAAACGACGGCGACAGCAGCAACAATTCGGCGCGCGTCGAAGGATCGTCGCTGGCTACGACTTCTTCCTCGAAGTCGAGTCCGGCGAGTCTGCACAGCAGCCAGCCGCGCAGGGACCAGGAGCCATAGTTCTTACTTGCTATCGTGAGGGTAGCCTTGGCCATAGAGCACGAATGCTCCTTAGTTAGTTTTGGCCCGGCACCTGCAGCTTAGACGAAAGTGAAGTTCTTTCAATAGTTTCCCGCCTTGCAAAATCGTCCCCTGTTAGGATTGTCCCCAGTTTCCAGCGGCTTGTGGCCTTGGCGCGAAATTCGTCTCGCAGTGCAACATAAAATGTTCTAATTTCTACCAGCAGTCCGCCGGGGCTGCCAGGAAATGGATGCTTTATCAGGCCTATCAGGCGCACGCCGATATTATGGGGCCCGTGCGCAAGTTCGCCGGCATTGCGGCCAGGGCGGTGGGGGAACGGCTCAACGGTGCGGCACGTCCGACCGTTCTGAGCAATTTGACCGCCGCCTATGAACTGATCGCGCGGGCCGGCCTCACGCACGAGCGTCCGGCCTACGGAATTGATGTCGTCACGGTCAATGGTGAGGAGGTAGCGGTCACCGAGGAGGCGGCCGATACAACGCCGTTCGGTACACTGCTGCATTTCAAAAAAGACTCGGTAGCCGCTCAGCCGCGTGTCCTGCTGGTCGCTCCTTTGTCCGGGCATTTCGCAACGCTGTTGCGCACAACCGTGCGAACGATGCTGCCGGAGCACGACGTCTTCATTACCGATTGGCACAACGCACGCGACGTTGCGCTCGAGCATGGCCATTTCGGTTTTGACGACTACATCTCGCACCTGATCCGTTTTCTCGAAACGATCGGACCCGGCGCGCATATTGTTGCCGTGTGTCAGCCCTGCGTCGCAGCGCTGGTGTCAGCCAGCGTAATGGCGCAAGCCGACAACCCGGCGCAGCCGCGGTCGATGACTTTGATGGCGGGGCCGATCGACACGCGCGTCAACCCGACCAAAGTCAATTTGCTCGCCAAATCGAAATCCATCGATTGGTTCGAACAGAATTTGATCGCGCGCGTGCCGCATCGATACGGCGGCGGTGGGCGACAGGTGTACCCGGGCTTCGTTCAGCTTGCTGCGTTCATGAGCATGAATATCGAGCGTCACCTCAAGGCGCATCGCGAGCTGTACGAAAACCTGGCGAATGGCGAAACGGCGAAGGCGGCCCAGACCAAAGCGTTTTATGACGAGTATTTCGCCGTGCTCGATCTGACCGCAGAGTTCTATCTGGAGACCGTGCGGCTCGTATTTCAGGAGCACACTTTGCCGATGGGTGCGCTTACCTATCAGAACCGCAAGGTCGAACCACACGCCATCAGGCGCACCACGTTGTTTACCGTTGAAGGTGAAAAGGACGATATATGCGCCGTCGGCCAGACCCTTGCCGCGCATGACCTCTGCACGTCATTGCGGCCCTATCGCAAGCGCCACCATATGCAGGCCGGCGTCGGGCACTACGGCGTATTTTCAGGCAAGAGCTGGCAGCAGCAAATCTATCCGATGGTGAAGAACATTATTCTTCAGAGTGACTGAACTTTTTCTCTTATCGCTTGAATGCGCCGAGGATCGCACGCATCCGCTCGGCGCTCAAATTCTCTGACGGGGTCGTGTCGCGCTCGTTGGCGAGCCGCGCTTCGCAATCAACGAGGGTCGCTGATACGATCTTGCCCGAGCGATTGTCGAAGCGGCGTTCCTCGCAGCGACCTTTCTTTTCCGTCTCGACCACAATGGACGCTACGCGGTGGGCAGCTGCACCGCCGTTTGCGGGTGACAAAGGCGCGATCTTCGACGCGACATTCTTGGCCTGCAGGTCGGCCGAGAAATAAGAGCCGGTCGTCACGAAGAGCGCGAGCAAAAGAATGCTCGCCAAGGCGGCCGAAGCGATCAAGGCGCGGACGGCTTCTACTGTCGAGAAGCGGCCTTTGTCGCGGCGTGGCTTGCCTGTCATCGATCCGGAGCTCATGGGACGCTGGTCCGCGAGTAAAATAAGATATTCAGTTTGTTCGAAAATTTAGCCTCGACCGGTTGAGGATGCGTGAAGATGCGGGGTCAAATTGGAGGCATCGCGGAGAGGCATCTTTAATTTTGACCTGACCGTTCCTACATCAGGCCACGTTCCACAAAACCCCGAAAAGCCAATGCTAGATTTTGCTTCGTCGTCCGATGTCGGGGACATCGGCGAGTCGGTGACACCCGTCTCCGATACCGAAATCCTCGACGCCTACTCCAATGCCGTCACCTCCGTGGCCGACGCCGTCGGCCCGGCCGTGGTGCGCGTGGAGATTTGCAATGACAAGGGCCGCCCCGGCGGCGTTGGATCCGGCGTCATCATCGCGCCGGACGGTCTTGTCCTCACCAATTCGCATGTGGTTGAGGGCGCCAAAGAGGTGCGCGTGCAGGACGCGGAGGGCCGCGTCATGGATGCTCGCGCGCTCGGCATCGACCCGGACACCGATCTCGCGCTTCTGCGCGTAGGGTCGGCGCGGGATCTGCCCAGCGCCGTATTGGGAGATTCCAAAAAGCTCAAGCGCGGTCAACTCGTGGTCGCAATCGGCAACCCCTTGGGGTTTGAATCGACCGTGACCGCCGGCGTGATTTCCGCGCTTGGTCGCTCGTTGCGCTCGCGCACAGGTCGCCTCATCGAAGACGTGATTCAGACGGACGCTGCCCTCAACCCGGGCAATTCCGGCGGTCCACTGGTATCATCGCGGGGCGAGGTGGTCGGCATCAACACCGCCGTGATCATGGGTGCGCAGGGCATCTGCTTCGCCGTTGCCAGCAACACGGCGCAGTTTGTGCTCAGCGAACTGATCCAGCACGGCCGCGTTCGGCGCTCGTACATCGGCGTGTCCGCACAAACGACCGCGGTGCCGCGACGTCACGCGCGCGTCGCCGAAATCGAAAATTCGTCCGGAGCGATGATCACGGCCCTTGAGTCGAAGGGGCCGGCAGCGCTCGCCGGGCTGATGAGCCTCGACACCATCGTTCGTGCCGATGGCGTTCCCGTGACCGGTGTGGATGATCTGATCCGGTTGCTCAATGGCGATCGGATCGGGCGACCCATTGCCATCGATGTTCTGCGGCGAGGGAGTCTGCGCCGGTTCGACGTGACCCCGCTCGAGCGGCCCGCGGTGCGGGCCGCCTGACCGGCGCAACTACTGCGGCTTCGGTGCGGCCTTGGCGTTTTTTCGCGCGGCGGGCTCGTAGTTGCCGCCCGCCATGCACTTCTTGATGAAGGCGTTGCGTTTTGCTCCCTGCAGCTGCTGGCTTTCGGCGCCCACCTTGCAGGTTTCCATTTTTTCCTCGGATGTAACGGCCGAAGCCGGTGTCGCCACGATCGCTACATAAAGAACGGCGACGGCCGTGGCCAAAGTTCGCAGCATTGTGTCGAGCTCCTTTTTAGTGTCGATGCAGGATGAAGAATCGTACGCTTTCTGACAAGTGCGCGCGTTAGCGCAATGCCGCCGCGATGTTGCCGCCATCGACGGTCGTGATGTTGGCGGTGGTCTTTAGCTCAAGCGCCTGATGCAGAAAAGCCTGCGCCACATCCTCCGCCGTGACTTCGCGCTGGAGCAAGTTACCGCTCATGTATTCCTTCTCGCTTAGCCCGCGCGCTTTGGCGCGTTGCGCGATGAAGTCCTCGGTCAGAATGCCGGAACGGATGCGATCGGCATTGACCGCGTTGGAGCGGATGCCGTTGGCACCGTAGTCGAGTGCGTATTGTCTCACGAGCAGCAGTGTCGCAGCTTTCGGCAAACCATACGGCCCAAAATCCGGCCCAGGGTTCACCGCCTGCTTGGAAACATTGAAGAGCAGACAGCCGCCAATGCCTTGCTTGAGCATGATGCTCACGCCGGCCTGCGCGATCTTCTGATGGGCGAAGAAGTTAAGTTCGAAACTCTCACGCAGCTTTGCTTCATCGACCTCGCCGATCTTGCCCTGCCAAGCCGCGCCGGCATTGGACACCACGATATCGATGCCCCCGAATGCATCGGTGACGCGGTCGAAGGCATCGCGGACAGAAGCCGAATTGGTCACATCGCACGCGATCGCGAGTGCGGCTCCGCCGATCGCCTTGGCTTGTTTCATGGCCGCAGCGATGTCGATATCGAGCAGGGCGACCTCGGCGCCGGCTTGAGCGAATGCCCGCGCTGTCGCGGCGCCGATCGCGCCGCCGGCTCCGGTGATGACGGCGATCTGACCGGCCAGCGGCAAGGACCTGCGCTGGCCGAGCTTGGCCAACTCCAGCGGCCAGTACTCCATGTCGAAGGTGTCGGATTCGGAAATCGATGCGAAAGCGCCGATGGTTTCGGCGCCCGTAATACCCTCGACGGCGGCCTCCGCGACATCGGCCGCGACACGCGCTTCCTTGGCGCCGGTGCCCAGCCCGAACAAACCTAGCCCGGAAACGAGAACCACGCGGGGGAGGGGATCGTGCATTGGCGCGCCGTTTGCGCGTGCCTTGTGGCGCGCGAAATAGGCAGCGTAATCGTCCATGAAGGCGCGCGCGGCTTGCTCCGCGGCGCTCTTGAAATCTGCGAGCTTGCCGGCTTCGGGCGCCGGCAGAACCAAAGGCCAGGGCTTGGTCCGAATGACGTGGTCAGGGGTAATCAGGCCAGCGCGGGCATAGCGTTTCACGTCTCTGCCATTCACATAATTCAGGATCACGTCGTTGCTGCGGAAATCGAGGACGAGCCGCTTGTGGGCGCCCTCACCATACGCATCCCGTTGCGCGCAAACGCCCCGGATGATCGGGGCGACGTCCGAGACCGATGCAACGCGGTCGGGAAGTTTTGCGCCTGGCAATTTCGTATTACCTTTTTTGCTTAAGCGTTCTTCCGCGAGCGTGACGAATTCGATCATTCGCTCGTAGGCCTCGCGCGCATCATCGCCGAATGTGAATATGCCGTGCTTGTCGAGAATGAGCCCTTCGACGGCGGGATTTTTCTCAAACACCTGCGCGGCTTTTTTCGCGAGCGCGAAGCCCGGCATGACGTAGGGCACGAAGCCAAGGCGATCGCCAAAAGTCTCCGCGCACAGCGCCTCGCTTTCGGTCTGATCGATCAGGCTGAGAACCGCGGTCGCATGCGTGTGGTCGACAAATTTGTGCGGAACAAACGCGTGCAGCAGCGTTTCCACGGACGGGTTGGGCGACTGCGGGTCAATAAGCGCCGCCCGTTGCAACCGAACCATCTCTTCGTCAGGCAGGGCCGAGCGCGAGCGGAGCTTGCGCAGCGTCGCAAGCCGTACGGCCGGCATTCCGGCAGGTTCGATGTTGGCCATGTCCCAGCCAGACCCTTTGACGCAGAGGACATCGACATCCTCATCGAGAAGGTCTTTGACCCGCGCCTTCACCGAAGTGTTGCCACCTCCGTGCAGGACCAATCTTGGCTCGCGGCCAAGCAGGCGAGTGGAATAGATCCGCAGCGCCAGGTCCTGGCCGACGCCGGCTTTTGCCCAATGATCGAGCGCCGCCTTGGCGTCGCTGTCGACCCAGGCGGATTTCATCGAGGTCTAGCCCTTGTCGCCCAACAGACGCTTGCCCCACCAGCCGCGCTTGGGGGTCGCGGTTTCTTCAGCGCCGGTGCTGGAAATCACCGGAGCCGGCGGCGAAGCGGGTGCGGGAGCCGGCGGCGGAGTTTCGGACGCAAACGGAGCCGGCTCGCGGATCGTCGAGCGACGTCGTGACGGTTCCTGCGCGCTGAACACAGGAGCTTGCGGTTCCGGTGCGGGAGCCGATGGCTGCTCGGCCGGTTGCGAGAAGTCTTCCCGGCCCTGGTAACTCGGTGGGCTGTCGAATTGGTCGGCCGTCTGATGCAGTTCCGGCTCAGACCCGTTTTCGGCCGAACGGAACGGCGCCTCGCCATTGCGTTGCCTGTTGCGGCGGCCGCCGCGGCGACCACGACGACGTCGACGCCGTCCGTCGCGCGTTTCGCCTTCAGCTGATGCGCCTTCTTGACGCGGCTGCGGTTGACCGAACCCATCTTCTTCGGGAGAGCCGCCGTCATGGTCTTCATGCGTGACGGTGTGCTCGGGCGCAGTGTCTTGAGTGAAGTTCTGCCCGTTCTGCCCATTCTGCGCGTTCTGCGCATGCTCACGCGGCTCGCCACCGCGACCGCGCCCACCACGACCGCGCCGCCGCCGGCGTCGACGACTGCCGTCGCGTTCGCCACCCTCGCGTTCGCCGCCTTCGACTTTTTGTTCGGCTTCGGCGGGGAATTCGGCCGCTTCCTCGAAATGTTCGTCGACCTCGACCGTCTCGTCTTCCATTTCCGCTACGGGCGCCAACTGCGGTTGCTGAGCGGCGAGATTGCGTGCGGCTTCGGGCGTGTGCACCTGTTCACCGCGGTCGATCACATAAGACTGCTGTCCGGTGACCGCCGGGTCGGCCGATACCGTAATGGTGATGCGGAAGCGCTCCTCCAGTGCGCGCAGGTGGGCGCGCTTGTGGTTGAGCACGTAGAGCGCGACCTCGGCCCGCGTGCGGACAATGAGATTGTGCGTCGCGCCCTTGATCAACATCTCCTCGATGGCACGCAGCAACTGCAGAGCGACCGAGGAGACGGATCGGACATGGCCGCTGCCGCCGCAAATCGGGCATTTCTCGGTTGAGCTTTCAAGAACGGACGTACGAATGCGCTGCCGCGACATTTCCAGCAGGCCGAAATGCGAGATGCGACCGACCTGGATGCGGGCGCGATCGTGTTTGAGGGCCTCTTTCAACCGCCGTTCCACGGTGCGGTTGTTGCGGCCCTCGTCCATGTCGATGAAGTCGATGACGATGAGGCCAGCAAGATCGCGTAGACGCAACTGGCGCGCGATTTCTTCTGCCGCTTCGCAATTTGTCTTGAGCGCGGTGTCCTCGATGTGGTGTTCACGCGTGGCGCGTCCGGAGTTGACATCGATGGCCACGAGAGCTTCAGCCTGGTTAATCACGATGTAACCGCCCGAGCGAAGCTGGACGACGGGCGAGAACATGGCATCGAGTTGGCTTTCGATGCCGTATCGCGTGAACATCGGCTGGCTGTCTTTGTACTGCTTCACGTATTTGGCGTGGCTCGGCATCAGCATGCGCATGAAGTCGCGCGCTTCCTTGAAGCCTTCATCGCCGGATACGACGATCTCTTCGATGTCCTTGCCGTAAAGATCGCGGATCGAGCGTTTTGTGAGCGATCCCTCCTCGTAGACGAGTTTGGGCGCAGTCGAATTGAGCGTGAGATCGCGAACGGTCTCCCAAAGCCGCAACAGATATTCAAAGTCGCGTTTGACTTCGGTCTTGGTGCGGCTCGCGCCGGCCGTTCGCAGGATCACGCCCATGCCTTCCGGCACTTCCAGTTCCTGCGAGATTTCCTTGAGCCGTGAACGATCTTCGGCCGATGTGATCTTGCGCGAAATGCCGCCACCGCGTGCGGTGTTGGGCATGAGAACCGAGTAGCGCCCGGCGAGCGACAGGTAAGTTGTCAATGCGGCGCCCTTCGTTCCGCGCTCTTCCTTGACGACCTGCACGAGCATCACCTGCCGGCGCTTGATGACCTCCTGAATCTTGTACTGACGGCGGAAACGGGGAAGTCGTTCCTGGACTTCCTCAAGCGCGTCCGCGCCCCCGACGGATTCAACCCCTTCCTCTTCGGCGCGTTCCTCGCCGTTGCCATTGGTGAGGTCGGCCGACGGTGCATCGCTTGTCAGCGCACCTTCAGCCGCGGCGGAGGGCTGTTCACCTTCGGCGATCGTCTCGAACATTGCGGCGTCGGCATCGGAAGAAGGCGCGAACTCTTCGGCGTGAGCAATTTCAACGGTCTCTTGAATGTGTTCCTCGGCAACAAACTCAGATGGCGTCGGCTTGGCTTCCGGCGGCTGTGTCGCGGGCTCGTTGGTTTGCTCTGATATCGTCTCGGCAAAACCGAACTCACCGGACGGACTTTCAGTTGCCTCGTGCGGTGCTTCCTCGCTGGTGAGCGGTTCACTTTGCACGACATCTCGGTCGCGCCGCCGCTCTGAGCCTCGATGGCGGTGACGTCCGTGCCGGCGGTTTTCCGCGTCAGCGTCGGCCGCGCGCTGGTCGCGCTCTTCCTGCGCGATCAGGGCCTGTCGGTCGGCGACAGGGATCTGATAGTAGTCCGGATGAATTTCCGAAAACGCCAGGAAGCCGTGACGGTTGCCGCCGTAGTCGACGAACGCCGCCTGCAGCGACGGCTCAACACGTGTGACTTTGGCTAGATAGATATTACCGCGCAGCTGTTTGCGGTTGGCACTCTCGAAGTCGAATTCCTCGACACGGTTGCCGCGTAGCACGACGACCCGGGTCTCCTCCGGGTGTGTCGCGTCGATTAGCATCTTGTCGGCCATTGGAAAATCTCACTGGGCCACGCACCGAAACGCGCTCGCGCACCGTAGATGGCGCAAGGCGGTAAAACGGAGTGCTGGCCTGATTGGTGTGGAAGGGAAGGGCCGCGTCGGCGAGCCTCATGCCTCCGCGCACCGTCCTTGCGGCGGCGCGTTGGCAATCAACCTCAAAATACCTTTGCTGCATCAGTGGCAGCATGAAACTTGCGACCCGTAGCGCTGCGGTCGCGCCTCAAAGGCGCGAACCGAGGTTTTTCATCGCTTACGGCTAGGTCGCGAACGGCGCTTTAGACCGCCCGCTGATCCGGATGTCCTTCACAAGGGTTTCGGCTCGTTTCGCTTGGCTGTCCGCCGGACCTCCTCGAGGGGGGCGGTACAGGACCGAAGTGGCCGGGGCCCGAACGCGGCACAACCGGAACTCTAACCGTCAGCATGTTCTACATACGGCCCCGGGCCATTACTGGCAAGGGAAGGCTTTGCCTTTCGGCCACACCCACGTAAGGAAAGGCCCTCCCGCTCAAGTTCCGTTAACCGAAGCAGGCCTTAATGAGTTAAAAAGGGGCCTAAAGGGTCCGGATTCGTGAAAGCCCGCGCCACCGCCATAGCCTATACGCTCGCCTGCGCGTTGCTCGGCGCGCCCGGCATCGCTGCCGAAAACGGCGCACGAGGGACGGCTTCAGGAGAATCGCTTTCCGCCGCCACCGATATCCGGGTCGGCGGAGACGACAAGCAGACGCGTGTCGTGGTCGATCTCAGCCGGAAGATAGACATCGCCGCCTTCACGCTCGCCGACCCTTATCGCGTGGTGGTCGATCTGCCGCAAACCACTTTCAAGCTTGCCGCCAATGCGGGCGAGCAGCCACGCGGCCTGGTGAAGGCTTTTCGTTACGGCCTGATCATGCAAGGCGGCTCCCGCATCGTGCTCGATACAAAAGGACCGGTGCGTCTTGAAAAGGCGTTCGTGCTCGACGCGGCCGAAAATCAGCCGGCGCGTCTGGTGCTCGATCTCGTCGCGACCGATCGCAATAGCTTCATGCGTAACATCGCGCTGGCAAATCGTCCGGCCCAAGCCGCACCTGTTCGCCCGAGCGAAGCGCCGGCGAAAGTCGATGGCGACGCGCGCCCGCTTGTCGTTATCGATCCCGGACACGGAGGCATCGACAACGGCACGAAAGGAGCCGGCGGAGAACTCGAAAAGGACATTGTTCTCGCCTTTGCGCTCACCCTGCGTGAGAAGCTTGAAGCGAGCGGCAAATATCGTGTCGCGATGACTCGCGCCGAAGATGAGTTCATTGCGCTCGGGGAGCGCGTGCGTTTCGCGCGGTCACGCAGCGCGGCGCTTTTCATCTCGATCCACGCCGACGCGTTGCCGAAGCGGGAAGGGCAGGCCGAAGGCGCGACCGTCTACACGCTCTCGGAAAACGCCTCCGACGTTGAAGCGGCGCGTCTGGCCGAGACGGAAAACAAGGCTGACGTGATCGCGGGTGTCGACCTGACTGCCGAGCCCGACGATGTGGCGAATATTCTGGTCGACCTCGCGCAGCGCGAAACCAAGACGTTCTCGGTGCAATTTGCCAGAACGGTTGTCGACGAGCTCAAGAGCGCCGCACGGTTGCACAAGCACCCGCTCAAGTCGGCTGGTTTTAAGGTACTCTTGGCGCCGGATGTCCCCTCGGTCTTGGTGGAGCTCGGCTACATGTCGACCAAGGACGACCTCAAGCAGCTGACGTCGGCAAGCTGGCGGGCCCGTACCGCCCAGGCCCTGGCCCAGGCGGTGGATATCTACTTTACACCTCGGGTAGCAGGGGCCGGGGGACGCAATTGATGCTAACCGGCCTCAGTTTCAACATAAAACCGGGCGACCACAGGGTGGCCCGGTGGCGACGGCGGCTTTGTAGGGTATTATGTCTGCCGGTTCGGGGGCTCCTCGCAACAGCGGATGATGCCTGCAACCGAGTGCGAGACGGGATCATTTGACCATGAAGCTGCTGTTACGCTTCCTAGGCTTTCTGTTCGCAGCGGGCACGATCGTCTTTGTGGTCGGCGTGGCCGCGGCCGCGGGCCTGCTCTGGCACTTCTCCAAGGATCTGCCTGACTATTCTCAGTTGCAGGATTACGAACCGCCGGTGATGACCCGCGTCCATGCGGCGGACGGGTCACTGGTCGCCGAATACGCGCGCGAACGGCGCCTCTACATCCCCATCCAGGCGGTGCCCAAGCTGGTGGTCAGCGCATTCCTCTCCGCAGAGGACAAGAATTTTTACGAACATGGCGGTCTCGATTTCACCGGCATAGCCCGCGCCGGCGTGGTCTATCTGCAGAATTACGGGTCGAGCCGGCGTCCGCAGGGCGCCTCAACCATCACGCAACAAGTCGCCAAGAACTTCCTGCTGACAAACGAACTTTCGATGTCACGCAAGGTCAAGGAGGCGCTGCTCGCCCTCAAGATCGAGCGCACCTACAGCAAGGAAAAGATCCTCGAGCTTTACTTGAACGAAATCTACCTGGGCCTTGGTGCCTATGGCATTGCCGCAGCCTCTCTCGTCTATTTCGACAAGGCGGTGAATGAGCTGACCGTCCCTGAGGCGGCCTACCTCGCATCGCTTCCGAAAGCGCCGAACAACTATCATCCCTTCCGCCAGCGCGAGCGCGCGATCGAGCGGCGCAATTGGGTGATCGACCGAATGGCCGAATCGGGCTTCGTCAAAACCGCCGACGCCGAGAAGGCCAAACGCCTGCCCTTGGGCGTGACCAACAAGACCGCCAGCGGGCATGTCTTCGCCGCCGAATATTTCGCCGAGGAAGTGCGCCGCGATCTCTACGAGCGCTACGGCGAGAAGAAACTTTATGAAGGCGGCCTTTCCGTTCGAACCTCGCTCGACACCAAATTGCAGGTATTGGCGCGCAAGACCTTCACGGAAGGCTTGGCGCGTTTCGATGAAACGCAAGGCTGGCGTGGCCCGGTCACCAAGATCGATATTAGCGGCGACTGGGGCGTCAAGCTGGCAGAAGTGAAGGCTTTGTCGGACGTGACACCCTGGCGTCTGGCCGTGGTGCTGGAAGTCGGCGATCAATCTGCGCGAATCGGATTACAGCCGGGGCGCGAGCCGGGTGGCTATGTAAGTAAAGAACGCGCTGTCGGCATTCTGCCGCTCGACGGCATGAAATGGGCAAGGACGGGCGGCAAACCGGTTGCCAAGGCGAACCAGGTCGTCAACCCCGGCGACGTGATCTATGTCGAGGCGGCAAAAACCGACGGACAATTCGTCCTACATCAGATCCCCGAAGTCTCGGGCGCAATGGTGGTCGAAGACCCATGGACCGGTCGCGTGCTTGCGATGGTCGGCGGCTTCTCCTTTGACCAGAGCCAGTTCAACCGCGCCACGCAGGCGCTACGGCAACCCGGTTCATCGTTCAAGCCCTTCGTTTATGCTGCGGCGCTGGACAACGGTTACACGCCTTCGACAATCGTCCTCGACGCTCCGGTCGAAATTGATCAAGGACCTGGGGCCGGTGCCTGGCGACCGGAAAACTACGAGGGCAAGTTCTACGGTCCGGCGACGCTGCGTTTCGGCCTCGAACATTCACGCAACGTGATGACCGTGCGTCTCGCGCAGGATATCGGCATGCCGCTGATCTCCGAGTATGCCAAGCGCTTCGGGGTCTACGACGATCTGCCGCCCTATCTTTCGTTCGCGCTCGGTGCTGGCGAGACAACGCTGCTGCGCATGACGACTGCGTACGCAATGTTCGATAACGGTGGTCGGCGCGTAAAGCCTACGTTGGTCGACCGCATTCAGGACCGTTACGGCCACACCGTCTACAAACACGACGAACGTGAATGCGTCGGCTGTGCCGGCAAGAAATGGGAGAATCAGGCCGAGCCGTCACTGGTCGATCGGCGGCAGCAGGTTCTCGATCCGATGACCGCCTATCAGATCACGTCGATGATGGAAGGCGTTGTCCAGCGAGGGACTGCGACCGTCGTGCGTGAGGTTGGAAAACCGGTAGCAGGCAAGACCGGCACGACCAACGACGAAAAGGACGCGTGGTTCATCGGCTATACGCCGGATATCGTCGTTGGGGTCTACCTGGGTTACGACAAGCCGCGTCACCTTGGACGCGGCGCGACGGGCGGGCATCTCGCAGCGCCGATCGTGAAGGAATTTCTCAAAGTCGCGCTCGCCGACAAGCCGGCTGCGCCATTCCGCGTTCCGCCAGGCATCAAGCTTATCCGCGTGGATCTGAAGAGCGGGACGCGTGCAGGGCCGGGGACCGAGAGAGCGATCCTGGAAGCCTTCAAGCCAGGCACAGCGCCGCCTGATGGCTACTCGGTTGTCGGTGACGCTCCACCCGATGGACAGTACCCGCCGGGAGCAGCGCGACCCTTTGGCTTTGGAGTTAGTCCGGACGCGGAGCGGGCAGTTCGCTCGGGTACAGGCGGCCTGTACTGAGCAGCGCGCCCCGGAAAAGCGCGAGATTGAAAAAGCCCCGGCCTCCAGAGCCGGGGCTTCTCTTTACATTGGCCGTGGCTAGGCGGCTTTGACGTTGACGTCGCGCTCGGCGAGCGATGTCAGCTTCGAGTCGGCGGCTTTTTCTTCCTTGAGGGTTTCCTCCAGCACACTGGCGCAGTCTTGCCGGCCGAGTTGTTTTGCCCACGCGATCAAGGTGCCATAGCGTGTGATTTCGTAATGTTCGACAGCCTGGGCCGCCGCGATCAGGGCGGCGTCGAGCACTTTCGTATCGTCGACTTCGCCGGCGATCTCATCGGCTTCTTCGATGATCCCGTCGATCGCAGGGCACTCGACGCCTTTCGCCTCCACGCCGTGCATTTTGAAGACCTGCTCAAGGCGTTTGACGTGGTTTTTGGTTTCGCCGAGATGCGCTTCGAATCCCTGCTTGAGCCCGGGATCCTTTGCTTTCTCGATCATCTCGGGCAACGCCTGCACGATCTGCTTTTCGGCGTAGTAGATGTCGCGCAACTGATGCACGAAGAGGTCGTCGAGTGTTTTGATGTCTCTGCTGAACAGGCCCATGGGCGTCCTCTTTGTTTGATGTTTGTTGGGGGAATGATCCCCCGTCTGACTGTCAATTCATCGTCTGAGCCATGGTTCCGGGAACGCCCCGCGTTTTCGCAACTGCGCAGGGTTGCGGCGAGACTTCAGGAACGCTAAATGCGGAACAATTCGGACCAAGGACAAAAGCATGCGAGCGGAGACCCAGAACCTTGTCGAGGAAATCAAGCAGTCGGTACGGCTGCTGAGGAGGCATCTTTGACGTTGATACCGCTACGCGTCGCCTTGCCGAACTGAATAAAGAATCGGAAGACCCCAACCTCTGGAACGATCAGTCGCGCGCGCAACGCGTCATGCGCGAGCGCGATGCGCTCGACGATCAGCTCAAGGCCATCGGCCGAATCGAGCAGGAGCTCGAAGACCAGTTGACGTTGATCGAGCTTGGTGAGAGCGAGAAGGACGACAAAACGGTCGCCGAGGCGGAAGCGGCGCTCAAGCGCTTGAAAGTCGAAGTGGCCCGCCGTGAGCTCGAAGCGCTGCTCTCGGGAGAGGCAGACGCGAACGATTCGTATCTTGAAGTCCACGCCGGCGCCGGCGGCACCGAGAGTCAAGATTGGGCCAACATGCTCATGCGCATGTACGTGCGCTGGGCCGAGGCCCATGGCTACAAGGTGGAGTGGTTTGAAGAGACCGAGGGCGAGGGGGCTGGGATCAAATCTGCGACCGTCATCGTCAAAGGCCACAACGCCTATGGATGGCTGAAAAATGAAAACGGTGTGCACCGTCTGGTGCGCATTTCCCCATTCGACTCCAACGCCCGGCGGCACACTTCATTCGCCAGCGTGACCGTTTACCCGGTTGTCGACGACCGCATAAAAATCGACATCAACGAAAGCGATGTGCGGACCGACGTCATGCGATCGGGTGGCGCGGGGGGACAGCACGTCAACAAAACCGAATCGGCGGTTCGTCTCACGCACATCCCAACCAATATCGCGGTGAAGTGTCAGAGTGACCGCTCGCAGCATCGTAATCGCGCGATGGCCTGGGACATGCTCCGCGCAAAACTGTTCGAGATTGAGATCAAGAAGCGGGAAGAAAAGGCGGCGGCCGAACAGGCGGCGAAGACCGATATCGGCTGGGGCCACCAGATCAGGTCTTATGTATTGCAGCCCTATCAGATGGTGAAGGATTTGCGCACCGGTGTCTCCACGTCGAATACCGCGGGCGTGCTCGACGGCGATCTCGACGAATTCATGCAGGCGGCGCTGGCGCAAAAAGCCTTCGGTGGCGGACCGGAAAAAGTCGAAGACGTGGAGTAGTCGGGGCGTCGCGCGCTAGATATTGCCGAGCCGCAATCCCGCCCGCAGAAACCGCTGGGGATCGACCGCTTCGTCATTGATCCGTGTTTCGTAGTGCAGATGCGGGCCGGTCGAGCGGCCGGTCGAGCCGATTTTGCCAATGGTCTGTCCGATGCGGACCTGGTCGCCGACTTTGACGTCTATGACGGACATGTGGCCGTAGCGGGTGGACAGCCCGTTTCCATGATCGATTTCCACCATCTTTCCATAGCCGCCCTGCCAACTGGCGACCGTCACTTTGCCATTGGCCGTTGCGCGCACCGGGTCTCCGGTATCGCCGCGCAAATCGATGCCCGTATGAATGGCCGGACCTCGCACGAATGGATCCATGCGCATACCGAATGGCGAACTCATGTCGACCTCGCCGACGATCGGCTTGCGTACGGGCACAGCCAGGAGCGTGCGGTTGTACTTATCGATCTGCGCGCGCGCGACATTGATGCGGTACAATTGGCGTTCAAACGAACTGGCGCCCGACTGCGGCGGCCTGGCCGGAACGAATGGCCCACCGGTCGCCGTATCGGCTGAAGTGCGGCCAAGATTCACGCCCAGGTCTGACAGGACGCCTTGCATCCGACGCGCCCGCGTGTCGATGCGCTCCTCCAGATCCGTCAAGGTCGCAGCCTGCTTTTGCTCGACTTTGTCGAGCGAGAGAGAAATGCGGGCCAGCATCCCGCTCACACCGCCCGCAGTCGCACGCTCGGCAATGCGTGTTCCGCTCGTTGGCAGTTCGCGTGATTGCAGCCGCGCTTCGCGGTCCGGCGGCGCGATGAAGATCACGGTGTCATTGATCGGCGAGGCACGCACAGGCTTGTCGACCGGGGACGTCGCCGCCGCCGGTGGACGTGCCGGTTTGATTGCGCCCGTTGTTGTCAGATCGCCGGCGAGCGCCGAAGCGCGTTGCTCAAGGGTCGACTGTCGTTGAAGCAGGCCGTTGAGTTTCTTCTCGAACTGCTCCTGATCGAGCATCTGGCGGCTCATGATGCGGTCGACCTGTGCGCGCAATTCGGCGATGCGATCCTCGTAGGCAAATTGCATTTCGGCCTGCCGACCGATCAACCGGGTCAGAACATTGTCACGAAATGCAAAGTAGGTGCCGGTCGCAACGGACCAGACGGCCATGACGACGAGGGCGCCGACCACGATCCAGAACGCAACCGGGCCTATCCGGATCTGATGTCCGGCATGCGTGAGCGTGTACCCGTTGTGCGTACGTTGCACATGCCTGGACATCGCAGCGGCTGATTGGGCGCGTGGTGATGCCTGGCGAGCGGGCGGGTCAGCGGCAGATTGGTACGAAAGGGACGAGTGCGACATCGACGCTCCGCGGCGCCTCGGCCCTGATGGACCGTGGCCCAGCACCGTCGATATCAATCGGATATAGTTAAGAAACCCGTAATCACGCTACGATATGGCTATGATTCATAAGTGATTGCGGGGAATTAGAGCTCGCGGGCGGCTGCAAGTACCTCTTCGGCATGCCCCGGGACCCTTACTTTCGGCCAGATCCGGACGATGCGGCCGGACGCATCAATCAGGAAGGTCTTGCGGACGACGCCCATGAATTTGCGCCCGTACATCGATTTCTCGCCCCATGCGCCATAAGCTGCCAGCGTTTTTTTAGTCTCATCCGATCCAAGCGCGATGGTGAGCTTATGTTTGGATTTGAATTTGTCCTGCGAGGGCACCGGGTCGGCAGAGACCCCGAGAATTGCGGTATCGGCCTTGGCGAATTCGGCGCGTAGCCGTGAGAACGCGATTGCCTCCTTGGTGCAGCCGGGCGTGTCGGCTTTTGGGTAGAAATAGAGGACGAGGTTGCGGCCCTTGAACTCCTTCAGCGAGACTGTGCCGCCGCCGTCGCTCGGCAGGCTGAAGGCCGGGGCCTTCGCACCCGCAATGGGCTCCTTGCTCATGTGCCTTCCTTTCGTCGCTTTCCGGCGGTCATGTCGCACATGCCATTTGCGCCGGGGGGGCGCAACGGGTTCCACAGAGAGGGGTCGTCGGCCGCGGCGGATCGTCCTCCGTCAATCGGCGAAAATACGCGCACATTGCGGGCAAAAGGCGCGAACTAGGGCATGACGAGCAGCCAGCACGAGCACGCACACCGCGCCCATGCCGTCGCTATGGGCCGCGCGCCGCGCCGGCGACGCTTTATGCGTGGCTTCATGCACGGCCTTGCCGGATGGCGCTCGCACGACCTGCGCCGCCGGACGCTCATTCTTTTTCGTTCGCGCTTCATGCTGCGGATGCTTCTCGGGTCGGCACTCTGTTTTGCGGTCGTGATGATCGCGGCGCTCGGCCTGTGGTGGCGGCTGTCGAGCGGTCCGATCGAACTCAATCTGGCAACGCCGTGGTTGAAAGCGGCGATCGAAGAGAACTTCGGCGGCAACCACAGCGTGGCTGTCGGAGGTACACAGCTCGAGCGTGACGAGAAGGGGCGCACGTCGCTTCGTCTGCGCGACATCGTCGTGCGTGATGCAGACGGCACCGTTGTCGCAAGTGCTCCAAAGGCCGAGGTCGGGCTGTCCGGCAGAAGTCTTTTGATGGGAAAACTGCGCGCACAGAGCCTCAATCTCGTGGGCGCGGAAATGTCGGTTCGCATCGAAACCGACGGCCGCCTCACCGTATTCGCCGGCGCTGACAAACGGCCGATTGCGACGGCGGAGCCGACCAAACCGGCGGTCGTATTGTCGAGCCCGACCGAACAGAATTCTCCTGCAAACCCTGCGATGCGAGCCGAATTCGAAAGTCTCGCTGCGCTCATGGCGAAGATCGATGCGGTCGGCGAATCCGGGTTGGACGGTCACGATCTGCGTGAGCTCGGTCTGAAGAACGGCAATCTCGTTGTCGACGACCGCCGCAACGGCAAGCAATGGAAGTTCGACGGCATCAATGTGAGTCTAACCCGGCCGCGTCAGGGCGGAGTCATCTTCCGGCTCGAGTCCGACAATGAGGAACGACCCTGGGTGATAAGTGCCGCGATGCGGCCGCTCTCGGATGGCGTGCGCGCAGTCGGCATCGAAGCGCGAAAGGTTTCGACGCGCGACATCATCCTCGCGCTGCGGCTCAATCCGAGCAACTTTGACATCGATATTCCCTTGTCGGCGAGCGTGCGTGCCGAGGTTTCCCGGGATGGCTCGCCGCAGGCGGTGCAGGGCCAACTGGTCGCCGATGCGGGAACGATTGTCGATCAGACCAACGACAAGCTTAACGTGAACATCGATCATGCGGACTTCCGGTTCAATTGGGATAACCGCCGGAACAGCCTGATCGTGCCATTCCAGGTTCAATCCGGGGGCAATCAGTTCACGATGCGCGCCACGTTTGAGCCATCTACTGACCAGAGCGGCGCGTGGCTGCTTAACGTGAATCGTGGTGACTCTGTTATCGATCCCATCATTTTTGCACCATCGGCCGACGAGGAAGGCCTGTCGATCAATCGTCTCACCGTCCGCGCGCGCATTGATCCCACGCGCAAACGCATCGATCTCGACCAGGGCGATTTCAGCCGAGTGGACACGCGCCCCGAGCACAATGTCGGCGTGGCCCTGACCGGACGCTTCGATTATTCCGGAACGGAGCCGCACATCGCCTTCGGCGTCGCATGTACGCGCATGCCGGTGTCGGCCATGAAACGGATCTGGCCGATATTTGCCGCCGCCGACGTGCGGGCGTGGGCGCTCGAGCACATCTCCGGTGGAATGGTCGAGCGCGCGGTCATTGCCGGCAATGCTCCTCTGGAAGTCTTCAAACATGACGGGCCGCCGACACCGGACGACGGTCTCTCGATCGACATCGAAACAAGTGGGACAACCGTTCGCCCGATCCCCACCTTGCCGGCGATACGCGATGCCGATCTGACCGTTCGCATTGTCGGACGCAACGCTGTCGTCAATATCGGCCGCGGCACTGCCGAGGTCGCGACAGGGCGCAAACTGAATGTCGCGAGCGGAGTGTTCGAAGTGCCGGATACCCATCCGAAGCCGGTTTCGGCACGCGTGGCATTCCGCATTGACGGCACCATGCCGGCCACGGCCGCGCTGCTTTCAAGCGAAGGCTTACGCGACACCGTCGGCATCACCCTCGATCCCGCATCGACCCGTGGCACGGTGACGGCACAGGTCGGGGTCAACATGTTGCTCGGCCGAACCGCGCCCAAAGACAATGCGACCTATACGATCAACGCCGACCTCGTGAACTTCGCCGCTGAAAAGATGTTGCTGGGCCAGAAAGTCGAGGCCTCTCTGCTCAAGGCGAACGCGACGAAAGATGGCTTTCAGATCAAGGGCGACGTCAAGATCAATGGTACGGCGGCGACCATCGATGTCCGCAAGCAGAAGGATGATACCGACGCCGAACTGCACATGCAGGCGACGATCGATGAAGCGGCGCGCCGCCGGTTGGGCATGGACCTCGGTTCCGCGGTGACCGGCAACATCCCGGTCAAGGTCGTGGGCCATGTCGGTGACAACGTCACTGACGAAGGCTTGAACATCGAGGCCGACCTCACGCCGGTCAAGATCGACAACCTCCTGCCAGGTTGGATGAAGGCGGCCGGAAGGCCTGCACGCGCCAGCTATGTGCTGATGAAAACCGGAAAGAGCGCTCGCTTTGATGACCTGAGCATCGACGGTTCTGGCGCAACCGTTCGTGGCTCGATCGAATTCGACAGCAACAACGAAATCTCGTCGGTGAATTTCCCGGTGTTTGCGCTGTCCGAAGGCGACAAGGCCACCTTGAAGGCCGACCGCGCCGGTGACGGTACGCTGCGCGTCGCAATGCGCGGCGATATCTATGATGGGCGCAATTTCGTCAAATCATCGATGACAGGTGCGTCCGCCGACAAGAACAAGGCGAAACAGGTCGACCTCGACCTTGATGTGAAGCTCGGCACGGTGGCCGGCCATAACGGCGAGACGTTGCGTGGCCTCGACCTGAAAATGTCGCGCCGTGGCGGCCACATTCGCACCTTTGCCATGTCGAGCAAGATCGGCCGCGATACTCCGCTCAACGGAGATCTGCGTATGCGATCGCGCGACAATCACCAGGTGATCTTTTTTGAAACTGACGATGCCGGCGCGCTGTTTCGCTTCACCGATATGTATCCCAGGATGTATGGCGGCCAGATGTGGGTTGCGATGGACCCGCCCACGCAGGAGCAGACGCCGCAGATCGGTACGTTGTTCATTCGCAGATTTGTCGTGCGCGGTGAGCCGGCGCTCGAAAAGGTGGTGTCCGGGGCGCCGAACGCGGCCGGCACGAGCGGCGTGGATTTTTCGGAGATGCGCGCAGACTTCACGCGTTTCACGGGAAAGATGTCGGTCCGCGACGGCGTGGTTCGTGGGCCGCTGGTCGGCGCGACGGTCGAAGGAAATATCGATTACACGCGCGATGAGGTGCACCTGCGCGGCACGTTCGTGCCGTTCTACGGCCTCAACAACATGTTCGGGCAGATACCGATTGTCGGTCTGTTCCTTGGCGGCGGCAACAAGGAAGGGCTGCTCGGGATCACCTACGAAGCAGTCGGCCCGCCGAGTGCGCCGCGCATCACGGTCAACCCGGTCAGCGCGATTGCGCCCGGCCTGTTGCGCAAATTCATTCCTTCGCCTGGGACCTTCGATCCCAATTTCCTCCCGCCATCGCGGTGAGGGGGCTATTTCGGCTTGAGCTGGAAATGGCGCTTCTTGCCGATCGACAGGATATGGACGCCCTCGGGCGTGGCGCTGTCGGTCGTTAGGGAAAGTTTCTCGTCGGTCACGACGACGCCGTTCAGTTTTATCCCGCCATTCTTGATTTGACGGCGCGCTTCGCTGGTCGAAGAGACAGCGCCGGTTTGAACAGCGGCAATGAGTACGCCGATCGGGAGTTCTACAACCACGGTCGGCAATGTCTCGGCAGGCGCGCCTTCTTCGAAAGTCTTCCGTGCCGTCTCAGCGGCCTGATCGGCGGCCGCGCGGCCGTGCACGAGGGCGGTCGCCTCGGTGGCGAGAACCTTTTTCGCCTCGTTGATCTCGTTGCCTTTGAGGGCGGCAAGACGGGCGATCTCATCGAGCGGCAGCACGGTGAACAGCTTGAGAAAACGGACAACGTCACCGTCCTCGGTGTTGCGCCAGTACTGCCAGTAGTCGTAAGGGCTGACCAGATCGGCATTGAGCCATACGGCGCCAGCCGCCGTCTTGCCCATCTTGGCGCCGGACGAAGTCGTGATCAGGGGCGATGTCAGCGCAAACAATTGAGCGTTCTGCATGCGGCGGCCAAGATCGATGCCGTTGACGATGTTTCCCCACTGGTCCGAACCGCCCATCTGCAGAATGCAGTTATAGCGCTTGTTGAGCTCGACGAAATCGTAGGCCTGCAGGACCATGTAGTTGAATTCGAGAAACGACAATTCCTGCTGCCGATCCAGTCGCAGTTTCACTGAGTCGAATGACAGCATGCGGTTGACCGAGAAATGGCGGCCGACGTCGCGCAGAAAATCGATATAGTTGAGCTTGTTGAGCCAGTCGGCATTGTTGCTCATGACGGCATCGCCGCCGGCGTCTTCGAATTTCAGGAATTTCGAGAAGACCGCGCGGATGCCCTTGAGATTTTCGTTGATCGCCTCATCGGTGAGAACGCGCCTTGTCTCGTCCTTGCCCGACGGGTCGCCGACGCGGGTCGTGCCGCCACCCATCAAGGCAATAGGGCGGTGTCCTGTCTTCTGCAGCCAGTACAGCATCATGATCGGCAGCAGCGAGCCGATGTGCAGTGAAGCCGCCGTGCAGTCAAAACCGATATAGGCGGTGATCTGTCCCGCCTTGGCGCGCGCGTCGAGCGCTTCGGGCTCCGATACCTGATGGATGAAGCCGCGCTCCGCGAGGACGTTGAGGAAGTCGGATTTATAAGCGCTCATTGCCGGGGTCTCGGGCGGCTTTCTTGGTTCCGTCGGCGGGTGGTGTAACAGGTCCGGCGTCGGATTCAACAATGCATGACCGCGAAAAGTGGGCGCGGTATCCGGCCCCCGCGCGACGCACGCTTCGCGTCATTTCTTCCTTTTCAGAAATGCCGCGCAGAAACCCGCATCGAATTCGCGGTAGTTGTTGGTGATCTCTTCGCCTTTGCGAATGGTGCGCCTTGCCACGATGTGCCCGTTTCGCCAATGCGTATTGGCATTGTCCGAGTGGTTCATGTGGTGATCGTGGTCGCTGGTCAGCAGGATCTCGCCATCGACGCGATATCCGTAATTCCAGATGTAGTCGCGGGCCGGTTTCGGCAATTTCGCGAATTGCGTTGGTGAATAGACCCGGTCAAAGCCGTCGACGAAACGCCAGACCTTCGTGCCTTTCCGGATCGCCTGGCCCGCAAAAACTCCAAGACCGTGAATGGCACTTCTGTCGAGGTAAGTCTTAACAAGGAGCATGGGTCATTTCGCGGACCGGTCGCCGCGTATCACCGCCCATCAGCACAAGCGCTGCCAACGGGCGCTCCGGCCAAACTCACGCTGCCGGCTTGCGTTCTGTCTTCAGCCGCTTGTCGAGATAGGCGCTGACCGAAGTAAGCAGCGCTTCGACCTTGCCGTCAAAGAAATGATTGGCGCCTTGCACAACCTTTTGCTCGATCACGATGCCCTTTTGGGTCTTGAGCTTGTCGACCAGCGTCGTGACGTCCTTGTACGGAACCACCGCGTCCTTGTCCCCGTGGATGATCAACCCCGACGAAGGGCAGGGAGCCAGGAATGAGAAGTCGTAGAGGTTCGCGGGCGGGCAGATCGAGATGAACCCTTCGATCTCCGGCCGGCGCATTAGCAACTGCATGCCGATCCAGGCACCGAACGAGAAGCCGGCGATCCAGCAGCTTTTGGCCTCAGGATTGATGGTCTGCGCCCAATCGAGCGCCGCGGCCGCATCGGACAATTCACCCTGGCCATGGTCGAACGAGCCCTGACTACGTCCGACGCCGCGAAAGTTGAAGCGCAGCGCCGAGAAGCCGCGGTGCACAAAGGCGTAGTACAGCTGGTAGATGATCGGATGATTTATCGTCCCGCCGAACTGCGGGTGGGGATGCAGGACGATCGCGATCGGTGCGTTCTTCTGCCGCGCGGGATGGTACCGCCCCTCGATGCGTCCGGCGGGACCGGTGAAGATAATCTCAGGCATGGCTATCGACCTCGAACCGGGCTTGCCGCGCCGCCAGGCGGCAGCGGGGTGTGTTGTGGCCTGGCTGCACTGATTGAACCGGGCATCTAGTTTGGAATTATTCTAATTATACGAATTCCGCTGTTCCCAGCCGCAACACACGCTATAAGGGCCGGGCGATTTCGGGCTTCTAACACAACCCCTGGGGCAAAAAGCAAGCTTTTTGCGGGGTATAGGTCGGGGCAACGGTAATTAGGTATTGGTGAAGACCTTGGCCGAGCGAGCGTATTTCGACTGGAATGCCACAGCCCCCCTCAGGGAGGAGGCGCGGGCCGCCATGGGTGCGGCCCTGGCTTTCACAGGCAATGCATCGTCGGTGCACGCCGAGGGCCGGGCTGTCCGACGTTTGATTGAAAAAGCACGGGAGCAAGTCGCCCAGCTGCTTTTTTCCGACGCGAAGAATGTCATTTTCACGAGCGGCGCGACCGAAGCCAACATGCTTGCGCTCACACCCATGCTGGAAATTGCCGGACGCAAGGAGCCGCGCGACCGGTTGTTCGTGTCCGCAATCGAGCATCCATCAGTTCGCGCTGGCGGGCGATTCTCGCGCGAAAGCATCGACACGCTTCCGGTCACGGGTAACGGCGTTGTCGATCTCGCCGCGCTTTCGCTCGCGGTGAAGAAATCTGCGCGGCCTTTGGTTTCGGTGATGCTCGCCAACAACGAAACCGGCGTCGTGCAGCCGATCACGCAGATCGCGGAGATCGTGCACGCGGCGTCTGGTGTGTTGCACGTCGACGCAGTGCAGGGTGCCGGCAAAATCGATTGCGACATTGCAGCGCTTGGCGCCGACCTCGTCAGTGTCTCTTCGCACAAGCTCGGTGGTCCGCAGGGCGCAGGCGCGCTCGTTCGCCGTGGTGACATTCATGTCGCCGAGCCTTTGATGAAAGGCGGCGGGCAGGAACGCGGCCAGCGGGCAGGCACCGAGAACGTTGCCGCCATCGCCGGATTTGGCGCGGCAGCCGCGGCAGCGACCCGGGCTGACACACAGCGCGTGGCGGCTATGCGTGATCGATTGGAACAAGGCCTCAGACGCGTCACCCCGGATGTGCAGATTTTTGGTGATCGCGAAACCCGCCTGCCGAATACGACTTTGTTTGCGGCTTCCGGTGTCAAGGCGGAAACCGCCATAATCGCCTTCGATCTCAACGGGATAGCCGTCTCATCAGGCTCGGCCTGTTCGTCCGGGAAGGTCCAGCCCTCGGAGATTCTGGCGGCCATGGGTGTTGACGCTGCGCTCGCGCGCGGCGCCATCCGCGCCAGCATCGGGAACATTACGACCGAGGCGGAAATCGATCGCTTTGTTGAAACTTGGAATACCGTTGCGGGATCACTACTTAAGGAGAGAAGCGGCGTCGCTGCCTGAATCGGCGGCCACGGCGTCAACCGCACATCATCAACCATGGGAACCAGCGCCGAACGATAGCGCGAGCACCATAACCGACAAATCCAACCCGCGGTCCTTGCAACCGTGAGCGGAGGGAAGAATGCCGGCAGTACAAGAGACCGTCGAACAGGTCCGCCGTATCGACGTTGATCAATACAAATATGGGTTCGAGACCAAGATCGAATCCGACAAGGCTCCAAAGGGCCTGTCGGAAGACACGGTCCGTTTTATCTCGGCCAAGAAAAGCGAACCGGAATGGATGCTGGCGTGGAGACTTGAAGCCTACAAACGTTGGCTGACCATGCGTGAGCCCACCTGGGCGCGCGTGAATTATCCGAAGATCGATTACCAGGATTACTACTATTACTCGGCGCCGAAAATGAACTCGCTGAAGTCGCTCGACGAGGTCGATCCCGAAATTCTGCGCACTTACGAGAAGCTCGGAATTCCGCTGCGCGAACAGGAAATCCTCGCCGGCGTGGAACGTGGTGATGGTACGCGCTCGCGCGTGGCGGTCGACGCGGTGTTCGATTCCGTTTCAGTTGCCACGACCTTCAAGGAAGAGCTGAAAAAGGCCGGCGTGATTTTCATGCCGATCTCGGAGGCGATCCGCGAGCATCCCGAACTCGTAAAGAAGTATCTCGGCTCGGTCGTGCCGACTTCGGACAATTTCTTCGCGACGCTGAATTCTGCGGTGTTCTCCGACGGCTCGTTCGTCTACGTGCCGGAAGGCGTGCGCTGCCCGATGGAGCTCTCGACCTATTTCCGCATCAACGAGAAGAACACCGGGCAGTTCGAGCGCACGCTGATCATCGCTGACAAGGGCGCCTACGTCAGCTATCTCGAGGGCTGCACCGCGCCGATGCGCGACGAGAACCAGCTCCACGCCGCGGTGGTCGAACTGGTCGCGCTCGACGATGCCGAAATCAAATATTCGACCGTGCAGAACTGGTACCCCGGCGACGCGCAGGGCAAAGGCGGAATCTTCAACTTCGTCACCAAGCGCGGCGACTGCCGTGGTGCGCGCTCGAAGATCTCGTGGACGCAGGTAGAGACCGGCTCGGCCATCACCTGGAAATATCCGAGCTGCATCCTGCGCGGCGAAAATTCGCGTGGCGAGTTCTATTCGATCGCGATCTCCAACGGTCACCAGCAGGTCGACAGCGGCACCAAGATGCTGCATCTCGGCAAGAACACGGTGAGCCGCATCATTTCCAAGGGTATCGCGGCCGGAGTGTCCAACAACACCTATCGCGGTCTCGTGTCGGCGCATCGCAAGGCCAAGGGCGCACGCAACTTCACCAATTGCAACTCGCTGCTGATCGGCGACAAGTGCGGCGCGCATACGGTGCCGTACATCGAAGCCAAGAATTCCTCGGCCACGTTCGAGCACGAGGCCACCACGTCGAAGATCTCCGAGGACATGCTGTTCTACTGCCGTCAGCGGGGCATGTCGGCGGAAGAGGCGACCGCGCTGGTCGTCAACGGTTTCGTCAAGGACGTCTTGCAGCAGCTGCCGATGGAGTTCGCGGTCGAGGCGCAGAAGCTGATTTCAATCTCGTTGGAAGGCTCGGTGGGCTAGGCGATGGCGCGCTTTTGGTTCAGGCCGAGACGATATGGCTACGGTGCGACGCCGGTCACGTGGGAAGGCTGGGCCTTGACCGTCGGGATTGCGGCCGTCGTCGCCTCGTCGGTCGTGGCCATGAATCTTCTCGCGGACCGATCGAATGTCAGTGCGTGGCTTGTGTGGGCGGCGTTCATCGCAATCGCCGTGTTCTGGATGGTTCGTATCAGCCGGCAGCGCACCGATGGTGAGTGGCGCTGGCGTTGGGGTCAGCGCCCCGATGCAGGCATTTAATCTTGTGAGGATGAAGACGTGTCGTTTCTTGAAGTGAAAAATCTGCATGTCGAGGTCGAGGACAAGAAGATCCTCAATGGCCTGACGTTGTCTGTCGAGAAGGGCCAGGTCGCGGCCATCATGGGCCCGAATGGATCGGGCAAATCGACGCTCGCCTACGTGCTGGCTGGCAAGGACAACTACAAGGTGACCGAAGGCGAAGTGCTGTTGAACGGCGACAACATCCTCAAGATGTCGCCCGATGAGCGCGCGGCCAAGGGTATTTTTCTTGCGTTCCAATATCCGGTGGAAGTGCCAGGTGTCGCCACGATGACCTTCCTGCGCACCGCGCTCAACGCCCAGCGCAAGACGCGCGGCGAAGCGGAAGTTTCCACGCCGGAGTTCATGAAACTCGTGCGCGATACCGCCAATCATCTCGGCATCAGCCAGGAAATGCTTCGTCGCGCTGTCAACGTCGGGTTTTCCGGCGGCGAGAAGAAGCGCAATGAGATTTTGCAGATGGCGATCCTGCAGCCGACGCTGGCCGTGCTCGACGAAACCGATTCCGGTCTCGACATTGACGCGCTCAAGATCGTTGCGGACGGCGTGAATCGCCTCCGCTCGCCGGAGCGGTCGATGGTCGTGATCACGCACTATCAGCGACTGCTCAACTACATCGTACCTGATGTGGTCCACGTTCTGGCCAACGGTCGCGTCGTGAAATCCGGTGGCAAGGAGCTCGCGCTCGAGCTCGAGGCCAAGGGCTATGCCCAGTTCCAGGGTGAGGCGGCCTGATGTCCGCGGATGTACGTGCCATGAAGACGCCGGCCGAGCAGGCGCTCAGCTCTGCTTTTGCGGCCGCGCGCGGCAAGCTGCCCGGCAAGGGAGCGGTCACGGCCCTGCGTGACGATGCGTTCCGCCGGTTTGACGCGAGCGGACTGCCGCATCGTCGCATCGAGGAATGGAAATACACTGACTTGCGTGCGCTGATGCGCGAGGCCAAGCCGCTGGCTGAGCCTGCTGGCTCGAAAGGCGTGGTGCCCGGCCTGTCAGGTGTTAGTGCAACCCAGATCGCCATCGTCAACGGTCGATATGAGCCGGGTTGGAGCAATGCTGCCGATCCCGGCATTGTGTTGACCGAGCTTTTCGCTTTTGCGGGCGAGGACACGAACTACCGTCTCGGCAATGTGCCGGGCAAAGACGATATTGCGGTTTCGCTGAATACTGCGTTCATGACCGGAGGGGTGGCCATCCGGGTCAAGAAAGATGCGCGCATCAGCAAGCCGATCCAACTCGCACATATATTTTCAGGTCCGGCAGCCGCGACCTACCCGCGATGCGTTGTGATCGTGGAGAAGGGCGCGCAGCTGACGTTGATCGAGAGCTTCGATGGACCGTCCGGTGCCGACTACCAGGTCAATTCGGTCCTCGAACTCGTCATCGGCGAAGGAGCGCAAGTCGATCATATCAAGGTCGGCCGTGACGGTGATGCGGCGCTCCGCGTTTCGACCTTGGGCGTTACCGTAGACGCCAAGGCAAATTATCGCGATTTCGTCTTCACGACCGGCGGTGCGGTGGTTCGCAACCAGACCTTTGTGCGCTTTGCCCGGGAAGGGACTGACGCCTCGATCAGCGGCGCGACATTGATCAAAGGACGTCAGCACGTCGACAACACCCTGGTCATCGAACATGCGGCCGGCCATTGCACCAGCCGCGAACGATTCAGGTCCGTGCTCGATGGAGAAAGTCGCGGCATATTCCAGGGCAAGATCGTCGTCGAACCGCACGCGCAGAAGACCGACGCCAAGATGGCGAGCCATGCGCTGTTGCTCTCGGACGAGGCCGAGGCGGACAACAAGCCCGAACTTGAAATCTTCGCCGACGACGTGCAATGCGGCCACGGCGCGACGGCCGGTGCGCTCGATAGCTCGCTCAAGTTCTACCTGATGTCGCGCGGTATCCCCGAAAATGAGGCAGAGGCCTTGCTCATTCAGGCTTTCGTCGGGGACGCGATCGAAGAGGTCGCAAACGAAGGAATTCGCGAGGCGCTGATGCAGGCGGCCATCAACTGGCTGAACACGCGGGGATAGCGATGCATCCTGCAGTCACCAATGGATCCTATGACGTTAGCCGCATACGCGCAGATTTTCCGGCGCTGGCGCTCAACGTTTATGGAAAGCCACTGGTCTACCTCGACAACGCCGCTTCGGCTCAGAAGCCAAAGCAGGTCCTCGATCGGCTGCAGAAGGCCTACACCGCGGAATACGCCAACGTGCATCGCGGCCTGCACTATCTCGCGAACGAGGCAACCGAGGCCTACGAAGGCGCGCGCGAGACGGTTCGCGCGTTTCTGAATGCTGACCGCAAGGAAGAAATCATCTTCACGCGCAACGCCACCGAGGCGATCAATCTTGTCGCCTATACGTTCGGACGCGAACGCATCAAAGCCGGTGACGAAATCGTGCTGTCCATCATGGAGCACCATTCCAATATCGTGCCGTGGCACTTTCTGCGTGAACGCCAGGGCGCGGTGATCAAGTGGGCGCCAATCGACGACGATGGCAATTTCCTTCTCGACGAATTCGAGAAACTGCTGACGCCAAGGACCCGGATGGTGGCGATCACGCAGATGTCGAATGCGCTCGGCACTGTTGTCCCGGTAAAGGAAGTCGTGCGGCTCGCGCACGCACGCGGCATTCCCGTCCTCATCGACGGAGCGCAGGCGGCCGTCCATATGGATGTCGATGTGCGCGACCTGGATTGCGATTTCTATGTGTTCACCGGTCACAAGGTGTACGGACCCACGGGCATCGGCGCGCTGTACGGCAAATACGAGCATCTCGCGACCATGCCGCCGTTCAACGGCGGCGGCGAAATGATTCACGAGGTGTTCGAGGATCGCGTCACCTATGGCGAACCTCCGCACAGATTCGAAGCGGGCACTCCGGCGATCGTGCAGGCCATCGGGCTCGGGGCCGCGATCGATTACGTCAATTCGGTCGGTAAGGCTCGCATTCGTGCGCATGAGAGTGGCTTGGTCAAATACGCGCATGAGAAGCTCGGCAAGATCAATTCGCTGCGGATCATCGGCAATGCGGCCGACAAGGGTCCGATCGTCTCATTCGAAATGAAGGGGGCTCACCCCCACGATGTCGCAACGATCATTGATCGTGCCGGCGTGGCCGTGAGGGCGGGGACCCACTGCGTGATGCCATTGCTTGCGCGCTATGGCCTGACGGCCACATGTCGCGCGTCATTTGCCATGTACAATACGAAAGAGGAGGTGGATACACTTGCCGCCTCGCTCGTAAAGGCGCAGGAATTTTTTGTATGACCGAAGACACAAACACCTCGGTGACGGAAAAGCCGGCTGAAAACGCCGCGGTTGTCGGCTCGCCGGCACTTCCACAGGACGAGCTCAACAAGCTGACGGACGACATCGTCGCGGCGCTGAAAACCGTCTACGACCCTGAGATCCCGGCCGATATCTACGAACTGGGGCTTATCTACAAAATCGATATTGGCGACGACCGGGGGATTAAGATCGACATGTCGCTGACATCGCCGAATTGCCCCGCGGCCCAGGAGCTGCCGATCATGGTCGAGAATGCGGTGTCGAGTGTCCCGGGCGTGAAAGAGACCAAGGTGGCCGTCGTGTGGGACCCGCCTTGGGACCCGAGCCGGATGTCCGACGAGGCGCGACTCGTATTAAATATGTGGTGAGTTGAAACGGGAGCGGCGAGACGCCAGATACAGGTTCAACGAGGACGATGATGACCATGGCACGACCCCGGCCTCAAGTGATGCGGCTTACCGATGCTGCTGCGACGCGCATCAAAGACGTAATGGCGCGCGCGGAGAAACCCGTGGCTGGCGTTCGCGTGGGCGTCAAGAATGGCGGCTGCGCCGGCATGGAATACACGATGGAATATGCGGACGCGGTCAAGACGACGGACGAAGTGGTCGAGGACAAGGGTGTGAAGATCCTGATCGATCCGAAGGCCGTATTGTTCCTGTTGGGGACCGAGATGGACTACAAGACCGACAAGCTATCGGCGCAATTCATCTTCAACAATCCGAACCAGACCAGTGCATGCGGCTGCGGTGAATTGGTGCAGCTGACGCCGGCCAAAGACGCAAACTAAGCCGCGCTAGGCGACTTCTGCGGTGCTGTCGGTCGAGATCTCGGGATCGGTCTCGCAAATCACGCGATTGCGACCATGCCGTTTGGCGGCATAAAGGCACGTATCGGCGCGCTCGATCAGCGACTGCCCGGTGTCGGATTTTCGCAGTGTGGCCACTCCGATCGATATCGTCATGCGACCGAGATTTTCACCGGTCGAGCGTTTCATCAATTCCTTGGCCATCACCGCCCGCCGAATGTGGTCGGCAACCGTTACAGCCGCCCGCAACATTGTGTTCGGCAGAATGACGGCAAATTCCTCGCCACCATAGCGAGCTGCCGTGTCCTTGCCCTTGACGTTGTGTTTCACCGACATTGCCACAAGTCGCAGGACCTGGTCGCCCGTCAGATGTCCGAAACTGTCGTTGAAGGTCTTGAAGTGGTCGATGTCCGTCAGCATCAGCGATAGCGCTTCATTCCTCTCAAGCGCCTCCGCTATCGACTTTTCCAAAGTGCTGTCAAAGAACTTTCGGTTGGCCAGCTGAGTCAAAGGGTCGGTCAGGCTTTCCGTACGCACCGCCTCGAGATTTTCCTGCAGGTCATTGATTTCCTGCTTTGAGGCATGGAGCCGCTCTTCAAGGGTGCGGTTGGAGATCTCCATCACCTTCGTTGTCTGCACGAGTGTTTCGACGATTGTGCGTAAACCGTCCCGGTCTTTCGAGTGTACGAGTTGCTCGGTGGCGCCTGCGAGGCTCTCAGTGTAGCTACTGGCCGAACCGACGGCGGCGTCGATCATCGCCATGACTTGATCGATCTCGCCTTTGACCTGGCTGCCAACCAGGTCAATGCGTTCCGTCAGCCGTGTCGGCGACAGGAATTTCTCGTACATGTGAACGAGATCGGCCTCGGAGATTGTGCCCTTGGCCTTGAGCGTCGCGTTGATCTGTTGATTCAGTGCGGGGTGATAGCCGCTCGCGTAGGCGTACCAGATTTCGAAATTGCGGGGGCTGGGTGGCTGCCGCAGCGCCTTCATCTGTCCGAAAGCAATGTCTGCGAACGCCATCGTGCGTTCGTAGTCGTCGACACGCCCCGCCATTGCTGACTACCCCCAGTTGCAAGCCGGTGCCTGCGGAGGACGGCGCTCCGGCGCCTCACATTGGGACGGTATTCGACGGATATGAATCGGGGGTAAATTTGGAACCGGCTAGGCCATCAACGTTGCGTAACCGAGGTCCGCTCGTCAGGCTTTGGCCGGGACGGGTCGAAGCAAGAAGGCCGGGAGATGGCCTCCGTCGCTGTCCTGCGCGGGCTGGTAAGACGGCGTCTTGGGAGCCGCCGGCGCATTCTTCTTTGCCTGACGTGCTGGCCCGCGCCCGCGATTTCGGCCGCGTGGCGCCTCAGCACGAGGCCTCTGGCCGTTCTCCCGAGGCGAGGGGCTTTCGCTCGCGTCGGACGCCGCAGGTTTAGGTCTGTCCAGCCAGGCAATGCTCTGGCCGATCAAGCGCTCGATGGCATGGACAGCCTTGCTATCCATTGGAGCGACAATCGTGATTGCAGTACCGGAGCGTCCCGCGCGACCGGTGCGGCCGATGCGGTGCACATAGTCATCTGCGTGATGTGGCACGTCGAAGTTGAACACGTGACTGACCTCGGGGATGTCGAGGCCGCGCGCGGCGACGTCAGACGCGATCAATAGTTCGGCTTCGCCGCGACGGAATTTGTCGAGTGCCGCCATACGCGTGGGTTGATCCAAATCGCCGTGCAGTGCGACGGCATTGAACTTGTGACGGAGCAGGGAGCGGTGGAGATTGGCGACCTCGCGTTTGCGATTGCAAAATATGATCGCGTTCTTGAAACCCGAAGCGGAGCGGATCAGTCCGCGTAGCGTTTCGCGCTTCTCATGCGGTTCTCGACCGGTCGAAACCAACAATTGCGTAATAGTCGTGGCGGCGGTAGCGGGCTTCGTCACTTCGACACGCACAGGATTGTGCAAGAAGTTATCGGCGATGCGCTGAATCTCTGGCGGCATGGTCGCCGTAAAGAAAAGAGTCTGCCTCGTGAACGGTACCAGTTTGCCGATCCGCTCGATGTCGGGAATGAAGCCCATGTCCAACATGCGGTCTGCTTCGTCGATGATGAGAAGCTCACAGCCGGATAACAGGAGCCGACCGCGTTCGAAGTGATCGAGCAGACGTCCCGGTGTGGCGATCAAAACATCGACGCCGCGCAGCAACTTGGCGTCCTGATCGTCGAAGGAAACGCCGCCGATGATCAGCGCCACATTGAGCTTGTGGTTTTTGCCGTACTTCTCGAAGTGCTCGGCGACCTGCGCCGCAAGCTCACGCGTCGGCTCGAGAATGAGCGTGCGCGGCATACGCGCGCGAGCGCGACCCTGTTCCAGCATGGTCAGCATCGGCAGCACGAAGGCAGCGGTCTTTCCGGTGCCGGTTTGCGCAATACCGAGCACGTCGCGCCGTGCAAGCACGTGCGGGATGGCCTGGTCTTGAATCGGGGTGGGAGCTTTGTAGCCAGCCGTTTTGATGGCGGCGAGAACTTTGGCTGATAAGCCGAGATGTGAAAAAGGCATATAACCTCAGTATCCGCCCAGAGCGCGCTGGACTAACAAAACCAGTTGCTTTGCGCGGGGGACAGCCGAATCTTCATGTCAGACCGGTTGGACGGAACATAGGGTGCGAAGGGCCAAAGTCAATGCTTGCACACCGATAAGCCGCATTAATTATTAGCTTTTTAGCTCTGAAACGCGGGATTGCGGTGTTTTTTTGCTTGCCGCTCCGAACTGACGTCATCCGCATCGCCATTGTGCAATGATTTCCGGTTCGCGTCCCTTTGCCGTGCCCTGATCGCGGCATATAGGGTGGCGCGTACTATCGCCGGAAACAAACGATGCGCACGCAAGTCGGAATTATTGGTGCAGGTCCCGCCGGACTCATGTTGGCCAGGCTTCTGCACCTGCAAGGTATCGAATCGATCATCATCGAAAACCGCAGTCGCGATTACATCGAAAACCGTATCCGCGCGGGCTTGATCGAGCATTGGGCGGCGGACTTCCTCGTCGACGTCGGCGTCGGCAGCCGCATGCAACGCGAGGGCATGCTGCATTGGGGGATTAATGTCGGCATCAATGGCGATTTGCATCGTCTCGACTTCAAGAAACTGGTGAACAAGCGCGTTACGATTTACGGCCAACAGGAAGTGGTGAAGGATCTCGTGGAGCGTCGAATTTCGGACGGCGCGCCTTTGCTCTTTGAAGTGGACAACGTCACCGTTCACGACCTGAAATCGCAAAAACCGAAAATCCGCTTCAGGCACGACGGGCGAACCCAGGAAATCGACTGCGATTTCATAGCGGGATGCGACGGATTTCACGGTATCTGCCGGCCAAGCATTCCGGATGGCGTGCTCAGTGTATTCGAGCGGGACTACCCCTTTGGTTGGCTGGGCATTCTGTCGGAGAGCCCGCCACCTGATCACGAATTGATCTATTCCTACACCGATCGCGGCTTTGCGCTTTACACCATGCGCTCCCCGAGCCTGGCGCGGCTCTATCTGCAATGCGATCACGATGAGGAGATTGAAGCCTGGCCCGACAACCGTATCTGGGATGAATTGCACAAGCGGCTCGGCGGAGCCCGCAAACTCGCCGAAGGCAAAATGCTGCAAAAAGGCATTACGCCGATGCGTAGTTTCGTGGTCGAGCCGATGCAGTATGGACGGCTTTTCCTTGCCGGCGATAGCGCGCACATCGTTCCTCCGACTGGCGCAAAAGGGATGAACCTTGCCTTTGCCGATGTCGTGATGCTCTCGCGCGCTTTGGACGCTCACTACAAGAACAAAAGCAATGATCAGCTTGAGAACTATTCAACGACGTGCCTGCGACGAGTTTGGTATGCGCAGCGCTTTTCCTGGTGGATGACGCAGAGCATGCACCGTTTCCCCAACGAGTCGGCTTTCGATCGCCGGCGACAACTTTCGGATCTCGACTACCTCACCAGCTCAACTGCCGCGGCGACCTCACTGGCCGAACAATACGTCGGTCTTCCAGTAGGCTAGTCCTGCAGCACAGCGCGAAGCGGTCGGCGCAAGAGCATGATAGCGACACCGGCCACGCTCGAAATGAGTGCGAGCATCAGAAAAAAATTGGCCTTGTCCATGCTCGACCAGAAGGTGCCGAGATAGCCAGCCAGAAACCCACCGACGAAGCTCGTGGCAAGCCAAACTCCCATCATCATCGACAGCAGGGTCTTCGGTGCGATCTTGGTCACGAGCGAAAGACCGGTTGGAGACAGATAGAGTTCGCCGACGGTGATGACGACAAAATAGAAGAGCAGCCACAGCCAGCTGGCTTTGCCACCGCCGGCGCTCCATGCGGCAGCCACCATGACCAGATAGGCGAGGGCGTTGATCAGGCAGCCCATGCCGAGTTTGGTACTGGTGGCGGGCTCGTTTTTTCCCTGCCAACGCCACAGCGCAACGATGAATGGTGTGAACGCAAAGATCATGAAGGGGTTGAAAGCCTGAAACCACGTCACCGGAATTTCGCCGCCAAGAAAATGCCGGTCGGTGAATTGGTCGGCCCAGAGCGCTATCGTGTTGCCCTGCTGCTCGTACGTAGCCCAGAACAAACTGACCGGCGCAAATAGCAGCAGAAGGGCCGCGATTGATTGCCAGGCCTTCGCGTCGAGTTTGTTGTCAGGCAGCGAACGTTTCTCGAAAGCATCGCGCGGCAGGTGCGGCGTGGCGGCGAGATAGATGATCAGACCGATCGTCATCCCAACTCCAGCGGCCGCGAAGCCGTAATGCCAACCGAGCTTTTCACCGAGCGTGCCGCAGACGAGCGGCGCGAGAAACGCACCCAGATTTATGCCGACGTAGAATATTGAAAAGGCGCGGTCTCTGCGCCGATCTCCTGGCGGATAAAGCGAGCCGACCTGGGTGGAAATATTTGGCTTGAAAGCGCCGTTTCCGAGAATAAGAAAACAGAGAGCGACCAGAAACAAATGTTCGAAAGCCATCATGAAATGGCCGATGGCCATCAGCGTGGCGCCGATGATCACTGTTCGGCGCTGGCCAAGCACGCGGTCGGCCAGCAGTCCTCCCAGGATCGGCGTCAGGTAAACAAGCCCGGTATAGAAGCCGTAGATCTGCGAGGCGAGTGGTTGCGGCGCCAATGGCCCGAATACAAATTCCAGTCCGTGCCTGAAGGGCGCAAGGCCGAGGACATCGCCGGAACCTTGCGGCGTGAACAAGTACTTGACCATGTAAAGCACAAGAAGGGCGCGCATTCCGTAGTAGGAAAAGCGCTCCCACATTTCAGTTGTGAACAGATAGGCCAGCGCCCGCGGATGACCGAAAAGTTCGTCACGCGCGCCGGACTGCGAATTGAGAGGGCCGCGTATAGACGTCATGTCGGTTCCGGTGGAATGATTGCTGGGCACACAATATCACATCCGACAAACATGTTTTCCGGCGGCTGAACTCGGTGTACGGTTTTTGCAAGTCTCACCGGGAAGCGTAAGCGGGGTTATGATGAAGGGTCGGAGCGGTTTCGTTTTCGCTGTGTTCATGTTGTTCGCGGTTTTGTCCGCTGGGCATTCGCTGGCGCAAACCGATTATCCGACCCGGCCGATACATTTCATCGTCGGGTTCGCCGCCGGCGGCGGAAATGATCTCTTTGCGAGACTCGTTGTACAGAAATTTCAGGAGAATACCGGATCGACTGTGGTGATCGAAAACCGCGTCGGTGCGGGTGGACGCATTGCCGGCGAATTCGCCGCGCGTCAGCCGGCTGACGGGTACACAGTTCTGGTCGGCGCGACCGGACAGATGTCGATCGCGACGGCAATTTTTCCGGATCTTAGTTATCACGCGAGCAACAGTTTCATTCCCCTGAACATGATTGCCTCGTTCCCGCTGGTGCTGGTGATACCGGCGGATCACCCGGCGAAGGATGTGAAGGAACTCGTTGCCTGGGCGAAATCCAATCCGGACAAATCGAATTACGGCACTTCGTCCCCGGCGTTTACAATTGCAAGCGAGCTGCTCAAGCTCAAAAGTGGGATGCCGGCCGTGGCGATCCCTTACAAGAGCAGCAATGAGTCAAATCTCAGTGTTGTCTCGGGACAAAGCCTGTTCACAATTTCGGACGGGCCGCCGGTCATCCCGTTAGTTCAGGGAGGCAAGATCCGCGCTCTCGCGGTGACGGGTTCGGAGCGCTCGCCTGAGTTGCCCAACGTCCCAAGCATGGCTGAGGCCGGGTTTCCCGACGTCGATACCCAGCTTTGGAGTGGCTTCTTTGTACCTGCGGGTACGCCGGGCCCAATCGTGGACAAGCTCACGGCTGAGTTGGGCAAAGCACTCGCCGACCCGGCAGTCCGGGAGGGATTGCAAAAGATGGCGGTTAAACCGGGCGGACCTACCGGTAACGACTTCAAGAAACGGATCGAAGCGGACATCAAGTCATTCGCCGACGTCGTGAAAGCCGCTAACCTAACTTTCAAATAGTCTCCTTTTCGTCCACCCGGCTTGACGTTGCTGCCTTAAATCAATTGCCGCGGCGTCGACCGCTGCTATTGTAGCAATGGGTAGAGTGGGGTTGCCATGCGGCGGCTTGCAGCGTTTGCGTTGCTCGTTGGAGCTTTCGTCGTTCCGAGTCAGGCGGATGCTGCATCGGCCGAAGACTTATTCCGGCATTTCAATTTGTTCGGAACCTGGGCCACGGACTGCAAGAATCCGCCGACGCCCAGCAATCCACACGTCAACATCACAACGCCGAGCCCGGGGCTGATCCTCGAGGACCACAATCTTGGTCCCGACTATGCGGTAAATCGCTACAGTGTTCTTTCGGCCGAGCAGGTTTCTCCGACGAGCGTAGCGGTCAACGTGATCTTCCAGCCCGGCACCGACGTCGAGGAACGGCAAAAACTCATCTTTGCGGTTCGCGACAAGACCCGCCGCACTATGTTCAATCAGACTGACGGCGGGCCCGTGCGCGTCAAAGATGGGATTGCAGTTGCCCGCGGGAGCAAGACGCCGATGCTGCGAAAGTGCGAAGAAAGCAGCGTCACTCACTGATCGCGCCGGGGAGGTCAAACCCCACGTGCCAACTGTGGCGACCGCGAGGGCCGGCATTACGAGCGCAGTGACCAGCAGGAAGGCGTAGATTGCGCCGTTTGTGCGCCGCACTATCAGTCGAGTTCTGGGTACTCGACATTGATCCGATCCTACCGGTTATCGACACTCTGCGCCCGCTGACGAATGACGATAACACTATGTTTTAGAGCCTATGCTCATTTTCTTATTTATCTGAATCAATGGCGGCGGGGCAGTATCCCCGCTGCTGCAGCGCGTGCGGCCGCGAGGCGAATAATTACGGCCGCGCGGCGCAAGTGAACGCGTCGCGTTCAAGCTTTTTTCGTTCTCTTTTTTTCGGTTGTCTGCGTCGGAGACGATTTACGATTGGATGGTTGGTTGTGCCAGCTCAGGACATCGTATGCAGCCAATGGCTTGTCGAAACCCTTCAAGGTCAGTTCGCCTAGAGCTTTTACCTTCACCGATTGGTCAACAGAGGCCAGCACGCGAGCGGGGATCACAATTTGGCCCGTCGCCGCCTCATCGCAAAGCCGCGATGCAAGATTTATGACGCTACCTATTGCGGTGTATTCCCGGCGCTCCTGGAAGCCAATTTGTCCGACAGTCGCAAAGCCGGTGGCGATCCCAATTCCAAATCCAAGTTCGTGGCCCTTGCGTCGCCACTGCGTCCCCAGTTCGTTCACTCGTTCACGCATGTCCAGCGCCAGCCGGATGGCACGCTCGGTGTGATCGACACATGGAATTGGATCGTTGAACACAATCATAATCCCGTCGCCGAGAAATCGTTCGAGTGTGCCCTCGTAACGGAAGATGAGTTCTCCCAGGTTCTCGTGGTAATCACGCAAGACCGCCATGACCTCTTCGGGTTCGGATGTCTCGGTAAAGTTGGTAAATCCACGCAAATCGCAGAACAGAACGGTGATCTCTTGTCGATGACTGGCCAACACCGAATCGGGTAAGTCGGAGGACGCAATCATCTGCGCCACCTGCGGCGCCAAAAATCGCTTCAAGCGACCGATCCGTTCGATTTCCATTAGTTGTTCTGCCACGCGCTCCTCAAGCAGACGATTCCAGCTGGAAAGTTGCTCGGTCTGCTCCTTCAATTGTGCTGCTTGGTGCTGAACCGTATCGTGAAGTTCCTTCACTCGGAGCAGCGATCGAACGCGGGCAGTTAACGCGGCATGTTCAAATGGCTTTGTGAGATACTCATCGCCACCCGAGTCAAGGCCGCTCACAACGTCACGAACATCGGATTTTGCAGTGACCAAGATAATTGGCACGAAGCGCAGCATTGCGTCTTGCTTAAGTTGTTTCAGCACCGCGATTCCGTCGAGCTTCGGCATCATGATATCAAGCAGAACCAAGTCAGGTTCGAGCTCGCGTGCCTTTGCTAATGCCTCTTCGCCGTCTTCCGCCGTAATGACCTCATAGCCTTGGGCTTCCAGCCTGACACGCAGGATTTCCAGATTGGTCGGCATATCGTCGACGGCAAGAATTCGAGGGGGAGTTCGCACCGGCTCCTCTCACGATCAACGCAACAAATCGCGCATCATTGCGAGAATTTTTCGCGGGCTAAATGGCTTGGCGATATACCCGTCGCATCCGGCAGCCATTGTCTTTGCCTCGTCGCCGGACAGGGCGTATGAGGTGACAGCGACGATCGGAATGTGCCTCAAGTCCGGATTGGCCTTAATCTGACGCGTAGCCTCATAGCCGTCTATTGTCGGCAGCTGGATATCCATGAGGATAAGGTCCGGCCGATGTTCGGCCGCCATCGCGACGCCCTTCGCGCCGTCATCCGCTTCAATTAAATCGTATCCAGCGTGGGTGAGCAAATCTCGAAGGATGCGCCGATTGTCCTCGGTATCCTCTATGATGAGAATGCGTTTCTTCACGCCGGCCTCTGCTGTTGCACGCGTACTGGAACGACGATGTTGAAGGTGGAACCTACGCCGACGGTTGAATTCAAATCGATACGGCCGCCGTGCATGCCGACCAGCTGGCGCGAAATCGATAATCCAAGTCCAGTGCCGCCTTTCTTCCGTGTACTTGTATTGTCAATCTGCTGGAACTGCTCGAATATTGTTGCTTGATCTTTAGGTGCGATCCCAGGCCCGGTATCACACACCATAATATTGAACTCTCCATTGACTGACTGGACGCGCACCTCGACCTCGCCGGTATCAGTGAATTTTATAGCGTTGCTCACGAGGTTCAGGAGTACCTGAGTAAGACGACGCTCGTCGCCGCGACCCATCGGAAGGTCATTAGGTACGCTGGTCTTCACTTCGATCCCTTTGGCCTGTGCAAGCGAACCTGTTGCGGCCACGACTGATTGCACCATTGCCTCGACGGAATAGTCATCCAGCGCCAACGTGAGCTGGCCGGCCTCGATTTTCGATATGTCGAGCACGTCATTGATTAAACCCAAAAGGTGCTTTCCATTGGCTTGAATTCGCTCCAGGACGTCTAATCCTTTTTGCGGAATGCTGCCGTAGAGCCCATCGGCGAGTAGTTCGGAATAGCCGAGGACGGCGTTCAACGGCGTACGCAGCTCGTGGCTCATATTGGCGACGAACTGGGATTTGTGCTCACTCGCAATCGCGAGCTCTCGTCCCTTCTGATCGACTTCACGGAAGAGCTGCGCATTCTTCATCGCGAGGACTGATTGATTGGCAAAGGTCTGCATGAGGTCGACTGTACTGGCCGGAAAATCTCCGACTTCGCGGCGCTGTAATACCAAAGCGCCAAGAATGTCATCCTGAGCGAAGAGCGGAACGATTAGGACGGAGTTGAATCCTGCCGAAAGGACGATTTCCTTAAGCGAAAAACTCGGCGCTTTCGAAAGATCGGGAATAGAGACAGGACTTCGCTGCTTGGCGGAGAGACCCAAGGCGCTTTCGTCGAGTGTGATCCTGGTGCCCCGGACTTTATCCTGAAACGATTGATCAAGCGCATGGGCTTCAGCGAGCTCGAAAATGCCCCGTGAAGCGTCATAGCTGTAGATCGCGCCAGCGTCTGCACGGGAAAATTTTACAGCTTGGGTAACGATCGTGGCCAACACCGCGTTAATGTCGAGAGACGACGCGACCGCGCGTCCGATCTCCTCAAGCGCCTTCAATTCACTATTCGATTGGGCAAGATCGCGTGTGCGGTCAGCGACTTTCTGCTCTAGCCGACTGTAGGACCCTTGAAGCTGATCAGCCATGCGATTGAAATGGTCGGCCAGTTCCTCGATTTCATCTGCCGTTTTTACGTTGATACGGTGGCCGAAATCGCTTGCCTCCAATTGCCGGGCGCCAACTTGTAACGCTCGAATTGGGGTGACCAATTGGCGCGCCAGCAGCATGCCGGCAAGCACAGCAAGCATGATGGCCACAGCAAGCAGCCACCCGGTGCGATAAAGCAGCCCATAGACTGGCTGAAGTGCCTTGCTCAACGGCTGCTCAAAAAAAACGTACCAATTCATTCGAGGGATAGCTGCCGACCCGGTCAAGACCGCGTGTCCGTCGGGGTCTTGCCCGAGAGTCACTGGTCCGGCCGGCGACTTGATCAAGGATTTTACCTGGGGAAGATTTGCCAAGTCTGCGCCCAAGTGATTGTGACCAATGTCGGAGTGAGCGAGCAATCGCCCCTCCGGCCCCAAGACATAAGCGTCGATGTCCGTACCGGTCTGGCCTTGGTCTACGAAATCTGACAGGAACTTGAGATTGATTTCCGCAACGGTTGAACCCGCATTTCGACCGGAATGCGCCATTGCTATCGCAATGAATGGATCAAAACCGTCGAAATGAACCGGCGACAGCCAAACTGGCTTATCTTTCGTCTCCTTGAACTTGGGATCGTCCGAGTAATCGACCCCGCTCGCAATGACGAACTGTGCGCGCGTAAGCCTCAATTGCTCCTTCCCAGCGCCATCAAGGTAAATCAGGCTGTCGATTGCGGGCACTTGCTGAAGAAGCTGCGCGTAATCTGAACGACGTTGTTCAACTGTGGTGGAACTGGCTCGTGTGGCCCAGCTAATCTGTCGTTCGATATCCGACAAGAACTGGTCAATGCGATTGGCGGTGCTGGTCGCTTTTTCCGATTGGGCTTTTGCCAAAATTTGCGTGGTTTCGCTGTACATGAACCACGTCTCGAGGGCACCATTGACCAGCAGCACAAGTACGACCAGCCCAACGAACGAGACGACGAACTTGCTGAAGATGCCTCTTCGGCGAAACAAGCCCTTACGTGGGGCACTGTCCAGTTGAGATAATTTCGTTTCAATTGTCGACATCATCTAGCCCGACGTGGAGGGCGATTTAGCGCGGCTCCGTGAGTACGGCGTCGGTTAAAATCGGCCTCACTTTGTCGCCATCGTGTAGGGAACTGCCGGCCTTGGTCACGACCATGTCGCCTTCACAAAGCCCTTTGCGGATTTCAGTAGCGGGGAGCGAATGACTCTCGGTCGCAGTAACGGTTCCACTCGAGATTACGGCCAAGCAGCTAGCGACGAGCACGGCCACCCCTTTTGCCGCAGTTGCCGCCATGACAAAAGGCCTCATCACCGATACCGACATTGGAGTTGCCAATCGGTAACGCAACTAGTTCAGCTCCCGCACTACGCGAAATCCGTTGGCATAATATCGCACATCGAAATCATATCTGAAGCGCGCCATTGACCGTGTATAGGTAGATGCACTGTCGAAAGAGCCGCCGCGTAATACCCGCAGCCGACATTGCCCACTGGTCCGCGCCGAGCCATCTGTCGGGGCACCGACATAATTGTCGTTCCAGCAATCTTCCACCCACTCCGCCGCATTGCCCGCGGTGTCATAAAGACCGAACCGATTTGCCTGGAATGTGCCGGCCGGCAAAGTCTGTTCAGATTGACCTGTATTGCATTCCCGGCAGTTGGCTTGGCGCGAGCCGACGGCGCCACCCCACCAAAAGGAAGTATCGGTTCCAGCACGGGCGGCATATTCCCATTCAGCCTCAGACGGAAGCCGATAAACCTGTCCCGTCTTCCGAGATATCCAAACCGCGTACTCTTTTGCATCGAGCCAGCTGACGTTGATGACCGGACGGTCGCCACGCCCCCATCCTCGATCCTGGGGACGAGATTTGCATCCGCCATCGTCCGCACATTTATCCCATTCACTGAAGGTCACTTCGCGACGACCGATCGCAAAGTTCTTCGCAAAGTTCACGCGGTGTACCGGTTTTTCGTACTCCGATGAGGATCCCATTGCGAACGAGCCGGCGGGCACCACCACCATTTCAGGACAGTCGGGACAATCACGAAAAAAATCTCCTGCCTTGAATCCGGAGCGAGGGGATTCGCGTGGCGGGGGCGTTGAGTCGGTCGGCGAACTTCTTGAAGTTGTCGAGGTGCTCGGTGATGGCGCCGGGGGCTGGGGTGGCGGTGATGGGGCGGGTGCGGGCGTCATCACGACTGAATTTGATGGCCTGAAGTAGAACTCCTCGGCAAGAGATGAAGTCACCCAGGGAACTTGCTCGTTATTGGAGGCGCGAGATACGCCGATGCGGGCGCGATTGAAAATTTCTTCGGCCGTCAAGTTCGGAGAACGGAGCTCCTTGATCAGTTCGCCGACGAAAAGACTGTTCGCGCCAGAACTTTCGTCTATCACCTGGCCGGGCGCAGTGGAGTATAAAGCAAGCGTGCCGACTGGCACATCAATCGGGGCAAGCCCCGCGACTGACGCTCGGAAGCGGCGCTCGAATGGGTTTCTTCGAGCAGCATCGAGTACGATAATTTTTACTTTCGCGCCCGCGCGATGCATGTCGGCGAGCACTGCATCAACGCTGATGCCGTCACGGCGGACGTCGGCTTCGGTCCAAATTTGGGCGTTGACCGGAATCAGATAGGTCTGTCTCCCAACATCAAGGCCGAATCCGCTGAAGTAGAGAAGCGCAACCGTGCCGTTGGTGATCTTGCCGGTAAAGGCCGCGATCGCATTTTGCATATTTTGCTTGTTGAGGTTCTCCTTGAAGTCGACGTCGAAATCAATTCGACGAAATTCATCGGCCAATGTTCGAGCATCCTTGGTCGTGGTGGACAGCGGCGTTCTTGCATCTGGGTAGTTGGCATTTCCGATGACGAGGGCAACGCGTCCGGCGGGCAGCGCCCCCGACGTGAGCGATGAGGAAAGGACCAACAAGCATAGCCAGAACAGAAGCCGTTTGTTCATGCCGCACCTGCTGTTACCATGCAGTGGTCCGATGGTGTCTAAGGTATTGCTGTGATGTAGTCTTCGCAGACGAAACCTTTTCGTCATAGAAGCCAAACTTACATTTTGGCTTTAGTCGAGACTTCTATCGTCTCGCAAGAATCCACCACTCTATTTTGGACTAAGTAGATTAGACATATTGATGATTTTGGACAACAGCGAGAACCAAAGCCGTTGCGATCGAGAAAACATCGCGCCGAAAGTCCGAGGGGGCGCCGGCAGCACGATACCATTCGGTTCCGTTGCAGGTCTGCTCATGGCGAGGTCTATGAAGACGTGCGCACTTCCCACCAGAGTCGAATTCACCTAAATTATTCATCCACGGGCGGATCGATGAGTTCGTCACAAGAATAGCGATCGCAAGGAATGGCGGCGATGCGCGTGTGCGGCAAAGCCGGGGACCAGTGCAGCAAGACTGGCATTGCGGTCTTGGCCTTGGTGCTTGCGGGCGTCACATGCGGTGGCGTTGCGGTTGCCCAGGTCAAACGCACCGGCGGACCTAGCCCATCGCCGGCCGGGGCGGAGGTCTATTTCATCGATCTCAAGGACGGCGCTACCGTCCCCGCAACTCTGAAAATCTATTTCGGGTTGCGCAACATGGGCGTTGCCCCCGCGGGATCGGATCGTGAGAACTCAGGGCATCACCATTTGCTGATCGATACCGAATTGCCGCCGCTCGACCAACCGATTCCGAACGACTTTAACCACTTGCACTTCGGCGCCGGCCAGACCGAGGCTGAGATCACGCTCAAGCCGGGCCAGCACACATTGCAGTTGCTCTTGGGAGACCAGAACCATATTCCGCACACGCCGCCGGTCATGTCGCCGCGCATTCGGGTTAATGTCGCGCTAACCGGAGGGCCGACGGCCTCGGCTCCCGGAGCCGCGGTTTATTTTACCGATCTCAAGGATGGAGCCACCGTTGACCCCAAAGTGAACATTCGTTTCGGCCTGAAAAACATGAACGTCGCGCCCGCAGGCTCGGATCGCGCAAATTCAGGGCATCACCATCTGCTGATCGATACCGAACTGCCACCGCTCGATCGACCGATACCGAACGACTTCAATAATCTCCATTTCGGCGGCGGCCAGACTGAAGCTACGGTCACGCTGAAACCTGGGGATCACACGCTGCAACTGCTTCTCGGAGACAAGGATCACATTCCGCACACGCCGCCGGTGCTTTCGCCACGCATCAAGGTGCGTGTCGTCGATGCCTCGACCCGGACTGCTGCGCCCGCGGACGCCCGGGTTTATTTCATCGACGTGCAGAACAGATCCGTGCTTTCGCAGAAGGCGACCATTCACTTTGGTCTTGCGAACATGGGCGTGGCGCCGGCGGGCATCGAAAAGACCAACACCGGCCACCATCATCTCCTGATCGATGCCAAGCTGCCTCCGCTAGACCAACCGATCCCGAATGACTTCAACCATCTGCACTTCGGGGCGGGACAGTCCGAAGCAACAGTTGAACTTCCTTTGGGCAAGCACACGCTTCAACTGCTTCTCGGCGACGCCAACCATATACCGCACAACCCTCCAGTAATGTCCAAGCCGATCGAGATTTCAGTGGTTTCGCAAGACCAAGAAAGCCGAGGCCGCAAAACCAAACTCCGGCGCCACAGAGGCCAAACTCGCGACCGAAATCAATAAAGGGTGGCCGGCTATATCGAGCGCGTAGGCCACAATTCCATTTGCGCCGGCACCTCACGCTTTCGCGAAACAAAATTTCGGAATTAATTGGAAAGTGCCCACATGATCTTCTTGCACTCTGTCGCGGGGTAAGCCGCCACGCTCTTGGAGAGCCCACCCCGTGGCGGGATGTCAGACGTCGAGCAAATCCGCGCTCGCGAATTCCGCTTTCTCTTGAATGAACTCGAAGCGCGCTTCAGCCTTCGTCCCCATCAGACGTTCGACGCTGCGCGCTGTCGGTTTCATCTCCTTCTCCGCCAGAACCACTCGCAACAGCGTGCGTTTGCCCGGATCCATGGTGGTTTCCTTGAGCTGCGCCGCCATCATCTCGCCGAGGCCCTTGAAGCGGGACACTTCGACCTTCGCGTTGGCATGGAACTCTTTCTTGAGAAGCACTTCCTTGTGCTTGTCATCGCGCGCGTAAAAGATCTTGCCGCCGTGCTGCAGTCGGTAAAGAGGAGGGACCGCTAAATACAGCTTCCCGCCTTCGATCATCTTCGGCATCTGACGATAGAAGAAAGTTATAAGTAACGACGCGATGTGCGCGCCGTCCACGTCGGCGTCGGTCATCACGATGACCTTTTCGTAGCGAAGGTCCTTCTCGTGGTAATGGGCGCCGGTGCCGCAACCGAGCGCCTGAATGAGGTCGGCAAGCTGCGCGTTCTGCGCCAGCTTATCTTTCCCGGCGGACGCAACGTTGAGGATCTTGCCGCGCAAGGGCAAAACGGCCTGCGTGCGTCGATCGCGCGCCTGTTTGGCCGAACCGCCGGCGCTATCGCCCTCGACGATGAAGATTTCCGAGCCGTCAGAGGCCGAGGAGCTGCAATCGGCGAGTTTGCCGGGGAGACGCAGCTTGCGCACCGCGCTCTTGCGGGCAATGTCCTTTTCCTGACGCCGGCGAATGCGTTCGTCTGCGCGTTCGACGATGAAATCGAGCAGCTTGTTGGCCTGCAGCGGATTGCCCGCGAGCCAGTGGTCAAAGGGATCTTTTATCGCTTGTTCGACGATGCGTTGGGCTTCGGCCGTAGCCAGGCGGTCCTTCGTTTGTCCCTGGAATTCGGGCTCCCGTACGAAAACCGAGAGCATGCAGCCGGCGCCGGTCATGACATCGTCGCTGGTAACCGGGGCAGCGCGCTTTTCCTGTCCGATACGAGCGGCGTGGTCTTTCAGTCCGCGCAGAAGTGCCGTCCGCAAACCGGATTCGTGTGTCCCGCCATCGGGTGTCGGGATTGTGTTGCAGTAAGAGTTGAGGAAGCCGTCGGTGTCGGCAGTCCAGGCCACGGCCCATTCGACCGCCCCGTGCCGACCGGTCTTGCCGGCGGAGCCGGTGAAGATGTCGGGATGAACGAGCGTTGCGCCCGTGAGATTGGACGCGAGGTAATCTTTCAGACCTTCGGCGAAATGGAACGTGGCCTTCTCGGGCACGTCCTCAACGCCTTTGAGCAGCGCCTTGTCGCAGTGCCAGCGAATTTCGACGCCGCCATACAGGTAGGCCTTCGACCGTGCCATCTTGAAGACGCGTTCGGGCTTGAACGCGGCCTTGGCACCAAAAATATCGGGGTCGGGCTTGAAGCGCACGCGTGTGCCGCGCCGATTGGGTGCACGACCGGCTTTCTCCAGCTTGCCTTTTGGCTTGCCGCGTTCGAACGCCATCCGATAGAGCTGCTGCTCGCGTGCGACCTCGACTTCCATGCGCTCGGAAAGCGCGTTGGCAACCGAGACGCCGACGCCATGCAGGCCGCCGGACGTTTCGTAGACTTTCGAGTCAAATTTGCCGCCCGCGTGCAACGTGCACATGATCACTTCAAGCGCGGACTTGCTCTTGAATTTAGGGTGGGGATCGACCGGGATACCGCGGCCATTGTCCGTCACGCTGACGAAGCCATTTGCCTCCATCTCGACATCGATCCAGTCGGCGTGGCCGGCCAGCGCCTCGTCCATGGCATTGTCGATGACTTCAGCGAACAGATGGTGCAACGCCTTTTCGTCGGTGCCGCCGATATACATGCCGGGGCGTCGGCGGACGGGTTCGAGTCCCTCGAGGACCTCGATGTGCTTGGCGGTATAACCGGCTTCCGCGCTCGATCCGCGTGCGGAGGGCTTTGTGCGGGCGGTCCGCGCCGATGCCTTCGGCGCCTTGCGCGCGGACGATTTCCCGCTTCGCGGCCCGTCGAAGAGATCTGGCTGTTTTGAGGGTTTTTTCTTGGTCGCTGTCTTGGCCATCGAAGCCTTCAAATAGGGTCACGGCGAATCAGTTGCCAGCCACTATATGCCATGGCTGCACAGCCTTGACGGCACAACCTGCGCTGTACCGCTTAAGGGAAGGTTTAAAGAAGCACTTTTTAGGGCGCCAGTCGGCCAAAAGCCCTGTGGAAAGGGGACTGGCAACCAAAAGGAACTTCGCCCGTTATCCTGCCCATGGACGCAGGTATCACCAGGGCCAAGCCGAGCCGCGCCGAGAAAGCGGCGATGGTCCGCGGCATGCGGGAGCCCGGGTTTTCACTGGCCGTCAACGATCCGCAACCGATGCCCGAGGTTGCGCGGTTTTGGCGAACCGCGGCCCAGTCGGCCACGATCGGAATGTTCATCATCCTTCTTGTCGTCGCGCTCAGCCTGGCGCGCCCCGTTCTGCTGCCCGTGGCTTCGGCCTTTGTGGTGACCATGATGCTTGGGCCGCTATCCGCCCGGGCCGAGCGCTACAAGATTCCATCCCTGCTGTCGGCCATCGTGCTTTGGCTTCTTGTCATCGCTGTTTGCTACGGCGTGATCGTTCTTCTGGGAGCGCCGGCGGTTGATTGGATCGGCAAAGCGCCCGAAATCGGCCGGAGCGTCCAGGAAAAATTGCACGTGCTCGATCGGCCACTGGCCGCGCTGCAGGAATTGCGCGATGCGCTGCTGCCGTCCGACAAAAAGGCGAGCCTCGGCGTCGACATCATGAGTTTCGTGCAGCCTGCGCTCCTCGTGGTCACCCCGGCGATCAGCCAGACATTCATATTTTTTGGCACGCTCTTTTTCATGTTGCTCGGCCGCTCGCAGCTTCGTCGCGTCGTAGTTGCGTTTTTCGATGAGCGGGAAGCGCGGTTGCGCACGCTGAAGATCATGAATGACATCGAGCACAACCTTACCGGTTATCTCAGCGTGGTGGCGGTTATCAATGTCGCCGTTGGAATATGCGGGGGCGTGGCCGCGTGGGTGGCGGGTCTGCCGGATCCCTTGGCTTGGGCCGTGCTCGGCTTCATCCTCAATTTCATTCCCTATATCGGTGCGCTCATCGTCGAAGTGGCTATGTTCATGGTCGGGCTGGTCACTTTTCCCACACTCACCCACGCGCTTCTTGCGCCTTTGCTGTTCCTCGCGCTGGCGACGCTGGAAGGACATTTCGTCACGCCCAGCATCATCGGTCATCGACTGACGCTGAACCCGCTCACCGTTTTCTTGTCGCTGGTGTTCTGGACCTGGCTCTGGGGGCCAGTCGGCGCGTTTCTGGCGGTGCCGTTGTTGATTATGGCATTGGTCGTGATCGGTCATCTCTTTCGCGAGGATGAGCCCGACCTGCCGACCTAGTGTACTGGCGCGTCCGGTCCTGCCGGGTTACACAACGGTGACAGCGCTCTCGGCCCAACCCTCCGATGGACCTTCAAGCGATTGCCCAGCACGTCGTCGAGTTCGTCCACAACAACGGAGGGTGGGCGGTTCCTGTCGTTTTTGGTCTGGCGTTTGGGGAGTCGCTGGCTTTCATCTCGTTGCTGATACCGGCCTGGGGCGCGTTGGTTGCAATCGGCGCGCTGATTGGCCACAGCGGCATCAGCTTCTGGCCCATCTGGGTTTCCGCTTCGCTCGGCGCAGCCTTCGGCGATTGGGTGTCCTATTGGGTCGGCCTCAAACTCGAATACACGGTCGCGCATATGTGGCCGCTATCGCGCCATCCCGATCTTATCCCGCGCGGCGAAGCCTTCATGAAAAAGTGGGGCGTCGTCGGAATTTTCATCGGCCGTTTTTTTGGGCCGTTGCGTGCGTCTGTGCCGCTGATTGCCGGCATTTTCGAAATGCCGTTCTGGCAATTCCAGATTGCCAATTTCATTTCCGCATTCATCTGGGCGGCGACGCTGCTGACAATCGGCGACGTGATATCGAAAATGATCGTGTGGCTCTGGTGACAAAAAATCCGCCGGGCTTTCGCCCGGCGGATCGCCTTTGAATTTAAAAAACTTATTTCAGTACGGCGACGCCGGCCTGCGAAACGGTATCGTCCTGCGAGCCTGTGCCTCCGCTGACGCCGATTGCGCCGATTATTTTGCCGCCGACCACAAGCGGGTTTCCGCCGCGCGATGCAATGACGTCGTCGAGTGTTGGCAGATAGGCGAAGAAGGGACCCTTGCCGAGCAGGCGCTCGAAAACCACCGTCGGACGCCGATAGCGCGCCGCGGTGCGCGCCTTGTGTTGCGAGATCGTGACTGAAGCAAACTGGCAGTTATCCTGTTTTTCGAAATAGACCAGGTCGCCCGACGGCCCGACGATCGCCACGCAGAAGTCCATTCCAATTCCGCTTCACGGCTTCCGCAATTGCGCCCGCGGCCGCCTTCTTTGCGGTCTCAATGTTGATTGTCTCGCCATAGGGCGTCAGCGTCATCGCGTCCGGCACGGCTTCATTCGGATTGTTCGGATCGGCAGGGACCTGCGCGAAAGAGGCCGAGCTCATCATCAGCGCGGCGCTAAAGACGCCCGCCATCACACTCAAACGATGCATTGGACTTCCTCCCAAGTGATTGTTTCCCGGTTGAACCGGCTGGGCTCATGTCCCGCATGAGGTATCGCAGGACTATCCCGGGCGGCAGCTTATCCAACTGCCCTGCATTCGCCTATATGCCTCATCCGACAGCCTTTTGTCTGAAGGGGGCCAGTTGACGAGGCGGCGGACGGGCCCTATATCGCACGCTCATGAAAACGCTGGTTGCAGCAATTTTTCTCCGCCGCCGCCGTGCCACCTCGGCACGGGCGTAGCGTTTGCATCGCCGTGCCGCCCCGGTTTGAGGCTGCGGCAAGGCTCCCCAAAGAATTCCCGCCGTTGGCCGTCTTCCGGTAGTTATTTAAAACTTCTGGATAAGGATCGACTATGGCTACAAAAGCGAAGATCGGAGTGTTGGGCGCTTCGGGTTACACCGGTGGCGAACTGGTGCGCATCCTTTTGCGTCATCCGCGCGCCGAGATCGTGCTGCTCACCGCGGAGCGCAGCGCCGGCAAGGCGATGCGGGATGTCTTCTCGCATTTCTCGCCGTTCCCGCTGCCACAACTTGTTGCGATCGACGGCCTCGACTGGGCCAGCCTTGGCCTCGACGTTGCTTTCTGCGCTTTGCCGCATGCGACCACGCAGAAGGTGATCAAGGAGCTTCTGGCAAAATCACCCGCGACCAAGGTTGTCGATCTCTCTGCCGATTTTCGTCTGGCCGATACCGCAGCTTACGCGAAATGGTACGGCCACGAACATCACGCGCCCGATCTGCAGAAGGAGGCGGTCTACGGCCTCACGGAGATTCACCGACGGGAGATCCGCAAGGCACGGCTCGTGGCCAATCCCGGTTGCTACACAAGCTGCGCACAATTGCCGCTCATTCCGCTGCTCAAGAACAAAGCGATCGAGATCGACGAGATCGTCATTGACGCCAAGTCAGGGATGACCGGAGCAGGGCGGGCGGCGAAGGAATCCATGCTGTTTTCCGAAGTGTCGGAAGGCTTTCACGCTTACGGTGTCGGTCATCATCGGCATATGGCAGAGCTTGATCAGGAATTTTCGCTCGCGGCGGAACGGGAAGTGGTCGTTTCCTTCACGCCTCACCTTGTGCCGATGAACAGGGGAATTCTCTCGACCATTTATGTGAGGGGTCGTCGCGGGCGAACTCCTGAAGATCTTCATGCGATACTTTTAAAGTTCTACATGAAAGAGCCTTTTGTTCATGTCCTGCCGTTTGGCGAGACTCCGCAAACCCGGCATGTCCGCGGCTCGAATATGACGTTCATCGGCGTTGTGAAAGACCGCATCCCTGGGCGAGCGATCGTGATTTCGGCGCTCGATAATCTGGTGAAGGGCGCGTCAGGCCAGGCGATTCAGAACATGAACCTGGTCATGGGCTGGCCCGAGACCATGGGGCTGGAGCAGATCGCCCTGTTCCCCTGATTTGGCTGATACAATGGGGCGTCTTTGCCCGGAGGCCTTGTCGGGATGTTCGAGGTCCAGAACCAGCCACCGCCGCTCGAGCCTTACAATTTGTTTGCCAGCGATGCTGTCCTCGGCGACGCGGTGCAACGCGAGGGTGCGGGCTGGGCGAAAAGCGAGTTGACTGCGTTAGGCGCGACGCTCGGCAAGCCGGAAACCATCCGGCTTGGTTTCGACGCCAATAAATTCACTCCGCAATTGCGTACGTTCGATCGTTACGGCCATCGCCTCGACGAGGTCGAATTCCATCCGGCCTGGCACGAGCTTCTCACAATCGCACTTGCAGCGGGTCTGCATTCAAGCCCCTGGGCGGAGCCGAAGCCCGGAGCGCATGTCGCGCGCGCGGCAGGAACTTACATGCTTGGACAAGTCGAAAGCGGCGTCTATTGCCCGATCGCGATGACCTACGGCTCGGTGCCGACATTGCGTCACGCCCCGGCCATTGCGTCCGAATGGATGCCGAGAATTTTTTCACGCGACTACGACCGCACCTTTCGTCCCGTAAAACAAAAAACTTCGGCGCTCCTCGGCATGGGCATGACCGAGAACCAGAGCGGCTCGGACCTGCGCACCAATACCACGCGAGCGGAACCAGCCGGTGATGGCAGTTTTCGCCTGCATGGTCACAAGTGGTTCATGTCGGCGCCGATGTGCGATGCGTTTCTGGTCCTTGCACAGTCGCCGAAAGGCTTGAGCTGTTTCCTGATGCCACGCTGGACGCCCGATGCTGAGCGCAACGCGATCCAGATCCTGCGTCTGAAAGACAAGCTCGGCAATCGCTCGAATGCTTCAAGCGAGGTGGAATTCCACGGCGCCTTTGCACAACTCATCGGCGAAGAGGGGCGTGGCATCCCCACCATCATCGAGATGGGTAGCCACACCCGGCTTGATTGCTGCATCGGCTCGTCGGGTCTGATGAGACAGGCCGTCGCGCAGGCGATTCATCACGCCAGATATCGCACAGCGTTTCAGAAGAAGCTCATCGATCAGCCACTCATGACGAACGTTCTCGCGGACCTTGCTCTGGAATCAGAGGCCGCAACTGTACTGACGATGTGGCTCGCGCGTGCCTACGATGAGGATAACGAGGCGGCGCAGGTCATCCGGCGCGTGGTTACCCCCGCGGCGAAATTCTGGATCTGCAAGCGCACGCCCTTTGTGACCTACGAGGCAATGGAGGTGCTCGGTGGTTCCGGCTACATCGAGGAAAGCATCATGCCGCGCCTTTATCGCGAGGCCCCGGTCAACTCGATCTGGGAAGGTTCCGGAAACATCATGTGCCTCGATGTGCTGCGCGCCATCGAGCGCACACCGAACGCGGTCGATGTGCTGCGGCATGAACTTGGCGGCGGAAAGGACGCGCGGCTCAAGGATGCGACGAGCACGCTCGAGAAACGGCTTGCTGCACGCGATCGCAATGACGAGTTGCAGGCGCGGGCGCTTGTACGCGATCTGATCGTTGCACTTCAGGGAGCACTGTTGACGAGACACGCGCCAACGGCCGTGTCCGACGCCTTTTGCGCTTCGCGCCTGCATGCCGAGGCTGGCTCGGCCTTCGGCATGCTGCCGCGCGGCGTCGACTTTCGCGCGATTGCCGATCGCGCGGCTCCTCGAAACTAGAGTTTGCCAAATACCGCGAAGACCAGCGCAATTTGGGCGAGAAATCCGACGGTAAACGCGAGCGTGCGCAGGATCGGCACGCCCATCGTATAGACCACGGCGTGAGCGAGCCGTGCCCAGAAATAAACAGCGCAGGCGAGGATGGTATTTGGGGTCGAGTAACCCTGGGCGTCGAGGATGAGCACCAAGGGTGCAAAAATGATCAGGTTTTCAACCGCATTGGTATGAGCGAAATAGAGCCGCTGCGCCCATTCCGATTGCGGCTTGTCCTTGCGCGATGGATTGGCCATGGCACCCATCAGGCCGCGGACCATGATGCGGTCGAGGATGTAAGGGACCCACATGAGTCCGGTCAGGATAATGGTCAGCGTCAGCCACAGCAGTTCCTTCGTCATTGCTGTTCCCCGGTCTTGATACTTTCGGCGGGGAGCATAATGGATGCTGCGGCCGCTGTCCTGCCCGCTGAGGTCAGGTCCAGCTTTTTACTTTCACATAGGAGCCGGGCGCGTCTTCCGTCGGCTTGAGCTTGCCGCCGCCGATCTTGCGCGCGGCAACCGTATTCTTGGCGTCATGCGACTTCAGCCATTTCAGCCAATCCGGCCACCACGAGCCTGGATGCTCGGTCGCTTTCTTGAGCCAGTCATCGACGCTTGAACCCGTCGGCTTTTCGCCGGTCCAATACTGGTATTTCGGCTTGCTGGGCGGGTTGATGACGCCGGCGATGTGGCCGGAACCGGCAAGCACATATTTGACCGGTCCGCCGAAGAAATTTGATCCGAACAATACCGATTTCGCCGGCGCAATGTGGTCTTCACGGGTCGCGAGATTATAGACCGGCACCTTCACTTTTTTCAGGTCGAGCTTGATCCCGCCGATTTCCATCTCGCCTTTCGAAAGCTTGTTGTCGAGATAGCAATTCCGCAGATAGAACGAATGATTTCCAGCCGGCATGCGTGTGGCATCGGAATTCCAGTACAGGAGATCGAACGGCATCGGCTTCTTGCCGCGCATGTAGTTGTTGACGATGTAAGGCCAGATCAGGTCGTTGGATCGAAGCATGTTGAAGGTGTTGGCCATACGCGAGGCCTCGAGATAACCCTGTTCCTTCATGTGCGCTTCGAGTTGCTTGATGCGGTCTTCATCGACGAACACCATCAGGTCGCCGGCATAAGTAAAGTCGACCTGCGACGCGAAAAACGTCGCTGACTTCACACGATTTTGTTTTTTCGCGGCGAGGTAGGCGAGGGTGATCGACAGCAGCGTCCCGCCGACACAGTAGCCGATCGCATGGACCTGTTTTTCTCCGGTCATCTTGGCAACCGCATCGAGGGCTGTGATGACGCCCTCGCGCATGTATTCCTCGAAACTTTTTCCCGCGAGCCTCTCGTCGGGATTGACCCAGGACACGACAAAAACCGTGATACCCTGACTGACACACCACTTGATGAAAGATTTTTCCGGCGTCAGGTCGAGAATATAGAATTTGTTGATCCACGGCGGCACGATCAGGAGAGGTGTCTTAAGGACCTGCTTCGTCGTTGCTTCGTACTGGATCAGTTGCATCAACTCGTTTTGAAACACGACCTTGCCCGGCGTGACCGCGAGGTTGCGGCCGACATCGAACATGGAAGGGTCGGACTGTCTGATTTTCAGCGTGCCTTGTCCGGCCTGGATGTCTTCCGAAAGCATATGCATGCCGCGAACGAGGTTCTCGCCATTCGAGGCGAACGTCTCGCGCAGCAATTCGGGATTGGTGAGGACGAAGTTGGACGGCGAAACCGCATTCGCGATTTGCTTAACGTAGAACTCGGCCTTCTTGCGGGTCGTTTCATCGACTCCGCCGGCATCCTTGACCAGACGCTCGGCCCACTGCGTACCGAGTAAATAGGCCTGCTTCAAAAAGTCGAAAAACTGGTTCTGCGTCCACTCGGGATCGGCGAAACGCTTGTCTCGCGGGTCGGGGGCGATAACCGGTTCGGCCTGTTCGCCGGCCATACGCTTGACCGCGCTGGCCCATAGCTCGAGATAGGCACGACCCAGGCTAGTCTGGACTTCAAGTGCGCGGCGGGGGTCTGACAACCAGTATTCCGCCACACGGCCGACCGACTTGACCACGTCGGTGATGTCTTCGGCGCTATCTCCCTTGATCTTGCCTTCCTCGCGGGGCTTCAGATACGCGGCGAGCGCCTTACCACCTTCTTCGACCAGTCGCGCAATGTTGTGCGACAACGCTTCGACATCGACATTGCCGACCGTGGCGGTTTCGTTGGTTGGCTTGTCCATACTCGTGCCCCTGCTGACAGAAGTGGCCCGGACCGCGTCCTCCTGCAAGCAACGTTTCAGCGCATGGTTTCGCTTAGCTTGCGTTAGCGAGACCCTAACCTTGCTGTAGCCATATTAGCCGGATATGAGGATCATGCTATAATTCATTGAGTCTACATGGATTTCGGGTCCGGCTGGCAGGCCTTGGAAAGCATGGTGCGCACGTTGGCGAAGGTTCTATCGATCGCTGGCCTGGCCCTCTTAGCGGGGCTGGGCGGGTGTTCGGCGGGGTCCATCGTTGACAAACTCCCGGCCGATATGGGGCTGCCCGCTGGCGCGCCAGCGCGTCCGGCAACGCCATACGAGTATCCGGCGGTGCATGACATGCCGCCCGCGCGCGCAACGGTACCCATGACCGAGGACGAGCAGGTCAAGCTTGAAAAGGAACTGGCCAACATTCGCGATCGCCAGGAAGGCCGTACGCAACCGTCAAAGAAGCCTGCCCCGAAGCCAAAAAAGCCGCCAAATGACGCCCAGAATGGGCAAACCGCTGGCGCCAAACCGAACCCGTGATAAAAGCCAGCCGGGGTAACTGCGGGCTGGATAGGGCAGCCGACCGTTAAGGTTTCAGCCGATGGATGAGTTTTACCGCATTCTCCGTTTGCCGCCGTATGTGTTCGAAGAGGTGAACAAGGCGAAGGCGCGAGCCCGCAATTCGGGGGCCGACATTATCGATCTCGGCATGGGCAATCCTGACTTGCCGGCGCCGGCGCACGTAATCGAAAAGCTCAAGGACACTTTGGGCAAGCCGCGCACCGATCGCTATTCAGCATCGCGCGGTATTCCCGGCCTTCGAAAGGCGCAGGCGGCCTACTACGATCGCCGCTTCGGGGTGAAGCTCAATCCCGACACGCAAATCGTAACCACGCTCGGTTCAAAGGAAGGCTTTGCGAATGTTGCGCAAGCCATCACCGCACCCGGCGACGTCGTTCTCGTCCCGAACCCGAGCTATCCCATCCATGCCTTCGGTTTTCTGATGGCTGGTGGGGCCATCCGTTCCGTTCCGTCGGAACCGACGCCAAATTTCTTTCACACGCTTGAACGCGCCGTCGTGCATTCCATTCCAAAGCCGACCGCCGTGGTCGTGTGCTATCCGGCCAATCCGACCGCGTATGTTGCGACGCTTGATTTCTACAAGGATCTGGTCGCTTTCGCGAAAAAGCACGACATCCTGGTGCTGTCTGATCTCGCTTATGCGGAGGTCTACTTCGACGACACTCCGCCGCCGTCGCTGCTGCAGGTTCCCGGAGCGAACGATGTGGCGGTGGAATTCACCTCCATGTCGAAGACGTTCTCGATGCCGGGCTGGCGCATTGGCTTTGCGGTCGGCAACGAGCGCATCATCGCGGCGCTTGGTCGCGTGAAATCCTATCTGGACTACGGCGCGTTTACGCCGGTGCAGGTGGCGGCGACGGCCGCGCTTAACGGCCCGGACGACTGCATCAAGGAAATGCGCGCGACGTACAGGCGGCGGCGAGACGTCCTGGTTGAAAGCTTCGCCCGTGCCGGATGGCACGTGCCGACCCCGCGGGCATCGATGTTTGCCTGGGCGCCGATACCCGAGCCGTTCAAAGAGCTCGGCAGCGTGGAATTTTCCAAGCTGCTGGTGGAGAAGGCTGACATCGCGGTCTCACCGGGCATTGGCTTCGGGGAATACGGAGAAAACTTTGTTCGGATCGCGTTGGTGGAAAATGAGCAGCGTATCCGCCAGGCCGCGCGCAATGTTCGCCGTTTTCTCGAACACGCGCCGGAACAGTTGCATAACGTCGTTCCGCTCGCCACGCGTCGCTGATAACGGGCAGGCAAGTTTCATGGCGCAAGCCCGGGCGCATGATCCGGAAAAATGGAAACCGGTTTTCGGATAACGTCATGCGCAACCCGTCACTAAAAGTCGGTGTCGCCGGATTGGGCACGGTTGGTGCTGCGCTGGTTTCGCAGATCGCGCATCAGCGCGACGCCTTGAGCGCGCGTTGCGGTCGGACCATCGAAGTTGTCGCCGTCTGCGCGCGCTCGCGCGCCAAAAATCGCGGCATCGATCTGCGGAAAATGAAATGGTTTTCCGACCCGCTCGCACTCGCACGCGAGCCGGGCATCGACGTGTTCGTGGAATTGATCGGCGGTGCCGGCGACCCAGCCAAAGGGGCGGTCGAGGCAGCGCTCGCATCCGGAAAGTCGGTCGTGACGGCCAACAAGGCCTTGCTCGCCCGACATGGCGTCAAACTTGCCGCCATCGCGGAGAGCAAGCACGCCGCGCTGAATTTCGAGGCGTCGGTCGGCGGCGCCATTCCCATCGTCAAAACGCTGCGGGAAGGAATGGCGGGCAACTCGTTCGAGCGGATTTACGGAATCCTGAATGGCACCTGCAATTACATCCTCACCAGGATGGAGCAGGAAAAAATGGCATTCGAGGCTTGCCTGAAGGAAGCGCAGCGGCTGGGCTATGCCGAAGCCGACCCCAGTTTCGATATCGAGGGGCACGACACCGCGCAGAAGCTGGCGATTCTCGCGAGCCTCGCGTTCGGTACGAGGGTCGATCAAAGCGCGATCTACGTGGAAGGCATTTCCTCGATCACGCCGGCCGATCTTTCGGCGGCTGATGAACTTGGCTATCGCGTGAAATTATTGGGCGTGGCCGTGAAAACGCCGAAAGGCATCGAACAGCGCGTGCACCCGACGATGGTGCGGAAGGATTCCTCGATCGCCCAGGTCATGGGCGTGACCAACGCGGTCACGGTCGACGCCGCTGATATTAATCCACTGACCCTGGTCGGGCCGGGGGCAGGCGGGGCCGCAACCGCATCGGCCGTGCTTTCCGATATCGGCGACATCGCACGGGGCGTACGGACGGCGCCGTTTGGGCGGCCGACAGCCCGCCTGACCGACGTCCGCAAGGCGCCGATGCAGCGCCATGAAGGTGGCTATTACATACGGCTGGTTGCACGGGACAAGCCGGGCACGGCGGCGACCATCGCCAAACGCCTTGCCGAACAGGAAATTTCGCTGGAATCCATCGTACAGCGCCATGACCCGGCACACCTTGGTCGGGACACCAAGGCAGGCTCCGTCCCCGTTATTCTCATTACTTATGCAACGACCGAGGACGCGGTGCGGAAGGCTCTTGCAGCGGTGGGGCGCGATAGGGTGATCTCAGGGCGGCCACAGGTCATTCGGATCGAAAAAAACTGAGGGGCCCGGGATAACGAGGCCTGCGTCTCTGAGGGGAGCGTCAAAATGCCGAGCATTACCGTCCAGCCGGAGTTCTTGCTGGAGCGTATTCTCAGTCTCGAGATCGTACGCGTCACCGAACGCGCCGCGGTCTCCTCGGCGCGCTTGCGCGGGCACGGCAAGGACAAGGCTTCCGATCAGGCCGCGGTCGATGCCATGCGCCGCGAGCTCAACAAATTGCCGATCGACGGCACGGTCGTGATCGGCGAGGGCGAAATCGATGAAGCGCCGATGCTTTTCATCGGTGAAAAGGTCGGCACGAAGAACGGTCCAAAGGTCGACATCGCTGTCGATCCGTTGGAAGGCACAACGCTGTGCGCAAAGAACATGCCTGGCGCGATCGCAACGATCGCGATGGCGGAAGCGGGGACCTTGTTGCATGCCCCCGACTGCTACATGCAGAAGATCGCAATCGGCCCTGGCTATCCAAAAGGAACCATCGATCTCGATGCGCCGGCTGACGAAAACATCGTGCGCCTGGCGAAGGCCAAGGGCGTCAAGCCTTCAGAGATCACCGCCATTCTGCTCGATCGTCCGCGCCACGCCGACATCGTTGCAGCGGTACGCAAGACCGGCGCCGCGGTCAGCCTGATCAGCGACGGCGACGTTGCAGGCGTAATCCATTGCGCCGAACCGAAAACCGGGATCGATATCTATCTGGGCATTGGCGGGGCGCCGGAAGGGGTGCTCGCCGCCGCGGCCTTGCGATGCATCGGCGGCCAGATGCAGACGAGGCTGATCATCGACACCGAACAATTGCGGGAACGCACTCTCAAGATGGGTATCAAGGACCCGCGACGTAAATACGAAATCGAGGACATGGTGAGAGGTGATTGTCTTTTCGCTGCCACCGGCGTTACCAGTGGCGCCATGTTGCGTGGTGTCAAATTCGGCAAGGATGTGATCGAGACGGAAACGGTCGTGATGCGTTCCGTGACCGGTACGGTGCGACGGGTCATGGCTGAGCACCGCCAGTTTGAGAAGTTTCATCTCGACTGAACCTTTCGGTGGTCTCGCCGAGGCCGACTGTGAAGTTCATTCAGTAATGCGTCCCCGTGCAAACGCGTAATTCGGCTGCAACAACCTGGCAGTCGAAGACGATGGTAATTTTGCTATGGCCGTTCCCGCGGTTTCATTGAAGAACCTCGACCGCCATTTTCTGGGTGTCGAACGGTCTTTGACCGGCCGGGCGTGGCGTGAGCGTCTCGATGAGCGCGGGTCGGCGCGGGCGCTGGCGATTGCGCAACGATACGGCCTCGACGAATTGCTGGCGCGTGTCCTCGCCGGCCGCAATGTCGATGTCGATCAGGTCGACAGTTTTCTCGATCCAACCATCAAGCGCTTGATGCCGGATCCATATACGCTGACCGACATGGAAGCGGCGGCGACGCGAATTGCGGACGCCATCACAAGGGGTGAGTTGATCGCCATTTTCGGCGATTACGATGTCGACGGCGCCACCGCATCTGCGTTGGTGTCCCGTTACCTGCGCCACTGCGGGCTGGATCCGATCGTCCATATTCCCGATCGCATTTTCGAAGGCTATGGCCCGAACGTCGATGCAATCCGCTCGTTCGCCGAGCGCGGCGTAAAGCTGTTGGTTACTGTCGATTGCGGCGTCACGAGCCTTGAGCCACTTGCGGAGGCCAAAAGGCTTGGCGTCGAAACAGTGGTGATTGATCATCATCAGGGCGATGAGAAATTGCCGGACGCCGTCGCGGTCGTTGACCCCAACCGACCCGACGACCTTTCGGCCCTCGGCCATCTTGCCGCGGTCGGATTGGTATTCCTGACTTTGGTTGCCGTGGCGCGAGAACTGCGTCGGCGCAATTTCTGGTCCGATCTGAGGCCTGAGCTCGACCTCCTGTCGCTCCTGCATCTTGTGGCGCTTGGCACAGTGGCGGACGTCGTGCCGTTGCACGGCCTTAACCGTGCTTTTGTTGCCAAAGGGCTGATCGCACTGCGCCGACGCGAACATCCGGGACCGACCGCTTTGATGGATGTCGCGCGCCTGAGTGGCCCGCCCGAGCCTTGGCATCTCGGGTTCGTTTTGGGGCCGCGCATCAACGCCGGCGGCCGGATTGGACGAGCCGATCTTGGTGTGCGCCTCCTGCTCGAAGAAGATCCAGGCGAGGCAGCGCGGATCGCGGGCGAACTCGATCGTCTCAATCGCGAACGGCAACAGATTGAACAGGCGACTGTGGCTCAAGCCGAGGCCGAAGCGCTTGCGTCTCTTGGGCTGGAGGAAAAAGGTGCGGTGATTGTCACCGCTGCGGAAGGTTGGCACCCCGGAGTTGTCGGGCTGGTGGCCGCGCGCTTGAAGGAACGGTTCGGTCGTCCGGCGTTTGCGATTGCGCTGGAGCCGGGCGGCACCGGCACGGGCTCGGGTCGCTCCATTGCCGGCGTCGATCTCGGGCGTGCGGTACGCCGCGCCGTGCAGGAAGGTCTGTTGCTCAAGGGTGGGGGCCACGCCATGGCTGCCGGGGTGACGTTGAAAAAGGATGAACTCGGCGCCTTTCGTGCGTTCATGGAAGAAACCCTGGCAGGCGCTGTAGAAGCGGCGAGGCGTGACACCGCCCTGTTATTCGATGGCGCGGTGTCCGCGGGTGCCTTCAATTTCTCGCTCGCCGACCTGTTGTCTCGTGCGGGACCATTCGGCGCGGGCAATCCTGAACCAATGCTGGCGCTGCCCGCGCATACACTTGCCTACGCCGATCCTGTTGGCGACAGTCACATTCGCGCTCGCTTTCGTTCGGGTGACGGAAAATTTGTCAACGCCATCGCCTTTCGCGCGATGGGTCAGCCGCTCGGCAGGAGTTCTTCTGGAGAACCGCGGTCATGTGCTGCATGCCGCGGGCCACATCGCAGTCGACCGCTGGCAGGGCGAGGAACGCGTTCAGTTGCGGCTGGTGGATGTCGCAGCGGTCTGAGCCGCGCTGAACGACAGTGCACGCAAAGATGATAACCTTGTCGATCAGGGCAATTCGTACGCCCGGGTTCTTGTGGCGTATTTGCGCGTCATCGAAATGAACCTAATTACGGGGGCATGCATGCCACTGGGTTTTCATCCGGCATCGGTTGAGCGGGGAGAAGCTGGCACGTACACCGACCGGCAGGAGCAGGTTGTGACCGTGATCGCCGCCTCCACGGCTATTCTTGTCGTAGCGGCGATCGCTGTCCTGATGGGCATGGCGTAGCGCCGCGACACTGGTCCCATCGCACTTCTCGCATTCCAAATCGGCGCGCGGCGGCCAGCGGCGCGCTTGAGTGATTTTGACGGCTCTGCCAGCATGGCTGCAGCTCGGAGACAAAACGATGCCGCAGAACATCACGACTGGATACAAGGCCCTGTGCGAGGCCGCGGAACGCGAGATTGAAACCTTGCCGGTGGACGACGCGATTAAACTTGCGGGCCGTGACGACACGGTGCTTGTCGACATCCGCGACATTCGCGAATTGGAGCGCGACGGCAGGGTGCCGGGCGCTTTCCATTGCCCCCGTGGAATGTTGGAGTTCTGGATTGATCCGCAAAGCCCGTATCACAAGCCAGTTTTCGGTGAGGACAAAAAGTTCGTTTTTTTCTGCGCCGGCGGTCTGCGCTCGGCGCTCGCGACCCAGACCGCGCAACACATGGGGCTTAAACCCGTCGCGCACATTCGCGGCGGTTTTGGCGCCTGGAAAAAGGCAGGCGGTCCCGTCGAATGACTGATCGGCCCTAAGCCGAGGGCCTATTACCGAACCTGTTCGCAAGCATCAGAACTATTGGCTTGTCGCGCGTGCATGGCTGCGGCAGTTTCGCGGCCATGAATTGATTGGAGTGCGCATGACGCTGAAACTGATTATTGGCAACAAGAACTATTCGTCGTGGTCCATGCGGCCGTGGATTGCGATGAAGGTCGCGAAAATTCCGTTCGAAGAGACGGTGATTTCGCTCAATGCGCCCAACTTCAAGGACGTCCTTGGCCCCGTATCGGGGACGGGCAAGGTGCCCACCCTGATCGATGGCGACGTGCGTGTGTGGGAGTCCCTGGCAATCCTCGAGTATCTGGCGGAGAAATTCCCGAATGTCGGGCTTTGGCCGGCCGACAGCGCGGCGAGGGCGCTTGCGCGTGCCATCTCAAACGAGATGCATGCGGGCTTTCTGCCGCTGCGTCGACTTATGCCGATGAACATGTGGCGGCCGGTGATCAAGCGCGACCTGACGCCCGAGGCGACAGCTAATATCAAGCGTATTGAAACAATGTGGTCCGAATGCCGGGCGCGTTACGGCCAGAAGGGCGGTGGGCCGTTTTTGTTCGGAGCATTCAGCGCAGCCGATGCCATGTACGCGCCGGTCGTTGCGCGCCTGCATACTTACGGTGTCGATGTGAGTGCGCCGACCGAAACTTACATCGACGCCGTGATGGCGCTCCCGGCATGGCAAGAGTGGTACGCCGCGGCGCTCAAAGAGACCTGGGTGCTTGCCGAGGACGAGGTCGATTGGCCGACGGTCCATCGAGTTCTAGATCTTGAGCCGAGCAACCAGTTCTTCGATGAATGGTCGCTGACCCATCAGTATTTTCTTGCGGGCGGTCGTCAGGCTGAAATAGGCGACGCGATCGATCTCGGGAAAGCTCCGCTGCTTTCCCGAGCGCGGCGGCCACTCCATTTCGAATTCGTTGCTTGAAAAGGTCGATAGATCGAAATCCGCCTCGACCGCGAAGGCATGGACGACCTTACCGCTTTTCTGCTTGAGCGGCGTGAGTTGATCGAACGGTCCTTTCGCGACAAGTCCGGTTTCCTCGTTGAATTCACGTTTTGCGCAGGCGAGCAGATCATCGGATTCGACATTGCCCTTGGGAATTGACCAGGCCCCGTCGTCTTTATTCTGCCAGTATGGGCCACCCGGATGTGCCAGAAGGATTTCGAACCGCGGCTTGCGGCGGTAGGCAATGATGCCCGCACTGATTTCAGAGCGACGGGACACCCTTGGTCACCACGGCCGTTCCACTGAATTGGTCACGTGCTCGCGATCGGGCGAGGTGAAGCACGCTCCGACACAGAGATAGGGCAGTTCAGGGTGCGGATTGTGCCCGCGATGGAACTTGGCAATGGGTTCGGAATAGCACTCGCCGGCCTTCGCCTTCACCAGAACGCCTTCCTGAAAGTGGGCTTCGAAAAGGCCCTGCAGGGCAACGAAAAAAGCCGCGCCATTATGACAATGCCAATTCGTGAAGCCTCCCGGCACAATTTCCGCGTTGTAGATCTGCACCTTCACCTGGGGATCCCGCGGTAGCGAACTGTAAAGCGCATCGAACAACAGGTTTCGATGGAAACCATGACCAGGCGGCACCATGCCATCCAGCTTGAGCTTCAGATCCTTGTAGCTATCGAGCCGCGCTTCCATTGGTCCTGCTCCGCGTTCGGAAAGTGGCAAGACTAATATCGCGTGGCAGCGAGTTGAAGCACAAAGCCCGGCCAGGAGGCCGGGCTTGGCGAGTCTTGTATGTGAGCCACCGAAGTCCGGTTGGGCTCACGCTCTTGAGGGACTATTGCCGTGAACCCGTCGTGCTCTTGTTCGGGTTTGGCGAGCAGTTGAGGTTTTGCGGCTTCGCGTCTTTTTCACATGCCGCCATGCTCGTGTATTTGCAGTTGAGGCCACCGCTTGAGGACATGTTGATGCAGAACGGGGAATTACCGACCGTCTGCGACTGGGTGCTGGTTCCCGATTGGGGTGAGCCCATCGTGCCCTGTGCCTGCGCGAAAGATACGCCTGCGACGAGGGCGGCAATGGCGGTAAAGGTGGTCAACGTCTTCATCGTTTGACTCCTGATTGGGGGCTAATGCCGGCTTGCGGCATTTTGAACAACGGAGGCAGCGAAAGGGCGTTCCCGGACCAGCGGCAATTGTGAAAAATGTTTCAAAAATGTCGGCGGCCGGGAGTTCCCGGCCGCCGGTACAAGATTGCCGCCTGAGAGATTACGCCTCGATGATGGCGACGATCTCGTGGGTGCGTGGATTGATGATCACGATCTGCTCACCAACCAGAATGTAGTCGTAACCACGCCACTCCGGATAAATCACGAAGACCTGCTGCGGGAGCGGGTGCACGTGCACGCTTGAAGGGATGCGCGTCCCAACAGTTACCGACACGTTCAGATTGACCCGTTCAACCTTCTGCTCTCTGACGACCGAACTGATCTTGGTGCGTTGTTCGGTTGTCAGCTTGGCTGAACCAGCCGCGCCTTGTCCGGTGGTCGCGCGGTTCTCCTCCGAGCTGGATTTTGTAGACGGAGAAGCCGCCGGACTGTTGTCCGAGTTCGACTTGTTTACACCGCTGTTCGCAGGGTTGGATTCCTGCGGGGCGCCGCTTGGGCTGCGCTGACCCATATCGGACTTCGGTTCCGACTTCGGTGCCTGACCGGTTGTTTCTTTGGCCTTGCCAGACTTCTCATCTGGGGTGGCCTGACCGGTGGTCTGCGGCGCCTTGTGGTCGCTGTTTTTCATGCTCGGTGCGACCTTTTCCGCCGGGGCGCTTTGCTGCGCTGCAGGCGCGCGTTCGGGCGTGTCCTTACCCATTCCTTGTGCCGATGCGGCGCCGACGCCAAAAAGCAACGCGGCGGCTACGGTCGACAGCAATTTAGCTTTCTTCACTGATGCCTCCTCTGGATGTCCCTCGAATTCCCGATATGTCGAGACCTCGTGACAGAACGTCCGGCGTCACGGCTCGGTTCCGTTGCTTACGAAATCGCAATGAACGTGACGCCATTGCGTTCCGGGTTCCACCAAGGCACCTTTCAATCCGACCGGGGAGGTGCCTTTTGGCGATTCTTTCGTCATCTATTGATAAGAATGGCGCCGAATTTCGCGCAAACAGCGAGCGCATGCAGGCGTTGGTTTCCGAGTTGCAGGCGCGCCGCGGTGAGGCGGCTCTGGGCGGCTCTGAGAAGGCCCGTGAACGGCACATCGGCCGCGGCAAGTTGCTGCCCCGCGATCGGGTCATGAATTTAATCGACCCCGGATCGCCTTTTCTCGAACTGTCGCCTCTCGCCGCCAATGGTATGTACGAAGATGCCATTCACGGTGCGGGTCTGATCACAGGGGTTGGCCGGATCGAAGGTCGCGAATGTGTGGTGGTTTGCAATGATTCCACCATCAAGGGCGGCACCTACTATCCAATGACCGTGAAGAAGCATTTGCGCGCCCAGGAAGTCGCGCGCGAAAATCGTTTGCCTTGTATCTATTTGGTCGATAGCGGCGGGGCCAATTTGCCTCACCAGATCGAAGTGTTTCCCGATCGGGAGCATTTCGGCCGCATTTTCTACAATCAGGCAACGCTATCCTCGCTTGGCATTCCTCAGATCGCAGTGGTGATGGGATCGTGCACAGCGGGCGGCGCTTATGTCCCCGCCATGTCCGACGAAACAATCATCGTCAGAAACCAGGGAACGATCTTTCTCGGCGGCCCACCTTTGGTGAAGGCTGCGACCGGAGAAGTAGTGAGCGCGGAAGAGTTGGGAGGCGCGGATGTGCACGCGCGCAAGTCCGGCGTTGCCGATCACTACGCACAAGATGATCACCATGCCCTGAGCATTGCACGTCGCATCGTCGCCAATCTCAACACAAGAAAGAATGTCGACGTTGCGTTGCTGAAAGCACGCGACCCCGTTCACGATGCGGCGGAGCTGAATGGAATTGTTCCGGTTGATCTGAAGAAGCAATATGACGTGCGCGAAGTCATTGCGCGTGTCGTCGATGCGTCGGAATTCGACGAGTTCAAGGCGTTGTACGGCACAACACTCGTTGCGGGCTTTGCCCATCTGCATGGCATGCCAATCGGCATTCTTGGAAATAACGGAATTCTGTTTTCTGAAAGCGCGCTCAAGGCCGCACACTTTATCGAACTCTGCTGCCAGCGGCGGATTCCCTTGCTGTTCTTGCAGAATATCGTCGGCTTTATGGTCGGTCGCGACTATGAAGCGGGCGGGATTGCCAAAGATGGAGCAAAGATGGTGACCGCCGTGGCCTGTGCCCAAGTGCCCAAGATCACCGTCATCATTGGCGGTTCTTACGGCGCGGGCAATTACGGGATGTGCGGGCGCGCCTATGGGCCGCGGTTTCTTTTCACCTGGCCGAATGCTCGCATCTCGGTGATGGGAGGCGAACAGGCGGCCAGCGTGCTCGCAACTGTCAGGCGAGACAATATCGAGGCTGCGGGCGGGAAATGGTCGGAAATCGAGGAGGAAGAATTTAAACAGCCGTTGCGCGACCAAATTGAATCAGAAGGCAATCCTTACTTTGCTACGGCGCGCCTTTGGGATGACGGCATCATTGCGCCATCAGAAACGCGTCGTGTATTGGCGCTTGCGCTTTCGGCGGCGCTGAATGCGCCGGTCGTCGATACGAAATTCGGAGTATTCCGGATGTAGCGGGGTCGGGGGTCAGCGCCCAAGCATTCCGATAACCGTATCCCAGTTCACGAATGGTTGCTTCGGGCCGGCGCGTACGACGCCCATGTCGTGCAGATATGCGCTCCCCAGCATCAACGCTGCGCCGACGAAGACTCCCAGGATGAATCTCATCGCTCACTCTCCCCAAATAGAGAACGATGGCATACACGCAATTCGGCGACTTGTATCAACCAATGGCGATCTCGATAGTGGCAAAGCCTGCCACCGGACTGCCATATTAGAAAACTTCCAAAGTTGTTTTGCGCGTCTTGCGTCCGATACGGTGCAATGTCAGAAATTTTCAGGGGCTCAGTGAGGAGGCTATCAATGGTCCGTCGCATCACCGGCATTGTGTTTGCAGCGTCGTTCCTCCCACTGGCGGCAGGAGCGCAGGCGCCGGCTCCCCCGGCGGCTAAAGAGACTCCCACAGAGGCGAAAGAAACTCCGAGAACTTATGTGCCCGGACTTGAGCAGTTCATGAACGTGATCCTCATCGAGCACAACAAGCTTTGGTTCGCCGCTCGCGAGCGCAATTGGCCGCTCGCCGCTTATGAGCTGGGAGAGATCAAGGAAGTCATGGGCGACGTTCAGGAGCTCATTCCGACTTTCAAGAGTTTGCCCCTCGCCGAAATGCTCGATGCAGTTATTACGAAGGAGATTGTCGCTCTGGAAAAGGCCATCGAGGCGAAAGACCTAAGGGCATTTACAGCCGGCTACGACAAGCTCACTGCCGCTTGCAATGCATGCCATCAAGGCACCGAGAACGGATTTATTGTTATCAAGCGTCCTACCCAACCGGCCTTCACCAATCAGGACTACCGGCCGCGCAATTGACGCGGTGTCGTAGCCTATAGCATCAGCGCATGTCAAATGCTGGCGCCATGACCAGCCCTGCAGACCTCAAAGAGCTTGCGCCCACTGGCCAACTTCGCGGCGGCGTCGTTGCGGCTCCGGCGGCATCCGCTTTCTTTGCCACCAGGGAAGGAAAGGGCGAAGTCAGGGGAGTTACGGTGGATCTGATCCGCAGCTTTGCCGCGGCTTTGAAATTGCCGCTCGCATTGCAAATCTACGACAACTCCGGGCAGGTCACCGAAGCGGTGGCGAGCGGCGACTGTGATGTGGCGTTCATGCCGCAAGATGCGGAGCGAGCAAAGCGGGTCGATTTTGGGCCAGCCTACTATTTCATCGAAAGCACTTATCTTGTGCCGGCAGGTTCGACCATCAGAACCATTGATGAGGTCAACCGACCGGGGCGGCGGATCGTCGCTATTTCCAACACGACGACGGCCCGAAGCGCGCGGCGGACTGCGCCGCAAGCCAGCGTTGAGGAAGTGCCGAGCGTCGATCAGATGACCGAGATGGCGAGGCGGGGGCAGGGTGATGCCTTCGCTCTGTCGCATGATTCATTCGCAGGGCTTCTCCCGAAGCTTCCGGGCGCTCGCGTGTTGCCGGGAAATTTTCAGCAGACCGGCATCGCCGTTGCGGTCCCTAAAAGTCGACCGGCTGCCCTCAGGATTGCCAGCGAGTTGCTGCTGGTCGCAAAAACCTCAGGCCTGGTGCGCCGCGCGCTCGATGCTGCAGGCTTCCCGGAAGCTGTCGTCCCACCCTAGCGCGTCGTTGATTTCAGAACACAAGAATGACATTGCCGATGCTGCCGCGCTCGACGGCTTCGTGCGCCGCCGCGGTCTGTGCCAATGAAAATGTTGGATGCGCCAGTCGGTTGACGAGCATCCGGCTTTTCAGGGCATCATTGATGTCCGAGACGGCGCGCTCGCGCTCCGTTGCATCGAGTTCGTAAACCAGAAAAAATTGCAAGCGGATCGAGTTGACCAGGCAGAACGCAGCCGGCAGCACGGCTTCTGGTCCAGTGCCATAGACGACGACGGTGCCTTTTGGCCGAAGGACAGACGGAATGAGTTTGGCATTGGTCGTGAGGTCAAGCTCGATGACAGCGTCGACACCACGCTTGCCGGTGATGTCCATGACGCGTTCGCCGACATTTTCCTTCTTGTAGTCGATGACTTGATCGGCGCCGGCTTCCCGGGCGACGGCGGCCTTCTCCGGTGAGGATACTGTTGTGATCACCTTTGCCTTTTTGGCTTTCGCAAACTGAATGACGTACTGGCTGACAGCGCCGGCGCCGCCCGATACCAGTAATGTTGAATCCGCCGATGCATTGGCAAGGTTCACGGCGTGTATAGCCGTCATCGCGGGAATTCCGAGACAGGCACCGGCCTCGAAGGCAACATCGGCCGGCAGAGGCGCTGCGTGCGAGGAAGGCAACACGATAAACTCGGCGGCGGTGCCAAAGGCACGTTTCCACTGACCGTTCCAAACCCACACACGTTCGCCGACGCGGGATTTCGGCACGCCGCTACCGACTTCATCGATTACGCCGGCACCATCGCTATGCGGGACGACCCGCGGAAACGCTATTTTTCTCGTGGTACCCAATCGAGATTTGACGTCGGACGGGTTGATCCCGGAGGTGGCAAGCTTGACGCGGACTTCGCCCGGTCCGGCGTGAGGCGTTTCGATTTCGCCAACCTTTAAAACCTCGTGCGCAGTGCCGTTACGCTCGTAGTACGCCGCTCGCATTGGATGGACCCCCTCGACGGGCGACGTATAGCACGTCGGCCCGTGCAATATGGGGCGACGAACCCCACATGCCTGTCAGGCGTTAGTTCAGATCATGGGGTGGGTGGCAAAGCCAAGAGGTTTGCGATGCACTACCGTGTCTACAGTGGCCCCAAGGGCTCGCCCGATGTGTCGCCGCTTGAGAAATCGCAGCTGTTGTTCAAGGAGTTCGCGGATCTCGATGACGCCCTCTCGTGGGCCCGCCATCTCGAAGGAACGGGCCGCATTCCACTCCTGATCGAGGGCGATGACGGCACGCGCATGGACCGTCGCGCGATCATCGATGTGTTGCGGGTAGGAGTGCGTGAGCAACTGCGCGATTAGCCGACCGGCGATGGGATCAGGTCTTGGAAGCGAGCCGGCTCCATTCGGCGCGGGCGCGCGCCGTGAGATGGTTCCATTTGTTACCGACGACATCCCAATTCACCATGGGACGTTGTGCAACGGTTGCGCTGTCGGAATTCGTCACCGCACGGCTCGAGTTCATAGAGATAGGCGCCGCCAACGGTGATTATGGCGCCAAGGATAATGCCGATAAGGACACGCATGATGAAAACTCCTCGTTCCCGACCTGAAACGCCCCTGATGACCGCGAGTTCCCTCTGGTTCTACAGGGGCCGGCGAGCAATTATGACAGCCAAGGAGGCGCATTTTGGGTCGCGCGCCGTTAACCTTGTACCGCCCTTTCTTGTCTTATAACTCATTGAAAACATTAAGCTTCCACGCCAAAAAACTTTGCCCGCAAACAAAATTAGCTGCTATATTGAAACTATGAGCAAACATTCAGCAAAAACCGCCGGGCGGTCGGCCAAAACGACGAGCGGGACCGCAAAAAAGAGCGCGAAGAGCGTTCGGGTGACGGCAAAAAAGACATCCGCTCGTCTGCCGGTCGGCAAGGTCACGCGTCCAGTGCGTATGATTGCGCCGCCTATTGTCCCGGTAAAAGCGACAAAAATGATCCGCACGCCGAGTCCGCCGGTCCAGCCGGTGGCGATGCACGAGCTGCCGATCCGTTCGCATAAGTACCAGGTCGGCGAGACCGTCTATTACACATCGCCGACCTTCGGACGTGCGGCTGCGACCGGAAGTTATATTGTGGTCAAGCTCTTGCCGTCAGAGGGCGACGACTATCAGTACCGGATCAAAAGCTCGGGCGAAGCGTTCGAACGCGTGGCCAAAGAGAGCCAGCTCGACCGCGCCTGACGCCGGCTGCGAGGCCTCCTGTCGCTATTTTGCCGTGGCCGCTCCATATGATGCGCCGGACGTCGCAGTTTGCTGCGCAAGAGGAGGCCGGGGATGCCAATCTACATCACGCAGGGGCGGTACACCCGTGAAGCCATAAAGGGGATGATCGTAAAGCCTGAGGACCGGGCCGACGCCGTTGCGCGCATCTTGTCGAAAATCGGTGGGCGACTATTGGGCTACTACCTGACATTCGGCGAATACGATTTTCTGGCCATTGCTGAAGCGCCCAATGATGTTCAGATGGCGGCCGTGCTTTTGGCTGCGGGGAGCGGCGGGGGTGTGACCGGCTTGAAAACGACGGTTGCGATGACGTCGGTCGAGGCCAAAGGAGCATTCGCCGCGGCGAGCGATTTAGCGCCAGGGTTTAGATCCGCTGGCGGGACATGACGAGAAGAAACGACGACGTCATCAACGAACAAACTTTTGAGGGGAGGACCTATGCGCGTCTTTTTGCGTCTGGCCGCAGTGCTATTTGCAATCTTGCAGGTGTGGCCTGCTGCGGCCCAGAACTACCCGAGCCGTCCCGTTAAGTTCATTGTTCCTTTCGGAGCGGGCGGGCCTGCCGACGTATTTGCCCGCGTGCTTGCTCAGCACCTTTCGGAGGAAACCAAGCAGTCATTCATCGTCGAGGACCGTCCGGGCGCAGGTTCGATTATCGGGACCGATGCCGTCGCGAAGTCGGCGCCCGATGGCTACACGCTGCTGGTGATGTCAAACACGCACACGACCAACGAGTCTCTGCTGCCCAACAAGCCGTTCCAGTTGATGCGTGATTTTGTTCCGGTGGCGACAATCAACTACTCGGATCTGCTCATGGTCGTTCATCCGTCCGTTCCGGCAAAAACCGTCAAGGAGTTCATCGAATTGGCGAAGAAGGATCCGGGCAAGCTCAATTACGCATCGTCCGGTCCAGGCACGCCCTATCACATGGCCGGCGAACTCTTTAAGGCAATGAGCCAAACGGACATCGTCCACGTCCCGCACAAGGCTTCGGGCGATGCGCGCAACAGCGTGGTTTCCGGAACCGTGCAGATGATGTTCGATGCCGTGACCACGATGTCGGAACTTGCCAAGTCGGGGCAGGTGCGTGCACTCGGAACGACGGGTCTTACACGCTCGCAGTTGACCCCGGACCTCCCGACGATTGCTGAAACGGTGTCCGGCTACGAGGCGACGATCTGGCTCGGCGTGATGGCGCCAAAGGGCACGCCTAAAGAGATCATCAATTTCCTGAACACCAACATCAATAAGGTCATCAACAGGCCCGATGTGAAGGAAGCATGGCTCAAGCAGGGGGCGATACCGCTCATCAAGACGCCTGAAGAATTCGAAGCCTTTCTCGTAAAGGACATCGAAAAATGGGCGAATGTGGTAAAAGTCTCGGGAGCGAAGATTCAATAGCTGGAACCCATGTCGATCGCCGATAGCGCATCCGCAAACGGGCTGCTCTCAACGCCGCTGGTGTTCCCGGCTCCGTTGGCCGGTGCGTTGGCGGCGTTGATCTTGGTGATGGTCGTGATGTTGATGCGCCGTTCAGACAGCGCCATCGTTCCGCGCCTGCTTGTTCTGGTCTCCGTCATCGCGGTCTGCATTTTGGTGACAACCGCCATTCTCGACAGGCTGGAGATGAGCGAACGCACGGCCGAACAGCGGGCGCTTCTGCAACGCGATGTGCAGCTCAGCGTGAGCGCCATAACTTCGGGATCGCTCGCCTGCCTTGATGGTGTCGCCGGTGAGCAGGTCGAGAACGCCTGCGAGCAAGCGGTGTTTGCTGACGCCCAGAGTACGGCGAAAGCTGTCGCCTACGTGAGCGCGCGGCTGTCGCTGCTTTCCGACGTTGCGGCAACTGCGCGCGGCGATCGTGATTTTTTGGCCGCGTTTACGACAGGACGCCGCGCGATCGAGCTTGATCGCTACGGGATTGCCGCGCACGTCCTCTCTGTTCGCGATGGGTGTACCGCCGAGCGGTGTGCGGCATTGGCAATGTTTGAGGATGCCGCAGCGCTCAAGGGCAATCTGAAGGTCCGCGCTTTCGACAGCTATGTCGCCCGGTATGCATCCGCCTGGGATAAACGCCAGCCTGTCGCCGACAAAGAGCCGCAGACCTCGTCTGTGACGCCGGCGCCGGTTGCCAACGCGGCGGAGCCTCCTTCGGTGGCTCATCCGCTCGACCCGAAATACGATTTCCCCTCGTCCGCCTCCATTCCAGCGGTCAGCATCATGAATGCTGAGCCTCCGCCGCCGAAGGAGCCGAAAGAGCCGAAGGAGCAGACCGGCACAGCCACCGCCCACCCGCCCGGGGAAAAACCGGCCGCGAGCGCTCCCGTGCCGCCAAAACGTCCACAGGCCCAGGCGGCAACGCCGCCGGCGGCCCCGGCGACACGCTAGTATCGGGCCGACTGACGCCGGGTCCGAATGTTCAAATCCGTCCTGATTGCCAACCGCGGTGAGATTGCCTGCCGCGTCGCCCGAACCGCCAAGCGATTGGGCATGCGCACCATCGCGGTCTATTCGGAGGCTGACGCGCACGCCTTGCATGTGCGGCTGTGCGACGAGGCGCACGCCATAGGGCCACCGCCGGCGGCGCAAAGCTATCTCGCGATCGACAAGTTGCTCTCTGTGGCGAAATCCGCACGCGCCGAGTGCGTCCATCCGGGCTATGGCTTCCTCGCCGAGAACGCGGAATTTGCGCAGGCCTGCGGGGAGGCTGGCGTGACCTTTGTCGGTCCGCCCCCCGAAGCCATTCGCGCTATGGGCCTGAAGGACCGCGCCAAGGCGTTGATGGAGAAGGCCGGCGTACCCGTGGTCCCGGGCTATCACGGCGATCGGCAGGACCCGAAATTTCTCAGGCAGAAGGCTTACGAGCTCGGCTATCCGGTCCTGATAAAGCCGGTGGCTGGAGGCGGCGGTAAAGGCATGCGTCGTGTCGACGGCCACGCCGATTTCGATGCGGCCCTGGAGGGCGCACAGAGAGAAGCGAAAACCTCATTCGGCGACAGCCGTGTGCTGATCGAAAAATATGTAGCGAGTCCGCGTCACGTGGAGCTGCAGATCTTTGCGGATCGACTGGGCAACGCCATCCACCTCAATGAGCGCGATTGTTCGCTGCAGCGGCGGCATCAGAAAGTGATCGAGGAGGCTCCGGCCCCGGGCATGAGTGCGGAACTACGTGCCGCCATGGGTACGGCGGCCGTCGCCGCCGCAAAGGCGGTCGGTTATGTCGGCGCTGGCACAGTTGAATTCATCGCCGATGGGGCGAAGGGGCTCAGGCCCGATGGATTCTGGTTTATGGAGATGAACACACGGCTTCAGGTCGAGCATCCTGTGACTGAGGCAGTCACCGGGCTCGATTTGGTCGAATGGCAATTTCGCATTGCCGCGGGCGAGAAATTGCCGTTGGCGCAGCACCAGGTGAGGCTCGATGGCCACGCGGTTGAGGCGCGGCTCTATGCGGAAGACCCAGAAAGGGAGTTCTTGCCCTCGACTGGACGACTGATTGCCCTGCGGTTTCCGAGAAACGAAGGCTTGCGTGTCGACAGCGGTGTCGATGCCGGTAGCGAGGTGTCGCCGTTTTACGACCCAATGATCGCCAAGCTTATTGTCCATGCCAAAACGCGCGACGATGCCCTGGAGAGTCTGGCGGGCGCTCTCGAGCAGACCGTTCTGGTCGGCCCTCGCAGCAATGCAGGCTTTCTGGCAGCGCTGTGTCGGGCTCAAGGATTTCGCAAAGGCCAATTCGATACCGGCTTCATTGAGCGCAATCTGGTCGATCTTGGTGCCGTCCCACGGGGCCTAGATGGGGCCGCCGCAGCGCTTGGCGCGGAAACCTTGCTGGCGCAAGAGCGGGATCGCTTGGCAGCCTCGCCGCAAAGCGATCCGGATCAACCAGCGTCACCCTGGGATGCAAGCGATGCCTTTCAGCTATCGGGCCGTCGGCACCTCGCATTGCCAGTTCTGGTCGACGATCAGGCAGCAGTGGCCGAAGTAGCCTACGAACCCTGGGGTCTTAAAGTTTTGGTTGAAGGCAGTCCGCCGGCGAAAGATGCCACGGTCGTGGTCGATGGCGATGCAATCTACGTTCTGCGGCACGGGCGGCAGACCAAGGTTGCCTTGCGTGACCTTGTTCTGAACGAGGCTGGGGATCATGACGTCGGCGGGATTGTGCGGGCACCCATGCATGGCAAGGTGCTCCATATCCTGGTCGAGCCCGGCGCGCAGGTCATCCGTGGACAGCGTCTCGCCATAATTGAGGCCATGAAGATGGAACACACGCTTGTGGCGCCAACCGACGGCACTGTCACCGACCTGTCGGTTGCGGCGGATGCACAGGTAGCCGAGGGTGCACCGCTCATGCGCGTCGTGCCGAGCCAAGCGATACGCGAATAAACCGGAATGTCGTAATGTCGCTTCATCTCATCAAACTTTGCGTTGGCTGTGATTCGGTCTCGGATCTTGAGGACTGGATCAAACTGAAATTGAAAGAAAAGAAGCGGCGCGGCCAGAAGGCTGAGCACATCCACACGACGCGCATGGTACCGAAGCGCGCGGCCGAACTGACCGATGGCGGCTCGCTCTACTGGGTGATCCGCGGACAGATCGCTTGTCGTGAGCGCATCCTCGACATCCGCCCCTTTGTCGATAAGGACGGCATTGGCCGTTGCCGCGTCGTGCTCGATGGTAAGCTCATACTGGTTGAGCCGCGTCCCCGCTCGGCCTTTCAAGGGTGGCGATATCTGGCGACCAATGAAGCGCCGCGCGATCTTTCTCGCGCTGCACCAGGTGCTGCGCGGATGCCAGAGACCATGCGACGGGAATTGCGGGAGCTTGGATTGCTCTAGACCGCGATGTTGTCGATCAACCGGGTTTTCCCCAGCCGGGCCGCGGCGAGCAACCGAATCGGGCCATCCTTTGTTGAACTGATCGGAGCCAGCGTCATAGCGTGGCGAGCTTCGAGATAATCAAGGGCGAATCCGGCGAGGTCGAACTCAATGCGGCCAACATTGAGGACGCGGTCCACTTTTTCGCCGCTTTTGATGCGGGCGGCACAGCTTGTTAGGACTCGATGGATCATTGGCGCGACAGCGCGCTCGGTCGTCGAGAGATACACGTTGCGCGAAGACAGGGCCAAGCCGTCCGGCTCACGCACGGTTGGCACTCCGATCACCTTCACCGGAAGATCGAGGTCCTTGGCCATTTGTGTGACAACGCGCAGCTGCTGGTAGTCTTTTTGGCCGAAAAGCGCAAAATCGGGCGAGACCTGGGTAAACAGTTTGGCCACGACGGTCGCAACACCGCCGAAAAAGTGCGGGCGAAATCGATCCTCGAGGTCAGCCTTGGCGGCGCCTTCGGGCGCCAGGCGTGTGGCGAAGCCATCCGGATACATGACTTCGACCGGAGGGGCCCAGACAAAATCGACCTGGGCGTCCCGCAGGACTTTGAGGTCGGTCGAAAAATTGCGCGGGTAACTGGCAAAATCCTCATTCGGCGCGAATTGGGTCGGATTAACGAAGATCGACACTACGACGCGCTTCGACCGCCGTTGCGCTTCCCGCACCAAAGCCATGTGACCGCGATGCAAGGCACCCATCGTCGGGACCAATGCCACGCGCTCGCTCGGCCTGCGGTGCAGTTCCAAGGCGCGACGAAGGGAGGAGACCGTTCGTATGACTTCTCAGCCGGTTTGCCCTAATTGTGCCCATGTCGAGAATTGTCGCAAAACCGAATGACGACCTGCAAGGCAGGTGGCGGGTAAATCTGGTGAAGCAAATTCGTCGTGCGTCGAGTTTAACTTGACTAACGCAGGCTAATATTTTGAAGATCGGCGGCCAGAGGGGCGGCATGCTGATTCAGTCGATCGAGGAAATAGCTCACTCAGCGCACGTTGTTGTGCTCGGTAACGAGAAGGGTGGGTCCGGAAAGTCCACCACCGCGCTGCACATCGCGGTCGCGCTTCTCAAAGCCGGGCAGCGCGTAGCCACGATCGACCTCAATTCGCGCCAGCAAAGTTTTACGCACTACATCGACAATCGTCGGGCGTGGGCCGAACGCGCGCGAATCTCGCTCGAATTGCCGACGCACTATTGCGTCACGCGCGCCGAGGGCAACTCACTGGAACTGAACGAGTCGCAGGAGTTCACGAGTTTTTCGGCGGCGATCAGCGCGATTGAGCACAGTCACGACGTCGTTGTGATCGATACACCTGGCAACGACACATACCTGATGCGACTCGCGCATTCGATGGCCGACACGCTTGTCACGCCACTCAATGACAGTTTCCTTGACTTCGATGTGTTGGCCACGCTCGATCCGACCGATTTCAGCGTCACGGGTGAAAGCCACTACGCGGAGATGGTTCGCGAAGCACGGCGCCAGCGCCGGCTGGTTGACGGACAGCTCACGGATTGGGTCGTCGTTCGTAATCGCCTCTCGACGCTGACCTCACGCAATAAAAAGCTGGTGGGCGACGGCATCAGTGAATTGGCAAAGCGCATGGGCTTCCGCAGCGTGGAGGGCTTTGCCGAGCGTGTGGTCTATCGCGAGTTTTTCCCGCGCGGGCTCACGGCGCTCGATGACCTCGACGAAGAAACGCTGGGTACGCGGCCAAATCTTTCGCATGTGACGGCCCGCGAGGAAGTGGTTGCGTTGCTCAACGCGCTACAGCTTCCGCTCTCCGAAAACGGCAAACGGCGTGCCGCCGCACGCGCGGAATGGTACTCGGTCATGGACCAGCCATTGCAGGTCCACGACATTCTCGCCTAGAGCCCGACAAGCTTGAATCCACGGGTTAATGTCGCCATCTGACGGGGCGACAGGGGGCTCGCGCGAGTTCCATTTTTTCAGTGTAGAATTTTCGATATGAGAAAGGACTCCCAGCAAAGTCCGGCCCCGGTTTCGTCCAGACCGGAAATCGAAACCTTTATTGAAAAGGTACGCGCTCTCGGCCCTGCGACTGCAACCGGGCATCGCGGCCGGTTGATCTTCGCGCTCGACGCGACAATGAGCCGCCAGCCGACCTGGGATTCCGCCTGCGCCCTGCAGGCGGACATGTTCCGCGAGGCGGCGGGCATAGGCGGCCTCGACATTCAACTCGTCTATTTCCGCGGCCTGAGCGAATGCCGTGCGTCTGGTTGGGTTGCGCAAAGTGACAAACTTGCGGGCTTGATGTCGCGCATCGATTGCCGTGGCGGACAGACCCAGATCGGCAAAGTCCTGAGCCATGCGCGACACGAACATGCACGGCAGAAGGTGCAGGCGCTGGTTTTCGTCGGCGATGCAATGGAGGAGCCGATCGACGCACTATGCCAGGCAGCCGGCGAATTGGGGTTGCTCGGCGTTCCGGTGTTCATGTTTCAGGAAGGTGCGGATGCAGTGGCCGAGAATGCCTATCGTGAGATCGCGCGCCTTTCGCGTGGGGCCTATTGCCGATTTGATGCCGGCTCGGCTCATCAGCTCGGCGAGCTGTTGCGCGCCGTTGCAGCTTATGCCGCGGGCGGCATCAAGGCGCTCGCCGATCTGTCGAAGAAGCGCTCCGCCGGCGCGCAACAATTATTGGCGCAGTTGAAATAGCCATGCCGACGCTCATTTTTGGCGTGGTCGTCCTCGTCCTGGTGTTGTGGGCGCTCAACATCATTTCCAAAGTCGATCCCAAGATCGCCGCGCGCGTGATGAAGCTCGGGGGTGGATTGCTGTCGCTCGGGTTTGCCGTTTTCCTCGGACTGCGTGGCGAAATTGGCATAGCCATCCCGCTCGGCGCGTTCGGGCTGGGGCTCCTCGGCTGGCTGCCTTTCGGGCCGGCCGGCTTCACGGCACGGACGCAGAAGACTGGAGGGCAGACGTCGCGCGTACGATCCGCCTTTTTTGAAATGGAGCTCGATCACGACAGCGGCGCAATGCGTGGGCGCGTCTTGGCCGGCCGCTATCAAGGCGTCGATCTCGGGACTCTCGACGTGGAAACGCTTGTCTCGATGCTCGCCCAGGTGGACGACGAGAGCCGGGCGCTACTTATGGCTTATCTTGACCGCCGGGATCCCGGATGGAGTGAGAACGCGCAGGCGGATACGGCAGAACGGCCGCGTGCGTCGGGTACCGGCAAAATGTCGGAACAGGAGGCCTATCAGATCCTTGGCCTGCAGACCGGCGCGACCGCCGACGACATCAGCCGCGCGCATCGCACGCTGATGAAGAAACTGCATCCCGACCAAGGGGGGTCGACGTATCTCGCGGCCCGTATCAACGAAGCCAAGGAAATTCTTCTCCGCCGCCATCGCTGAGGTACTCCACAAACACAACCATCAGCGGCTCCTGAGCGTATTGACGCATCCCATTGCAGTTTTTGTTTGTCAGTTTTTCAGCAGCATGCACGGAATGTCGCTGCGCTTGAGGTGCTTGCAGACGGCTTCCGCCTGATTTTTCTCGAGGCCGGCAAACCGGGCCCGGTAAAGCACCTTGTCTCCCTTTTCCGTACGTTCAGTGAAGGGGTCAGCCTTGCCAAGAAGCGCCTTGGCTTTGCTTCGCGCGTTCTCCAGGCGTTGCTTGGCTTCCGTTTCGTCGGGCAAGGCGCCGACCTGAATGAGCCAGCCACTGCGTTGTTTGGTGACGGGCTCGGCAGCCGCAGCGGGCGCCGGTGGGTCATTACCCAGAGCCGCGACTTTCGTCGCCGGCCGAGGTTGCACGACCGTTGGCGGGGCGGGCGGCGGCACAGCGGCGGCAACCGCCTGCATTGCCGGTGCTGTTTCGTTGCGGACCGTTGTTACTGAAGGCTTTGGCGAAGATGGCCAGGTGGCCGCAGCGGGAGGAGGAGCGGCAGCAACCGGGGGGCTTGGAGGAGCGGCGGCCAAGGGTGCCGCAGGCGCAGGAGCCGATGGCGGCTCACTTCTCACCGTGGAAAGGGTCGTGACACTGGTTGGATTGGAAACGACCGGCGGTGGCACAAGTTGACGATTGTCGGACGGGAGCGGCGTAAGCGAAGCGGTGTACATCGTCGCGGGATGGACGGTCACGGTCTTGACCGAGGTCGGTTTTATCGGGTCCGTTGACCCCGGCGCGGGCCCGTCCGGCACGGACGGCGCGACCGAGGCTACGCGGACCCTCGCGGATCCCGTACGGTCTTCTTCCTTGGTTTCTCTGTTGTCCTTGCGAAGTTGTGCAGTCTCCACGCCCTCAACAACCGGCGGGGCGGTGCGCTTGATCGAGGCTATGTTGATGTTGTTTTCGATCAGGCTGCGAACGCGCGCGTCCCGGGCGTCGGCGGAACGGCCGCCGAACACGACCGCAACGAGGTGGCGATTGGCGCGCCGGACTGAGGTGACGATATTGAACCCGGAATCGCGAATGTAGCCCGTCTTGATGCCATCGACGCCGTCGACGGTCCCGAGCAGGTGATTATGATTTCGGATCGATTTGCCGCGGTAGTCGAAGGTCCGCGTGGCGAAATATTGATAGTAATTTGGATATCGGTCCTGGATTGCGCGGCCCAGCAAGGCCTGATCGCGTGCCGTTGTGATCTGTTCCTCGTCCGGCAGGCCGGAGGCATTTCGGTAGGTCGTTTGCGACATGCCAAGGGCACGCGCCTTTGTCGTCATCATTTTGGCGAAGCTCGGCTCATCGCCGCCAAGTGCCTCCGCCACAATGACAGCGACGTCATTGGCTGACTTCGTGACGATGGCTCTGATCGCCGTTTCAACGCGGATCGTTTCGCCCGGCTTCAATCCCAGCTTCGAGGGCGCTTGCACGGCGGCGTGCGCGGACACCGGCAACTCGGTTTGCAGCTTGATTTTCCCCTGTTCCAGCCGCTCAAACAGCAGATACAGGGTCATGATCTTGGTAAGCGAAGCGGGATGGCGCGGAGCGTCGGCATTAGTCGCTTGCATGACCTCGCCGGAATTGATGTCGACGACGATTGAGGAATAGGAAGGCTGGTAGCTTTCGGCGGGCTGCGCCTTATGCCGGCGACGCGCGTCTGCGTTGTCGCAGAAAGCGGCCATCGCAACAGCAGCGCTCAGGCTCAGGGCACCCCAACGCAGGCTGCGATTGCCAAAAGTCCCCCCACGCAGCATGCGCACTTCTCCCCACCTCTTATTACGCTGACGTCCCTGGCCGTCCGTAGGCTGCCATCGTGGCCATTTTGTAGCGTGGCAGCGTTCGTATAAATTACGACGTTAGGAGAACGCGGTTTACAAATTGTTAAGCCAAAACCCTGTATTTGCACAAGTTTTCGCAGTGCAATATTTTCCTTGACTTTATTGTGCAGTGCAGTATAACCCCTTTCCAGTCCCGGCGCGAACCGGGTCCAGTGTTTTTAGCAGAGGCGCCGCGGTGGCGGGCCGGGAAAGGATGACATGGTCAAGAATTTTGAAGACCTCCAGCAGGTCAGCAAAGACAACGTCGATGTCACGCTGAAAGCCATGGGAGCGATCTCGAAGAGCACCCAGGCGATTGCGGTCGAAGTTGCGGATTATTCGAAGAAGGCCTTCGAGGACGGCACGGCCGCTCTCGAGAAGCTCTTCGGAGTCAAGTCGTTCGACAAGGCGATGGAAGTACAGACTGAATACGCCAAGACTGCCTATGAGGGGTTTGTGGCGAAGGCTTCCAAGATCGGCGAACTCTATGCGGACCTTGCCAAGGAAACCTATAAGCCGTTCGAAACGCTTCTGGCGAAGGCGAAGTAAGTCGCGTCGCGTAAGCGTTGTCTGCGTAAAGTTGCTTAAGGCGTTCTGGAATGCAAAGCCCGGCTCAATGTGAGCCGGGCTTTTTGTTTCACCAGCCGCTGTGCGGCGGTTATTGAGCGACGCGCAGCTTGGTCAGATTGGTTCCGATCGTATTGAAGGTGGCGGTCATCTGGTCCGCCGATGTCAACAGATAGAACTTGTCCGTGCTGCTTGCGCAGTTCTGCAGCAAGGTCGACGTCGGGTCGCCACCGGTGTTCACCTGGATCGTATACAGGTCGACGTTGGCCGCCTTGATGTTGGCGCAGGTCATCGCCTGGCGATCATCGATGTCGCTTTGCGTGGTGCTCCAGCGGTTCTGCGTGTTCAGGCCGTCGGTGAGCAGAATGATCACGTCGGTATACTGGTACAGCGGATCTTTCGGCACGACGGGGAACGGGCCGCCGCCGACGAGCGACAACCAGCCGATCTGCAGGCCGATGCCCTGGTTGGTGTTACCGGCGGGCGACATGTTGTTGACCAGCGTATTCATCCCGGTCCAGTCGTAGCTGAGCGGTTTCACTCCCTGCGGGCACGAACCGTACTGCTCGGCCGCATAGAGCGAGGAATAGCGCGGCGTGATCGGATCCGGCGGATCGGACGTGGTGTCGAAGTTGTAGGTCGTGTCCGGTCCGCTCAGGCCGCCCAGGGTGCTCGGTGCCAACGGATAGCCGCGGTCAACGACGCAGCCATTCCACGTGTTGTGGTTGGCGGCTGTCCAGGTGCCGGGCGTCCAGATGTACGCCGTGAAAGTGGCGGGTGTCCAAACGCCAGCCGTCCAAGTGCCGGGAGTCGAAGTCCACACGCCGGCCTGCCAGGTGCCACTATGGCTTTGGCACGTGCTTTGACTGGTCCAGGTGCCTACAGAGCATTTGTGGGCGCTCTGGCAGCTGCTCTGGGTTGTCTTGCCCGAGATCGTGCACGTGCCGGCATTTTGGCAGGTGGACTGGCTCGTATAGCTCGTGAGGCTGCAAGTTCCGGCAGACGTGCACGAACTTTGCGTTGTATTGCCGGAGATGGTGCAGGTGCCGCGCGCGGCACACGTGCTCTGCGTTGTGGCGCTGCCCACGCTGCAGGTACCGTTGGTGGTGCAGGTGCTCTGTCGCGTGAAGCTGTTGTTGCTGCAGGTACCGCCGCGCGTGCGGCAGTTGCTGCGGTTGTTGTTGTACGAAGTGTTGCTGGTGCAGACGCCGTTGAGCGCCTCCCAGGAGGTGCTGTCGGATTCGGTCGGATCCTGGGTGCTGTTGCCCCAGTAGATCCATGTCGAATTGAAGTTTGCACCGCCGAGGTTCACGTCCTTCACGAACGGAATGATCGAAACGTAGACGTCACCCGTAATGTTCACGGCGCCCTGCAGTTGGCTGAGCAGGCCCGTCGTTGCGGTCTGCAAAGCGGCCATCTTCCCGGCGTCGGCCATCGATCCCGTGTTATCGAGCACCAGTGCAACGCGCAGGCGCCGCGTACCCCACTTGGCGGTGGAGGACGCAAGAATGGTGAAGTTGTCATAGCCGATGAGCTTGGTGAAGTCGGCGGGCATCGATGCCGTGGCATTGATCACGATCTTCGAACCGCCTTCCGTGGTGTAGGCGACGTTGATCGTGATGTCCTTGGCTTCCGGCCGGACGAACAGCGACGTGAAATATTTGAAAGCATTTGCCTTCAGCTGATCTTCGGTATCGGTGGATGCTTCCTTCGACAGCATCAGCGCCGTTGAATCGAGCGCCGTCTGCATGGCGGCCTTGACCGAGTTGGCGCGGCTATAATCCACCGCCGCTCCGACGAAACCGAGGATCGGCAGGGTGGCGATGGCAAAAGTAATGGCAACGTTGCCGCCGCGAGCGGCGCAGAATTCGGACACCGTCCGGCAAAGCTTCTTCAGGGCGAACATCATGGCGACGCACCGAGAACTGGTTGAACCCGGTTGCCTTCATAAAGTCCGGTACTAAAGGGGCGGTATATAAGTGGGTGCCGAATTCGTTGATCGCGGTAAGGCTTTCCGGGCCGAATTCGGGTTTGTGCGAACTGGTTCAACCACTTCGATGGTAAACACCGGTTGTGCCCGATTAAGCAAATGCCGAATATTCTTCTGAGCCGTCCTTAACACACGGTTGGCCCGACCTCGGAAACGTGTCCGCCGGAATCAAAACCGCGGCGCAGGCCCAGGTTGTCCCGGATCCCGCGCCGCGGCAGGGGAGTGATTACATCGCCAGTCGCAGCTTGGAGAGCGACGTGCCGATCTGGCCGAAAGTGGTGACGATCTGACCTGCGGTCGTCAGCAGGAAGAACTTGCTGCTGTCGCTGGCGCAATTCTGCAACAGCGTCGAAGTCGCATCGCCGCCGGTGTTCACCTGCACGGTGTACAGAGTGATGCTTGCGGCCTTGATGTTATCGCAGGTCTTCTGCTGGCGCCCATCGATCGAGCTCTGACTTGTGTACCAGCGATCTTCAGTGTTGAGGCCGTCCGTCAGCAGAATGATGACGGTCTGATACTTGTAGTCCGGATCGACCGCCGGCACTGTGAACGGAGAGGCGGTCAAGGTCTGCCATCCGACCTGCAGCCCGATCGCCTGGTTGGTATTGCCGACCGGCGTCATCCCATCGATTTTCGAATTCAGCTTGGTCCAGTCATTGGACAAGCCCATCAGCGAAGCCGAGCAGGATGAATATTGCTCGGCCGGATATAGAGTGGCGCCGGCGACCGGTGCGTCGTTTTTGGTGTCATAGTTCTGGTCGCGGTCGGTCACACAGCCGTTCCAGGTGCTGTGCGCATTCGGTGTCCAGATCTTGCCGTGCGAAACGCAGCTGCTTTGCTTGCTGTAACTGTTATTGCTGCATTTGCCGTTCACTGCGTCCCACAGGTCCCAACGCAGCCAGCTTGCCGCGTAGTTGTCTGACCCGAAATTCACGTCCTTGCTGAAGGGGACGACCGACACATAGACGTCCTCCGGATGCGTCGCCGCAGCCTGAAGTTGTGAGAGCAGATTGTGCGAAGCAGTCTTCAGCGCGTCCATTTTTCCGTCGTTTGCCATAGAGCCGGTGTTGTCGAGCACCAGCGCGACGCGAAGACGCGTATTGCCCCAGGTCGAGACCGACATCGCGCTGATGTCGACCTGACTGATGCCGATGACACCGAGGAAATTTGTGTGGACGACGGCGGTGCCATTCAAGGTCAGTTTCGATCCGCCGGCTCCGGTGAAGGTGGGCGTCACTGTGGCGTCCGTGACTTCGGGCCGGTTGAAAAGGGCGCTGAAGGTTTTCGTGGCTTCCGTCTGTCGCTCGGCGTCCGTCTTGGTCGCCGCATCTTTGGACATCATTAGCGCTGTCGAATCCAACGCGACCTGGAAGGCTGTGCGGGCGGCGTTCACCCGCGTGTAATCGACGGCCATGCCGACTGCTCCCATGACGGGTACAGCGACGACCGCCATCAATGGGGCTACACCGCCCCGGGCGTTCTTGAGGAAACGGGTCAACATGCGGCTCACCCAACGGTTGTTAAAACGACCTACCTGTAAAGTTCCTCCATATGGGGGTACCCCCCTTGAAAAAGCGTGAGAGGGACGGGGCGAATTTGGGGGAAAGTCGCGTCAATTTGCCCGCAAACGGGTTGCGTTCGTTTAAGCAATAATTATCTGCGTTTTCTCGTGAGAAATCGGGAAAGAATCGACCCCTGTCCCGGAACGGGGCAGCGTCAAGCGAATTGCTGACTTGGAAAGGCTGTACCGGGGTCAGTAATATGATGCCTGGCCACGTGCCAGCGGGGCCATGGTGCAACCTTTAGGAACGCAATTTGCCGCGGCCCAACCATGACGAGCCTAGCCCGGAAGACCCGTCAGAATCTGACCGCCTCGATGCGGGCCGATGTGCCGCGGATGGCTGACGACGATCGCAAGCGCCGGAATGATCAGGGCGGACCTTCGACCGGCGTTATCACCAAGACCAAGCCGCAGACCAAGCGGCCGAACGTCTACCGCGTTCTCATCCTCAACGATGACTACACGCCAATGGAATTTGTTGTGCATGTCCTGGAGCGGTTCTTCGGGAAGGATCACGAAGCCGCCACAAGAATTATGTTGCATGTCCATCACCACGGAATAGGCGAATGCGGGATCTATACTTACGAGGTGGCGGAAACGAAGGTCACGCAGGTGATGGACTTTGCGCGAAAACATCAGCATCCTTTGCAATGCGTGATGGAAAAAAAGTGAGTCGGGGGAGTGAACGCCAGATGAACTGGAAAGTTTGAATGCCAACATTCTCCCGAAGTCTCGAACAATCGCTTCACCGCGCACTTGCAATTGCCAACGAACGGCACCACGAGTACGCAACGCTTGAACATCTGCTGCTGGCGCTGATCGACGATCAGGACGCCTCGGCGGTGATGCGCGCGTGCAACGTCGATCTCGACAAGCTCCGACGCAGCCTCACTGCCTATCTTGAGTCCGAGCTGGAAAACCTGATTACGGACGGTGCGGAGGATTCCAAGCCGACCGCCGGCTTCCAGCGCGTGATCCAGCGCGCGGTTATTCACGTGCAGTCCTCGGGACGCGAGGAAGTCACCGGCGCAAATGTGTTGGTGGCGATCTTCGCCGAGCGCGAAAGTCATGCCGCCTATTTCCTGCAAGAGCAGGATATGACGCGCTACGATGCGGTGAACTACATCAGCCACGGCATCGCCAAGCGCCCCGGTTTGTCGGAATCGCGGCCCGTGCGCGGCGTCGAAGAGGAAGCCGACGCAAAGAGTGGCGATGAGCCGAAGAAAAAAGGCGATGCGCTCGAGGCCTACTGCGTCAATCTGAACAAGAAGGCGAAGGACGGCAAAATCGATCCGCTAATCGGACGCGATTCCGAAATCAATCGCACCATTCAGGTGCTTTGCCGCAGGCAGAAGAACAATCCGCTGTTCGTCGGCGAGGCCGGCGTCGGAAAAACCGCGATCGCCGAAGGCCTCGCGCGTCGGATCATTCACGGGGAAGTTCCGGATGTACTCAAGGGCGCGACAGTGTTCGCGCTCGACATGGGCACGTTGCTCGCCGGCACTCGCTATCGCGGCGACTTCGAGGAGCGCCTCAAACAAGTCATCAAGGAAATCGAGGCGTATCCCGGCGCGATCATGTTCATCGACGAAATTCACACGGTGATCGGTGCCGGCGCCACCTCGGGCGGCGCGATGGATGCGTCCAATCTGCTCAAGCCGGCGCTTGCGTCCGGCACGATCCGCTGCATCGGTTCGACCACGTACAAGGAATATCGGCAGTACTTTGAGAAAGATCGTGCGCTGGTGCGCCGCTTCCAGAAGATCGACGTGAACGAACCTTCGGTCACGGATGCAATCGAGATTCTGAAAGGGCTGAAGCCGTACTTCGAGGAATATCACAAGCTCAAGTACACGAACGAAGCCATCAAAGCGGCGGTGGAATTGTCGTCGCGCTATATCCATGACCGCAAGTTGCCGGACAAAGCGATCGACGTGATCGACGAATCCGGCGCGGCGCAGATGCTGCTTCCCGAAAGCCGGCGCAAGAAGACGATTGGCCTCAAGGAAATCGAGACGACAATCTCGACGATGGCCCGTATTCCGCCGAAGACGGTATCAAAGGACGATGCCGCGGTGCTTCAGCATCTCGAGCAGACGCTGAAGACTGTGGTCTATGGCCAGGACAAGGCGATCGAGGCGCTCTCGGCCTCGATCAAACTTGCGCGCGCTGGCCTGCGCGAGCCCGAGAAGCCGATCGGATGCTATCTCTTCTCAGGCCCCACGGGCGTCGGAAAGACGGAAGTCGCAAAACAGCTTGCTGCCTCGCTCGGCGTCGAGCTCATCCGCTTCGACATGTCGGAGTACATGGAGCGGCACACCGTTTCACGCTTGATCGGTGCACCTCCGGGCTATGTCGGTTTCGACCAGGGCGGACTGCTCACGGATGGTGTCGACCAGCACCCGCACTGTGTGCTGCTGCTCGACGAAATCGAGAAGGCGCACCCGGATCTGTTCAACGTGCTGTTGCAGGTCATGGATCACGGCAAGCTCACCGACCACAACGGCAAGCAGGTTGATTTCCGCAACGTCATCTTGATCATGACGACAAATGCGGGCGCGTCGGACCTCGCCCGGCAGGCTTACGGCTTCACGCGCAGCAAGCGTGAAGGGGACGACCAGGAAGCCATCAACAAGATGTTCGCGCCGGAATTCCGCAACCGGCTCGACGCCACGATCACCTTCGCGCATCTCTCGCAGGAGATTATCGCCAAGGTCGTGGAGAAGTTCGTCCTCCAGCTCGAGGCGCAACTTGGCGACCGCAACGTCACCATCGAGCTTTCGGAAGAGGCTAGCCGCTGGCTGATCGCGAACGGCTACGACGAATTGATGGGCGCGCGGCCCATGGCTCGCGTGATCCAGGAGCACATCAAGAAGCCCTTGGCGGACGAAGTGTTGTTCGGCCATCTCAAGGGCGGCGGCCATGTGCGTGTGATCGTCGACAAGGACGAGGAGGGGCGCGACAAGCTCGGCTTCCAGTTCCTCGAAGGGCCCGTTACGCCGAAACCGGAGAAGCTTCCGGCCGTGCGACCAAAGCCGAAGCGGCGCTCGTCGCCGCGACCCAAGGCAAAACGCGGCTCAGTGCCGAAGGTGCCGTTGGCCAAGGTTTAACCTCAATCGAACGAACGCGAGGCCGGGCTTTCCGCCCGGCCTTCGCATTTTGCAAGTGTTGCATGCGAGGCAGGGCGGTTGCGCAGGTGCCGGGCCTGTGAGACAGCTTTGCGGCGTCCATGTCCGCGCCCGCATCATTTTCCCATTCGGGAGCTGCCTTCTTCGGCGGCGTTCGTTCGGCACTCGGCTCGGTCTTTTTTCCCGTGCTGGCCGGCACGTACATTGGCATTGGCGCGCTCGCGCATGATTTTGGGTTTTCGTCCTGGTGGTTGGCGCTGTCGACGGTGCTGGTGTGGGCTGCCCCAGCTCAGGTGATCCTGCTATCCGCACTTGGCGCCGGATCGGCAATCTTCGAGGCGGCAATCGCAGTCACGCTGAGCGCCATCCGGCTGTTTCCCATGGTGGTGGCCTTGTTGCCGCTCATCCGGCGCAAGGAGACGCCGTTCTACCAACTGTTGCTGCCGACGCACTTCACCTCGGTCAGCATGTGGGTTGAGTCACTGCGTCTGTTGCCGGCGATTCCCGCCGAGCGCCGCATCGCCTTCTGCAACGGCCTTTCGACGACGTATATGGCGATTGCAACGACGTTCGGATTTGTCGGCTTCTATCTGGCCGCCAAATTGCCGCCGCTCCTTGCCGGCGCGCTCCTGTTTCTCACTCCGTTGTCGTTTTTGATTTCGACCACGCGTAACGCGCACATGCTCGTGGACCGGTTGGCGCTCGTTCTCGGTCTCATTCTCGGACCGATACTTTCGGCGCTCGATGTGGGCCTCGACATCATGTGGACAGGGATCGTTGGCGGCACGGCGGCCTATGCCGTTCACCGGTTGCGGGAGGCGGCCGAATGACCACGGTCGAGCTGTCACCTTATCTGGTGCTGATCCTGGTCGGGTTTCTGCCCAATGAAATCTGGCGAGCGTTCGGGCTGGTGCTGGCACGCGGACTCAATGAAGATTCGGAGATTGTCGTCTGGTCGCGCGCGGTGGCGACAGCAATTCTTGCCGCGGTCATCGCCAAGCTCATTCTCTTTCCGAGCGGCACACTCGACAATATACCGCTCGCGGTGCGTATAGCCGCAGCGGCGTGCGGTTTTGTTGCTTTCATTTGCATCAAACGGTCGGTGTTTGCCGCCGTTCTTGTCGGCGAGGCAATACTCTTGCTTGGGGGGTTCCTGTTCGGGCGCTAGCTCACGCCGCTTCTATGGCGGCCGCGAGTTTCTTTGCATGCTCGGCCAGCACGTCAGGCTTCTCCTTTTCGCTCGCCGGCGGCTTCATCGTGACCCCGACCTTTCGGGGAATGACATGAACGTGCAGGTGAAAAACCACCTGTCCGCCTGCGCCTTCGTTGAATTGCTGGATGGTGATGCCATCGGCGGAGAACGCTTTCATCGCGGCCTTGGCAACCCTTTGCGCGGTGGTCATGACATGGGCGAGGTCCTCGCCGCCAATGTCGAGAATGTTGCGGGCAGGGGCTTTCGGCAGCACCAGCGTATGTCCAGGCGAGCGGGGCATGATGTCGAGGAAGGCGAGAACCTTGTCGTCTTCGTAAACCTTGTAGCAGGGCAGTTCGCCACGCAGGATCTTGGCAAAGATGTTGTTAGGATCGTAGCTCGGCATCGGCTCCCCCCGATCGGTTTCAACCTGCGTGTGATGCTGACCAAATCGCGGCTGGCCCACGCCTATTCCTGTTCAACCAAATCCTTGCGGAATGGCGTCGCCGCCGCAAGCTCCCTGGATGCTGCCTGAACATAAGCGCGTTCACGCGACAAGTAGTCGGCGACGGCCCGATGCAAGCCCGGGTTGGCGATGAAATGAGCGGAATAGGTCAAGTGAGGAAGGTAGCCGCGGGCAAGCTTGTGCTCGCCTTGGGCTCCGGCCTCGACCCGCTTCAGTCCTTTTGCGATGGCATAGTCGATGGCCTGATAATAACAGAGCTCGAAATGCAGAAACGGATGGTGCTCGACGGCACCCCAGTTGCGGCCAAACAGCGTATCCGCGCCTATGAAATTAATTGCACCAGCGATCCAGCGGCCGGCACGCCGGGCCATGACGAGCAGAATACGGTCGCTCATTTTCTGACCGACCACGGAAAAGAAATCGCGCGTCAGATAAGGGCGGCCCCATTTGCGCGAACCGGTTTCCATATAAAACGCGAAGAAGGCGTCCCACACGGCTTCGGTCAAATCGGAGCCGGTCAACCAGCAGACCTCAATTCCTGCGCTCAACGCTTCCTTGCGCTCGCGCTTTATGGTTTTGCGTTTGCGTGAGGCAAGACGATTCAGAAAGTCGTCGAAATTTGTGTAGTCCACGTTTTCCCAATGAAACTGCTGGTCCGTACGTTGCAAAAAGCCTCGTTTGCCGAGCGAACGCCATTCCTGTTCGGTCAGGAACGTGACGTGCGCGGACGACAGATCGCTCGCTCTGGTTATCTCGACGAGCGCATCGGCGAGAGCGGCCCGGACCGGATCCGCCAGAGGGCCGGGGACTGCAAATAGGCGAGGCCCGGTCACCGGCGTAAATGGAACCGCGATTTGCAGTTTCGGATAGTAGTCGCCGCCCGCGCGCTCAAAGGCTTCGGCCCAGCCATGGTCGAAAACATACTCGCCGCGGGAGTGGCTCTTCACGTAACAGGGCGCTGCGCCCAGAAGCATCCCGTTCGGGTCTTCCGCGAGCAGGTGCCGCGGCTGCCAACCGGTTCTGGCCCCGACCGAGCCGGACTCCTCGAGCGAAGACAAAAATTCATGTGAGACAAAAGGGTTATTCGCTTGTGCTCGTGTAGATAATTCAGTGGACGAGTTATCCACAGCTGTGAGTTCCGCTTCATGTACTGCTTTAACTGGAAATCCGGACGTATAGCCGGCGCAATTATTCCAGTCCCTGTCACGCACTTCGGCAAGCGACTGGGCGATCCGGATGCGAACTTCAAGATTGGTCATCGGGCGGGACTTCCTTCCCCGATTTTACCCCCGAAAGTGGCGGAAATTCACCCCAGACTTTAGCGGACTCGCGGCGGCTGACAGACAACAATATCGAAGCCGGTCGGGATTCCATCCCAGTTGTAGCCTATTTGGGGGTGGCAACCGGGAGGAATGGGGTGGCATCCGAGCTCGGTGCACGCGACCTGGTTCGGCTCCTGCCGGCGCGTGGCAGCCTTTTTCTTTTTGGTAGCAGCCGAAAGTGCGACCGCATCTTCGGCCACAGCCTTTTGAACGCTGGACAGTTCACCGAGATCCAGAAAACCGAGCGCAATCGACGCTGCCAGCACGATTTTCCAGTTCATTGGCGCCTCCGGTCTCTTTCGCGCAGGAAATAGCCGATGTCGCTCCAGGTTCCCTGCTGCGACCCTACGGTCTCCACCCTTCAAATATGATCTGATCGGCCCACCGCGAGGCACGCTTCCGATCATCTTCGCTGCGGACAGTCCAGGTCAGCAGCGGCAGCCCGAATAGTCCGCGGGCAACCAGGGGCGCGACCGCCGGCAGATCTCTAACGGAGTAAGCAATGAATTGCGGACGAGAGCGGGGGCCGTGGAGCAGCCACGCCATATTTTGTTTTCGTGCGCGCGGCAGCTCGTTCCATTCGGGATGAGAATAAGTCCGCTCAGCCACGATCCCGCGTCTCAAGGTGGGCGCTGTATGCCGCGCGGCTTCGATCAAATCCGGGTCGAACGACATCACGGCGACAGGGCCTGCATAACCTTTGAGCACTTCGGCCGTGCGCTCAACCAGGCGCGGATTGCGATCAAAGTGGCTTTTCAATTCGAGAAGCAGTGTGACGCGTCCAGCCACGAGGTCGCACAATTCGCCCAGCGTGAGGATGCGTCCGCCTCCAGCCTTGTAGCGAACCGCCTGGATCTGGGCTGCGCTCATCTCGGCCAGAGCGCCGCTGCCTTCGGTTAGCCGGCCGAGCGCATCATCGTGGTGCACCATGGCCTCACCATCGGCACTGATCTGAAGATCGGTCTCGATGCCGTAGCCCGCTGCTACCGCCGCGGAGAAGGCCGCGGCCGTATTCTCGATCACGCCGGCGGAGGCATCGTGAAGGCCGCGGTGCGCGATCGGGTGTGCGATGAGCCAGTCTGCGCCGCCCATGTCAGGTACTGGGTCAGGTTCCGGCGACTTCAAAAATACCTTCAACTTCAACCGCGGCGTCCCCGGGAAGTGCGGATACTCCGACAGTTGTGCGCGCGTGCCGGCCCTTGTCGCCGAAAACTTCGACCATAAGGTCGGAGGCGCCGTTCATTACTTTTGGGCCGTCAACGAAGCCTGCGGCCGAATTGATGAACCCTCCCAAACGAACGACGCGGGTGACTTTGTCGAGATCCCCCAAGGCTGCCTTCAAGTGCGCCAGCAGGTTGATCGCGCAGGCGCGCGCCGCCTTCTGTCCATCCTCGATGGAAACGGCGCCGCCGAGCTGGCCCTTGGCCACAAGCTTGCCATCCCCGCCAAAGCAGATCTGGCCGGATACAACAAGCATGTTGCCGCTGCGCACGAATGGCACGTAGTTGGCAATGGGACTCGCGGGAGTAGGCAAGGTTACACCGATGCCCGCGAGCTTCTTTTCAATCGTTCCGGTCATTCTGAACCTCCGCCGCGTCTGGATGGGTATGATCCTGGGCCGGCGGCAGGCCGCCGCGCAAGCCATGCCAGCCGCTGTTGCCGGAATCTCCGGCGGCCTCTATCTTGCCCAGATCCTGCAGCCTTCTGGCCGGCCTACAGCACCGGATCGCGAGTGAGGCCATAAATCATGACTACGCTTTTGAATGCGAGGCTCTTGTCTTTGGTCATTCTGACCATGGCAGTCACCGTCGCGACCACCGAGCGTCCTTCCGCGGCTCCGCCTGCTGACAGCACTTTGCTGGCACCGCATCGGGCCATCTACGATCTCACGTTGTACAAATCGCACGGCAGTCGCGGCATCGAGGCGATCCGCGGTCGCATACTTTATGATTTTTCCGGCAATGCCTGCGAGGGTTTCGAGCTGAAGTTTCGTCAGGTGTCCGAGATCGATTCCGGAGAGGGCAAGGCCGCCCTGAGCGATCTACGCTCGACCACCTGGGAAGACGGCAACGCCAAGAAGTTTCGGTTCAGCTCCGAGAATCTGTTCAATGAACGCCGCACGGATGTTGTCGATGGCGAGGCCGAGCGGAATACCAAAACCGTGGCCGTCAGCCTGAGCAAGCCGACGCAGAAGAGTTTCAATGTCCCGAGCGGGGCCGTGTTTCCCACGGAACACATGCGGCGAATTATTGCTGCCGCGCGTGCCGGCAAATCCCTGCTTGAGCTTCCGGTCTATGACGGCTCGGAAACCGGTGAGAAGCTCTACAACACATTGACGGTCATCGGTCGCCCGATCCCGCCCGGCGACAAGGCGCCGGATGATGCGAGCGCAAAAGTGCCCGCCATGGCCAATCTTATGCGCTGGCCGGTCACGATCAGTTATTTTGACAAGCTGGACGAGAAGTCGGAGCAGGGTGGCGAGCAAACGCCGGTTTACTCGATCGGCTTTGAACTCTTCGAAAATGGCGTCTCGCGCGCGCTCATCCTCGACTACACCGATTTCACCATAAAAGGTGAGATGACGTCGCTGGATCTGAAAGACGGCAAGCCGTGTCCCTGAACGCCTAGTCGTCTTCCAGGCTGAGACCTTTCACCACCGCGTTACGTCCGAATTTTGATCTCAGCCGGTCGACCGCATGCTCGGCGTCCGCCGCCCGGCGATCCAGGAGATCGGCCAGATCATCGCCGTCCGCATCTTCAAGGTTGCTGACGCCAATTCCGATCAGACGGAAGCGGGTGGTGCCGACCTCATGCGTGAGGAGGTCGCGGCCTGCGGCAAAGATGCGTGAAGCGAGCTGGGTCGGGGCGCCGAGAGCGCGCGCCCTCGTGCGGATCTTGAAGTCGGCACTTTTGAGTTTCAGCGTTACGGTCGAGCCGGCGAGGGCGTTGGCCTTCAGTCTGGTTGAGACGCGTTCGGTCAATTCCCAAAGATATTGCTCCAGCGGTCGAAACTCGCCGATATCTCGCTCGAAGGTGGTTTCCGCTGAAACGCTTTTTGTGTCGCGCTCGGGGTCCACGGTGCGTTGATCGATCCCGCGGGCGAGCCGCCACAGCCGTGCGCCTTCCTCGCCGTACCGTCGCATCAGATCGCGCTCATCAGCGCGCTGCAGGTCGGCGATCGTGCGGAAGCCGTCACCCGCGAGCTTCGCCGCGCTCACCGCACCGACACCATAAATGAAGCCGACAGGTTTTTCCGCGAGGAACGCCGGAGCCTCGGTTTGTCCCAGAACTGCGAAGCCGCGTGGCTTGTCGAGATCGGAGGCAACCTTGGCGAGGAATTTGTTGGCAGACAGACCTATGGATATCGTGATGCCGAGATCGCGTTCGACTTTGACGGCAAAACGCGCGAGCACCTTTGCCGGACACATCCCGTGCAATCGCTCGGTGCCGGTCAGATCAAGAAATGCCTCGTCGATCGACAGTGGTTCGACCAATGGCGTGAGATCGAACATTGCCCCGCGGACTTGACGCCCGACCTGAACATATTTCGCCATGTTCGGCTTGATTACGACGGCATCGGGACAACGTTGCCTCGCTTCGAACATCGGCATGGCCGAGCGGATCCCGTAGGTGCGCGCGACATAGCACGCGGCGGCGACGACACCACGTTTGCCGCCGCCGACGATCACCGGCTTGTCGGCAATCGTCGGATCGTCACGCTTTTCGATAGTGGCATAGAACGCATCGCAATCGATGTGCGCGATGCTGAGCGAGGCTGCTTCCGGATGACGTACCAGTCGCGGCGAGCGGCAGGCGGAGCAGCGTAACGTGCGATTGTCGGTATCGGCGAGGCAATCCCGACAGAAATTCATGGCACCTCACGCTCCCACGTGCCGCCGCCGAGCACCGCGCGCCCTCTTTCAATGTCGGAGGGGTCCAGATCTGCTTCGGCGGCAAATGCACTGATCAATTGTTCGTCGGAGGCCATGTAGTCGAGCACCCCGATCAGGAAGCCTGGTTCACGTGCGGCGGTGCGGATCTCGGCAGGCCCAATGCCCGTGACGGCCAGAAACCGGCCAAGCCTTTCGCCGTCCCCGGCTATGAAGGCGAGAGCCTGGATCGCAAGCCCTTCGGCCTTTTCCCGCGTAAGATTGGCGCGGCGCTTCATTCGTCAGGCCTTTCCGTAGGGTCCCGGGCCATGCCAACAAATACATCGGCCACCAGAGGTGGCCACGCCCGGTGGCCGTTTTCCAACGGTATTTGGCCATGACCGCTATTTGAGCGTTTCCGGGGCATTGGCCCTTGGTCCAATTCGACTGGGGGTCGCATTGGGTCAAAAGTCTGTCCGGAGATCCATGGAACAGGGAGATCGGGATGTTCTTTGACGGCGGGTATACCTATTCGAACTTTTTGATGAACGTGATTGCGATCTTTGCATTTGTCGTCTGGTTCTGGCTGCTCGTTGTCATCTTCGGTGATCTGGTCAGGCGTCACGACATCTCCGGCTGGGGTAAGGCGCTCTGGGTGATCGGACTTGTTCTATTTTCCTATCTCGGCGTCCTCGCCTACTTGATTACCCAGGGACGGGGGATGGCGGAACGCAATGTCCAGCAAGCACAGCAGGCGCGCGACGAATTGCGCCGCGTTGTCGGCTTCAGCGCGGCAGATGAGATCGCCAAGCTCGACCAGCTCCGGAAGTCAGGATCGATATCTGACGACGAGTTCAAGCGGCTTCGTGCCAAACTCGTCTAGTTCATTGTATTGACCGAACAATGCTTGTTTTGAAGAGCGCAATGAAATTGGGTTGGCTGCTGGCGCTGGCGGCCATGCTTGCGTGGATGCCAGTGGAGGCCGGCGCTGCGACTGGGTCGATCCGGATCACGATCAACCGAGCCCAGTTCGTTACCGGCGGGGGCAGCGGCACTTTGCGTCTGCTGGGCGGGCGCTATCCGCTGCGGGTAGGTGGTGTCAGCGCCGGACCCTTTGGTGCGGCGGGCGTGGATCTGGTTGGCCGTGCCTACAACATGCGGTACGGCGGCAAACATCCATGGAATCTATTCGACGATCGCCGAGACCGGACGGCCGGGAACATTCCGGCTGCGGAACTGGCAAGGAGTTGTTCTGGAGTTGCGCGGACGTCAGGGCGTCAAGCCGTCAGTCGATCTGAACGGATTGCAGATATCCCTGCGATAGTCGTCGTCGGCTACCAGCAACGATTGACCAATACCCAGCGCGGACCCCACGGACCGGGGACAAGACGCCGAACGACACAGCCTCCGCCATAAAATCCAGGGGCCACGACGTAGGTCGGTCCACCCCAACCCCAACCTGGGCGACGCCATCCCCAACCAGGACCCCAGCCAGGTCCCCATCCCACGCGCCAACCTGGGCCCCATCCGCCCCAACCGGGACGCCATCCTCCACCCCAACCCCATCCGCCGCCGCGCCAACCTCCGTGCCAGGCAGACGCCGGGGTAGGCGCCAGAGCGATGACGCTGAGCGAAGCTACGGCAACGGTCACAAGCAAGAGTTTGCGTAACATGACGGTCTCCTCGGTCGGGCCGCTCTGGCTTTGTGCAACAGAGCAACGGAGGACATTCGCCCCACACAATCATATTGCGGGTCGGACATCCGTTGCATTGGACTGAGGTCCAATATCTCACGGTCAAGGGCCGATTTTACGATGCATATCGCGGCGAAAAGTCTGTCAGGAGATTTGCATGACACTTTTGCGGATCGGTTTTGCAGGTTCACTGGCGCTCTTGTTTGTTATTGCGACACAGTCCGCGGGACTCGCCGCATCTGCGCAATGCAACGCTGAACTCAGGAAATGCAACAGCCATTGCAATCTCGTTTACGAAAGCAAGCGATCAAACCGAGTCTGTCGCGACCGGTGCAAAGACAAGTTCTACGCCTGCAAGGCGCGCCCGGCCTGAAGTCATCAGGCCGACTTTCTCTCGCCAGCCGAGAGAAGCAACGCAATCCATTCCGTCGACTTGTGCTGCTCGCAGATCGTCAAAATTGCGATCATGATCGGCAGTCCGATAAAGGCGCCTGCAATGCCCCAGAGGAAGCTCCAGAAAAACACCACGAACAGGACGATGAACGGAGACATCGACAAAGCGGCGCCGGCAATCTTCGGCTCGAGATAACTCCCGATGACGAACTGGATGAAGTTCAAACATACGAACACGGCAAAGCAGACTTCCCAGGATCCGGTTTGGACGAGCACGAAAAGTGTGGGGAATACGGTCGCAATAAACGGACCAAGAAACGGTATGTAGTTCAGAACAAAGGCGATTACGCCCCACGCGGTCGCGAGCTCAATGCCGGCAACCAGGGCAAAACTCCACACCACGACGCCCGTCAGCAGGCTCATCGTGGTACGCACGACCATGTATTTCTGAAATTTTTCCGCGATCTGTTCGGCACCCACCAGAAGTGACCGACGGAGTGACGCGCTGTTCAGATGCTCGACATTTCTTCGCGCAAGATCGACTTCCAGCAGTCCGAGCACAATGAAAGCAAAAGCAATAACGACAAAGGATACGAGGCCGTAGCTCCTGCCGCCGACCTCCCGGATCGCGCCGATGATCCATCCTGGATTGTAGCTGTCGGCCACAAGATTGGTGATTGAGACGCCATGGCTATCAAGCCATTCGGTGGCCTGCGCGTAGAGCGTCTGCATGCGGTCGGTATTGTTGATGACCCACTGGAAAACCAGTCCGAAGCCCCACACCATCAGAAAGATCAGAATCGCAAGGATGGCGAGGGTCACGACGATCGTGACGACAAGCGCCAGCAGCGTCGGAATTCGTTTCTGGAGTGCGCTTTGCAGCGGCCATGCGATCGCCACCGTAAACAGGGCGAATGTCACCGGTGCCATGATCGCCTGAGAATAGTAAAGCGCGGCGAGAGTGACTATCGATGCGATCAGCAGGAGCGAAATTCGTACGACGCCATCGTGCTTCATGATCAAGGATCGCTGATCCTGCCGCTGGCATAGGGAAATTCCACGGAAGGGGCGGTCGTCCGGTACAAAAGCCAGAGGCTGAAGGCGAGGACCGCAACTTCGACGAACATTGTGAGGAGGAGGGCCATCAGGCCGGCGATGTCGGCCGCGGAGACCCAGCTCGCCGGACCGCCGCTCGTCGTCTGAACAACCGGAATTCCGGCCTGAGGTGCGCGAAGAAAATAAATCAGCAGCTGTCCGACTTCGAAAAACATGACGATCATCGAGAACAGAATCCCGACCGTGCTCGCCTTGATGCCTGTCCACACCGTCCCCTGAATTGCGGCTTCGTCTGGCCTCCGCTCCGGGTCAGCAATGCGCGCAGCGAGCCGCGTGTAGCGGTAGGACCACAGGGTGGTGAACACGAGCACCATAAGACCGGCGAGCGACAGGTATTGGATCAATGGGAAGCCGGCGCGCGTACCCGTCCCAGGGTTGCGGCCAAAGACGAGCGCGTAAACCGTGAGCGCGAGTGGGATGACCCCCACCGCGGCCTGCATCCAGAAACCAAGCCATCCAAGACGCGAAAATGCCGCAGAAAGGCTGTCATTGGGCGACGGTCGGAAGGCTTTTTGCAATGTGCGAAACACGTCAGAATTTCCTCAACGGAGCGTTGCCCGCTATGTTACCGAATGACGTCGACCAAGTGTCGTTGGCCTTTGGGGCAATCGTTACCGGCCGCGAATGGCGGCTAGCTTGATGGCCCACGCTTGGGCCGGGAGGTTGAAGGTGCCCGAGCCGGATCGAGAACCAACGCGCGGCCCCTCGCGTCATTGGCTGACCTATGCGGCGATCACGCTATTTCTGCTCGCTGCTGTTGCTGTGACGGGTGCGCTGGCATCCCATTCGCGCGACGCCTGGTGGCAGAAATATCTGAACCTCATCGTAAAGTCATAAAAACAACCCGAAGAGACTCGTGCAGAATCTGGTTCAAGACGCAGGCGCATTGAGGCCAAACCGCAGCTTCGTGTCCAAGTGTTTCGGATGGCTGGGCAAAGCGATCTGGATCCTTTGCCAGGTTCTGCTGATCACGTGGTGCACGCTGGCAATTTACTACTCGAATCTCCCATGGGCCGGATTGCGTCTTGCCGCGGCGATTTGTTTTGCCGCAGTCGCAGTTTGGATTCTCTGGATCTCGCGCCTGCCGCGCAAATCACTGATCTTCTTCGCACTGTGCCTCGGTGTGATCGCGTGGTGGATATCGATTGCGCCCTCGCATGATCGACCGTGGCGGCCCGAAGTGGCGGTCATGCCGCGGGCCATCATCGACGGCGACCGCGTACGCATTATGAACGTCCGGAATTTCGACTATCGCAGCCGAAATGATTTCACGGTGCGCTACGAAGACCGCGAGGTGCAGTTGTCTCACCTGACGGGCCTTGATTTCTACGTGTCCTACTGGAGCGAAGGGATGGTGGGACATACGTTCCTGAGCTTCCTGTTCGACAATGCTCCGCCGCTGAGCATCTCCATCGAAACCCGCCCGGAAGTGGGCGAGGGCTTCAATCCGATCGCTTCTCTCTTCAAGCAGTTCGAGCTGATTTACGTGGTCGGTGACGAGCGCGATCTTGTGCGCGTGCGCACCAACTATCGCAACGAGACCGTGTATCTCTATCACCTGAACTCGTCGCCCGCCGACGTGCGCCGCTTGCTGTTGATCTACCTTGAGCGGATCAACGAGCTCGCCGATCGGCCGGAGTTCTATCATCTGCTGAGCAATAGCTGCACGATTAACATCATTCGTTACGCGAACGCGGCGGGACGGACCGGGCGTTTCGACATTCGTCACCTGCTCAACGGGTTGATCGACAGTTACCTGTACCATTCCGGCCGGGTCGACACGACGCTCCCATTCGAAGAACTGCGACGACGCTCGCTCATCAACGCGACGGCTCAGGCGGTTGACAACGCGCCGGATTTTTCGGAGCGCATTCGAGCCGGTTTACCGAACCCTCGAAACTGATGCGGAGGTAGGATGCCGCGGGGGCGGACTTTCACCATCACTTTTGCTATCGTTTCCAAATGTTGTCCGGCAACGTGAACGGTAACCGCCGCGTCCTTATCTTCGTCGGCGTGATGGTTGCATCGCTTGCAGCCCTTCTGCTCGTTGCCGCCGATAACGCAGAACCAGAACTATCACGACTTCGCCGACCAACGCACAATCCTTGGCATCCCGCATTTCTGGAATGTCGTATCCAATTTGCCGTTCATCGCGGTCGGCGTCGCGGGGTTATGGCAATGCCGTCGAGACCCTGCGATCGCGGTGCTCTTCCTTGGAATCATGATGACCGGCTTCGGCTCGGGCTACTATCATCTTGATCCGAACGACCGCACTCTGTTCTGGGATCGATTGCCTATGGCGGTCGGCTTCATGGCGATACTTGCAATTGCGATCGAGGACAGGCTGGACACCAAAGCGGGAGCGTTCCTTCTGTGGCCGTTGATCGCCATTGGTGTCATCAGCCTCTTGCTGTGGCGCTGGACTGGCGATCTGCGGTTATATGGTTGGGTCCAGTTCTTTCCTTGCTTTGCGGTGCCGGTACTGTTTCTTCTCTACGCGCCAAAATTCAGCGGAACATCGTATTGGCTCATTGCGGCAGCGCTCTATGCGCTTGCAAAGCTGTTCGAGTACTACGATGCAGCAATCTATTCCTTCGGTTCACTTCTGAGCGGACATACCTTGAAGCACCTCGCCGCGGCGGCCGCTTGTTTCGCCATCTTGCGATACTTTCAGACAAGGCGACCGATCCGGGTTGAATCTTTGTCTCGTGAGACGATGGCAAAAACCACATAGGCCTTGGGTCCAATAGACGGCGGGAAATCGGCAAGACTAGTTTTTCCGCAGGAGTTTGGTGGCCTCATGGCCGCCGATTACGGCTGGCAACGTAACAAGGATCATGGCGAGATGCTGCGCAGCGCGCTTACGCGGGTGGCCTGCTGTCTTGCGTTCTGGATTGTTGTTGCGGGAATCGGGTTCGTTGACCTGATTGTCGGAACGCTCGCTGCTATTATCGCGACTTGGGTGAGCCTGCATTTGCTGCCTCCGGCGTCCCGTCGTGTGAGCCTTGCGGCCATGTGCACGTTTGTGCCGCGCTTTCTGTATCAGTCGATTGTCGCTGGCGTCGATGTCGCTTTACGAGCGCTCAATCCACGTTTGCCGCTGCGGCCCGGCTTTGTGATCTATCCGATGCACCTCCCGCCAAGCGCGGCGCAAAGCGCGTTTTGCACGATCACAGGCTTGCTTCCGGGAACCTTGCCATCCGGGAACGATGAGAAAGGAAATCTCATCGTTCATTGCCTCGACGAATCGCAGCCTGTTGTCGAACAGCTACAAAACGAAGAGACGTTGTGTATGAAGATAATGGGATACGATCGTGACAATCACTGACTTTCTGCTTTTGGCGGCTGCCTTTGTGCTGCTGATGGTCGCGATTGGCCTGGCACGAATTCTTTATGGACCCGCCGATGTCGATCGCATTTTGTCGGTCCAACTGATCGGATCCGGCGGGGTTGCAGTGCTGCTTCTGTTGTCGGTGGGCATGAATCTCGCACCGATCATGGATGTCGCTCTGATGCTGGGCCTGCTCGCCACTTTCCTGGCGGTTACTTTCCTGCGCGATGAGGCGAATTCGTCGAGCATCTCGCCAAGCACGACTGAAGAGCGATGAGGCTCGCGCTCGACATTATTACCGTTGTGCTGGTATCGGCCGGCGGATTTTTTTTCATGGCGGGCACGATCGGGCTGCTCCGCTTTCCCGATACGCTGACGCGCCTTCACGCCCTGACAAAAGTTGACAATCTGGGTCTCGGTCTCATCGTCTTCGGCCTTTTGCCGCAGGTCGAGAGCAGGCTCGGTGCGCTCAAGCTGATCGCCATCTGGCTGCTGGTCCAGATGTCGGGCGCGATTGTTTCGCAACTCATTGCGCAAGCGGTGCGGCGCTCAGGACGCCAGACATGACCCTGGTTTTCGCTTGTGAAGTTGTGCTTGCAGGGCTGCTTGTGGCGATCGCGACCTGGACGATCGTCGCTCGAACCGCGTTCGCGGCGATCGTTCTCTTCATGGTCTACGGATTGTTGCTTGCAATCGTCTGGGTAGCTCTTTCCGCAGTCGACGTGGCATTGACGGAAGCTGCAATCGGGGGCGGCGTTACGAGCATGCTCCTGATGGGCGCGGCCACGCGATTGCGAGCCCCGACGACCCCGGTCGCGGATGTGAGTCTTCCTCTCAGGATTGCGGCCGGCTTGCTCTGCGCTCTTGTGACGACGGTGCTGGGCGCGGTCGTTTTTTTTCTTCCCGATGTTGCGCCAACGCTTGCTCCACTAGCGAAGGACAATCTGGCTGCAAGCGGCCTCGGCAATCCCGTTGCGGCGGTACTTTTTGTGTTTCGTGCGCTCGACACCTTGCTGGAGAAAGTCGTCCTGTTGCTCGCTTTGGTCGGCGTTTGGTCGCTGGCTTCGGATGAGGCGTGGGGAGGGGTGCCGGGTCTCCCCGTCTATGCAAGGCCCGGGCCGATCCTCGTGTTCCTGGCCCAGATCCTGCCGCCGATCGGGATCATCGTCGGGATCTACATGTTCTGGGCAGGCGCCAGCCAGCCGGGCGGCGCCTTTCAGGGTGGCACAATTCTCGCCGCCGTGTGGCTCCTGACCATGATGGCGCGTCTGCAGGATGTGCCTGCAATCAATGCGCGGTGGTTGAGGCTGCTGTTGGTCGTCGGACCGACGGCTTTTCTTGCGATCGGCCTTGCAGGTTTCTTCATTGCCGACTCGTTTCTTGCCTATCCGCCCGGCATCGCCAAGCCGTTGATCATTGTCGTTGAGGCGACACTGACGCTGTCCATCGGCGTCACATTGGCTCTGTTGGTGGCAGGTCCGCCGGAAAGGCTGCCTCAACGATGAGTTCAGCCGCGCTCTTTGGCTACTGCGGAGCTGTTCTGGTGGGGCTCGGTTTGTACGGCCTCATCACACGCGCCGAGGTCCTGAGAAAAATTCTGTCCTTCAACGTTCTCGGCTCCGGCGTGTTTCTGCTGTTCGGTGTTTTCGCCCGAAGGGGCGCGGCCGCCGGACTTGGAGCCGACCCTGTTCCGCAGGCGCTGGTGATAACCGGCATTGTCGTCGCGTTTTCGGCAACGGCTTTGGCTGTCGCGCTGCTGGTTCGACTGAACAAGGAAACAGGTCAGATCATCGTCACCCCTGACGACTCCGAGGAGTCCGGCGAGCAAGGGGTCACGCGATGATGCCGGACACGACATCGTTTATCGATGCCACAACGACAGATGGATATCTGCTGGTCCTCGTGATTGTGCTGCCTGTCCTGGGCATCCTGCTGTCGCTGGCCCTCGGTGGAAAATTCGTCGAGCGGATAACGCTCGCCCTTTTGCTCGTAGGGCTCTGCGTGGCAATCGCGATTTTTGCCGCGGTGCTGCGAAGCGATCAGTTGGTTGTCTACGTGGTCGGAAATTGGCAGCCGCCCCTCGGGATTGCGCTACGCGCCGACGGGATTTCCGCGGCAATGGTCCTGACGATAGCCGTAATCGTATTCGCCATCGGGCTTTATGCGCACAGCGAATTCGGCCAGCAAAAAGGGGCGGCTGTTACGCGATCGTCTTATGCATTCTGGACCTTGCTCCTGGGGATCTGGAGCGGGCTGAATGCAGTGGCTCTGGGCGATGACCTGTTCAATCTCTATGTCGCGCTGGAATTGCTGACCTTTGCGGCTGTGCCCCTCGTATGCGTGAAAGGCTACGAGGCAACGATCAAAGCCGCCATGCGCTATATGCTTTTCGCCTTGATCGGCTCGGTACTTTATTTGCTCGGCACTGCCTTGATCTACGGCACATACGGGACACTCGACATCACGCTGCTCGCCGATCGGGTCCGGCCCGAGCCCGCCGCGTGGACTGCGGCGGCGCTGATGACAGTCGGGTTGCTGGCAAAGACGGCACTTTTTCCGTTGCATCTATGGTTGCCACCGGCTCACGCCGGTGCACCGGCGCCGGGCAGCGCCGTGCTGTCGGCATTGGTCGTGAAGGGATCATTTATCCTGATCGTCCGGATCTGGTTCGACGCCATGCCCGGCCTTTTGACGTTCACGGCCGCCCAGCTGCTCGCGACATTGGGAGCGGGCGCGGTCCTGTTCGGAAGCGTGCTTGCGTTGCGGCAAGCGCGCCTCAAATTGCTCGTCGCTTATTCGACCGTCGCGCAGATCGGCTACCTCTTCTTCATATTTCCGCTCGCTGCTGGCGATTCCGGGAACGAACTGGGCGCGAGCATTGCGTGGACCGGCGGGTGGCTTCAGTTGTTCTCGCACGCCTTCGCGAAGACAGCGATGTTCATGGCGGCCGGTCTTATTGCGGAAGCGCTCGGGCACGACCGGATCGCTGAACTTGGCGGCATCGGTCGCGCGCTTCCCATTACCGTCATTGCTTTCGGCCTGGCGGGCCTGTCGCTGATGGGCGTGCCGCCGAGCGGAGGCTTCGTGGCGAAGTGGATGCTTCTGTCGGCGACGGTGATCGAAGGCCAGTGGTGGTGGGCCGCGGTCATGCTCGTCGGGGGGCTGCTCGCGGGCGGCTACGTGTTCATGGTGCTAGGCAAGGCGCTCGGTGAGAATGCAACGCTCACGCTGCGTGCGCCAATCGCGCGACATCGCGAGGCTCTCGTGCTGGCAGTCGCGCTCTGCGCGGTTTTTCTCGGCCTCGTGCCATTGCAGCCTTCCGGTTTCCTGGCGATTGGGCGACCCGAGATGCAAATAACGGCTCTGCAGTGATGCGTGCACGATCGCGACGGAGGTGGAAATGAACGAAGGGACGTTGCTGGTTATCGCGCTCGCGACGCCGCTCGTGATGCTGGCGGCTTGCCTATCGAAATGGGCGAGGGAGCGCATGCCACCGCTGCTCGTCCTCGCGCCGCTGCCGGCATTTGCCGCGGCATTGCTGGTGGCTGATGGTGCGGGCGTTGTTTTGCCACCGTCGCTGCTCGAGCTGACGTTTGTTCTCGACACGCCCGGTGCCATGTTGCTTGCCGCTGGCGCCTTGCTGTGGGCAACGGCAGGCGCCTACGCCGGGTTCTATCTGCGTAACAAGCCGAACAGGGGCCGGTTTGCCGTCTGGTGGCTGATGACGCTCGCCGGCAACATCGGCACTTTCCTTGTCGCTGACCTGGCCGGCTTCTACCTGTTTTTCAGCGTGGCGAGCCTCGCCGCCTATGGTCTGATTGCTTTTGACGAAACACCCGATGCGAGACGTGCAGCAAGTTTGTACGTCAGTCTTGCCGTACTGGGCGAGGCGTTCCTGCTGATGGCCTTGGTGCTTCTCGCGCAAAGCGTGCCAACAGGCAGTTCGCTGATCACCGATGCGGTGGCTTCGTTGGCACAATCGCCATGGCGAGGTTATGCGTTGGCCTTTCTGATCCTGGCCTTCGGGCTGAAGATCGGACTTTTCCCGTTCCATGTCTGGATGCCGCTGACATATTCAGCGGCGCCCATTGCAGCGGCCGCAGTGCTCAGCGGCTCGGCGGTGAAGGTGGGCGTGATTGGGTTCATCCGCTTCTTGCCCTTCGAAACCGCGATGCCAGTCTGGGGAGACGTTTTGGCAATCGTTGGCGTATTTTCCGCTTATTACGGTGTCCTCGTCGGCATAACGCAATCGAATCCGAAGACGATCCTCGCCTATTCCAGCGTCAGCCAGATGGGACTGCTCGCGGCGATTTTTGGCATGGGACTTTCTGCCGGCGATCAAAGCGCGCCCTTGGTCGCGACGTTCTCCGCCGTGTTTCACGTCCTGGTCAAAGGCGGACTGTTTCTTGCGCTCGGCGTGGTCGCTCCGATGCGGCGCGGGATCTGGCTCGTGCTCGTGCCCGCGGCGATCCTTGCGCTTGGCCTTGGAGGGCTTCCACTGACCGGCGGCGCGCTGGCGAAATCGTTGGCCAAGCCGATCCTCGGAGATGGCGCAATCGGCATCCTCGTTTCGTTCGCGGCTATCGGAAGCACGCTTTTGATGCTGCATTTTTTGCGCCGGATGTGGGAACAGACCAACGAGGTCGACACGCTGGGAGCGCGCGCGGCGTGGCTCTTGACCGCGATAGCGGCGATCGTTCTGCCGTGGCTTCTCTACCCGGACGTCACCGACGCGCTGCTGGAAGATGCGCTGGCGCTGAAAGAGATATGGAGCGCGTTATGGCCCGTCGCACTCGGCGCGCTTCTCAGTCTCGCTCTCTGGCGCGGGGGTGAGGCACTGCCGCGCATACCCGCGGGTGATCTGCTCGAAACGGATGCCGGGGCCATGCGGGCCATGCGCGCCGTCGGCGCCGCAATGGAGCGGACCGACAAATTCCTGCGGCCGTGGCCGGTGACCGGTTGTGTCCTCGTGGGGTTGGCGATCGCGCTTTACGTGAGCACGCTGATCGGCCGCGGCTAGAACGATCCGAGCATCGAGCCCAGGAATATCACGGCCACCAGCGCCAGGATCGGGCCGACGATGTTGGCCATGACCATGTCGAAATAGCTCTTGCTGTGCGTTGATCCGCAAACGGCGAGCAGCGTCACGACCGCGCCATTGTGCGGCAGGCTATCGAGGGTGCCCGAACCGATCACGGCGATGCGGTGCATCAATGCCGGGTCAATTCCGGTTTCGTGAGCGAGCCGCAGATATGTTTCGCCGAGCGCATCAAGGGCGATGGTCAATCCGCCGGACGCCGAACCGGTCAAGGCAGCAAGGACGTTCGTGGCGATCGCGAGCGAGACGAGGGGGCCTCCCGCGATCGAGAGGACCCAGTCGCGCACCAGCGCGAAGGCGGGCAGGGCGGCAACGACGGCGCCAAATCCGACGAGGCTTGCGACCGCAAAAATTGGCAGCACGGCCGCGTTCGCGCCTGCGTCCATGCTGGCGCGGACGTCGGGAAGACGCTGCCAATTGATGACGATGAGGGTGACGCTGGCTGCGGCGAGCGCAACCGCGACCGACCATACGCCTGCGACCGCCGCGAGCGAGGTGCTGCCCCAGCGTTCTTCGGCGAGGTACGAGAAATCAAGCCGCGGCAAAACGAATATCGACAGCAGCAGGTTGAATGCCACCACGACCAAAAGCGGAAGAATGGCCATGACGATCGATGGCGCGGTGTCGCTGTGCTTGCCGTGCGAAATCTCGGCCGGGTCGAACTCGTGCGCGGTCGTTGCGCGTTCGCGGATGAACTGATCGTCGGCAACGTCCTTTGTTGCGACCTCGGCCGCACCGCCGAAGCCTTCGCCGGAACGGCGCGCCGAGGCCTCTGCGCGGCCGAGCCACCAGAGGCCGAACATCAGCATGATGATCGAGGCAATGATCCCCAGGCCCGGCGCTGCAAACGGCGTGGTGCCGAAAAACGGCATCGGAATCGTGTTCTGGATGGCCGGCGTTCCCGGCATAGCCGACATTGTGAAGGTCGATGTCCCGAGTGCGATCGCCGCCGGCATCAGTCGCTGCGGAATATTGGCAGCCTGGAAAAGGGCGCGCGCCATCGGCGCCAGCACGAAAAAGGCGACGAACAGGCTGACGCCGCCATAGGTGACAAGTGCGCCAGCCAGCACGACCGCCAAAATTGCGCGTTGATGCCCAAGCTTCTCGCCCATGAAGCTGGCGATCGTCTGCACCGACCCGCTGTCGTCCATGAGCTTTCCGAACAGCGCACCGAGCAGGAAGATCGGGAAGAATTGCGCGATGAATTGCGCGGCGCTGCCCATGAACGTCTGCGTCCAGTGAGCGAGGAGGGGTTCGCGCGCGGTCGCGGCCGCAACAAGCGCGACAGCCGGGGCGAGCAGAAGGACGCTCCACCCACGAAACGAAAGCCAAATGAGAAGCCCAAGGGCTGCGAGTATTCCAAGAAGACCCATATGTCAGACCTGTGTCAGACCTGCTGCAGTAGAACGTCCAGATCGATAGAGGAGCGCTTGCCGATATTTTGCCCATTGGCCTGCAGAAAGGCCTCGGCGGATCGCCGACCTTCATCGCGCAACATGCTTAGAAAATCCCACTCGGCATTTAGTTTGGAAGACGCTCCGAGCGTGGCGAGGAGTGGACTTGCAACAAGGTGAATGCGCATATGAGCCCACTGTGCGCCTTCACTGCTTCCAGGATCCGCGACCTTCCGCAACAGCGCAATCATTCGCAGCTCTTTAAGTAGTGCGGAGTTGAAAGAGACCTCGTTCAAGCGATCGAGAATGTCGCGTGCAGAACGCGGGGTCCCTGGGCGTTCAACGGGATTAACCGCGACAAGAAGTGTGTCTTGCGATTTGCACTCGCGAACGAGCGGGGTAATTGTCGGATTGCCGGTATACCCGCCATCCCAATAGGCCTCGCCTTCGATTTCGATGGCCTGGAATACTGTCGGCAAGCAAGCAGAAGCGAGAAGTACCTCGGGTGTAATCTCTGCGTTGCGAAATACACGGCCGCGACCCGTCCGAACATTGGTGGCGGTTACGAACAAACGGATCGGGGCGCGCGCGACCTGACTAAAGTCGACACTTTCAGCGAGAACATCGCGCAACGGGTTTGCGCCTTGCTGGCCAAAATCGTAAGGCGAGAACACACGACTTGCGAGGTCAAAGGCCAGGTAAAATGGTGACGTATCCAGCGTCCATCGGCCGAGCATGATATCCAGCGGGCTGCGCCGGATCGGACTAAATCGCGCCGAATGTGAAACACGTTTCCAGAAAGTATCGAGCGCCGCCCTCGCGCCTTCCGGCCCACCCGCGGCATATCCGGCGACCAGTACGACGCCGTTCATTGCACCAGCGGACGTGCCCGATATGCCATCGATGCGCAGCCAGGGCTCTTCCAGGAGGCGATCGAGCACGCCCCATGTGAAGGCTCCGTGCGAGCCGCCTCCCTGCAAGGCAAGGTCGACAAGCACAGGCTCGCGATCAGTTCTCGGTTGTTTTGCCATTGGCTCTTGTACTCACACCACTATGCCGGCATTGCGTCATTTCGCTGTCGCGAGCTTCGCGTTCGGTTCATCTTCCTTGCCACGGAACCAGGCCACATAGAGCGTCGGCAGGAAGACCAGCGTGAGGATTGTACCGACGAGCAGCCCGCCCATGATGGCGAAAGCCATCGGACCCCAGAACACCGTCGGCGCGATCGGTATCATGCCGAGAACCGTCGAGATGGCCGTCAGCATGATCGGACGGAACCGCGTGCTGCTGGCATCGACGGCCGCCTGCCACACGCCCTTGCCCTGACGTCGTTCCGATTCAATCTGGTCGATGAGGATCACGGCATTTTTGGTGATCATGCCGAGCAGCGCCAGAATGCCGAGGATGGCAACGAATCCGAGCGGCTTGCCGGACAATAGCAATGCCGCGACGACGCCGATCAATCCCAGCGGCCCGACGCTCAGGACGATGAACAGCCGGGAGAAGCTTCTCAGCTGCACCATCAGAACGGTGAACATGATCACCAGCATCGCCGGCACCACGGCGACCACCGACGCTTGCGCTTTCGCGCTGTCCTCGACGACACCGCCCAGGGCGATCCGGTAAGGCCTCTGCAAGGTCTTGTTGAGCTCGGTTACGGAGGGGCCCAGCGCTTCGACGACCGTCGCGGGGAGCACGCCGGGGTTGACGTCGGCCTGCACGGTTAGTGTCGGCACCCGGTCGCGCCGCCAGATCAGCGGCTGTTCCTGGTCATAGGTGAAAGACGCAAACTGGCTGAGCGGCACGGTGCGCCCGTTCGCGAGCGGAACCTGGATCGATCGCAGCGTATCGAGCGACACGCGTTCCTCGTCGGTCGCACGCGCAATGACGTCGACGAGATATATGTCATCACGCACCTGCGTGATGGGGCTGCCGCTAATGACCGTATTGAGCACGCTCGCGAGCGCTTGCGAGCTTAGCCCCAAGAGCCGTGCCTCGTTCTGGTCGATCTTGATGCGCACCTGCCGGGCAGGCTCGAACCAGTCATAGTTGACGTGCACGACCTGCGGATTTTTTGCCATCACCTCGGCCAGCTTCAGGGCGATTTCGCGCACCTGCGATATCTCCGGACCGCTGACGCGGTACTGGATCGGCCAGCCGACCGGCGGGCCGAGTTCGAGCGTGGAGACGCGGCTGACGAGGTTGGGGAAGTCGTTGGCCAGGATCTTTTCCAGCTTCACGCGCAGGCGCTCACGCGCGCCAACGTCCTTGGCAACGACGACGGCCTGGCTGAAGAAGTTGTTCGGGAGCTGCACGTTCAACGGCAGATAAAAGCGTATCGCCCCGCGTCCGACATTGGTGCTCCAGCGTGCGACGTCCGGATCGTCCTTGAGCACGTCGTCCAGCCGGCGCGCCACGGTCTCGCTCGCGAAAATCGAAGCGTTCTGCGGCAGCGTCATGTCGACGAGCAGTTCCGGCCGGTCGGATGCCGGGAAGAACTGATTGGGAATGAGGCGTATCGCGAAAAGCGAGGCGACAAACATCGCGAGCGTTGCGGCGATCGTCAGCCATTTCGCCCGTAGCGCCCAGGTGAGGAAGCCGCGGTAGGTGCGGAAGACCCAACCCGGCTCGGACGCTGCTGCCGCCTTGGGTGGGGCGAGAATCGCTACGCCGAGCAATGGCGCGAACAGGACGGCGACAAACCAGGATACGATCAGCGCGATAGCGACGACCGCGAACAGCGAGAAGGTGTATTCGCCTGCGCCGCTGGCGGCGAAACCGACCGGAACGAAGCCCGCGATAGTCACCAGCGTGCCGGCGAGCATGGCAAACGCATAGGTGCGGAAGGCAAATGTCGCGGCCTGAACCTTGTCGTCACCTTGCGCGAGCCGCGTCAGCATCGCGTCCGTGGTCGTCATGGCATCGTCGACCATCAGCGCCAGCGCGATGATGAGCGCGCCAAGCGAGATGCGCTGCATGTCGATGTTCGACATCTGCATGATGGAGAAGACAACGACGAGCGTGAGCGGAATGGCGGAAGCAATCACCAGGCCGGGACGGAAACCGAGGCTGATGAAACTGGCGACGAGGATGATCCCGACGGCCTGCCACAGCGACGTCATGAACTCGGAAATGGCGCTGTCGACCGTTGCCGCCTGGTCGGCGACCAGTCTCGGTTCTATGCCCAACGGCAAATCGGCTGTGGCTTCAGCAATGGCGGTCTTGACGTTCCGGCCCAGAGCCAGAATGTCGCCGCCGTCCCGCATGGCGATGGCAAGCCCGATGGCGGGTTGGCCATTGACGCGAAAGAGTGGCTGGGGCGGATCAGCAAACCCGCGCCTGATGCGCGCAATGTCGCTGAGGCGCAACATGCGCCCGCCGACGGCGAAATTGACGTTCGCAACGTCTTCTTCGGAGCGGAAGGCGCCCGACACGCGCAGCGAGAGGGTTTCGTTGCCGGTCTGTATGGTGCCGGCGGGCTGCACGACGTTCTGTGCCTGCAGTGCAGCGATCAGCGCCGAGCGGTCAATGCCGAGGCTCGCAAGCTCTTCCATCGAGAATTCGACAAAGATCTTTTCGTCCTGCGCACCCAGAATTTCGATCTTGGAGACGTCGCGCACGTGCAGCAGCTTCGAACGCACATCCTCGACATAGTCGCGAAGCTCGCGGTGGGTAAATCCGTCCGCGGTGAAGCCGTAGATAATTCCGAATGTGTCACCAAATTCATCGTTGAAGCCCGGTCCGACAACGCCCGAGGGGAGGGTGTGACGCATGTCGCCGATGCTTTTGCGCACGTGATACCAGATGTCGGGAATCTGCCGCGCGCCCGTGCTGTCCTTGAGATTGACGAAGATCGTGGTGACGCCGGCGCGCGTGAAGCTGCGCAGGAAATCGAGATGCGGCGTTTCCTGCAGCGTGCGCTCGAGCCGCTCGGTGACCTGCTTGAGCATGTCATCGACACTTGCGCCGGGCCATGCGGCCTGCACCACCATCGTCTTGATGACGAACGAGGGATCTTCGTTGCGGCCAAGCTTCACGAAGGCAAAGAGACCGGCGACGACGGCCACGATCATCAGATAGACCGTGAGTGACCGGTTATTGAGTGCCCACTCAGAAAGGTTGAAGCCCATACTACGGCTCCAGCCCGAGCAAGCGGACCTTCTGGCCCGGGTGCAGGGCTTGCACGCCCGCGGTGACGATGACGTCGCCAGTCGTCAGGCCGCCCGAGACTGCAACGCGCGCGGGATCGAAGCGCAGCACGTCGACATTGCGGATCGAAACCGTGCGGTTTGCGGGGTCGACGATCCAGACCGCCGGCTGGCTGTTGGCTTTGGTCAAGGCCGTTGCGGGTATTTCGATAACAGGCACAGAATCGCCTTCCATGCGTGCCGTTACTGTCGCGCCAAGTCGCATGGCCGGCGGAGGATCGTTCAAGCCGACTTTGACAGCGAAGGTCCGCGTCACCGGGTCGGCCTGCGGTGAGATTTCACGCACGCGACCGGTCGTGCTCACCTTGGGATCGTCAGTGAGGTTTACGGTGATGCGAGGTTCGCTCGGCGCGTTCCGGATGACTTGCGCCGGAACGTCGAACACGGCGTCGCGTCCGTCTCGCCGGGCAACGCGCAGGATCATCTGCCCTGCTTGCACCACTTCGCCTGCAGCGGGGCCTACTGCAGTGACCACGCCAGGCGCGTCCGCCTTGAGTTCGGTAAAGCTCACGAGGTCGTACGCGGTTTTCACCTGAGCTTCGGCTGCATCGACCTGAGATTCCGCGGTCTGCAAGGCTTGCTTGGCCTGGTCGTGATTGGCGCGCGTGGTCCAGCCTTGGTTGAGCAATGTGTCCTGTCGTTCGAAGTGATTGCGCGCCTGCGTCAACTGGCCTTGCGAAGCGACGAGATTGGCCTGCGCTGCGCGTAACGTGTTTCGTTCGTTCTGTGACTCCAGACGCGCGACGACCTGTCCGGGCTCGATGCGGTCGCCGAGTTTGCGATCGTTCTGGAGCACCCGGCCTGAAATCCGGAATGCAAGCGTCACTTCGTCTTCAGCTTCGATTCTGCCTGTCAAGGTGACCGTGGCGCCGGCCGCGCGCTGCTCGACCGTTACGGTCCGCACCGGACGTGGCTGCGGTGCAGCGGTGTCCGCTTCCTTTGAACAGCCGGAAAGCACCACGAGCGCCACGAGCACTGCCAATGAAGGTGCGGTGGCGTGCATTGCGCGACTAGTTGCGCTTGCGTGGTCAAAGCACGTAGCCATGGTCAAATTCGTCCTTTGGTTGAAGCGACGGCAATACCGCCCCGTCACCGGACCTGCGTGGATCCGGATCGGTATGCTCAGGTGGGAGATTAGATCAGTCCCGCACTGCACACATATTGGACCTCAGTCCCATCGTGCGTGCCAGCGTCGCAACCCGTGCTCAATTACCTGCAAACACTGCAACTTTCTGTCGAAATAAGATCGAACGAGAAAGAACTCGCATTGCCCTTGGGTCCAATGGGACCGAGCGACCAATCCATGTACCGATCTGTTGCTGGAATGAACTGCCGATTCTTAAGGCACGGATCCCCCACGGAGCGAGTTGCCGAATGAACAAGCAAGTTTCCGCGCAGGCGGCCGATCGCCCCTATGTTTCGACCGGGCATTTGCCGGCTCCCGACCTCGTTGAAACGCTGGTGGCCGAGGCCCACGCCAAATTCAAATCCACGTCGGACGGCGAAAATTCCCAGGTTTATCCTGCGTTGGCGAAAGTGCCCGCCGACCTGTTCGGGATCTGTGTGGTCGAAACAAACGGCATCATCCATGCCGCCGGCGATACCGACCACGAATTCTCGATCATGAGCGTGTCGAAGCCCTTCCTGTTTGCGTTGATTTGCCAACTGCTTGGTGCCGAGGACGCGCGCAAAAAACTTGGCGCAAACGCGACCGGCTTTGCATTCAATTCCGTCGCCGGAATCGAACGCACGTCTGACGGTCGGACCAATCCCATGGTGAATGCGGGCGCGATTGCAACCACGAGTCTGGTGCCGGGCGCGACGCATGAGGCCAAATGGAAGTTTATTCACGAGGGCCTGTCGAAGTTCGCGGGCCGCAAGATTCCGATGAACGAAGAGGTGCTCAAATCGGCGCTGGAGACGAATTTCCGCAACAGGAGCATTGCGCAATTCTTGCTCAGCGTCGGCCGGATCTACTGCGATCCGATGGAAGCCGTCGATCTTTATACGCGGCAGTGCTCGCTGAATGTCAGCGCAAAGGACCTTGCGGTGATGGGCGCGACGCTCGCCGATGGCGGCGTCAATCCGATGACCAAGGAACGCGTGGTCGATCCGATTGTCTGCCACTACGCGCTGGCGGTCATGACAACGGCCGGCCTGTACGAAACATCGGGCGATTGGCTCTACGACATCGGCCTGCCGGGCAAGAGCGGCATCGGTGGGGGCATTGTCACCGTATCGCCCGGGCAAAGGTGGCCTCGGAACCTTCGCGCCGCCGCTCGACGAAGCGGGCAATAGCGTGAAGGGACAGCTCGTCGCGAAATTCCTGTCGCAGCGACTTGGAATGGATCTGTTCGTCTCGCAGCCTGAGGAATGAAATCACGCCGAGCCAGCGCGGACCGCTGGCATCGAGCGCAATAATCAAACGCAAGAATCGAACGGGAGAGAAATCATGACCGCGGCAACGCAAACGATGGGACAAGCTGAGGCACGGCAATCCTGGGTGCCGATGATTGCGATCGCGCTCGGCCAGGCGATTATGTCTTTCAACGTTGCTTCGCTGCCCGTTGCGCTCGGGGGCATGGTCGAGAGTTTCGGGGTGCCCCCGACGACCGTCGCCACGGGAATTGTGTCGTATTCCATGCTCGTTGCCGGCTTCGTCATGCTGGGCGCCAAACTCACGCAACGGTTCGGCGCCTTGCACGTGTTCCGCATCGCCGTCGTGGTTTTCGGCTGCGCGCAGGCGCTGATGACCTTCAGTCCCAATGCGAGCATGATGATCACGGCGCAAGCGCTGAGCGGTGCCGCGGGTGCGGTGATTGTGCCGTCGCTTGTTGCGCTGATCGCCGAAAATTACAAAGGCACAGCAGCAGGCAACCGCGCTCGGCGCGCTCGGTTCGGCACGGGCCGGAGCGGGTGTGCTGGCTTTCCTGATCGGCGGTGTTCTGGGCACCTTCATCGGCTGGCGCCCGGCGTTCGGCATTCTGATCGGCGTTTCGGCGCTTGTGTTGTTGCTGAGTTTCCGTCTCAGGCCCGATGAAGGCCGGCCGGAAGTGAAAATCGACCTGGTCGGCGTCGTTTTCGCTGCCGCGGCGATCATCCTTATCAGTTTCGGCTTCAACAATCTCAACCGTTGGGGATTGGGACTGGCCACGCCAAACGCGCCGTTCAATTTGTTGGGCCTCTCGCCGGCGCCGATCTTCATCGTGGTTGGGATCGTGCTTGGTCAATGCTTCCTGATGTGGACACGCAAACGTCAGGCCGACGGCAAAACGCCGCTGCTGGATTTGCAGGTCGTTGACTCGCCGCAGGAGCGGGCCGCGGTCTACGCGATGTTTTCCGTCGTTGCACTGGAGGCGATGCTCAACTTCTCAGTGCCGCTTTACATCCAGATCGTGCAGGGCCGTTCTCCGCTCGCGACCGCCATTGCCATGATGCCGTTCAACCTGACGGTGTTTTTTACCGCGATGTTGATCGTGAGATTCTATACGAGGCTCACGCCAAGGCAGATCGGCCAATATGGCTTCGTCCTGTGTACCGTGGCGCTGCTGTGGCTCGCTTTTGTGGTGCGCAACGACTGGAGTGCCGGTCCGGTCCTTATCGGTCTCGTCCTGTTCGGAATCGGGCAAGGGTGCTCTCGTCACCTTGCTGTTCAACGTGCTGGTGACATCGTCGCCCAAGGAAGCCGCAGGCGATGTCGGCTCGCTGCGCGGGACGACGAACAATCTCGCAGCCGCGGTCGGCACTGCAGTTGCTGGCGCGCTGCTGGTCGGTCTTCTCAGCGCTATCATGCTCGGCAACATTGCGGCGAGCCCGAAACTGACACCGGAACTGCAGGCGCAGGTTGACCTCGACAACATCAACTTCATCAGCAATGACCGGCTGCAAACGGTATTGGCCGGAACGACAGCCAGTCCCGCGCAGGTCGCAGAAGCTGTACGCGTGAATACAGAGTCGAGGCTGCGCGCCCTGAAGATCGGGCTGCTGATTATGTCAGGGCTCGCTTTTCTGTCAATTCTTCCAGCTGGCCGATTGCCCGACTACCATCCCGGCGAGATTCCCGCGGATCAACCGCCGCGCAGCAGGGCAAGCGCGCAAAAGCGCAATTAGTGCGTCGCGGACGGCGCGCTGTATGCACGCCGTCCGCTTAGACCAATTTATCTGACAGGTTAAACGATCGATCGGCGCCAGCTGGATTACCAGCAGCGGACGCGGCCCCAGCCATCACGCCAGCAACGACGGCAGTGCATGCGCCCCCAGCGGTCACGCCAGCAGCGACGCCAGGCAACGTCTGACATGATACTCATGTCGGCGACAATTCCCGCCGGCAGTGGGGCGGCAGGCGCGGCCTGCGCATGCCCAGGCACCATCGCAACGATGAAGCCGGCGACCGCTATCCCGAATATTGTCCGTGACATGTTTCTCTCCCGAATTTGTGCCCGTCGCCCGAGGTAGGACTGAGCCCTGTGTGCCAGAACTCTATGACATCAAAATGGTTCCGCGCTGTGATCCTGAACACACACCTTGAGCGACTCGGTAGACCCCGTTGAGAATCGACAAAATTTGCCTTTACGTAAGAATTCGCACTAACGTGCCGCTTGTGCCGGACGCGGCTTCGCGACCGCAGCATGGGTACTGGAAGAGGGCGGGAATTGAATGCCGAAGACCGTCCTGATCGTGGAAGACAACGAGCTGAACATGAAGCTCTTCCACGACCTGCTTGAAGCGCACGGCTATCAGACTGTCGGCACGCGCAACGGCATCGAAGCGCTGGACCTTGCGCGCAAGCACCGGCCCGACCTCATTTTGATGGACATCCAGCTGCCGGAGGTCTCCGGCCTTGAAGTGACCAAGTGGCTCAAGGACGATCCCGAACTAAAAGCAATTCCGGTGGTGGCCATTACGGCATTTGCCATGAAAGGCGACGAAGAGCGTATCCGCGAGGGCGGCTGCGAGGCCTATCTGTCAAAGCCGATCTCTGTCGGGAAGTTCATCGAAACAATTCGCCACTTTCTCGGCTCAAGCTGACCGCCCACGCTAAATTTTTCCAAGCCATTCCAGCGCGTTAACAACGGGATTTGGCCGAAAGCGCGGTGTGGTTTAGCCTCACCGACGAAGTCTTGAGTCGCCGCGAGCATTCGTGGGCGCGGCTCGGACGTACGCAATACCCTACGGTGTCAGGTCCGCCGCATCTCCTGGGTCCGTGGGGTTCGGCCGGTTCGGGAGTGGTGCGAGTGGCCTCCTTGTCGCCGCTTCCGGCCGGCCACCAGCTTTCGAGGATCGTTGAGCGCTAGGGCCGAACGATCGTCCAGCCTTTTTCACCGAGCTCGATCAGCGTGACAACGCCAGCTTTGACGCGCTCGGCATTGTCGACCAGCGCAGGCTCCTTGCCTGCCTTGCGGGTCATCGCCTCCAGAGTGTTTTCGCACGCCATGAACGAGACATTGGGCATGCTTTCCTTGAAGGACTTGAGCCGCGGCTTCACCGGAGACGTATCGGCGAGCAACATGTTCAGTCCGGCATTGAAGGCGACGATCTGGATGTCGACTTCTTCGCCTTTGTCGGAATAGTACTTCGACACGTTCGCGGCGACGTTGAGCACCGCGTTCATCTTGTCCGGATCATTGTCGCTGATCTGCAGCGCGAGCTTGTGCTTTTCGCCGGCGCTCGCTTGTGCGAATGCGAGCGGTACGAGCAGCAGCGCGGCAAAAAGCGTGCGAAGCATCCTGGATGCCTCCGCGACCTACTTGATCTTGGATTCCGAGTATTCGACGTGCTTCTTCGCGATCGGGTCGTACTTCTTCTTTTTCATTTTGTCGGTCTGCGTGCGCGAGTTCTTGCGCGTCACATAGTAGTGGCCGGTCCCGGCGCTGGAGACCAGTTTGATCTTGAGACTGATGGCTTTGGCCATTGATTTTCCTCTGAAACCTTAAATGACGGTGGCGTCTTGGCGCGGAAACTAGCGCCGAAGCTGCAAAAGTCAAGAAATGCCCGGATTTGCAGCGTTTACAGCAGTTCCCGGAAGAACTGCTTTTCGACCATGAAGTAAAACGGCACCGGCAGGTCGTGCCCCATGCCCGCTTCCACGCGGGCGAGGAGTTCTTCCAGCACGATCCCGGTGATTGTCGGCATGTCGAGATGAGTGGCTTCCTCGATCGGGACCCATGTCAGTTCGACGAGCTCGGAGTCCGGCCCCACCACACCCTCGATTTTATGCGCTACCGCCGAGGCATCGGCGGTCAGGAAGCGCGTATCGAAGCGGCGCGGGCGCCGCGGCGGTGTTATGGCGCGCGCGATGAAGTGAATTTGACCGAGGTCGGGATGCACGTTTGCCTTGGCGAACTCGGTCCAGATCTCTCCGGGCGTTTCCGGCGGACGATCACGCTTGACGCCAAGCAGCAGCCCGGTCTCCTCGGCCGTCTCGCGTACCGCGGCGAGGGCAAAGGCGCGCGCAAAATCGGGACTCGGTTCGGGCACGCGTTCCTTCAGCTTTTTCTGCGCATCAGGATGCAGTTCGCTGATGGCGGGCATCAGACGGTCGAGCGCCTCGATACGACCGCCGGGGAAGACGAACTTTCCCGGCATGAATTTGTGGTTGGCGTGACGGCGGCCCAGCAGAACCTTCGGCTTTGCGCCGGAGCGGTCGATCAGCATCAGCGTTGCGGCATCGCGCGGCTCGCTGTCGGGGAACGACATGTCGCGCTCCGACTTCGTCATGCGCTCAGCCCAAAGTTTTCCGAGGTCTTTCGTCATCGTCTCTTCCGTTGTCTGCCACGCGCACGATAAGTCTGCTGGCGATCTTGGTGCCGCGGGACCGGTCGACCGCGACGGCCTTCGGACAAAAGCTCAAAGCGCAGCGCTCCGGCAACCGGTGCAGCTTCGACCAGCTTGACGGTCACCGGATCGCCAAGACGGTAAGTTTCGCCCGAACGAGAACCGACCATTGCATGGCCTTTCTCGTCATAGCGGAAATATTCGTCGCCAATGGTTCGTGCGGGCACGAAGCCGTCGGCTCCCGTGTCGCGCAGCTTCACGAACAGCCCCGCCCGGGTGACGCCGGAAATGCGTCCGTCGAAACTTGCGCCAACACGATCGACGAGGAAATGGGCGATCAGACGATCGGCCGTCTCGCGCTCGGCCAGCATCGCGCGGCGTTCGGTGGCCGAAATCTGCGCGCTGATTTCGGCGAGCGTCTTCTGATCCGCGCTGTCCGGCAGGCCGTCGTTGCCGAGCTTCAGCGCGCGTATAAGCCCGCGATGCACGATCAGGTCGGCATAGCGGCGGATCGGCGAAGTAAAGTGCGCGTAGCGGCGCAGATTCAATCCGAAGTGTCCGTAGTTTTCCGCGGAATATTCGGCCTGCGCCTGCGTGCGCAGGACGATCTCGTTGACCAGTTGCTCGGCATCGCGACCTTTCACGCGAGCGAGAACGCGATTGAACAATTCCGGTTTCAGAATGCCGCCCTTTTGAAAAGGAATATCGAGGGTGGCAAGGAATTCACGCAGCGCCACGACCTTTTCCATCCCCGGCTCATCATGAACCCGATAGATCAGCGGGACGCGTGCGCGCTCCAGTGTTTCGGCGGCGGCGACGTTCGCCAGGATCATGAACTCCTCGATCAGCCGGTGCGCCTCAAGCCGTTCGGGTGTGATCACGCGGTCGACGCGTGCCATCGCCTTTCAGAAGGATCTTGCGTTCGGGCAGGTCGAGGTCGAGCGGCTGGCGCTCGGTGCGTGCCCGCACGGTCATTTCGTAAGCTGCATAGAGCGGGGCCAGCACCGGTTTGACCAGCGTCTCGGTGTCTTCATCAGGCCGCCCGCCGATCGCCGATTGCGCCTGCTGATAGGAGAGCTTTGCGGTCGAACGCATCAGGATCCGGTGGAATGTGTGCGACCGTTTGCGTCCATCGGCGCCGATGACCATCCGCACGGCCAAAGCAGGGCGGTCCTCGCGGGCGCGCAGCGAGCACAGATCGTTTGAAATGCGTTCTGGCAGCATCGGCACGACGCGGTCGGGGAAGTAGACCGAATTGCCGCGGGCGAGCGCCTCGCGATCAAGCGCGGAACCCGGTTTCACGTAAGAGGCAACATCGGCGATGGCGACGTGGACGATATAGCCGCCAGGATTGTCCCGCGCGGTGTCGGGCTCGGCATGCACTGCATCGTCGTGATCTTTAGCGTCCGGCGGATCGATGGTGACGAAGGGCACGTGCCGCCAGTCTTCGCGTCCATGAAGTGTCGCCGGCTTTGCAGCTTCCGCCTCCTGCTCGGTCTCGCGACGGAATACCGAGGGAATGCTGTGCGCATGGATGGCGATCAGGCTCACCGCGCGTTCGCTTTTGAGCGAACCGAGCCGTTCGACCACACGCGCGGTCGGCAAGCCCAGGCGTGGCGCGCGCGAGGTTTCGACCGCGATCAGGTCGCCATCCTCAGCGTCGGCCGTGGCCCCGGCGGGAATAGTCAGTTCCTTGCCGACCATCTTCTTTTCGACCGGTTCGAGGCGCCCGCCGCCGTGCTGGATCTTGCGGAAAATCCCCAGCACGCGATGTTTTGGGTGATCGATGATCCTGATGACGCGGCCGCGGTGACGAATTCCGTCTTCTTCCTCGGCTTCATCGATGCGTAACAGCACACGATCGCCGAGGCCGGCAGCTTCACCCGGCCGCGCTTTGCGCGGAACGTGGATGCGGATTTTCGGTGCCGTCCCATGCGCGTCCTCGTCCCATTCGTCCGGGGTGGCGATGAGATCGCCGTCGCTGTCTCGCGCAGTGACGTCGGCGAGCACGGTCGAGGGCAGGGCGCCCGCATGGTGCAATTTCTTGCGTCGTTTCTCGATCGATCCTTCGTCGGCGAGTTCGCGCAACAGGCGCTTGAGATCGGCGCGCAGCGCGTTCTTCAGGCCGAAGGCACGGGCGATTTCGCGGGTGCCGACTTTGCCGGGTTTGTTTCCGATGAAGGCGAGGATGTCAGCCTTGGAGGGTAGTGAAGGTGTCTTTTTGGATTGCTTGTTCAAAATAGGAGTCCTGCGCCGAAACGGCGCGATTGTTCATAAATGTAATGGCCGTAGTCCGGCTTCGCCAGCTATTCAGCGGCGGTGACCTTGGCCGGTTTTTTCGCCGGCTTTTTGCGCGGCTTGGCTGTTTTCTCGGTGCCGTCCGCGGGTTCGGCTGCCTTTTTCTTGCGGCCCTTGGGGGCTTCCGAAGGTTCGCCCGCCTTCTTGCGGCCGGCAGCACGGCGCGGCTGAGAGCTGAGCTGTTCGGCGCGAGCGTCGAGCAGAACGACAGCCTCGGTCAAAGTGATGGTCTCGGGTGTCTTGTCGCCGGTGATCGTGGCGTTGACGCCGTTGTGGCTGACGTAAGGACCATAGCGACCGTTCTTGACGACAACCGGGCCGCCTTTGTCGGGGTGCTCGCCCAGAACTTTGCCGGGGTCGGCGCCGAAGCGGCGGCCTTTCTTCGGGTTGGCCTTCTTGTCCGCGATCAGCGTGACGGCGCGATTGAGTCCGATGGTCAGGACATCGTCGCCGTCTTCCAGGTTCGCGTAGGTCTTGCCGTGCTTCACATAGGGGCCAAAGCGTCCAACGCCGGCAAGGATCGGCTCGCCGTCTTCAGGCGACAGGCCGATTTCACGCGGCAGCGACAATAGCCCGAGCGCCTTTTCGAGATCGATGTCGTCCGGCGCGACGCCCTTCGGAACGCTCGCGCGCTTGGGCTTTTCGACTTCGGGCTTCTTCTCGCCCCTCTTGACCTTCGGCGGCTTGATCTGTTCGCCGAGCTGCAGATATGGCCCGTAGCGGCCACCGCGCAGCGTGACTTCCAGTCCCGTCTGCGGGTCTTCACCGAGGACCTTCTTGCCCTGGATACCATCCGCGCTCGGCGTGATCTGCCGCGTAAAATTGCACTCGGGATAATTCGAGCAGCCGATGAAGGCGCCAAAACGTCCCGTCTTCAGAGAAAGCTGGCCGTTGCCGCACTGCGGGCATTCGCGGCGCGGACGACCATCGGCGCGTTCAGGGAAAATGTGCGGCTCGAGCAAATCGTTGAGCGCGTCGAGCACGACGCGATTGCGTACTTCCTTGATGTCGTTGACGGCGCCGACGAACTGTTCCCAGAACTCGGCGAGAACCGCACGCCAGTCGATCTGGCCCGCCGAGATCTCGTCGAGCTTTTCTTCAAGGCCGGCGGTGAAATCGTATTCGACGTAGCGCGTGAAGAAGCTTTCGAGAAACGCGACGACGACGCGGCCCTTGTCTTCCGGAATGAGACGCTTCTTGTCGATGCGCACATAGCCGCGATCCTGCAGGACCTGCAGGATGGAAGCGTAGGTCGAGGGCCGGCCGATGCCGAGCTCTTCCATGCGCTTGACCAGCGCCGCTTCCGAGAAGCGCGGCGGCGGCTCGGTGAAGTGCTGGGACGACTCGATCGCCTGCTTGCTGAGCGTTTCGCCCTCCGACATTGCGGGCAGGCGACGCGATTCATCGTCATCAGGCGTTTCGTCCTGGCCTTCCTGATAGAGAGTGAGGAAGCCGTCAAACTTCACGACCTGGCCGGACGCGCGCAGTTCGATGTTGCGAGAACCGGCCTTGGCCACGATGTCGACCGTGGTCCGCTCGAGTTCAGCCGACTCCATCTGGCTCGCGATCGCGCGGTTCCAGATCAATTCATAAAGGCGCGCCTGGTCGCGATCGACGTATTTGGCAACTTCGGCAGGCGTGCGGCTCGCGCTGGTGGGCCGCACCGCCTCGTGCGCTTCCTGAGCGTTCTTCGAACGGTTGTGATACTCGCGCGGCGAGGCGGGGACGTATTCCTTGCCGTAATTGCGGTTGAGCATCGCGCGGATATCGGCAATCGCTTCCGGCGCAAGGTCGATGCCGTCGGTGCGCATATAGGTGATCAGGCCGGTCGTTTCGCCGTCGATCTCGACGCCTTCGTAAAGCCGCTGCGCCAATCGCATGGTGACGGCCGGGGCAAAGCCGAGCTTGCGGCTTGCTTCCTGCTGCATGGTCGAGGTCGTGAATGGCGGCGGAGGGTTGCGACGGGCAGGCTTCGCCTCGACCGATGTCACCGTGAACACGGCGTTCTCGAGATCGCGCGTGAATGATTCCGCCTCGGCGCCCGAACCGATGTCGAGGCGCTGGATCTTCTGTCCATCGGCGCCGACCAGACGCGCCTCGAAGACTTCGTTGCGCGGCGTCGCCAGCTTGGCGACGATCGACCAATATTCCTTGGCGACGAATTTCTCGATTTCGAGTTCGCGGTCGCACACAAGACGAAGCGCAACGGACTGCACGCGGCCGGCCGAGCGCGCTCCCGGCAACTTGCGCCAGAGAACCGGCGAGAGGGTAAAGCCGACGAGGTAATCCAGCGCGCGACGGGCGAGATAGGCGTCGACCAGAGCGCTGTCGATCTGGCGCGGATGCTTCATCGCCTCGCTCACCGCTTGCTTGGTGATGGCGTTGAACACCACGCGCTCGATTTTCTGGTCCTTGAGCGCCTTGTTTTCCTTGAGCACCTCGAGCACGTGCCACGAGATCGCTTCGCCTTCGCGATCCGGGTCGGTGGCAAGGATCAGCTTGTCGGCACCCTTCAGGGCGCGGGCGATGTCATTCATCCGCTTCTGCGATTGCGGATCGACCTCCCACAGCATGCGAAAATCGTTGTCCGGGTCGACCGAACCGTCCTTCGGGGGGAGGTCCCGGATATGGCCAAAAGAGGCCAGGACCTCATAGCCGGAGCCGAGGTACTTATTGATCGTCTTCGCCTTGGACGGCGACTCGACTACGACAATATTCATGGAAAACCAGTGAGTTATCCGCCTGTACTGTTGCGAACCAAGGCGGAATCGGCCTTGTAACTGGCCCGGAACATGGGGAAGGTGCCCCCTACTGTCAAATAAGCGCGTTAAGAAGCCGTGTCAGACCAGTGAAATAGGGCGCGAAAGAGACCACAACTATTGATTGTATAGCGAAAGTCCTTCGACTTCCAGTGGGCTCACTTCCGGTCAGGGTCCTTTCACTCCGAGCCGTTCCAGGAAAAGCGGCGTCGGCGCGCCATCCGGCACCATGCCCAGCTTCTTCTGTTCGGCGCGAATGTTGTCACGCAGATCAAAATCAATGTGGCCGTCGAATTCATTCACCTTGTAGCCAAGCGCCGCCAGTTTTTTCTGCAAGCCGACGCGCGCATCGCGCGAGAGTTGCCGGTCGTCCTTGGGCCACGCCGCCTTGATCTGTCCACCACCATGAATGCGATCGGCCAGATAGCCGACGGCGATCGCGTAGGCATCGGAGTTGTTGTACTCCTTCAGGACATCGAAATTTTCCGTGACGATGAAAGCCGGGCCATCGGCGCCGCTCGGGAAAAACAGAATTCCCTGGCCGGAGGTCGGATAGGGTTTTCCATCGGCACGACGCACGCCGAGCGCTTCCCATTCGGGGAAGGTTGCGCGGCTGTGCATATAGTCGAAGCCCTTCGGCACCGTCACTTCGAAGCCCCAGGGCAATGCGGCGTTCCACTTCCATTTTTGCAGATAGTTCGCGGTCGAAGCGAGCACGTCAGGAACGTTGGCCCAGATATCGGCACGCCCGTCACCCGAGAAATCGATGGCGTAGTCGACGAAGTTCGTCGGCATGAATTGGGTCTGCCCCATGGCGCCCGCCCATGAGCTCACCATCTTCTCGCGTGGGAGACGGCTGTTCTGCATGATCTGCATCGCCACGAGCAGTTCGTTGCGGAAATAGGGGTCGCGATACTTGATGTAGCCAAGCGTTGCGAGCGAGCGGAAAACATCCCAGCGATCTTTCTCGGTGCCAAAATCGGATTCCATGCCCCAGAGCGCGAGCAGCACCCAACGCTCGACTCCAAATTTCTTTTCGACCTCATCGAATGTCTTGGCCCATTCGCGCGCCTTGAGTTGAGCGTCCGCGACACGGCGATTTGAGGCGATCGCGTTCACGTAATCGCCGACGGGCTTGCCGTATTCGGGCTGACGCTTCGTCGCGTTTATCACTCGCTGGTCGGGCGTGACGCCTTTCATGGCGGTGTCGAAAGTTGCACGCGTGATGCCTTTGGCCTGCGCGTCCTTCCACAGCTCGGCCGTGAAGGCAGCAAAGGATTGATCCTGTGCGTGCGATGGCGCGACCTGAAGCAGAAACAGAACCGCGAGAGCTACGAGGTATCGGCTGACCATGGGGAGAATCCGGTGCAAGCACCCGTATCGCACGTTAGCGCAGCGATACCAACCCCGCACCGTGCCGTTCGAGACGGCCGGCAATCTCGAGCTCCAGCAACACGCTGCGTACGGTTGTTGCGGACGTGTTCGAATATCGCACCAGGTCGTCAATCGATACCGGCGCCGGGCCCATCAATGCCAACAGGCGCGTCCGCTCACCGTCAGGAGGGATGTCAGATGGTTCGAGCGGCGGCTGTGCTGCTTCCTCCGCCGATGCGACACTGATGCTCTTGCCAAGAATAGGTTCGGTCATTGCGATGACGTCCGCGGCGTCGGTCACTGGCGTGGCGCCTTGTTTGAGAAGTCCGTTTGTCCCCTCGCTGCGCGGATCGAGTGGCGAGCCGGGCACCGCAAAGACTTCACGGCCTTGTTCGCCGGCAAGCCGCGCGGTGATCAGCGAGCCGGAGCGGCGCGCCGCTTCGACAACCACGACACCAAGCGAGAGACCGGAGATCAGGCGATTGCGGCGGGGAAAATCGTGGGCGCGCGGCTCGCGCGTAAACGGCATTTCCGATATGGCGGCGCCATTCGCCAGAATCTTGTCCAACAGTTCGATGTGTTCGGCCGGATAGATGCGACTGTGGCCGCCGGCGAGCACGGCAATAGTGCCTGTTGAAAGACTGGCGCGGTGGGCTGCGGCGTCGATCCCGCGGGCCAGTCCCGACACGGTGACAAATCCTGCTTCGCCGAGATCACGTGCGATGCGTTCGGCGAATTTCACCCCGGCTGCCGAAGCGTTGCGCGACCCGACAATGGCGATCAATGGCTGCTTCAGCACCTTCAGTTCGCCACGCAGGGCGACAACCGGCGGAGGGTCGTCGATCATTTGCAGGCGCGATGGATAGTCAGGCTCACCGAGCATGAAATACTCGACGCCGATCGCGCGCGCCGTTTTCAGCTCGCGTTCGGCTTCCTCGCGGGAGCAAATGTATGGCGGGCGCGGGGAGCCACCGCGGCGCGCCAGACCCGGAAGAGCAGTGAGGGCCGGGCGAACGCCACCGTAATAAGTGACCAGGTCCCGGAAGGTGCGGGGTCCGATATTTTCGCTCCGAATAAGCCGGAGCCAATCGAGCCGCTCCTCGTCACTTAAATGTACCGGTTCACCCAAGGTGTTGCCGCCCTCGCGGAATGTGAGGGGCAGGACTACAACCGATTATGGCAGAATACAACCTTAAGTTTAGTCGGGAGTGGCCGCGGCCTTCACGCCGATTTTGCCTTCGGTGCCGTTGAGCAGGCGGGCAATATTTTCGCGGTGCATGAACCAGAGCGCCGCGGTCAGAAAGAGAAAGAGCACCGCAACATTCGGCCGACCAAACGCCCAAAGGCCGAGCGGCGTCAGGGCGCTAGCAATCAGTGCCGCAAGCGACGAATAGCGGGATGCCGCGGCAATCGACAGCCAGATCACGCAAAATGCCAATGCCGCCGGCCAGTAGAGGCCGATGAGCACACCGATGTAGGTCGCGACGCCTTTGCCGCCCTTGAACTTCAGCCACACAGGGAAGAGGTGACCGACAAACGCCCCGAGACCGGCCGCAAGCGCTGCGTCGATGCCAAAATGTTTCGCCACGAGTACGGCGACGGTGCCCTTGAACATGTCGCAGAAGAGCGTGGCAGCTGCGAGCCATCTGCGACCGGTGCGCAGCACATTGGTGGCCCCGATATTGCCGGAGCCGATCGTGCGGATATCGGGGGCGCCGGCAGCGCGCGTCAGCAGAAGCCCGAATGGAATGGATCCGAGCAGATAGCCGAACGCGAAGGCGAGAGCGTAGCTCATACGTATTCGTAGACGGTCCGTCCTGAGACGATCGTGCGCACGACGCGTCCGGTCAACCGGGCCTCGTCGAAAGGCGTGTTCTTGCATTTCGACTTCAGCTCGTTCGGATCGAGCACCCACGGCAGCTCGACGTCGACGACGATGACGTCTGCGGGCGCGCCGCTTCGCAACGTGCCACCAGGAAGGCCGAGCAACTCCGCCGGCCGGGTCGACATCGCACGCAGCAACGTCATCAGGTCGACCTCTCCGCCATGGACCAGGCGCAAGCCGGCGGTGAGCATGGTTTCCAGGCCGATCGCGCCGGGCGCGGCCTCGGCAAATGGCAGACGCTTGGTCTCGACGTCCTGCGGATTGTGATCGGACATCACTACATCGATGAGCCCAGTGCCGATTGCCTCGACGAGCGCCTTGCGATCGTCCTCGGCGCGCAACGGCGGCGCAAGCTTCAGGAAGGTTCGATAGGGGCCGATATCGTTTTCATTGAGCGTGACGTGATTGATCGAAGCCGACGCGGTGACGTTCAGGCCGGCATCCTTGGCGCGGCGCAAGACCTCGAGCGTGTCAGCACATGTCACTGAAGCCGCGTGATAGCGTCCGCCGGCGAGTGCGACCAATCTGATGTCGCGCTCGAGCATCACCGTTTCCGCGGCCTTTGGAATGCCCAGCAAGCCAAGGCGCGCGGCGAATTCACCTTCGTTCATCACACCGTCGCCGATCAGATTTGGATCCTCGGTGTGGTGGACGATCATCGCGTCGAAATCGCCTGCGTATGTCAACACGCGGCGCATGACCTGGGCGTTGATGACGCTCTTGGCGCCATCGGTGAAGGCAACCGCACCTGCCGCTTTCAGCAGGCCGATCTCGGTCATCTCTTTGCCCTCGAGGCCCTTGGTGATCGCCGCCATGGGATGCACATGCACGATGGCGTTATCGCGCGCACGGCGAAGGACGAAATCAACGGTCGCGGGGTTGTCGATCGCAGGCGAGGTGTCGGGCTGGCAAATGATGGTGGTCACTCCGCCGGCGGCTGCCGCCTGGCTCGCGGAGGCGAGGGTTTCACGGCTGGCTTCGCCGGGTTCACCGATGAAGGCGCGCATGTCGATCAGCCCGGGCGCGACCAGTTTTCCCCGGCAATCAATCACATCGGTGCCTTCGGGAACGCCGGCGGCGCCGATCCCTTTCTTGGCCTCGCGAATTGTGCCTTCCGCGATCAGCAGATCGCCGACGATGTCGAGACCCCGCGACGGGTCGACGATCCGGGCATTGGCGAGCAGGATCGGGCGGCGGTCTGACAACATCATGTCACGCGTTCGGTAGATTTCGTGATAGCGCTTCAAGCACCGCCATGCGCACTGCGACGCCCATCTCGACCTGTTCGCGGATCAATGATTGCGCGCCGTCGGCGACGAGGGAGTCGATTTCGACGCCGCGGTTCATTGGTCCCGGATGCATGACCATGGCGCCTGGCTTTGCGTAAGCGAGCTTCTTCTCATCAAGTCCGTAGTAGTGGAAATACTCCGACATCGACGGCACGTAGGAGCCATTCATGCGCTCGCGCTGAAGGCGAAGCATCATGACGATGTCCGCGTCGGCGAGGCCTTCGCGCATGTCGCGCGCCACCTCGACTCCGAAGCGCTCGATGCCGGGCGGCAGCAGCGTGGAGGGCGCGACGACGCGTACGCGCGCACCCATCGCATTGAGGAGGATGATATTCGAGCGGGCCACGCGCGAGTGAAGGATATCGCCGCAGATCGCAACCAGAAGTCCGTCGATGTGGCCTTTGTTCCGGCGGATCGTGAGCGCATCGAGCAAAGCTTGCGTCGGATGCTCGTGGGAGCCGTCGCCCGCATTGATCACCGAACAGTCGACCTTGCGGGCCAGCAATTCGACCGCACCGGAAGCGTGGTGGCGCACGACAATAATGTCGGGGTGCATGGCATTGAGCGTTATTGCCGTATCGATCAGCGTCTCACCCTTGCGCATCGAGGACGAACTGGTCGACATGTTCATGACGTCGGCGCCAAGGCGCTTGCCGGCCAGTTCGAACGAGGCCTGGGTGCGGGTCGATACTTCGAAAAAGAGATTGATCTGCGTGCGGCCGCGCAGCGAGGTGCGCTTCTTTTCGACCTGACGGTTGAGCTCGACGAATTCTTCGGAGAGGTCGAGGAGGCCGGAAATGTCCTGCTGCGAAAGCCCTTCTATCCCCAACAAGTGACGTCTGCTGAGGACAAACGAGGGTTTCGGCGCAATGGTCATTAAAGCAAGACCTATATGCGCAACCGGTTCCCCCGGCAAGGGCATTTCCCCGTGATTCCACAAGGCACTCCTGCGGATCGTTAATGGAGTCCTTGGACGGCAGCCCCGAGGTTCCCCGATAGTCGCGACCAAATAATCGTGAATGGTTTTGCGGCCGATCGTGATCGCGAGACCTCTGTTCCCAGGAACCACGCCCCGAGCTCGAGGGTTGGCCCCGGATTGCTCGAAAACGGGCACGGAAAGGAGTCCCCATGAACACGATATTCAAATACGCCACCGCTGCAGCGCTGACCGGTGCGCTCGCACTGGCGGCAGCATCGCCGAGCGAGGCTCGCAATGGCCGTAACGCGGCGGCGATCGGATTTGGCGTCGGCGCGGTAGCGGGCGCGGTGATCGCCGGGTCGGCTTATAACAACGGCTATTACGGTACTACGGTGACCCGGGCTACGCCTATGGCTACGCTCCCGGTTACGCGTATGCCCCCGGTTACGCCTATGACTCGTATGCTTATGAGCCGGCGCCTGCCTACGCGCTACGCCTATGCGCCTGCTTATCGTTACAGCCGCTATGGCTACGATAGCCCCTACCTGGATCCACACAGGACAAACAACTTCTCGATCAGCTCGCAGCGCTAGCTGAGTGTGGATTGCGAAGGGAAGCCGCTCTCCGGAGCGGCTTCTTTTTTGATTGGGAAGCTATAGCCGCGCCAGTCTGTCGAGCGCGCCTTGCAGGATAAATGCCGCAGCGTGCTGGTCGATGACGGCGGCGCGTTTCTTGCGGCTGACGTCTGCGGCAATCAGATCGCGCTCAACGGCGACTGTTGACAGCCGTTCATCCCATAGACGCGATTGGCAATTCGGTGAGCTTGCCAAGGTTACGCGCGAACGCGCGGGTCGACTGCGCCCGAGGACCTTCGCTGCCGTCCATGTTGAGGGGAAGGCCAAGTACAAACCCCACCGCGTTTCGTTCAGCCGCAAGCGCAAGCAGGCGTTTTGCGTCAGCCGAGAAAGTCTTGCGTGCAATGGTTTCGACGACGGTCGCAAGCTTCCGATCGGGATCACTCGTGGCCACACCGATCGTCTTCGTGCCGAGATCGAGACCGATCAGGGCGCCGCGGGGCGGGAGATGCGCGGCGGCGTCGGCGAGGGGAAGAATGATCGACATGCGTCACGGCACCGTACCCGAAGGAAGCTGCTCGGCATAATCGGCGATCTCGCCTGCGGTGGTGAACCACACGCGGTCGCTCGCGCGCTGCTTGATGTGACGCATGGCGCGCGCCAGATGCTTGAACCGGTGTGGCCAACCGACGATGTATGCGTGCAGCGCGATGCCCATCACCAGCGGACGCTTCACGCATTCTTCATGCATCACGTCGAAAGCATCCACGATCATATCGGCAAAGTCTGGACCCTCGCGCTTGCGCGCGACGATCTGCGGAATGTCATTGAGCTCCTGCGGATAAGGGACGGACAGAATGCGGCCGTGGCGCGTCTTCATCCACACGGGCTGATCGTCATGGCACCAGTCGAGCAAGTAGCGATATCCGGCCTCCTGCAGGAGATCCGGCGTGAGAGGGGACTGCGAAATCCAGGGTCCGAGCCAGCCGCGCGGACGTTTTCCGGAATGCCGCTCGATGGCGGCGGTGGTTTCCTCGATGAGCTGGCGTTCCTCGTATTCGGAAAGCTCGCCCTGACGTTCGGAGTTGGTGCGGCCGTGGCCGACCAGTTCGGCATCGGTGAACGCCGCAACCGTCTCGGGCGCATGCCGGTACATTTCTGAATTGATGAGAAGAGAGACGGGGAGCTGCAATTCGCCAAACAACTCCGCCAGCCGGAAAACGCCGACGCGGTTGCCGTAGTCTCGCCAGGCGTAGTTGAGCACGTCGGGTTGTGGTCCGCCGGGCGCGAGCTCGGCTCCCAGTCCCTGGCCGAACGAAAACCATTCGAGATTGAGGCCAATATAGACCGCAAGGCGCTTGCCGTCGGGCCAGTCGTAGATGGCTCGGGCGGGAATGGGCGAGTAGGGGTATCGGTTATGAGTGGGTGGGGACATGCAGAAAATGGTAGCCGGTTCGCGCCGTGCCTCCAAATTCATTGGAGGTCATCCACACTCCATTCAGCCTTCGCCAAAACCTTCATAGGCGCTCAACCCATTACGAATTCTTTGCTGCGCCCGGACAGGATAGATTGAATGGGCCGGGAGCATGATCATGACTGAATGGCGCGGACCGAAGGTTGCTCGACCTGTTCAGGATCGAGCATCCGATCTTGCAGGCGCCGATGGCGAGCGCGATGGACGCCGAGCTCGCGATCGCCGTGGCAAAGGCCGGTGGGCTTGGCGCGCTGCCGGCCGGCATGCTCAATGCCGAGAAGCTGCGCGCGCAGGTCGAGCAATTTCGATCGGCGACGGCAAACAAGCCGGTCAATCTGAACTTCTTTACGCACAAGCTGCCTGTGCCCAATAACGCGCGCGAGCATGCGTGGCGGGAAAAACTAAACCCATATTACGCCGAATTCGGTATCGATCCGTCGGCGCCGGTCCCCGTAACAAATCGGACGCCGTTCAATTCCGAAATGTGTGCTGTCGTCGAAGAGCTCAAACCCGAAGTGGTCAGCTTCCACTATGGCTTGCCCGAGGACGGCTTGGTCAAACGCGTCAAAGCGTCCGGCGCAAAGGTCATCTCCTCCGCGACAACGGTCTCCGAGGCTCGGTACCTGGAGAAGAACGGCTGCGACGCCGTGATCGCGCAGGGAATCGAAGCCGGCGGTCATCGCGGCATGTTTCTCAGCGAGGACGTCGCAACGCAGGTTGGTCTGTTCGCCCTGCTGCCGCAGGTCGTCGATGCCGTGAGAATTCCGGTGATCGCAACTGGCGGCGTCGCCGATGCGCGCGGGCTTGTGGCGGCATTGGTGATGGGCGCGGCGGGCGTACAGATCGGCACGGCCTTTCTGTTTTGCCCGGAGGCCAAGATACTGCCGCCGCACCGCGCGGCCTTGCGGGCCGCACGCGACGACAGCACCGTGCTCACCAACGTGCTGAGCGGCCGGCCTGCCCGTGGTTTGATCAATCGGGTCATCCGGGAGCTCGGACCCATCAGCGATGTCGCCCCGCAGTTTCCGCTGGCGAGCGGTGCGCTGGCCCCACTGCATGCGAAGGCGCAAGCGCAGGGGTCAGGCGATTTTTCGCCCATGCTGGCGGGGCAGGCGGCGGCCCTGGGCCGTGAACTACCGGCGGGCGCCCTGATTGAAGTATTGGTTTCGGAAGCCCAGGACCTGATGCGCGGAACGAGGGCTTAAAGCCGGGTTGTCGTGCGGAAAGCCGCTCTGCTATAGGCAGGCGGAAGCCGGTAGCGCAGGATCTTCTGGAAATTCCATGGCAGTCGACGCAGACACCGTCCGCCGCATTGCGCACCTCGCGCGCATCGCCGTCGCAGAGGACGAAGTCGAACATCTCGAAGGCGAACTCAATGCCATGCTCGCATTTGTCGAGCAGCTTTCGGAAGTTAAGGTCGAGGGCGTCGAGCCGATGACGTCCGTAACTCCCATGACGATGAAGAAAAGGGTCGACGCAGTGACCGACGGCGGCATTGCCGACGATATCGTCAGAAACGCGCCGATGAGCGAAGACAATTATTTCGTGGTGCCAAAGGTCGTGGAATGAGCGCAAAGCAGCGTTCGACACGAACGGTTTAGACAATGTGTATCGCCTGCGAACTTGGATACCTGTCGATGATCGACGCTCTCGAAGCGGAGCGCCGGGCGTTGACGGAAAAGGATGGGCATCCCGGAGAAACCGGGTTCGTTTGCGAAACGCCGGCCGAGCCAATCAAGCAAGAACCTGCTGACGCGCGCCAGCGTGCGGATGAGCCCCATCGTGAGTGAATTGACCTCGCTCAGTCTGGTCGAGGCGCGCGACGGTTTGAAGAAGAAATCCTTCTCCGCTGGCGAATTGGCGACCGCGCATCTGACGGCGATCGAGAAGGCGCGCGCGCTCAATGCGTTTGTCCTGGAAACACCTGAGCGTGCCACCGAGATGGCCAAGGCCTCCGACGCGCGCATCGCGCAGGGCAAGGCCGGACCGCTCGAGGGCATTCCGCTCGCCGTCAAAGACATGTTCTGCACGACGGGCATACGTTCGACGGCCTGTTCGCACATTCTCGATAATTTCGTGCCGACCTATGAATCGACCGTGACGTCGCAGCTCTGGCGTGACGGAGCGGTGCTTCTCGGCAAGACCAATTGCGATGAATTCGCGATGGGGTCTTCCAACGAGACCTCGTATTTCGGCGCTGTGCACTCGCCCTGGCGGCGGAAGGGCTCGAACACCCCGCTGACGCCAGGCGGTTCGTCCGGAGGGTCGGCTGCCGCCGTCGCGGCGCGGCTGTGCTTCGGCGCGACCGGCACAGACACCGGCGGTTCGATCCGCCAGCCGGCAGCCTTTACCGGTACTGTCGGCATGAAACCGACCTATGGCCGGTGCTCGCGCTGGGGGATCGTCGCCTTCGCGTCGTCTCTCGACCAGGCAGGGCCGTTCGCGCGCACTGTGCGCGATGCGGCCATTCTCATGCGCTCGATGGCGGGGCCCGACCCGAAAGATACGACGTGCGCCGACATTGCGGTACCTGACTATGAAGCCGCGGTCGGCAAATCGGTGAAAGGCCTGCGCATCGGCATTCCCAAAGAGTATCGCCTCGACGGCATGCCGGCCGAGATCGAGAAGATCTGGGAGAAGGGTCGCGAGTGGCTGAAAGCCGCGGGCGCCGAACTCGTCGACGTCTCTTTGCCGCACACTAAATATGCGTTGCCGGCTTATTACATCGTTGCGCCTGCTGAAGCCTCGTCCAATCTCGCGCGCTATGACGGCGTGCGTTACGGACTTCGCGAGCCCGCTCGCGAGATCATCGACATGTATGAGAAGACTCGCAGCGACGGCTTCGGCGCCGAAGTGCGCCGGCGGGTGATGATCGGCACCTATGTGCTGTCGGCAGGCTATTACGACGCGTATTATTTGCGCGCGCAGAAAGTGCGTACGTTGATCAAGAAAGACTTCGAGGACTGCTTCAAGGCTGGCGTGCATGCCATGTTGACGCCGGCGACGCCGTCGGCCGCGTTCGGTCTGGGCGAGAAGGGCGGCGCCGATCCGGTCGAGATGTATCTCAACGACGTGTTTACGGTGACAGTAAACATGGCCGGCTTGCCGGGGATCGCAGTTCCCGCCGGTCTCGATGCGCAGGACCTGCCGCTGGGATTGCAGCTGATCGGGCGGCCGTTCGACGAAGAGACGCTGTTCTCGCTGGCAAGCGTCATCGAACAGGCGGCGGGCCCGTTCACTCCGCAAGCGTGGTGGTGACGCTATTTGTCGGTCGTGGCGACCGGAGGAAGATCCTGGTCTCCCTCGACGGTTTTCTTGCCGCCCAATTCGCCGCCGCTGAGAATGAAGATGGCCGCGATGACGGCGACGACGCCGCCGATGATGATGCCGAATGTTCCGTTGCTGTCTTTGTTCATGACGTTTCCAACGTCTGCTCTTCAGCCCGGTTCCGAATTGAATGGGCCTCGAATTCGGCGAAAATCGTTGCAGAAATCGGGCCATTTCATGAAATGAAGTTTGCGCACAAGGCAACGCAGATGCGCGAAAATATCCGATCCATATACGTAGCGACGCACCGCGATGACCGCTTGCGGTCGGGGGGCGTGAACCGCTACGACATGTTGTAATGACGCGGAAATTGCCGAAAAATTAGTCAGCACGCGATGACAGTTCAGCCAGGCTCCAGGAAACTTCTGAAAGGTTCGACCGGCGATTGGGAAGTCGTCATCGGCATGGAAGTCCATGCGCAGGTGACGTCCCAGGCGAAACTTTTCTCCGGTGCATCCACCGAGTTCGGTGGTGCGCCCAATAGTCACGTCTCGCTGGTCGATGCGGCAATGCCCGGCATGCTTCCCGTGATCAACGAGGAATGCGTGCGTCAGGCGATCCGCACAGGGCTCGGGTTGAAAGCGAAGATCAATCTCAAATCGGTTTTCGACCGGAAGAACTATTTTTATCCCGACCTGCCGCAGGGCTATCAGATCAGCCAGTACAAATCGCCGGTCGTCGGCGAGGGCGCGGTGACGGTCGATCTCGAGAACGGAGACAGCGTCACCGTCGGTATCGAGCGGGTGCATCTCGAACAGGACGCCGGCAAGAGCCTGCACGATCGCCACCCGACATATTCCTACGTCGATCTCAACCGATCGGGCGTCGCGTTGATGGAAATTGTTTCGAAGCCCGATCTGCGATCGGCGGACGAGGCTAAAGCCTATATCGCGAAGGTGCGTTCGATCCTGCGTTACCTCGGCACCTGCGACGGCGACATGGAGAAGGGAAGCCTGCGCGCCGACGTCAACGTCTCGGTGCGTCGTCCGGGGGATCCGCTCGGGACGCGCTGCGAGATCAAGAATGTCAATTCGATCCGCTTCATTGGTCAGGCGATCGAGCATGAGGCGCGGCGGCAGATCGAGATCATCGAAGAGGGCGGCGCCATCGAACAGGAGACCCGTCTTTTCGATGCGGGGCGCGGTGAAACGCGCTCGATGCGTTCAAAGGAAGAAGCACACGATTACCGCTATTTCCCCGATCCCGATCTTTTGCCGCTTGAATTCGACCAGGCCTATGTCGACGCTTTGAAGAAGAATCTCCCGGAACTGCCGGATGAGAAAAAAACGCGCTTCATACGAGATTTTTCGCTGTCGGCTTATGACGCGGGCGTGCTCGTCGCCGAACGCGACACGGCGGAGTATTTCGAAACCGCCGCCAAAGGCCGCGACGGCAAGGCCGCCGCAAATTGGGTGATCAACGAATTGTTCGGGCGCTTGAACAAGGAGAACCTCGAGATTGTGAACTCGCCGGTATCTGCGATCCAAATCGGCGCGATCATTGATCTCACCAAGGACGGCACAATCTCCGGCAAGATCGCCAAGGATCTGTTTGAGATTGTCTGGAGTGAAGGCGGCGACCCGCGCGCGATCGTTGAGCAGCGGGGGATGAAACAGGTGACCGACACTGGCGCGATCGAGAAGGTGGTCGACGAGATCATCGCCAAAAATCCGGACAAGGTTGCCGATGCCAAGTCCAATCCGAAAGCGATCGGCTGGTTCGTTGGTCAGGTGATGAAATCATCCGGTGGCAAAGCGAGTCCGCAGGCGGTTAACGACATCCTGAAACGCAAACTCGGACTCTGACGCGCAAGAAATTGCTTGCAGCGCACAAAACTTTTCCGAATTGGTTCCGCGAGCATGCGCGCACAAAAGTTCGGGCGCGCAAATGACGTCATGATCGCGCGCGAGGGGACACACCGGTCGTCCGGCACGAAGCGAATCACCCAAATCACCCAACCCCAATTCGCTCGTTTTGATCGATTCCGGCTGTGCAAAAGGCCCGCGCACCGTCGTCTGTGCAAAATTATTTCGTCGCACCCGTGTGCCGATTGTAAATAGTGTTAACTTGAATTGTCGTGTGCAATGCGCGCGAAAATCATCACCGATGACACGCTGTTCGCGATTGCTGTCGCTGTAAAAATCCTTATTTCATCGTATCTTTTTAGATTTTCGCGAAGTGCGCAAAAGTTTGCGGTGATAATCGATCGCGCGCTTCGACAATTTGATTTTGATCGTGCAATTGCGCTTCGTTGCGTCGCACGGTGTCCGAGTATCCGTTTTCGTAAGCGATACCGCTGTTTTTTTGCCCGTGCTGTAGTAAACCGGTTGCAGCGCGTGTCGATTCCCGATGCGTGCTGATGCGACACCCGCCATGATCCATGGCTAGGAGGGCAGCAATGGCTAAACGTAGGAAGAAGGCAGCGGCGAAAGCAGCGAAGAAGACGAAGCGCCGGAAGCGGAAGCTTTAGTCTGACGCGGCTTCCCGATCTTCGGCCTTACGTGTCGGAGATTGCGTCATTCGGGCCGGCGAGCGTCATGGTGTGATCAGCGCAATGCGGTTACCCGCGGCGCCCCGGTTCGGATGACAAAGAGGGCGTCGGCGAGATTTCAGTCTCGCCGATGCCCTCAGTCTTTTTATGCGCACGCTTTTGTGTGCGCGCGTTGAAGCAATCTCAGTTGGCAGCGGACTTGAGGCGCTTGTTGCAAGCGCTCCAGAATTTTGGCCACGTCGTTCCTTTTTCAATCTTGTTCGAGGCCTTCGCTTCCTTCCACTCCGCGCCGCACTTCTTCTGCCGCTCGCGCGTCGCAAGCTGACCGGCGCTCGGCTCCTTCTTCATCTTTGCATTCTTCTCTGCGCTCACCTGCTGCGCGGCGGCGCTCGAAACAAATTGCGACATTGGCGCTGTGATCAACCCCACCGCCAGCGCGGCAGCGAATACGACTTTATGCATGAGTGCACTTCCCTTTATTTCCAGAGGTGCGGGGTGCTGTCGGCCGGCGATCGACCGAAGTCCGCAACCTGAAAGTGACGATAACCCGCATAGGTTGTATTGCTCCATCGTGCGATCGCATGAGAGGCCCGCGCACCCGCCCGTTGCGGATTGCGCCCTTGCGGCCTAGGTCTCTTGGGTTGTTGGTAAAATGTATTGAGAACGGAGTTTCGACATGGCGCGCGGGAAAAGCAGACGGCCAGCCGCAAAGGCAAAGAAAGCAAAGACGAAAACGAAGAAAGCGGGCAAATCCGCAAAGCCAATCGAGCTCTATTATTGGCCCACGCCGAACGGCTTCAAGATTTCAATCATGCTGGAGGAATGCCGGCTGCCTTATGTCCTCAAGCCCGTGAACATTTCAAAGGGTGAACAGTTCAATCCGGACTTTCTGAAGATCTCCCCGAACAACCGCATGCCGGCGATCATCGATCCGCAGGGTCCCGGCGGGCGTCCCATCTCGATCTTCGAATCCGGTGCGATCCTGCAATATCTCGGCCGCAAGACCGGGAAGTTCTATCCGGCGGACGAACGCGCGCGCGTTGAAGTTGACCAATGGCTGTTCTGGCAAATGGGCGGCGTCGGGCCGATGGCCGGTCAGGTGCATCATTTCAAAAACTACGCCGTGGAGACTTTGACCTACGCGATCAATCGCTACATCAACGAAGTGAACCGGCTGTATGGCGTGATGAACCTCCGCCTGAAGGATCGTCCGTTCATCGCGGGCAAATATTCGATCGCCGACATGGCGCTCGTCGGTTGGGTCAATGGCTGGGAACGGCAGGGACAGGACATCAACGAATTTCCCAACCTCAAGCGCTGGCTGGAAACAATGAAAGCGCGGCCGGCGGTGAAGCGCGGCATGGAGCTCGGGCTCGAATTGCGCCAGGGCATCGACATGAAGGATCCGAAAGTCCAGGCGGTGCTGTTCAATCAGCGCGCGCGAACCGGATGATGGCGAGATCGTCGGGTGGTTAGTTGCCGCTGAACGAGTTCGGTTAGCGATCCCTCAACGGCCGTACAAACGCGCCATTTCACGCGGAAACGCAGCATTTGCGCCATGAATGCGCGTGCTGTTCACGTTCGATTCATCGCATCACTTAAACTGCCATTCAAATTTTATCCCGAAGATCACCCCCGTTCGGACGACAGTGTTCGGACAACAGGTGGCGATCCGCCGGGCCTTGAGGCACGACGGCGGAGACAAAAAGGGGATTGCAATGACGAGCTTGGAAATGGCGTCGGGGGGCGCCGAGCCAGCGAACGCCGAAGATTGTTTCGGCCTTGGCATGGTCTTTTCCGCGGGGGCAGGCGTGGCGGTCGACCTTGTGCAGGCGCACAAGTGGTTCAACATCGCCGCGATGCGCGGTCACAAGGATGCCGCGCAGATGCGTCGTGAGATCGCCGAACAGATGAGCGACTCCGAGATCGGTTGTGCGCAGCGCGCTGCGCGCGATTGGCTGAAGGCGCATCCGCAAGCGCCGGCGCCGGTCGCGTACCCGCGTCGCGGCCTGATCGCGATATCAACCGGGCGCGACGCGCAGTGCGTCGCGCAGGCTGGCGATCACGCCCGACCAATCGCCGGGTTTCGCCTGGCGGAAGAGCCGCATTCGCGGATACCAGGGGCTGTGGTCACCCGTGAGCGTCCATCGCCAGTCGGGCGAGAAGGGCAGCATCACCCAGGCCTCGCGTCCCATCGCGCCCGCAAGATGAATGACGGACGTATCGACTGCGATCGTCAGATCGGCGAGCGCGAGAACGGCCGCGGTGTCGGCCATGTCGTCCAGCCTGTCGCCGATGTGCGTGACGGATTTGTGCCGCGCGAGGATTGCGGCATCGCCGCCCCGCAGGTCGCGCTGGACGCTGACGAATGAAATGCCGTCGACTGCGAGCAGGGGCTCGAGCTGAGCGAGCGCGATCGACCGGTTGCGGTCGTTCGGATGTTTGGCATGGCCGGCCCAGGCCAATGCGACGCGCTTGCCTGGAAGGGCCTCGATGATCGGTCGCCATTTCGCCAGATGCGTCTCGTCGGCGCGCAGATAGGGAATGTCGGCCGGGATCGTTGCCGGTTCGGTCTTGAACGCGAGCGGCAGGCTGCCAAGCGGGCAATAGACATCATAGGCGGGAAGCGTCTCGCCGCGCGCATGGCACGATGCAACCCCATCGACGCCCGCAAGCAGCGCCTTCAGTTCCGGCTGCACTTCGAGCACGACCTTTGCGCCGGAGCGCGCGAGCAGCGGCGCATAGCGGACGAACTGGATGCTGTCGCCGAGACCCTGTTCGGCCGCGAGCAGAATCGTGCGCTGACCGATGGGAAATTCGCCGAGCCACGGTCGCCCGCGGTAGTTACGGCGCGCATCGCTCATGCCGGTGCGCTTCCAGCGCCATTCATATTCGGCAAAGCCGCGCGACAATTGCCCGAGCGTGAGCAGCGACAGCGCCATGTTCGAATGCGCGTCGGCGAAATTCTTGTCGACCGCGATCGCCTTTTCGAAACTTGCGACCGCATCGGCGTGTCGGTTGAGCGCCTGCAGCGCGCGGCCGCGGTTGGTCCAGGCGCCGGTGTGCTTTGGCGCAGCTGCGACCGCCGCATCGAATGCAGCGAGTGCCGCATCGGGTCGCTCGAGTTCGAGCAGCGCGGTGCCGCGATTGTAGAGCGCCTCGACGTGATGCGGGATCCGCGTCAGGACCGCATCGAAATCGGCGAGGGCATCGGCGTGTCGCCCAAGCCGCGCACGCGCCGTGCCGCGATTAAGCAGAGCATCGCCATGCGCGGGATTGCGCGCGAGCACCGCGTCGTAGCAGGCGATGGCGTCCTCGGGGCGATCGAGCGCGTTCAGCGCATTGCCGCGATAGAGCAGCGCCTCCTGGTCGCCCGGCCGCAGCGCCAGCGCCTTGTCGAGATGCGTGAGTGCTTCGCCATCGCGCTTGAGCGCGTGCAGCACGTTGGCGAAATTGACCAGCGCGTCCGGCGCGTTCGGATTGATCTTCAGCGCCGCCGCCATCAGGCGGTGCGCTTCGCCCATCTGGCCGCTCTGCGCCTTGATCAGGCCGAGCAGATGCAGCGCGTCGAAATTGTTCGGGGCCGCCTTGAGCGCGCGGGCATAGAGTTTTTCGGCGTCGCGCAGGCGGCCCTGCTGATGCAGGCTCAACGCCTCCTGCAAGGTTTGCGCAATATTGAAGGGCCTTGACTGCACGGCGGCGCAATTGCGCACGGCCGCCGCGGGCAGTCAATCCGGCCAACGAGTAGTAGGTCCGCCGCCCGGCCGATCGGGGACGCGCCGAGCATGAGTCAAATGCGCGTGAAGATCGCTAATGGACGCGCGTTCGCTGGCGTGCGGAGCCAGACCGCGGATTATAGAACTGGTTGTGTGCGCAGAATCCGCCGATGCCGCTCACGGTCGCGCGGCACTGTTCGAGGGTGAGAAATCCGCAGTTCGAGGAGCCGCTCGCATCGCCGCCATAGTTGGCGCACCACGGATAGGGATCGTATGGCAGGTCGTACGCGCGCACCGTCCCCGGGAGAAGCAAGCTCGAAAGAACAATCGCGCCGAGAACGGTGAACCGCATTTGCAAATCTCCGTCTGCGTTTGATGTGCGAAGAGAACACCGCGCGTGCGGTTTTAGTTCGCGAGACGGGCTTCAGTTCTTCTGCACCCAGAACTGGTACATGCCGGAGAAAGTATCAGGATACTTCGTCTCAACCTCTTGCCAGCGATCAAGATCCGCCAGCGACCAGCCGGCCGCGGCGAACTGCGCACGATGGCGCAGGAGTAGCGGGAGGTCGAATTCGAAGCCGATGAATGTCAGTCCATTCTCGCGGATGAAATCCTTGATCAGCGGAATCGTCACGCGTGACTCGTGCACGTGGAACAGAAGATCGCGGCACTCGCTCGTCGTGAAAAAATCCGTGAAGCGCGTGACGCTCGCGAGCGGCGTTGCGAGGAGCTCCTGCCGGCAACGACGGATGTCGTCAGGTGTCGAACCGAATTTGCGGTCAGCGATGAACGCACGCGCGGCCGCAACGTCGGCGCGACCGGCATCGCTGTAGAACGCGAGATGCATGAGGCCGCCCGGTCGCAACAGCGAGAGCAGAATGCGCCAGCCGCCGAGCGGATCTGCCATGTGATGCAGCACGCCGGACGCATCGACGACGTCGAAGCTGCGCCCGATCGATCCGAGTTTGAGAATATCGGCCTGCGCGTAGTCGATCCGCGCGGCGAGTTCGGCGGGTGTCTTGCGCTTCGCGTAACACAGGCTGCTCAGGCTCAGGTCAATCGCAAGTGCCTGCGCGCCCATGTGTTTCTGCACCGATCCGATGGCGACCTGGCCGGTGCCGCAGCCCGCGATGAGCATGTCGAGACCGCTCGTCTTGCCGAGCGGCGCGAAGGCGGCTGTTGGAAACTGGTCGCGCAGATACTGGTCGATCGGCATCGGTGCGACTTGTCCGGCGACGTGCACCCAGCGCGGGTAGGGGTTTTCTTCGTACTGCTGGCGCACGCGCTTTGAGACGTCGTCTTCGATTTCGGTGAGGTGCGGAATCAAATCGCGCAGCGCTTTCTCCTGCGCGGGCTCGCGCAGCTGTTGGGTGAGCACAGCCTCGATGTGCGGATTCCATTTTCGTTCAAGCAGCGCGGAGCGCGGACGGCACCGTGTGCAGCGGCACGTACATCGCGAGTGCCGCGATCTGCAGCGCGGTCGGAGAATTGCCGGCGATCGCACGCTTCAGCGTCGTCGATCTTCGTCTCTTCTTCGGGCGTCGTTGCGAAAACATATTCGTTGATGAAGCACTGTCGCGCGAGCGTGCAGGCAAAGCCGAGGATGGATTCGGCAACCGGATTGCCGGCAGTTGCGTCGTTCGCAAGTGACGCGCGCAACGCGGTGAGCAGGCGCTCGAACGCGACATCGCGCACCGGCGTCGATTGCAGAACGATCAGCAGCAGCGGATTGTCGGCGATCGCGGCGAATCCCGATTCTCCAAAAAGCCCTGTCACGCTTGATCTTTTTGGCCATGCCGCCATCTGCCGTCGCAGCGCTTCGTCAAGCTGCGGCAGAAGCGACGTGAGCGTGTCGCGAATGCCGGAGTATTGCTGGAAGAGCTGCGGCATCAGCGCGAGAGCGCGCGCGTAGGAAGCGGAAGCGTCTTTCGCCTTGCCCTGCGCGTGAAGAACGCGTGCGAGATTGTTGTGCGCCTCGGCGTGATCGGCGTTGAGCGTAACGACGCGCTTGTAAGCGCGCGCAGCCTCGTCAAGTTTGCCTGCACGTTCGAACGCGAGCGCGTCCAGAAACAATTTGTTGATTTGACTGCCCGCATCCGCGGCGCGCGCAGCGCCCGGCGGGCCATGCTTGAGCGTGGCGCGGCGTTCTTTCCGGTTCATCGGCCTTTCGTTCCTTTGATGGCGAGCTTTAAAACGTCGGCCGGCGTACCAAGAATCAAAAATCCGCTGTTTGACCGTGCAAGGGGGATTCTATACTGCCTTCTCGCATACGGAGACGTGGCCGAGTGGCTGAAGGCGGCGGTTTGCTAAACCGTTATACGCTCTAAAGGCGTATCCAGGGTTCGAATCCCTGCGTCTCCGCCAGATTTTCCGGTTCCGAATCACACGGCCCATCGACTGCCCGGAAATTAATCCGTTCGCCGTCCACAGGGGCCTTACCGGGGTGGGCATATCCCTCGATCGGCCGGCTCGATACTCCACTTGGCGGAGGTATGGGGACCAAAATTCCTCCCCAGGTTGAACCACAGAATTGTCCGTAAAATGCTGAAATTAAAGCGGTATTTGTCTCGCTTTGGGACAGGCAAAAACGTCGTTTCAGGCCGATCACGACTGCGTGTTTTTTACGCAACACTCGCCCGAAAAGCGCCGTCAGGACCTGTGGGAAGGGCGCTTCTTCATTGCTTAGAGGGGTCCTTCCGTTAATGTGACAACGCGACGGAGGGGGGCATCCCCCTGTTGCGCTGTCCGGGCTGCAGCTTGCACCAAGTGGTGTGAAAGGTTTCTCGGGCCAGCGGGGAGCAAGGGGAAGTTCCAACGGGTGCTGTCGCACTGGGCGGATACGGAACCCTCTCGAAAGAAACTTTTTTTGGAGGTTCAAGATGAAGATGGTGAAAAGTCTTCTCCTTGGCTCAGCAGCGGGGCTCGTTGCAGTAGCTGGGGCGCAGGCAGCCGATCTTCCCGTTAAGGCCAAGCCGGTCCAGTACGTGAAGATTTGCAGCCTGTATGGAGTGGGGTTCTACTACATCCCCGGCACAGACATGTGCATCAAGGTCGGCGGTTGGGTCCGTGCTGAGGCAGCTTACGGCACGAACAACTCCTCCGTCGGCACTTACGTTGGCGACCTGAACAACCGCTTCACCGGCAACACCTGGTGGCGTATCCGCGGCTACATCACGGCCGATGCCCGTAACCAGACGGAATACGGCACGGTCCGCGGCTACATCGCGGTTGGTCTGAGCACCAACACGAACGGTGGCGACAACGCGGCGAACCAGTTCGACGCAAACCGCGCCTTCATTCAGTGGGCCGGCTTCACCTTCGGTCGCGCACAGTCGTTCTTCGACTTCTACTCGCAGGCGGCGCTCGGTTACCTCGGCTTTACGCCGAACTCCGACACCGGCGACGGCGGCAAGGAAGTCATGGCCTACACTGCGCAGTTCGGAAACGGGTTCTCGGCCAGCATCTCGGCCGAATCTCGCCGCAACACGCAGATCGTCAACATCGGCTCGTTCGGCGCGGCGGCTCCCTGCGGCACCGTCACCGGCGGCAGCTTCACGACCACCGGCAGCACCGTCAACGGCTTCGGCTGCTACGGCGGCTGGCAGGCTCCGGACATCGTCGGCAACCTGCGCGTCGACCAGGCTTGGGGTTCTGCACAGATCGGCGCCGCTTGGCATCAGGTCAACGGCACGTACTACAGCAACCTGGCTGGCACCGCTGCTCTCACCGGCTTCGAGGCTAACGGTCATCCCGGCGATGCGTCGGGCTGGGCGGCCATGGCTGGCCTCAGGTTAAACGCCCCGATGATCGGCCAAGGCGACTACTTCGCAGTGCAGGTCATCTACACGCAAGGCGCTCTCCGGTACCTGTATCAGAACCCGGGCACCGGCAATATGTACCTGCAGGACAACCAGTCCACGACGTTCGGCATCATGTCGGATGGCGTGTACGGCGGGAATCATCTTCAGCGGGTCACGGCCACCAGCATCCAGCTGACAACCGCTTGGGGCGTCAACGCCGGCTACGAGCACTTCTGGAGCCCGCAGTGGAGAACGTCTCTCTACGGCGGCTACGCCGCGACGAGCTACAACTCGCAAGCCAATGCCATGCTTTGCAGCCTCGTACGGTGCGGGCAACGTGGTGTGGGCGTGCTCGCGATTGCCAGCGCTGGCTGCAACAACAACTGGAACCAGTGGTGGATCGGTTCTCGTACTCAGTGGAACGTGACGAAGGACTTCTACATGGGTCTCGACGTTGCGTACGTGAAGTTCGATACCGCGACAGTTGCCAGGTGGCATAACGGCGGTCGGGAACACGCAGATCTTTCCCGGCGAACACCAACACCTTCCCGCGGTTCATCAGCAGCGAGGACAACTGGCAGGTTCGCTTCCGCGTGCATCGCGACTTCTATCCCTGATCGCGTGAACGTGGATGTCTAATCAAAGCCCCCGGCGGGAAACCGCCGGGGGTTTCTGTTTAACGCGTGCAATATGAAATCGGGCCCAGGCGACGGTAACCGCAAGGCTGATAAAAGCGGACAATGCGCTTTCGCAGCAAAAGTCCGGGCGGGACGTGCCGTGCTCGGTTGGAGTCAGACCGAGCTTGCGCGACGAGTTGGTCTCACTCAAAGAGCCATCCACAAGCTGGAAAAGGGTGATACCGAACCGCGCCGCAAGACAGTCGAGGCTCTCGAAGAGATCTGGCGACATCAAAATATCCAATTCAATGATCGCACAGACGGCGGTTTTCAAATAGACGTCGACGCGCGGGCGGTTCGTGTGGTCGATCGTGGTGTGAGTAGGCGCAAATAAAGGACCGAGTTGTCAAAATCACCTGTCGCGCGCACCTCTGTCGAAAATCTGATCAAGCAAGCAATTTCCTTGCATCAACAAGGACGCCTTGTTGAGGCCGAAACAGCCTACAAAACAATCCTCGACATTGATCCGAACGAATTTGATGCCTTGCATCTGCTCGGAATTATTAACGCGCAGCGCAATGCATTTGAGGAAGCCGAAAAACTTTTTCGGAGGGCGTTGGCCGTAGATCAAAACGTCCCACCTTGCCTGCAAAATTACGGCGCTGTCCTGTGCAAGCTAGGGCGCTTCGCGGAGTCTATTGAATACTATACCAGCGCGATAAAGCTGGCGCCCAATCATGCTCCTCTTTACTTGGACCGCGGCCAAGCCCTTATTGCGCTCAAGCGCGCAAATGAAGCTCTTTCCGATTACGACAGGGCCTTGGCGTTGGAACCCAACTTTGCCGAGGTTTGGCTAGCGCGCGGCAGCATTCTTTCCGATCTAAACCGCAATGACGAAGCTCTTCATGCTTTGAATAAAGCGCTGGCGTTGAAGTCAGAAGTTGCCGAGGCCCGACTCATCCGTGGAAATATCCTTTTCGCTCTCAATCGCCAAACCGAAGCGCTTGCTGATTTCGATAAGGCTTTGGCGTTGCGACCCGACATGGCCCCGGCCCTATGCGGGCGGGGTAACGTTTTTTGCGCCCTTAAACGCAACGACGAGGCGCTTGCTGCCTACGACAAAGCTCTCGCCCTGAACCCGGACTTTGTCGAAGTTTGGCTTGGTCGAGGCCATGTGTTCCGCAATTTGGGTCGCTATGACGAGGCACTTGCCGCATATGATAAAGCACTGGCGCTAAAAGCTGATCTTCCTGAAGTTTGGTTCAGCCGAGGAAATGTATTTTTTGATCTCAATCGCGATGCTGAAGCGTTGCAAAGTTATGAAAAGGCCATTGATCTCCGACCGGAAAATGCAGAAGCACTGCTCAACAAATCACTCGTCAAATTGTCGTTGGGTGAGTTCGAAGAAGGCTGGTGTCTGTACGAGTGGCGGTGGAAATCAAAGTTTTTCACTTCGCCTGTTGGTCGTTTTTCACAAAAGCCTTGGCTTGGCGACGCCGACATTGCCGGCAAAACAATTCTGGTCCACGCGGAGCAGGGATTTGGCGATATAATTCAATTTTACAGGTACCTTGCCGAGCTCAGAAAGCTCGATTGCAAAATCATCTTTGAAGTTCCCGCGCCGCTCATTTCGCTGTTTGCAACGCAGAGAAACAATTATCAAATCATCACGTGGGATACCGCCTATCCACATTTTGACGTTCATTGCCCACTGCTGAGTCTTCCGCACGCTTTAAAGACAACATTGCAGACAATACCCGCTTCCATTCCGTATCTGTTTTCTTCGTCAGAAAAACGTGATGAGTGGCGAACAAAACTCGGCGAAAAAAACAAACCGAGAGTTGGGTTGGCATGGTCGGGAAACCCGCGCAATGTGGATACCAGACGTAACATTCCGCTCGAATTGCTTCAGTCGATGATGAGCGCGGGAATAGAATGGCATTCGCTTCAAAAAGATGTGCTTGAAGCAGATCGCGTCAGTCTTAAGACAAACCCAGCGATTGTCGATTTTACTGCCTCCCTGAATGATTTCTCTGACACGGCTGCTTTGATTGCGGAGCTTGATCTTGTGATCTCGGTGGATACCGTCGCTGCCCATCTGGCAGGAGCGTTGGGTAAGCCAGTGTGGATACTTATTCCCCTTCATCCTGAATTCAGATGGTTGAGGGGTCGAACAGATAGCCCCTGGTATCCCACAGCGCGCCTGTTCAGGCAGGCCAATCAAGGAGATTGGGGAGGCGTTATTGGCCAGGTATCGGAGGAGCTGGAAAAGCTTTTCTCTTAGATCGCAACGCGTTTTATTTCCGCTCGCGTCGCTAGATGAAGATCGAAATTTTTGGTTGCGGACGCCGATAAATAAACAATAATATCAGAGGCTTACAGGTAAATTTCATCCTTTTCGCCGGGTCTTGTAATTCCTATCAGAGTTCTGTCATTCAATCGGATCGGCGGTGTTTTGATCGAGTACGAGATGTCAAAGGCTAACATCCAGCGGGAACTGCATTCGGCGTTTTCCAATCACCAAGCTGGGAACCTGACGCGTGCAGCCGAGCTTTACCGCGATGTTCTGAAAAGCGATCCGCACAACACTCACGCGCTTCATTATCTCGGCGTTATTGAGGCTGGCGCCGGCAATTTCCAAAGCGCCAAGTCTCTCATGGCGCGCTCGCTGTCGAGTCAGCCGACGAACGTCCCATTCCTGGAAAACTACGCGACAATCCTTTGCCAAACCGGAGATTATCAATCCGCGTTGCAGGCCTGCCAAGAAGGGCTTCAACTGGCGCCCCGAAGCGCTTCACTGCTTTATGTCAGCGCGACATCGCTGATGAAGGTGAAGCGTCTCGATGACTCTATTTCACAATTCGACAAACTGATCGCAATTCAACCAAACCACGCTGTGGCGATTAACGAGCGTGGTTCGGTTCTTGCCTTGATGAACAAGCTCGATGCCGCGCTCGACGCCACCGAGAAAGCATTGGCGCTACAGCCGCAATATGCCGACGCTTATTTGAACAAAGGCAATCTTTGCAGTGCGCTGAAACGATACGATGACGCGATCATCGCCTATGACCGGGCATTGGTCCTCAAGCCCGATCTTGTTGAGGCCTGGTTCGGACGAGGAAATGTCCTGCGGGAGCTCAAGCGCTACGATGAGGCATTTGTTGCATACGATCGGGCTTTGGCGTTGAAACCGGATTCGGCTAAAGCTTGGCTCGGCCGGGCCAATACGCTTGCTACGCTCGCGCGCTATGAAGAAGCCGCCGCAACTTATGATAAGGCTTTGGCGCTCGATCCGGGCCTAGCCGAGGCTTTGGTTGGGTGCGGAAACGTGCTCCGTCAGTTCGATCGATGCGAAAGGGCGCTTGCGGTCTACAACGAAGCGCTATCGCTCAATCCCGAATTGGCCACCGCCATGCTAGGCCGCGCAAATGCGCTATACGACCTCAAGCGTTACGACGACGCGGCCACCTCCTACGACCGTGCACTCGCAATTGATTCTTCCTTGGCAGGTGCGTGGTTTGGGCGCGGCAATGTGTTCAATATAAAAAGGCAACACGGCGAGGCGGCGGATAAATTCGCTGAGACACTCAAAGCCGATCCACAATTTCCGTTCGTGAAGGGAATGTTACTGCACCAGAAATTGCTGTGTTGCGACTGGCGCGACGTCGACAATCTAACCGCACAAATCGAGGAGGATATCGCTTCAAACAGGCTGTCGGCGGAGCCCTTCGGCTGGCAGGGTGTAAGCCAATCGCAACGAAGTCTTCAGCGGTGTGCCGGGCTATACAACGAAAAGAATTATCGACCAAATATTACGCCAATTGGCTCGCGATCCTTCAGCGAAAATCGAAAAATTCGGTTGGGCTATTCGTCGGGAGAGTTACGCGAGCAGGCGACCTCGCATCTGATCGTTGGTGTCCTTGAAATGCATGATCGGACACAATTCGATATCTACGCTTTCGACAATGGATGGGACGATCAGAGCGACACTCGCAAACGAATCCAGGCCGCGATACCGAATATCGTCAATATTCGCGGGCTTGATGATGAATCGGCCGCCGCCGCCATACGCGAAAGCGAGATTGATATTCTGATCAACCTGAACGGCTATTTTGGCGAGCACAGAACACGTCTATTCGCGCACAGGCCCGCACCTGTTCAGGTGAACTATCTGGGATTTCCGGGGACCTTGGGCGCGCCTTACATGGACTATCTGATCGCGGACCAACATGTGATTCCGCCCAACGACAGGGGATTTTATTCAGAAAAAATAGTCTATCTGCCGGACTGCTATCAGCCAAATGATCACCGCAGAGAGATTGGTACACAGGTGTTCAGTCGCGGCGAGTGCGGTTTGCCTGAGCAAGGTTTCGTGTTCTGTTGCTTCAATAATAACTACAAGATCATGCCCGATTTATTTGAATGCTGGATGCGAATTCTCAAACGCGTGGAGGGCAGTGTCCTCTGGCTGATAGAAGATAATATGAGCGTCGCTTCGAATCTGAGGAACGAGGCGCGGGCTAAGGGTGTCAATCCTGAACGTATCGTGTTTGCCAAACGCATTCATCCGTCGGAGCATCTCGCGCGACATCGCGTGGCCGACCTTTTTCTCGACACCCTTCCTTATAACGCACATACCACCGCGAGTGACTCACTATGGGCGGGGCTGCCGGTCCTCACCCAGGTCGGTGAGACTTTCCCCGGAAGGGTGGCTGCAAGCCTGTTGCAGACACTGGGACTTCCTGAACTCATCGCTCTCACGCCGCAAGCATACGAAGACTTAGCCGTCGAACTTGCCACCAACGCAAACAGGTTGGCCGATATCAAAAGCCGGTTGGCACGCAATCGATTAACGTCACCCTTGTTCGACACCAAACTCTATACTCGGCACCTTGAAGCCGCGTATTCCACAATGTACATGCGCCGGAGCGCTGATCTGCCACCTGACCATATTGTCATCACGCGTTAATGCTCCGCCGGCTGCTGCGGTCCACGCGCGACAACCGTCGCCAGACGCGGCGTGTAGCTTTTGTGCCTTGGCCGTGGGCTCCGTTATAACACTTGGAGAGTCTTCGAATGAGCGCGGATCCTCTTGTCACAGTTGTCACGCCGACAACCGGCAATATCTGTGTCCTTCGCGCGATCAAAAGTGTCGCCGATCAAAGCTACAAGAATGTCCAGCATCTCATTGTCATCGACAAACCGGATGCGCCTGCCGAAATAAAGTCGGCCATCCGGCAATGCGATGTCGACGTAGTAGAACTTCCCTACGCGACGGGAAAAGACAGGTTCCTTGGCCATCGCATCATTGGCGCATCTGCCTTTCTCGGGAAGGGAGATTTTTTCTGTTATCTTGACGAGGACAATTGGTTTGACCTGGACCATATCGCCGCACTGCTCGAAGTCGTCAGGAAAGGAGCCGCCTGGGCCTATTCATTGCGGAAAATTGTCGACCGCGATGGCAATTTCATCTGTAATGACGATTGCGAAAGTCTGGGCAAGTGGCCGTCGGTATTGGGGCCAAACGATTATCTCATTGATACAAATTGTTATTTCTTGCCACGAATGGCAGCTGTGGTCTCAAGCCCGGTGTGGTATCGCCGTTTCAGGGAGCCAAATACACTGGATGCGGATCGTGCGATGGTTCAGTTCCTGCGGGCCCAGAATGCTGACTACGAACTCGTCGCGCCGCTACAGCGTGAATTACCGTGTCGAAAACACCGCTCAGTCTGTGCGCAGGGATTTCTTCCTGAACGGCAATAAGAAGATGCTGGAAAGATTTCCAGGGAAACCTGCCCTGGAGCGGAAAATTAGATAGCCCGTATCGCTAATCCTTGCGATGTTCGTTCGTTGCCATCGTTCGCCCGAGCCACTATACCGTCGTCGTATGCTTTGAACCGGGATTCGACAATGCCCGCACGCATCTACAAGCCCTCCAAGACTGCGATGCAGTCTGGCTTTGCCAATACCAAGGCCTGGGTTCTCGATTTTGAACCAGAAGCTCCGCGGCGGGTCGAACCGCTGATGGGCTGGACTTCGTCCGGCGACATGCGCCAGCAACTTCGCCTGCGGTTCGACACCAAGGAAGAGGCTATCGCTTATTGCGAGCGCCGGGGCGTCCCTTATCAGGTGACCGAAAACGTGCCGTTGAAAAGACGGATCATGTCCTACGCCGATAATTTTTCCTTCAAGCGCCGCGACGCCTGGACTGATTAATCCCTGAATTCACGATTCAGGCTGAATGCAGGAACTCGCTCAGTTTCGGCTGCAGAAGATCAACGACGCTCTTCCAATCGCCTTCCATTTTCTGACGGAACAATCGCGCCGTCGGGTACCAGGGATTGTCGTCACGATCGCGCAAGTATCGGTAATCCGCGTGGTACGCGAGGAGAATCCAGAGCGGTTTCCCCATTGCTCCTGCCAGATGGGATATGACGCAATCGACCGAAATGACGAGATCAAGCTCCGCAATCAAAGCGGCTGTGTCGTTGAAATCGGTGAACGTCTCAGCGTGGTTTATGATGGCAGGAGTCGCGTTCAGGACTTCTCGGTCGCCGTCGCGCACATCTTTTTGCAATGAAAACCATTCTGCATTTTCGCCGATAACAGGCAGCAAAAATTTCAACGGCATACTTCGCTGGACATCATTCACGGATCCGGGACTTCCCGACCAGGCAAGACCAATTCTGGTCTTTCGTTTTGCGCCAAGCCGGTTTCGCCAAAGCGCGGCTCTATCCGATGGGGCAGACAGATAAGGAATGGACGCGGGAATTGTCCCAAGCGTTGTCTTGAACGCAAGCGGCGCACTCATTAGCGGAAAAAGAACATCGAATTTCGGCGTTGCGTCGCCGCGCGCGATGACGCGAATGGGCATTCTTTTGTTCTGCAAGGAGGGACACGAGAGGAGGAGGAGCCTCGAAGACAACATCGCATCCGAGTGATTCAAAGCTTTTGAGATATCGATAGAACTGAATTGTATCGCCCAGTCCCTGTTCCGCAAAAGCGAAGACGGTCTTCCCGGAGATATCTGTTTCCCCGAGCCAAGGCTGGTGCGTCTCATCTCGTACGGTCAAATGGCCAAATCGCATCTTTCGACGCGATTCGAACAGGCGCCAGCCTTCGTCGTATTCGCCAAGTGCGAGCTTTACGAGCGATTTGTTGTAATGCGCTTCGGGATAGTCAGGGTCGAGTTCAAGAGCCCGTTGGAAGCTTTGGAGCGCCTCTGCATCACGATTGGCCTCGTAGTAGACTTTGCCAAGTCCGGTCCATGCCGCTTTGTCGTCGGGTGCGAGAGCGGTCGCCTTGTAAAAATTGGCAATTGCGAGTCCGTCCTGCCGCATATCCGATTGGACGGTTCCCAAGCCGATCAAAGCGGCGACCGAAGTTGGCTCCAATTTCAGAGCCTGTTCGTGCGCCTCACGCGCTTCTTCGTTTCGCTTGAGCTCGAAGCAACAATTGCCACGCCCGATCCAGGCGGCGGTCAGCGCCGGGCCAAGTGCTAGAGCTTTGTCATAGGCGACCAACGCTTCCTGGTAGTCCTTAAGACCAAAAAGGGCGTTCCCTCGTCCCAACCATGCGATTGAGTATCTTGTTTCCAGAGCCAATGCCTTGTCGAAAGCTACAACACCCTCCTCATAGCGATTGAGTTCGCACAGGATGTCACCACGACCGGTCCATGCTCTGAGAAAATTGGGATCGAGCGCCAGCGCCCTGTCGCTAGCCTCGAGCGCTTCGCCGTAGCGCTTGAGGTTGAAAAAAACCATCGCGCGACCAAACCAGACGTTCGGTATGCCAGGATTAATTGCGAGCGCCTTGTCAAAAGCGGAGAGGGCATCATCGCTGCGACCAAGGCCCGACAGCGCTCTGCCTACACCGACCCAGGCTTCCGCAAAATCCGGTCGCAAGCTCAGCGCGGTGCCATGCGCGGAAAGCGATTGATCCCACAGTTCAAGTTCCGCCAGTGAAGCGCCTTTGTTGCTGTACGCATCTGCGTATCTGGGGTTTATCGAAATGGCCTTGTCAAAGTCGGCGATCGCTTCAACATATTGGCCCAGTCTATTGAAAATTGTGCCGCGGCTGTTGAATGTCTCGGCCGAGGGATTAAGCGCCAGCGCTTTCGTGAACTGTTCGGCGGCTTCGGTAGGTCGGTTCAGCATGGCGAGGACCATGCCGTAGTTGTAATGAGTGCTGTCCGACTTTGAGTTTTCACTCAACGCGCGACGCAGATAGCGCTCGGCCTCCTCGGGCCTGCCACGCTGGATCAGAACAACCGCGAGCAGGTTCAGGCCGCCGAAATGTTTCGGCTGCGCCTCGAGAAGTTTCTTGAACGAACGCTCGGCCTCGTCGAACTGGCCGGTCTCGAAAGAAGAGAGGGCGCGAGCCCAAGCCTTTTCAGCAGACGAAGCCACAATGACTGTCCCCGAACCGATCCATCGGGTTCACTAGTACACAGGCATGCGCCAAGGCAACTGCAAAGAATCCGGCAGATGCCTAGCAAAGGACTTGGATTTCAGGCCGTGGTCTTTTCGGCCTTGGCGCCATCGAGGTTGCGGCCTTGGGTTGCCGCGCGCTGGCGGAGCAGCGAGATAAATCGCTCTTCCGGCATCGGCTGGCCGAGGAGAAAGCCTTGGCCGTAATCGCAGCCCATGCTGACCAGGGCCAATGCATCGGCAGCTTTCTCGATGCCGACCGCGACCACGTAGCGGCCGAAGTTGTGGGCCAGGTCGATCACCGACTTGCACAACGGGGCGTTGACTTTGTCCGTTCCGCAGTCCGCGACGAAGGATCGATCAAGCTTGAGCTCTTCGAACGGCAGTTCTTCGACTTTGGCGAGAGACGAAAAGGTGCGTCCGAAATTGTCGATCGCGAGACGCACGTTATGCGGCTCGAGTTTCTTGCTCAGGTCACTGGCGAGCGCGAGGTCGCCGACAATCTGTTCCTCGGGAACGTCGATGATCAGTCCTGGCCATTTTTGATCGGCCGGATGATGAGCCTGCACGATCTCCGGCACTGAAAGCTTCAGCAAGGCAGGCACGGGAATATTGACCGATAGGCGAAGATTGACCCCGAGTTTGGAAAAGTGCGCGCTTGTCTTCAGCGCGCTTTCCAGTGCGAGCTCGGCGAGCTTCACGTTTCCGGCTTCGGACGCGTTGGCGGTAAATGCGCCTGCAAGCACAAGGCCGTGTTGCGGGTGACGCACGCGGGCGTAAGCCTCGGCGCCCGCGAGTTGCTTCCGCCGCAGCGCGATCTTCGGCTGATACCAGAACTCGATCCATTTGTTTTTGATGGCATCGTCCAGTTCCAGTCGGGCCGCGACGGCCGGCGGCATGCCAAGTTTGAGTTCCTGGATGATCTTGACGATGGTGTCCGTCTCAAAAGGCTTCTTGAGCACCGGCATCATTTGCAGCTTGTGCTGGGTACCGATGGCCTTGACGTGTTCGAGGACCGCCGCGCCGCGAGCGCTCATGAGCTGTACAGCGCCTCGATATCGGAGCTTGCCAAGCGCAACAACCAACTCAATGGCGTCGGCGGATTCGAGTGAAATATTGTGGAATATGAGGGCAGGCGGCCGGCTTTCGACAGCCTTGCGCATGGCTGCACCATCCGGAAATTCGACTGTATCGACGCCGGAGCCGTGCAGGACAAGCGACAGGAAGTGCCGGATGCTCGATTCTTCGTCCACCACATAGCAAAGGGGAGCGCCGTCCGGCGCAAGCGGCGGCGCTTCGACGGTTTGTGGGCCGCCAGCTTCGGTCGACGATGGAGTAGGTGTCTCGGTCATGCCGTTCTGGCGTGCTCAAACCGAGGGAAATGGAAGGTCCCCCGGGTCTATTCGTGTGGCAAACTTGTTAAATATGTGTTTACCCACCGGGCTTGGGGGTCGGATTTGCGCCGTTCAATGGCCAAATTCGACGGCGTTGCAGCTCTCATCCGGGAGCTTGAGATCTCTACCCCACAATGGTACGATACCGCGGCCGCGAAACGGCCGCGGCACAGTTCTGAGGTTACGTAATCCATGACCTTCTTGTTCAATCGGGCGGTGGAGGCACATCGCAGCGGCAGGATTTCGGAGGCTGAATCGCTCTATCGCGAGATCATCGCCAGTGATCCGAGAAACTTTGATGCACTTCATCTGCTTGGGATTGTCTGCTCTGAAACCGGCAAGGTTCAGCGATGCCGACAAGTTCTTTCGCCAGGCCATCACGATCGATCCGAATTTTCCACCGTGCTTTGTCAACTACGGATTTTATCTGCTCAAACAAAGCCGGTTCAGCGAGGCGCTTGAGTGTTTCGACAAGGCATTAGCGCTGTTTCCGAATTTCGCCCAGGCATGGCTGGGCCGAGGCAATGTCATGCGCGAACTCGGGCGCAATGACGAAGCCTTCGCGGCCTACAGCAACGCTATATCTTTGGATCCGAACATGGCGGAGGCACACGCCGGGCTGCGGCAACATGCTGGCCGCGCTCAGGCGCTATGATGAGGCCATCAAAGCCTACGACAAGGCGTTGGCTATCGCGCCTGGCATCGAATTCGTCGAAAGCGAGCGCCTGCATTGCAAGATGCGTCTTTGCGATTGGAAAAATTTTCGTTTTGAACTTCAGAGGCTTACGAGAGAAGGGCAAGACCACGGAAACTGGACGCGCATCCATTCGAGTTTCTCAGCATGTCCTCCTCTGAGCAGGAGCAATTGGACAGCGCGAAGGCGTGGGTTGCCAGAAAATATCCGCGAGCGGACACGCCCGTCTGGCGTGGCGAGACATATAAGCATGATCGAATTCGCGTGGCGTATGTCTCTTCTGATTTTCGCGAACACGCCGTGTCATATCTCGCGGCTGGAATGTTCGAATGTCATGACAAATCGCGATTCGAAGTGACCGCTGTATCGATCGGCGCCAATGACGGGTCTGACATGCGTCGACGTCTGGAAAGCTCGTTTGAGCATTTCATCGATGCCAGCAAGTTGGGTGACGATGAGATCGCATCGCGGATTGCGAAAGCCCAAATCGATATCCTGGTCGACATGAATGGATTTACGCATGGATGCCGGACCGGAATTTTTGCACGACGGCCATCACCGGTTCAGGTGAATTATCTCGGCTATCCCGGGACAATGGGGGCTGACTATATCGACTATCTGATTGCGGACCGCGTGTTGGTGCCTCCAGCGCATCAGGCTTTCTATGCCGAAAAGCTGGTCTACATGCCGGACTGCTATCAGGCTAACGATGCAAAGCGAGCCATCTCGCAAAAACACATGACACGCGCGGAGGTCGGGCTTCCGGAAGCCGCAACAGTCTTTTGCTGCTTCAACAACAATCACAAGATCATGCCGGACGTGTTCGATTCATGGATGCGGATTCTTGGCCGGGTGCACAACAGCGTTCTTTGGCTGTTCGAAGACAACGCAAGCGTGGTTGTCAATCTGAAGAAAGAAGCGGCGGCGCGGGGCATCGATCCGGTGCGCATCATTTTCGCGCAGCGAATGGCGCCGCCTGAGCACCTTGCGCGACACCGGCTCGCTGACCTCTTCCTCGATACTTTGCCCTACAATGCGCACACGACCGCAAGCGACTCATTGTGGGCGGGTGTGCCCGTGGTGACCCGCATCGGCGAAACCTTTGCGGGCAGGGTGGCTGCAAGCATATTGAATGCTGTTGGACTACCGGAACTCGTTGTGGAGACGCCGCAAGCCTACGAAGAACTTGCAATCGAGCTTGCGAGCAACCGGGAGAAATTAAGTGGATTAAGAAAGAAGCTTGCCGACAACCTTTCGGCAACGCCATTGTTCGACACGCGGCGATATACGCAAAGCATTGAATTGGCGTACGTCGAGATGCATCGGCGCTCTCAGGGGGACTCGCTCCTGAGACAATTGATCTTCACACGTCGATTTTATCGGGAGCGAGTCCTGCCTGATAGCGTCGATACATCGTCATGTAAGCCGCTTCGATGTTTCGCGTATATCGCTGATTGTCAAAGAACGGTTTCGTAGAAATATTGTCCGCGAGTTGCCTTTTGATCGCGGTCAGTCTCTTTGGATGGGTCGCAAGCTCGATTGCAAGTTCCTCGTATGCTTGCGGCGTCTCCACAACGAGTTCGGGTAGCCCGACAGCATTCAATATGCTTGCCGCTACGCGGCCTGGAAAAGCCTCACCAATGCGGGTCAGCACAGGCACCCCAGCCTTCAGTGAATCGCTCGCGGTCGTATGTGCGTTATAGGGCAACGTGTCGAGAAACAGGTCAGCTAGCCGGTGCCGTGCCAGATGATCGGAAAGGGGCATACGTTGTGCAAACACGATACGCTTTGGATCGATGCCGCACCTTTCGGCCTCCTTTCTCAAGTTGACGATCGCGCTTGAGCTTTCTTCAAGCAACCAAAGTATGCTGTTTTCAGCTTTGGCGAGGATTCGCATCCAGGACTCAAAGACGTCTCGCGTGATTTTGTAGTTATTGTTGAAACAGCAAAGGATCGTTGCCTCATCCGGAAGCCCGATGTCCGCGCGCGTCACCGATTTCTGTGAGATGGACCGCATTGCATCGTTAATCTGATAACAGTCCGGCAAGTAAACGAGCTTTTCAGCGTAGAAAACTTGGTGCGATGAAGGCGCCACCACGCGGTCCGCAATCAGATAGTCGATGTAGGCGGCCCCCATTGTTCCGGGATAGCCGAAATAATTCACCTGGATCGGCGCGGGGCGTCGGGCGAAAACGCCTGTGCGTGAATCCGTCGTATGGCCCATCAAATCGACCAGAATGTCGATCTCCATCTCCTTCACCAGTTTCGCGATCTGCTCGTCGCTGTTTGTTTGAGCGTCGATAAATCGCTCGAACGATTTCTGCAGGCGGCGACGTAAATCAGAACCGTCGTCGGGTCCGCATGAAAGGGCGGTTATCTCATAGAGCGATCTGTCGTGGCATTCGATGACGCCCTCCATGCACATGGCCACCGGGTGTTGGCGGAAATCGGCGGACAGGTAAGCGATGCGCAGACGCTCGTGATCGTAGCGTTCGCCTTGCCAAAGTGGACTTGCGGCCGGAGGGAAGTGTGTAGTCGCCCACAACCTTGCACATTGCAACTGATCTTCGGGCGACGAGGAAACGGCGAGGAACTGGAAAGGTCCTGTGTTCGGCTTTCCATCTTTGATTGCCGAGATCAGATGTCGGCTTTCGTCTTCGATATTACTCCAGTCGCAAAGCTGGGCTTTCGCATGCAGGCGGAGCCCTTCCACTCCGATCAGGTCCGGATTTCGCACCAGGGCATTGTCGTATGCAGCGACGGCCTCTTCGTATTTTTTAAGACCGAAAAGAACATTGCCGCGACCCAGCCAGGCGGCGGCAAGGTCTGGCTTTCCTTCCAACGCGCTGTCATACGCAGACGACGCGCCATCATACTGTTTCAATTCGAACAAAATGTTTCCGGCACCGAGCCAGGCATCACCAAGTCGAGGTTCGAGAGTCAGCGCTTCGTTATAGGCGGCAAGCGCCTCCTCGTATTGCTTGAGTCGGAAAAGCACGTTGCCGCGGCCAACCCAGGCGCCGGCGAGGTCCGGCTCCAATGCCAGTGCTCTGTCGTAAGCTTCAGACGCCTGGTGATCCTTGTTTGCTTCAAAGAAAACGTTGCCGCGACCGAGGAAGGCTGCGGCGAGCTCAGGGTCGATCGCGAGTGCCTTGTCGTAGGCGGCCAGCGCATCATCATGGCGGTCGAGTTCGAAGAAAGCATGGCCGCGACCGAGCCACGCGCCCGCGTGTCGCGGCTCAAGCGCCAGTGCCTTGTCATAAGAACCAAAAGCGTCGTCATATCGTTTAAGCTCGAGCAGAAGATTGCCACGACTGACCCAGGTCTCGGCCAGCTGAGGCTTCAAAGCGAGGGCTTTGTCAAAAGCTGCGAAAGCGTCATCGATTCGCTGAAGCTTGCCGTACGCATTGGCGCGGCCGAGCCATCCTTCCGCAAGATCCGGCTTTAGTGCCACCGCCCTGTCGTAAGCCGCCAATGCTTCCTGGTGACGGTTGAGGTTGAACAATGATTTGCCTTTGTTGCAGTGGGCATCCGCGTAATTCGCGTCCAGCAGGATGCTTCTGTCGAAGTCCCGAATTGCCTCGCTGTATTTTTTGACATCGTTCAGAACAGTCCCGCGATTGTTCCACGTTGCGGCGATTGTCGAGTTGATGGCCAAAGCCTGGCTGAAACGTTCCAGTGCTTCGTTGGGCCTGTTCAGTGCTTTCAGCACGATGCCGTAGTTGTAGAGCGTGGCATCCGAATTTGGATTGAGTTGCAGTGCTGTCTTTAGATACGGTTCGGCTTCGCCGTATTTCCTGACGTGGGTCAATACGATCCCGAGCAGATTGAGCGCCGCAAGGTGTCGCGGATCCTGCCGCAGCACGTCCTTGAAGTTCTGTTCTGCGTCACCGAGATTGCCGGCGCGGAACGACGCCATCGCTCGGCCAAAAACTTCGTCGATCGAAGGTGCCATGATTGAACGCTGACGGACCGATTTTTTAGCCTTATAGCAACACCCGCGCAGCCCGTACTACCTTGAACAGACTGGTCTGTGCCAATTTAGGGCCGTCATTGCCCGCGTTGGCCGGCTCGCAGACTGGAAATCGGGGAATGCCTATGGCTTTGGTGGCTTGCCCGCACTGTGGCGGACAGGTGAACAGTGACGCCTCGGTTTGCCCGCAATGCGGGGCTGGCGGGTCCGTTCCAGAGGCATTGGCGATGAAGTCGGGTTCGACCGTTCGCTGGTTCATGTTCACCACGCTCGGCATTTTTGCGTTGGTCGGTCTCGCGCTATTTGCGCATTCATTTGTTCCTCCGAAAGATGTCCCGACGCCACCGAAGAATGAACTCTGCGAGTCGGATTGGACGAAATGTACTGACAATGCGGAGATCGTGCGTAGCTATAAAGGGTGGCTGGACGTTCAGGTCGCCTGCAGGATCGCGGCGATCGAGGCTGCGAAATACGGCACACCGACATGGCCTTTCGTGCCGTTTCAAGGTTTCAGCGAAGGAAAGACGTACGTTCAGTCAGGGTTGGTTGTAGCGATCGAGCCGGAGGCGAAATTTCCCAACAGCGCGGGAGCGATGATCCGATCGCGTGTAACCTGCACCTACGATCTTCGAACGCGGCGTGTCGTTAACGTGGCTGTTTCCGAAGGCTAGATTCCCTTTTCTATCGTCATCAAAACGGCGGGCGCAGCACGATACCTCCGCTTGTGGTGAAAATTATTGCACCAATTGCGTGAAACGACGTCGGCTTGAACGCCGGTGCGCCGACGCGGTATTCTCACGCGGGGAGTCAGTTCCTGTGCGTCCAATGCAGTCGAATTCTTCCGCGGGTCCAGCCGCCGAACGGTATGTCGTGCTCGACAGCTGGCGCGGGATTTGCGCGATTCTGGTCGCGCTGTTTCATTTTCCGCTGCAATGGCATTTCCAGAGCACGACATTCGTGCGCGGCTCCTGGCTATTCGTCGATTTCTTTTTTGTGCTGAGCGGCTTCGTGATTGCACACGCCTATGCGGGAAAGCTTTCCACACGGCGGGATCTGTTTGCTTTCGTGATACGGCGGTTCGGCAGAACTCTGGCCGCTGCATTTCGCGCTTCTTATGTTCGTTCTGGGGGCGGCGCTCATTAAATTCACCGCCCGTGGCATGGGGGCCGATATCGAAATCACCAGCAATGCGAACAACACGCCTTATTCGTTCGTCACGAATCTCCTGTTTCTGCATTCCTTCGGCCTTCACGACACCGTCACCTGGAATACGCCGAGCTGGAGCATCAGCGCCGAATTTCTGACCAACCTGATGTTCGGAATCGCGTTTTTGCTGGCCCCGTGGGGCCGGATCCCTGTCGCTCTTGCGCTTGCCGCGGTCGGTGCAGTCGATCTGCTGGTATTCTCGCAGAAGGATATCGACACCTCTGCCCAATTCGGTCTGTTCCGTTGCATGTACGGCTTCTTTATCGGGTACGTTATTTATCGCATTGCCGTTGCCGAAGGCATGCCGTCGCTGCGCGGACAAAGGGCAGCTTCCGTATTTGAGTTTGCCTGCGTGATCGCCATCGCATTGTTTGTGGCGCTGGCATCCGGCTCGCGGTGGCAAATGCTTGCGCCATTCGTGTTCGCGGTTGCGATCTGGGTCTTTGCCGCGGAGCAGGGGATCGTGTCACGCCTGCTCAAGACGCCAGCAATCGCGATCGTCGGTCTCTTGTCGTATTCGATCTATATGACCCATCAGATCATCATCGCGATGGTCAACAATGGCGTTCAGATTGGTGCCAAGCTGATAAGCAGAAACGCCGTTGGCAATTGGGAAGCGGATTTTTTTGCCAATCCCTGGTGGATGGACTTGGTGGTCGTGGTTTTCATTGCCGCCATGATCGCTGCCGCGTGGTGCACCTATAATTTGATCGAAGTGCCCTGGCGGCGTCGGTTCAATAAAATCGCCAGTGGAATATCGCCAAAGCGCGAAATCGTGCCGCTCGGGGTGTCTCTCGATACGCTGCGCGCCGAATTGGATAGTCCGCCACTATTCGGCGGGGCACAAAATGAATCGGCGAAGACGGAAGTTAAGGCGGCGCCCGCCGCAAATTAGCTTCTGCGACTTTGATCCTGCCAGCTGACGGTCGGCAGCGTACAGGGGGTGTACGCCATGACAGATTTGCCGGACGCGAATGAATTCGGCGGCCTTGCGCCAGGTGTTCTCGATCGAAGCGTGATCGCGCTGACCTCGAGAATGCCAAACAACTGGCTTGGCTCGCGCCTCGCGATCCTGCTGCGCCGGATATCGACGATGCGGCTCGAACACCCGGCTGGCGCGCTTGATGTCGAACGGTGGGGGATGCGCCTGCGGCTGCACCCGATCGACAACGGTTGCGAGAAGAACCTGCTGTTCACCCCGCAAATGTACGAGACGACCGAACTTGCTGCATTGTCCCGTGAAATCGACGCGGCAAGGGCGCGGGAACGCGGATTTGTCTTTGTGGATATAGGTGCGAATGTCGGCCTGTTTTCGATGTTTGTGGCTGCCGCCGCTGATAAGGGCGCGAAAATCATCGCGGTCGAACCGGAAAGTGGAAACTTCGAACGACTGCTTTTCAATATTCAATCAAATCCCGGTGTGCCGATACGTGCAATCCGCGCGGCACTGAGCGACGAACCAGGAGAGCTTGTTGTCGAGCGCCTCGGGAAAGACCGTGGTGGCACGCGCGCTCGACTGGCGAATATCTCAACAGAGCGGGATGCTCAGCGCGTCCAAGCGCAGACCTTGTTCCAATTGCTGCAAAACGAACGTGCCGATTGGGTCGACGCCGTCAAGATCGATGTCGAGGGGTCAGAAGATCGGATACTGGTACCGTTCTTTCGCAACGCACCGCGGAGCCTTTGGCCAAAATTGCTTGTCATAGAGGATGCTGGGGGCGCCTGGTCGATTGATCTTTTCTCACACCTGACGGCTACCGGTTACGCGATTGCGGCTCGCAGCAAACAGAACGTGATCTTCCGCCTGAAAAGTACGCCTTCCTGATACGGAACCTGGCTTCGGCTGGCGCGTTTTCCTGAAATCAGGCGGATAAATCTGCTGCGGTGGAGCCGATGCTGCGTCATCATCAACATTCGACCAGGGTACCAGCCGGACGTCATGTCGTCGGCCGCGTTTCCGGCGATATTGAGCACCCTGCGCGCATACTGATCATCGAGGATGAATTGCTTATTGCCCTGATGATCGAGGAAATGACACGCGAGATCGGTTATCGCGTTTCCGGTGTAGCCCATACCATGGCCATGGCGAGCAGGGAGTTCGGAAAGCGCAATTACGATGCCGTTCTTTTGGACATCAATATCGGTGGACAATGCCACGCCGTTACCGCCGATCATTTGCTCGGTTCGGGTGTGCCATTCGCTTTCGTGACCGGTTACGATTATCTGGTTGAGCCGCGCCACGAAAAGGTACCGGTGCTGCAAAAGCCATTTACGGCCCCTCAACTCCGTTCCCTGTTGGAAGAACTGCTCACCCCGGGGGCCTCGGCGGGCCCAATCGCTCAGGCGGGGTAATCGCGACCGCGCTCCGCAAGCTCCTCTACCTACGGCCGCGGGCCTGGTTCAGTTTGCTCTCTTCTTGCTGACGCCTGCGCTCATAGTTCGGGTCGCTCAGTACCGTTCGCCATGCATCGTCGAGGAGGGCCATTTTTTCGGCGCGGATACTGGCCCGCGCTCTCCAGATGACCCAACCGATGATGCCAATCAGCACAAGGATGATGATGAGCTCCATCGCGCCCCTCCTGACCCGCAGGTCTGATTAAATCGATAATATCAACGATCGCAACGTTTTCAGGACCGAACTTGGTGGCTGGATAACATGCCGCAGCCGTTTGGAGACAAGCTGAGGTCGAGTTTAGCGAGCGGCAGGCACGGCGAGAGTTTCCCATCGGCAATATAACTGTCGGCGCTTCTTTGAGTTTCCGGTGCGCTGTCGTGTTTTGTCGCAATCGGCGACCCAGTGAGGCGCGCCTTTCGTCCCTTGTGGACGCCTGGACGAAATCGCGCGGGGGCGGCCCGGATTCGCCTCTTTTTCCGGAGCGCGGGCAGCGTTTTTATGTCCCGTTTAGGAAATTGATGAGCTTTTACGCGCCCGTTAGATGGCAGACGAATGCGAACGGCGGTAGAGCCGGCGCAACAATGATTTCAAGAACCAGATTTTCATGAACGGTCTCATCGCGTTCGCCTTGAAACAACGCGTGATTATGGTCGTCCTCTTCACGGCCACGCTCATCGGCGGTCTGTCTGCATTTTTGCAGTTGAATATCGAGGCCTATCCGGACCCGACGCCGCCGATGGTGGACGTCATCACACAGAGCGCGGGACTTTCCGCGGAAGAAATCGAGCGCTACATCACGATCCCGATCGAGACACAAACGGCTGGGCTACCAAACCTCAGGACGATCCGGACGATTTCACTTTACGGCCTGTCCGACGTGAAGCTGCAATTCAGTTTCGACTTCACCTACGAGCAGGCGCTCCAGCAGGTGCTGAATCGTCTTTCGCAACTCCCTCCGTTGCTGAACGGCGCGCAGCCGCAAATATCGCCAGTCAGTCCTATAGGTGAAATCTACCGCTATCGCCTGGTTGGCCCGCCGGGCTACAGCGTGACCGATCTGAAGACCTTGCAGGACTGGATTCTGCAGCGGCGGTTTCGCGCCGTACCGGGCGTAATTGACGTCACCGGTTGGGGCGGTAAGACGCGACAATATGAGGTCGAGATCGATCTGAACAAGTTAATTTCCTCCAAGCTTACTCTGCCCCAAGTGATCCAGACGCTCAGCAGTAGCAACATCAACGTCGGCGGTAACACGATCGATATCGGCTCGCAGTCGGCGGTGGTGCGCGGGGTCGGGCTGATTCGCAGCGAGGATGATCTCAAGAACACGATGCTGGCGCAGAACAGCGGCTTTCCCGTTCTGGTCAGCGATATCGCCACCGTGAAAGTCGGGTCGAAGCCCCGGCTGGGCATCGCGGGCATGAACGGTGACGACGATATCGTTCAAGGCGTCGTGTTGATGCGCCGCGGAGAACAAAGCACTCCGACAATAGAGCGCGTCGAACGTGAGGTGGAGAACATCAACAATTCGAGCGTGCTTCCTGCGGGCGTGAAGATCAAACGCATCTATGACCGGAAGGATCTCATCGATACAACGACGAGGACCGTGCTTCACAATATGCTCCTCGGGATCGCGCTGATCTTCGCGGTGCAATGGCTTTTCCTCGGCGATTTTCGCAGTGCTCTGATTGTAGGCGCGACCGTGCCTTTCGCCTTGTCCTTTGCCATCGGAATTATGGTGCTACGGGGGGAGTCGGCCAACCTGCTGTCAGTAGGGGCCATTGATTTTGGCCTCGTTGTGGATGCGACAGTTATCATGGTCGAGAGCATGTTTCGCCGGCTCGCGACCCGCGACGAACTCGCCTTCCAGGCGACGATGGCCTATCAGGCGCAAGGGAGTGATCTGCGTGGCAAGATGCTTGCGCTGTTCCACGGGGCAATCGAGGTCAATCGTCCGATTCTTTTTGCAGCTGCGATCATCATCGCCGGCTTTATTCCGCTTTTCACGTTGAGCGGTGTCGAAGGTCACATTTTCGGCCCGATGGCGAAGACATACGCCTACGCAATCGCCGGAGGCCTGATTGCGACTTTCACGATAACGCCGGCCCTGGCCGCGATGTTGATGCCGGAGCATGTCGAAGAGGCTGAGACGCGGCTCATGCAGGTCATCAGCAGATTCTATAGTCCCGTCCTGCTTTTTGCGTTGCGTAGAAAATCCTGGGTTCTGGGAGGTGCCACGCTGTTGCTCTGTCTCGCCGTAGTGGTCGTCCGCCTGCTCGGGCTTGAATTTCTGCCAAAGCTCGAAGAGGGCAATCTCTGGATCAGGGCGACGCTGCCCTCGACCATCTCGCTCGACGAGGGGAACAGCTACGTCAATCAGATGCGCGCAATTATCGGCAATTTCCCTGAAGTGGAAAGCGTGGTCTCCCAGCACGGTCGTCCGGACGACGGTACGGACGCAACCGGGTTCTTCAACGCGGAGTTTTTCGCGCCGTTGAAACCGGCGTCGAGCTGGCGCAAGGGCATGAGCAAGGAACAGCTGACCAACGAAATGCTGGCCAAACTTCAGGACGAATTCCTCGGAGTGGAGTTCAACTTCTCGCAATACCTGCAAGACAACGTTTCGGAGGCAGTCTCGGGTGTTAAAGGCGAGAACTCGATCAAACTGTTTGGAGACGACCTCGAAGCTCTGACAAAAACGGCAAACCAGATCAAAAACGTGCTGGCAGGCGTGCGCGGGATCACCGATCTTGCGGTTTTTACCTCGCTGGGCCAACCGACCGTGCAGATTGATGTCGATCGTGCCCGTGCGGGCCGATACGGACTCACGCCCGGTGATATCAATTCAACGGTTCGCAGTGCCATTGGAGGCGACTCCGCCGGCGAGCTCTATGTGCCCAACAGTGACCAGCATTTTCCGATTATCGTGAGGCTTGCGCCGCGGTACCGGCAAAGCCCGGAGGCCATTCGGGATATCCCGGTTGCGATCTCGGGTGAAAAGGGGCCGGTGGAAATTCCGTTGAGCGAAGTTGCGACGGTGGAGGTCGTTTCCGGTGCGGCCTACATTTATCGCGAGCAGCAGCAGCGTTACCTTCCCATCAAATTCAGCGTGCGCGATCGGGATCTCGGCAGTGCCATTGCGGAGGCGCAGAAAAAGATTGCGCAGCAAGTTGTGCTGCCCGCCGGCTCCCGTCTGGAATGGGTGGGTGAATTTGGCAATCTTCAGGAGGCGATCGGCAGGCTCAGGGTCGTCGTTCCGGTAACGCTCGGACTGATTGCATTGCTGTTGTGGATCAATTTCGGCTCGCTGACCGACACGCTGCTCACCATGAGCGTTATTCCTATGGCCGTCATTGGCGGCCTCTTTGGTCTCTACATCACCGGCGTGCCATTCAGCGTATCGGCAGCGATCGGGTTCATCGCGCTTTTCGGCATATCTGTCATGAACGGCATAGTCGTCCTCTCGCAATACAATCTTCTCGTCCGTGGCGGGATGGACCAAATGCAAGCGATATTGCAAACATGCACGCTTAAGATACGCCCCGTTTTGATGACATGCGTTATCGCCGGGGTGGGTCTTTTGCCGGCTGCAATCTCAAGTGGCATCGGTTCGCAAGTACAGAAACCATTGGCCATCGTGGTGGTGAGCGGAATGACGTTCGCGCCGTTTCTGATACTTGTTGTACTGCCGGTTTTGATAGCGCTTTTCCCGAGTCGCGCATCGCGCATTCGACACAGCCAAACCCAGGAAAAGTTGGCCGGTTAGCGTCTGGCAATTGTGTTTGGTAATGTCGCCACCGCACCGGCAAACACCGGTACGCGCTCGCTAACGACCCTTAGCGGGCATCGCGTTTGCAACTATGTTCGTCCCACGCGTTTAGCCGACGTAAGTCCAGGCAAATACTAGCAGCACAATGGTTGCAGCACCGATGAGCACTAGCTGGCCCGCACCAAAATCGGAACGCTGATTGGTCGGTTGAGCCATGTGGGGCATCCCCACCCGAAAGACTAACCGTATCATTTCAGTATGACGCTGCTGTATCACGTTTTTGGCACTGTCTCAGAAAGAGACAGTGCCGCGTCAGCGCAGAACTGACGCGTGAGGCCGGCCTTGCCGGCCGGTCTTCGCAGGTGCATCGGCAAGACTGGCTGCTTCAGCCGATTAGTTTCATGTGCAACGCCATTTCCGTGAACATCTGGATGGTGGCGTGCACATATCGACCGTCACAATAGGTCGAGTCCAGCCAAGTCGCTGCGCCGAAGAGAGCACAAAACCAGGCAAATCCCCGCATGCGAAGAGCATCACGCAAAGGATTTAATGATCGGTTGACCTACTAAACCGGGGATTGTCGGGTTCGACTTCGACCAACCAATTACGCACAATTTCCGCAACCCGTGGACGGCATCGATCAACGCTGCTTGACCCGGCCCGACGCGGCTGTCGCCGGTCCGGTCGCCTGTTTCGACCCCTGACCGGCGCGGGTCGCCACGACCGGCGGGGTGCGCGGCTGACGCCCCTTGCAGAAAGACGCGACCGCATCAGTCACGCCGGCGCTGATCAGCTTTTGTTGCTCGGGCTTGCCCATCCGCAACTCCTCGTCACGGTTGATGATCGAGCCCGCTTCCAGCAACACCGCGGGCATGTCGGTGTCCCGGAGCACGAGCAGCTGGTCGTAGCGATAGACGCCCACTTGTGCATCGACCAAAAGTCGTTGGCGATGCCCCATGAAGCGTTGCGTGTAGTGCGGTGTGTAGTGCAATCCGCGATCTTTCAACTGCTGGCCGAGCATTCTGGCAAACAACAAACTGCCTGGGAGGTCGCTGTTGTCGTAGGAGATGAAAATGGAATGGCCGCTGAAGCGATCGCTGTAGCCGCGCTTCACACCCTCGAACTCCCAGGTCTCGAGAAACTTGTCCGGTACGAAGTCGTGATGGATGGAGAGAAAGAGATCGGCGCGCATGGCGTTGGCGCGCTTGATGCGCTCGCCCAATGCCGGCCATGATCGACCTTCCGAGATCAGCAGCACGCTGCGCCGAAATCCGGCCGCGAGCAGGTCCTGCTCGATGCGCTTGGCGAGGTTCAGATTGAAAGAAAATTCCGTAAGGCCGCGTGCGCTGGTTGCGCCGAAGGCTTTCTCCGTGTGGCCGACATCGACCACGACACGGAACATCGCGCGGGCGCAGGTTTCGGCGGGACGTGTTTCCGCCCGCGCTGAATATTCAGCGCTGAGAGCAAACGTCGCCGCGACGAACAATCCCAGGAAGCGCAGCCGCATGATCGCGAATCCCCCATGATTCCCTGGCGACTCACTTGAACAATATGCCCGTTCGATGACGGACGGAACCGTCATCAGATATCGGACATTTCAAGGGCAGCGCTATTGCGCTGCAATTGCGGGCAAATCTACCGCAAATCATGAAAATCTCGCGTCACGCCGAGCATCAATGGCGGGGTATCGCAAAAAGAGCAGGCCGCGTGTGTTGTCCAATCACACGCGGCCTTCCCATCACGGAGATTGTCTGGGTTCAAAACTTATTTCAATTGGGTCGATATGCTGTCGAACTTGCCGTTCAAGGTCGTACCAATCGCGTTGACCGTTGCAATGATCACGACCGAAATGCCGGCAGCGATCAGGCCGTATTCAATCGCGGTGGCGCCAGAATCATCTTTCAGAAACGCAGTGATCTTGGACATGTGACCGGTTCCCTGCTGGTTGACGTTGCGATGGAAGTACAAGTCAGAAGTTGGAACCGCTTAAAGCCGGGTCGTTGCAATTGAAGCACTAATGAAAGTACTTTTTTAATGACGGCGGTTTTTCCCAGGTAAATCAGGGTTCGCGCGCGTTGGGCGGGGATGGGGATGACCCACTCCGCTCGAAATTCTCTCGCTTAGGTGCCTGTATGTGCGCCCCGAGCATGTGGCAACTAAGTCACATTTCGCAATAATTCGAGCGGCACGTCTTGCGTCCGCAATTCTGTCCACTGAAGGTCACAATTCACCGTAGGAATGTTGGCCCCGACCTCGGGGACATTAAGGGGACGGAGAGATCGGGGCCGCGCTCGGGTAGGGGACACCAGAGCGGCCCCGATTTTTACACAGACCCAACGTCATCTAAATAAAATCTTGTTCAACATTTTGCGACATCGCGTCGCTGACGCACCGCACGATTTTTGAGCAGAATCCAGCGCCTCCTTCATCACCATGACAGAGAATAATTTACCTCCACCACGACATTCGTCCCCAGGCAATCGCATCGAGCGCGCAATCGAGACGACGATATTCAATAGCCGGTGGCTGTTGGCGCCGTTCTACTTCGGACTGGTGATCAGCCTGCTGGTGCTCCTGCTGAAGTTTGTGCGTATCCTTTTCGACTTTGTCATTAACGCCTGGGGTGCGAGCGAGTCCGATATTATTCTCGGCGTGCTGTCGCTTATCGATGTCACGCTCACTGCCAATCTGGTGGTGATCGTCGTGTTCTCAGGTTACGAGAACTTTGTGTCCCGTATCGACCCATCCGGTCACCCTGATTGGCCCGAGTGGATGACGCACATCGATTTCGCCGGGCTGAAGCAGAAAGTCCTGGCTTCAATTGTCGCCATTTCGGCAGTGCAGGTGCTCAAGGCATTTATGAATCTTGATGTGCACGTGAACACCGAACAACTTGCATGGCTTGTCGGGATTCATGTGGTGTTTGTCATCTCGGCCTTGCTGCTCGCTTGGTCCGATCGGATCAGCGAACATCGCACCTGACTTGAATCGGCAAAGCGAGTTGAGCCGAGCGGCGCGCCTTTGTTTTGGCTTTTCCGCTCGGCCGAAGCAGCCTGCGCCTGGCTCCTCCCTGGACAACGCACCTAGCGTCATAGGCTGCTCCTTACATGCCCATGAGCTTGGCGCCGGCGTTTAGTCGACCGCCCGTTACGGCGACCTTTCGTCGAAATTAATGTTCTGTAACGACGAGAATGCTTCCGCGCTGGGGAAGCGTGCGTAGCCTGAGTTGAATAAAAAGCCTTAAACCGACCTTCAATGCCGGTTTTGGCAGCCGTCAAACAAGTCGCAGCCAATACCAGCTTCGCGCATGCGCTGGATCAGCTCGACGGCCGTACGCCAGCGGTCAAATTCCCGCTCGTGGTCGGGTTGCGGATTCTCGTCCGGTTTCGCTGGATCGTTAGCGAAATTGGATGTCATTAAATGGGTGTCCGGGAACGTCATTGAGTGGTTGTCCGCTTGGGCGCGGCAATTTTGGCCGTCAAGGCGACGAAAACGATTGGTGCTGCAAATGACTTAATGGCTATCCCCCGTGTGTCTGTACCGCCAAAAGACCGCCGCGCTCCTGGTCGCTTCAGGAGAAGGCAAAGTTCATCGATATCCCCGCAGAGGCGAGAGAGATAATCGCACGCCGCACCAAGCAGCGTGAAACCGAACTTAGACGCGTGCAAAACGAACTAGCGGAATTGCGAAAGAAAACGAATGTCGAAAGCAAAAATAATGAGCCTAAAGGAGCTGAATGCGCTGGCAGCGAGGGTGGAGACGGTTAGGGCCGAATGCAACGCATTTATAGACGCTCGTGCCGCAAGAGCTGCAGCGCGAATGCGGCGGGGTGCCGGTCGGTGTCATTCGGCAAAGCATCGCCCCCGGCAGATGCCAGTGCGACACGATTCGGGCCCTGCTCTTGAAGGAAAACGCGGCATGAGTAGCGGCGGCATATTGGGATCGGTCATTCACCGACTGACTGAAACGGACGAACCAAAACCCCAACAGATCACCGAATTCGAGTTCGACGACATCGTCAGGCAATTGCAGATGTGTGCGTCTGCAAACATCGTTATTCCTGAAAACTACGACACGAAACAATAATGGAATGGCTGGATAGCGTCGTGAGCGAAGGGCAACACGCCCTCCGTTTGCAAAGCGATTTGGAATATTTCGCGAAACACGCGCTTCAGATCAGACCGAAGGACGGCAGGCCGTAGTCCGTTTGTATTCAATCCGGCGCAACGGAAGCTTCATGAGCTTCTGGAGAAACAGAAGCGAGAAAAGGGGCGTGTTCGCGCTGTAGTGCTCAAGGCGCGACAGTTGGGCGTCTCTACCTACGTGGCTGCGCGCAAGTTTCATCGGACGATCAACAATCCCGGACTGCGCACGATCATCATCGGTCACGAGCGCAGGGCATCAAGCAACCTGTTTCAGATCGTAAAGCGCTTTTACGAGAACATGCCCGAAGAACTGCGGCCCCAGACCGGGACCAGTCAACGCTGAGGAACTGATATTTGACCGGATCGACTCCGGCTATCTCGTGTCGGTTGCCACTACCGAAGGCACGGGACGTTCTGCCACCGCGCAACTCCTGCACGCTTCGGAAGCGGCGTTCTGGCCAGATCTTCCGTTGCAGATGGCATCGCTAATGCAGGTGGTGCCGGACAGAGACGAAACAGAAATCATCATTGAGACGACCGCAAACGGTTACAACGAATTCCACACGCTCTGGCGCAAGGCGGAAGCCGGCGAAAGCGAGTTTATTCCGATCTTCCTACCCTGGTCGATTGACCCGGAGTATCGGCGCAAGCCCGACCCGGATTTCAAAATGGATGCAGAGGAAATCGCGCTCGCAGAATTGCACGGACTGGACGTTGAACAGATAGCCTGGCGACGGGCAAAGATCGCTCAGCTCGGCAGCCCGCATTTCTTCGCTCAGGAATATCCGATAATCGGCGTCGGAAGCATTTATCTCTTCGACGTTCGACAGCTTCATTCCCGCCGATCTTGTGATCAAGGCGCGGCGCGAAAAGCAGTGGAGCCATACGGCCAATTAATCATCGGCGTTGATCCTGCCGGTGTCGGTGCCGATAGAACGGCAATTGCCTGGCGGCGTGGCCGATCAATTACAAAGGTGGAGACCAGACGCGGCCTGGACACTATGGAAGTGACTGGCTGAGTCGCGAAGATCATTCGTGAGGACAAACCAGCTAAAGTGAACATCGATGTCGGCGGCCTTGGTGTCGGCGTCTATGACCGGCTGACCGAACAAGGCCACAGTCGCGCCATCGTCAATCCGGTCAACTTCGGCGGCAAGCCGATTGAACCGGCGCCACTTGACGAAGCCGGAAATCCTTCCGGCGGTCCCGCCAATCGACGCGCGGAGATGTGGAGCAATCTGAAGAGGGCTCTGGAGGATGGGCGCTTCAGATTGCCCGACAGCGATGAATTGCAGGCCGACCTCGTGAGCTGCGGCTACAAGTATCGCAGCGACGGAAAGCTTCTGCTGGAAAGCAAAGACGACATGCGTCGACGTGGCGTTCCTTCACCGGATCTAGCCGATGCCGTGGCGCTCTGTTTCAGCGAACCGGATGGTTCTCCGGTGGTGAACGGGCGAAACTTCAATCGTGATTTGAGTGAGCAATACGGCGGACTTTACAACTTCGGCGCCTGAGGTTTTTTGCTTTCACATCGAACTAAAGAAGTCCATCCGAGACATCACCCGGCCAGATCGCGGAGGGTGCTTACGTCATCAGGGACGGTGAGGTCACACTGACTGATCTGAGTGGCCGAGCGGTCCACGATCAGAACGGCAAAACCTACAAGCGCAAACTCAAGGACGGCGAACAGCCAGAACTCTGTTGCGCGTCAGTTAATGCGAGAGCTGCGCACTGCGTTGCGCGGCGCCCATGTAGCTGGTTTTGGCGCTGGTCCAATCGACTACCCCAAGCAGGTAATCATCTAGGGGAATTTAATGGCTGTCTTTGACGACATCTACCGCTTAGGCACTGCTGCGGCGCTCACTGTGGCAGTCGGCGGGAGGCGCGGCAGTTTCAACTGCAATTTTCGGGACGGAGACTTACGCAATTGCGCTGAGTTTCCCCGGCTCAACATCTTCAACGAGTGGCGTTCGCGTCAAGATCGTTGACCCGTCACACATCGGCAGTCAGTTCAACGGCAGACTTTCTCCTGCCGGCGAACTGGGTGGAAAAAATCAAGGTTTCACCTGGGCAGCGACTTTCCGCGATCAGCAATGATGCGGGAACGCCGTCTGTCTCAATTGTCGAACTCACGAAATAACTTCAACACAAAAGGAAAATAGAAATGGCAAAGAAACGAAGGCTGGGAAAAAGGTCTTCGGCAAATTCGCTAAGGATGGACCCAACAACGGACCCCAGGTCACGAACTCACGCGTGCCAACCCCGGAGAGTATTACCGACGCGAGTCCAGAAGGCCCGGCGAGGAATCTTCTCCAAGGTGCTTGACGACGATTACAACGACACGCCCACCATTCGCGGCGTTCGCAAGGGCTTCAGCTGAAGGGCAATTATTTTCTACCTTAATGGAGCTGGCTCGCTTGAACTCAGGTGTGGAGTATGTCTTTTGAGGCGATGGCTGGCTGACAGTCTTGAAATAACTCAGCACAAAAAGACGAATCGAAGACGAAAGATTGCTACCGGTACGATTGTTATCGATTTCCTCAATTAGGACTGCAACTGGGATGTTTCTTTTGTGTGCTATCTCCCTCAGCCCTTCCCAAAATTGATGTTCCAAGCTGACGGATGTTTTATTACGGGCAAGGTCGATGGAGCGGCTGACTACGGTTGAATTTTTACGATGACGAGCAGAGATGGAAGCCATGCAAAAAATCCCAGCATAAGTGGGGGCCGCCATCGGGCGCGATGGCAGCCCCCTTGCGTCCGCCGCCATGCATGCGCGAGGTGGGGGAAGAGAGGCGGCGTATCTAATAATCTGCAAATCGGTTTCGTAGTTCCGACGTGCGGCTATTTTTTTATACCCGTCTACGGGCTGCCGTCCTGCTGGCGGCCCCACTTTTTATTCTTACATGGTCGGAAACAGTATGAGTTGCGTACAGGAGTTCCCTCCATGGAAATCGAAGGTTTGCCCGTAATCGATGTCGATGAGGGCGAAGAGATCACAGTAGCGGTCAGTGCCGACGATCTGCGCGAAGGCGATACGTCCGACCCGGACCAGCACCCCATCGCCATAGCCCTGCGGCGGCAGAAGGGCGTTGACGATGCTCGGGTAACCGAGAGCGAGACGCTTGTCCGAAGAGGCAAGAAATGGTTTCGCTACGACGCGCCCGACAAGCGCCAATTCAAGGAATTGCAGAAGACGCTGGCCGACGCCTGAGTAGGTGACGCGTAGGGGACGTCGTTCCCGACCCTTGGTAACGGCGGTCCTTTTAATTGCGAAAAATAGGTGGGGCCACCACCGGCAAAGTGGCGGCCCCGAATGCAACTGGCTCCGGCTTGGGGTATGGGGGGCATACGTAGAACCGAGGGGCCAGCGGCACTTCGCTCAACGCAACTTTACCGAATCCGTTCCGCATATTTGCACGCCTCCACAGCCGGGGGTCGATAGGCCCTATCCAGCGCTCGTAAAAGCTGAAAAGCTCCGTCGTCGGATTGGGGGCTGGCGATGAAAACGAAATTGTTAAGTGCAATAGTATTTTGCTTTTTGCTTGGGTTGGCAAACCCAGCTCGATCAGACACCTTGTTTTCTGATGACTTTAATGCGGGCGCATCTGCCGCTTGGGGAAATGATTCAGGAAATTGGACTGCAGATGGGGGCGTCTATCGTGCGCAAAATCCCCAAAATTTTCCAAATTCTCACTCTTTTGTTTCGACGCTGCCAGCGCTGACCGACTTCACAGTCAACGTGGGCATCAATTCGGCGAGAGACGGAGGCATCTGGTTGCGCGCTAGCCCCGATGTATCGAGCGTTGGGGTAAAGGGCATTCTCCTCATCTTTCTCAACGATCAACTTCACTCGAACACACTGTTCTGGCACGTAGTCACGACTGCGAATGGCGCCAATCCCTATGGCCCGGAACTGAACACGGCTTCGAACCTACCGTTAGGTAACTTTTCGCTTCGCATTGATGTTCGGGGCGACACGTTTTCGGCGTTTGTGAACGGCAGTGCGACGCCTGCGACGATGCTTGTCAGCAGTCTATACACGTCCGGTTACACCGGGGTGTACGATCACGACATCTTCAACGGTGGCGCTCAGTCCTTCGATAACTTCAGCATTGTCGAGACGCCCCTTCCTGCGGCACTCCCACTCTTTGCAACCGGGCTGGGCGCGTTGGGTCTACTCGGCTGGCGCAGGCGAAAGCGGGGGACTGGAAGTTAACTTAAGGGTCTGGGTCAGCGTGCGATTGCACGTGGCACAGGCGAATTTGCCGACATAATCGTAGTGCCTGCCAGCGCGAACCCGCTGGAGAACCATCGGTGTTCGACATCTGGGGCATGGCGGAAGAACTTCGCGCTGGTTCGAGACTCGATGAATATCCGACATGTTAGGCGACTGACCTTTCATCCAGGTATTGCTGAACAACGTTACGAACCGCTGGCGGGGTTTCGGGATTTGCTAAAATACGACTGGTCGTTTTGGAGGACAGCCGTCCCAGCTTGTGTTTGACATTTACGATAGTCCAGGCAGTGCTGCGATGGACTCCGAGTGCTTTCGCTTGCTTGTCCAACTTGGTGTAACCGCACGCGATCAGCGCCTCTGATATGTCCTGAAGTCTGATCGCATGATTGCGATTTTGTCGCATGCTGGCTCCCGTTGTTGTTGGTGTTGAAGCCAGGCTACCCGTCCCGAATGGACGAGAACTGTTCAATACAGACCACTTTTCCGTTTTGTGAGCTGTACCGGGCGCCTACTGACCGAGGACCGCGCCAACGTTAGGGGACGGGGGACGCGGCCGTGCGACCAGTTGTGGCGGCCGGCACATGGCAAGCTGTGAGAGGTTGGAATGTTCCGTCAGTAGTGCGTGGGCGAAAAAACAAAATGCCCCGCTTTCCGCGCAGAGTTTGAAGAGTTGGCGCGATGCTTCGAGTTGGTCTGCGGATCATTCGTCGAGGCGTTACATGTCGGAATGACTTTTTTTCTGCTGAGTTAAAAAAATGGCCCGCAACCTAGAGGGGAGTACGGGCCACCAAAGGATCGATCATGAACAATTCATCCTGCTCTAATTTGGTTGGCTTTTCTAGATCGAGCTTCTGACTCGGGCGGTGCCACAATACGGCGGATGTTGCCTCCGCAGTGTCATAATCCATTGCAGTAATGTTGGCCCCGACCTCGGGGACCATTGGGGACGGGACGAGAGATCGGGGCCGCGCTCCCAGGGGACGAGAGCGAAGTCCCGATTTTATGCCATCTGAGTTCGGGCGCAACATGGACATCGGGCCGATTGGTTAAGCGGTTAGAGTTCGTACGAAAATCTCAGGGTTGCTAGCGCGCCCCCGTCGAAGGAGGGTTTTGATGGTCGATGAAATTAGCCTCGTCCCTCTGTACGAGGAAAACGACGTTTACCTCGTCCTCGACGAAAAACCCCCGTACGGGCGGGTATGGCGCGAATTGGGTGAGGATCAGGCCAACGAGGAAACTGTGCTGAACCTGATCGCGGACGGTGAGTTTCATCACCCACTGAAGGTGATCGTCTTCAATACGGCGGAGGGATGGTCGCATGATGACACCGTCCATTTCGGCCTCAAACTTTTAGAGATGAGCCGCGAGGGTCGCGCACTGGGAGCCGCCGCCCGCGAACTCGTTGAACGGACCACCGGACAGGTCCCGACGCTGATGGCGTAAACTCATGGCTAACGGCTCGCTCCAATTGCGCGAATATCCAGGCGCATTGGTTCGCCTGGCCTGCGAGAAGTGCGGGCGCGCTGGCCAATATCGAAAGCATAATCTGATTGAGCGTTACGGCGCGGAAATGCGGCTACCGGACTTGCGTAGGGAAATCGCACAGTGCGAACGGATGGGCCGTATGCACGACGCCTGCGGCGTTCACTACCTGGGTCTGACGTAAACTTTTATCACCAAGTCATTGCCTTGAAATAACGTCACGGGTTTCTCCGCCGTGATCGCAGGCCGGATGTACGCCGCGTGGTCCCATCAAACCATTATTGAAATTTGAACCAAATTCCGGCTGGCCGCTTTTCCTCTACAAAATAAAGTGGATGTGCGTGATGCAGCCTTACTCGATCCGACCTGGGCCTTGCCAGCGCTGCGGCGGCGAACTGGAATGGAAAACGAGCATCCCAGACCCAGGAAGGAATTTAGAAACGCATTGTTTCCAGTGCAAAGCCTGCGGCCACGTTCATATTCTCGAACACGAAATTCCCTAGGCGAGCCCACTAGAATATGTGTCTTTTGACACAGACCGATAATGTTAGGAGGCTTAACTTTGAAGCTGGGGCTGATGACCTACGGGGAAGCGTCGTGTCGAGCATCGATGAAAGTATCTTGGGTCCACCTGATCCGGAGCATCCCGTCTGCCCGAACTGCGACGTACCAATGTGGATGATGAAGGTTGAGAATTTCGGTTCCGGCGACGAGCAACGGCAGCATCGCATTTACGAGTGTCAGCTTTGCGGGACCAAGTCCATCATCCCACCACTGCAGGCTGAGTGAGTGCGACGTGCGGGCAGTCAGTCTCGACCGGCTTTCCGTTGTCTTGAACCAGCCCCCGATGATGAAGCGCCCTGGAAGTCCGCCGAGCGCTGGCGGCAATAAGGTCTCCTTGTCGCGCAGTTGTCGCGTGGAGCTGCCGGGAACCGTTGCGAATCGTTGAAACGTAAGGAGAACTTTTGCGACAAGGCGCGACAAGGAATTGCGTGCCACCGGAAAGCTAAGTGGCTGAAAAAACTGGCGACCCCGGCTGGATTCGAACCAGCGACCCTCAGCTTAGAAGGCTGATGCTCTATCCGGCTGAGCTACGGGGTCGGCGCACAGGGTTTAGCCGTAGCTGATGGGCGGTGCAAAGATGCCGCGCCACACATGCACTGCTAAGTCTCCCGGCCCATTTCGTCTATCCGGCCGAACAAGCCCATAGGTACGCGAAAATCAGCAAAAAAAGCTTACCGAAGCGGATGGAATTCAACCGGCAAATGAAGGTCTTAGACCAACTTCTCAGGCCGGCTAAAGTCAATTCTCAACATATCAACCGCCCCTTTTGATGATCGTATCAATTTAGGCGACGGCGCGGCATGCTTGCCTCCAGTTCGCCGTCCGCCGCCATCTGCTCGACACCATCGGGACGTGAAATGGCGCTTACGGGGATACGCTGTTTCCGGAGGATTCGATCCATGTTTCGCTTTGTTCGCGCCGGCCTTGCCGCCGCGTTCCTGGCCTTTGTCTTGTCGACGGCAATCGCGGCCGACAAACCCCTCAAGCAGAGCGCCCTCGATGAGGCCGCGATCAAACTCGAAGCACAGATCAAAAGCGATGCCGGTACCGTCACCAAGCCGTCGGCAGCGTTGAAGCGCGACGCCGACGCAGCTTTCCAGAAGAACGACTTCCGCTCAGGCATGCTCGTGCTCGGTCAGCTTGTCGCCGTCGCACCCGACGACGCTTCGAGCTGGTTGCGGCTCGCCCGTACCATCCTTCAGATCAAACCACGCGATGATCGAGAGAAGGCGCTTCTGCTCGATCGAGCCTCGACCGCCGCATACATCGCGTATGTGCGCGCCGGTGACCGCGCGCTGGAATCCGACAGTTTGTCCGTCCTCGGTCGGGCCCTTGCAGATCGGCAACAATGGCGTGGTGCGCTCGATGCGATGCGTGCCTCGCTTGATCTGCGGGAGGCCGCCGACCTGCGAGGACAATATGAGAAGCTGCGGGCCGAATACGGTTTCCGATTGCTCGACTTTACCGTCGACGCGGATTCCATCTCGCCGCGCGCCTGCTTCCAGTTCTCCGAGGAATTGCCCGGCCGTCGCACCGACTTCTCACCCTTCGTCGCCGTTGCGGGCATGGATCGACCAGCGATTTCGACAAACGAGAAGCAGCTTTGCGTCGAGGGACTCAAGCACGGCGAACGCTATTCAATGACGCTGCGCGCGGGCCTCCCTTCGGTCGTGAAGGAAACGCTTCCGAAATCGTCCGAGTTCACCATCTTTGTCCGCGACCGCAAACCATTCGTACGTTTTTCGGGCAAGGCCTATGTCTTGCCGCGCATGGGTCAGAAAGGCATCCCCGTGCTGAGCGTCAACACGCAGGCCGTGGTGCTCGCGATCTACCGGATCGGCGACCGCAATCTTTTGGATTCCCTTCTTGGCTACGAATTCCAGCGCAATATGAGCCGCTACCAATCGGAGCGACTTGCGAGCGAGCGCGGAACGAAAATCTGGAACGGGGAGCTCGCGGTCGAATCCAAACTCAATACGGAGGTCACGACCGCATTCCCGCTCGACCAGGCGGTGAAGGATCTCGCTCCCGGCCTCTATGCGATGACCGCCGAGCCCAAGGACGTCGTTTCCACTGAATACGGGCAACAGGCGACACAGTGGTTCATCGTCTCCGATCTCGGGCTCAGTGCCTATACAACGCACGACGGCATTGACGTCTTTATACACTCGCTCGCCAGTGCCGATCCGCGCAGCAGCGTCGAGGTGCGGCTGATTGCGCGCAACAACGAAGTGCTTGCTGTCCGTCAGACTGATCGCAATGGCTTCATCCACTTTGAGGCCGGCCTGGCGCGCGGCGAGGGCGGTGTTGCCCCAGCGGCCATCGTTGCGAGCGAGAAAGGCGACTATGCCTTCCTGAGCCTGAAATCACCCGCGTTCGATTTGTCCGACCGCGGTGTGGCGGGGCGGGCGGTTCCGGCGGGTCTCGACGCTTTCGTCTATACAGAGCGCGGCGTGTACCGCAGCGGCGAAACGGTCGCCGTTACAGCGCTATTACGCGATGCGCGCGGGGCCGCTGCAGCAAATGCACCTTTGACCTTGGTCATCACGCGTCCGGACGGCGTCGAATATCGGCGCGCGCTTGTCGCCGATCAGGGCCTTGGTGGCCGCTCGATGAGCGTGCCGCTGGTGTCTTCAGCGTCGACCGGGACCTGGCGCGTTGCGGCTTATACCGATCCCAAACGCCCGTCGGTCGGCGAGACCACGTTCATGGTCGAAGACTACGTGCCTGACCGTCTCGAATTCGATCTCTCCTCGGCCGCGAAAAGCATTTCCCGAGGGGCGCCTGCGCAAATCAGCGTCGACGGACGCTTTCTTTACGGCGCGCCCGCCTCAAATCTCGAGCTTTCCGGAGAACTGACGATCGCCGCGGCCAAGGAGCTTCCCGGCTTTCCCGGCTATGCCTTTGGTTTGTTCGACGACGAGGTCACGCCGGTCCGTCAGGAACTCGATGATGTGCCGAACACGGATGCGGCCGGCAAGGCGAAGTTCCCCGTCGCGCTCGATTCGACACCGGCAAGCAGCCGCCCATTGGAAGCGCAGATTACGGTGCGCATGGCCGAATCCGGTGGCCGCGCTGTCGAGCGCAAGCTCACACTATCGGTCGCTTCAGACAGTGCGATGCTTGGGGTGAAGCCGATGTTCTCCGGCCGCTCGCTGGCCGATGGGGCCAATGCCGATTTCGACGTGATCATGCTGTCGCCCGACGGCAAAGCGCTAGCGAAAAACGGCGTCCGTTACGATCTGCTCAAGGTCGAGAGCAGCTATCAGTGGTACCGCCAGAACGGCCAATGGGAATACGAGCCGGTCAAACGAACGGAACGCGTAGCAAGCGGCACTGTCGATATTGCCACCGACAAGCCGGGACGCCTGTCTCTTCCCGTCAAGTGGGGGCGCTACCGTCTGGAAGTGTCGACGGGCGAAGCCAACGGTCCCATCACATCTCTGAGCTTCGACGCCGGTTTCTATGCCGAAGCGAATGCCGATACGCCGGATCTTCTGGAAGTTGCCCTCGACAAACCCGACTACAAGCCGGGCGAGGCCATGAATGTAGCGATGACCGCGCGCACAGCCGGCCGGCTGACGATCAACGTTTTCACCGATCGTCTTGTCGCCAGTCAGTCGCAGGACGTGAAAGCGGGCGCGACCCGCGTCAACATAACCGTCGGCCGCGATTGGGGCACCGGTGCTTACATGGTTGCGACCTTGCGTCGTGCGCTCGATGCGCCGGCACAACGCATGCCCGGCCGCGCGATCGGGGTGCAGTGGTTCTCGATCGATCGGGCGGCGCACACTTTGTCGCTCGACATGAAAATGCCGGCGACGATGCGGCCGAGCTCGCGACTGACGGTGCCGATCAAGCTGAGCGGACTCTCGAGCGGTGAGGAAGCGCGCGTTGTCGTCGCCGCTGTCGACGTCGGCATTCTCAACCTGACGAACTACAAGCCGCCCGCGCCGGACGATTACTATCTCGGCCAGCGGCGTCTGACGGCCGAGATCCGCGATCTCTATGGCCAGCTAATCGACGGCATGCAGGGCACCCGCGGTCAAATCCGTTCGGGTGGCGACAGTGCGGGCAACGAGTTGTCGGGCTCGCCACCCACGCAGGCGCCGCTCGCGCTCTATTCCGGGATCGTTGCCGTTGGCCGCGACGGCTCCGCCCAGGTGCAGTTCGATATTCCCGCTTTCGCCGGCACGGTTCGCGTAATGGCCGTTGCGTGGAGCAAGGATAAAGTCGGCAAGGCGTCCGGCGACGTGATCGTGCGAGATCCGGTCGTCCTCACTGCGACGTTGCCGCGTTTCCTGCGGACCGGCGACAAAGGCGCTGTCCAGCTTGAACTCGACAACGTCGAAGGCGCACCCGGCGACTATAATCTCGCTGTCGTAGCCGACGGGACCATCAAGCGTGAGGACGACAAGCCGGTAACACTCAAGCTTGCTGCGAAACAACGCGACCGAATTTCTCTTCCCGTCGGCGCCAATAATGCGGGTGCCGACACGATCAGCGTGAAAGTGACGGGGCCGAACAATTTCAGCCTTGAACGCAGCTATGCGCTCGATGTGCGCTCGGCCACGCAAATTCTGACCCGCCGCAGCGTGCGGTCACTAGCCAAAGGCGAAACGCTCACGCTTTCAAAGGATTTGTTCGCCGATTTTGTACCGGGGACAGGTCGCGCGGGGCTTTCGGTGGCTGTCTCGACGTCGCTCGATGCGGCGACGCTGCTCAATGCACTCGATCGCTATCCGTTCGGATGTTCCGAGCAGATCGCCAGCCGGGCAATGGCGATGCTCTACGTGAACGAGTTGGCCCAACAGGCGCGGCTTGCGCCGGATGGTGAAACCGATCAGCGCATCAAAGATGCCATTCCACGCCTTCTGGCGCGCCAAGACTTCGAACGGTTCGTTCGGGCTGTGGTCGGTTGGCGGGGACGATCCGTGGCTCGATGCCTATGTCACGGATTTTCTGACACGTGCGCGCGAGCGCGGATTCGATATTCCGGCGACGGCTTACACGCTCGCCGTCGATCGGTTGCGCAACTACGTTGCCACCGCACCCGAGCCGAACAAGAATGGTGGGCGAGAATTGGCCTATGCGCTTTACGTTCTTGCGCGCAACGGCGCTGCGCCGGTGGGCGATCTGCGTTACCTCGCCGATGTCAGGCTGTCGGACGTGGCGACACCGATTGCGAAAGCACAGATCGCCGCGGCGCTCGCGATGGTTGGCGACAAGGAGCGCGCCGACAACGTCTATCTGGCGGCACTCAACGCCATTTCGCCGCAACCGAAATTTGACCTCGGTCGCGCCGATTTCGGTTCTGCATTGCGTGACGCTGCGGCGTTGGTGACCCTTGCTTCGGAAGGAAAGGCGCCACAGAAGACAATCGATGACGCCGTGCTACGCATCGACGCGGCGCGCACTCTCAGTTCAAGCACATCGACGCAGGAAGATGCATGGCTTGTGCTCGCGGCCCGCGCGGTCACCAAACAACTCAACGCAATCTCACTTGCGGTCAACGGCGAGCCCCGTCAGGGCGCGCTCTATCGCAGCCTGCGCCCCGACGATCTGGCAAGCCCGCTTGCAGTGTCGAACCAGGGCGACGGCAATCTGCAGGCCGTCGTCTCGGTCAGCGGAGCACCACTCACGCCTGAGCCGGCGGCGGAGGAGGGGTTCAAGATCGAACGGAAGTACTACACACTGGATGGAGAAGCAGCCGACCCCAGCAAATCCCGGCAGAATCAGCGCTTCGTCGTTGTGCTGAAGATGACAGAGCCGCAACCACAGTTCGGCCGCGTCATCGTCGCCGATTATCTGCCGGCCGGCTTTGAGATCGATAACCCCCGCCTGGTTTCATCGGGAGAGACGGGCACGCTGTCCTGGATCACGGACGCGGCAGAACCTGTAAGTTCCGAATTCCGTGACGACCGCTTCAGCGCGGCCTTCGATCGCAAGCAGGATTCATCGCCCGTATTCAGTGTCGCCTATGTCGTTCGCGCGGTCTCGCCCGGACGGTACGTACTGCCGCAGGCCAAGGTCGAAGACATGTATCGACCCGATCGTTTTGGCCGGACCGCGACGGGCACGATCGAGATCGCGCCACGATGAAGCACTGGCGGACGATTTTGACGATTGCCGGTGGCCTCGGTGCCGCCGGAGCTCTGGCCGGAGCGATCTGGGCGCATTCGCTCGGGCCGGCGCCGCTTGGCAAGAATCTCGAATATTCGCACGTGGTCCTCGATCGCGAAGGGCGGCTCTTGCGTGCCTATGCGACGACCGAGGGACGTTGGCGGCTGCCGGTCTCCGAGCGTGACGTCGATCCGCGGTTTCTCAAGCTTCTCTTCACATACGAAGACAAGCGCTTCCGCGAGCATCACGGTATCGATCCGCTCTCGATGGGTCGCGCGGCGGTTCAACTTGTCACCCGCGGCCAGATCATCTCCGGCGGCTCAACAATCAGCATGCAGGTGGCGCGGCTTCTTGAGCCGCGCGAGCGACGCAGCCTCGGTGCCAAAATGCGTCAGATCGTGCGCGCGCTCGAACTAGAAAGCGCACTCGGCAAGGACGGCGTCCTTGCGCTCTATCTGGCGCTCGCTCCCTATGGTGGCAACCTGGAGGGCGTGCGCGCGGCTTCACTCGCCTATTTCGGCAAGGAGCCGCGTAAATTGTCGCTGGCGGAAGCGGCGTTACTGGTGGCTCTACCGCAGTCTCCCGAACTGCGTCGGCCGGATCGCTTCCCGACTGCGGCGCGTGCCGCGCGCGATCGCGTCCTCGACCGGGCGGCGCTGGCGGGACTCTTGCCACGCGACGAAATCGCGCGGGCAAAAACCCAGCCGGTTCCGCACGAACGCAAACCTTTGCCGGTGCTGGCACCCCATGCGGCCGATCAGGTGGTGCTGCTTGAGCCCGATCGCCGCGAACATCGTCTTACGCTCGATCTTTTCCTGCAAAAGAATCTGCAGGAGCTTGCGCGCGAGCGCGCGCAAGCTCTCGGACCGGACATTTCCGTCGCCATTCTCGCGGTCGACAATGTGACTGGGGAGGTGAGGGCGCGCGTTGCGTCCGCGGACTATTTTGACCTCCGGCGCGCCGGGCAGGTGGACATGACCCAGGCTCTGCGCTCGCCGGGCTCCACGTTGAAGCCTTTCATCTACGGTCTCGGGTTCGAAGATGGCGTCATTCATCCGGATACGCTGATCGACGACCGGCCGAGTCGCTACGGCGGCTATGTGCCGGAAAATTTCGATCTGACCTTCCAGGGTGTGGTCACGGTGCGTCGCGCGCTGCAATTATCGCTCAATGTTCCGGCGGTCGCGGTTCTCAACAAGATTGGTGTAAGCCGCCTCGGCGCACGGCTGTCCCAGGCCGGTGCCGTGCTGATCTTGCCGAAAGGCGAAGCGCCTGGTCTCGCGATGGGGCTTGGCGGGGTGGGCGTCCGCCTGGCGGACCTAGTCATGCTCTATGCCAGCCTTGCCCGGCAGGGCGAGGCGCTGGCTTTGACCGAGCGTCAGCAAGCGGATCTCCGGATGCCGCACCGACTGCTTGATCCGGTTGCCGCCTGGTATGTCGGCAACATTCTCCTGGGTGCGCCGCCGCCCGATAATGCGCCCTCCGGCCGTATCGCTTTCAAAACAGGGACCTCGTACGGCTACCGCGATGCCTGGGCCATCGGGTTCGACGGACGTATGACGGTTGGCGTATGGGTTGGCCGGCCCGACGGCGCGCCGGTGCCGGGTCTTGTCGGTCGGGCCTCAGCCGCGCCGATTCTCTTCGAAGCTTTCGCCCGCTCAGGCGGGGCGCCCGCGGCTTTGCCACGTGCGCCGCGAGGCGCGATTTTTGCGGCGGGCAACAAGCTGCCGCCGCCGCTGCAACGTTTCGGCATCACCGGCCCAAGGGAAGCAGCCGAAGCGCCGCGCATCATGTTCCCGCCGGATGGCGCACGGCTTGAGATCGCTGCCGGAGCGCGGCCCGATCCGGTTGCACTGAAAATAAGCGGCGGGCGCGGGCCGCTCACGGTTCTGGTCAACGGTGTGCCAGCGACGGCTGCGAGCGGCCGCGGGACGCTGTTCTTTCAACCCGACGGGCCAGGATTTGTCCGGCTGACGGTCATGGACGCCCGTGGCGCTACCGACAGCGTCACAGTAAGGCTCCAATAGCCGCGAATGACATGCTAGGGCCTTGGCCTTATTGTCCGGAGAAATCGACGGATCAAGGTTTTTGACGGCGTGAGCACGACCACCGACGCGGCACATTCCCAACTTGGCCTGCGACGCAGCCTGACGGCGGCGCTGGATTTCGCCGTGGGCTCGCACGGGCGCGCGCTGGCCCTGCTTTTCGCATTTTCGCTGTTCGCGTTCCTGCCGGGGTTCTTCCAGACACCGGCGGTTGATCGCGACGAGGCGCGCTTCGCGCAGGCGACAAAACAAATGCTGGAGGCGCGCGATTACGTCGATATCCGCTTCCAGAACGAGGTTCGCTACAAAAAGCCGGTCGGAATCTACTGGCTGCAGGCGGCCGCGGTGAAAACCGGCGAGGCACTCGGCGTCCCGCAGGCACGGACGACCATCTGGCTCTATCGCTTGCCCTCGTTGTTCGGCGCGATTGGAGCCGTTCTACTGACGTATTGGGCTGCGCTGGCTTTCGTGCCCCGCCGCGCCGCGGTTATCGCGGCCTTGATGATGGCAAGCTCCGTCCTGCTTGGCGTTGAGGCGCGGCTTGCAAAGACCGATGCCATGCTGTTGCTGACATCGGTCGCCGCCATGGGAGCGCTGGCGCGGATCTATCTCGCAAGCCGGAGCGAGCTTGAGGCCAAGGTCAGCTGGATCGAGCCCGCGATTCTATGGACGGCGATCGCAGCCGGCGTGCTGATCAAGGGACCACTGGTCCCCATGTTCGTCGGACTTGCGATCATCGTCCTCTCTGTCGTCGACAAATCCGCCCGCTGGTTGTGGTCGCTGCGACCGGTCGCCGGAGTTATCTGGCTCCTTGTGCTGGTATCGCCGTGGTTTGTGGCGATCATCGCAAAGTCCGGCGCCAGTTTCTTCGTGCAGGCGATCGGCCACGACATGCTCGACAAGGTGGCAAGCGGTCAAGAAGCCCATGGCGCGCCTCCCGGATTCTATTTTCTGCTGTTCTGGGTGACATTCTGGCCCGGCGCCGTACTGGCAGGCCTGGCGGCGCCGATCGTGTGGAGATTTCGGCACGAACCGCGCACGCGGTTTCTGCTCGCGTGGCTATTGCCCTCGTGGCTCGTTTTTGAAGCGGTGATGACCAAGTTACCGCATTACGTGCTGCCGCTTTATCCAGCGATTGCCATCATGATTGCCGGCATTCTCGAATCCTACGGTCTGACCAAACAACGCTGGATGGTGCGCGGGACGATCGGCTGGTTCCTTTTTCCGGCCGCCATCGCAACCGCGACGGTCGTCCTGTTCATCGTGTTCGGCCGGGAGCTCGGGTTGGCCGCCTGGCCCTTCGCGGCGCTCGCCGTGATCTTCGGCCTGTTTGCGTGGTGGCTCTATGAAGTGGACGGCGCTGAGCTATCGCTGTTGCGTGGGATGATCGCTTCAGTGTTCGTCGCGATCACGGTCTACGCGGTCGCGTTTCCTTTGCTGCCGACATTGTTTCCGAGTGCCCTGATCGCGCGGGAAATCAAGGCAAGCGACTGCGAGCGTCCGCACGTCGCATCGACATTTGCCTATCAGGAGCCGAGCCTTGTGTTTGTCCTTGGCACGGAGACTCGCTTTACCGATGGAGCCGGCGCCGCCGATTTCCTGCGGGCGGGGTCGTGCCAGTTCGCGCTGATCGATCCACGCAGCGAGCGTGGCTTCGTGCAGCGCGCCGAAACTATTGGCGTGCGTTATTCGCTCGTCGGGCGGATCGAGGGTTATAATATCAGTATCGGAAAGCCGGTATCGTTGTCCGTCTTCCGCTCACAGGCGGGTTCATGAGCGTCAGTAACGGAATCGGTCGAATGGAAGGCGAGGCTGTTGCCACGCTGCGACGCTGTTTCGCCAACGTGAGGACCGCGCTCGGTTTGTTGGCGCGCTCTTCGGACAAGGTGCCGGTGCGCGCGTGGCCGCTGTCGCCGCGCGATCTCGCGATCGCGGCGGGAATTTCCGTTGCCGCGATTTTGTTTCTGATGGTCTTCGTCGATGCCGCCGTGACGCGGTCCGTCGCTCATCTGCCGCGATGGGTGGTGTCGGTGTTCCATGAAATCACCGAGTTTGGAAAATCCGGCTGGTTCCTCTGGCCACTTGGAATTCTGTTCCTGGTGCTGGCGGCGCTGCCACCGGTGCTGACGCCGCTCTCGCAACGGGTACTGGCGACGATCATGGTCCGCGTCGGATTTCTGTTCACGGCAGTCGCGGTCCCCGGCCTGTTCGTCACGATCATCAAGCGCATGATCGGGAGGGCACGGCCTTACGTCGGAGGCAGCCTCGATCCGCTCCTGTTCGATCCTTTCAAGTGGGTGCCCGCATACGCGGGGATGCCGTCCGGGCATGCCACCACCGCCTTCGCGGTGCTGGTGGCTTTCGGCACGCTATGGCCGCGCGCCCGGACCATCCTCATTGTTTATGCATTGCTGATCGCCGTCAGCAGAGTGGTGGTGATCGCACACTATCCCTCCGATGTGCTGGCGGGGGCCCTGGTCGGCATCATCGGGGCCGTCTTAGTCCGGCGTTATTTCGCACAGCGCCATCTTGGCTTCACGATCGGACCGGATGGCCGCGTCCATCAATATCCGGGGCCTTCCCTGAGGCGCGTGAAGACGGTTGCCCGAGAGCTTCTGGCCCCATAAGACATCCCGTTATGACGAGTATCGATCCGGCGGTCTCCGTTGTCGTGCCGGTACGCAACGAGGCCGGCAATATCGCTCCGCTTGTGACGGAAATCGCCAAAGCCCTGAACGGCCAATGGCCGTTCGAGGTCATTTATGTTGACGACGGTTCGAGCGACGCGACGGGCGCGGAGCTTGCGCAACTGATGACCCGGCATGCCTGGCTGCGTCGTGTCCGTCACCAGCAATCCTGCGGACAGTCTGCGGCGGTGCGCACCGGCGTTGCCGCTGCGCGCGCGCCGATTGTGGTGACGCTCGACGGCGACGGGCAGAACGATCCGGCGTTCATGCCGGCGCTGATCCGGACGCTTGAAGCGGGTGCGCCGCGGACCGGCCTTGTTGCCGGACAGCGCGTCGGTCGCAAGGCGAGTGGGTTCAAGAAGTTTCAGTCGCGTATCGCCAATGCCGTGCGCGGTGCCGTCCTGCGCGACGGAACCCGCGACACGGGCTGCGGACTCAAGGCATTCCGCCGTGACGTATTTCTCAAGCTACCAACTTTTGATGGCCTTCACCGGTTCTTGCCGGCGTTGGTGCGACGTGAAGGTTACGACATTGGCTACGTTGATGTGGTCGATCGTCCGCGCGCTCACGGCGTGTCGAACTACGGGATGTGGGACCGGCTGTGGGTCGGCATCCTGGATCTGGCCGGGGTGTGGTGGCTGATCCGCCGCAAAAAGCGAATTCCGCAAATTGAGGATTGAAGGACAATACAAATGCTGGTCGATATCACACAGGCCGTTGGCGGCTATCTACACGATGTATTCGTCGGCAGCGTGGATTGGGGAATTCTGGTCGGCTATGTCGCACAAGCGCTGTTCGCCATGCGTTTCGTCGTGCAGTGGATAGCGTCGGAACGCGCCGGCAGGAGTGTCGTGCCGACCGCGTTCTGGGTGTTCTCGATCGGCGGCGGTCTGATGCTGCTTGGTTACGCGCTCTACCGGAAAGACCCTGTGTTCATCATAGGGCAGGCCTTCGGTGTGTTCGTCTATTTGCGCAATCTGCAATTTGTCTTGCGCGGCGGCGGCACCGCTGCGGCCGCCTGACAAACCTACGAAACGCCTCGCCCGGCGGCCATAGCCGCAAATCCGCGTTCGAGATCGGCTATGAGGTCGTCCGGGTCTTCAAGACCGATATGTAAACGCACCGTCGGTCCGCCCGGCGCCCATTTGGTGGCTGTCCGGTACTCGGTGCAGTCAAACAGTATGGCCAGACTCTCGAAGCCGCCCCATGAATAGCCGAGGCCGAAGAGGGCCAACTCGTTCAGGAAAGCGTGCACCGACTGTTCGCTCGTGGGCTTGAATACGACACTGAAGAGGCCGCAAGCACCCGTGAAATCTCGTTTCCAGATCTTGTGCCCCGGGTCGCGCTCGAGAGCAGGGTGCATCACGCGCAGGACTTCCGGCCGTTGTTCGAGCCATCGCGCAACGCGCAGACCCGACTGGAAGTGGCGATCAAGACGAACACCGAGCGTGCGCAATCCCCGCAGCGCGAGATACATGTCGTCGGGGCCGACGCAGAGGCCCATCGAGTAGACCGTATCTTTCAACGCTGGAAGTGTCGCCGCATTGGCCGATACGCAGCCGAACATGATGTCCGAGTGCCCGCCGATATATTTGGTGCCGGCCTGAATTGAGAGATCGATGCCTTTTTCGAAGGCGCGGAAATAAAGCGGGGTCGCCCAGGTATTGTCCATCAGGACGACCGAATTTTGCTCGTGCGCAATCTTTGCGATGGCCGGAATGTCCTGCATCTCGAAGCTCTGCGAGCCGGGCGCTTCAACGAAAACGACACGTGTATTGGGTTTGAACAGCCTGGCGATATCGGCGCCGATCAGCGGGTCGTAATAGGTCGTCTCCACGCCGAATCTCTTGAAGACGCCGTTGCAGAAATTGCGTGTCGGCCGGTAGACGCTGTCGGGGACGAGCACATGATCGCCGGCGCGGGCGGTGGCAAGCAGGGCGGCAGATATCGCCGCAAGACCGGATGGCAGCAGGGCCACGCCTGCGCAGCCATCACCCTCGATTTCGCGCAAGGCGTTCTCGAGTGCCTCTGAGGTCGGCGTGCCTCGACGACCGTAGTTGTAGCGCGCGCGATGGGCGACCTGATCCTCCGCGGTCGGATAGAGCAGAGTCGAGGCGTGATAGACGGGAGGGTTTACGAATCCATGGTAGGCCCGCGGATCACGGCCTGAGGTGACGAGCCGGGTATCGGTTTTGATCGGGCCTTTGGGCTTCTTCGACATGCGAACGCGGCGTCCTGTTGATCGCGAGTTTCACGCGGCAGACATATACGTCCGCACAAGACGCAAGCGTCAACCCCTTGACCCGGCAATCCGATCGTTCTGTGATGCCCGAAATAGGGGGCTATCGGGAAGCGAGGGCCAGAAACCGATAGTTGTTATGGCCGAATCCAGCTCCGGCGACGGAATTTTGGGCGTTCCGAAAACGTCCGCACCTCCCAAGAGTGTTTGAAGGAACAGTCACATGAAGCGATTTACCACAGTACTTGCATTGTTGCTTGCCGTCGCAGCGCAGAACGCATCCGCTCAGACACTGAAAGCCGTCAAGGATCGCGGCATGCTGAATTGCGGCGCTAACGGCACGCTCGCTGGCTTCGGGCTCCCCGATGCGCAGGGAAAATGGACCGGCCTCGATGTGGATTTTTGCCGAGCCATCGCTGCGGCAGTGCTGAACGATTCCGAAAAAGTCAAATACGTCCCGCTATCGGCCAAGGATCGCTTCACGGCGTTGCAGTCCGGCGAAGTAGACGTGCTCGCCCGCAACACGACCTGGACCTCGTCGCGTGACACCTCGCTCGGCCTGAATTTCACCGGTGTGAACTACTACGACGGCCAGGGCTTCATGGTGCGCAAGGCACTGAAAGTGAATTCGGCGCTGGAGCTCAACGGGGCTTCCGTATGCGTTCAGCAGGGTACGACAACCGAACTCAACCTTGCGGACTATTTCAGCGCCAACAAGATGCAGCTCAAGTCCGTGACCTTCGCCACCGCGAATGAGGCCGTGAAAGCCTATGATGCCGGTCGTTGCGACGCCTACACCACAGACGCTTCCGCGCTCTATGCGGAGAGACTGCGCGTCAGCGATCCCAATGATCACATCATTCTGCCGGAGATCATCTCCAAGGAGCCGCTCGGTCCGGCCGTGCGTCACGGCGATGACCAATGGTTCGACATCGTGAAGTGGACGCTGTTCGCGATGATGAACGCCGAGGAGCTCAACATTTCATCGAAGAATGTCGATGAGGCGCTGAAATCCACCAATCCGGAGATCAAGCGTTTTGTCGGAACCGAAGGCAATTTCGGCGAACAGCTCGGCCTGGGCAAGGACTGGGCTGTGCGCATCGTCAAACAGGTCGGCAACTATGGCGAGACGTTCGAACGGAATGTGGGGCTGGGCTCGCCGCTCAAGATTGAGCGTGGCCTGAACAAGCTGTGGACGAAGGGCGGCATCCAGTACGCGCCGCCAATCCGCTGACCGCACGCCGCGCCGGTTGACCGCGGGCAGCGGGCCCGCGGTCATGTCGTTGGGGGAGTTATTGCCGCCACACGTCGGACGAGGGGGACATGGCGAGTGACCTGCCGGCGTCGGCGCGCCCCGCATCCGTCGTTTTCTATAATGATCCGCGGGTTCGCAGCATTGCCTATCAGCTCGCGCTGTGCGCGGTGGTCGTCTTTCTCGTTTATGGCGCCGCCAGCAACGCGATCGAGAATCTCGCGCGAGCCCGGATTGCTTCCGGTTTTGGATTCTGGGATCAGACCGCGGGCTTCGATATCAGCCAGACGCTGATCGAATATTCGTCGCGCGGTTCGACGTATGGGCGCGCCTTCTGGGTCGGCCTGCTCAATACGCTGCTTGTGGCCGGGATCGGCATCGTGCTTGCGACTATCCTCGGCTTCATCATCGGCATATCGAGGCTATCGAGCAACTGGTTGCTGGCCAAAGCCGCGGGTTGTTATGTCGAGCTCGTCCGCAATTTGCCGCTGCTGCTGCAATTGCTGTTCTGGTACAATGCGGTGCTCAAGACGTTGCCGGACATCCGCGATAGCCTCTCGATCGGCGGGCGCGTCTTTCTCAACAATCGTGGTCTGTTTCTGCCGACACCTATTTTCAAACACGGGTTCGGTGGGGCGGAAATCGCGTTGCTTATTGGGATTATCGGCGCGATCGCCTATCGCATCTGGGCGCGCAAGCAGCAGGAGCGGACTGGACGACAAGCGCCGGTGTTGTGGGTGACACTGGCATTGGTTTTAGGACTTCCGCTCGCAATCTTCATTCTCTCAGGCGCTCCGCTCAGTTTCGAATTTCCCCAGGCCGGACGCTTTAACATCACCGGCGGGACCGAGGTGCTGCCGGAATTTGTCGCGCTCCTGTTTGGTCTAACGATCTATACGGCTGCGTTCATCGCCGAAGTGGTCCGTGCGGGCATTCTCGCGGTCTCGCGCGGTCAGAGCGAAGCAGCCTTTTCATTGGGTTTGCGCCCTGGGCCGACCCTTCGACTGATCGTGGTGCCGCAGGCGATGCGCGTGATCATCCCGCCTTTGACCAGCCAATATCTCAACCTCACCAAAAACTCTTCGCTGGCCGTGGCGATCGGTTATCCCGACCTGGTGCAGGTTTTCACCGGGACCGTGCTCAACCAGACCGGCCAGGCGGTCGAGGTCGTCGCCATCACGATGCTGGTCTATCTCGTGATCAGCCTCGCCACCTCGCTGCTGATGAATATCTACAACAGCCGCATGGCTCTGAAGGAACGGTGAGGGTCCTTTCATGACCATGTCAGAAGGCGATCTTGCCGTAGCTGAACTGGCCTTCGTGCGCCACACGACCATCGCGCCGAGGCCGCCGCCGGCGACAATGACGGGTGCGTTTGGCTGGATGCGCGCGAACCTTCTCTCGTCGCCGTTCAACATCGTGCTCACAATCCTCATTGTCGGGCTCTTGGCGTGGGCCATTCCGGAAATCGTCAAATTCCTCTTCATCGACGCGGTGTGGACTGGCAATGATCGTGACGCCTGCCTCGCATCGGTGCAGCATCGCGAAATCGGTGCCTGCTGGCCGTTCGTCTGGGAGCGGCTGCCTTACTTCATCTATGGCTCTTACCCGATCCCCGAGCGCTGGCGTGTCGATGTGTTCTTCGTGATGCTTGCGGTGGGAATAGTCTGGCTCCTGTGGCTCAACGCGCCGCGACGCGATCTCGGCGCGATCTATTTCTTCCTGATTCTCCCGGTGACTTCATTCATTCTGCTGACGGGGTGGTCAGCGATCGGTTTGCGTCCGGTGGACACAGTTCTCTGGGGTGGCGTGCTGGTGACCATCGTGGTTGCCGCGGTGGGCATTGTCTGCTCATTGCCGCTGGGCATTCTCCTTGCGCTCGGTCGACGCTCGCGGATGCCGACGGTGCGGTTGCTTTCAGTGATTTTCATCGAATTTGTCCGTGGCGTGCCGCTCGTGACCGTGCTGTTCATGGCGAGCGTCATGCTGCCATTGTTTATTCCCGAGCAGTGGTCGCCTGACAAACTTGTGCGCGCTCTCGTCGGTATTGCGTTGTTTGCATCAGCCTATATGGCCGAGGTCGTGCGCGCGGGACTGCAGGCCATTCCCAAAGGTCAGTATGAAGGCGCGATGGCGGTCGGTCTGCGCTACGCTCCGATGATGCGTCTGGTTGTCCTGCCGCAGGCGCTGAACGTGACGATACCGAATATCGTCAACACCTATATTGGCCTGTTCAAGGATACCACGCTCGTCTTTATCGTCGGCATATTCGATTTGCTGCGCACGATCGAGGTTGCGCGCATCGATCCGAAATGGGCGGCGCCGGTTACCAGCACAACCGGCTATGCAGTGGCTGCTATCTTCTATCTGGTCTTTTGTTACGGCATGTCGCGATACGCGCGCGCCATGGAAACTCGACTTAGGAGGGGCGATCGACGGTGAACGACATCTTTGAAAGCCACGGATCGCTGCTCAAGCCGGCTAAGCTCAATACTGCCGTTGCGGTTGAACTCGTCGAGCTCAACAAGTGGTACGGCGATTTTCATGTTTTGCGCGACATCAACCTCAAGGTCATGGGCAAGGAACGTATCGTCATTTGCGGGCCGTCCGGGTCGGGCAAATCGACGATGATCCGATGCATCAATCGTCTGGAAGAGCATCAGGCCGGGCGTATTTTTATCGATGGCGTGGAATTGACCGCGGACCTGAAAAAGATCGACGAGGTCCGCCGCGAAGTCGGCATGGTTTTCCAGCACTTCAACCTTTTTCCTCATCTGACGGTGCTGGAGAACTGCACGCTGGCCCCGATCTGGGTGCGCAAGATGCCGAAAAAAGAAGCCGATGAAGTGGCCCTACACTATCTCGCCCGGGTGAAAATTCCCGAGCAGGCCAACAAATATCCCGGCCAATTGTCGGGCGGTCAGCAGCAGCGCGTCGCCATAGCGCGCGCGCTATGCATGAATCCGAAGATCATGCTCTTTGACGAGCCGACTTCGGCGCTGGACCCGGAAATGGTCAAGGAAGTGCTCGATACGATGGTGGAGCTTGCTCACGACGGCATGACCATGCTGGTTGTGACTCACGAAATGGGCTTCGCCCGGCAGGTGGCTGACCGCATCGTGTTCATGGATGAAGGGCAGATCGTCGAAGCCAACATTCCTGAGGAATTCTTTGCGCACCCCCAGCACGAGCGCACGAAGCTGTTCCTGAGTCAGATCCTGCACTGACGGAGGCGCGTTAATCTTTCTCGACCGCGAGATCTGGCCGCGCGCCCCATTCCGACCAGGACCCGTCATAGATACGCGGCAGCTTTTTGCCGATGGCGTCGAGGCCCATCGCGAGGATGACGGCGGTGACGCCGGAACCGCAGGTGGTGATGATCGGCTTGTCGGTATCGATCCCGGCCTTTTTGAACGCGGCTGCGATCTTTTCCGGCGACGCCAGGCGACCGTTCTCGATGATTTCCGTCGAAGGAACGCTGCGTGCTCCCGGCATGTGGCCAGAGCGCAGTCCGGCGCGGGGCTCGGGCTCGGTGCCGGCAAAGCGCCCAGCCGAGCGTGCATCGACGACCTGGGCGCTGCTGTCGTTGAGCGCCATCTGCACGTCGCTGAGCATCGCGACGGCGCCAGTATCCATCTCGGCGTTGAAAGTACGCTGGGGACGTTTGACCTCGCCAGTGTCGAGCGGCCGCCCTTCCTGTTTCCAGGCGGGTAGACCACCATCGAGGATGAACACATTGCGCGCGCCGAAGATTTTGAATGTCCACCAGACGCGTGGCGCAGAAAAAAATCCGGTGCCGTCATAAACGACGATAGTGTCGTTCTCAGTGATGCCGAGGTTTCCGACCGTTTTGCCAAACTGATCGGGTCCGGGCAGCATGTGTGGCAAATCGGTTGAATTGTCCGCGATGGCGTTGATGTCGAAAAAGATCGCGCCTGGGATATGCCCGGCAAGGTACTCGCCTTTTGCGTCGCGCTTTTGCGTCGGCAGGTAGTAGGAGCCATCCACAATGGAGACGCCCGGCTTGCCAAGCTGGCCGGCCAACCATTCGGTCGACTTGAGCCAGCGGCTTGATGTTGATGTTGCCATTACAAACTCCGTATAACGCAAGCTTGTTCGATCTTGTGCCCGAGTGCAACGATTGAGGCTGTACTAAGGTTGCATGATAGCAATACCGAGGTGCCAGATGATTGCGAGAATTTGGTACGGCTATACGACTCCGCAGAACGCGGACGCCTATGAGACCTTGCTCAGGACCGAGATTTTTCCGGGCATTCTCGCGCGCAATGTCGCTGGATTCCGTCGCATCGAGCTGCTGCGTGGGCCAGTCGGCGAAGAAGTCGAATTTGCAACTGTAATGTGGTTCGAACTCGATCGAGTCGGTGAAGGCTTTCGCCGGTGCCGACTATGAAACCGCGGTCGTGCTGCCCAAGGCGCGCGCCGTGCTCAAGCGCTTCGATCCCCGGTCACGCCACTACGAAGTGCGCGAAGAGCAAACCGCGCGTTAGGCCAACGCAAGCCGCACACGGCGGTTCTGCTTGCCTTTCTTTTCGATCTGGGTGACGCGCACGGCGCCGATTTCGCCGGTCGCACGCACATGCGTGCCTCCGCAGGGCTGCAGGTCGAGCCCCGCGATCTCGATGAGGCGAACGCGGCCCGTGCCCATCGGCGGCTTCACTGACATTGTTTTGACAAGACCGGGGTTTGCTTCAAGCTCGGCATCGCTGATCCAGCGGCTGTTGACCGCGGCGTTGCTCGCAATCATCTCCGCAACCTTCGCAGTGATGGCATCCTTGTCGAGACCCGCCTCAGGAATATCGAAATCGAGACGGCTTTCGCTGTCACCGACCGAACCCCCGGTCACCGCATAGGGCAGGGCGGCGGAGAGCAGGTGCAGCGCCGTGTGCATGCGCATGCGGGCATAGCGCTTGTCCCAGTCGATTTCTGCGGTGACGCTGTCGCCGACCTTGGGCGCGCTCGCGCCCGCCGGCAGCACATGCGCGATCTCGCTCTTGGCGGCGTCAGTATAGATTGCCGTTTCCACCGGAATACGCGTACCGTCCGCAGTCGTGAGCGTACCGGTGTCACCGGGTTGACCACCCGACGTTGCATAAAAAACGGTGCGATCGAGCACGATGCCGCCTTGCTCGGTCACGGCCACGACACGAGCGTCGCAGTTCTTGAGGTAGGAATCGTCGCGAAAAAGGCACTCCGTCGGCATCGTCAGCTCTTTTCGAACGGCGGTTTGATGTTCGACTTGCGCTCAAGCCACTCCGGGACCGGCAATTTCTTCGCGTGGAGAAAATCCGGATTGAACAATTTCGACTGATAGCGTGAGCCGTAATCGGCGAGGATCGTGACGATCGTTTTTCCGGGCCCAAGATCCTTTGCCAAGCGGATCGCGCCGGCAATGTTGATGCCTGATGAACCGCCAAGGCAGAGGCCTTCATGTTCGAGCACATCGAATATGAGAGGCAGCGCTTCTTCGTCAGGAATGAGGTAGGCCTTGTCGACCTTGATGTCCTCGATGATCGGGGTCACCCGACCGAGGCCGATCCCTTCGGTAATGGAGCCGCCTTCCGTCGCCTTGGCCTGGCCATCCTTGAACAGATGATACATGGCAGCGCCGCGCGGATCGGCGACGCCGATCGTGATGTCTTTTTTCTTTTCACGCAGGAAGGACGATGCGCCCGCGATTGTTCCGCCGGTACCGATAGCGCAGATGAAGCCGTCGATATTTCCCTTGCACTCGTCCCAGATCTCGGGACCGGTCGAGACGTAGTGTGCCTTGCGGTTATCCAGATTGTTCCACTGATCGGCAAATATCACGCCGTTCTTTTCGGTTTTCTTCAGCTGCTCGGCGAGGCGTCGACCGACGTGCTGATAGTTGTTGGGATTGGAAAATGGAGCGGCAGGAACTTCAACAAGCTCGGCGCCGCAGAGCCGCAGCATGTCTTTCTTTTCCTGGCTTTGCGTCTCGGGGATGACGATGACCGTGCGATAGCCGCGCGCGTTGGCAACCAATGCGAGGCCGATACCGGTGTTGCCGGCGGTCGCCTCGACGACGAGCCCGCCGGGGCGCAATTCGCCTCGCTTCTCGGCCTCCATGATCATCTGCCGGCCGGCGCGATCTTTCACCGAGCCGCCAGGGTTCATGAATTCGGCCTTGCCGAGGATGGTGCAGCCGGTCGCCTGCGAGGCGTGCTCCAGCTTGATGAGCGGTGTGTTGCCGATAGCTTCGATGATGCCGTTGCGGATTTGCATGCCCGGTTCCGGGACTGATGAGGGTCTTCGAACCTAGTAGAGGGGCGGGGGCCCTACAAGGCCGCTGAACCGCATGAAATATCGGCAAGTCCAGCCAGGTGGGGACGATTGTGCGGATATTGGAAAGGTCTTTGAAACCATACCGGCGCATCGGCCGGGCTGAAAGCGCGGGCGTTCATGAGTTCTTTCCGGGGAGAAGGGGAGAATGCCGACCCGGACAGAACTGAAAAATTCTGACAATGACCCTCGACCTCCACACGCTATTCCTGGTGACAATCTACGTTGAGGCCATCCTCGGCCTGCTGCTGCTCTTCGTCTGGGCGCAGAATTTGGCGCTTCGCGCCGTCTGCTGGTGGGGCTTTGCGCATTTGTTGCGGCTCGCCTCGATTGCGCTGTTCGGAATGTATGGGCAGGTCCCCGATCTGATCAGTGTGGATCTTGCCAACGCTTTGCTCTTCACCGCGTTCGCCGTGACATGGACAGGCGCGCGCGTCTTTGACGGACGTCCTGTCGAACCGGTCTATCTGGTGACAGGCGCGGTTCTATGGTTGCTGATCTGTCGTCTTCCGGTTCTTGCGGACGACAATAATCTGCGATCGCTGATCGCTTCGGGAATTATCACCGCCTATACGTGGCTCACGGCCTACGAGTTCTGGCGCGGTCGCGACGAACCCTTGGTGTCGCGTTGGCCGGCGATCCTCATGCTGTTCGCGCAAGGCGCGTTGTTCCTTTTGCGCACCCCCATGCTGGCGCTGCTGCCGGGGTCGACTGGCGACAGCCTTTTAGGCAGCGTGTGGATGACCGTGCTCAGTTCCGAGTCACTTCTTCTCACCATCTCGGAAGCCTTCATCCTGCTGGCAATGGCGAAGGAGCGCACTGAACTGCGCCACCGCACGGCCGCGATGGTCGATCCACTCACCGGCATCGCCAATCGTCGGTCGTTCCTGCAGGATGCCGGGGTGGCGGCCAAGCGCCACATTGGCAATCCGCGACCCGCTGCTGTGCTCTTGATCGACATCGATCGTTTCAAATCGATCAATGACAATTTTGGTCACGCGGTCGGCGATCGAGTCCTGGCGATGTTCGCGGAAGCCGCACGAAAATCAATGCGTGGTTCAGATCTGATCGGCCGCTTCGGCGGCGATGAATTCGCCGCCATGCTGCTTGAGACCAATCGGGAGAAGGCCATCGAAGTGGCTGAACGGATCCGCGCCTCCTTCGCGCAAATGACGCAAGACGTCGATGGTCACCAGGTCGGTGCGACTGTCAGTATCGGTCTCGTCCACTCCCTTGAGCGGACGCTCGATATTCCAGAATTGCTGGCTCAGGCCGACCACGCACTCTATTGCGCCAAGGAACGTGGGCGTAATCGGGTGGAAGTTGCTTCGCTCGACATGCTGCTTGAGCGGCGCGAGCAGGGGACCGCCAGGGGCCTTGGCGCGGCCGCCATCGGCGCGAAAAGCGCCGCCTGATCAAAATCGCAAATCTAGCCTCGTATTTTGCGGCGCCGTGACGCGCTGCCGCGCCTATGCCGATTGACCAAAGCCCGCGAACCAGTCCAGATAGCGGAAGTGGGCGGCAATACCGTTTCAGGAATTAGTGGGATTCCAAACTAATTCAAAGACCTAGGGAGGAAAAACATGCGTATAGCCAGGTGGCTTGGAACAGCCGCCATAGTTTTTACCATGGGCGGAGTGGCTCAAGCAGAGACCATCAAGATCGGGGTGGTTCTTCCATTCAGTGGCGCCAACGCTGATCTGGGGCATCAGGTCGACAAGGCCTTCGATCTTTATGTGAAGCTTCACGCCAAGGATATCGAACCGAACAAGGTCGAGATCATCAAGCGCGACGAAGGGCCGCCGACCGGCGCGCAGGCAAAGACGGTCGCAACAGAACTCATCACCAACGACAAGGTGCAGATCCTCACCGGTTTCGTTTTCTCGCCATCGGCGATCGCGCTCGCGCCGGTCGTGACGCAGGCGAAGGTGCCGATGATCATTGCCAATGCGGGCACAGCGTGGATCACCAACCTGTCGCCTTACATCGCGCGGCTTTCATTCAGCATGTGGCACCACGGGTACCCAATGGGTGCGTATGCTTTCGACAAGATCGGCTGCAAGACCGCTGCGCTGGCGTACACCGACTTCCCGCCGGGTAAGGACTCGACGGAAGCCTTCAAGACCGGTTTCGAAAAGGCAGGCGGAAAGGTCACCGAGTCCATTCCGATGGGCAGCCCGGTGCAGGTGCCGGACTTCACGCCGTTCTTTCAGCGCATCAAGGACGCCAAACCGGATTGCATGTACGTCTTCATTCCGTCCGGCGCACACGCCACCGGCGTGACCAAGGCTTATGGCGAACTCGGAATGCGCAAAGCAGGCGTCAAGCTCATCGGCCCGATGGATCTCATCCCGGACAACAAGCTGCAGGACATGGGTGACGCGGCCATCGGTACCGTCGTGATGGGCAACTACGCGGTCGACCTCGACAACGCCGACAACAAGGCGTTCAACAAGGCGTGGCACGAAGCCTACGGCAAGGACTCCTATCCCGACTTCATGTCGGCGGCCGGTTGGGACACCATGCACGCCATCTTTGACGCGATCAAAAAGCTCAATGGCAAAGTCGACGACGGCGCAAAGGTCATTGACGTGATGAAGGGCTGGACAGGCAATGGTCCGCGCGGCCAGGTCTCCATTGACGCCGCGACCCGCGACATCGTGCAGGACGAGCACGCTATGGAAGTTATCCGGAAACCGGATGGCAAACTTGGCATCAAGGTTCTTGGTACAACCAAGGCCGTGAAAGACGAGTGCAAAGAGCTTAAAGTCGGCCGTTGCGGCTCCTGAGCGCGCAACTGATTGACACTTAATCCCGCCGCCGCGCATAAAGGCGCGGCGGCGTTTTCATGGATACGGGGTGGGGCTCGTGCCGCAGTTCGCCAATATAGCCGTCAGCATTCTCTTCGACGGCCTGGCCTATGCCATGTTCCTCTTCATTACCTCCGTCGGCCTGTCGGTCACGATGGGGTTGATGGGGTTCGTGAACCTGGCACATGGCGCATTCGCCATGGCCGGCGGGTATGTCGTCGTCACCCTGACGCGCTCATACGGCATCGGTTTCGTCCCTTCTCTTGTCATTGCTGCAATCGTTATCGGCGCGGTGAGCGTCGTGTTCGAACGCTTTCTCTATCGCCGGCTATACAAGTCGACCGACCTCGAGCAGGTCTTGCTCACGATCGGTTTGGCGTTCATGGCGATCGCCACCGCAACCTATATCTACGGACCCATCCCGAAATCGGTGCCTTTGCCGGATTGGTTGCAGGGCGACGTCAATCTCGGCTTTCGCTACTTTCCGAGTTACCGCGCGTTTCTCATCGTCCTCGGCACCGTGCTTATCGCCGTCCTCTGGTACGCGTTCGAGCGAACGAATATTGGCGCGAAGATCCGCGCCGCCGTCGACAATCGGCGGATGGCGGAATCGGTTGGCATCAATGTCGATCGGCTCTTCACGCTGACTTTTGCCGTCGGATCTGGTCTCGCCGCGCTCGGCGGCGGTCTTGCGATTCAGTTGCTTGGCCTCTCGCCAAGCTTTGCGGTGCTTTACCTGGTGCTGTTTCTGATCGTGGTGGCGGTGGGTGGCCTGGGCAGCCTGAAGGGAACGCTGCTCGCCGCGCTGGTGCTCGGCATATTCGACACTGGCGGGAAATATCTGCTGGCCGATGCGGGCGGCTTTTTCGTCTACGCGGTGACTGTCGTTGTTCTCCTCATAAAGCCTGCGGGGTTCTATGGCCGCGAGTGAGACCATTGGCGCTGCCGCGCGCGAACGCGCGACGGATTATCTGGCGAAGCGGCATCGCTTCCGCCTGGCCGAGGCGTTGCCATGGCTGATTGCCATTGCCGTCTTCTTCATTTTCCCCACGCGCTTGACCTTCGGCAGCCAGGTGCTGGTGATGGTGATGTTTGCGCTCTCGCTCGATCTGATCCTCGGGTATGCCGGGATCGTCACGCTCGGGCATGCGGCATTCTTCGGCGTCGGCGCCTACACGGTCGGGCTTGCCGCGGCACGGCTCGACTGGACGGAACCAATCAGCGGACTTTTCGCGGCTGCCATCGCTGCGGGACTGGTCGGCTTCGTCACCGGATGGTTCCTGCTGCGCTACCGCGGTCTGACTTTGCTCATGCTGACTTTGGCGACTGCAATTCTTTTGCAAGAAACCGGCAACTTGCGCTCCGATATCTCCGGTGGCTATGACGGATTGCCGGGGCTGACCTTCAAGCCGCTGCTCGGCATTTTCGACTACGACCTCTACGGGCACACTTATTACCTTTATGTGCTCGCCGTGCTTGCGGTCGTATTTTATCTCATTCGCCGGATCGTTTATTCGCCGTTCGGACAGGCGCTCACCGGGATTCGGGAGAACGTTCGGCGGATGCATGCGATCGGCTCGCCGGTGCATCGGCGATTGGTCACGGTCTACACTATCGCGGCGGCAATCGCAGGCGTCGCAGGTGCGCTTTTCACTCAGACAAATGCTTACGTGACGCTGACGGTTTTCGACTTCGACAATTCCGCAAAAGTGATGGTCATGCTGATCCTAGGCGGGACCGGCCGGCTTTACGGCGCGTTCGTCGGTGCGGCTGTGTACATGGTGCTCGAAGACTATTTTTCGAAATTGAGCCCGACCTTCTGGCAGTTCGGGATCGGCCTGATGCTGGTGCTGGCGGTGCTGTTTGCTCCGCGGGGCATTCTCGGCCTTTTTGAACGCGTGGGCAGCTACCTTGCCGAGAGGAAACGCTCGTGACGGCCGCGCTGCAGGTGGAGAAATTGAACCGTGCTTTCGGCGCCCTGCCGGTTACGCGCGACGTCGATCTCACGCTTGAGCGGGGCGCACGTCGGGCGCTGATCGGACCCAATGGGGCGGGGAAGACGACCCTGGTCAATTTGATCACCGGTGTGCTCAAGCCGCATTCCGGACGCGTTCTGCTCAATGGCGAAGACATCACCGCATCGAGTTCAAGCGGCTCGCGCCCGACGCGGGCTCGCGCGCACATTCCAGATCAACCAGCTTTTCCGCGGTCTGACCGTGCTTGAAAATCTCTGCATGACCGTGGGCGAGCGCGACGGCCACTGCGATAACCTGTGGCGCTCGGCCGGCTCGAAACGCGAAGTCATCGACGAGGCCATCGGATATCTCGATTCTCTGCGACTGACCGACGATGCGCTCAAGCTCGTGCGCGAGCTGCCATATGGTCGTCAGCGCCTCGTGGAAATCGCGATTGCGCTCGCGCAAAAACCGCGCGTGCTCCTCCTCGATGAGCCGGCGGCAGGGGTGCCGTCTTCCGAAAGCCATCTCATTCTCGATGTGGTTGCGGCGCTCGATCCCGACATCGCCGTGCTCATCATCGAGCACGATATGGACGTCGTGTTCCGCTTTGCCAAAGAGATCACGGTGCTGGTGCAGGGTGCGGTCTTCACGCAAGGCACGCCCGACGAAATCATGAACAATGAGCAGGTGCGGGCGGTCTACCTCGGGCAGGAAGGTCACCGCGGGGGCCATCATGGCTGAACGCGTATTGGATCTCGATAACGTCCGCGCCGGCTATGGCGAAACCGTCGTGCTTGAGGACATTCGCCTTGCGCTCGCGCCCAGCGAGACCGTGTCCATTATCGGCCGTAATGGCGTGGGCAAGACCACCCTGCTGGCGACGATCATGGGCCACACCACCCTGCACAGTGGCCGCGTTTCGCTGCACGGAAAGGATATCTCAAGCCTCGCGACCTATCGGCGCGTCACGGCGGGGCTTGGCTACGTGCCGCAGGAGCGGGAGATTTTTCCCTCACTGACATTGCGCGAAAATCTCGAGGTTGCGGCGAGGCCGGGGACCTGGACGATGGAGACCGTCTACGAACTGTTTCCACGTCTCGCCGAGCGCGCCGAGAACCGCGGCAATCAATTGTCGGGCGGCGAGCAGCAGATGCTTGCGATTGGTCGCGCGTTGATCGGCAACCCGAGCGTTCTGCTGATGGACGAACCTTCAGAAGGCCTTGCACCTGTCATCGTCGAAGAATTGGCACGCGCGGTGAAGCGGCTTTCCCAGAGCAGCGGCCTGGCGATCATCCTGGTCGAACAAAACTCGCGTCTTGCCCTCGATATCGCGCCGCGCGCCCTGGTGATGGATCGTGGGCGGATCGTCTTTGACGGGCCAAGCGAAACGTTGCGCAACGATCCGGCCAAGCTCGAGCAGTTCATCGGGGTCGTAAAGGCATAAAAGCCCGAAGCTCGGCCGTTCGGCCGAAACGGGCGCTGTCCCACTCGCCAGTTCGTTCGCGCATGTTGACCATGCATTGCGTTCGCGCCGTCCGGCGTGCATAGAGCGCGCATGAAACGCAGCAGCAATCGCATTCTTACGACGCATGTCGGAAGCCTGATCCGCCCGCAATCCTTGCAGGAATTCCTGCGCAGCAGGCAGGCTGGAAAGCTATATGACGAAAATGCCTATCAGGAATGTCTGACGACCTCCGTTGCCGATGTCGTGCGTGACCAGGCTCAGGCCGGCATCGACGTCGTGAGCGATGGGGAATTCGGCAAGTCCATCAGCTGGGCGCAATATGCGCTGGAGCGGCTCTCCGGCTTCGAACGCAGGTCGATCAAACAGGACGCCACCAATCCGTTCAAACGTGGCGCCGACCGCACCAAATTCGCCGAATTCTATGCCGAGCTCGATTCAAAAGAAGCCGTGTCGACAACGACCGAGGCCATTTGTGTCGGGCCGATTAAATATACCGGACAGGCGGAGCTGCAGCGCGACATAGACAACTTAAAAGCCGCATTGAAAGCCGTGAAAGTTGAGGAGGCGTTTCTGCCGGTGGCCGCGCCGGCGAGCGTGATTCCCGATCGCAAGAACGAGTATTACAAGAGCGACAGCGAGTTGCAGGCAGCCATCGCCGAGGCGATGCGCACGGAATACAAGATGATCGTCGACGGTGGCTTTTTGCTGCAACTCGATGATGCGCGCAGCGCCGTGACGTTCGACAGGATGGTGCCGCCGGCAAGCTTTGCTGACTACCGCAGTTGGCTCGCGGATCAAGTCGATGTTCTCAATCACGCCATTAACGGGTTGCCGGCCGACCGTATCCGCTATCACGTCTGCTGGGGCAGCTGGCCTGGTCCGCACACCAGCGATGTACCCCTTAAGGACATCGTGGATCTGATCCTCAAGGTGAAGGTCGGGGCTTACGTGATCGAGGGGGCCAATCCACGCCACGAGCACGAGTGGCAGGTGTGGAAGAACGCAAAGCTTGCGCCCGGACAGGTCCTCATTCCGGGCGTCATCAGCCACGCGACCAATGTGGTCGAGCATCCCGAACTGGTCGCCGAACGCATTGTTCGGCTAGCCAAGTTTGTCGGACGTGAAAATGTGATTGCCGGCACGGACTGCGGTTTCGCGCAAGGGCCGTTCTATCGGCGCGTGCACCCCTCGGTCATGTGGGCCAAACTTGAAGCGCTCAGCGCCGGTGCCCGGCTTGCGAGCAAGGAACTCTGGTCATAGTCTCGGGTTCTCGTCAGCCGGAGCATCGATCATGAACGTCAACGCGCAGCCTGCGAGCGGATTAGCGATCCCATTCGATCACCATCGTCTCGATCGGCTGATGGAGGAGGCGGGGATCGATGTTGTGCTCGCGACCTCCAAGCACAATGTCCAGTATCTGCTTGGTGGCCATCGTGCCGATTTCTTCGACTACATGGATGCGACCGGTGTCACCCGCTATTTGCCGGTGTTTGTCTATGCGAAAGGCGCACCGGAAAAGGCCGCCTATATCGGTCACCGACTGGAAAAGTTCCAGCGCGAGGTGAAGCCGATGTGGACACCCGAAACCCAGACCAACACTTGGGGTTCGGTCGATGCGATGCAGAAGGCGGTCGACCATATTCGCAAGATCGGCCTCAAGCCGAAGCGTATCGCGGCCGAATTCGGATTCCTGCCTTACGATGCATCGCAGGTTTTGCGGGCCGCTTTTCCCGATGCGGAATGGGTCGACGCGCTTTTCGTGCTCGAGCGCCAACGCGTCAAAAAATCGCCGAAAGAGCTTCAGCTGCTGAAATTCGCCTCGGAGGCAGTGATCGAATCCATGCAGGCGGTGATTGCAGCCAGCAAGCCCGGCATTACCAAGGCTGACGTGGTTGAGACGCTGCGCCGCGAGGAGACCAATCGCGGGCTGACCTTCGAATACTGCCTGATCACGGCCGGCACGAGCATGAATCGAGCACCTTCCGAACAGAAGTGGGAGAAGGGCGAGATCATGTCGATCGAACTCGGGCGGAAACTATGAGGGTTACATCGGCGACGTTTGCCGCATGGCCATTCAGGGCGAGCCGGATGCCGAGCTCGACGATCTGCTTGGCGAGATCGAGAGCATTCAGCGCGCGGCGATGAAACCGATCCGCCCCGGGCTCATCGGCGGGGACATCTATGCTGCCGCTGCGCCGCTTGTGAAGAAATCGAAACACCACAACCACATGGAATTTCTGGCGCACGGCATGGGCATGGTGAGCCATGAGGCGCCACGGCTGACCGACCGTGGCCCAGTGCCTTATCCAGCCGAATACGCCGCCCAGCCTCTTGAATCGGGCATGGTGGTTTCAGTGGAAACCACGCTGATGCATCCCACGCGCGGGTTCATCAAGCTTGAGGATACGGTGGTCGTGACCGACCAAGGTCATGAGGTGTACGGCGAGGGCGCGCGGGGCTGGAACAGGGCTGGCGTCCGCTAACGCTTCCGACGCAATTATTGACGCGTCGCTTTGTCGACTTGCGCCGCCAGCGCCTTCAGTTTGTCCGAGACCCGGACCGGATAATCCTCGGCTTTCTCGAGCCGTCGGAGTGATTCAGGCATGCGCGCAAGTTCGCGGGTGGCACGCTCGCGGATCTGTGTCAGGGTCGGTGCGGCGTCAACTCGTTTGCCTTTGCGCATCACCGGCACGATCAGCGTCTCGCCCGCCTGGGTGTCGCTCTCGAGAGACAGAACATCGCCGCTCATCCGTCCGTCGGCCCCGTAGCTGCGCCAGACCTGTTTGCTTCCAGGCCAGGTGACTTTGCCTTCGGAAAGTTTACGCCGCGGTTCGCCGGCGTATTCCTGCAGCTTGTAGGCGCAATCAAGCGACGGCGCATCGATCGAGGCATCGAGATTGACGCCGATGCCATAGCCGTCGATGGGGGCCTTCGACGCCGTCATTGTTTGCAGCACATCTTCGTTGATGCCGCCGCTCACAACGATGATGACATCGGAGAGTCCACCCGCGTCGAGAATTGCCCGGACCTTTTTCGCCATGGCGCCAAGGTCACCGCTGTCGATGCGCACGCCGCGAATATTGATGCCATCGGCTTTCAACTTAGGCGCCAGCTGCACGACCTTTCGCGCGCCGGCCTCGGTGTCGTAAGTGTCGATCAGCAGAACCACGCCCTCCGGGCGCGACCGTGCGAAATATTCGAAGGCGGTACTCTCGTCTCCATGAACCTGCACGAAGGAGTGCGCCATGGTCCCGACAATCGGAATGCCGTAGCGCTCGCCGGCAAGCACGTTGGCGGCATTGGTAAAGCCGGCGATGTAGCTGGCGCGTGCGGAGAACAGACCCGCCTCTGCACCGTGCGCCGTGCGCAAGCCGAAATCCGAGAGAATTTTTCCGGGAGCCGCAAGAACCATGCGTGCGGCTTTCGAGGCGATCATGGTCTGGAAGTGCATGATGTTGATCAAACGCGTCTCGACCAGCTGCGCTACCGGAAGAGGGGCTGTAATGCGCACGAGAGGTTCATTGGGAAAGCAGACCGTGCCTTCCGGAATGGCATGCACGTCACCGGTGAACCTGAATTCGGCAAGATAGTCGATCAGGTTGTCGCGAAACCGTCGGGTACTTTTCAGCCAATCGATTTCCGCGGCTGAAAAGCGCAGCGTCTCAAGGTAGGCGAGGGTATCCTCGAGCCCTGCCGCAAGCAGGAAATTGCGCCGCGCAGGTAGCCGCCGCACGAAGAATTCAAAAACGGCCGTCTTGGCCTCACCGCGATCCAGGTAGGCCTGGATCATATTGAGCTCATAAAGATCAGTGGCGAGCGGGCTGGTCGTCGGCGTCATGTCGACCCTTACGGACGAGTGTGGTTGCCGCTCTTTTGCCCGGCCTGTGAAGAAGGGTCAAATGCAGCATTGAGACTTGCGTAGATTTGACAAAATCAGCATCGTGCCACCGGGGGCGCAGCGCCTTTTTAACCGCACGGTTACGTCGCACCGGACTTCGTGGTCCGGTTTGCGGTCCTTCCACGCGATAGGGCTAATACGACCTGCCGGTGCACGGTGGAATTAAGACATGAAGTTGGATTTGAGTGACGTGACCCTGTGCGCAGCCGACAGCGCGAATCTTGCGCTGACCGCACGCGCCCTACAGCTATCGATGGAGCGATGCAAATTCGCCGAAGCCGTGCTTTTTTCGCACGAGCGACTGGATGGCGATTTTCGTACCGTCATCGGGCCAAAGTTCAGTCGAGCCAGCTATCAGGCGTTTCGTATAAAGCCACCGCCGACTGTCGAGACTCCCTTCGCCCTCTTTATCGAGTGGGATGGCTACGTGCTCGAGCCGCGAGCATGGGATCCGAGCTTCCGTGCGTATGATTATATCGGTGCCCGCTGGCCGGGCCCACTTCTCGGAGTGCCTGGACGAACTGTCGGCAACAGCGGATTTTGCCTGCAATCGAAAAAACTAAACGATGCGCTCGCCGATCCACGTTTCGCGCCGACCCCCGAGGACAATGTCGATGCGCTGGTTTGCGGCAAATATCGTCCGATCCTGGAGCAGGAATTCGGGATTCGGTTTGCGCCCGAACCGGTCGCCGATCGCTTTTCCTACGAATTGCTTCTTCCCGTCGTACCGACGTTCGGCTTTCACGGCCTGAGCAATATGTGGCGCTATATCGATGATGACAAAATGGTCGAGTTGATCGGGCACGTTGATCCATACGTTTTTCGCGCGCCGCAATTCGTCATTCTGATTTTGAATTACGCCTTGCAGTGCAAGTTTGCCATGGTCGAACAGCTGTATGTGCTTATGCGAAAACACGTTGGCCACGAGGACGCAGTGGCGGCGTTCCGGGTCGCCTTAAAGCAGCCTCACGCTAATGCGATCTTTGGATTGTGCGAACAGCTCACCGCCCTCGGCCGCGGCGAACAAGGGCAACGACCTTGACTCTGATGCGCATGGCGTTGACGGCGACAGCTTCACTGACAGACGCGACGTAGTGGTAAAAACATCCGCAAATCATAGGTGGCATGACTTGGCACGACAACTTCAAGTCTGCTAGAGGGGCGACTTAATCTCTAGTGAAAGGACTACCATGTCGATAAGACTCTCTGCTTGCTTTGCCTTTGTTGCTGCGTTTTTTGGTCTTGCCTTGACGGCAACGACGCCCGCTCACGCCTATGTCGAGGCGGGCTCGTTGAGCTGTCGGAGCCAAGGGCCGGCAGGCTTTGTCGTCGTATCGTCGCGCGTTTTCGATTGCGTTTTCGCGCCGGCCTCCGGCGCGCCACCGCAGTACTATCGTGGCACTGTGAGCCGCTTTGGAGCTCAAATCGGCTTCACCAATGATGTTGCCCTGGGTTGGATCGTGCTTGCGGCGACTTCACGCCTTGGCCCGGGCGCGCTGGCCGGTGGTTACATCGGCGTTTCCGGTGGCGCGGCGATCGGCGTCGGTGTCGGCGCGAACGGTCTTGTCGGTGGACTCAACAACTCGTTCGCTCTCCAGCCGGTGAGCTTCGAGGGCCAGACCGGTCTCAACGTCGTCGCGACAGTGACGGGGCTCGATCTGCAGCCCGTTCGACCGGTCCGCCATCATCGCCGTCATCGCCGCTAAGGCATGCTTTGACAAAACAAGAACCCCGGGCTTGCCCGGGGTTTTTCATTTGCGCACGAGAGTCTGAAAACGACGATCTGTCAGATCGGTTCTTTGAAACGCGCGCACCATTTCGGCCGATATTTTTCCGCGACTTTCGGAGAGCAATTGATTCTGCACGACTCAGTCACGCAGTCCATCAGCTCACCGGGTGCTTCGTTCACTTCGGCAGGTGCCGCGGCGCTGGCAGCGGGAGAGAGATTGCTTCTGTTCGGGGATGCCTGCTGTGGAACTGCTGCCGGCCCCGGCTGGTTCGCCATTGGCACGGGCTTGGGTTCCTCCTGCTGGAACAAACCTCCCGACGTCGAACACCCTGCGAGAGCGAGCAGGAACAGCAGTTTGGCAAGCTGTCTCATTGACCTTTTCTCATCGTTGCCGTTACGCTCGACAAGCTGTGTGCGACATCTCTATGCTCGCACAGTGCGGACCAGAACGCCACCATTGCGACCATACGATGTCCGCTTTTGACGAGAACCCCGACGGCGACGATAGAGACGATAGAATAGTCGCGCTCAGGACACGTGCCATGCCCCGATTTGGAATACCTCGTCGCGATTTCGACGAGCAGGATACCAACGTTCTGAAAGTAAACTGGCGACGCGGTCTGCTGCGCGTGTGGTTGCTCCTGTCGGCCGCATGGATCATGGGCTGGATCGTTTACCTGATCATTTACGGGATCCAGAGTGGTTTCCAAAGCTCCGGTGATTTTCTCGCGATCCTGGTGCTGCTGATCGGTCCGCCCATCGCACTCCTCCTGTTCGGATTGGTCGCCGGCTGGGCATTCCGCGGTTTCAAGCCGGAATAGCGGCACTTCTTCAATGTTGGACCTCAGGCCAATCGAACCTGGAGCGGTTTCCTGTGAAGGTGCCGTGGGAGTTCAACCCGCTATCGAACATCAGGAACAGGGACACAACATGAGATTCCGACCATTGGGTCTGGCACTGGCGATTTCGATTTTTCCGATCGCCGCCAACGCACAGTTGACCATCGAGATGGCCAACATCCGCTGTGATCAATATCTCGCGATGCCGCCAGCGCAGTCGAGAGATTTTTCCTCGTGGATGAGCGGGTGGTTCAGCTATCAACTCGGCAAGACCACGATCGATCTTGTCACGCATCAGAAAAATATCGCGAACGTAAAAGCCTGGTGCCAATACCATCCGCAAGAGACCGTCATGTCCGGTCTGAAGAACGCGACTGGCCAGTAATAACGAAGCCCATTCCGGAGACTCATCATGACACGTATCATTTATTTCGTATCCGCGATTCTCATCGGTGCAGCCGCGATGCCTGCGTCCGCGCAGATCAACCTGGACATGAACAAGATCACCTGCGGTGACTGGCTTGGATACGATCCGACCAGCCAGGAGTTCGTGCGGTTCTGGCTGAGCGGCTATTACAACGCCGCGCAGAACAGCAATGTGCTCGATATGAATCGTCTGCAGCGGAATTCGGCGAAGGTCGCGACCTATTGCAGGAAGCACAAATCGCAGTCACTGCCGACTGCAATAAAGAATGCTGCAAGCTGACCGGTAGTTCGCATTCCGAAGACTGACGTCTTTTGGCCCGCCTGGGTCGCCCGAAGAGGGCGCCCGGCGGGCGGTATTTTGTGCAGCTGCGCCAATTCGTCCGGTGCATGGTATTGTGCCGGGCCCTTTTGGTATGACCAAGGCTTATTGCTCGCTGGACAGCACTAGGACGGACGATCCGGGGCCGCCCATGTTCAAGGATCTGCGTGCGGGAACAAAGTTTCTGATTTTGTGCGGCGTGTCCCTGGCGCTCACGAGCGTTGCGACCTATGCGCTTCTGGTTGAAAAGCAGATTGCGATAAGCTTCGTGCACAGCGAGCTCGTGGGCAGCAGGTATCTGGCCATGCTGCGCCCGATCTATCGGGCGGTTCTCGAAACACAGTTCGAGACAAATTCACGCAGCGGTCAAACCGCAATGTCTGCGCAGGCCGTGGCATCGCTTTCGGGCGCGGACAAAGCCACGGGATATCTGCAGATAGGGAGCGCCGTCGAAGCGCTCACGGCGTCGTTGCGTGAACTGGAAGGTGCCAATGCCGGGAGCGTTTCGAACGAGGCCTATCTGTCCGCGTTGAAGAATTTGCGGGAGATTGCCGCGCGCATCGGTGACGATTCGAAACTGATACTCGATCCGGTCCTTGACACATATCACGTGCAGAGTGTTGTGGTGACTCGGTTGCCGACGGCGCTCGAGCAGATCGGTCAAGCACAATTACTAACGAAAGCACAAACGGCCGCGGGCGATTCCGTCGACCGTATGGGGCGTCTCATTGCGCTTGAAACGCTGCTGCGGACAAGCACAGACGCGATCAAGAATGATCTGCGTGTCGCGCAACGCGGAAGTCCTGATGCCGTTTTGCAGGAGACGGTCGAACCGGCTGCGGCGAACTTTGCGACGAATACAAATGTCTTCCTTGATACGTTGCGAGCATTCGTTCAGTCAGATGCGGGAGCGACCAGACCGGCCACCTCGACATATGCTGCGGCGGTCAACGGAGCTCTCGATACCTGGGAGGCCACACAGAAACGCCTCGATCAGCTTCTGATGCAACGCATAGACAGTTTGCGACGCCAGCGTCTGCTCAGTCTCTTGTTGATAGGAGGGCTCGGCCTGCTTGGGCTCCTCGTCGCATTCTTGACTTACCGGGACATGATCGTCCCGATCAAACGTCTCGCCGAACTTGCGAAAACGATTCGCGCCACCAAGAATTACGGCCTGCGCTTTGACTACGAGAGCCGCGATGAGATCGGCCGGCTGGGTGGGGCTTTCAATGAGATGCTGGGGGAACTCGCGGTTTCGCGTGAGCGCGAAATCATGAGTCAGGCAGAAGTTGCCCGTGTCTCACGGCTTGCAACCATGGGAGCGATGGTCGCCACCATCGCGCACGAGATCAGGCAACCGCTGGCGGCAGTCGTTGCCAATTCACACGCCGGCACCCGTTGGCTCGAAAAAGAACAACCCAATCTCGGCGAAGCGCGCGCCGCGCTTAAAAGCATCGGTGAGGACGGACACCGTGCGAACGAGGTGATCACCAGCATAAGCGCGATGTTCAAGAAGAATGCCAACAGGCGTGTTCCCGTCGACATCAATGAGCTCGTGAATGACGTGCTCAATCTGTCGCGTGGCGAATTGCGGTCGCGCAAGATTGCGCTCAGCACCAACCTGGCCGCCGGCCTGCCGGCCATTTCAGCAGACCCGGTCCAGCTACGCGAGGTGCTGCTCAATCTGATCATGAACGGCGCCGAGGCCATGAGCTCGACGTCGGAAAATCTGCGCGCCCTGGCGATTGCATCAAGGCTTGAGGCGGATGAAGTTACGATCACTGTCGAGGATTCCGGCGCGGGGATCGACACGAAGGACAGTGAGCAAATCTTCGAGGCATTCTTCACAACCAAGCCGACCGGGATGGGAATGGGACTTGCAATCTGTCGGTCGATTGTCGCGGCCCACAACGGGCGGCTCTGGGCTTCGCCCGGGACCTCACGTGGTACGGTTTTCTATGTTGTTCTGCCGCTCGATGCGGGAGAAACACGCACAGTCGCGCTGAGAAATACGGGACGCTATGTGAGCTAGCTCACAAGCATCTTGCGAGATGGAAGCAAAGATTGGGATGCAGAGGGCTGTCCGCCCGGAAGGTGAGCTGAACGGATGAAACGGGGAAATCTCTTCGCTGTTGTGGGAGCCTGCATCTGTGCAGCTTGTTTGATGCTGGTCGCGTTCCCTGACGCATCTGCGAGCGCTGATGATCCCCCCGGCCAGGGATGCCAGTCCGTGACGAAACAGGAATACGACAGCGCCAAGAAACAACGGCTCTTGCGGACCCGCTACAGCACGTATGTGCGGACAGGCGGAATAGGACGGCGTCGTTACTGGTATTGCAACGCGTGACGTTTCGATCGGTGCCCTGAACAAAAGGGTTCAGACGATGGATGAGATCGGACGCGAACAGACGGATCAAATCGTTCTGCAGTTTGACGTCTGCGACGAAGCGCTGGAATCCGCCGCGCGCGCGTTTCGGGCCGATACGATCACCCAATGGATATGTACCGCGCTGTATTTCTGTCCCGGGCCGTAGCGACCTCTTACAAAATCCTACAATTCTCGTGTGACCGGTTTGCCACGCCGGCCCGCTTCGTAATTGCCCGAGTCATTTCGGTATTTTTCTGCCTCCGGACACTATCGTTTCTGGCCTATGTCAGGTCTGCGGTGGTGGTGGTGAGTTGTTTGTCGAGAGTCAAGTCATGCGTAGAACATTGGTTGTTATCGCGATGGCATTGGCGCTCGCTGGATGTGCGAATGGAAGGCAAGACCGCGTCCTGGGCGGCGCGGTGATTGGTGGCGGTACCGGTGCCCTGATCGGCGGGCTGGCGGGCCGTACGGCGGGCGCTGCGGTTGCGGGTGGCCTGATTGGCGCCGTGGCAGGGGCAATAATCGCTGACGCCACGAGACCCGGATGGTGCTATTATTGGCGGAATCACCGCCGCCACTATGTACGTTGCTGATTCGGTTCGGACTGAAAAACCGCTTCCGTACACGATCGCGTGCCAGCAAAAGCTCCCAGAACAGTGCCAGTGCGACATAGCGAATGTGACTGAGTGCTATCCCCTATCCGACACTCGTCTAGGAGGAGAAACATGAAGGTCGCCGCACTTGCCGCTCTCGGTGTGCTCGTCGCATTTTCCGCCGGAGCTGCTCAACAGCAACGCCAACTCGTTTCGCCGGCAACCACGTGCGACAATGACGGTCATTGCAAGACAGCGAGTGCGGACGCGGCGCCGGCGGTTCACCGGATTCGCCCGAGAGCTCAAAAGACGGTAGCGACCGCCACACAACCATTGCCGCAACCGCGACCGTCACAGACGGACTCGCAAGCGCAGCAGGACCAAGCGTCAGAACAGCGATTGCAGGACACGCAGCAGGCTCAGCCGCAAGCAGAACAAACTCAGGATCCGCAGCAAGCGAAACCGCAGCAGCAGCCGGAGCAGGCGCAGCAAATACAGCAGGCGCAGCAAACGCAGCCGCAGCAGCCGCATGTACTCGATGCCAACGGCAACAAGGGCTTCGTCATTTCTCACAAGACTGGCGCGCGTGCTCGTGTCGGCGTCGCCTACGCTGCACGTTTTCAGGCGTACATCGACGATCTCGAAAACAATCATGGCGCGCGCGTGCTCTTCATGAACGGCATTCGGCCAGGACGTTGCGCGCCCGCGAGCGAGCACCCGTGCGGAAAAGCTCTGGACGTGTGCCAGCGTCGGCGCGGCGTGGTCGACCCGCGCTGCAATCTGCCGGCGCGGGTCGCCCTTGGTCGTATTGCCTCCGTGCACGGCCTTTTCGAGGGTGGACGCTGGTGCAATTCGGACTACGGTCACGCGCAGGTCGGGGTTACCGCTGCGGCATGCGGGGATCGTTTCCGTATTGTGCAGCGCCAAAACAGCATTCCCGCGCTGCCTGGCCCGATTCTGTCCTCCGCAGGCCAATAGCTCCCGGCGGGAACCCGAGAATCGCTACCTTCGTATAGGCACCAGAGTCCTTTCGCTGGTGCGCATCACCCCATGTACAATTGGGGCACCGGCGCCCGTGCACCCATACTCCGCGCGCTTCAGGCAAGGAGATGCGGATGCGCATGCCAGTGTTGGGTTATTTCGTGGTCGTCGGGTCTGTGCTGCTCGGATTGCTGTATTGGGCGGGCGACAAGGGGGCCTCGGAGGGCTCGGCGTTCAAGACCTCGCAAACCGTCGGCATTCCGAAATCCTTCACGCCGCAAAAGTCGCAACAGCCATTGCCGGAAGTCACGACGGTCAATTTTGCCGCCGACTATGACCAGCCGCAGCAAACGGCCGCGAAACCCGTCGAACCAAAACCGGCGAAGAGCGCCGAAAGTAAGCGCAAGGACAGGGCAACTGTCAGACAATGGCCGACGTGGAATTGGTACGTCGAATATCCGCACGACAATCTGAGCATTCACTAGAGAAGCCGCGATCAAATCGCCAGCGGGAACCGCACAAGTTCCCGCGCGGAACGATGCTTTGCGACAGGCGTTTTGCCTCCGAACACATTGAAGGAGGCGTTCATGCGCAAATGTTTCGCGCTTTCGGCTGGCTGCTTACTGGCGACTGCGCTCATTTCCGCCGCAGCTGCGGCGGATTGGCGTCAACCGTACATTTATCGTGAGACAAGCGGCAGCTGGACCAACGTGGAATATGACGATGGCACCTGCCACTACTACTATTCATTCAACTCGTACGACCAGAACATGAAGATCAACCGGTACGGCGATTGCTCGCACGTCGCGATCGGTCCCGATGGCGTTGCCAGGCCGGTGTTCATGGCGCCGGTTGTCGAACAGCGGGTGAGGGTGCGCTAGGCGCGTCTATTCGTCGCCCAGACTCACTCCTGCGCGCAGGAATTTCTGCGGATCGACCGGTTGGCCGTTGACGCGTGTTTCGTAGTGAAGATGCGGCCCGGTCGACAGACCGGTTGATCCGATACTGCCGACGATCTCGCCGATCCGCACCACTTGTCCGACCTTCACACTGATTTCGGACAGGTGGCCAAAGCGGGTCGCGAGCCCGTTGCCGTGGCTGATCTCGACCATGTTGCCGTAGCCGCGCTGTCGACCAGCGATCGTGACCTTGCCCGTCGCCGTCGCGCGTACGGGCTCACCGGTATCACCACGCAGGTCGATGCCGGTGTGGATTGCCATGCGCCTGAAGATCGGGTGTTTGCGCATTCCGAAGGGCGACGTCATGTCGGTCTCGCCGATCACGGGGCTTCCCAGCGGAACAGTCAGCACCGTTTGCTCGACGCGATCGATCTGCGCGTTGCTGGCATTGATGCGATTGAGCTGGGTTTCAAATGCGCTCGTATCCGTTTGTCCCGGCTTGACCGGAACGAAAGGCCCGCCAGTCGCTCCGGGGCCGGCCGCGCGGCTGCTTTTAACAACACCCAGGTCGGCGAGAATGGTCTGTATCCGGCGCGTACGCAGGTTGATGCGTTCCTCAAGATCGGACAGCGTTGCGGTCTGCTTTTGCTCGGCCTTGTCGAGCGACCGGGAGATGCGTGCCTGCCACTGGAGCAGCGCATTCACCCGCTGTTCGACCTGCTGCTGATCGAGAAGCTTTTGGCTCATGACGCGGTCGAGGCGCGACCGCAGTTCGGCGATACGGTCTTCGTAGCTGAGCTGCATTTCCGTCTGTTCGTCCATCAGACGCGTGACCATGTCGCGCTGAAACGCGAAATAGTAGACGACGGTTGCGACCAGCCATACGGCCGCGCCAATAAGGCCATATTTGAAGAAAGGCCTGCGCGCAGGTGGGGCGGCGCGTTTCGACGACCGGCTGCGTTCGCGGGATTTCCGCGGCTGACGGGACGATCGCTGACGCTCGGTTACCGAAGCAGATGGAGCCGACATCAACTCTCCGTGGCCGTGTTCAATCCTCTTGCGTGCTGGTGGCGATGACGCGGGTTGGGGTTTGAGCCGCATCGGTCTGCCGGACAAATTGGCTCATCGTCTGCGTGTGTGATCACGTAGGTGAGCCCACGTCATCGCCGACACCCCTATGACTGAGTCGCGTTCAAATGCCGGGGTAATATTACACGCAACGGCGAAGTATTTTGTATTTTTGTTCGTGCAACGAATCATTGACACGCAAGTATTGGCACGAATCACCAAAATCTTGTCGCTAAACAACAAGACAAGTCCGCTCTGATTCCACTAATCGAACGCAAAAATATCGCCAGCAAGTACTCCAGGATATCGGGCGCTTCGTTCTGCGTATTGCGTTCGATAGTTGCGGGGTCGTCGTTCGCTCACCCTGACGACCCCGTATTTTCTTAGACCAACCATGAGTAACGACCGGGAACTCGTTCTGGTAGCCGCCCGCAAAAGCCGTGGGTCGAATCACTGGGACAAAGACGACTACGACGTGCGGTGCGGGACCATCGAGGGGCCGGTCGTCGGGCGTATTTTCCGCTCGACCGTGGCACCGACAACGACGCCCTGGTTCTGGACGATCATCAAGCTGAAGCCGCTGAAGTCGACCGAACGTGGCTACGCCATCACGCGCGAAGCTGCGATGTCTGCATTGATGCAAGCGGTCACCGCAGCGCGATAGGGTCGAGGCCGCCGTTGGTCATCCTCTGAGAAGAGGAGGGCGGTTTCACGTGCGCTGTTTGCAGATTCTACATCCAGCCGTCATTTCACGACCTTAGGTTGGCCCTGTCGATAGGGGACCAACCATGCTTTCGCAAATTGCTACTGACCAGGCTATTCCGCAGCAACACAGCGCGGAGAGTGCCAGCGCCGCGGATTCTGGAATCGCCGCTGTCTGGCTGATCTTCTATCTCGTGGCGCTTGGGATCGCGCTCTCATCACCAGTGATGTCGGCCGCAATCGAATTTGCCGCGCTGATCGCGGAGTAGGAGCGCGCGGGATCGTCGCCACAATTTCATCCGGCGCAAAAAATTTTCAATTTAGAGTTTTTCTTGGCGAGATTTTCTTCGCAACGGTATCTCGCGCCAGCATGAAGGTGTCATCCAACCTTGGTGGCGCCGCGAGAGTCATTGAATGATCACTTTGCTCACATCGAAATAACATTATCGGAAAAGATATTTTTTACAGCTCGGAATAAACACCAAAATAAGGGGCGGCGTCATGAACAAATTCGCGCTCGGTCATTTCGACATCTTTGACAACATCCGTCAGCTCGACCTTGACGACCTCCAATCTTTTTTTGGGCATCATGGGAACGGCCACTCCCATCCTCCGAGTTCCCCGCAAAGTGAAGTTCAATTTCGGACGATCGACGGCTCCAACAACAATCTTGCAAATCCCACCATGAACCAGGCCGGCACCGACTTTGCGCGGGTCGGTCCGGCGAATTTCGCCGATGGAGTCAGTGAAATGACAGCGGGGCCGAACCCCCGCGAGATCAGCAACATTGTTGTCGCGCAGTCGAATACCGGAGAGGACGGCCCGCATCTGGTCAACGACAACGGTATCGCGCTGTCAGGCATGATGTACGCATGGGGTCAGTTCGTCGATCACGATCTCGATCTGGAAAAAGGCGGCACAACCACGGATATCTCGATCACAGTCCCGGCCAATGATCAGTTTCTGCCACCAGGCAGTACCATTCCCTTGACGCGAGTAGCCATTGATCCTGCGACCGGTGTTGATGGACATCCGGCGACCGCGATCAACACGATTACGGGTTGGCTCGATGGTTCACAGGTATACGGATCCGACGCCGCCACCGCGGCAAGCCTGCGGACAGCCGACGGCCATATGAAAACGTCCGCAGGAGATAACCTGCCGATTGATCCGCAATCCGGGATGTTCATGGCCGGCGACGTGCGGGCACAGGAGAACCCCGACCTGACGGCCTTGCAGACTCTGTTTGTGCGCGAACACAATTATCAGGTTGATCAGCTGGCGAAGGAACATCCGAACTGGAGCGGTGACAAGCTGTACGAGACGGCCAAAGCCATCACCACGGCTGAGATGGTCAACATCACCTATAGCGAGTTCCTGCCGCATCTGTTGGGCAAGGACGCGATTGACCCGTACCACGGCTATGATCCGACGGTGGACGCGCGGATCACCGAAGAGTTTGAGGGCGCCGCCTATCGCTTTGGTCACTCCATTGTCTCCGACGAAATCAGTGCCATCAGCAATACAGGTGCCTTCACGTCCGAGCAGACGCTGGCGGAATCGTTTTTCGAAAATCCGGCAGCTTTTGCGGCTACGGGCGCAGATGGCCTACTTCGGCACCTGTCTGGCGACCTGGCAAATCCGCTGGACACGCAGCTTGTCGATGGCTTGCGGAACCTGCTGGTTGATCCTCCGGATGGAATGGACCTCGCGGCCATCAATATCCAGCGCGGCCATGATCTCGGCTTGGGCACACTGAACCAGACCCGAGAGGCGCTGGGCCTGACGCCATACACCAGCTTCGATCAAATCAGCTCTGATCCGGCAACGGCCGCGGCGCTCGAGCAAGCCTATGGCACCGTCGATGCCATCGATCTGTGGACTGGTGGATTGGCTGAGGATCATGTTGCAGGTGGCGTCATCGGATCCACCTTCGGCAGGATCATCGGCGATCAGTTCACGGCCTTGCGTGACGGGGATCAGTATTATTTTGAGAACCAGGGTTTCGACAAGCAGACCCTCAATGAGATCAAGGGTACGACCCTGTCGGACTTGATCCTGCGCGACACTGATACCACCGCGATGCAAAGTGATGCTTTCGTCGCGACCGAGCGGCATAGCGGCACCGCGGGAGGGGTAGATCCGAACGGGGAAGAAGCTGCCGACGGCATGGCGCAGCTTGTGATCGGATCGCCGGGCAAGGATACCCTGAACGGCGGGAGCTTAAATGACACCTTGGTTGCGGCCGCCGGAAAACAGACAATGACTGGTGGTGACGGCGCCGACACATTCGTCGTTGGACAAGGTCGGATCAACGCGACGATTACTGACTTCACGCTCGGCGTCGACAAGCTTCAATTCGAGAACGCCGGCAAGTACGGCAACGATCTTCATGTCCGACGGGATCACGGCAACCTCGTTGTTACGGTTGGTGATGACAAAGTGGTGCTGCAGGGTGTCGACCCGCACCATATGAGCCCGCACGAACTTACGAATCTCCTTGTCTAGCGAGGCAACGGAACGGAATTGGCTGGCAGCTGAACTGGAGGCTCATCGCACGTCAGGATGATTGGCGCCACTACGTGAACCGGAAAGGATCGGTGGGGCAGAATGCGGTCTCTCGAAGGGGACGACCCGGTTGCCGTTCAGTTGCGCGCAAGCGCACGACGTTTGGCAGGCGTGGCTGTATTCAGCGGGGTAGTGAACCTGCTGACGCTTTCCGGTTCGATCTACATGCTGCAGGTTTATGATCGCGTCATCCCGAGCCGGAATATTGCCACCTTGCTCGGGCTCTCGGCGATCATTCTTGTTGCCTATTTGCTGCAGGGTTACTTCGACGCACTCCGCGGCCGGATGCTGGCCCGCATCGGCGCGCTGTTCGATGCCGAGTTGCAGCCGCAGATCTACTTCGCGCTGGTTTCGCTCCCATTGCGGGGGACAAAGCCGATCCTCGCGCAACAGCCGCTGCGGGATCTCGATCAAGTGCGCGTGTTTCTCTCCGGCAGCGGGCCAACGGCGTTTCTCGATATGCCGTGGGTTCCTCTGTTTCTAATTCCGCTGTTTCTCTTTCACCCAGTGATCGGTGTGGTTGCGACCTGCGGAGCAGGGGCGATCGTGGCGATGGCCCTGCTGACGGAATGGCAGGCGAGAGGGGCCACCAAAGTAACGACCGAGGGCAATGCGCAGCGCCAGGTGTTGTCGGACGCGCTGCGCCAGAACGCCGATGTTATCCGCGCTCTCGGCATGACCGGCCGTCTCGCGGAACGATGGTCGGCCACGAACGAGCATCATATTCATCACAACACGCGGCTTGCGGATGTCCATGCCAATCTGGGCGCCGCGGCCAAGGTGATGCGCTTCATCCTGCAATCTGCGGTACTCGGCGTCGGCGCCTACCTGGTTGTGATGGAACAGGCTTCGGGCGGCATCATGATCGCGTCCGCCATCGTGATGGGTCGCGCTCTCGCGCCGGTCGAAGTGGCTCTGTCGAACTGGAAACAGCTCGTAGCCGCGCGTGAAGGAATTGGCCGGCTTCGCGCCATTCTCAAGGTGACGGCCCCGCCGACGGCGCCGGCGGTTGTTCTGCAGCGCCCTCATCGCTCCCTGAAGGTCGAAGATCTCAGCGTCGTCATTCCCGGAACGCAAAAGACCGCCGTATCCCAGGTTTCGTTTGAGCTCAGGGGAGGCAACGGCCTTGCGCTGCTCGGGGCCAGTGCCGCGGGGAAATCATCGCTCGCCAAGGCGCTCGTGGGCGTCTGGCCAGCAGCCGCAGGCGCCGTGCGGCTCGACGGCGCGCCAATTGATCGATGGGATTTTGACGACCTCGGACGCTACGTCGGCTATTTGCCGCAGGACGTCGCGTTGTTCGACGGAACGGTCGCAACGAACATCGCGCGTTTCGACGAGGCGGCGACGTCGGAAGCAATTCTGGACGCGGCCCGAGTGGCCGGGGCGCATGACATGATCCTGCGCCTGCCCGATGGCTATGATACTCGGCTCGGCGAGCGGGGCACGGCGTTGTCGGCCGGGCAGCGACAACGGATCGGTCTGGCGCGGGCCGTATTCGGTCGCCCATTCCTCATCGTTCTCGATGAACCCAATGCCAATCTCGATGCGGACGGCGAGAATGCGCTCGTCAGCGCGATCGAAACCCTCCGCAACGAACAAAGCATCGTCATCGTCATTTCGCACCGGCCCAACGCTCTCGCGGCATTGAACATGGCCATGGTCGTTCATGGCGGACGGATGATCGCATTCGGCCCGCGCGAGGACGTTTTTGCGCGTGTCGCACGGTCGGCCGTTCGCGGAGCTGTTGCAAACCCGCGCGGCCGAGTCGCCCGCATGGCGGCGGGAGTGGTGCCATGAGTTATGTTTCTGTTTCCCATGTTTCCTCTCATGTTTCCTCTCGTGGGCAAGACCGAAGCGCCCTTGATGATGACAACACCGTGTCGATCGACCAGCAGGAAGCCGCGCTTGTTTGGGAGTTGCGACGGCTGCAACGTTTTCTCGATGAGGAACGCGACCAGCAGCGGTTCACGCACGCAATCGATCTGCAACGCGAAGATCGGCCGCCAAAACGTCCACGTGCGCGGCAACGCCCACCTGCAAAGCAGCCCGACAGCAAAGTTGAGCGTCTTCTCGACAGGCTGGGTTTCAATCGCCGCAAGCCGGCGGCACGGCCGCGGCCGCTAAGCGATCCACCCGCAAAACGGCCCGTACACCATGAGGCAAAAGTGCTGGTTCATCCGGCGAGCGATCACGGGCGTCCGCCGCACACTCATAAGCCACCCGAGCTGGCACGGATCACCGCGCAAGATCGGATTGCAGGGTCGGCACCGGTGGAGCGCAAGGACGCGGTGCGGTCAGCTCTTGTGGTGGGGCAGGAGCTTGTCCGGTCGCATCTCACGTGGGAGAGCCTGCGCACAGGCTGTGCATTCCTGGTCGGTCGGGCGCCGCCTCTCGCACTGGACGGGCCCGAACCAACGCTGACCAGGAGATTGATGCGGGCTTTTGAAGGCGAACTCAGGATCGGACTTCGCGTGCTGATTATTGGCGTCGGCATCGTCGGCGGCTGGGCATGCCTTGTGCCGTTGTCGGGCGCGGTCGTTGTGCCAGGCACGCTGGTGGTTGAATCGGACGTCAAGAAAATCCAGCATCCCGCCGGCGGGGTCGTGGCGAATATTCCGGTTCGCGACGGAATGCACGTGAGTGCGGGTGACACCCTCTTGCGGCTCGACGAAACGCAATTGCGGGCGAACGCGCAGGTCCTGACGCAACAGCTCGACCAGACGCGTGTGCGGCTCGCCCGCCTGATGGCAGAGCGCGATGGCCTCGAGCAGCCGCAAATGCCGCACGATATGGCCGGTCGAACAGGCGACAGTGATCTCAGCCGGCTCTGGGCCTCGGAGATTTCGCTGTTCAACAGCCGCACGGCGACGCGTCGCAACGCCAAGGATCTCTTGCAAAGTCGCATCGGACAGCTCGGCGAACAGATTTCGGGGCTTGACGCTCAGGTCAAATCCAAAGCGGCGCAGCATGACCTGATTTCCGGTGAACTGGAGGGCGTGGATGGTCTTTTCCAGAAGGGCCTTGTGCCCTTAACGCGAAAAACATCCCTGCAACGCGAGGCTGCGCGCCTCGATGGCGAGCGCGGCCAGGTGGTGGCATCCATTGCCGAGGCAAAGTCGAAGATCAGCGAGGCGGAGCTGCAGGTCGTCAAAGTCGACCATGATTTTCGTACCGAGGTGATGAAGGATCTGCGCGAAGCCCAGGACAAGGAGGCCGAACTGGTCGAGAAGTCGACGGCGGCGCAGGATCTGCTCAAGCGGGTTGATCTGCGCGCGCCGAACAACGAAATCATCCATCAACTTTCGGTGCATACCATCGGTGGTGTGATTACGCCCGGCGAGGTCGTCATGGAGATCGTGCCGGAATCGGATGAGTTGCAGATCGAAGCGCGCCTCCCACCGCAGGAGGTCGACCACGTGCGCAACGGACAGCGTGCCTATATCCGGTTGTCAGCGTTCAATCAGCGCACGACGCCGCAGCTCGAAGGGGTGGTGTCCTACCTCTCGGCCGATCTCAATCACGACCGGCAGAAAAACCCGAATGCCGCGCCCTACTACACGGTACGCGTAACGCTTCCGCCGAGCGAGCGCCGGCGGCTCGGCGGCCTGGAGCTTGTTTCCGGCATGCCGGTCGAAGTTTTCCTGCAGACCGGCAGCCGCACGATGATGAGCTATCTGCTCAAGCCCATCACCGACCAGCTGCTGCGCACGTTCAATTAGTCGAGCGGGTCGAGGCGGACTCGTGCGCTTCCGTGGGTTTTGACTGAACGCGCTTCGGTGGAGGCAGGATCGTGTTTTCGTCGAAGACCGTTTTGATCAACGAGTTTTCCGAAAGATATTTATGATACTGCGTGACGACGGCTTTCGCCTCCTTCAGCGTCGCCAGCCTCCACTGGATCTCGAGATTTTCGTTGCCAGCGATGCTTTCGACGATCCTTCGTTCTTCGACCAGCAACTTGAATTCACTCGGCTGATCGGCATCACCATTGCCGTTCAGATTGGTTGCGAAGTCGATACGGCCGGTCGGAACCCAATCGCGTTTAACGACACCTTGGTAAGCCGTCTTCTTCCAACTCTTCCAGCCTTTCCAGCTGTCCGGGCTGGTCATCTGTGCCAGGGCGTTAGCCATTTCATGCTCCTTTCTCCGCGCCGGGGGCGGAGCGGATTCTAATGTGCGTGAAATTTCCCACCGCTCATAACCGCCGAGCAGGCGAACCGGTTTCCTCGGTCTTGCCGCTTTTCCGTTTGCGTGGAACTTTATTTTCAGGGCAGCAGCTCAGCGGCTATACTGGGATACCCAACGGAACCACTCGCGCTATCATAGCCTGCGCGATGCCCAACCTGCGGTACGATGGTCATGGCCCAAACACATGTGCAGACACAGTTAACCCCGCAACGTTCCGAGCGCGACTGGCCATTCAAGGTCAAGCCACTGCATCCGGCGCTTGGTTGCGAGATCACCGACATAACGCTGGCGGAAGCGGTGTCGCCGGCGCTGTTCGCGAAGGTCTACGAAGCCTTCCTGGCTTACGAGCTGATCCTGTTCCGCGATGTCGATCTGCCGCCTGCCACCCAGGTCGCGTTCGCGCGCAATTTCGGCGAGGTGCAGGTGCACGTGCTCAGTCAGTATCACGGCTACAAGGACCATCCCGAAATCTACATGCTGTCCAATCTCGACAAGGACGGAAAGCCGAGCGGCAAACATCCCGACCGCGGTACGCTCTACTGGCACACCGATGGCTCCTGGAAGGAACGCACCGGGCAGGCCACCATGATGTATTCGGAGATCGTGCCGGCGAGCGGGGGCGAAACGGAATTCGCGGACATGTATTCCGCCTATGATCATTTGCCCGCCGCGATGAAGGCAAAAATCGAAGGACGACGCGCCATCCACAATTTCGACTTCTCACGCACGCGGCGTCACGGTGAGGATCCATTGACGGCAGAGCAAAAGGCCAAGGTGCCGCCGGTCGCGCACCCGATCGTGCGTACGCATCCACAGAGCGGACGCAAGGCAATCTTTCTCGGCGACCACGCCGAGTTGATCGAAGGTATGGATTATGCGCAAGGCCGGGCATTGATCGAAACGCTCAACGAGATGATCACGCAATCCGAGCGCGTCTACACCCACCGCTGGGCACCACGTCAGTGTCTCGTCTGGGACAACCGGTGCACGTTGCATCGCGCCACCGGATTCGATGAGGCGAACGAGGTTCGCGTGATGCGACGCTGCACCATCATCGGCGACAAGCCGTTTTGATCGCGGTGGGTCGGGCAGGGAACTACTACGCCTGCACGGAATATCCGCCGTCGACCGGAATGGCCGTGCCGGTAACGAAATTCGAGGCGGGTGAAGCGAGAAAAACGGCGATGCCGGCAAAATCGTCGGGCGCGCCCCAACGTTGCGCTGGAGTGCGCGTAAGGACTCTTTCATTAAGGCCTTCGACCTGCTCGCGTGCTTTTCTGGTGAGGTCGGTGTCGATCCAGCCGGGCAGGATCGCGTTGACCTGGATATTGTCCTTCGCCCATGCCACCGCCATCGAGCGGGCCAATTGCACGATGCCGCCTTTGCTTGCCGCATAAGGTGCTGCATATGACGAAGCGAATATCGTCATCATCGAACCGATGTTGATGATTTTGCCGCCACCAGCGCGCACCATGTGAGGATAGGCCGCCTGCGAGCACAGGAACGCGCTCGTCAGGTTTGTATCCATCACCAAACGCCAGTCCTCGGCAGTCAGGTCCTGCGGTTGTTTGCGAACGGTTGTGCCGGCGTTGTTGACCAGGATGTCGAGACTGCCGAACCGGTCCGCGGCGCGCTGAACAGCATCACGGCAGGATCGCTCGTCGAGAACATCGAGATCGATGAACTCCGCCTTGGCCCCAAGCGCGCGCAGATCTGACAAGGCGGATTGCGCTTTGGTCTTGTTGCGTCCCGCGATCACGACAGCAGCGCCGGCCGAAGCCAGGCCCTTGGCCATGCCAAGTCCGATGCCACCGTTCCCACCGGTTACGAATGCGACCCGTTTTTGAAGGTCGAACATTGTCATCACCATCTCCCGTCCGCTGCGTCAGTCAGTGTTGGCTTTTTTCAGAGGTAAGCTCGTTTTGATTCAAGGCGATCCTGACCTCGCGGGCAAAGGAAATCAGCGAAGCCGTGAACAGGCAGAGCGACAGGGTGAAAAGCACGGCAGCTGCCGGCTCATGTCGAGCGCCGATATAGGCTGAGGCAAAGGCAACGATCATGAGAAGGCAGGTCGTGATTCCGCTTCCGACCGCCCAATAGATCGCCCGGATGACCAAGACCGCGCGCAACCGCAATTCCGGAAGTTGGACTTTAAGCTCTCGCGTTTTCGGATCGTCATCCGAAATGTCGCTGATGGCCCGCGATCGGTCGAGGATGCGGCTCATGTGCGTGACGAGAACCGACAGGAAGGACGCTACGGCCCCCAGCAGGAATGCCGGTGCCGCGGCCTGCGAAATGACGAGCGAAAGTTGATCGACAGTAATTATGTCTTTGAGCATCACGATCTCCCTGATTTGTGGCCTCCGAGGCCCGCATGGTGGGCTTGGTGCTACTTCACCGTGTCCAATTCCCCAGTATCCAGACGTACTTATTGGCCTTTGGGCCAATATCGCCCTGTTGAAACGAAGTTCAAAGTTTCTGGCGAAAACGAGAAAACGCACATGCCGAAGGGGGCGGTCATGTTCGCACAGAGAAAATCGGGCCGGGAGGCCGCCAGAACGGTCCCGCCAGCGTCTGATCCGCAAGTTTCACCGCTGTTCGCACAGCCCGTCGTTCGGCCGTGGCTTAGTCATTAGTCCCGCAACAGGAGGTTGTCGTGAGCTTATGTTTTCGCGTCACGAATCGTGCCGTCATCCTTGCGATCGCGAGCACCATCGGCTTGGCATCTTCAGCATCTGCCCAGACGACAAGTACCCCACCTCATGTGCCGCTGCAGAAGACGATCGGCCAGGCAAAGCCTGAAGTCGTGCCCTCGCTGATTGTGATGAATTCAAAAGGCGTGTCGCTTCGCGATGGAAAGCTTGTGCTGGTCGGTGTTGCCCCGAATACGATTATTTTCGCGGACAGGCCGGTTCGCGCTGCCGGCCATGATCTCACTGCGAACGTGATCGACGATTGGACGAAAGGCAGCGACAATTTCGCCAAGGACCCGCCCAACGCGACGGTTTCGGGTTTCACAAAAGACGGATCGGGCGTGAAAGACGCCGTCGTTGTCTTGAAAAATCCAAAGCTCGATGGCGATCAGCTGACATTCGATGTCGACGTGCTCGAAGGCGACCTCAAAGGCGCGGACGGCGCTGCGTCAGTATTCATCGACATCATCGGTCGGCCGTTGACCCCGCTCTCATACGCCGGAGTTGCGCGGCGTTCGGCCTACCGCGGTGCCTACTACGCGGGCGCAGCTGCGGCCGCCGGAGCCGCCGCCGCGTATTACGCGCCTTATTACCGGCCGCCCGCCTGCGGCTACTACCCGTATCCACCCTGCTATTGAGGAAAAAAAGATGCGCAGATTTTTGATCGTCGCGACAGCACTCGCCTCGGCCATGCTGGTCACGGCCAGCCAGGCGCAATCTCCTCCGGGGCCATGGACGCAGGTTGGAGGACTGAGCTGTCAACTCGCGCCGTCAATCGGACTGATTGTTATATCCCAGCAGAAAATGACCTGCGTGTTCACGCCGAACCAGCCCAATTGGCCGGTTCAGCGTTACGAGGGTTCGATGACGAACCTGGGCATCGATCTTGGCGCGACAGCTGGCGGCGTCCTGGGCTGGGCCGTGTTTTCGTCAACGGTTGGGCCGGCTTTCGGTGGACTCGCTGGGACCTATGTGGGCGCGAGCGGTGAAGCGACGCTCGGTGTGGGCGCCGGTGCCAACGTGCTGATTGGCGGGTCGGCGAGGAGCGTAACCCTGCAACCGCTTTCGTTGCAGGGCACGGTCGGCCTGAACGTTTCGCTCGGCGTTTCCGGTCTCGAGTTGGTGGCATTGCCTTGACGAACGTTTCGATGAAATGTGAAGGCGGGAGAGGGAGCGTCATCGATGCTCCCTTTCATGCATCTGTTTGCCATGAAGACTGAACTGGCATTCTGCGCAATTCTTGCACTGGCACTTTCGGCCGCGGCTTCTGCGCAACCGATGCGGGATGAAAATTCGGCCGGACCAAAAAACGCTGTTGTTCTGATCATCCGCCATGCGGAAGATGCCGACAGTGGCAAGGGGCTGTCTCCGTTGGGGACCACACGCGCCGACGGCTACGCGAATTATTTCAAGAATTTCTCGGTCGACGGGAAACCACTGAAGTTGAACTACATCTTCGCGACGAGGGACTCACGCAATAGTCACCGTCCTCGACTCACCATCGAGCCGACCGCGCAAGAATTCGGCCTCACTATCGACAGCCGATTTAAGAACAAACAGTTCATGGAGCTGGTGGACGAAATCAAGAAGTTGCCGCCAAACTCGAACATTCTGATTTCGTGGCATCATGGAAAAATTCGCCGAATTCTTCAGGCGATGGGTGCCGATGCAAAAGCTCTCCTTCCTGACGGAAGGTGGCCGGACGACGAATTCGGTTGGGTGATTCAATTGCGTTACGATGAGAACGGCCGGCTATTTGAAAGCAAACGGATCGGTTCATTGCCGGTGTCCGGCGCGATCATGCTGAAACCGGCGTATTCTCGGAGCGTAAGGGAAGGTAACACGCGTTCCGCTCAATTCGGCGGATAGTGAGGGTTGGAGAACATCATGTCGTATCGATCTCACGCAGGGTTGCACGCCAGACGGTTGTTTGACGTCGTTCTTACAGCGACCATTTTTGGTCTCGTCTGGCTGCTGCCGCCCGCAGCTCAGGCCGCCAATCCCGCGGAAGAAATGTTCAAGGGAGGAAGGACATTTATCGACGGCGGCATAGATCCGCACGGCGATTCCTGGCGCTCCATGGCGCACAGTCTGGAACAGTTTCTGCACCCTGAGTTCATGCTGCGCCTGTTTCTCAGTTTGAGCCTGGCGATAGCCTGCTCCTGGATCGTGGCCTGGCACCCTCGCTCGACGCGCCTTGCCTCTCTTTCCGATCTTGAGGAGCGCAAGACGCTTATCCTGCTGGGGATGGTCGGCGCGGTCGTCGCGGAGCTGAGCGGCACGAGCCAGACGCTCGCTTTTGTCATCTTCGGCATTGGCGCGTTGCTGCGCTTCCGTACCGTGCTCGACAATCCGAAGCTTACGGTAAAGGCCATCATCGTCGTCATCGTTGGACTCGCGTGCGGAATGGGGTCCTGGGTCATGGCGGTGTTCGTCACCATTTTCAGCTGGATCCTGATCTTCTTGCTTGAATCCCGTCTCGCGTGCCGCATTCGCATTCGTCTCGACGACGACGAAGCTGACCTGGAGCAGACGTTCAGCACCGTTCAGTCGATGCTGGTGTCACGCGGCTGCCGATTGCAAAATGCTGCGCTGTACAAAGGAAAGCAGCAGCTCGAATTCTTTCTGCACATTCCTGCGGAGCTTGATATGCGAAAACTGGAACTGGATCTGCGGGCGGTGCTGCCGAATGCCAACAGTGCTAAAATTGCCATGGATATCGTGTGACGGGCTTCCACAATCGGTGAATTGACCGTGCGTCGCCTACTGTTGTTCCGACATGCCAAAGCCGTGCAATCCGGGCGCAGCGGCAGCGAAGACCACCTGCGCGGACTGATCGACCGCGGAAGGAAGGATTCCGCGACGATCGGTGCTTATCTCGCGACCGAAGGTCTTGTTCCGGAACGAGCGCTGGTATCGTCGGCCGTTCGCACGCAGGAAACGTGGAAATTCAGCGCACGTGAATTCGGCGTGCCCGTCGCCGCGGATACCGAAGAACGTCTGTACGACGCAACGCCGGAGGCCATTCTCGATCTTGTCAAGGAGACGCCGGCCAACGTGCAGAGTCTGCTCGTCATCGCCCATAACCCCGGCCTGCAAGACTTGGCCTTGATGCTTTTGGCATCGGGCAACGTCAAAGCACGAGGGCAACTGGAAGAAAATCTGCCGACTGCTGGCCTGGTCATTGTTGATTTTCCTTTTGACGAGTGGCGCAATCTTCGTCGCGAATCCGGCAGCCTGGAGCGTTTCGTAACTCCAAAGCTCCTGAGGGCTGGGAAGGGGCGGTGACTGAACCGTCCGTCGCTGATGCCGGTGTCGCGCAGGCAATCTCGCACAGGGGGATTTACGATGACTATCGGACAGGGAAATTTTCTGGGTACGCTTCGCGATCGTTATAGCGATCCGCTACTGACGGTGCTGACCGTTCTGCTGGTCTTTGAGATGTTCGTTGTGGCGCCTTTGCAGGCCTCCGGAATTGAAATTTTCCAGGCCTTGGGTGTCTTTGCAGCGGTGGCAATGTTGAGCGGAGTTCTGATCCTGTCCGGCAGCCCAATTGCCCTTCTTGCATTGTTCGCTGCGATTTCAATGAATGTCCTTGTCATTGTCCTTCGCTTACGGGGGACGCCCACGGCTTTCGACCTTCCTCTGGTCGCCGCGGCCTGGCTGATCCTGTCGATCACTCTTGGTGCGGTTGTGGGCCGAGCAGTCTTTGCACCGGGTGCGGTCAGCTATCACCGTATCGTCGGTGCCGTGCTTCTCTATCTCTTGATTGCCCTGGCATTCGTGGCGCTGTTCGTTTTCGTCGGCGTTCTTATCCCGAAGGCTTTCTCAGGACTCGTGCTTGAAGACAACGCCTCGTTTACGAGCAGCGCCGTCTATTTCAGTTTCGTGACACTGACCACGGTCGGTTACGGGGATATCGTGCCGGTCCATCCTATCGCTCGCAGTCTGTGCAACCTCGAAGCGATTTGCGGGCAACTTTATCCGGCAACGTTACTGGCGCGTATTGTGACCCTGGAAGTTGGAAGCCGGGGCTGAGGACTAGCGCACAGGGTTGGAGTACCGACTTTCCGCAGCGAAATTTACGGCGTTCGGCACGCTGGCCTCCGGCGGAGCCTTATAGGGTGGGGGCAGACCAATCGTTTGCGTGACCGGAAGCGGCTTTGGCTCGATGCGGTTGCTGACCAGGCTCAACACGCCGAAGAGGGCGGTCCCGACGATCAGAAAGTAAGACAGTATTGGCATCCGCATGGTTTGAGCTCTCCGGGCACAACATCAGCTTGTTGGCCGGTATATGGGCCGAAAGCTAATCCCAAATCTGTGCTGTAGATCACATCCGCGACGAATATGCGCGGGGCTGAATTGCTTGGCCTTTTTGGGTGTTTTTGCCGTTGGCGAGCCATAGGGACAGGGGCCGCCGATGGACAAGGATCTACAATGTCTTTCGCAAGGCCGTGATCGAGATAATGAAGACCATCGTGGCGAGCAGCATCCAGTTCTGCACGGTCACGCCCCACACGGTGATTTCGCCTGTGAGCAAATCCGAATATTCACCCATGCCATGGGTTCTACGCGCTCTCGATGTTCCTTCGGCGCAAAATTTTCAGGACCCAACGTAAATATCGGCTAAAGCACTTTGGCGCGCGCGCACATTGCGACTATGTACGCACGAGGCGGACATCGCATCAGACTGTGCGGTTGCTGACGCATTTCGATTTTACATAGTCTTTATTCGACGTCTCCGATCCGAGAAGCAAAAAGCTTTACGCACTGGTCAGTCGGAGCGGCGCGATGAACAAGCAAATCACGAGCCGAACGATCCTCTCCGACGCGACGGGCAATCGTGCTCCTTCGCCGCTGCCTGAGCTGTGCGCATGCGCGCCGGAAGAAGCGCTGACGCGCCTGCAGGCAAGCAGGAGCGGCCTTACGGCGGAGGAGGTCGAGGCGCGCCGGGAGCAATATGGCGCGAATGAAGTCTCTCACGAAAGGCCGCCGACCTGGTACCAGCAACTCTTCCATGCGTTCCTCACGCCATTTAACGGTGTGCTGTTTGCGGTCAGCGTGGTTTCCCTCTTCTCGGACGTCATCTTTGCGGATCCTGACGATCGCTCTTTCAGGACCATAATCGTCCTTCTCACGATGATCCTTCTGAGCACCCTGCTGAGGTTCTGGCAGGAGTTTCGATCCAACAAGGCAGCTGAAGAATTGAAGGCGATGGTGACGTCGACCGCCGCCGTGCTGCGCGCCGGGATGGACCGGCCGCAGGAACTGCCGATCCACGATCTCGTTCCGGGCGACATCGTCTATCTTTCCGCCGGCGACATGGTTCCTGCGGACGTCAGGCTCATCGCGACCAAAGATCTGTTCGTCAGCCAGGCGATGCTGACGGGAGAATCGATCCCGCTGGAAAAATATGCCGGTGCCGCCGGGCAAGCAGACGCAGGCCGAGCCGTCGCAGAACGTGCTGGATCGCGAGACCGCCTGCTTCATGGGGACCAACGTCGTCAGCGGTACAGCCGTTGCCGTCGTTGCCGCGACTGGAGACGCCACCTGTTTTGGCGCGATGGCGAAAGAGATTATCGGTGCGAGGCCACTGACCAGTTTCGACAAAGGCATCAGCAAGGTCAGCTGGATGTTGATCCGCTTTCTGATGGTGATGACGCCGCTCGTGTTTCTGATCAATGGCCTCGAAAAGGGCGACTGGCTGCAGGCATTATTGTTCGCGGTTTCCGTTGCGGTCGGATTGACCCCCGAAATGCTGCCCATGATCGTGACCACGAACCTCGCCAAAGGCGCAGTGACGATGGCGCGGCGCAAGACGATCGTGAAGCGGCTCAATGCCATCCAGAATTTCGGCGCGATGGATGTCCTGTGCACCGACAAGACCGGCACGCTGACGCAGAACAAGATCATCCTTGAGAGACATCTCGATATTCACGGTAACGAAGACTTGCGCGTTCTCGAATACGCCTGGCTGAACAGCAACAATCAGACCGGCCTGAAAAATTTGCTCGACGTTGCCGTGCTTGAGTTTGCCCTGCAGCACGAGCTTGTCGACAAGCTGAAACACTACCGGAAAATCGACGAAATTCCTTTCGACTTCATGCGTCGGCGCATGTCCGTGGTCGTGCGCGATGGCGACAATCGAAATCTCCTGGTGTGCAAAGGCGCGATCGAGGAACTGTTGCCTCTCTGTGTCTCCGCGCATGACCAGAGCGTGGAGGCTGACGACGGCGTTGTCCCGTTCACGCCGGAAATGCGCAAGGAGGTTCGCCGCATTACGCGAAAGCTCAATCAGGACGGCCTGCGCGCACTGGCCGTGGCGTATAAATGGCTTCCCCCGGAAGACCGCACCTATACGGTCGCAGGATGAAAATGACCTCGTGTTGTCGGGGTATATCGCGTTCCTCGATCCGCCGAAGGAGACCGCGCGCCAGGCGATCGCCGCTCTGAGAGACCATGGCGTCTGCGTAAAAATCATCACCGGTGACAACGAGGTCGTCACGAAGAAGATCTGCAAGGAAGTCGGGCTGCCCATCGAACATGCGATGCTGGGCAAGGACCTCGAGAAATTATCCGAGGCGCAATTGTCCGAGGCGGTGGAGCGGACGACTATTTTCACGAAAATGTCACCCGTTGCAGAAGTCCCGCGTGATCCGTGCCCTGCAGGGAAACAATCACACGGTGGGATATCTCGGCGACGGCATCAATGATGCTGCGGCGCTCAAAGACGCGGACGTCGGCATTTCGGTCGATACCGCGGTCGATATCGCCAAGGAGTCGGCCGATATCATCCTGCTCGAGAAAAGTCTTTTGGTGCTCGAGGAAGCGGTCGTGGAAGGCCGCAGAACATTCGCGAACATCATCAAGTACATCAAGATGACGGCGAGCTCCAATTTCGGCAACGTGTTCAGTGTGCTGATTGCCAGCATCTTTCTGCCGTTCTTGCCGATGCTGCCGATCCAGCTGTTGGTGCAAAATCTGCTGTATGACGTTTCGCAGGTATCGATTCCCTGGGATGACGTTGACGCCGACTATCTCAAGCAACCGCGCAAATGGGATGCGAGCGGCATCGCGCGCTTCATGGTGTTCATCGGTCCGATCAGTTCGGTCTTCGACGTGGTGACATTTTTGGTCATGTGGAACGTATTCCACGCCAATACTGTTGCGAAACAATCGCTCTTCCAGTCGGGATGGTTTGTCGTCGGCTTGCTCACGCAGACGCTGATCGTTCACATGATCCGCACACAGCACATCCCGTTCATTCAGAGCCGTGCGGCGACCCCCGTTATTCTGCTGACCGTCTGCATCATGGCGCTTGGCATTTATCTGCCGTTCTCACCGGTCGGGGAACACTTGGGAATGGTGCCGTTGCCACCGGCGTATTTCGTCTGGCTTGCTCTCATTCTGTCGAGCTACTGCTTGCTCACGCAACTCGTCAAAACGATTTACATCCGGCGCTTCGGACAATGGCTGTGAAAAGCCGCTGGATTGTCACGACAGGAACTTCGCGCAGGGGTACCCCGCTGTGGGTTGCAAAGGTGTCACAAAGGCAACGTTTTTTGCTGGACGACGCCAGTTACCTCTGATCGCCGGTCCGCTGATCTAAGAGATGAATCGGGGGCGACAGTTGGGTTCGCCTTATGGATCGTTCTGGAAGGATCTTCGCTGCCTTCTGGTTGCTCGGTGCGATCGGCTCAGCTTCCGCGGCGGACCTGCCGACGAAGGCGCCGCCTTACATTGCACCGGTTGCTGTGGCGCCAAACTGGTCGGGCTATTACGTCGGCTTGAACGCCGGAGGTGTCTGGTCTGACACCAACATGGATTGGCGTCTAAACCCTGTCGGCTTCGGTCCGTCCGGCGTACTCGTTGAACAGGCGGCGGCCGGCCACCTGAGAACCTCGGGCTTTACGGGCGGCGGTCAGATCGGGCTCAACAAGCAGTTCGACATGCTGGTGTTCGGCATTGAAGGCGACCTGCAGTACACAGGTCTGTCGGGCAGTCGAAGCGGCGGCGCAATTGTTCCTCCCGGAATTTTCGACAGCTTCACACAGTCAATGGAGAGCAGATGGCTCGGGACGGCCCGCGGCCGGCTGGGGATCGCGTTTGGATCCTGGCTTCCCTACGCGACCGGCGGCGTTGCGGTGGGTCGCGTCAGCTACAGCGACTTCGGCTTCTTTCCGTTCCTCCCGTCGAGCAACACTTCGTCAATAACGCAGACGCGCGTTGGCTGGACCGCGGGAGGAGGGGTCGAATGGAAATTCGACCAACGCTGGAGCATCAAGGCCGAGTACCTGTATGTGGATTTAGGCTCGACGACCGATACCAGCCTGAACAGTAACGTAGGGTTCAGCGCCAGTATTATTCACAATCATCATCTGACTGAAAACATCGCGCGTATCGGCTTGAACTACTCGTTCTGGTCGAGCCCGAACTGATAACTACAGCCACTGGCATAGGTCGCGATAAAGTTCTTTTGGGCACAACCTAAGGTTCGCTGACCATCAGGGATAAAAAACAAATAACTCCCTAGTAAAAATACTAGGTATGGTCGGTAATCCAGTACGCGCAGCGTTGCATTTTTGCTACAGGCCGGCACGAATACTGTGACCCCTATACGAGGGTGCAATATTCCTCAAACTTTTGCCGCATTAAAGCATTCATACGGACACACACATCGCGCACCGCTCTGGGCACAGGCGCGATTAGGGGAGAACCTGGAATGCGAAAATACTCTTTGATGCTGCTCGCCGCTGTTGTTGGTCTGGCTGCGAGTCAGGCTTCGGCGGCCGACTTGCCACGCAAGGCGCCCGCCTACATCCCGCCTGCGCCGCCACCGGTCACCTGGACCGGGTGCTACATCGGCGCCAACATCGGCGGAGCCTTTGGTGACGCCAGCGTGAACTTCCCTGGCGGTGAACTCTCGTCGAACGGTTCTGGCTTTGCTGGCGGCGGCCAGATCGGTTGCGACTATCAATTCAGCGGCGGATGGGTTGTCGGCTTCCGCAACATGTTTGACGGCACGAGCAACCACAGAAGCGGAACGATCGCTACTGGCCCGCTCGGGGGCACCGTCGTCAACTTCAACAATCAATGGTTCGACACCCTGACGGGCCGCATCGGTTACTCGTTCACCCCGGCCTGGTTGCTCTACGGTCAGGGCGGCGGCGCTTGGGCCCATGCCAGCACCAATGCGTCACTTGCAGGTGTCCCGCTCGGTACGACGGGTAATACCCGGTCGGGCTGGACCGCTGGTGGTGGCGTTGAATGGATGTTCGCGCCGCACTGGTCGGCCTTCCTCGAAGGCAACTACATGGACTTCGGCACGAACAACAACACAGTGTTCGGCGTTGGTGGTTGCGGCGTGGTTGGGTGTAGCTTCAATTCCAAGTTCACCGAGACCACCGTTCTGGTTGGCGTGAACTACCGCTTCTGGTAAGCGTCACTGTCTGACCTGATTAGGTCTTCCGAAAACCCCGAGCGAGAGCTCGGGGTTTTTGCTTTTCGTCCGTCGACATCCTGAATGAGTTTGCGGCGCCAATCCGCGCGGTGTGGAATGACGCGCGCAGTTGAGTCAACCGCGGTTGGATTTTACCGCGTTTGATTGCGTGGATAACTGCAATTCGGACAAATTCGGGCCAAACCGATGCCCGCAAATTTGCGCGGGTTGATCTGGGGACTGGGGGAAGTGAAGTGAGCAGCGCGTTTCAACTTCCACGGCGTTTGCCGGTGGGAACGAAGTACGTTGTCGAAATTTGCGGGGAGTTCGTTCGGCGGTTCGTGGAATTGCCCAATGGCGCCAGGATTCCGCTGAGAAACCGAAAGGCCCGGCTATCGATTAGCAGCAAGCGTCGCCTGAATGGCGCCGGCTTGCAGGGGCCGCGTTGGCCGAGGCAACCGACGCGGCCCAACCATCGTCGTAAATGACGAGCCGGGCCGCCGCGCGCTGACCAGCGCCGGGCGCGCTGACGTGCTCTGCCGTTTGCGTTCGCTTCTCACGGCGGGCACAGTCATGTCCTCTCGCGCCGCACAGATCGCGGCGTGACACGATTTTGCGATCGTATGAGGACTCCCCATGAGTGAAAATTTCGAAACGTTCCTGCGCTTTTGGATCGCCGAAAATATTCGCCCTCTCGCGCCCACGGAATCATTGGATGACGTAGTTCGGTCCCGCGCAAAAGAGCTGGAAGGGGCCGCGACCACCGCAGGATTTTACGGTGAACTCGATGAGGCGGCGCATCCCTACGGCAGTGTCGAGGGCCTCGTGCGCGACAAATTCAAACAGGCGAGCAAACGCGACTAGCGCACTCGGTACCGGGTTTGCTTTGTCGCCGAGAGGCTTCAGTCGCGCCGATCGCTGTTGTAAAATCAAACGAACGGCAAACAGCATTCCGAAAAATCATGGAGCTCTCATGGCCGAAATTCCACAGACGCTGGCTGAAATCGAAGGCCGCATGGCGGCAATCAGGGAAAACATCCGCGAACTCATCGAGCAAGCGGCTGCATATTCCGGTGCCGCCGACGACGACCTGGCTTCGCAACGGATTGCCGAGCAGGAGGCGCAGCTCGAAATCCTCACGCGGCAGCGCGACGAGCTGCAAAGAAAGAAATCGTGACGGATTGGATTACGGATTGCGTCGGGAGAACGACACGGCGTAGGCGCCACTGCGGATGCCGATCATGGGATCATCGGATTCCTCGATCCCATCCGTCAGCTGGCTGGGCATGTACAGCAATTTCTTCTCGGCCTCTGCGCTGTTGGCCGCTGTCTTATCGATCGTCAAAACCCCGAGATCGACGACCTTTCGATCATTCGGCCAAGGTTTCGTTGGGTCCTTCGTGGGGTCGCCGGCGACCGCAAGTTGCGCCCTGAGGCGGAATGTCACCGGTCCGCGTTTGAGGCGCTCCTGGATCTCGTCCACCAGAAAATTAGGCGGCTTTTGTGCCGCATCAGCGGCCGACAGATGAACGGTCCGTTCGGGCATCATCTGATAACGGACGGCTTGCTTCGCGCCGGCCTTGTTGACGAGCAGGAACGCATTGATACCGTGGTACTCCTCAGTGGCGAAACTGTCCGGCGTGCTTACGGTCGCATTGGCAGCCGGCACGCTGGGATGATTTGCTACGAACTGTTCGAGTTTTGTCGGCTTGGGTGCGTCCGGCGGGCTGGCGGCGACGGCCAGAAGCAGATCGCGAAAATCCTCGGCGGTGGCGACCGGAAAGAACTTGAGCGAGACCATCACCATGTCCGTGTCGGTGCCGTCGGGCAAATGAAACTTGATGGCCATGCCGTGCGGATTGGCGTCGCCGGACCCATCCGGGAGAGTCGGAATCCCGGTCGCATCGGAAAATCGTATGGTCGCGGGGATCACGCTGCCGTTGAACAATACGGCGCGGCTCAAATCAGCTGCCTCGGGAGAGGCCTTAAAGCTCCCCTCGACGACGATGCCCTTTGCATGATTGGAACGGAACCCGGCATACGAGCCGAAGACCTTGGTCAATGCATCAACAAGCTGCTCCTCGAGGGGCTTGTCCTGAGCAGCCGCAATCCCCGTCCATGCCAATGCGAACGCAGTGAGTACAGTCAGAAGCTTGTGTGTCCGCATGAACGGAGTCTCCGTTGATCGCCGCGGGCGATGATGGAAGTGGGCAAAAGTGGGCGTGACCTCGCCCCAATACTCGAAAATGTCGCTCCGGAATTCCAGTTGGACAGAAGTCCAATGGCCGCTCTTGCGTCGCCGCTTATTCGGTCCTGCTGCCCTGAATTTCAGAGGTGTGTCGGTCAACCGGCTCCCTGAAATACATGCACCATTTCGGCCTGGTGTCTTTTTTCAACGCGGGTGAACACTGGGTCTTGCAGGCTTCGCTCCCGCATTCCATCAACGACGAGCTGGCTGGGCTTTCGTTCGCATCTGCCCTGGATACTCTTGCTGTTGTCGGTTTCTGAGGAGCTGGCGTCGCCGGTGCCGATATTGGTTGGGCAGGCGTCGCAAGCTTGAGCGGCTTTTCCAGATCGAAATTTCCTGTCTCCGCGCACGCAGCGAGACCAAGAGCAAGTGACAAAGCGAACAGCCATTTCATTTTGTCCCCCCGTCGTGCAAAGCCAGCGCGCATTCTGCCGCAACATGCTCTCGCCACGGGCGGTAAAAGAAATGGACTTGAGAGAAGGGTTGCTGATCTCTTAATTTCCGACCGAGATGGAACGAAGCGTCCGCTTTTGGGTCACTGGCGGACTTGCGGATCGGCGGCGCACGCAGCGAACGTGCCGCATGCGACGCGCTCCCTCATGAAGCGCCGACGCAGAACTTCAAAGATTGGAAAGCTGCAGCAGCTTGCGATCACCGATCCAGGTTTTCGACAGATCAGCCTCGGCTTTGCGCGCCGCGTCGGCGTTGCCGCGTGCCTTATAGAGTTCAGCCAATCCGTAGTATGACCAACCGTTCGCTGGCGCGCGGGTGAGTGCGCGCTGGAATTGTTGCTCGGCCTCGGCATAGCGGCCTGCTTGCAGCAGGGCAGCGGCAAGAGACTGCCGGATCGGGTAGTACCAATACGGCGGCTCGGTGTAGGGCAGGGCATCCTGCATCGCGGCCGCGCGCGCAAATCGCACGACCGCCGTACGATAATCGCTATTGGCTTGCGCGATGCGGGCGAGGATCAGCGTCTGCGCGATGCGCAGCACCTCTTGCGCCGGAACGTTTGAACTCGTTGAGTAACTTGAAATCGGCAGTGCGCTCGATCGTCCCGATTGCATCCGCCGCCGCTGCCGCGCCAGCGGAGTCGCGGCGTTGTGCAAGCGCTACGCCGCGCGCATAAAGCCACATCGCCTTGATGTAGGGGATGGCATCACCGGGATCAGGCAACGCGAGAATGGTTTCTGGCGTGCTGAACTGCGCGTGCGCGAAATACGGCGCCGCCTTGACGGGTTGCACCATCGCGATGCCCCGCGCGGCTTCGTTGGGGATAAGTTGACCCAATTTCTCTGCCGCCGCGATCACGGTCTGGCCGTCGCCGGCCAGTTGGGCTGATGCCATCACGAAGTGCACGTTGTGCGGATAGTAGCCCAGCCGGTAGACGCCCATCGGTGCTTTGGCGTCGGCCAGATATTTTTCGTCGACGTCGACCGCAGTTTTGTTGTCTTTCAACGCGTCGAGATAGCGGCCGACGCGATAGTAGATGTGGCTCGGCATGTGCACGAGATGGCCGGCGCCGGGGATCGCCCCGCGCAGGCGGTCGGCATAGGGTTCGGCACGCTTGGGCCGATCCGACGCTTCGACGGCGTGGATGTAATAGTGAATCGCGCCAGGGTGGGTCGGGTTGCGCACCAGCACGCGCTCCAGCGTCGGCACGATCGGCACACTCTGCGGGTTCGGTTCGCGGCCACCCGGCTTCCAGTAATTCCAGGGGCTGAGATCCATCACGGCCTCGGCATAGAACGTGGCGATCTCGTCGTCGTCGGGAAACTGCTTCGCGACTTTCGCCATTTCGCTCGCGTAGGCCGCGTCGAATGGCGGTCGGGCCGCCTTCGGATCGCTGCCGTAGCGCGCCGCGAGCGCGTTAATCAGCGCCTGCTCGCGCGGGCTCGCGTCGCCTGCAAGCGCCTTCGCCTTCTGTGCGGCCGCATAAGCGGGCGCGAGCGCGTCTTCCTGCATTGGAAGATTAATATTGGGCCCGAGCACCAGGGCCTCGCCCCAGAAGCACATGGCGCAATTGGGATCGAGCTTCTGCGCCATGCGAAACGCACGCTGCGCCTCGCCATGATTGAACGCATAGGCAAGTCGCAGGCCTTGGTCGAAATAGGCCTGCGCGCGCTCGTTCGTGGTCGAAATCTTGTAAGTGACGGAACCGAGACCGGTCCACAATGGCGGCTCGGTGTCTGCGAATGCTGGCGCCGTGTTGGCGGCGCTCATCTCGGCGCGCGGAACTTCGGTCTGTGCCAGCCGTAGCATCATGCCCGGCAGGCCTTTCGTGACTGGCGTGTGACAGATCGGAAAATCAGGGCCGACGAAGGGCTGCAAAGGGCCTGCTGCGTTCTCGCTCGCACCCGCCAGGGTGAGATCGTTTCCGGCCACGAGCGCCACCAGTGCTGCGCTGCCGAGGGTGGCAACAGCCGTGGAAGCCAGGAGAGCTTGCAATCGCGTGAATGTCGCCATGTCGTCCTCCAAAAAATCGAAACGGAGGAAATCCGTGCGATCCCTGCGGGTCGCAACAGGCGGGCGTAAAAAAGCCCAACGCGCGGGCATTCTGATCCTTTGGAGGCCTTTTGCAAGACAATGGCGCCAGCCGGCGGACACTGAAATCAGCCCAAACAGGTCTGGGTTGCCGCAAGCGGCTGGTTATTCCGGTGTTTTGCTTGGCGCAAAGCGGCGCGGCGGGCCGTTAAGGTCCTCGCCTGTCGCGACCTCAGGCTGATCCTTCGCCAAGGCGTCATCCACGCCCTGGCCAGTCGTCGCGTTGGCGGGCTTGCCAGGTTCGCCGTTAGGCTTGGTCTGATCGAGAGTTGCTCCGCCGGTTTCCGGATGCGCACCTGTCCAGCCGGTCGATCCGCGGTTCTGCGGCGAGGTTCCATCGCCGCCAGATGCATTCTGCGCTGACGCGGCCAAGGATGATGCAAGCAACAAGACCGCCAAAGGCATGAGGGTTCGCATGGTCGTCTCCCGTGCGGGGTGTGATGGGAAACTCGGCTTTCGCCGTGAATGTTCCGAGCTGTGAATCGCGTGGGAACTTTTTGCGCCGTCTATCGTCGATGCCACAGCCCGTTACCACCGACCACTCCGTGATTCACCATTGCTCAGCGTTTGCCTTGTAGTGCGGCGAAAAACGCGCAAGGATTTCTTGGGCAGTAGGGGCGTTTCACCGTGGCGATTGTTGCGACGCTTTCAGAACAGAAAGCCGCAGGAGGGCTGTCTTTCGTTGCCCGCTCGTCGGACATCAACGCCACGGTCATCGACGACACAGTCGTTCAAAAAAACTGCTCACTCCACATCCGCGGAAATCTGCTCGCCAGTCTGACAATCGAGCCCGGCGCGAAGGTCGTCGTCGAAGGATCTGTCGAAGGAAGAATCGTCAACAAAGGCGGCAGGCTCCTCGTTAACAACAAGGCGCACGCGTCATGCATTACGGCGGTTGGGCCGGCGGAAGACGAGGCGCGCGGCATTCTCAAGATTGACCTGACGGCGGTTGTGTCAAATTGGGAAAGGCTCGCGAAATTTTCCACGGTTGAGTGCGCCGCTGGTCTCGAAGGCAATGCCTATGGCTGCGGCATCGAACCGATCGCGGGCGCTCTCGCCAGAAATGGCTGCAAAACTTTTTTTGTTTCCGACATTCCGGAGGCCAGGCGGGTTCGCGCTGTCGCACAAAGCGCAACGATCTATGTGCTGGGTGGGCTGTATTCAGGACCGCGCGACGCCTTTGCCGACGTCAACGCGTGTCCCGTCATCTACAGTCCTATCGAAATGGCTGAATGGGACTTGTTTACCGGCTCGCACGGATGGTCGGGCGGCTGCGCACTGCACGTCGACACCGGTAAAAACAGGCGCGGTCTGTCGGTCGAAGAAGCGGTTGCGTTCGCGCCCAGCTTCCGCAACCACGGCGTCACGCTCCTGATCAGCCGCCTCGATGGTCTCGACAAAGCTGCCAAAGCTTCAAACGATCGTCAGATCGGTCTGTTTAACGAGTTGCGCCGGCTCTACAAGGGAGTGTCGGCCTCGATGGCCGACGCGGCCGCGATCTTTGTCGAGCCGAAGGCTCATTGCGATCTCATTCGCGCGGACACCGCGCTCTATGGCGTCAATCCCGCGTCAGGCGCCAATAACCCAATGCTTCCGGTGATCGAGCTCTACGCTCGCATCGTCCAGATCATCAGGCTGTCAGCCGGCGAAACCATCGCCGATGGAAACGGCTGGACAGCGAAGCGGCCGACGAGACTGGCGCTGGTGTCGGCCGGATACGCGGATGGCTATCCGCGATGCGAAGGGGGTTACGACAAAAAGTTGCACGCAATCGTTGGAGGCCGGCCGTGTCCAGTCGTTGGGCAGCCGTCCATGGATCTTCTGGCGATCGATGTAACTGAGATTCCTGACCCGGCGGTCGTGCGCCATGGAAACCTGGTCACGCTCATCGGCCCGCAGACCAGCATCGATGAACTCGCGGTGGCAAGCAAATCCACCGGTTGCGAAGTGCTCAATCATCTTGGCGACCGTTTCCACCGCATCTACCACGTCACCTAAGTTGAACGTCCATCAGTGTACAGGAGTAAGCAAATATGTTCGGAAAGACCAAAGACACTGCGACAGACATCCATCATGACACATCACCGGCGCCGGAGATGAATCGTTCCGCCGCCGCGCATTCGGCGCCGACGCAGGAAACGACGTCCTCCATCAGCTCCGGGCTTTCGATCGTCGGCAAGATCGTCGGTCAGGGAAAGCTGGCGATCTTCGGTCACGTTGAAGGCGAAGTGCACGCATCGACCGTCCAGATCGGCGACGGTGCGGAGGTCGAAGGTGATATCGTTGCTGAGGAATTGACGATCGGTGGTCGCGTCAAAGGCACCATCCGCGCCAATCGCGTCAAGCTCAACAGCACCGCGGTCGTCGAGGGCGATATCTATCATCGCTCACTGGCGATCGAGGAGAACGCGCAATTCGAGGGAATGTCGCGGCGGCAGGAAAACGCCATCGACACGCCTTCGCTCGTCCCGACCAAACGTGCGCCGGCCCAGGTCATCAGCATGAACGGGCAGGGCAATGGCGCGTCGGACGCGCTCAATCTGTCGTAGACACTGGCCGCTTCGGTCGATCGCCGAGCCACTCAGCGCCAAAAACATTCCAATCCGTGACCAGAGTGGTCACGGATTGGCTGCGCTGTACCGCGTCCGAGCTACAGGATCAGAAGCGGAACCAGTGATTGGAATATTGCCCCGCGAAAGGCGACCGCCAGGAGCGGGGACGATCGTAGCGGACTTCGTATGTCGGCGAAGAGCGCCGGCGCTGCTTAAGGCCGCCCTGTGGCTCGCCGCTCAGCGTGACGATGAATTCGGTGCTGCTGCCCGTCTCCTGGCTCAAAGGCTCGTCTGAGATGATCAGCGCGGAACGCGGCGAGACTTTCTCGGTAATGAGATCGATCGACTCCTGAGGAATTGTGATCCGGTCGAGTGCCGATTTCGCGCGGTCAACCTCGCTTGGCCCCGCATCTTTCTCGCTGACCAAAGCCACCATGCTCCATCGTACATGGGGGCCGGAACGGTCCATGGCGGTGAAGACATATGTGCCGATGGGACGATCGGCATCCTTAAAGGTGACCGGGACCTCGAGGATGGGCTGGAAGCCCTGACGGACGTAAAGGCGCTGGTTCTTGCGACTGATAAAGACAGAAACCGGCTCGAGTTCGCGTTTGGCTTTGCGGGCGGCGTCGGCCGCGGCGACGCGTTCGCGATCGGCGGCAACGGCTGCGTCCCGCGTGGCCGTGACAGCATCGGCCTTGGGCTGGAGATCGGTCTTGGCCGCGGCCAGTTGGGCCTCGAGTTCGGTGATCCGTGCGGTCACTTTTTGCTTGGCGCTCTCGGCGCGCTCCTTGGCTTCCGGCGGAGACCCCGATGCAATCGTACGCTCCGCAGCAGCCAATTCCGCTTCGGCCCTGGCCTTCAAGGCTTCCGTTTTCCGCACCGTCGCGATTGCAAGCGTGGACTCGCGATTGGCAGTTACGGCAGCGAGCCTTGCCTGGTCGGCCTTGGCGGTCGTTTCCTCAGCTTTCGCGGCAGCCGCGGCTACTATAGTGGCCGCATTCTCCGTCTTTGGCTGGAAGAGTGCCGGGTGCTCAATCGCGACCGGCCCGACGCCGCCGGGCGCCACGATCACGCGCATGCCGACCTTGGTTGTGCCAAAGAGGCGCTCGGCAAAGCTGTAGGGTAGCCGGATGCAGCCGTGCGATGCGGGGTATCCCGGCAGGGGCCCGCCGTGCAGGGCAATGCCCGACCAGGTCAGGCGCTGCATGTGCGGCATGAATGCGTCGTCATAGAGGTTCGAATAGTGCTCGGCGTTTTTCGAAAGGACGCTGAAGATGCCGGCCGGCGTCTCACGGCCTTTTTGGCCGCTCGACACGGGCGCCCGCATGATCATGCCTTTGTCATCGTAAACCGTGATCTGCTGGTCGTGCAGCGAAACGATCGCCATGATGGGCTCGCTGCCCGGGCGCACAGCCACAGACTGGTCAGGCCGAACTTTGGCGGCCAGCGAAACATCGCTTGCCGCGACAAGGGCGGTCAGGCTGGCAAGCGCTGTCGCAACGCGAAGTGCCGCCTGGTTGGGTTTTCGGTTGCAGGCAAAACGTTTCATGTCGCACGCCATCTGTTGAACTGTTTCAACTACGCTGAGTTCCATGGCCCGCCGTCAAAGGACCGGGCCCGTGCTGCTAGCCGTCAGATCTTCACGCGCTAAGGTCGCACGATTGGCGCGCGTTCGGAAGTGTTCGAGCACAAATATTCGAACCGCCGATGAAAGATTATGACGGGTCCGGTCGATGTCGATCCGCTCGATCAGCGTATCGACCGGGATATTCTCGCCCCGCGCGATCTCCCGCAGGCAATCCCAGAACTGGTTTTCCAGGGAGATGGACGTCTTGTTACCCGCGAGCCTGATCGAGTGTTTGAGCACGGGCGAATGCGGGTTACGGCGGGCCTTACGATCGGGAGTCGAAAGCACTGCTTCCATGGACAACTCCTCAAGCAAGGTGAAATCGTCCAATTCTCCGAGATGTGCAGGCCCAAATCGAGTTGGACCCAAGGCCAATGTCTGCTTTTGACACAACGCGGACACCGTGACGGGTACCATGGTCATGGCTGGTCGTATTCTCGAGTCGTTCCTATGTACGGTTAGCAGCTTCTCAAGTACCGAAAATGACGAACCGCCTGCTTCGGAGATTTGCCGCCTGCGCCGCGATCATACTCGGGATTGCGGCATGGTCCTCGGTTTGTGATGCCCGCTGGCAGGGTACCGATCAGAATCTGCGTCCGTTCCGGCATGACCTTCACGTCAGAAACGGCTTTCACTTCAGAAATGACCTTCACATCCTCAGGCATGATGTTCATGTCTTTAGAAAAGGCGTGTTTCTCCCGTCGTTGCACAGTTCTTATCCATGCAGCGTGCTTGGCCGCCGTCCGTGCGTCCCTTACGGCACCTATTGCAGCATCTTCAGCCATCAGCCCTGCATACCCGACATCGACTACCCCATAGGTCAGACCTTGCAGCTGACCATCGTCAGTCGGACGGAAGACACCACGTCCGGCATGCCTGCCGGGGAGAAGCCTGGCGATCGCTCGCCGCATGACCTGAATACCATCCGCGATGTGTTTTCTGCATTGCGCGGATGCTGGATTCCGCCGGAAAGGGATGTGGCACGGTCCGGCACGCAGATAACGCTGCGTTTCAGCTTCAACAGCCGCGGCAGACTTATCTCTGAACCGCGAAGGACCTACGTCACGGCGGACACACCGTCGGACGTGCGCGAAACTTACTGGAATGCGGCAACCGCGGCGCTGAAGCGGTGCACGCCGCTGCAATTCACGGATGGGCTCGGAGGCGCGTTGGCCGGGCGTCCGTTCGCAATTCGCTTCGTCGACGAACGCTCGTTTTAAGCAGAGCGGGCGGCCGCCGTTAACGGTCTCAGGCGTATTTCACGTCAATGCGTCGCGGCGCGCTTTCCGATCGATATTTTACAATCTTCACGGTGATGTTCGGGCACACCGGGCATTCAAAAGTTCGCTTGTCATGATTTGGCGCGTCCGGCTCGATGCACGCGAGCCACATCTGCGACCTGCAGATTTCACAGAACGGACGACCGATAATTCGTTGTTGCGGAAGTGATTGATCTTTTCGCATGCAACACCTCTTGGCCGGTTGGCGTGGCATACTCACGAACTGGCAGCTTCAACAAAAAGGAGTCGGCCAACGCAGCTCGACTCCCATTTACAAACGCGTGGCATTCGAAAAAGGACCACGACTTATTTGCGCGGTAGAAACGAATCCGACGCGTCATTTACCTTTGCATTTCAGTTCGACGGGAATGTGGCGAAGAGGTTCCACTTTGAAACTACCTCAGATTACAATCGCCTCATTAGAAGCTCCGAAGGAACCAGCGTCATGAGTCGTCCACCTTTGCCACCGTTTACCGCCGAAACCGCCGCACAAAAGGCGCGTCTTGCCGAGGATGCCTGGAACACGCGCGATCCGGCCCGCGTGGCGCAAGCCTATACGACCGACAGCGTCTGGCGAAACCGCTCCGAATTCATTCACGGCCGCGCGGAAATCGAGGCGTTTCTGATGCGCAAATGGAATCGCGAACTCGACTACCGACTGATCAAGGAAGTGTGGACGTTCCGGGAGAACAGGATCGCCGTTCGTTTTGCATATGAATGGCACGACGATTCCGGTCACTGGTTTCGCAGCTACGGAAACGAGAATTGGGAATTCGACGCGGAGGGTCTGATGCGGCGGCGCGTTGCCAGCATCAATGATCTGCCGATCAAGGACAGTGAGCGCAAATATCATTGGCCACTCGGTCGTCGCCCTGACGATCATCCCTCACTTAGCGATCTCGGCCTGTAGCGCTGGACGATCGACGCCTCTCTCGGCGATAGTCACTATAGGTCGCAAACCGCGAAGCGAAGTTGGACATGCAAAACGTCACAGGGATGATCGGCGTCGACAAGATGGGCGCGGAGATACTTTTTCTCGATCCGAAAACTTACGAAGTTCAAAAGACACTCAAGGGCTTTCAGCGCACTGTCCACGAGCTGCTTGTGGTGCCTGAGACGGGGACCGCCTACGTTCCGATCTTCGGCGACGGGATCCACGGCCGTAATCCAAATCCTGGCCACTTGCTCTGCGTCATCGATCTCAAAAATCGCACGCACGCGGCCGATATCGACCTGCGCCCTTACATAGCTCCGCATACGTTGAAGCTTGGCCCCGACGGATTTGTCTACATCACCTGCGAAAACAGCGCGGTGGTTGCCGTCATCGACCGCTCCACAAACACGGTCGTGGACGCGATCGACTCCGGGTCGACCAACGGCCATCGGCTGATCATCGCGCCGGACGGGCAGCGGCTTTACACAGAGAATGAGGAAGACAGCACCGTTTCGGTCATTGATCTGCCGAAACGAAAGCTTCTGGGGAAAATCGCCACCCCGCGCGCCTTGGCGGGCATAACGATTTCGCCCGACGGACGGACGGTCATTGCAGTCGACGATATAGAGCCGACGCTCTTTCTCATCGATACTGTCGCCGGGAAGGTCGAAGCCACGGTGCGGCTTGAAGGCGTGCCGGAGGCCGCGCAGATTGCGCGCTACAGCCCGGACAACAAAGTGCTCGCCGTTACAAGCCTGAGGAGCAACACGGTGAGCTTGATCGATCCGTCATTCCGGCGGCAGGCCGCGGTAAAGGTCGGTGACCAGCCGATGGACATGGCCTTCCGCGGGGACGAGCTGTTCGTCGCATGCCAGGGGGACGGCTCCGTGCACGTTGTCGATGTCCCACGGCGTCGCAACAAACATCACTTCAAGGCTGGGACGGGTTGCGAATCCGTCGGCTTTTTCTGATTGGCGGGGGTTGCTACCCTAGGGCATGACATCCCGGGGGGACGTCAATGTCAGAGTTCACGTTAAAAATCGCGTTCGACATTTTTGTTTGGAAGCTTCTTGATCCGTTCGCGGCCGTGCCGGCCTTGATCGTCGGATATTTCTGCCGCGCGTGGTGGCAGGTCGTGATTGCCGCAGCGGCGGTCGGGATCATCGTCGAAATGATTCTGGTTGCCTTGGAGCAAACGCCCGGAATTCACGAAGGGCGGCTCTTGATGGGCGTGCTGGCGGCGGGCGTGTGGGCCAACCTCGCCTTTGCCTTCAAAATGTGGCGCGCGAAGCGCGTGGACAAAATCGAGAAATCCTAACTCCGCGCGGATCAGAGATTGTTGCAGCGCACTATCTCGCAACGCATCATGTCAAAGTGATTAGGTGGTGACTGCTGACGTAGACTACGGTGGTTTCGATAGTCCGCGTTGGGGTCTGCGTCTTGGCACAGTCAAACCGTTTCGATCTCTCATCGCCGCCGCCGATCGCGTCGCGACGGTGTCCTATCTGTGGTGAACCGCTCACCGCCGAGGCGGCGGACAGGACCGGCCATGACGAGCGCACGTTCGAATGCGCATCGTGTGCTTATGCCGAAACCGTAACCGTCTCGTTCAGCTAGGCGGTCTTATCCATCCCACGCTCGTGCGTCGTGCCTGCTCCGCGCTGAAGTCGGGCCGCAGGTCGGCGCGCCGCCACCCGCAGGTGGTGCAACGGCATCGTCGCTCTATATCGCGCAACGCTTCATCGGCGCCAAAGCGGTCGACCGGCAGCGTAGCCTCGTGATGACAGGGCCAATCCCCGGTGCGCCTGCCACGGCAATAGACAAGAAGCTGGCGGACGCCGTGCGCGCGAACCGAGGCGATGGTCACCGGGCCAGTCATCACGATACCTGCGGATTCGTGGCGACTCACTTATACAGGTTTCAGTGGGGCAACTTTCACACGCAGGACAATGAGCACAGCGACTTTCGTATTTATGATCGCGACCTATTGGGTCGGCGGCTCGGCGCCAACGGAAGGCGGGAGATATCTAGCCAACGGGCAAGTCTACAACAACAAGGAGTTCGTCGCAGCCCACCGGACTTTGCCCTTTGGCACCATCCTGAACGTGTGCCTGCGCCGCCAATGCGTCGCTGTGGTTGTGAAAGATCGCGGACCATTCTTGCCGAAGATGGACATCGAGCGCCGTATTGACCTGTCCTACGGCGCGGCCAAGGCGCTCGGCATGCTTCACGACGGCCGGCAGAGAGTCCGCGTCAGCGTTCCAATGCCGATACCGCGGCCGGATATCGAACGGCAGGAAGCGCAATCCGGGTCCAATTTGGTGGCCCAATCGCTCAAGCGGGACTGATCGACCGGCTCCCTGGCGAACGTTTGCCAACCCCCGAGCGATAGCTCTCTCCACGCGCGATCGCGCAACGAGAAAGATGATGGACTCGTTGGAACGAACGCGGGCAGGGGCGATTTAAAGTTAGCCGGTCGTCCAGGGAGGAAACGCCAAGGCTGCCGTTTTCCGGGAACGACGGCGGCGGTCTTGCATCGCCGAGGGCGGCCGGCACCAGGTCCCGCCATTCCGTGAAGGCAAAAATCATCGAAGGGTGTACCTTCGCCCCCCTTTGCGATTCTGGAGTGGCGATTTTTGGGTGAATGGGTCGGGGTTCTGATCGCGGTTGTATCCAGTTCACTTGGCGGGACCGCGGCCGCTGTTACCCGCTATCTGGTCGGAAGCGCCGACCCGATCACGCTGGCCATTCTGCGCTGGGGAATTGGTCTCTTATGTCTGTGGCCGACAGCGCTTTTGCTCCGGGTGCGATGGCCGCAGCGCAGCGACTGGTTGGCCGTAATCGCCCTGGGGCTTTGTTTCTTCGGGCTGTTTTTCGTCCTGTACAATATTGCGATGAGTTACACGACAGCGGCGCGCGCAAGCCTCGCCCTTTCGACTCTTCCTCTCCAGACAATGGTCGTCGGCGCGCTGCTTGGAATTGAGCCGCTGACGAAACGAAAAACGCTCGGGGTCTGCATCGCGATCTTTGGCGTTTTTGCCGCGCTCGCCTCCGGCCTCGCCGCTGCTCCACCGGGAGCCTGGCGCGGCGAACTCATCATGACCGGCGCAGTACTGTGCATGGCGTTCTACAATGTCTGGTCTCGTCCATTCATCCAAAGATCAAGCGCCCTCGGTTTTCTCACGGTCGGCATGGGCGCCGGCGCGCTCGGGCTCTTGGCGGTTGGACTGCTCACCGGCCGCGTCGCCGTCCTGAGTACCTTTGGCGTTCCGCAATGGATTGCGGGCATCTATCTCGGCGTTGGCGGCGGCGCGCTTGCTTTCATCCTGTGGGTCCTGGCCCTCGAACGAGCATCGCCAACCCGCGTGGCGAATACGATGACGGTCAATCCCATTGCCGCGGGATTGCTCGCCACCCAGCTCGTCGGTGAACCGATCACCCTCAATCTCGTCGTCGGACTGATCGCTGTGTTCATCGGCATATGGATAGCAACGACCGAGGGCAGAAAGGCGTGACCGACATCGTTTGAAACATATTGGTCGCCGCAGCGTTAGTGCTTGGGGAATACAAACGACGGGACTTGTGTATGGAACACCTGATCCGGGAGTTTGGTGCGTGGCTTAAGCAGGGCTTTGGCTGGCTCGTCGACGTGATCGTCTTCGGATGCCTCTGGGGCATCAGCCAGATCTCGCGTCTTCTTGGTACCCAATGGGGCAGCCTTCCGCTCCTGAAGATCGTCGTGCTCGTCCTCGTGCTGCTGCTGTTCCTCTACGCGTTCTACTGGATATTCGGCCGCTTCATCGGAGTGATACGCTGGGCGCTCAACCGCATCGCATATGCGCTAGGAATAATTCTGTTCAGTGCGGCCGTGGTATCGGGCGTGTTCGCCAGTGCGGGTCTGGTCGCGGCCGCGGTAATCTGGACGATGGGGAACATCAACATCGCCTCGCGCTGAGTCAGCGCAAGCCTCCGTCGCTATGACGCGCTGCGTTTTTGCGCGTGATATTCCTTCGCGGCAGTCAACAGCAGTCCTGTCGTGTGCACGGTCCAGTCGACGCGACGTTTTTTCCACGTCTGCCAACCAGTCGGGAGGGTCATGTTCAGGAACATGCCCCGCACGTCTTCAAGAGATAACGCCGGCTCGCCGTCGATGTCGCTCCCGCCCGGCTTGTTGATCAGAAAAGCAAAGAGCAGACCAAACTCGCCGGATGAACCGACCAGATTGTCCTCTCCGAGCAGTTTGGTGAGTTTTTCTTCCGCCGTTCGGCCCGCCGCGGTTGCATCATCTGCTGAGCCGCCGAGGATTGTCCCCAGCGTGCCAGCGACCGTTTGCGCAAGCGCTCCGACGTCGCGTACCAACAGCTGTGCCGCATTCAAGTCGAGCACCTTCGACTTTGGATCCCTTAACAGGTTCTCGGCGATGAACCGGCCAAGATCCGATCGCTTTATGAAGCCGCCTTTTGCTCGGGTGGCGAGCCTGGCGAAATCCGCCTCACTCAGGCGACCGGAATCCAATGTCTCGGGGTCACCCTGCAGAATGCCACTGTGACCGGGGTGAGACCCTTGCGAACCGGGGAGCTCCAGCGAGAACAAACCGCTCGGGACCTTCACGCTCAGTTTGCCGTCATCACCGCGCATAAATGCGTGATTGCCCGAGGCGAACATCACAAGGAGGTCGCCCAGATCGCCGCCGCCGCTATTTCCTAGCCGCCTGACATCCTCAATGCTGGCCAAAGGGTTATCGGCGTCACCGCGTACTGCGAGAAACTTCTGGTGGACTGCACCGCCGAGGAACGGGCAGGTGACTTTCTTGCGCACCATTTGATCGCTGACTTGATCCGTAAGCGTCAGTGCGGTGTTAGGATCCATGGCGAACCCCTCCAAAGCCAAACGAATGCTACAGCTTCTTTACGCCCGTCTGGAAGAATCCGGTGGTATCACCCCAGCCCATCCAATCCCGTTTCCCGGGAAAAACCGGCTGCATGACAAAACCAATAATGTGTAGAGTAAGCCGCAAGCGCCGTGGCTACGCGCGGAAATACTCGGCCGCGGTTGCACGACAATAAGAACTGAGGCTGCCGGAACGCGTGGCCTCCTAATGTCCCAGGGAGGGATGACGATGAAACGGTCCGTACGCCGAAGTTTGCCCAAGCAGAACCGCAGAGAGTTTCTCATCAAGACCGGTGGCGCGCTTGCCGCCGCCGCGATTGCTTCGCCGCCGATCATGACGGGCGCCGCGGAAACGGTGAACATCGGCGCGCTCTATCCGACGACTGGAAGCATGGCGCAGATCGGCGTGGGTTGCGTTGCAGCCGCCAAGCTCGCGGCTGAGATGGTCAACGATGCGGGCGGCATCAAATCGCTGGGTGGCGCCAAGCTTAATCTCATCGTCTCGGATGTGCAGAGCGACACCACCGTGACCCGTACGGAAACCGACCGATTGATTTCCGGAAACAAGCTCTCGGCGATTCATGGCTGTTTTGCCAGCGCGCTCACATTGATCGCCAGCGAAGTGGCGGAACGTGCGAAAGTACCGATCATCACGGGTTCGAGCTCGGATCAGCTCAACAAGGGTCGTACCTACACATTCACGCCGTTTGCGCGCGCTTCGCAGTTCGCCAAGGCGCAATTGCAAATGTCAAAGCTCGTCAGCGACACGCCGAAGGTTGCGGTGATCTTCGAGAATACCGCGTTCGGCACCTCGACCTCGAATGGCCTCAAGGAATTGGCGCCGGCCGAAGGCGTCGAGATCGTGATGTTCGAGCCTTATTCGGCCGGCTTTACCGACGCCTCGCCGCTCGTCAATAAAGTAAAGGCCTCGGGCGCCAACGCGCTGTTTTCGGTGTCTTACCTGAACGACCTCATCTTGATCGTGCGCACGGTCAAGCAAGTCGGTCTCAACGTCGCGATCAACGGTGGCTCCGGCGGTTTCGTCATTCCTGACTTCTACAAGAATGTCGGCAAGCTCGCCGAAGGCCTGCAGGGCGTGGCGCACTGGAACCACGACATGAGCGACGAAGCCCAGAAGGTGAATGCCGAATACAAGAAACGCACCGGCGAGTTCCTGTTCGAATATGCCGGCGGTCTTGTCGCCCAGACCTTCATGCTTGCCGACGCGCTCGAGCGGGCGGCCTCGACCGATCCGCAAAAAGTGCGCGAGGCGCTGTCCACGCTCGATGTTTCGAAGGGCTACGCTGCAATGGCGCCCGGCGGAAAGGTCAAGTTCGGTCCAGACGGGAAGAACGTTTACGGCCGTCCGGTCGGCGTGCAGTGGCAGAATGGCGATCTCGCGAGCGTGTTTCCGAAAGAAGACGCGCGGGCTCCATTGCTGAAGACATAAGGTTCGTCAGCCGACAATGCTGGAAATTCTGGCCCAGGCCGTCATCAACGGCCTGCTGATCGGAGGGATTTACGCGCTGGTCAGCATCGGCGTCACGCTGATTTTCGGCGTGGTGAAGATCGTCAATTTCGCCCAGGGCGAATTTGTGATGATCGGGATGTACATCAGTTTCTTCCTGGCCACGCAGTTCGGTGTCGACCCAATCGTCTCATTGGTCGTGTCGATGCCGGTTCTGTTCGTCATCGGCGTCCTTATCCAGCATTTCCTGATCCGCAGGGTTCTGGGGCTCAATGATTTGCCCCAGATCTTCCTGACCTTCGCGCTGTCGCTGCTGCTCGTGAACCTGGCACTCATGTTGCTGACGGCGAACTACCGCACCGTTCACACCTGGTACTCGGACGAGGCTTTCCATGTCGGCGGCCTCTACATTCCGGTGGCAAAACTGATCGCCTTCGTGCTGGCAATGATCCTGAGCGGCATTCTCTGGGTTTTCCTGCACACCACCGATCTCGGCAAGGCGATGCGCGCGGCGTCGCAGAACCGCGACGTGGCGCAACTGATGGGCATCAACCCCAACCGCGTCTTCGCCGTGGCGCTCGGCATTGCCCTCGCTCTTGCCGGCGCCGCCGGCTCGTTGCTGATGCCGTTCTATCCGGCCTATCCGCTGGTCGGGCAGGTCTTCGTGCTGATGGCATTCGTTGCGGTGGTGCTCGGTACGCTCGGCAATGTGATCGGGGCGCTGGTCGCGAGCCTCCTGATGGGCGTCGCTGAATCGCTCGGCATCCAGTTTATCGGCGCCGACTCCGGCCTGATCGTCGTCTTCGCGCTGCTGCTGTTTACGCTTGCCGTGCGGCCGAGCGGCCTTGCCGGCGGGAGGCGACGCTGATGCCGGACATTCGTGGTTGGCGTTTCGCTGTGCTCGCCGTTGTGATCGCCGTGATGCTGGTTTTGCCGCTGGTGATCAAGAGTTCGTTCGCGCTCGAAATTCTGATCCGCGTGTTGCTGTTCTCTTTCATCGGCTCTGCCTGGAATCTGATGGGCGGCTACGCCAAGCAGCTTTCGCTTGGGCATGCGGCGTTCTTCGGCCTTGGCGCCTATACATCGACGCTCCTGCAGATCGATTTCGGCATTTCACCGTGGATCGGCATGATCGCCGGCGGCTTCGTTGCCATGCTCGCTAGCCTGCCGATTGGCTGGCTGTGCTTCCGGCTGCGCGGGCCGTATTTCACCATCGCCACCATCGCGACCGCGCAGGTGCTGATGCTGATCTTCCTCAAGTTTCGCGATTTCGCGTGGGGCGCGGAGGGGACCACGATCCCCAATCTCGGCCACGCGCCGCTGATGATGCAGTTCGAAACGAAGGCGCCGTATTATTACATCGTGCTCGGGTTACTCGCGATTGCGTTGCTGATAACGGCCTGGATCGAGCGCTCGCGCATCGGTTATTACTGCGTGGCCATCGGCGAGGACGAAGACGCCGCTGAGGCGATCGGCGTCGACGCGCCGGGCGTCAAACGCAAAATCTTCATGATCAGCGCGTTCCTCACGGCGCTGGCCGGCACGTTCTATACGCAATACATCTATTTCATCGATCCGCAGACGGCGTTCAACTTCAACGTATCGATCGAGGCTGCGCTGGTCTCGATCGTTGGCGGTGTCGGAACGTTGTGGGGGCCGGTCATCGGCACCGTCTTGCTGGAGACGACGTCGGCATTGTTGCAGAGCTGGCTCGGCAATTCGATTGGCGGCGTTCAGCTCACCGTCTACGCCCTCATTCTGATGGCTGTGATCCTGTGGCGGCCGACCGGCATCATGGGCTATCTGGCCGAAGTATACGCGCGCCGCCGTACGAAATCGCTCTCCTTGCCGGCGAAGGCATAGATCAATGGCCGACGCGCTCGTCATCAAAAATCTGAACAAGCGATTTGGCGGGCTGCACGCCGTGCAGGACGTCAGTTTCTCCGTGCGGGAAAATGAAACGCTGGCCTTGATAGGGCCGAACGGCGCAGGCAAGACCACCGCCTTCAACCTCATCACGGGCTTCTACCGGCCCGATACCGGTTCTGTTTCCGCGTTCGGCCAGGAAATCGTCGGCCTGCGGCCGCACCAGGTCTGTACACTTGGTCTTGCGCGGACCTTTCAGGTCGCGAAGCCCTTCGGCGGCATGACGGTGTTGGCGAATGTCATGACCGGAGCCTTCCTGCGCGACCGCAGGCCGGAAGCGGCGCGCGAAAAAGCTCGCGAGGCGATCGATTTCGTCGGGCTGTCGGCGCGCGAGAATGCGGCGGCGCGCGATCTGACGACCATTGACCAGCGGCGGCTTGAAATGGCGCGCGCGCTGGCAACGCAGCCGCGTCTGCTTCTTCTCGACGAGGTGATGGCTGGTCTCAATCCGGCGGAGATCGATCAGGCCGTGGCGCTGGTCGGTAAATTGTCGAGCCGCGGGCTCACCATCGTCATTGTCGAGCACCTGATGCGCGCGATCATGGCGGTGGCGAAACACATCGTTGTGCTCGATCACGGCCAGAAGATTGCCGAAGGCACCCCGAAAGACATCGTCGAGAATCCGGAAGTGATCCGCGCCTATCTCGGATCGGGCTACGTGCACGCTCCGGCCGGAGGACCGTCGTGATCGAGCTCTCAGGTGTCAGCGCATCCTACGGCAACGTTCCCGCGATCGATGGCGTCACCATCAATGTCGGAGAGGGGGAGGCGGTCGGCCTGCTCGGTGCAAACGGCGCGGGCAAGAGCACGACCTTGCGTGCCATCTCCGGGCTGGTGAAGCTGACATCCGGTTCGATCAAATTCCTCGGCGTCGATCTGGCGTCGCTGCCGCCGCACAGGATCACCGAGCTCGGCATCGCGCACGTTCCGGAAGGCCGGCAGGTTTTTCCGGAGATGACGGTGAACGAAAATCTCGAGATCGGTTCCTACGCGCCGCGCGCCAAGGCCGACCGCGCGAGTTCGCTCGATCTCGTCTACAGCATCTTCCCGCGGCTCGCCGAGCGCCGGAAACAGCTTGCCGGCACGATGAGCGGCGGTGAGCAGCAGATGCTCGCCGTCGGCCGTGGTCTCATGCTCAAGCCGCGGCTCCTGATGCTGGACGAGCCGTCGCTCGGCCTGGCCCCGGTGATGTGCGACGTCACCTTCGAGAAGATTGCGGAGATCCACAAAATGGGGACCGCGATCCTGCTGGTCGAGCAGAACGTCAGCCGCGCATTGACCCTGGTGGAGCGGGCCTACGTGCTGGAAAGTGGCAAGGTGATCCTGGACGGCAGCAGCGCGGCATTGGCCAATAACAAGCAGGTGCAGGCGGCCTATCTCGGAATTTGATGACAGCGTCTTTTCACCGGCGTGAACCTCCACCTTCAGCGCCGACGCTTCCGCCGATTTTAAGACAGGTATCCGATCCCGCGACCTGAATGAATCCCGGCCCATACTGAGCACAAGGATTCCGGACGGCGGAATGCGGCTTAGGCGTCTTCTTTAAATGCTTGGGCTGGGGACTGGTTTGCTGAGCAGCGCCCCAGGTCGGTAACATCGCAACAATCAGCGCAAGGGTAATTTTTCTCATCGGCCCTTTTATCACAACCGGGATCGTCCACCTTGCCGGTCGGCCATGCACTGGCGGACAAATTCGGCGCGATTTCGTCTTGCCACGTTTTGCTGAATGCTCTGCGCGGTGCACATCTGACGGTCTTGCTTCCGCAACGCTCTCGCCGCAATTCTTCTTTCGCCCTGTCTATCGGCCATGCACTTGCGAACAAACTCCGCCCGGTTTCGCTTTGCAATGTTTTGCTGGATGGACTGCGCGGTGCACACCTGGCGGTCCTGTTTACGTAACTGGCGAGCAGTCAATCCGGGCTGGGATGATGTTGATGTTTGCGCGATAGCGTCGGGAAAAAGAGTCAAAGTGAATATGCCGGCCAAAAGGCATAGTTGAAATCGCATCGTCAACTCCAGAATTACAATAACGTTCGCGCGAGCATGGGACCTTCGAACTAGTATCGTCTTTTTTTGTTAGTTCGTCCCGCAGAGAACGGATTTGGCAAAATCCGCCAATGCCAACGGTTGCCATGCATTGGTACCAGGTTCGGAGCAGGCATGGGTGTCTGCTACCTTGGGTAGTGCGGGGCCTCGCAGCGTTTTTCTCGGATTTGCAGTTGGTTACCTAAAACCAAAAAACACGCCCGAAGCGGCCCTCGTATGGTAACTTCACGGCCGTAATCATTGGGTGGGGACCAAATGTTGAATTCCGCGGGCGGCGCGCGAGCGGGTCTATTGCATTTTGTGATGATCAAGCCGTCGCACTACGACGACGACGGCTATCCCATCCAGTGGGTTCGCTCCGCCATTCCTTCCAATACGCTGGCCTGCCTGAATGCTCTTGCCGAGGACGCGCGCCGGCGCGAAGTACTGGGACCTGACGTTGAGATCCGCCTACACACTTACGACGAGACCAACCGGCGGGTACGGCCCGACCGCATCATCCGCATGGTACGGAAGCAAGGTGGCCGTGCGCTGATAGGAATGGTCGGTGTGCAATCGAACCAATTCCCACGCGCGATCGATCTTGCCCGTCCGTTCCTCGATGCGGGCCTTCCGGTCTGTATCGGCGGCTTCCATGTGTCCGGTTGCATCGCAATGCTTCCCGAATTGCCGCCTGACATCCGTGCCGCGCAGGCAATGGGAATCTCGATCTTCGCCGGTGAGTTCGAGGAAGGGCGGCTCGACGAGGTTCTCCAGGATGCCTGGGCCGCAAACCTCAAGCCGATTTACAATTACATGGACAAATTGCCGGCGCTCACCGGTGAACCGCCGCCGTTCTTGCCGCGCAAGCATGTTCGCAGGACCTCTGGATCGCTTTCCAGCGTCGACCTCGGGCGCGGCTGTCCTTATCAGTGCTCATTCTGCACGATCATCAATGTGCAAGGCCGCAAGAGCCGATTTCGCACGCCTGACGATCTCGAAAAGATTGTCCGGGAGAATCACGCGCAAGGCATCAAGCGCTTCTTCATCACCGACGACAATTTTGCGCGTAACCGCGATTGGGAGCTTTTGTTCGATCGTCTCATCCAGTTGCGCGAGAGCGAATTTCCCGGGCTTGGCTTCACCATCCAGGTCGACACGCTCTGTCACAAAATTCCGAATTTCATAGAGAAGGCGGCGCAAGCCGGTGTGCGGCGCGTCTTCATCGGGCTCGAGAACATCAACCCCGACAATCTGATTGCCGCCAAGAAGCGGCAAAACAAAATTACAGAATATAGAGAGATGCTGCAGAAATGGCGCGACCACGGCGCGATTACCTATGCCGGCTACATACTCGGTTTTCCCGCCGACACGAAAGAATTGATTACGCGAGACATCGAGATCATCAAGCGGGAATTGCCAATCGACATCCTTGAGTTTTTCTTTCTCACTCCATTGCCGGGGTCCGAGGACCACAAGGTGCTCCTGGAAAAGAGCATCTGGATGGATCCGGACATGAACAAGTACGATCTCAATCACCGCGTCTCGCATCATTCCAAAATGGACGACAAGGAATGGGAGGACGCCTATCGCGCGGCATGGTCGGCGTTCTACACGCCTGAGCACGTGCACACGATTTTGCGCCGTTCGGCGGCCTGCAAGCTCGGGCGACCCGGCACAACGCTGTCGACCATTCTCTGGTTCTACCTGATGATTTTATTCGAAGGCGTGCACCCGCTCGAAGGCGGCGCTTTTCGTTTGAAGTTTCGTCGTGACCGTCGTGTCGGGATGAAGATTGAAAGTCCGCTGATTTTTTACCCGCGCTATGGCTGGGAGACTGTCAGGAAGGCCTGGGGCTATTGGCGGGTCTATCGGCAGCTCAGTGCGATGCTCAAGCAGGCTGAAACGGCAGCCGACCGATGGATTTACAGCGATATCGCCATTGCGCCTCCGCAGGCGACCGAGTTCGAGGACCTTTCGCTTTATCACGAAACGACCGGTGGAGAGGCCGCCCTTGCTCGTAAGCGACGCGATGATGTTATTCGCGCCGGCGGGCACGTTAGCGAGGAAGCAAGCGCGGCCGTCGCGGCGGAGTAGCGACCGAGTCCGCGCCTGACGCAAAAGCGGACATCCACTTTGATGTCCGCTTTGGTGGTCAAGCGCGCACCGCGGCTACCGCACGGTGATCACCAATCCGTTGAGATCGGCGGCGACGATCAGCCCTGCCTGGCGACCTGCCAGTGTCAGGACCGCGCCATTCTGGTTGGTCAGCACAATTCCGCCCGCACCGGCGCCAATCGCGACGCCTGCTCCTGCAGCCCCGTAAACGCCGTTCACATCGGATGGCCTTCGGATGTTGCTGACTGTGCCGACGAAATCGGTTGCCGAGCCGCCAAACGTAAAGCCGTAGCTTATCCCTCCGATGGAAAGCCGATAGCGCTGGCCATGGAACACCAGCGTTCCGCTGCCGGCGGAACCGCCGATGACAAAACCGGCCTTGATGACGTTGAACCGTATGCTGCCGCCATCGGCGTAGACGCCGGTCGTGAATCCGGTGGCGGTTACGGCCATGGTCAAAGCAATCAGCGCGGAACGAAGAGAGGCTGGCAATCGCATGAGAAAATCTCCGCTGAAAGAATCAGTGATGAAACGCTAAGGCTTGCGCCTCTGCGGTCAAGGCTCGGTCGTCCAGTCTTGTGCAATGGTGGTCTCCGATGAGACCCCTTTTGCGTGCATCTTTGGCTATTTCGTTTTTCGAAATTTTTCGCCGCGCCCTATGCCCTGCATGATCATCCAGCCGTTCCAGATCGAAATAACGAGCAGCAATGTGTAGGATACGGTCACTCCGTACATTCCCCACTCGCGACCGGCCGCGACGGCGCCAGCACCAATAATGCCGATGACATATCCCACGATGAAGATCGTCCCTCGACGGACGGAGAAGCCTCCGCGGCCACGCGCCCCCGGGATCTTGACTGCCTTGGAGAGCAATGTGACGGGGAACGATAGGCCCCATAGATTTACGGCGAGCAGTTCGAGCCCGAGAATTTTCATCGATTGCGGCATCAGGACAGCTGCGCTCTGCACAAGAGTACTCAGCAGGATTAACAGCGTGTATTCCGCACGCAGCCGATAAATTTCCTCGTTCGCAATTTCTGCGAGGTGCAATGACGTGGCCACGAAAAGTAAGCCGATGAGGGCGGCCGACGACGTGCCCAACATCAGATAGAGCTCGTTCCAGGAAGCGGGCAGAGGTGGGCTCGATATGAGAGCGGCCAGCACAGCGTCCTCTCAATGGAAGTTTACCTCGGAGGAGCAATCCGACAACCGGGACCCCGTGAAGGCTGCCCGCGGGCTCTTACCGGACACTGGCGGCTGTATCGCTAGCGGCCACCCTAGTAGCGACCATAACCGCTGTAGAGATAGCGCGAACGACCGCAAGGGAAAAAGTAGGGCAAGCCAAAAGCAGGCGAAGGTCCCGAACACCAGCGAATAGTTCTGCCGTACCAGTGGCCCTGGCGGTAGTGCGCCTCCGCGGCGCTCGACATTGTAACAACCGCCGTTGCGACGATAAGAATTGTGGCTCGCAATGTGAGACCCATGGTTCTCGTCCTTTGGGTTCGCGTCCTTTGGCCTTGCATATTCAGTATAGCGGAATATCGCCTCGGCAGGCATCACCTTGTCACCACGGCGCACCCGACTTTTGGCTCTTGGCCGACACTGGCTGTTGCGGTGCGGCGAGCCCGCGATTTCCGGTTTGCCGAAGACCGCGGATGGAACCGTTCGTCCGATCAATGAATTGTCGTTGCGGTTGGATTGGAGAAGGGCAATGGACAACGTCACATTCTTCGCGCCCGCCAATCCAGAATGGGTCCGGCGTGAGCTTGAGATGATGGGCGTCCTGCGCCACACGTTGGGAAACGAGAGCCCATTTGGCTGGTGCGATTTCGTAACCTCGACCGGACCAGGCGGTCCTTGCGCGGAATTCTGCGATCACTTCGGGCCGGTCGTCCGTCTGATGCGCGTCGATCGTCGTTACGAGGTGACTTGCTTGCGGACCGGCGCATCAAAGCGCACAACAAACCTGAGCCGCGCTGCAATATTTATCAGGGTACGGTGGAATACCGGGGTCATGCCCATCCGCAAGGCTTCAATGCGCGATCAAGCCAGCTGAGATCTCAGAGTTACCGCCCATGGCGCGCTGTTTTTGGCTGTCTGCTTTTGATGCAAGGCGGACGTGCGTCATCTGTTCTGCTATCGCGGGGGTTGGTCTCGCAATCCTGTGAGGCAGCCATATTCCTGCTCGCGCGCCAGTTGGTTGGCCACGCCCAATGCCCGATCTAAAAGCGGTACATGCCTGATGATGAGAACGACGCGAAACTTCGCGGGACAGTTTGGGCGCTCGTCGTTGTGGTCGGCTTTTGCGCGATCGCAATCGTCCTGCACAGCATTCTGGTTCACTGATGCGCGGTGGGGCCAGCCCGCGCTGCATCGGACCTGATTTTTTGAATCAGTACTGCCTGGCTACCGATTACGTATGACTCTAGGAATGTCCGCCTCCCTAAGCGGACATTCCTTTCTGCACCGCTGTTTAATTGGTGAGCGCTTCCATCGCCCAAATTCGGAACTTGGCGTACTTGTCGCCGATCGTTCTGCCCTCTTTATAAGCGGGCGATGCGAAAGCGGCTTGAGCCTTTTCCAAATTCTCAAAAGCGAGGATCACGGTTCGCGACTTCGGTGGCTCGCCTTCGATCGAAACATTCTTTCCGCCTCGCGCCAGATATTTTCCGCCGCCCTCGGTGAGGGCCTTTCCGGCGATAGGCGAGTACTCCTTCAAGAACGCGTCTGGATTGGTTACGTCGATCTCGACCACTGCAAATGCTGGTGGCTTGGCCTGCGCGTGTAGTGTCTGGATCGCTGCGCCACCGATTGCAGCGCCGGCAACGAGCGCAATAGCAAGTCCGTAATTTGAGTGCATGAATTGCCCCTTTTTCACTTTGGTACTGACGGGCAAAGCCTAGCCGAATGAAAAGTTGGCGGCGACCATCGAGACAGAAAAAGAAATGTTCGCCGGTCAAAAAACTTTCACGTGTTGCGTTGATTTCCCCGACCGTGCGGCCCCATGGCGGACATGCATGGACACATGGAACCCGACGCTGCCGTTCCCATTGCCGCAGCTTTCTATTTGTCTTGCACACGGGGCTCGGCTGGCCACCTTGACCTCCTGTATCCGCGGTTACATTCTGGGCGGGGATCGCTAGGGGACTGGGATGCGCCGCCTCGGTTTGGGATTACTCGCAACCACCGCTTTGGCCACATATGGCGCCGAAGCGCTCGCAGGCAGTCCGGGGGCCAATCCGCCTTATCTCGCTCCAGCTGTTCCCTGGGTAGGTTGGTACGCAGGCGTCAATATCGGCGGCAGCTGGGCTCGCGCACAGACCGACTTCGCCATTACCGGCTTTCTTTCTACGACGATCGGTGCGTCGGATTCCCTCACAGGGACCGGTGTCATTGGCGGCGGTCAGATCGGCTACAACTGGCTGGTTGATCCGAACTGGCTTATCGGCGCTGAGGCAGACATCCAGGGATCAGGAGCAAAGGCCAGCGCCACGCGGTTCGACACCGTGGACGGTGAGGGCGTGACCACTAATTACCAGACGAAAATCGAATGGTTTGGCACCGTGCGCGGCCAGTTGGGCTATGTCTACGATCGGCGCGTCTTGATCTATGCGACCGGCGGTCTTGCATACGGCAATGTGTCGACCTCAGGAACGATCGTTCCCGCGCTCGGATCGCCCGCTTCATTCTCTAATTCAGATGTCAATGTTGGATGGACGGTGGGAGCCGGCGTTGAGGGCATGGCGTGGGATCCACGGTGGACCTGGAAAGTCGAATATCTCTATTTGGACCTTGGAAGTCTGGATGCGTCGGTCCCGACAACGTTCATAAAGACTCACGCTACGACCAATTTTACCGATCAGATCGTCCGCGCCGGTTTGAATTTCCACTACTAGTGGGCGCTTCCGCGGACCCTCACATCGATATTGGCTGCAATCGGATCGTTCTGCTTTGCCGGCTTGAAAACAGGGTTTGAGCAGAGCCCACAATTGCATGCGTTTCGACTTCGCAAACATGCCGATAAGAGAAAGGGCTTTCAGCGAAAAGCCGATGACTTTTTGCGATCCGGAGCCGAAAAACTTTCTTTCGGCAATTCTCGACATTGGCGCGATCGAAACCGGAAATCCGCTCGCGCGCGAGCACTGGCAAACAGTGCAACTGAGAAACCTGATCAAACATGCCACGGAGCGGTCGCCGTTTTGGCGCCAACGCATTGGCGGGCGGAAACTCTCTGGTCTGGCGTTATCATCGCTGCCCATTCTTGAGCGCGGCGCCGTTGTCAAACAGATCGCGGATGAGGGCCCGCTCTTGCGCCCGAGCGACCATATCGCGGTCAACGACAGTTCGACGTCGGGCTCGTCGGGCGTGCCGGTCAAATTCTTCGCGTCGGCGATGAACGCGCGCTACAATCAGGTTCGCTCGGTTGCGCAGTACTTCCTGGAAGAACGCGATCTCAAACTCAATCGCGTACAAATCGACTTTTCACCGCATCTGGATAAAGGGGCGTTGAAGGTCACGAGATCTGAAGCGTGGCTCGGCGCTCTGAGCAGCTTCTTCGGCTGCGGCTCGAACAAGGTGATTGAGTATTTTGACCCCGACATGAATGGGTTCCGCGAGGAACTCGAACGCGACCCGATCGGCTATCTGGTCACCGCGCAGTGGACCCTGCAAACCTTGCTGCAGTCAGTCGACCTCGCCACCCTCAAGCGTGCCGGATTGCGCATGTGGGTATCGGTGGCCGATGCAGTCGATCCCGGCTTGCGCGACGCCCTGACGTCTGAAGACATCGCCGTCCGCTCAACTTATTCCGCGCAGGAGGTCGGTCCGATCGGCTTCGAGTGCCAACATAGTTCCGGAAATTATCACGTCGCAACCAGCAACGTCATTGTGGAAGTAGACTCCGACGAATCCTACCTACTGGGCTCGCACAGGCTTGGCCGCGTTCTGGTCACGCACCTGCATTCATACGCAACTCCATTCATTCGTTACGATATCGGAGACCTGGCGGTCCTTTCTGCCGACTGTTCATGTGGCCATCGGGGACCAACGCTCTCGAACGTTTATGGCCGCGGGAGAAATCTGCTGAAGCATAAAGACGGAACGGTTTCGCCATTTTATTTGGGAGCGGCGCTGATCACGAAGCTTCCCGAATTAAAGGAGTATCGGATCAGGCAGACCGGCGTCGGAACGCTCGCTGTCGAGGTGAGCGGGGCGGCTGATCTGGATCCGAACGAGCGCGACACCATCATAGGCCTCGTCAAAAAGCAGGCGGGGAATGAATTTCAGGTGGACGTGACAGTCGTCCGGGCCATCGATTGGCGGGGTAGCGTCAAACGGCTTGGATTCTACAACGAGGTGCTGTGACGGCTAAGCCAGATTGGATTATCCGTTGGCCGACCATTGTTTTGCACTGCGTAAGTATGCTTTTTGCGTATGACCGATTGGACCTCAGTCCAACTCGTAATAACTCCCCACCTTGAAATAATCGCCCGCGGCGAAAGCTGGTTCTACTGACAGTCGAGTCCGCTGTCAGTGCCAGTACAGGTTTATTGGTGGGGGCGAGTATGAGTGAGCTAGGTATTCCCTGGTCCGATGTCCCAGGGCACGTGTCGTACGTTCTGATTGCGCTCTCTTACTGGATGACGAATGTTTTTTGGCTGCGCGTCATCGCCATCGTAGGTCTCGTGTTTGAGATCCTGTACTTCAGAATGTCCGGCGGCGCCATGCACACGGGCATTGGCTGGGACATCATTTTCATAATCATCAACCTGTATCAGATAATCCGTCTGGTCGCCGATCAGCATCGTCTGCGATACATGAAGGAGTTGCATCTGCTCAGCCAAGGCGCTTTTGCCAGCTTGAGCCGGGAACAATTGGCGCAGCTTGTCAAAGTCGGTAGTTGGCGAACGCTTGAGCCAGGAGCCGAAGTCACGCGCGAAGGCGAGCCAGTGAAGGAACTGGTCTTGATATGCGACGGGCAAGTGGTCGTCGAATCTCAGGGCCGAACAATCACACATTTGCACGGCGGGTCGTTGGTCGGCGAACTGGCGCTTGTGTCAGGCAGGCCTGCGTCGGCAACTGTAACTGTGCAGCGCATTACGCGTGCCTTCATTCTTGAAATGGAAAACTTGCGACGCCTGGTGCGAACAGATGATCTGGTCGCTTCAGCGATTGATCGAGTGGTCGGTCGTGATCTTGCCGCGAAATTGACGGCAAGCACTGAATTCAGTCTGAGCACCTCCTGACTTTCCGAAGCGAAGCTGACAAGGCCCCTTCAAAGCACTAGCCCCGCGCGATTGTCATCGCGCGGGGCTTTTTTTGTTGGACGCGCGCTTCTAGTGCGTCCTCACGATGCGTTGCCGCTGTGGTGGTGTTTGTGTTTGTGGCTAGCGTGCGAACCTTCAGTCGGCGCCGCTGTTGGGGTTGGCGACGGCAGCATGCCGGGACCTCCGCCTGCCATCGGCAAAGGCTCGGGATGCGCTGGTATTGTCGCAGCAGGACCTTCGCCCGGGGACGGGAGTGCACCGGGGCCTCCGCCGGCCATCGGCGCGGGCTCGGCTCTCTGTGCAGCGGCAACGTTGACAGAGGCGACAAGGACTGCGATCGCGAACACACCTATTGATGGTTTATGCATGAAATGACTCCTGTTGATTGAAAGTCACGCGCGAAAGGGAACCTTTCTCGTTCGCTACGAACGAAAAGAACAACGTGCCTTCGCAAGAAATCCTGCTGTGTTTGCGATGCAGGTCAGCCAGTCATAAACGCAGACCCGACCAATGCGTGCATGGAAACGATTGCAGTTTCCGAGGTTTCAGTTGGCGATCTGCGCCTGAAGTACGAATGTGTTTCGTCGCCAAAATATCCGTCGACCAACATATGACCTTGAGACTGGCGCGGCCTCAGCAGCGGCTCATCGTTTCTAACGAGGCCTTCGACGGCTCGGAGTGGGAGGGTTTTGATAAGCAGGATTTCGGATGCAGAAGCCACGATTGCCGGCGAGCACCGTGCGGCGACAGGTTTCCTCCGAGGCAAAACGGCAATCCTCTTCGATGCGACCAGCGCCGGTATTCACCTGAGAACACCAAGCTCCGGCATTCGCCGTTTCCATGCCGGCGGAAATTGTGGCGACGATCAAACTGCAAATCAAAAAGGTAACGCGCACGCTACTGCCTGCCTTTCGTCTGCGACGATCCCATCGTAATGGGTTTGGTGGTCAGCGAGTGGTTGGACTTATTTGGCTCCCGGGGCCGGATTCGAACCAGCGACCAACCGGTTAACAGCCGGTTGCTCTACCACTGAGCTACCCGGGAACAGCCGGTGCTACGGCATGCGGCCTATAACAAAGCCTGACCGCTTTGCAAAGCACCGCATTCGGGCCGTCTCGAATAGGAAGAATGGAGGCCACGGCCGGAATCGAACCGGCGTGCACGGATTTGCAGTCCGCTGCGTCACCACTCCGCCACGTGGCCAATCGGGAAAAAGGGCGTCAGGCGCCCAAGCCCTATATAGGACCCAAAGCATCACGACAATCTCAACCCGAACCTTGCGTTTTGGCCGTCATTGCCGCAGAAGGAACCGCCTTCCGCGCCATTGATCGAGGACCGCGATGACCGATTTTGCCGCTGCACGCCGCAATATGGTGGACGGTCAGGTGCGCACGGCTGATGTCACGGATCCGCGCATCCTGTCCGCAATGCTGGAAATTCCGCGCGAGAATTTCGTGCCGCCGGCATCCACCGCGCTGGCCTATCTCGATCTTGACCTTCCCGTCGGCGAGAGCGGGACCAGGCGCCTGCTCAAGCCGATGGTCCTCGCCAAGCTGATCCACGCGCTCGACCTGTCCTCGGGTGACCGGGTCCTCGATGTCGGCTGCGCCACCGGTTACGGCACGGCCGTTCTCGCTCAGGTCGCCGGCCAGGTGACCGCGCTTGAGGAGGATTCCGGTCTTGGCCAGGCGGCAAGCCGGGCTTTGGCGGGTCTGAAAAATGTCAGTGTCATGACAGGTCCTCTGACCAAAGGCTGGCCAAAAGGGGCGCCATACGACGCCATTATCCTTGAGGGGGCGACGGAGTTCCCGCCCGAGGCATTTTTGCCCCAACTGCGCGATGGCGGGCGTCTGGCCTGCATCCTTGGCGGGGGGCCCGGTGCCAAGGCCATGCTCTATTTCAGGAGCGGGGACGACTTGGGCGGGCGATCAATATTCGACGCCAGTGCCGCCGTATTGCCCGGTTTTGTCAAAACCCCGGCTTTCGCTTTCTGAACACCCCCCGTTCCAGAGCGTGGCGGAAATGTCCCAGTCCGCCCCTAAACTGATTTGGAAGGGGTGCTGAGGGGTTTAAGCACCCGGTTCGGACGCCTATTGTTCCGCTTCTTTAGCGCGAATCTGGCAGCTTCATTGCCGGACGCGTGAAGGGCGGGGTTTGGATGGCCGATCGAGGCCTTGTTATTAGACGCATGCGCAGGCTTGCGGTCGCCACGATCGCATGCGCCGGTGGGGGATTCGCATTCCTCCCGGCTCTTGCCGACACGCTCGATGGGTCGCTGATACTCGCCTACATGAACAATCCGACGCTGAATGCGCAGCGTGCCGCGGCGCGCGCAACCGATGAAGGCGTGCCGCAGGCGCTGTCGGGCTATCGCCCGCGCGTGACCTTCAACGGTTCGGTCGGTGCGCAATACATTGACTTAACGACACGCTCCTCGACCTTTGCGCCGAGCTATACGCAGCTGTCGGGCAACATGACGCCGAGCAATGTCGGACTGACGGCGACGCAGACACTGTACAACGGCTTTCAGACCTCGAACCGCACGCGGCAGGCGGAGAGCCAGGTGCAGGCGGCGCGCGAGCAGTTGCGGGTGAGCGAGCAGGGCGTGCTGCTCTCTGCGGCGACGGCCTACATGAATCTTCTGCGCGATGCGGCGATCCTTGATCTGCAGCGGCGCAACGTCGAGGTGCTGCAGGAGCAATTGCGCCAGACGCGTGACCGCTTCAACGTCGGCGAGGTGACGCGCACCGACGTTGCGCAATCGGAATCGCGCCTGGCGGCGGGGCGCTCGCAGGTCTTGAGCGCGGAGGCAACGTACAAGGCCTCGGTTGCGACCTACCGGCAGGTGATCGGAGTCGAGCCCGGCAAGCTTGCCGCCGGTTCTCCGGTTGACCGCTTCTCCCCGGCCACGCTGACGTCTGCGGTTGGCGTCGGCACGGCGACGCATCCGGCGGTGACCAATGCGCAATACAATGTCGATGCGGCGCTGCTGCAGGTGAAGGTTGCCGAAGGCGCGCTTTATCCGACGCTGGCGTTGCAGGGCAACGTGCAGCAGAGCTACGAGACGAGCCTTCTCGGTCTGCGCACGTTCAACGCCGCGGTGATCGGACAACTGACGGTGCCGATTTATCAGGGTGGGGCGGAATACTCGCTGGTGCGGCAGGCGAAGGAGACGCTGGGTCAGCGGCGGCTTGATCTTGATACCGCGCGCGACCAGGTGCGGCAGAACGTCGTGCAGTCGTGGGGCCAGCTCGATGCGGCGAAGGCCAATATCGAGGCGACACAGGCGCAGGTTCAGGCCTCCGAGATCGCGCTCAACGGCGTGCGCGAGGAAGCGCGCGTTGGCCAGCGCACCACGCTCGATGTGTTGAACGCGCAGCAGGAACTGGTGAACGCACGGGTGGCGCTGGTCAGCGCGCAGCGCGACCGGGTGGTCGCCTCCTTCACGCTGCTTTCGGCGGTGGGGCGGCTGTCGCCGCAGGTGCTGGGCCTGCGGGTGCCGGTCTATGACGCCAACGTGCACTACCAGCAGGTGCGCGACACCTGGGCCGGCGTACGCACACCCGACGGACGCTGAGCGCCGAATCACGGCGTGGTGTCAGGGTCCCGTGTCCACAGTTCGTTGCACGAACACAGCTTTCCATCTGCCACATCCGTCCTGCTCTGGCGTATAAACGGTATAACGGCAGTGATTCGCGTTGACGCTGGGTCAGCCATTGTCACGCGGAGCGCGGGGAGCGTGTCGGGGTTTACGGGTAATGACGCAAGCGGCGAAGGCGCAAGAGCCCTCGATGGAGGAAATCCTGGCCTCCATCCGACGCATCATTGCGGATGACGACGCCAGCAAACCCACGAAGGCCCCGGAGGCTGCGCCGGCGGCGAAACAGCAGGCTGCGGTAACGACGCCTCTGAGCCGTCCAGCGCCGCCGCCTGCGCCAGCGAAAACGACCGCGCCGCCGCCTGCACCAAAGCCGGCGCCGGTACCGGCGAGTGCCGCAGCCAACAGTCAGGATGATATTGACGCGATGCTCGCAGAACTCGAAGACGCACCCGTGGACGAGGCATCGACCCCGGACGTGCTCGATCTGACCGAGGCCATGGCGGCGCCGGCACCATCATCGCCACCAGCGCCGTCACTGAGACCGGCGCCCGGCTTCCGGACGATCGATGGCGCATCCGATGTCGTGTTCACCACGAAGCCCGAACCGCCGCCGCTCATCGATCGCGGGCTGATCTCGAACGAGACGATCGCGGCAGTCGACAGTGCGTTCAACACACTCGCGCACACCATCATCGGACAGAACGCGCGGACGCTCGAGGATCTGGTGAAGGAAATGCTGCGGCCGATGCTCAAGTCGTGGCTGGACGACAACCTGCCGAGCCTGGTCGAGCGTATCGTGCGCGCGGAGATCGAACGCGTCTCACGCGGTCGATAGTCAAATCCGACATTGTCAGTTGGTCATTCCGGGGCGCGCTGAAAGCGCGAACCCGGAATCCAGAAACACAGCACCGTGCCTTGCGTCTGGATTCCGGGTCCGGCGCTGGCGCGCCGTCCCGGAATGACGAATTGATTGGCGCTTTGCCTCTCCACCGTCATGCCCGCGCTTGTCGCGGGCATCCACGTCTTTGCGACCTTGCAGCAGTGAAGACGTGGATGGCCGGGACATAGGCGAGCGAAAGCACGCCGTCCTTCGGACGGCTATGCCCGGCCACGACAAATGAGAGGCTGGTCTCAAACTACCTCGCCCTGCCGCTGCCTCAGCGCGCGCGCGAACCATAATCCCAATCCGAGCAAGCCCGCGGCCGCGATTGCGAATACTGGCAACGAACCGAAATGGTCGAACACGATGCCGTTGATGGCCACGCCCAGCGTCTGCCCGAGGTAGAGCGCGGACGAAAAAATCGCCACGGCGGTGCCACGCGCTTGCGGCGTCATTTGCGTGGCGTTGGTCTGCAGCGTGTTGTGCAGCATATAGTAGCCGAGACCGATCGCCATGATGGCGAAAGGCGCGATGTAGGCTTGCGGCGTGAACGCGATTGTCAGGTAGGCGAGGGCGAGCAGCACACAGCCGCCGATGACGAGTCCGATCTGGCCGAGCCGGTTCACGAGCGTGCGCACCGAGAGGCTGTAGATCAATCCGCCGACGGCGAAGGCGCCGACGAAAATACCGACCATGGCAAAACTGATGCCGAAACGAAGGTGCAGGTCAGCGCCGACGAATGCGAAGGCGCCGAACATAAACAAGGCTTCGACGAAGCCCATAACGATCACTGCGCGCGCCCACGGCGAACGCAGCACGGTGGCATAGTCTTTCACGAAGCCGCGCGAGCGCGTCGCGGTGGCGTGGCCTGCATGCGTGATCGGGTTGCGGAAGAATTCGATCAGCAGCGCGACGGTTGCGACGGCAAAAAGCGCGGCGAGGAAAAAGAACACGTTACGCCAGCCGAACAGATCGCCGAGGACGCCGCCGGCGGCCTGGCCGAACAGCTGGCCGAGTATCTGTCCTGACAGGAAAGTGCCGAGCACCTGCTGGCGGCGTTCATAGGGGATGACGTCGCCGAGGAACGCCAACGCGAGCGGGATGATCCAGCCGGCCGAGAGCCCGCAGGCGAGGCGCGCGGCGACGAGGGTCGACAGCGACCCCGCAAGCCCGCACATCAGCACCAGCACCGTCGACATCGCTGCCGCGGCCGTCACGCAGGCATATTTGCCGAAGCGGTCGCCGACCGGGCCGATGATGAGTTGCACCGAGCCGTGCGCCAGCGCGTAGGCGGTGACCACAATCGAGGCTGAGCCGACGCTGACCCCGAAATCAGTGGCGATCTGCGGCAACAGCGAATCCGAAACCCGCACCATCGACTGGCTGGCAAAGGAGGCCAGCGCCAGCAGCGTGATGGCGGAGGTGGTGCTGCCGCGCGGAACGGGTGTGGCGGGGGACAAAAGTTGACTCTCGGTGGCGCGGTAGGCTTTCTAGCGCGCCGACGGTGCTCCAAGCAAAACGATGACGATCGACAAAACCTACCAGCCCTCGGAGGTCGAGGGCCGCATTTACCGGACCTGGGAACAGGCGGGCGCCTTCCGCGCCGGCCGGCCCGAACGCGCCGCTGCGAAGCCTTACTCTATCGTCATTCCGCCGCCGAACGTGACCGGCTCATTGCATATGGGCCATGCGCTGAACAATACGCTGCAGGACATCCTGTGCCGGTTCGAGCGCATGCGTGGCAAGGACGTGCTTTGGCAGCCGGGGACCGACCACGCGGGCATCGCGACGCAGATGGTGGTCGAGCGCCAGCTGATGGAGCGCCAGGAGAAGAGCCGGCGCGAGATGGGCCGCGAGGCTTTCCTCAAGCGAGTCTGGGAGTGGAAGGCCGAGAGCGGCGGCACCATCGTCAATCAACTCAAGCGGCTTGGCGCGTCATGCGACTGGTCGCGCGAGCGCTTCACCATGGACGAGGGTCTGTCGCGCGCCGTTCTTAAAGTTTTTGTGGAGCTTCATCGCGCCGGCCTCATCTACAAGGACAAGCGCCTGGTCAACTGGGATCCGAAACTGCTCACGGCGATTTCCGATCTCGAGGTGATCCAGGTCGAGACCAAAGGTCACCTCTGGCATCTGCGGTATCCGATCGAAGGCACGACCTTCAATCCGGACGATCGTTCGACATTCATCGTCGTGGCAACGACGCGACCTGAGACCATGCTCGGCGACGTCGCCGTGGCCGTGCACCCCGACGATGAGCGCTACAAGGCGCTGGTCGGCAATAACGCGATTTTGCCGCTGGTCGGACGGAAAATACCGATCATCGCAGATGAGTATTCCGATCCGGAAAAGGGCTCGGGCGCGGTGAAGATCACGCCGGCGCACGACTTCAACGATTTCGAAGTCGGCAAGCGGCATAATTTGCCGCAAATCAACATCTTCAGCACGGAAGCGAAGCTTCAACTGAAAGATAATGCGGAGTTCGTTGCCGGTGTGCCGGCTTCGGCCGATCTGTCCGCGACGCTTTCGATGAACGGCATCGATCGCTTTGCCGCGCGCAAGGCCATCCTCGCGCGCCTTGAGGAGAAGGGTCTCGTCGACAAGATCGAACCGCAGTCGCACGTCGTTCCACACGGCGACCGCTCGAATGTCGTCATCGAGCCATATCTCACTGACCAGTGGTATGTGAATGCGAAAGAGCTGGCGAAGCCGGCGATCGCGGCAGTGCGCAGTGGCAAGACCAAGTTCATCCCGAAGAACTGGGAGAAGACCTATTTCGACTGGATGGAAAACATCCAGCCCTGGTGCATTTCGCGCCAGCTCTGGTGGGGCCATCAGATCCCGGCCTGGTATGGACCGGACAGCAAAGTGTTTGTCGCGCTGACGGAAGCCGAGGCGCAGGCCGACGCCGACAAGCACTACGGAAAAAAGACAAAGCTCTCGCGCGACGAGGACGTGCTCGACACGTGGTTCTCATCCGCGCTGTGGCCGTTCTCGACGCTCGGCTGGCCGGACGCAACGCCCGAACTCAAGCGCTTTTACCCGACCTCAACGCTGGTTACGGGCTTCGACATAATCTTCTTCTGGGTCGCGCGCATGATGATGATGGGTCTCCATTTCATGAAGGAGATCCCGTTCCACGACGTCTACATCCACGCGCTGGTGCGCGACGCCTCGGGCGCGAAGATGTCGAAGTCGAAGGGCAACGTCATCGATCCTCTGGCGCTGATCGACGAATATGGCGCGGATGCGCTGCGGTTCACGCTTGCCGCGATGGCGGCGCAGGGGCGAGACATCAAGCTGTCGACCCAGCGCGTCGAGGGCTACCGAAATTTCGCAACCAAACTGTGGAACGCCGCGCGCTTTGCCGAAATGAACGGCTGCGCGAGTGCCGCCAGTTTCGATCCGAAATCGGCGAAGGAGACGCTCAACCGCTGGATCGCGCACGAAACCGCGAAGGCCGCCGCCGAAATCACCGAAGCGATCGAGGCCTATCGCTTCAACGACGCGGCGACGGCGGTTTATCGCTTTGTCTGGAACATCTACTGCGACTGGTACCTGGAACTGGCGAAGCCGCTGCTCATCGGCCCGGATGGGGCTGCGAAAAGCGAGACGCAGGCGATGGTGGCCTGGGCGCGCGACGAGATCCTCAAGCTGCTGCAACCCTTCATGCCCTTCATCACCGAGGAATTGTGGGCGGTGACCGGCAAGCACGACGCATTGCTGGCGCTTGATGCCTGGCCTTCGTACATGGGCCTTTCCGACGACAAGGCCGAAGCGGAAATCGGCTGGGTCATCGATCTCGTCACGGCGATCCGTTCCGTCCGCGCGGAAATGAACATCACCGCGGCGATCCCGCTGGTGCTTGCCGGCGCTTCGGCCGAGACCAAGGCGCGCGCCGAACGTTGGTCGGAGTTCATCAAGCGACTGGCACGCGTGTCGGACATTTCCTCCGCGGCCGCGCCGCCGCAGGGTTCAGTGCAGCTCGTCGTACGCGGAGAGACGGCGGCTTTACCGCTCAAGGGCGTCATCGATATTGCGGCCGAGCGCGCGCGCCTCGGCAAGGAGATGCAGAAGGCGGATGCCGATATCGCCCGCGTCGATGCAAAGTTGAACAATCCCAACTTCATGGCGCGAGCGCCGGAAGAGGTGGTTGAAGAAGAGAAAGAAAAGCGCGAGGAGGCGGTCGCGCGCAAAGCCAAGATCGCCGAGGCGCTCGAGCGGCTCAAGGGCGCTGTGTGACCGTCAATCCTGGTCGTTATTCCGGGGCGCGTGCGCAGCACGCGAACCCGGAATCCAGAAACACGCACAGTGCCTGTATCTGGATTCCGGGTCCGGCGCTACGCGCCGTCCCGGAATGACGGTTCGTAGAGATGGCGAAGACTTTACCTGAACGGCTTGCTCAAAAACGGTGAGCGCTTCAGACCGTAACGCCAGGGTTTGTCCGCCGCCTTGGTGATGCCGATGCGCACGCCCGTGACGATCTCGGGCTTTTCGCTGCGGGCGCGCAATTCGAATGGCGCGCGGTCGAGCGCAAGGCCATTGTGCTTGTGTGTGATGGCAAGTGCCTCGCACAATTTGCCGGGACCCGAACAGAGCGCGCGTTCATCGCGCAGGCCGCGACGACGTTGCATTGTCGGGATGCCGTGCGTCGGTTCGAGTGCGCGGATCAGCACGGCGCTGGCGCTGCCTTCCTCTTCGCACACGAAATTCACGCACCAGTGGATGCCGTAAGAGCGGTAGACATAGACATAGCCAGCAGGACCGAACATCACGGCATTGCGCTCGGTGCGTCCGTTGAAGGAATGCGCGGCAGGTTCGGTGTGGTGATAGGCCTCGAGCTCAACAATCACGCCGCCGACACCATCGACGAGCAGCGTCGCACCGATCAGGTCGGGCGCGACTTTGAGCACGGGACGATCGAAAAAAGAACGGCGAAGGCGAGGGGAAGGCATGGGTGTGTGGATGACCGCGGCACAAACTCGGCAATGAGCATGCTGGGCCACGCCCGGTGATGGCAAGGGAGGTGTCCTGCCTCTCCACTCGTCATGCGCGGGCATAGCCGTCCGAAGGACGGCGTGCTTTCGCACGCCTATGACCCGCGCATCCATGATGCTTCGCAACGCGAGAACTTTGAACCTCTGCCGTTGCTGAGGGTCATCATGGATTGCCGGGTCAAGCCCGGCAATGACCCTGTAGTGAGGCGATGCGTTTTTCATTCGTCATTCCGGGGCGCGCCGAAAGCGCGAACCCGGAATCCAGAAACACGCACAGTGCCTGTATCTGGATTCCGGGTCCGGCGCTGGGGCGCCGTCCTTCGGACGGCTATGCCCGGCCATGACTGTAGAGGGACATATAATCCGCGCGCATGCATCTTGACTTTAATCCTATATGATATTATTCCTAACAGTGTCCGGTCTGCCAGAGGGCGCTCTCATGAGGCGTCATGCGGGTGGGATCGGATGCGGCGCCCGCGGCCGGGAGAGGACGTTTCTCCCGCACCCGGGCGGCGCCGGGAGCTCCGCCCGGCGGCCACTATGAGCCGTCCGCCAGGAGCCTGGCTCTCGGGGGCCGACCGCCCGCCGTGTGCTTCGCCCAAAACGCGAAGCCAGGGCGGGAGCAACGGACGGTCCCTGCAAAGCGCGGCCCGGCGCAGTAAGGAAGACGCCGCGATGGCGCGCCATGAGGCGCCCGCGTCTCTCGAGAGGGAGCGCGGCACAGAACGAAAAATGGTTGCGCCACCTGGCGCGCCATCTCCCTCGGCGTGTGCGCGGGGGAAATTGTGGAAAAAGGCGACAGGCCTGCCCAGGGCCTCGACAAACAACATGGGCGATAACACTTGGCTTACAGCGACATAGGAAGTGTTGCCGCTTACCTACACCTGTGACCACTTTGCAACAGCTTTAGAACATTTAACCCAATTAGGAGGTTAGCCCAAGCCGCGCCGCGATTCGGCCATACCATTCAACCACATCGATGCCCGCCAAGCCGGCGCCTTTGTACCTCCGGCTGGGTCGACCCGGCAGCGATAACCGGGGCTGGGCGACAGGACCGATGGACGCCAAGAGCAGTTTGAAGTCGAAACTTCCGAGCCGGCACGCCACCGAGGGGCCGGATCGCGCGCCACACCGCGCTTTCTATTACGCGATGGGGCTGACCACAGAGCAGATCCACCAACCGTTCGTCGGCGTCGCGACCTGTTGGAACGAAGCAGCGCCGTGCAACATCTCGTTGATGCGTCAGGCGCAGGTTGTGAAGAGGGGCGTCGCCGCTGTTGGCGCAACGCCGCGCGAATTCTGCACCATCACAGTGACCGACGGTATCGCGATGGGCCACGCCGGCATGAAGGCGTCGCTGCCTTCGCGCGAGGTGATCGCCGACAGTGTCGAATTGACTGTGCGCGGTCACGCCTATGACGCGCTGATCGGCCTCGCCGGTTGCGACAAGTCACAACCGGCGATGATGATGGCGATGTGCCGTCTCAACGTGCCGGCGATCTACATCTACGGCGGCTCCATTTTGCCCGGCACGTTCAAGGGCAAGCCCGTCACCATTCAGGACGTCTACGAAGCGGTCGGCAAACATTCCGTCGGGCAGATGTCCGACGAGGATCTCGACATTCTCGAACAGAACGCGTGTCCGTCCGCCGGTGCGTGCGGCGCGCAATTCACCGCGAACACCATGGCGACGGTATCGGAAGCCATTGGCCTCGCGTTGCCATATTCAGCAGGCGCGCCGGCACCGTACGAAATCCGCGACAAGTTCTGCATGCTCGCGGGCGAGATGATCATGGATCTGATCGTCAAGAACATCCGCCCGCGCGACATAGTGACCCGCAAGGCGCTCGAAAATGCCGCGGCGGTTGTCGCGGCAAGCGGCGGCTCGACCAATGCCGCGCTGCACCTGCCGGCGATCGCGCATGAATGCGGTATCGAGTTCACGCTGTTCGACGTGGCGGAAGTCTTCAAAAAGACTCCTTATGTCGCAGATTTGAAACCGGGCGGCCGTTATGTCGCCAAGGATATGTTCGAAGCTGGCGGCGTGCCCCTCTTGATGAAAACGCTGCTGGATCACGGCTACCTGCACGGCGATTGCCTGACGGTAACGGGGCGTTCCATCGCCGAAAATCTGAAGAACGTGAAATGGAATCCCGACCAGGACGTCATCTATCCGGCAAATAAGCCGTTGACGCCGACTGGAGGCGTGGTCGGGCTTAAAGGCAATCTCGCTCCCGAAGGCGCGATCGTGAAGGTCGCCGGCATGAAGACACTTAAGTTCAGCGGCCCGGCACGCTGCTTCGACGGCGAGGAAGCCTGCTTCGATGCGGTGAAGCACCGCAAATACAAAGAAGGCGACGTTCTGGTGATCCGCTACGAAGGGCCGCGCGGCGGTCCCGGCATGCGCGAAATGCTCTCGACCACGGCCGCGCTTTACGGCCAGGGCGCGGGAGAAAAAGTCGCGCTGATCACCGATGGACGCTTCTCGGGCGCCACGCGCGGTTTCTGCGTCGGCCATGTCGGGCCGGAGGCGGCGATCGGCGGCCCGATCGGCCTGATCCGCGACGGCGACATCATCGAGATCGATGCGGTGAAGGGTACGCTCGACGTGAAACTCTCCGCCGAGGAGTTCGCCAAGCGCAAGGCGCAATGGAAGCCGCGCGAGAACGACTATGGCTCCGGCTATTTGTGGAAGTACGCCCAGCAGGTGGGTCCCGCCGTCAACGGCGCGGTGACGCATCCCGGCGGGGCGGGTGAGAAAGAGTGCTATGCGGACGTTTGACGGCACGCTGCGCGCACTGCTGGTCGGCGGCCTTCTCGCCGCAGCGCCCGCGCACGCGCTCGACGGCAGCAAGACCGATCCAAGTGTCGGGCCGCCGCCGATGTCGCCAGTGGAAGCGTTCCGTTCGGGCGCGAACTGGCTCAAGGCCGGCGAAACCGTCAAGGCGGTCAACTCGCTCGAATACGCCGCCGAGAAGGGCCACGCGCTCGCGCAGTGGAAGCTCGGCCGCATGTACGCAGAAGGCGACGGCGTCACGCAGAACGATCTCAAGGCATTCGAATATTTCCGCCGCATCGCCGACAGTCACGCGGACGATAATCCGGATACGCCGCAGGCGCGCTTCGTGGCCAATGCGTTCGTGGCGCTCGGCCATTACTACCTCGAAGGCATTCCGAAGACCGAGGTCAGGAGCGACCCGCAGCGTGCGCGCGAGATGTTCAATTACGCGGCCTCGTACTTCCGCGATCCGGATGCGCAGTACTATCTGGCGCGGCTTTATCTCAACGGCACCGGCGCGCCACGCGACCCGCGTCAGGCGGCGAGATGGTTCGGTCTCTCGGCGCAGAAGGGCCAATGCGAAGCGCAGGCGATGCTCGGCGCCATGCTTTTCGAGGGCGATCATGTGCCGCGTCAGGCCGCGCGCGGCTTGATGTGGCTCGCGCTTGCCAAGGATAATGCGCGCCCCGATCAGGCCTGGATTTCGAAGCTCTATGACAGCGCCATGAAACAGGCGAACGAAGACGAGCGCGCGCTGGCGGCAGTCTATCTGCGCCATTGGCTGGAGATGCGGCGCGAGTAGGGCGCTTCAATTCCTTGCCGTCTTTCAGCGGCTTTCTATATCCAGATCGACGTAAACGGGCACGTGGTCGGAGGGCTTGTCCCATCCGCGCACGTGACGGTCGATGCCGGCATCGACCAAACGATCCGCGGCCTGTGGCGACAGCAACAGGTGATCGATGCGGATGCCGTCGTCCTTGGCCCAGGCGCCGGCCTGATAGTCCCAAAAAGTATAGAGATCGGATTCATCACTCACAGCACGTATCGCATCGGTCAGTCCGAGATTGACCAGTGCACGAAATTTTTCCCGGGTCTGCGGCAAAAACAGCGCGTCGTTCTTCCAGGCGTCGGGACGGCGCGCGTCGGCGGCGGCCGGAATGACATTGAAGTCGCCCGCAAGCAGCATAGGTTCTTCCAGTTTAAGTCGCTCATGCGAAAAGTTGATCAGCCGCGTCATCCAGTTGAGCTTGTAGCCATATTTATCGGTGTTCGGCGGATTGCCATTGGGCAGATAAAGACTGATCACCCGCAGCGCGCCGGCTTTGGTGGAGACAATCGTTTCCAGAAAGCGCGCCTGCACGTCGGCCTCATCGCCGATCAATCCCGGCGCGACTTCATCGAACGGCAGCTTCGACAAAAGCGCGACGCCGTTGAAAGTCTTCTGGCCGTGAACGGCGACGTTGTATCCGAGCGCCTCCAATGGCTCGCGCGGGAAGGCGTCGTCGGTACATTTGATTTCCTGCAGGCAGACAATGTCCGGTTGTCGTTCCCGGAGCCAAGCCTCCAGGTTGTCCATGCGCTGGCGGATGGAATTGACGTTCCAGGTGGCAATTCTCATGGATTTTTAAGGGTTCCGGGCGGGCCAATAACGCTGTATTTGCCGTGTTTATAGGACACCGCAGGGATATGCACTCAGTAACGTTTATATGCTAGGTAATGCGCTAACGCGGTACCAAATTGAACTGAAACAAGCCATTCCGCGGATTAGGGAGCGTCCGGGCGGGCCCAAATGAGTCCGGACCGAAAATTGCCGATGATCAAGCGAAAATGGCTCCTTGGCGGGGCAGTTGTCGCCCTGATTGGTGCTGTTGTGCTCGCCCGTGGCATCTGGTCCACGGACGGCGCCGCCGCCCGCGCCCCCCAGGCCCGTGCCGTTCCGGTCGAGACCGCGGTTGCTGAACGCAAAACCATACCGGTCCGTTTGACGGCGCTCGGCAACGTCACCCCCATCGCCAGCGTTGCGATCAAGACGCAAGTCGACACAACGATTACCGCTGTTCATTTCCGCGATGGCGCCACTGTGCAGAAAGGCGACCTTCTGTTCACGCTCGATTGCCGGCAGATCGAAGCCGATATGAAGCGCGTGCAAGCCGTCATCGATGGCGCGCAATCAACACTTGAGCAGGCGCAACGCGACGTCGAACGCTACACGGATCTCGCCGCGAGGAACGCAACGCCGATCGTCACGCTGAACAACGCGCAAACCGCGGTCAACGTTTCACGTGCAACGGCAGAATCAAATCGTGCGCAGCTTGAGAACCTGAGAGTACAGCTCAGCTTCTGCACGATCCGCGCGCCGATTCCCGGCCGGATCAGCATGGCCAACGTCAAGGTCGGAAATTTCGTACGCCAGGCCGATACATCGCCGATGGCGACCATCAACCAGATGGTGCCGGTCTACGTCAGCTTCACCGTGCCGCAGAAAAACCTGCCCGATATTCGCAAGGCGATCGCGGCAGAGACCGCGACGGTTGAGGCGATCGTGCCGGGCGAGCCAAAGCGTGCGAGCGGCCAGGTGACGATGATCGAGAACACCGTCGATCCTTCAACTGGCATGGCGATGGTCCGCGCGACCATGCCGAACCAGGATGAGTTGCTCTGGCCCGGCACACTGGTCAACACCGAGATGACGCTACGCAACGAGGACGGCGTCGTCGTTCCCGCCAATGCCGTGCAGATCAGCCAGAGTGGCACCTTTGTGTTTGTGATTCAGGATGGCATTGCGCAACCGCAACCGGTCAAAGTCGAACGTCAGGTCGGCACCGAAAGTGTGATCGCGTCCGGTCTCAATGGCGGCGAAACCGTTGTGACCGAAGGACAGTTGCTGTTGTCGAAAGGCACCCGCGTAAACGTGCGTACGCCCAAGGTCGCGGGCAGCTGATCCATGAATATTTCTGAAACCTGTATTCGCCGCCCAGTTTTGACGACGCTGCTGACGGCGTCGTTGATCGTTTTCGGCGTCTTTGCCTACCGGCTGTTGCCGGTTGCGGCGTTGCCTGCAGTCGACTTTCCGACCATTCAGATCACCGCGCAATTTCCCGGTGCCAGTCCCGAGACCATGGCGTCCTCGGTCGCTTCACCAATAGAACGGCAACTCTCGACGATTTCCGGCATCTCGTCGATGAATTCCTCGTCCTCGCTCGGCCTCGCGCAGATCACCATTCAGTTCGATCTGGGCCGCAATATCGACGGCGCCGCGCTCGATGTGCAGACAGCGCTCGCCACTGCCGCGCGCCTCCTGCCGATCGAAATGACGATCCCGCCCTCGTTCCGCAAGGTGAATCCGGGCGACTTCCCGGTGCTCTATGTCGCCCTGCAGTCGGACACGCTGCCGCTATCAACGGTCGACGACTATGCAGAGACCGTTCTGGCGCCGCAGATCTCCCAGTTGCCTGGCGTTGCTCAAGTGCTTGTCTACGGCGCGCAGAAATTCGCCGTCCGCGTTCAGGTCAACCCAACTGAAGCTGCCGCACGCAATATCTCGCTCGAGGATGTACGCAGCGTCGTTGCCAAAGCCAACTCGAGCACGCCTGTCGGCGTTCTGACCGGGCCGAAGCAAAGCGTGACCCTGGCGGCCACCAGTGCGATGCCGCACGCGGATGACTATCGCGACGTGGTCGTCGCCTATCGCAACGGCGCGCCGATAAAGCTCAATCAGATCGCCCGCGTCATCGACAGCGTGGAAAACGACAAGGTCGCCACCTGGTTCAATGACGGGCGCGCCATTGTGCTGGCGATCCAGCGCCAACCCGATGCCAACACCGTGCAGGTGGTTGATCTTGTTCGCCAGAGCTTGCCGACCATGCGCGCGCAAGTTCCGCCGTCGATCAATATGGAGCCGTTGTTCGACCGGTCGCTGTCGATCCGCGCCGCGGTCGTCGATGTGCAGGAGACCCTGGCGATCGCCATTACGCTCGTCATCATGGTGATCTTCCTTTTCCTGCGCAAAGTGTCGGCGACCATTATCCCGGCGCTGGCGGTGCCGGTGTCGCTCGTCGGCACATTTGCGGCGATGTATGCCTTCGGCTTCTCCATCAACAACATGACACTGCTGGCGCTCACCTTGTCGGTCGGCTTCGTGGTCGACGATGCCATCGTGATGCTGGAGAATATCGTTCGCCACATTGAAGGCGGCATGCGCCCGTTCGAGGCAGCCCTAAAAGGCTCCCGTGAAATCGGCTTCACGATCGTGTCGATCACCTTCTCGCTGATCGCCGTGTTCATTCCCGTGCTGTTGATGGGCGGGATGGTCGGCCGCGTATTCCGTGAATTTGCCGTATCAATCGCGGTCGCGATCGTTGTTTCCGGATTCGTATCGCTGACGCTCACGCCCATGTTGTGCGCCCGCGTTCTGGGCAACCATCATGGTGATGAGAAGCAGTTTTTCGTGCTGCGCTGGTTCGAGCGTGTTTTTGAATGGATGCTGCACACTTACCAGTGGACGCTCGATCGGGTGATCGCGTTCAAGTCCATCATGCTGATGGTCACGATCGGCACATTCTTCGCGACGATCGCGCTCTATGTCGTGGTCCCAAAGGGTTTCTTTCCGCAGGAGGATACCGGCTACATCATTGGCATAACCGAAGGCGCCACTGACATATCGTTCCCGGCGATTTCGCAGCTTCAGCGCAAGGTTGCAGAAGTCGTGCGTGCCGATCCTGCGGTTCAATATGTGAATTCGACCACCGGGACCGGCGGACCAAACTCAGTTGGCAACAGCGGACGCATGTTGATCGCGCTGAAGCCACGCAAAGAGCGCGACAGTCTGCAAAAGATCCTGGCGCGCCTGCGACAGACCGCCAACGTCGTGCCGGGCCTGGCGATCTATTTCCAGCCGATTCAGAATATCAACCTGGGCGGCAAACTCGCCAAGAGCCAGTATCAGTACACGCTGCAATCGAACGACACGGCGACGCTCTATCGCGTGACGCCGGAAATGCGCGAGAAGATTTCCCGCATTCCTGGACTGCTGGACGTAACGACTGACCTCTATGTCACGAACCCGCAGGTCTCGATCGAAATCGATCGCGAGAAGTCCGCGGTTTATGGTTTGACCGTCGATCAGGTCCGACAGGAACTCTACAACGCCTTCGGCGTGCGGCAGGTCGCGACCATTTACAGCCCGGTCAACTACTATCAGGTCATTCTCGAGACCCAGCCGGAGTTTCAGATTGGGCCGGATGACCTGGCGCGCGTGTACCTGAAGACCTCGACTGGCACGACTGTGCCGCTGTCCGCGGTGACGCGTTTCGAACGTACTGTCGGTCCCCTGCAGGTCAATCACCAGGGTCAACAGCCGGCGGTGACGATCTCGTTCAACCTCGCTCCCGGGTTCTCGCTTGGTCAGGCCGTCGACGCCATCCAGAAACTCGAGCGCGACGACCGGCTGCCCGCAACGATCACCACCGGATTCCAGGGGACGGCTCAGGTGTTCCAGGATTCCTTGCGCGGGCAGGGCATCCTGATTCTGGCCGCGATCTTTGCCGCCTACGTGGTGCTCGGCATTCTGTACGAAAGCTTCATCCATCCGATCACGATCATTTCCGGCCTGCCGTCGGCGGGTATCGGTGCGATCCTGACGTTGATGATGTTCGGCATGGATTTGTCGGTCATCGCTATGATCGGCATCGTGATGCTGGTCGGCATCGTGAAGAAAAACGCGATCATGATGATTGACTTCGCGATTGAGCGGCGACGCGTGGGATTGTCCGCGGAAGCCGCAATCCGCGAAGCAGCGGTCCTTCGTTTCCGTCCGATCATGATGACCACGTTCGCCGCGATCTTCGGCACGCTGCCGATCGCGCTGGGTACCGGCGCGGGCGCCGAATTGCGCCAGCCGCTCGGCGTGGCGGTCGTTGGCGGCCTTGTGCTCTCGCAGCTCTTGACGCTCTACATCACGCCGGTGATTTACCTCTATCTCGACCGCGTCGACCGGATGTTGAAGCGTCGCCTCGAGCCGCAACTCACCGAAGTCGAGCAGGCGCCGCCTGCCGTCGCTGCGGAATAGCGCCAGCTCCCAGAACGCAATATATTCGCGCACGGGATGGATGAGCCCGGGTCACGTGGTGTTTATGGCTTGTGTTAATGGCTCGTGTTTGTGGCTTGGGCCTTTCAGCCCTCACGCCCAGGGGAGTGCAATATGCATAATATCTCACGCCGGAATTTTGTACTTTCGGCCACCGCGGCTTCCGCCGCGTTCGGCCTCAATGGCCCGCTTGAGTTCATCGGTTCTGCTCAGGCGCAGGCTTACGCTAACGCCAAGCTCATCGATAAGGGCTTCTACAAGTTCAAGGTTGGCAATGTCGAAGTCACCCAGATCTACGATGGAATCTGGAACCGCGCCTTCGAAGACAATTTTGTGAAAAATGCGCAGCCCGATCAGGTGAAAGCGGCCCTTAAGGCGGGCGGCCTCGCCGACAACATCATTCCGATCCCCTTCACGATCACGGTCGTGAAAATGAAGGGCAAGTATGTGATGTTCGATTCCGGCACCGGCGGGCAGGTCCAGTCGACCGCAGGTCTCATGGCGGCAAAGAACATGAAGGCCGCCGGCATCGATCCGGGAAAAATCGAGACCGTCATCGTCACGCATTTCCATCCGGACCACATCTTCGGTCTGATGGCCAAGGACACGAATGCGCAGACTTACCCGAACGCGACGATCTATTTGCCGAAGCCCGAGCTTGCCTGGTGGACTGGTTCATCGGTCCCGCAGCCAGCACAAGGGATAAGCAATCGGGTCAAGGCGACTTTCCCGGGTTGGAAAAACGTGCAGCAGATCGACGGCGACAAGGAAGTCGTCGGAGGTGTTCGTTCGATCGCAACGCCGGGCCACACGCCGGGCCACACCAGCTATCTAGTCGGTTCGGGCAAACAGCAATTGCTGGTGCTCGGCGATATCACCAACATCCCTCTGTTGTTCGTGAAAAATCCGGGTTGGCACGCAGTGTTCGACGCCGATGGTCCGCTGGCCGAGACCAATCGGCGCAAGATCATGGATCGAGCGATTGCCGACAAGCTGATCGTCGCCGGCTATCACTACAGCATGCCTGGTGCCGGCACGTTCAAGCGCGACGGAAACGGCTACGTTTTCGTTCCGGTAAGAGCCTGATTTTCAGGACGTTCATCGGAGGGCGCCGGCGGTGGTCGGCGCCTTCTTCTTTTTGGAGTTAAAGCGCGAAGCTGGTGCCGCAACCACACGAGGCTTTTGCTTGCGGATTTTTCACCTTGAACGAAGCGCCGATCAGATCGTCGACGAAATCGATTTCCGATCCGGCCATGTAGTTGACGGAAACCGGGTCGATCAGAACCACGGCACCGTCGCGGCTGATCACGAGGTCATCGTTGGCTTTCGCATGCTCCATGTCGAATTTGTATTGGAAGCCGGAGCAGCCTCCGCCCTCAACGCTCACGCGCAACATGGTCCCGCTCGGCTCACCTTTCAGGATTTCGCCGATGCGTCGTGCTGCCCGTTCGCTGACCGTGATGTCTGCACTCATCCGCTTGCCTTTTCGGGCCTATCCTATTGGCAGATGGCCCAACGGATAGTTAAGTGCGCGGGCTGAAGAGGTCAATGCGCACAATGGCGGTCGATTCCAGGCGTGAACGGGTGGTTTATGCCAGCGATCCGGCACAAAGTCGGGGCCGACGCTACGAGGAGCCGGCGAGCCCGAGCCGCAACGCCTTCCGGCGCGACTGCGACCGAATCATCCATTCCGCGGCTTTTCGACGGCTGGCGCACAAGACGCAGGTCTTCGTCTATCACGAGGGCGATCACTATCGCACGCGACTGACACACACGCTTGAGGTCGCGCAAATTGCCCGCTCGCTCGCCCGTGCGCTCGGACTGGACGAGGATCTCGCCGAGGCGCTGGCGCTGGCGCACGACCTCGGTCACCCGCCGTTCGGTCATGCCGGCGAGCGCGCTCTTGATGAATGTCTTGCCGGATCTGGCGGCTTTGATCACAACGCGCAGGCCTTGCGCATCGTGACCGACCTCGAGCGGCGGTACGCCGACTTCAACGGTTTGAACCTGAGTTGGGAAACGCTCGAAGGCCTCGTCAAGCACAATGGTCCATTGGTCGATCGCGCGGGCCTGCCGGTCGGCCGCTACGCCAGACAGGGCGCGCCGGCGCCGATCGTCGCGTACTCCAAAATTCAGGCTCTTGAATTGTGGACCTATGCCAGCGCCGAAGCGCAAGTCGCGGCCTTGTCGGATGACATCGCTTACGATGCGCACGACATCGACGATGGTCTGCGTGCCGACCTCTTTACGTTGGAGGGTATTTCAGAAGTGCCGCTTGTCGGAAATATTCTGCGCGAGATCGACGCCAAGCATCCCAATATTGAACCAGCACGCCGGGTGCACGAAACGGTCCGCGCGCTCATTACGCGCATGATTGAAGATGTCATCGGGGAAACCGGCCGTCGTGTTGCGATGCTCAAGCCGCGCTCAGCGTCAGAGGTACGTGATGCCCCGCGCCCGATCGTGGGCTTTTCCCCGGCAATGGAAAAAGCCGACCGCGAGATCAAGGGATTTCTCTACCCACGCATGTATCGGCACGATCGCGTGATGCGCGTCATGGCCGATGCGGAAAGGGTCGTGCGGGAATTATTCGCACACTACACGCAAACACCTGCCGATCTTCCGCAGGAATGGGGTGAGGGCATCGTCGGGAGCGATGCTTCAAAAGGCGTGCGTCACATCGCCGACTACATCGCGGGCATGACCGACCGATATGCACTTGTCGAGCATGCAAAGTATTTCAAGGAGACGCCGGAACTGCGCTGACAGGAAAACGGGCGACAGAAAATCTGTCGCCCGTGCAGATCTAACAAGATGGCTTAGAACCAGCCGCCAGCCCAGTCGATAACTTTCGACACGTCCGACCAGATTTCGCCAGCAACCTCTTTAGTCGTTTTGATGGGGTGCCCTTCGGCCAATCCAACCAACGCGCCACCGACAGTCAGTCCGACGCCACCGACAACAGCTACAGGGCTGACGACGACTGTCGAAAGTCCGTTACCTGCGGTCTTGCCCAGCTCCTTCAATGTGTCAGTGGCCGTGACTCCCGGAGGGCCATTGTTCGTGCCTGTTGGTTTTGCGGGGCCACTCGCCACAGTCGGGTTCGCCGCCACCGTTACATCGCCATTCGGGTGGCGTACGAGTTGAACACCGGCACCGGGCTGAACCGATATGGCGCCGGAAAGATTCATCGAACCGCCCGGCATGGTGACGCTGTTCGTGCCATTGGACACGGTAATCGTTCCGGGTGAGGTCGACGTCACTGTCAGTCCCTTGCCGTTAAATATTGCGGACGTCGTGACGCCGTTGGAGAGCGTAACTGTCGTATAGCCTGGAGACGGACCTTTTGGGGCTGGGTTGCTTCCGCCGGCTTGAGAAGGAAGTGTGGGAATTGTACTGCCGACCGGATTTTTGGAGCTCACACCACATTCAGCCGTCGGAACGATGATCTTTCCGCAGCCCTTTTTCTTGTCTGCCATCTCCTTCTTTTTGGTGGCGCGCGTGACCCGCTTTACATTGGCAGGCTGACCGCTGATTACGAAATGAGGTCGGGGCGCCGTGCTTTGCGCGTTGTGGTTTTGATGGTGGTCGCCCCCCTTGGCATTTGCGATTTCAATCGAGCTCATCAGCGCAGCGCTCGCCACCAGCGCAACTGTCAGCTTCGCCAGTCTGGAAATCTTTGTCAGCTTCGTCATTTCTTCGCTCCGATGTTGGCTCTGTTACCGCGCTCAGGCCTGTGAAATATGCGGCGCAGATCGAGCGCCGCCGTATTCCCAACTTGGTGCGGCGCCCATGAACTCGGGCTGAACTTGAATGTAATCAAGATGACAGTTTCCCGAATCCGGTGCGTCATCCGATTGGGTGATGTCGAAAAGGTTTGGACACCGAAAGCGATGACATCGCCGTTACTGCATGACATCATCCAAACGGATGACGACGACTGTCGGTGAAAAATGATCGCCAATATCGATCCTCCTTCTGAGGTCGACCTACTTGTTGCCGGTGCGGGTCCGGCTGGCATGGCCGCGGCGTTGGTCGCATCGCTAGAGGGCCTCGACGTTCTCTTGTGCGAGAAGTCAGATCAGGTCGGCGGCACGGGCTCGACCTCGGCCGGCACACTCTGGATTCCGGGTAACAGTCAGAGCCGTGCGGCGGGATATAACGACAGCGCCGAACAGGCGGACCGCTATCTGAGCGCGTTGGTGGGAGAGGGAACCAATCGCGAGCTGAGAAGTGCCTATCTTCGAACCGGGCCAGCGGTGATCGACTATCTTTGTGCGCGATCGGATGTGCAATTCGTTCCTTGTGGCAAACATCCGGATTATCGCAGCAACATGCCGGGCGCCGCATTGGCTGGCCGCGCGATTGTGCCCGAGCCGTTCGATGGTCGGCTACTTGACGGCGATTTTCGACGAATACGTCCGCCAGTGCCTGAGTTCATGATCTTCGGCGGCATGATGGTCGGCAAGGCGGACATTTCTCCATTGATTGGAAGGTTCAAATCGATCGCCAATTTTGTCTATTCGGCGAAACTGTTCCTGCGATATTTGTCTGACCGCTTGAAGTACGCGCGCGGTACGCGACTGATGATGGGCAATGCGCTCATCGCGCGATTGTTTTACAGTTTGCGCAAACGCAACGTACCGATCCTGTTCGATGCATCAATCATTGAAGTTGATGGCGATCGGAATGGGATCAAAGGCGCGCAACTGAAAATTGGAAGCAAAAAAATTCTGGTGAAAGCCCGCAAAGGGGTTGTGCTGGCGACCGGTGGATACGCGCACAACAAGGGCTTCCGCGACGCATTCATGCCTCGCCCCGTGCCGACATATTCAATGAGCTCGGTGGACAATACAGGTGATGGGCTTGAAATTGGCCAAAGGCTGGGCGCTGCGTTGACGCCCGAAAAAAGCACCAGCGGACTTTGGACGCCAGTTTCGATCGTGCCACGGAGTGACGGCACCAAGGGCCTGTTTCCGCATCTCGTGCTCGATCGCGCCAAACCAGGGCTGATTGCGGTGAACGCAGCCGGCGAGCGCTTTGTCAATGAAGCGGTCTCTTATCACGACTTCGTGCTGGCGATGTTTGAATGCAACAAGACGACCGCAGCAATCCCTGCCTGGCTAATTTGCGATTCTACATTTCTCGAAAAATACGGTCTGGGCGTCATTTACCCCGGTCATCGCAATCCCGCAAAGTTCGTCGAGAGCGGATACCTTGTCAGCGCACCCGATCTAGGACAACTCGCGGGCAAAATTGGAATTGACGCGGAGCAACTCCGCGGCACCGTGATGCGCTACAATGGGTTTGCCGAGACCGGCATCGACATCGATTTTGGCAAGGGCGAGACCGAGCTGAACCGTTTCAATGGCGATGCCAACAACAAACCGAACCCTTGCATCGGACCGCTGGTCAAGCCGCCCTTTTATGCCCTTGCAGTGTGGCCTGCCGACATCGCGGTCAGCACCGGTCTTGCGACTGACGCGGACGCACGCGTTCTCGGCGGCGATGGAAAGCCGATTCCAGGTCTCTATGCATGCGGCAATGACATGGCATCGGTGATGGCTGGTAGTTATCCGGGCCCGGGCACGACGCTCGGTCCGGCAATTGTGTTTGCCTATCGTGCCGTGATGCACGCAAAAGGACTGTCACCGTAACAGCGGTTTGCGCGCCGCTCAGCGATCAACGACATCACGCAGAGGAATTTTTCATGGCGCGCCTTGCAGGCAAAGTTGCATTCATCACCGGCGGGGGTGGCGGTATCGGCCGGGCAACCGCGGAGAGGTTTGCAGAAGAGGGCGCAAAGGTCGTGATCGCGGAAATTGATGTTTCGCGCGGCGAGGCAGCCGCGGAATCCGCGCGCGGACGAGTCAAGAACTCGGGAGGGGACGCTCATTTCATCCACTGTGACATCCGCGACAAGGCAATGGTCGAGGCGGCTTTTGCGGAAACTGTTGACAGGTTTGGTGGGCTTACCATTCTGCACAACAATGCGGGGGGTTCGACGCTGCAGGATGGCCCGGTGACCGAGGCACCAGAAGAAGAATTCTGGCGTGTGATCAAACTTGACCTGTATGGAACGTTTCTCTGCTCGAAGATCGGCATTCCGCACATGATCAAGTCCGGCGGCGGCGCGATCATCAACATGTCGTCGTCGATCGCCTTGAGCGCGGTTCCGGGGCGTGACTGCTACACGGCCGCGAAAGGCGCCATCGCGTCACTGACGCGTTCAATGGCGGTGGAATATGCCAAGCACAAGATCCGCGTGAACGCGATCGCACCTTCCGTCACGCTGTCCGAGCGGGTCAAAAAACTGTTGGAAGGTTCAAAGGACCTCGAGAAGCTTGCCGCCACGCATCTGTTTGGCCTTGGGCTGCCGATTCACATGGCCGATACGGCCGTCTTTCTGGCATCCGATGAAGCGGCCATCACGACTGGCCAGATCCTCGTTGTCGATAGTGGGGCAACAATCTGGTAGTCCCCGCGCCGCGATTTTTTGACTTGCCCTCCGAATTCCGTTAGCCGCTTCGCCACAATGGTTTCAAAAGAACAACCCCGTCATCTGTTTGCGGACATGCTCGCGCGCGTGCAGGCGGCCAGCACTGCCGTCCTCGGGCCCGGGGCAGAGATAGGTCGGATTGTTGTCGAGCCACCGCGCGATCCGACCCATGGCGACATGGCAACGAATGCCGCGATGGTGCTGGCGAAAGATGCCGGCAAGAAGCCGCGCGAATTGGCCGAAAGCATCGTAGCCAAATTGCGCGCTGACGACAAAGTCGCCTCGGTCGACGTGGCCGGGCCAGGGTTCATCAATCTCTCATTGAAGCCAAATGTCTGGGGTGAAGAGCTACTGCTTGTGCTTGAGCAAGGCGAAGACTACGGACAAAGCGCTGTCGGCGAAGGCGAAAAGGTCAACGTCGAGTATGTCTCGGCCAACCCGACCGGGCCCATGCATGTCGGTCACGGCCGTGGCGCAGTGTTCGGCGATGCGCTCGCCAACCTGCTGGCGTTCGCCGGCTACGATGTAACGCGCGAGTACTACATCAACGATGCGGGCGCGCAGGTCGATGTTTTGGCGCGCTCTGCTTTTTTGCGCTACCGCGAGGCGCTCGGTGAGGATATTGGCGCCATCCCCGACGGTCTTTACCCGGGTGATTATTTGAAACCGGTTGGAGGGGAACTCGCCGCGGAGTATGGCGCCAAGTTGACTACGCTGAAAGAGAGCGAATGGCTTCCAGTCGTGCGCGCCAAAGCGATCGACATGATGATGAATGTCATCCGCAACGATCTTGCAGCGCTCAATGTTCAATTCGACGTGTTTTTTTCCGAACGGTCATTGATAGAAGGCAAGCGCGACGAAGTCGGCGCGACCATTGAGAGCTTGCGCAAGAGTGGTGAGGTTTATGAGGGGCGATTGCCGCCACCCAAAGGCGGAAGCCTTGAGGATTGGGAAGACCGTGAGCAGACGCTGTTCCGCTCAACGGAATTCGGCGATGACGTCGATCGACCGCTGAAGAAGTCGGATGGGAGTTACACGTATTTTGCCTCCGACATTGCCTATCACCGATCGAAAGTCGACCGTGGATTTTTGAATCTCATTGACGTTTGGGGTGCCGATCATGGTGGCTACATCAAACGCATGCAGGCGGCGGTCAAGGCGGTCAGTGGGAGCAAAGCCGAACTCGATGTGAAGCTCGTGCAGCTTGTCCGCCTGCTGCGCGCGGGCGAGCCGGTGAAGATGTCGAAACGGGCCGGCGAATTTGTCACCCTCCGCGAGGTGGTGGATGAAGTCGGCCGCGATGCCGTTCGCTTCGACATGCTATACCGCAAGAACGATGCGGTGCTCGACTTTGACCTCGCAAAGGTCATCGAACACACGCGCGAGAATCCAGTCTTCTACGTGCAATATGGACACGCGCGCGGGATGTCGGTGTTCCGCAACGCGCGGGAGGAGATGCCAGACCTCCCGACCGCTGATTCGGCTCTCAGGGCTTACCTCCAGCAGGCGCAGCTTGGGCGTCTGAGCGATACCGGCGAGATATCGTTGTTACGGCGTATCGCGCTTTATCCGCGCACTGTGGAGGCTGCGGCCGCGGCCCACGAGCCGCACCGAATCGCGTTCTATCTGTATGAATTGGCAAGCGAATTTCACGCCCTCTGGACGCGCGGAAAGGACTTGCCTCATTTACGCTTCATTATCCAGAATGATCGAGAAACGACGAAAGCCCGGCTCGCCCTGGTGAAGGGGATAGTCACCGTACTCGCCTCGGGTTTAGCATTGCTCGGGGTCAGCGCGCCGGAAGAAATGCGATAAGTCTCGTCCTTGGGGATCTGCTTTTGGCGTCTTTGATCGCCAGCAGCTATAAGTAGAACAGGGCGAGCACAGTAACCGGGGACCGAATGGCGGAAGAACGAAGCCAAAGACCTTACCGTGCAAGTGAACCGCCTTTGCGTAGCCACGCGAGGACCTCGAACAATGATCCGCTCGCTGAGCTTGCGCGTCTCATAGGACAGACCGATCCGTTTGGAGAGTTTGGGCGCGACACAGCGCGCCGTTCGGCGGCGCCAGCGGAACGCACCGATTGGAACGCGGCGTCCCCGAGTTCTCCATACGCGCCGAGAGACGAGGCCGATTGGAACGCTTCATCCGCGCAAAGGCCTGACGGCAACGGTTATTACAATGCCCGCGGCACGATCGGTGAGCAGACGGGCCCCACCGACTACGATGACCCAAGCTATGGTCGCCAAGCATATGGCGGGGAGCAAACGCCAGCCCACGACGAACCCTACCAAGCCGACCATGAGGCGCGAGGTTATCCATCGGGTCAAGCGGACTATCCGTACGACTCGTACGAACAGGATCCGAACCAGCAGCCCGAAGATGAGTACTACGATGAAGCGCCGTCTTCGCGCCGACGCCTGGGAGTTATGGCGATTGCCGGCGTAATTGGTTTGGCATTGATTGGCACCGCGGGCGCGTTCGGCTATCGCGCCTTGTTTGGCTCCTCCGGATCCACGCAGCCGCCGCCTGTTATCAAGGCGGACGCGGGCCCAAGCAAAGTTGTTCCTGCAACAAACAGCAAGGACGCGCAGTCGAACAAACTGATCACCGAGCGCGTGAATGAGCGTGGCCAAAGCGAGAAATTGGTGTCGCGCGAGGAGCAGCCGATCGACAAGCCGACAACGGTAGTGTTGTCACAGGTTACGCCGCAGTCGTCATTGGGCAGCGGTATCGTCGGAAACGAACCGAAGAAGGTTCGTACTATCGCTATCCGTCCGGACCAGCCAGCTGATGCCCAGGCTGCCGCGCCACTCGCGACACCGACCGCCGTCCCGCGCTCCGCAGGCGCCCGTCGCGCCTGCCAAACCGGCCGCAGCGCCGACCCGCACTGCCGACAACGCCACCGCTGACGCGGATTCCGACTCGACGCCGACACCAGCAGCGCGTTCCGCGCAGCCAGTCCGACAGGCGACCCCTTCCGGGAATTCGCCATTGTCGCTGAACCCGGATGCTTCCCCAGCGCGCGCTCAGGCACGCCCGGCGGCGCCGACTCAGACCGCCGCTGTCGCACCGCAAGCCGCAGCTCCTGCTTCCGCGGTCAGCAATGTCGGCAGTGGCACCTTCGTGCAGATTTCCTCACAGCGAAGCGAGGCTGAGGCGCAGTCTGCGTTCCGTGGGCTGCAAGCCAAATTCCCGACCCAGCTCGGCGGCCGCGACCTGCTGGTCCACAAGGCCGACTTGGGAGCCAAGGGGACTTATTATCGCGCCATGGTTGGTCCCTTCACCAACCCCGCGGAGGCTGCGGAACTGTGTTCAAGCCTGAAGGCCGCTGGCGGCCAGTGTCTCATCCAGAAGAATTAAGCGCCGCAAACTTGACCCCTGCGGCGGGCACGGGCTAATCCGCGCCGATGGCGGCGCGCGCTTTTATTACCGGCTTGGCGGGCTTGAGCATTTCCGCCGATGAGCGCGCATTCCTCCGGGAAGCTCGACCTTGGGGGCTGATCCTTTTCAAAAGGAACGTGAGCACACCGGCACAAGTGACTGGTCTTACTGAATCATTTCGCGAAACGGTCGGATGGGAGGCGCCCGTTTTCGTTGATCAGGAGGGCGGGCGCGTCCAGCGGCTCGGCCCGCCGCATTGGCCCGCTTATCCGGCTGGTCAGCGGTATGGTGACCTCTATGACCGCGAACCCGCGGCGGGAATAGCGGCGGCACGGCTCGCCGCGCATTTGATTGCCGCCGATCTCAGGCCGCTTGGCATAGATGCCGACTGCCTGCCACTGGCCGATGTACCCCTGGAAAGCAGTGATCCGGTCATCGGCGACCGGGCCTACGGTCGTGAACCAGCAAAAGTTGCGGCCATCGCGAAAGCCATTGCGGACGGCTTGCTGACTGGCGGGGTTCTCCCGGTGCTAAAGCACCTGCCTGGTCACGGCCGGGCCTCAGTCGATAGCCACCACAAACTGCCGGTCGTCGATACCGACCGGGCCACCCTTGAGGCCGTCGATTTTGCCGCGTTCCGGCCGCTGGCGGACTTGCCGATTGGGATGACTGCGCATGTTGTGTTTAGTGCCATAGACCCCGTCGCGCCTGCCACCACTTCGGTCACAATAGTGCGGCAAGTGATTCGCGGCTTTATCGGATTCCAGGGCCTGTTGATGAGCGACGACATTTCGATGAATGCGCTGTCCGGAACCGTATCTGAGCGGAGCCGGGCCGCCCTGACCGCAGGCTGTGACGTCGTCCTGCACTGCAACGGGGACCTTACCGAGGTGGTGGCCGTCGCAGCCGAAGCGCCCGAACTTGCTGATGAGTCCGCACGCCGGGCTGACGCGGCGCTGAATCTTCGAGCGGCTCCCGAGGAATTCGACACGCATGCGGCACGCAAGGTATTCGCGCAAATGATGGGTGACGATCGAACGGCACCACAACGAAAGATCGTCACATGAGCGGAGAGGAATTCGACACAGCACTCGGCGCTGATCGCGGCACTACTGAGCCGGCCATGATCGTGGATGTGGAGGGGTTCGAAGGCCCTCTTGATCTGCTGCTGATGCTTGCGCGTCAACAAAAGGTCGATCTGACCAAGATTTCAATTTTGGCGCTGGCCGACCAATATCTGTCCTTTATCGAGGCGGCGCGGCAATTGCGCCTTGAGCTTGCGGCGGACTATCTCGTGATGGCGGCGTGGCTCGCATATCTCAAGTCTCGGTTGTTGTTGCCGGAAGCGGAGCCTGGCGAGGGTCCGAGCGCCGAGGACATGGCGCTGGCGTTGGCCAACCGTCTGCGCCGGTTGGAAGCCATTCGCGACGTTGCGACGCGCATGATGGAGCGTCCCCAGCTTAACCGGGACATTTTCCCGCGCGGGCTGCCCGAGCCAATCGAGGAAATCAAGCAGCCGGAATGGTCGGCGACGCTCTACGACCTGCTTTCGTCCTATGCCACACAGCGATCACGCAGCGCACTATCGCGCGTTCGATTCAAGCAGCGCACGGTCTGGTCGTTGGCCGAGGCCCGCTCAGCGCTTGAGCGGTTGATAGGCCAGTCGGCGGACTGGTCGCGTATCGATCAGTTTCTGATCAGCTATGTGGTTGAACCCGCTCTTGCCGCAACAGTATTTGCTTCTTCGTTTGCGTCCGCGCTCGAAATGGTGCGTGAGGGGCATGCGGAAATTCACCAAAAGGGATCATTCGCGCCGATCTATATGCGCAAGCGCGTCGGCGTGAATGGAAATGCAATAACGTATGGCGCACAAGAAAACTCATAAGGGGAAAGTATCCATGCCGGGCGCGGCCAAGAAGCTCGTGGTGGTGCAGAACAATGAGCCGGAGCCGGAGGCAACAGCGTCTCCGGCAACTCGGCCGGAGGAATTGCGGCTCATCGAAGCGCTTCTATTCGCAGCGGGAGAACCGCTCGATGAGGCGATGTTGGCGCGCAGACTTCCCAACGATGTCAACGTGAAGGCGGCGCTCGCGCAGCTCCGCGATGAATACGCGACGCGCGGCGTCAACCTGGTCAAGGTTGGCAAGAAATGGGCATTCCGGACGGCGACCGATCTGTCGTGGTTGCTGACCAAGCAGATCGTAGAAACGCGCAAGCTTTCGCGTGCTGCGACTGAGACGCTTGCGATTGTCGCATACCATCAACCGGTCACCCGCGCGGAAATCGAAGAAATTCGCGGCGTTGTAACAGCGGCCGGCACGCTCGACGTCCTGCTCAAAACCGGCTGGATCCGGCCGCGTGGTCGCCGTAAGGCGCCCGGTCGTCCGATCACCTATGGGACGACGGAAGCGTTTCTCTCTCACTTCGGCCTGGAAGAGGTCGGTGATCTGCCGGGGCTCGAGGAGTTGAAGGGTGCTGGCATGATCGAGGGGAATCTGCCCCCAGGATTTGCGGTGCCGCTTCCGTCGGACGATTCAACATTGCGCGATGATGAAGACCCGCTGGAACCCGGCGACCTCGACCTCGGGTTGGCGCCACCCGTGCAGTCCGAAAAATAACGTCGGCGAATTAACCGTAAATTGCGCTATTTCAAGGCATTGCGCGGCTCTTTGCCCGGGTGCGAGGTCCTTGTTTTTGCCGCGTGCGAGGCCTAGTTTCTCCTCCAAATCATGGCGGGACGAGCCGAAAAAAGCCCGTTCGCTGCGGAGGATTTGCAGATGGGTTCCCTAAGTATATGGCACTGGATCATCGTCCTGCTGGTCGTGATGGTCCTGTTCGGAGGTCGCGGAAAGATTTCGTCGCTGATGGGTGACTTTGCTCAAGGCATCAAGGCCTTCAAGAAGGGCATGTCCGAAGACGAGAAGACGGCGGACACCAAGAGCGAGCCAGTCAAGACGATTGAAGCGGGCGGCACCGCGACCAAAACCGAAGCCGAACGACGCGCCGAAGGCGCGCGTTCCTGATCGTTGCGACGGCCAGGCGATCGTCGCGGCGCGGGTAAGCCCGCGCCTTGGAGTTGATTAATCCATGTTCGACATTGGTTGGGGCGAGCTCGTCGTCATCGGCATCGTCGCGCTGATCGCGATTGGGCCGAAAGAGCTGCCGACTGTGTTGCGCACGCTCGGACAGTACATGGCCAAAATCCGGCGCATGGCGTCCGACTTCCAGGGTCAGTTTCAGGAAGCAATGCGCGAAGCGGAGATGGCCGAATTGAAAAAGCAGGCCGAGGATCTCAAGAGCTCGGTCAGCGATTTGACCAAGTTCGACCCGCTTGCAAACACCCAGAAGGAAATCGAGCGCGCGTTCGAGATGCCCGAGATAGGCGAGGTTCCGACTGAAAAGCCGCCGACGCCGCCCGCTTTGCCGGAGCCGCAGCAACAGGTCGACGTCAGCGTGCCGCTGCCTGAGCCGCCGACGCCTGTCAGCGAAAAAGATTTTGCAGCGCCTGAGGCGCCACCGCCCAAGCAGGCCGGGGGTGCGGCATGACACACGAGGACATCGAGGCCACCAAAGCGCCTTTGATGGATCACCTGATCGAGCTGCGTTCGCGCCTGATCAAGGCGTTGATCGCGTTCGGTGTGATGTTCGCGGTCTGCTTCGTGTTCGCCAAAAACATCTACAACATTCTGGTGTGGCCGTTTGTTTGGGTGGCCGGCCCGGAAAATTCGAAATTCATTTACACGGCTCTGCTGGAATATTTCGTAACGCAGCTCAAGCTCGCGATGTTCGGCGCCGCGTTTCTTTCATTTCCGATAGTCGCGGCGCAAATTTATATGTTTGTCGCTCCTGGCCTCTACCGAAACGAACGCCAGGCGTTCCTGCCTTACCTGATCGCAACGCCGATCTTCTTCGCGCTCGGCGCGACGGTGGTCTATTTCCTGGTGCTGCCGATGCTCGTGCGATTTTCGCTCGGCATGCAGCAGATCGGCTCGGCCACCGATGCGTCGATCGCGTTGATGCCGAAGGTCGGCGAATATCTTTCGTTGATGATGGCTCTCGTCCTTGCCTTCGGCGTCGCCTTCCAATTGCCGGTCATTCTTACGCTGCTTGGTCGCATCGGGATCATTACTGCCGAACAGCTCAAGGCCAAGCGGCGCTATTTTATCGTTGGTGCATTCGTCCTGGCCGCCGTGCTGACGCCACCTGACGTCATCAGCCAAATGTCGCTCGCAATCCCGTTGCTCATTCTTTACGAGGGTTCGATCTGGTCGGTGCGCATGGTGGAGAAAAGGGCGCGGGCCGAGGAAGCGGCCAAGGCGGCTTCGGATGCAGCGTCGGCCAACGCAAAGCCGGCCGAATAAGTAAGGTTCGCTATTGAACTCCGCCATGCTCGGCTTTATGCCGGGCATCTGCGTCTTGGCTTGTTTCAAGTGAGGACGATGCGCCAGGACGGTATAGAAACCCGCCATGTACGACATCAAATGGATTCGCGAGCATCCTGACGCCTTTGACCGGGGGCTGAAACGGCGCGGCCTTGAGCCGCTGTCGAAAAAGCTCCTGGCGCTCGACGAAAAGCGGCGCGCGGCGATCACTCGATTTGAGCAGGCGCAGGCCCGGCGCAACGCGGCCTCGAAGGAAATCGGTGACGCCAAGAAAGCGAAGGACGAAGCTAAGTCCAGCAAGCTGATGGCCGAGGTAAGCGAGCTCAAAACGGCGCTCCCGGCCATGGAAGAAGAACAGAAGTCGCTCGCGGCAGAACTTGAAAGAGAGCTCGCACAAATTCCGAACACGCCGCTCGATGATGTGCCCGAGGGTGCTGATGCGAGCGGAAATGTCGAGCACCATGTGTTCGGCAAAAAGCGCGACTATCCATTCAAACCCAAACAGCATTTTGATTTGGGCGAAGCGCTTGGTCAGATGGATTTCGAACTTGCCGCCAAGTTGTCCGGGGCGAGATTTGTCGTCTTGCAGAAAGGATTGGCCCGTCTGGAACGCGCGCTCGGTCAGTTCATGCTGGATCTGCATACGGGGAAAGAACACAAATATACAGAGGTCAATCCTCCGATCCTTGTGCGCGATGAAGTGATGTTCGGCACGGCGCAATTGCCGAAATTTGCCGAGGATCAATTTCGGACAACCAACGACTACTGGCTCATTCCAACGGCCGAAGTGCCGCTGACCAACCTGGTAAGAGAATCGATCGTCGAAGAAGCACAACTGCCGTTGCGATTGACCGCTTGCACACCGTGTTTCCGTGCGGAGGCTGGAGCCGCCGGCAAGGATACGCGTGGCATGATCCGCCAGCACCAATTTACGAAAGTTGAGTTGGTTTCGGTGACGACGCCGGAAAAATCAAAAGAGGAGCACGAGCGCATGCTCAGCTGCGCGGAGGAGGTGCTCAAAAAGCTCGATCTACACTACCGTGTCGTTACACTTTGCACGGGCGATATGGGTTTTGCCGCGCAAAAAACTTACGACATCGAAGTGTGGCTGCCTGGCCAGAATGCCTATCGTGAGATTTCGTCCTGCTCGAATTGCGGAGAGTTTCAGGCGCGTCGCATGAATGCACGGTATCGCGCCAAGGATGGTGTGCGGCACGTACATACTCTGAACGGCTCAGGTGTTGCCGTAGGCCGGGCGCTGATCGCCGTGATGGAAACCTATCAAGAAGAAAATGGTGCTATCGCGGTTCCCTCTGCGCTCGCCCCTTACATGGGCGGAATAACGAAGATTGAGCGGGCGTAATGCGCATTCTCATCACCAATGACGACGGCATTCACTCGCCGGGACTCGCTGCCTGTCTGGAAATTGCGCGCGCTCTTTCCGACGAGGTGTGGATTGTCGCGCCGGAAATTGATCAGTCGGGTGTGTCGCATTCGCTTTCCCTCAACGATCCGTTGCGAATGCGGGAAGTCGGCGAGCGCCATTTCGCTGTGAAAGGCACGCCGACCGATTGCGTCATCATGGGTGTCCGCCATCTGATGAAGAACAAGCCGGAGCTGATACTTTCGGGAGTGAATCGCGGCCGCAACTGCGCAGAGGATGTCACTTACTCGGGCACTGTTGCGGGTGCGATGGAGGGCACCGTGCTCGGCATTCCCTCGTTCGCGTTGTCACAGGCATACGCATTCACGACGAAACACCACCCTTATTGGGACACAGCGATCAAGCACGCGCCCGGCCTTATCAAGCGGGTGTTGAATACCGGGATGCCACGCGACGTCCTCGTCAACGTCAACTTTCCTGACTGTCAGCCCGATCAGGTTGTGGGCGTGGCCGTCACTGTTCAGGGCAAGCGCGACCAGGAGCTTTTGCGTATCGATGCGCGCCATGACGGGCGCGGCAATCCTTACTACTGGATTGCATTTGAGCGCGGCGGAAATCCCGGTGCGGCGCCGGGGAGCGATCTTGCGGCGCTGACGGAGAACCGCATCGCGGTGACGCCATTGCGACTGGATCTCACCGATGAGCCATTTATGACGAAGCTTGCGGAGATCTTCGACTAAGCGAACAAACCTGCAAGTGTGCTTTTGAGCTGTTCGGCCTGAAATGGCTTCTGCAGGGCAGGGCGTCCGCGATAGGCCTCAGGCAGGCTGCGCTCGCCGTACCCGGTGACAAATACGAATGGCAGACCGCGTTGGGCGAGGATGTCCGCCACGGGATATATCTCCTGGCCGTCGAGATTCACGTCCAGAATGGCAGCACTGAATTCGCCGTCGGCAGCAATCTTGCGCGCTTCCGAGATCGTACCAACGGCCGCGGCCACGCCATAGCCAAGCTCGTCCAACATGTCCTCAAGCAACATGCGGATCAAATACTCATCCTCGACCACAAGAACGCGTGGTGCCGCTGTCGAGGTGCCTGTCATTGGTGTCTCCCGCCCATCAACTCAGGATGCGCCACAGAGTTCCAGCTTAGCTCAAGTTCCCGCTAACATGCTAATAACGCCGGCAAAGAGGCCTAAACGTGTCTAGACCACCCATCTACCAGCAGGACAACGATCGCATGGAATTCCTGCTGACCTTGCGTCGTCGGGGTATTGCCGACAAGGCAGTGCTTCGGGCGATGGACGAGGTGCCGCGCGAGCGCTTTGTGGATGCGAACTTTGTTGAGAGTGCCTATGCCGATCAGGCGTTACCGATCGAGTGCGGACAGACGATCAGCCAACCGTATGTTGTGGCCTATATGACAGAACAGCTTGGCGTGCAGCCAAACCACCGTGTACTCGAGATCGGAACGGGATCCGGTTATCAGGCAGCGGTCCTGTCGCGACTGACCCGTGAAGTGGTCAGCATCGAGCGCTATCGTACCTTGGCTGATCGGGCCCGCGCGCGGTTGAAATCCCTCGGTTACGAGAATGTCGACGTCGTCACCGGCGATGGCTTCGTAGGCGTGCCGGGCGGGGCGCCCTACGATCGCATCATTGTTACCGCCGCGGCAGAGAGGCTTCCGGAGACGCTTCTCGACCAGCTTGCCGACAATGGTGGCGTCATGGTTTTGCCGCTGGGAGCACAGGACGGCTCACAACATCTGATCAAGCTTACCAAGTTGCAAACAGGAACCCACCGCGAAAACCTGATCCCCGTACGTTTCGTGCCGATGTTACCGGGCAAAGCGCAGGAACTGTGATTTTCCAGCCCGCCTTTCGGCCGTAAATGCCGCGTAACCCGCGCGTTAATTATTAAAGCCTTGTTTACTCGCGACTGGTTTATTTCGAACTCTACGTTTCATGCGTACGAGTGAGTAACCACATGTCGCCCCCCAAGGTGGATTCTCGCCTCATTACCTGGCCGCGCATTGCAGTTCTTGGCCTGGTAGGCATCACCGTGGCCGGTTGCGCGGATTCCGCGCGCTTCCAGTCCAATTCGTACGCCAGCGATCGTCCAGCGCCGCCACAGAGCGTCGGCTCGGTTCCCGCGCCTGCGAACTATGCCCGCGTTGAGAGTCAACCTTTGAGCCCGCCAAACACGGTCGCGGCTGCACCAAATTATGGGGCACAAAGTCCCGCTGCATACAGGTCGTACAACCGATATTCCGATGTTACCGGATCGAGCGTGCCGCCAACCTCCAGTCACTGGACCTGGAACGGCGGTTCTGCCGTGACGGTCGGCTACGGCGAGACGGTCGAGGGCATAGCGCGTCGGCACGGCGTGCCTGCTTCGGCAATTCTGCAGACAAACGGCATTCGTGACGCCAGCCAGATCAGACCGGGGCAACGCCTCGTTATTCCGCGCCACACTGCCAGCACGACGCAAACGGCCGCAGCCCCCAGATCAACAAACGGCAACGTTCACATCGTCAGGTCCGGCGATACGCTCATGAATGTTGCGCGCCGCAATGGAATTACAGTTTCAGCGCTCGCGCGCGCCAACCATCTGCAGACATCCTCGCAACTCAGCGTCGGTGATCGGCTGACTATTCCGGGCGGCCATTCGGCCGCCGTGGCAAGTGTCGCGCCTGCGCAAAATACACAACCGCGCACGATGCCTGTTGAGAAGGTTAGTGCACCGGTGAAAGTCGCAAGCGTCGGGCCGGTTCAGACTGCGAGCGTGGCCAAGGAAGAGCCGCGGGTGGCTGAAACGCCGGTCAAGGCTGCGGAAGCCATGCCTGCGTTCCGTTGGCCCGTGCGCGGTCGGGTCATTGCTGGATTCGGCAGCAAGCCGAATGGGACGCAGAACGACGGTATCAATTTGGCAGTACCGGAAGGCACTCCGATCAAGGCTGCCGATGACGGTGTCGTCGCCTACGCCGGCAACGAACTCAAAGGTTACGGCAACCTCGTTTTGATCCGCCACTCGAATGGCTTCGTGTCGGCCTATGCTCACGCGAGCGAATTGATGGTCAAGCGCGGCGATTCAATCAAGCGCGGGCAGGTCATTGCGCACGCGGGCCAGACCGGCAGCGTGACGTCACCGCAGCTGCATTTCGAGATCAGAAAAGGCTCGACGCCCGTCGATCCGACTCAATATCTCGGCGGCGTCTAGTTCTTCAACGCGACGCCAAGGCGCCCTGCAAGATCTTGCACGAACTGCCAGGCTACGCGCCCCGATCGGGAGCCGCGCGTGGTCGACCACTCCAACGCTTCGCGGTGCAAAGAGTCCCCGTGCGCGGGAATTTTGTAGTGCGCCACGTAGCCATCAACCATCGCCAGATATTCGTCCTGGCTGCATCGGTGAAAGCCGAGCCACAGTCCGAAGCGATCGGATAGAGACACTTTCTCTTCGACCGTTTCACCTGGATTGATCGCGGTCGAGCGCTCATTCTCCATCATGTCGCGTGACATGAGGTGGCGGCGGTTTGAAGTCGCGTAAAAGATCACGTTGTCCGGACGGCCTTCAATGCCGCCTTCCAGCACAGCCTTGAGCGATTTGTAGGTGGTGTCTTCCGCATCGAACGATAGATCATCGCAGAACACGATAAAGCGGTGCGAAGACCCGCGTGTAAGGGCCATCAATGCGGGCAGGCTGTCGATGTCTTCGCGATGGATTTCGACCAGTTTGAGGGCGCCGCCTTTCGCGTTGCGAGCGAAAGCCGCATTAACACCGGCGTGCGCGGCCTTCACGAGTGAGGACTTGCCCATGCCGCGCGCTCCCCATAAGAGAGCGTTATTTGCGGGCAGGCCTTTCGCGAAACGCTCGGTATTTTCAACGAGAACATCGCGGACCCGGTCAATTCCTTGGAGCAGCGACATCTCGACGCGGTTGACGCGTGGCACCGGCGCAAGGCGACCGTCCGGATACCAAACGAATGCATCAGCGGCGCTGAGGTCAGGAAGCGTCTTGCGTTGCGGCGACAACCGCTCGAGGGCGTCCGCAATGCGTTCGAAGACATCGCCCGGGCCCGAAGGCTGGGTGGCCTTGGGCTTGGGCGCAGAGCGTCGCGGCGATCTGGATTTCGATTTGGCCATTGGTACTCCCGGAAATCGCGCTGCTCTTAGCGGGGGAGCGTTCCCCCCGCAAGCGGTCTCATCAAGAAACGGCTGAAAACGGGAGGTTTTTGCGACTAGCCCGCCGTTGCAATTGGGCGCCCGACAGCTATAGTCCGCGCGAATTCAAGCGCCGTCCGGCGCCATCCAAGGAACACGCTTAAATGTTTATAACGCCTGCCTTTGCACAAGGGTCTTTGTTCGGCGGCGGTGCAGGCGGCGACGGCGGAATGCTGATGTCGTTGCTGCCCTTCGTGTTGATCTTCGTCATCATGTACTTTCTGATTCTGCGACCGCAGCAGAAGCGCGTGAAGCAGCATCAGGAGATGGTCAAGAACGTACGCCGAGGCGACACCGTCGTTACCAATGGTGGCCTTGTAGGAAAGGTCACCAAGGTGATCGATGACGACCAGATCGAGATCGAGATTGCGGACGACGTGCGCATTCGCCAGATGCGGCAAATGGTTGCCGATGTCCGTGCCAAAGGCGAACCTGTCAAAGAAGAGGCAGCAGCCGGCTAAAGCCGACCGCCTTAGCCCTTAGCCGCAAGTCGGGAAGTCATGCTTTATTTCACGCGGTGGAAGGCGACAGCGATCATACTTACAGCGTTCGTTGTCTGCCTGTTCGCCGTTCCAAATTTCTTGCCTGAGAAGATGGTGCAGAGCTGGCCGAAGTGGGCGCAGCGGCACATCGTGTTGGGTCTCGACCTGCAGGGTGGTTCGCACATCCTGTTGGAGGTGGATACCAACGCCGTTCGCAAAGAGAAGCTGGAGGCGGTTCGCGATGACGTCCGCCGCGTGCTGCGTGATGCCCGCGTCGGCTATACCGGCCTGGTCGTGCGTGGCAACAGCGTCGAAGTCCGCATTCGCGAAGGCAGCAATTTCGATCAAGCGGTCGACAAGCTCCGCGAGCTATCCCAGCCACTCGGTGGAATCCTCGGCAGCAGCACCGGTCAACGCACCCTCGACGTTACGACCGAGGGGGGAAGCCTGGTGAGGCTGACGCTGACCGATCCGGCCATCCTCGAGCGGGTCCGCCAGTCGGTAGAGCAGTCGATCCAGATCATTGAACGTCGCGTGAACGAACTTGGGACCGTCGAGCCGTTGATTCAGCGTCAGGGCGTTGACCGAATCCTCGTGCAGGTGCCGGGTCTGCAGGATCCGACGCGACTGAAGGAATTGCTCGGCAAAACCGCCAAGCTTGATTTTCGCATGGTGGACGTTTCGATACCGGCCGAACAGGCCTTGCAGGGTCGCGTACCGCCGGACTCCGAAATCCTTTACGGCACGACGACGCCAAAAACACCCTATCTGGTCGAAAAGCGCATTCTCGTATCGGGCAGCGATCTCACGGACGCACAGCCCGGCTTCGACCAACGCACGAACGAACCGATTGTGTCGTTTCGTTTCAACACATCTGGCGCGCGCAAATTTGCTCAGGTCACTCAGGAGAATGTGGGCAAGCCGTTTGCCATCATCCTCGACAATCAGGTGATCTCCGCGCCGGTCATACGTGAACCTATTCTGGGTGGTTCGGGCCAGATTTCCGGAAGCTTTACGGTCGAAAGCGCGAACGATCTTGCGATCCTGCTGCGCGCCGGCGCCTTGCCCGCGCCGCTCACCATCATAGAAGAGCGTACAGTCGGACCGGGCCTAGGCCAGGATTCGATCGCCAAAGGCAAGCTCTCGTCGTACGTCGGCGCAGCGATGGTCATCGCCTTTATGTTGGTGACTTATGGCCTGTTCGGGCTATTCGCGAACATCGCGGTGGCAATCAACGTTGCGATGATTTTCGGCATATTGTCGCTTCTCAACGCGACACTGACGCTGCCCGGCATCGCCGGCATCGTGCTGACCGTCGGCATCGCCGTCGATTCAAACGTCCTTATCTACGAGCGCATTCGTGAAGAGGTGCGCGGTGGGCGCACACCGATCAACGCGATCGACGCGGGCTTCAGTCGGGCGCTTGCGACAATCCTGGATTCGAACATCACCACGTTCATCGCAGCCGCGGTATTGTTTTACATCGGCACCGGGCCTGTTCGTGGCTTCGCGGTTACGCTCGGCATCGGCATCATCACAACCGTGTTTACCGCCTTTACCCTGACACGGTTGATCGTCGCTTATTGGGTGCGCTGGCGGCGCCCGCAACGCGTCCCGATTTGAGGAATTTGCGCCGTGCGTTTGCTTCGCATCGTTCCTGATGACACCAAATTCGACTTCATGCGCTTCCGGCGCATCAGCTTTCCGCTGTCTGCGTTCCTCTCGATTATTGCGATCTCGCTTTATTTCTTTCACGGGCTGAATTTCGGCATCGACTTCAAGGGCGGCACGCTGATGGAGGTGCAGTCCAAGGCCGGCGCTGCCGATCTCGCGAAAATGCGCGCCACGCTCGGCGCACTTGGGTTGGGCGAAGTGCAACTCCAGCAGTTCGGCGCGCCGAACGACGTGCTCATCCGTATCGCCGAGCAACCCGGTGGCGAGCTGGCGCAACAGCAGGCCGTTGCCAAAGTGCGCGCCGCGCTTGGCGACGAAGTTGACTATCGCCGCGTAGAAGTCGTCGGACCTCGCGTATCGAGCGAGCTTCTGTCCTACGGCGTGGTCGGCCTGATGTTGGCGATCTTCGCGATCTTGATTTACCTGTGGTTCCGGTTCGAGTGGCAATTCGCGCTTGGCGCCATGATCGCTAACGTCCACGACATCGTACTTACCATCGGCTTTATGTCGATCACCCAGATCGACTTTGACCTTACAAGTATCGCCGCACTGCTCACCATTCTGGGTTATTCGTTGAACGATACCGTGGTCATTTATGATCGCATTCGCGAAATGCTGCGACGGTATCGCAAACTGCCTATGCCCGAACTGCTGAATGCGTCGGTCAACCAAACGCTGTCACGTTCGGTGATTACGCACGTTACGGTGTCGCTCGCACTGCTGGCCCTTTTGTTATTCGGTGGGCAGGCAATCCATAGCTTCACGGCGACCATGATGTTCGGCGTTGTGCTGGTGGGTACGTACACATCCGTGTTTATTGCGTCGCCGATATTGATTTACCTCGGCGTCGGGACCGGCCGTGATGCACTCACTGCCCCTGAGCGGAAGAAGTAGATGGCAATCGGCGGGCGCGCCGATGCCCCACATCTGCCGCGTCCCGCGCCAATAGAAGCCTACGGTGAAGGTGGATTTCGATTTGGCGGCATGTCGCATCGTGGCTCGCTGCTCTGTTTCCCTGATGGCATCTGGGCGTGGCCGATCATAAATGTGGCTGAACTGAACGAGGCTGTCCTGCAGGCTGCCTTTGATCGCGCGGATCGCCTTGATTTCTTTCTCATTGGTACGGGCCGAGATCCGTGCGCCATGCCTGAGAAACTGCATCAGAAATTTCGCGAATTGTCGCTTTCCGTTGATGCGATGGCGACGGGCGCCGCGGTGCGGACCTACAACATTCTCCTGGCGGAGAACCGACGTGTCGGAGCGGGTCTCATTGCAGTGACCTGATCCACGCGCAGGGTTAGCGAAATGAAAGAGCCTTTCGCATATTGCGCCGATTACCTGCGCGAAAACGATCGCGACAGTTATCTCGCGACTTTGTTCGCTCCAGCCGACAAGCGCGAAGCATTGTTCGCGCTTTATGCATTCAACGCCGAAATTCATCGCGTGCGCGACCTTGCACGAGAAACAATGCCTGGGGAAATTCGGTTGCAATGGTGGCGCGAGGTTATTTTAGGCGAACGCGAAGGTGAAGCAGCGGCAAATCCGGTTGCGGCAGCTGTAACTGAGGTCATTGCGCGTTTCGATTGTGTGCGCGAACCGCTCGTCGATCTTGTCGAGGCGCACCGCTTCGACGTTCACAATGAACCGATGCAGAGCACAGAAGAACTCGAGCTCTACGCGGCACGCACTGCCGGAACGATCTTTGACTTGGCCGTCCGCCTTTTAGGCAGCAAAACGAACTCAATGGTCATCAATGAGTCTGGGAGCGCACAGACGATTGCATACGTACTCTCTCAGTTTTCGCGGCACACGACACGGAGGCAACTCTATGTGCCGGCGGATATCCTTCAACACTATGGGGCCGTCCCGGAAGATATTTTCGCGATGCGCGTGACACCGGAATTGCGTGCTGCGCTCGCCGAGTTGCGGTTGCGCGCCCGTCGCAACCTTGCTCATGTCGTTGGCGCCAAAATTCACGAAATCGAAAAGCCAGCGTTTTTGTCGCTGGCGCCATTGCGCCGTTGGCTCATCGATATGGAGAAGTCCGGCTACGATCCGTTCCGCCCGCCTGTTGTATCCCCTTGGCGGCGGCAATGGCGTATCTGGCGCGCTGCCAAATCCTTCCAGAGGATAGGAGCATAGCGGTCATTCGGCTGCGGCCGCGGGGACGCTCCCCGAGATCCAATGCCCGAGATCGGCGAGGGCACGGCGGGTCAGCGCACTCTTGCGCGCGAGTGCTTTCGCGGTTGAACGGCCCAATTTGCTGTGGCGATCGAACGTTGGAACTTCTTTCAGCGGTGGAAACAAACCGAAGTTGACGTTCATCGGCTGGAACGATGAAGGGCCCGCGTCGATCGTCTCGATATGACCACCGGTAATGTGGACGAGGAGTGCGCCGTGCGCCGTCGTCGGCGGTGGCAAGGAGACGGGTTCGCCGCGCCGTTCGGCGGCGGCAAAGCGTCCGGCAAGCAAACCGACAGCGGCCAACTCGACGTAACCCTCGCAACCGGTGATCTGGCCGGCGAACCGCCAGCGCTTATTCGCCTTGAGTCGCAATACCTCGTCGAGCAGGACCGGCGAATTGAGGAACGTATTGCGGTGAAGGCCGCCCAGCCGCGCGAACTCCGCGTTTTCCAAACCTGGAATGGTGCGGAAGATGCGCACCTGTTCGGCGTGTTTCAGCTTGGTTTGGAAACCAACCATATTGAACAGCGTGCCGAGTTTGTTGTCCTGGCGCAGTTGCACCACGGCGTAGGGCTTGTTGTCCGGCTGGTGAGGATTGGTGAGCCCAAATGGTTTCATCGGGCCATGACGCAAAGTCTCAATGCCGCGTTCCGCCATGATTTCGATTGGCAGGCAGCCATCGAAGTAGGGTGTATTCGTCTCCCATTCATGGAAGCTCGTCTTGTCGCCGGCGAGCAGCGCCGCAACGAAGGCGTGATACTGCTCACGTGGCAGCGGGCAGTTGATGTAGTCGGCGCCCGAGCCGCCCGGGCCGGATTTGTCGTAGCGGGACTGAAACCAGGCCTGACCGAGATCGATGCTGTCGCGATGGACAATTGGCGCGATGGCGTCGAAAAACGCGAGCTGCTGCTGGCCCGTCAGGCCGGCAATCGCGGAGGCAAGGTCGGGCGACGTGAGGGGGCCTGTGGCTACGATCACGCTGTCCCACTCGTCGAGCGGGATGACTTCTCCACGCTCAAGCGTCACCAGCGGATGTGATTCAAGCGCCGCCGTCACCGCAGCAGAAAATCCATCGCGATCGACGGCGAGGGCGCCACCTGCTGGCACCTGATTTTGGTCTCCGGCTCGCATGATGAGTGAGCCCAGCCGGCGCATTTCTTCATGAAGGAGGCCGACTGCATTGTGCTCGCAGTCATCTGAGCGAAACGAATTCGAGCAGACGAGCTCGGCATAGCCATCGGTTTTGTGGACCGGCGTCCGCCGCAAAGGCCGCATTTCGTGCAACACGACCGGCACCCCGGCCTGCGCGAGCTGCCAGGCGGCTTCGGACCCGGCAAGGCCGCCGCCGATAACATGTACAGGTTGCAACCGCCCTTTTTCCATTCGACGATAACTAGGCCGCTGGGTAGAGGGCTGCAACGGGGGCAGGGCGAGACCTAAAAGCGAAACGCCCGCGAGGCTTCGCGGGCGTTGTCAGGCCTATAGCTGGCAGTTGGAATTAGCCGCGCTGGGAGGCGTTCCACGCAACACGGGGGATGTCTGAGCGGCTGATGCCAATATCGGCAAGCTCACGGTCGCCCAGGCGCGACAATTCGTTCAAACTGCGGTTATAGCGCTTCCACTCCTGGATGAAGCGAACGAGTGCGGCAAACATAGTGTCCTTCTTTCCGTAAGTTCCGGCCCAAGCCGGTCGTTGATTTCGAAAGGAAAATAGGGATGTTCTGGCGAATGAAAACCGATAATGTTGCGCTGCAGCTAAGCGAAAAACGCATGACTAAAACGGGCATACGGCAAGGAAAAATTCAAACTTTGATGGGTTTCAAGCAGAATCTGATACTTCTGGCCGCAGAGTTCGTAGAAAATGCTTCTTTGGCGCCGAATTGTGGTCCTCCCGACGGAAAATCTAACGGAGTACCGTCCATGAAATCGCATATCTTGGGCTGCGTCTGCCTTGCCGCGGCTCTATGCCTGCCCGCTCTCACGTCGAGTTCCGCGGCCGACGTCAAGGTTCTGACCGCCGGCGCCTTTAAGCAGGTCGTGCTCGCGCTGGTGCCCGATTTCGAGAAGCAGACGGGCAACAAGGTCATCGTCGATAACGACACCGCGGGCGGCCTGCAGAAACGGATTGAATCGGGCGAAGCCTTCGACGTCGCTATCATCACGCCAACCATCGTCGATGGCCTGGCCGCTTCCGGCAAAATCGTCCCCAACAGCCGGGTCAATCTGGCGACCGTCTCGATCGGTGTTGTGGTGAAGGAAGGCGCGCCGAAGCCTGATATCGGTACGGTCGAGGCCTTCAAGAACGCGCTGCTAGCCGCCAAATCCGTTGCCTACATCGATCCAGCGAGCGGCGGCTCGAGTGGAATATATGTCGACAAACTGCTTGAGCGCCTTGGCATCGCCGATCAGGTCCGGCCAAAGGCCAAGCTCAAGAAAGGTGGCTATGTCGCCGATCTCATCGTGAGCGGCGAAGCCGAACTTGGCGTGCACCAGATCAGCGAAATCGTCCCGGTAAAAGGTGCTGTGCTCGTTGGGCCATTACCTAAGGAAATCCAGAACACCACGACTTACGCGGCCGGCCTCAGCGCTGCAGCCCAGAACAAGGATGCAGCGCAGGCGCTGATCAAGACGTTTTCTGGTCCCGCCGCGGCAAACGTGTTCAAAGCCAAAGGCATGGAGCCCGCGAACTAAGGGGTCACGCATTTGGTTGCAGATGCGCGCCCGCTTGATCGCCGCGTCGTCATCACGGCGCTGGGCATCGCGCAAATTCTGGCGTGGGGAACATCGTTCTATTTCCCCGCCGTGTTTGCCGAACCGATCGTCAAGGACACCGGCTGGTCGCTCGGTTTTGTCGTCGGCGGAACATCGATCGGTCTGCTCACCGCAGGCCTGATCTCGCCGCAGGTCGGACGCATCATCGATGTACGCGGTGGGCGCCCGATATTGCTCGCCAGTTCGCTGTTCTACGCCGCGGGTCTCGCACTGGTTGGCTTGTCGCATGCGTTGCCGATCTATTTGTTCGCCTGGGTGCTCATTGGTTTGGGAATGGGCACGGGCCTCTATGACGCGGTCTTCGCCGCGCTTGGCCGCATGTATGGCAGCGAAGCACGCGGGCCGATCACCAGCCTGACGTTGTTTGGCGGTTTTGCCGGCACAATTTGCTGGCCGCTGAGCGCATTTATGATCGAACATCTCGGATGGCGCAGCGCGTGTTTCATCTATGCGGCCATTCATCTGCTTGTGATGTTGCCGTTGCAGGTCAGCGTGGTCCGCGCGCCGCCCAAAACGGAAAGCGGAGCGGCCAAACCGGCTGCATCCGGCGAAACGCCTCGCATAAACAATGAAACGTTGATCTTCGGATTGCTCGCCGTCGTTCTTTCAGTCGCAGCGGGTATTGGTTCGATCGTGGTCGTGCATCTGCTGATCTTCCTGCAGGCACGCGGCGTGGATTTTTCAACCGCTGTCAGCCTCGGGACCATCTTCGGACCCGCGCAGGTCGGCGCACGTCTTGTGGAGCGCATTTTCGGCAACCGCTATCACCCGATCTGGACCATGGTTGCGTCCTGTTCGCTCATGGCCATCGGTCTGCTGCTGCTATACGGCGCGTTTCCAACTTTGATCCTGGTCATCCTGCTTTATGGCGCGGGCTATGGAATTTCCTGGGTCGGCCGCGGAACTTTGCCGCTCGCCTTGTTCGGGCCGGTTCGTTATCCGCGTTTAATGGGCAAACTCGCTTTCCCGAGCCTGATCATTCAGGCTTTGGCGCCGTCAGCCGGCGCGCTTCTGCTCGAGGCAAAGGGCGCGCAGACAACCATCGGCGTATTGACGGTTTTTGCGATCATCAATGTCGTGCTAATCGGATTGTTGTGGTGGCTATGTTGCAAGCCGGCCACCGACAATTCGCAGGGCTGAAAAATGCTGCCGCTCCAGATGCTCTATTTCGAAGACCTCTCGCTCGGCATGACCGAGATGTTGAGCAAGGTCATCGATGCGTCTGATGTCGTCGGCTTTGCCGAAGTGACCGGCGACCGCAATCCGATCCATTTGTCAGAACATTTCGCCGCGAAGACGCCGTTCGGAACGCGTATCGCGCATGGGCTTTATACGGCAAGCCTCATTTCCGCGGTTCTCGGCACGCGATTGCCCGGACCAGGCGCAGTCTATATTTCGCAGACCTTGAATTTTCGCGCGCCCGTCAAGATCGGCGACACCGTCGATGTCAGCGTCGCAGTCGCGGAATTGTTGCCGGAAAAATTTCGCGCGCGTTTGACGTGCAAATGTTCGGTCGGTGACGAGGTGGTACTCGACGGGGAGGCCTGGGTGAAGGTTCCGTCGAAGCAATCCGGCGGCCGTCCGCTGCCGCGCATCTGAACAAAGCCACCCCTGCGCCGGAAGCGGCGCGTCGTCATGCCAAAGCGCAAATCTCCTACGTTCCCGGCTTCAGACCGAATACACAGCGCCGTGATCCGTCGGGTCGCCGGCATACGGTGACCTGACCATCGGGCGGTGCGACCGGCATGGCTTCATCGTAGGGAACGAGCTCGCCGTCAATCATCCAGCCGCTCGCCGTCGACGAAATGCGGGTGTAGCTCTTGCAATCGTAGTCGCCGCAGCACCATTCGCCGGCGCCATTCTTGAAGGCGCCGCGATTGACCCAGCTATCATGTGCAAACGCGGACGAAGCGAAGAGAAGTGCAGATAGAAGCACTGAGCGGACCAGAGTTCGCGACATCGGTGGCCTCCATGTAAATCCCCCGGCGCTGCGTTACTGTGGCGTCCTTGGACTGCTCCTCCGTCTCCCGTAAATATTGGCCGCTGATGTTTCTTCCAAGGCGGCGACGTGTTGGTACGCAAGTTTTTGATTGATTGCGACGAATCAAGCCAACCTGAAAATGCTAGCACGGAAGTACATATCCGATTGGTAAATTGTGCGATGCGGCAACTTCGCGGCGTCGTTTGATCGGAAGTGAGGCTTTATGGCGACACCGGTAACGCCGGCATGGCAATTGTGGCGCGACCGGCGCGGCCGCATATCTGCATTGCGCGTTGCGGCGCTCTTGCTTCTGTTGCTGCCGCTCGCCAAGGCCGTCGCAGAGTCGAGTCAGATCGCGCACGGCGCGCGCCCGCTCAACGAATTGATTCATCGCGCCGGATTCTGGGCGTTGGTATTCCTCGGCGTGACGCTTGCGGTGACGCCGTTCCGCCGCATCTTCCGCTATGGAAATCTGATTGACGTGCGTCGAATGCTCGGCGTCGGCACATTCTGTTACATCGCCGGGCATCTCGCGTTGTTCTTCGCCGACCAAAGCTACAGTGTCGAAAAATTCATCCACGAAATTACGCATCGCGTTTATCTGATCGTCGGCGCGGTGGCGTGGATCGGGCTTGCGGCGCTGGCGGCGACCTCGACCGACGGCATGGTGCGAAGGCTTGGCGGCATGCGCTGGCGGCGTCTGCATCAGGCGATCTATGCGATCGCGCTGCTCGCGCTCATTCACTACTTCCAGCAGACGAAAGCCGACGTGACGGTCCCGACTTTCGCCGCGGGACTTTTTCTCTGGCTGATCGCCTATCGCGTGCTGGCCTGGTGGCAAGGCAGCAGCGAATTGTCGACGCTGAGCCTGTTCTTGCTCGCAATCGCTGTGTCGGTTGCGACCTTCCTCGGTGAAGCCATCGGCATCGCGATTGCATTCCACGTTTCGCCGATGCGCGTTTTGGCAACGATTTTCGATTTCGACGCCGGAATCAGGCCGGGCTGGCAGGTCCTGGCGGCGGGGCTGGCGGTCACTTTGGTCGATGCCGTGATGTCGCGCTGGAAACCCCGCGCGACGCGGGCCCCCGCGGTGGCGGCCGAATAGGCCGGTCAGATCTTGCGGCTGTCGTAAGCCCAATGCAGCAGCGCCTGACGCTGCCGCCGCCGGCAGAGCAGATCGCCGGGCTCGCAATTTTTCTGCACCTGCCGTACGTGACGCCGGATCGCCTTCCACCGCTTGATCTGCCGGCGGTCTTCGTCCGGTAGGCGCCGGCCCATGTAATAGCGGCAGTACCACTGGAACCAGCCGCGCGGATCGTCGGGATGGATCCAGCCCTTGCGCTTCCATTCCGAAAGCGGCTGGCTCGCATCGATACCGAAGAAGTTGCACGCGGGGTCGGCCCCGCGCGGCGAAAGCTTCGCGCGCGCGAACCAGCTTTTCGGGAACTCGCGGCGGCAGTCGGTCATGTATTTGCCGCCGAAGACGCCGAGCCGCAGCATCTGCGTAGGGGAAAGCTGCGGTTTGAATTCGGAATCGAAATTGCGTCCGGTCGCTGCGCTCAGGACGTAGCGATAACCCTTCTGCATCTTGTCGTTGACGGTAACGGTGCGCCGGCGCATCAGCGCAATAAACTAGGCTTGCTTGCGCTCCGCAACCGGCAAGGCGGGCATGTCGGCGGGCTGCTTCGGCCAGATGTGACCCGCCGCATTGATGAACGGATCGACCAACTCTCCCTTCAGCGTGTGCGCATCCGGCTGGCCCGGAAAGCCGAAGGTGAGGGGCTCGCGCGTTTTCTCCGGCACATAGAGCGTGCCGAACATCCAGTCCCACAACGCCAGGCAGGAGCCGAAGTTCTTGTTGAAGTGCTTCGGATCGGCCGAGTGATGTACCTGATGATGCGCCGGACTGACGAAGATGCGCCCGAGCACGCCGCGGAACGCGATCCACATGTGCGAATGCTGCAGATGTACGTAGGCGTGAATGAACAGCACCAGGATGATGTTCGTGTCCGACAGCGCGTACTGATAGGCGGTCTCGCCGAACATGTAGTTGCCGAGTCCGTTGGCGACTGCGGCCGAGAACGCGAGGATGTTGGTGAACACCCAGGTGTAGACCGGATGCACGCGGAAATTCGTGAGCGGGGTCAAAACTTCGGCGTTGTGGTGCACTTTGTGGAATTCCCACAGCAGCGGCACCTTGTGGCTGAGCCAGTGATTGAACCAGTAGCCGAGCTCGTAGGCGAGAAAGAGCATCACGGTGATGACCGATCGCGTCGCGTAGGCCGGCAGCGTCGACGGTGAAACGGGACCGAACAGCGTCACCAATCCGGAAATGATGCCGTTGGAGATGAACTGGTAGGACAGCACGGCCCAGCCGAACATCACGCCGTAAACGAACACGTTGAAGATCAGATAGCCGATGTCGGCTTCGCTGGAACGGCTGTGCAGAATGCGTTTCGGAAAAAGCGCGCGCAGGATCGTTCGAACGCGTACGCGCCGGCCGCGCCGCACGCGCTGCCAGACGAAGAAGACGGTCGCGATCAGCAATGCAGCCGCGAGCGATGTCAGTGAAAAATGCGAGCCGATCGAGAGCAGCAGATTGCCGGTCTGCCGGAAGATGAATGCAATGCCGGGCCAGAAATCCAACGCCGTCTCCTGTCGCAACAGGAGCCAATGTCTTATCGAAGAGTAAAGATTGGGTTAGGTGCGCGCGGAAAAGGCGGTTTTGCGCGTGTTTTACTCCGGTCATTCCGGGGCCGGCCGCAGGCCGGAACCTGGAATCCAGAACGACGCACCGAGTCCATGTCTGGATTCCGGGTTCGCTCGCTCCGCTCGCGCCCCGGAATGACGCGGTACCGGACACGTAGATAAACGTCACTGGCGCAGGTCGGCGTATTCCGGGTGCTTTTCGATGTAGGCCTTGGCGAAGGGGCACAGCGGATTGACCTTCAGCCCCTCGCGGCGCGCGGTATCGAGCACGCCGCGGATCAGGGCCGAGCCGATGCCGCGCCCCTCGAGCTCCTTGGGGACCTCGGTGTGGAGCATGGTCAGCACACCATCAGCGCGCTTGTAATTTGCGAAGGCAATGTGACCATCGGCATCGAGTTCGAAGCGATGACGCTCAGTGTTGTCGCGAATGTTATTTGTCATGTCACGGTCTCAGCACATTCATGATTTAATACGTTGGTTCCCGCCGCCAATTTTGCAAGGTGCCTCATGCCCGATCTCACGCTCTATCACGCTTCGCCCTCGCGTTCCTCGGTCGCGCTCTGGATGCTCGAGGAAGTCGGCCAGCCTTACGATATCAAGTTGCTGCGGCTGAGCGCTGGCGACAACATGAAGCCGGACTATCTCGCCATCAATCCGATGGGCAAGGTTCCCGCGCTCAAGCACCGCGATACGGTGATCACCGAGCTCGCGGCGATCTGCACTTATCTCGCGGATGAATTTCCCGAAAAGAAACTCAACATTCCGGTCGGCACGCCAAAGCGCGGCGTCTATCTGAAGTGGCTGTTCTTCGGGCCGGGCTGCCTCGAGCCTGCGGTGATCGATCGCGCTGCTCCGCGCAAGGAAGAAGCAAGACGCGCGATGCTCGGCTACGGCGATTTCGACACCACGATGAACGTACTGGCGAAAGCGGTCGAGAAAGGTCCCTGGCTGATGGGCGATCAGTTCACCGCTGCCGATGTGCTGATCGGCTCCAATATCCGTTGGGGCACGATCTTCAAGATGATCCCCGAGCGAAAGGAATTCACTGACTACATTGCACGCGTTGCGGCGCGTCCGGCGGCGCAACGTGCCGAAGCGAAGGACAAGGAGCTTAGTGCGCAGGCCGCCTGATATCAGGATTGCGATTGCGCGCGGCGGTAGCGCGCGATCGAGGCGACCAGTCCCCAGACGGTCAGGATCACGGCCGGCCAGAACGTGAAAAACGCGAGCAGGCCGGGTCCGATCGGATTGGGATTGGGGTCGCTTAAAAGTCCGAGCGAAGCCGCGAGGATGATTGCGAGCAGGGGACCCGTGCCGAGAACGAGCAGGCCGATCCCGATCCAGAACATGCGCGTGAACTTGAAGCGCGGCTGCGATTCCATCGCCGCGTATATTAGTCGCCGCTGAGAACGATTTCGTTAACGCGGGCGCTTCAACACCGTCATGGCCGGACTTGTTCCGGCCATCCACGTCTTTCCTCACGCAACGCCGTAAGACGTGGATGCCCGCAACAAGTGCGGGCATGACAATGGAGAGGACCTCGGCCGGGACAAGCCCGGCCATGACGGCGGCTATGCCGCCTACTTCTTCTCCGAGGTCTTGTTGTTGCGCGGATCGTCGGCCGGATTGACGTAGGTGATGACGAGCGGACCTCTGCCGTGGATCTGGATCACGGTCGGCGCCGAGGTCCATGCGTAGTGCTGCATGTCCTTCTCGGCGCGGAAGTAGCCACCAACGCGCAGCGTCTCGCCTTTCTTCATGTCGAACTTGTCGCCCATCCCGACGTGAAATGCGCCGGACAGCACTGTCACATTCTCGGCCGTCGGATGCGTGTGCGGAGGGATCTTGTAGCCCGACGGCAGCTTTGCCCGGACAACATAAGGACTGTCGGCTCCCGGATTGCCGCTGAGAACGGAGATTTGCGCGCCTTCCGGCAATCCGGCGGGGGCAGGTGTCCATTTCAGTGCGCCGGGCTGAACGACAACGTGATCGTCCGCCAGCGCCAACATTGGCAGCACGGCAAATGCCAGCGCCGCAATGGCAGGTGTTCTCATGATCATTCTCCTCGCATCCTGTCGGGAAACCCTGAATGTCAGACATTCTAGCGTCGTCCCGGCGTGAAAGCGATTGCCGCAGGTCACCATCACTGCTCATGAGATTGCGAGCCCGCGCCACGTGACTTGCGCCGCAGAAACGGAGCCGTGGCCTCTTTCGAGTCACGGATCTTTCCCAGCCACTCTTCGTACGCCTGCATTTCGAGCGGCGCCTTGGCTCGAACCTCGTCGTAGGTGAGGCGGTCGTCGGCGTCGAAGATGATCGCGACGGCCTCGTGCACCGCCTCGGGCACGAACGGCGCCAGCAAATTCATGCAGATGTCCGGATTGCCCGAGCATTTGCGTGTCCGCCGGCAACTGCCTTTGGGGCAGAGGTGCGGGAAGTGCAGTAAGTCCGCGCGCCAGCGCACGATGCCGATGCGAGCCCGCTCCTTGTCCTCTGGCGAAAGCGACGCGATCTCGCGTTCGATCATCTCGGCTTCGGTTTCGCTTTCATTCATCATTGCGTGCAGCCTCCTTCGTTCTCGCGGCGCGTCCTGCGCCCGAGGTTTGTTTCGTTTCTCTCTTCGTCGGGAAGAGAGGGGACGGCGCGCCAGGCGGCGCAACTGATCCGTATGTGCACGCCTCCTTGCGAAGACGTGGCGCCTCCCGGCGCGCCGTTGCGGCGTTCTCCTTCGGCGTCGGGCCGCGCTTTGCGGAGGCGGTCGTATTCGCCTTGCCCTTCGCCGTTTCCGACGAAAGTCCGGCGAACGCTCCGCACCCGATAGCCACGCTCCTGGCAGGCAGCCCGTATTGGCCGCCGGGCGGAGCCCCGACGCCGCCCGGGTGCGTGGCTTGCTTGCCACGGGCGCGGGCGCCGGTCCGTTCCACACGAGCCGGCGCAACCGGTTCGCGTCCCTCATGGGAGCGGACAACCATAGGGATATTATCCTATAGGAATATTGTCAAGGCGCGCGATATGGAAAAGAATGGCGCAGGAGGCATGAAGCAATGCGCTATTGGCACAGAAAAAAATCAAACAGTTCGGAAATGCACGACAAGGAAACGCGCCGCGACCCGGTGCGCACGAACCCATGGCGTCAGCGCTTTGGCGCCGCGCTGAAAATCCTGTCGCAAGTTGTGGCCATCCTCGGAACGATCATGGCGATCGTCGACACGCTGCACCGCTGGTGATCTTCTCTGGGTGCCGGCGCCTCGTTGCAAAAGCCCGGCGTCCCCTGCATCTTCGGCGCCCGGGCGCATTGATGCGGTTCATTCTTGTCCTTCTTCAGGCAATTCTCGCCGGCGCGGCGGTCGCACAGGAGCCGCTTCCGCCGCCGCTCGCAGACATTGGCAGTGCGCTTTCCGGACAGCAGCCCGTGCCGCCCGCATTGGGCGCTTATCTGAAAACCTGGCTCGAGCCGGCGGAGCCGTTCAGGATCGTGGGGCCCCTATATTATGTCGGCACCAAAGGGCTCGCCGCCTATCTGATCACGACGCCGGCCGGACACGTCCTTCTCGATGGGGGCATGCCCAACTCCGCCGAAGCGATCGAGGATTCGATCCACAAGCTTGGCTTTGATCCGCGCGACATCAAGTTCCTGCTGATCACCCACGCCCATATCGATCACGCCGGCACCATGGCGTATTTCGTGCACCTGTCCGGTGGATCGGCCGTGGTGATGGATCGCGATTTCGATCAGCTTAAATCCGGCGGAAAGATCGATCCTGTCTATGGAACGCGCCCGCCATTCTACTTTCCGGAGGTCACCGCCGAGCGCGTGCTGAAGGATTGGGACGTCCTGACGCTGGGCGACATCAAGATGACCGCCTTGCTCGGTGCCGGCCATACGCGCGGCGCGACGACCTGGGTCACGACGATCGAAGACGATGGCCGTTCATACAACGTGGTGTTTCCCTGCTGTACGAGCGTCAATCCCTTGTATCGACTGGCCGTTCGTCCCTCGTATCCGGGAATTGTCGATGACTTCCGGCGGACATTCCGCATGCTCGAATCAATGAAACCGGATATCTGGCTGCCCGCTCATACGCAGGTCCCCGGTTTTGCGGAGAAACTGGCGCGCGCCGATAAAGACGGTGTCCAGGGCTGGGTCGATCCACAGGGCTATCGTCGCTGGCTTTCCGAGGAGAAGACAAAGTTCGAAGCGGCTTTGGCCAAGGAAAAATAGGGCCGACCAAAACGCGCGGCAAAGAATACCTGCGCCGACCCCATTTTCCGCGTTGCGCAACTGGCATCTTTTTGGCTATATCCGCGCGCTTTCCGGTCGGGGTGAAGCGCCCTTAAAGCGGCCATCCTCGACGCTCCTGGCGCCGGCGGGAGCGTTCGTCCCGCCAGCACAATCTAATCGGGGAAAAAATGGCCACCATGAATATCTTGTGGTTGATCGTCGGCTGTGGGGTGCTCGCGATCCTCTACGGCATCTGGGCGACGCAATCGGTGATGAGCGCCGATTCCGGCAGCAAGCGGATGCAGGAAATTTCCGAGGCCGTGCGCGAAGGCGCGCAGGCCTATCTCAAACGGCAATACACCACCATAGCGATCGTCGGTGTGGTGGTTTTGGTGATCATCGGGTTCACGCTCGGCTGGCTGGTCGCAATCGGCTTCGCTGTCGGCGCGATCCTGTCGGGCGCGACCGGCTTCATCGGCATGAACGTTTCGGTACGCGCCAACGTGCGCGTCGCGCAGGCCGCCACCAAATCGCTCGCCGGCGGCCTTGAGCTCGCGTTCAAGTCGGGCGCGATCACAGGCATGTTGGTCGCGGGCCTCGCACTGCTCGGGGTGACGCTCTATTTCGGCTTCCTCACCGGCACCATGCACAAGGCGCCCAATGACCGCACGGTGATCGATGCCATGGTTGCCCTCGGCTTCGGCGCTTCGCTGATTTCGATCTTCGCCCGTCTCGGCGGCGGCATCTTCACAAAGGGCGCCGACGTCGGTGGCGATCTGGTCGGCAAGGTGGAGGCCGGAATTCCGGAGGACGATCCGCGCAATCCGGCCACGATCGCCGACAACGTGGGTGACAATGTCGGCGACTGCGCCGGCATGGCCGCCGACCTGTTCGAGACCTATGCGGTCACGATCGTTGCCACGATGGTGCTGGCCTCGATCTTCTTCGCCGGCACGCCGCAGCTGATGACCATGATGGTCTATCCGCTCGCCATTGGCGGCGCCTGCATCATCACCTCGATCATCGGCACGTTCTTCGTGCGGCTTGGCAAAAGCCAGTCGATCATGGGAGCCCTCTACAAGGGCTTTATCGCCTCCGCGGTGCTCTCGCTGATCGCCATCTATTTCGTGACCGATCGTCTCGTCGGCATGGGCGCGATCACAGGCGTCCCCTTCACCGGCAAGGCGCTCTATCTGTGCGCAATCGTCGGTCTCGTCGTCACCGGGCTGATCATCTGGATCACGGAGTACTACACCGGCACCAATTTCCGCCCGGTGAAGTCGATTGCCGCTGCATCCGTCACCGGCCACGGCACCAACATCATCCAGGGCCTCGCGGTGTCGCTGGAAGCTACGGCGCTCCCGGCTTTGGTAATCATCGCCGGCATTCTGGTTGCCTACGCGCAAGCCGGTCTGTTCGGCATCGCCATCGCGGTGACGTCAATGCTGGCGCTCGCCGGCATGGTCGTGGCCCTCGATGCTTTCGGTCCGGTCACGGACAATGCCGGTGGCATCGCCGAAATGGCGGGTCTGCCGAAGGCCGTGCGCAAGTCGACCGACGCGCTCGATGCGGTCGGCAACACGACCAAGGCAATCACCAAGGGCTATGCCATCGGTTCGGCGGGCCTCGGCGCGCTTGTGCTGTTCGCCACCTATAACCAGGACCTGAAATTCTTCATCGGCACGTCGGGACAGCACCCGTACTTCCAGGGCATCCAGCTCGATTTCTCGCTCAACAGTCCGTACGTAGTCGTCGGTCTCCTGTTTGGCGGAATGCTGCCCTATCTGTTCGGTGCGATGGGCATGACCGCCGTCGGCCGCGCAGCCGGCGCGATCGTCGAGGAAGTACGCCGGCAATTCCGCGCCAAGCCCGGAATCATGAAGGGCAAGGACAAGCCGGACTATGGTCGCGCCGTCGATATACTCACCAAGGCGGCGATCAAGGAGATGATCGTCCCCTCGCTGCTTCCGGTGCTCTCGCCGATCGTCTGCTACTTCGCGATCTACTTCATCGCGGGTGGTGGACCGGCCGGCAAATCGGCGGCGTTCTCGGCCGTCGGCGCAATGTTGCTCGGTGTCATCGTCACCGGCCTGTTCGTTGCCATCTCCATGACGTCCGGTGGCGGCGCTTGGGATAACGCCAAGAAATACATCGAGGACGGACATTACGGTGGCAAAGGCTCGGACGCGCACAAGGCCGCGGTCACCGGTGATACTGTCGGTGATCCCTACAAGGACACGGCGGGACCGGCGGTGAACCCGATGATCAAGATCACGAACATTGTGGCGCTCTTGCTGCTTGCGGTTCTCGCGCACTAGCCGCCAGCCAAAAATGAAAAGGGCCCGCATCAAGCGGGCCCTTTTTTCTTGTCGTGTGCTTAGAGATGGAAGCCGACGTTCTTGAAAATGTTGCGCAGATAGCTCAATTCCATGCCGCCGGTCGGCGTCGTCTGCGAGTAGAAGTCGAAGATCTTGCCATCCTTGATGCCGTAATTGGCCAGGCGCGTGACGCGCCGCTGTTTGTCGAAATAAACCGCGATGACGCGTTGGTCGACGACTTCATGCGGCATGAAGGCGACCGAACGGGTCGCCTTCTGCGAGATGTAAAAGAAAGCATCGCCGTTGACGGTCGCGACGGTCGAAGGCGTGCCGAGCACGATCAGAACCTGCTCCTGGGTTGCCCCGACCGGGACCTGCTCCAGCGCGCCTTCCGGCAAAACGTAGCCGCGCTGCAGGGTCTCCGCTCCGGTGCAGGCGCCGAGCGCGAGAGCGCCGGCAAGCGCCAGCGACAGGGTCAGGCTACGATAGCGCACAGTCTTCGAACCCATACGCGAGAAATCCATTTCGGTCTTGCATCGAGCGAGGCGTTGACGTAACCGCGGCAAACCGCATTCAGCCCCGAATGACCCGATGATGTTCCCCTTGTTTCGCCGCAGGTCGCGGCAAGACACCATTTCCACCCTGTATGGCACGATCGTGGCACAGGCGCGATTGCCCGGTTTTTACCGCGAATACGGTGTCGCAGATACCGTGAATGGCCGCTTCGACCTGCTTGTTCTGCACCTTTCCATGGTCATCGATCGTCTGGCGGAGGAACCCGGCTCGCGCGAAGCCGGACAGGCCTTATTTGACCGTTTCTGCCAGGACATGGACCACAATTTGCGTGAGATGGGTATCGGCGACCTGTCGGTGCCAAAGGAGATGCAGCGCATCGGCCAGGCCTTTTATGGCCGGGCCCAAGCCTATAGATCAGCGCTGGCAGTGGACGGTGAGGGCGCGCTGGTCGAGGCTTTGACCCGCAATATCTATGAGGGCTCGCCGCCGACCCCGGAGGCCCCCGGCCATCTTGCGGGCTATGTCCGGGAAGCGGTACGTGATGTCAGGGCCCAGCAGGTCGGCGACCTGCTGGCGGGCAAGCTGCACCTGCCGAAACCCTGAACTGTTCGTGTTGAAGACAAAGACCGCTCGTCATAAGTCTGATTTCTATGGAAAAAAATCGAAGTCCGTGGAGCGTGCCAGTCGCGGTGGACGATATTCCCGAAACCGGTCTGCACCTCGAAATCGATGCACCTGAACCAGTTCGTGCCGAGATCGCCGGGCTCGCCGGCCTGCGCGAACTAGGCCGTCTGTCCGGCGTTTTTGATCTCACGCGGCGCGGTGCCGGCGTTCGCGTGACCGGCAATGTCAGCGCGCGTGTCGGTCAGACATGCGTCGTCACGCTGGAGCCTGTTGAAAGTGATATCGACGAACCGGTCGACCTGCGGTTCGCACCGCGAGCGGGAGCGCCGGCGGCGGCAAAATCGGAGACCGTTGCGGCGCACACAAGCGATGAAGACCCGCCGGACCCTCTTTTCGGCGGCAAGTTGGATCTGGGCGCGATCGCGACCGAGTTCCTCCTGCTTGGTATCGATCCTTATCCCCGCAAGCCAGGCGCCGAATTCGCGCCGGTGAAGCCGGACGATGCCAGCGCAAAACCTTTTGCGGCCCTGGAAGCGCTGAAAAAGCGCCTCGGCAGCAGTTAGCCGGCAGCAGCAGGTGCGGGGGATGGGACCAACGGAGAACCGTCTTGTTTGCGGCTGCCGAGCGGCTATGGTCGCGGCCAATCGCCCATTTTTAAGGACTGCGTCGCTTCCAACCCCGTTAACGCCGAGAGCGATCCATGCCGGATAAGGTTCGCATCGCGCTTGACGCCATGGGCGGCGACCATGGCGCGGCCGTCATATTGCCCGGCGCTGACATTTCGCTGACGCGCCATCCGGACATCGAGTACCTGCTTTTCGGCAATCGCGCGGCGATCGACCCCGTGCTCGAGAAATTACCGCGTCTTAAAGCGAAATCGAAAGTCGTTCACACCGAAGTCGCCATCCGCATGGATGACAAACCAAGTCAGGCGCTTCGCTACGGCCGCTGGAAGTCTTCGATGTGGCTGGCGATCGATGCGGTGAAAAAAGGCGAAGCCGATGTGGCCGTCTCCGCCGGAAATACCGGCGCGCTGATGGCAATGGCGCGGTTCAATCTGAAGATGAAGGAAGGGATCGAGCGCCCGGCAATCGCTGCGTTATGGCCGACGTTGAAGGGTGAATCCGTCGTGCTCGATGTCGGCGCCGCCATCGGCGCAGACGAGATGCATCTGGTCAATCTCGCCGCCATGGGCGGGGCGATGGCGCGCGTGCTGTTCGACATCGACCGTCCGACTGTGGGACTGCTCAATATCGGCGTCGAGGAAGTCAAAGGCCTGGAGCAGGTGCGCGAAGCGGGCCGCATTCTGCGCGAAGGCCAGTTTCCGCATTTCGACTATCATGGATTTGTCGAAGGCGATGACATCGGCAAAGGTGTCGTTGACGTTGTCGTCACCGAAGGCTTTGCAGGAAATATTGCGCTGAAGACCGCCGAGGGGACGGCGCATCAACTCGCCTCATATCTGCGCGCGGCGATGAACCGGACCTGGGCCGCGCGGATCGGCTATCTGTTTGCGCGGCAGGCTTTTCGAACCTTGCGGGAAAAAATGGATCCAAGAAAATCGAATGGGGGAGTTTTCCTCGGGCTCAATGGCGTGGTCATCAAAAGTCACGGCGGCTCGGACGCCGAGGGCACGGCCGCGGCTATCGACATGGGTTACGACATGGTGCGCTACGAGTTGCTCGCCAAGATCGGGGAGTCGATGGCGCGTGACCTGAAGGCGGGCACCAGTGCGCGACTTGCGAGCGGAGCAGGTTCGTGACGACGTTGCGTTCGGTCATCCTCGGGTGCGGGAGCTATCTGCCCGCACGCATTGTCAGCAACGACGAGCTGGCGCGGTCGGTCGAAACCACCGACGAATGGATCGTGCAGCGGACGGGCATTCGCGAACGGCATGTTGCCGCGCCGGGCGAGCTCACGTCGGACCTTGCGCTCCACGCAGCGCGCGCGGCATTGGCCAATGCGCATTGCGAGGCAAGCTCGATCGACCTGATTGTTCTTGCGACCTCGACACCGGACCAGACGTTTCCGGCGACCGCGGTGTCGGTGCAGGCCGGGCTCGGCATTACACATGGCGCGGCCTTCGACCTGCAGGCGGTGTGCTCGGGTTTCGTCTATGCGCTGCAGGTGACCGACTCCCTTTTGCGGAGCGGAAGCTACAAGCGCGCGCTGGTCATCGGGTCGGAAACCTTTTCGCGGATTCTCGACTGGAATGACCGTACGACCTGCGTGCTCTTCGGCGATGGCGCAGGTGCCCTGGTACTTGAGGCGCAGGAGCAGGCCGGCAAGCGGGACGATCGGGGGATACTGACAACCCATCTTCGCTCGGACGGGCGCCACAAGGCGAAGCTCTATGTGGACGGCGGCCCGTCCTCGACCCAGACCGTGGGTCACCTGCGCATGGAGGGGCGTGAAGTCTTCAAGCATGCGGTGGCCATGATCACGGATGTGATCGAGGATGCCTTCAAGGCCACCGGCTATTCGGCCGCGGATATCGACTGGTTCGTGCCGCATCAGGCCAACAAGCGCATCATCGACGGATCCGCCCACAAGCTTGGGATTGCCCCGGAAAAGGTCGTCGTCACCGTCGACCGCCACGGGAATACGTCCGCTGCCTCAATTCCCCTGGCTTTGGCGGACGCGGTGGCTGACCGCCGTATCAAACGGGGCAATTTGATCCTCTTGGAAGCGATGGGCGGCGGATTCACCTGGGGTTCGGCGCTTTTGCGCTGGTGACGCCCGGCGGCGGAACCGCCTTTTTGATGTTGTGGTTATGGGGGCTATTTGATCACAATCTTTAACGGGTCTTGTTGACCCCTTTGGGCGAAGCTAATATCGTCGATAATTCAGCGGGATACCTCGCCGGGGGCAGGGCAGGCGATGACCGGAAAGACAGTGACGCGGGCCGACCTGTGCGAGGCGGTCTACCAAAAAGTGGGCCTCTCACGCACAGAATCCGCAGCATTGGTGGAGTTGGTGCTCAAAGAGATCACCGACTGTCTCGAGCGCGGGGAAACCGTGAAGCTTTCCTCGTTCGGTTCTTTCGTCGTGCGCAAAAAAGGTCAGCGCATCGGCCGCAATCCAAAAACCGGCAAGGAAGTGCCAATTTCGCCGCGGCGCGTTATGGTGTTCAAGCCGTCGGCGATTCTCAAGCAACGCATCAACAACGGCGCCGCCGTTGAGCCAGGCTAGCCCGTCGTCCTCGGTTGCGTATCCGCGTTAGGATCAAACTCAGGAGTGGCTTGCTTTGGATAACAAGGCGCCGGACGCATTTCGCACCATCAGTGAAGTGGCCGACGATCTCGATTTGCCGCAGCACGTGCTGCGCTTCTGGGAGAGCCGCTTTCACGAAATCAAACCGATGAAGCGCGGCGGTGGTCGGCGCTATTATCGTCCCGATGACATCGACTTACTGCGTGGTATTCGCCACCTGCTTTACGGCGAGGGCTACACCATTCGCGGCGTGCAACGCATCCTGCGCGAGCAAGGGCAAAAATTCGTTCAGGTGGTTTGGCAAGATGGAGCGCCGCAACCGCCGCACGGCAGAATAGAAGACGACGAAGAGGAGATGGTCGAAGAGGTCGCCGCCGCCGACGATATCGAGCCGGACGAAGACCGTGGGTTGCGCGGCCGCATTTCTTCGCTCATTGGACGTGACCTCGGTGAGAGGCATGATGATGCCGCCGCTCGCGTCGAGCCCCCGATGACCAGCGCGCCCGTTCCGCGCGTCGATCCGGCTGATCGCGCGATCCATGGCGTTACTTCATCCGAACCGGCGATGGCAGAGTCTCCGCAAGCAGCGCCCGCTGTTGGCGGCAATGGCCTTGCGCGTGAGGATCTGCACAAGCTGCACGGCGCCCTGCACGACCTCGTCGAGTGCCGCAAACTGATCGATGCAGTGGTTACGCGGCCACATTAGCGAAATTTCGCAAGCTTCCCCAGGCTTTTCCAATGAACCTTGCGGGCATGGTGCCCGACTTATGGCTATGTAGAATACCTGGGCCCGAATATTCGGGAGGCTGAGGGGCATAATGCGAGCGTTCGCAAAGGCCGCGGTGCTTGCCGCCGTGGTGATGATTGGCGCGCACTCGCCGGCATTCAGCCAGGCGACAAACGCTCCTCCGCCCGTCATCAATCGTGGCGGTCCAATCACACCACTCGGCGGCTTCGTCATCGGCTCGATCGCCTGCGCGGCGGTGTCGCCGATGATCGCGACGGTGGTCCTCGGCCGCGAGCTGACGATCGCAGAGGCCTATCACCTGACGTTGGGCTGCATGCTGGGCCCCGTGGGCTGGCTTCTGGCCGATGCCATGTTTCCGCCGACGGCCACGGTCACCACCACTACCAGCACCAACAACCAGCCGCCACGTGAGCCGCGCAAACCGAAGCGGGTCACCAGCGGGCGCAACAACAACATCAACATTCCACCCTCGGGCGAAACGCGGTTTATCACCAATGAAGTTCTGCTGCGGTTCGCGCCCGGTACATCCGAGCGCACCCGCGCGTTGATCACGGAACGGCTGAACCTGACGCTTCTGGAGTCACAGACTTTCGCGCTCACCGGCCAGACCGTCGGACGTTACCGGATCGACGGCGGGCGATCGGCGGTGCAGACGCTCAATCTCATCGCGCGCGATTTCCCCGGCGTTGCCGCCGCGCAGGTCAATTTCGTCTATGTCGGTGTGCAGGCACAGCAACCGGCTCGCCAGGATCCACCCGCGGCAGATGCTTCCGCGCAATATGTCGTACGCAAATTGCATCTGGTCGAAGCGCATCGGATCAACCGCGGCGACGACGTACTGGTCGCAGTCATCGATTTCAAGGATCGACAAAAATCATCCCGATCTTGTCGGTGCCATAGCCGATGAATTCGACGCACTTGGAACGCCGACCCCGCCGCACGCGCATGGCACGGCGATCGCCGGCGCGATTGCCGCAAACAGCAAGCTGGTCGGCGTCGCGCCGAAAGTCAGACTTCTCGCCGTGCGCGCTTTCTCCGGCGCAGGAGAGAGCGCGCAAAGCACGACCTTCAATATCCTCAAAGGCATCGATTGGGCCGCGGCGAAAAACGCGCGCATCATCAATATGAGCTTTGCCGGACCTGCCGACCCGATGTTGCGGCAGATGCTCGCCATTGCGAACGGGCGAGGGATCGTGCTGATCGCCGCCGTCGGCAATGCCGGTCCGAAGTCGCCGCCGCTCTATCCGGGCGCGGACGCCGGCGTAATCGGCGTGACCGCAACCGACGCCGACGACAAACTGATGCCCCAGGCCAACCGCGGCCCGCAGGTCGCCGTTGCCGCGCCGGGGGTGGAAATTCTCGCCGCTGCACCGGATGGCAAATATCAGATAACCTCAGGGACATCAGTTGCCGCGGCCCATGTCAGCGGGGTTGCGGCACTGCTGCTGGCGACGAAACCGAAACTCACTCCGGCGCAAGTGCGCGGCAATCTCGTCCGGTCCGCCCATCGCGTTCCCGGGTCGCGCAACGAAGTCGGGGCCGGTGTCGTCGACGCCCTTGCCGTCGTAAACCCGGGCGCCAAATAGCTGGCGTCTGTTTCCTGGACTACTCGCCCAATTCGACTGGACCGATTTCATGGCCGCCACGGACGCCCTCCTCGTTGAGCACCCGACTGAGGACATCGTCGTCTTCAGGATCAATCGGCCGCAGGTGCGCAATGCGCTCAATCTCGAGGTGCGCGTGCGACTGGCCGACGAGATCACCCGCTGCGGCGCCGACAACAAAGTGCGTTGCGTCATCGTGACGGGATCGGACATTGCTTTTGCCGCCGGCGCCGATATCGGCGAAATGGCGGAGGCAGGCCCGGTCGAGGTCATGTCGCGCAACGTGCAGAAATACTGGCGCGCGATCATGGACTGCCCCAAGCCGGTGATCGCGGCGGTCGAAGGATTTGCGCTCGGCGGAGGCCTCGAACTCGCTTTGTGTGCCGACATTATTATCGCAGGCGAGGGGGCAAAGCTTGGCCTGCCCGAAGTGAAAGTCGGGATCCTGCCGGGCGGTGGCGGCACGCAGAAGCTCGCCCGGCTCGTCGGCCGGCAACGCGCAATGCTGCTGATCATGACCGGGCGGATGTTCGGCGCGGCCGAAGCCCTGAGCATGGGCGTGATCAGCGAGGTCGCGCCAACCGGCCAGGCGCTTGCCACGCGCCATCGAGATTGCGCGCGAGATTGCCGCCATGCCGCCGATCTCGATCATGCAGATCAAGGAAATCGTCAATGCCGGCGTGAATGCGCCGCTCGATACTGCGCTGATGCTCGAGCGCAAGGCCTTCCAGTTGCAGTTTGCCACGCGCGACCAGAAGGAAGGAATGCGCGCGTTCATGGAAAAACGAAAGCCGAAGTTCGAAGGACAGTGACGCGTGGCGGTTCGATCTTTCAAAGCCTGATCTGATCGTTGCCGTGTTCGGCGCCGGCACCATGGGCCGCGGCATTGCGCAGGTCTGCGCGCAGGCCGGTCTCACCACGCTGCTGTTCGATTCCCGTGACGGGGCGGTGAAAGAAGCGATCGCTGCGATCGATAAAGGCCTCGAAGGCCTGGTGGCCAAGCAACGCATGACGGCCGCGGCCAAAAAGGACGTGCTGGACCATCTGAAGCCGATCAATTCGCTCGACGACGCAAAGGGAGCCGGCATCGTCATCGAAGCGATCGTCGAAGATCTTGCCGCCAAACGTGACGCTGTTCCGCGAACTGGAAAAGCGCGTGTCGCCGGATGCGTGCTCGCCACCAATACGTCTTCGCTGTCGGTGACCGAAGTCGCGGCCGGTTGCGAAAGGCCGGAGCGCGTCGGCGGCCTGCATTTCTTCAACCCGCCGCCGTTGATGCGTCTGGTCGAAGTGATCGGCGGCCTGCGCGGCGATCCGGCATTGGTCGCGGCGCTTGTTGGTTTCGTGAAGCGCATCAACAAGCATCCGGTCGTCGCCACCGACACGCCCGGGTTCGTCGTCAATCACGCCGGCCGCGCCTATGGACCGGAGGCTTTGCGCATCGTGTCGCAAGGCATTGCCAGCCCGCGCGAGGTCGACCTGCTGATGAAGGAAGCGGCCGGATTCCGGATGGGCCCGTTCGAATTGCTCGATCTTGTCGGCGGCGACGTCGCTCACGCCGTCATGGTGAGCATCTTCGAGCAATATTTCGACGACCCGATGTATCAGCCCTCGGCGAACATGGCGGTCCGCGTCGCCGGCGGGCTGCTTGGCCGCAAGACCAGCCAAGGTTTCTATAATTATGACAAGCCGGAGGCGTCCGGCCAGCCGACGGTTGCGGTATCGACCGCAGCCGAAGCCGGGGTCGGCCTGGGTCGCCGACGAAGATGGCGGCCGTGAGCTTGCGAACTGGCTGAGCGAGTGCCGGCGTGCAAGAGCGAGCTCGGGGGCAAGCCCGCGTCGAGCGGACCGTGCTTTGTGACGCCGTTGGGCGAGGACGCGTCAAGCGCCTGCGTTCGCCTTAACCTCGACCCGGCGCGAACGGTTGCCGTCGATATGTTCGGCGCTTTCCAGGGACGGCGTACGGTGATGAAAACGCCGCTCACGAGCGCCGATACGCTCGGCGCCGCGGTCGCCGCGTTGTCGGGCGAGAAAACGCCGGTGACTGTGATCAACGACAGCCCGGGCTTTGTCGTCCAGCGCATGCTGGCCATGATCGTCAATATCGGAACCCGCATCGCCGAACTGCGCATTGCCGCGCCGGCCGATATCGATACCGCGGTCGAACTGGGGCTGAATTATCCGAAAGGACCTCTGGCCTTCGGTGACGCGCTCGGCGGAGCGCGCGTGCTGACCGTCCTCGATGGCATGCATGCGATCACGCACGATCCGAAATATCGCGCCACCACATGGCTGCGCCGCCGGGCGAAGCTCGGCATATCCTTGCTCACGCCGGATTGAGTTCCATCGAAAGGTTGCCCAGATATAGTGTCATAGCGTCCATCCACTTTTATCCGCGAGCTGATCCATGAAAATCGAGATCGAATACTGCGGCCAATGAGGCTACGAGCCGCGCGCCCGTGCGGCGCGGGACATGATCCTGGGATTGCAGCCGTCGGCACAGGTCAATCTGCGCCGGTCGAGCGGTGGCGTCTTTGAAATCAAGGTCGATGGCCGGGTTGCCTATTCGAAAAAGGCAAGCGGTCGATTTCCGTCAGATGAGGAAATCCGAAACACCGTCAAGCGTTGATCAGTCGTCCAGTGCTTGCGCGATGGTCTCAAGCGTGACGTAGATGCAGATACTGAAGTAAATCGCGCTGAAGATCGGCAGTGCAAAACCGGAAACCGCAATAAGCACCGCGGCGGCAAGCGAGCTCGCAACCCAAACGTCCCAAGGAACAACCCTAAGCGCTTTCCACAAGGACACGCGCCTTGCCCTCTGTAACGTGCCCGACGATTCGGGCCGCAGGGTAACCCGCTGCAATTATTGTCTTGAGCAGTTCGTCGGCGCGAGAGGGATCGCATGCGACAAGAAGTCCGCCCGACGTTTGCGGGTCGCAGAACAACTGCCGCTGCCATTCCGGCGTGCCTGCCGGAAGCTCCACGCTCGTATCGTAGCTTTTCCAGTTTCGACCCGAGGCGCCGGTGATGAAGCCGCCTTGCGCGAGCGTCATGGCATCTTTCAGATAAGGCAAGCGCTTTGCATCGATCGTTACGGTTTTGCTCGAGCCGCGCGCCATTTCGAGGGCGTGACCGAGCAGGCCGAAGCCGGTGACATCCGTGATCGCATGCACGGCGGGATCTTCGCCAAGGCGGGCGCCGATCCGGTTGAGCAGCGTCGTGCTCGCCATGAATTCATCATAGGCCTCGCGTGATAGCGCGCCCTTCTTGAAGGCCGCAGAATAAATGCCGACACCGAGCGCCTTGGTGAGGATGAGCTTGTCACCCGCCTGGGCATCGCTGTTGCGGCGAATATTCGCCTTCGGCGCGGTGCCGATCACGGCAAGGCCGTAGATCGGCTCGGGGGAATCGATGGAATGGCCGCCGGCGACGGGAATGCCCGCCGTGGCGCAGACGGCAGCGCCGCCCTCGAGGATGTCGGCGCACCATTTCCGGTGGGATCTTGTCGACCGGCATGCCGAGGATCGCCAGCGCCATGATCGGCGTGCCGCCCATCGCATAGACATCCGAGATGGCATTGGTCGCGGCGATGCGCCCGAAATCATGCGGATCGTCGACCATCGGCATGAAAAAGTCGGTGGTGGCGATGACGCAGGTGCCGTTGTCGAGCTGCCAGACCGCGGCATCGTCACCCGTCTCGAGCGCCGACCAGGAGCTGCTTGTAAGGTGTGGCAGTCGGCTGGCTCGACAGTAGCTGCTGCAGCACCGACGGCGCGAGCTTGCAGCCGCATCCGCCGCCATGGGAGAGGTGGCTCAGGCGAATCTGCTGCTGGATGTTCATCGACGGGCTCTCCTTAACACGCGTACGGGCTCCGACTGCTGCAGGGACCGCCAGCCTTCGGCCAGCCGCGCCGCCGCAGTGGTTGCATCTTCAATGGTTGTTGTGCGTCCGACCGACAGCCGCACGGTGCCGAGCGCCTGATCCGGCGGGATGCCGAGCGCCAGCAGGATCGCCGACGGCTCTTCGTTGTCGGCATGGCAGGCCGAGCCGTTCGAGGCGAGCACATCGGGACAGGTTTGCAAAAGCCTGCGGCCGGAAACGCCCGGAAACAGAACGTTGAGCGTATTCGGCAGGCGTTCGGTCGGATGTCCAACCAGAACGATGCCCGGGACGGCTTGCTCAAGCTGCCGCAACAGATGATCGGCGACCGCGCCAATCTGCGGGGATTTTTCGAGCGCCGTGCGCGCGAGCCTGCAGGCCTCTCCGAGACCGACGGAATAGGCCACGTTTTCCGTGCCGGGACGGCGGCCATGTTCCTGACCTGCGCCGACGAGCAAAGGCGGCAGTGTGACTCCGTTACGTACATAAAGAGCACCAATTCCCTTTGGCGCGTAAACCTTGTGGCCGGCGATCGACAACATATCGACGCCAAGCGCATCGACGTCGACGGCCACCTTGCCGATCGATTGTGCCGCATCGGCGTGGACCAGCGCACCAACGGCTCGCGCGTGCCGTGCGACTTCGGCGACGGGCTGCAGTGTGCCGATCTCGTTTTGGGCGTGAATGATCGTGACCAGCGCCGTGTCCTTGCGAACGGCAGCCTTGGCGGCGGCAGGATCGATCCGGCCATCGGGTTTCGTCGCAACACGCCTGACAGGATGGCCGCCGCGCTTGAGCAGCGCGCAACAGGCATCGGTCGCCGGATGCTCGATATTCGTGGTCACGACCGTGCGTCGCCGAGGCCTCGTCGTCGCGCGCGCCGCGAATCGCAATGTTGCTCGCTTCGGTTCCGCCGCTCGTAAATATGATCTCGTCAGGCGAGGCGCCGATCAGGGTGGCGACTTCGTTCCGTGCCTTTTCGATTGCGTCGTGCGCGCGCCGACCCAGCGCATGGGCCGATGACGGATTGCCGAACTCGGCACGCAGGTAAGGCAGCATCGCGTCGACCACGGCGGGATCGAACGGGCGTGGTCGCGTTGTAGTCGAGATAGATCGGCTGCATGTGTCAGCGCTGCTTAACGATCCTGAAGATGAAGACTTCGCCCTGGCGCTCCTGCGCGCTCAGGGTGTGGCCTGTTTGGTTGCAGAAGTGCGGCACGTCGATCATGGTCAGCGGATCAGTGCATTCCATGACGAGCGTGCCGCCGACCGCGACGTTGCGCAGCGCTTTTTTCGCCCGCAGCACGGGTTGCGGACATCGCAACCCGCGCAGATCGAGCGTCGTCTCGTTCGTCGCCATCACATCGGCAACCATCGCACGTCTCAGGCTGAGGTAATTTCCTTCGACGTGATCGTGTATTTGAACGTGTCGGGATCGAGGCAATCGAGCCGGTGCGGACCGCATCTCGGCCTGCGGATACATCAGGAATCCGAGCTTGGCTCCGCTGCGAGCCCGGCAGCGCGACGTCGTGCGCGAAGTTGTAGGCGAGCCAGTTGCCTTCCCACGCGCCGAACAGCGTCTTGCGCGCGTCGACCACCTTCGGATCGTTGATCGCGAGATTGCCCGGCGGCTCTTCGAGCACGACCTTGCGCACGTCGGCGGGATCGATCGCGATCCAGCCGTGTCCGGCAAGAAGATCTCGGCGCGGCAGTGCTGCGCCTTGGTGATCGGTCTCCGAGCCGGCGCCGAGGCTCTTGTAGCCGAACTTCGACGGCGCGACGCGGATGCCGTAGACGTCGCGCGCCGGGATGCCGGCGGCGCGCACGAGGCCGACATACAGCGCGTTGAGGTCGGCGCATTTGCCGCTGAGGTTGCCGGTCTTGAGCATCGAGGCGATGTCGCCGATGCCGCAGCCGCGGACCTTGCCGTCGCGGAATGTGTTGTCGACGACCCATTCGTAGATCGCGCGCGCCTTTTCAGACTCGGTCGAGGTGCCGGCGGTGATCTTGTCCGAGGTTTCCTTGACGATTCCGTCGATCGGAATCAGTTCGGTCGCCGCGGTATATTTGGCTTGCGGTCGGCGGCCGAAAGTGCTGCGGTGTTGCCGGGCTGTAGAAAGATCGACGGCGCGATCGCGCGTTGAAATTCTGCTGGTGACTTCGATGACTGGTCTTGCTTCGCCTTCCTTCCATTCGACGTGTACGAGCTCGGACCCGTATTTCGGATCGCGCACGAGTTCGGCCTTGCCGTTGCCGGTCCATTGGCTGCCGAGCGACTTGAACCATTCCGCCTCGTTGACGGCTGGTACGGGTACCCAGGCCTGCGTCTTCCCTTCGGGGTTCGCGATTTCCAGCCGCGTCACGATCTGGAATGTCCGCCACGCTCCCGGCTGCGGGTTGAACGCACCCGACGCCATGGCCCAGTGCGGCATCGCCACCGCCAATGGAATCGCTGCGGTGCCTTGCAAGAAGGTTCGCCGATCGAACTGCATTTATTTGCCCCTTTGTTTGATGCGCGCCGTTTACGTCGTATCGAATGCCACTGCGGCGTGGCAGCCACGGTGAATGCTCGTGTGCAGTTGATTCGTTGCTGTGTGACTGCAATCGCAGCGAGGCTGCGCGAATGCGAGTTGCCGGCAAGGCTACTGAAGATGTGCCGAAACTCGGGAGCGAACTCATCAGCCACGAATTGATCTTGCGATGGCTTGATGCGTCTGGCAACGGCCGTGAAGAAAGAGTGATGAAAATTTTTGCAGAGGTATCAAAACGCCGTGCGGCCGGCCATAGCCAAAAGCTATGACTTTGTTTGCGCTAACGATTCTCGTGCGGCATTTTTGACATCGAGTTTGACTCTGTAACTAGTTCAAAAATAGCCTTTTGCGTCAGCATGCGCGACGGATCGCGCGTGACGGATACAACCGGAGGGTTATCATCCGGCCCGAAACAAGGATTCCCCCGTTGGGGGCAAGCAGCTCTCAGAGGAGCGCAATCAATGAACATGGAACTCTCGCGGCGCCAATTTATGAAAGGCGCAAGCGTGGGTATTGCGGGCACGACACTCGGTGCACTTGGCTTCGGGGATATTGAAGAAGCGCTCGCGACTTCCATTCGTCCGTGGAAACTCGCGAACCTGACCGAACTCGCAACACCTGTACATATTGTTCAGTCGCCTGCGGAATCATTATGTATTCCAAAGGCGATCTCAAGAAAGGCGAGAAAGCCGAAATCGTGCACATCGAGGGTGATCCCGATCACCCGACCAATCGCGGCACCTTGTGCCCCAAGGGCGCGGGATTGCTCGACATGGTGCACGCGAAAACGCGCACCCTCTACCCGCAAATTCGCAAGGCCGGTTCGGATACGTTCGAGCGAGTGTCGTGGGATGCTGCGCTTGATCGCGTCGCGCGGCTGCTCAAAGACGACCGGGACAAGAATTTCGTCGCCAAGAACAACGACGGTGTCACGGTCAACCGTTGGCTGACCACCGGATTCCTGGCGGCTTCGGCGACCACAAACGAGACGGCGTTCGTTACGTACAAGGTCGTACGCAGCGCCGGAATGCTGGCGTTCGATAACCAAGCGAGAGTTTGACACGGACCGACGGTGGCCAGTCTGGCCCCAACATTCGGTCGCGGTGCGATGACGAATTCGTGGACTGATATCAAGAACACGGATCTCGTCGTCATCATGGGTGGGAACGCCGCAGAGGCGCATCCATGCGGATTCAAATGGGTCACGGAGGCAAAAGCCAACCGCGGCACCAAGCTCATCGTCGTCGATCCGCGCTTTACGCGCTCAGCGGCGGTTGCAGATTTTTACGCGCCGATCAGACAGGGCACGGACATCGCGTTCCTGCTCGGCCTGATCAACTATTGCATCACCAACGACAAGGTGCAGTGGGATTACACGAAGGCGTTCACGAACGCGACTTACATCGTCAAGGACGGCTTCACCTACCAGGACGGCCTGTTCACCGGGTACGACGAAGCGCGGCGTGACTACAATCGTTCGACCTGGGACTACGAATTAGGTGCGGATGGTTTCGTCGTCGCCGACGATACGCTGCAAAATCCACGCTGCGTGTGGAACCTGCTCAAGGCCCACGTATCGATCTACACGCCGGAAATGGTCGAGCGTATCTGCGGGACGCCGAAGGATAAGTTCCTTAAGGTCGCGCAGATGGTCAGCGAGTGCTCCTCGAAGACCAAGACGATGACGTCGATGTATGCGCTCGGATGGACGCAGCACTCGAAGGGCTCGCAGAACATCCGCGCCATGGCGATGCTTCAGCTCATTCTGGGCAACATCGGCGTGCGCGGCGGCGGCATGAACGCGTTGCGCGGTCACTCCAACATTCAGGGGCTGACCGACCTCGGGCTCATGTCCAACCTGATCCCCGGCTATCTGACGATTCCGACGGAACGGGAACCGACTCTCGACAGCTATATGTCGACCCGCGGCTTCAAGCCGTTGCGGCCGAACCAGATGAGCTTCTGGCAGAACTACAAGAAGTTCTTCGTCAGCTTCCAGAAGTCGATGTGGGGCAGCGCAGCGACGGCGGAAAACAACTGGGCATATGACTACCTGCCCAAGCTCGACGTGCCGGGCTACGACGTCCTGCGCGTGTTCGACATGATGCACCAGGGCAAAATCAACGGTTACTTTTGCCAGGGCTTCAATCCGCTGCTGTCGTTCCCGAACCGCAAGAAACTCACCGCGGCTCTGACAAAACTCAAATTCCTCGTCGTCATGGATCCGTTGCAGACCGAGACTGCACGGTTCTGGCAAAATCACGGTGAGCACAACGACGTCGAGACCGCGAAGATCAACACGGAGGTGATCGAGCTTCCGACAACGTGCTTTGCGGAAGATACCGGCGCGCTCGTTAATTCAGGCCGTTGGCTGCAATGGCACTGGGCTGGCGGCACCCCGCCAGGCGAGGCGAAGAGCGACGTCTGGATCATGTCGCAGATCTGGTTGCGGCTGAAGGCGCTGTACGAGAAGGAGGGTGGCCCGACTCCCGAGCCGATCACCAAGCTCGTTTGGGCCTACAAGGATCCCAACGAACCGACGCCCGATGAGATCGCCAAGGAGATCAACGGTTACGTCCTCGCCGACGTACCCGATCCGAACGATCCGACAAAAATGCTCCTGCAGAAAGGCAAGCAGGTCCAGGCTTTCGCCGCGCTTCGCGACGACGGCTCGACTGCCGCGGGCTGCTGGATTTACACCGGGTGCTACACCGAGGCGGGCAATCAGATGGCCCGCCGCGACAACAGCGATCCGGACGACACGGGTGCCTTCTCCAAGTGGGCATTCTCGTGGCCGGCCAATCGCCGCATCCTGTACAACCGCGCGTCCGCGGATGTGACCGGACAACCGTGGGATCCGACCCGCAAGTTGATTTGGTGGGACGGGGCAAAATGGACGGGCTACGACGTGCCCGACATTGCGCCGACGGCCAAACCGGGCGACGTGCAACCCTTCATCATGAATCCTGAAGGCACCGCACGTCTCTTCACGCGCGGTCTCATGCGTGACGGGCCGTTCCCCGTTCACTATGAACCGTTCGAGGCACCGATCGCCAATCCTGTGGCGCCGAAGGTGCGCGGAAATCCCGTCGCTCGCGTGTTCAAGGGCGACATGGAGCAGTTCGGCGATGCAAAGGAGTTCCCGTACGCGGCGACCTCCTACCGTCTCACCGAGCACTTCCACTTCTGGACCAAACACTCTCAGCCAAACGCCGTGATGCAGCCGGAGTTCTTCGTCGAAATTGGCGAAGAGCTCGCAAAGGAAAAGGGCATCAAGTCAGGCGGCTGGGTCCGCGTGTGGTCAAAGCGTGGATCGGTGAAAGCAAAAGCGGTCGTCACCAAACGCATCGTCCCCCTTAAGTGCGACGGCAAGGCGGTCCATATCGTCGGCATTCCGCTGCACTGGGGATTCATGGGCGAGACGAGGAAGGGCTTCGGTCCCAATTCGCTGACGCCCTACGTTGGTGACGCCAATATCGAGACGCCTGAGTACAAGGCGTTTCTGGTCGATATCGAGCCCATTTCCGGGCCGGTGGCATAAGGAAGGAGGGAACGATGGCAAATTTCGAATACGTTCTTCCCCCTGCGCCCACCACGAACGTGAAAGTGGCGTTCGGCGAGGACGATCTCGTAAGGCGATCAGCGTCGAATATCTCGCCGCCGGCGAAACAGCTCACGCCGGTGTCGAAGCTCATCGACGTCTCGAAATGCATCGGCTGCAAGGCATGCCAGGTTGCGTGCCTTGAATGGAATAACATGCGCGAGGAGGTCGGATACAACCACGGTGTCTACGACAACCCGCTCGACCTGACGCCCGCGTCGTTCACGGTCATGCGGTACACCGAGTGGGTCAATCCGGAGAGCCAAAACCTCGAATGGCTGATCCGCAAGGACGGCTGCATGCATTGCGCGGATCCGGGCTGCCTGAAGGCCTGCCCGGCGCCGGGCGCCATTGTCCAGTATTCCAATGGCATCGTGGATTTCGACCACGATAAATGCATCGGCTGCGGCTATTGCATCAAAGGATGTCCGTTCAACATCCCGCGCATCTCGAAAGTCGACAACAAGGCGTACAAGTGCACGCTCTGCTCCGATCGTGTCGCGGTCGGCCAGGGTCCTGCATGTGCGAAGTCGTGCCCGACGCACGCGATCGTGTTCGGCACCAAAGATGAGATGAAGAAGCACGCTGAGGCCCGCATCAAGGACCTCAAGTCGCGCGGCTACACGAATGCCGGGCTGTACGATCCGCCCGGAGTCGGCGGCACCCACGTGATGTATGTTTTGCAGCACGCGGACAAGCCGGAACTTTACGCCAACCTGCCGAAGGATCCGCGGATCAGCCCGATCGTCGAATTGTGGAAGGGCATGACAAAGTATGCCGGCCTCGCCGCAATGGGTGCGTTCGCGGTCATTGGTCTGCTCCATCACGTGGTCACGGGTGCGAACCGCGTCTCGCCAGAAGACGAGGAAAACGCCCGGCGACTGGCTGGAGGGCGCCGATGAGTGCATATGACGTTGAGCAGGGCGATGAAGTTCATCCCGGTAATCCGGTTACGGTCGACCGTTACACGGGAGGAGCGCGCATCAATCACTGGATAACGGCAACGTGTCTGGTGTTGCTCGCGCTCTCCGGCCTCGCGCTGTTTCACCCGAGCCTCTTCTTCCTCACCGGACTGTTCGGTGGAGGGCAAACGACGCGCGCGATCCACCCGTGGCTCGGCGTTATCTTGTTCTTCAGTTTTGGCGGTCTGTTCATTCGCTTCTGGCGGGCCAATCTGTGGAAGGCCGAGGACGGCACGTGGATGGCGAGACTGCGCGATGTTCTCGGTGGCCACGAGGAGCGATTGCCGGAAGTCGGCAAATATAATGCGGGCCAGAAGGTGGTTTTCTGGTCGATGTCGATCCTGATCATCGTGCTGATCTGCAGTGGCATTCTGATCTGGGATCAGTATTTCGCCGAGTTTTCGACGGTCGAGACGAAGCGCTTTGCCGTGCTGATCCACGCGCTTGCTGCCGTGACGATCATCTGTGTCTGGATCGTGCACGTGTACGCGGCGATCTGGGTGCGCGGAACGATCGGCGCCATGACGAAAGGCCGCGTGACGGGCGGGTGGGCCTGGCGGCATCACCGCAAGTGGTTGCGGGAACTTGTCGGCAAACGGTAGTGTGTTAAAGGGGACGGCGTCCCGTTGAACGGATGCCGTCCCAGTGAACACGTGACCCGGAGGGTTCGTGAGTTATGAGTAGCGTCGGCGCACCTCGGCATGATCCGGTCCCGATCGGGGTCTCAGCCGAACCGCCTTTTGCAAAAACCCCCGATCCCGCGAGCTTGTTCGCCTCACGCGCCGAGCGTTTGCGCGCGCTGGCGGACGGACATGTTCTCGCGCCCTACCTTCGTTTCCTCGCAAGCTTGAGCGATGTGCAGCACCGCCTGCAGGATGGCCTTGCGCAACCCGATATGCCCGCCGAAGCCGAAGTAAAACGCGCGCGCGAGTTCGGTATGCCGCCGCTCGATCGCGGCCGCTTCACATCCGATCCGGCCTTCGATGCCACGCTTGAAAGGCTGCTTGCGCTTTCAGAAAGCATCGACATGCCGGAGCCAGCGCGGGCCGCACTCGCACGCACGAAGGCTGCCGACGATGCCGCGCGCAATGCAATGGTGCGCGCCGTGCTCGAGGACGCCATTCCTGTAGAAAAACTCGCCGACCATTTGTTCGTGGCGGCGGCGCTGCAGGTTCATTTTGCGCGGCAGGCCGCGCATCTGAACAGCAAGGACCTTGTGCCCGTCGGCAACGGTGTCTGTCCGGCCTGCGGCGCGCCGCCGGTCGCCTCGATGGTCGTCGGCTGGCAAGGCGCGCACAACACGCGCTTCTGCGCCTGCTCACTGTGCTCGACCCAATGGAACTATGTGCGCATCAAATGCACGCTGTGCGGTTCGACTGACGCGATCAGCTACAAGCAGATTGAAGACGGGGACAAGCTGGTGCGGGCGGAAACCTGCGACAGCTGCCGCGGCTATGTGAAAATCCTTCAGCAACTCGACAATCCGGCGATCGATCCGGTCGCCGACGACGCCGCAAGCCTCGCCCTTGATCTCCTCGTGCGTGAACTGGGCTACCGGCGTGGGGCGGTCAATCCGTTTCTGGTGGGCTACTGAGCATGGAAAAGGCCGTAGCCGCCGCGTTGCGCAAGTTGCCATCGGTGGACGAGCTGATGCGGTACGCAACATTGGTGCAGGCAAAAGAGCGTTTCGGTCGCACTGCCGTTGTTGCGACCGTACGCAAAGTGCTCGCCGAAGCTCGCAAGAGCGGCAATTTTTTCAGTAACGACGATTTCGCGGGCCGCGTGGTCGCGCGTCTCGAAGGTGACGCGCGACCGAACCTTCGCCCCGTCTTTAACCTCACCGGAACCGTGCTGCATACGAACCTGGGAAGGGCGATCGTCGCCGAGGCCGCCATCGAAGCGGCGATGGTCGCCATGCGCAACGCGGTTGCGCTGGAATTCGATCTGGGAGGGGGCCGCCGCGGCGAACGCGATGAGCTCGTGCGTGATCTTCTCTGCGAACTGACCGGCGCGGAGGATGCGACGGTCGTCAACAACAACGCCGCCGCCGTTCTGCTGGTCCTCAATACACTTTCGCGTGGGCGCGAAGCGATCGTCTCGCGCGGGGAACTGATCGAGATCGGCGGCGCCTTTCGCATGCCGGAAATCATGAGCCGGGCCGGGGCAAAACTCGCCGAGATCGGCACCACCAATCGCACGCACAAGAAGGATTATGTCGGCGCGCTCGGGCCGAAAACCGGCCTGATCCTCAAGGTGCACACGTCGAACTATCGCATCCAGGGGTTCACCAAAGAGGTACATGCGCGCGAGCTCGCGGCACTGGCGCGCGAACACAAGGTCCCGCTGGTCAACGACCTTGGCTCCGGCACGCTCGTCGACCTGTCGCGCTTCGGCATTGCGCACGAGCCGACTGTTGCCGAAGCGGTTGCCGAAGGCGCTGACCTCGTCACTTTCTCCGGCGACAAGCTGCTCGGTGGACCGCAGGCCGGTTTCATCGTCGGCCGCAGGGCGTTGATCGAAAAACTGAACAAGAAATCCAATGAAGCGTGCGTTGCGGGTCGACAAGATCAGGCTGGCGGCGATCGAAGCGACGTTGCGTCTTTACCGCGATCCGGATCGGCTGGCGCAGAATTTACCGACCTATCGGCTTTTGGCGCGTCCATCGAAGGAAATGCTCGACGTTTCGCGGCGCGTTTTGCCGGCGTTGCAGGCGAAATTGGGCGAAGCCTGGGAGGTCAAAACCGCTCCCTGTACCAGTCAGGTCGGATCGGGCGCCTTGCCGGTCGAGGCGCTGGCAAGCCTTGGCATTTCGATCGTGCCCACGCGGGCCCGTGCGAACGGGCGACTGCTGAATATCGCATCTGCTGCACTGCGCGATTTGCCGGTGCCGGTGATTGGCCGCATCGAGAATGGTGCGCTCGTGCTTGATCTACGGTGTCTCGTCGACGTCGATGCCTTCATCGCCAACCTGGCGACGCTTGCGCCTCCGGAGTCCTCCGATGGGCTGGCTTGACCTGCTGGCGCGAAAACCATCAGCCGACACCTCGGTGGCGGAGCACATGAGCAACGCCTATGACGCCGCATCGCGAGGCGATTACAGGGCCGCGCTTGCGATCTGGACACCGCTTGGCCATGCGGGCGTAGCTCGCGCCCAGAGCAATATCGGCGCCTGTTTTTCCGAGGGTCTTGGTGTCGAGCGCGACCCGAAACTCGCCGAACGCTGGCTGCTGCTCGCGTCCGAAGGCGGCGACCCCATCGGGCAGCGCAATCTTGCGACACTCTATTTCAAGGGTGATGGCGTCGAGCAGGACAATGAGCGTGCGGCGACGCTCTATCGCGCCGCCGCCGAGCAAGGCGATGCACAAGCGCAGGATATGTTGAGCTGGATGTTGATTGAAGGCGACGGAATCGCTGTCGACCACGCCGAAGCCCGCCGTTGGGCCGAGGCCGCCGCGGATCAGGGCGTTGCCGCATCGATGACCCGGCTCGGCATGATTTTTCACAACGCCCTTGGCGTCGAACGTAATGCCACAGAAGCCGCGACGTGGTGGGAACGCGGCGCCGCGCTCGGTGACGCCGACGGTCAGGCCATGCTGGGCGCCGCTTACCAGCTAGGCGCCGGTGTGAAGAAAGATCCAATTGCGGCCATGACCTGGCTTTTGCGCGCGCGCGCCGGCGGCAGCGCGCTTGCCACTCAGTTTTTCGGCGCTGCGCGCGCTGCCCTTGGCGCGGACCAATTCGCCGAAGCTGAACGCCGCGCCGCCTTGCCGCTCGAGGCCGCGCCATGATCATCGGAACGGCTGGGCATATCGATCACGGCAAGACGTCCCTTGTGCGCGCGCTGACCGGTGTCGATACCGATCGCCTCAAGGAAGAGAAGGCGCGCGGCATCTCAATCGATCTTGGATTCGCCTATCTGCCAGCCACCGACGGGTCTGTGCTCGGGTTTGTCGATGTGCCGGGGCACGAGAAGTTCGTGCACAACATGCTGGCCGGCGCCACAGGAATTGACTTCGTCCTTCTCGTCATCGCAGCCGATGACGGCGTGATGCCACAGACGCGTGAGCATCTCGCGATTGTGGATTTGCTCGGCATCGAGCGTGGCCTCGTCGCGCTCACGAAGATCGACCTGGTGCCTTCGTCGCGGCGAGTCGAGGTAATTGATGAAATCAGCCAGGAAATAGCCGCAACCGGGCTCGCGGGCGTCGATATCCTGCCGGTCTCAACTGTAACAGGCGAGGGCATCGACGACTTGCGACAGAAGATCGTTAGCGCGGCGCAATTGGTACAGGCGCGGAACGGACGCGGCCGGTTTCGCCTGGCGGTCGATCGTTCGTTCACGCTCGCGGGCACCGGTACGGTGGTGACGGGTACGGTGCTTTCCGGCTCGGTTGCCGTCGATGATCAGGTCATCGTCGCGCCTTCCGGTCTGAAGGCGCGCGTTCGTTCAATCCACGCGCAGAACCGCCCGGCCGGATCCGGGCAGGCGGGGGACCGCTGTGCGCTCAATCTCGCCGGTGATGGAATTGCCAAGGACGTTATTGCACGCGGCGACTTGATCTGCGATCCCGCGTTGCAAGCGCCCTCCGACCGGATCGATGCGACGCTCAAGCTCCTTGCGACCGAAACAAAGCCCGTCAGCCAATGGATGCCTGTGCGCCTGCACCATGCGGCCGCGGAAACCGGGGCGCGCATCGTTCTGCTCGGCGAAGGACCGATCCCGCCGGGTGGGGAAGGCCTCGTTCAACTGGTGCTTGATCAGCCGACGGCTGCGGCGGCGGGGGACCGGTTCATCCTGCGCGATACGACGGCCCAGCGCACGATCGGCGGCGGCAAATTCCTCGATCTGCGTGCTCCCGCGCGCAAGCGCCGCACACCAGAACGGCTGGCTCAGCTGGCGGCCCATGCGCTCGCCGAGCCGCAAGCGGCATTCTCGGCGCTTCTCGAGCAACCGCCTTTCTTTGTCGATCTTTCGGCTTTTGCCCGCGATCGCGCGCTTTCAGCCGAAGATACTTCAGCGTTGCTCGAGCGGTGCGGTGCTCTCACGCTGCAGACTGCAAGCGCCGTCCTGGCAATGTCGGCAACCCAGTGGCTCACTCTGAAGCGCGCTCTGCTGGGGGCTCTGGAGACGTTTCACAGCGCACATCCTGATCTCCCGGGCATCGGGCTTGAGCCGCTGCGCATGCAGTTGCAGCGACGCCTGCCGACCCCCGGTTTTCTGTCGTTCCTGCAAAGTATTTCAAAATCGGGGGAAATAGCCCTCGACGGTGCATGGGTGCGTCTGTCGAAACATTCGGTCCGGCTCACTGATGCGGATGAAAGGCTCTGGGCAAAAATGGCCCCGCTGCTCGGGGGACAAGAACGTTTTCGTCCGCCGCGGGTTCGCGATATTGCCGGCGTGCTCGGCGCCCGCGAGGGTGACGTGCGCCGGTTGTTGAAGCTGCTGGGCCGAATGGGGAAGGTCGATGAGGTCGCGCACGACCATTTTTTCCTGCGCAGTACTGTCGCGGAAATGGTCGAGATCATGATCGACAGCAGCGCAAAGGCCGCTGACGGCCAGTTCAGCGCGGCTCAGTTTCGTGATCGCGTCGACAACGGGCGCAAGGTCGCAATCCAGATCCTGGAATTTTTCGACCGCCATGGCGTCACCTTGCGTCGCGGCGACGTTCGGCGGATCAACAAGCATCGCCTCGATCTGTTCAGGCGCGCGGGCGATGCAACGGCCGCCGAGAAATCCGTTTCAGGAAGAGAATCGTCCCCGGTGGGGCGTCCGGACTTCAAATCCGGGAGGGGCCGCGAGTCGGTCCTTGGTGGGTTCGAACTCCCTCTCTCTTCCGCCACATTCAAGAAGAGTGCAATGACACCCGCATCGTCTTTTCTCGACGGCCTCAAGACAGCGGCAGAGCAGGCCGAGCGCGTCGAGAACGATTTTCGCCGCGAGGTCTCCCAGCGAGCAAAGGAACTCGATCAGGCGCGCGCCTTTGCTCACCGTCGACTGAATTTCATGCGTGCGATTGCGGAAGCGGTCGCGACGGCTGAGAGCGAAGAGGTCGCCGTGGCCGCGGCGATGGCGATCATGCGAACGAAGCTCGGCTGGGCAAGCGACAGCGAAGCGCGGACGGAGGCCCTGTCACGCTTCTCGCCAGTCGCACAGGAGCTCTATGCGAGCCTCGCCCCGGATACGAGCGAGGGGGCCGGGGCGGGCGACGTTGCCAGCGCGCTCGACGCGTTCGAAACATGGTACCGCTCGACCCATCCGAACGCATTCTGGACGCTGTTTGAGCACTACATGCCGGAGACCCCGCTTGTCGACTTCTAGAAAGCCAACCTGCGATTTCGAAGAATGGATCGTGCGTGAATTCGCCGACGGCGGCTCGTTCACCGCGCTGATCGTGCTGGTCCAGATTGCCGAGACCAAGGTCGCGCCGCTGTGTTCGACGTATCTCAATGTCATCGGCGAGGAGGTCGAGTGGAGCGAAATGACGGTGTTGTTTGCGGGCGCTGGTGCGGACTGGAACGGCGCGGCGTTTTTTCCGTTGCGGGGCTCGGACGGCAGCCCGCTCGACAATCCGACCGCTCGCCTGCGGCTGCAGGAGCTTGAAGGCAGGGTCAACGAGAGCAAGCTCGTTCTCAACGAGGGACACTTCTTCGACAATTGGGGCCGACAGCTCAAGATCGAGGAAGTCGAACTGCAATGACGTCGAAGAAATGCGAGGTAGAGGCGTGACGCGCCGGCTTGTGGTCGTTCTGCTCAACACCGATCCTCGCAATGTCGAGGAACTTGCTGCGCCGTTCTACTATGCCGCCGTTGCGGCAGCGATGGATCAGGAGGTTGACGTCTTGTGCACGGCGACCGCGGGCAAGCTGCTGTTCAAAGGCGTCGCCGACAAATTGCACGTGAAGCCGGGTGATCCAAAGACAGTCTATGACTGGATCAAGGAGGCGCACGACCACGGTGCGCGTTTCTGGGCCTGTCCGGCCAACCTCGAGCTGTTTGACAAGGATGACAACGATCTCATCGCCGAATGCAGCGGCATGATGGGAGCGGCAACCATGATCCAGACGATCATGGATGAGGATTGCCGCGTGCTGACGTTCTGAAGGTCTGATTCATGGCGATTATCCAGGGGCACGATTTTCCCGACGATCTGTTTTACGACGTGGAAAACCAGATCTGGTACGCGCCGCTGTCTGACGGGACCTTACGTGCAGGCTTCACCTCATGGGCGGTCGCGCTCATGGGAGAGGTGCTTGTCTTTACGCCAAAGCGCCTCAATCACGCCTTCGAAAAAAATCGCTGGTTCGCGATGGTCGAAGGCGGGAAATGGATCGGCGCCGCGCGCGCAGCCTTCGATGGCATCGTGATCGCGCACAACGAAAAGCTCGTCGCAAAGCCCGAACTGCTAATGTCGGATGCCTATGGCGAAGGTTGGATGCTGATCGTACGTCCGGACAAAACAGACTGGCGCGCCGGCCTCGTGACCGGCGCGGCAGTCGGACAGACGATCGAGGCCTGGATCGCCGGCGGATCGTACAAGGAACGCGCCAGCTGACCCGACCGATCTAGCTCAGGCTCATCGACGGCTCGTTCACCAGTCGACGACGCGCGCCGGATCGAGTCCGTAGGTGCTCGTCGCGGCGTCCGAACCGTAGATAGGATTGGTCTTGATCGTGTCTTGTGGCTGCGTATCGAGATCAAAGATGCGCTGGGTGGCGAACTGTTCCGACGGACGAGAGTGAAGCTTCGCGTCAGCCAGGATGACCGCCGATGTCGCCACCGCGACAAACGCAACATATGTCCATGCACGAGAGGTCGTCATGATAGATCTCCCTTTGGTGCTTTTGGACAGTAGACACCCTGCAGGTCACGAGGCTGTGTGAGGCTGGTCACAGAAATGCCAAAGACCTGAGAAGGTATCCGGCGCTGACACACGTGAATGTCCTCTGCAGCCGGTGGAAGCGTCGTATGTGCGCTGATAAGTCCGCTTACATGTCGTGGTCGTTTGATCTAAGGATGCGCCTCACTATGATTCTTGTTTCGATTCTCTTGCACCGGCAGGAGGGCTAGTGCGGATTGCGAATCGTTCCCGTGTTCTGGCGGCCATCGGACTTTGCGGGCTCGGCTATGTGGTCGCGCTCCCGTTCGATGTCGGCAATCTGAGCTTCGTTTCCTTGGCGGCTGGTCAGGGCACAGCGCTCACGAAGCCACAGTCGGAAGCGCTCGACGCCTACAACAAGACAGTACAGGATTTCAAAGCGATCCTCGCCGAGCGGCGCGCGCAGATCAACGCGAAGCAAAAGCTGCCGGATTTGCCGGGGCAGGCGCTCTATCTTGCGCGCGTTGCCATGATGGGTGCTTACAAAGACCTGACCGATGTGATGCCCTCCAGAATCGGAAGGCCGAACAAATACAAAATTCCACCGGCATATTTTGATGCCGCCAACGAGCCGCTAATCGACGAGTACAAGGCTCTTCAGGGCATCATGCAGGCGCCGCCTGCCAATGCGCAGAAATCCGATACACCATTCAAAGACGTTGTCGATCTCGGCACGGCGATTGCGCGGGTCAAAGGCCTTGATCAGGCGCATGCCGAAGTCGCAGGCCGCATCAGCCTCGCCGTTTTCTATGCCGAGACCGATGGTCATCAAAATATCGGCAATGCGCGCTCGAACGCATACAAGGGAAGTTTTCAGACGGGAGTGTCCGAGGACAAGATTGGCCAGAAAAAATGGGAAGCGATCAAGAAATCCATCGCTGCGCTTGATCCCAAACTGAACGCACGTGATGACAAGGAAGAAGCGCGCGTTGGCAATTCAGATCCTCGGTACAATCACTGGACCGCCGTGCGGAACGGGCTGATGAACGCGCACGCGGATCTCTTCCCGCGCATTCCGGCGATCATGAAAGCCCTGCCGAACCCGATCGATCAAATGAGATTCTTCGAACTGATCCAGATCATTCCGAGTCCGGCGAAGACGGCGCTCAATTCCGGCAACTTGGTTAATTACCGAATTTCCGAACCACGAATCATGGGATATCTGCGCAACAACAGCATGTTTGCCTACGGTAAGACTGACCGGGCTAAGACGTCAGCCACGATGCGCGAAATTCTCGATTCGATGTGGCTGTTCAATGATATATTTGATCGTGCGTTGGCCAAGTTCAACGAGATCAAGGCTCAGCAAGGCTGAGCGTCGGGGCAACAACTGATCAAGGGGGCAATGTCGCTCTTATCGCGAAGGACATTCACTAAAGGGCTGCTTGCCAGCGCTTTGGTGCCAGGCAATTTGGCGTTCGGGCAACCGAACGACGCGGGAAGCGTTGCCGTCATCGACACGCCGCATAATGCCGCGAAGTATGCGGCGAAGCTGGCAGCGCAGAATGTGAAAGTTGTCGTGCGGTTCTACGCGCGAAAGCCCCAGCCGGGTCTGCGCGAGAAGATCATGGCTTCCGACGGCAACATGATCGACGGCGTGCGCGAGCCGACAATCCTGATCAGAAATGGTCTTTCGATCCTGTCCCTCTACCAGTATCGCAATAACCTTCCCGAGAAATTCATGAAGGGACTGGAGGATACCGGTTCGGCAAAGGCGGAAGTCGCTGCCGATGCAAAGGCCGCGTTGGAGCAGGCAAAGCTGGTCGGGCAGCCCGAGGGATCCGCGATCTATTTCGGCGTCGATTTCAATGTGACCAAATGCAAATGCGACGGCGTGGGACAACCTGTTCGGACGGCCGGCGGCGATATCGTGCCCAACAACAGCATGGTGGACGCCGTTCTCGACTACTTCCGCTTCATGAACCAGACGGTCGGCACGCGTTATGCCATCGGTGTGTATGGCAACGGGCTCGTCAACCGCATGCTCCGCGAAGAAAAGCTCGTATCGTATAACTGGATTTCCGCATCGCGCTCGCACGAGAAGACCGTGGACTTCTACAACGGCGGACAATGGCATCTCTTTCAGAACCAGGTTGACCGCCGCTGGTTCGGGCCGCAGGGCCGATGTTCGGAGGGTCTCGACGTCGACACCAATCTGCAGAACCCGAGGGTATCGAGCATCGGTGCGTGGGGCGCCGGGGAAGTCGACAAAGACCGAAATCAGAAGATCTTCGACCAACGCCGCTTCGCGATCCGGGCAACAGCGGTGGTGCTGGAAGGCGGCGCAGGCGGCTGCAAGGCTGACAGTCGCGTGCCGAAAAACGCCAACGTCAGAGTCCTCGCGCAGTCCGGTGAATGGTCGAGCGTGGACGTGGATGAGGATGGTAATCCCGACGGCCGTATCAAGCTCGCCGATCTGACGACCAGTCTCGCGACAATGCCGCCCTGGGCGTAAGCCAACGCTACGACCGACGTACGTCGGTTGTTCGCACTGCAGCAGTGTCCGTTCCGGCTGAATGTGACATTCAAAAATCTGTCGTTATCCACATCGCAATGCAGTCGAGCGATGCCGAATCGGATAATCCGATTGAACGTCCGGCTTGCCGACCGCTTGAGATGGCCGAACCGGCAGGGAGCGTCGATGTCTTCTTCGGTAGCACGCCGTCGTCAACCAAGTCGCACGCCGCGCCCATCGCAAGGGTCCGGCTGGCGCCGGCCCGTCATCTGGTCCGTACTCATCGTCACGACGCTGTGGTCGATTGCCGCAGCCGCTTATTTTGCGTTGCGCAAGGACGACACCCAGCAGATGGCCGAAATGCAAGCCGGCTACGAGAAACGCGTGGCCGACTTGCGCACGGAGTTCGACCGCACGACGAACCAGCAGCTGCTCGACCAGAAACGGATTCAACAACAGTTCGATGAGCTACTGCAACGACAAGCGACGCTGGAACAGCACGCACCGACAACTGCCGACAATCAGCTGGCGACCGGTTCGATCAGCTCGAAAGAACCAGAGGCGGGCGCGCCGCCTGTTGCGGAGCCGCCTCGGGCTACGCCAGCCGCGAAACCAGCGAATGTTCGCCACCGTCACGGAATGCGCGCGAAACGACCGGCAGCGAAGCCACAGCAACATGCTGGACAGCAGCCCGCGCCGGCTCCTGCACAGGTGGACGTCGGCGCGCGCGCTTATGCGCCTGAATAGCCGCGTTACGCGGCATCACTTCACTTCGGCATAGCCAGGTCCGGCATCGAGGCCGCCATTGCGGTCGATACCTGCAATCATGAACGGGCCGGAAGAGAACGGCTCAAGCCCGCACACTTCGCGAGAAGTATAATATTCTATATTTTCGAACGAAATCGCGCGTAAAACATTCCTTTGACCGCCGTTTATCCCTCTTTTATAGAATAAACATAGCGCCGATTTGAGCAACGACGCTTGCGGGCGCTTAACAAATGCAGCTAACGCGCGGGGATCGCAAAGCCCACGCCGGTGCTGTCGGCGGGGCAAAGATCCCGCCTCCACAATGACGGCCATTCGCGTCGGGAAACGCGAGGGTCGTCGCAGTAAAGTTGGAGGTTGCACCATGACATTGTTTTCCCGACGGTCCTTGTTCGTATCCGCTCTTCTCGTCGGCACGTTGCCGACCGCCACGCTCTTCGCCGCCGATCAGCCGACCGAAATTCGCGTTGATTGGGCGACCTACAATCCCGTTTCCATCCTGCTTAAAGAGCGCGGCTGGCTCGAGAAAGAATTCGCGAAAGACAATATTTCCATTCGCTGGGTGCAGTCAGCTGGCTCGAATAAAGCGCTGGAATTTCTCAACGCGGGCTCGATCGACTTCGGATCGACCGCCGGTTCGGCAGCGCTGCTCGCAAAGATCAATGGCAACCCGATCAAATCGATCTACGTCTACTCCAAGCCGGAATGGACTGCGCTGGTTACACGCAAAGAGTCGGATATCAAGACCGTCGCGGATCTGAAGGGTAAGCGCGTCGCTGTCACGCGTGGCACCGACCCGCACATCTTTCTGGTCCGAGCGTTGCTGGGCGTCGGTCTGGGCGAAAAGGACATTCAGCCTGTTCTGCTCCAGCACCCAGACGGCAAGACCGCATTAAGCCGTGGTGACGTGGACGCCTGGGCGGGACTCGATCCGATGATGGCGACGGCGGAAGTGGAAGAAGGAGCCAAGCTGTTTTATCGGAACGCCGATGCCAACACCTACGGTATCCTCAACGTGCGCGAGGACTTCGCCAAGGCCCAACCGAATTTGGTCAAGCGGGTCTTGGCTGTCTACGAAGCGGCACGAAAATACGCACTTGAGCATCCGGATGAGGTTGAGACGAGCTTTATCGGCGTGACCAAATTGCCAAAAGCGGTCGTCGAAAAGCAGTTGCGCGAGCGCACCGATCTTTCGAACGGCCGCATCGGCTCACGCCAGCGCGAAACCATTCTGGCGGCCGGTGTTGCACTCCAGCAGGCCGGCGTAATCAAGCCGGACGTTGATGTGAAAAAAGCCCTCGATGAGCTCATCGACGAGCAATTCGGGGCTGCAACAAATTGAGCATTGCGACCCGGCACGAGGCAAACCCGTAGCCGGGTCTTCTTTCCTCGGTCTATCCATCACGCGGTGAGTTGCCTTGTAGGGGCTTCTTGATGTCTGTTCTGCAAATGAGCGTAGGGAACGAGCTGGCGGAGCCAAGACTTCGGCAGCGAAGGCATTGGCTTGTACGCTGGAGTCGGCCCGCGCTGGGTCTTTTGCTTCCACTGGGGCTTGCTCTCGGGTGGGAAATTTGCGTGCGTGCCGGGCTCTTCAGCGGGCGGCTGGTGCCCCCGCCTTCGGTAATTTATGCAACATTCGCCGAACTTGCGCGCACGGGTGAACTGCAAAGCCACGCCCTGACAACCTTGGCCCGTGTCGCTGCCGGCTTTGCGATCGGCGTTGGCGTCGGCACACTTCTTGGCGCTGTCACGGGCTATTCGGCTCTTGTGCGTCGTGTCATCGATCCAAGTCTTCAGGCACTGCGCGCAATCCCGTCAATTGCCTGGGTGCCCCTCTTTATTCTGTGGCTGGGCATATTCGAAGCATCCAAGGTCACACTGATCGCCGTCGGCGTGTTCTTCCCGGTCTATCTTGGAGTCATGGGGGCGGTGATGTCCGTCGATCGCAAGATCGTCGAAGTCGGCCGCGTGTTCCGTCTGACTGGACCACAAATGGTTCGTCGTATCCTGCTGCCGGCCGTGCTGCCGTCTTACGTCATCGCATTGCGCTCCGGGCTTGGCCTGGGCTGGATGTTTGTGGTTGCCGCGGAATTCATGGGTGCATCCGAGGGGCTCGGCTTTCTCCTGGTTGACGGGCAGCAACTCGGCAAGCCCGCGCAGATCGTTGCCGCTATCGTTGCTTTTGCAGTTATCGGCAAGATCACCGACTGGATCATTGTCGGCGTCTCTGCTCCGTTTTTGCGTTGGGAAGATCGCTTCAATGCACCTGCTGAAAGGAACTGACGGTGCTCGTCATTGAACACGTCGGCAAGACTTACGCCAACGGCGTCCACGCGCTTGATGACGTGAGTTTTTCGGTCTCGCCCGGCGAGATCGTTGCCGTTATCGGGGGTTCGGGTTGCGGAAAGTCGACGCTCCTGCGGGCAATTTCCGGACTAGATACACCAAGCCAAGGTCGCGTTCTGCTCGACGGTCAGCCCGTCACCAAGCCGCACGAAAAGATCGGCATTGTTTTTCAAGAGCCGCGTTTACTGCCGTGGCTCACGGTTTCCCGGAATGTTGGCTTCGGGTTGGAAAATCGTCCGGAAGTCGAGCGGGACGCACTTGTTAACGCCGCCCTGTCGCGCGTCGGGCTCCTCGACAAGGCAAGCATGTGGCCGCGGGAATTGTCTGGTGGTCAAGCGCAGCGGGTTGCGATTGCACGCGCTTTGGTGCCGCGGCCAGAGGTCTTGCTCCTCGACGAACCGTTTTCCGCGCTTGACGCATTCACGAGGGTCAGCTTGCAGGATCACTTGCTGGATCTTTGGTCCTATTTCAAGCCAACCCTTGTCCTCGTTACCCACGACGTTGATGAAGCGATTGTGCTCGCTGACCGCATCATGGTCATGCGTCCCCGGCCAGGACGTATGTTTGAAGAAATTGAAGCGTCGCTCTCGCGGCCACGCGATCGTCAGTCGGCGGCTTTTGATCACATCAAGCGCCGGGTGCTGGCGGCGCTTGATCGTTCGCTGGACCTGACAGCGGCGGCGAGTGGCCCGGAAGTCAAGGTCAGCGCTGGCCAGGCGCTATGGTGGTAGGCGAGTTTCGACCCGCCGGGTATTCCCTGCCGCGAGAATAAATTTGTAGGTGTGAGCTCTGGGCTTTTTATGTTTTGGCAGCTAGTAGAGCGGCCACCGAAGTGGCGATTGGCCAAATGGAAGGGAGCTTGAATATGGATGCTGCTGAATTGCGGGCGATGCAGGCTCCCATTAAGGCTCGCTACAAGGACGACCCTAACGCAGGCCTAATTACCTTGAAAGCCAAAGGTTCGCTCGATGAAGCGAACATTGCCTGCAAGGTGGAGACGGGACGCGCGCTCGCGATCGCCGGCCTTCATCCGGCCACTGGAGGCAGTGGGCTCGAGCTATGTTCCGGTGACATGCTCTTGGAGGCATTGGTTGCGTGCGCCGGCGTCACGCTCAAGGCAGTGTCGACGGCACTTGAGATTCCATTGCGAACGGCAACGGTGTCCGCGGAGGGCGACCTCGATTTCCGCGGCACATTGGGCGTCGCCAAGGATGCCCCGGTCGGCTTTGCGCAAATTCGCTTGCGATTCGACGTCACCACAGACGCGTCGCAGGAAAAGCTCGACCAATTGCTGAAGCTGACCGAGCGCTACTGCGTCGTGTATCAGACGATTAAAAGCGGGCCACCGGTCGAGGTTACGCTGAAGCGCGCATAACTCGAACCCGCCCGGGCGAGAGCCGAGGGCGGCGTTTCCTCACGGAACCGCGCTATTGGCGGGCCGCCAGAAACGCTTCATTTTGAGAAATGGTCGACCGCGATCAGAACGCTCGACAGTGCCGCAAATACCGCAGCGATGCTGGCGCGCCGTCCCTGCTTTTTGAGATCGTCCACGAAGTCGTCTTGGCTGTTCCTGATCTCGGTCATGGCGGCCCGCACGCCGTAACCGCTGGCGATCACACCGAACAGAATTGAGAGCAGGGTGAGCGTGTCATGCATATGCCATCATGGCACGACTGGAAGGGTACGCGAACGGCTTGAAAAAATTCCGGGACTTTTCGGGACCGGTTGTCGAGAAGCCTCAATCTTCAGTGGTTTTTGATCAACGTTCGGGCTGCCCGTTAGCTCGACAAAACGCGCACAAGTTCTTTTTTTGAGGGGCTTTTATTGGTCGGGGCGGCGGGATTTGAACCCACGACCCCTTGTCCCCCAGACAAGTGCGCTAACCGGGCTGCGCCACGCCCCGACCGGAACGGCGCGGACTATAAGGATGCTCCTGTCGTGGCGCAACCTTCGCTTCCGTTCATCGGAAATGCGCGGTTCTCGCCACAGCTTTGCAAAGATTTCTCAATATAGCCCCGCGATAGTAAGTTGTGACGGCGTGCGTCGGGGAGCTTCGCAGAGTTGAAGAAGACCATTATCCGCGGCGGGCTGGAGACGCTTTACTTCAGTGGCATGCACCATTGGATGCGTCCGCTTGTCGGAGGCGTAGGTGCGATCCTGACGCTGCATCATGTGCGGCCTCAGCGCTCCTCGGCGTTTCAGCCGAACCGGCACCTCGAAGTCACCCCCGAATTTCTTGAACGGCTCTTGCGGCGTCTTGCGCGCGCACGCATCGATGTCGTCTCTCTGGATGAGATGCATCGACGTTTCATCGAGGATGATTTCAAGCGGCGCTTCGTCTGTCTGACTTTTGAAGATGGCTACAAGGATTTCCTGCGCTGGGCCTATCCATTGCTGCGGAAATACGAACTGCCGTTCGCGATGTATATCGCGACCAGCTTTCCCGATCGCAACGGTGACTTGTGGTGGACCGCACTCGAAACGGTGATCGCGCAGAACAGCCGTGTCGGCATGGTCATCAACGGCAAGGATCAGTATTTCGAAAGTGCGACAGTCGGAGAGAAGAGGGAACTCTATGACGCGGTCTACCGCTATCTGCTGAGCATGAAGGCGGATGAGCAGATAAGGCGCGCGGTGCGCGATCTATGCGCGACCTACAGCCTCGATCTCGTAGACTTGTGCCGCGACGAATGCATGGACTGGTCAGAGCTCGCCGAGCTTGCGGCCGATCCGCTCTGCACGATCGGCGCGCACACCGTCAACCATATGATCCTCAAGAAAGTGCCAAGCGAGAAAGCCGTGCGCGCGGAGATGGAAATGAGCCGGGCCGTCATCGAGGCCGCGCTCGGCAAGCGGCCGCAACATCTGGCTTACCCCATGGTAGACCGGGCCTCCGCCGGTCCGCGCGAGTTTCGCATTGCGGCTGAACTTGGCTTCAAGACGGCTGTGACGACGCGACCTGGCGTACTCTTCAAGGCGCATCTCGATCATCTGACCGCGCTACCGAGAATTCCGGTGAGCGGCGAATTCCAGCAGCAGCGTTACCTGAAGGTCCTGATGTCGGGGGCAGGGACCGCCTTCGCGAACCGGTTCCGGCGCGTCAACGCGGCCTAGGTTCCGGGGCTGTCCGGACGCGCCATCCAGCTGATCAAGGGCATCGCCGGCAGGACCCAGCCGAGGCCAGCCACAATATAATAGAGCGTTGCCACGAACCCGTTGATGTTGGTCAGCACTGATTGTGCAAGAGCCATCGCAACCAGGCCCCATACGGACACGAGAACAAGCAGGGCGATCGTGCCGATGAATTTGCGCACGCGTATAGACATGGTTGGCCTTCGTCGCCCTCAATTGCGAATGCAGGCCCATAACTATATGGTCCGCGCCAACCCCTGCAAGCAGACACTTATGCACGAGCCGGCGAAAGCGTCCGAAATCCAACTGCGTCCAGTGCGGCTGTGGCTGCTCATGGCGGCCGCGATGATCTTTCTCACCTTGATCGTTGGCGGCGCGACGCGTTTGACGGAATCCGGTCTGTCGATCGTGGAATGGAAGCCGATTACCGGCGTGCTGCCTCCAACCTCCGAAGACCAATGGCGGGCCGAATTCGCGAAATACCAGACCATTCCGCAATACCGCGAGCTCAACCGCGGCATGAGCCTCGACGCCTTCAAGACAATCTACTGGTGGGAATGGTCGCACCGGCTGCTGGCAAGACTGACGGGCGCGGTCTTCCTTTTGCCATTTCTCGTGTTCCTCGCGCGCGGCACTATTCCGCCGGGCCTGCGCGTGCGGTTGTGGAGTATTTTTGCCGCGGGCGCGGCGCTCGGTGCGGTTGGCTGGTGGATGGTTTCGTCAGGCCTCACGCAAGGCGTGAGCGTCTCGCAATATCGTCTCGCGTTTCACCTGACGTCTCGCCACCGCGATCTATGGGGCCATCGTCTGGACCGCGCGGCAACTGATAACGCGAAGTCCGGTCGAGGTGTCCGCGCGCCTGCGCTTTGTTGCGCTGGCGATCGCGTTTCTACTGCTGTTTCAGATCTATCTCGGCGCGCTGGTCGCCGGTCTTGATGCTGGTCTCGTCTACAATACCTGGCCGACGATCGATGGCGCTTTCGTGCCGTCGGCGGAACGGTTGTGGTTCATCGAACCGGCCTGGCGCAATCTCTTCGAGAATACGCTCACCGTGCAGTTTCAGCACCGCATGGTCGCCTATGCTCATCTGGCTTCTGACGATGTTACACGCCTGGGATGCCTGGCGCGGGAAGCGCGCGTTTGCCGGTGCTGCAGTCCTTGCCGGCGCGGTGACGCTGCAGGCCGGTCTCGGTATTGTTACCCTTCTGCATCAGGCGCCACTTCCTTTGGCGCTCGCGCATCAGATACTGGCAATCATCGTTTTCACGATCGCGGTGATGCATGCTGAAGGCCTGTCGCATCGGCTGACGTATCAGGTGCCGCGGTCGAGACCGGCGGAGCAGGGGGCATGATCAAAAGCGATATCGTCGACGGAATTGCCGTGCTGACGCTGACCCATGGCAAAGCCAACGCGCTCGACATCGAACTTTGCGACGCGTTGGCCGCGCGCTTCAAGGAGCTGCGCAAGTCCGGTGAAAAAGCCGTCGTTCTCACGGGCCAAGGCAAGATCTTCAGTGCGGGTGTCGATCTCAAGCGCCTGAGCAGCGGGGGCGCCGACTATATTCGCCAATTCCTGCCCGCCCTGCATCGTCTCTATGAGGCGGTATTTTTTCATCCGAAGCCGGTGGTCGCCGCGATTAACGGTCACGCCATCGCAGGCGGCTGTGTGCTGGCATGTTGCGCCGATCGCCGGATCATGGGGCGCGAGGCGGGCCGCATCGGTGTGACGGAAATTCTCGTCGGCGTGCCGTTTCCCGCGCTGGCTTTCGAAATCGTACGGTCAGCCGTCCCGCCCCGGTATCTGCCGGAGTTCACGCTGTCGGGCGCGACCTATGCGACAGACGAAGCCCTGAAGCGTGGTTGGGTGGACGAATTGGCTGAGCCCGCAGATCTGATGGACGACGCCATGGCGGTCGCCGAGGAATTGTCGCTGCTTTCGCCGGCGGCTTTCGCGCAGACCAAAACTCAACTTCGTCAGCCGGTGGTCGAGCGCCTGCAGGCAAGCGGCAAGGCGACCGACGACGCGGTGATCGAGATCTGGGCCGCACCGGGGACGCTTGCCTATATTCGCGACTATGTGACGCGAACGCTCGGCAAGGGCTAGACGTTTCACTTCGCCTTCAGGCCGAGCTCGAGGTCAGCGATGATGTCCTCCGGATCCTCGAGACCCACCGACAGCCGCACAACGTCCGGGCCGGCGCCCGCTTGTACCTTTTGCGCGTCGGACAACTGACGATGCGTCGTTGAGGCGGGGTGAATGATCAGCGAGCGCGTATCGCCGATATTTGCCAGATGCGAGAAAAGCTTGACGTTGGACACAAGCTTCACGCCGGCGTCGTATCCACCCTTCAGACCGAAGGTGAAGACCGCTCCCGCGCCCTTCGGCGAATATTTTTTGGCGAGCTTGTGATACTTGTCGCCGGGCAACCCAGGATAGCTGACCCAGGCGACCTCCGGTCGCTTCGACAGCCATTCGGCGACGGCCAACGTGTTGTCGCAATGCCGCTGCATGCGCAATGGCAGAGTCTCGATGCCGGTGATCACCAGGAAGGCGTTGAACGGCGACAACGCCGGACCGAGATCGCGCAGTCCGAGCACGCGACAGGCGATCGCAAACGCGAAATTGCCGAAGGTCTCGTGCAGGATGATGCCTTGGTATTCCGGTCGCGGCTCCGAAAGCATCGGGTACTTTTTGTCGCGCGACCAATTGAAGGTGCCGCCATCGACAATCAGCCCGCCGATGGAATTGCCGTGGCCACCGAGAAATTTGGTGAGCGAATGCACGATGATGTCGGCGCCGTAGTCGATCGGTTTGCACAAATAGGGCGTCGCCAGGGTGTTATCGACGATCAGCGGCACGCCGGCCTTTCGCGCAATTTTCGAAATCGCCTCGATATCGGTAATGACACCACCCGGATTGGCGATCAACTCAATGAAGATGCATTTGGTTTTAGGCGAAACGGCCTTTTCGAACGAGGTCAGGTCATCGGGGTCGGCCCAGACAACGTTCCAGCCGAAATTCTTGAACGAGTGGTTGAACTGGTTGATCGAGCCACCATAGAGCTTTTTCGATGCGACGAACTCGTCGCCCGGCGTCATCAGCGCATGGAGTACGATCACTTGCGCCGCATGCCCTGAGGCGACGGCCAGACCGGCGGTGCCGCCTTCAAGTGCGGCCACTCGCTCCTCGAGCACGGCGCAGGTCGGATTGCCGATGCGGGTATAGATGTTGCCGAAGGTCTGCAGACCGAACAGTGCGGCGGCATGATCGACGTCGTCGAATACGAAGGACGTCGTCTGATAAATCGGTGTCACGCGGGCGCCGGTGGTCGGATCGGGTTTGGCGCCGGCATGGATCGACAGTGTCGCAAAGCCCGGAGTGCGTTCGGCGTCTGGCATAGTTCCCCCGAATGTGGAAAGCGGGCATTCGATGCCCGCGCCTAGGTTGTGATGATTAGAGAGGCCCGATAGCGGCCCCGTCAAGGCGCGCCGGCTGCTCTAATTGTCGCCCTTTTTATTCGTCGCACCGAGACTCATGCGCTGGACTCCAGTGCCCAGGTTTTGGGCGCGTCTCGAGGACAGGGTTCGTGAATTCACGCCCATCCATGAAATTTCGGATGAGAGGCGGCCGTACTCGATTTTCGGGCAACGGTTCATGACCACTTTCAGCCCAGCTGCCTCGGCGAGCTGGGCAGCTTCCTCGTTTCGTATCGTGAGCTGCATCCAGATAACCTGCGGCTTTGGTTGCAGCTTCAGAGCCTCTTCGACGACGGGCAGGACGTGTTCGGAGACGCGGAAAATGTCGACCATATCGACCGGCTCGGGAATGTCCGACAGCCTTGCGTAGACCGTTTGGTTGAGGATCGATTTGCCGGCCTGGCCAGGATTGACCGGGATCATGTGGTAACCGCGCTCGAGCAGATATTTGAATGCGAAATAGCTCGGCCTGTTCTCCTTCGGTGATATGCCGACCATCGCAATGGTCTTCACCGTATTGAGAATGCCGCGGATGTAATTGTCCGGATAATTGTCGTGGTTCATTCAGACGGCGACGCCGGTTGTTTGACGAGGGCTTCGCGCAAACGTGCGTTTTCAGCCTCCAGTTCCGCGATTTTGTCTCGCACCGCGGCGAAGGCCTCCTCGATCTCGTCTTCGGTAAAGCGTGTCACGATGTGCGAGGAGCAGTTTACGTCCCAAGCCTCGATCGTGAACAGGATAACGCGCTCAGGGCGGGCCTTATAGCCTTCGTCGAAAAGGCGCTCAATAAGCGCCGGATCGTTTTCGACCACGCGGGCGCGGCCCCAGATTTTTATACGCTGACGTCGCGCGGGGTCGAGCAAGAACAGAAAGGCGCGGTCGTTCTCGGAGAGATTGGCGAGCGTGATGTACTGCCGGTTGCCACGGTAATCGGCAAAGCCGAGCGTTCTGTCGTCGATCACCTTGATGAAGCCCTTCGGTCCGCCGCGATGTTGAAGATAGGGCGCGCCGTCAGCGGTTGCGGTGGCGAGAAAGGCGGTATCCTGTTCGGCGATAAACTTGGCGAGCTCTGCCGTCACGCGATCGGGGAAGCCCTCAGCCATGCGCCGCTCGTATGCCTTCGACGACCCGCGTTCGGCTTGTGCGCGCTGCGCGGCAGGCGTGAAGACTCGCGTTGCGTTGTTCATCTGACTTTCGTCGATCAGCCTGTTCGTAATCTTCGGCTCAGGAACAAAGATAGCCTCTCGCTGTTGCTCACGGTAGGGCCGCGTTTGATTTGGGCAGGATTGCGGTGGCAGTCGACATAAGAAGGTCATGCTGCTTTGCTGCGATCCACAAAGCTGAGGGGCGCCGCCTAGGTTGTGCACAAACAGGAGGCGTTCTATGTGTGACTACAGTCTTCACGACGTAGCGTCCCGGCCGGCGAAGGTCGGTGACAAACTGGTCTCGACACAATTCCCCAATGCCATCACGCGCGGCTTCGCAGATCCAAGTCAGCCGCGCGTTGCCGTATGTCTCCTTCCGGGGACCGAGCTTGCATTCGAAAAAGAGGTTGAATGCGACGCCTCATTCCGTTTCTTGCCGACCCGGAAATCACCTCACAAGGTTGCCCGCTTTCGACAGGTCAACATGAACCGTCCGGCGGCGCATCACGATGCGCTGGAGTTCCCGGATGGAAAGATCGTGCTGGTGACCGATCTTTGTGAGGGCCAACAGGCCACCGTGCTGCAATTGCCGAGCAGCGGCCGGCCCGCGGAAGAGCCAGGCGAAACCGAAGTTCGCGAAAACGCATCGCTTATCGTCTGACGCGGCAGCTCAGGCTGCGGCCAAAAATAACAAGAGAGCCATCGGGACGCCGATGGCTCTCACTCGGCCTTCTTGATTTTGATCGATTTAACGGTCTTCCCATCTAGGTTCGCGTTTGTCGATGAAGGCTTTCAGCCCTTCCTCTGCGTCACGCGCCATCAGATTTTCGACCATCACTTCGGACACATATTCGTAGGCGCGTGAGAGGCTCATTTCCGCCTGCCGGTAGAAGCCCTCTTTGCCTATTTTGACGGTATGGCTCGATTTGCTGGCGATCTTGTGGGCGAAAGCCAACGCTTCCTCACGCTCTTTTCCGGCTGGAACAACCCGATTGACGAGACCCATACGATAAGCGTCCTCGGCGGACGCGGCGTCTCCGGTCAAGAGCATTTCCATTGCATGCTTGCGCGTCACGTTGCGCGACAGGGCAACCATCGGGGTTGAACAGAAGAGGCCAATGTCGACGCCGGGAGTCGCAAATTTTGCGTTCACCGAAGCAACGGCCAGGTCGCAGCTCGCCACAAGCTGGCATCCGGCCGCGGTCGCCATACCCTGTACGGCTGCGACGACCGGCTGCGGCAGGTTCACGATCTGCTGCATCATCGCGCTGCACATCGTCATGATGTAGCGAAAGTAAGCGCGCCCTCCATCCGCATCGCGGCGACGGCTGGTGAGTTCCTTGAGGTCGTGACCGGCACAAAAAGCCGGACCGTTGGCCGCAATCACGACGGTCCGCACAGTTCTGTCGGCCGCAACGTCGGTCAGTGCGGCTGAGAGCGCCGTCAGCATTTCTTCCGTCAGACTGTTTCGCGTTAGCGGGCGATTGAGAACGAGGATGGCGACGTCGTTGTCGCGTTCCCGCAACAGGACGGGTGCGTCCGTCGTCACATTGGCTTTTGGAACATTCATAGGCGCTTCCGAGGTCACTTCGGATCGAACCTTAATCCGAAGCCAAGGTCATGCAAGGCTGGGACCTGCCGGGTTGACCTCACAACGGTGCCGTCTAAGACCAAGGCGCCGGATCGACCGGCAGGGAGGTCCCGATGCCCGCTCCGGCGATGAATGCCGATGCGATCGCGCAACTTCTGCGCGACGAGTTTCCTCAGTTCTTTCATCCCGGCCGCGGGCTCACAATCGAGCGCGTGGACTATGGAAATATCCGCGTAAAGCGACGCTTTCAGGAGGAGTCCATCCGGCCTGGCGGCACCATTTCCGGGCCGACCATGATGGAGCTTGCCGATTTCGCGATGTACGTCGCGGTTTTTTCCGTGGCCGGCCCGATCCCGATGGCGGTCACAACCAATCTCAACATCAATTTCCTGCGCAAACCGGGACGGGGCGACCTGATTGCCGACGCCAAGTTGTTGAAGGTGGGAAAGAGGCTCGTTGTTGGCGAGGTTGCCATTTACTCGGACGGCGAGGGCGATCCGGTCGCCCACGTCACGTCGACATATTCCATCCCATGAATTTAGCCACGGGTACGTAATTACCAATAATGTAAGTATCTGATATACAATAATTATTGTTGATACAAGAGCGTTGACCGGAGCGAACCGCGTCGGCTACATAACGGGCGATTTCGCGGCTGGGACTGCTCGGATTTCTCAGGGAAAGATCATGAACACTTACTCGGCGAAGGCTGCCGACATTGAAAAGAAATGGGTGACCATCGACGCCACCGGGCTCGTGGTCGGCCGCCTCGCATCCATCGTGGCGCTGCGCCTGCGTGGAAAGCACAAGCCCTCGTATACGCCGCATGTCGACGACGGGGACAACGTCATCATCATCAATGCTGCCAAGGCCGTACTGACCGGGCGGAAGCGTGAGAAGAAGGTCTATCACCACCACACCGGCTTCATCGGCGGCATCAAGGACCGTACGGCGAAATCGATCCTGGAGGGGCGTTTCCCCGAGCGCATCGTCGAGAAGGCGGTTGAACGCATGCTGCCGCGCGGGCCGCTGGGCCGCGTTCAGCTTGGAAACCTGCGCGTCTATCCGGGCGCGGAACATCCGCACGAGGCGCAGAAGCCGGAAAAGCTCGATGTTGCAGCGATGAATCGCAAGAACGTGAGGAGTGCCTGACCGTGGCCGAGACAATGCAATCGCTTGAAGGTTTGGCGACCCTCAAACCGGCTGCTCCGGAAGCGCCGAAATACGAAAAGAAAATCGATGCGCAGGGACGCGCTTATGCCACCGGCAAGCGCAAAAACGCGGTTGCGCGGGTCTGGATCAAACCCGGTTCGGGAAAGATCCTCATTAATACTAAGGCCGTGGAAGTGTTCTTCGCGCGGCCAGTGCTGCGCATGCTGATCCAGCAACCGCTGGTCGCGGCCAATCGCGGCGGGCAATATGACGTCACCTGCACCGTCTCCGGCGGCGGTCTTTCCGGCCAGGCCGGAGCCGTGCGTCACGGCCTTGCAAAGGCCCTGACCTATTTCGAGCCGGAATTGCGCGGTGCGCTGAAGCGCGGCGGGTTCCTGACCCGCGATCCGCGCGTGGTCGAACGCAAGAAGTACGGCCGGGCAAAGGCGCGGCGCTCGTTCCAGTTCTCGAAGCGCTAGTCGCGCATATTCTGCACATTGTAAAAGGCGCGCCGTGCGGCGCGCCTTTTTTGTTTGCGCCATTCCGGTTCGTTCAAATTTTAGCGAATTCGCTAACCGTGAAATTGCCTGCGTCAGGCCGCTGCGGCGCGGGCGATCGTCAACATTGATTTCGCCAGTTGATTACAATTCGAGGAAGTCTTTCGTCGAAGCCTGCTGAATAGCGCAACGGATTCCTACAGCCATGGCGCTATGGTGCGACACACGGATCGGTGCGATGCGCGCTTCGACCCGGTGAGCAAGAGTGGGCTTTATGGTCCTCGCGGTTAACGTGCAAACGTCGAACCTGGATTTGCCGACGCTGTCGTTGGTGGCCGTCTGCATTGCCGGCTTGCTTGGCATTTTCCTGATCATCGACTGGATGCAGCAACGCAATGTCCGCGCGTTGGCCTGGTGGGGCTCAGCCTATCTCATGGGCGCCTCCGGAATAGCGCTGGCGAGCATGCCCACACCGTTAATCGAATTGCCGGCCGTCGTTCCCGGCGCGCTGACATTCCTCGCCTGCGGAATGATCTGGAACGGCGTGCGACTGTTTCAGGGCCGCCGCATTCTGCCCGTTGCGACGTTCATCGGCGCGGCGCTCTGGCTGGGCATCGGGCAAATTCCCGGCGTGCTGGAAAATGGAAATGGACAGATCGTCGGCGCGCTGATCGTCCCGGTCTACACGTTCTTCATCGCCTTCGAGCTCTGGCGCGAACGACGCAGGACGCGATACTCGCGTGCAGCGGCCATTGTGGTGCCATGCCTGCACGCGGGGATCTTCCTTGTGCCGCTGGCCATGCACGCCGTGCTGCCGGCCGATCACAACGCTGCCTGGCTTACGGTGTTCACGCTTGAAACGATCATCTACGCGGTGGGCACCGCCTTTATCGTGATGCTGATGGTCAAGGACCATCATGTGCACGTTTACCGTACCGCGGCGTGCACCGATCATCTGACGGGGCTGCTCAACCGGCGCGCCTTCTTTGAAAACGCGCAAGCGCTGTGCGCGCTGCAGGCCAAGCATAGCGAGCCTGTGGCGATGCTGATGTTCGATCTCGATCACTTCAAGTCGATCAATGATCGCTTTGGCCATACTGCGGGCGACGAGGTCTTGCGCCTGTTCGGCCGGGTGGTGCGGGCGAGCACGCGCGCTGACGACATCATCGCTCGCTTCGGCGGCGAAGAATTCATCGCGATCGTGCCGGGTGGCCTTGAGAGCGCAACCAAGATCGCCGAACGCGTGCGCTCGGGCTTCGAGGCGGCCGGTGCGACCGTCAACTCGAACGCGATCGGTGCCACGGTCAGTATCGGTGCCGCGGTTTCGCACGAGCCGGTTACAGCCATCGATGGTCTGATCGCGCGCACGGACGCAGCCCTCTACCGCGCCAAGCACGCCGGCCGGAACCGCGTCCATATCGCTGAAGCGGATATCGCCAACGACCGAACGCGCATGATCGCCGCGGTGCGGCGCGCGCGTCAGGTGCCCTCAGAGGGCCTGCTTCCTTTGTCGCAGCGCAATACCACCGCCTGAGAAAGTCGGCTTTGGCGGCCGGCTGACCGCAATCGCAACCACTCATTTACTCTGTGGGCGTTACCATGCGCCCATGTGGCGTTCGCCGATTCATCCTGATCCGCTCTCGCTTGAGGTCTGTGCCGAGCGGGCTGGCGCGGCTTTGGCGTGCGAGTACGCGAATTCGGCGGAATATGATGCGGCTATTATCGCCGCCCGCCGTGCTGCCGGGGTCTACGGGCCCAAACGGCACCGCCGGCAGATGCTGGTCACCGCGGTGGGAATCGCCGCCGGTCTGGTCGTCGTTGCCTTCCTGATCGTCTGATCCTCTCCCGGCGAGAAAAAAGGGCGCCCTTGCGGGGCGCCCTAAGTTGCATCGCAAAGTCCAAGTTGCGCGATGGCTGGGAGGAACTCCTTACGACGAGTAGTACATGTCGAATTCGACCGGATGCGGGGTGTGCTCGAAGCGGATCACTTCCTGCATCTTGAGGTCCATGTAGGAGTTGATGAAATCGTCATCGAACACTCCACCGGCCTTCAGGAACTCACGATCCTTGTCCAGTTCGCCAAGGGCCTGGCGCAGCGAGCCGCACACCGTCGGAATTTTCTTCAGTTCCGCCGGCGGCAGATCGTAGAGGTCCTTGTCGACCGCCGAGCCCGGATCGAGCTTGTTCTTGATCCCGTCGAGGCCCGCCATGAGCATCGCCGCAAACGCGAGATACGGATTGGCGAGCGGGTCAGGGAAACGCACTTCGACGCGCTTGGCCTTGGGATTGGTCGTGTAGGGAATGCGGCACGACGCCGAGCGGTTGCGCGCGGAGTATGCGAGCAATACCGGCGCTTCGAAGCCCGGCACCAGGCGCTTGTATGAGTTGGTGGTCGGGTTCGTGAAGGCGTTGATGGCCTTGGCGTGCTTGATGATGCCGGCAATGTAGGACAGGCAGATTTCCGACAGGTCGGAGTACTTGTTGCCCGCGAAGACCGGCTTGCCGCTCTTCCAGATCGACTGGTGGCAATGCATGCCCGAGCCGTTATCGCCGTAGACCGGCTTCGGCATGAACGTTGCGGTCTTGCCGTAGATCTGCGCGACCTGCTGGATGCAGTACTTGTAGATCATCATCTGGTCGGCCATCTGCGTGAGCGGCGAGAACTTCATGCCGAGCTCATGCTGGGCGGAGGCCACCTCATGATGGTGCTTCTCGACCTTCACGCCCATCTTGGCCATGGCCGCGAGCATTTCGCTGCGCATGTCCTGCGCGGAGTCTTGCGGCGGCACGGGGAAGTAACCTTTCTTGACCCCGATACGGTGGCCGAGATTGCCACCTTCGTATTCGGTCGAAGAATTGGTCGGCAGTTCGATCGAGTCGAGCCGGAATCCCGTGTTGTAGGGTTCGGCAGCATATTTGACGTCGTCGAACACGAAGAACTCGGCTTCCGGGCCGAAGAAGATGGTGTCGCCGACGCCCGACGCCTTGACCATGCCTTCGGCTTTCTTGGCGATGCCGCGCGGGTCGCGGTTGTACGGCTCGCCGGTTGTCGGCTCGAGCACGTCGCAGACCAGCGATAGCGTCGTCTCTGCAAAGAATGGATCGATGCAGGCTGTTGACGGGTCCGGCATCAAATTCATGTCCGACTCGTTGATCGCTTTCCATCCGGCGATCGAGGAGCCGTCGAACATCTGGCCTTCGGCAAAAGTGTCCTCTTCAATCATCGTGACGTCGAAGGTGACGTGCTGCCACTTGCCGCGTGGGTCGGTAAATCGGAAATCGACGTATTTCACGTCGTTGTCCTTAATCATTTTCATGACTTCTTTAGCTGTCGTCATGGGACTGCATTCCCCCTTGTTTTCATGAAATTACCCGCGTGGCCTTTTGCCCGCGGGTCAGATTGCATCAATTCCGGATTCCCCGGTCCTGATCCGAATAGCTTCTTCGATGTTGGAAACGAAAATTTTCCCGTCACCAATCCGGCCAGTTTGAGCCGCGCGCCGGATGGCATCGATCGCTTTATCAACCATGTCGTCGCCGAGAACGATTTCGATTTTCACTTTGGGGAGAAAATCGACCACGTATTCGGCGCCGCGGTATAGCTCGGTGTGTCCTTTCTGTCGCCCGAAGCCCTTGGCCTCGGTTACGGTTATCCCCTGTAGGCCTACCTCCTGCAGCGCTTCCTTCACCTCGTCGAGTTTGAAGGGTTTGATGATGGCTTCGATTTTTTTCATTGACTGTCCTTGCCCCCAGCTCTCCGGGACTGACCGGTCGAGCCGCGCTAGCGGTTTGCAGGACCCATGCCAAGCCGGGGTCGTACAAAAACTCCATTAAACCCAACGGTTTAATGGACAGGTACGGGCTGGCCAGGGCCCTGCCTAATGTTCGGCGCCTACAACTTAAGCAAACTGGCTAGATTTTAACCAGACGCCAAACGCGGATTGGCGCGCGCCAGATTGGTGCGAATTGTTTGGCGGCAGGGCGCCCGTTAGGTTCCCCGGCGATGCTGGAATTGCTCACGACTGCGGAAATGTCCGAGGCGGACAGCCTGACGATCGCCGGCGGCACACCGGGCATGTCGCTCATGGAAAATGCCGGGCGGGCGGTGGCCGAGGCGACCGCGCGCCTGCAACTGCCGCGCGTCGTCGTGGTGGCCGGCCCTGGCAATAACGGTGGTGATGGATTTGTGGCTGCCCGCCATCTCGCCGAGCGCGGCCACAAGGTGCGTCTCTGCTTCGTGGGCGATCGCTCGAAATTGAAAGGCGATGCCGGCGCAGGCGGCCGGCCGCTGGAGCGGTCCGGTCGAAGACGCTGCGCCGGAATCTCTTGCGAATTGCGATGCGGTCGTCGACGCGTTGTTCGGCGCGGGTCTTGATCGAGACGTCGCAGGACTGCCACGCGCAATGATCGACGCGATGAATGCTTCGGGCGTCCCAATCGTTGCCGTCGATCTGCCGAGCGGAGTGAACGGGACGACGGGCGTGATCATGGGTACCGCCGTGAACGCCTCGGTCTCGGTGACGTTCTTCCGCCGCAAGACCGGCCATATGCTGTTGCCGGGGCGCCTGCAGTGCGGGGTCGTCGAGGTCGTGGATATCGGGATCCCGGACAGCGTGCTGGCAACGATAAAACCGCAGACTTTTGCCAATGCTCCTGCACTCTGGGGTGGGGCGTTCCCCCATCCTGACTCTCGGGGGCATAAATATTCACGCGGCCACGCGGTGGTCGTCTCGGGCGGGGCATCGACCACAGGCGCCGCGCGCCTTGCTGCGCGCGGTGCGTTGCGGGCGGGCGCGGGTCTGGTGACCATCGCAAGCCCGCGCGAGGCCCTCGCCATCAATGCCGCAGAAAGCCTGGCCGTCATGGTCCGCCCGGTCGATGGGCCGGCCGAACTTGGGGAATTTCTGGGCGACAGGCGCCGAAATGCGGTGGTTCTCGGCCCGGGGGGCGGCGTCGGGCCGGCAATGCGAGAGGAGGTCCTGGTGGCGCTCTCAAGCCACGCTGCCGTTGTGCTGGATGCCGATGCGCTCACGAGCTTTGCCGACCACCCGGACGCCTTGGCTGAGGCCATCCGCAAGCGCGGCGGCAACGTGGTCCTGACCCCACACCAGGGTGAGTTTTCACGTCTTTTCAAACAGATATACGAAGATCATAAATCTCATTCGAAGCTTGAGAAAACGCGCCTAGCGGCCGAATTTTGCGGGGCTGTCGTCGTTTATAAGGGCGCCGACACGGTCGTGGCGGCTCCGGACCGCCGGGCCACGATCGCTGAGAACGGCCCACCCAGTCTTGCGACTGCCGGGTCGGGGGACGTCCTCGCCGGCATCATTGGCGGCCTTATGGCTCAGGGCATGGAAGGGTTCGAGGCGGCCAGCGCGGGCGTTTGGTTGCATGGGGAGGCGGCAGCCGAATTCGGCCCGGGCCTGATTGCCGAGGATCTGCCCGACATGCTCCCGCGCGTTTACCGGCGGCTTTTGGGCAGTCCCGGGAGCGGCGTTCACGGGGGTGCTTAAGTCTTGCCTTGGCGGGCGTCGCCGCGTTAAGCCGTGCGGGATTGCGGCGCGAACCGTCCGTAATTTTGACCTCTGCGGGCGTGGCGGAATTGGTAGACGCAGCAGGTTTAGGTCCTGCCGCCGCAAGGTGTGGGGGTTCGAGTCCCTCCGCCCGCACCACAAAGAGGCGAATGAATTAGGGAAAGTTGCGGGTCCGCCCGTTTTCCGACACAAGCGGCGCGTTCGGTTCATGGTGAGCCGCTGCGACGTGAGTGCAAGCAGAGAAAAAAGTGTGTCCGATGCAAGTCACTGAAACGCTGTCCGAAGGCCTGAAGCGCGAATACAAGGTCGTCGTTCCCGCCGCTGAACTGGATGCCAAGGTCAATGCGCGCCTTGATGAGTTGAAGGACCGTGTCCGCATCAACGGATTCCGTCCCGGCAAGGTGCCGGTCACTCACCTCAAGCGCATGTACGGCCGCTCGGCGATGGCCGAAGTCATCGAGGCGACTGTTCGCGACACCAACAACCAGATTGTCACCGAGCACGGCTTCAAACTCGCCGCCGACCCGAAGGTCACGCTTCCGACCGAGCAAGGCGCGATCGAGGAGTTGATCGCCGGCAAGACCGACCTCAACTACACGATGGCGCTCGAGATCGTGCCGCCGATCACGCTCGGCGATTTCAAGACGATCAAGCTGACGCGGCTGACCGCGGACGTCTCCGACGCCGAAGTCGACCAGGGTCTCGATCGCATCGTCCAGCAGAACCGGCCCTACGCGCCTCGCGCTTCCGGCGAGACGGCAGCCAAGGATGATCGCGTGACGATCTCTTTTGCGGGCACCATCGACGGCCAGCCGTTCGAAGGCGGGTCGGGCGACGACGCCGTTGTGCTCATCGGATCGAACACGTTCATTCCGGGCTTCGAGGATCAGCTCATCGGGATCTCAAGCGGAGAAACCCGGACGTTGAAGGTGACTTTTCCGCAGCACTACATGAAGCAGGAACTCGCCGGCAAAAATGCCGAGTTCGTGGTCACTGCGAAGTCCATCGAAGCACCAGGCACGGTTTCTGCGGACGATACCTTTGCGCAGTCGCTCGGTCTCGAATTGCTCGCCAAGCTTCGCGACGCGGTGAAAGACAGCATCGCGCGCGAGCATACGGCGATGTCGCGCCAGAGGCTCAAGCGCGGCCTGCTCGATGAACTCGACAAGATGCACAAATTCGAACCCCCGCCGACGCTCGTCGAGGAAGAGTTCGAGCGCGTCTGGAAGTCGGTGCTTTCCGAACTGGAAACCGAGCACAAGACCTTCGCCGACGAAGGCACAACCGAGGAAAAGGCCAAGGAGGAGTACCGTGCGATCTCCGAGCGCCGGGTCAGGTTGGGCCTGGTGCTTGCCGAAATCGGCGAGAAGAACAACATCACGGTGACCGAGGACGAGCTGAGCCGCGCCGTGATGGATCGCGCCCGTCAGTTCACGGGCCAGGAGCAACGCGTGTGGGATTATTACCGCCAGAATCCACAGGCCGTTGCCGCCCTGCGGGCACCGATCTTCGAGGAAAAGGTGGTGGATTTCCTGCTCGAGCTTGCCAACGTGGCCGAAAACAAGGTTTCACGGGAAGAGCTCTACAAGGACGATGATTCGGCCGCCTGATGCAGGGGGGCATTGCGTAACCGCCCCCGCGAAAATAGATCAGGGAACGCGTCGGCGCGGTTAGTCTAACCGTTATGATTCGCGTCAGGGAGACGAAATGAGAGACCCCGTCGATACCTACATGAATTATCTGGTGCCCATGGTGGTTGAGCAGACCAACCGTGGCGAGCGGGCCTACGATATTTATTCGCGGCTCCTGAAGGAGAGAATCATCTTCATCACGGGCGGGATCGAGGACGGCGTAGCCACCCTCGTGGTGGCACAATTGCTGTTTCTCGAGGCCGAAAATCCCAAAAAAGAAATCTCGATGTACATCAACTCGCCGGGCGGGGTGGTGACCTCCGGCATGGCGATCTATGACACCATGCAATTCGTCCGCCCGCCGGTGTCGACGCTCTGCGTGGGGCAGGCCGCCTCAATGGGATCGCTGCTGCTGGCGGCGGGCGCCAAGGATCAGCGTTTTGCGCTGCCGAATGCCCGTATCATGGTGCACCAGCCCTCTGGCGGGTTCCAGGGCCAGGCCACCGACATCATGCTGCACGCGCAGGAGATTTTGAACCTGAAGAAGCGCCTGAACGAGATCTACGTGAAGCATACCGGCCAGTCGCTGAAGAAGATCGAAGACGCGCTCGAGCGCGACTATTTTCTCACTGCCGAAGCCGCCAAGGACTTCGGTTTGGTCGACAAGGTCATCGACAAGCGCCCCGAGGAGATGGTCCCCAAGCCCGCCTGAACGCTCCTGCAGGCGGTTCCAAGCCGTCCTTGAATTTGACTCCAGGCGGGCGCTTTCGCGGCTGTGAGTGCGGCATTATCGTTAATAGAATCTTGATTATCACGTCGTTAGCATGCTTCGCTTAAGGTGCTGGGGGAGTGAACGGAGCGCAGGCCCTCCGAAATAAGGCCCGCCGTGCTGGAAGTCCGGTGCGAAACTTGCTTGGTTCTGGAAGAGTACGGACGCGTGTGACGGAGAATTGAATGAGCAAAGTCGGCGGCAGCGATTCGAAGAACACTCTCTACTGCTCGTTCTGCGGCAAGAGCCAGCACGAAGTGCGCAAGCTCATTGCCGGGCCGACCGTTTTCATCTGCGATGAGTGCGTCGAACTCTGCATGGACATCATCCGTGAGGAAAACAAATCCTCGCTGGTGAAGTCGCGCGACGGAATCCCGACTCCGAAGGAAATCCGCAAGGTTCTCGACGACTACGTGATCGGCCAGGATCACGCGAAGAAGGTTCTGTCCGTCGCGGTTCACAACCACTACAAGCGACTCAACCATCAGGCCAAGCACAACGACGTCGAGCTCGCGAAGTCGAACATCCTGCTGATCGGTCCGACCGGCTCGGGCAAGACGCTGCTGGCGCAGACGCTCGCGCGCATTCTCGACGTGCCGTTCACGATGGCGGATGCGACGACGTTGACCGAAGCGGGCTACGTCGGCGAAGACGTCGAAAACATCATTCTGAAGTTGCTGCAGTCCGCCGACTACAACGTCGAGCGCGCGCAACGTGGCATCGTTTACATCGACGAAATCGACAAGATTTCGCGCAAGTCCGACAATCCCTCGATCACCCGCGACGTTTCGGGCGAGGGCGTGCAGCAGGCGCTCCTGAAGATCATGGAAGGCACGATCGCGTCTGTGCCTCCGCAGGGCGGCCGCAAGCATCCGCAGCAGGAATTCCTGCAGGTCGACACGACGAACATCCTGTTCGTGTGCGGCGGAGCCTTCGCGGGGCTCGAGAAGATCATTTCCGCGCGCGGCCGGTCCACTTCGATCGGGTTCGGCGCCAAGGTCGTGGCTCCGGAAGACCGCAAGCAAGGCGAAATCTTCCGCGAGGTCGAGCCTGAGGACCTGCTGAAGTACGGATTGATCCCGGAGTTCGTCGGCCGTCTGCCGGTCGTTGCGACGCTTGAGGATCTCGATGAGGCATCGCTGAAGAAGATCCTGGTCGAGCCGAAGAACGCCCTGGTCAAGCAGTACCAGCGGCTGTTCGAGATGGAATTGATCGATCTGACGCTTGCCGAGGAGGCGCTTGGCGCCATTGCCCGCAAGGCGATCGACCGCAAGACCGGCGCGCGGGGTCTGCGCTCCATCATGGAGGGCATCCTGCTCGACACCATGTTCGATTTGCCGAGCCTGGAGGGGGTCGAAGAGGTCGTGATCTCCAAGGAGGTCGTCGAAGGAACGGCCCGGCCGCTCTACATCTATGCGGACCGCAGCGACAGGACTGCCGAGATCAGGCAGCGCAAGCGCCTGATCCGGCTACCCACCGGCGTTAACTTTTCCCGGAAAACGGCTACCGATTCCCCCCTATTGTGGGGTTGTTACCTGTGAGGGACTCGCTTTAACTGGAAAAAAGCGGGCCTTCTTGCGCAGGGTTTAGCGTCGCCATACGTATAGTGTCCGTAGAGAAGTGGCGTACGAGACGTCGTATCTGACTACCGACTGAGTGAGGGTTCTTCGACTCCCCTAAAGCGCGCCGGGCATCTCGCCCTGCGTCTCCTTGCTCCTCCTACCGGCACTGCCGCGCGACGCCGCACCAGCGGGTCAATCGGCAGGGGCACAACAAAAGGACAATGGCAATGACGAATAAACCACGACCCCAGCTGCAACCTGGCGAAACCCGGGCTTATCCGGTTTTGCCGCTGCGCGACATCGTGGTGTTTCCGCACATGATCGTCCCGCTCTTTGTCGGCCGTGAAAAGTCGATCAAGGCGCTGGAAGAGGTGATGCGGTCCGACACCTTTATTCTGCTTGCGACCCAAAAGAATGCTTCAGACGACGATCCGGCAACCGACTCGATCTTCGAGGTCGGGACGCTGGCGAGCGTACTGCAGCTGCTGAAGCTGCCCGACGGCACCGTCAAGGTGCTGGTCGAAGGCGCTACGCGCGCGAAGGTTCTCAAATATACGGATCGGGTCGACTACTACGAAGCCGACGCCACCGCGATTGCCGACGACACGGGAGACCGCGTCGAGGCGGAAGCCATGGCGCGTTCGGTCGTCAACGAATTCGAAAACTATGTGAAGCTGAACAAGAAAGTGTCGCCCGAAGTGGTCGGCGTGATCCAGCAGATCGAGGATTACGCCAAGCTCGCCGACACGGTCGCTTCGCATCTCGCCGTCAAGATTTCGGACAAGCAGGAAATCCTGGAGACGCCATCCGTCACCCAGCGCCTTGAGAAGGTGCTCGGTCTGATGGAAAGCGAGATTTCCGTCCTGCAGGTGGAAAAGCGCATCCGCACCCGCGTGAAGCGGCAAATGGAGAAGACCCAGCGCGAGTACTACCTCAACGAACAGATGAAGGCGATCCAGAAGGAGCTCGGCGACGAGGAAGGTCGCGACGAACTCCAGGAGCTGGAAGACAAGATCAAGAAGACGAAGCTCTCGAAGGAAGCTCGCGAGAAGGCCACGCACGAACTCAAGAAGCTGCGTCAGATGTCACCGATGTCTGCCGAGGCAACGGTCGTGCGCAACTATCTCGACTGGCTGCTTTCGATTCCGTGGAACAAGAAGAGCAAGGTCAAAAAGGATCTGAATCTGGCCGAACAGATTCTCGACGCCGATCACTATGGCCTCGAAAAGGTCAAGGAACGCATCGTCGAGTATCTTGCGGTCCAGCAACGGGCCAACAAGCTGACCGGACCGATCCTCTGCCTCGTCGGACCTCCCGGCGTGGGCAAGACCTCGCTCGGCAAGTCGATCGCCAAGGCGACCGGCCGCGAATTCGTGCGCGTGTCGCTCGGCGGCGTGCGGGACGAGGCGGAAATCCGCGGTCACCGGCGCACCTATATCGGCTCGATGCCTGGAAAGATCATCCAGTCGATGCGCAAGGCCAAGACCTCAAACCCGCTCTTCCTGCTGGACGAGGTCGACAAGATGGGCGCCGATTTCCGCGGCGATCCGTCGTCGGCTTTGCTCGAGGTGCTCGATCCTGAGCAGAACCACACGTTCAACGATCACTACCTCGAGGTCGATTACGATCTCTCCAACGTGATGTTCATCACGACGGCGAATACGCTCAACATTCCGCCGCCCTTGATGGACCGCATGGAGATCATCCGGATCGCCGGTTACACCGAAGACGAGAAGGTCGAGATCGCGCGCAAGCACCTGATCCCGCATGCGATCGCGAAGCACGGCCTCAACGTCAATGAATGGTCGATCGACAACGAAGCGCTGTTGACCATGATCCGCCGTTACACGCGGGAAGCTGGCGTGCGTAATCTCGAGCGCGAGCTCTCGACGTTGATCCGCAAGGCAGTGAAGGAACTGATGACTTCGAAGAAGAAGTCGATCGCCGTCACCGCCACGAGCCTCGGCGACTACCTGGGTGTGCCCAAGTATCGCTATGGCGAGATCGAAGCTGAGGATCTCATTGGCGTCGTGACCGGACTGGCATGGACCGATGTGGGCGGCGAGTTGCTGACCATTGAAGGCGCCATGATGCCAGGCAAGGGCAGAATGACCGTCACGGGCAATCTGCGCGACGTCATGAAGGAATCGATCTCTGCGGCGGCGTCTTACGTCCGCTCGCGGGCGGTCGCCTTCGGCATCGAGCCTCCGTTGTTCGACAAGCGCGACATCCACGTGCACGTGCCGGAAGGCGCGACGCCGAAGGATGGGCCTTCCGCCGGCGTGGCGATGGTCACGGCAATCGTTTCGGTAATGACCGGCATTCCGGTTCGCCGCGACGTCGCCATGACCGGTGAAATCACGCTGCGTGGCCGCGTGCTGCCGATCGGCGGCCTCAAGGAGAAACTGCTGGCCGCGGCGCGCGGCGGCATGAAGACCGTGCTGATCCCCGAGGAGAACGCCAAGGATCTGGTGGAGATCTCCGACACGATCAAAAAGGGCCTGGAGATCGTTCCGGTGACCCGCATGGACGAGGTGCTTGCGCGCGCTCTCGTGCGCAAGCCCGAGCCGATCGAGTGGGATGAGGCGAGTGCGAAGCTGGCGGCCGAGGCGGCCGCTGCCGAGCCGGCCGCCGACGAGGACGGCTCCGGACTGACCGCGCACTGACGCTGACGCACCAAACATGAGAAAAAACGGCGCCGAAAGGCGCCGTTTTTGCATGGGCTGTCGGAAAATTCGCGATGCTTGCGCGGCGGCCCAGGATAGCGATAAACGAGCGGTGAGGGCGGTTAGCTCAGTTGGTAGAGCGCCTGCTTTACACGCAGGATGTCGGCGGTTCGAGTCCGTCACCGCCCACCAATCCAAAGCCGACTTTCACCCACTGTAGGTGAGGGCCATATAGCGCACACCTTCATTGTCGAAAGTACCAAGTTCTCGCATACCCATCTTTCGATGTGCTTGAAGTGAGGACGGATTGTCGGCCCGCACGAAAAGCATGGCCGGGCGTCCGGGAAGGCGCGATCGCAATTCTTCAAACAAGGCGCGCGCGAGGCCTTTACCGCGCTCGCTTTTGGCCACGCAAATCGGACCATAAGGTAACAGTCGGGCGGCGCGGGGAAAGCGCGCAACATGGCCTGAATGATTGCTATGTGCGCGTTTGCTTCGAGTGCCGTGCCCATGACATAGCCGATGACTTTGCTATTGCAGCGAGCCACAACGATAGACTTTTCAAGGATCGTGTCTCTGAACCAATCCTCGGTCAGGCGCACCGAAAGACTGCCGCCCTTGTCGGGCAAATTGGCGTCCTGAAGCGCAAGCATGCCGGGAATATCATCCGGCGTGGCCAGAGTGATGTCGTAATCAAGGCGCATCTACAACTGAAGCTACATCCTTCAGCAATTCGTCCGGATGCGACTGAATGTCCGTTATTGGCCATCAGCAGCCATTCCGCTAAGTCGCGCTCGATGTCCCTTTGGGTAAAGCGGACTTGGATTTGGACCGGGCAAATGTCCGCTCATGGTCCGAACCGGACCCTTCAACTCGCTAATTTGAATTGATACGATGCCTCCCCTAAGCCTTGGGGCGGCAATGCGACGGCGCGAGTTCATCACGTTCCTTGGTGGCGCGGCAGCGACGTGGCCGTTTGTGGCGCGCGCGCAGCAATCGGCACTTCCGGTGATTGGTGTTATCGGTGCCGGAGAGCGCTCCGCGTTCTCCGAACTTCTGGCGGCATTCCTTCTCGGCCTCAAGGATTTAGGTTTTATCGAAGGTCAGAACTTCGCGATGGAGTATGCGTTTGCAGGGGGTCGGTTCAATCAACTTCCCCAGCTTGCCAGCGACCTCGTACGGAGACGGGTCGCGCTCATCGTTTCTACCGGCGTTGGTTCTGGGCTTGCCACAAAGGGCGCGACCTCAAGCATTCCGCACCTTTTTCTTAGTCAGGACGATCCGGTCAAGCTGGGATGGGTGACAAGCTTGAACAAGCCAGGCGGCAACTCGACCGGAGTCAGCCTGTTGACCACGGAGTTGACTGCCAAGCGGGTTGAGGTGGCGCGTCAGCTAATGCCAAAAGGGGCACCGCTCGCCTATCTCATGAACCCGCCCGCTCCAGAAGCGCCGCGATACTTGCAGGAGATCGAAGCAATTACACGAGGGCTTAAGCAGGAGCTTATTGTTGTCAAAGCCAGCAATCCTGAACAGATCGATGCCGCCCTCGCCGAAGTCAAACGACGGCAGGCCGGAGCACTCATCGTCAGTATTGACGGCTATTTCATTGGTCGCCGTGAACAGATAGTCACGTTGGCTGCACGTGATAGAGTTCCCGTAATTTATGACCGGCGTCTGTATGCCGCCGCGGGCGGACTTCTCAGTTACGGCGAGGATCTTTCCAGCGCGTACCGCCAAATTGGAGTTTATGCGGCGCGGATACTGAAGGGAGAAAAGCCAGCCGACTTACCCGTCGTGCAGTCGACAAAGTTCGAATTGGTCGTCAACTTGAGAACCGCGAAGGCGCTTGGCATCGATTTTCCGGCACAGGTGTTGGCACTCGCCGACGAGGTCATCGAATAAGATGACGTCGCTATTGGGCCTTGGCAGACAATTGATTTGTGTATCGCGCATATCGGTTTTCGCAGGCAAACCGGATACTCCGACTTCACGCGCGGCGACCTCATCCGCAGGCCCGGTTAAAATCGCTAGATTCGGGTTCATAAGTGCCGACGGAGAAGAACGATGTCCGAACCAACGCGCCGCTTAAGCCAGTTCGCCTCCGATCTTCACGCGGAGCTGAGGCACCTCTCCGATTCAATAGGAACGCTGCTGGTCGACACGTTTCACTATCTGGCGCTGTTCGCGCTTGGTGCTACGACCGTGTGGTCTGCGGTCGATGCTTTCCTGGGCATGATGCATCGGGGGCACGCCGGACTTGGCGACCTCCTGCTCCTGTTTATCTATCTCGAAATCGGGGCGATGGTTGGAATTTACTTCAAAACGACAAGGCTGCCGGTACGCTACCTGATCTACATTGCGATCACCGCTTTGGCTCGCGTTCTTATTGAGCTCGTTAGCGCAGAGCATCGCACCGGGATGGATATCCTCATCGTTTCGGGCGCAATCCTTTTTTTGTCATTTTCCGTTTTGGTTCTGAGATTTGGATCAAGCAGGTTCCCATCGAACGGATCGTTGGCTGATGCAAAACCGGGTAAACGTGCGCATCGCGGTGCGTTAGCGTCCGCTAGATCCGGACAAGACGAAGTCTGATCCCCGCCGATAAGGCAGCATCGCTTCCCTAATTTGCTTTCTGGCCGATTAGACCTTCGGGCAATTTTTTCATCGGCTTCGATGACGCAGAATCCAGCTCGTGCCGCTCGCGCGCACGACGGAACATCCCAAGTGCCATCGTGTTCGACGACAAGCTCCAGACAGGCGACCGGAGATGAAAAGGTTGGGGAGGAAATAATGCAAAAGATCACACGTTCGATCATTCAGGCGTCGCTTCTCTTTGTGCCCATCCTGATTTTTAGCGCTCAGTCCGACGTTGCCCAGGCGCAAGACGGCTCGAAAAGAACGCGGGCTGCGACTGCCTGTGGCAAAGCGATCAAAAAACAATGCAGCGGGGTTCCCGTGCAGGCGAACAATGTCTTCGAGTGCTTTCAAAAGAATCAGGACAAACTTTCGAAACGATGCGGGGCATTGGCACTTAACGTTATTCGGACGTGTGACAGAGACGCGAGCATGCTTTGCCAGGGCGTCGTCGCGGGAAATCAGGGAAATATTGTCGGTTGCCTGACCACCGCCAAAAACAGGGTTTCCGCGCAATGCAACGCGGCACTTGATGCCGCTGGCCTGCGCTGACGAAAATCACGGCGATCAAACGGCGACTGACGCACGGAGAAGAGTCGTGGAAAAGACGAGGAGGCGGCTTCTGCAGGGCATGGCGGCAACAGGTTTTGCGGTTGGAGCCGGGGCGATGAATGTCGCGAGAGCTCAAGGGACGCAGCCCGATCTCATTCTCCGCAACGGTCAATTCACGACGCTCGACCGAAGTAATCCCCAGGCAAATGCCGTAGCGATTAAAGATGGACGCTTCGTCGCGGTAGGGCAGGAGCGAGAGGTTATGGCCCTCGCCGGGAGCGGCAGCAAAGTCATTGACCTGAAGGGACGTCGCGCGATCCCAGGCCTGATCGACAGCCACACTCACATCATCCGTGGCGGGCTCAACTACAACATGGAATTGCGCTGGGACGGCGTACGTTCTTTGGCTGACGCCATGAGTATGCTCAAACGTCAAATTGCGGTGACCCCGCCACCGCAATGGGTGCGGGTCGTAGGAGGTTTTACCGAACGTCAGTTTGCCGAAAAGCGTCTGCCGACGATCGAGGAACTCAATGCCGTTGCGCCGGACACGCCGGTGTTCATTCTGCATCTTTATGATCGGGCATTGCTGAATGGCGCGGCCCTGCGCGTCGTCGGCTACACCAAGGACACTCCAAATCCCCCTGGCGGTGAGATCGTCAAGGACGCTGTCGGCAATCCCACCGGGCTGTTGTTGGCGCAACCAGCCGCAACGATTTTGTACGCGACGTTGGCCAAAGGTCCGAAGCTACCCCAGGAATACCAGGTCAATTCAACCCGGCATTTCATGCGCGAGCTCAATCGCCTTGGTGTGACTGGCGCGGTCGATGCCGGCGGCGGCTTCCAGAATTACCCCGAGGACTATCAGATCATCGATCAACTTCACCGCGACGGCCAATTGACCGTCCGCATTGCCTACAATCTGTTTACGCAAAAGCCCAAGGGTGAGTTCGAGGATTTTTCGAACTGGATCAAGATCGTGAAGCCCGGTCAGGGGGACGATACTTATCGCGCCAATGGCGCCGGCGAAATGCTCGTGTACTCAGCGGCCGATTACGAAGACTTCCAGGTCGCGCGCCCCGAAATGCCGGCCGACATGGAAGCTGAACTCGAAAAGGTCATCCGCGTGCTCGCGGAGAACCGCTGGCCCTGGCGTTTGCACGCAACATACAACGAGACGATCGGGCGCGCGCTGGACGTTTACGAGAAGGTCAACCGCGATATTCCGTTCAAAGGCATCAACTGGTTTTTCGACCATTGCGAAACCATTGACCGGCGCAACATCGATCGTATCGCGGCACTCGGCGGCGGCGTCGCGGTCCAGCATCGGATGGCCTACCAGGGCGATTACTTTATCGAGCGCTATGGAGCAAAGGCCGCGGAGACAACTCCACCCATAGCCACGATGTTGGCGGCGGGTATTCCGGTGGGCGCCGGCACGGACGCGACACGCGTTGCCTCATACAATCCATGGGTATCCCTTGCCTGGCTCGTGTCGGGGATGACTGTTTCAGGTACCCGGCTTTATCCGCCCGGCAATCGAGTCGATCGCGAAAGTGCGCTTCGGCTATGGACCGAGGGCAACACCTGGTTCTCAACCGAGCAAGGCAAGAAAGGCGCCATCAAGAACGGGCAGCTTGCCGATCTCGCGGTATTGTCAGCCGATTACATGTCAGTGCCGGAAAGCGATATTGCGGACATTGTTTCGGTAATGACTCTGCTTGGCGGCAAAATCGTCCATGGCGATCAGGAATACAAAGAGGAGGCGACCGCATTGCCTCCACCGATGCCCGACTGGTCGCCGGTCCGGACTTTTGGTGGCTATCAGCAGCGTCGTGCGGATGCAGTCGCGCCGATGAAGTTTGCGGCAAGTTGTCAATGCGGGAGTGCGTGCAACGTTCACGGACACGCCCATGCGTTCTCTTGGGCATCGCAGGCACCGACATCTGACCTCCAGAGTTTCTGGGGTGTGATGGGTTGCTCCTGTTGGGCGGTCTAACGCTTGAGAAAATCGCCTGTGCCACAAATCGAAGCAACAATTGCAAGTCTGCTGGCTCAGCGGTGGTTTTCACTGCTGGCGCGGATCGCGCTGACCTCGGCGTTCTGGCTCAGCGCCGTCGGCAAGGCCTTGCACTTCCCTGGAGCAGTTGAAGAGGTACGTCATCTCGTCGGCGTGGAGCCCGCATGGTTGCTGGCGCTACTGGTTATTTTGGTCCAGTTCGGCGGCTCGGTGCTTGTAATCTGCGGCGGTCGTTGGGCCTGGCTTGGTGCCGGAGCCCTCGGTGTCTTCACGGCTTTGGCGACACTTCTCGCGCATTCATGGTGGACCAAGACCGGTATCGAGCGCTTCCATGATTTCAATACGTTTTGGGAGCACGTTGGTCTCATTGGCGGTTTGATGCTTGCCGCGGTGTTGGCGGCGCGGGACCGACGATAACGCGATGAGGAGCTTCAGCTATGGTTGCGAATACTTCGTCCAATGATGTCGACCGTGATCGCCGCCACTTTGTTGGTCTCGTTACTGCGAGTATCGCTGCTGCCGGTGCCGCGAGCATACTTTCCACAGGGCTGGCCGCGGCGGCGGGTGATGACGCAATTCGACCTTTCCGCGTCAATATTTCCGAGGAACAGCTCGTCGACCTGCGCCGACGCCTTAACGCAACCCGCTGGCCTGACCGGGAAACGATCGCGGATCAATCGCAAGGCGTGCCACTCGCGAGGTTGCAGGAACTGGTGCGCTATTGGGGTGCGGACTACGACTGGCGAAAGCTTGAGACAAGGCTGAATGCTCTTCCGCAATTCGTGACGACAATCGATGGCGTCGATATTCACTTTATTCACGTGCGCTCCCGCCATCCGAATGCGCTACCGGTCATCGTGTCTCACGGCTGGCCTGGATCGATTGTCGAACAGATCAAGATCATCGATCCCCTTGCCAATCCGGCCGCGCATGGAGGCCGCGCTGAGGATGCTTTCGATGTCGTGATCCCGTCCTTGCCGGGCTATGGTTTCTCCGCCAGGCCGACTGGCACGGGCTGGGACCCCGACCGCATTGCGCGCGCCTGGGCCGTACTGATGAAACGTCTCGGCTATGCCCGCTACGTCGCCCAGGGCGGCGATTGGGGCGCGCCTGTGTCCAGCGCAATGGCGCGCCAGAATGCGCCCGGGCTGGTCGGTATCCACATCAACCTGCCGGCGACAGTGCCGCCCGAAGTAGCGGCAGTGCTCGGTGGCACCGCCGTTCCGGCCGGGCTGTCAGAACAAGAACGTGGAGTTCTGGACGCTCTCAGGATGAACGCGAAGAAAGGCAACGCAGCATATTTCACGATGATGACCGCGCGGCCGCAGACGGTCGGCTACGGCGCGACGGATTCGCCCGCGGGCCTTGCGGCGTGGATTCTCGTGCACCCGGGCTTCGCGCAGTGGACGTTCGGCGCGGACCCCAAACAGTCTCCGACGAGGGACGACGTCCTGGACAACATTTCGCTGTACTGGCTGACAAATACAGCGGCTTCTTCAGGGCGCCTTTATTGGGAGAATGGCGCACGAGGCAGTGTGATCGTTGCAGCCGCGCAGAAGACCGACGAAATCTCACTCCCGGTCGCCATTACGGTCTTTCCAGATGACGTCTATCGCGCTCCGGAGTCGTGGGCGCGGCGTGCCTATCGCAACCTGATCTACTTCCACGAGGTCGACAAAGGCGGACATTTCGCCGCCTGGGAGCAGCCGGAGCTTTTCAGCGCCGAGCTTCGAGCCGCGTTCAGGCCACTGCGTAGTCCGTGAGTCGAATTATTTTGGAGAGAAATATGAATCGGATCGTTTTCACGCTCGTTGCTGCTGGGGCTCTGGCGAGCATGGTCGCTTACATGGCCCCTGCATCTGGACAGGCCGACGAAGAAATCGCCCCTATCTACGGAATTAAAATCCCTCCGGGGTTTCGCGACTGGCGCTTGATCTCCGTCAACCATTTGGCCGGAGGCAATTTGAAACAAGTGCGCGCCCAATTGGGTAACGACATTGCAATAACGGCCTTTCGGGAAGGAAAGCTGCCGTTCCCGGACGGAACAATCATCGCCGCGCTCCATTGGAATGAAGCTTCATCGGACGAGAACAATAAAGTCTTGGCCGTTGGCTTTCCCAGCGCAAACCTCCAATCCTCCGTCGCCGAGTCCGCCCAGAATGTTCAGTTCATGGTGAAAGACTCAAAGAAATATGCCGCAACTGGCGGCTGGGGTTTTGGCGACTTCAAGAACGGAAAACCTGGCAACCAGGCATTGCACGAGACGTGTTTCCCCTGCCACCAGCCTGCCAAGGATCGCGACTACGTCTTTACGCGATACGCACCTACGCCTTAGAGATCGTTGGACGCACAGCAATGTCCGCTTTTGACCCAAAGCGGACGTTTTGACGCGGGACCAAGGTCCAACTCGATTGCCGCCGGTTCTATGTTTATCGTCACCTCCGAAATCATTCACCTACGTCCGATACCAGTTCCCTCGAGGGAGAATGATTATGTCCGCACAATCTTCATCAGCTACCCGGCGCAGGACCACCGCAGTAGAACCCGACGAGATGGTTCCGTCGCGCTACGCGCAAAAGGTCGGCGCGATTGACGTGCTGGTTATCAGCGACGGTGTGCTGCCAATTCCAGCCCGGACTATTGCGCACAACATCGAACCGGCCGTCCGGACGGCCTGGCTGGAGCACGAGTTCCTGTCGCCGGAAATGCTCGAGTGGCCACTGAACGTGGCCGTGGTGCGGAGCGGCGGCCGGACCATCCTCATTGACGCTGGGATAGGGATGGACCCGGGTTTGAAGTTGCCGCAAGCCGGGCGGTTGATCCGGCGACTGGAGGCCGCCGGCATCGATCTCGCATCCGTGACCGACGTGGTGCTGACCCACATGCACATGGACCACATCGGCGGACTACTCATCGACGGAGTGAAGGATCGGCTGCGTCCGGATCTGCGGATCCATGTCGCAGCCGCCGAGATCAAGTTCTGGGAGTCGCCCGATTTCTCGCGTGCCGTCATGCCGGCGGGATTCCCGGACGCGCTGCGGCGGGCGGCCAAGCGGTTCGTAAAGGACTACGGCAGCCAGCTGCGGCCGTTCGAGGAGGAACACGAGGTGACGCCGGACGTCGTTGTCCGTCGCACCGGCGGCCATACCCCCGGACACAGCGTGGTCCGTCTCGCCTCGGGCGGCGACCGGATGACCTTCGCCGGCGACGCCGTGTTTCAGGTCGGGTTCGATCAACCTGAGTGGCAAAATGGCTTCGAGCACGATCCCGAAGAGGCGGCCCGCGTCCGCGTCAAACTCTTGCGGGAGTTGGCGGCAAATCGCGAGCTCCTGGTGGCCACTCATCTGCCGTTCCCGTCCCTCAGCCATGTGGCAGTCGATGGTGACACATTTCGCTGCGTACCGATCGTCTGGGATTACTGAACTGTTATGGCGAGAACCTATCGTGACATCGCAATAGAGGACATGCTGGGAACCGTCCAGGAAGCCATGTCTCAAGTCGTTGATTGGTGGGGAGACCTGCCGCCGCCGATGAAAGAAGCGATCGAACAGTTTCGAATCGAACTTGGGACAGCAATTGATTCCGTAGAATTTGTTAAAAAGGCACTCAGCAGACAAGTACACGAAACTGACCGCGGGGAAGGCCCTCCGTGATGACCGCACAAGGCGGTCTCTTTTTCGGACTGATCGCTGCGTTCACGAACAACTCGTAGTTAGCTTTTCTATTCCTCAAAAGGCGCGTTCATCAAAAGATCGACTGCCGACACGACCTTGTACCCAGGTACAAAACGTTCGCCAAAATCACGCAAGAAATTATCCGAACTTGTTTCTGGCCTCATCTGGATGACATGACAGCACGCCTGTGCAAATTTCTCCTTCATCTTAAGGCGCGGAAATGCGTTTAAAATATCGGCCATCTCTGCCGTCGGGATGGCGTCGATGCCAAAGCCTCCCCAGTCCAACCCGATACCCATAGTGCCGACCGCGACTTCCGGCTCTTTGTAAAGCGCTATAGAGACCGTCGAGTTTAGCGCGACAAGATCCCAGATCAGCTGCGCACGCCGATCCGATAGACCGCGCTCGGTAACAAACGCTCGCGCGGCGTCTGCACCATTGACCTCGAAACGTTTGGGACCCGTCACGCTATCCGTAAGTCCGATGTCGTGAAGGATCGTGCCGATCGCCACGACCTCCGGGTCATAGTTGATGTTCTTGGCCCGCGCGATGGTTATCGCAAAAAGCCATGACCTAACGGCGTGATTAAATAAGTAAGGCTCAGAGAGGCGCTGCGCATAGGCAAGCGCGTCGGCGATTATTGGAGTATTTGGCACGCTGATGCCGGCGACCAGTCCTGATCCGAATTGCTCCATTTCGGTCTCCCGTGGCGGTCAACGCCGTTGTAGACGCGTAGTGTGTCCGCTTTTGGCCCATAGTGGACTGGCCGCGGAGCACCATAACGATCCTCTCAGACGTGCAACCGATTGAGATCGATCCCGGCCCCCTAAGAAAAGGCTACCAGCGCGGCTGGCGGTCCCAACTATTTGACTTACATGATCAGCATGACGCAACGCGGAGACATATGAATGAAGTGGCTTTTTATGGCGGTGGTACTGGTTGTTATGTCTAACCATTCTGCACGCGCCACAGACTTGGGCTGCGTTAGCACCACGTTTAAGGCACTTTCTCCGAACGACAAGGTCTGCGTTAGCGTGTTTGAAGACCCGCAAGTGCCCGGCATCGCGTGCGATATTTCTCAGGCGAGAAAAGGCGGATGGGGTCAGCCCCTAGGTTTGAACGAAGATCCCTCTAATTTTTCGGTGGTGTGTAGACAAATTGGTCCGATAGACGTCGACCTATCAAAGCTAGGCGAAAATGAAGAGGTGTTTAGTCAGAAAACAAGCATTTTTTTCAAGACAACTCGGATTTATCGCATGGTGGACAAACCTCGGAACACGCTCGTCTACGTCGCTATCAGCACGAAGATAATCAATGGTTCGCCGGCGAATGCGATCAGCGCCGTTCCGATCATGCAGTGGCAACGCTAAACGGATTCGGCAGCGCACAATGTCTGCTTATGACCCAAGCGGACATGCCACTGAAGAACGTGTGTGCCCCTACAGAGCGATGGTTTATTGGCGCAGGATAGCGTCAGCTATCGCTCTGCCGACCTGTTGATCCAAGCTGGCAATTCCGTATTGGACCACTGTCCAACTCGATTTACGGCAGTTTTACGCTAATTTTCCGCACACAAAATTAGGCGTCCCCGTCAGCAGCATTTCTCTTTTGGAGAATGATCATGGCCGCACAATCTCAACGCAGTGTTTCCACCGCAGCCGAAGCTCATGCAATCCGACCGTTCCGCGTGAACGTTCCCGAAGCCGACCTCGCCGACTTGCGCAAACGCATCACCGCGACAAAGTGGCCTGATCGCGAACAGGTGAACGATGCAACACAAGGCGTCCAAATGGCGACGATGCAAAAGCTCGCGCAGTATTGGGCGAACGAACACGATTGGCGCAAGTGCGAAGCCAAGATCAATGCGCTGCCGAATTTCATTACCGAGATCGACGGGCTCGACATTCATTTCATTCATGTGCGTTCAAAGCATGAAAATGCGCTGCCGATGATCGTCACGCATGGCTGGCCTGGCTCGATCATCGAGCAGATGAAGATCATTGAGCCGTTGACGAATCCGACGGCGCACGGCGGGACAGCGGGCGATGCTTTCCATCTCGTGATTCCGTCACTGCCTGGTTACGGCTTCTCGGCCAAGCCGACGACACCCGGATGGAATCCCGTGACCATTGCGAAAGCGTGGGCAACGCTCATGCAACGTCTTGGATACACAAAATACGTGGCGCAAGGTGGCGACTGGGGCAATGCAATATCGGAAGTGATGGCTCTGCAGCAGCCACCAGGACTGCTCGGTATTCATACCAATATGGCTGCGACGGTTCCGCCCGATGTTTCCAAAGCGCTTGCCTCTGGCGGCCCGCCACCTGCGGGCCTTTCGCCAGAAGAAAAGCACGCGTGGGATGGACTGGATGATTTCTACAAAAACGGCCTGGGCTACGCCAATGAAATGGCGCTTCGTCCGCAGACGCTCTACGGAATTGCCGACTCGCCAATCGGCCTTGCTGGCTGGATACTTGATCACGACATTCGCAGCTACCAGATGATCGTTCGTGTTTTCGACGGCAAGCCTGAGGGGCTAACCCGTGACGACGTTCTCGACAACATCGCGCTTTATTGGTTGACGAACACGGCGATCTCTTCGGCGCGTCTTTACTGGGACACGAAACATAATTTACCGGCGGGCGGCTTTTTCGACGCGAGAGGCGTCAAGCTTCCGGTGGGCGTCAGCGCGTTTGCGGAGGAGATTTATCAGGCGCCAAAGAGCTGGTCGGAGAGGGCGTATGTGAAGCTCATCCACTACAGCAGTCACCCCAAGGGCACGCACTTCGCGGCCTGGGAACAGCCTGCGCTGTTTGTGTCCGATGTGCGTGCGACCTTCAAATCCTTGCGCTCGGCGTGACGTTGAGATGGCGCTCATCAGGCCGGTTGGACAGGCTTGAAGGGTCACTCTTGAGAGAACGAAGCCGAGAGGCTGTGCAATGAAAGTGAGCAAATTTCTACTTGGCGCAGTCCTTGTTATTGCGATCGGCGCACCGATCGCGGGCTTTGTGGGAGACATGAAATTGCCGCGCTCGTCGATACCCACGGGGGAACCGATCGGATTTTTCCACGGGCTTGGAAGTACTAAAGCGGCTAATCAATCGGGCCTTGCGTCTCTTGACCGCGCGGACGCGTGGCTCAATTCGCCTCCGCTCTCGGCATCGGCGTTGCGCGGGAAGGTTATCCTTGTCCATTTCTGGACGTACACCTGCATCAACTGGCTGCGCACGCAGTCCTACCTCCGCGCCTGGGCAGAGAAGTACAAGGACAAGGGACTGGTCGTCATCGGCGTCCATACCCCGGAATTCAGATTTGAGAAGAATCTCGACAACGTCCGCCGCGAGACCAAAGCGCTGCGAGTCGATTATCCCGTCGCGGTCGATAGCGAGTATGCCATTTGGCGTGCCTTCGATAACAATTACTGGCCTGCACAGTATTTCATCGATGCGCAGGGGCGCGTCCGGCACACGCATTTCGGGGAGGGCTCCTACGATCAATCGGAAATGGTCATTCAGCGCTTGCTGATGGAAGCTAGCGCCGATGGAATCGGCGACGGCTTGGTGACGGTCGAGCCGCGTGGCTTCGAAATTGCTGCCGATTGGGCCACGCTCAAGTCTCCGGAAAATTATGTCGGCTATGAACGCACCGAGGGCTTTGCGTCGCCCGGCGGGACCACCCGCGATGCGTCTCACACGTATGAGGTGCCGGCACGGCTATCGCCAAACAATTGGGCGCTATCCGGCGATTGGACGATAAAGCGCGACGCCGTTGAATTGAACAAGCCTAACGGCCGTATCGCGTACCGATTTCACGCGCGCGACGTTCATCTCGTCATGGGTCCGGCGACGCCGGGAACGTCGGTGAAGTTTCGCGTTTTGATCGACGGACAGCCGCCGGGAGCCGCGCACGGACTTGACGTCGACGAGCAAGGCGTCGGCACGGTGACAGAGCAACGACTGCACCAGTTGATCCGACAAACAGGGCCCATTGCCGATCGGCAATTTGAAATCGAGTTTTTTGGTTTGGGCGTGGAAGCCTTTTGCTTCACGTTCGGGTGAACCGGCGAAAACAGGCACGGCGGAGTTCCAGGTTGGTCCTTGGTCCAACTCGATCTCGCCTTCGCGAATTCACATCATAGCGTATTATCAATTTGAAGCGGTGTGAGTTCAGAGGAGGTGTCAAATGGACGCTACTCGACGTGCTCTTTTAGGTGCCGCAGCGATTGGCGCGAGTGGGCTCGCGCTGATGCAGGACACGGCTTTCGGTGAAGCAAGCGATCGCGGCGACCCAGGCCAAGGCGGGTTTGCTCGAAACGCTGTGCAGCTTCCGCCAGGCGCGAAGGTTGCCGAACACGACCCAAGAGACATCGAGGCGATGCCGAACTTCAAGTATTCGCTTGACGGCGGTATTCCAAAAATCACCTCGGGCGGCTGGGCAAAAGAATCGACAGTCCATCAACTGCCGGTCAGCAAGGGGATTGCGGGCGTCCACATGTTCCTGAATCCGGGCGCGTCACGTGAACTGCACTGGCACGCCATAGCAGCCGAGTGGGCGTTCGTTATCGATGGCCGGTGTCAAACAGTGGTGGTCGAGCCTTCAGGTGCGAGCGAAATCAACAATTTCGAGCCGGGGGATCTTTGGTACTTCTCCAAGGGCCACGGCCATTCGATCCAATGTATCGGCGACAAGCCTTGCCACTTCATACTGTCATTCGACAACGGGGCGTTCTCCGAGCACGGCACATTTTCGATCACCGATTGGATTAACGTAACGCCGAAAGACATCCTGGCGGCCAATTTCGATCTGCCGAAGGATGCGTTCGACGCTTTTCCCAAAGGCGAGACCTACATCCAGGCGGGGCCAGTTGTGCCGATTTCGCAAGCTGTCGATGCACCATGGCCGAAGGAGTCCACGCACAAATTCCGGCTTATGCGAGACCCCAAAGCTGCGCGCGATTTCGCGGGCGGCACATTCCGGCTTGCCACCATCGACGAGTTTCCGGCCTCAAAGACGATGTCGGGTGGGCTGATGGTCATCAATAAGGGTAGGCAGCGCAACCTGCATTGGCACGTCAACGCCAACGAATGGCAATACTATCTGCGCGGTAAAGGGCAGGTCGTGCTGTTCGGATCGGGCGGGCGCGGCAAGGTCGCCGACGTGAACCCAGGGGATGCGGTCTATATCCCTGCGGGTTTCGGGCACGCGATCAAGAACACCGGCGACGACGATCTTGAGATCGTGCAGACGTGGGACAATGGCAAGTTCGAGGAGATTGATCTCGACCACTGGGTGCGGTCGAGCCCGAACTATCTGGTGACGAACAATTTCCCGGGGGTGCCGGAGTCTACGATCGCGAAAATGAAACAGACCTGACAGCTGTTTCCGATATGACTTTAACAGCTGCTTCTTTCGGCCGTCTTCGCGCGGTCAGATCAAACTTACCAGAAGCGGTAGTTGACTCCGAGCCGCACGACGCTCGTTTTGAAGCTGACCGTCGTGTCGATACCGCATGTAGCCGCGCCGCATGTGGCGTCGCCGAGATCGGCATAAAGATACTCAACCTTTGCCGACCAGGGGCCGAGGATAGCGTATTCAACGCCGAGGCCCGCGGTCCATCCCGCGCGGTCCGCCGTTGCACTGAGCCCATTCGCCAACATTTGGACGTCGCCGAACGCGCCGCCTGCGGTGACGTAGAACAGTGCACGGTCGAATGCATATCCGACGCGTCCGCGCGCGGTTGCGAACCAGCTGGTCTGGATCCCGCAGCCGGGCGCTGCGCAAATACCGGTGCCGCTGCTGTTTGAGTCTCTCATCCAGTTGCCGGAGGCATCGCCTTCAAGTCCGAAAACGAAGTTTCCATATTGCGCGTTGAAGCCCACGGTGCCACCGAACATTCCCCCTCCGGGGCTATTCGACCCGCTGGTCAAACTGCTGGTCCAGTCCGACGTGCCCCAGCCATATCCGGCATTGAGACCGATATAGAACCCGTTCCAGGCGAAATAGGGCGCAACATCGACGGGCTCGCGGTAACGCCCGACAGCGGGCATATCAGCGGCCAGCGACGGCGGTGCCGCCGCAATTGCCAATGCACAGGTAAGGACGGCGAGAGCGACGCGGATCAGCATGATGCGATCTCCAAATGGCGCGGCAAGCGGCGCGATTGAAGCAACTCACTGTTTTTTCTGGAAAGCTACGGCGAAACGCGATCAGTAATCGCGAAACCACACCGCGATTCGATCAGCGGTATGAGGCCAGATTCGCAGTTAAGGAATCCTTTCAGATCGCTGATCCGACGGCGTTTCGATTGGGGTGTTGGCTCACATGAACTCGGGAGCAGCCCAAAGCGGACATAGGGCCGTGTCCCTTAACGACGCTCGTTTAAGCCGCTACGATGCCTTGTCCTGAGCCTCGGGGAAGGCAATGCGACGGCGCGAGTTCATCACACTTCTCGGCGGCACGACCGTCACTTGGCCGATTGCGACGTGGGCGCAGCAACGCGGACAGGTTGCGCGGCTCGGTGTGCTCATGAGTGCGGCTGCGAATGATCCGGACGGAGATGCTCGCATAACGGCGTTCCGGCAGGCTCTGCAAAGATTGGGCTGGACCGAAGGTCAAAGCGTTCAAATTGACGTCCGTTGGGCGGGAGGCGATGCCGCGCTTGATCGTAAATTCGCGGCTGAATTGGTTGCGCTCAAGCCTGATGTAATCCTAGCCACGGCCAGCCAGACTGTGGCGGCGCTGCAGGCTGTAACCCAAACTGTGCCGATCGTGTTCGCACACGCTGCCGATCCGGTCGGTGGAGGCTTCGTGAATAGTCTGGCGCGGCCGGGCGGCAATGCCACCGGCTTTGTTTTGTTCGAGTACAGTTTGGGCGCGAAATGGCTCGAAATTCTCAAAGAGCTTGCGCCCGGCGTGACACGAGTAGCGGTCCTTCGAGATCCCGCTATGGCTGCCGGGATAGGACAGTTTGGCGCTATTCAATCTGTAGCACCAACATTAGGGGTGGAGTTGACCCCCATTAACTTGCGCGACTCTGGCGAGGTCGAGCGTGCTATTTCAGCATTTGCCAGCTCACCGAACGGTGGTCTCATCGTAACCGCGGCTCCATTAGCCCTGGTCCGCCGCGATCTGATCATCACGTTGGCTGCCCGGCATAAACTTTGCGCCATCTACAATCTACGCTCGTACGTCGCAGCCGGCGGCTTGATCTCCTATGGAACCGATATCTACGATCTATACCGGCGGGCAGCCGGCTATATCGATCGAGTCCTAAAAGGTGAGAAGCCGTCCGACTTGCCAGTACAAGCACCGACAAAGTTTGAGACTGTGATCAATATGAAGACGGCCAGAGCGCTAGGCATCACAATGCCGGCTTCGCTGATTACCCGTGCTGACGAAGTAATTGAATAATCCTGCTCGTGACCCAAAGCGGCCATCGCGGGCGCGTTCTTCGCAAGGCGAACGACCGCCTGCCTCGTTTCAGCGGCATTCCTCCACGTCGCCCATGTGCAGCCAATCTGCAAGGCTGCCGGCGCAATAGCTTTGTTGCGCGAGCACAATCCAGAACATGCTTGCGAGCAACACCCCCGCAACGAACGCTGTCAGCTTGCCACTCATCTTTAGTTCTCCTTCCGAGTCACTGATGCCGCCCAATGTCTGGATTCATGGATATAACGGACATCAGTGGGATATCATGAATATCTGCTTTTAACCCGAAGCGGCATCCGCTGAGCGGTTATTGAGGCCAAATTTACACGTCAGCGCTCCCCAGGCTTAGTAGGATTCCCGAGAGGCTAAGCAACTCGGGGGCGGCAATGCGGCGGCGCGATTTCATCAAAGTCCTCGGCAGTGCCGCCACGGTCTGGCCTGTTTCCGCGCATGCGCAGCAAATCGTTCGCGTGCGCCGTATCGGCGTGCTTATGGCGTTCAATGAGACCGATGCGAGAGCGAGAAGTTGGCTTTCCTTATTCGATGGTGAGCTCGCGAAACTGGGCTGGAGCGGGGACCGCAAGCCACACACGGACGTTCGTTGGGCAGGCGACAACGTTGATCGCATGCGAACGTTTGCAAAGGAATTGGTGGCCCTTCAGCCGGATGTCATTCTCTCATTCGGGACACCCGTCACTGCCGCGCTCCAGCGTGAAACTCGTACAATTCCAATTGTCTTCGCCATTGTCTCCGATCCCGTCGGTGAAGGCTTTGTCGCGAGCCTGTCCCATCCCGGCGGAAACATCACGGGTTTTCACAATTCAGAGTCCTCGATCGGCGGCAAATGGATGGAGTTGCTTAAGCAGGTCGCGCCCTCAGTGACTCGGGCAGCCATGATCTTCGACCCGGATACTGCACCTGGACACGGCAAGTACTATATGCCCGACTTCGAAGCGTCCGCGCGCTCGCTCAATGTGCAGCCGATCGCGGCGCCGATACACAGCGTTGCCGAACTCGAGGGGGTCATAACCGATCTGGGGCGCGAGCCTGGAAGTGGTTTTGTCGCAATGGCGGACTTTTTCCTGTTCATCAATCGCGAGGCGGCAATATCACTCGCAGCCCGCAACCGCATACCGGCCATTTATCCTTGGCGTGACGTTGTCGTTGCAGGGGGACTGCTTTCGTACGGTCCCGATCTCTCCGATATCGTCCGACGCGCGGCACCCTATGTTGATCGCGTTTTGCACGGAGAGAAGCCAGCCAATCTACCCGTGCAAGTGCCCACCAAATTTGAGATCGCGGTCAACCTCAAAACTGCCAAAGCCCTTGGACTTGAGGTCCCGCCTTCCATCCTGGTCCGCGCGGATCAGGTTATCGACTAGGCACGTTCGCTATTGGCTTTAACGCTCACATCAGCCCGCCAGAGCCAGCGACCGAGCAGTACGGCCGCCAGCATTCCGGCCATTTGTGCTCCAACAAAGGCCGCCACGCCCGCGGGTGCAATGCCCGCGAAAGTATCCGAAAGTGAGCGCGCCAACGTAACAGCAGGATTGGCAAACGACGTCGACGCCGTGAACCAATAGGCTGCAGTTATGTAGAGGCCTACCGCGTAGGCGACCGCGGCCGGCGATTTGGCAACGCAGCCGAAGATCGTCAGCAAAAGGCCGAAAGTCGCGACAGCTTCCGCCAGCCATTGCCCCGAGCCGGTTCGAATGTGTGTCGAAAGTTGCCATACAGGCAATTCAAACATCAAATGCGCCGCCCAGACTCCAATGACAGCGCCACACAGCTGAGCAAACAGATAAAGACCCACCGTCGGCCAAGAAATGGCACCGCGAAAACCAAACGCAAGGCTTACGGCCGGATTGAAATGTGCACCGGAGACCGGTCCGAGAATTAGGATCAGCACAGTTAGTATCGCACCTGTCGGGAGAGTGTTGCACAACAGAGCCAGTGCATCATTCCCACCCGATAGGCGCTGCGCCATGATGCCTGAGCCGATTACTGTCGCAAGCAGAAACGCGGTCCCGAGTGTTTCGGAAACGGCACGTTGCGCCACCGATGACATCAAGTGGACTCTTTGGCGACCGCATCAGTGATGCGGCCGATCTCGCGCAGCTTTTGCTGCAGGCTCATTTTGTCGAGGCTGCGGATCGGAAGCGCTACGAAGATGCCAATTCGCTGCGCGAGCATCCTGTAAGCATCTTTGAAGGCAAGACCGATCTCTGCTTCGGTACCTTTTGCATCGGCGGGATCAGGAACGCCCCAATGTGCGGTCATCGGTTGACCCGGCCATACCGGGCAGACTTCACCCGCGGCGTTATCGCAAACCGTGAACACGAAATCGAGTGGCGGGGCGCCAGGCTTGGCGAACTCCGCCCACGATTTGGAACGAAAATGCGCCGTTTCATAGTTCAAGCTTTTCAACAGTTGAATTGTGTTCGCGTTGACTTGCCCCTTGGGCTGGCTTCCCGCGCTGTATGCGCAAAATCTTCGTTGCCCGATCCTGTTCAGGATAGCTTCGGCCATGATCGAGCGTGCCGAGTTTCCGGTGCAGAGAAACAGGACGTTGAAGGGTCTGTCGCTCATACCCCGTGTCATGACACACCAGCCTTCGTGCGGTTGCTGCGAGTGGGCTTGCAAACAGCCGGCGCACATTTCTCGATCGCACCCTGGCAGCAGTTCTCAGTAAGGAAGCCCAGCAGCTCGTTCATAACTTCAAACTGCGCCGCGTAGATCATCGAGCGGCCCTCACGCCGCACCGTCACCAGACCAGCATCACGAAGCCGGTCGAAATGAAACGTCAGGGTGTTCGGTGCAAGTTTTAGGGCAGAGGCGACGCTGCCCGCGGGCATTCCCTCTGGTCCGGTCCGGACAAGCAAGCGGTACACGTCCAGGCGATTTTCTTGCGCAAGGGCAGCCAGAGCCGAGACAGCATCGGTGTTTTTCATATTTCAATGATTGTCGAAATATTCGGTTCGGTCAAGAATTATTTCGATAACAATTGAAATAACAAATGGCCGCCATTGACCATTGGCGGACATTCCAAAAGTGACGATGAGTGTCCGCTTTCAAAGGGAAAGCGGGCATTACCGTCGATGAGCGTTACGAAACCAGCGAAACTATATGTGCTGTTACTGCCTGAGCCAGGCCTGGAAGAGCGCCTCTTTGCATCCCTCTGATAGCTCGGGGAGATGCTGTTTCATGCAGCCTTTGATGCGACCGTCGCCAGGCAGAACGGCGCTGCAAAACCGCGCGATGTCAGGCTTGCACGAAGTCAACACGGCTTTTGCGGCGGCACTCTGAGCGAATGCCCCGGAGGTCGACAGTGAAACGAGAACACCTGCAGCCAATACAATCTTCAACATTGATTTCTGCTCCCTCGCGTTGCCACGAACGTTGAACTGATTTTAAGGCGCCGCCACCGCGCGATAATAAAGACCGTTGGCGCCATAGGCGGGCATCAACCAGAGACCGCTCCCGGCGCAGAAGTAGTAAGCGGTGGTGCCGCTGGGCTTGAATGCGCAGCCATCGGGCAGGGCGGCGAAAGTCGCTGCCGCAGTTGCGGCTCCAGCCGAGTACGCCGCGGCAGTGCTGGCAGATCCAGCCGCCACTCCGGCATTGTAGGCGGCCGCGCTGTTGGCCGAAGCAGCGGCAGCGCTGTTGGCGGATACCGCGGCAGCGGTGCCAATGGCGGCAGCCGTACCAACGACCGCAGCCGTTCCTGCTACCGCGGCCGCAGCCCCCCAACCGGCAGCGCCACATCCGTAACACCCGGCGCCATAGTAGCCCACGGTTGCAGGCTGATGATAATAGGCGCCGTAGGATTCGGTCGTCGTCCCGTTGTATCCGGTGTGCGAGACCGTGCCGCCGCTCGCCGTCGTACTGTGATAATAGCCGCCGTAATCGCTCGAGTGGTACACGCCTGAGCCGTTGGCCTCGGTGCCGTGCGCGTAACCTCCGGCATCGCTTGCGTGCGCCACCCCTTGAGAATTCGCGGTGGTCCCGTGTGCAAAGCCGCCCATGTCGCTCTCATGCGACACGCCTTGAGAACTGAAGGTCGTCGAGTGTTGAGCGCCACCCATGTCGCCTGAGTGCGTGAAGCCGCCACCAGCGTCCCTCTGCCAGCTGCCGCCTCCGGCGCCGTGAAAGCCCCCGGCGGCCCCGCCGCCGCCGCGCATCCAGGCCATGCCAGATTGCGACGAGACGACCGTGAATAGAACTGCAGTGCTCACGACAAGCATGGATCGGATCATTGCTTCCTCCGGGCTGCCCAACGCTGGCGTATCATCAAGATCAGACTCAGTGTCACGGCTTCTTCTCTGGAATTTGTCCGGTGGACGCCGCCGTGCGCGGTGGCGGTACCGCTCCGGGCGGCGAAAAGCTGATGCGCTTTGCCGTGCCAACTTTGCTTGAACGGAAGGCTGTGGCATCGGCCGGAGTGTTCATCCGCCAGTCCATATATTCGGTCTGGTAGTGGGCGTGAGCAGGTTCGTTTGTGTAAACGACACGGACCATCCGCGGCAGATGATCATCGGCCCCGATCCACAATTCCGCCTGTACGCCATCCCCGGCAACCGCGACCATATCCGTCTTCGTGCCACCAACCACGATCGATTGGCCGACATAAAACGCCGAGGTCAACTTCTCGAACACAGCGCAAGGATTTGAAGCGATAACGTCCCCAAAGGGGAAGTATATGGCGCCGACATGCCACGCGGCGTCGAGCATCTGGTCGATCGTCGGCGGCGCGTCAGCAACCGCGATCAGGTCGGTCGAGGGCACGTAAGCGCTTATCGTTTTGCCGTCGTAATAGAACTCATCGGGAATTCCATCGCCGAGCTTGATCACGCGCAATTTGTCAGGCCGCTGCAACGTCACGCGGCTCAACACGGTGTAATAAAGTGGCTGACCATTCCGCGCGGCGCGCTCGTAGGTATCCACCGCCGTGAATCCCATAGTCTGCGCACGGCTCAAGGTGTCACAGGCGGAACGCAAGACACTCAGCGCCTTGGGCTCGATCTTCGGCGGCAATTGCGTTGGGGCGCTGGTCTGCGCCACAGCGTTATCAAACTGTAAAACCGGGGTCGCAAACAGAGTCACAAGGAAGAGCGCCGCAAGTCGGAACAACGCAGTCTGATTTGATCGTTCCATGATCACCTCATTGGTGCATGTGAATTGCTTACTGCTTCACCTCGATACCGAGTCTTTGCCTCATGTTCTTGAAAACGACATCCATGGCTTGAATGATTTTCAATTCGGGATGGGCTTTGCAGTAAAGGATCACCTCGTGTTCCGCTTCCTTGCCTTTTCTGACGTCCATGTAGTGTTTTTTGGCAAGGCCGTTGTACCAGCCGCTGTACCAGGTCGCGAGCTTGTCAGCATCTTCCTGCCACGTGTTGGCAAGCTGGGCGCACGTGAGCGCCTGTACGTCGATGAAGCCATTGGCATCCGCATACGAACTCAGGTCGACTTGGCTGCGCGCGCTGGAGTTTGCGAGCGCAAGACCTGCGATTGCCAGTAAAACGGTTCTACGCATATCGGTTCACCTCACTGAAAGGACAGTTACATTCCGCCAAAGCGATAGTTCAGGCCCGCTCTTATCTCGCTGTGATGCGAAATATCGAGCGATGCCGCGGTGAGATAGAGGTACTCAAGCTTCGCGCTGATGTTCTGAGTGAATCCGTACTCGATACCGCCCCCGAGCGCCGCGCCAATTTGCTTGTTGGTCCCCGAGCAACTGATTTGAAGTGAACTGCCGCACGTCAACCCCAAGGGAAGTACAACGTTGGTTTTTGCTCCCAGTACCGCCAAGCCAGCCGTTGCGTAGAAAAGCCAATTCTGTTCGGCGTATCCTATGCGTGCTCGGGCGGTGGCCTCCCAATCAATGTTTGTCGTTGCACTAATCGCGGCAGGAGTAATTGGTATGCCGCCCACGGTTGGGATGTATGTCGCGGATCCCTTCATGTTGGCCCAGTCGATGTCGGCTTCTAGACCGATCACCACATGGCCCGACTGAATTTGCGCGCCGGCCGTTCCGCCGAATACACCACCTGAGAAATCGACCGACTTTCCATCGAAGCGATTCGAGATCAGGTTAAGAGGATCCTGGCGGCCCCAGCCTCCACCGCCGTTGATCCCGAAGTAGATTCCCGTCCAGTTATAGACTGGCGTCGGTGCCAAGAACGGCGCCGCGGTGGGCCTCTGCGGTAAGTCGGCGGCCCCGGCCGACTGGCTCAGGGCAACCAAAACCGTCGCAGCCGTGAATGCCGAAAATATTTTATGCACGCCGACGCCTCCGTTTTATGTTTTGAGCTTTCGCAGTGTGAACTGTCGGTTGGTCGACAGGCCGCCTATCGACACGCGGCTGGATCGTCGTCGCAGCGACTGGCGAGCGAAATCATGAGATGGCCCCAACTTCGATCGCGGCAAGTTATCAGCGCGCAATAGATCGTGTTATGCAAAATCTGACTCGTCATCACATTGATGCCGTCGGACTACATCGATACTGCCATTCGAGTCGCGGCTATCACTGAGCCAAAAAACTTTGCACCGGCACTTTGATCGCGCGGTACATGACTACAATTTCTCGTCTGCACGCAGGGGGTGTAGTTGTTTATCTCGGTACCGCCCCGTCATCATTCCGCAACCACAGCACTATTAGTTCGCGCCTTTGCTGTAACCATTTGAAAGATTACAATTGTCCGACATCGTCGCTGCCCACCATCGGTTTTTCACACGCAGCTTTTGTTGAGATGCGTGCGGACCTTAACAGAGACGGCAATGGATTTTTTCGCTCCGGTCCGCATTACGGGCGCACGTGTCGCGCTTGAACCGTTGAGCATGCGCCATCTCGACGACCTGGCGGTAGCGGGTGCCGACGAACTGATATGGCGCTGGTTGCCGACGGCGCATCATCAGCCAGGGTCTATGCGCTCTTTTGTCGAATCCGCTTTGGCCGCGCACGAGCGGCGCGCGGCGGTCCCGTTCGCGACGATCGATCTTCCGTCTGGAAAAGCTGTCGGTTCAACGCGGTTCCACCATATCGATACCGAGCACCGGAGATTGGAAATTGGGGTCACCTGGATCGGTTCGGCGCACCAGCGCTCGCACATCAATACCGAGGCCAAATTGCTGCAGTTCTGGTACGCCATCGACGTCTTAAAGTGTCGTCGCGTTGAGCTGAAGGCTGATGTCGAAAACGCAAAGTCACGCGCCGCGATTTTGCGACTTGGTGCGATGGAAGAGGGCATCTTCCGCAAGCACATGCTGTATGCTGACGGACGAAATCGCGACAACGTATACTTTTCGGTTATTGATGATGACTGGCCGGACGTGCGGGCGCGCCTCGAAGGCAAACTAGGCTATGGCGTTGTGCCGACTTACACCAACGCCGCCGCATGATTTCGAATGTCGCGCACGAATTATTTCTTTGTCATGCGTTTTGAGTAGGCTTCGATGAAGTCGGCAGCCGCCTTGCTGCCCCTCGCAAATGATTTCATCGCTTCTTCATGCAGCAAGCTAAGCGCTTGCATCTTGATGGCGTTGGCTTCGTCACTCTCGGTGATGTTTTCGACCTGGCGCGGGCGCGGAAGATTGACCTCAATAACCGCGCGGACCTGCGTGGGAATGTTAGTCATGATGAGTATGCGATCGGCGAGGTAAATGGCTTCGTCTATATCCGTTGTCACGAAAAATGTTGTGCGACGGAATTCGTCGTACAGGTTTGCGTAGTATTCCTGCATCAGCCGTTTGGTCATGGCATCGAGGCCGCGAAATGGTTCGTCAAGAATCATCACGTTGGGCCTGTTAATCATCGAGCGCGCCAATTCGGCACGGCGCTGCATGCCGCCAGAGAGCTGCGAAGGATATTTCTTCCGGAACGCCGCCAGGCCAACCTTCTGGAGAAGAGATTCCGCAAACTCGCGCATCTCAGGTGTGTCTTCGTGGCGTGCGCGAGGGCCGTACATGATGTTGTCGTAAGTAGTCATCCAGGGAAACAGCGCGGTCTCCTGGAAAACGACAAGGCGATCGACGCCCGGTCCAGTCACGGGTTTGTCGTCGACCGTAACGGTTCCGCTGCTGGGGCGCTCGAACCCCGCGATCAAGCGAATCAAGGTGCTCTTGCCGCAGCCGGACGGACCGATCATCACGGTCAGCTTACCGCGTTCGATCGTGAAGGAGCTGTTATGGACAACCTGTTTCGCGAATGTGCCTGCGCCGTAAGACTTGCTTACGTTGGAGACGACAACCTGGCTGCCGAAAGCCTGCGGTGCGGAGGGAGAAATGGCAGAGACCTTTGCGTGAGAAACGGTTTGCATTGCTCGCTTAGCCCTCTACGAGCCAGGGAGTGAGCAATTGCCCGATTTTACGCAGAATGGCGCTCGACATGTAACCGGCAATACCGATGCTGATCATGCCGGCGACGATCTGGGTATATGATCCGCCGACATAGGAATTCCATATAAAGAAGCCCAATCCGCCGCCCGCTGCACCTCCCATCGAGCCGGCACTGCCGCCGCCCGAGATCATTTCCGCGGCAACCACGACAGCCCAGGTGATACCGATACCGACAGTCGCGCCGACGACGATCGACGGCAAAACGCCTGGAAGGATAATTCGTCGAAAAATATCGAACGTCGACGAGCCCATCGATCGCGCAGCCTGGAAATAACGGACGTCAATGGACTTTGCGCCGCCTATCACGTTGATGACGATCGTAAAGAACGCACCCAGGAACGTGACGAATGCGATGGAGAGCTCCTGCGTCGGCCAGAAAATGATGGCCGCTGGAACCCACGCGAGCGGTGGAATTGGCCGCAATACCTCAAACACCGGGAAAGTGATGCCATAAAACGTGCGGCTCACCGCCATCGCAAGACCTAGCGGGATGCCGACCAGCATCGCGGCGAAGAAGCCCTCAAGGACGCGACGCGTGCTCAAATATCCGCTGTGCCAGAAGCTCGGCTCCTGAATCAGGCGGTAAATCTCCTTTAGAACGGCGGAGGGTGCCGGTATCTGACCAACCCAGGGAAACGCAAAACCGAATAATGCCTCCGAGCGCGAACCGAGTTCCCAAAAGAAAAGGAAAACAATGATGGCAACGATGCCGCGCCAAAAATCCTCGCCAAAGACGAAAGAGGAGACCTTGAAAGACCACTTGCTCAAAACACTCATGGTCAGCGTTCCTTCTCACCGGCGGCGAACGCCTTGGTCGCTTCCTCGTGCACTGCCGCGGCAGTCTCATCCATGAATTCACGAAAGCGCTTGGTGGTAAGCACGTTGTAGTCACGCGGGTGCGGAATATCGATGTCGAGGATCTTCTTTGGCTTGCACGGCCGCGTTGTCATGATCACAACGCGGTGCCCGAGAAAGATCGCCTCCTCAAGATCGTGCGTGATGAAGAAAATCGTCACGCGATTCTTGTAGAAGATCTCCAGCAACGCCTCATGCATCACTGACTTGGTCAGCGAATCGAGCGCACGATAGGGTTCGTCCAGAAGCAGGATTTTTGGGTCCGTCATCAGCGCGCGCACGATTTCGACCCGGCGGCGTACTCCCGAAGAGATTTCTCCCGGATAGTTGTTTTCAATACCGCGCAGGCCGGCGTCCGCCATCATTGTCGCGTGCTTTTTCGAGAGCCTCTTTTCGCGTCATCTGGCCCTGCATGATTGGGCCAAACGCAACGTTCTCGATGTTTGTCTTCCAGGGGAACAACGCGCCATTCTGGAACACGACGATACGATCGGGCCCAGGCTCGGCCTTGAGCTTGCCGGGGCCGCAAAGCATTTCGTTATCAAGATAGATGGTGCCCGACGTCAGGCTATGAAAACCCGCGATGGCATTGAGCAAGGTCGTCTTGCCGCAGCCTGATGGACCAACGACGACCGTGATCTCGCCGGCGGGCACGTCGAAGGTGCAGTGGTCGACGGCGAGAACGCCTGCATCTTGAGTGCCATACCTCTTCACGACGTCCTTGATGCGCACCCCGCCCTTGCGGGCTATCGGCGCTGCTACACCCGCGACTGAGGCTGGAGAGCTCGTATAAGCCGGCTGCGTCGTCACCGCTCCTCCCCAAGCGCAAGCTCGCGGGTGCGCCATTGCATCATGTAGTCGCCAAGCATTCGGATTGCGGCACTGGTCACGTAGCCGACGATGCCGAGCGTCACCATGCCAATGATGATCGTCGGGTAACGCACCATCGTGTAGGACGTGTTGATAACATATCCGAGGCCGTATTGACCGGAGACCATCTCGCCAGCGACCAGCGAGAACCAGGCGACGCCGACGGAGATCTGCAAGCCGGTAAAGATGAAAGGCAAGGCTCCGGGCACGATAACATGGCGGAACACCTGCCAGCGTTTGGCCCCAAGGCAACTGGCCGCGCGAATGTAGGAGACGTCAATCGACTCGACCCCGAGCATCGTGTTGAGCGCCGTTGCATAGAACGATGCCAGAAAGGTGAGGAAGATTACCGGCGTCTCGGAGCCTTGGAACATGACGATCGCAAGCGGCACCCACGCCAATGGCGGGACGGGCCGGAGCAATTCGAATACTGGAAAAACGTACTGCTTGAAGCGTTTTGACCAGCCGAGGAACAGACCGAGCGGAACGCCTATTGCCGTAGCAAGAAAGAAAGCGATCGCGATACGGCGCGTGCTGACCCATATATGGAGGTAATATTCCTCCACGAAAATCGACAGGCCGTACGTCGGATTTTTGCTGAGCCATTCCGAGACCACCGTCGTCAGGCCCGGCATTTCGGCAAAGCGCGGCAGCTTCCAAACCTCGACGGCCAGGTACCAGAACCCGAGGAACAGAGAGAAACCGATAAACATCAAATATGGCCGCGGGCTCTGCAGCCAAAGCGCGGCACGATGGAACGTCAGTGCGAGTGTGGAGACGTGGCCATCTGCATTCCCCGGTGCCGAAGCGATGCCGCGAGAATCGCTCAATTCAGTCTGGCTCATCACGTGACTTTTAGTTTCGAATTGTTTTGCGTGCGCCGTACGTCTCCGCACCCAACCGCTGGGTGCGGAGATCCATCAATTGTCAATTGCCGGCGTAAGCCGAATCCGGTTGCGCCTTCACCTGACCGATCGGCGCCGTAAGTCCTCGTGCCTTGAGAATATCTGCGGTGAACTGTGGCTGCACCGCTTCCGGACGTATTTCAGCGGGAATGCTCTTGATTTCGACGAGGAAGGCGGAAGCCTTCTTGATCAGATCAAGCGCTTCGGGTGTGAACCCGTAGGCAAGATCTATGCGTACGTCGGTGCCGCCGGCGGCTTTCGGCGTAGAGCCGAACGCGGATGCCCACAGCGACTTTTCCTGAAAGCCGGTGGTTTGGCCGACCGCCATTTTGGCGATGTCCATGGCGTTTTTCGGATCAGCAAAATACAGCGCGGCGTCGAGTTCTGCTTGCAGCCAAGCCTTCACCACGTCGGGTCGCTGTTCGATCAGCGCTTGAGGCATGACCATGAAGCCACCATCGCGTTCGTTGACTGAAGCGCCGCTGGCGACTTTGCGAGCAAGGCCTTCCTGAACGAGGCGCGATGCGGTCGGTTCCCAAATCACGGCCGCATCGAGCTTCTTGGCTCGAAAGCCGCTGGTGATGACCTCAATGCTTTGGTTGAGATATTCGGACGGCTTGAGGTTTTTAGCTTTGAATACCGCCTGCGCAAATCGATCCGTGCAACTGCCTTTCGGTACAGCCACGGTCTTGCCATCGAGCCACTTCAGCGCCTCGTCGGAGGAGTTGAAAGTCGGCGCATCGGTGCGAACCAGGAAGACGTTGCACTGGTCGTAGCCAAGGCCCAGCACCGAAACGATCCGGATATCGCGGACGTCCGGATGACTGGTCGAAACGATGCCGGGCATGTCACCGACGTAACCGATGTCGACTTTCCCGGCGAGCATGCCGTTGACAATGATTGCGCCCTGGAGACCGACCTGGAAACTGACGTTCGAGCCCTTCGGCAGGTATTTTTCGTAGAACTTTTTGTCGCGCATGATCACGCCCGACCATGACTCGGTGTAATAGGGCTGATAGCCGACAACGAGTTCGATCGGCTCGCCTTGTTTGCCGTAGTCCTTTACAGCGGCCGCTTGCGCCACATTTAACGAGAGGCTTGCTGCCAGGGCGGAGAAGGTAATCAGTGCGCCGAGTGTCAGCGATTTGGCGCGGGCTTCCGCGCGTTGTCGGTACTGCATCGCAACCTCCCTCTGTTGATTGCTTCTATTGTTGCGGCCGGAAACTCTTTGGTTTCATTTACCGCTTTTATTGCGAATTCTTAGGGTTCCATTTCTCCTGGCCTGCTCGACTTACTTCGCGCGGTTATTTCGGCGCGCCCGTGAACTCTGAAGACAGCATCCAGCATGGCTTATCTGTGAGAAAATCGTTCTTCCTAATGGATCAATAGAGGCACACTATCATTTGCCCTTCTAAGTAGAAGTGGCCTCTTTTTCGTCGTTCACTCGAAACGGCCTGTTTTCGCTGAGTTTTGCGGACCCCGCGACCATTAGCCATTGCTCAATCTATCGTAAGATAAAAACCTTCGATTTCGAGCTTCTGGCGATACCGCGTCGGGAACTGATACTATCTACATAATCGATGGACTCACCGGGAACACCCTTGGGCCCAAAACCGTTTTTTCGCAGGAGCAAACCTCGTGGCAGCGAAAAACTACCGCCAATGGACCGCCGAACCGCCTCTGAAACAGAACGAGTGGATCGATAGCCGGATCTATTCGGATCCGGAGATTTTCGAGGAAGAGCTCGAGAAGATTTTCAAGAAGACCTGGATTCCGGTCTGCCATGAATCCGAACTGCCCAAGGCGTATGATTTCCGCACGACCTCGATTGCACGTGAGCCGATAATCGTTTGCCGCGGCCCGGACAATGAAGTTCGTGCGTTTCTCAATGTTTGCCCGCACCGTGGGATGATCATTGAGCGGCGACCGTCCGGCAGCTTCCTTGAAGGGCAGCCGTCGGGGAACCCGAAACGCATGACCTGCATGTTCCACGCATGGCAGTACGACATGCGCGGCAACTGCGTTTATATCAGCCGAGAGAAAGAGGGCTACCAGGAGCGTTTGTGCAAGGAAGACGTAGGTTTGCGTCGTCTGCGTTGCGAAGTGAAGTTCGGCGGGTTCGTCTGGGTGAACCTCGACGACAATCCGAAAGTCTCGCTAGAGGATTGGGCAACGCCCGCTTTCCAATGCCTGCGCAAGTCGCTCGACGCTGAGCCGCTTGAAGTCTTCCACTATCACAAGGCGATAGTGAACGCGAACTACAAGCTCTGGCACGACACCAATTGCGAATTTTATCACGACTTCATGCACTACCATAACCGCGTGACCGGCTTTAATGACGCATATTTCGCGCGCAAGAATGAGGCGTTTGAGCACGGACACATCGTGGTGGGCACGTTCGAGGTGAACTACGAGAAATACGAAGGCTTTGATAGCCGCGCCGCGTTGTCTTTCCCGCATTTGCCACCGAACCAGTGGTACATGATCGACATGTTCCCTGGCATGAATTTCAATCTGCGCGGTTCGGCTCTTCGTTGCGACATCGTGACCCCACTCGGTCCCGACAAGGTCATGATCGAGTTTCGTGGCCTCGGTCTCAAACGCGACACGGCGGAAGAACGCAACACTCGCGTTAATCACCACAACACGATCTGGGGCCCCTTCGGCCGCAATCTCCACGAGGACCTGATCGGCGTACAGGGGCAGGGCACGACGACCCGGACCGGCTGCGAACCGCGTCGTATCTTGCATGGCCGCCACGAAAACCAAACGATCCACGACGAGAATGGGATGCGCCACTATTACGAAGAGTGGGGCCGCTGGATGAATCGGCTTCCGAGCAAGCCAGATCAGGCGTTCGTCGAACCGATCGCGGTCGCCGCGGAATAAGAACAAAGAGCAGGGGCCGCCGGTTGGGATGCGCCGGCAGCGCCCCGCGAGTCTAGTGAGGATTTACAGTGGACACGCATTCGCTGGTTCGGGAAACGATCTATCGTTCGACGATTTTGCTTGATGCGCAGGATTGGGATGGCTGGTTGGCGCATTGTGATCCCGCCTTCCAATATGCGATTCGAGCCTGGAGCCCGGAAATCAACAAGGACCTGACGTATCTCGCGCTCGACCGTAAGGGACTCGAGGGCCTGGTCAGACTTTTGCCCAAGCACAACACTGACCACTCGCCATTAACGAGGCATACGTCGGTCTACACGGTCGAGGTTGATGGTGGGGCGACCGCCAAAGCGGTGAGTTCGGTCATTGTTTATCAGAATCTGCTCGATGGCATTAACTCGCACATCGATGCCGGAGAAAGTCGTCTGTTTCTGGTCGGCAAATATCACGATACGTTCAAGATCGAGGACAACAAGGCGGCGTTCTTGAGTCGCGAAGTCCGTATTGAAAATCGCAGACTAGATAAAGGGTCGCACTGGCCAATCTAGTTTTCGGCCAGCGTGGGGCTAAGAAACAAAAAATGGCGTGGAAACGCATCTGCGGCGCGGACGAGGTCCCCGAGAATACGGCCAAGAAGTTTGACGTCGATGGCATTTCCATCTTGCTGGTAAATTATGGCGAAGGCTATCGAGCCATCCCGCCGATCTGCCCGCATATGGAAGAACCCCTCGAAGAGTCGGGCGTGATCGTGCGCTGCGTTCTAACTTGCACGAAGCATCTATGGTCATGGGATCTCAAGACCCTTGAGTTGAAAGGCGAGACGGAAAAGCCGCTCAAAACCTACGACGTCAAACAGGAAGATGGCGCGATCCTCGCGAACATTGAGGAAGAACTCGCCTACGACTTCGATGACGCGGAAGAAGAGGATGACGACTTCTTCAAGTAAGGCTCTTGTCGCGCAATGAAGATAACGGTCGAGAGCAAAAGCGGGACGTGCGCCTTTCAGTGTGGCGACCACGAAACGATCCTCTATGCGGGTCTGCGCCAGGGACTCAATCTTCCGTATGAATGTGCCACTGGAACCTGTGGCACCTGTCGCGCCCGCGTCATGAGCGGCGAAGCCGAGATGCGTTGGAAGGAGGCACCCGGAGCGAAGAAGCTCAAACCTGAGAAGGGCGACGTGCTCATGTGCCAGACGCGCCCTCTCTCCGATTGCGTGCTTCGTGTGCCGTCCGATATTGCCACCACTGATGGCAATCGGCCCGCGCCGCGCCGCGGCATTATTCGTGGCATTCGCAGGCTGACGAACGATGTGGCGCATTTCGACCTGCATTTGGCCGAGCCGATGGATTTCGAGGCAGGACAATTCGTCGTCCTGGAGACAGGCGATCTGTCCGGTGGCCGCGCATATTCGATGGTCAATTTCGACAACAACGCAGGCAAGGTTGCGTTCGTTATGAAACGCAAGCCAGGCGGCGGGTTTAGTGACTGGCTGTTCGCACGCGGCGAAGATGACGTCCAAGTCGCGGTTTTTGGACCGCTCGGCCGAGCCGTCTATCACCCGGACGAGGGCAAGAATATTGTCTGCATCGCGGGCGGCTCGGGGATAGCGGGAATGATGTCGATCCTTGAGCACAGCACGCGCGAAGGTCATTTCGACAGTTATGAGGGCGCCGTTTTTTTTGGGGTAAGGACCCTGTCAGATGCATTTTACCTCGAGGCGCTGGCTCGGTACGCCGCGGCTTCAAACGGCAGACTGCAGGTGACGGTCGCGCTGTCCCACGAAGAAGCCAAGACGCCAACGCATCCGGATTATCCGGGGTTAAAACTCGCGAACGGTATGGTGCATGAGGTCGCTGCCAGCACGATGCAAGGTCGTTATGAAAATGCGGTGGTTTATGTCGCCGGGCCACCCATCATGGTCGATAGCACTGTCCGGGCGCTGATTGTGGGCGGCGTGCCGATTTCGGATATTCGTTATGACAAGTTCAGTTGAGTTTGTCGCAGAGTCAGCGTGGCCGGCACCTTGGCCGAAGTTCCATCACGACGAAAAGGAAAGTTTCGTAAAAGCGCGCGAGCTGACGCTTAATATTGTCCAATGGCTTGCGCGCATCGCCAATAGTTATGTGGCGGATCGCTCGACCAAGGACCGCTTGACACTCGATTTTCGTACCGACGGATCATTCGTAACCAAAACCTTCGAGCACGGTCTCGCCCTTGAGTTACGCTTGCCTAGCCTTGAAATGCAGTTTCAGGAGCGTGGCAAACTGGTCCCACACATTTTAGACCCAGAGGAGCGCTCGCCGGCCGAGGTCGAAGCATGGATACTCGTCGAACTGCTGCATCGTGGACTGGATCGCGACAAGTTTTCCAAATCACTGCCATACACAGTTGCGAACCTGATGAGCGGCGATGCCGAGGATTATTCGCCACAAGCCTGCGCGCCAGGTCTCGCACAATTGACGGCCTGGTTTTGCGCGGCGTCCGCGGTCCTTTCAACGCACGGGCGGGTGGTGTGCGCACCGCAGACTCTGACGCTCGGCGTCGCGTCAGGAAATGGGACGCCCGCAATCGGGTTCTCGCCGGGCAACGCGGAACGCGACGAGCCTCATTTCTTCATCGATACTTATAATGATGGAGAACGCCGGGTGCTCGCGGCCTCGGAATTAGCTATTGAGAAAGATCCCGCGGCAGCTGCGGCGCAATTCATTAAGCGCGCTTGAGCTTCTTCGTCGCCATATCCGGCTCGTAGTCAACCTTATCGCCGGCGAGGCTTTTGCGCAGTTTACCCGACTTGTTGAGTTCCTGCACGATGGAGACGAACGCGTTGGCCATTGGCAAAACGATTTCGCCTTCCGCCCAAAACAATCCAACGTCCTGACTGACAATCGGATCGACCAGTGGCAGCGCGAGTGTTCCGTGGTGCAATCCGGGAGCGTGAGCAAAATGCGAAGGAATGATCGTGCAAAGGTCCGTAAATTGGGTTTGGAACATGAGATGGAGAATTGACTTCTGACTCCACCCGTGCTTCCGGCGAACAGCCAACGCCCTTGAACACCTGATCGACGAAACGCCGTTCGTGCATCGAGGGTCGTAGCATTGCGAGGGGTAATTCAGCGGCCTCACGCCAGGTAATCGTCTTGCGCTTTTGAAAAGCAGGCCGGTCAGGAACCAGAAGGCTGAGTTGTTCGGTATAAATCGGCAGCGTGTTTTTTCGACCGAGGTCAGCTTTGTCGAGATAGGTCAGCGCAACGTCAAGCGCGAAATTATTGAGGCCAAGTCGCATTGCCTCGGGTCCGATGAATTGCACATCGACGCGCACCCCCGGATAGCGATCGCGAAATGTTTTCAGCACCCACGGTAAGACCGGCGACATCGACGGCATTGCGCCTAGTCGGAGATTGCCCGTCAGATTGTTCTTCATGATGGCAATTTCTTTGCGCATCGCATCACAATAGGCGAGAACTCCGCGGGACCATGTGGCGACGCGTTCACCTTCGGCGGTCAAACCATGAAAGCGCTGGCCGCGGCCGCGCAAAAAGATCGGTACGCCGAGTTCGAGTTCAAGCTGCTTGATGCCGCTTGATAGAGACGGCTGAGTGACGTTGCATCTCTGCGCCGCGCGGCCAAAATGCCGCTCTTCAGCTACGGCCACGAGGTATCGAAACTGTCGGATAAACATGAGCCAAACCGCCGGGCCAAAAATCGGATAGTAATAGATCATATCTAAATAGGCGGTGCTTTGGAATGGCTGCGACAATATTGACGTCACTTTAGGTTGCAGTGCGGCATGAAAGTTCGCCCGCGCTGCGTGCGTAAATCCGCGACAGGCCAGGGTTGGGGGACATGACGTTCGTTGCAGTGGTCGGGATCATCACGCTGGGGGTCATCTCGGGCTTGATGATTGGCTGCATTGGAATCGGCGGGGTCATCGTCGTTCCGGCGCTTGTCTTTCTGGTTGGAATTGAGATCAAGATTGCGATCCCGGCAGCGATGTTCGCCTACATCGTGTCAGGCCTGGTCGCGAGTTTTGTGTTCGCCCGCAACAAATCAATTCGATGGGGCCTGGCGATCTGGCTTTGCGTGGGAGCCACTCCGACGGCCTTTGCCGGGGCCTGGGCAGTGAGCGTCGTAAATCCACACATACTTGAAGTCGGATTGGGTTTGCTCACGCTTCTTTCGGGCATCAATTCGCTGTTGATGCATAAAAAGTCTAATGAGCTTGATGATTACAGCGTGTCCCCCGTGACCCTGTCGGGTATTGGCGCGCTGACCGGGTTCCTGTCATCCGTGACCGGCACCGGCGGACCTCTGGTGCTGGTTCCAATTCTCATAGCGATGAAATTGCCCGTGCTCACGGCTGTAGGGCTGAGCCAGGTTATTCAGTTGCCGGTCGCGCTTGCTGCGACGGTTGGCAACGTTCTCTACGGCGAGCTCGATCTTGTTCTGGCTGGAATGCTCGCGGCGGCCCTGACGGTCGGCTCGTGGTACGGCGCAAAGCTGGCGCACACTCTACCGCGCGAAGTTCTGCGACGGATCGTGGCGGTCGTCCTCGTCTTTGTTGGTCTTTTCATCCTCGGAAATGCTGTCTTGAGGCTAATTCGCTGATTGGCCATGGCCTTTGAACGCTCCGAATTGAAAAATGACTTCGGCGATCCCGTCGGCGAAGCGCGATCTTGTCGCAACGAAAGCGCGCTGTTCGACTTCTCGTTTCTGGAATGCGCAAAGCTGAAAGGTCCTGGCGCACGATCCGTCGTGGAAGCTTTTGTACGGCGCCCTTTAGCCACACTGGCGCAAGGCGCAATCGCCTATGCCATCCGCACCGATTCTCCACGGGGCCGCGTTAGCCGACCTGACGGTGTGGCGGACAGGCGCGGATGCTTTCGAAGTCATGAGTGGCCGGCGCGAAGACATTCTGGAGCTGATGGCCTGCGCCTCGGCGCAAGTCGAGGCGACCGATTTGGGAAAAGCGCGCGTTGTGTTTGCCGTTCAGGGGCCGGGCGCGCTTGACGTATTGCGCACACTCGGCCGGTTGGAAACGATCGCGGACCTCGGGTACTTCCGCTTTGCGCAAATGGAACTTTCCGGGGTTCTCTGTACGGTAGGACGATTGGGTTATACGGGTGAGGCTGGTTTCGAAATCATCCTTCCCCGCAGTGAATTGTCGCGCGTATGGACGTGACCTCGCGCGTCACTCAAGACCAGCCGGCTTTATCGCAATGGATACGCTGCGGATCGAGGCTGGCTTTGTTTTGTTCGCAAATGAATTCAGGCTGCCTGTGGCGCCGGCAGAGCTCGGACTCCAGCAGTTTCACACCGATCAAAACGCCCGAGCGAGCGGGCTTAAACTCGTATGCTTTCAAGCTAAAGCCGATCACCTGTCCTTACCCTGGACAGCACGCTCCTTGCCTCAGCGTCCCGTGCGAGCCCGGCGTTATCGCGATCACGTCGGCATGCAACAGCATCGCGACTGGTGGGATCCTTGGGCTTGGCTTTGTCACGACCTCGACGGCCGACACCGACCCGCTGCATGACCCAACGGGCGAATTCCAGGAAATCCGACGAGCCCCGCTGCCGTTCTACGACGCACTCAAACGTCGGCCACGACAACCCTGGCGATAGATTCGTGGCGAACTGGCTCATAGCCGACGGCGAATATAGAATAGCCGGCGCATATTTGACTACATCTACGCCAAAGCGCCCCATGCCCGCCCAGGAAACGCAGAGCGGGACGAACGGTTCGTAGTGGGCCCTTTCAAGTCCCATGTATTCAATCAGTTAAGGTGAGGAACCGTTATGGCTGACGCGCCGGCGAGAAGAAAAGTCACCATCCCGATGCTGATGACGAAAATGAAGAAGGGCGAGCCGATCACGCAGCTCGCCGCTTACGATTATCGCACGGCAGTCGTCTCTGATCGTCTAGGCATGGACATACTCTGTGTTTCCGACACCGGCGGCATGATTTTGTTTGGACACAAGAGCACGGTCACCGTGAGTTTCGATGAAGTGATGATGATGGCAAAAGCCATCGATCGCGGGTCGAAATACGGCCTGCGAATGGTCGACATGCCTTACTGGAGCTTTCACGTCTCCAAGGAAGAAGCCGTCGAGAATGCCGGCCGTTTCGTTCACGAGGCCAACGCCGAAGTGATGAAATGCGAAGGCAATAAATACCACGCGCCAAACATCGAGGCGATCGTGCGTGCCGGCGTTCCTGTACAGGGCCACATAGGCATCACGCCAATGCGAATGCCGCAGCTCGGCGGCTTTGTCGCGCAAGGGAAAACAGCGAAGCGCGCAAAGGAAATGGTCGAGGACGCCAAGGCGATGGTCGACGCGGGTTGTTTCTCGATTCTTTGTGAAGTGACCACGTCGGAAGTCGCAGAGTATCTGGCGCAGACATTGCCGGTTCCGGTCATCAGTCTTGGAGCGGGCAATTGCGCGCACGGCGTGCACATCATTTCTTCCGACCTCTTCCATCTTTGGGAGGAACACGTACCGCGCCATTCGCGCATCTACACCGACCTCATCCCGATCATGGAGGACGTGATTTCTCGTTACATGAAGGACGTCGTCAACCGCGCGTATCCGGCGGAAAAGGAAACCGTCTTCATGGCGCCCGAAGAAGCGTTGGCGTTTGCCCAAGAGATGAAGTGGGAACGCAAGATCGACGAACTGCGTTCTGCGAAGAAGAAATCCGCGTGACGCTTTGTGCAGTGACGCGGACACCACTTCTCTTGGAGGACACCGGCGAGCGCTAGGGCTCACCATTGAAATGACGGGACTTCCGCTCGTTTTTGCCAAGCGATCGGAATCATAAATTGCTGATCTATCTGCCCATCGCTGATGTCGCCATAAATATCTTCCTCCTGTTTGCGATGGGGCTGGCGGTCGGCTTCATATCGGGGATGTTTGGTGTCGGCGGCGGCTTCCTGATGACGCCGTTCCTCATCTTTCTCGGAATTTCACCCGGCGTGGCGGTCGCCACTGTCGCCAGCCACATAACGGCGTCGTCCTTCTCCGGCGCGCTGAGCCATTGGCGGAGACGCGCCGTCGACGTCCCGATGGCTTTTGTCTTGCTTTCAGGCGGGCTTGTCGGGACGGCGAGCGGGGTGTGGATCTTCACCAAGCTTCGCGCGGTCGGTCAGTTGGATCTGCTGATCGGCCTCTCTTACCTCGTCATGCTGACCGCCGTCGGTGGTCTCATGTTGATCGAAAGCGTGCGCGCGATTAATCGCGCGCGACATCAGCAGCCCAGCCAGCTGCGCCGCCCGGGTGCGCACACTTGGGTGCACGCTCTTCCATTTAAGATGCGGTTTCAAGCACTCGAAAATATATGTCTCGTTTTTTCCGGTGTGGGGCATTGGCTATGTCATCGGATTGGTCGGCGCCGTGATGGGGATCGGGGGTGGCTTTCTCCTTGTGCCGATGTTGATCTATTTCCTTCGCATGCCGACCGCGACGGTCATTGGCACCGCCGCGGTGCTCACAACCGCGACCATGGCTGTCGCCACACTCATGCACGCCCTGACAAATCATCTGGTCGATGCGGTTCTTGCGTTGGTTTTGATGGTCGGCGGTGTCATTGGCGCACAGTTCGGCGCCCGCACGGCGCAGAATATGCCGGCGGAACGACTGCGGTTGCTGCTCGCACTTTTAATCCTCGCGGTCGGTCTGCGCTTTGGATACGAACTCATATCGCGGCCCGTCAACCTTTATTCTCTGCGTGCTCTAGGGAGTTGACCGTGACAAACCTGGCGCGATTTTTTGCATTTGTTGCGTTTCTCGCGCTGTCTTTGTCAGCGCGAGCGGAAGAGCTTGTCGTCACGGTCGCACCGAGCCAAATCGCGGTGTCATCAAGTTATAGCGGCGGCACCGTCGTTCTTTTTGGTGCGGTCGCGCAATCAAATGCGGTTCTGCCGAGGACCTATGACGTGGCTGTCGTCGTTACGGGGCCGCGCCAAAACGTCGTGACACGGCGAAAAGGTCGGATCGTCGGGGTATGGGTCAATCAGGAGAGCCGCACTTTTTATAATGTGCCGTCATTTCTCGGCGTGCTTGCGTCCCGCCAGCTTGACGAAATCGCGAGCGCCGAGATTTTGCGGCGGCAGGGGATCGGATTGAAGAATGCTTTGTTTGACGCCGGAGTTCAGCCAGACAGCAACGATCCCTTTCTGCTTAATTTCATAGATATCCGGCGCCAACAGGGTCTGTTCGACGAACGGGCCGGTGGCGTGACGTTCCTGAGCCGAACGGCTTTCCGGACGGAAATTCCTCTGCGCGACAATGTGCCGATCGGGGAGTACCAGGTCGATCTCAAGCTATTCCACAATGGCGAAATGGTGGGAGAAGCCTTGTCCACTTTCTCGGTCGTAAAAATTGGCGTTGAGGATCTCGTGGTCAACTCGGCCACAAATCACAGCCTGTTGTATGGGCTGACGGTGGTGTCGATGGCCTTCTTTACCGGATGGTTCGCCTCGATCGTATTCCGGCGCGACTGAATGTGATCGTTCCCATGAATGAATATATTGAGAAGATGACTGAGGCCTTGGAACGTTTGATTTTGCCTCGGCTATCGGAAAAAAATACACTCCGGCAAATACCGGTGCGGGGTGCTTCGGCCGATCTTGCGCCTGAAAAAACGAGCTCTAGGGGGGAAGTCGACTAATGTTCAGTCACAATCCTTTTGCCGAACTTTCGGCGTCCGTGTCGCCCGGAGTTATGCAAGCTTACGTTGTGGTCATGGCCGCCTTGGTTGCAGGTGGCACGCTTTTCGACATCATCCATAAAAAGAGTGCGAGATACTTTTTCGATAACTGGCGCGACTCAAATAGCAAAGCGAAAGAGCGCGTAGGTTCGGGAGAGATGATGTCGATTGCGGTCCAGACCGCGGTCGTCGACGTTATGGCGTCCGGTGAGTTCTGCAACATGCGTCGGAGAATTGCTCATCTCCTGACGATGTACGGCTTCGTGATTTATGTCGTGACCACGGTGATCATGGTTTTCTGTTATCCGACTCTCGCGAGGTCCGCTCCCAACGCTGTGGTGGCGCTCTGGTACATCGGCGCTCTGATGGTCTGTCTCGGTGGCTACTGGTTCTGGTTTTTCATCCGCGTTGACGTCGCCGCCGAAGGCAATTCGCCGTTTCGGTTCGAACGCGCGGACTTGTTCGTCGTCACACTCGTGCTCGGCACGACGTTTGGGTTGATATGGGCGTGGCTGCAGGCGGCGGGCAATACTGTCTGGGCGACGCTGTTCCTGGTTCTCTATCTCATCGACACGACCGTGCTGTTCGTATCGATCCCGTGGTCGAAGTTCTCACATATGTTCTTCAAGCCGGCCGCCGCGCTTGAAAAGCGAGTGTCGAAGGCCAATGGTTCAGCCCAGAACTTGCCGACACTGACCCGTGATGATCCCGAACAGCAAAAAAGACATTCCATGGAGCTGCTGCGCAACGCTCCGATGCGTATGGGACTTGGCATCAAGCGCGAAGCGCCGCGTCACTATTAAAAGACAGTCCGCAAGTTCCATGAAAAAGAATTGAGGAGCCGGAGTCATGCCTACGTTCGTCTACATGACAAGGTGCGATGGATGCGGACACTGCGTCGACATCTGTCCCTCCGACATTATGCATATCGATACGACTTATCGCCGCGCCTACAACATCGAGCCCAGCATGTGCTGGGAGTGCTACTCCTGCGTCAAGGCGTGTCCGCAGAATGCGATCGATGTGCGCGGCTATGCCGATTTTGCTCCGCTCGGCCACAGCGTTCGCGTCATCCGCGACGAAGAGAAAGGCACGATTGCCTGGAAGATAAAATATCGCAACGGCACGGAAAAGAATTTCCTCTCGCCGATTACGACCAAACCGTGGGGCACGGCAATTCCGAAACTTGCCGACGTTTCTCCGCCGAGCAAAGAAATGCGCGACAGCCAGTTGCTGTACAACGAGCCAAAGTGGATCCGCATGGATGACGGCGATTTGCGCACGCTTCAGTCAGCCGGTCTTAAGCTGAAGAAAGGCGTGTATTACTGATGGCATACAAAACGGTCGTCGAAGACAATATCGATATCCTGGTCGTCGGCGCGGGTCTCGGCGGCAGCGGCGCGGCCTGGGAGGCCCGGTTCTGGGGTCAGAACAAGAAGATCGTCATCGCCGAGAAAGCCAATATCGATCGGTCTGGCGCGGTCGCTCAAGGCTTGTACGCAATCAACTGCTACATGGGCACCCGGTGGGGCGAGAATAATCCTGAGGACCATGTCCGCTACGCGCGTATCGACCTGATGGGGCTGGTGCGCGAAGACTTGCTGTTCGATATGGCCCGTCACGTCGACTCCACGGTGCACCAGTTCGAAGAGTGGGGCCTCCCCATCATGCGCGACCCGAAAACGGGGCGCTATTTGCGTGAAGGGCGATGGCAGATCATGATTCATGGCGAGTCCTACAAGCCCATCGTGGCCGAGGCCGCCAAAAAATCTGCCGACAAAGTATTCAACCGCATCTGCGTGACCCACCTGCTGATGGACGACAGCCGGGAAAACCGGGTTGCCGGCGCCGTGGGTTTCAACGTCCGTACCGGCAATTACCACGTCTTCAAGTCCAAGACCGTGATCTGCGGGGCGGGTGGCGCCTCCAACATCTTCAAGCCGCGCTCCGTGGGCGAAGGTTCCGGCCGTACCTGGTACGCGCCCTGGTCCTCCGCCTCCGCCTATGGGCTCATGATCGATGCCGGCGCGAAGATGACGCAGATGGAAAACCGTATCGTGCTGGCGCGTTTCAAGGACGGCTACGGCCCGGTCGGCGCATATTTCCTGCACCTGAAAACCTATACGCAGAATTGCCTCGGCGAAGAGTATGAATCCAAGTGGTTCCCCGCGCTGCAGAAGATGGTCGGAAAGGAATATCTGGATCCTGAAGCTTCGCACCTGACGCACAGGCCGATCCCGACTTGCCTGCGCAACCACTGCATCATCAGTGAAGTGAATGCAGGCCGCGGCCCCATTTACATGGTGACCATGAAGGCTTTCCAGGATCCTCATCTGGAAGAGGTTGGTTGGGAAAACTTTCTCGGCATGACCATCGGCCAGGCCGTTCTCTGGGCCGCGACGGATGTGGACCCCAAGAACGAGAACCCGGAGCTGACGACGTCCGAGCCTTACGTGATGGGCTCGCACGCGACCTGCTCCGGCGCTTGGTGCTCGGGTCCCGAGGATGTCTCTCCGCCCGAGTATTTCTGGGGCTACAACCGCATGACGACGATCGAAGGCCTGTTCGGCGCCGGTGATGCCGTCGGCGGCACGCCGCACGCCTTCTCGTCGGGCTCCTTCACCGAAGGCCGTCTCGCCGCGAAGGCAGCCTGCAAATATATCGACGACGGAAAAGGCGAGGGCATCGTCGTCTCCGAGGAGCAGATTGCCCGTCGGAAGAAGGAAATCTACAAGCCGCTGGAGCACTACAAGATCTATCGCAACGAAATCGTGGCTGGCGACGTCAACCCGCACTACATCAACCCGAAGCAGGGCCTGGACCGTCTGCAGAAGCTCATGGACGAGTATTGCGGCGGGGTGACGGTCAGCTACATGACCAACGACAAGCTGCTCAATATCGCCCTCAAGAAGCTCAAGGTCATGGAGGAGGATCTCGAGAGTCTGGCGGCAAAGGATATTCACGAGCTGCTGCGCGCGTGGGAGCTCAAGCACCGGCATCGCGCGGCGGAGTGCGTAACGCAGCATACCCTGTTCCGCAAGGAGACGCGTTGGCCGGGCTACTACTACCGCGGCGACGCCATGAAGGTGGACGACGAAAACTGGCACGTCCTGACGGTTTCGCGCCGCGATCCGAAAACCGGCGAGTACACCATGGAAAAGGCGCCCTGTTATCACCTGGTTTCTGAAAATGAGTAGCGAGTTTCCGGGCGGAAGCTCGCATTGAACTTCGTTGCGTAAAGGAGCCGATATGGCGCTCGTTGATCTTCTTCAGATGAACTCTGCGACACCGCTCCCTTCGAGTGGTAAAGAATCGCAGGTGAACATCATCGACAAAGCCGACGAAGAGATACGGGCCATCGCCGAGCCCCTTTGGCGCGACCTCCTCAAACACTCGAACGAAGGTGAATACGGAGAGTTCGTCAAGAATTTCTCTAGTTCCATGGCGCGTGCCATGGATCAAGTTACGGTCGGCCATCAGTTCGCCAACAGCGAGCTTGCCAGAAATCTGTCCGATGAATTCGAATGCCTTGGCATCATTCGGCGCGGCGAGCATGTGACGGTTCTCTACCGGCAACGAAGCACCAAAAAACCCGGCGAGTGGCTCGGCCGGCTTGTCCTCGGCTACGAGAATGAAAAAATCAGGATTTTCGGCGCGTCAATCTTCTGAGCGCTGCGGATTACACATGATCGAAACGATCCACGATGGCAAATATGTTGAACTCACCTACAAGGTGATCGACAAAAAATCGGGACACGTTCTCACTGCGGTTGAATTTCCGTTGGGCTATGTCCACGGACACAACGAAATTCTGTCGCCTTTCGTACACACGCAACTCGAGGGCAGGTCCGCGGGCGAGGTCATCGAGGTTCCGATCGACGGCAATCGCATCTTCGGCGCCAGGGACGAGTCGCTGGTTTTCACTGACCGTATTGAGAACGTTCCCGAGGAGTATCGCCAGATTGGCACCTCCATCCTCATGGAAAACGACAATGGCCAGACGCGCAGCTTTATCGTGACGAAGATCGACGACAAAACCCTGACTGTCGATGGCAATAATCCGCTTTGCGGCCGAGAGGTCGTCTTTAGCCTGGCGATTGTGACTGTGCGCGAGCCAACCGATGAAGAAGCACGAGCGGGCGGGGCGATCCCTCCGCAGGCGGATCTCGATCCGTCGCTCATGCGGCCTGTTTGAGTGACGATTTCAGTTGAATGAAAAAAGGTGACTTATGAGCAGCGAGCAAAAGCCAATCACCAAAGTCCCTGACGGTCACGCGCGCTTTTTGACGACGCGCCAGAAACCGGCAACGGAGAAAGGATTTGTCGGGTTCGAAACCATCTGGGAACCGTTCCAGGAGGAAGTCGAATACAAGACCCCAAAACGGCCGTAGGCTCCGATGTCAACGCTTGTTCCGCCGCACGGCTCGGAGTCCGTCAAACCCCTTTTGCTGCCGGAGGTCGAGCGAGCCGAGGAGCAAAAGCGTGCCGAAAAGCTGAAAAAAATCCCGCTCGATTCGCGTGCGGTTTCCGACGTCTTCATGCTGGCCCTCGGCGCCTATACGCCCCTCAAAGGCTTCATGGGGCACGACGATTGGCGCGGCTCCTGCATCGATATGAAAATGCGCAACGGCGTGTTCTGGCCGATCCCGATCACGCTGCCTGTCGACAAGAGTGTTGCCGCCGGCATCCATCAAGAGGAAGAGGTCGCACTCGTCGACGCGGAGACCAACAACATCCTCGCCGTCATGGATGTGCATGAGAAATATTCGATCGACAAGCAGCTCGAGGCAGAACACGTCTATCGCACGACCGACCCGAAGCATCCCGGCGTCGCCAAGGTGTTGGCGCAGGGAGACGTCAACTTGGCGGGGCCAGTGAGGGTACTGAGCGAAGGCGAATATCCGGTCAAATATCCGCAGCTCTATATTCGGCCCGCCCAGGCACGGGCCATGTTTCTTGATCGCGGATGGTCGAATGTCGCCGCCTTCCAGACCCGGAACCCCATGCATCGTAGTCACGAGCACTTGGTGAAAATCGCGGTGGAAGTGTCCGACGGAGTTTTCATTCATCAAGTCCTTGGGAAATTAAAAGCCGGCGATATTCCGGCCGACGTCCGTACCCGAGCAATTCAAGCGATGATCGACAATTATTTCCGAAGCGGCACCGTCATTCAGGCGGGCTATCCGATTGAGATGCGCTACGCCGGTCCGCGCGAGGCGTTGCTTCATGCCCTTATTCGCCAGAACTTCGGTTGTTCGCATCTTATCGTCGGGCGCGACCACGCCGGCGTTGGCGACTATTACGGCCCTTTCGACGCCCACCACATCTTCGATCAGCTGTGGCCTGGCGCGCTTCTTACCAAGCCTTTGAAGATTGATGTCACTTTCTACTGTCGCAAGTGTTACGGAATGGCGACCGCAAAGACCTGTCCGCACGATCCGAAGGACCACATTTCAATCTCTGGCACGCAGCAGCGAGAAATGCTTTCGACGAATGCGGACATACCGCCCGAGTTCAGTCGCCCAGAGGTGGTGGCAATCCTCAGGGAGTACTACGCGAGCCTGCGATAGCGTATGCGTCCAGCATTATGATCATTGCGCAAATTTCCGACACCCACATAGAGCTCGGTACGCCCGACGCCGATCAGAGGATCGCGGATTTCGAACGGACGATCGTTGCCATAAATAGCCTTGATCCGGTGCCGGACGTGATCGTTCACACCGGCGATATCGTACATAACGGCAGGCCGGATGAGTACGCGCGAGCTGTCTCAATACTCGCGAAAGCGCACATGCCGGTCCATGTCTTGGCCGGCAACAAAGACAACAGAGAAAACCTGCGCGCGGCCTTTTCAGCCCAAGGATATCTCGCGGCCGATTCCGATTTCATCGACTATGCAGTCGAGAGTTTCCCGGTACGACTGATTGCAGTCGATACTTTAAGTCTGAACAGCAACAAGGGTGACTTTTGCGTGGCGCGCGCGAAGCGTTTGGTCGACCTGATCAACGCCGAGGTCACCAAACCGATTGCGATTTTTGCACACCATCCGCCGTTTGAGGTGACCGTGGGGCCTGACCCGATGAATTTTGAGACGCCAGAGATGATGCTGAGATTGCGCCAGGTTCTGGACGGCGCCTTTCGGGTTGTAGCCAGTTTCAGCGGGCACGTTCATCGCGCCGCAGAGGGAAGCATCGGCAATATCCGGGCCACAGTTGTGCCCTGCATTGCGACGACGTTGCGCAAAGGCGACTATCCGACGAGGATGAAAAGGCGCCCCGTTTATCATGTCCACCGGTTTGATCCGCGTTGGGGTTTTACCACCGAGACGCGAATTGCCGGAACGGAACCGCCGTTTTGAAATTCTGCCTGCTTTTCCGCTCTTTCCAATTTTGAAGATCGAAGATTCTTCGGTCGCATATTGCAGTGCCATAAATCCCTTGCCGCTCCGCGCATAAGGCTGGGTCAATGATCTTATAGAGGAGAAGAGTAAGATTTATTTTCTACGCCAGTTAGGCTGAAGAAAATTATATCCCACAGGCGCTCTCGATGGATTGCGCCGAGTGCGGTTGCCAAGGAGGCGACTATGGAAAAATGGAACGCTGGCCCCATTACCTATGATGAAAAATCGCGTCGAATGGCCGATGAGATGGTGCAGGCCGAAGCACGCCACATCGCGCGACGTTCAAGTCAAGATATCGACTGCGATTGCAAGGACGGAATGTTTCCTCGCTCGGGATTCGCTGACCGGCGGGCGTTTCTCTTTGCTGCGGGATCTCTCGCCGTCGGAGCGCCGGCCTTAGCGCAGACAGCGAAAGCGCCGCCTGGCGCCATTCAATTCCCTGTACCCGATGATCCGACCAAAGAACAAGGCCGCCCGGTAGGGGCGGACGGCGGCTATGGGTCCCGGTCGCAATTCGAAACGGAAGTGCGCGTACGCTTTCCGACCGCGAATGAGAACACGTCCTGGAGCTTTACTCCGCTGGACAAGATGTTGGGCAACACCACCGCCTCAGGTTTGCATTTCGAACGCCACCACGGTGGCATCCCCACCATCGACCCAACCAAACACGTGCTTTTTGTGCACGGGATGGTCAACGGTCCGCGCAAGTTTACCATGGCGGACATCAAGCGATTTCCGTCGGTGACTCGCAAACATTTCATCGAATGTTCCGGCAATGGTCTGACGGAATGGAACAAGCCGACGCTGAAAACCGTGCAGGGAACGCACGGTTTGCTGAGCACGTCCGAGTGGACAGGCGTTCAGTTTGCGACCATTGCCCGTGAAGTCGGCCTCAAGGACGGGGGCAGCTGGGTACTCGCGGAAGGCGCCGATGCGGCGGTTATGACTCGCAGCATTCCGATGGAGAAAATGCTCAAGGACGCGATCCTTGCGTATGGACAGAACGGAGAAGCGATCCGGCCGGAGCAGGGTTATCCATTGCGGTTGCTGTTGCCCGGCTATGAAGGCAACACGCACATAAAATGGTTGCGACGCTTGGAGGTGAGCGACAAGCCTTTCATGACGCGCGAAGAGACCTCGAAATACACCGACCTGTTGGCGAATGGCAAAGCGCGCCAATTCAGCATGGATATGGAGGCAAAGTCGGTCATCACTTTTCCGTCCGGCGACATGAAGCTGCCGGGTCCAGGCTTTTACAGCGTGACTGGCCTGGCCTGGTCCGGGCGCGGCCGCGTGCAATCAGTCGATGTTTCCGTGGATGCCGGAAAAACCTGGATGCCGGCGCGTATCGACACGGTGGCGGAGCCGATATGTACGGTCCGCTTCAGCCTTCCGTGGATTTGGGACGGCAAGCCTGCGATCCTGCAAAGCCGCTGCACTGATGAAACCGGCTATATCCAGCCAACGCTCGCGCAGCTGATCGCAATCCGTGGCTCCAACGGTCCATTCGGCTCGATCTATCACCTGAACGCCATCCAGAGCTGGGGCGTCGCAGAGGACGGGAGTGTGACCAATGTTCACGCATAAGCTCAGCCTGGCGGCTTTCATAAGCGCTTTGGTGTTTGCGCACCCGGCCTCCGCGCAGGTTGCACGCTACGGGTTCGGAACCCCGGCAACACCCGACGAACTTGCAAAATACTTCTCGATCCCGGCGGACGGGCGTGGTCTTCCCTCCGGTAGTGGAAACGCAAAAAAAGGTGCCGAGCTCTACGCCCTGGCTTGCGCAGCCTGTCACGGCGAAAAGCTGGAAGGCAATCCGGCCAAAGGCATTGGCGGAGACAAGCTGCTTGGCGGCCGCGGGTCACTGGCAACTAAAACGCCTGTGAAGACGGTCGAAAGCTACTGGCCTTATGCGACAACGCTGTTCGATTACGTCAAGCGCGCCATGCCATTCAACGCACCGGGATCGCTAAGCGATGACGACATCTACAGCCTCGTCGCATACATATTGTCGGAGGCAAAAATCATCAAACCAACCGAAATTATGGACGCCAAAACACTGCCGGCCGTAGCGATGCCGAATAAAGACGGCTTCGTGCCTGATCCGCGGCCGGAGGTCGAACTCTATCGTTAGAGCCAGCGATACTTTCGTCAAACCGACCAATTCGTGACCACGTCGGTCGCGACACGGATCGCTTTGTCAGTACGCAGGGAAATGAAGTTGATTCAGACAAGGTCTAGGAAGTCTCATGGGCGCACGTACCATTGACGGCAAAACGGTTGCAGCCGATCTGCGCGGCAAGATCATGGATGCCGTGCATCGGTTACGTCGTGACCGTGGCGTCGTCCCGGGTCTCGCCGTCGTGCTGGTCGGAAGCGATCCGGCGAGCGAAGTTTACGTGCGCAACAAGTCCAAGGCGGTCGCTGAGTCGGGCATGCGCTCCTTCGACTGCAAGCTCGCGGTTTCGACAAGCGAAGCAGAGTTGCTCGCGCTCATCGATGAGCTTAATGCCAAACCGGAAGTCAACGGTATCCTCGTCCAATTGCCGCTACCCAAACAGATCGACGCGCAAAAGATCATCGCAGCAATTGACCCCGCCAAGGATGTGGATGGATTTCATCCCGTCAACGCGGGCCGGCTCGCCAGCGGCCTGTCAGCGCTCGTGCCGTGCACCCCGATGGGCTGCGTTATCCTTGCTAACACCGTGCACGCATCGCTCACGGGCCTCAATGCCGTAGTGATCGGTCGCTCGAACATCGTGGGGAAGCCAGTGGCGCAGCTTCTTCTTTCGGAAAACGCGACGGTGACCATTACTCATTCGAAGACAGACGATCTTCCCTCGGTCTGCCGCCAGGCCGATCTGCTTGTCGCGGCCATCGGTCGTCCGGAAATGGTTCGGGGTGATTGGATAAAGCCGGGGGCGACCATCATCGACGTCGGGATCAACCGTGTATCCGGCGAGGGCGGGAAAACACGAATTGTCGGCGACGTTGCCTATGCCGAAGCCACGCAAGTGGCGGGCGCCGTCACGCCAGTACCCGGCGGTGTCGGCCCGATGACGATTGCGTGTCTTCTGTTGAATACATTGCGAGCAACCTGCGCGCAGAAGGGGTTGCCGGCACCAACGGTCTGAGCGCTCGTGCTTGGTGCAAAAACCCCTGCAGATGACCCAAAGCGGGCAGTTTCTGGCGATCGTGTCTGTCGTGGTCCCAGTTGGCAGTTGGCTAGATCCTTTGCCCGGTTCGCTAACCCGCGCGACCGGTTGCGAACATTGGCTTGCACTCAAAGATCTGTTCTGACGCCTCGACTTGACTCTTAGTCGTCGATTTGCGCGAATTGCGTATCGCCTTCACGTCCACCATCCGCGCGAACGCATGACCCCTTTAGTATTATCTTGCGTGATATTTTTGTTGGTGCTGGGCGGCATTCTCGCTGGCGTCAGTCTTCGACGCCTGTTGCCAGACCATCATCTCAGTAAAGAAACACAGGACGTCGTACGTCTTGGTGCAGGCCTCATTGCAACAATAGCCGCACTCGTTCTCGGTTTACTGATCGGAGGCGCGAAAGGATCGTTCGACACAAGGAACACTCAGGTCAAGCAACTCACAGCAAACATTATTCTGCTCGACAATTTGTTGTCTCAGTACGGTCCCGAGGCCGCACCACTGCGTAGACAGGTGAGGAGCGCAATAAATCCTCTCATCGAGCGACTGTGGCACGAGAAGATAACGAGCGAGCCGTTTACAGTTAACAGCGAAGGCGAGAAGACCTACTTAGCCATTCTTGCGTTATCGCCAAAGACGGAAATCCAGCGCTCGCTCCAGGCTCGGGCGACACAGGTTGCCAATGATGTTGCCCAGACCCGTTTCCTGCTGTTTGCAGAGACGGAAAATCAAATACCAAAACCGTTTCTCGGCATTCTTGTGTTCTGGCTTTTCATCATATTTTTGAGCTTCAGCTTGTTTTCAGATCTCAATGGAACTGGTCTGGCTTTTCTTTGCGTCTTCGGCCTGTCCGCGTCCTGCGCAATCTATCTGATTTTAGAACTGAACGAACCGTTCACCGGATTGATGAGGATATCGGACATTCCGCTGCGCAATTCTCTCGCGCCCTTGTAAGCCGGCTGGTTCGAACAATGCGTCTCACCGAATGTGGTCCTTAGGTCCACCTTGATTGAATTCTACGAATTGTGTGACATCGTCACCAACACCACAGCGCCTGGATGAGGAGGAACTCACCATGCCCTTTTCCATCAAAATCAATGGTGCGTCGCACGACATAGATGTCGACGGTGACACCCCGCTGCTGTGGGTGTTGCGCGACGTCCTCGGTATGACCGGCACCAAATACGGCTGCGGCATCGCTCAATGTGGTGCCTGTACCGTGCACATCGACGGTAACCCCGTGCGCTCGTGTGTGCTGCGGGTCGGAGCGGTTGGCGACCGCGCGGTCACCACAATCGAGGGCATCGGCACGACCGAAGCGGGCGCCAAGGTGCAAAAGGCCTGGCTCGATCTCGAAGTGATCCAGTGCGGCTACTGTCAATCAGGACAGATCATGTCCGCGGCGGCGCTGCTTGCGAACAATCCGCATCCTGACGACGCTGACATCAACGCGGCGATGGCGGGGAATATCTGTCGCTGCGGCACTTATGTGCGCATCCGCGAAGCCATCAAGAGCGCGGCAGGCAACGGCGGGAGGAGGCAGTCATGATGTCAAAGCACGCCAACCTTTCGCGTCGAGTTCTCCTGCAGAACGGTCTCGCGGGCGGCCTTGTGCTAGCCTTCCCGTGGCCTCTGCGCGCTGCGCCCGTTAACGAGCCGGAGCAGGCTCCCGACAATCCAACGGGCCAGTTCGCTCCGAACGCCTTCATCCGCATCGACAATGCCGGTAAGACCACGCTGGTGATCCCGCAGGCCGAGATGGGCCAGGGCGTCTATACTGCGATCGCAATGATCCTGGCGGAGGAACTGGACGCTGACTACGCGAAGGTCGTGATCAAACATTCGCCGGCAAGTGACAAACTCTACGCCAATCCGCTTTTCGGCATTCAAGTCACCGGCAATTCCAACTCGATCCGCTCGTTCTGGGACAAGCTGCGCGGGGCAGGGGCCGCAGCGCGCGCCATGCTGGTCACAGCCGCGGCGTCGCAGTGGCAGGTCGACCCGGAAAGCTGTAGCGCTTCAAATGGCAAGGTCACCCATGCCGCGAGCAATCGCACACTCACTTACGGCGAGCTCGCCGATGCCGCCGCGAAATTGCCGGTCCCGGACAAGCCGAAGCTTAAGGACCCGAAGGATTTCACGCTGATCGGCAAGCCGCTGAAACGCAACGACACGCCCGACAAATCCGACGGCAAGACTATCTACGGCATCGACGCCATGGTGCCGGACATGAAGTTCGCTACCCTTGCCCAGTGTCCGGTGCTCGGGGGCAAGGTGAAAAATGTCGACGACAGGGCCGCGAAAAAGATCTCTGGAGTGCGCCAGGTCGTCGTGCTCGACGATCTCGTCGCCGTCGTCGGTGACAATATGTGGGCCGCCTCGCGCGGGCTCGACGCACTGAAAGTGACTTGGGACGAAGGACCAAACGCCAAGGTCAACTCCGCCGCCATCTGGAGCGACCTGCGCACGGCTAGCAAGAAGGACGGTGTTGTCGCCAAGTCTGAAGGCGACGTCGACAAGGGCCTGACGCAGGGCGAGCGCTTCGACGCCGACTACGAACTCCCGCTGCTTGCTCATGCCACGATGGAACCGATGAACTGCACCGTGCGTCTGACGTCGGACGCCTGCGATATCTGGACCGGCACGCAAGTGCAGAGCCGGTCTCAAGAATATGCCGCAAAGGCCGCGGGCCTGCCGATCGACAAGGTGACCATCAATAACCACTACCTCGGCGGCGGCTTCGGCCGTCGTCTCGAGCCGGATATGGTCGAGAGCGCAGTGCGTATAGCCAAGAAGGTTTCGGCCCCGATCAAGGTCGTGTGGACGCGCGAAGAGGACATGCAACACGACGTCTACCGGCCGCTTTATCGCGATACGATTTCGGCTTCCTTGTCGAACGGCAAAATTGCCGCCTGGAAATACAAGGTGACAGGCTCATCGGTACTCGCGCGTTGGTTGCCGCCCGCATTCCAGAACGGACTTGACGGCGACGCCGTCGATAGCGCGGTGGACATGCCGTACGACATTCCGAGCAAGCGCGTCGAATATGTGCGTGCCGAGCCGCCGGGAGTGATAACCGGATTCTGGCGTGGCGTTGGACCGAATAACAATGTCTTCGCCATCGAAAGTTTCATGGACGAACTCGCGCGCAAAGCGAACATGGACCCCGTGGCGTTCCGCCTCGGCATGCTTGATGGCACGCCACGGCTTAAAGCGGCGCTCAAGCTGGTCGCCGAAAAATCAGGCTGGGGATCGCCGCTGCCGCCGCGCGTCGGACGTGGCGTGTCAGCACAGCCGTCGTTCGGCAGCTTCATTGCCACTGTCGTTGAAGCTGAAGTCGACGATGTCGGTGGCGTGCATCTGCGCCGCGTCAATTGCGCGGTCGATACCGGGATTGCCGTCAATCCCGATATCATCATGGCACAACTTCAGGGCGGGCTGATTTTCGGTCTTACCGCAGCGCTGTGGGGCGAAGTCACGATCGAGAAAGGCCGTGTGCAGCAGTCGAACTTCAACGACTACCGAATGCTGCGCATCGATGAAGTCCCGCCGATCGATGTCCACGTGATCAAGAGCGCCGAACATCCCGGCGGCATCGGCGAGACAGGCGCCACCGCCGGGCCGCCCGCTTTGCGCAACGCGATCTATGCGGCAACCGGTGTGGCGCTGCGTCGCCTGCCGATCGACCGCGCCGCCATTGCCGTGAAGAAGGCGTAGTCGCCATGCGCCGTCTCGTCACGACTGTTATCGCCGCGATCATCCTCGTAGCCATCGGCGTTTTCGCCTGGCGTACCTTCAATCCTGGGCCGCTCGCATTTGCGCGCGGCTCGACGGTTGCCCTTGCCGACTATCATGAGGCCAATCCGACTGGCGTCCCGGCGGGGCTCGACAAGGCCGACGTCATCAAACGCGGAGAATATCTCACGAAAGCTGCGGACTGCATGGTCTGTCATACCGCGCCAGGCGAAGCAGAGTACGCCGGAGGTCTCGCTTTTCCGCTCCCGTTCGGCACGCTCTATTCGACCAACATCACCGCCGACAAGGACACCGGCATCGGCAACTACAGCGATCAGGATTTCCTCAACGCTGTCCAGCGGGGCATCCGCAAGGATGGGGCGCGGCTTTATCCGGCCATGCCCTACACCTCGTACACCTATATGACCGACGCCGATGTGCTGGCGATCAAGGCCTACCTTCTCAGTCTGCCGGCCGTGCGTAGCCAGAATCAGAACAATACGCTGCAATTTCCCTTCAACCAGCGCTGGTCGATGATCTTCTGGTCAGCGGCGTTCAATCCCGACAAGCGCTTCGCGCCAAATACTGAAAAGAGCGCCGAATGGAACCGGGGCGCCTATATCGCCGAAGCGCTGGCGCATTGTGGCGACTGCCACACTCCCCGCAATCTGGCTTTTGCTCTCGACAATCGTCGGAAGTTCGCGGGCGCCGTCGCCGCCGGCTGGCGTGCCTACGACATTACGTCGGATAAGGGCACGGGAATCGGCTCATGGACCGACGAGGAGGTGTTCTCCTATCTCGCCAAAGGTCACGCCGCGGGGCGGGGCACAGCGTCCGGCCCTATGGGCGAAGCGGTCGACCACAGCTTCAGCCAGATGGATCCAGCGGATATCAAGGCGCTTGTGACCTATCTGAGGAGCATCCCTGCGATTGCTTCATCCGAACCGGCAACGATCGCGCCGCCGGCACCAGCCTCGCCTAAAGAGGGCGGTGCGGTCGCCGATACCCTCGGCGGCAAAGTGTTCGCGCAAGCCTGCGCCAGTTGCCATAGCTGGACGGGCGTAAGCGCGATCTCACCCTTCGCCACGATCTCGGGCAGCCGCGCGGTCAATGATCCGAGCGCAACCAATGTCGCCCAGATCGTCATTTCCGGCACGCGACGCTTCGCACCGGGCGGGATATCGATGCCGGCATTCGGCGGCATTTATACTGACACGGAGATAGCGGCAGTCGCCAACTACGTTACGGGTCGGTTTGGCAGTGCAGCATCCAAGCTCACGGCAAAGGACGTGGCCGATCTACGAGGCCAGACCGCTCGCTGATAGGCCGCGCGCCCCGCTCGCAAAGTGCTAGGCTTTGTGCCTGCTCATGGGGGGCACAGCAGCTTTTTTAGCCGCGACCAAGCAACAACGAACATATTCGGCAGGAGGAAAGTCATGCTTTCAGTCGGTCGGACTGCCTACGGAATTGCGCTCGCTGCTCTTGCGACAACCTGGATGTCAACCGCGATAGCGCAGGAGGTGAAGCATTATCGCTTCGCCTATGACCAGCCGAAGACCACTGGATATGGCATTGCGGGCGATATCTTCGGTGAACGGCTCAAGGAATTGAGCAAGGGGACCATGCTTATCGATCAATATCCGGGCGCGCAGCTCGGACAAGAACCGCAAGTCCTCCAACTTGTCAAAGCGGGCGATGTTGAATTCTGCATCAGCTCGTCGGCCAACGCGGCAACGCTGACACCTCAGGCCGGCGTAATGTCGCTGCATTTTCTGTTCCGCGACGAAAATCATCTCGTGAAAGCGCTGGCAGATCCCAAGGTTGCGGGCGCGGTGAGGGCCATGGTCGAAGACACCGTCCAGGGCGCGCACGTCATCGCGGTCATCACGCTTGGCTTGCGCAACATGTACAGCAAGAAACCGATTGCCAAACTCGAGGACATCAAGGGCCTGAAGGTCCGTGTGCAGGCGACGCCGACCGAGGATTTAATGTTCCCCGTCTACGGGGCCCAGACCGTCCATATGCCATTCGGGAGCGTCTATACCTCCCTGCAGACCGGCGTTGTCGATGTCGCGGAGAATGGCGTCAACGTCTATCAGGCGAACAAGCACTATGAGGTCGCACCGGTGCTCTCGATGACTGAGCACGAGGCCAACAACAATCTGATCTGGATCAGCGACAAACTCTGGAAAAGCCTGACCGATGAGCAGAAAAAGTGGGTGCAGACGGCTGCCGATGAAGTGAGCAGCAAGGAGCCGGCCAAGGCCATCGATCTGGAGCACCAGTCTGCCGACAAGCTCAAGGCGCTTGGCGTCAAAATAGTCCCCAATGTCGACAAATCCGGTTTTCAGAAACTTGCAGACCCATATCTCGACAAACTTGCCGCTGAACTCGGCCCGCATGCGGTGAAGATCAAGGATTTGATCAAGGCCGTGCAGTAAACCGGGCAGGGGCCGGTTCGCCGGCCCTCTTCTTCCTCTCGTGCACGCAAGCGGAGGTCCCAATGACCATCGCGGCCAAGCTCGTCACCCCGCGACAGCGCCACCTGAAGTGGCGTGCGCTTGATGGTCTTGAGCTGGCGCTGATGGTGCTGTGCGGAGTCCTGCTGTTCAGCTTCTGCACCACGGTTACGTTCGATATCGTCACCCGTACGATCGGTGCCCCCTGGCTTTGGCTGCAGGAGGTCACCTCGACGCTGTTCATCTATGCGATCTTTTTCGGCACCGCCGTGGCTACTCGCCGCAACGATCATCTGTATCTGACAGCCATCGCCGAGGCGCTTGAGGGTAGAGCACGTCTCGTCGTCGAGATCATCATTCGGCTCGTTGTGCTCGGCGTAGCAATCAGTTTCATCTATTTCGGCTACCTGAATTTCCTCCGCGGATTTTCAAGTTTCCGCATGCCGTCGATGACGCCCATCGCTTCATTGTACGCGGCTATTCCAATTTGTGGTGTTTTGGTCGCTCTGTTTACCCTCGAGCAGATCGTCAACGGACTGAAAAACGGATTCGATCATAAAGAACCGGAAATCATGCCGATCAACGTCGCCGATTCCGCGGGGCGGCGCGAATGAATTCCGGGCTTGTTCTTGGATTGATGAGCTTCCTGTTCCTGCTTTTCGGGTATCTCGGCGTACCTGTCCCGTTCGCGTTAATGGCGGGAGTACTTGTTGGCGCCTCGTTCACGCAAGTCTCGCACATCGCGATCATCCAGAAGATGTTCGACGGCATGGACGTAGAAGCTTTGCTAGCCATTCCGTTCTTTCTCCTTGTTGGCGAACTCATGAGTTCCGCCAACGTGGTCATTCGCGTCGTCAATCTTTCACTCGCGCTGGTCGGACACGTGCGTGGCGGGCTTTCTCAAGTCGTCACGGTGTTCAGTATGTTTTTTTCAGAAATGTCGGGATCGACGACCGCTGACGTTGCGGTGATCAGCAGGGCACTTGGCCGCCCGATGAGGAACGAAGGGTATAGCCCTGCCTTTATCGCGGCGATCATCGCAGCGGCCTCGACAATTGCCGCGCTCGTGCCGCCGAGCATTACGGCAGTGGTTTACGGCGCAATCGGCAATGTTTCGATCGCCGGACTTTTCATGGCCGGTGTTGTGCCTGGTTTGATGATCGGTTTCGGCCTGATGATCTTCTGCTATTTCTTCGGGCCTGCGGGCATACAGCGTCCACGCGCTCCGTTTCGCGAAGTCGCCGGCGCGTTGAAAGACGCCTCGCTGCCCCTGATGATTCCGGTCATTCTTTTAGGAGGCATTCTCACGGGCTGGTTCACGCCAACCGAGGCAGGCGTGGTCGCGGTTGTCTATATTCTCTTTGTTGTCATTCCAGCATTGAACAGGGGCCATATCAGATTTCTTGCTTATGATTTTTGTCTCGCCGGCCTTATTTTCTCGCTTCCCCTCATTACGATCGGGGCAGCCAATGCTTTCGGGTGGCTCTTTGCCTATTTGCGCGGCGCGATCGTCATCGCCGACTGGATTACCGGCCTGGCTGGCAATGACCCGCATCTGATCATGCTGCTGATGGTCGCACTTTTCACGGTCATCGGCGATTTCATCGAACCGGTGCCGACGATAATCATTTTCATGCCACTGGTGAACGCGCTCACCGAGGCAGGAAATATCAATCCTGTGCACATGGGCGTCGTCCTGATAGCAACGCTTGCGTTCGGATTGATTACGCCGCCTTACGGTCTTGTTCTGCTTATGGCGTCCAAATTCGTCGGTGTTCGTTTCTCGCAAGCTTTGCGCGCGGCTTGTCCGATCTATGCCGTTTTTCTCATAACAATAGCGTTCACGATCTATTTCCCGTCGGTTGTGTTGTGGTTGCCGAAGCAAGTTCTGCCGGCTTCGGTTGGCTGTTTCCCAAATCCGAGCGGCCCCGGTTATATCTGCCCGCCGTAGCTCATTTGTCGTGCGGCTCGATCAACTCGATGCGGTTACCGAATGGGTCATCGATATGGCGCCTGTCGCATCCCTCGATGGGCTCATCGGCCGTGACTTTGTAGCCTGCCTGCATTGCTTTGGTGACCATCTCTGCGAGGTTCTCGACGATAAAGGCTGGGTGGGCCTTCCGCGCCGGAATGAAATTCTTCTCGACACCCAAATGGACCTGCAAAGCTCCATGTTCAAACCAGCACCCGCCGCGCGCGATGAGTTGTGGTGGCTTTACCTTTTCATCAAGGCCGAGGATGCCGTGATAAAAGGCTCTTGCCTCGTCTTCGCGCCCAGGGGGCATCGCAATCAAAATGTGATCAATACGACGAACGGGCATCTGGCACCTCGTATGGCGATTACACGCTGATCGAGTAGTCTAGGATACTGTTCAGCCTGGCCACGCCACAAAGAGAAATTCTATGCAGTTCGTCAGTGACTATATGAAGGCCATAGACTTCATCGCTTTGGCAGCGCTCGTCGTCATCGCTGCGGCTTCACTTTACCGTGGCGGGACCATATGGCTCCTGGTGGCGGCAATCGTCGTGGCCATTTGGGGTGCAAGTCGGTTGTTTGGCTTCTTCTGACGAATTCGTAGCCGGTACGCGGGGGCGGATATGAGGCGGCGGGAATTTGTTGGTCTTTGCGGCGCTCTCGCGGCTACGTGGCCAATTGCGTTGCGCGCCCAGCAAGGCGAACGCGTGCGGCGCATCGGCGTGCTGATGGCCTCGACCCTGGACGATCCGGAATCTCAGGCCCGCATTGCGGCGTTTCAGCAGAGCCTGCAGCAACTGGGCTGGATCGACGGCCGCAATGTGTCAATCGACACACGTTGGGCCACGACCAATCCCGACGACATCCGCAGGCACGCGGCCGAATTGGCCGCGCTCACCCCGGACGTTATCCTTGCCGGTACTGGCACAGCAACAGTGGCGCCCTTGCTTCAGGCGACCCGAACGGTGCCGATCGTGTTCGCGTTGGTCATTGATCCGGTCGGCGCGGGCTTTGTCGACAGCCTGGCGCGGCCGGGCGGCAATGCAACCGGGTTCACGGTTTTTGAATACGGCATGAGTGGAAAATGGCTTGAGCTGCTGAAGCAGCTATCACCCGCCGTGACGCGGGCGGCGGTGCTTCGGGATCCGACCATCGCTTCGGGGATCGGGCAATTCGCCGCCGTTCAAGCCGTCGCGCCCTCACTGGGCGTGGATTTGAGCGCGGTCGACGTGCGTGATGCTGGCGAAATCGAGCGCGCCATCACGGCATTTGCGCGCTCGTCAAATGGCGGACTGATCGTAACAGCGAACGCTTTGGCGACGCGTCATCGCGAACTGATCATTACGCTTGCTGCCCAGCACCGATTGCCGGCGGTCTACCCTTATCGCCGCTTCGTCGACGATGGCGGCCTTGTCTCCTATGGGCCTGATTTTGTCGACCAATACCGGCAAGCGGCCGGCTACATCGATCGCGTCCTCAAGGGTGAGAAGCCGGCCGAGATGCCGGTACAAGCCCCGATCAAGTACGGAATTGTGATCAATCTGAAAACGATCAAATCACTTGGTCTTACCGTACCGCCCGCGGTGCTCGCGCGCGCCGACGAGGCGATCGAATAACGCGATCTCATTCGCCGACGTCGACGATGGCGATGACGGGACCACCGCCTTGCGGCCCCTGGTGCATGGCATCGACCGATACGAAGACGGCCGGATCGCCGATCGCGGCGGCCGCAACACCGCCCACGGCTCCCTTTGAGTGGCGATGATGGTGGACGTCGGAATCATCGAGCATGATCTGGCGGCGGCCACGCAAGCTGCCACGGCGGTCCGCTTCGCACTTCATGAAGCAATTGACGAGTTTCCCGTTCAGGTCGCTGGCACGCGCGCGCTCGGGCAAGGAAAGGCCGGCGTTGCGGATCGATTCATAGATGCCATCGATGTCGAGTGCGTCCTCCATCACGGAATGACCGATTCGGTAGCGGCCACCGGCGCCGGCCCTGTTGCCAAGAAGCACGATCTGCGCCTGCGTCAACTCGACACCCGACGAGCACGAGGCAACGGATGAATAAAGATCGAGATTGCGGCAGATCTCTTCAGCCTTCGGCATATTGATCTCGCCCAGCGCCACTGCAATGCCGAGCGCAGTCGTGCCATTGGATACGCCCATAGAGTCATGCACCTCGCAGGCGACGTGCTGGCCGCGCGATTCCGCATCCCGAACGGAATCGATTGTGAGCAGAGGCGTCTTGGTCTGCACGTAGTGCACGTCTTTGGGGTTATCGATACCAGCATCCCGCATTGCATCTCTGACGGCGGCAGCGACCTTTTCGACCATCGCCGGCCGGCCGATATCTTCCGGGAGGAGCTCGACGCTCATGGCGGTACCCATGACCAAACGCGATTGCGAGGCAGGGCCGTTCTTTCCATTGCGCGCAAAGATCGTTGCGTGTGGGGTTATGACGCCGTCGCAGCCGCCAGACCACACCATCGGAACCTGGTTGACTGCCGTCTCGTCCCGCTTGCCGTGCCTGAGCAGAACCCTGCGGAACGCTTGGTCGGCAAGGATGCGCGTGAAGTCGTTGACCCCGCCGTTTCCCTCGGTCTTGCCGATGACGCCGACGACTTCGTCTGCCGTAAACCGCTTATCGGTGATCGCTTTTTCGAGACCCGAGGCGTCGGAGACCGACTTCAGTTCGACCTTGAGAACGTCAATCGCCATGTCTGGTCTCGTGCCTTGCGCCAAAACTGTTCAGCCGGCGAGGGCGATACACTCGATTTCGACTTTCATCCCGAAGCTCAATTGAACGCCACACGTCGTGCGTGCCGGCGGATCCTTCGGGAAGAACTTGCGGTACACCGCATTCATGTTCTCGAACTCAAGCATATCGTAAAGCAGCACGTTGATCTTGACGACACGCTCCATCGAGGAACCAGCCAATTCAAGCATGTGCTTCATGTTCGACAGAATCTGATGGGTCTCCTGGGCGACGGTTCCGAGGTTGCGCTCCCCAGTCTTGTCGTCGACCGACACCATGCCTGACAGAAAAATGAAATCGCCCGCCTTGATGCCGGGGCTATGCGGCAATTTGAAATTGCGCGACACGTTGAGCATGTCGTTTTTCGGCTGAATGATTTCGCGTTTGATCGACATCTGTTTCCTCCACTAAACGACGGCCACGGCGTCGAGTTGAACCTTAAATCCGTCAATGATCTGAATGCTCCAGACAGTGCGCGCTGGTGGACCATTCGGCACGTATTGGCGATAGACGCGGTTGAGCACGTCATATTCGATGCGGTCATAGATGCCGGCGTGCACAGCGACCAATCGCTCAAGCGAGGATCCGGCCTGTTCCAGGATCATCTTGAGATTCTTGAAGACCCGATGCGCTTCCTCGGTCACGGTCCCGAGCATGCGGTCGCCGGTTTCCGGATCGATCGCAACGACGCCCGACACAAATACGAAATCGCCAGCCCGCGTCGCGCAGCATTGCGGCCAGCCGTATTGTGCCGTCATGTCGAGCCCGGGCGTGGGTGGCGGGACGATGTGGCGAGTAAGCGCCATGTGTTTTCTCCTTCAGGCTTTTGGAACCACGCCGCCGGCTTCGCGGTCACTCGGCCGCCAGCGAAGCAGGCGGGCGTCGACCCGGTCGGCGATGGCGGTGAGCACCATCATCAGAAACATCATGATCAGGATCATCGAGATAGCGCCCGCCGTGTTGTATTGCGTCGAATAGAAATTCAGCCGGTAGCCGAGCCCCTGGGATGACACCAGGAACTCGCCGATGATGACGCCGACGAGGGCAAACGGCAGGCTCATTTTCAGCCCTGTCAGGATCCACGCCGAGGCATGTGGCATCATCACCTTGGTGAAGATCTGCCACTCGCTAGCGCCCTGTACACGGGCGACGTCGCAAAGAGCCTTGTCGACGCCGCGAATGCCGGACAGCGTGTTGAAGAACGTGATGAAGAACACCAGCGTGCCGGCGAGGAAGACCTTTGAGGCAATCCCGATGCCGAACCACACGATGAGCATTGGCGCGACCGCAATACGTGGCACGCTGTTGAGTGCCAGCAGGAACGGGTCACAGATTTTTCCGACGAAACGCCAGCGCGCCAGCAGGATGCCGAGCGCGATGCCCGAAACTCCACCGATGACGTAGCCGAGGACGAGTTCGAGTCCTGTGGTCGCGAGGTCGGTATAGAAGGCCGGATCGACGATGTCGTGCGCGAACGCCTTGGCGATCAGCGACGGCTTGCTGAAATAAAAGGTATCAAACAACCAGCCTCCGCCGATCTCCCATAACGCAAACAGGACAATGAGCAGGATCAGGCGGCTGGCATTGACCACCCACGGACTTTCCGTGTCGAACCGCCGACGCGTCATCGGCGCGGGCGCGGATTCCTCAATGGGCGGCGACGTCGACATTCCGCACCTGCACGCGAAGCTCGTCCCAGATTTCGTTGTAGAGCCGCCGAAATTCCGGATCTTCGTGGATTTGAAAGACATTGCGCGGCCGCGGGATGTTGACGCGGTCCGCACGCACAATACGGCCGGGGCGGGCACTCATGAGAAGCACCCGATCGGCAAGTGCTATCGCCTCCGTCAAGTCATGCGTCACGAAAACGATGGTGCTGCGCGCGCTATCCCATATCGAAAGCAACATGTCCTGCAGAACGATGCGTGTCTGCGCGTCGAGTGGCCCGAACGGCTCGTCCATAAGGATCACCGACGGCTCGTAAATCAGCGTACGTATGATATTGCCGCGCTGGCGCATGCCTCCTGACAGTTCGTAAGGGAAAGCATCGCCGAAACCATCGAGCCCGACGCGCGCCAGCCAGTGGTCGGCCTTTCCGCGCCGTTCCCTGGCAGGAACGCCGGCCAGCTCGAGCGGAAGGGCAACATTTTCCCGTAAGGTACGCCAAGGGAACAGGTTGTCCTGCTGGGTAATGTAGCCAACGCGCCGGTTAACCCCCGTGATGGTGCTGCCATCGAGGCGCACTGAACCTTCGCTTGCGAAGGTCAGTCCGGAAATGATGTTAAGCAGCGTCGACTTCCCGCAACCGCTTGGCCCGACGAGCGTAACAAACTCGCCGTTTTCGATAGTGAGCGTGGTCGCCTCGAGCGCAGTGACGACCCGGTCGCGGGCCTGGAAGCGTTTGCCGACACCCGCAAGAGCTAGCTCCGCCCCCCCGGCTTGGCTCGCGGTGTTCACTTACTGATGTACTCGTTGGATGAGACCTCGGTCCAATTCGGAAGTTTGCTGACCACGCCGGTTTGCAGCATGAATTTTCCGGCTTTATCGACCGCTTCCTGCGTGACGCGCACGTCGCGGATAAATATCGGCCGCATATGATGCATTGAGTCCAGCAGCATCTCGTCGGGCGCACCGCTGAAATTCTTTTTCAGGATGACGAGGTGATCGGCGTCGGAGCCGTCGTGAATGAAATTGATGGCATCAGCCAGTGCTCGGATCATCTTGCGGACGGTTTCGGGGTTCTCCTTGGCGAAGTCCGGCCGCACGTAAAGCAGTTCGAACAGGAAGTTCTGATAAGCAGGATCTCCGCCGGTGAGATTGTTGGTGAACATCACCGATTTGCCGCGCGAGACCGCAAGTTCCGGCGCCGGACTGCCATTGCAGGCCACCTGGATCTGATCGTTTTCGATCGCCGGGATCATCGCCGCCGGACCGCCGATCCCGATGATTTTGAGATCCTTTTGTGGTTCAAGCCCGACCCGTTTGGCGTATTCAACGAGCAGCAGGTATGTGAATGCGCCCGGCCGCGTACCGGCGACCGTCAAGCCTTTGAGGGCCTTGAGACGTTGTTCGAGTGGCGTGGCGGTCGAAACACCGAGTTTGGTGGCGGTGTCCTTGTTCATCCAGCATTCGATCGCCATCACGTTGCCGAGATTGGCGACGGCGAGCAGCGGTTTGCCCTGCTCATAGGCCATGAACAGTCGGTTGGGCGTCGAAACGGTGAATTGCACGCTGCCGGCGATCAACGCATCGACATCGGGGCCGTCACCAGATGTCGTGATGATCTCGACATCGAGTCCCTGTTTGGCGAAATCGCCGTGATCGCGGGCAACATAGAGCGGATAGAACGTGAGCACCGGAACAGGGATGGTAACGCGGATCTTCTGCAGTGGTGCCTGCGCCTGCGCGTCAACGATGTAAAAGGCTGCAAAAAGTACGGAAACCAGAGCAAAAACGAGACGACGCATGCCACGCTCCCACGTTATCCGGCGATCGCAACGATTGTCATTGTTGTGCGCGGAGCCTGTCAAGTAATCGCCGCCCGCGTAACTTCCGAATACCAGATGCAGAAGTTGCATTTGCGGCCGTTGCGGAATGAATTGCAGCAATCAGACAGGAAAAGTGCGGGGTCTAGTCGAGTGTGGCGGAATCGCTTTCTGCCAGCCCAGGGCGCAAAGCAGTCATATGCCTGCAACAGGACCGGAAAAGAATGTCGATGCGACGGAGGTCCGCTATGACGATTGGAACCGTAGAATTAGACCAGATGCAGAAGTCCTATAAGGCGGCAGTCGAGGAATGGATTGCAGCAATCAAACAGGAAGAAGCGCTGGCCTCGGTCAATCATGACGTTGCCGAAGTCGATAAATGGCAGGCGGCGCATTTCAGAGAGGAAGACCTTCGCAACAATGTCCAGGCTGCAAAGAAGCGATACGAGGATGCTCTTCGCGAAGAATTCTTCGGGTTTTAAGTTTGCGGCCGAAAGACAGACCGGCCGGGAACCGACAATTCAATGGCAAAAACGAAACGGCAGGCGAGAAGCCTTCGCTTCACGCCTGCCGTTACTCCCCGGAGGGTCAGGCAGAAAGTCGTTAGATCGATTCTTTCAATTCTTTAGAGGCGCGGAACGCGACCTTCTTGCTGGCCTTAATCTGAATTTGCTCGCCGGTTGCGGGATTGCGACCGATACGGGCAGCGCGCTTGCGCACCTGAAGAATGCCAAGGCCGCCAATACGAATGCGCTCGCCCTTCTTCAAATGCTTCACAATATTTCCGACGAGATCGCCGAGCACGGTCTCCGCCTGCTTTTTCGACATCTCGTGCGTTTCCGCAAGCGCCGCAGCGAGATGTTTAAGCGTGACGGTCGGTGGTGTCGGAGCTTTTCCAGGAACCATTGCCATCAGTGGGACCCTCCTCTTGAATCCGCCAGTTTGGCGAAACGCCAAACATAGTGCCCGAATAGACGATTCGGGGGCACTCTGACCATCGATTCTTCTAGGTAAATAAGGCTTTTTCGCAATTTCCGTGGGTGCGAAGGCGTTTACCTTGACTTGCCTTTTGGGCGCCTATAACTCGAACAAACGCCCGCGGGGGCGTAGCTCAGTTGGTTAGAGCGCTGCCCTGTCACGGCAGAGGCCGCGGGTTCGAGTCCCGTCGCTCCCGCCATTTTATCAATGACTTAGCCATGATTTTGCGTGGCAAAACCGGCGCCAATCCGGCCCGGAAAACCGGGTTGGAGCGCCGTCCATGACCTCCATTCGGGCGATGTTCTTTGACGTTTTCGGTACCCTGGTGGACTGGCGCACCGGGGTCGCCAGGGAGGCTGACCGGGTCCTCAGGCCCCTTGGACATACCCTCGACTGGACCGGCTTTGCCGACGCCTGGAGGGCCGAATACCAGCCTGGAATGGAAGAGGTGAGGTCCGGTCGCATCCCCTTCAGCAAGCTCGACGTGCTGCACCGGCACAACCTCGAGCGTTTCATGCCGCGGTTCGGTCTGACCGACCTTTCCGAAACCGTCCGGCACGAACTGACACTCGCGTGGCATCGGCTAGATGCTTGGCCTGACGTGCCAGCAGCGCTCAAACGACTTCGGAAAAAGTTTTTGCTGGCGCCCGTCTCGAACGGCAACATCTCATTGATGGTCGACCTTGCGCGCCACAATGATTTTCCGTGGGACGCAATCCTCGGCGCGGAGATCGCCGGCGACTACAAGCCGAAGCCGCGTGTCTACCTTGCCGCATGCGAGGCTTTCGATCTGAAGCCGGCGCAATGCATGATGGTTGCCGCGCACAGCAACGATCTGGCTGCTGCAGCCGCGTGCGGCCTGCGCACGGGACACATTGCGCGCCCAGGCGAATACGGTCCCGGCACGGGTGAACGTACGCCGACTGTGCCAGTAGATTTTGCCGGCACCGATCTTGCCGACCTCGCGAGTAAACTTGGAGTCTGAGAACTCGTCATGCCCGGCTTTATGCCGGGCATCCACGTCTATCTCCCAGTGAAGCGAGACGTGGATGGCCGGGACAAGCCCGGCCATGACAAATGAAAATCACTAGCCGACGTAAACTGGCGCCGGCTGCGCAAAGAAGCTCGCGAGGATGTGGTAGACCAGCATGTAGTTCTTCTGCTGGAAACTCGCATGCGAAATTCCCGGCATGACGGTGAACTGTTTGTCCGGGTTCGGAAGCTTCGCGTAGAATTTCATCAAGTCTTCCAGAGACGCGATGCCGTCGTGCTGGCCGCGCATGATCAATGTCGGCACCTTGATTTTCTCCGGATCGACGACCGGCAATCTCGAACACATGTCGACGTAGGTTCCAGTCGGCACTGAATTGTCGAGCGCGGTCACCGCGTCAGCGAATGCATCGATCACATGACGTTCGGCTGTATCGGGATGGTCGCGGTCAAACACCGAGCGAATGAAAGCCTTGTCGATCGGACGCCGATTTGTCGACTTGAACTCGGCGAGCTTCTTGCGCCGCTGCTCGAGCGTAGGCGAGCCTTCGCCAGTCCAGACCATGGCATCGAGCGCCAATCTTGCCACCATTTCCGGATGCCGCTCGGCGAACATCGCCGCGCGCAGCGCGCCCGAGGAAATTCCGTAGACCAAAAAGGGGCGTTTGCCGCGCAGTTTCTGGATGTAGAGGGCGGCCGCGTAACAATCATCAGCCCCTTGGGATATCGGCGCGTTGTTGTCGCGGTCCTTGGTGGAGCGCCCATAGCCTTCCATATCGACGCACCAGCAGTCATATCCACGACGGGCAAAGTGATCCATCGCGGATGAATTGGCTCGTCCCGGTACTTGCAGGTCGAACGTCGGCTGAGATGCCATGGACGATCCGTGGACAAACAGGACCGTGCCGACGGTCTTCGCGGGATCGCGCGCATATTTCTCATAGAGAAACAGCTTCACGCCACCATCTTTGGTAGTCCAGTGCTCCTCGCTCTTGACCGCTGCTGCGGGGCTGATCATTTCGTTCATCACTCACCTATTTTGGACGACACGTCTCATCCGCGTCAGTTGATGGGTGGGATATGGTTGGCCTTGATGACATTCGCCCATTTGGCGACCTGTCCATCCATAAACACCTTGAAATCGGTTTGCGTCATTGTGATCGGCGTCGCACCCGTCTTTTCCCAGGCCTCCTTGATATCCGGGCGGGACGCGATCCTGGTGATCTCCTGATTGAGCTTGTCCACGATCGGTTGCGGCGTGCCCGCCGGCGCCATGAAGCCGACCCAAAGGGTCGCGTTGAAACCGGCGACGCCTGCTTCGGCAATTGTCGGAACGTCGGGTAGAATCGGTGACCGGGTCTTGCCGGTCGTACCGAGGGCGCGCACGAGGCCAGCCTTGATCATCGGCGCCATGGTCGGCACCGAGTCAAACAGCATCTGGATTTGCCCGCTGAGGATGTCGTTGCGTGCGCCGGTCGAACCTTTATAGGGCACATGCACGATGTCGACGCCGGCCAGGTTCTTAAGCAGCTCGCCGGCCATGTGATAGTTCGAACCCGGACCGGACGAACCGTAGTTGATGGCGCCTGGATTTGATCGCGCGAGCGCCAGCAATTCTCCCAGGGTTTTTGCCTGTACCGAGGGATGCACGACCAACACCAGGTCGGTGTCGATCAAAGGGGCGACCGGAACAAGGTCGCGCATGAGCTGATATTGCTTGTGAGCGTAGAGGGTCTCATTGACGGTCTGGGTGCCGGAGACCATCAGCAGCGTGTAGCCATCGGGGGGCGATTTGGCGACGAAATCGGTGCCAATCGTGGTGCCCGCGCCCGGGCGGTTATCCATCACGAATGGCTGGTGCAGGGACTTGCGCAATTCTTCGCCGATCGCCCGTGTGTACACATCGGTCGGGCCTCCGGCCCCGAACGGCACGATGATTTTGACCGGACGGGAAGGGTAGTCGTCGGCATTCACCGGCCCACACATTGTGACAGCAAAAGCGGCCGCAGCCAGAGCGATCCGTCGCACAGCACCCATGCACTATTTCCGTCGTATGCCGCCGGCCTGACGGCGATTTCCAAGGGTTCTTCGCCCCTTTCAATCATGCGGGCGGCACCTTTGCAATTTTGGATACGCTCACTCGTGGATGCCGACCAATGTTGGCTTGCCACCCATTGTGCGCTGCGCTAAGCCTCGGCCGCTCCCGCCTTGAGGTCATTCCAAACTAGCAACGGCCTATTTGCGGGACACCGGCGCCTTTTTGGGCCGCCGAGCGGTCCGGGCGGGCGTATATCAGTAAGGCGGGGCTGCACGCTTGAGGTCGCGATGAGCGCATTGCTGCTTGATTATCTGCCATTGGTCATTTTCATCGCGGTGGCGCTGGCTATCGGCCTCGCGTTGCTGGTTGCCCCCTTCATCGTCGCCTACAAGCAGCCGGACCCCGAGAAGCTCTCTGCCTACGAGTGCGGCTTCAATGCATTCGACGATGCCCGCATGAAGTTCGATGTACGCTTCTACCTCGTGGCGATTCTCTTCATCATTTTCGATCTCGAGGTCAGCTTTCTGTTCCCCTGGGCCATCGTTTTCCGGGAAATCGGGCTGTTCGGTTTCTGGTCGATGATGGTGTTCCTTGGCGTTCTGACCATCGGCTTCATATATGAGTGGAGGAAGGGGGCGCTGGAATGGGATTGACGAGCCCATGACCGTCGTTGCACCCGCCGCGAGGGGAATTATCGATCCGCGCACCGGAAAGCCGGTCGGGGCGGATAATTCGTTTTTCACCGGCGTGAACGCGGAACTTTCCGACAAAGGTTTCCTGGTCACTGCCGCTGACGACCTGATCACGTGGGCGCGCACCGGATCGTTGATGTGGATGACGTTCGGGCTCGCGTGCTGCGCGGTCGAAATGATGCAGATGTCCATGCCGCGATACGACGCCGAGCGTTTCGGCTTTGCACCGCGTGCGTCGCCCCGTCAGTCGGACGTCATGATCGTCGCCGGTACGCTGACGAACAAGATGGCGCCAGCGCTGCGCAAGGTCTACGACCAGATGCCGGAACCACGTTACGTGATCTCCATGGGGTCATGCGCCAACGGTGGCGGCTACTATCATTATTCCTATTCTGTCGTTCGCGGCTGCGACCGCATCGTCCCCGTCGACATCTACGTGCCGGGTTGTCCTCCGACAGCGGAGGCGCTTCTCTACGGCGTGATGCTCTTGCAGAAAAAGATTCGCCGTACCGGCACGATCGAGCGCTGAGCGGAACCGGACATGGACGACACGCTCGACAAACTTGGGCAAACGATCAAGAACGCCCTCGGCGCTTCGGTCACGGGCTATACGGTCGCGCGTGGTGAATTGACGGTCGATGCCCTTGCGGCCGATGTGATCAAAGTTGCCACCTTTCTTCGCGACGACCCGGCCTGCCAATTCATCAACATCATTGATGTCACCGCGGTGGATTGGCCGTCGCGCGAGCAGCGTTTCGACATCGTCTATCATTTCTTGTCACCGCATCTGAACCAGCGCGTACGTCTCAAGGTCATGACGGACGAACGGACGCCCGTTGCGTCCTTGATCAACGTGTTCCGCGGGGCCGACTGGTTCGAGCGCGAGACCTACGATCTTTACGGTGTTCTGTTCACTGGCCACCCGGATATGCGACGCCTTCTCACCGACTACGGATTTGAAGGCCACCCACTGCGCAAGGATTTTCCCCTTACCGGCTTTGTTGAGGTGCGCTGGGACGATGAGCAAAAGCGTGTCGTCTACGACAAGGTGACCCTCGCGCAGGAATTCCGCAGCTTCGATTTCCTGTCGCCATGGGAAGGCACGGATTACGTGCTGCCTGGCGACGAGAAAGCAAAAACGGAAGGGAAGGGCTGAGATGAAGTCGACGCTCAAGCCCGGCCTCAAGCATTCGTTCTCCTACAAGGTGCCGGAGAACAAGACCGTACCGTACACCTTTCCGGAATCACCGATCATCGCGCAGATGCCGAAGGTGTTTGCGACAGGCTTCATGATCGTGCTGATGGAATGGACCTGCACTCAGCTTCTCAGCGACTATCTCGACGCCGGTGAAGGCAGCTTGGGCACTCATGTTGACGTATCGCATCTGGCGGCGACCCCGCCCGGCATGACCGTCAGGGTTGATGTCGAGGTCAGCGAGGTTCAGGGCCGCAAGATCGTGTTCAAGGTCAGCGCGCACGACGGCATGGACCTGATCGGGGAGGGACGTCACGAGCGCGTCGTGGTGAGCTGGGATCGTTTCAACTCGAAGGTGGCTGAGAAGGCGAAAGCCGCCGCAGAGCTGGTGAACTGATGGCCGAAACGGCAGTGCGCAACTTCACCATCAATTTCGGGCCGCAGCATCCGGCGGCGCATGGCGTGCTGCGTCTTGTGCTCGAACTTGACGGCGAGGTGGTCGAACGCGTCGATCCTCATATTGGCCTGCTCCATCGCGGGACCGAAAAGCTGATCGAACAAAAGACCTATCTGCAGGCCGTGCCTTATTTCGACCGGCTCGACTATGTCGCGCCGATAAATCAGGAGCATGCCTTCTGCCTTGCGGTCGAGAAGCTGCTCGGCCTTCATGTGCCGAAGCGCGCTCAATTGATCCGCGTCCTGTATTCGGAAATCGGGCGCCTGCTGTCACATCTGCTCAACGTCACCACACAGGCCATGGACGTTGGCGCGCTTACGCCGCCGCTGTGGGGCTTCGAAGAGCGCGAGAAGCTGATGGTGTTCTACGAGCGCGCGTCGGGCTCGCGCATGCATGCGGCCTACTTCCGTCCCGGCGGCGTGCATCAGGACCTGCCCCCGAAGCTGATCGACGACATTTACGCGTTCTGCGATCCGTTTCTGAAGGTGGTTGACGACCTCGACGCCCTGCTCACTGGCAATCGCATCTTCAAGCAGCGCAATGTCGATATCGCGGTGGTGAAACTCTCCGACGCCTGGAATTGGGGTTTCTCCGGCGTGATGGTGCGCGGTTCAGGCGCCGCCTGGGATTTGCGCAAGGCGCAACCGTACGAGTGTTACTCAGAGCTCGATTTCGACATCCCGATTGGAAAGAACGGCGATTGCTTCGACCGTTATCTGATCCGTATGGAAGAAATGCGCCAGTCGACGCGGATCATGAAGCAGTGTCTGGAAAAGCTGCGCTCGCCCGAAGGACAAGGTCCGGTCACCGTCGACGACAACAAGATCGTGCCGCCCAAGCGGGGCGAGATGAAGCGTTCAATGGAAGGCTTGATCCATCACTTCAAGCTCTACACCGAGGGCTACCACGTCCCAGCCGGTGAGGTTTACGCGGCCGTCGAAGCACCGAAGGGCGAGTTCGGCGTCTATCTGATCGCTGATGGGACCAACAAACCGTACAAGTGCAAGATCCGCGCTCCCGGATTCGCACATCTGCAGGCCATGGATTTCCTTTGCCGCGGACACATGCTCGCGGATGTGTCGGCCATTCTTGGCTCGATCGACATCGTGTTCGGGGAGGTGGACCGATGAGCGTTCGTCGCCTTGCTCCGCCGGAAATGCAGCCGAAGGATTTCGCCTTCAACAAGGACAATCTTGCCTGGGCGAAGAAGGAAATCACCAAATATCCGGAAGGCCGGCAGCAGTCGGCGATCATTCCGTTGCTGTGGCGCGCACAGGAACAGCATGGCGGCTGGTTGCCAGAGGCGGCGATCCGCCATGTCAGTGATTTCCTCGGCATGGCGCATATCCGCGGCCTCGAGGTTGCGACGTTCTACACGATGTTCAATCTCTGGCCAGTCGGAAAATTCCATGTGCAGCTTTGCGGTACGACGCCGTGCCGGCTGCGCGGCGCGGATGATCTTGAAAAGGTTTGCCGCAAGCGCATCGGCGACCAGAGCGAAGTGACGAAAGACGGCAAGTTCTCGTGGATCGAAGTCGAATGTCTCGGCGCGTGCGTCAATGCTCCGATGGCGCAGATCAACTACGACTATTACGAGGATCTGACCGCCGAGAGCTTCGGCAAGATTCTCGACGATCTCGCAGCAGGCAAGAAGGTCAAACCCGGCCCGCAGGTCGATCGGCAATTGTCGGCACCCGTTGGCGGTGCGACCACGCTCAAGGAAAAGGCGTGACACATGCTGGCTGACAAGGACCGTATCTTTCGCAATCTCTACGGCCAGCACGACTGGGGCCTGAAGGGCGCGCGCGCACGCGGCGCCTGGGACGGCACGAAGGAGATTTTGGCGAAGGGGCGTGACGCAATCATCGAAGAGGTAAAGTCGTCAGGTCTGCGCGGTCGTGGCGGCGCCGGTTTCCCGACCGGCCTTAAGTGGTCGTTCATGCCGAAGAAGTCGGATGGACGGCCGCAGTATCTCGTGGTCAACGCCGACGAATCCGAACCTGGAACCTGCAAAGACCGCGAGGTCATGCGGCACGATCCGCATTTGCTGGTCGAGGGCTGTCTGATCGCGGGCTTCGCAATGGGAGCCAATGTCGGCTACATCTATGTGCGCGGCGAATTCATCCGCGAGCGCGAGCGCCTGCAGGCAGCAGTCGATCAAGCCTATGAGGCCAAGCTTATCGGCAAGAACAACGAGAACGGCTGGGATTTCGATCTCTATGTTCACCATGGCGCCGGAGCCTATATCTGCGGCGAGGAAACAGCGCTCCTGGAAAGCCTTGAAGGCAAAAAGGGCCAGCCGAGGCTGAAGCCGCCGTTCCCGGCCAACGTCGGGCTCTATGGCTGCCCGACGACGGTCAACAATGTTGAATCCATTGCCGTCGTCCCTGACATTCTGCGGCGCGGCGCGCCGTGGTTTGCCGGCATCGGACGCCCGAACAATACCGGCACCAAGCTGTTCTGCATTTCCGGTCATGTCGAAAGGCCGTGCAATGTCGAAGAAACCATGGGCATTCCGCTGCGCGAGCTTCTGGAAACCCATGCAGGTGGCGTGCGCGGGGGATGGGACAATCTGCTTGCCGTCATCCCCGGCGGCTCGTCGATGCCGCTGGTGCCTGCCGGGAAAGATCAGGCCGACACTCTGCTCATGGATTTCGATGGTTGCCGCGACAAGAAATCGGCACTTGGAACGGCTGCCGTCATCGTGATGGACAAATCGACCGATATTGTCCGTGCGATGGCCCGCATCTCTTATTTCTACAAGCACGAGAGTTGCGGCCAGTGCACGCCATGTCGTGAGGGCATGGGCTGGATGTGGCGCGTCTTGACCCGCATGGCGGAAGGCCGCGCGCAGAAGCGCGAGATCGACATGCTGATGCAGGTGACCCAGCAGATCGAGGGTCACACGATCTGTGCATTCGGCGACGGTGCCGCCTGGCCTGTGCAGGGCCTGCTGCGGCACTTCCGCCCCGAGATCGAGCGGCGCATTGACGAATACACGCGCAACGCGGATGCGCACGGCGCTGTGCGCGAGGCGGCGGAGTAAACGATGTTACAACCGCCACACCATCAGCTGGCCCAGTTCAACATCGCGCGGATTCGATATCCGCTCGATGATCCGCGCATGCGCGAGTTCGTCGACAACGTCGAGCGCGTGAACGGGCTCGCTGACAAGATTCCCGGCTTCGTGTGGCGGCTACAGGACGACAGCGGACACGCCATGAACATGCGCGTCTATGACGATCCGGCCATTCTGCCGAACCTGACGGTGTGGGAAACGGTCGAAGCGCTCGAGCGCTTTGTCTGGCAGACCTTGCACCAGCGTTTCTACGCACGGCGCGAGGAATGGTTTGCTCCCGTCGAGACAACGCTGGTCATGTGGTGGATTCCGGCGGGGCATCGACCCGGCATGGCGGAAGGTGTCGCACGCCTCGACCATCTGATCGCGCATGGACCGAGCGACTATGCGTTCAGCTGGGAGGACATCCCCGGCGCGCGGCTATGGAAAAATGCGCGGCGCAATCGACCCAGCGAGCACGCGGCATGACGAAGATTATTGTCGACGGCCACGAGATCGACGTTCCGCCGGAGTACACGCTGCTCCAGGCCTGCGAAGCCGCTGGCGCGGAAATTCCACGCTTCTGTTTCCACGAACGCCTGTCGATCGCCGGAAACTGCCGGATGTGCCTGATCGAGGTGGTTGGAATTCCGAAACCGCAGGCCTCGTGCGCGATGGGCGTCAAGGATCTGCCGCCCAACAAGGACGGATCGCCGAAAATCCTCAACACCAAGTCGGCGATGGTCAAAAAGGCACGCGAAGGGGTGATGGAGTTTCTGCTGATCAATCACCCGCTCGATTGCCCGATTTGCGATCAGGGCGGGGAATGCGACCTGCAGGACCAGGCCATGGCCTACGGCGTCGATGCGAGCCGTTATCAGGAGAACAAGCGCGCGGTCGAGGACAAATACATCGGTCCGTTGGTCAAGACGATCATGACGCGCTGCATTCACTGCACGCGTTGTATCCGGTTTACGACCGAAGTCGCCGGTGTTCCGGAGCTTGGTGCGATCGGTCGCGGCGAAGATATGGAGATCACCACCTATCTCGAGCACGCGATGACCTCCGAGTTGCAAAGCAATGTCGTCGATCTTTGTCCCGTCGGTGCCTTGACCTCCAAGCCCTATGCCTTCGCGGCACGTCCGTGGGAGCTGAACAAAACCCAATCGGTCGACGTCATGGATGCGGTGGGCTCAGCGATCCGCATTGATACGCGCGGCCGCGAAGTGATGCGGATCCTGCCGCGCGCCAATGAAGACGTGAACGAGGAGTGGATTTCCGACAAGACGCGCCACGTGGTCGACGGTTTGCGCACGCAACGGCTCGACCAACCTTATGTGCGCGTCGCGGGCCGTCTCCAGCCTGTCGCCTGGAAAGAAGCCTTCGCGACCATCGCCAGCAAGGTGAGGGCCAGTAACGGCAAGCGCATTGGCGCATTGGCCGGACAGCTCGCTGGTGTCGAGGAAATGTTTGCGCTCAAGTCGCTGATGGCAGCGCTTGGATCGAAAAACATTGACGCCCGCTATCCCGGTTCGCCGCTGCACGCGAAGTTTGGACGCGCGAGCTATTTGTTCAATTCCACGATCGCGGGCATCGACGAGGCCGACGCGATCATGCTGATCGGAACGAACCCGCGCCGCGAAGCGGCCGTCCTCAATGCCCGCATCCGCAAGCGCTATCTCAAGGGCAATGTCCTGATCGGTATCGTCGGCGAAAAGGCCGATCTCACATATCCCTATAACTATCTCGGCGCGGGTCCGGAAAGCCTCGCGCAATTCGTCGACCATGCGCCGGCACAGAAAGAAAAGCCGATGTTCATCATCGGGCAGGGCGCGTTGAACCGACCCGATGGCGCGGCCGTGCTTGCCATGGCGGCAAAAGCTGCGGCCTCGCTCGGCGTCATCAAGGACGGATGGAACGGTTTCAACATCCTGCACAGCGAGGCCGCGTTGCCCGGCGCGCTCGATGTCGGCTTTGTGCCGGAAGACGGCGGGATGGACACCGCGGCGATGATCAAAGGCGGCGCGCTCGACGTGCTGTTCCTGCTTGGTGTCGATGAAGTGGAAGTCCCCTCAGGCGCGTTCGTCGTCTACATCGGCACGCACGGCGACCGGGGGGCGCACCGCGCCGATGTGATTTTGCCGGCCGCAGCCTACCCGGAAAAATCTGTGACCTACGTGAACACCGAAGGCCGCGTGCAGATGACGAGCCGCGCGGCATTTCCGCCGGGTGACGCGCGCGAGGACTGGGCCATTCTGCGGGCGCTGTCCGATACGCTCGGGCACAAGCTGCCATACGATTCACTCGGTGCGCTGCGTCAGGCCCTCTATACGGCACATCCACACCTGGCACGCCTCGGCCAGATTGCCGCGGGCAACGCTTCCGACATCGGTAAGCTCGCGAAACTCGGTGGCGAGCACGAGAAGGTTCCGCTGCGCTCGTGCGTAAGCGATTTCTATTTCACCAACGCCATCACCCGCGCTTCCGCGATCATGGCCGAATGCTCGGCTCTGGCGCACGCGGCGGCCAGAACGGCTGCGGAGTAGGGCGATGGACTTCTTCTGGACTTATCTCTGGCCTGTGATCGTCATCGTGGCGCAGTCGGTTCTGCTGCTCGTCATATTGCTCGTTGCAATCGCCTACATCCTTCTTGCCGACCGCAAGATCTGGGCGGCCGTGCAGATCAGGCGCGGGCCGAACGTCGTCGGGCCATGGGGGCTGTTTCAGTCGTTCGCCGACTTGCTGAAATTCGTTGTCAAAGAGCCGGTTATTCCCGCCGGCGCCAACAAGGGCGTCTTTCTGCTGGCGCCGCTCGTGACCTGCGTGCTGGCGCTCGCCGCCTGGGCTGTCATTCCAGTCAACAAGAACTGGGTGATCGCGAATATCAACGTCGGGCGTCCTCTATATCTTCGCGATCTCTTCGCTGATGGTCTACGGCGTGATCATGGCGGGGTGGGCCTCGAATTCGAAATATCCGTTTCTTGCGGCGCTGCGCTCGGCGGCGCAGATGGTCTCCTACGAGGTCTCGATCGGCTTCGTCATCATCACCGTGCTGCTTTGCGCCGGATCACTGAATCTTACCGCTATCGTTGCAGCGCAGGACGGAAAATACGGCCTATTCAGCTGGTACTGGTTGCCGCTGTTTCCGATGTTCGTCGTGTTTTTCATCTCGGCTCTGGCCGAGACGAACAGACCGCCGTTCGATCTTGTGGAGGCGGAATTGGAACTCGTCGCCGGCTTCATGGTCGAGTACGGCTCGACGCCCTATATGATGTTCATGCTCGGCGAGTACGTGGCGATCGGGACCATGTGCGCCATGGCGACCATCCTGTTCCTGGGCGGCTGGCTTTCACCTGTGCCGTATCCGCCCTTCACCTGGGTGCCCGGCGTGATCTGGTTCACGCTCAAGGCGCTGTTCATGTTTTTCCTGTTCGCCATGGTCAAGGCCATGGTTCCACGCTATCGCTACGACCAACTCATGCGGCTTGGCTGGAAGGTATTCCTGCCGTTGTCGCTGGCCATGGTGGCAATCGTTGCGGCCGTCATTCAGTACGGCGCACTGGCAACCGGCGCGATGAAATGAGGATCCGATGAGACTCGATCGCGCAGCGAAGGGCTTGTTCTTGACGGAGTTCCTGACCGGCTTCGTGCTGGCCATGCGCTATTTTTTCAAACCGAAGGCGACACTCAATTATCCGTTCGAGAAAGGTCCGATCTCGCCGCGCTTCCGTGGCGAGCATGCCTTGCGTCGTTATCCGAACGGCGAGGAGCGTTGCATCGCCTGCAAGCTTTGCGAAGCGATTTGCCCGGCGCAGGCGATTACCATTGAAGCGGGTCCGCGGCGCAATGACGGAACGCGCCGCACCACGCGCTACGACATCGATATGGTGAAATGCATCTATTGCGGCCTTTGCCAGGAGGCCTGTCCGGTCGATGCCATCGTCGAAGGCCCAAATTTCGAATTCGCCACCGAGACACGCGAGGAGCTCTACTACGACAAGGAGCGCCTGCTCGCGAACGGCGATCGCTGGGAGCGCGAGATCGCCAAGAACATCGCGCTCGATGCGCCGTACAGGTGATGGCGATGGAATTGGTTCGTCACCTTCAGCACCTTGATGGCCTGGCTTCTGCGGGAGCCTGCGCATGATTGTGGCGCTGTTCTTCTATCTCTTTGCCGGCATTTGCGTCGCCAGCGCTGTGATGGTGATTGCTTCGCGAAACCCTGTGCATTCGGTTCTTTATCTCATCCTGGCGTTCGTCAACGCGGCCGGCCTCTTCGTGATGATGGGCGCGGAATTCCTCGCCATGATCCTGATCGTCGTCTATGTCGGCGCTGTCGCTGTGCTGTTCCTGTTCGTCGTCATGATGCTCGACGTCGACTTCTCCGAACTCAAGCAGGGCGCGTTGCAATATCTTCCGGTCGGCATGCTGATCGGCGGGATATTCCTCGCCGAACTGCTGCTGGTCGTCGGGTCATGGGCGTTCGGGCCCGGCGTGCCACAGGCGATCACGTCGCCGATACCGACAACGATTCCAAATACCGAGGCGATCGGCCTCGTGCTCTACACCCGTTACGTCTACTTTTTTCAGGCCGCCGGCATGATCCTGCTGGTGGCCATGATCGGCGCCATTTTGCTCACCCTGCATCATCGCGAACGCGTGCGGCGGCAGAATGTCGGCGAGCAGGTCGCCCGCACCCCGGCCGCATCGATTGAGATCGTCAAGGTTCGTTCGGGGCAGGGACTCGGGGGCGGCGCATGACCATCGGTCTCGGTCATTATCTCGCTGTCGCCGCGATCCTGTTCACGCTCGGGATTTTCGGAATTTTCCTCAACCGGAAGAACGTCATCATTATCCTGATGTCGATCGAGCTGATCCTGCTCGCGGTCAACATCAACCTGGTCGCTTTCTCGACCCATCTCGGCGACATCGTCGGACAGATCTACGCGCTGCTCGTGTTGACCGTTGCCGCGGCAGAGGCGGCGATCGGCCTCGCAATCCTGGTTGTTTTCTACCGCAATCGCGGCTCGATCGCGGTTGAGGACATCAATCTGATGAAGGGCTGAAGGCGACATGTATCAAGCGATCGTCTTTTTGCCCTTGCTCGGCGCGATCCTCGGCGGCGTGATTGCGCTCGTCGGCGCACGCGCGCGTTTTCCCGGCAAGGGACCGGTTGCAGGCGCGGAAAACACCACGGCGGACCATGGCCCGCATCATGGCGAACCGGGTGTCCATGGCGGCGGTGTCATTCATTCTTCCCATCACGAAGAAGAAGAGGCGCACGAACCCGCCGCCGTCGGGTCACGCACGACCGAACTGATCACGACCACGCTCCTGATGATCTCCATGATCCTGTCATGGATCGCTTTCGTCGATGTGGGCTTCGGGCATCACGACGTTCGCGTGCCGATCTTTACGTGGATGACGGCTGGCGACCTCAAGGTCGAGTGGTCCCTGCGCATCGACACGCTCACCGCAGTGATGCTGGTTGTCGTCAACACGGTATCGGCCTTCGTGCATCTCTATTCGATCGGGTACATGAACGAGGACCCGTATCGCCCGCGGTTCTTCGCCTATTTGTCGATGTTCACCTTCGCCATGCTGATGCTGGTGACCGCGGACAACCTCGTCCAGCTGTTTTTCGGCTGGGAAGGGGTCGGCCTCGCAAGCTATCTGCTGATCGGCTTCTGGTATCACAAGCCGGAAGCAAACGCGGCCGCGATCAAGGCCTTCATCGTCAACCGTGTCGGCGATTTCGGATTCGCGCTGGGCATTTTCGCGATTTTCATGCTCACCGGTGCGATCGACTTCGACACGGTGTTTGCCCAGGCCCCTTCACTCACGGGCAAGACAATCAACTTCTTTGGCTGGCAGGCCGATGCGCTTACGCTCACCTGCCTGTTCCTGTTCATGGGCGCCATGGGCAAGTCGGCCCAGTTCCTGCTGCACACGTGGCTGCCCGATGCGATGGAGGGCCCGACGCCTGTCTCGGCCCTCATTCATGCAGCGACCATGGTGACCGCTGGCGTGTTCATGGTGGCCCGACTGTCGCCGTTGTTTGAGCTCGCGCCGAACGCGCAGACGTTCGTGACGCTGATCGGCGCGACCACAGCATTCTTCGCCGCCACGATCGGGCTTGTGCAGAACGACATTAAACGCATCGTCGCTTATTCGACGTGCTCGCAGCTCGGCTATATGTTCGTGGCGATGGGGGTCGGCGCCTATTCCGTCGGCATGTTCCACCTGTTCACGCACGCGTTTTTCAAGGCACTGCTGTTCCTCGGCTCCGGCTCGGTTATCCACGCGATGCACCACGAGCAGGACATCCGCAACATGGGCGGACTGAAGGATCGTATTCCGTACACCTATATCGTCATGCTGATCGGCACGCTGGCGCTGACCGGCTTCCCGCTCACGGCCGGATACTTCTCGAAGGATGCGATCATCGAGGCTGCCTTCGTCGGCAAGAATCCGATGGCCCTCTACGGCTTCATTTGCACGGTCGTCGCGGCACTGCTCACGTCGTTCTATTCCTGGCGACTGATCTTCAAGACGTTCCACGGCGAGCCGCACGACCGCAAGCACTGGCGCGAGGCGCATGAGAGTCCGATGGTGATGCTGATTCCGCTCGGCTTCCTTGCCGCCGGTTCGGTGCTCGCGGGGCTTCCGTTCAAGGAGATCTTCGCCGGTCATGGCGTCGAAGGATTTTTCCGTGAATCGCTGGCCTTCGCGAAGTCAAACCACGTGCTCGAAGACATGCATCACGTGCCGCTCTATGTCGGCATCCTGCCGACGGTGATGATGTTGGTCGGCTTCCTGGTCGCCTGGCATTTCTATATTCGCCGGCCGGATATTCCCGTCGAGCTCGCACGTCAGCACGACTGGCTTTATCGCTTCCTGCTCAACAAGTGGTACTTCGACGAGCTTTACGATCTGATTTTTGTCAGGCCGACCAAATGGCTCGGGCGCACGTTGTGGAAGAGCGGCGACGGATGGCTCATTGACGGCTTTGGCCCTGACGGCGTCTCGGCACGCGTACTCGACGTAACCCGCAACGTGATGAGGCTGCAGACCGGCTACCTCTATCACTACGCGTTCGCGATGCTGATCGGCGCGGCCGCCTTCATCACATGGTTCATGTTTTCGGCGGGGATGCACTGATGAATTGGCCGATTCTCTCCGTCGTTACATTCCTGCCGGTGTTCGGCGCCTTGCTGGTCGCGCTGTTCGTGCGCGGCAATGAGCGTTGGGCGCGCGGTACCGCGCGTTGGATCGCGCTGTGGACGACACTCGTCACATTCGCCATTTCGCTGGTGATGGTCTGGCGCTTTGACGGCGGTTCGCCGGAATTCCAGTTCGTCGAAAAGTACGACTGGCTTGGTATCGCGTCCTATCACATGGGCGTCGATGGCATTTCACTGCCCTTCGTCATTCTCACGACGGCGCTGATGCCGATCTGCATTCTCGCGAGCTGGACCGCAATCCAGACGCGGGTGAAGGAATACATGATCGCCTTCCTCGTTCTGGAAACGCTGATGGTAGGCACCTTCTCGGCTCTCGATCTCGTGCTTTTCTATCTGTTCTTCGAGGGTGGCCTCATTCCGATGTTCCTGATCATCGGCGTCTGGGGCGGGCCGCGTCGCGTCTATGCCAGCTTCAAGTTCTTCCTATACACGCTGCTCGGTTCGGTCCTGATGCTGCTCGCCATCATGGCGATGTATTGGCAATCTGGCACCACCGATATCGCCGTTTTGCTGCGACACGGGTTTCCGATCGGCCTGCAAAAGTGGGCGTGGTTTGCATTCTTCGCCTCGTTCGCGGTGAAAATGCCGATGTGGCCGGTACACACCTGGCTGCCGGACGCGCACGTTGAAGCGCCGACCGCGGGCTCTGTGATCCTTGCTGCGATCCTCCTGAAGATGGGCGGCTACGGCTTCCTGCGGTTCTCGCTGCCGATGTTCCCCGCCGCAAGCCACGAATTCGCGCCGCTGATTTTCACACTCTCGGTTGTAGCCATCATCTACACCTCGCTGGTCGCGCTGATGCAGGAGGACGTGAAAAAACTGATCGCCTATTCCTCGGTGGCCCACATGGGCTTCGTCACCATGGGAATTTTCGCTGCCACCACGCAGGGCATTGCTGGCGGCATATTCCAGATGATCTCGCACGGTATTGTTTCCGGCGCGCTGTTCCTTTGCGTCGGCGTCGTCTACGACCGCATGCACACGCGCGAAATTGCCGCTTATGGCGGCCTGGTCAATCGCATGCCGCTTTATGCCTTCGTGTTCATGGTGTTCACGCTTGCCAATGTCGGCCTGCCAGGGACATCGGGGTTCATCGGCGAATTCCTGTCCTTGATCGGGACATTCAGGGTCAATATTCCGGTCGCAACGATCGCCACCCTTGGGGTCATCTTGTCCGCGGCCTACGCGCTGTGGCTGTACCGAAAAATGATCTTCGGCACTCTCAAGCCTTCGCTTGAGGGCATCCGCGACATCGGCTGGCGCGAATGCGTGATCTTCGCGCCGCTGGTTGTGCTCACCATCCTGTTCGGTGTTGCGCCCAAGCCGGTGCTGGATATGTCGGCCGCTTCGGTGGCCCAATTGCTCGAAAATTACAATCACGCCATCGCCGCGGCCAAAACGGCCGCGCTCATGGCGCAATAGGCGAGCCATGACCCAATTGCCCGCCTTGCAAGACCTGTTGCCGTTGCTGCCCGAGCTCGTGCTCGCGTGCGGCGCAATGCTGATGCTTATGATCGGCGCCGCAGTCGGCGAACGCAGCTCGGCGGTTGTGAACGGCTGGTGCGTGATCATATTGGCGATTGCGGCTGCGGCTCTACTGTGGCTTCCGCGCGGTCCGCACATCATGTTCGGCGGCAGCTTCGTGGTCGACGATTATGCGCGTTTCCTCAAGATTCTGACGTTGATCGGATCCGGCGGCGCGCTCATTTTGTCACTCGACTATCTCACCTTCGAGAAACAACAGAAATTTGAGTACGGCACGCTGTTTCTGCTGGCGACGCTGGGCATGTTGATGCTGATATCGGCGGCTGACTTGATTGCCCTTTATCTCGGCCTCGAGCTGATGAGCCTGCCGCTTTATGTGATCGCAGCGTCGAACCGCGAGAACGCACGGTCGACGGAAGCGGGGCTCAAATATTTCGTGCTGGGCGCGCTCTCGTCTGGAATGCTGCTCTACGGCGCTTCGCTGATCTACGGGTTTACCGGCACCATCAACTTTGCCGGGATTGCCAAGGCAACGCAAAACGGCGCGAGCATTGGGCTGATCTTTGGACTGGTGTTCCTGTTCGTCGGCTTCTGTTTCAAGATTTCCGCTGTTCCGTTCCACATGTGGACGCCGGACGTCTACGAAGGCGCGCCCACGCCCGTTACGGCGTTCTTCGCGGCTGCACCCAAGGTCGCCGCCATCGCCATCTTCGCACGCGCGACTGTGGTCGCCTTTCCAGGCATCACGCAGCAGTGGCAGCAGATCGTCGTATTCGTTTCGATCGCCTCGATGGTCCTGGGAGCCTTTGCCGCGATCGGCCAACGAAACATCAAACGCCTGATGGCCTATTCCTCGATCGGCCACATGGGTTATGCGCTGGTCGGTCTTGCGGCTGGTACGCCCGAGGGCGTGCAGGGCGTCCTTGTTTACATGAGCATCTACGTGGCGATGACGCTCGGCACCTTCGCTGTGATCTTGTCGATGCGGCGCGACGGCAAATACGTGGAGAACATCAGCGACCTTGCGGGGCTTGCACGCACCCATCCGACGATGGCCTTTTTCCTGGGCGTGCTTTTGTTTTCGCTCGCAGGCATTCCGCCGCTCGCTGGCTTCTTCGCAAAATTTTATGTGTTCCTCGCCGCCATCAAGGCCGGACTCTTTACTCTGGCCGTCATCGGCGTGCTCAGCAGCGTCGTGGGCGCCTACTATTATCTCACGATCGTCAAGATCATGTACTTCGACGAACCAGTGAAAAGCTTCGAGCGCATGCCGATGCTCTTGCGGCTGGTCTTGGGGGTTTCGGGCCTGATCAACATCCTGTTTTTTGTCTACCCGGCGCCGCTCGTTGGTGCGGCGACCGTTGCGGCAAAATCCTTATTCTGAATGAACCGCGAAGCCACGGACCTGGCGGGGGTCCGGCACATAGTCTACGAGACGCTCGGCTCGACCAACGCCGAGGCGCTGGCGCGTGCGCGGGCCGGCGAGCGCGGGCCGTTGTGGATCACGGCGAAAACCCAGTCTGCCGGCCGCGGTCGACGTGGCAGCCAATGGGTGTCGCCGCCGGGCAATCTATACGCAACCCTTCTGCTGACCGAGCCGTCACCAGCCGCACAGGCCCCTCAACTCTCATTTGTGGCCGCGCTCGCATTGCATGACGGGATCGCAAGCTGCGCCCCGCAGGTCGGACCTTTGCTCAAACTAAAGTGGCCGAACGACCTTCTCATCGGGCACGCCAAGGTCGCCGGTATTCTGATCGAGGGTGAGAGCGAGCCATCCTTTGCCGTTGCGGTCGGGATCGGCGTCAATTGTGCTTCGCATCCGTCAAACACTGCCTATCCCGCAGTCGACCTCGCCGCTGCTGAGGCCGTGGTTACGCCCGAAGCGCTGCTCGTCCCACTCTCGGCGGCAATGCAGGGCCGTCTGAAACAGTGGAACCGGGGCCAAGGCTTCGCTGCCGTTCGCGCCGACTGGCTCAAGTGCGCGGCCGGTCTTGGTGAAGCCCTGCAGGTGCGGCTCCCGGAGCGCGAAGTTTCCGGCCGCTTTCAGGGGCTTGATGACATGGGAAGATTGCTGCTCGAGCAGGCCGGCACGGTGACCGCGGTCACCGCCGGCGAAGTCTTCGGCTTTGGTGGACGCTGACCATGCCCGCGCCGCAGGAACTGGTGTTTGCCCCTCTGGGTGGAGTTGGCGAGATCGGCATGAACCTGTCGATCTACGGGGTGGGTGACGCGCAACATCGCACCTGGCTTGCGGTTGATCTCGGCGTGTCGTTTGCGACAGAGGACCATCTGCCCGGTGTCGATCTGATTTTGCCCGACATCCGCTATCTCGTCGACGAGCGCAAGAATTTTGCGGGGCTGGTGCTCACCCACGCGCATGAGGATCATTTCGGCGCTCTGCTCGAGCTGTGGCCGCGGCTGAAGTTTCCTGTCTACGCGACACCGTTTACCGCTGCACTTCTTGAGGCGAAATGTGCGAGCGAACCAGGCGCGCCCAAGATTCTCGTGAATATCGTCGCGCTGGGCAGTCGGTTCAACGTCGGGCCCTTCGATATTGAGCTCGTCACGATGGCGCATTCGATCCCTGAGTCGAATGCCCTGATCATCCGCACAGCCGGTGGCACGGTGTTGCACACCGGAGACTGGAAAATCGATCCGACCCCGATACTGCACGATCCCACGGATGAGAAGAAACTACGCGCGCTGGGCGAGGAGGGCTGTCTTGCATTGGTTGGTGATTCAACCAATGCGGTGCGCGAAGGCCGCTCGCCGTCGGAAGCCGATGTCGCGAAAACGATAGCGGAACTCGTCAAGACGGCGCGTGGTCGGGTCGCGGTGACAACCTTTGCCTCGAACGTTGCGCGCTTGCGCGCCGTTGCCGATGCGGCGCGCGCCGCGGACCGCGAGGTCGTTGTCATTGGCCGGGCGATGGAGCGTGTCGTGCAGATTGCACGAGAGACTGGCTATCTTGAGGGCGTCCAGCACTTCCGCCCCATGGACGCCTACGGCTATCTGCCCCCGAACAAGGTCGTAGCGCTTTGTACCGGCAGCCAGGGCGAACCGCGCGCGGCGCTTTCGCGCATAGCCGAAGACCAGCATCCCGAGGTGACGTTCTCGCCGGGAGACCGCGTGATCTATTCCGCGCGCACAATTCCGGGCAACGAGAAGGCGGTTGGGCGGGTTATCAATCTGCTGATCGAGCAGGGGATCGAAGTCATAACCGACCGCACGCATCTGGTGCACGTATCGGGACATCCGCGCCGCGCCGAGCTTGAAGAACTCATCGGCTGGGTAAGGCCGAAAATATTGATCCCCGTACACGGCGAGGCCTTGCATCTGCATGAGCATGCGGCCCTCGCGCGCCATTGTGGTGTGCCAGAAGTCGTGCAATGCCGAAATGGCGATCTGGTTCAGCTTGCGCCGCAGGTGCGCATTGTCGATGAGGTGCCCTCTGGGCGTATCTATAAGGACGGGAGCCTGCTGGTCGAAGCCGAGGCGCGGACGGTTGCCGATCGACGGCGCCTAAGCTTCGCGGGGGCGATTTCCGTCGCTCTCGCCATCACCGAGCGCGGCGAAATGGTCGAGGAGCCCCTGGTTGACATGATCGGCATCCCCGAGCGCGACCGCGAGGGTGGATCGATGTACGAAGCCGTGCGCGACGCTCTGATCGAAACGTTCGAGTCGCTACCGCGCGGGCGTAAACGCGACCCAGATGCGGTGGCCGAAGCGCTGCGCCGCGCGGTCCGCGCCGCCGTTGCCCAACGTTGGGGCAAGAAACCGATGTGCCATGTTCACGTCTTGCCGGTATGATGAGTGGTCAGGAGCAAGCCAAATCATGATCGGTCGTCTCAACCACGTTGCCATCGCCGTGAGCGATATTGCCAAAGCTTCCAAAGTTTACCGCGACACGCTGGGCGCCGAAGTTTCGGCGAAGGTCGCGCAGCCCGATCACGGGGTTTCGACGGTCTTCATCACGCTGCCGAACACCAAGATTGAGCTCCTCGAGCCGCTGGGATCGGACTCACCGATCGCAAAATTCCTCGAGCGCAACCCCGACGGTGGCATCCATCACGTTTGTTATGAAGTGCCGGACATTCGCGTTGCGCGCGACAAGCTCAAGGCCCAGGGGGCACGTGTTCTCGGTGACGGCGAGCCGAAGATCGGCGCACATGGCAAACCGGTTTTATTTCTTCACCCGAAGGATTTCTGCGGAACGCTGGTCGAGCTGGAACAGGCCTGACGCGAACGATGAGTACGACCACCGCGATCGCCATTTATTTCCTGATCTGGTGGATCACGTTGTTCGCGGTGTTGCCTTGGGGCGTGCGCAATCAGGAAGAAAGCGGCGAGGTGACGCCCGGCACCGACCCCGGAGCGCCCGCGATACACCGCGTGTGGCACAAATTGGGTTGGACCACGGTTGTGGCCACGACGATTTTCGGAATTCTCTATGTCGCCTACACGAGGGGACTGATCCCGTACGATTTCCTGATGGCGATATCCAGTCCGCCGCAACGCTAGGCGCTCGAAGCAAAAAAAGAGCAGGGCGCGGAGCCCTGCTCTTCGATGATTGTGTCCTTAGCCCCGGCAATTATTTGTATTCTGGGGTGGGCAGCGGTTCGCGCGCCCGGACTTGCTTCTCTCCCAAGACTTGGACCGCAGGTAAGGAACCGGTCTTGCGCCCAGGTCCCGCTCGTACGGACTTGAGCGACGCTACCTGATCGTCGAAAGCGTGTCAGCACATTTGTGACAATCAGCGCTCGATCACGATCGGGGCGTCGAGCAGGACCGTTTCTCCTGGTTGCGGAGTAACGGTGACCTTCACGGTCCAGATGCCGGGCTCTAAAATGGTAATTCCGTTGACCTGCCAAAGCCCGTCCCCCCGATCCGTGCCCTCGCGTTCGAGTGCCGGATGGGTCGGGCTCGGGGGTTCGAGGCGAAGGTGCACCGCCTTTACCGGGAAAACGGCAAGATCTTCGCGCATTACGCGAATCGTCGTCTGGACAGGTCCAGGACGCCCGGGAGCAATCATAACGTCGACCATGGCCTCCGCAGCATGGATGTGAACGAAGGCAACGTCCGGCGGCTCAGCGGTCGCATGCGTATGGGCGGTCGGGGATAAGGTTCCAAGCGCTCCAACGAAACCAAGCACGCAAAGGCCGAGAAGAATTTCGGCAAGGCTGTTGCGTTGCAGGCCGCGCATTGCTGTGCGTTCCGGCAACCGCGGCGTCAGGTAAAACCTGTTCACCGCGGCGATGGCAAGCATCGACGCAAACAGTGCAGCTTTCAGCGCTATCAACCGCCCATAATCGGTAGTGAGGAGATCGCGCGGGCTGCTGAGCAGATTCCAGCTGTTGAGCAGCCCGCTCGCAAGCAAGACGCAAACGCTGAGGAAGGCGACAGTCGAAAACCGCTGCGTAGCCCGCGTTGCAAAAGCGCGCCACGCAGGGTCCACGCTTCGTTGTGCCTGCCAGAGCAACAACACGAAGGCCGGCAGGCTGCCGAGCCACGCCCCGGCCGTCAGCAGATGCAGCATGTCAGACGCGAGATGGATGTCTCCGCTCAGGCCAGGCGTCGCACCTGCGTGGCCAACCAATGCTGGCAGGCACAGCAATAACGCCGCGACCGCGAGCTGAATTGCTTTCGGGACCGCTCGAAACAGAGAAAGTGCCAGTACCACAGCGAGCCCGAACCGCACGCACCAGACGAGACCGAAGCGCGTTTCGAAAAGGACCGGCCATGCGCCACCGTGCAGGCAGACGTCGAGGAGCGGTGCGCCGAGAATGTCCGCCGCGAGCAGAACCAGCCAGGCCGCGCCCGAAAGAATGGCGACGGCGAGCGCAAGCAAAGTCAGGACCGACAGCCGGTTGCGAAGCGGCCGGCCATCAGAAGGTACCTTGGCGGGCTCCGCGACCAAGTGAATGAAACCGATCGTGCCGCACGCCACCAACGTTCCGGCGAAGTGCACGCCGCGAACGACGATTAACGGATCGGTCATGGAAAAAGACCTTCCGCGCTACGGTCCGACGCGAAACGAGAAATCGCCTTGGGTACGATGTGTGTCCACGGACAATACGCGCCACATGACTTTGTAGCTGCCCGGCGGCAACGATTTAAGTGGCACGCTCATTCGTGTCCGGTTACTGCGATCGACGACGGCCTTTCCCACCTGCACCGAGGCGCCTTTTTCGTCGCGAACCTCGATGCTGCTGAAGGCCGGCTCGAGCTGATTGGTGAACCAGAGCACGACCTCCTTCGGTGCCGGCGTGACTGTGCTTCCAACCGCGGGGTTTGCGCGATCGAGATGTGCATGCGCGAAAACAGGGCCCGCCGCGGCGAACAGAAATGCGATGGATGTGATGATGCTACGCATGGCTACCGGCCGAACATCGGCCTCCCTGTATTGATGTTGTTCGCAAAGATGGGTCGTCCGAGCGTATTCGGAAATATGTCGTCGAGGTAGAAGTGAAGTTGACCGATGACACCAACGCTGGTGCCGCTCTGGCGGTTCACCGGGATCTGCGCCTCGATCGCGAACTGATAAGTCTTGCCGGTGTAAATGACGCCCGGATTGATGGTGCCGGTCGTCACGGTGCCCGACGTGGCTGTGTTCGAGACGGGCGTCTGGAACGATGCCTCAACAATCGGGATCAGCCGATTGATGAAATCGGGCAGTCCCAGATCGACCACGGCCGATTTCAGATAGGGCATGCTGTATTGCAGCGTGGCACCCCAGTTGAACACTCGCGGGATGTATTCCGTATCGATATCCTGCTCGAGCGTATCGGGGTCAACTGTAGCTGTAACGACTTTTGACACACCAGGAATCGAGTAGCCGAACTGGCCGGTAATCGCGAATGGCCGCGCCCAATTCATGCTCGCGGGCAAGTCACCGAAGCCCTTTCCAAAATACAGCGTCGGTGTGTAGACGTTGAAACGTTCGGCGCCAACGCCCTGCGCACCGCTGCCACCCCATTCGATCTCAAGTCCCGCCGACATCACAAACTCGTGCTCGTCGTTCTTGAACAGGCGGTACTTGAGCAGCGTCTCCACATTCTGGAAACCGCGTGCACCATTCATTGTCAGACCGCCCGGCGCGTAGAGACGCGACCAGGTGGGAGCAACCGAAATGGCAAAATCCTCGGTAATGCGTTTGGCGAATTCGCCCGAGATATCCATCTGCTTGAAAGAGGGGACGTCGCCAGACTTCAACATGGAGACGGTCGGTAAAGCGAGTTCGTCGGTTACGCCTGGGTCGTCGATGGCGAGCGTCGCCGGAAAGAAACGATTGCCGACGATCTCATGCGCGCGTGCAGTCGACGCTGCCAGAGTGACAGCAAGCATGGCCAACGGCCATGAGTTCTTGAACATGGGAAACTCCAGTATCGCGATGACGGAGAAGAAGGGCCGCGTCGAGCGCGGCGATAACGTCAGGCGATACTGGGAGGACCTCGTGCGAGGTGGGCTTCACCGACGACCGCATCGTGCCGTGGGCTATCGATGGGTCGAGGTACGACCAACGCTTGCGTCGGCTTGGTGTAACCAGCGCACGCCGCGCTAGGTGGCAACGGCGGCGCCGAGGCACTGCAAAGGTTGCAATGATCGCAGGCCTGGGCCGGTACAAGCGGGCTGTGATCCGTCGCCGGATCGACGGGAGCAGACCCCTCGCTGTGGCAAATGACGGAAAACGGGTCGACCGCGGCGAGCCCGGACGCCGGCGCTATGCCCCAAGCGACCGTGTGCAAGGCAAGCGCCATGGCCGCCACAGCGCCCAGAAACTGCCTGATGCCCGCTCGCATGTTGTCGTCGGCCCCTTTGTTGGCAGCCTAGCATGGGTATAGATGCTGCGGCATCCGATAAATTCCCGAAAAAACGCGCTGGCCCTTGTGTTTTTGTGGGCGATCCGCTTTCTCTGACCCCGTCATTCCTCCCTCGGGTCCTTTCAAATCCCATGCGCCTGTCCCGTTTCTTCCTGCCGATCCTGCGTGAGACGCCGAAAGAGGCGGAGATCGTCTCACATCGGCTCATGTTGCGCGCTGGAATGATGCGGCAGGAGGCCGCGGGCATTTATGCTTTCCTGCCGCTCGGTTTCCGCGTGCTGCAGAAAATCTGTCAGATCGTGCGTGAGGAGCAGAACCGCTCGGGCGCAATCGAACTGCTGATGCCCACCATTCAATCTGCTGATCTCTGGAGGGAAAGCGGCCGCTATGAGGCCTATGGGAAGGAAATGCTGCGCATCAAGGATCGGCACGAGCGTGATATGCTCTACGGTCCCACCAACGAAGAAATGATCACGGAAATCTTTCGGGCTTACGTGCGCTCGTACAAAGATGTTCCGCTCAATCTGTATCACATACAATGGAAGTTCCGTGACGAGGTGCGCCCGCGTTTCGGTCTGATGCGAGGCCGAGAATTCCTGATGAAGGATGCTTATTCATTCGACCTTGATCAGGCCGGTGCCACACATTCGTACAACAAGATGTTCGTGGCTTATCTTCGCACCTTTGCGCGATTGGGATTGAAATCGATTCCGATGCGCGCCGAGTTCGGGCCGATCGGTGGCAACCTTTCGCACGAGTTCATCATCCTCGCGCAGACCGGTGAGTCCGAAGTCTTCTGCCATAAAGATTATCTCGACATGGCTGTGCCGCCGGCGGACGTGAACTTCGACGACGTCGCAAGCCTTAAAGGCATCGTCGATAAATGGACGGCGCAATACGCCGCAACATCCGAGATGCACGATGCTGCGGCCTTCGCCAAGGTGCCGGCCGAAAAGCAGGTCTCAGCGCGAGGCATTGAGGTTGGCCACATCTTCTATTTCGGCACCAAATACTCCGAACCGATGAAGGCCGTGGTCGCAACACATGACGGCAAGGAAGTTCCAGTCCACATGGGCTCTTACGGCATTGGCCCGAGCCGCCTGGTCGCCGCCATCATCGAGGCCTCCCACGACGATGCCGGTATCATCTGGCCGGAGCCCGTCGCACCCTTCAAGGTCACAATTCTCAACTTGAAGCAGGGTGCGTCCGATACGGATGCGGCGTGCGAGCAGCTCTACCGTGAACTGACCGGGAAGGGGATTGAAGTTCTCTATCATGACCTTGATGAGCGGCCCGGAGCAAAGTTTGCGACCGCTGACCTGATCGGAGTTCCTTATCAGGTTCTGGTTGGTCCGCGTGGCCTCGCCGAGGGCAAAGTAGAGGTCAAAAAGCGTGCTGATGGCAGCCGGGAAAACCTGAGCCCGGCGGCAGCCATCGATCTGCTATCCAGGTAGTACGCCGCGATTCGCTGTTCGGCGTACCCGCGACAAGACGTCCAGGCCAAGAATCCTGTGTGTTGCCAATGGCTTTGCCCTCGCACCGGCGGCACGAATCCGCCAGAATCTCTATGAACAGTCGAGCGCGGGACCAATCAACGATGAGCGAGCCCCAGGGGACGCGGGCCTTTTCCCCGTTCGAGTGGATGCTGTCGCTGCGCTACTTGCGGGCGCGGCGCAAGGAAGGATTCATTTCGGTCATCGCCGGATTTTCCTTCCTCGGAATCATGCTCGGCGTTGCGACGCTTATCATCGTGATGGCGGTGATGAACGGTTTCCGCAAGGAATTGCTCGACAAAATTCTTGGACTCAATGGACACCTGCTGATCCAGCCCTTGGAGAAGCCTCTCACCGATTGGGAGGAAGTGGCCGCGCGCGTAGCCGGCGCTCAAGGGATCCGGCTTGCCGCGCCCATCGTTGAAGGGCAGGCGCTCGCCTCGTCACCGTTCAATGCGGGTGGCGTTCTGGTGCGCGGCATTCGCCTGATGGATCTGGAGAAGCTTCCTTCGATCGCCAACAACATCAAGCAAGGTTCGCTGAAGGGCTTCGATGACGAGCAGGGCGTTGTAATAGGGCGGCGGCTTGCCGATCAGTTGTCGTTGCGATCCGGTGACAACATCACGCTCGTTGCGCCGCGCGGCGCTGTCACCCCCATGGGAACAACACCGCGCATAAAGGTCTACAAGATCGCAGCGGTCTTCGAGATCGGCATGTCGGAATACGACAACGCCATGGTTTTCATGCCGTTGAAGGAAGCGCAAGCTTATTTCAATCGAGCTGGCGACGTGACCGCGATCGAGGTCTATACGGACAATCCGGATCGGGTCGACCGCTATCGAAGCGCGGTGCAGGATGCCGCGCAACGTCCGATCTTCATCATCGACTGGCGTCAGCGCAACGCGACGTTCTTCAACGCGCTGCAGGTCGAACGCAATGTGATGTTCCTGATCCTGACCCTCATCGTGTTGGTCGCCGCGCTCAACATCGTTTCGGGTCTGATCATGCTCGTAAAGGATAAGGGGCAGGACATCGCTATCTTGCGCACAATGGGCGCAACTCAGGGCGCGATCATGCGCGTCTTTCTGATCACCGGCGCGTCCATTGGCGTTGTCGGCACGATCGTCGGCTTCATGCTGGGCGTCGTCGTCTGCCTCAATATCGAGAGCATCCGGCAGTTCTTGTCGTGGCTGACAAATACAGAACTGTTTTCACCCGAGCTTTATTTCCTTTCGCACCTGCCCGCCGACATGGACTCCGGCGAGACGACGGCGGTCGTGATAATGGCACTGGTGCTTTCGCTGCTTGCGACATTGTACCCGTCATGGCGGGCGGCACGCCTCGATCCGGTGGAGGCGTTGCGCTATGAGTAAGGCCTACACCGCTGCCAGGGTGGAAATGATCGAGCAGCCGGAGCCGCCGCAAGCACGCAAGGAAGAGGACGTTCCGATCCTGTTCCTGCATGACATTGAGCGTCACTACCGCCAGGGCGACGAGACCTTGCACGTGCTCAACGGCATCGAACTCGCGCTTTGGAGTGGCCAGTCGGTTGCCCTTGTGGCGCCGTCAGGTGCCGGCAAATCGACACTGCTGCATATCGCTGGTTTGCTCGAGCATCCAGATCATGGCGATGTTTATATCGAAGGGCGGGCGACCGCCGTTCTCGCCGACCATGAGCGGACGCGCATTCGGCGCAATGAAATCGGATTTGTCTATCAGTCTCATCATTTGCTGCCGGAATTCTCGGCGCTCGAAAACGTGCTGTTGCCGCAAATGATCCGGGGCCTCAAGCGCACAGAAGCAACGACGCGGGCGGTTGAACTCCTCGAATATCTGGGACTGGGTGCTCGCCTGAACCACCGGCCATCGGAGCTTTCTGGCGGCGAACAGCAGCGCGTATCCATCGCGCGGGCGGTTGCCAACGCGCCGCGAATTTTGCTGGCCGACGAGCCGACTGGAAACCTCGATGTGCACACCGCCGAGCATGTCTTCAGCGCGCTGTCGCAGCTGGTGAGGGCCTCCGGCCTTGCTGCCATTATCGCGACGCATAACATGGACCTTGCGGCGCGCATGGACCGGCGCGTGACCTTGCGGGACGGCAAGATCACCGAGATGGCGTAACCGGCCTCACTGCCTTAGGCGGCGAAACCTGAAGAAACTGTCCTAACACTTTGAGTTTGCAGGCGGTTCTCTTCGCGCCACTTATCGCTTGACTCCAGAACAAATGATGAACTATGTTCTCTCTCTGTTCCGGGAGACGAAGTCATGTTCAAAGCTGTGATCCAAGAAGCTGCTGCTCTGGCCTCGCTGGCCTTGTTTATCGGAATGATCGCCATCTGGACGCAAGTGCTGGGAAGTCTTTGAGGGCTGCGGGAACGACGTTCCCCCCGTCATGCCCGGCCCAGCGCCGGGCATCCACGTCTTACAGGCCGTCCCTCCCGACAGACGTGGGTGGCCGACATCCCCCGGCCATGACGCGGGGATAACCGCAAGAAAAGCGGGAATAGCTTCTTCCGAGGCTATGGCCCGAGGTGGACAGCAGGGGACGGCGCCTCCACTCTGAATGCGACAAGGAATCACCCGACCCCGTTCTGACATGGCCAGCATCGATTTCGTGCACTTGCACGTGCACTCGTCATTTTCGCTGCTGGAAGGCGCGCTCACGATCGCGCGTCTCGCCGAATTGGCGAAGGCCGACCATCAGCCGGCGCTCGCATTGACCGACACCGACAACATGTTCGGTGCGCTGGAATTCTCGGAGAAGCTTGCCGGTTCCGGCATTCAGCCGATCATCGGGTGTGCGCTCGCGATCGATTTCGGCGACAGCGACCACGGGCCGCGTAACGTCAACGCGACGCTTGAACGCTCGCGTATCGTGCTGCTGGCCCAGCGGCAGGAGGGCTACCGCAGCTTGATGCGGCTCAATTCGCGCGCTTTTCTCGATACGCCGGCGAACGAACCTCCGCGTCTCAAGCTCGAATGGCTCGAGGGAGAAACCGCGGACATCATCGCGCTGACGGGCGGGCCGGGCGGACCACTCGATATGGCTATCGCGGCGGGGCAGAGCCATTTCGCATCGGGTCGCCTAGATGCGCTGATTAAGCTCTTTGGCAATCGCCTGTACGTCGAACTGCAAAGGCACGGCACGGCGGCCGAGCGGCGCACGGAGCCGGTACTGATCGATCTCGCCTACAGCAAGGGCGTGCCGTTGGTGGCGACCAACGAACCTTATTTCGCGACGGTGCAGGATTATGAGGCACATGATGCTCTGATCTGCATCGCCGAAGGCCGGTTGGTCGCCGAAAGCGATCGCCGCCAGTTGACCCCGGAGCATCGATTCAAAAGCCGCACCGAAATGGTCGAGCGATTCCGCGACCTGCCCGAGGCTTTGGCAAACACGGTTGAAATTGCGCAGCGCTGCTCGTTCCGCCCGCGGACGCACCATCCAATACTTCCGCGGTTTTCGACCGGCGATAATGGCAAATCGCTCGACGAAGCGAGTGAACTGCGCAAGCGTGCCGAAGAAGGGCTCAAGCGGCGACTTGAATCCGCCGGGGTCGCTCCCGGTCATACCGCCGATGAATATCGCGAGCGGCTTGAATTCGAACTCGGCGTCATCGCCGGCATGAAATATCCGGGCTATTTCCTGATCGTCTCCGACTTCATCCAATGGGCAAAAAAACAGGGCATCCCTGTCGGGCCCGGTCGCGGTTCAGGTGCCGGATCTCTGGTTTCTTATGCGCTGACAATCACCGACCTCGATCCTATCCGGTTTGGCCTGCTGTTTGAGCGTTTCCTCAACCCCGAACGCGTGTCGATGCCGGACTTCGACATCGACTTTTGCCAGGATCGCCGCGATGAGGTGATCCGCTACGTGCAGGAGCGCTACGGCCGCGACCAGGTCGCACAGATCATCACCTTCGGCACATTGCAGGCGCGCGGGGTGTTGCGCGATGTAGGCCGCGTCCTGCAAATGCCATACGGGCAGGTCGACAAGCTCTGCAAACTGGTGCCGCAAAACCCGGCAGCGCCGGTATCGCTCAAGCAGGCAATCGAAGGCGAGCCGCGCCTCCAGGCGGAGCGAGATGGCGACGCGGTGGTCAAGCGCGCTTTCGATATCGCGCAAAAGCTGGAGGGCCTCAATCGTCACGCATCGACCCATGCCGCCGGTATCGTGATTGGAGACCGTCCGCTGTCGGAGCTGGTGCCGCTCTACCGCGATCCGAAGTCCGACATGCCGGTCACGCAATTCAATATGAAGTGGGTCGAGCAGGCCGGGCTCGTGAAGTTCGATTTCCTCGGGCTGAAAACCCTGACGGTCCTGCAAACGGCGGTCGCGCTGCTGAAAAGACGCGGCATTGATATCGATCTGGCAGCGATACCGCTTGACGACAAAAACACCTACGACCTTCTGGCCCGCGCTGAAGCCGTCGGCATCTTCCAACTGGAAAGCGCGGGCATGCGACGGGCACTACTCGACATGCGGCCGGACCGGTTCGAGGACATCATCGCACTGGTGGCGCTCTATCGTCCCGGCCCGATGGCTAACATTCCAACCTATTGCGCTCGCAAGCACGAGATGGAGAAATCTGACTACATCCATCCAAAACTTGAACCCATTCTGCGCGAGACCTTCGGCGTCATCATCTACCAGGAGCAGGTGATGCAGGCCGCGCAGATCCTCGCGGGCTTCACGCTCGGTGAAGCCGATCTGCTACGGCGCGCCATGGGTAAAAAAATCAGGAAAGAGATGCAGGCGCAACGCGAGCGCTTCGTGTCAGGCGCCGTCGAGCGCGGGGTCGAGCGCTACCAGGCTGACGCCATTTTCGATCTGCTGGAACGCTTTGCCGAGTACGGCTTCAATAAAAGTCATGCCGCGGCCTATGCGCTGGTCGCGTATCAGACCGCCTACATGAAGGCGAACTATCCCGTCGAGTTTTTGGCGGCGACCATGACGCTGGACATGGGCAACACGGACAAGCTCGCCGAATTCCGCGCGGAAGCCGAACGGCTCGGGATCGCAGTGGATCCGCCTTCGATCAACCGCTCAGCGGTCGACTTTGAAGTTGACGGCAATACCATCATCTACGCGCTCGCAGCACTGAAGGGCGTCGGCAAGCAGGCCGTCGAAGCGATCATTGCCGCGCGCGGCAACCGGGAATTCGCCGATCTCGCGGATTTTACGGCACGCGTGAACCCGCGTGCCGTGAATAAACGCGTGCTGGAAAGCCTTGCCGCCGCCGGCGCGTTCGATACGTTCGAGAAAAACCGGGCCCGGGTTTTTGCGGTCATTGATGTCGTCCTCGCTCGCGCGCAGCGCGCTCATGAAACGGCCGCGATTGGTCAGAGCGAATTGTTCGGTGGAGGCGCAACGCGCGAACAAATCGTGCTGCCGCAAGTGGAGCCCTGGCTTCCGGCCGAACGCTTGCGTCGGGAATATGAGGCCGTCGGCTTTTTCCTGTCGGGGCATCCGCTCGACGATTATGCGGCGGTGCTGAAGAAATTGCGGGTGCAGCCCTGGGCAGAATTTGCGCGCGCGGTGAAGGCAGGGGCGACGGCGGGTCGCGTTGCTGCAACCGTCGTTTCACGCATCGAGCGCCGCACCCGCACCGGCAGCAAGATGGGAATCATCGGTCTGTCCGATCCGAGCGGTCATTTCGAGGCCGTTATTTTTTCTGAAGGGCTCGCCGAGCACCGCGACTTGCTTGAACCAGGCAACGCGGTGTTGCTTTTCCTGTCTGCGGAAGTACAGGGAGATGAGGTGCGTGCGCGCATCCAGTCGGTTGATCCGCTCGACACTGCCGCCGCCAACCTGCAAAAAGGCCTGCGCGTGTTCCTGCGCGATGGCGCACCTCTTGAAGCGGTGGCAAAGCGGCTTGAGACCGCTCCGCGATCATCCCACGCCAATGGCGATGGTGAAGTAAGCGTCGTGCTCCTGCTCCAGCGCGGCACGGAAGTCGAAGTGAAACTGCCGGGGCGCTTCAAGGTCTCGCCGCAGATCGCAGGAGCCATCAAGGCCGTGCCGGGCGTGGTGCAGGTCGAGGCGCTGTAACCTCCGTTCCCGGGCTTGTCTCCGTGTCCCCGCTTGGGACAGCATGGCCGCTGGCACAAATGGCGGGCATACGCAGGCACTGTTCTTCATGAGCCGTCGGTTTTCACGCCGCAAAGTTCTTAAGGCCGCAGCGGCACTCCCGCTTGTTTACGCCACACCTTTGCGTGCGGCGGCGCCGCCAGCCGAGACCATCACACCGGCACTGATCGCTGCGGCGACGAAAGAGGGCCAGCTTACCTGGTACACTTCGGCTGACCTCCAGCTCGCGGAGAAAATCGGCAAGGCCTTTGAGCAAAAATTTGCAGGCATTCGTGTTCGTGTCGAGCGAGCCGGCGGCGAGCGCATCTTTTCGCGCGTTGCGCAGGAAAATGCATCCGGATTGCATGTTGCCGATGCGGTCAGTACCGGCGACGCCGCGCAATTTCTGGTGTGGAAGAGACAGAAATTGCTTGTGCCGTGCGTGCCCGAGGATGTTGCGCGACACTTTCCGCCAGAGCACCGCGATCCTGACGGGTTGTATGCGACGGTCCGCGCTTCACTGTGCGTGATTGCCTACAATACTGAGATGGTGAAACGTGAATATGCACCGAAGAGTTTCGCCGATCTGCTTGACCCGAAGTGGAAAGGCAAGATCGTCAAGGCGCATCCGAGCTACAGCGGCACCATCATGACTTCGACGTATCAGATGGTTCGCGAACTGGGCTGGCTTTATCTCGAGAAGTTGGCTCAGCAACAGGTTTTGCAGATCCAATCGGCCACCGACACGCCGAAAAAGATCGTGCTCGGGGAGCGTCCGGTCATGGCGGATGGCAACGAATCGAACGTGCTGCTGCTCAAGGAGACAGGCGGACCGATCGAAGTCGTCTATGCAAGCGAAGGAACGCCCACGATTGTTCAACCCTCGGCGATTTTTGCCTCGGCGCCGCACCTGAATGCTGCGCGACTTTTCCAGAACTATCTGTTCAGTGTGGAAGGGCAGGAGCTTTTCGTGAACCTTGGCGCCCTGCGTTCGATGCATGCGCTGGTGAAAGACAGGCCAGGCCGTACTCCCTTATCGGCGATTAAGGTCTGGAAAGACGACCCTGCTGCGGTCGAGGCGCAGGGCGAAGAGATCAAGCGGCGTTACGCGCAGATATTCAGGGTCTGATCATGAACGGCAAGGCCGTGGTTCGACACCACGGCCTTCCGCATCCGATCGAATTGCTGTCAGGTTCCGCTCAGCGGATCGTCGGTCCGTTGTTGCCGGTATACACGGTCGGCTGACCCGCCTTGACCACAATTTGCGGTGCTCCGCTTTCAACGCGTGAATTGATTCCAACAACGACCACGACAATCGAAGCCATGAGTGCAACGGCCACGATCTTGAGATGCGTGCTACGACCTGCTGACCATAATGAGCTGTTCATGACATGCCTCGGTCTGATCGGCTTCAAATGGGCTCAGTAAACTCCGTGTGCTCGGGCAACGTTGGCCGCAGCGCTCCGCGTTGCGGGGACTGATTGAGCTTGTGCAACGCTCGGACCGCGACCCGGGTGCATCGGCAGAACAACAACCTTCGTTCCAACGTTCACCCGTGCATAGAGATCGATGACGTCTTCGTTGAGCATCCGGATGCATCCGCTCGACACTTGTCTGCCGATCGTGGTGGGCGCGTTCGTTCCGTGGATGCGATAGACGGTGCCGCCAATGTACATGGCGCGCGCGCCAAGCGGGTTGCCTGGGCCGCCCGCCATGAAGCGCGGAAGGTAAGGCTGCCGCTGAAGCATCTCAGCCGGCGGGATCCAATCGGGCCACTCCGCCTTGCGCTCGATGGCCTTCACGCCGGACCAGGTGAAGCCCTCGCGACCAACGCCGATCCCGTAACGGATCGCTTTGCCGCCGCCAAGCACGTAGTAGAGGTAGGTATTCGGTGTATCGATGACGATCGTGCCTGACGCTTCGGACGTCCGATAGTCCACGATGTTGCGATGCAGCCGCGCGGGGATGTCGCTTGTCAGACCGTCGTCGGTCTCCTGGGGCAACTGCCGCATGGCCGGGGCGAAAACCGTCTCGCCGCGCCCAAAATTGAAAGGTGAAGCAAAGCCAAGCGGATCAGCCGAAGCCTGGCCAGTCTGGAAGAAAGCAACCGCGGCCAGGGTCGCTGCGATGGTTAGGCTCATTCCGTGGATCTTGCCGGTGGTCAACATGACAAAGTCTCCAGGAGCTTTGTTGGATACGACCTATTTTCCGTTGCTCGAAGCTACGTTCGACATCTGGCTCGCGAAGACGACGCGTACATCGGAAGCTTTGCCGGACGAGCGGCGGCGGTCACGAATGCAGTCGCCCGGGTAGTAAGGCCAGGCGTGCTGCGAGCATTCGTGCGTGGCGAGTTGAGTTTCGGGTCGATCGCTTTTCGTCGACGGAGTGTTCGCCCTGACCTCGGTGCCGGGGGCCGCCAAAACAGCAACGCCGCCGACAAAGGCGACAGTTGCGAGGCTGGCAACGAGCAGAGGCCGAAACATAAAAACTCCCTGCAACGAGTTCTGCTTTTTTTGTTGCAAGGAGCCTAGGTTGGCGACGGCTTATAACGCCACTGTACGCTGGTTAACGGCCGATATCGAAAAGAGAAGGGCGCCTATACGAAGGTATCGCCGCGAATCCGATTAAATGCCGTCAAAATGGGCATCAAACATCAGTGATGCGCCCATTTATTCCAATGAACTCAATTGTCATGTACGTTTGGCTTCAGGCTTTGTTGGCTGAGTAAAAATGCACAAACCGGAAAAGCTGAAGCACATCGGGTCTCGACGCGCTGCGCCCGCCACGCTTTCTAAACAACGACCGCACGATGCGCACGCATACGATCGCTTGCCTGAGCTTCAGTTGATCTATGACACGGCACCGGTAGGGCTTGCGTTTCTTTCGCTCGATTGCCGGTACGTGCACATCAATCAGCGCCTTACGGAAATTTGTGGTATTTCGGTAGCCGATCATATCGGCCGCTCGGTTCGCGAGACGGTGCCAGCCGTCGCGGAGCAAGTCGAACAACTCGTTCAGGCCATTGAGCGCACAGGCGAGCCCGTCACCGGCGTGGAGGTGCGCGGGCAGAAGGCCGACAGGAGCAATGCGGATCACGTCTGGATCACAAACTGGCACCCGTTGAGAAACGCGGATGGTCGGATCATCGGTGTCAACGTCGTCGCGGAAGACATAACCGAGCGCAAACGTTCCGAGGCCGTTTTACGCGAACTGAACGAAACGCTCGAACAGCGGGTGCAAGCGGAAACGTACGAGCGCCTTCAGATATGGAATGTCTCGCAAGACCTTCTGGTAATCGCGGATGCAGACGGCAGGTTTCTCAACGTGAACCCTGCGTGGACGACGACGCTTGGGTGGCCAGAGGCGGAACTGATCGGCAAGACGTTGCTATGGATGCTGCACCCGGATGACCGCGAGAATGCGCGCGCTGAAACCAAACAGCTCGCCGCAGGTCACATGACGCACCGTTTTCTCACCAGGTTGCGGCACCAGGACGGATCATATCGATGGCTGTCCTGGAAGGCGGCTCAGCACAAAGGTTGTATTTATGGAGTGGCGCGAGATGTCACCGAGCTCAGGGATGCCGAGAACAAGTTGATCGAGGCCCGGCACGAACTTGCTCAGGTGTCGCGGCGAACGACACTTGCGGCAATGTCAGCAGCGATCGCGCACGAGATCAGACAGCCGCTCGGCGCGATCGTCACGAATGCGAATGCCGGCCTTCGCTGGCTGGACCGCTCGACGCCAGACCTCGCCGAGGTGCGTGACACCCTCAAGCACATTTCCGCGGACGGCCACAGGGCTAGCGAAGTGATCCAGTCGGTGCGCGCGATGTTTGCAAAGAGCGACCAGGTGGGGGCGCCCCTCGATGCAAACGAGCTCATTCGCGAAACGATTGCGATGGCGAATGACGAACTCGAAGCGGCCAAGATCGATGTCCAGCTCGAGCTCGATCACCTTCCCATGATCCCTGCCCATCGGGGACAGCTTCAGCAAGTCGTACTGAACATCCTGACAAACGCCGCCGAATCCATGCGGAACATTGACGATCGCGCGCGGACCTTGCGAGTCCGGTCCAAACCCTTCAATTCAACCGGGGTGTCACTTTCGGTGCAGGACTCCGGCACGGGAATAGACCCGGAACATGCTGAACGCATTTTCGATGCGTTTTTCACGACCAAGACCAACGGCATGGGCATGGGCCTCGCGATATGCCGCTCAATCGTTGAAGCCCATGGCGGAACCTTGTCAGTATCGCCGGGAGTCCCGTACGGTTCGGTGTTCCACATTGTCCTACCCGGTATTCAATGACACCGCCCCAAGGCACGCGCAGTCCGGCCAAAACCGAGCGTCCCGATACGCAGCCGGTCGTTTTCGTCGTTGATGACGACGCCTCATTGCGCGGGGCGGTCAGCAACCTGGTGCGCTCGGTAGGACTGAAGGTCGAGGCGTTTGCATCCACCACGGAATTCTTTGCGGCGAAACGACCTGACGCCGCGTGCTGTCTTATCCTCGATGTCAGGTTGCCCGGCGTCAGTGGTTTGGACTTTCAGGCGGAACTCACAAAAGCCCAGATCCAGATTCCCATTATCTTCATTACCGGTCACGGCGATATTCCGATGTCCGTGAAGGCGATGAAGGCCGGCGCGGTCGAGTTCCTTACGAAACCGTTCCGCGACCAGGATTTGCTGGACGCCATACAGATTGCGCTTGAGCGGTCGCGAGCAAATTACGCAAACGAGAAGGCGATATCCGAATTACGCGCGAAATTCGACACACTCACGCCACGGGAACAGGAAGTCATGGCCTGGGTCACAGGCGGCCTCCTGAACAAGCAGGTCGCGGCGGAAATCGGTGTCACCGAGATTACGGTGAAGGTGCATCGGGGTAAGGTCACACGAAAAATGGGAGCGAAGTCTTTGGCCGACCTCGTAAAGATGGCGGACCTTTTGGGGATTCGGCGGACAAAAACTTAGGGAAACTATACCTTGGTGTAATTTCTCGTCCCTTTCCGATAGTTGAACGTTACCATCGGAATCGTGCATAGCGCGGCTCGACGTCTTATTTCTTTCATCATCGAAGGACGCCAACTTGCCGAAGATGCCCGTGATAGCAATTGTCGATGATGATGAATCGTTCCGCCGCGCCACGACGAGCTTCGTTCGATCGCTTGGTTATGGAACAGCCTCTTTTGACTCCGCCGAAGCATTCCTGAAATCGGAAGAGATTTCGGATGCCGATTGCCTGATTACCGACGTGCAAATGCCCGGCATGACCGGAATAGAATTGCAGGATCGGTTGATCGCGCAGGGTCATAGCCTGCCTGTCATATTCATTACGGCTTTCCCCGAAATGAGGGCACGCGCGCAAGCGCTTGCCGCAGGCGCGGTTGGTTTCCTGGCCAAACCGTTCGACGATCGTAACTTGATATCGTGCCTCAACGAGGCACTGGCCCGCAGCGCCTGAACAATCAGCCCCGCTTACGCGGTTGAGCCTGGCCGAGCGCTGGGCCCCGATAGTCATGTTGCAGGGCACAAAGTGCGCTTCAGGCCGCGGTCTAGCGCGCGACACCTTGGTATAGGGTGCAACTACCTCAGTCCAATGGAGCGATTTGACGCGTCCGTTCTAGTCTCATTGCAATAACGAGAAAAAGCGACGTGCTTTGGATCAATGTCATTGCGGGGAGATGATGAACATCACTATCAAGCCGTCAAACTATTCCGAGCCTGATTGCGTGACGCCTGTTGCGCCTTGCTTGTCTGAAGAAATGGCGGCGCCGGCAGAGTTCACCGTATTCATAGTTGATGACGATCCGGGCGTGCTCAAGTCGCTCGCGCGACTTGTTGGAGCCGCCGGTTACGCAACACAAAGTTTTTCCTCGGCACAGCAGTTTCTCGCCGCGCATGACCATGACGTCCCGGGCTGCGTTATTGTCGACCTGCGAATGCCCGGCATCGACGGACGCGAACTGCAGGCGGCCCTGTGCGACGATGAGGATGAGCGCTCGATCATTTTTGTGTCCGGCACGACCGATGTGCCGACCATCGTTGGCGCGATGAAGGCGGGCGCAATCGACTTTCTGATCAAGCCGGTTAATTGCACCGCGCTGCTGGCGGCGATTGAGACCGCAGTCGAGCGGCAGAAAAAGTCGATGCAAAAACGTGCGGAGCTGGCTTGTATCAAGCAGCGGCTGGCTCAATTGACTCCGCGCGAAGCCGAGGTACTCCGACATGTGATTTCTGGCCGATTGAACAAGCAGATCGCTTGGGATCTCGGGACCGTCGAAAAGACAATCAAGGTGCATCGCAGCCGCATCATGGGAAAGATGGGCGTCCGCACGATCGCCGAACTCGTCAGATTGACCGAGCAGATCGGGCTCCCCCCATGCGAGCAGAGGGAGAGCCGCGCAAAAGACGACCCGGAATTGTTCTTTGAAATTGGGGTTCAAACGGATCGTGTGGTTCGCCACGCGCTGCAGGTCGCCTAACACTGAGGCGGACGGCCAGGTGGCTCGCTAACCTTTTGTTACGCCTTGCATTCCTGAAATCGCACCTATATAAGCCCCGACATCACTCACGCGGACGCAGGCTTTAGGCCCCGACAATGGGTCAAAAAGGCCGTCCGGTGGCCCAAATGGGCTCACGACCGTCCGCGGCGGATCAACCGGAGAAGATTATGGCGCTTCCTGACTTTTCAATGCGTCAGCTTTTGGAAGCTGGCGTGCACTTCGGCCATCAGGCCCACCGTTGGAATCCGAAGATGGGCTCGTACATCTTCGGCACCCGCAACAACATTCATATCGTCGATCTGGCGCAGACCGTCCCGATGCTGCATCGGGCCCTGCAGGCGGTTAGCGATACAGTCGCAAAAGGCGGTCGCATCCTGTTCGTCGGCACAAAACGTCAGGCGCAGGATGCTATTTCCGACGCCGCCAAACGTAGTGCGCAGTACTATGTCAATTCGCGTTGGCTCGGCGGCACGCTGACCAACTGGAAGACGATCTCGGCGTCGATCGCGCGGCTGCGCAAACTCGACGAGATGCTCAATTCAGGTGAGGCTGCGGGCTACACCAAAAAAGAGCGCCTCACCATGCAGCGCGAGCGGGACAAGCTCGATCGTTCGCTCGGTGGCATCAAGGACATGGGTGGCGTACCCGATCTTTTGTTCGTAATTGACACGAACAAGGAAGACATCGCCATCAAGGAAGCGCAGCGGCTCAATATTCCGGTCGCCGCCGTCGTCGACACCAATTGCGATCCGGCCGGCATCACTTACGTGGTGCCAGGCAATGACGATGCAAGTCGCGCGGTGTCGCTCTACTGCGATCTCGTGGCGAAGGCTGCAATCGACGGAATTTCCCGTGCTCAGGGTGAGATGGGCGTTGATATCGGCGCGGCCGAGAAGCCGATCGTTACCGAGTCTGTACCGACGGCACCGGCAGCCGGTGATCTTGGCTTCGAGCAATTGCCCGGGCCGCGTGGCGTTGCGGACGATCTCAAGAAGCTGCCTGGCATCTCGCCGGCGATCGAAAAGCAACTTAACGATCTCGGTATCTTCCACTATTCGCAGCTCGCTGAACTCAACCCGAAAGCCGCTCACAATGTCGGCGAAGAAGTTGGGCTTCCCGGCCGCGTCGACGGCTGGATCGTCAAGGCGAAGGAATTGACGGCGGAGTGACCTAGGGCCCTTTCCCCGACATCGCATCGGAACGCGTCCTGCGGCAGTTGCAGACTTCAAAACGTGGATGGCCGGTGCATGCCCGGCCGTCATGGATCAAGGAAAAGAGACGATGGCAAATATCAGCGCCCAGATGGTCAAGGAGCTGCGCGAGTCGACCGGCGCCGGCATGATGGATTGTAAGGCCGCGCTGACCGAGACCAGCGGCGATATGACGGCGGCCCAGGACTGGCTGCGCAAGAAGGGTTTGTCCAAGGCGGCCAAAAAAGCCGGTCGCGTTGCTGCCGAAGGTCTGATCGGCGTTCACGTGAAAGGCACGAAAGGTGTCGTGGTCGAATTGAATTCAGAGACCGACTTCGTTGCGCGCAATGACCTGTTCCAGGGTTTGGTCAAGATGATCGCCGACGTTGCGCTTTCGGTCGGCACCGACGTGGAGAAGCTCAAGGCCGCGAAAGCCGGGAGCATAACGGTGTCGGAGTCCATTTCCGACACGATCGCGAAGATCGGCGAGAACATGACTTTGCGCCGGGCGGCCGCCTTGTCGGTCGGGAAGGGCGCAATCGGCTCCTACGTGCACAATGCGGTCACGGATGGCCTGGGCAAGATCGGGGTGATTGTCGCGCTCGAATCGACTGGTAACGCTGACGAACTGGCGGCCATTGGTCGCCAGGTTGCGATGCATGTCGCGTCGGCTAACCCTCTGGCGCTTGACGCCGCGGCACTCGATCCAGCAGTTGTGGAACGCGAGAAGAATGTGCTTGCCGACAAGTTCAAGCAGCAGGGCAAACCGGCTAACGTGATCGACAAGATCGTCGAGTCGGGACTCAAGACGTTCTACAAGGAAGTTTGTTTGCTGGAGCAGCCATTTATTTTCGATGACAAGAAGAGTGTGGCGCAGGCGCTGAAGGAGGCCGAAAGCAAGGCTGGTGGACCGATCAAGGTCACCGGATTTGTTCGCTACGCACTCGGTGAGGGCATCGAGAAGCAGGAAACCGATTTCGCCGCTGAGGTCGCGGCCGCCGCCGGTCAGACGTGATTGATCGCCGGCCGGCGTGGCTCGCGGCGATCCCGGCTCATGATCCCGAAAAGCGGTCATCCGGTTTTCGGACATCATGCGTGCTGAAGCTGATAGGGGATCGCAACGCATGAGTGGCCCGGTCTATCGTCGTGTCATCGTCAAACTCTCTGGCGAAGCGTTGTCGGCCGCGAATGGCTTCGGCATCGATCAAGCAACCGTCGAACGTCTTGCCGCGGATCTTGCGGGGAGCGCGAAACTGGGTGTCGAGCTCGGCGTCGTCGTCGGCGGCGGCAATATCTTTCGCGGCGTAGAGGTGTCCGAACGTGGGGTGCCACGTCCGGTCGGCGATACGATGGGCATGCTCGCCACCGTGATGAATTGTCTTGTCCTGGAAGCCGCGATCGAGCGGGCGGGATGTGAAGCGCGAACGCTGTCGGCGCTCGCCATGACCGCGGTCTGCGAGACCTATAACCGCAAACGCGCCATGAAAAATCTCGGCAAAGGGCGCGTCGTGCTCCTCGCCGCCGGTACCGGCAATCCGTTTTTCACGACCGATACGACCGCGGTGCTGCGCGCGGCCGAACTTGAGGCGCAGGCGGTGCTCAAGGCCACCAATGTCGATGGCGTTTACACCGCGGACCCCAAAAAAGACCCCAAAGCAAAGCGTTACGACAAGATCAGCCACCAGGAGGCAATCGAGAAGGACCTCCGGGTCATGGACGGCGCCGCCTTCGCGCTTGCCCGAGAAAACCGGATGCCTATCATTGTCTTCTCGATCGCTGAGAAGAGCGCCATAGAGACCGTGCTGCGCGGCAAAGGGCGCGCAACGGTCGTCGGTTAGCCCGACGACGCATTTTACGCCGCGCGACAAGACGCGGTGTGCGAGGAATTGCCATGGCAAACGCGACTACGCATGACCTAAATGAAATCAAGCGCCGCATGCAGGGCGCTAGCGGTGTATTGAAAGCCGAATTGTCGGGGCTGCGCACTGGCCGTGCGTCCGCGCATTTGCTCGATCCCGTCATGGTCGACGCCTATGGTGCGCAGATGCCGCTCAATCAAGTGGCGACCGTGAGCGTTCCGGAACCGCGGATGATTTCCGTCAATGTCTGGGATCGCTCGCTGGTTCATCCAGTCGAAAAGGCGATCGTGAACTCCAATCTCGGCCTGTCGCCTGCAACCGAAGGTCAGACAATCCGCCTGCGCATTCCCGAACTGAACGAAGAACGGCGAAAAGAGCTTGTGAAGGTTGCTCACAAGTACGCCGAAACCGCGCGCGTTGCGGTTCGTCATGTCCGACGTGATGCCATGGATGTAATCAAAAAACTGGAAAAAGAACACAAGATCAGCAAGGACGATCACGACCGGTTTTCCGGTGAGGTCCAGAAAGCAACCGATGCCGGCATCGCGGAGATCGACCACATGTTGGCTACAAAGGAAAAGGAAATCCTCACGGTCTGAGGTCGTGCTCTATGCCCGAGGCCGAGACCCCGAATAACGCTGCGTCGGCATTTGACGTGCCGCGTCATGTTGCAATCATCATGGATGGCAACGGCCGCTGGGCGGCTGCGCGCGGACTGCCGCGAGCGGAAGGACATCGTCGCGGTGTCGAGGCCCTGCGACGGACCATTCGTGGCGCCGGCGAAATCGGCATCAAGATCGTGACGATTTTTTCGTTCAGCGCCGAAAACTGGTCTCGACCCGCCAGCGAAATCGGCGAACTGATGGGGCTGCTTCGTCGATTTGTACGAAACGATCTGGCCGAACTTCACAAAAGCAATGTCCGGGTGCGCGTGATAGGTGAGCGAGCGGATCTTGAACCCGACATCAGCCGGTTGCTGGTCGAGGCCGAAGAGCTAACGAAAAACAATGACGGCCTTACGCTGGTCGTTGCGTTCAACTATGGCGCGCGTCAGGAAATTGTGCGTGCGGCCCGCCGAGTGGCCGACGCCGTGAAGCGCGGTGAACTGAACCTGGCCGACGTCGACATGGATTCGTTCGCCAAGTTCTTGGACGCGCCCGATATTCCCGATCCGGACCTCATCATTCGCACCAGCGGCGAACAACGCCTGTCGAATTTTCTTCTGTGGCAATCTGCGTATAGCGAACTGGTCTTCGTGCCGACCTATTGGCCCGATTTCGATCGCGCTGCTCTCGAATTTGCGATCCGCGAATACCAACAACGCGAGCGGCGATTTGGCGGCCTCGTAGCGCAGACTGGATCGTAAACCCCGTGGTTGACTTCGAACCCCGTTTCCCAGTCCAGCGATCCCAGCAAGCCATTGTCCGCCAACAATCTTGCGTTGCGGATCGCTTCCGCCGCTGTTCTTGCACCGCTCGCACTGGTGACGGCGTATTTCGGCGGATGGGCATTCGTCCTGTTCTGGAGCGCGGCTGCGCTCGCAGTACTGTGGGAATGGATGGAGCTTGTTGCCGGCAAGGCGCATCGACCTTTGTTTATCTCATGTGCGGGCGCGGTCGTGGCGGCTGGCCTCCTGGTCTGGCTCGATCGTCCAATCTCCGCTTTGCTGATGTTGGGCTTGGGCGCGCTGGCGGCGGCGATCTTTTCACCATCCGCGCGAAGACTTTGGGTGACATTCGGGATCGGCTACGCGGGGGCGTTGCTGCTGGCGCCGATCCTTTTACGACACGATGCCGCATATGGTTTTGCGGTGATTGCCTTGCTGTTCGCGATCGTGTGGACCACGGATGTTTGCGGCTATTTCGCGGGCCGCGCTTTGGGCGGACCGAAGTTGATGCCGCTCGTAAGCCCAAAAAAAACCTGGTCAGGTGCAATCGTCGGTACGGCCGGTGCCATGATCGTTGGACTGCTCGTCGTAAGTCTTTTCGGGTCGTTCAATACGGTTGCAATTCTGGCGATCACATTCGTACTTTCAGTCTTGGCGCAATTTGGCGATTTGTTCGAATCGTGGGTGAAAAGGCAATTCGGCGCGAAAGATTCCAGTCGGCTCATTCCCGGTCATGGCGGGGTCATGGACAGACTGGACGGGTTTTGGGCCGCGGCCGTCGCCGGCTGCCTGATCGGATTGATGCGTGGTGGCTTCGATGGGCCTGCACGCGGACTGCTGGTATGGTGAGTGTATGAGTACAGTTGATGTTGCGCGCACGAGTTCAAGGCCGTCTGCGGATGTGCGCGGGATTACAATTCTCGGAGCGACCGGCTCGATCGGCGCCAGCACGCTCGACCTGATCAAACGCGACCCAGGGCGCTACCGGGTTGAATCGATCAGCGCGCGCCGCAATGCGGCCGCTCTCGGCAAGATTGCACGCGAGGTCGGCGCGCGATATGCGGTGGTTGCAGATCACGCCGCCTATCGCGAACTCAAGGACGCGCTGTCGGGTTCGCGCATCGAAGCTGCTTCCGGCGAAGAAGCTTTGGTGGAAGCGGCACAGCGACCAGCTGACTGGGTGATGGCCGCGATCAGCGGTTCGGTCGGATTAAAGCCGACGCTTGCGGCTGTCGAGCGGGGCGCCACGGTTGCACTCGCCAACAAAGAATGCCTCGTTTGCGCGGGCGGTCTTTTCATGCGCCGTGCTGCAACGACCGGTGCCACCGTCCTTCCGGTCGATTCAGAACACAATGCGGTGTTTCAGGCGCTCGGTGCTGGGAATCGCGCCGATGTGAAACGCGCAATTCTCACTGCGTCCGGCGGACCGTTTCGAACCTGGTCAAAAGAAGCGATCAAGGCGGCGACACCTGAACAGGCCTTGCGTCATCCCAATTGGGTCATGGGCCCGAAAGTCACGATCGATTCCGCGACGCTCATGAACAAGGGTCTCGAGATCATCGAGGCTCATCACCTGTTCTCGCTCAAGCCCGAGGAGATCGACGTCCTCGTTCACCCGCAATCGGTTGTGCACGGACTTGTGGAATTTCGCGACGGTTCGGTCGTTGCCCAACTCGGGTCGCCCGACATGCGCATCCCGATTGCTCACTGCCTGGCTTGGCCGCGACGGATTGACGGGCCGGCGGCGCGGCTGGATCTCGCCGCTCTACGGGAACTCACGTTTGAGGCACCGGACCTGGAACGGTTTCCCGCGCTCGCGGTTGCGCGGCGGGCGATGGAAGCGGGTGGGGCTGCGCCCACTGTGCTCAATGCGGCGGATGAGGTCGCTGTCAGCGAATTCATCGCCGGCAGGATCTCGTTTCCGGCCATTACGGCATTGGTGGAAGCAACGCTGGATATGGCTGCAGGACGAGGTTTACTGGGGGAACCGGCCGGAATCGATGCGGCGCTGGCCGTTGACCATATTGCAAGAAGTCTGGCACGTGACCTCTTGCCCGAAATTGCCGTAAAGGCATCCTAGGTAAAATTGGGCGGCAAAAAGCCCCGAGGGGCAGGACGAGGCGATAATGGGAATGGAAATCATGGGAGGCCTGAGCGCTCTGGGCGGCGGCCTCGTCGGCTATGTAGTGCCATTTTTGTTCGTTTTGACCATTGTCGTTTTCTTTCACGAGCTTGGTCATTTTCTGATGGCGCGCTGGTGCGGCATCAAGGTGTTGGTGTTCTCTGTTGGCTTTGGTCCTGAGATCGCTGGCTTCTACGACCGCTATGGGACGCGCTGGAAGATTTCCGCCATTCCGCTCGGCGGCTATGTGAAATTTTTCGGCGACGAAAATGCCGCGAGCGCGCCTGATCAGTCTGCCGCCGCGACGATGACGGAAGCGGAGAAAAAGGACAGCTTCCAATTCCAGCCCGTCGGGTCCCGCGCATTGGTTGTCGCGGCTGGCCCTGTCGCCAATTTCGTGCTGGCAATTGCAATTTTCGCCGGCATCTTCATGACCGTTGGTAAGCAAACGACCAGCGCTCGTGTCGATACTGTGCAGGCGGGCAGCGCCGCACAAACCGCTGGCTTCAAGCCGGGAGACCTTGTCCTTACGATCAATGGCGAGAAGATCGAAAGCTTCTCTGACATGCAGCGCATCGTCAGCATTAGCGCGGGCGCTCCTCTGACCATCGAGGTTGATCGCGACAACGCGCAGGTAACGCTCAAGGCTGTGCCGCAGCTGAAGGAAATCAAGGACAATTTCGGCAACGTCCATCGGCTTGGCGTGCTTGGAATCAGCCGGTCGATGGCCCCGGGCGACATCAAGACAGAGAGGGCGCCACCGCTGCGTGCGATCGTCATGGGTGCGCAGGAAACATGGTTCGTGGTCGATCGGACCCTGTCCTACATCAGCGGCGTGTTTACAGGGCGGGAAGCAGCTGATCAGCTCGGCGGACCGATCCGGATCGCGCAGGTATCTGGACAGGTAGCCACCGCCGGATTCGCCCCCCTGATTCACCTGACAGCCGTGCTGTCAGTGTCCATTGGCCTACTCAATCTGTTCCCGATACCACTGCTCGATGGGGGTCACCTTTTGTTCTACGCCATCGAGACGATTCGAGGCCGACCGCTTTCGGAGCGCGCCCAGGAACTTGGCTTCCGGATTGGGCTCGCGATCGTCCTCATGTTGATGATTTTTGCAACCTTTAATGACATCCTCCACCTCGCCACTTCCTGACCGTTGCTGACGGGCAACTTTTTGAGGGAAAAGGGAAACTTGGCGGGGACTTTCGTTTGCGGCGCGGAAAAAACGCTGTAAAAAGCTCGCCTATGCCAGCCCGGACCGTCTTGGGGGCGGCCGCAAGAATAAAGGGCGCGTAGCGAATGGGACTTAGTGTGAGGAGGGTTCGGGGACTGGCCCTTAGCTGCCTGTTCCTCGGCGGCATCCTTGTCAGTGCTTGCTGCGTGACCCTTGCCTCCTCGGGCCCGGCGGTTGCGCAGACGGTTAGCTCTATCGTCGTTGAAGGCAGCCGTCGCGTCGAACTCGACACCATCCGCTCGTATTTCAAGCCCGGTCCTGGGGGTCGGATAGGCCCCGAACAGGAAGACGAGGCGCTTAAGGCCCTTGTCGCCACAGGGCTCTTTGCTGACGTCCGCATCAGCCACAGCGGCGGTCGCATCGTGGTGACGGTCGTCGAAAATCCGGTCATCAACCGGGTCGCCTTCGAAGGCAACAAGAAGGCCAAGGACGAGCAGCTCACGGCAGAGGTGCAGTCAAAGCCGCGCGGTACACTGTCTAGGCCGACGGTCCAGGCGGACGTGCAGCGCATTATCGAGATCTATCATCGCAGCGGCCGGTTCGACGTCTCTGTCACTCCGAAAATCATCGAGCTGCCGAACAACCGCGTTGATCTCGTATTCGAGATTAAGGAAGGCGAGAAAACCGGCATCAAAGATATCCGCTTTGTCGGGACAAAAGCCTTTTCGTACGGTCGCTTGAAGGAAGTGATCAAAACCTCGGAAAGTAATTGGCTGAGCTTTCTGCAGACCACCGACATTTATGATGCCGATCGCGTGGAAGCCGATCGCGATCTGCTGCGTCGTTTCTATCTGAAGCACGGTTACGCTGACGTGCGTATCGTCTCCGCCGTCGGCGAATACGACCCCGCGCGAAAAGGGTTTATCGTCACGTTCACGATCGACGAGGGCGCCCAGTATCGGGTTGGAACCATCGAAGTCCTTTCCAACGTGCGAGCAATCGACCCGGAAACGCTCCGCAGTCAGCTCAGATTGAGCGCTGGAAGCGTCTATAACGCGGACCTTGTCGAAAAAAGCGTTGAGTTGATGACGGTCCAGGCCGCCAAGCATGGCTACGCTTTCGCCAACGTCCGCCCGCGCGGTGAACGCAATTTCGAAACCAAGACGATTAACATTGCCTTTGTCGTTGAGGAAGGTGCGCGTGCCTATATCGAGCGCATCAATATCCGCGGCAACGTACGAACCCGCGATTACGTGATCCGTCGCGAGTTCGATTTGGGCGAGGGCGATGCTTACAACCGTGCTCTGGTCGATCGCGCCGAGCGGCGGTTGAAGAATCTCGGCTTTTTCAAAATGGTCAGGATTACGAACGAGCCCGGATCAGCGCCTGATCGCGTTGTCATCAATGTCGATGTTGAAGAACAGGCGACCGGCGAGTTCTCCGTCTCGGGCGGCTACTCAACGGCGGACGGCTTCATTGCAGAAGTCAGCGTCGCTGACCGCAACCTGATGGGTAAAGGCAATTACGGCAAGGCGTCCGTCACCTATGGCCAGTACACCCGCGGCTTCAATTTGTCGTACGTGGAACCGTTCTTGTTCGGTTACCGCATGGCTGGCGGTATCGATATCTTCGCGCGCCAGCAACTGGCTTCGAGCTATGTGTCTTACGACAGCCAGACCGTCGGGACCAACTTGCGACTCGGCTTTGCGGTGACCGAAGAAATCGCGTTTCAACCGCGATATAGTTTCTATCAGCAGAAGATCACACTGCCGATTCAGTACAATAACTGTCAGTTTTCGAGCAACACACCTGGAAATGGTGGGCCTGGTGTATCGCCGGGTAATGAGCCGTTCCCCACCGTTCCTGCCGGCGGGCCAGGCGACACGTTCGTTAACTTCCCCTTCGGCTGCTATTCCGATGGCGAAGCGTCACTTGCTGTTCGTAAGGAACTGGCGCAGGGCCCGGTCAACGTGTCACTGGTGGGCTATACCGTCTCGTACAACACGCTCGACAACAACAAGCTTCCAACAAGCGGTCTTTACGCCGAGTTGCGGCAGGATTTTGCCGGCGTCGGCGGCGACGTGAACTTCGTTCGTACGGCTATCGAAGCGCGCACCTACTACGAGGTTTTCAACGACGTCGTCAGCGTTTTCAAAGTGCAAGCCGGCAACGTAGAGCCATGGGGTGGCCAGCAGCTGCGTATGCTCGACCATTTCCAGATGGGGCCCAATCTCGTGCGTGGTTTCTCTGTGTCCGGCCTCGGTCCTCGTGACTTGACCCCCGGAACGACGAACGATTCTCTCGGCGGCACTCTTTATTGGGGCGCGAGTGTCGAAGCACAGACCCCGCTGTATTTCCTGCCAAAGGATATTGGTATCAAGGTTGCGGCTTTTGCCGATGCCGGCAATTTGTGGAGTTATAAAGGCCCAACGAGCTGGAACGTGACCGGCGAAACCCTGCAGGTCGGCCTTGATAGTGCGTCGTTCATTCGCAGCTCGGTCGGCGTCGGACTCTTGTGGGATTCACCACTCGGGCCGCTTCGCTTCGATCTGGCCTATCCGATTACGAAATATTGTGCGACACCCACGGCCGGTGGCCCCGAAGTTTGTGACCGCACGCAATTCTTCCGTTTCAGCGGCGGCACCAAGTTCTGATCTCGGCTACCGCAGGCGGTGCCAGGAATCGGACTGCAGTGGGTATGAGCGAGCCGATCTTCTTACGACAGTCATCGGGCCTCACGCTTGAGGACATCGCTTCTTTGACCGGCGCCACCCTGGGATCGCCGGCGCCGCACGCTCGTCGTATCGTCAATGTTGCGCCGCTCGATCGGGCTGCCCCGTCCGACCTTGCATTTCTCGACAGTCGAAACTTTGTCAAAGCGGCCTCTGCAACGCATGCTGGGGCCTGCCTTACAACCGCCGCGTTAGCCAAAGAGCTGCCGCAGCGGGTTGCAGTCCTGATCGTGCGCGAACCGTACCGCGCGTTTGTCATTGCTGCCCGCGCGATGTTTCCGCACGCACTGCGTCCGTCTTCGTTGACCGAAGCAGGCGACTTTGCGCATGCGCGGATTGACGCCAGTGCCCGCACGGAAGATGGGGTCAGCATCGAACCGGGCGCCGTGATTGGGGCGCGTGCCGAGATCGGCAGCGGTACAGTGATCGGAGCGAACGCCGTCATCGGCGCCGATGTGAGGATAGGACGCGACTGTTCGATTGGATCCGGTACGAGCCTGACAAATGCCTTGGTCGGCGATCGGGTCATCATCCATCCCGGTTGCAAGATCGGTCAGGACGGCTTCGGCTACGTGATGGGCGGCAAGGGACACCTCAAGGTTCCGCAGGTCGGTCGCGTGATCGTGCAGGACGAGGTCGAGATCGGCGCAGGAACGACGATCGACCGCGGCGCAATTCGTGACACGGTCATCGGCGAGGGGACCAAGATCGACAACCTGGTGCAGGTAGGCCACAATGTCAGCATTGGCCGCCATTGCGTTATTGTTGCGCAGACGGGAATTTCAGGCAGTTCCACCCTTGAGGACTTTGTCGTGCTCGGTGCGCGTGTTGGATTGAACAACAACGTTACGATCGGTGAAGGCGCGCAGATCGCCGCAATCAGCGTCGTGCACGGAGACGTGCCGCCGGGGGCGCGCTGGGGCGGCACGCCCGCCAAGCCGGTCAAACAGTGGTTCCGCGAAATGATGATTCTCGAGCGGCTTGCGCGGCAGAAGGGCGGCGCCGATCCCGCGGCCGATGAATGAGAGCGCCGTCATGAACAAAATCGTGAAAACGATCGAGGCTGCGGATATTTTGACTGTCCTTGGAATGTTGCCGCATCGTTATCCGTTTCTGATGGTCGACCGCGTAATAGACATCCGCGGCGACGAACATGGGATCGGCATCAAGAACGTGACCTTCAACGAACCGCACTTTCAGGGACACTTTCCCGGCAATCCGGTGTTTCCCGGCGTATTGATGATCGAGGGGATGGCGCAGACGGCTGGCGTGCTTTGTGTCGCGGCAACCGGAACGCAACCAACATCCGTCTTCTTCCTTACGATCGACAAAGCCAAATTCCGCAAGCCCGTTCGGCCCGGCGACACGATCGAGTACCACATGAATCGAATTACGCGGCGCAAATCGATGTGGTGGTTTCGCGGCGAGGCAAAAGTAGCCGGACAGATCGTCGCCGAAGCCGAAGTCGGCGCCATGCTTTCTGACGCATGAGTGAGCGCATGATCGATCCCTCGGCCCGGATCGAGGCCGGGGCCAAGATCGGAAACGATGTATCGATCGGTCCTTACTGCACCGTGGGTGCGCATGTGAGTATCGGCGACGGCTGCCGTCTTGTCGCTCACGTCAATCTGAACGGACATACGACCATCGGTCCTCGCACCGTTATTTATCCATTTGCCTCGCTGGGGTCCCCACCGCAATCGGTCAGCTATCGCGGCGGACCCACCCGTTTGGTGGTGGGCGCCGACTGCGACATACGCGAAAACGTGACGATGAATACCGGCACCGAGCAAGACCGCGGTGTCACCGAAGTGGGTGACCACTGCTTCATCATGGTCGGTTCACATGTGGCCCACGACTGCAAGGTTGGCAATCACGTGACCTTTGCCAACAACATATTGCTCGGCGGACACGTGACCATCGGCGATCACGTTGTTTTCGGTGGTGGCGTCGCCGTGAGGCAATTCGTGCGTATCGGCGAAGGCGCCATGATTGTCGGACTGAGCGGGGTGCGGGCCGACGTCATACCCTTTGGGATGGCGCACGGTCCCCTTGCCGATTTGATCGGGCTCAATGTGATCGGGATGCGTCGTCGCGGTCTTTCAAAGGGCGACGTTCAACGCGTGCGATCGGCTTATCAAGCTCTGTTTTTCGGCGACGGCGAGTTTCGGGCACGCATCGATCAAGTGGCTTCCGAGTACGGTGCCGATCCCCTGGTGAACAAAATTATCGAATTCATTCGTGCGGGAAAGCGACCACTGACGATGGGCGTCATGCGCAACACCGCGGACGCGGAGGCATGAGCGCAGTTTCCGCCGTCAGTGGCGAAGGCCCTCTCGCCATGCTTTGCGGGGGTGGCAGCCTTCCTTTGGCGGTAGCGGAGAAGGTGACGAAATCCGGGCGGTCGGTCCTGTTGTTTCCGCTGCGCGGGGCTGCGGAGGGAACGGCGGTCGAGCGGTTTCCGCATCATTGGCTTCATATCGGCCAAATCGGGAAATTCATGCGCCTTGCGCGCGCAGCAGGGTGTCGCGATGTCGTGTTCATCGGGTCACTGGTGCGGCCGTCGCTCTGGCAGGTGCACCCCGACCTCAAAGGGCTCAGCGTTTTGCCGCGGGTGATTGCCGCGTATCGCGGGGGCGACAACCATCTGCTGACGGGGATGGGCAAAGTGCTCGAGCACGATGGGTTCCGCCTGCTCGGCGCGCACGAGGTGGCGCCGGACATTCTTATATCCGAAGGCGCTCTCGGCCGCGTGCAGGCATCGGACCGCGACCATGCGGATATAGCGCTTGGCCTTGATTATCTGCACACGTCCGGGAAATTCGATATCGGACAGGCCGTGGTCGTGGCAGGCCTTCATGTGTTGGCTGTCGAGGCAGCGGAGGGAACCGACGCGATGCTCGAGCGCGTGGCCGAAATGCGGGCCAATGGCCGCGTGCGGGCACCACGAGGCACCGGCACTTTGGTGAAAGCGCCCAAACCGGCACAGGATCGTCGTTTCGATTTACCGTCAATCGGCCCCAGGACCGTCGAGGGTGTCATCGGCGCGGGTCTTGCCGGCATTGCGGTGGTTGCTGGCAGCACCATTGTGGCCGAGGCAGAGCAGTTGATCAGCGCTGCAGATCGCGCCAATATTTTTGTCGTAGGCGTACCGTCCGGACCGGACAAATGAGCCCCCACATCTTTTTGGTTGCCGGCGAGGAATCGGGCGACCGGCTAGGCGCGGCGCTGATCGCGGCGATCAAGCGACGCACCAAAGGGCAGGTCCATTTTTCTTGCGTCGGCGGCGCCCACATGGCCGCGGAAGGAGTGCCGAGTTCTGTTTCCACTCGGAGATCTTGCGATTATCGGTTTCGCGGCAATTCCGGGGAGCTTGCCAAAGATCTTGCGACGCATTCGCGAAGCGGCCGATGCCGTTTTATCCGCACAGCCTGACGCGCTTGTTATCATCGACAGCCCGGAATTCACGCACCGGGTGGCAAAGCGCGTGCGGGCGAAGCTGCCGGAAGTCCCGATTGTCGACTACGTCTGTCCCTCGGTATGGGCGTGGCGTCCGGGCCGTGCGCGAACAATGCGGGCCTATGTCGATCATGTCCTCGCGCTGCTGCCCTTTGAGCCGAAAGTTTTGGCCGAACTTGGTGGTCCGCCCTGCACCTTTGTGGGGCATCCGTTGGTTGAACGTATCGATGACTTGCGCCCGAAAGATCTCGAAAAAAGGTTGCGACTTGCGAACCCGCCGCTGATTTTGGTTTTGCCAGGCAGCCGCGAAGGCGAGATCCGGCGGATGGCGCCCGTGTTCGGGGCGGCAATTGCGCGCGTGATCGAACGAGCCGGTCCGGCCGAGGTGATCGTCCCGGCGGTGTCCCGGCTTGCCGATACTGTGCGGAAAGCAGTTGCATCGTGGCGCGTGCCGGCTCGCGTCGTAACCGAGGCGGAAGAAAAGGCCGAGGCTTTCCGATCAGCTCGAGCGGCGCTGAGCAAGTCAGGCACATCGACCCTCGAACTTGCACTTGCCGGCGTGCCAATGGTTGCCGCCTACAAAGTGTCACTGATCGAGGAAGTCGTCGGACGTCTGCTTCTCAATGGTCCGTCAATAATCCTTGCCAACCTGGTGCTCGGCGAAAATGTCGTGCCTGAATTTTTACAGCGTGATTGCACGCCTGCGCGGCTCGCTGACGCTTTGCTGCCCTTGCTGTCCGATACCCCGGAGCGCCAGCGGCAAACGCAGGCATTCGCGCGTTTGGACACCATCATGGAGGTCGGAAATGGCAACCCCAGCGATCGGGGAGCAACAATCGTGCTCGATATCGTGAAGCAACAGCACGTTAAAAAACGTGAAATACCAGCTATGCTCCAGCCTTCAGTATGACTTGCTGGAAGGTCCTCCTTGGGCGTATGTCATTCCATTAAACCGGACTCCAGCCTTTGACCCTTTCTCCCAGAGCCTCGATCACTGCTGTTCACGGCTATTTGCCGCCTGATCTGCTCACCAATGCAGAACTTGCGCGCATGGTCGACACGAGCGACGCCTGGATTATCGAGCGCACGGGAATCAAGGAACGCCATATTCTCAGAGGCGAGGGTCTCGGCACCTCTTATATGGCCGCAGAAGCCGTGCGTGGCCTCTTGGAGAAGACCGGCACCAAGCCGGAAGAGGTCGACCTGCTGATTTGCGCGACCACGACCCCCGACATGCAATTTCCGTCCACAGCCAACCTGATCTGCGACATGGTCGGCGTGCGCAACGTCGGCAGCTTTGATGTTCAGGCCGCCTGCTCAGGTTTCCTATACTCCCTTACCATCGCCGCGCAATTCATTGCGACTGGCACGGCGCGGAAGGTCGTCGTTGTCGGGGCCGACAAGATGTCGTCGATCATCGACTACAGGGACCGGGCAACCTGCGTGCTGTTCGGCGACGCCGCCGGCGCGGTCCTCGTTGAGCCGAATGAAATCGGATACGGGATCATGGACGCATTGATCCATTCCGATGGCTCCGGGATGATCCATCTGCATCAGAAAGCAGGCGGCAGCCGCATGCCGCCGACTGCCGACACCGTTGCCAAACGATTGCATTACGTTCACCAGGAGGGCGCGGCCGTCTATAAGTTCGCGATAGCGAAAATGGCGGAAGTGTCTGCTGAGATCATGGCGCGCAACAACTTGCGCGCCGATATGATCGACTGGTTGGTGCCACATCAAGCCAACAAGCGCATTATCGAATCGACCGCCGAGCGGATGGGCCTGTCCATGGACAAGGTCATGGTCACCATCCACAAATATGGCAACACGACCAACGCCACGATTCCACTCTGCCTCTGGGACTACGAGCCGAAACTGAAGCGCGGGGATCGCCTCGTTCTCGCGGCGTTTGGCGGCGGTTTCACCTGGGCTGGCGCCTATGTGCAGTGGGCCTACGACGGCGCAACCGCGCCGAAGCTCAACGGCAAATCCAACGGCAAAAGCAGTTAGACCGGATTATTTCCGCCGAGAGATCGGCGCGTAATCGCGGCGCGTTGCGCCGGTGTAGAGTTGACGCGGCCGACCGATCTTCTGGTTCGGATCCTCAATCATTTCTTTCCACTGGGCGATCCAGCCGACCGTACGCGCCACCGCGAAAAGCACGGTGAACATCGTGGTTGGGAAGCCCATGGCCTTCAGGGTGATGCCTGAATAGAAATCGATATTTGGATACAGCTTTTTCTCGATGAAATACTCGTCATGCAGCGCGATCTTTTCGAGCTCCATGGCAACATCGAGCAAAGGATCGTCCTTGACGCCCAACTCGGCCAGGACCTCGTGGCAGGTCTTCTGCATGATCTTGGCGCGCGGATCGTAGTTCTTGTAAACGCGATGGCCGAATCCCATCAGCCGGTAGGAATCGTTCTTGTCCTTTGCGCGTTTGACGAATTCCGGGATGCGATCCACCGTGCCGATCTCGCGCAGCATGTTGAGTGCCGCTTCGTTGGCGCCGCCATGCGCGGGACCCCAAAGACACGCGCAACCCGCCGCGATGCAGGCAAAAGGGTTGGCGCCGGATGAGCCGGCGAGACGGACCGTTGACGTCGATGCGTTCTGCTCGTGATCGGCATGTAGAATGAAAATGCGATCCATGGCGCGCGCCAGGACCGGGTTCGGCTTGTAGTCCTCGGTCGGCACCGCGTAGCACATGCGCAAAAAGTTGGACGCATAGTCCAGATCGTTCTTCGGGTACACGAACGGCTGGCCGATCGAATATTTGTAGGCCATTGCCGCAAGCGTCGGTACCTTTGCGATCATGCGCACCGAAGCAACCATGCGCTGATGTGGATCAGAGATGTCGGTTGAATCGTGATAGAAGGCCGAGAGCGCGCCGACGCAGCCGGTCATCACCGCCATCGGGTGAGCGTCGCGGCGGAAGCCCTGGAAAAAGCGGCTCATCTGTTCGTGAACCATCGTGTGACGGGTCACGCGGTAGTCAAAGTCCGCCTTCTGCGCGGCGGTCGGCAGTTCCCCATAAAGAAGCAGATAACAGGTCTCGAGGAAGTCGCCGTGCTCGGCCAGTTGCTCGATCGGATAGCCTCTGTAGAGCAGGATGCCTTCGTCACCATCGATATAGGTGATCTTGGACTCGCAGCTCGCCGTCGAGGTGAAGCCGGGGTCGTAGGTAAACATCCCGCTCTGCGCGTAGAGCTTCGAAATGTCGACAACCTCCGGCCCGATCGTGCCGGGGTATATCGGCATGTCCCAGTTGTTGTTGCCGACCGTCAGAGTGCCGGTCTTGTTTTTGGCACTGGTTTTGGCGTCCATGATCGAGCCCTCGAATTGGCCGCGAGTGATGCGCGTGGAACGTTACAGCCGGACAGGTGTGACGCCGATTGGCGTTGGGAAGTTCCGGCCGCTTTTTGCGTATCCCATCCAAGTGTGCACTGCAAGATAGCGCAAAGTCTTGTCCTGCCATGCATATAGATAGGCATGGGATTTTTGCCCGCTATGAAAAGTTTACGCCGCCTGGTCCCGCAGCCGGGCCAGGCTCTCATCGCGGCCCAGCACGGCCAAAACGTCAAAAATCGGCGGCGAGGTGGTGCGGCCGGTGAGGGCGGCGCGCAGTGGCTGCGCAACAGCGCCAAGCTTCAGGCCCGCCCGCTCGGCATAAGGCCGAACGATGGCTTCGACTGTGGTTGCGTTCCAATCGGGAACGGCCTCGAGCTCAGGCAACAACGCGGCGATCAGGGTTTTGGCCTCCCCGGTAAGCAGGGCTTTAGCCTGGTCTGCGATCTCCAGCGGCCGGCTGGTCCACAGGAAGCGCGACGCTTCGAATAACTCGACCAAAGTCTTGGCCCTTTCCTTCAATCCGGGCATGGCAGCCAGAAGCTTGGCGCGGAGCACTGGCGTCATTTTGCTGGCGAGTTCCTGCCCACCGGCGATGTGCGGCAAAAGCTGTTCCATGGCAGCAATGAGGTCGGCGTCATCGCTCGCGCGTATGTAGTGCCCGTTGAGGCTTTCGAGTTTCGTGAAGTCAAACCGCGCCGGCGAGCGTCCGATCTGCGGCAGGTCAAAGGCTGCAATCATTTCCTCGGTGCTGAAGATCTCCTGGTCGCCATGCGACCACCCGAGTCGCACCAGGTAGTTGCGCATCGCGGCGGGCAGATAACCCATGGCCCTGTAGGCGTCGACACCGAGCGCGCCGTGGCGCTTCGACAGCTTGGATCCGTCTGGTCCGTGGATGAGCGGAATGTGTGCCATCACGGGCACCTTCCAACCGAGCGCCTGGTAAATCTGCGTCTGTCGGGCCGCGTTGTTGAGGTGATCGTCACCGCGAATGATGTGGGTGACGCCCATATCGTGATCGTCGACAACGACAGCCAGCATGTAAGTCGGCGTGCCGTCCGAGCGCAACAAAACGAAGTCATCCAGATTTTCGTTTTGCCAGACGACTCGCCCCTGGACCTGGTCGTCGACCACGGTCTCGCCTGTGAGCGGAGCCTTGAGGCGGATCACCGGATTGACGCCTGCCGGAACGTCTTTCGGATCGCGATCGCGGCAGTGGCCCTCGTACAACCGCGTACGGCCCTCCGCGCGCGCCTTCTCACGCATTGCGGTCAACTCGTCCGGGCTGCAATAGCAACGATAGGCATGGCCAGCGGCGAGCAGTTGTTCGGCGACCTGCCGGTGTCGCGCGGCCCGGGAAAACTGGAAGATAATGTCGCCATCCCAGCTCAATCCGAGCCAGGTCAGGCCATCAATAATGGCGTTGATCGCAGCGGCGGTTGAGCGCTCGCGGTCCGTGTCCTCGATCCGCAGAAGCATCTTGCCGCCGTGCCGTTTGGCATAGAGCCAATTGAACAAGGCTGTGCGCCCGCCGCCGATATGTAAAAAGCCGGTCGGGGACGGGGCAAATCGAGTGACAATTTCGCCAGCCATGTCCGAGTTCGATAAAAATCCAGGTTCATATCAATGAATAGTGCCGCGCTCATGTATCATAAGTTTCGGGTCTGTGGTCGCAATTTCAGGTCTATGACGACAAATTTTGGTTGATGAATTGTCGCCAAACGCGGCGGTCCATGATGCTTACGCGTGATGGTTTTCGTCACTAGACGAAATCGACTATTCGGCTGATCCAATCCCGCGAAGATGAACCTATCCTCAATGCACCGGTCAGGTTGCGTTCGGTTCGTTCGCGATAGCTATCGCGTGTTGCTCGTGACGGGTGGGCGTTGCGCCGCAGAAATACAAATCAAAAAACTGAAAAGGAAATGTTGATGAAAATGTCGACTGGGCTTTTACTACTGGCCTTCAGCGTTACGAGCTTGAATGGCGGGGTCACTTTGCCGGCCTTTGCTGATGACAACACGGCTGTCACCGGGGGTACGGGCAACTGCTCGACTGCTCGCGATGGGAAACAAGCCTCGGGTCAACATTGCCTTACGAAGCCGAGGGAGGGTCAGAAGACTGGTTCCGACCAATATGCGGATGAACGAACTAAACTCCAGGCGGGCCGAATAAAGAGCACTACATATTCTGCCTCAGGCGTTAGCAGTAATGGCAATCGTTACGAGGCTAACCGCTATTCCGACGGTAGCGGCGACATTCGATCAACTGACGCGAAGACCAGCATCACGACCTATACTGTCCGCAATGCTAATGGGTCCATATCAACCTTCACTTCTCGTCCGGGCCCTGGCGGCAGCGGCGGAAGAACATCCTCACGATAACTGGTTGTATCGCGCGATTGGCAACTACCTTTTCTCGACGGAAAGCCCGGCCTCTCGCCGGGCTTTTTGTTTGCCTTTGGAGTAACGGTTTAAGCCGAAAACGCAGCTTGAGGCGTGCACCGGGATTTGGCAGATAGGCCGCACGCGACTGCCGCTCCCGGCAAATACGCGTCGATAGGGGCTGGTACGGCATGGCATTGGACGAGACTCAGGTCGCCGAGGCGGGACGCGATTTCATCCGCGACATCGTCAGGTCCGACCTCGATTCCGGTCGGGCGAAGGGCGTCGTTACGCGATTCCCGCCGGAACCTAACGGCTACCTCCATATCGGGCACGCCAAGTCGATCTGCCTGAACTTCGGCATCGCCGAGGAATTCGGCGGCCGCTGCCATCTGCGCTTTGACGATACAAACCCAACAAGAGAAGAGCAGGAATACATCGATGCCATCGAGCGCGACGTGCGCTGGCTTGGCTTTGACTGGGGAAAGCACCTCTATCACGCGTCGGACTATTTCGAGCAGCTCTATTCCTGGGCGGAAGATCTGATCCAGGCGGGCAAGGCCTACGTCGATGATCAGAGCCCGCACGACATGCGCGCCAATCGCGGCACACTCACCGAGCCCGGGAAGAACAGTCCGTTCCGCGACCGAGGTGTTGATGAGAACCTCGACCTGTTCCGCCGCATGCGAGCCGGCGAATTCCCGAATGGCGCGCGCGTTCTGCGCGCCAAGATTGACATGGCGTCGGGTAACATCAATTTGCGCGACCCGGTGATGTACCGGATTCTACACGCGACGCATCCACGCACCGGCACCCAGTGGAAGATCTATCCGAGCTATGACTATGCACACGGGCAGTCGGATGCGATCGAACATGTCACTCATTCGATTTGCACACTCGAATTCGAAGATCATCGTCCGCTTTACGATTGGTTCATCACCAATCTGAAGGTGCCCTCGCGACCGCATCAGTACGAATTCGCGCGACTCAACCTGACTTACACGGTCTTATCCAAACGTGTTCTGACCGAGCTTGTCCGCGATGGGCATGTGAACGGGTGGGATGATCCCCGCATGCCGACGATCGCGGGCCTGCGGCGGCGCGGTGTGCCGCCCGAAGCGATACGCGATTTTGTCAAACGTATCGGCGTCGCCAAGGCCAACAGCGTCGTTGACGTTGGCATGTTCGATTTCTCGGTGCGCGAAGTGCTCAACAAGAAGGCGCTGCGTCGGATGGCGGTGTTACGTCCGCTGAAAATCACTATTGAAAACTATCCCGAAGGACAGGTCGAAGAGCTTGATGCCGCCAATCATCCCGACGATCCGGCGGCGGGTGCACGCAAAATAAAATTTGCGCGCGAGCTTTACATCGAACAAGACGACTTCATGGAGAACCCGCCCAAGAAGTTCTTCCGGCTCTCTCCCGGTGCCGAGGTGCGTTTGCGCTATGCCTACTTTGTAACGTGTCGCGAAGTTATAAAGAACGCAAAGGGTGAAGTGACCGAGCTTCGCTGCAGTTACGATCCGGCAACGCGTGGTGGCAACGCGCCCGACGGCCGCAAAGTGAAGGCGACCATCCACTGGGTTGCGGCGGCCCATTCCATTCCGGCCGAGGTGCGCATTTATAATCCGCTTTTCACGCAGCCCAATCCTACCGGCGACAATTTCACCGCCGACCTCAATCCGAATTCGCTTGAGGTGCTCCCCGCGGCACGCCTTGAACCGGCGCTCAGGGACGCCCGCATCGAGGAGCCCGTACAGTTCGAACGGCAGGGTTATTTCTGTCTCGACCGAGACGCAAAGCCCGGAGCCCCCGTGTTCAGTCGTACGATCGGACTACGTGACACCTGGGCCAAGGAGAAAGCCACAGGGTAAGTGACCAAGTCTCTGGTCACAACCTAAGGGCGAGTTACAATAGGGTCGGTTGCAATGGGCAGCGTCGGAGGCGCAGCTCCTCCGTGGCCCGACAACATTCCCGTACCCGGCGAGCCCATGCCGGCACAAAAACCTGGGACACCACGCCACGTCCCGCCGGCGTATCGGTTCCTACAGGGATCAGTGACGCGACCGGCCGGCTGCGTGAGACAATCTCCAGCTGGGCCATGGCGGAAGTGGCGCCCGGGCGTCTGATGCCTTGGCTGCCTGTCGCTTTCGGTTTCGGCATTGTTGTCTACTTCACCGCAGACCGGGAACCGACGTGGTGGGCTGCTCTCGCTCTGGCTCTCGCAACGACGGTATCGACCTTTTTGGCGCGTCGACGCGCGATCGCGTTTCCTGTTGCGCTCGCGTTGGCCGCAATGGCTCTTGGGCTTGCAGTGGCTACCTTGCAGACCGTGCGGATAGACCATCTGATCCTGCAACGCCCGATTTCGAGTGCGCTGCTCACCGGATTTGTAGAGGTTCGCGAAGAACGCGAGCGCAGCGACCGAATTGTGGTCCGCGTCCAGCGTTTCGAGGCATCAGGCGTGCCAAGCGCGTCGCCTGAGCGAATCCGCGTCGCGGTGCGCAAGGGCAGCGCGCCGGCGGTGGGAAGCTTCGTCGAATTCAAGGCACATCTGTCGCCGCCGCTGCAGGCCTTGCGACCCGGCGGATACGACTTCGCCCGCGACATGTATTTCCAACGCTTAGGTGCATCCGGCTACGCGCTCGGCGCAATCAAAGTGAAATCGCCGCCGGTGGAGCGTGGTTTCTGGTTGCGCTACGCAACCGTCATCGACGATCTGCGCGAGACCATGGACAAGCGGATCCGTGCGGTGATCCCGGGCGATAACGGCTCGATCGCTTCGGCGCTGATAACCGGAAAGCGTGACGCTATTTCCACGCCCGTCAACGACGCCATGTATGTTTCGAGTCTGCTCACGTCCTGTCGATTTCCGGCTATCACATGGCGGTCGTTGCGGGCATCGTGTTCTTTTTCATCCGGGCCATTCTCGCGTTAGTCCCGTCAGTGGCGAGCCGCCATCCCATCAAGAAGTGGGCGGCGTTTGCAGCGCTAGTCGCGGCCGCCTTTTATCTTCTGCTTTCGGGTGCAGAGGTCGCGACACAACGCTCGTTCATCATGATCGCGATCGTGCTTGTCGGAGTCATGCTGGATCGGCCAACGCTCACGTTCCGTACGCTTGCGATTGCAGCCATCGTTGTTCTTTCGCTGGCGCCGCAGGCCGTCGTGCACCCGAGCTTCCAGATGTCATTTGCGGCAACGCTGGCCCTGATCGCGGCCTATCAAAAGGGGCTCCCTTGGCAGCCCGACCGTGACAGCTCGCTCGGTCGGCGGGTCGCGCTTTGGGGCGTGCGCGAAGTCTGCGGCCTGCTGCTCGCCTCATTGGTCGCGGGTTTTGCAACCATGCCCTATGCCGCCTACCACTTTCATCGGTTGGCGCCTTACGGCGTCCTGGCAAACCTTCTCGCTATGCCGGTGGTCTCGGCTGTCGTAATGCCGATGGGAATTCTGGGCGTCCTCAGCATGCCGTTCGGTTTCGATGGCGTGTTCTGGCACCTGATGGGTGAAGGCATCGACTGGATGGTCTGGGTGGCGCAGTGGGTTGGCAACCTACCTGGCGCGGTCGGGCGCATGCGGGCATTCGGCACCGGTCCGCTGCTGACGGGAACTGCCGGACTATTGATGATTTGCCTCCTGCGCACGCCGTTGCGTCTGGGTGGTGCGGCATTGCTGGTCGGCGCCAGTCTTTGGGCGATTGCGTCTCCGCAGCCCGATGTATTGGTTGCCGACGATGGCCAGACGGTCGCCATCCGTGGGCCCGATGGCCGACTTTCCATTTTGCGTAGCAGCCGCGACAGCTTTGCCGTCAAGGAATGGCTTGCCGCTGACGCTGATGCGCGAACGCCGAAAGACCCAAGTTTGAACGCAGGCGTGACCTGCGATGCGATCGGCTGCGTCGGCAAGCTGGCCGATGGTCGACTTGCATCAATGGTGCTGGACGTTGAGGCATTCGCCGAGGACTGCGGGCGAGCAGCTGTGGTTGTTAGCGCACGGCAGGCGCCATCATTGCCTTGTGCAGCCGCGCTGATTGACCGCGACGTCTGGCGCACGCACGGTGCCGTCGCCTTGCGCTGGAGCGGCCAGCATTTCGAGCGAAGCGTTACGCTGCCACCGGGCTACGAGCGGCCGTGGACGCGTGCCATTGGCAACGCACCGTCGGCTGACCAGCGCGCCGGAACGCCCGCGCCGCGTGAAGCGTCGCCGCGATCAGAGGCTCTCGCGGCGGACGACTAATACCTGCGGAACAATCCAACCAGCTTGCCCTGGATACGCACACGGTTGGGCGGCAGGATACGGACCTCGTAGGCGGTGTTGGCAGGTTCAAGCGCGATCGAGGCGCCCCGCCGGCGAAACCGCTTTAGCGTCGCTTCCTCGTCGTCGATGAGCGCCACCACAATGTCGCCGGTGTCGGCTGCCTCGGACTTGCGGATCAGGGCCAGATCGCCGTCGAGAATGCCGGCCTCGATCATGCTGTCGCCGCGAACCTCGAGTGCAAAATGCTCGCCGGCCGAAAGAAGGTCGGGCGGCATGTTGATGATATGGCTTCGTGTCTGGATCGCCTCGATGGGCGTGCCGGCCGCAATGCGCCCCATGACCGGAACCGCAACCGGGCGGCCTCCATCATCCTCAGACGTCGCGCGCACCCTGCCAAGATCGCCTTCGATCACGCTGGGCGTGAAACCCCGCGCGCGGGACGAGCCGAGCCCATGGCCGACCGAGTTCGGGCAATTTAATCACCTCGATCGCGCGCGCCCGATTGGGAAGGCGACGGATAAATCCGCGTTCCTCGAGTGCCGTGATCAGTCGATGGATCCCCGATTTGGAGCGCAGGTCCAAAGCGTCCTTCATTTCGTCAAAAGAGGGGGGCACCCCCGTCTCTGTCAGGCGCTCGTGGACGAACCTCAGCAGCTCGAATTGCTTGCGGGTCAGCATCTGGTCTCTCCCCGTCGGCCGACCCCAAAAGGGGTCCAAGCCAGAAACAAATCATGAACGGACACTATCTGTTCGATATGTGTTCCGCAACCACTTAATTTGGAGTGAAAAAAGCAAAAGGCCGCTAAAGGCCTAGCTTAAGGATGACACAGTCTGAACCAACGGGCGCAGCAGGCGCATGCGGTTCGCGAATCAGCAGACAATCCGCCTTGGCCAACGGAGCCATCAGGGAGCTGTCCTGGGCCGGCAGGGGGGTTACCAATGGGCCGTTCGGCCCCGGTTGCAGGGTGGCCCGCAGATAGTCGGCGCGCTCATCGTTTGCCGGGAGATCGCTTCCAAGCCGCGCATTTTCCGGCAAATGGGCGATATCCTGCCGCCCGGCAAGCGTCCGGATGAGCGGCACCAGAAAAAGGAACGAACACACGTAGGACGACACCGGATTCCCGGGGACGCCCAGGACCTGCATGCCCTCCAGGCGGCCGTGCATCATCGGGCGGCCGGGACGCAGCGCAACACGCCAGAACGACAGTTCCAAACCTTCTTTCGCGAGTGCCCGCTGGACCAGGTCGTGCTCGCCGACGGAAGCGCCGCCTGTGGTCACGAGAATATCTGCATTGAGTTGCCGTGCGTGGCGCACGGCGGCTGCAATGTCCTCAACACGGTCCCGAACGATACCGAGTTCGTGCACTTCGGCTCCGTTCAGGCGCGCAAGCGCGGCGAGGGCAAAGCCGTTCGAGAAGACGATCTCGCCCTCCTGCGGCGTGCTACCAGGCGGCACCAGTTCGTCCCCGGTACCGAGTACGGCCACCTTCGGTCGCTTATGCACCTTGAGCCGGGGGTGGTTCATGGCGGCCGCCAACATCAGGTCGCGGTCAGTCAGGCGGCGACCCTTGCGCAACAGGTTCTCATCCTGAGCAAAATCGATGCCCGCGGCGCGCACGTTGCGACCGGCGGCGGTCTCTTTTTGGATTGTGACGCTGTCGGCGTCTCGGGCGGTGAACTCCTGAATCACCACGGTATCGCTGCCGGCAGGCATAACGCCCCCGGTAAAAATTCGCGCGGCTTCACCTGGCCCGACTTTTCCAGCGAAGGGATGACCCGCCGCTACCTCACCAATGACTTTAAGTGTGATCGGCGCCCGCGCGACATCGCTGCCACGCACCGCGTAACCATCCATGGCCGACAGCGCGGCGGGTGGCTGCGTGCGCAAGGCGACAACGTCATCAGTGAGAACGCGTCCAAGCGCTTCATCGAGAGCGACGGTTTCGGCCGGCAGCGGTCTCGCATCAGCCAGCACGCGCTGCAGTGCTTCGGCAACCGCCATCAGCGCCATCGACTACGCCTCCGCACGCCACTCACCGGATTTTCCGCCACTCTTGAGCAGCAGACGAATGCCTTCGATCCGGATGCCCCGTTCGACTGCTTTGACCATGTCGTAGATCGTGAGACATGAGATCGAGACCGCGGTAAGCGCTTCCATTTCGACGCCCGTCTTGGCCGTAACCTTGACCGTAGCCTGCACCAGAAATCCGGGCAGGGCGTGTTCCGGATTGATCTCAATTTCGACCTTGCTGAGCGGAAGCGGATGACAGAGCGGAATGAGACCGTGCGTACGCTTCGCGGCCATGATGCCGGCAAGTCGCGCAGCGCCAAGGACGTCGCCCTTCATGGCATTGCCTTCAAGCACGAGGTCCAGTGTTTCCTTGCGCATGATGACGCGGCCTTCCGCCACCGCAGTGCGTTCGGTTGCACCTTTCTCGGTGACGTCGACCATGCGGGCCTGCCCACGCTGATCAATATGCGTGAGGGGGCTAGCGGAGGCCGGAATTGGTTTGTCGGGTTGCTTCGCTACGGTGGCTTTGCCGCCAGCCGGTGCACTTTTTCGCCGCTTCATCGTTTACTCCGCGGCAGCGCGCTGAGTGCCGCGCGCAAGCAAGGTCTTGGTCGCAGCCGCGACATCCGCCTCGCGCATCAGGCTTTCGCCAATGAGAAAGGTCGAGATCCCGATGCGTTTAAGCCGCGCAAGATCGGCAGGTGCGTTCAGACCGCTTTCGGCCACAACGATACGGTCCCGTGGAATGCGTGGCGCCAGCATCTCGCTGACGGCAAGCGATGTCTTGAACGTCCTCAGATCGCGATTGTTGATGCCGATCAGCCGCGATTTCAGTTTGAGCGCGCGGGAAAGCTCAACTTCATCATGAACTTCAACTAGTACATCCATACCGAGCGAGAAGGCCGTCCGCTCTATTTCGCTTGCCGCGCCGTCCTCGACAGCCGCCATGATGATCAGAATACAGTCAGCGCCAAGCGCGCGCGATTCCACGACCTGATAGGGCTCGTAGATAAAGTCTTTTCGCAGGACAGGCAGTGCGGTGGTGTTGCGTGCCATTGCGAGGTATTCGGGCTGCCCCTGGAACGACGGCGCGTCGGTGAGTACTGAAAGGCACGTAGCGCCTCCCGCTTCATAGGCCTTGGCGAGAACCGGGGGATCGAAATCGGCTCGGATCAATCCCTTCGAGGGGCTGGCTTTCTTGATCTCGGCAATGAGCGCGTAGTCACCAAGCCCAATGCGCTGCTCGATGGCGCGCACAAATCCGCGCGGCGGCGACGCCGATTTTGCATCGCGCTCCAACGCATCCAACGGGCGTGCGCGCTTGGCGGCGGCGATCTCTTCGCGTTTATACGTCTCGATCTTGGTCAGGATATCGGTCATACGCCTGTACCTCAGGCCTCGACGCTGTTTGAGACAGCGATCAGCCGGTCAAGGCGGCCCTCAGCTTCGCCGGATTCGATCGACTTCGCCGCAATCGCCGCGCCCTGTTTGAGATCTTTCGCCTTCCCGGCGACAATGAGCGCTGCCGCTGCATTGAGGATCGCAACATCGCGAAACGGACTTTGCTTGCACTTCAACACGTCAAGCAAAGCTTTCGCATTGTGTTCCGCATCGCCGCCGCGCAAGGCCTCGGGTTTTGAACGGCCGAGGCCGGCATCTTCCGGACTGACCTCAAAGGTTCTTATCTTGCCGTTTTCAAGCGCGGCCACAGTGGTCGGACCAGCGGTGGTAATTTCGTCGAGGCCATCCGAACCGTGCACGACCCAGATGCTTTCTGCGCCGAGATTTTTCAACACCTGGGCCATCGGCTCAACCCATTGCTTGGAGAAAGTGCCTATCATCTGCCGCTTCACGCGCGCGGGATTCGAGAGCGGCCCAAGCAGGTTGAAGATGGTGCGCGTGCCGAGTTCGACGCGCGTCGGTCCGACGTTCTTCATCGCAGGATGATGTGCCGGCGCGAACATAAAGCCGATGCCGGCATCACGGATACACGCTCCGACCTGATCAGCGGTAAGTTCGATTTTCACGCCTAACGCCTGCAACACGTCGGCGGCTCCCGAACGCGAGGAGAGGGCGCGATTTCCGTGTTTTGCAACAGGGATGCCTGCGCCCGCGACGATGAACGCCGCGCAGGTCGAAATATTGAATGAGCCGGACGCGTCGCCGCCGGTGCCGACAACGTCGATGGCATCGGGCGGTGCCTTCACACCAAGCATCTTGGCGCGCATGGTCGTGACCGCTCCGGTGATTTCCTCGACGGTCTCGCCGCGCACGCGCAGCGCCATCAACAGCCCGCCCATCTGGGAAGGCGTCGCCTCACCGGACATCATGCGGTCGAATGCGCCAGCAGCCTCTTCGCGGGAAAGAGTAGCGCCGGTCGCAACCTTGGCGATGAGCGCTTTGAAATCATCGGCCATGGGGATGTCTCAAGTCGCCTGCAGTGCCGCCGACTTGCGGACTTTCGTCCCGTCGCGGCCGCGCCATGCATTCCAGGCCGCGGCGAGTTCGAGAAAATTGCGCAGCATCAGGTGACCATGCTCGGAGGCAATGCTCTCGGGATGAAATTGAACGCCGTGCACCGGCAGGGTCTCATGCATCAACCCCATCACCAGGCGATCGGCGGTTTCGGCGTTGACCGCAAGCGCGTTTGGCATGCTGGCGCGCTCGACGACCAGCGAATGATAGCGCGTTGCCTTCAGAGGTCCGTTGATGCCGCGAAACACGCCAGTGCCCTTGTGGCTGATGTCCGACACCTTGCCATGCAGAGGCGTTGCGCGCACCACTCTGCCGCCGAAAGCCTGACCGATCGCCTGATGGCCCAGGCACACCCCGAGGATCGGTGTGGTCGGCGACGCCTTCGCGATGAGATCGAGGCAAATGCCGGCTTCGTTCGGCGTGCAAGGGCCAGGCGACAGCACAATGGCCTCGGGCTCGAGCGCCATCACATCGGTGACGGAAATCCTGTCGTTGCGATGCACGGCAACATCGGCCCCCAACCCGCCGAGATAGTGGAAAAGGTTGAAGGTGAAGCTGTCGTAATTGTCGATCAGAACGATCATGTTTCACCGCTGTAGCAGGGGTTTACGGTGCCCTCGGAGGGGGGTCAAGCAGCCGGGCTTTTATGTGGTTACTGGCCGCGTTTAGCGACGCTTGCGAAGCGCCGCGCCTCGTCGGCCGCGCGAAACAAGGCCTTCGCCTTGTTGATGCACTCCTGCTGCTCGAAATCCGGATCGCTGTCGGCGACAATGCCGGCCCCTGCCTGCACATACATGGTGCCGTCCTTGATCAGGGCGGTCCGCAGGACGATGCATGTGTCCATCGATCCGGCGGCAGAGAAATAGCCGACGCAACCGGCATAGAGCCCGCGCTTTTCTTTCTCAAGTTCGTCGATGATCTGCATTGCGCGCACCTTCGGCGCGCCAGAGACGGTTCCAGCGGGGAAGCCCGCCGCCAGGGCATCCAGCGCATCGCGATTGCCGGCAAGCTTGCCCTCGACGTTGGACACGATGTGCATCACGTGGCTGTAGCGTTCGACGAAAAACTGATCCGTGACCTTGACCGTACCGATCGCTGCGACGCGACCGACGTCGTTGCGGCCAAGATCAAGCAACATGAGATGTTCGGCGCGCTCTTTCGGATCAGCCAGGAGTTCTTCCTCGAGCGCCTTGTCTTCGTGAGGTGTCGCGCCGCGGTGCCGTGTTCCCGCGATCGGACGAATGGTGACAACGTCCTCGGAGACTTTCACCAGGATTTCCGGACTCGATCCGGCGACAGCGAAGTCGCCAAAATCGAGAAAGTACAAATAGGGCGACGGATTGGTTCGCCTGAGGGCGCGATAGAGAGAGAAGGGCGGCAACGCGAAAGGGGCCTCGAAGCGCTGCGCCAGGACGACCTGAAAAACATCCCCGGCGACGATGTAGTCCTTGGCCTTGCGCACCATGGCCCTGAATTCATCGCGGGTCGTGTTCGACTTTGCCGGCACATCAATCGGACCGGCGTCATGCTCCGTCAGCGATTTGTCCAACGGGCGGTCCATACTGTCGACCACGTGAGCGAGCCGTTCAACGGCGCGCGCCAGTGCCGATTTCGCGTCAAGGTTCTTTTCAGGGCGCACCGGCGTAACAACTGTGATCGAGTCCTTGACGGCATCGAATACGACGATGATCGTCGGACGCACCAGGATCGCATCGGGAATGCCGATCGGATCCGGATTGGGCGGCGCAAGCTCTTCCATCAGCCGCACCATGTCGTAGCCCAGATATCCGAATACACCTGCAGACATCGGCGGCAATCCGTCAGGCAAAGCGATCCGGCTTTCCGCGATCAACGTGCGCAGCGCCGGCAGAGGCGACTTGGAGCAGGGGGCGAACGCATTTGGCTTACTGCGCGGGGTACGGTTGATTTCGGCTTTGCCTTGAACCGTGCGCCAGATCAGGTCCGGGTCGAGGCCGATGATTGAATAGCGACCGCGGACCGCCCCGCCTTCGACGGACTCAAGCAGAAAGCTCATCGCCTTGCCGCCGCCAAGCTTCAGGAAAGCAGAGACTGGCGTTTCGAGGTCGGCCACCAGAGTGGTCCACACCACCTGCGCTTCGTCGCGCCCATAGCGTTCGGCAAAGGCGGTTTCCGACGGCTCGATTTGCATGGATCGAAGTTACTGTTGGGCGCCGCCGCCGGTCGCCTGGTTCAGGGCGGCAGGATTCACATTCACACCAAAATCGTTTTCTAGCCGGCCAATGAATTCGTTGACGATGTCGTCGACGTAGGAGTTCTGCAGCGTGTCATTGATCGCCTTGCTTTGTGGCGACGACGCATCGAGTGTCGGATCCACGACGTCGGTTACCCGAAAGATAAACCGCTCCGTGGGCTTTTCGCCCTCGGCAGTGCCTGGGGATCCCTTTGGCGTACGGAAAACGACGTCAACGACCTTCGCCGGCACAAAGCCTGCTTGCTTGCCGCGCTGGAGGTCGGTCGCAGTGGCAACCGACAGACCAATTTCCTGCGCAGCCTGAGCGAAGTTCGTCCCGGCTTTCAGCTTGCCGACGATATCGTTAGCTTTTGCCAACAGGCGTTTGGCGACCTCGTCGTCGTGAAATCGCGCCTCGACCTGATCCTTGACCTCTTCAAGCGTGCGTTCGCGCGACGGGGTTACACCGGTCACGTCGAAATAGAGATAGCCGCCGTTCGGTAACTGTAGCGCCTCGGTGTCGACGCCGACGTCGCTCGAAAAAGCTGCACTAACGACATCGGGCGTCTGCGGCAGGTTTGGAACAGGTTGGCCGTCGGGACCGCGTCCGGAGCGGTCGACCGCCTCGACGTTGATGAGCGAAAGACCAAGTTTCTTGGCAGCCTCGGCCAAGGTCGAACCGGCCGCCCGCTCGTCTTCGATCTTGTCGCGCAGCGTTGTGACCTCGCTCTTGGCGCGGCCTTCGGCAATCTCGGTTTTGACCTGAGACGCCATCTGCTCGAAAGTCTTCTCCTCGCCCGGCTCGATCTTACCAACCTGCAGCAGGGCTATTCCGAACCGACCTTTGACCGGCTGACTGACTTCGCCCTGCTTCAGAGCAAAGGCTGCCTCAGCGATCGCAGGGTCGATGATGTCAGCTTTAGCGACCGTACCGAGCACGGTATCCGATTCACTTACGCCACGTTCCTTGGCGACGTCATCGAAGGTTGCGCCTTTGGTGATGCGCTCGCGTGCGGCCGCAGCCTCTTCCGCATTGGGAAAGACAATCTGACGCAGTTCACGCTTTTCAGGTCGACCGTAGGTGTCTTTGCGTTGCTCGAAATAAGCCTTGGCGTCGGCCTCGCTCACCGTGTCGGGCTTGGCAATATCCGCTGGCGACAGCCGCAGCAGCGTGACTTTCCGAAATTCCGGTGTCCTGAAAAGAGCCTTCCGCTCCTCGAAGTATTTGCCGAGTACCTCAGGCGTTTGCGGAGGAATTTCGCCAGCCTGAGCCGGGCCGAGCACCACATATTCGATACTGCGCTTTTCGTTTCGAAACTGATTGAGGGCGGTCGCCGCGGTGGTTGGCACTTTCACTTCGCCACCAACACTCTGGGCAATTTGCCTCCGCAACAACGCGCGACGCTGATCGTCGACAAATCGACTTTCCGTGAAGCCGGCCTGGCGGATGAGCTGTTCGAAGCGGCTGCGGTCAAACTGGCCGCTCGGACCACGGAATGACGGGTCGGCTGTGATGCGCTTGGCGATGTCGGCTTCGGAAACGCCCAGACGCAGTTTTTTCGCCTCTTCGTCGAGGGTGGTTTCCGCGATCAATTGTCCGAGGATTTGTCGGTCGAGGCCGCGGGCCTTTGCGTCATCGGGCGTAATCGGTCGACCCAACTGACGTCCCAGCTGCTGGATGCGGTCATTGTAGAACTGACGAAATTGTTCAATGGAAATCTCGTTGTCGCCGATGGTGGCCACGGCGTTTCGCCCGAATCCGCGGAAGATGTCGCCAATTCCCCAGATCGCGAAACTGATGACAAGAAAGCCCATGATCACAGCCATGACGGCTTTGCCGAGCCAGGTCGATGAAGCTTTGTGAAGACCGCGGAGCATGCGAGTTGCTGTGGTTACGATGATTGGTTGGTTGCGTGGATGACCGCGCTTGTCTAGCTCAAGCACGGCGGGGGCACCATAGTGACCGGGCCAACTCCTTGCAACTCAAGAGGGATCAGCTCGTAGCCCGGTGTGCTGGCGTTGGCTGGTCTGGTCTGATACCGCACGCGTAAGGGGATTTTCCATGGCGGCGGGCAGCTCAATTCCACTGGTTGCGGGCAACTGGAAAATGAACGGGTTCGCCGCTTCGCGAGCCGAGTTCGCCAAGATCCTGTCCGGTGCGGCCGAGCTGAAAGGCAAAGCCGAGTTGATGGTGTGTCCTCCCGCGACCTTGATCCGCGAATTTGCCGCCTCGGCGCAAGGTTCGGGTGTGATAATCGGCGGCCAGGATTGCCACACGGAGCCTACAGGCGCCCACACGGGGGACATTTCGGCCGAAATGCTGGCCGATGCAGGGGCGGGCGCCGTGATCATCGGCCACTCCGAGCGACGAACGGACCATCACGAGACCGACGCAATGGTGCGGGCGAAGGCTCAGGCCGCGTTTCGCGCCGGCCTGACGGCCATTGTTTGCGTCGGCGAGCAGCGCTCGCAGCGCGAGGCAGGCAAGACGCTCGATGTGGTCGGATCTCAACTGCAGGGATCGCTGCCCGATGGAGCCACCGCGGCAAAGCTGGTGATCGCCTACGAGCCGGTTTGGGCCATCGGAAGCGGACTGACGCCGACCCCGACCGACGTCGCCGACGTTCATGGGTTTATCCGCAAGCGTCTGACCGAACGCTTCAGCGCGGCAGGTGCCCGCATCAAGATCCTCTATGGAGGGTCGGTCAAGCCGAGCAATGCCGGAGAGCTTTTGACCATCGCGGACGTAAACGGTGCCTTGGTGGGCGGCGCGAGCCTGAAAGCCGCCGATTTCCTCGGAATTGCGGCGATTTACCGCTAGCGGTCGCAAGGGTGGAAAAAGCCGAATTGATCGTGTAGAGACCGCGGCGAATTCCTATATGGAAAGCGCGCTCCGCCCGGCGGAAAGGCCGGACCGGCGATGTTTGGACGGATATTGAACGAATGCAGCATGTGATCATTGTCATCCACCTGATGCTGGTGCTCGCCCTGATCGGGGTGGTGCTTCTGCAGCGCTCCGAAGGTGGTGGACTAGGGATCGGTTCAACCGGCGGCTTCATGACCAGCCGTGGCACCGCGAACGTTCTCACGCGTGCGACCGCGATCCTGGCCGGACTGTTTTTCGTCACCAGCCTGTTGCTTTCGATCCTCGCCGGCATCAACCGCAAACCGACCTCGGTGTTGCAGGGCGAGCAAAGTGCACCGGCAGCACCTGGCGCGCCGACCCCGCTCGGGGGTGGTGGTGGCGGGTTGCTCAATCAGCTGCAAGGTGGCACGCCGCCTGCCGCCCCGGCGGCTCCCGCGGCGCCCTCCGGGCCGCAGGTGCCACAGTCAAAATGAAGTCGCTAGCGAAGGGCCGGGAACTCCGGCCCTTCGGCGTTAGGAGGAGTGGAAGTCGGCATGAAGATCGCAGCCCAAGCATCTGGAAAGTCGAAAATTTATCGAACTACACACAGGCGCAGGACAGCTCTGTGCTTTTCGGGCTCGTCGAATTAATTCGCGGAGGCTAAAGGTTAGGTCCCATGGCGCGGTATATTTTCATCACCGGCGGCGTGGTCTCCTCTCTCGGCAAAGGTCTGGCCTCTGCGGCTCTCGGCGCGCTCCTGCAAGCGCGCGGGTACAAGGTCCGCCTGCGCAAACTGGACCCCTATCTCAACGTCGACCCGGGAACGATGTCGCCTTACCAGCACGGCGAGGTGTTCGTCACTGACGATGGCGCCGAGACCGATCTCGACCTTGGCCATTACGAGCGCTTTACCGGTCGGCCCGCAACGCGCCACGACAACATCACGACCGGGCGCATCTATCAGGACATCCTCACGCGCGAGCGACGCGGCGACTACCTCGGCGCCACTATTCAAGTCATTCCGCACGTGACCAATGCCATCAAGGATTTCATCCGGGAAGGCAACGAAGGATACGACTTCGTGCTGTGCGAGATCGGCGGAACTGTCGGCGACATCGAAGGCCTGCCGTTCTTTGAAGCGATCCGCCAACTCGGCAATGACCTGCCGCGCCGGCATGCGCTGTATGTCCATCTGACCTTGATGCCCTTCATCCCTAGCGCGGGCGAGCTCAAGACGAAGCCTACCCAGCACTCGGTGAAGGAATTGCGCTCGATCGGCATCCAGCCGGACATTCTCCTGTGTCGCACCGACAGACCGATCCCCGAGAGTGAGCGGCGCAAGCTGGCGCTGTTCTGTAATGTTCGTGAAAGTGCGGTGATCGAGGCGCGCGACGTCGACAACATTTATGCGGTCCCGGAAGCTTATTCAGCCCAGGGATTGGATGCCGAGGTGCTGGCCGCTTTCGGAATCGAACCGCGCCAGTCCCCGGATCTCGACCGCTGGAGCTTCATCAACGAACGCATCCGCAACCCCGAGGGCGACGTCACGATTGCCATCGTCGGCAAATACACCGGCATGAAGGATGCCTACAAATCACTGATCGAAGCGCTGTCGCACGGCGGCATCGCCAACAAAGTGAAGGTCAATCTCGACTGGATCGAGTCCGAGGTGTTCGAGAGCGAAGATCCGACACCATTTCTCGAACACGTTAACGGCATTCTTGTACCCGGCGGGTTCGGACAACGCGGCGCCGAAGGCAAGATCAAGGCGGCGCAGTTCGCGCGCGAACGGAACGTGCCGTATTTCGGAATCTGCTTCGGCATGCAGATGGCTGTCGTGGAAGCCGCGCGTAATCTGTGCGGCATCGAAAGCGCCAATTCCACCGAGTTCGGCCAGACCTCAGAGCCGGTGGTCGGACTTATGACCGAGTGGCTCAAGGGCAATGAATTGCAGAAGCGCACCGCGAGCGGCGACCTCGGCGGCACCATGCGGCTTGGCGCCTATGATGCGGTCCTGTCACGCGGAAGCCGGGTGTCGCAGATCTATGGCGCGACCGAAATCTCCGAGCGCCACCGCCATCGCTACGAGGTCAACACGGCCTACAAAGGCCGCCTCGAGCAGCGGGGCATGCGTTTTTCCGGTATGTCGCCAGACGGGATCCTGCCTGAAATCATCGAGTATGACGATCATCCCTGGTTCATTGGCGTGCAATTCCATCCTGAGCTGAAATCGCGACCGTTCGAGCCACATCCATTGTTCTCGTCATTCATCGGGGCAGCGGTCGAGCGCAGCCGCTTGGTGTAGTATCGCAGCGATGGCTCGCGGCCTCGATCATATCGTCCATGCCGTGCGCGACCTCGATGCCGCCGCCGATCTTTATCGGCGGCTTGGCTTCACCGTAGGCGCGCGCAACAAGCATCCGTGGGGGACACACAATCACATCGTTCAGCTGCCGGGCTTTTTCATTGAGCTGCTGACACTGGCAGAGCCGGAGAAGCTCGGCAGCGACGGGTTCTCGACGATGTTCGGGGCGTACAATCGCGATTTCATTGCGCGCGGCGAGGGCTTCTCGCTGCTCATTCTTGAATCGAAGGATGCCGCAGGGGATGCCGAAACATTTTCCGGCGCCCACATCGGCGATCCGGATGCGCTGCGCTTCGAACGCGAGGCCAAAAGGCCGGACGGATCCTCGGTGAAGGTCGGGTTCTCTCTGGCATTTGCAGAAGACAAAGATGCGCGCGACATTCATTTCGCGGCGTGCCAGCAACACTATCCGGAGAATTTCTGGAACCCGAACTTTCAGCAACATCCCAACGGCGTCTCTGCGGTGGCCGGTGTCGTCGCTGTCGCCGAGCAACCGGAGCAGCACCGACGATTTTTCGAAGTCTTTGCTGACAGCCACGCAAGTGCCGGTAGCGACGGATTTGCCATCACCACGCCACGCGGAACAATTGACGTGCTGACACCCGCCGCCTTTTTACGGCGCTTCGGAGTCAAGGCTCCCGACATGTCGCGGGGCGCCCGACTGGCCGCACTTCGTTTTGCCGTGACATCGCCGAGCCGCCTGCAGGCGCTACCGGAGCTTGCCGGGATCGCAGGCCTCTATGTCGGCAACGATGCGATTATCGGATCGGAAGACGCGATGGGCGCGGTCCTTGTGTTCGAGCCAGCAACGCGGAAGCCCGGTTGACCAACAGCTTGCCCCCATTCATGGTCCGGCGCGCGAGGGCTTAAATCTTGGACCAGAAAGCCAATTCCACGGTCGTGGTGGGCGATGTTCGCTTCGGCAACGCTTTGCCGTTGGCGCTGATTGCCGGGCCGTGCGCTCTTGAGAGCAGGGCCCACGCCTTCGAGATGGCGACGGCGCTCAAGGAAATTGCCGCACGCGTCGGCATTGGCCTCGTCTACAAGACGTCGTTCGACAAAGCCAATCGGACGTCGGCAAGCTCCGCGCGCGGCATTGGCCTTGAACAGGCGCTGCCGATTTTTTCCGAAATTCGCGACAAGCTGAAGGTGCCCGTACTCACCGATGTGCACGACGCCGAGCAATGCGAGCGCGTGGCGCCAGTCGTGGACATCCTGCAAATCCCAGCGTTTCTCTGTCGCCAGACGGATCTTCTCCAGGCGGCAGCCAAGACGGGCAAGGCCGTCAACGTCAAGAAAGGTCAGTTCCTGGCGCCATGGGACATGCGCAACGTCGTCGAAAAAATCACCGGTGCGGGTAATCGCAACGTGCTCGTTACCGAACGTGGCGTGTCGTTTGGCTACAACACGCTCGTGTCCGACATGCGCGCACTCCCGATCCTGAAGCAAACGACCCAAGCGCCCGTCATCTTTGACGCCACCCATTCGGTGCAGCAGCCTGGCGGCAAGGGCACATCGTCCGGTGGCGAACGCGAATTCGTCTCCGTGCTTGCGCGCGCCGCAACCGCGGTTGGGGTCGCCGGCCTGTTCATCGAAACACACCAGGATCCCGACAGGGCGCCGTCCGACGGGCCCAACATGCTTCCCGTGAAAGAAATGGAGCCGCTCCTGCGCAAGCTGATTGAGTTCGATCGGCTCTCCAAGAGCTAAGGCGCACAATCGGTCTCCATGGGACGCGTCCTCAATCTCATGGCGTTCGTCATCTTCGCGACGACGCTTTTCATGCGCTCGGTCGATCCTGTCATTCCGCAAATCGCGCAGGATCTGAAGGTCACGACGACGACCGCTGCGTTGCTTTCAACCGGCTTCACATTGCCGTACGCGCTCGTGCAGCCGGTGCTCGGTGCCTTGGCCGACATGTTCAGCAAGACACGCTTGATTGCGCTATGCATGCTGATCGTTGGCGTAGCGACATTGGCATGCGGGCTGGCCACGAATTTTGAAACATTGATGGCGCTCCGTGTGCTGGCAGGCGTTGCCGCAGGCGGCGTCTTTCCGATTGCGCTGGCGGTCGCCGGCGATCGCGTTCCGGTGCAGCAACGCCAGGTCGCGATCGGTCGGCTGCTGTTTGCGGCGATGAGCGGCAACCTGCTCGGAGCGTCGGGGGCAGGCGTGATCGGTGACGTATTGGGATGGCGCGCGGTGTTCTTTGTCACCGGCGCCATCGATCTCATCGCGCTCGCCGTCGCAATTCCTGGATTTCGAAGCATTGGGGAGAAGCCCGGCCGTTTCGACTTGTCGACTTTGATTCCGAACTATCGCGCGATCTTCAGCAATCCGATGGCGAAATACTGTTTCGGCGCGGTCTTCATTGAAGCCGTGTTTCTGTTCGGTGTGTTTCCCTACATGGCGGGAATGCTGCGCACCGATGGCGTGGAACGCTCTTCCGTGGCGGGCGTGGTTATCGCCGGGCTTTGGTATCGGCGGTGTTATCTACACCTTTATGGTCGCATGGCTGCTCGCGAACATCGGAGAGCGTCGGCTCATGGCCGCGGGCGGCATGACAATGGGGTTCTGCCTCCTTGTCATCGCGCTGCGTATGCCGTGGCCAATCGAGTTCGCGAATTTCATCCTCATGGGTTTCGGATTTTACCTGCTGCACGGTTGCATCCAGGTCTATGTCACGGAATTGGCGCCGTCAGCACGCGGCTCGGCGACGGCCGCACACTCCATGTTCTTCTTTCTGGGTCAGGCAGCCGGCCCCGTTGTTTACGGCATTGGGCTCAACAGCATCGGCGTCAACGCGGTGCTGGTTGTCGGAGCAATCGCTCTCGCCGTAACGGGATGGGTCTGCGCACTGCAGATGCGCCGGCAGGTTCCGGCGACCTAACCGCGGCCGCGATAGGGCGCGACGCCTTGATCCGGCACCCAGACGTCTTTCGGCAATTTCCCGGTTTGCCAGAATACATCGATCGGCATTCCACCTCGCGGGTACCAATATCCGCCGATCCGTAACCACTTCGGCTTGAGAAGCGTCGTCAGCTTTTTCCCGATCGCCACCGTGCAGTCTTCGTGGAACGCCCCGTGATTGCGGAAGCTGTTGAGGTAGAGCTTGAATGATTTGGATTCGACCAGATAGCGCGCGGGCAGATAGTCGATGACCAGGTGCGCAAAATCGGGTTGACCGGTGATAGGGCAGAGGGTCGTGAACTCCGGTGCCGTGAACCGTGCAATATAGTTCGTGCCGGCATGGGGGTTCGGCACCCGGTCAAGAATGGCCCGGTCCGGGGAACTGGGGATCGGGCTCGGGCGGCCCAGCTGCAGTTGTTTCTTCGCCATTGGCCTGTCGCAGTGTTTGAGGCCCCTTGGATGCCCGTTTCGCGCAGGGCATGACAAGGGGGTAATCCATCCTGTAGAAGCCCCGCATTACCAATATCGGACCCACCCATGACCGCCATCACCGACATCATCGGCCGTGAAATCCTCGATAGCCGGGGTAATCCGACAGTGGAGGTGGATGTCATCCTGGAGGGCGGAGCCAGGGGCCGGGCCGCTGTCCCCTCGGGCGCGTCAACCGGCGCACACGAGGCGGTCGAACTGCGCGACGGCGACAAAAAGCGCTACAGCGGGAAAGGGGTCGGCAAGGCAATCGATGCGGTCAACGGTGAGATCTACGACGCTATTGGCGGCATGGATGCCGAAGCGCAGACCAAGATCGACGAGACCTTGATTGCTCTGGACGGAACCGCAAACAAAGGCCGCCTGGGCGCCAATGCCATTCTCGGCGTGTCGCTCGCCGTTGCGAAGGCTGCCGCCGTTGCCAACAAGGCGCCACTGTATCGCTACGTCGGCGGCACGGCCGCACGCACGCTTCCAGTGCCGATGATGAATATCGTCAACGGCGGCGTGCACGCCGACAACCCCATCGATTTTCAGGAATTCATGATCATGCCGGTGGGGATGAAGACATTTGCCGAGGGACTGCGCGCCGGCGCGGAGATTTTCCACACACTCAAGGCGCAACTTCACGCGGCCAAACTGAACACGAATGTCGGTGACGAAGGCGGCTTCGCTCCCAACCTGAAATCAGCCGAAGCTGCGCTCGATTTTATCATGCAGGCCATCGACAAGGCCGGGTACAAGGCCGGCAGCGATGTGATGCTCGCGCTCGACTGCGCGGCGACGGAATTTTTCAAAGACGGGTCCTACGTCTACGAAGGCGAGGGGAAGAAGCGATCACGTCAGGATCAGGCGAAATATCTTGCCGATCTGGTCGAGCGTTATCCCATTGTCTCGATTGAGGACGGGATGTCGGAGGACGATTGGGAAGGCTGGAAGATTCTGACCGATCTCGTTGGAAAAAAATGTCAGCTCGTCGGCGATGATCTTTTCGTGACCAATGTCACGCGACTGGCCAAAGGCATCAAGGACGGCATCGCGAATTCCATCCTTGTGAAGGTCAATCAGATCGGCACGCTGACTGAAACGCTCGCGGCTGTCGAAATGGCGCACAAGGCCGGCTACACGGCGGTGATGTCGCACCGTTCCGGTGAGACTGAAGACTCGACCATCGCCGATCTGGCGGTGGCAACAAGCTGCGGTCAGATAAAAACCGGATCGCTTGCCCGCTCCGATCGAACGGCCAAATATAATCAACTCCTGCGGATAGAGGGGGAACTCGGCTCACAGGCGAAATATGCCGGACGCGAGGTTCTCAAATCGCGGCGATAATTGCGGCGATTGGCACCTTGCCTTCGCCGACCATTTCGCCGCACATTGCTGTTGAAACACAAACTTGAGTTGATGCGATGGACCAGACCACGACGCTTTCAGCCTACGACCGCCGCCGGGCAGCCGAGCGCCTGGCCAAATTCATCGTGGAGTCGATCGATGGAGCACGCGCGGTCGAAAAACCATTCTTCCATCTGGAATTTGATCGCGTGTTTCCCGATGACATATACGCGCAAATTCTGACTTTGATGCCTGAGTCCGACGACTATCGGCCGATGCATGGCCGAAGCAAAGGGCACGATCTCAAGGACGGCACGCATACGCGCGTAAAGATCGATCTGTTTCCGGAATACATTCGAAATCTGCCTCCGGAGAAGCGCGCGCTATGGGACGTGGTCGGGCGCGCATTGTGCTCCGAGCCGGTGAAGCAGGCGTTCATACGGCGCCTTGCGCCCGGGCTTTCAAAACGCTTCGGTGAACAGTTCGCCAAGGTCGGCATGTATCCGATCCCGATCCTCACGCGCGACATTCCGGGATATCTCATCACGCCGCACACCGACACGCATTGGAAAGGCATTACGGTCCAGCTTTACCTGCCGAAGGACGATGCCAACACCGACATCGGCACGATCTTTCACGAAAAATTGCCCGACGGTTCCATGCCGAAGAAATCGCAAATGCGATTTGCACCAAACACCGGTTACGCCTTTGCGGTCGGCAATGACACCTGGCACTCAGCCGACCCGGTTCATAACCGCGTGAAAACACGCGATTCGATCCTGCTGACCTATTTTGTCGATCAGGGGTTGCTCAAAGTACTGCGCAACCGCGGCAAGCGGCTGGGCAATTTCATCGGCAATGAAATTCGCTATCGGATCTGACGCATCTAGTTCGGACGGGCGCGACGCGACCGCCGCGGCTCGGCCGCTCCGACATAGTAGGGATTCGGATTACAGAAGCCGCGATTTCCCGCCAGGATGTTTGGCCGACATTCCTCAATAGATCGGTAGATGCACTCCCAGTGAACATCTCCCGCTCCGAACGAGATTACCGCGCACCAGGGGGCCGAGGTGTAGTACTGCGCCGTCGCAGCCGGGGCGAGTTGTAGATAGGCAAAAACAGCGGCCACGCTGAAAATCGTTCGGGACATGATCGGCCTCCGGCGTCGATGCCTTCTATAACACCGGACGCGCCGGGCAGCATTCACCGCCCCAGGCAATTGCGGTAAGATTTGCCGTCTTCAAAAAGTTCAGAAATTTAAAGGCGCCTTAACGGGCTTGGGGCGATCTTGGCGTGGCATGGTTACGCATCGACGCCGCCGCACTGTCTTGACCGTTCTCGGTCTCTATATCTTTGCCGCTTTATTCATCGGCTATTTCGCCGCCAATGCCTTCACCGGCAACCACGGGCTGCGGGCTCAACAGGACCTCGAGCAGCAGCTTGCCGCCATGAAAAGCGAGCTTACCGGGCTCAAGGCCGAACGAGCGCATTGGGAGCGTCGGGTTGCGCTTTTGCGCGCTGACAGCATCGATCCTGACATGCTGGATGAACGTGCCCGCGCCTTGGTCGGCTATACAGACCCGCGCGATCTGACCCTCCTGTTGCGACCCCGCTAGCAACCGCGACCGGGCGTCGGCGTTATCCACCGGACGGTTTGAAATTTTTGGCCAATTTCAACCTGTTTTGCGCAATTCCCGCGACGGTCTCGCGCTTTCGCCGCCGCGCAATTTAAGCTATTGGGAGCTTGGAAAGCCCACCGACGCCCTGTCACAATAGCCGGACGCTTTCGCAGGGAGAGCCAATGGCGGTCGCCCAAAAAACTCCGAGCGCCGACACCAAACCCGTCGCCGATTTCAGCAAGGAGCAGGAACTCTCCGCCTATCGCTCCATGCTGAGCATCCGCCGCTTTGAAGAGAAAGCAGGGCAGATGTACGGGATGGGACTGATTGGCGGCTTTTGCCATCTCTACATCGGTCAGGAAGCCGTAGTCGTCGGCATGCAGATGGTCCTCAAGGAGGGCGATCAGGTCATTACCGGCTACCGCGATCACGGACACATGTTGGCGACCGGCATGGAGGCCAAAGGCGTAATGGCGGAGCTCACCGGACGCGCGCACGGCTATTCCAAGGGGAAGGGCGGCTCCATGCACATGTTCAGCGTGGAGAAGGGATTTTACGGTGGTCACGGCATCGTGGGCGCGCAGGTGTCGCTCGGCACCGGCCTTGCCTTTGCCAATCGCTACCGCGGCAACGACAACCTCTCAGTCACGTATTTCGGCGACGGCGCAGCCAATCAAGGGCAGGTTTACGAGAGCTTCAACATGGCGGAGCTCTGGAAGTTGCCGGTCATCTACGTGATTGAGAACAATCGTTACGCCATGGGTACCTCGATCACGCGTTCCTCCGCCGAGGTGAATCTGTCCAGGCGTGGACTGTCGTTCAACATTCCCGGCGACCAGGTCGACGGCATGGACGTGCGCGCAGTGAAAGCGGCGGGCGAGAAGGCGGCGCAATGGTGTCGATCCGGAAAAGGTCCCTATATCCTTGAGATGCTGACCTACCGCTATCGCGGGCATTCGATGTCGGACCCTGCCAAATATCGCACGCGTGAAGAGGTCGACGAGATCCGCACTCACCACGATCCGATTGACATGGCACGCCAACGAATCCTGGAGAAGAAATTCGCCAGCGAGGACGCGCTCAAGAAAATAGACGGCGAAGTGCGTGATGTGATCAACGAGGCGGCGGAGTTCGCCACCCATGACCCCGAACCTGACGTATCTGAGCTTTACACCGACGTTTATCGCTAGTTTGTTGTCCGGAAAGCAATAACGACCCATGCCGACCGAAGTCCTCATGCCCGCACTGTCTCCGACAATGGAGAAGGGCAATCTCGCCAAATGGCTCAAGAAGGAAGGCGACACGATCAAATCCGGTGACGTGATCGCCGAAATCGAGACCGACAAGGCGACAATGGAGGTCGAGGCGGCGGACGAAGGGACACTCGGAAAAATTCTGGTACCCGAAGGTACCGCCGACGTCGCCGTCAACACTCCCATCGCAGTCATTCTCGGTGAGGGTGAGGACAAGACCGCGATAAAAGCGACAAAACCTGCGCAGCAGCAGAAAGCGGCAGAGTCCGCTCCGCCTGCGAAAGCTGAGGGCCAGGCGAAAACTCAGGAATCCCCTGCACCTAAAGCCCCGAAAGCTCCTGAAGCGCCGGCGGCGCAAATCGCAAGCGATCCCGATATTCCCGAAGGCACCGAAATGGTGAGCATGACCATGCGCGAAGCGTTGCGCGACGCGATGGCCGAAGAGATGCGACGCGACAAAGATGTCTTCGTGATGGGAGAGGAGGTCGCCGAATATCAGGGCGCCTACAAGGTCACCCAAGGTTTGTTGCAGGAATTCGGCGCCAAACGCGTCATCGATACGCCGATCACCGAGCACGGCTTTGCGGGGCTCGGCATCGGCGCAGCGCTCGCCGGATTAAAGCCCGTCGTCGAATTCATGACGTTCAACTTCGCCATGCAGGCGATCGATCAGGTGATCAATTCTGCCGCGAAGACCTTGTATATGTCGGGTGGCCAGATGGGCTGTCAGATCGTGTTTCGTGGCCCCAACGGAGCGGCCGCGCGTGTCGCCGCGCAGCATAGTCAGGACTATTCAGCTTGGTACTCGCATGTTCCGGGTTTGAAGGTGATTTCACCGTCCACCGCCGCTGATGCCAAAGGGCTTCTGAAGGCTGCCATTCGCGATCTCAATCCGGTGATCTTCCTCGAAAACGAAATTCTTTACGGTCACTCTTCACCGGTACCCAAGCTCGATGACTTTGTTCTGCCGATTGGCAAGGCGAAGATCGTGCGCCCAGGAAACGATGTGACGATCGTCTCGTGGTCGATGGGTATGAGCTATGCCCTCAAGGCCGCCGAAGAATTGGCCAAAGAGGGTATCGACGCCGAGGTGATCGATTTGCGTACGCTCAAGCCAATGGACACCGAAACCATAGTCGCCTCCGTTCAAAAGACGGCACGCCTGGTTACTGTGGAGGAGGGCTGGCAACAATGCGGTGTCGGCGCCGAAATTGCTGCACGCATGATGGAACACGCTTTTGACTATCTGGATGCGCCGGTCGCGCGCGTGTCGGGAAAAGACGTGCCGATGCCCTACGCCGCCAATCTTGAAAAGCTGGCGCTTCCCTCGGTGGCCGAAATCGTCGAGGCGGCGAAGGCCGTTTGTTACCGGTAGGCCGCACAATGCCCACCAACATCCTCATGCCGGCGCTGTCGCCCACGATGGAGAAGGGCAACCTGGCCAAATGGCTCAAGAAGGAAGGCGACAAGATCAAATCCGGCGACGTGATCGCTGAGATCGAGACCGACAAGGCGACCATGGAATACGAGGCCGTCGATGACGGCACACTCGCCAAGATCGTCATACCTGAGGGCACCCAGGACGTCGCGGTGAATTCGGTCATCGCCGTGCTGGCAAACGAAGGCGAGGACGTAAAAGCAGCGGCGAGCGCAAGCGTCAAAGCGCCGCCAGCTTCCAAAGCAGAAGAGCCGAAAAAACCCGATACCAAACAATCCGCGCCGACCGCGCAGACGCCGGCTACGCCTCGCGCTCCGGCGGCGACTGCGCAGAAGGTCGACAGTGCTCGTCCAGCCGGTGCCAATCGCATTTTCGCCTCGCCCTTGGCCCGCCGTCTGGCGAAGGAGGCCAATCTTGATCTGAACAGCGTGCAAGGCTCTGGCCCGCATGGCCGCATCGTTGCCCGCGATATCGATCAGGCAAAATCCGGCAAGGGATTGCGCGCACCGAGTGGCGCCCCAGCGGCGGCAGGCCTCATCGCGCCGGCAATGTCGGATGCCCAGATCCGCTCGCTGTATGAGGAAGGCTCGTACGAACTGATTCGGCATGACGGTATGCGGCGCACGATCGCGCAACGGCTGACGGCCTCGATACAGACCATTCCGCATTTCTACGAAACGATGGACTGCGATATCGGCCGGCTGATGGCCGCGCGTGAGGAGATCAATGCCGCCGCGCCAAAGAACAAAGACGGCAAGCCGACCTACAAGCTTTCAGTGAATGACTTCGTCATCAAGGCGCTGGCGCTTGCGCTCCAACGCATTCCAAACGCCAATGTGAGCTGGACCGAAGCGGGCCTGCTCAAGCACAAGCACTCCGACATAGGAGTGGCTGTCGCGTTGCCGGGCGGCCTGATTACTCCAATCGTTCGCAATGCCGAGACCAAGTCGCTGTCGGCAATCTCGAACGAGATGCGCGACCTGGCTGCGCGCGCACGCGAGCGAAAGCTCAAGCCACACGAATATCAGGGCGGAACGTCATCAGTTTCGAACCTCGGCATGTACGGCATCAAGGACTTCACCGCCGTGATCAATCCACCGCAATCGACCATTCTGGCGGTCGGTACGGGCGAGGAGCGAGCCGTCGTGCGCAATGGCAAGATCGAAGCGGCGATGATGATGAGTGTAACGCTGTCGTGCGATCACCGTGCGCTCGATGGCGCTCTCGGCGCCGAACTCATCGGCGCGTTCAAAACACTGATCGAGAACCCGGTGATGATGGTGGTCTGATGCCGCTCGTCCGCATCGACCTGCGCAAAGGCAAGTCAGCCGCTTACAAGAAAGCGATCGGTGACGCCGTCTATCGCGCCATGCGCGAGACATTCGTCGTACCGGACGAAGACCGCTTTATGGTCGTCACCGAGCACGACGAGGACGAATTCTTCTATAGCAAGACGTACCTGAATATCGAGCGCACCGATGATCTGGTGTTGATCCAGCTCACCGTCACCAACTCTCGCAACGTCGATCAGAAGAAAGCGCTTTTTGCGCGCATCGTCGAATTGCTCGTGCAGCAGCCCGGCTTGCGGCCGCAGGACGTCTTCATCAATCTCCTCGAAGTTCAGAAGGAGAATTGGTCGTTCGGCAACGGCGTCGCTCAGTACGTCACGTAACTCCTCGCTAGGTTCCTTTCGGCGCGTCCGCGGGTTTGAGACCCTTCGCCTTGAACACGGCCTGCGCCTCCGGCGTATGCAGGAAGCGGATCAGTGCAGTGGCCGCCTCAGATTGCTGGCTGCCGGCGCCAATACCGGCCGCATAGACCGTGATGTTGTTCAGATCGCCAGGCAGTGGGCCGACCATGTCGACACCCGCGACCGACATCACCTCAGGTTCCTGCTGGATGGCGAGTTCGTGCCTCGCCTGCAACGACGAGGTTGGCCGAATTCCCGCTCGGAGGCGGATGCTTGGTCTTGGCTTTGACCTGATCCGCAATTCCCAGGCGATCGATCACTTTGGCGAAATGGACACCGCTTGCGCCACCCGCGGCCGGATCGGAATAGGCGATGGATTTTGCGCTAAGCAAAGTCTGCTTGAAAGCATCGGGTGTGGAGATGTCCGGTTTCGGTGCGCCTTTTTTCACGACTACAGCCATGCCTGAGCTCGCGAGGATCGCATCGCTGCCTGTGGTCGCCTTGTTATCCTTTGTGAGCGCATCGAGGCTTTGCTTGGTCAAAACCATCAGATCGGCGGTTTCACCGGCCTGCACACGTTTGACCAGGATCGCAGCCGTCGCCCAGGTGATATCGAGTTTGTTGCCCGTCGCCTTCTCGAATTTGGGCGCCAGTTCCTCGAGAGCTGCCTGCACGCCGATGGTACTGAAGACTTTGACCTCGGCTGCCCTCGCAAGGCCCGCTTGCGCGATCAGAAAGACTGCGATAGCCGCAAGGCGGCTCATTGTCCTGCTCATGACGTCTCCCCTGTTATGGCAGTAATTACATGCCTAATTTGAGCTACATTCAATTGGGGTCGCAAAGGAGGCGGACGGGCCTATGGCTGACACGAATTTTGATGTCCTGATCATCGGTTCCGGCCCCGGCGGCTACGTCACGGCCATTCGCGCGGCTCAACTCGGTTTCAAGACGGCGATCGTCGAGCGTGACTATCTCGGCGGCATTTGCCTCAACTGGGGGTGCATCCCGACGAAGGCGTTGCTGCGTTCGGCGGAAGTTTTTCATTACCTCGAGCACGCAAAGAATTACGGCCTGAAGGCCGACAACGTTTCCTACGATGCCAAGGCTGTCGTGCAGCGCTCGCGCGCAGTATCGAAGCGGCTCAACGATGGTGTCGGCTTTCTCATGAAGAAGAACAAGGTTCCAATTATCTGGGGCGAGGCCACAATCGATGCACCCGGCAAGGTTTCAGTTAAGGCATCCAAAAGCGAGGCGCCAAAGGGCGCACTTGGCCCGGGTCAATATCAGGCAAAGCACATCATCATCGCGACAGGCGCGCGCCCGCGTGTCTTGCCGGGCATTGAGCCAGACAAAAAGGTCGTGTGGACCTATTTCGAAGCCATGGTTCCCGATCGCGTGCCGAAATCGTTACTCGTGATCGGTTCGGGCGCGATCGGAATCGAGTTCGCATCGTTTTATCGGACGCTCGGTTCGGATGTAACGGTCGTCGAAGTATTGCCGCAGATTCTTCCCGTCGAAGATCAGGAGATCCAGGCCTTCGCGCGCAAGAGTTTTGAAAAACAGGGCATCAAGATCCACACCAACGCGAAGGTGACCAAACTCGACAAGAAGGCGGACAGCGTGACCGCCACCATCGAGGAAGGCGGCAAGACGCAGTCGATCACCGTCGAGCGCGTTATCTCCGCCGTTGGAGTGGTCGGAAATATCGAGAATCTCGGGTTGGAAAAGCTCGGTGTCAAAACCGATCGCGGGATCATCGTCGTTGATCAATTCAACAAAACGAATGTCCCGGGAATTTATGCGATCGGAGATGTGTCGGGTCCGCCAATGCTTGCGCACAAAGCCGAGCATGAGGGTGTCGTCTGCATCGAGGCGATCAAAGGGCTTAACCCGCATCCCATGAACAAACTCATGATTCCCGGTTGCACATACTGTTCGCCGCAAATTGCCTCAGTCGGCCTGACCGAGCAGGCTGCGAAAGAGAAGAAGCTGGATGTGCGGGTTGGCCGCTTTCCATTCGTCGGCAACGGAAAAGCGATTGCGCTCGGAGAAGATCAGGGCCTGGTCAAGGTCATCTTTGACAAGAAGACAGGCCAGTTGCTCGGCGCGCACATGGTTGGTGCGGAAGTGACCGAGTTGATCCAGGGCTACGTGGTCGCAATGAATCTCGAAACCACCGAAGAAGAACTGATGCACACGATTTTCCCGCATCCGACCTTGTCGGAGATGATGAAGGAAGCGGTGCTCGATGCCTACGGTCGCGCGCTGAACATCTGATCGGCGGTTATCTGACGTATTTACGCCAGAGCGCCCCGGCCACGTTGGAATAGTCGTCGGTCCAGGTTCTTACCGCGGGGTTGGGCGTGTTCAACACCCAGGAGCTGTCACGGCCCAGCGCGCCGATATCCTCTGCGCTTTGTGCGGAAATTACGACATCGGATGAGAAGACGTAGTTCACGTCATCGGAGTCGTCGATATCGCGTCGCCAGACCCAGGTTTTCAGGCCGTTTGCGCCGGCGATGCCTTCGACCACGCTGTGCAGTTCGAGATGCCGGTTTGAGATGTGCATCATAACGACGCCTTGGGGAGCGAGCTTGGATTTGTAGAGTGCCATCGCCTCTGTCGTTGCCAGGTGTACCGGGATTGCATCTGATGAATAAGCATCGACGATGATGAGATCGAATTGACGATCCGGCTCCTTGGCCAAAGTCAGTCTGGCATCACCGATGACGATCGGCACTTGCGGGGCGCAAGACGTCAGGAATGTGAAACGGTTCGAATCACGGGCGATCTCGACCACGGTGGGATCGATTTCGTAAAAGCGCCAGATTTCATCGGGAGCACTGAGGCACGCCAGCGTTCCAGTGCCAAGACCAATGACAGCGACATGCAGCGGGCCGCCTTTCCGCGTACGCACCGCTTCAATCACACGGCTCATCGCCGACTTGTCGTGGTAGTAAGTGATCGGTTTCGGGCGGCCGCTCATCGGCTGGCCATCATCGCCTTCAATCTGCTGCGCGCCGTGGATCGTTGATCCGTGCTTGAGAATACGAAACCGACCATCGTCGCTGTCGTAGATTTTGTGCACACCGAAAAAGCTGCGCAGGGTTTCAGGTCGCGTCTCACTGGTCGGATAGAGCCAAATCATGGCAACGGCCATCGCCACTGCGAACGCTGATTTCGGTGGATCACGGAGCAAAACAACCGATATTGCGACCAAAGCCAGAATGACGACCTTCAGAAGCTCGGGGTCCCCATCAAAGTCAAAACCGATCGAACGCGAGAACAGCAAGCCGAGCCCGATCACAACAGCAACTGGCCAGAACCGCGCACTGAGATTCGGCCAATAGGAAGGATTGAGCGGCCACAAAAGGCGTTCAAAGGGCTTCCAGCTTTCCTGTCCGAAGGGACGGCAGAGGACAGCAAGGATCGCGAGGATTGGATATTCCGCAACCCACGAAAATGCATAGGGTGCTACGAGGCCGGAAAACAAACCACCGACCATTCCACCGAATGACAGCGAGACGTAAAACGTCGTCAGGAATTGCGGCGCAGGGCGTGTCTGCGCGAGCTCACCATGGCAGGCCATCGCGATGATGAAAAAAGCCACAAGATGGCCGGCCAGGCTATCGAGCAGTGGAATCCAACCGGCGTAATAGAGCAGTACGACGATTCCGGCGATCGCAAACGGCTGCAAAAACAACATCGTCCGGTGCGGGATTAATGCACGGCGCTGAAATACGAGAATCCAGGTGAGCAAGTAGAGCGACAGTGGGATGACCCATAGCAAGGGCGCCGCTGCGATATCCGTTGAGATGTAAGAGGTGACGGCAACGAGGAGGCCGGAAGGCACCGCCGAAATAAAGATCCAGCGGCCAATCATCGGCCAGTCTGGTTTATCGCCGACGGCCGCCTTAGGGCGCACGACGGTGCGGCGCTGGTTACGAAGCATCAGCACACCGCAGCCGCCGATTGCTGCGATAAGAATCAGGAACCCGATGCTCCACACGCGGCTTTGCGCCTGCAGCGTAAAGGCTGGCTCGAACAAGACCGGATAAGAGATCAGCGCGAGAAAACTGCCGATGTTAGACGCCGCATACAGAAAGTAAGGGTCTTGCGCGTCGGGGTGCCGGGTGCGGGCAAACCACGCCTGCATCAACGGATTGTTCGCCGCGAGTGCGAAAAACGGCAAACCAATCGACAGCGTGAACAAACCGAGCAGCCAGAAAGGCGCGGCGGCGCCAGTTGGAGGCGCGCCCAAATAGTTGCCAATCGAGAGGGGAAGGGTAAGGGCGGCGGCAATGAGCAGAACCAGATGCACAGCAACCGGGACGTAACGGTTGCGCGCGGTCATGAGAAAGTGCGCGTAGGCGTAACCCGCAAGCAGCATCGATTGAAAAAACACCATCGCCACCGACCAAACGGATGGTGAGCCACCAAGCCGCGGCAACACCATGCGCGTGAACATCGGCTGAACGCCGAACAGGAGTAACGCGCTCAGGAATACGCCGACGGTGTAAACACCGAGGATAAGCGCCTGGCCGCTCGTCTGCGAACGTCGTCGTGGCGGTTTCGTCACGGCGCTAACGGAGGTGGCCGAGAGGGCAGAGAGCCGGAGAGCACTCGCATTTCGCGGCCAGTTGTATAGATTTCCGACTCGTGCCGCACCTGAATTCGGGAGAAGACCATGGGCGTCATCGCCTGGATCATCGTCGGATTGCTCGCCGGATGGCTCGCCACGCAGATTCTCGGCGGGCGCGGAGGCTTGTTGTACAATCTTGCCGTCGGGCTTGTGGGCGCGATCGTCGGTGGATTTCTTTTCGAAAAATTGCGTCTCGAGGTCGTCCCCGATTTCTGGGGCAATCTGATTACGGCGACGATCGGCGCCGTCGTATTTCTGCTGATCTGGCGTGCGATCCGAAAAGCGTAGCCACATGACCTTGCGGGGACCCACCCGCAGCCGTAAGTAGAAGCCATGGCTATCGTTCTTGATCTTGTGAATAATCCGCGGCCGCGCCATCCAGAAAAGGCGCACAAGCCGGATTCACCCGTTCTACCGAAGCCAGACTGGATTCGCGTCAAGGCGCCGGTCTCCGCGGGCTACTTCGCCACCCAAAAGCTCATGCGCGAAAATGCGCTCCACACAGTGTGCGAAGAGGCGGGCTGCCCGAATATCGGCGAGTGCTGGGAAAAGAAACACGCCACCTTCATGATCATGGGGGACACTTGCACCCGCGCCTGCGCGTTCTGCAATGTCAAAACCGGTCTGCCCGGCGCTCTCGATCCCGACGAACCGGTGCGCGTCGCAGAAGCAACTGCAAAACTCGGACTCGCCCATATCGTGGTCACCTCGGTCGATCGCGATGATCTCGCCGATGGCGGAGCGCAACATTTCGCCGATACGATACGCGCCATCCGGGCGCGCTGCCCGCAGACCACAATCGAGGTTCTGACACCGGATTTCCTGCGCAAGGACGGGGCACTCGAGCCGGTCGTTGAGGCTCGACCCGACGTGTTCAACCATAACCTTGAGACTGTGCCTTCGCTTTATCTAACGGTGCGACCGGGCGCGCGTTATTTTCATTCGCTGCGTTTGTTGCAACGAGTGAAGGAGATAGACCCGACAATGTTCACCAAGTCCGGCATCATGGTCGGTCTGGGCGAGGAGCGGAACGAAGTTCTGCAGGTGATGGACGACTTACGCTCGGCACAGGTCGACTTCCTCACTATCGGGCAATATCTCCAGCCGACCCGCAAGCACCATGAGGTCAAGCGCTTCGTTCCACCGGACGAGTTCAAGAGCCTGGAGGCTATTGCGTACAGCAAAGGCTTCCTGATGGTTGCCGCTTCGCCTTTGACCCGGTCGTCGCATCATGCAGGCGAGGACTTTGCGCGGCTGAAAGCCGCGCGGGCTGCTCGCTAAGACGCTCAATGCCTCAGTTCTCCACGAAGCGTCGCGTCCGTCACGCCGCCACCGACATGTTCGACTTGGTAGCGGACGTCGAGAAATATCCGCAGTTCGTCCCGTTGTGCAGTGGGCTTACCGTCAAGAGCCACGCGGAGAAAGACGGAAAAACGGTTCTCGTTGCGGATATGACCGTCGCCTACAAGATCATTCGAGAGACATTTACGAGCCGCGTCACGCTGGATCAGCAAGGCTTGAAGATCCTGGTCGAATATCTCAACGGCCCATTCAAACGAATGCAGAACCGTTGGACCTTTTATCCCGTCGAAGCAAAAGTCTGCGACGTCGAGTTCTTTATCGACTACGAATTCAGAAGCCGAACACTTGCTGTGCTGATGGGGGCGATGTTCGACGCGGCGTTTCGGCGTTTTGCCGTCGCCTTCGAGCAACGGGCGGATGAAATCTACGGCCGCTAGCTTTTTCCTGCAGGCGGGCGAGGTTCTTCCTTTTCTGCGAGTTCCTGAAGCATGGCCAGCGCCTGCAGGACAGATTCCCGTCGCACATTTGCACGCCCGATGTCACCGTATTTGCGATCATGGGCAATGACGCGGCCGCTACGTGACGCGGCGCAGAAATAGACGAGGCCAATGGGCTTTCCCGGGAACGGCGCCCGTCGGTCCTGCGATTCCGGTAATCGAAATTGCAAGATCAACCGAGGCGTGCGCCAATGCGCCCTTGGCCATTTCCTCAGCGCACTCGGTGCTCACCGCACCATAAACGTCGATCGTTGCCGGGGTCACACCCAACATCTGCTGTTTCGCCTCATTGGAATAGGTCACGAAGCCGCGGTCGAGAACCAGCGACGAACCGGGAATTTCACTAAGCGCTGCGGCCACCAGACCGCCAGTGCAAGACTCGGCGGTTGCGAGTGTCAACTTTTTCGACTTGCAAAGCTCCAGCAATGCTTCGGCTGCGACGAGCAATCCCTTGTCCGGCATCATTTGCCCCACGGGAGGCGGACGGTTGCCGTCGCTTGGGCGACAATGCCTTCACCGCGGCCGGTGAAGCCAAGCTTTTCGCTGGTCGTTGCTTTAACGGCGACGCGCTCTGTATCAATGCGCGCAAGCCTGGCGATGTTCGCGCGCATTGTGTCGCGATGGGCGGATATTCGTGGAAACTCGCAGACGATCGTGAGATCAAGATGCGCGATAAGACCACCGCGTGCACGCACTCGATCCACCGCAAAAACGAGAAATCGATCGGACGACGCGCCGCGCCATTGCGGATCGGTTGGGGGAAAATGCGCGCCAATGTCGCCATCGGCGAGCGCGCCAAGGATCGCATCGGTGAGCGCATGCAGCGCAACGTCGGCATCGGAGTGCCCGGTGAGAGCTCGATCGCATGGAATTCGGATTCCGCCCAAGGTGACGTGATCGCCCGGCCCAAATGCGTGCACGTCAAAGCCGGAGCCCGTGCGCACGTCGCCGAGTGATGCCGCCTGGAGGGCTTCTGCGCGCGCGAAATCGTCCGGTGTGGTGAGCTTGATATTGCCTGGCTCACCCTCAAATACGCTGACCTTCATGCCTGCCCACTCTGCGAGCGCCGCATCATCGGTGAAATCGTCACGACCCTGCGCGGCGGCGCGCCGATGAGCTTCGAGCAGGGCTGGAAAGGCAAATGCTTGCGGCGTTTGTACCAATCGAATGGAATTGCGATCGAGCGTCGTTTCAATCATTCCCGTCCGATCGATGCGCTTGACGGTATCGGTCACTGGCAGTCCGGGGATTGCCGCTCCGGTTTTCTGCGCAGCTGCGATGGCACGCGCGATCAGTTCTGAACTGGCAAATGGCCGCGCTGCGTCATGGACCAACACGATGTCAGGCGCGCGCGGTTCAAGGGCTTCAAGGCCAGCCCGCACCGACGCCTGGCGCGTGGCGCCTCCTGAAACGGGAGGGAGGACGTCCATACCATCGACCAGCGTGCGTACGAGCGCGAGGTCGTCAGGGCGGATCACCGGCTGCACCAGGGAAACGGCGGCAACGCCGGTAAAAGCGGAGAGGGCGCGTTGGAGGAGCGTATCTCCACCTAGTCGGCGAAATTGCTTGGGAAGATCACCGCCCGCTCTTACGCCTTGTCCGGCGGCTACTACGATGGCTGCGACACCCGCCATGTCCTGCTCCTTGATGTCGCACTGCTTTAGCGCTTTCCGAGCGGTGCGGAAACGCAGTAACCACACTCCGCAATGAACAGTTTTTTGCATTGCAGCACTTGCGCTGCGGAGCAAAATGGCTAATCTGTGAGCAATAAATAGGATAGCCTAAATGGTAGGCACAAAGCCGCCGACCGAGAAAACCGACTATTTCCTTGGCGATCCTCTCGCCATTGGGTCCGTCGTGGTTCCAAATCGCGTCGTTTTAGCCCCGATGTCGGGCATTACCGACGCACCTTTCCGCCGCCTTGCAGAGCGTCTCGGCGCCGGGCTGGTGGTATCGGAAATGACGGCGTGTGCCGGCTTGGCGCGCGGGGAGCGCGAGGCGAGCGTTCGCAGCGAGGGTGCCGGGATAGGGATCCACGTCGTGCAGCTCGCCGGGTGTGAGCCGCAATGGATGGCCGAAGGCGCCCGCATCGCCGAGGCGCAGGGCGCCGACATCATCGACATCAACATGGGCTGCCCCTCCAAGCAGGTTACCAACGGCGCCGCCGGTTCGGCGCTGATGCGCGACCTCGACCACGCTCTGAGCCTGATCGACGCAACGGTGGGCGCCGTGCGCGTGCCGGTTACGCTAAAGATGCGGCTCGGTTGGGACACGTCAACAATCAATGCGCCGGTGCTTGCACAGCGCGCGGAAGCGGCCGGCATCAAATTGATCACCGTGCACGGCCGCACGCGGTGCCAATTCTTCGACGGACGCGCTGACTGGCGCGCCGTCCGAGCGGTCAAGCAATCAGTTTCAATTCCCGTCGTCGTCAATGGCGACATTCAGACATGCGCTGATGCCGTCCAGGCTCTGGTCGATTCTGGAGCTGATGCAGTCATGATCGGACGCGCCGTTCAGGGCCGTCCATGGTTGCCCGGTCAAATCGCGCAGTACTTCGCAACTGGAGCACGCGTCGGCACGCCGTCACTTGCCGAGCAATTCAATCTGATTGATGCGCTATACGACGAGATGTTGAATCATCACGGGCTGAGGATCGGACGCCGTCACGCCCGAAAGCACCTCGGGTGGGCGCTCAATGCGGCAGCTGTAACCGCCGAGGCGCCGGCCGAGCAGCTCAAACATCATCGTAATCGCGTGCTGACCGCCGATGAGCCAAAGCACGCGCGGCAGATGTTGGCCGAGGCTTTTGACGATTTCGGTCGGAGGGCTGCGGCATGACGCGCGCACACGCTCTCTCCGCAATTGTTCATGGTCCGGCTGACGCGATGCTGCATGCGCTTCCGCATCCGGTCATCATGGTGGCGCCCGACGGAAAGATCGCCGATGCCAACGTGGCTGCCGAACAGTTCTTCGATGCGTCGACATCGATGCTGCGCCGCCATTCTCTGCGCGAGCTTGTGCCGTTTGGCTCCCCCTTGCTGACCTTGATCGAGCAGGTCCGTCACCGCGGTTCGGCCGTCAACGAATACAAGGTCGATCTGGCCACGCCGCGAAATCCTGGCGAACGGCTTGTCGACCTGTACGTGGGCCCGCTTCCTGAATATCCGGAACACGTCATCGTTATGCTGCAGGAACGCACGATCGCGGACAAAATGGATCGGCAACTGACGCATCGCGGCGCCGCCCGTTCGGTAATTGCCCTGGCTGCCATGCTCGCCCACGAAATCAAGAACCCGCTGTCGGGCATTCGTGGCGCCGCACAGCTCCTCGAGCAATCCGCCGGCGATGACGACCGGCCGCTCACCAAGCTGATCTGCGACGAAACCGACCGCATCGTGAAGCTTGTCGATCGCATGGAGGTCTTCGCGGACGAGCGTCCAATAGACCGCGAGCCCGTGAATATCCACGTGATCCTGGACCACGTGAAACGGCTCGCTCAATCGGGTTTTGCGCGGCACATCAAATTCACCGAGGAATACGACCCCTCGCTGCCGCCAGTTCTCGCCAACCGCGATCAACTCGTTCAGGTGTTTCTCAACCTGCTGAAGAATGCCGCAGAGGCCATCGGCGAGGGGGCAGGCGACGGCGAAATACAGCTCACCACCGCTTTTCGGCCGGGGGTTCGCCTTTCGGTGCCTGGCAGCAAGACACGCGTGTCACTGCCGCTCGAGTTCTGCGTCAAAGATAACGGACCGGGCGTCCCCGAAGATCTGATGCCGCATTTATTCGACCCCTTCGTCACCACAAAGCAGAGCGGTAGTGGGCTTGGCCTGGCCTTGGTTGCCAAGATAGTGGGCGACCATGGTGGCATCATCGAATGTGAGTCACAGCCGCGGCGGACAGTCTTCCGCGTCCTCATGCCTATCTACACCGGTGACGGAAATGTCGCCGATGACGCGTCGCCGGTCCCTAATTCGTGAGACAAGATATGCCGACTGGAAGCATTCTGGTTGCCGACGACGACGCCGCGATCCGCACGGTGCTCAATCAAGCGCTTTCCCGCGCAGGCTACGAAGTGCGGTCAACTGGCAACGCCGCAACTTTGTGGCGATGGATCACGCAAGGCGACGGCGATCTCGTCATCACCGACGTCGTCATGCCGGATGAAAATGCATTTGATCTGATCCCACGCATTCGCAAGGCGCGTCCCGATCTGCCGATCGTCGTCATGAGCGCGCAGAATACCTTCATGACGGCTATTCGCGCGTCGGAGCGAGGTGCCTACGAGTATCTGCCAAAGCCTTTCGACCTGAAAGAACTGATCGGCATCGTCGGCCGCGCGCTGTCGGAGCCGAAAGAGCCGCGCGCGGCAGCTCCCAAAGGCGAAGAGTTTGAAGGAATTCCACTGGTCGGCCGATCGCCGGCCATGCAGGAAATTTACCGTGTCCTCGCGCGCCTGATGCAAACCGACTTGACCGTGATGATCTCCGGCGAGTCTGGCACAGGCAAGGAGTTGGTCGCGCGCGCGCTGCATGACTACGGCAAGCGGCGCGCAAGTGCGTTTGTCGCCATCAATATGGCGGCGATCCCGCGGGACCTGATCGAATCCGAATTGTTCGGGCACGAGAAGGGCGCTTTCACTGGCGCCAACAGCCGCAGCGCCGGCCGTTTCGAGCAGGCGGAAAGCGGAACGCTTTTCCTGGACGAAATCGGCGATATGCCCATGGAGGCGCAAACGCGGTTGCTGCGCGTACTCCAGCAGGGCGAATACACGACCGTCGGCGGCCGCACGCCCATCAAGAGCGATGTCCGGATCATCGCCGCGACGAACAAGGACCTTCGGCTTTTGATTCAACAAGGTCTGTTCCGGGAGGATCTGTTTTTTCGGCTCAATGTCGTTCCTTTGCGACTGCCGCCGCTCCGTGAGCGAACTGAAGATATTCCGGATCTCATCCGCCACTTCTTCGCGCAGGCGCAGCGTGAGGGTCTGCCACCAAAGCAAATCGATCAGGCCGGCCTCGATCGTCTCAAGCGGCACCGCTGGCCTGGCAATGTTCGGGAACTAGAGAACCTGGCTCGCAGGCTCGCCGCGCTCTACCCGCAGGAGACAATCACGGCTGCGGTGATGGATGCGGAATTAGCGCAGCCCGCGCTTCCCATCGGAAGCGAGGAACCGCGCGGCGACGAAAACCTGAGCGGGGCGGTCGAACGCCACCTCGCGGCTTATTTTGCGGGGTTTGAAGATGGCCTGCCGCCCGCCGGCCTCTATCACCGCATTCTGCGTGAGGTCGAATACCCATTGCTCACGGCGGCCCTGGCCGCGACCCGCGGAAATCAGATCCGCGCAGCGGATCTGCTGGGTCTAAACCGCAACACCTTGCGGAAGAAAATCCGCGACCTCGACATTCAGGTGTTTCGCGGCGGCAACTAAAAGACCCCGCACTATGGCCTTTGTGCCGCGGATTTGTCGCAATTCGGCAACATTGTTGTATAAAAGCATCAGTGCCGGGGAGGGCCTGAGCCCTTTGGCTAACTTGTCCGATTGGACAGGTGCTCCCCGTGTCCTTCCGCCGGGGGCCCATGACCGTCGAACAAGCCGCTACAGCCGAAACAGCGCTTGCTGCTGCCGCTCCAGCAAAACGGAGTGAATCGCGCGTTGTCGGCCCAGTGGTGGTTGGGCTCGCACTACTCTCGGCTTTCATCACCTTCATCGTCCTCGCCGACCTGACGCCTATCTCACCCACGCACAACGTGGTCGTGACCTTGCTGCTTGTGAACGCGGTGACGGTGCTGCTGTTGCTGAGCATCATCCTGCGCGAGGTGTGGCAGGTCATACAGGCGAGGCGCAGCGGTCGCGCCGCCGCGCGACTGCATGTGCGGATCGTGGGCCTGTTCTCGGTCATTGCCGCCGTACCGGCGATTCTCGTCGCGATTGTCGCGAGCGTCACGCTCGATCGCGGTCTCGACAGACTGTTCTCCACGCGCACACGCTCTGCCGTCGAAAACTCTCTCATCGTCGCGGAAGCGTACCTGCGCGACCACGCGCAATTCGTACGTTCGGACATCATGATCACTGCGTTCGAAATCGCGCGCAGCAAATCAGTGTTTGAACAGGACCCTGACAAGCTCCGCCAATTCCTGACCTTCCAGGCGGCAGCCCGCGGCCTGGGCGCTGCGATCGTGCTCGACAAGGATCTCAAGGTCATCGCGCGCGCGAACGTCAACACCAGCCAGACCTTCGCGCTGCCACCACGCGACGCCTTGGCGCATATCACCTCCAAAGAACCGCAAATCGTTTTGTTGCCGGACGCCAACTATGTTGCGGCCATCATCAAACTTGAACAGTTCGACGACACCTACCTTTACGTAACCCGTCTCCTCGACCCACGGGTCGTACCGCAACTGCAGGCGACGCGCGCGAGCGTCACCGAATACGCCGCGCTTGAGTCACGTCGCCTCGGCGTGCAGGTCGCATTCGCCCTGATGTACACCGTGATCGCACTGATCGTGCTTCTCTCGGCAGTCTGGATCGGATTTAACTTTGCCAACCGGCTTGTTGCGCCAATCCGCCGCCTTATCGGTGCAGCCAACGCCGTATCCGCCGGAAATCTTTACGTTCGTGTTCCAGTGCGTCAGGCCGAGGGCGATCTCGCGCACCTGGGCGAAACGTTCAATCACATGATCCAGGAATTGCGTACGCAGCGTGATGACATCATGAACGCGCGCGACGTCATGGACAGTCGCCGGCGTTTTACCGAAGCCGTTCTCTCAGGCGCCAGTGCAGGCGTCATTGGCGTCGACGGCAACGGAAAGGTGAGCATCCTCAACCGTTCCGCGGAAAAGCTGATCGGACGAACAGAAAGCGAGGCCCTCGGGCAGCCATTGACGGAGGTGCTGCCCGAACTTGTAGGGACCATGGCAGCTGTTCAATCAGGAGCTTCCCCGCAGGATCAGATCACCGTCAGCCGCAACAATCGCGAACGAAATTTGTCGGTGCGGGTCACGAGCGAGCAATCAGGCGACTCTGACCGCGGCTATGTCGTGACACTCGACGATATTACCGAGTTGGTCGCCGCCCAACGTACGTCGGCATGGGCCGACGTCGCGCGTCGCATCGCGCACGAAATTAAGAATCCGCTTACACCCATTCAGCTGTCGGCCGAACGACTGCGTCGCAAATACGGAAAAATGATTGAGGAAGATCGCGGCGTGTTCGAACAATGCACCGACACTATCGTCCGCCAGGTCGATGACATAAGGCGGATGGTCGATGAGTTCTCTCATTTCGCCCGTATGCCGAAGCCCGTGCTCTCCAATGAGAATATGGCCGATACGGTGCGGCAAGCCGTGTTCCTGATGCGGGTGGGCAATTCGGAAATCGACATCAATGCCGATATTGCGGAAGATCCCATGCCGGCACGTTTTGATCGACGCCTGATATCGCAAGCGCTGACCAACACCATCAAGAATGCAACCGAAGCGATTGCGGCAGTGCCGCCCGGCGAACTCGGCAAAGGTGTGATCCAGGTCAACGCTGCGCGGGAAGGCGACGATATCGTGATCGATATCATCGACAACGGCATCGGCCTGCCAAAGGAGAACCGCAGCCGGCTGCTCGAGCCCTATGTCACGACCCGCGAGAAGGGCACGGGCCTCGGGCTTGCCATCGTCGGCCGCATTGTAGAGGAGCACGGGGGCACGATCGAACTGCGTGATGCCGCCGAGAAAATCCCGGGCCAACGAGGAGCCTGGGTGCGGATGCGGATTGCCGCCGCCGGCAAACCCGACGCCGCTGAACCAGAAAAACAAAAAATCGTAAGCGAGTAGCACCATGGCCAACGAAATCTTGATAGTCGATGACGAGGCCGATATCCGCGATTTGGTTGCCGGCATCCTCCAGGACGAGGGCTATACGACGCGTACCGCCCGCAACAGCGATGATGCCCTGTCCGCGATCGCAAGCCGTCGGCCGAACCTGGTCTTCCTGGACATCTGGCTGCAGGGCAGCAAGCTCGATGGACTACAATTGCTCGACAGCGTGAAACAGGAACACGCCGAGTTGCCGGTCGTGATGATTTCGGGTCACGGAAACATCGAGACCGCAGTCGCCGCCATCAAGCACGGCGCATACGATTTCATCGAGAAGCCATTTAAAGCTGACCGTCTGGTTCTCGTCGCCGACCGCGCATTGGAAAATTCCCGGCTCAAACGCGAAGTCAAACAGCTCAAGCAGCTTGCGCCGCAACCATCGACGCTAGTCGGCCGCTCGGCGACCGTCGGACAGTTGCGTCAGGCTATCGATCGCGTCGCGCCAACGAATAGCCGTGTGCTTGTCGTGGGTCCATCAGGCGCGGGCAAGGAGCTTGCAGCGCGAACGCTTCATCAACTGTCCGGGCGAGCAAACGGACCATTCGTCGTCATCAACGCAGCCGCGATCACACCGGAGCGGATGGAGATCGAACTGTTTGGCGTGGACCAATCCAACGGCTCGGAAGGACGCAAGCCCGGCGCGCTTGAAGAGGCACACGGAGGCACGCTGTTCATCGACGATATTGCTGACCTGCCTCGCGAGACACAGAACAAAATTCTGCGTGTCCTCGTCGACCAGACGTTTCAGCGCGTCGGCGGAAGCGCGAAGATAGCCGTCGATGTCCGCATCGTATCGTCAACGGCGCGCAATCTCGAGACGCTGATTACCGAAGGGAAATTCCGCGAAGACCTGTACCACCGGCTTGCTGTCGTTCCGATCCGCGTACCGCCTCTGGCCGAACGGCGCGAGGACATACCGGATCTCGTGGACTATTTCATGGACCAGATTTCCCAAGCGACGGGATTGCCAAAGCGACGTATCGGCGAAGACGCTATGGCGGTGCTTCAGTCGCACAACTGGCCGGGTAATGTCAGGCAATTGCGTAACAACATCGAACGACTGATGATTCTCCGCAGGCGGAGATCCTGAGGCGGTGATGAATGCCAGCATGTTGCCGCCAGACGTCGGCTCTATGGTGCCGAGCATGCCTAATGGCAATGGCGGTGAGCACCTGATGGGCCTGCCATTGCGCGACGCCCGTGAGGTCTTCGAACGGGAATATCTCGTCGCCCAGATCAGTCGCTTTGGCGGCAATATCTCGCGCACGGCGGAATTCGTCGGCATGGAGCGCTCGGCTTTGCATCGCAAGCTCAAGGCACTCGGAATAGATTAGCCGTCTCCATGTCACGCATTGCATACGTCAACGGCCGCTATTTGCCTCGGGACGCCGCCAAGGTGCCCGTCGAGGACCGCGGGTATCAATTCGCCGATGGGGTCTATGAAGTCTGCGAGGTCATCGGTGGGCGTCTCGTTGATGAACGCCGTCACATGGCACGCCTGGACCGCTCACTGGGCGAATTGAAGATCGCGCGCCCGATGTCACACGCCGCTCTCGCCGTGGTGCTGCGCGAAACAATCCGGCGCAACCGGGTTCGCGATGGCATCGTCTACGTTCAGGTTACGCGTGGCGTGGCGAAACGGGATTTTCCTTTTCCTCCTGCGGGCACTCGGCCATCTCTGGTGGTCACGGCGCGCAACAGCGATCAGAAGTCCCTGGAGGACGTGGCGGCCGACGGGATAGCGGTTATCACGGTGCCTGACATCCGTTGGAAGCGCGTGGACATCAAATCCGTCTCACTATTGCCGAACGTATTGGCGAAACAGGCTGCACGGGAGCAGGGGGCACGCGAGGCGTGGCTTGTCGACGGTCAGGGGCGTATCACCGAAGGCGGATCGTCGAATGCGTGGATCGTCAGCCGCGACGGCGTACTGATCACGCATCCGCTTGGTAGCGATATTCTGCCCGGGATCACACGGTCGGTTGTGATCGATGCGATCAAAGCGCAGGGACTTGCGTTCGAAGAGCGCACGTTCACGGTTGAGGAGGCTTACGCCGCGCGTGAGGCCTTCATTACGTCCGCCAGCCAGACCGTATTGCCCGTGGTGAGCATCGACGGCCGGCCGGTCGGCAACGGCGCGCCGGGACTGATCGCGACGGGGCTGCGGCGCGACTACCATCAATACGCCGAGGTCAGCGATTAGCTCGGGCCGCCTGCCGTCGTACGACATTTGTTGATGGTCGCAGAAAATACGTAAAACTCCTTTTTATTCAATATGTTAATACAGTATCTCTGAACTTGCGCTTGCGCCCGAAGAGCACCTGCAATCTAATAGTGATCCCCCGAGCCTCGCACCGCTTTGCGAGGGGTAAAGCGGCGCATGCTCCTAACTCGCATGCGGAAGGACTTGGGCAACGAAGGTCTCGCGCGCTAGACGCGAGCAAAAATTGGAAAACGGCAATGGCAGCCGATCGTGCGCAAAATCTGCAAGACACCTTCCTCAATCACGTCCGCAAAAGCAAAATCCCACTCACCATATTTCTGGTGAATGGTGTCAAACTGCAGGGCGTGGTGACCTGGTTCGACAATTTCTGCGTGCTGTTGCGACGGGATGGACATTCCCAGCTCGTCTACAAGCACGCAATTTCGACCATCATGCCGGGTCACCCCATTCAACTCTTCGAAGGGGCTGACGAACCGCCGGCAGGAGACAAGGCCTGATTGGAAGTACGCCGTCGCAATCAACGCGCTGATCTGCTGAGCCCGACAACGTCGGGTGTCGAGACCGGCCGGGCGATTGTTATTGAGCCATGGCTTAAGAAACCGCCGGCCAAGGGCGCTATACGCTCGTCGCATGAGCGATCGCCGGAGGCACGCCTCGAGGAGGCCGTTGGCCTGGCACGCGCCATCGACCTGGCCGTGGTCGAGGCGGGATTGGTTACACTCGGCGAAATCCGGCCGGCAACCTATATCGGCAAAGGCAAAGTCGACGAGATCGCCGGCCTTGCAAAAAGTTTGTCCGCGTCAGTCGTTGTCATGGACTGTCCTGTCTCGCCGGTCCAGCAGCGCAATCTCGAGAAGGCGTGGAACACCAAGGTCATCGACCGGACCGGGCTTATCCTCGAGATATTTGGACGCCGCGCGCGTACACGCGAGGGCGCGCTGCAGGTCGAGCTGGCACATCTCACCTACCAAAAAGGCCGCCTGGTGCGCTCGTGGACGCATCTTGAGCGGCAACGCGGCGGTTTCGGTTTTCTCGGTGGCCCGGGCGAGACGCAAATTGAAGCGGATCGGCGCGTCATCGAGGACCGTATAGCGCGCATCGAGGTGGAGCTCGACAAGGTCAAGCGGACACGCAAGCTGCACCGCGATAGCCGCAAACGAGTGCCTTATCCGATTATCGCACTCGTCGGGTACACCAACGCCGGTAAATCGACGCTCTTCAACCGAATGACGACCGCAAGCGTGCTTTCAGCGGACATGCTGTTTGCGACGCTGGATCCGACGTTGCGCGCCGTCGCACTGCCGCATGGTGCGCGCGTCATCCTCTCCGATACGGTCGGATTCATATCTGATCTGCCGACAATGCTCGTGGCAGCCTTCCGTGCCACTCTTGAAGAAGTGATCGAGGCGGACGTGATCTTGCACGTGCGCGATGTTTCCCACGAAGACTCTGAAGCACAGTCTCACGACGTAGAAACGATTCTCGCCGAGCTAGGCATTGAACCGGACGATCAGCGGCTGCTTGAGGTTTGGAACAAGATCGATCGGCTGGACTCCGAGCAGCGCGTGCGCATTTTCAATGCCGCCGAGCGTCAGCAAGGTCGTCGCCACCCGCTCCTTGTGTCAGCGTTGAGCGGGGAGGGGATCGAGAATTTGCTCACCGCGATAGAATCGCGTCTTGGCGAAGCGCGGCAAACCCTCCAATTGTTGCTCGATCCTTCCGACGGGGCGGGACTGAGTTGGCTCTATCGCCACTCAGAAGTGTTGTCCCGTCAAATGCGAGACGACGGGCGTTTGGAGATCAGCGTGCGCGCTGATGCGAAGAACGCTGAAATGGTGAAGCACAAATACCCGGGAACGACGGAGATGAAATCGCCGATTTAAATCCCGCATGCAAGGGCAGCTGCGCGAGGTTGCATTTCCAATCGTTAACGTGATCCGCGGACACACGCGTGTATCTCAATCACGACCGAAGGCGGCCTTCTCAGCCGCCTTCGCCTCGTCCCACAACTCATCCATCTCGGCGAGGCTCGCCTCCTGCGGCGTCTTCCCGCGCAGCGCGAGCGCCTGTTCAATCGCTGCGAAGCGACGCTCGAACTTCAGGTTTGCTCCCCGAAGCACGCCCTCAGGATCCGCATCGAGATGGCGGGCAAGATTGACAACGGCAAACAGAAGATCGCCAACCTCGCCGGCGGCGCGGCTTTCGTCGTTTCTGTCGAGCTCGGCTTCAATCTCGTCGGCTTCTTCGCGGATCTTGGCAAGAACGGCTCGTGGATCATTCCAATCGAAGCCGACGCGGCCGGCCTTGTTCTGGAGCTTGAGGGCACGGGTTAACGCGGGCAGGGCAAGCGGAACGCCTGCCAACGCCCCGCTCGGCGCCTGATCGCCGCGCCCGGCCTTCTCTTCGGCTTTGATCCGCTCCCACAGGCCCTCCACCGCTTTGGCGGTCTTTCCCTCGGCATCCGCAAAGACATGCGGATGCCGGCGGACCAGCTTGGCAGTAATGGTCTCCACGACGTCGGCAAAATCGAATGCGCCTTGCTCCTGCGCCATGCGAGCATGGAAAACGACCTGCAGAAGCAGATCGCCCAGTTCGTCCTTCAGACCAGCCAGGTCGTCGCGCACGATCGCATCGGCAACCTCATAGGCTTCCTCGAGCGTATAGGGCGCGATGGTGCGGAAATTCTGCTCAAGGTCCCACGGACATCCGGTGCCCGGCGTGCGCAGCGCCGCCATGATTTCGATCAGTCGGGAGATGTCGCGTGAGGGCTTCACAGGAAGCTCGGCGTGCGGGGGCTGGGCTCGTTAGGAGCGGCGGACCGTAGCAAAGCCCGTCCGCAAGGGCGATAAAAACACATGATTCGCATAAGACATATTATGGAATATATATGATAACCCCAGAAAACACGGCCCCAAACGATCGATAAAGTTTGAGACAACAACAAAACCGCTTCAGGATGCCGTGAAGGTCATCAGGTCGTAGGCGGGCTCGATGGACGGCGGCAATTGTCCGCGCAGCGCTACGTAGTCCAGGTCGCTGTGCAGATTCGTGAGAATGGCGCGCTTGGGTTTGATCCGCGCGATCCAGTCCAGCGCTTCCTCGAGATTGAAATGGCTCGGGTGTGGATTAATGCGAAGCGCATCGACGATCCAGACGTCGAGGCCGGCAAGCGCGGCTATGCTTTCGCCGGGCAGGCTTTTGATGTCGGCCGAATAGGCGACGTTACCAAAGCGGAACCCGAGGGACGGGATGTCTCCGTGGTTCTGCAGGACCGGGAGCGCGTCAATCGAGCCACCCTGCCCGTCGATCGTGACCGGTCGACCAGGTGTAAGGCGCTTCTCATTTGCGATAGGGGGATATTCGCTGCCGGAGGGCGTGGCGAAACAATAGCCGAAGCGGGCGCGCATGGCTTCCGATGTGTGCTCGTCAAGGTAGACGTCGACACGGCGGCGCTTGTTAACGAATAGGGGCCGCAGGTCGTCAATGCCGTGAGTGTGGTCGGCGTGTTCGTGCGTTATCACCACACCATCAAGCCAATCAACTTCCGCGTCGAGAAGCTGCGTACGCAGGTCCGGCGAGCAATCGACCAGGACCCGCGTACGCGTGCCCCTGGCCATTCGTGCGCTCGACCAGCAACGAACACCGACGTCGCCGGTTTTTCGGATTGTTCGGATCGCATGAGCCCCAGCCCAGCGCGACCCGCGGCACACCCATCGAAGAGCCGCACCCCAGGATCGTAAAGGTTAAGCTCATGCGGCGTCCGCAAGATTGCGCGGGACTTTGTTGAACAGCCGGAAAAAGTTCTCCGTCGTCTGGCGAGCGATGTCCTCGTCCGCGACGCCGCGTGCCTGCGCCAGAACTTTCGCGGTTTCCGTCACGAACGCCGGTTCATTTCGCTTTCCACGAAATGGCAGCGGCGCGAGGTACGGCGCGTCTGTTTCGACCATGATGCGGTCCGCGGGCAAAGCCGAGGCTATTTCGCGCAACGCGTCCGAATTCTTGAAAGTCAGGATCCCGGTGAAGGACACATAGTGCCCCAGCTCAATTGCGGTAAATGCGAGCTCGCGTCCGCCCGTGAAGCAATGCAGAACAGCCGGGAAGGCGCCCTTCCCGCTTTCCTCCCGAAGGATTCGGGCCATATCGGCATCGCAATCGCGCGAATGAATCACGAGCGGCAGTTTGGTTTCTCGCGCCGCCTTGATGTGTTCGCGAAAGCTTTGCTCCTGAGCGTCGCGCGGACTGTTGTTACGAAAATAGTCCAGACCCGCTTCGCCGATTGCCACCACCTTCGGATGCTTCGCGATCGCGATCAGTCGGGCGGAATCGATGTCGAGTTCCTCGTCTGAATAGTGCGGATGCGTCCCGACCGAGCAGAAGACCTCAGAAAACCTTTCTGCGATGGCAAGTATCTGCGCATGCCTCTTCACGCGGGTCGAAATCGTGACCATGCGCCCAATTCCGGCCGCCCGGGCTCGTGAAACGACCCCGTCAAGCTCGGTGGAGAAATCCGGGAAATCGAGATGGCAGTGACTGTCGACGAGCATCGGTCCGGCAATGGTTTGGTTCGCAACAATACATGAAGGCGGCCAGTTGGTAGCGACTGGGCCATGGCGTGGTCAAGTCTGGCGCGCTCAAGTCTGGGGCGGCAATTTTAGATAGTGACCAAAACCGAGGGTTCCAGCGGAACTCGAGTACTTTGCCGGGAACATTCAATGGCCTGACGATTTATTGGTCGTAGATGTTCCAGAGGAGAGGAAACAATGCTGAAGAAATTGGCTCTCGCCACTGCCACCTTGGCGCTCATCACGTCCACGGCCAGTGCCGACTATTACATCGTTCAGGAGAAGGCGACAAAGAAGTGCAAGGTCGTCGAAACTCGTCCGACCGAAACCACCTGGATCCAGATCGGGCCAGCGGCCTTCAAGACGCAGTCCGACGCCGAAAAGCAGGTCAAAACAGTCTGTGTGGAGAAGCGTTAGTCGGTGACATCCCAAAAGCGCGCGGGGCCCTCGCCTCGCGCGCTTTCTCTTGCTGACTACCCTTCAGCCCTTGCTTTCAGCGTCCACGAAGCGTGGAAAAACCGGGACCGGTGCAGGCAAGGTCGCGCCCGCCTTGATCCGCTTTGTCGGCCCTAGCGCGTCAAAGCTGCGATCGTCCGGGCTGATCGCCAGCAGGTCGAGCAATTTCGACGCGGAGGTCGGGACAAACGGCTGCGCCAGGATGGCGACCTGACGCAAAATTTCTGCAGTCACATAGAGGACCGTTCCCTGCCGCTTCGGATCGGTCTTTGCCAGAGCCCAGGGCGCTTCGGACGCAAAGTAACGGTTGGCGTCGGCTACGACCGCCCAGATGCAATTGAGAACGTGGTGAAGCTGCTGTGTTTTCATGTGCTCGCGCGCCGTGCCGATCATGGCATCCGCCGACGCCAGAATAGTCTTGTCGCTTTCGCTGAAAGCACCCGGCTCCGCGAGTTTCCCGGCGCTTGCCTTGGTAATCATCGACAGGGAGCGCTGCGCCAAATTTCCTAGATCGTTGGCCAAATCGGCATTGATGCGGTTGACGATCGCTTCGTGGCTGTAGTTGCCGTCCTGGCCAAACGGAACTTCGCGCAGGAAAAAATACCGAAACTGATCCACCCCGTAGGTGTCAGCCATCGTGAACGGATCGATCACATTGCCGACCGACTTCGACATCTTCTCGCCTCGGTTGAATAGAAACCCGTGCGAAAAGATACGTTGTGGCACCGTGATGCCCGCCGACATCAAAAAGGCCGGCCAATACACGGCGTGAAAGCGAACGATATCTTTGCCGATAACGTGAAGCGCTGCCGGCCAGTAGCGCTTGAATTTCTCGCTGCCGGTATCGGGAAAACCGACACCCGTGATGTAATTGGTGAGCGCGTCCACCCATACGTACATGATGTGGCCGTCGGCGCCGGGCACCCGAATGCCCCAGTCGAAGGTGGTGCGTGAGATCGACAGATCCTGCAAGCCTCCGCGTACGAAGCTTGCAACCTCGTTCAGCCGTTCTTTCGGCAACACGAAATCGGGTCGCTTGTAGAGCTCGAGCAACTTCTCCTGGTAGGCCGAGAGTTTGAAGAAATAGCTCGCTTCTTCGACCCACTCCACGGGAGTGCCCGTTTTCGCCGAGACGCGCACTTTCTGCTCGTTAAGGTGCGTCTCGTCCTCGGCGTAATAGGCTTCGTCGCGGACGGAATACCAGCCCGCGTATTTGCCGAGGTAGATATCACCGTTCTGCTCCATCCGTTGCCAAATCGCCTCGGACGACCGGTGGTGCCGTTCCTCGGTTGTGTGGATGAAATCGTCGTTCGAGCAGTTCATCCGCTTAACCATTGCCTCGAAGCGCGGCACATTGCGATCGAGCAACTGACGCGGGGTCAGCCCCTCGCGAGCGGCGGTCTGCTGGATTTTCTGGCCATGCTCGTCCGTGCCGGTGAGAAAATAGACGTCATAGCCATCGAGCCGCATGAACCGCGCAATTGCGTCCGTGGCGATCGCCTCATAGGCATGGCCAATGTGCGGGGGACCATTCGGATATGAGATCGCGGTCGTGATGTAAAAAGGTGTCTTGGCCGGCATTTCGAGCTTTTCGTTCGAACAGAATGGTCCGGGAAACCCGGTCATGGCGAGGTGTGGGACTAGGTATCAACCGTTGGCAATCGGGGCAAGTGAAGGGGATGCCTTATTGCCGGGTACTATTGCCGACCATCGGGGGCCCTTTTACAAACTTTGATGGCTTATTTTGATTCTCGCGTCAGTCTCCGGGTCTTTGCGGGCGCGCTGACTGCGTCACTCGCACTATTCTGCTGCCAGGGAGCTTTCGCCGCTCCGATGCGATGCAGCGGCGAGCAAACGACGTGCATCGCAAGCTGCAAGAAGAATCCCGACCGTTCTTATCTTTCGATTTGCATCACGAATTGCGGCGCCCGCCAGTCGATATGCATGAAAACGGGCTGCTGGGACAGCGGCGCCCAGAAATATTGTGGCTTGCTGAAACAGTAGCCCCCTCACCTTTTTTGCACTTGTCGCGTCCGTTCCCTCGAGATGCGACACTTCTGCCTCACAACCGCCGGCGGCCTTTACGAATTGCTAAATCTAGATCGCATACACTCTGAATAGACGTTAACCAATTGCGAACTGCCAGACCGTGGCCAACCAGAACGGTTTCCCAGGGCCCATGGGCGCTCCCCTCGAACTCATTCAAGAGCTCGATAGCTCTATCTCGCACAGCACGGACGAGAGACGCTCCGTCATGCTGCGGCACCTCACCGACCTTTTTTTGGTGGGCTCGGACCAATATTCCGAAGAGGAAGTCGACCTGATCGACGACGTCTTCGTGCGCCTGGTTGCAACGATCGAGCAATCCTCGCGCGCTCTGCTTTCGCTCCGGCTCGCGCCCGTACCGCTCGCCCCGCCAAAGATACTGCGCCTGCTCGCCCGCGACGACGCCATCGAGGTGGCGGCGCCGGTTCTTACCCAGGCCGAGGCACTTGATATCGGAACGTTGATCGAGTGTGCGCATACCAAAAACCAGGAGCATCTGCTCGCCATCTCGCGCCGCAAGAGCCTGCCGGACAAATTGACCGATGTTCTTGTCGAGCGGGGGGACCAGCAGGTCGTACTGAGCACGGCGAAAAACGCCGGGTCCCGCTTCTCGGATAAAGGCTTCAACACCCTGATCAAGCGCGCGCATGGCGATGACGCGCTGACGTCATGTGTTGCGATGCGTCCAGATCTGCCGGCACAATTGTTCGAGCAGTTGCTTGCGACTGCATCCGAAAAGGTGCGCTCCAAGCTGCACGCCGAACGCGAATTTGCCAAAGCCGATATCGACGCTGTCGTCGATGAGGTTGCCGGACAAATCCAGGCGGCCGCCGCGGCGCAGCCGCTAAGCTACGCTGCTGCCCAGGTGCTGGTGGAATCGATACATCGTGCGGGCCAGCTGACGGCCGGAAAACTGCAGGAATTCGCCGTCGCGGGCCGGTTCGAAGAAATGGTCGCGGCGCTGTCCATCATGTCGAACGTACCGACCGCGATCATTGAACAGAACATGCGAGACGCGCAGGCGGAGGCATTGCTCGTCTTTGCCAAAGCGATCGGCCTGTCCTGGGAAACGACACGCAGCATCATGATGCTGGCGGCGCGGCGCTATCGACGTTCGACAGCCAGTGTCGATCAGGCGATGCCCGCGTTTCACCGCCTCCGCCAATCCACCGCGCAGCAAATTCTCGATTTTCATCGCATGTCGGGCCGATCGGCTCGACCTAATTGACCGTCTCGACCTACCCCTTCATCGGTGGATAGTCGCGCGAGAACACGGGCTGGGCGAGAAACTCCTGGGGGCTCATCGTCCAGAACTGGCTGACCTTGTTGTAGGTCTTGACGGTCTTGTTGACCATTTTGCCGTTCTGTTTCTCTGCCCGGCGAACATAAACGTCGACGATGGCGTTACCGTAATCATCGAAACTGAGCGGGCCGCGCGGCGTGTCGGCGAGCGAGACGGCGCGCACCGCTTTGACGAGTTCATCAGGGTTATCGGACTTGCCACCGGTCTTGGCGAGCGCCGCCTCAATAATCTGGCCATTGGCAAAGAAGCAGGCGGCGTAATGCCCTATACGAACGTCTTCGCCGTAATTTTTCTTCATGACCGCGATGAACCGTTTGTTCGCCTCGGTGTCGCGATCCAGCGAATAGGGGTTGGTGTTGATCAGCCCGTCCGCGCTTTCGTCGTGCGCGCCGATGATGGTGTCGTCGGCCACCGTTGCGCCGCCGACCAGGGGTTGCTTCATCCCGAGCCCGCGCGCCTGTTTTGTGAATTTCAACGGGTTAGAACCCGCGAGCACCTCACAAACAACGTCGCATTCGGGGATTTGCGCAACATAGGGTGCATAGTCCGCGGTGTTGAGCGGGGACCATAGTTTTTTCACGACCTGTCCACCACGCTCTTCCAGGACTCGCTGAAATCCGCCGACCTGCTCGTAACCGAAAGCGAAATCATCGCCCATGCTTGCGGCACGCTTGAGCTTCATCTCGTTGAAAACGTAGTCGGCAAGCGGATAAAGACACTGTGCCGACGTGTACGACGTGCGGGTCAGGTAAGGGCCTGCCTTTCGTTGCGTCACATCCTCTGCACCGGCAAAAGCCAGTGTCGGCATTTTCGCCTGTGCGAGATAATCGACCGTGGCCAGCAGTTCGAAGGCCGCGAAAGGCCCAAGCACGATATCGACCTTGTCGCGTTCGACGACTTCCTGTGCCTTTGTCTTGGCGCCCGCGGGATTGCCGCCGGTATCTGCAACAATCAAGTCGATCTTGCGCCCAGATAAGGTGAAGTCCTTGTCCCTGAGAAACGAGGTGATGCCCTCCTCGAAATGGATGCCGCCGGCCGCGAGAGGCCCGGTTTTCACTGTCAGCAGACCGATCTTGAGCGGCGCGCCCTGCGCTATCGACGGCATGGGCAAAGCAGCGACGCCGGCGGCAGCTGAGGCGCCGGCAACAAAGCGGCGCCGTGTGGTTTTGAGGGTCATGGCATCCTCCCGAGGATCGGCCGTTCTTGTGCAGCCGAAATTTCTGAGCGGGCGGAATTCAATCACAAGGATGCGAAGAAGCGAACCCCCCGATCGGACCGCGATCAATTGCGGGCGGTTTCGGCAAGTGCTCCAAAAATCGCAAACACAAGGGGTTTGCGTTCAAGATTGTAGGCTTCGGCATCCCGCGCCGCTTGGTTGACCCTCTCCCAGGTCGCCGCGACGCGCGCCATGCTCGCCTTGCCTTGCGTGGTTTCCGTCAGCCGACCCGATAGCCATCCGTTGACCAGATCCATCAAGGCCTCGAGCGTTTTGGGATCAGTCCCACCGATCGCATCGCCCAACGCGTGAAGCGCGAGCGGATCGGGATTTGGGAGCTGCGCGAACAGGTCGAGAATGCGCTGACGGAGCGCCAACGCTGAACCATCAAGCAGGGAAACCGCCCGGCCGACACTGCCCTCAGCTGCCTCGGCCGCAGCCCTCACCTCCGGTTCACTTGTGCTGGCGCCGGTTGTCTCAGCGAGCGCGCGGATTACCTCATCTGTGGCCAGCGGCCGCAGCAGCAGCCGCCGGCAGCGGGACCGGATGGTCGGCAATTCGCGACCGGGGGCATGGCTGACAAGAAGCAGCAATGAGTGCTTCGGCGGTTCTTCCAAAACCTTCAAAAGGGCATTGGCCCCTTCGCGTTGCAGGTCGTCCACCGCATCGACGATGGCGATGCGCCATCCCCCCTCGCCTGCCGTTGAGCCGAAGAAGGACACCGTGCGCCGCACGTCATCAACGCGTATCACGGTATATGGCTTGCCGGTCTGCTCATTAAGCCCGCGCTCAAGCACAAGGAGATCGTTTTGCACCTGGGTTGCGATCCGTCGGGCGACCGGGTGGTTCGGATCAACCGCAAGGGATGTTGCTTTTTGCACCGCCGGCGCGTACGGATCGGGATGCACGAACATGAATCGCGCGAGGCGGAAGGCGAGTGTCGCCTTGCCAATCCCGGGTGGCCCGCCGATCAACCAGGCATGAGGGATGCGACCGCTCTTGTAGGCATCAAGCAAGGTATGTTCAGCCTCTTCATGACCGAACAAAGCCGTAGTTTCGCGCGGCAGCTTGCTGTCCTCATCGTCTGGCTCCTCGCGGCTCACGACCCGGTAGCCTCCGTGATACCAATCGACCCGGGATGCAGCCGCTCGCGCACAGCCGACCAGATTTGCTCGGCCACAGCCTCCCGCGGCGCACGACCATCAATGAGGACGCAGCGCTCCGGCTCTTCGGCCGCGAGAGCCTTGTAAGCCAGGCGTAGCTTCTCGTGAAACTCTGGCGATTCAGCCTCGAACCTGTCTGCCGCATCCTGTCCCCGACGGCTCTTCGCACGCGCCAAACCGATTTCAGCGGGGACATCCAGGATGAATGTCAGCTCAGGATAGGCCGATCCAACAGTGACTCTCTCGAGACTGCGGATCAGGCGTTGATCGACGTTGCCGAGGGCGCCCTGATAAACACGCGTGGAATCGATGAAGCGGTCACAAATCACCCAGTGGCCCGCATCCAGCGCCGGCAAGATGGTCGAACGCACATGGTCGTCACGCGCCGCGGCGAACAGGATTGCCTCCGTTTCCGCCCCAAGCGGCTTTGCAATACCGGAAAGCAGAATGTGCCGAATGATCTCGGCGCCGGTCGAACCTCCCGGCTCTCTTGTGAGCACAACTTCTATGCCGGCCGATTCGAGACGCTGCGCAAGCGACCTTGCGTGAGTCGATTTGCCGCTGCCTTCGCCCCCTTCGAACGTAATGAAATGTCCGCGCAAAGCGAGCCAGCCTTCTTTGATCAACGCAGCCGTGCTGTGTCACCACTCATCATAGCCGCTCGGCTCCCGCACGGAAAAGCGCGATGATCATCTCGGTCACAGCATCGAAAGCGCGTTGCGACATGTTTCCTTTGCCGATGTTTTCGGACGCTTTCAGCGGCGTCGACAGTATCAGATTGTCGTTGCGCCAGACTTTGAGATTGCCGACCGGCGTGCCTTCCGTGACCGGCGCGGGCACCGGGCCTTTGTAGACGATCCGCGCGATGAGCTTCTCGCCCCCCGCTTTAGGCAAAAGCACGCGCACCGCGCCATCCGATGCAACGAGTGATACGCGCCCAGTAGAGCCGCCAAAGACTTTGGCGGTTCCGATCGTCTGCCCTTCGGCAAACAGGACGCGTTGTTCGAAATTCCTGAAGCCCCATTCCAACAACTTCTTGGCTTCGTCGGCGCGCTCCTTCGGGGTGTTGACCCCGTTTACGACGACGATCAAACGCTGTCCGTTCTGAACCGCCGAGCCGACCAGGCCGTATCCCGCTTCCTTCGTGAACCCGGTTTTCAGCCCATCGGCCCCCGTCATCGCACCGAGAAGCGGGTTGCGGTTCTGCTGACGGATCTTGTTCCAGGTATAATCGGGCTTGCCGAAGATCTGATAGAAATCCGGATAAGTGCGGATGATATGACGCGCCAGCAAGCCAAGCTCGCGTGTCGTTACTTGTTCAGCGGGATCCGGCAGCCCGTTCGAGTTGGTGAAGATGGATTTCTCCAGACCGATCGCACGCGCGCGCTGGGTAAGCTTCTCGGCGAAGGCCGCCTCACTGCCGGCCATTCCTTCCGCGAGGATGATGCAAGCGTCGTTCGCCGACTGAATGATCATCGCGTGGATCAGGTCGTCGACGGGTACCTTGCTGTAGATCGCAGCGAACATGGTCGAGCCGTGCGAAGGTGCACCGCCCTTGCGCCAGGCATTCTCACTGACCATGAATTCGTCTGTGAGCTTCAGACGGCCTTCCTTGACCTCGTTGAACACGTATTCCGCCGTCATCAACTTGGCGAGGCTGGCCGGAAAAATCAGTCGATCGGCATCGCGTTCAAACAGCACACCACCGTTGTCGGCATCGATGAGGATGGCGTGCGGCGCACTGATATTCGGTTCGTCTTTTTTCGCCGGATCCTTCTTGGGCGCGTCCTTTTTTTGCGTAGTCGCCTGGGCCGGCGCATGCTTTGCCGTCGGGGCCGCAACTACGGCCGTGCACAGGCCTGCTGTCACGGCAACGGCCGTGATCCAACGTCCAAACGCGAAATCCCGCATCGGCATCATCCAGGCTCGTTAATCGGCAGCGCTAAGAGATTAAGGCCGCAATCCCGCGACCTCTGGGGGGCAATTGCGGCTCAGTAAAGGCCGCGCCCGTTCATAAAGCCGCTCGCGCCATCATAGCGCGTTGGCACATAGGTCGAAACCGGGGATGCGCCGGATTCACCGAAACGATATGGCGCCCCTGCACTGGTTCGCGGGCGCGCGGCGGCCGCAAGTTCTGTCGTCGGTGCAGGCACAAAAGACGGTTCGCGCGCGTCCTCACCAAGCCGATACGGACGATCCGGCGGTGACGGAATCCCTGCCGCGTCAAAACTTCTCGACGAGCGACCGTCGAATGAGGCTGGCGCAAATGGCCTGCTCGATGTGACCCGAATTGGCGCGATAGCTTGGCTGCCTTCGCGCAGCGTCGCGATCAACCTTCGGTCGTCCGACCCCTCGATCGGTGCGCGGCCGACGTATTCAACCCTCACGCGCGTCACACCGTTTCCATAGAAGCCTAGTAGCTCGGCGGTCTTCACGGAGACGTCGATGATGCGATCGCGCGCATAGGGCCCGCGGTCGTTGACGCGCACCACGATCGATCGGCGGTTGGTGAGGTTTGTCACACGCACGTACGACGGGAGCGGCAGTGTCGGGTGTGCTGCCGATATCGACGCCATGTCGAAAATCTCGCCGTTGGCGGTGTAGCGCCCGTGGAAGTCGTCTCCGTACCAGGAGGCCATGCCCTCCGCAGAGTAACTGGTGTTTTCTTCAGGGACATAGACCCGGCCAGCCACAGTGTAGGGTTTGCCGACGCGATAGACGCCACCGCCCTTGGGTACAGCCTGGCCAGGCTCAACGACACGCGCGCTGGCGGCAACGCCGTAACGTGGATCGATCTTTCCGGACATCTGGCCGCCCGAGCAGTTGGCAAGCACAAGCCCAGCGAGGCCGAGAGCGGAAAGCCGCGCGGCTTGGGCAAGACCAATATTGTTGAACGCCCCGAAACGACCCATCCCGCGTCCGTCCCCGATCGGCAGTCGCCAGAATACCCCGTAGCGCGGCCGACGGAAACCGTCCTTGCGCTTCAGTGGTAAATGGTTAGTTCCGCCGTGCATCTTGCACCGCAAGGACGCGCTCGGCGCGCAATAACAAAGCAGAATTCCTCATGCAAGTGCGTTGAAAGCCGACCTAGCGATCCCGTGAAAGCAGGCTTGCGCCGCTCTTGGGTCGGCTCAGACCGCCTGAAACGGACGACCTCTGCGGCGTCCCCTCGTAGCTGATGCCTATCCGAAACCCGCGCGACCACGCAAGGGTGCAAAAGCGGCGCGTGTTGCCGTGGAGAAATTCGAACCGTTGCGGCAAATCATAAGCTTTCGGCAATTCCAGACACGCGCCACCGGCTGACATATCGACAACATAGCAATCAATCGGCGTCGTCTTCGGTCCAAGCAACAGCCTGCCAGCGCGGGGAACCAAGCCCCGCGGTGACACACGAAACCAGCGTCGTTTATCGGACCCGTTCATTTGGAAACTTTACGAAACACCCCGCAATTTTATATCGCCCGTTGATTACCGATCTCTTACGCGCTGTGGTATAAGTACCTCACTGAAATTACGAGATAATCCGCGCACAAAGTTCCATCGGGGCACATTTCCGGGGCACGGGCTGCGCCAAAAAATACGTCCTGAGTTCGATTGCGTTCCGCGGAATAGCGCCGCCGTTTGTTCGTTCCGGTCCATTCATTTCCAGCGTCCGCTCCGAGCAACACCGCATGATCGAATTGATCCAGGTCATCCGGCACGCCGAGGCCCGCCCCCGTCTGATGGCATTCACATGAAGGCGGACCTGAGGGATTTTACGCTGTGTGCGGCTGACAGCGCGAATATCGCGCTCACCGTACGCGCTTTCAATCAAACCCTGGAGAGCTGCAATTTTGGCGACGTCCTTTTCTTTACTCACGCCCACGTCGAGGGCCCTTTTCGAACCGTCAAAATCGACAGGTTGACCCGCAAGCGCTACCGACATTTCCGTCTCAAAGAAGTCGGCACGTTCATCGACACCCCCTTCGCGCTTTTTATCGAATGGGACGGCTATGTGACCGAACCACGGGCGTGGGATCCGAAGTTCAGAGAGTACGATTTTATCGGAGCGCGTTGGCCCGAGTATTCCGACGGGATGGCCGTTGGCAACGGTGGATTCTGCCTGCAGTCAAAAAAGCTTATGAATGCTCTAACCGATGCGCGCTTCGCCGCAGATACGAATGAATACTTCGACAAGCTCTTCTGCCGCGCCTACCGATCGTCGCTCGAAAGAGAATTCAATATCCGCTTTGCGTCCGAGCCGATTGCGGACCTCTTTTCATATGAGAACAACCTGCCTATTCAGCCGACGTTCGGCTTCCACGGCCTAGCCAACATGTGGCGTCACATGCCTGACGCCAAGCTGCTCGAGATTGTCGATCAGTTGGACCCGTATGTGTTCAAGAGCCGACACTTTACCAAGCTGATCCTTGAATACAGTCTGCAATGCAAGTTCGGCATTGTGGAGCAGCTTTATGCGATCTTGCGCAAATATGAGCAGTCCAGTGCGGCGCTCGGACTATTCCGCGAGCATCTGCAGCAGCCGCATGCAGATGCTATTTTCGGTTTGTGTGAGCGGCTTGTAATGCGCGCGTAGTTTCAAGTTTTGCCCGGAAAGTGAATTGAACGCCGCGGATAAAAAATGAAATTCCTGATCATCGGCGCAGGTCTGACAGGCTCGGTGATTGCCCGCGTTCTGGCTGAAAGCGGGTTTCAATGTCGTGTGATCGAGAAAGAAAAGCATGTCGCCGGAAATTGTCATACGGACAGGGATCCGCAAACAGGTATCCTCAAGCATCACTTTGGTCCTCACACGCTCCATTCCGACAATAGCCGCGTTTGGCAATTCATCGAATCCTTTACTTCTATCGAACCCTATAGGCACAGGAAGCGAGCGTGGGTGAAAGGCAGGGCCTACCCATTTCCGATCAATCTTGAAACGGTAAACGCCTTCTTCGACGAGCAACTCACCGAAGACAATATCGCCACCTTCCTGGAGGCGAAGGCAGCACCGTTTTACACCGACAGTCCTGCCAACTTCGAAGATGCGGCCTTGGCATCATTGGGACAGGAATTGTACGAAGGGTTTTTCAAGGGTTATACGAACAAGCAGTGGGGTCGAGACCCAAAAGACATTCCGGCATCGGTCTTTCGTCGACTGCCCATTCATTTCAAGAAAGATTCCAACGTATTCCACCACAAACGGCAGGGGCAGCCGCGCGAGGGTTACACCAAGCTCGTCGAAAAAATTCTCGCACATGAAAACATTCAACTCGAAAACGGCCGCCGCTTTTCAAGAACCGCCCCCACCGATGAGTTTCGGCACTTGTTCTATTCCGGTCCGCTGGATGAATTTTTTGACTACTCGTACGGGCGTCTGCCTTACAGAACTCTTCGTTTTGAACACGAAGTTCGTCGCGGCACCTTTCAAGATTGCGGAACCGTCAATTACTGCGACGAAGAGATTCCCTACACCAGGATCTTCGAACACAAACATTTCTCGCCTTGGGAGTCATTTCCCGAGGAAACCGTAATCACATACGAGTATTCGCACGAATGCTCAGGGAACGATCGGCCCTACTACCCTATCCATCTGTCCGGCCAAAACAGCCTGTACGAAAAATACGTCGCGCGCGCCAAAGAAGAAACTCGAACAAGTTTTGTCGGCCGGTTGGGGACCTTTCGATATATCGACATGGACAGGGCGATAGAGGAAGCCTTGCTGGCTGCCGAAACGACCGTTTCCTGTCTCACAAACGGCACCGCAATTCCGACTTTCTTTCATAATTGAGAGTTGTCGTATCGCACGTCCTGCTACTGCTGCGTGAAAAGACGGTGCGGATTTTCCGCACTCTTTTCGATTGGCGAGAATCGCCAGTTTTTTGTCAGAAAATCACAAGACGAAATCGGACTCGCAAACTCTAAGTGCCGCGCGCACTTACGGTAACGAGCATGCTCTGCAAACGTCCCATATCTCCAGAAGAGACTGAGCGCGAGTTTCCGCACGTTGTAGAAATGCTCGTGCCCGAGGAAGGCTTCGCTTCAAAACTGATTGCGATACGTCAGTTTCACACCCTCCGCGGTATTGAAGCGCGGCCCGGGCGGAGCCGACGCGAAATCTGGACGGGACTACATTCGCTGGTGCTTTGCTGATCCCGGAGTGGCAGCTGAGTTCGCGGACGAGTTCGGTGGCACGATCGGCGAACAGCACTCGAGCTGATATCGGCGAGCGGTTTGTCGCGCGACGTTCAAGAGTATGGGACGGCGTTGGCGCTTGGCGGGGATATCTAGGGGGAAGTCAAGCGCCTGCTGTTCCGGCCGAGCGGAGCCCGAAAGGTGCGCCGCTCGGCTTTCTCACCGAAGTCGGAGCTAGTCACCCAGTCTTGACAGCGCCTCTTCTGGCGGTGCTTTGAATGGCGCCGGAACACCGACCATCTGCGAAACCTGAATAGCTGGAATATCCGGAATTTCACGGCCGACGAAAGTCAAAATCAAAGCCAGCGCACTTCCGACAAACAGAAAATAGGGCAAGATTGGCATTCGCATTGCTGTCTCCCGAGTGGGCGATATACAACGCGAAGGCGGGCAAGCGCGCCTGAAGGTAAGAATTAAACTAAATCTGAAACCTTAACGCGGGCGCCGGGCAGCTCCGGCGTAAGGTTTGCGCCAAAAATGGCCGCCTCCGGTTGTCAAAGTTGAAGCTACAAAGCCGCTTTAAATCTTAACAACCAGCGGATTACTTTAATCCTTTGTGTGTCTGCGCAGCGATTCGGCTGCCCACTCGTAACATCTCGCAACATCTTCGAGCTCCGCACGGAACGCGGGACTTTCCTGGTTTCGTGCTTTGGCGCGAAACTCTGCAGCAAGTGCTCTGTATTGATCGGGTGTCGTCGACGCGCTGTCGATCATGGCCGCACAAACTTCACGCCAGTCTCGGTCATGGTGCGCCACACCACCCTGCACTGTCGGATCGAGTAGCCGCCATCAAACGTCAGGCCCAGATCGTCCGGAAGTTCGACCGTGTTCGCTATCTGCACACGGGCGCCCGAGTTGGTGACATTGCGAACCACGCAGTCCATCACCGACGAGGTACCGAGAATGATCTTCGCCCCCTTGAGGACACGGGAGCGCGTTGATTTTCTACGTTCTTGCACAGGCATCCTGCCTACTTTGACGTGAATGCGTGCCTAATTATCAGACAAGTCGTGCGACTTGCTTTAAGCCGAATGCGTGCAATTGAACAAGTTATGAAAGCACTTTTTTAATAAACAGGACCTTTTTGTAGAACACTTTGTGGTCCGCGGCCTCAAAAGACAGAGGCCGCCCGTTTTAGCGTGCGGCCTCTTGCAACATGCTGGCTTGCCAAGATGAACCAGCCGGTTGCCAACTCTGACCCGACGCAGGAGGCGTCGGCGTGAGCTCTATTTAAAGGTGGGAACCCGCCAGGCCAGCCACGCCAGTGCGACCAGCGACGGCACCAAAGCCGCGAGATACCCGAGCATCAGAAGATTCATCGTTCCAGTCTCCATCTCAGATTTGGCGGCTTTCTACCGAAGACCGCGATGACATGCTTTCAGGGGAGTTTTAGACGAGCTTTATTTTTCCTTGAGAAGTCCCGGAAACGGCTCGAGTCGACGTTTCGTTCGACGGTGCGTTGCGTCGTTACGGCCCCACCCGAGCATCCCGAAGCGGCTGCATTTTGGGCCAATTCTCAATTTGTTCTTGTCACTGCGAAAGCTGCGGTTGAACTCATTCCGAGTTTGAAAAGGGGGAGACCGGCGATTTGCCGTTTTGCAAAACCTATTTTTTTGATGTGTCGATTCAACCCTAAGGCGAATCGGTCTTATAATACCCGTATGGAATCACCACTCAGAACCTATCTGACGGGCATGAGCCTCATGGTGGCGATCTCGTTCGTGCTCTGGATGGTCCCCCATCATTAAGCAAGGCGGCCGCGCCGCTGTAGATCTGCGATGGCGCACCCCGCCCAAGGGCCTGACGCGCGAAGCCTCACTATTGAGCCGCTGGAGCTAAGTTGAGTCGGTGTGAAATAAAAAGGTCGAGGTAGATTCCTACCGCGACGAGAAAAGTCAGGATGACCGAGGCTAACGACGCCCTGAAATCTTGCATCGTCGTCTTCCATGTGCTCATTCCGGTCGCAATCAGAGGCATCAGCCGGGTCGAGCAATGCGCGTCCTTGTCTGGCTTCCGCTTGCACTCATTCCACTGCAATCAACCGCGACGCTGGCCGGTGTCGTTACGCTTTCTTGTACGGGAAACTTCTTTGCCCCCGACCTATCTCATGCGGCGAGCCAAACATCGGGATCGGTGATTGTTGATCTCGACAAAAAAGAAGTGCGCGGAATTATCAGCGGATACATTACAAAGGTTGGCGAAATAGAACTCGATTTCGAGTGGAAATTTCAGAGTAACAACTACAGCGATTCTCCCACGGTATATCGCCGTGGACATATAAATGGGCTCACTGGAGAAGCCTGGCAGGTCGACTCTCGGAGCGACCTATTGGTCCCCAAGTCAGACACCGCCGATTACGCCGCATTTGACCTAGTGTGCAAGCGGGCAGCGCGCGCTATCCGATTCCGAGGTTCGGGTAACTGATCGACCCGGCCAAGGGCTCTATCCTTGGCGCGACGCACTTTGCGGAATTTTGGATCAATCGTGCGGCAACTATCCGGCTGCCCGCTTGCGCAACTACGCCGAGCGGCGACCGAAATCCGACACACCGGCGCGGCTCAAGTCATTGGCAATCTTAAGCGAGCATTCCGAGCTGAGAATTGGGGCCAATTCTCAATTTGTTCTTGTCAGCATCCGATCTAAGTGCTTGAGAAACCTTCGAAGGAAGGGTGGCCGAGTGGTTTAAGGCACCGGTCTTGCAGGCTCGTGAGTTTGGCAATCGCCTCGATCTTCTCCACGATTGTCCGTTCGCGTACCGGGTGAACAATCCACTCCAATGCCTGCAGGAACCTTCGTGCGTGCCAATTTCGCACGGCCTCCAACTCAATATCGCGGATCGCACTCTCGGTGCCGTCAGCAAATGCCGAAAATCGTGGATCGACACGCAAATTCTCGATGAAGTTCTTTAGCGTCGGGTTCATCGGAGTCCTAGCGCCTCGAGTGTTTTTACGACCTCCGGTGAAATCGGCTTGCCGTCGTCTGCAGCCAACGCGACGACATTGCCGAGTTTGCTGCGTAGTGCGTTCGCGGCCGGATCGCCGGCCAGGACCTTTCGCGCAAAGTCACCGTCCTTGGTCAGACGGTCGAGGGCTTGCCGACACGCCGCCGCATCGCCGGCAGTGGGTCGGTCGGTGCGCTTCCCGGTGTCCAGGTCGCGAATGTATTGCTCGCCACTCTCGGGCAGCCCCTGCTCGCGCAATCCATCAATCATCGTGTCGTACGCCGCGCGTGAAAGAGCAGATGGATCGCTGACAGCGTCGACTGTCTCGATCGTCGTGTCTGACGTGCTGTGCCTTGCCTGTTCGCTCAGCCGGTTAAATTCGGCCACGGCCGGACCATCGCCTTTGGTCACGCGCTCCGACCATTTCGGGTCAGCCATGCGGCTTTCGAGCAGTTGCGCAGCTTCGGCCGCATTTGTAGGTGCGCTGGGAGCAGGACCACCGCGATAGGCCTCGGTCATTTTCGCGAGTTCAGCGCTCGCCGCTTCCGGCGGTAGGGTGAAGGGATCGACGTCAGGCATGGTGCGGCTCCGTTTGTTTTTCGGCATCTATTAAGGCGGACACCCGAGCAATGTCGGCGATGCAAGCCTGGTAAGCTGCCTCACCCTCGGGACTAAGATTGAGCGCAAGCTCGCTCTGCTGTTTCAGCAGTTGTTCCAATTCAGATTTTGTCGCTGTTTTTTTTCGATCAACCTCCGAAACCAGCGCAACAGGCGCACGGTCGGCACGAGCAAATATATTATTCAGAAATTTTTTGTGCACAGCGACCTCACTACGGGAGTAAATTGCGACCTAGTAGCTTACTGTTTGTCTTGGTCACTGCGGCTTACGAAAATGACAGAGGCGAGCGCGAGAATTAAAGCCTATATCACTCAGATTTTGCCACTAAGACATAGAGCGGTTGAAATGAATGGGAAACCAAACTTCTCTCATTGGAGCGTGTGTACATCGTTGACCTGAGAACGACGCGGAAAAAGTGGCCTTTGAGGTGATTAAATGGAAAAAGGCAATGCAACGCTCGCGCGCACAAAGCCTCAAAGAATATAGGAAAGTTATCTTGGAAATACAATGTCTAAGATTATATTCCCACACTTAAAGGAAATTGCAGGTTAACTCCCACCGCGCGAGAAAATGACATACATCGCAATGCAGGTGTGTGCATTTTCAATCGGTGCAATGCGCGATTTCTGTGCCAAGGCGTTGGCCGGAATGAACGTTGTTCCACCCGCCCTAGATCACTCCCGAGGATCGGAACTTGTGGTGGCGAGCACGCAGGCCTCAACACAAGTTGGAAAATTTAAACTCAATGAGTTGGTCGGCTCTATCATTGAGGGTATTACCAAGGGGGTGATGGGTGGCATGTGATCGCCGCAGCAATCGACCTCCTGTCACTGTCTATCGTTCACCTTCACGAATTTTCGGACGTTGCGTTTTTCGTCCTCGCCCTCGACTTCGATCAACCCCCCGCTGGCTAGCCAGGCCTTGAGCGAGGCGTTGATCTTGGCGCGGTCGCGTTTGTTGACGACGTCGAGTTCAAGCGCCTGGGCGACGGCGTTTCCGACCCATTTTTTCGCCTGACTATCCTTGCGCCATTCATCGGTGCGGATGATTGCGGCGGCTTTGTCAAAGTCGGCAGCCGTCATGCCAGCCATGAGGTCGGGCCATGTCCACCTCGTAACGACGCCGACGTCATCGCCGTGATCGTTTGGAACGGCGGGATCGCCGTTTTCGAGGAATACCGATGTGATGTGAAACCAATCGGCCTTTTCCGGTGGCGCTGATAGGTTCGCCTTGCCGGCTTCGACCTTGAAATAGCGCCGACGCGCCGTGATGCCTGCGTCCGCAGCTTCCTTGTCGGACATGACGTTGAACGTGCGTGCTACCCGTACCGAGGCGAGTAATGCGACGGCCCCCCGACCATCTTCAACGGTTACCTCGGCGCCACCGGTCTTGCGGGTGTGGTGCGAGAGCTCTATCGCGATATTCGTTACATCGGCGATTGCGTTCAATTCTTTCGCCACAAGATCAATGGCGTTGTTATCGTTTTCAGTGACGCGGTGGGTGCTGACGAAAGGGTCGATCGCCAGGACGTCGATTTGCTGACCCTTAATCTCTGCAATCAAATCCTCAACGACCGGAATGGCGATTTTCGTGCCGTCACGAGTTTCGCGGGCAATGATGATTTCTTGCTCGCGACCGCTGTCGTAAAAAAACCGGCCTTCCAATTCCTTCGGGTCGATTTTGTAGTGGATGCAAATGGCGGCAATTTTCCGCTCGATTTCGTCGCGCGGGTCCTCGCCGTTCCAGTACCAGACGCGGCAGCGTTTTTTCGGCTGAATGCCGAGCAATGCCCGGCCAGTCGCCAGCGCGATACACTCCACCAGAATCTGGCTGCTCTTGCCGATACCTGGCGCTGCGAAAGTCGCCGAACAGAATTTGCGAATGTAATGGTTGCCGTAAAGAAACTCTCGGCGCGGGATGATCTTGGGATCACGCCACACGAATGCTGTTGCGCGGACGGCGGGCCTGGCCTGTATGACTGCCGGTAACTGCGTTCGCTCGCGCTCGACGTGATCCGGTATCTCGATCGGCGGCTGCCAACCATCCTCATGCGGCGCGTCGAAGGGGATCGCCTGTTCTTCGTCGACGGGTGTGCCGGCGCCCTTCTTGCGGGCGCGTTCCAAAGCGTCGCCGACGAAATCTGTAGTCATTGCACGATTGGCACGCCCACCCGGCCGCTACTCGCGTCTTGCGCCGTGCAATACGGATGCGCCTCGCTCGGGTCAGGCCGGGAGGTGATGACAGTGCGATTGATAGTGCGGTCTTTGGCCCAGGCGAACTGCCGGCCACCCGTCTTGTCGCACAAGGCTCCGACGATCCCGATGAAATGGCAGTCGCGTTGGAAGCGATCGTGTTTCACACACCGAGATCAAGATTATCCGCCGACAGCCAGCACGCGTATTCGCTGCTGCTCAAATCGTCAGCTCAGGCCACCAAAGAAATCCGACGAAGGAAAAGGAACTCATGACCAAACGACGCAGCCACGGCGAGGGCGGAGTCTATCCGCAGGGTAAAAATACTTTTCGGATCAAGTATCGCGTCGGCCCCAGGCCAGATCAGCGCATTTCGGTCACGTTCAAAGGTAGCCTTGCGGACGCAAAGAAAAAGCTGCGCGAACTCTTGCGATCCGCTGACACTGGCGAGCACGTCACGCCAGACAAAATAACGCTCGGCGCATGGGCAAAGGAATGGATCGACGTCGGCGCTCCTGGTCGCAGGCGTCAAAAAGGTCGGTGCCCGCGCGATCGAACGGTACGACCAGCTGTTGCGAAAGCACGTGTTGCCGACGCTCGGAGAGCGGAAGCTGCAGCAATTGCAATCGACCGAGATTGATAAGTTGTATCTCAATCTGGAGGGCAAGGTATCGCCGCGCACAGGCGCGTCACGTGCACAGCGTTTTCAATGCGTGTCTCGGCGCTGCGGTGCGGACTAAAAGGCTGGCGCTCAATCCAATGGAGAGCGTGACCAAAGTCCCCTCACCCGGCGAAAGCGATCACGGCATAGCGCTCGACGACGAGCAGTTGCGTAAGCTGGTGCAAGGCTTCAAAGCCGCAACACTGTTCCCGATCGTCAGCGTGGCCGCCTTCACTGGTGCTCGCCGAAACGAGATCCTCGCTTTGCGTTGGTCAGACCTCGACGCGGAAAAGAAGGAGCTCAGGATCGAGCGTGCGCTCGAGGAAACCAAAGCGCACGGTCTGCGGATCAAGGGACCGAAGAAAGAGAGCCACAAGCGCACCATTACGATTGATGATGACCTGCTCGCCCTCCTCATTACCGAGCGCGAAAAACATTTGCGTCTGTCAAGCAGGGATAGCGGATGGCCCCTCGGTCGACCTATCGTTGATTAGGTTGCCCGATGAGGCGCTTGATGTTCCCAAATGCTGGCGGCGGCGAGTTCTCTTTTGTGACCCCGAGGAGGCCGCGAGCCGTCACGAAAGAGTTCGTGCGGAAGGCGCGTAAACTCGGCTTCAAGAAGCTGCGCTTTCACGACCTCCGAGGCACGCATGAAACGCTTCTGCTTGACCGCGGCGTGCCGGTGCATGTTGTCGCCGCTCGCTGTGGCCATGACGCCGGCGGTGCTGTTACGCAACTATGCCAAGCGCACGCAAAAGGCCGATACGAATGCCGCGGCAGTTATCGGCAACCTCGCAAGGGGAATTTTGGGCTCTTGATCTATGCCAAACCGTTTGGTCCGAACTTGGTCCGAACGGGTGCCAAATTCTCACTTTGTTCTTAACAGGGGGATCGAGCTAAAGCGTTGAAATAACTACGAAGGAAGGGTGGCCGAGTGGTTTAAGGCACCGGTCTTGAAAACCGGCAACGTCGCAAGGCGTTCGTGAGTTCGAATCTCACCCCTTCCGCCAAATGTCATTGATATTGCTTATCTTTTCCGTACATTCGGATTTTGATTGCTGGACTTCGCGACCGCTGGGCGGAAAAGCGAAAAATTGTGATGGCCATCACAGAAACACTTCGCGCGCTGGTGCACTTTAGCTCCACAACAAGCCCCGCCGACATGCCCGTCGGATTTCAGAAAGACCGCTGCTCTCCCCGCGCAGCGGTCTTTGCCTTTTGATGGTATCGCCCGCCAAAATTATTTTGCGATTTGTGATCGCCAACACATCCAGGGCGTTCGAGGGTCACTACAACAGAATGAGACGTTATTATTCTGCCGGGACAGATGGGGAAGCGACGATGACATTCGATCCATATCGAACCACAGCCTCCAGCGGCTTCACGCGTATTGCCGCCTATATCGCCCACCGTTTGCTCGACGACAGCGATCGTCAATCGATTGATGAGCTGAGTCAGCAGCAACGTCCCGATCACTCCTCACGCGGTCTGAACCAACCTCACGAACTCGCCGACTTCATGTGTCGAACGATTGCTCCCTGAAGATTGCGAAAAGGATAATCCGACAATGACCCCACAGGATGTGGACAGGAGCGACCCGCGCCAATTTGAGAGCGCTTGCCGCGATTTCTGGACTGCGTTTGTGAAAATGGAGATCGGCGAGCGCCCTGGTGAACCCGTTGCGCCGATCAGAAAGATCGCGGCGATTGCCACCGAACTGAACGCTTAGAACGGCGAACAAACAGTCGGTCGCTACACTGCGTGGAGCAAATCCTTGACGCTCCTTCTCGCGCGCGTTGGACAGAGGTCCTACGCGGTCGTTGGAGCCAATTTCGATGTCCGCTTTGGGTCATAAGCAGACATGCCGATCTCGCCGACGAAGTTCTTCGTCAGTGCGGGGTACATCACAACGTCAGCGTTGCTGATCGACTGGGATGATCGCGGCTCGTCGTAGTTTGCGACGCAAGAATAAATACAAGGCGAGTGGGATGCCGACCAACATGAAAAAGAGGAAAACATAGGGTAGTTCGAGACGGCCCTTTGCAACGTATTGTTCTCTGATCTCCAAAACCCAATAGCCCTCCCAAAGAATGAACAGGAGGCACCCGATGACTATAAGGAAAATCCGGCGATCCTCGGCTGAGTGATCAATTAGCGGGACCCGGTCCACATTTCGCACCCAGCGTTTCTGTTTGGGATCGAAATGGTGATTTTTTCTAAATTCCCGCGCTGTTCTCAGCGCATGCTTCTTTTCGCGTCGGCTTAACAAGCGGGCTTTTATTGCCTGGGTGGCAAGATGAATCGCCAAGCTCAGAGCAATCAGCCACGCAATCAGGAGCCCTATTTGCAGCATGCTCTAGCCCACCTTCATAACCCGCCATTGGAGCCGCGGTTACAAAGTAGGGAATAACGTGGCCACGAAAAAGATGACAAGGATGCAACGTTCAAAATGTCCCCGTCTTTTGCGCGGATTGCCGCCGGCGTTCCTCATTTCGCCTCGGTTGTCTGCGCGAGATCTTCGAAGTCTGGCAGCTTCCAGCTCCAGCTGAGATACGGCTCTAGCGGGCCGTAAAGCCGGAAGTGGGCAAACCACGCCTCCCCGGGATTGGTCTGGAGCCAGTTTTTCTCGTACCCCGCAGGCACTTCAGGACCGACATAGAGATCGACTGACCCATCCGGGTTTTTACGCAAGCCTTCGTCGCGCGACGAGTGGTCGGTGTTTTGTGTCCTGTTGTCGATCTGGACGCGGTTGTACGTGTCATGGATCGTGAGCGACCAAAACTGCTGGGCTAGCGGATTTGATGGGACGGTGAGTTTGTAAGTTTTGCCGCCATCAAACCACTTGTCGTTCTTGTCCTTGTAAGCCCCAAGATAGGCTTGTCCGATGCCGGGGGTCGTACTGACCGTGCCCTTCGGCGAGGTCACGGCCGCGTAGTCGGCACGCCCGTCGAGTTCGACTATAGTTCTTCTTCTCTTGGCTCGCATCAAACATGATCACGTAGGCCCACTTGGTGCCAGGCCGGTGATAGAAGTTTTCGAAACGCTTGGCATAGGAAATATTCATCGACATCAGTTCGCCGACAAGCAGACCTTGAACGAGATCGAGGCCTAGCCTTTTTGAAAGCGTCACTCTGCCCGCATACTGTGCGAGAAAAACCTTATTCATTCCGCCGTCCAGTTCGTTGTAAATCGGGGCGGTTGGCACGTTGTCTTCAAGCAATTGCGCGTATTCAAGCTCGTCGGCGCGTTGTTTCTCCAGCGTCAGCCGCGCGATTTTCGGATTCACGACAAAGGCGGGGCATTTGTCGGTGGCGATTGAACACAAGAGGTTTCGGTGAATTCGGGGGACGTTGCGCATCGAATACATAGAGGCGGTTGCACACGTCCACCTTGGGTTCGAGATGCGTCGCCTCGAAGTGATCGTTGCCGATCTTGAGCATCTTCCAGATAGGCCAGGTTCGGATTATTTCGATGCCGCGCGAGATTCGCCGGCGTCAGACGAAACGGATAGCTCTGGACCTGGAATGACGGCCGGCCGCCCTGGAATGAGTCGCGCGCCAGCGAATAGATCTCGCTTATCTGTTCGTCGGTCATGGCATAGCAACCGCTCGACGAGCAGTCGCCGTGGATCATGAGCAAACTGCCGTCGCGGTTGTTGGCTTTGTCGAAGTTGTTGGGGTACCCGATGTTGATTGCAAGATAGTAGTTGGAGTGGGGATTCATCAGCTCGGGCGTAACTCTATAGAACCCCTCCGGAGTCTGACGGTCGCCCTCCTGCAACTTCGGCCCCAGATCGCCCGACCACCGACAAATCGGATAGGTCTTGAGGATCTGGAAACGGCCGGTGGTGTCCTGTTTCCAGACTTCGAGCTCCGCCTCTTCCTTGAAGATGCGCACAAGGATCGGTGAATGTACGGGCATCTTCTTTTGCCGGAGCAGCGAGAGCAGCTCGGGCGGTAGCTTCTTCGTTGCCTTGGTCGGCAAACGATTGCTGTTTTCGCCAAGGCACGTGACCGGCGTCAACGCCGCGGCAAAAACCGCCGTCAGCACAAGCGAACGGAGTACCGCGGTTCGGATCATTGCTGTATACCGACGTGGAACTCTCAAAGTTACGGTCGCTGATGGCCAATCGCGGACATCGGCCAATCGGAAATGCGTTCTACCAGTGTCTCAGTAGTAGGCGCCGCGATACGGATACGGCTTGCACAGTCCATTTTGGACGGTGTAATGCCGCGGACAGCGACCGCCTCGGCCAACAGGAAAATTCCATTCCGGCCTGCCGAATCTGTCGTATCCGATGATGGCTCCGGATGGGTAGCCTCGCCGATAGTATCGGCCATCGTCGTAGTAGCGACCGCCATAGTATGGGCCGGGACCGTAATAGCCACCGCCATATTGCGCGGAGACCGCACCCAACGTTCCCACAAGTGCGCCAACCGTCAGAAAAATCAGCGCTACCGTTCTCATCTCAATCCTCCAGAAGTCAGAGCGCGCGTACCAAGACAATGATCCCTCCGAGATGAATGGCACCAAAACAAAGCCAAGCCAATAAGTGTCAGAACACCGCTACACCCAGCCGTCCCGTTTTGGGGCCAACATGCGCAACAGACAACATCCAAGACATGGGTTAGTTGCAAATGAATGGCCGGCGGCAATCGGCGTTTCAAAGCGACAGGCGATCCGCCCCCAAATTTGGTAGCAAAAAGACATAACCCATCAGGGGCACCGACGCGGCTAAAAGTCCTGGTAAAGTATAAGGCGTTGCCAGGGCGCCGACCCGACACAAACAAAAGCCTGTAAAGCAGTCATGGACGACGATCGCAGGGACATTGAAAACATTATCGCGCGCCAATTCAGGAGCCTGAACTGGGGATCTGAGCAAGCGGCCGATTGGGATGCCTTTATCTCAGATTTTCTGCCGGGCGCCCTGCTCTATCCGGCCGCCCGCCCGGTCAAAAGTCAGACGCCAGTTGAATTCGTAAAGCGCATGGAAGGGCTGGCAAGCTCCAGACTACAGTCGTTCAGGGAAGATGTTTTGGGCTATCGCATTCAGGTTTTTGGTAACGTCGCCGTTGCCGTTGCGGGATGCCGGATTACGGAAAACGAGACGACAGAAAGTCGAAGCGTAGAAATGATGCTCCTCACAAAAGAGGACGGCGTTTGGCGCATCGTTGCGCAAGCGTGGGACAACGAAGGCGATTCAAAGAAGCTTCCGCCTGAACTCGCCGGACCGTAGCTCGCTTCCAAATTTTGCGAAAGACAGTCAATTTTTAGCGCGCAATTTATTTTGTGTGGATTCTGACGAATGTAAGAATTTTCTCGGGGCGCTTAAATCTGAATACTTGGATTTCCGAGATGATGGTTATCACCGGCGCGGGCCTGATCGTCAGCTCCAGTTTGGTGTTCTGGCAGTTGCTTCCACGCAACGGGCGCGTACATCCATTCGCCAGAAACTCTGGAATTAGCTCGATGCTTGCTTTGGGACTGCTAACGACACTGACCCTTGGTGTCGCGATGCTGTGGGCCGGCCTATCTGGCTAGATTGTTACGTTGAATTTCGTCATCGCGTCTGTCGCGGCGCGTGTCCTGCGCCGGCCTAGAAGGCCGAGGGCGCTTGCATAGATTCTTGGGCGCGAACGTCTTGGGCCCAAACAATGTCATACCGCTGTTGGCTCTGACGGTACAACAACGGTGGCTCCACGTTGGTGCGTCACAATAGAACGTCTCGAAGCTTGCGTGATTTGATGTGCCGTATCGATTGAGTCTTCTTTTTTCGCCTTTAGCGGCACCGCTACGACGTAACGATTTTCCTTTGCCAAATAGCCTTCGTAAAAAATCCTGCGATGCAGCCTCGCCTTCACTCGGCGCCTTTGGGAGATAACCTCTCGTGCTCCGTAGCCCAAAGAAAAGCCGATGATCAAAATAGCCGCAGTTGAAAACAGTGGGGTCATGGCGAAGCGCCCTATGGTGTCAGCCGGCCCAGCCACACTTTACGGCAAGTTATTGATCAAGATGAAGATGAAGGTTCGTGCAGAAGGTGACCGGTATTTAAGCAACTTGGCCGACAGAATTTCACATCCACATGGCGTGTACGTGACACAACTTGCTGACCATTAGGACTATAGTTTCGTTTGACCGTTTAATAGGCACGGCCACGCATCAAATATTCGTTACGACGATCAAAGGCCGCCCGCGAGTAACGCGAGCGGCCCATTTGTTTCGTCGTTGCGGCTCGAATGTTTGTATCAGCGATTCCACCAGCCACCGCCGTAACCCATTCCCGCGTTAGGCGCCCAGGACGAGCTCTGGGTCTGCGCGTAGCCGTAACCGTAGCCATAGCGAGGCGCGATATAGCCGGTTGTCGGCGAAGCCGCGTAAACCGGTCCGCCACGTGAAATGAATCGCCGGCTCACGTAGCCTTGCGTGTCATTCCACGCCACGCGGCACCAGGATCCGACGCAATTCATCACGCGCACATCGGACCCGGCCGGAACCGCACCGATCACGTCATACCTGAGGCCCGGACCATTTCGCAGATTGAGATTGTCGGTCAGTGTCGCTGCCGAGACCGCGCCTGCGGAGAATAGCAAGGCGCCGACGGCAAATGAGAACGCCTTCTTTTGCATGTGACATCTCTCACGTTACCGTCCCCACATCGGTGAGAGTTTTACCCCCTGCCCTCGGCTGGGCTCGAACCACATTCCCGTGACTCGAGATCACAAATCATTTCGTCATCAAACGAGTACGCCAGCACCGCCGGCAAAAAGCCGACGTCAGCGCACAAGTGAGGGGCGCTTTGGATCAAATTTCCAATGCGGAATCAAAAATTGCATGGCGATCGAGTCGTCTCGCGCACCGAGGCCCATACTTTTGTAGCGGCGATGCGCGGCCTCGACCTGCGCCATGTCTATCTCGATACCGAGGCCCGGTCGCTGCGGCACGGCAACCTCTCCCTGGGCGATCTTGAACGGCTCTTTGGTCAGCCGCTGGCCGTCCTGCCAGATCCAGTGCGTGTCGATTGCCGTAATATGGCCAGGCGCCGCAGCCGCGACGTGAGTAAACATCGCAAGCGAAATATCGAAATGATTGTTCGAGTGTGAGCCCCAGGTGAGCCCCCAATCGCGGCACATCTGAGCAACTCGCACTGATCCTTGCATTGTCCAGAAATGCGGATCGGCGAGCGGGATGTCGATCGCGTGAAGCTGGATCGCATGACCCATCTCGCGCCAGTCGGTCGCAATCATGTTCGTGGCCGTCGGCAGGCCCGTCTCGCGACGGAATTCAGCCATGATCTCCCGTCCGGAAAAGCCTTTCTCAGCGCCACATGGATCTTCGGCATAGGCGAGAACATTGTGCTGACCACGACATAGCCGCACGGCCTCTTCCAGCGACCACGCGCCATTCGGGTCAATCGTGACGCGTGCATCCGGAAATCGCTGCGCAAGGGCCGTTACGGCTGCGATCTCCTTCTCACCTTCGAGCACGCCACCCTTGAGTTTGAAATCCTCAAATCCGTAGCGCTCGTGTGCGGCTTCGGCGAGCCGGACAATCGCCGCCGGCGTCAAAGCTTCCGCATCACGCAGCCGAAACCATTCGTTGTTTGCGCCTGAGCCAGTACGGTACGACAGGTTCGTCCGTTTTCGATCGCCGACATAGAATAGATAGCCGAGCATCTTAACGGCTGAACGCTGCTGGCCCTCACCAAGAAGCGCGGCTACCGGAACATTCAGATGCTGCCCGAGCAGATCAAGCAATGCGGCTTCGACGGCGGTGACCGCGTGCACCATGGTGCGAAGATCGAAGGTCTGTAGACCACGGCCTTCCGCATCCCGAGCGGCGAATTTTTGTCGCATGGTGTTGAGAATGCCATTAAAGGCGGCAATCGATTGTCCGCGGACTAAAGGCCGCGCTTCGTCGAGTGTTTGGCGGATGCGATCGCCGCCCGGAACTTCGCCCACACCCGTGCGACCAGCATTGTCCTGCAGAATGACAACGTTGCGGGTGAATAACGGCCCGTGCGCCCCACTCAGGTTGAGCAGCATGCTGTCTTCCCCGGCAACGGGGATAACCAGCATTTCGGAGACGACGGGTGCGCCCTTGCCGAGGTCGGTCATGGCCAGGTTTTATTCTGCAACGATATTTCCCGCCTCGATCACTTTTTTCCAGCGTTGGGTTTCAGCAGCCAGAAACTCGGCGAATTGCGCGCCATTGCTGGCGACCACGTCGAAACCGATGTCGTTAAATTGCTTGGTGGTCTCCGGAGAGTTGATGGCGGCGGCGATTTCACTCTCAAGTCTGGTGCGGATGTCCGGTGGCAACCCTTTTGGCGCAGCCGCTGCCTGCCAGGAATAAACGACAAGATCGACAATGCCAGCTTCCGCGGTTGTCGGGACATCCGGCAGGGCCGCCGCGCGCTTCTCGCCGGTGACTGCCAAGGCTTTCAGTTTGCCCGCTCTGATGTGCTGAGCGACGGCGCCGAGATTTTGGAACGAAGCGTTCGCGTGGCTCCCCATGAGATCGTTGATCGCCGGGCCACCGCCTTTGTACGGCACATGCACGCCGGTCGTGCCGGTTTTTTGCCAGAACAAAGCGGCCGTCAAATGATCCGACGAGCCTATGCCGGAAGACGCGAACGTTACCTGGTTGGGATTCTTCTTGAGATGCGCGATCAGATCGGCCGCGGTGTTGACCGGAAAATCGGGGCTCGTAACCAGCACATTTGGCGTTCGCACCAGCAATGAAAGAAGATCGAAATCCTTGAGAGGGTCGTATTTGAGATTCTTGTACAGCCCCGGATTGATCGCATAGACGCCAATCGACCCGATGAGCACGGTGTACCCGTCTGGCGTAGCGGACTTGACCCCGGCCGCGCCAAGACCGCCATTGGCGCCCGCGCGGTTCTCAATGATGACCGATTTACCGACCCGTTCACTGAGCTTGTTCGAGGTCAGCCGCGCGGTGACATCCGAGGCGCCGCCGGGCGGAAACGGCACCACCACTGTGATGTTGCGTTCGGGATAATCCGCCGCATGGACATCGGCAGCAACAGGGACTGCCAGCGCCAGAATGACGAACGCACAACCTGTGTAAACTCTCATCGAATTTCTCCCCCACCGGCAAATTTTATTTTTTCTGCAGTTCGGAATGCACGAATGTCTACGACCCGATAGTTCACCCGGTCGGCGTCGTGGCGCAAGATCGAATTGAACGGGTACCGCTGCCTAGTCCCAGGGAAATTCTATCGAGAGGAGCGGGCCACCGCGCGTGCGGCATTGACGCTGGCAATAGCGGTCGCACTTGTCAGTGTATTTCAGACACCGGCCTTGGGCATCTTCCCTCAGGCAGCTGGCCAATCCCCAGGCACAATAGGACCCACAGTCGAACCAGCAGGCGTCGGACGCCCATATGGCATCGGCCCGCTTGCTGCGAGGGAACGGTAGCTCCGCAGTGTGCGCGTTGTAGCGCCAGACCGGCGCCTTTCCTTCAAGGGCGTTGGCCGGCACGGCAGCCATCAAGATGCCCACAAACAAGAGACCTAAGAAGATGCAAGAGCGGTTCATTTTCCCATCCGCCAGTGGCGGACAAGATAACGCCGCCGATATGGTTTCGCCAACAATCTTAATCGACAGCCTGTGGAACCTCAGCGGCATAATCCCGTTTTGGCGTCAGTGAATTCGGGAGACGCCGTTTGCAAAGCGTTGCAGAGCCGCAATCCGGCCGCGAACACAATCCGCAGCAGAAATCAGCGGCCAGCAGTATCAGACCGATGGAGCGTCCAACGCTCGTCACCCGTTTTTTCATGCGAATCGTTGGATGGGTGGAGCACCTCAATCGTGCTTTGAGCCGGGTGGGAAATCCGCCGATTTACGACAAAGCCATCTTCCCATGGACCCGCGTGATCGAGTCTGAGTGGCGCACAATCCAAGGCGAACTTCAGCGGGTGCTCACACGAAAAGAGGATTTGCCCGCCTTTCACGAGCTTTCCGCCGACGTGTTGGCGATCAGCAACGATCGCAGGTGGAAGAGCTTCGTATTGACCGGCTACGGTTTCAGCTCCGCCAACAATATCCGCCTATGTCCGGAAACATGGCGCATTTGCCAAGGCATCCCCGGGCTGACTACAGCGCTGTTCTCGATCCTCGAACCGGGCAAACATCTGCCCGCGCATCGTGGTCCCTACAACGGCGTCCTGCGGCTGCACCTTGGGTTGATCGTGCCCGAACCGCGCGAGCGGCTCGGCATACGCGTCGACAACCAAATCTATCGCTGGCGGGAGGGTGAGCTTGTCATTTTCGATGACGCTTACGAGCACGAGGCCTGGAACGATACTTCCGACACACGCGTGGTCTTGTTCGTCGATTTCCGGAAACCGCTGCGTTTTCCTGCCAATTTGATCAACTGGTTCCTCCTGCATCTGGCGGTGTTCACGCCGTTCATCCGCGAGGGCATAGACAAAGAGAAGGCCTGGGAAAGACGATTCTATGCGGAAGCAGAAGCCATGCGGAATCGGTGAAGCTGCTCCTTGATCTTGCCCTCAATCGCGGCTAGCCCCTCCCCCATGCACGATCCCGACGCGAAAGCGGATGGCGCCGCGCCAAAGATCAGTTTCGTATCGCTCGGCTGCCCGAAGGCGCTGGTGGACAGCGAACGCATCGTCACGCGCCTGCGCGCGGAAGGCTACGAGCTTTCTCGCCAGCACCAGGGTTCTGACCTTGTCATCGTCAATACGTGCGGGTTCCTCGACAGCGCCAAAGCGGAATCGCTCGCGGCTATCGGCAATGCGCTGAAAGAGAATGGCAAGGTCATCGTCACGGGCTGCATGGGTGCGGAGCCGGAAAGTATCTCCGCGACCTATCCCGATGTTCTGGCGATCACCGGCCCCCAGCAATATGAGACCGTGGTCGAGGCCGTACATAAGGCGCTTCCGCCGAAGCACGATCCCTTTCTCGATCTCGTCCCGCCCGAAGGCATCAAGCTCACCCCGCGTCACTATGCCTATCTGAAGATTTCCGAAGGCTGCAATAACCGCTGTTCATTCTGCATCATCCCCCGCCTGCGCGGTGATCTCGTGTCACGGCCAGCGGCCGATGTCCTGCGCGAAGCTGAGAAGCTCGTTGCCGCCGGCGTGAAAGAATTGCTGGTCATTTCACAGGATACGTCAGCCTATGGCGTGGACATCAAATACGCAGCCAGCAAGTGGCGCGACCGCGAGGTGCGCGCAAAATTCATCGATCTCGCGCGCGCATTGGGTGAGTTGGGCGTCTGGGTGCGGCTACACTATGTCTACCCCTATCCACACGTGGACGACGTCATCCCGCTGATGGCCGAACGAAAAGTACTGCCGTATCTCGACATCCCGTTCCAGCACGCCTCGCCCGAGGTCCTCAAACGCATGCGTCGCCCAGCAGCACAGGAAAAGACGCTCGAGAGGATTGCACGCTGGCGCGACCAGTGCCCTGATCTGACGTTGCGATCAACGTTCATTGTCGGATTTCCCGGCGAAACGGACGCCGATTTCGAAATGTTGCTCGAATGGCTCGACGAAGCGTCGCTCGATCGGGTCGGCTGCTTCAAGTATGAACCGGTCAGAGGTGCCGCCGCGAACGATATGGCGGCGCCAGTGCCTGATGACGTGAAGGACCAGCGCTGGCACAGGTTCATGCAGGTGCAGCAGAAAATCTCAACCCGGCGCCTGAAGCGCAAGGTTGGCTCACGTCAGAAGGTTATTATCGATAACGTCGGGCCGAGCGTAGCAAAAGGCCGGTCCATGGCCGACGCACCAGAAATCGATGGCGCGGTTTACGTAGCCGCCCACCGTCCTTTGCGAGTGGGTGAAATCACGACGGTGAAGATCGAACGCGCGGACGAATATGATCTGCACGGCACGGCGGTCGGCTTCTGATTTTCCTTATCGATTCAGTTGACGCACGGTTTTGACAACCGCATCGGTCAAGGTTTTCAGCTCATCGGATGAAATCGTGAAAGCCGGCGTGAGATAAACGATATTTCCAATCGGACGGATAAAGACGCCCTGTTCGATGAAGTGAGCGCGCAGGCTATCCAGGTTGTCGATCTGGTTAAGTTCGACCACGCCTATGGCACCGCGCACGCGCACATCTTTGACAATCGGCATATCCCTGCATGTTGCAAGATCCCGCTCCATGGCCGCCGAAATATCGCCGACCTGTCGAAGCCGCGGCTCTTTCTCAAAGAGATCGAGCGAAGCGTTCGCGGCCGCACACGCAAGCGCGTTCCCGGTATACGTGGGTCCATGCATCAACGCCTTCTTTGGATCGTCCGACCAGAATGCATCAAAGATTTGGCGCGTCGCGACCGTCGCGGCGAGCGGAAGCGCGCCACCCGTAAGCGCCTTGGAGAGAGTGATGATGTCCGGCGCGACCACCGCCTGATCACAGGCAAACAGGCTTCCCGTGCGGCCAAACCCGGTGAAGATTTCGTCAAAGATGAGGAGCGTTTCGTATTTATCCGCAAGAGCGCGCAGGCGCCGAAGCACACTCGCGTCGTGAAACTTCATGCCGCCAGCTCCCTGAACCAGCGGTTCGACAATGATCCCGGCGATTGCCTCGCTCTGTTTCGCTAGCAATTCTTCGAGTGCTGAAGTCGTCGCCGCATCTTCAGGCAAGTCTGCAACCCGATATTTTTGCAGAACATCGGCAAACGCCGTGTGCATGTTCGCCTCGGGGTCGCTGACCGCCATGGCTCCCGTCGTGTCGCCGTGGTATCCGGCCTTGAAGGCAACGAACTGCGATTTTCCAACGACGCCACTATTGATCCAGTACTGCACCGCCATTTTCATGGCGACCTCGACCGCAACAGAACCGGACTCCGAAAAGAACGCACGGCGCAGGTCGCCGGGCAACAGTCCCGCGAGGCGGCCTGCAAGGCGCAAGGCCTGTTCGTGCACAAGACCGCCGAGCATCACATGCGGCATCGTCGCAAGCTGCGTCTCCAGCGCACGTCGTATGTGCGGATGATTGTAGCCGTGGCAAGCCGTCCACCAACTGGCAATGCCGTCAATCAATTCGCGTCCATCTGCCAGGACGATCCGGGAGCCTCGGGTCGCCGCGACCGGCAGTGGCGCGGGCACTGTTTTCATCTGGGCGTAAGGCAGCCAAATGTGCCCGACGCCGTCGGAATACCAACCCGGCATCGCGCTGTTTTTGCTGGTTTCGCGGCCCATTTGACGTTTCCCTGCTGCGTTCGTGCTAAGCAACTTGGCGGAACCTGGCAAGGCCACTGATGCGTTCACTCGACGCCTTTGCGCAAGATAAGCTCGACGAACTCAAACGCCGGCATCTGTACCGAGCGCTCAACGAGACCGTTCGCGAGGATGGCATTTGGATCGACCGAAATGGTCGCCAGTTGCTTTCATTTTCGTGCAACGACTACCTGAATCTCACGCAGCATCCGGCCATCAAACAGGCAGCGATCGCCGCAGTCGAGGAATATGGAGCCGGTTCCGGCGCGTCGCGTCTGGTGACCGGAAATCACCCTCTCTATGCAAAGCTGGAATCCCGCCTTGCCCAATTCAAAGCCACCGAAGCCGCCTGTGTTTTCGGGTCCGGCTATCTGGCGAACACGGGAATTATTCCGGTGCTAGTCGGGCGCGACGGACTGGTTCTGCTCGATGAACTGTCGCATGCATGTATCTATGCAGGCGCGCAACTGTCTCGCGGCACGGTCGTGACGTTTCGCCATAACGATGTGTTGCACGTGCGAGAACTTCTTTCTGCCCGCCGCGGCGAGCACGACCATGCAATCATTGTCACGGACGGCGTTTTTTCCATGGACGGAGATCTCGCCCCTCTAAACGAGCTGCTCGCGCTCGCCGAAGAGCACGACGCGTGGCTCATGTCAGACGATGCGCACGGTCTTGGAGTTTTGGGCGGTGGCCGCGGATCGAGCTTCGTTGGAAATTCGCACATCCCCGTCCACCTGCAGATGGGCACCCTGTCGAAAGCCGTCGGCTCCTACGGAGGATATCTTTGCGCGTCCGCATCGGTCATCGACCTGATGCGCAATCGGGCACGAACACTGATCTATTCGACCGGGCTGCCACCTGCGTGCGTAGCAGCCGCGATTGCCGCACTCGATCTGATAGAGCGCGATCCGGATTACGCTGCACGGCCTGTCCGAAAGGCGAAAGCATTCACGAAGCGCGCAGGCCTTCCCGATGCGCAAAGTCCCATCGTGCCAATCGTCGTCGGTGACGAAGAAGCGGCCCTCGCACACTCGCGCATGCTCGAGAAGGAAGGATTTCTCGCAGTCGCGATCCGTCCGCCCACGGTGAAACCGGGCACGGCACGCCTGCGCCTGACATTTACAGCGCAACATCCGGACGACCAGATCGATCGGCTTGCGGACATCGTGCGCGACAAGGTACTGGCATAGATCGTGGCTGCTTATTTCGTTACCTCGACCGGCACCGACATCGGCAAGACTTTCGTGACCGCCGCGCTTATTCGCTATATGCGCGAATCCAATCAGCCGGTGTCCGCACTGAAGCCGATCGTGAGCGGTTATGACTCTTCGGTTGTGGACACCAGCGACCCGGCAGTTCTGCTGGCGGCCCTCGGTCGACCGGCATCCGCGGACGAAGTCGAACGCATCGCCCCATGGCGCTTCCGCGCTCCACTCGCTCCAGACCTTGCTGCCGCGCGCGAAGGGCGCAGCGTCGACTTCGACCGCGTAGTTGCGTTCAGTCGTGCAGCTGTCAGCAACGCAAAGGGGCCCCTATTCATTGAAGGTGTCGGTGGAATCATGGTGCCACTCGCTGGGCGACGCACAGTGCTCGATTGGATGACCGCCCTCGACATTCCGCTATTGCTGATTGTTGGCGGCTATCTCGGCACCATCAGCCATACGCTGACTGCGCTCGACGTATTAGCCCAACGCAAATTGACGATCGCGGCCATCGTCGTCAGCGAAAGCGAGCGTGATCCCGTGGCACTGGACGATACCGTGGCCAGCATCGAACGATTCTCCAACGGTGTCGAAGTCGTCGGGCTTCCGCGGCTGCCTGCCGGCATTACCCATCATCCGGCAATCGCCAGGATCGCCAATCTGCTTTGAGACGCGCTCAGCCGTTGTAAGTCAGCATGGTTTCGACCATGCCTTCCAGGTTGACCAAACCGTGCATCACCATGGTCAGGATGGTCGATCCGCTCGCCCATCGGACCCAACCGAACAGCAGCCCGAAGGCAAAGACCTGGGCGATTAAAAACCAATCGTATTGCACGTGTATGATCGCAAACAATCCGGCGGTGAAAACGATCACCCGCCATGCGTCTTCCGGCTTTCTCAGCCATCCTCGAAAAAGAAACCCGCGAAACAGCGTCTCCTCGCCGACGGGAATGAGGACCGCTATGGCCACCAGCAAAAAGGGCAGAAGGTCGGCATTTTTCGCCGCCTGATACATGTCACTCTGGAAGCGGTCCACGATGTTGCGCCCGGCGAGCCAGCTCGCCGCATCGCCCACGGCTATCAGAATGGCCACCGCCACAATGGCAACTATGACTTCTCCACGTCGCGGCAGTTTGTATCCGAGATACTCGGCAACGTTGCCTCTGGACCGGGCCGCCAAAACCAGCAGGGCCACCTGCAGCGGCGCCGATACAAAAATGAACAAAATCAGCGCGCCGCCGTCCTGTATCAGCGTCGACACCTCGCCCAACCTTAGGCCGTACCACCCGCTCAGTACGACGATTCCAGAAAGCTGACTGGCAAGAAGCGCGAACGCTCCGATCAGGAACGTTGCAAATATACCGAATGGTTTCACGGCGCCGCTTCCTTCAACCATAGCCCCAGTGCTGCTCGCTCGCCTTCAGTCATACCGGTCTGATTGCCGAGCGGCATCGCCCTGCCCTGCACCGTCTGCGCATAGACAACGACAGCATGTTTCTTGAGATCGGCGACAGATTCCAGAACTATCTTTTTTGGCGCTTCGCGGAAGCTTTCGTGCGTCGGATTGCATGACAGGTCGCGCAGTGTCGTTGCACGATAAGCAGTACATCAGCGTCGGAGATATTGCCGCCTTGCGCAGATGGCGCAACGGTGGCGAAGACGAGCCCCGCCACCGTCCGCAATATCATCTAGGGACCTTCTACGGGACGAGAATGGAAGAGCCCGTTGTATCGCGGCCTTCCATTTCCTTGTGCGCCTTGGCCGCGTCCTTGAGCGGATATTTCTGATTGATGGGAATCTTCACCGCACCGGAGCCGACGACCTTGAACAGATCCGTGGCGGTCGCGATCAGGTCATCGCGCTTTGCGACATAGTTGTTGAGGGTCGGACGCGTCGCGAACAGCGAGCCTTTGGTTTGCAGAATATTGATGTTGAAGGCATCGATCTGACCGGACGCGCTGCCGAAACTGACGAAATAGCCGAGCGGTCGCAGGCAATCGAGCGAGGCAGGAAATGTGCTTTTGCCGATGCCGTCATAAACGACGTCGCAGAGCTTGCCGCTGGTAATGTCCTTCACGCGGGCGACGAAGTCTTCGTCGCGATACAGGATCGTGTGATGACAGCCGTTCTTCTTGGCGATCTCAGCCTTCTCCTTCGAGCCGACGGTGCCAATGACGGTTGCGCCGAGATAGTTTGCCCATTGGCACGCAATCAGGCCGACACCGCCTGCAGCGGCGTGGATCAGGCATACAGTGCCTTTTTCCACCTTGTAGGTTTTGTTCAACAGATACTGCACGGTCATGCCTTTGAGCATCATGCCGGCAGCCTGATCATAGGAAATATTGTCCGGCAGTTTTACTGCACGGTCGCCTGGCACCAGCCGCTCGGCGGCATAGCCGCCCAAGGGACCAACAAAGGCCACGCGATCACCAACCTTGAGGTCGGTGACGCCTGGGCCGACGGCCATGACTTCACCGGCGCTTTCATTGCCGGCAATAAAAGGCATTCCGACAGGCGACGGGTACATCCCCATGCGGAAATACGCATCGATGAAATTTACGCCAGCAGCGTGTTGCTTGATCTTGATCTGGCCCTGGCCTGGCGCGGCGATCTGGACGTCTTCATAGGTTAGAACTTCGGGACCACCGGGTTTGTGTACGCGCACTGCCGCGACCATTTTTCACTCCTTGGATAGGCTTGTTATGCGGGAAGGAATTCGGGCCGGATAATAGGCGGCCGCACGCCGAGCGCAAGGCGGGTCAGCGCGCCCCGGAAACGCGCAGGTTCGCTCCATTGATGTAGGATGCGGCATCGGACAGCAGGAATAGGATCGCCTCGGCAACTTCGTTGGCCTGTCCTGCCCGGCCCATCGGCAACATGGGCAAAACGCGTTCAATGCGCCCCGGCGGCTGGATGTCGGTATCAATGACGCCCGGCGTAATGGCGTTGACGCGGATACCTTCCTTGGCAACCTCGCGCGAAACGCCGATGACCATCGAGTCCACGCCGGCCTTCGCCGCCGCATACCACACGCACTCGTTTGCGCCGCCGAGAGGTGCAGCCATCGACGACAGCATCACGACGGCACCCCCCTTTCCACCGTGTTTCGTTGACATACGACGCACGCAGGCGCGCAGACACAGCAGCGCTCCGAAGGTATCGATGTCGAGCACTTCACGGATTGTTTTGGCGCTGACTTCGTCCAAACGCGAACCCTCGCCAATAATTCCGGAACTGTGCACGAAATGGGTCAACGATCCGAACGTATCATTCGCAGTGTCGAAGACGCGCTCTATGTCATTTTCCAGCGCCATATCCCCCTGTATGGCGACTGCCTTGCCGCCGGCTTTCTTGACGGCGTCGACCACCGCGGCCGCAGCGTTTGAATTGGTCTTGTAGTTCACCGCAACATCGTAGCCATGTCCGGCCGCAAGCCTGGCGGTCGCTGCACCAATGCCGCGGCTGCCGCCGGCAATCAACAGGGCTGGTCGAGACATGGAATGCTCCTTGGGAATGAGCGATTTCTCAGGCTGCGGCTCGAACGCGGTCGGGTAATAATCCGACCGCGAAGAAATACACGGCGATCAGCGACAACGGCACCGTGACGTACGGGCCGGGCGCCAGATCCTGTACAACCGCGGCCAAGGCCAGCAACGCCCACATCGTCAGAATTGCAATGTTGAACAACCGCCAATGTTGCACCCGCAACGGGTGGAGAAACTTAACGGGCGCAAAGCTCAAGCCCGCAAGTGCGACGATCGCAATTGCCGCCAGCCATCCGGGCGGCTCGAGCAAATACAGGTAAAACGCCACCAGATTCCAGACCGCCGGAAAGCCGCGAAAATAGTTGTCCGCCGTTTTCATTTCGCGATCTGCAAAATAAAGGGCGCCGCTGATAACGACGACGATCCCCGCTGGGATCGCAAACGGCTGCGGCAAAAGCCCGCTTGCCGCGATCGCGTACGCGGGTACGAAGACGTATGTCGTGAAATCGACCACGAGATCCAGCGTATCGCCTGACCAACGCGGTACCAGCTTCTGCACTTCAAAAGTACGAGCCAACGGCCCGTCCAAGCCATCGACGACGAGGGCGAGGCCAAGGCAAAGAAACATTCCTGCCCAGTGGCCGCCAGTGCCAAGTATAAGCGCGAGTAATGCCAACGCCGCGCCGGTCGCGGTGAAGACATGAATCGTAAATGCTCGGACGTACTCGAATCCCGCCACTTAACCGTTGCCCCAGTCGAGCTTTACGATCTCAGCTGATCGTCCCGCCAGATTCCAGTTGCGCCCGAAACCGCGAAAACGCGATCTGTCGGCACGCGCAACGATGATATCAGAACCGATCCAGTAATCACTGTTCCGGATAATGACATTCTTGCCCGCTTCCTTGCCACGCACCGGGCTGATTGCCCCATCGACATATTTTTCGATCCGGATAATCCGTGTTTCCCCTTCGGTCTCATAAGTGATGGGGACCTGATGCACGCCGAGGAATTGTCCAACAAGGATCGATAGTAAGTGCGTGGTACCACCGACGCGGCCGGTAAATATCCGGGTCAGGCCTTTCACTGCTTGAACCGACGCGTTCTCGTCGACGAACAGCGCGGCTGTCCAGTTACCGCGCGACATGATGCCCGGCAGGTCCATCATGACGCCTGCCTTGATGCCCGAAAGATCAATGGTGTCGAAATGTCCATCGTCGATGCGGATACCGGCCCAGGTTTGGCAACGGCTTTCGGTCGGTGGATGCTCGCCGCGCGACAGGACGCAGGGACAAAACACTGTACAGCTACACGACAGTGCTAATTCGCCTTTCAAACTCCAACTTTCCGTCAACGCACCACTCCCGACTTATTTCAACTTGTTGGCGATGACCAGCCGCCTGCCAGGGTCGCCAGAACGATAGCGGTGCCGGTCACAATAAGCACTACACCGATGGCATGAGTGAAGCGTCGTCCCGTAAGCATCTTCTCGAGCGTCATGACGATGCCTATCCCGGCCATCCAGACGATATTCATCAGACCGACAGCGAACATCAAAAGCATCATCGCCCAGCAACAACCGACACAATAAAGGCCTTGCCTGAGACCGAGCTTGAATACTCCGGCGGGCGTAGTGGCCCAGTTCGTGAAGAAAACCGGAAACGGATGCCGGCACTGCGTGAGACATGCGTGCTTGAGCGTCGAGAATTGATAAATGCCGGCAAAGACAAAAATTGTGCCGGACAGAAGCGGGCTCGCTGAAGCCATCCCCCGGTCAAGCAACGCCGCTTTGGTCAATCCCATCTGCCCCAGCGCGGCGAAGATTGAAAATCCGAACCACACGGCTGCGTAACCGGCAGCGAGGACAAATGGCGATACGATCCGCTCGCGCTTGCGGGCGGCGGTGTCCGCGATTTCCGTATAAGTGAGGATCATCGGCGCCGCGCTTGGCAGCATCATCGCCAAGGTCATCGCGCACCACATCGACAAGACAACTGCCGCCGCATAAGGGCCCACAAAACCGTCTTGCAGCGAACCGCACAAGACCTGGACAAGTCTGGAGCCGCCAAGAGAGCCCGTCGGTGCCCCAGCGGACAGGAGAGCAAGATAGAGCCAGCCGAGGGCGGCAAGGGTGATAACGCAAATCCCCGCCAGCACCTTTGGACGGGCAAAAATGTGTCCGAGGCGCGCCGTGGCGGCAGAGAGATGGCTCAAATCATGGCCAGCTGTTTCGCTCATGTAGCCTTTTCCATGGCCCATATGTAGACCGCCGGGTGTTGCAAGTCTTCGGCTTAGTTTCCGGCCCGGCCGGCCCGTGCTAGTGCGGTTAACGCGAAGCGGAGCCGCTATTGATGTCGGGAACCCATAACGATCGATGCGCTGCGGTCGTAGTCGGCCGAGGGCCTGCGGGCCTGACGGCCGCGATCGCTCTCGCTGAGGGAGGCACGCAAACCCTTCTCGTGGGCTCACGCCCGGCGAAACCTGACAACCGAACGACTGCCCTGCTCGCAGATTCCGTTACCGCCCTCAACACGCTCGGCGTCTGGTCCCTGTGTCGCGCCAAGGCTGCGCCACTCAAGGTCATGCGCATCGTCGACGACACGGGTCGTCTGTGGCGGGCGCCGGAAGTCAGATTCGAAGCTAGCGAGATTGGCCTGGATGCGTTCGGTTACAACATAGAAAACCGCCATCTGATCGACGCAATGGAAGAGCGCGCATGCAATCTTTCGGGGTTGCAGATCGTAGACGGCGAAGTTCTCGCTATCAAACCTGAGCGAGACGAAGTTGCGATCGAGCTAAGAGATGGAGCAACGTACCGCGCCCCTATCGCGATTGGTGCGGACGGCCGCAATTCCATTTGCCGCTCAGCAGTTGGCATCGATATGGACGAGCGCAATTATCCGCAGGTGGCAATTACGTTGTGTGTGCGACACTCCCGGCCGCACCAAGACACGTCAACCGAATTTCACACTCCCTACGGACCGTTCACGCTCGTGCCGTTGCCGGGCAATCGGTCGAGCCTGGTCTGGGTGGTGGACCCTGAAACGGCTGACGACCTTGCGTCACTCGATGACGCCGAGCTAAGCGCGGAAATCGAACGAGCATCGTATTCGATTTTGGGGAAGATCGAAGCCGAACCTGCTCGCGGCCGTTTTCCTCTTCGGGTTGCGACGGCCCGACGGTTCGCAGACCGCCGCATTGCGCTTGTCGGTGAAGCGGCCCATGTCATTCCGCCGATCGGGGCACAAGGTCTCAATCTGGGTCTGCGTGATGCAGCAACAATCAGCGAACTTGCGATCAAAGCCGATCGACAATCTCAGGACATCGGCGGCGCCGAAATGCTCGCTTCCTACGATCGTTTGCGGCGCGCCGACGTGGGCAGCCGCACGTTCGCGATTGATCTCCTCAATCGCACATTGCTGAGCGATTTTTTGCCTGCACAGAGCATGCGGGGATTGGGACTTTACCTGATCGACCGCATCGGTCCGTTGCGACGCGCCGTGATGCGCGAAGGCGTAGCCCCTGCCGCAGCGCGACCGCGACTGATGCGCGGTGAGGCGCTTTAACCGAGCTTGGGCGCTTTTTTGACGCCCGGTGGCTCGCGAAACTCAGGACTGATCGGCAATGGCAAAGCCGGCAACTTCTTGCCGGACGCAGTCGCGGCCTGATGCGCAAACAGTCCGCGCTCGACAAAGTGCGGATCGCGCATAGCCTCCTCGAGCGGAATTACAACCGTGGTACAGCAGTCGGCCGCGGCGAAGATCGGCCGCCATTCCTCCGACGTTCTGGTCGCAATGAGCTTCGCAACAGCGTCACGCGTTGTCTTTGGATTTTGCGTGTCGTCGACCAAAGGTGTTGGCAGCCCTATTGCTTTCGCAAAGGCCAGCCAGAATTTCTGTTCGATCGCGCCACATGCGATCAATTTTCCATCTTTCGCAGGATAGATTTGATAGCGCGGCGACCCGCCCACGAGCCACATCTCGCCGGGTGCGGGAAAACGATTGGTCGCAACGCCGAGCGCGAGCGCCGCCCACGTGAACGTGAACATCGCGTCGGTCATCGCAATGTCGATATGACAGCCCTGCCCGCTTTGATCTCGAGCGCGCAAGGCGAGCAGAATGTTGATGACTGCAGGAAAGCTTCCGCCGGCTATGTCGGCGGCGAGCATCGGCGGGATTACGGGATGGTCGCTTGGCCCGGGCTGCAAGTCCAACAGACCGGTGTTGCCGATATAGTTGATGTCGTGACCGGCTTCATGCACGCGAGGGCCACTCTGGCCGTAGCCGGAGATCGAGCAATAAATGACACGCGGATTGAGCGCGCGCGCATCCTCGTAACCCAGGCCGAGCCGCGCCATAACGCCAGGACGGAATTGCTCGACGAGGATATCAGCGCGCTTGATGAGTTGAGTCAGTTTCGCGCGGTCCGCCTCGTTCTTGAGATCGAGGCTCATGCTGGCCTTGCCGCGGTTCAGCATGACAAAGGCCGCGCTTTCGCCGTCGATCATGGGCGGAAACCGCCGCGCATTCTCACCCCCGGGCTGTTCGATCTTGATCACCTCTGCCCCGGCTTCTGCGAGCAGCAGGGTGGCTAGAGGCCCGGGGAGTAAAGTCGTGAAATCGACAACGAGAAGACCGGACAATGGCTGCATGAATGCACCTTAACGAAATCACCGGAAGTCCGGTTTCGCGGGCATTTCCCGCGACCTGCCCACTTGGCGCGGCCTTTGCATTGCTCTAAACGGCAGAACCATGTTTTGGAAGGTCTCATGAAGCCGCCACGACAATTCTTCGCCCCGCTTGCCATCGGCGCCCCCGCGCCCCTGCGCGAATTGCCGGTCCGATTGGAGCGCATGATTCATTTCGTGCCTCCCCATAACGAGAAAGTCAGGGCAAAGGTGCCGGAGCTTGTGCGGCAAGTCGATGTGGTGCTCGGCAACCTGGAAGACGCCATCCCGATTGACGCAAAGGAAGCCGCTCGTAAAGGATTCATCGAGATGGCGAGCAAGGTCGACTTCGGATCGACCGGGCTCTGGACGCGCATCAACGCGTTGAATTCTCCGTGGGCACTTGCCGATATCACAGAGATTGTCGGCGCGGTCGGCAACAAGCTCGATGTCATCATGCTGCCGAAGGTCGATGGGCCCTGGGACATACACTATCTTGACCAGCTGCTCGCGCAGCTCGAGGGACGATACGGACTGAAAAAGCCAGTTCTCATTCACGCTATTCTCGAAACCGCGCAGGGCGTCAACAACGTGGAAGCAATCGCGACGGCCTCGCCTAGAATGCACGGAATGAGTCTGGGGCCAGCCGACCTTGCCGCGTCGCGCGCCATGAAGACCACACGTGTCGGCGGCGGTCACCCCGAGTACAAAGTGCTGGCGGATGCCGATGGCGAAAAGCCGCGCGCAACGTCGCAGCAGGATCTCTGGCACTACACCATTGCGAAAATGGTCGATGCCTGCGCTGCCGCGGGGATCAAGCCGTTCTATGGACCGTTCGGAGACTTTTCCGACGCAGCTGCGTGCGAAGCACAGTTCCGCAACGCATTCCTTATGGGTTGCCTGGGTGCGTGGTCGCTCCACCCCTCGCAAATCGAGATTGCAAAAAAGGTTTTCTCACCTGATCCGACAGAAGTCGCATTTGCCAAGAAAATTGTGGAGGCTATGCCCGACGGCGCGGGTGCCGTGATGATCGATGGAAAGATGCAAGACGACGCTACCTGGAAACAGGCTAAAGTTCTGCTCGATCTGGCGAAGCTTGTTGCGACCAAGGATCCCGCAATGGCGGCGCGATACGGTGTGTGAGAGAAGTCAGGGACAGCTCTGTCATGGAAAAAATGCGTAACGCCAAGTTCAAGATCGGTCAGGTGGTCAAGCACCGTGTGTACCCATTCCGTGGCGTCATCTTCGACATCGACCCCGTCTTCAACAATACTGAGGAATGGTGGCAAGCGATCCCCGCAGAAATTCGCCCGCGCAAGGACCAGCCTTTTTATCATCTCTTTGCGGAGAACTCGGAGACCGAGTACGTCGCTTACGTGTCAGAGCAAAATTTACTTCCCGACACGTCAAACACGCCGCTTCGTCACCCCGACGTCGCCGAAGTTTTCGATCGCGATGAAAACGGCGGATACAAACCGCGTCGAAGCGGATTGCACTAGTCTCAAAACAAAAGGCGCGGCCCTTTGGCCGCGCCTCGAAGTTTAGCGAAAGCTGGAAGCGCCTATTTTTTCTGCGCAGGCGCAGGAGCAGTCGGCACGGCGCCCGCAGGTGCCTGGCTCTGCTGGCCCTCGAGTTTCTTGCGGGCCTCATCGGCTTTCTTCTGCAGCTCTTCCTGCAATTTCCGCTGCTGTTCCTCGAACGCCTTCGGATCTGTCGGTGGACCGTCATACGCCTTGGCAAAATCGTTCAACGGCAACGGCAAGCTGATCGGCGTGCCTTGCATGTTGATCGCCTGGACGATGATGTTCTGGCCCTTTTTCATTTTGCCGATCAGGTCGTCGGTCACCTGATAGTCAGCCATGCAGCCAACCGGGAAACAGATGCTGTAAGGCGACTGCGTGGGCTGACCCTGATCGATCAGCATGCGAGTGCCATGCGACAGTTGCATGCCCAGCGGAACGGTCACGCGCAGCACCTTCTGTCCGCCTTCAGGCTCGAACAGCTGGACAATCGCGACCGGCATGCCGTTTTCCAGTCGACCGTCCTTGGTAATGACGCAGACCTGCTTGTTTTGGGTGTCCGGCCCCTTACCGCAGACTTTCATCCACGGCGAATACATGAGTTGCGGCTGATCGCCGCCCGCCTGCTGCTGTCCGGGTTGCCCAGGCTGACCCTGCTGCGCCGGCTGAGCGGGCTGTGCCGGCTGAGCCGCTGGTGCCTGCTTCTGGGCCGGCGCCGCTTTCTGTGCTGGCGCCGCGGGGGCTTTCTGCTGTGGCGGCTGCTGGGCAAGCGCGGGCGCGACCAAGAATAGCGCCGCCAACGTCCCGGCCACGCTCAGCGCCCGGCCCAAAACCGGCCGAGTCGAAGCAATCCGATGATCCATTGTGATTATCCCTTTTTCTTCCCGTTCGCGACCAATGGCTGTCGAACAGGGCTTTCAGGCGGCTCTCTCCGTTTGAAATACGGCGGGAGCGTGACACTCGGGGTGCCTGATAGCCGAAATTGGGCCTGCAATAAAGCCACGAATGCACTGAAAATGCCGCGCGCGCGGGACCCCCTGGACCTATGATAAATTCACAGAAAATCGGACCGAATCGCATTCGACCGTCTTCCGCGCTGAACTTTGTTCCCTCCGCGCTCACGCAGCTGCGCGCGTCGCGACGCGCGGTCATGCTTGGCACACTGCTGGCAGCGACTGGAGGCCTGCGTCTCGCGCGCGCCGAAGCCACGACGCACGCCCTGGCCATGCATGCTTAGCGATGCAGGCGAACCGGAATGGGGTCCCAACTTCTCCCATCCGACCTATGCGAACCCCGCGGCGCCCAAAGGCGGCCAGCTCGTGCAGGGCGTTCTCGGGACTTTCGACTGTCTCAACCCGTTTATCGTCAAAGGCATATCCGCTGCCAACATGCGTGGCTACGTCATCGAGAGCCTGCTCGCACGCGGCTATGACGAACCTTTCACGCTCTATGGGCTACTCGCCGAGAGCGTCGCGACTGACGCCGCTCGCAGCTTCGTCACTTTCGGTCTCAATCCCGCAGCGAAGTTTTCGGACGGCAGGCCGGTGACGCCCGAAGACATTATTTTTTCGTGGGAGCTGCTGCGCGACAGGGGCCGACCGAATTTCCGCACGTATTACATCAAGGCCACGAAGGCGGAGCAAACGGGCGATCGGACCGTCCGATTTGATCTCACCGGCGCCGATGATCGCGAACTTCCGCTCATCATCGGGCTGATGCCTGTGCTGGCAAAGCACGCCATCAATCCCGCAACCTTCGAAGACACGAGCTTCGAGCCATTGCTCGGCAGCGGCCCCTACAGCGTCACCGCGGTGAAGCCCGGCGACACAGTCACGTTCAAACGTAACAATAATTATTGGGGCCGCGATTTGCCGATCAATCGCGGCCTGTGGAATTTCGACACCATCCGCTTCGACTACTACCGCGACGGCAACACACATTTCGAAGCATTCAAGAAAGGACTCTACGATTTGCGCGTCGAGACCGATCCGGGACGTTGGCAAATGGCTTACGAGTTTCCGGCATTGCGCGCAGGCCAGGTCGTGAAAGAGGATATGCCTTACGGACTACCGAAAGGCATGAACGGCCTGGTTTTCAATACGCGACGCGCGATTTTTTCGGATGCGCGCGTGCGCGAGGCCATCCTGCAGATGTTCGACTTCGAGTGGATCAACCACAACTATTTCTTCGATCTGTACAAGCGCACCGCAAGTTATTTCGACGGCTGTGACCTGTCCGCGCACGGCGTTCCCGCCAACGAGCGAGAGCGCGAACTCTTGAAGCCGTTTCCGGATGCCGTGCGCGCCGACATGATGGACGGCACATGGTCCCCGCCGGTGAGTGACGGTTCCGGCCGCGACCGCCACAACCTCGGCCACGCCTTCGCACTGTTCAAGGCCGCCGGCTATGAACTCAAAGGTACGCAGCTGACCAATGTCGCCACCGGCAGGCCGTTCACGTTCGAAATTCTCACCACGACCCGCGACCAGGAGCGCCTCGCGCTCGCATTCGTCCGCAGTCTGAAGCGGGTCGGCATTGAGGCGCGCGTGCGGACGGTCGACGCGACGCAGTTCGAGCGCCGTCGCATTGGCTTTGATTTCGACATGATGGAGTATCGCTGGGAACAGTCGCTTTCGCCCGGGAATGAGCAATTGTTCTATTGGGGTTCGGCAGCCGCCGATCAGCAAGGCAGCCGCAACTACATGGGGGTCAAGTCACCGGCGGTCGACGCAATGATTGCCGCAATGCTTGCCGCCACGAGCCGAACCGATTTCGTGGCCGCCACCCGCGCCCTGGATCGCGTCCTGCTTACCGGCTTTTACGTCGTCCCGCTCTATTTCCCACCAGTACAATGGGTGGCGCGCTGGACACGAATCGAGCATCCCTCACATACCTCCCTGTTCGGCTATTTGCCGGAAACGTGGTGGCAAAAGGATCTAAAGCCTTGAGGCTTTGCCAATGATCCTCGGCGAAACGCCCACGGCGGCGAGTACGGCTGCGACACTCGACGACCTCTTTCGGCGCGCCGGGGTGCGCCATCCTGATGCGCTTGCGCTTGCCGACCCACCGAACCGGCAGAACTTCACCGATGGAATTCCACGCGCCCTGAGTTTCGCTCAAGCCGATCGCGCAATTTCGGCGATCGCAGCGAGACTGCGCGGCCTGGGACTACAGACCGATAGCGCGGTGGCGATACAGCTTGCCGAACATCGTGGAAAGCATCGTCGCTTTCCTCGGCGTACTGCGTGCGGGCATGATCCCGCTGCCCCTGCCGTTGCTCTGGCGGCAAGAAGAAATCGTGTCCGCCCTTCGCCAGGTTGGCGTCAAAGCCATCATCGGCTGCTCTCGCTTCGGCCAAACCGATCAAATCGAAATTGCCATGCAGAGTGCGGTCGAATTGTTTTCGATCCGTCACGTCTGCGGCTTCGGGCCCGAATTTACCGGACGGCATCGTTCCGCTCGACGACGTATTTCTCCGCGAAGGCGCCGAGGCGACCGTGAGCGTTCCACGCCTTGGCCCTGCCGCAGCGCACGTCGCAGCTATTACTTTCTACCCCGACGCAAGCGGCCTCGCGCCAATTGCGCGCAGCCATGTCGAACTTGTTGCCGGGGGCCTGGAAACGTTTCTTGAGACCGGAGCTGGGACTGACACGCCAACCCTGTCGACGATACCGATCGGGTCCTTCGCAGGCATTGCGTTGACCGTCATACCTTGGCTGCTGTGCGGCGGTGCATTGCATCTGCATCATAGTTTCGATCCCCTCGCCTTTGACGCACAGTACCGTGCGGTCACGGAGGGTACAGTCATTCTCCCCGCCGTCGCGGTGGCTGCTCTCGCCGAATGCGCGACTTTCGATCACGCAGGACAGACTGTCGTTGCACTCTGGCGCGCTCCAGAACGCGTTTCCGGTGCCAAGGCGTGGGAAGGCCCGTCGCACCTCGTCGACGTCGCAAGCTTCGGCGAAACAGGTCTGATCGCTGTCCGGCGCGACGGAGGCGGTTTGCCGCCGCCAATCCCGCTGGGTCCCATCAATTCGATCCATCGCGCGCCCGGCGCACCTGTTGTCATCGAAACCAGCCGCACGAAAGCAGGGACCTTGGCATTGCGCGGCCGCATGGTCCCAGCCCAGACCTTCCAGGCGCCTCCCGGTCAATCCGCCTCCATCGGGGCCTATGTTGACACCGGCTTTGCCTGCAGCCCGGCACAGGACCCCCAAACATTGGTTGTCACCGCGCCTCCATCGGGGACGATATCTGTTGGCGGCTATTGCTTCCGCCAGAGCCAAATCGAAGCCGCGGTCGCTCAGGCCGATCCAAAAGCGACAATCGTGGTCCTGCCCGATGCCGATCTCGGGCAACGCCTCGCCGGCACCGCGGCGGACCGCGAGGCCTTACAGAGTAGATTGCAGGCGCGCGGCGCCAACCCGCTGTTGTCGGGGGCCTTCGAACCGCGGCACCCGCCCAAAGCTGCCTGATTTCGTTCGCCGTTGACCAGGTGTTAACGGCGTTCTTCTAGAATCGCGTATCCGGCAAAACCGCGCGCGCTAACCAATGTCGCTACAAGGCCCATTGATCGTGGTCGCCGAGCGCCCGGCCACGGGGCTCGTTGAAGCCTTGGCAACAGCCGGCGCCTTTCCCATCGTCGAGACCAAATGGGCGGATGCACCAGCGGCATTCCTGACCGTCAAACCATCTGCCGTTGTCGTCGCCGAAGCGGGTCCGCCTGCGAATGACGAGGCGGCACGCATGCTCTGTCTCCAGGTCGCCACTTTCAACGGCCCGATCGTGCCGGTGATTGCGTGCGTCCTTGGCGATGAGGACGCGGCTGTACCGATTGCGCTGCCTGCGGATGCTGCTTTGCCTGTCCAGAGGTTGCTTGCACGCCTGCAATCGGCGATGCGCGTCCGCGCGTTGCATGACACGGTGTTGCGCCGGATCGAATTGTTCGCTTCGCACGACGGCAAGCTGCCGATGTTGCCTGTCGGCGATGCTCTCGACGATGCAACTGTCCTGATCGCCGGACGCGGTCGGCTCTACCCAACTCTCAGCGTTGCTATGGGTGAACGCGTCAGGATCGCCGGAGCGCTGAGCGTTGAGTCCGCGGCCAGACATCTCAATGCCCGGGACATTGATGGCATTGTGGTTGGCGACGGCTTCTCCCCGCGCATGGTCGAAGCGTTTCTCACCGTGCTCGCGCAAGAACCAAGATTTCGCGACATCCCCGTCGCAGTGATTGGCGAAGCACCTCCGGATTTTGCTGATACGCTTCCCAACATTGATCAGGTAGTCGCGGATCCCCGACGACTCGTCGCACGAATGATCCCTCTGGTGCGTATGCGGGCCTTCGAGGGGCGTCTCAAGCGCATGCTCAAGGCACTCGACACCGACGGGATTTTCGACCCGGAGACCGGCCTTCTCACGCGCACGTCATTCTGGCGCGACTTGAAGAAGGTCGTAGCGGAATCGACTGATCGCAGTCTGCCGTTGTCGGTCGCTCGCTTTTCGTTCACCAAAACCGACACGTGGACCAGCCTCGATGCTGCCCGGTTAATGACCCGCTTGATCCGCAACATCGATTTCGCGACCCGCGACGGAGATGGCGACATTCTGTCCGTATTCACGCAGACCGACCTGCGTGACACGCATGTCATTGTTCGACGCATCGCCGGCGCGCTGAAAAACAACATGTTGCCGTCGCGGCGTCCTGGTGAGACGCCGAGTGCTCACGTCACGCTGGCGACATTGAAGGCCGGCGATACGCTCGACTCGTTGATGCTCCGCGTGGCTGGCGGCCGCATGGTTGCGGCGGAGTAATGCCCGGCCTAGGCTACCTGCCAAAGGGAGCCAGCTATGCCCAATCAACAACCCGTTCGTATCGACGTTGTCTCCGATGTGGTTTGTCCGTGGTGCTTTATCGGCAAACGTCGGCTGGAAAAGGCGATTGAACTGAGCCCGGGCATTCCTGTCGAGGTGCACTGGCGTCCGTACTTTCTCAATGATTGGATTCCGCGCGAAGGCATTTCGCGCGAACAATATCTGACCACGAAATTCGGCTCACCCGAACGCTACAAGGGCATCGCCCAACGTGTCGCCGCGGCTGCTTCGGCCGAAGGCCTCACATATGCCATCGACAAGATCAGCCGGCAGCCGAACACGCTCGACGCACATCGGTTGATCCGTTGGGCCGACAATGCAGGCAAAGCTGCCGATATGAAGCAGAAGTTGATGGATCTCTACTTCACGGAAGGCGCCGATCTGACGAACCGCAAAGTCCTGGCGCAGGCTGCGGCCGATGTCGGCCTCGACGCCAAGGAGATTGAAATGGCGCTAGCCAGCGACAAAGACGTCGCCGAAGTCGAACGTGAAGCCCTTTCCGCAAAGGAGGCTGGCATCGAAGGCGTGCCGTGCTTCATCTTCGACGGCAAATTCGCCGTGTCGGGCGCGCAGGCCCCCGAGTATCTTGCTGAAGCGATCGCGCGTGTTGCGCGGACGGCGGACGCAGCCGAATAAATCGCGGACGCATCGCCATGAAAATCACCGCTGCCGTGGTGCACGAGCGCTCGGGCCCGTTCACCATCGAGCAAGTCGACCTGTGCGACCCGCGTGATGACGAATTACTCGTCGAGGTCATCGCCAGCGGCATGTGTGCGACCGATTTACACGGACGGGATGCCTACTACCCCACGAAGTTTCCAAAGGTGTTCGGCCACGAGGGTGCCGGTATCGTCCGCGCCATCGGAAAGAAAGTTTCGACCTTCAAGCCCGGCGACCACGTCGTGATGGCCTATCCATGGTGCGGCGAGTGCCCGAATTGCCGGACCCAAAGGCAGAGCTATTGCATGCACGCATTCGACCTGAAGATGAACGGCACGCGCGCTGACGGATCCACCCTACATTCAAAAGACGGGAAACCGATCTACAGCGCCTTTTTCCAACAATCCTCCTTCGGCAATTTCACCATCGCCAACGAACGCTTCGCAGTGAAAGTCCGCAAGGAAGCACCGATTGAGAGTGTCGCTGCTCTTGCTTGCGGAGGCCAGACTGGCGCTGGCGCCGTGCTCAACGTCATGAAGCCGCGCGCCGGCGATAGTTTTGTCGTATTTGGGGTGGGCGCGGTCGGTCTCTCAGGTCTGATGGCCGCGAAGATCGTTGGCTGCGATCCGATCATCGCAGTCGACGTTCATCCGCATCGGTTGGCTCTGGCGCGGGACCTTGGTGCCACCCACACGATCAATCACACCGAATGTAAAGACGTTGTTGCAGAAATCAGGAAGACAACCGGGCTCGGCGCGCGCTTTACACTTGAGACATCGGCGCTTCCCGCGGTGTTCCGAGAGGCGGTCGATTGCCTGATGCCCGCAGGCACTTGCGTGCTTCTCGGCAGCGCGCGCAAAGGCACCGAGGTCTCGTTCGAGACACCGTTTTTGCAGAACGGCCGGACGGTCCGCGGCGTGATCCAGGGCGACAGCGTGCCTAAAGAATTCATACCCCTGCTGGTGGACCACATCGTCGCCGGGCGTTTTCCAGTCGAACGCATGATTTCTTTCTATCCGTTGGTCGACATCAATCGGGCCGCGGTGGAATCGAGCGACGGCAAAACCATAAAACCGGTATTGCGGATGCCTCACTAGGCAGCCGTCACGCGGCCTTGGCCTGCTCGGCGATCGACACAAGCCTGCGCAGGACGGCGGCGGTGCCTTTCAGGCGATCCTGCGCCCGCGGCCAATCCTCGAAGAAAACCAGTTGTTGGTTCTTTGCCGTCTTCGGATCGTTGCGCATGCGCACCGCCGACCCCTGCTCGCGGATGAAGGCTATAAGCCCCTCCGGATTGGCAAAGACGTTGTCGCGGAATGACAGCACGATCCCCTTGGGTCCGGCTTCGACCTTCTCAACATTGGCCCTTCGGCTGAGAGTCTTGATCGCAACCACCTGCAGCAGGTGTTCGACTTCCTGCGGCAGTTTGCCGAAACGGTCCACCAGCTCGGCTGCAAACCCATCGATGGCCTGTTCGTCTTCGATCTCGGCCAGCCGTCGGTAAAGGGCAAGCCGGACCGACAGGTCTGCAACGTACTCCTCCGGAATAAGCAACGCGGTGCCAATGGTGATCTGCGGCGACCACCGGTCGGCGACCGGCGCCGTAATTCCGGCCTTCAGGCTCATCACCGCCTCCTCCAGCATCTGCTGGTAGAGTTCGAAACCGACTTCCTTGATATGGCCCGACTGCTCCTCGCCAAGCAGATTGCCCGCCCCTCGAATATCGAGATCGTGCGAGGCAAGCTGGAAACCTGCACCCAGCGTATCGAGTGACTGCAGGACTTTGAGACGCCGTTCGGCCTGGATCGTTATCGGCTTCTGTGCCGGCAACGTGAACAGCGCATAGGCGCGAAGCTTGGCACGGCCGACGCGTCCGCGAAGCTGATAAAGCTGCGCCAGACCGAAACGGTCGGCACGATGAACAATGAGCGTATTGGCGGTCGGAATATCGAGACCGGACTCGATGATCGTCGTCGAGAGCAACACGTCATATTTGCCGTCGTAGAAAGCCGACATGATGTCGTCGAGCGTGGTGGCCGGCATCTGCCCGTGGGCGACTGCGGTGCGCACCTCGGTGACATTCTTGTCGAGGAAATCCTTGGCGCCGGCGAGATCCTCAATCCGCGGACAGACATAAAACGCCTGGCCGCCGCGATATTTCTCACGCAGCAGCGCTTCACGCACCGTGATCGGGTCGAACGGCGACACGAAGGTCCGCACTGCCAAACGGTCAACCGGAGGCGACGCTATGATCGAGAGGTCCCGCACTCCGGTGAGCGCCAGCTGCAAGGTGCGAGGGATCGGTGTTGCGGTGAGTGTGAGGACGTGCACTTCCGATCGCAAGGTCTTCAGCTTTTCCTTGTGTGCGACGCCGAAATGCTGCTCCTCATCAACGACCAGTAGAGTGAGATCCTTGAACTTGATGTTCTTGCCGAGCAAAGCATGGGTGCCGATCACAATATCCACGCTGCCGTCCGCCAGACCCGCTCTCACTTTGCTCAATTCTGCAGGTGGCACCAGACGCGACGCCTGCGCGACATTCACTGGGAATCCGCGGAAGCGCTCTGAAAATGTCTTGAAATGCTGACGGGCGAGCAAGGTTGTCGGCACGACAACGGCGACCTGCTTGCCACTGATGGCTGCAACGAAGGCCGCACGCAGCGCGACTTCGGTCTTGCCGAAGCCGACGTCGCCACAAACGAGCCGGTCCATCGGACGTCCCGAGCCGAGATCCTTGATGGTCGCATCGATTGCGGCCAGCTGATCGTCGGTCTCCTCGTAGGGGAAGCCGGCGCAGAATTCGTCATAGGCACCCGGGCCGACCGTTAGCCGAGGCGCCTCGCGCAATTGCCGTTCGGCCGCAATCTTGATCAGTTCGCCCGCGATCTCACGGATACGGCTCTTCATCCGCGCCTTGCGCGCCTGCCAGTTGCCGCCGCCAAGTCGATCAAGATCGACTGCAGTTTCTTCCGATCCATAACGCGACAGCAGGTCGACGTTTTCGACGGGCAGGAACAGTTTGTCGCCGCCGGCGTAATGGATCTCGAGGCAATCGTGCGGCGCGCCGGCCGCCTCGATGGCCTGCAGGCCTGCGAAGCGACCGATGCCGTGGTCGACATGCACGACCAGATCGCCCGGTGCGAGGCTTGTTGCCTCGGCGATGAAATTCTCCGCCCTTCGGGTCGCACGGCGGGGGCGAACGAGCCGGTCGCCAAGGATATCCTGCTCGCTGATGATCGCGCCGTCTTCTGTCTCAAAGCCGGATTCGATCCCCAGCACGGCGAGCGCCACCGTGGGTTTCGGAAGCGCAAGCGCCTGTGGCCAACTGTCGACGGATTGAAGATTGTGGAGTTTGTGATCGGCCAGCACGTGGCTCATGCGATCACGGGCGCCCTCGCTCCATAGGGCGATCGCAACGCGCTTGCCGCGCAGCCTGCAGTGCGAGCACATGTGCCCCGAGCGCCTCGAAAACATTTGCCCCGGGTTCGGCTCGCTCGGCAGCAAAATTGCGGCCACTGCGTGCGCCGACATCGAGGACATCCGTCTCGGGAACGGCGAAGGGCGTCATCCGCGCGAGCGCCGACGTGTCCAGTCGCTTCTTCCATTCGGCTTCGCCAAGGTAAAGGCGCTCGGGCGGTAGCGGCTTGTACGGCGGCGTGGCCCCCTGCTTCAGCGCGTCGCGGCGCGCATCGTAGTAATCGGTGATCTGGGTGAACCGCTCGTGCGCCGCATCCTCGGCGAGATGCTCAAGCGCCAGAGGCGTATCCGGCAGGTAGTCGAAAATCGTTTCGAGCTTGTCGTGGAAGAGCGGAAGCCAATGCTCGATCCCCGGGTAGCGGCGCCCCTCGCTCACCGCTTCATAAAGAAGATCGTCGGGTGTGGTCGCCCCGAACTGCGCGACATACCCAGTGCGAAACCGGCGAATGGTTTCGGTCACAAGCTGAAATTCCGCGACCGGGACGAGATCGAGCCCGCGCAATTGCTCTTCGCTGATTTGCGTTTGTGCATCGAACGAGCGGATCGTCTCCAGCGCGTCGCCGAAGAAATCGAGCCGCACCGGCATATCCATGCCGGGTGGATAAAGATCGAGAATCCCTCCGCGCACCGCGTACTCGCCGGGCTCGCGCACGGTTGAAGCGCGGACAAAACCGTTGAGCTCAAGCCAATCGACAATCCCCTGCATGCCAATGACGTTGCCGGGAGCGACCGACAAGGCGTGAGTTGCCACAAAATCCCGTGCCGGAACGCGTTGGAGCGCCGCATTGACCGTCGTCATCAGCACAGAGGGCTTGTCGCGACCGCGTACGCGCGCAAGTCGCGACAGCGTGATCATCCGTTGCGCTATGGCAACCGCGTTTGGGGACACGCGGTCGTACGGCAGGCAATCCCACGCCGGAAATTCCAGCACCTGAACCTCTGGAGCAAAAAATGACAGCGCCCTCGACAACGTCGCCATTCGCTGCCCGTCGCGGCAGATGACGGCGAGCGAAATGGCCGGCGCGTCCTTTTTTGCAGCGATCGCACGCGCGAGATCGGCGATCACCAGCCCTTCGGCGCCATCCGCCACCTGCGACAGGGTCAGTGGTTTGCCCGTCTTCAACAGACCGGCAGGTGATTTTCCGGCTGCGCTCACACCGCACCCTTGAGGTTGAAATTGCGCAAGCGAAGAAACAAAGGTGTGTCGTATTCGGCCGGGACCGGCTCCATCCCGTTGACCCAGGCGAAGATTTGCTGGTCCGGCACCTCAAGCCACCGGTCGATTTCGTCGAGCTCGATATCGCTCAACGATCCAATTTGCGCGTCGGCAAAACGGCCGAGCACCAGATCCATTTCCCGAATGCCACGATGCCAGCAACGGAACAGCAATCGCCGCCGTCGCGTATCCAGCCCGTCGCTCGAAAGGTTCGTTCCTGTACTCACCCAGGTCTCCAACGCCAAAAACCCGGACGGGGCCGGGGCGGGTTATATAGAGGCTTGGTCGCGCCATGTCAGCCGCCGGTTTGCACAGGCCTGCATTGCGTCGGCATTGCACGCGCGCCAGCATGCGCTGATGCGGCCACTCGTCCTCAATCCCTTGTTTGCTGCGCTCACCAGCCTGCCTGGGGTGGGGCCGAAACTGGAGAAGCTTTATGCCTATCTGCTCGATCGCGAGGCTCCACGCGTCGTCGATCTGCTATTCCACATGCCGTCAGGGGTTATCGACCGGCGCGCACGGCCAAAATTGCGCGACGCGCTGCCGGACCAGATCGTTACTGTCGCTGTGACGGTCGACAAGCACCGACCATCCCCGCCCCACCGTTCACGCGCGCCCTATCGGATTTACGCGCATGACGACACAGGTGATCTCACACTCACTTATTTCAATGCGCGTCGGGACTATCTGGAGAAGCTGCTGCCGGTCGGAGAAACCCGCTACGTCTCCGGCAAAGTCGAATTCTACGACGGCACGTTACAGATGGTGCACCCCGACCGCGTCGTGGATGAGGCCGGCTTCGCCACGCTGCCGCTTGTCGAGCCAACCTATCCGCTGACCCAAGGTCTGGCGCTTGGCAATGTGCGGCGCGCGATGGACGGTGCACTGGCGCGCCTCCCCGACCTGCCGGAATGGCAGGACGAGACCTGGGTCGCGCGCGAGCAGTTTCCGCCCTTCGCCCAGGCATTGCGTAGTCTGCACAGACCAACCGCACCGACGGATATCGCTCCGGAAAATCCGGCCTGGACCAGACTTGCATACGACGAACTGTTTGCCGGTCAGCTAGCGCTTGCGCTTGTTCGGGCGCATATGCGTCGGCAGGCAGGTCGCGGCTCCGCAAGCGAAGGACGTTTGCGTGCACGCATTCTGAAGGCGCTGCCATACGCCCTCACCCATTCGCAGCAGAAAGCGGTGGACGACATCATCACCGACCTGGCCCGTCCGCAGCGTATGCTGCGGCTTTTGCAAGGCGACGTTGGATCGGGAAAGACGGTGGTGGCGCTCACGGCGGCTGCTGCCGTCATCGAGGCCGGACGGCAAGCGGCCTTCATGGCGCCAACTGAGATCCTTGCGCGCCAGCATCTCGCAACGATCGCGCCTCTGGCCGAAGCCGCTGGCCTCCGTGTGGCCATTTTAACCGGGCGCGAACGCGGGGCGGCTCGCAAAGAGATCCTGGATCGACTTGTGCTGGGCGATATCGATCTTCTGATCGGCACCCATGCGCTTTTCCAGGAAAACGTTGCCTTCCATGACCTCGCGCTCGCCGTGGTCGACGAACAGCATCGCTTTGGCGTTCACCAGCGGCTGGCGCTGACACAGAAGGGCGAAGCGGTGGACGTGCTCGTTCTCACCGCGACGCCAATTCCACGCACGCTCGTCCTGACCTTTTTCGGTGACATGGACATTTCCGAATTGCGCGAAAAGCCCCCGGGCCGCCAGCCAATCGATACCCGGACTATTCCCTTGTCGCGACTTGAAGAGGTTGAGGACGCAGTCGGCCGCGTGATCGCGGAGGGCAAACGCGCCTATTGGGTCTGCCCGTTGGTGGAAGAGTCCGAAAAGATCGACCTCGCTGCTGCCCAGGCGCGCTTTGAGGCCTTGCGCAAGAAGTTCGGGCACGAAGTCGACCTTGTTCATGGGCGGATGAAAGGAGCCGACAAGGACGCCGCGATGGCCCGCTTTGCTGCTGGCGAGACCCGACTGCTTGTTGCAACAACCGTCATCGAAGTCGGCGTTGATGTGCCCGAAGCGACAATTATGGTCATTGAGCACTCCGAGCGCTTCGGGCTTGCCCAGCTTCACCAACTGCGCGGCCGCATCGGTCGAGGGACCGGCGCCTCGACCTGTTTGCTTCTTTACAAGACGCCGCTCGGAGAAATCGCAAAGGCGCGGCTCGCCATTCTGCGCGAAACGGAAGACGGTTTCCGAATCGCCGAAGAAGATCTGCGACTTCGCGGTGAAGGCGACGTGTTGGGAACGCGGCAAAGCGGCTACCCAGGCTTCCGGATTGCACGGCCCGAGTTGCACGGACAGTATCTTGGCGCGGCGCGTGACGATGCGGCGCTCGTGCTGGGCCGCGACCCAACTCTCGCGACTCCACGCGGCGAAGCCTTACGGCAATTGCTTTATCTCTTCGGGAAAGACGAGGCGATCAAACTGATCCGTGCCGGCTAGTCACTGAACCGTTTCGGTCTTGCGAGCCGCTTGGGCTGCCTTTGCAGTGGCAGCAAGCGAAGCGAGTTTTTTCTGTGCCTCGCTGTCGGGCTGAACCATGCCGGCGGAGATCAGCAACGTCATCGCATTTTCAACCGTAATATCGAGTTCGATCAAGTCGCTTCGCTTCACGTAGAAAAAGAATCCGGTCGTCGGGTTGGGTGTGCAAGGCATAAACGCCGACACGTGCTCGCCCTGCGGCAATTTTTTCACCACATCGCCACCGGGCGGCTGGGAAAGAAACACCAGGGACCACATTCCCGGCGCCGGAAATTCAACGAGCGCCACCTTGCGAAAGCTCGACCCGGACTTGGAGAAAAGCGATTCGAAAATCTGCTTCATCGTTTTATAGATCGGCCGCACGATTGGCATTCGACTGAGCAGGCTTTCACCTAGTTCAACCAATGTTCTCCCGACCAGGTTGGCGGTCAGAAACCCGAGTAGCGTGAGAGCTACAAATGCAATGATCAATCCCGTTCCCGGAATTGGCCACGGCATATAGCTTTCCGGGCGATAGGTCGGCGGGATCATTGGCCGAACGAAATCGTCGACCCAGGTGATGATTGACCAGACGAGCCACGCGGTGATCGCCAAAGGTCCGGCGACCACTAGGCCAGTCAGGAAATAATTACGAATGCGAGCGGCAAAACTTGTTTGCGAGGCGGCCACTTTCGCCACATCCGCGGCCATTGCGTCGCCCGGCTTTTCGATCTCGCTCATAAACCAAGCTTATTCCACCGTGACCGATTTCGCGAGATTGCGCGGCTGGTCAACGTCTGTGCCGATGGCCGTTGCGGTATGGTATGCAATCAGTTGCACGGGAATGGCATACACCAACGGCGTTACCGTCGACGCCATGTCCGGCAGCGACAGCGTCTCAATCGAATCAACCGTCGCCTCCCTCGCGCCTTGCGGATCGGTGACCAGGATGATCCTGCCGCCCCGGGCCGCGACCTCTTGCATGTTCGAGACAGTCTTCTCGAATACTCGGTCATGCGGCGCAATCACGATCACCGGCATGGTCTCGTCGATGAGCGCGATCGGCCCATGTTTGAGTTCGCCGGCGGCGTAGCCCTCGGCATGGATGTAGGAAATTTCCTTGAGTTTGAGTGCACCTTCGAGCGCAATCGGAAAACTTGTGCCGCGACCGAGGTAAAGAACATCGCGCGCCTTGGCCAGATTTTGCGCAAGCTTTTCGATTTGCGGCTCGAGCGTAAGCGCGGCAGCCATCAAACGCGGCACTTCGATCAGGGCGCGCACAACGTTCTGTTCGTCCGCCTCGGACATATGCCCACGCGCGCGACCAGCGGCTATCGCAAGACAGGCGAGCGCGCTCAATTGGCACGTGAAGGCCTTCGTCGATGCCACGCCGATCTCTGGGCCTGCAAGCGTCGGCATCACCACGTCGCTTTCTCTCGCGATCGTTGAAGTCGGCACGTTGACGACGGAGAGAATGTGCTGCTTGTTTTCCCGCGCATAGCGCAAGGTCGCCAATGTGTCCGCGGTCTCGCCGGACTGCGAGATGAAAAGCGCGAGATCACCCGCCTCGAGCGGCGCACCGCGGTAGCGGAATTCCGAGGCAATATCGATCTCCACCGGCAGTTTCGCAAAACGTTCGAACCAATATTTTGCAACAAGTCCTGCGTAGAAAGCCGTCCCGCACGCGGAAATCGACAGTCGCTTGAGTTTTGTCCAGTCGAACGGAAGCTTGCCGGGCAATGCGACCCGCTCGTTCACCATGTCGATGTAGTGGGCAAGCGTATGGCCGACGACCTCCGGCTGTTCATGGATCTCTTTGGCCATGAAGTGCTTGTGGTTGCCTTTGTCGACGAGCTGCGCCGAGGCCGTCGATTTGACGATTGTCCGTTCGACTTTGGCTCCGCTCTCTTCATGAATCTCGGCACCCTTGCGGGTGAGCACGACCCAGTCGCCGTCTTCCAGATAGGCGATGGTGTCCGTAAACGGCGCGAGCGCAATTGCATCCGACCCGAGATACATCTCGCCCTTGCCGTATCCGACAGCCAGCGGCGATCCTTTGCGCGCTCCGATCAGAAGATCGTCTTTGCCAGTGAACAGGAAAGCCAATGCGAAAGCGCCGCGTAACTGCTTGAGCGCGGAGGCAACCGCGTCCGCTGGCGATTTGCCATCCTTCATCTCCTGGGAGACCAGATGCGCGACGGCCTCGGTGTCAGTTTCACTGACGAACTTGCATCCCTTTTTGGTCAGCCGTTCCCGTAGTTCGCGAAAATTCTCGATGATGCCGTTATGGACGACCGCAACGAGATCCGTGGCGTGCGGATGAGCATTGTCTTCAGTCGGCCGGCCGTGTGTCGCCCACCGGGTATGACCAATACCGATATTGCCCCCAAGCGGCTCGCGATCGAGTCGCGTTTCGAGCGCGCGCAACTTGCCTTCCGCCCGACGTCGGCCGAGCACGCCGTGGTCAAGCGTGGCAACGCCGGCCGAGTCATAGCCTCGGTACTCAAGGCGCTTGAGGGCGTCGACCAGCTGCTCTGCAACCGGTTTGCTTCCCAAGATTCCGACTATGCCGCACATCCGTCCGGATGGCCCCTTTTGCCCATTACCTATCGTTTAGCGGCCGATGGCCGTCTAACGGAAATCACAACGCATTTCGACGTGTGACGTTACCGCGCAAACTCAGGATTTTTTGCGTTTCTTTCCAGCCAAGTTCTTGCCCAAGGCTTTGACCTGCCGCAAGCGCTTTGCCCAGCCTTCCTTAACCGCCTGTTTGGCACGGGCAATCGCCAGAGCGCCGGCGGGAACATCCCGTGTCAACACCGTCCCGGTGCCCACATAAGCGCCATCGCCTACCTTGATCGGCGCAACCAGGGCGGAATTCGATCCGATAAATGCCCCCTTGCCGATATCGGTCCGGTGCTTGGCAACGCCGTCATAATTGCACGTGATGGTGCCGGCACCGATATTGGCGCCCTCGCCGATCCGTGCATCGCCGATATAGGTGAGATGGTTGGCCTTTGCCCCGGCTTCGATCGTCGCCTCTTTCACTTCGACAAAGTTGCCGATGTGCACATCCCTGCCGAGGTCAGTGCCGGGACGCAGTCGAGCGAATGGACCGACGCGCGCGCCCTTGCCGACATGCGCACCCTCAAGATGAGAGAACGAACGGATCGTCGCCCCATCATCCACCGAAACGCCCGGGCCGAACACGACGTTCGGTTCGATCGTGACGTCTTTTCCAAATTTGGTGTCGGCCGACAAATGCACCGTTTGGGGCGCGACCATGGTTACGCCAGCTTCGAGCGCCGCCATGCGCAGGCGCTGCTGCAGAACAGCTTCGGCTTCGGCCAGTTGCATCTTCGTGTTGATGCCGCGCACGTCATCCTCCGAGGTTTCGATTGCCATGGCTGTCAGGCCCATATCGCGGGCAATGGCCACGGCATCGGTGAGATAGTATTCGCTTTTGGCATTTGCATTGCCGATGCGATCGAGAATCGCGAGTGCTTGTTTTCCATCCAGCGCCATCAGGCCGCCATTGCAGAAACCGATTTTGCGCTCTTCTGCGGTCGCGTCGCGTTCCTCGCGAATGGCGAGAAGTTCATGTCCGCGCATCAATAGCCGCCCGTAGCCTGTCGGATCGGCAGGCTTGAATCCGAGCACCGCCACAGCCGCGCCATCGGCCACCGCACCGCGTAGCCTCGACAGGGTCTCCGCCTGCACCAATGGCGTATCGCCAAACATGACCACAACGTCGTCGACACCGCGGGCGATAGCCTCGCGTGCAGCCAGGACGGCGTGGGCGGTCCCGCGCCGCTCGCGCTGTTCAAAGATCCGTGCCTTTGGCGCGTACTTGTGCACGTCTGCCCTGACCGCTTCGTGGTCAGGCCCAACGACGATCGCCAGATTATCGCTTCCCGCGGCACGCGATGCGACGATCACATGGCCAAGTAGCGAGCGGCCGCCGAGAGCATGTAACACCTTTGGCACCTGCGAACGCATGCGGGTGCCTTCGCCGGCCGCGAGGATGATCGCAAGGCATGTTCGAGGTGACATTCGCAGCTGCTCGGGCGGTCCTGATGTCCGGCGCATCCCATAGCCCAGCCGGACCATAGGCAAAAGGCCGCGGGTACGCCCCTGATAAAGCACGGTGAAGGGCACCGGCTGTGGGATTCTGCTAATGTTTTCAATGATTCGGCTACCGAGGGGGCTATGGCGACGGAGCAGATGCCGCCGGAACTCGCTTCACGCGACGCCCGCAGGCGTCGGCGCGAGTTCAATTCGCTTATGTGGCTTTGCGGTTGGGGCGGCGTGACGGCGATTGCCCTGTTTGCTTTCGCCATTGCCAGCCAGACTGACACCGCCGGTGAACGGCTGCGGCGCGTCTTCGCCGCCGGTGATACGACCGCGGTTGCCGGAATGCCCCCACGCGTGGCTCAACTCGAGTCCGCGACGCAACTTTTGTCCGCGCAAGTGCGCGCACTGATTACTGAGCGCGATCGGTTGTCGGGCCGCATTGCTCTGCTTGAAAGCAGCATCGACGATATGTCCGGCGCAATCAAAAGACAGGCTGCCGCGACGGCGGCCGTGCTTGCGGCAAAAGACAATCCGCCGACGCCGAGCCCGAAGGCACAGGCGGTCAGCCCGCAGGGGGTGGGCACGGACAGGGAGACAACCGCAACGATCCCGCCGAATCCTTTTCCGAAGCCGGACATCGCCTCGTCATCTGTACCCATGCCTCCCGCGCGCATCGCCAACGCGTCTTTGCTTGAGAATGATCAGGCGGCCCCAAAGCAGGCGGAGTTTGGGCTCGACCTGGGTGGCGCCGCCACCGTTGATGGTTTGCGTCTGCGCTGGCTCACGGTCAAAGCGAATTTCGGGCCTCTGTTGAGCGGATTGCGGCCGCTGGCGGCGCGGGATCATCGCGCAGGCGCGACAGGCTATCGGCTGGTGGCCGGCCCATTGCCTAACAGCACCGCCGCGACCGGTCTTTGCACTCATTTTGTTGCGGCACGCACCGCGTGCCGAGCGGTGAAATTTGAGGGTGAGCAGATTGCCCAGCAATGATTGTCGATGCAGCGGCGCGACGGCATACTGATTGAATGAAGTTGTTTCTGCCAAACGCGCGCGCGACCAATTGGCTTTTGATCATCGGCTTCTGTTCGATCGGCTATGCTCTCTACATGCGCTACCTCGCGGTGGAACAATCGACAGTCGGCCTCGCATGCCAGGCTGGACTGAATACCTGGCTCTGTTTCACGCGCCAGATCACTATCGCCCTGTTTACGTACTCGGTTTTTGGATGGGTCGCGCTGATCGCTGCCGCGCTTAACCTGTTGCGGCCGTCGCTTGTACTTTTTGCGCTGGCGCTCGCGGCAGCGAGCTGCGGGGTCGTTCTCTATAATGTAGGTCTTTCTTCGCTCGCGGTCGGGCTATTGGTCCTCAGCCTGGCACGTCGCGCACCCGAGCCAGACTGAAGGAAAGTGCGGCCAGCATCACGCACACCCAGAGCGACTGCCAATTGGCAAAGCCCTCGTTGAACAGAATGTAAATCACCGAAAGCGCGAGCACGCTGGCCCCGGCTGTTTCGGCCGCCGGACGCTTTCCTTTTGGCAACGCGACCGCCAGGCGATGCACGAGAAATGGCACAACCGCGGCGGTGAGTGGCGCAAACGGAAAATCGCGGTAGCGCGGATCGAACACCAATGCGAGCGCCACCACGAAGGCAAGCAGCATCGTGAGTATCAGAATGAGCCCGGCCGACACCGCAAGCCGGTTTTGCATCCGCTCTTTCTTCGGACCCAGAATCCGAAAATAAGCCGGCACAGGGGCCCCGCACATCGTTGCAACGCTGAGGACGATTGGCGCCACTATCGCCACAGCCGCGAGTGCGAGCGAGCGGGACCAGCCCCCCACCCCAAGACTTTCGATTGGAATGCTCTCAACCGTCCACCCGATCAGGACGCCGCCGACGAACGCGTTCGCGCTCACGGCGAGCCAAAGCCAAGGTGGCGTATCCTTTGTCCGAACCCTCATTGCTGCGACGAAAACAATGACCGCGAAAATGATTCCACCGGCGCCTTGCCAGATCCAGAGTGGATGATTGGAAACAGCCCGCGCGCCCGCGAACTTCGGCGCGCGTGTTGCGGCGTCGAAGAGCCCCCAGTGTCCTCCAACCGTTCCTTCGAGAGCACGCTTCCAGGGCTGGTCGAACGCCTCGATGATATTCACGTTGAATTTCTCGCGCTTGCTCAGCGCCAGGACATCCTGAACGACACGGGCCTGGTTGACCGGGGATGGCAGTGCAGCCTCACGCATGCGCCCTGCGCTGGGCCAGCCGACTTCGCCGATCAAGACCTCCTTGCCAGGAAAGGCGGCGACGACCTGACGACGAATGGATTCGACATGCGCCACAGAAGCGCTGGCGGCGATCGGGAAGTCCTCCCAATAAGGGAGGATGTGAATTGTTATGAAGTCTACGGCGTTTGCGACGTCTCGGTTGCGCAGCCAGAATTCCCAGACATCGGCGTAGGTCACCGGGACCTGCACCCGGGCCTTGATTGCTCGGATGGTGTTGGTGAGATCGGTTGCCGTCATGTCGCCGCGGAGCAGGACCTCGTTACCAACGACGATCGACCGGATGGTGCCGGGGTATTTGTTGGCTAACGCGACCGCCGTCTCGATCTGGTAGTGGCTCTTTTCCGGGCTGCTGGACAGCCACAGTCCTTGCATAACCTTGAGACCGTGTCTGGCGGCTATCCCCGCTATCTGATCGAGGCCGAAATCGACTGAATAGGTCCGGATGCAATCCGTTACTGCGCTCAGGCGCGTCAAATCGTCCTCGATCTGGGCCGCCGGAATCATCGTGGCCGGGTCCAAAGGCGTCTGGCCGCCCCGGAAGGGCGTATAGGATACGCAATAGAGCTTTTCGCCCCGGCTGATCTGGGACGGCATCAGCAGCGTCGGACTACCAAGCCAAATCCAGACGCCGGCAATGGCAGCCGCCGTAACGACCAGACAGGCTAGTGCATGGCGCATGGGAAACCCGGTTTGATGCGTCAATTGGCCGGCGTCCGGCTTATCGTGCACCGATGCCCCTGCCAAGTTAGCGGCCTTAAGCAAGGAACGCGGTTAGACTGGACAAAATTCGCAGGTTGAGGCCAAGTCTTACGTTCAAGAAATACGGTTAAGCGACAGGACGGGCTGGCGAGATACCGCCGTATTAGTGTCCCAATCCAGTCGCACACCTTAGGACGAGCGCACGCTCCAAGAGCAAACATCCGACGGGGACAATGCGGTTTTCTCTCACGTTGCGTCAATTTTCTGCCGTGCTGTGTTTTGTAGCCGGCCTAGGCCTCACCGTTTCGGCCGCCTACGCTCAGAGCGGCAATGGCAAACCGCCCGAGCCACAAAAGCCGGCCGCCGACGCCGTTAAGGAAACCCAGAAAAAGATCGATGAGATTGCCGAAGCAACACGGGTCCTGAACGGGCCGGCTGGCAATCCGGAGTGCGTCTGGCTTGGCCGCCGCGTGGTTAACCTACTGTGGCGCGACGACCTCGATACGGCCTTCCGTCACCTCGATCTGTACGACCGGTTTGGCTGCCCGAGCGCCCACATACAGGCCACTTTCCGTTGTCTGGTCAGGCAGGGAAACATCGATCCGAAGGCCCAAGAAACGCTTAACGGACGCGTGCACGCCTGCTGGCTTAACCCTGGGCTTGAGCCGGCTCCAGCCGAGGCAGCGGTACAGCCTCCGGCGTCAACTTCGGGCGGAACAACTCAACGTTAATCTGCGTTTCCATTACGGAAATTTCATTCGGGCGCCATGCGCGTGCCTAGGATTTGCCATGTCGCTTAGTTACTTGAATGACCACCTTACGCCGCGCTACGCTGCATCCTCGCAGACGGAGTTTCGGCTGAGCCCAGGGGACGGGTTCAAGGGTCTGCCATCCTGCCCCACTTGGTTTTGAGTACTATGCGCACCGTCGCTGCCGTGGTCGCCCTTGTGGCGTGCGTGCATGTCGGGTTCTGGGCATTGCTTCGCGATGATGCGCGCGCGCCCAACTTTGGCGGTCAGCTGGCAAGCGTTTCCTATGCGCCCTTCGAAGGTTCAGCGCATCCGGACTCGGGCACTTTTGCGCGCGCTGCCCAGATTCGGACCGACCTCAAGCTCCTCGCTCCGCTGACCCGCGCGATCCGCACCTACTCCGCAACTGGTGGCGTTGAGCTCGTGCCGGGTATCGCAACCGAATTCGGACTGCGAGTCACCGCCGGCGCGTGGATCGACAAGAATAAGGATCGCAACGAGCGGGAAATCCGCTCGGTGATCGACCTCTCGAAGCGCCACAGCAACATCAACAGCATCATTGTCGGCAACGAGACAATCTTCCGCGACGAGCAGAAGGTCGGCGACCTAATCCAGATGATTCAGCGCGTGAAGCGCTCGACCAACGTTCCGGTAACGACGGGCGAAATCTGGCACGTATGGATTGAACATCCTGAACTTGTTTCCGCGGTCGACTACATCGCCGCGCACATTCTTCCCTACTGGGAGGGCTTCCCCGAATCACAGGCCGTCGATCAGGCCGTCGTGATCTATGACAAGCTTCGCAAAGCTTATCCGGGCAAGCGCATTGTGATCGCCGAGTTCGGCTGGCCTAGTGCCGGCTACAATTACAAGAACGCAAATCCAGGCCGCATCAACCAAGCCGTGATATTGCGCGACTTCGCTTCGCGTGCTGAGGCCTATGGCATCGACTACAACATTGTCGAAGCGATTGATCAGCCGTGGAAGATATTTGAAGGTGGCGTCGGCCCATACTGGGGAATTTTTGACGCCGCGCGTCATCCGAAATTCGAATGGACAGGCCCGATCACGGATCCTGACCATTGGCGTCTGGCCGCGATTGCGATCCTCGTCAGCGTGCTCCTGTCTCTGCCATTGCTGGCGATGAGCGCGGTGACTGTCTGGCAAGCCGCAATGCTCGCTGCCTCCGCAAATTTCGTGGGCGCCTGGTTTGCTGCGGTGTTCGGTTACTGGAACGGCCATTACTTTGTCCCCGGCGCGGCGTTCGCGCTCGGACTAGGAATCATACTCCTCGTACCGTTGATCGTGATTGCACTCGCGCGTGTGGAAGAGATCGCCGCCATTGCTTTTGGGCGCAAACCGCTCCGGCTGGTAGCGGGACCGCCGCTTGTACCCGAAGCGACAGCGCCCAAAGTCTCCATCCACATTCCGGCTCACAACGAGCCGCCGGAGATGCTCAAGCAGACGCTCGACGCCATCGCGCGGCTCGATTATCAGAATTACGAATGTATCGTCGTGATCAACAACACGCTCGATCCGGGTCTCTGGCTGCCTATCGAAGAGCATTGCCGCACGCTTGGTGAGCGCTTCAAGTTTGTGCGTGTCGACAACCTCGCCGGGTTCAAGGCGGGCGCGTTGCGCCTTGCGCTGGTGCATACGGCAGCCGACGCCGAGGTGATCGGGGTTCTCGATGCGGACTACGTGGTGCATGGGAACTGGCTGAAGGATCTTGTGCCGTTGTTCCGCGATCCGACGGTTGGCCTAGTGCAGGCGCCCCAAGATCATCGCGACGGCGAACGCAGTGTCATGCACCACGCCATGAACGGCGAATATGCCGGCTTCTTCGATATCGGCATGGTGCAGCGGAACGAGGCCAACGCCATCATCGTGCACGGCACGATGTGCCTGATCCGGCGCGCGGCAATCGAGGCTGCCGGCGGATGGTCAAGCGATACAATTTGCGAAGACACCGATCTCGGCCTCACGATGCTCGAACTCGGCTGGCAGGCGCATTACACCAACACGCGCTACGGTCATGGCCTGCTGCCCGACAGCTTCGATGCTTACAAAAAGCAAAGGCACCGCTGGGCCTATGGTGGTTTCCAGATCCTGAAGAAGCACTGGCGTCGCTTCCTCCCCGGCGGCAGCCGGCTGACCCGTGAACAAAAACGTGAATTCGCTCTCGGCTGGCTCAACTGGCTTGGCGCAGAAAGCATTGGCGTCGCGGTGGCCATCCTGAATATTGTTTGGGTGCCTGTGGTGGCTTTCCTCGATATCGCCGTCCCTGATCGCATCCTGACCGCGCCGATCTTCGTCAGCTTCATTGTATCTGTCGCGCATTTCGTGACTCTTTATCGCCTGCGCGTGCGTCCGCGCGCGGGCCAGATGCTCGGCTCGGTGCTGGCAGCGATGTCAGTGCAGTGGACGGTCGCGCGGGCCGTGGGCTTCGGCGTCGTCAAAGATCACCTGCCCTTTGTTCGGACCTCGAAAGGCGGCATGCGGCATTCGACCGACTTCCATGCCTTCTGGGAAGCTGTGCTGGCGGGATTGCTTATCCTCGGCTCATTCATTCTGGTTTCGGCGAACTACAAGGAAATTCGCGAGATCAATATCTTTGCGGTCGTACTTTTGATCCAGAGCGTGCCGTTTGTCGCCGCGGTTGGATTGGCCGTTGTCGAGCGCACGCGGCTCAACGACTTCGCCTATTGGCGCAGTCTCGAGGCGCAGGTTGCCGAATTGCTGCCGATCATGCGCCGAAACGCAACCGTTGCCGAAGCAACGAGCGTTACGCCCGCGCCGAAACCCGGTGAGTTGGTTCAGTAAAAACCGATCACCCGGTCAAGGCTGTCTCGACCAATCTCACCCAATATGAGGTCCCGAACGGGATCGCCTCGTCGTTGAAATTATATGACGGGTGGTGCAGCCCTGCACTGTCGCCATTGCCAATCCAGATGAATGCCCCGGGCCGCGCATTCAGCATGTAGGAGAAATCTTCGGCGCCCATCATTGGCGGCAATGACGTGTCGACCTTGTCCGGGCCGGCAATCTGGCTTGCGATCGAGGCCGCAAATTCCGTCTGGTCCTCGTGGTTCACCAGCACCGGGTAGCCGCGCTTGTAAGTGAGCTTGGCCTTGGCACCGTGCGCAGCGGCCGTGCTCTCGACAACGACGTGCAATCGTTTTTCGAGAAGGTCGCGCACATCGGCAGCAAGGCTTCGCGCCGTGCCCCGCAACTGAACGGTCTGCGGAATCACATTGTCGGCGTTTCCCGCGCGGAACATGCAAATCGACACGACAGCGGATTTCAAGGGATCGACATTGCGCGCGACAACCGACTGGATGGCATTGATGATCTGGGCTCCGACCAGAACAGTATCGACGCCGAGGTGCGGCCGCGCCGCGTGCGCACCGACGCCTTCAATATCGATTGTCAGCGCATCGGCTGCAGCCATCATGGGGCCGGGCCGGATGCCGAATGAGCCGACCGGCATGCCGGGATAATTGTGCATGCCATAAACCTCACGGATGCCGAATCGATCCATCAGTCCGTCATCGACCATTTCCCTGCCACCACCGCCGCCCTCTTCGGCCGGTTGAAAAATCACCACAGCGGTACCGGCAAAGTTGCGCGTTTCGGTGAGGTAGCGTGCCGCACCCAACAGCATGGCCGTGTGGCCGTCATGACCACAGGCGTGCATTTTTCCCGGCACGGTGGACTTGTACGGGAGGTTGTTCGCCTCCTCGATCGGCAGTGCGTCCATATCCGCTCGCAACCCGATCGTCTTGCCCGAGGAACTCTTGCGGCCGTGGATGACGCCGACAACGCCGGTGCGGCCCAGGCCCGTAACGACCTCGTCACATCCGAAAGCCTTGAGTTTCTCCGCCACCGTGCCGGCGGTCCTCTGAACGTCAAACAGGAGCTCTGGATGAGCATGCAGATCGCGTCTCCAGGCGGTGATATCGCTGTGCAGGTCGGCGACGCGGTTAATAACTGGCATGGCATTCTCCACGCGGCACGGGGCCGTTTCATAGTCTAGCAAATCTCGCTGGCTCAGGCTCAAGAAGACCCCAGGCGCCTATTGACCGGATCGAGAAGCGCCCCTACACCGGCCCCGCGCATGCTCCTTCCGCCGGTTCAATCGAGAAACGGCATTCTTCCGACAGAAATCGTGCAGCGCTGGTCGCACGCGGGTCGTAGAAATTTTTGGAGTTTGGGCCGGTAGCTCAGTGGTAGAGCACTTGACTTTTAATCAAGTGGTCGATGGTTCGATCCCATCCCGGCTCACCAACAAAATCGGTCACTTATCGAAAGAGCTTTTTTGGCAATACCTCACTGGTCGCAAACTGGTCGCAGTCCAGGTGCTGTGCCGACCGCACTATGCGATCGGGCCCAACCGCTCGATTAATAGCCGCGTAGTGAGCTAGATTGTGGTCGATGCTGAACGAGCCGGCTCTGACCTTCAATGCGTACCACTTAGGCGGGCCAGGCCAGGCTCACGAGAGGAACTCGATGAACACAGTCAAAGACGCTCTGGCCGAGAAGAGTAGTGCGCTGATCCATGTTCGTTCCGGCGATATGGTCGTCGAAGCCTTGCGTCAGATGCGCGACAACCGGGTCCGGTCGGTGTTGGTCATCGACGACGACGTACTGGTCGGTATCGTGACCCAGGGTGACTGCGCCATAAAAGTGTTGCTGCCCGGGCTCGATGCGAAGCAAACTCCGGTGGGCCAAGTGATGACGGGCCACCCGGTGACGGTCAAGCCGGACGACCAACTGGAAGGCTGTATGGCAATGATGTCTGCGCGCGGTATTCGCCATCTACCCGTGCTGGACGCGGGCAAGGTCGTGGGCGTGATCTCGATCGGAGACGTCGTCAAGGACATCATCCGAAATTTGGAGCACAACGTGGACGACCTGATGGGCTACATCATGACGGACGGCCCCGGGGGCTGACAGACGAACCGCGGTGCTGTCGCCGGCGTCCGGGAGGGTGCATCAATGCGTCGGGCGTTTTCGAAAGGCTGGCCAATCCCCTGACCGGTTGCCGCAATATTGGTTGGCCCTTGGCGGCGCGCAATAGCAGTTATTGTTCCACCAACATCGCGGACCGTACGGAGTCCCTTCACACCGAATGGCGACGTACGTATCCGGATGGCAGTTGCAACTTTGACCTAGGCGGCAGGCATACGGTCCGTCGTTCCAAATACCGCCGGGCCCTCGGTCGCCTGGGTAGCGCGGAGCGGCGGCGGCAGGCGTGAAGAGACCCACCGATAGAAGTAGAGCCATCAATACCGCTTTTGTCATGCCGAGACGGCCCCGCGTTGAGAGGCGCATACTACACCCATTTCATGCCCGCTTTACCCCAAAAGCAGACATGTGCAGCGCACAAGCTCATGTCCGCTAATCGACCAATAGCAAACGTCGCCAGCCTTATTCGATCACTTCATCGGCAACGGAAAGCACTTGCGGCGGCACCTCGATGCCGAGCGTTCGCGCTGTTTGGAGATTGATGGCGAACCTGAATTTGGTCGACTGCAGCACCGGCAAGTCTGCTGGCTTCGCGCCCTTGAGAATGCTGCCGGCGTAGACCCCAACTTGTCGAGACATGTCCAGAAGGTCGGCTCCGTAGCTCATCAAACCACCGGCGGCCACGATTTCCCGAGCTCCATAAGCAGCTGGAATTCGTTCGCGCGCTGCTAAGTTGGCAAATTGTACACCGCGACTGTTGAAAAATGCGTCGGGAGCGACGAAGAGCGCATCGGATCGTTCGCGCGCAAGCGCATCAAACGCCGCATCGATCTCGCCAATCGAGGCGGCATTGAAAATCTTCATTTGCAGGCCCATGAAGAGACCGATTTTTCGAAGCTCTCGCAATGTGCGTTGGGCGCTTGAAGCGTTGTTCGGATTTACGATCACGGCAAAACGAATGGCCTTCGGCACTAGGTCATGCAGCAGGCCCAGGCGCTTGCCTACCACTTCCTGAGAAAAAGTATTGACGCCTGTCGCATTCCCCCCTGGTCGGGCGAGGTTGGCGACGAGACCAAGTTGGACTGGATTTTCCGGGACAGCGAAGACAATCGGAATCGTCGTCGTCGCAGCCTTTGCCGCGAGCGCAGCGACTACACTGCCTGGCGCGGCAATCACGGTCACCTGTCGGCGGACCAAATCGGCCATCACTGCCGGTAGCCGATCATTTTGGCCTTCCAGCCAGTGGTACTCGACCGTGACATTCTTGCCTTCAACATAACCGCTTTCGCTAAGGCCTTTCCGGAATGCCGTCGCGCGTTCCGCGATACCCCCGGCCGACCCAGTGCTGACAAGCGCAATGACCGGCAACGCCGGTTGCTGGGCCTGTGCGGTGAACGACCACGCGGCCGCCGCCGCGCCGCCGAGAAGCGTATTGAACTCGCGCCGTCTCATTGCTCCCCCCGAAGCTCAAGACCAGGCATCGTATCGGTTTAAGCCAGGAGACTGAAAGGGGTCATGTCCGCTTTGGGTCATAAGCGAACATTCTGCGAACCTACCTTTTTTCAGAGGCCCTAATTTTCCGGGCGCCGCATGAAGCGTCATTTAAGGACTGCATGGATAGGCTGAATATTTGAAAGACATTTGTCGAAAGCCATTTTCATCAACGATTGTACCGACAATTGTGCGCGTCTTCTTATTAACGACGCTCCAGTAAAACGTTCGTCCATTCACTTCACAAAGACTCTCAAAACTCTCGTTCTTCTGTTTCTCGATCAGAATTGAATCAATTATCTCCTCAATGTCTGAATTGCCGCTTGCTGTTCGGGTTACGACCTTCGAACGAACGACTAGCAATTTATTTGCTTCAGATGGGTCCCGATTATACTGAGCGAATGCGTATACGCCGCAGGTAGGATCTTTCGAATCCTGTTGCCAAGGGCAGATGCCGCTCCCAATGCATCTCCACCCGGATAATTTTTGTTGCGGATCGCAGCGGAACCGAAAGCCCGCTGACGGAAAGCTTTCCTGCGCGGAGATCCCATCGCTGGAATACACCGTCCAAAGGATCAGCAGGAGTGCCCAAAACAACTTCAATGAAATTTCTCCTAGAGCAGCCACAGGTTTTAACGCGTACGCATACCATGTCCCCCGGACCGCGGATGATCATACAAGCACATCGATAAGACAACGCTTGGAAATGGGGACTGCTCTGAGGCAGACTTGAATATCCAATCGGGGGGGTTGTCATGCGTCGGATTGCACTGGTGGTAGCGCTTGCGCTCGTGTTTGTCTCGCCTGCTTTCGCTCAAAAAGTCAAAATCGAAGCAGCAAATGCGAAATGGACGGAATTATTCAACAAAGGCGATTTTGACGGAATAGCCCAACTCTACACGATTGATGCAGTCGCATTTCCACCGGGTTCGGCGATCGTGAGAGGCCGACCCGCGATCGGTGCAATGTGGAAAGGGATGGCCGAGCAGGTTGCCAACCCGAAACTGACTACCCTCGACGTGAAACGATTGAGTCCTTCATCAGCACGCGAAGTCGGTACGTTCAGTTTGACGACGAAGGGACCGTCGCCAAAGGAGCTTTCCGGGAAATATCTCGTCCTCTGGCAGAGAGTTCAGGGCGACTGGAAACTCGCCGCCGATATCTGGAATGACGGCAAATAGCCGTCAGTCTTTGTTCGTCGACCGCGTGTAAGACCCGGGCAAAAAATCCCGGTACGGCGCTACCTGTTCAAGCGCGCCAATAATCGCCCTTTCTGTGAGCTGGATCACAGCCAGAAATGGTGACGGCGTCCTATGTTGATGCTTGCAACATGGGAGGCAGCCATGACCGACTGCTCAACGATCACCAAAACCGTACACGCGCTGACCGTGAGCCTGTTGGTGACTTGCCTGATGACTGTAAGGCGAACCGCGGGGATCTGAGAGCTATACAACAAGGAGATTTGCAAATGCGTTTCTCGGTCAAAATTCTTGCCGCGCTCGTCGTACTCCCGATTGTACTGTCAAAGGCGCCCGCGAACGCTTTCCCTTACGATCCCTATCCGTGGTGCGCCGACTACTCGGCAGGAAACGGTGGTGGCGGCACAAATTGCGGCTTTCTCACAATTGAACAATGCCGAGCGACCGTAAGCGGCATCGGTGGATTTTGCGTGCCGAACCAATTCTACAACCCGGGGCCGGCGGGTCACACCCGAACCACACGGCATCATTAGATCCGTCGCGCTCTACCCCCTCGGCGATCGCACGAGTGCATTGAGGGGGCTTGTTGGGCGCGCACGCCCAGGCACCTGCGCGAAACAGCCCTTCTCGCTATTCTTGCAGGCGAGCACGCAATCGGTGCCGGGCTTTCCTTGACAGTTAGTTCCACATCCGTAACCGCCTGCGTCCTGCGAAAACGACCCACCGGCCTTGTCGCAAACGCTTTTGAGTTCTTCTGCGGTTGATTTGCGCATCGTGGTCTCGCTCGCCATGGACGAGCCGATGCTCAAGGCAATGATGACATTGAGTATGATGAAGTTGGTTGAGTTTCGCATGGCAGCCTCATCGAATGGCGCCCTTGCATGCAAGCGTACAACTGTCGGTCGCGGAACTGCAATCAGGCAAACTATTTCCACAAGCCGTTTAGGCAAATTTTCCACTCAGGGCCGGAAATTTACTCAGCCTTGGGCCGACTGGAGCTCCACAAGACGCTAAGCTCCTGAAGCTTTCGCCCACGTCCCCTCGATCATCCTGGATCAGGCGGAAGCGCGGGAAGAGCCGCAGAAGTTGGCACTGCGGCTCTTCCTTTATGAGTTCGATTGTCCGCTTTAATTGAGACGGGTCTCATAAAAGACGCCAGATTGGTCGACGATTACAAAATCCGTTTTTGTGATGAGGATGATTGTGTACTGAGCCGGGTCAGGCGGGCCTATGCTGGCGGTCGTAAAAAACTGATTTCCTTCGATGCGCCAAGTACCACGGGTCGTGCCCTCGTCGGCCGGCAACATGGTCCAGCTGCCGTCGCTCCGGTAGAGATAATCATGTCGCGGCGATGACCATTTGCCGATCAGACGGCGTGACAACAACTTGCCGTCGGAGTTTTTCGGCGCGGGATGCTCTCTTATTTCGTGGTCGATCGCTTTCCATTCATCGCTCTTCTGACGCACCATTTCTTCCCGCATCCGCACAAGACGCGTGACGTAGTCCGATCGCGCCGCCTCACTGGGTTGGGAGATTTTATCGAAACGGCGCTTGGCCTCTTCGAGACCGCCAGCATTTTGCGAACGTTCCTGTTGTCGCGCGCGAGCAACGAATGGCCATGCGACCACCGCCCCCACCGCCGCAAAGAAACGCGTCGCCTCATTCCAGATCCCAAGTTCAGGGGCCGAAACGATACCACGCTGGTAGCCGAATGCCTTAAACGTCGTCGTCGGCTCAGCGGTAACCCCTCTTGCCTTGGTTCTGTCACACGACGATGGCCCGCTAGGCGCTTGTACAGTGGGTTAAGGGGGACGTGATGCCGGCTTCGTACTCTTCGCAAAATTCGCCGCACTACTACGAGCGCGATGTCGTGCCGGAGTGGCCTCGCAGGTCTCGACCTCCCTCCCAAAAAAACGATCAACCCACAGTGACGAAACGATCGACTGGCCGACGAATGCTGCGTGGGCTCTTCCGCCTCGCCTTTGCAATTCTACTCGGTGTCGCCGGTACCTTGGCCTGGCAATCTCGTGGCGAAGAAGCAAAAGCTACGATCAGAGCCTGGGCTCCATCACTCGCCTGGTTGTTGCCGCCCTCCACGTCATCGCCCGTCGACGGGCAAGCGTCGACGGCAACCGTAGTGACATCCGCTGACCTGGCGCAGCAGATCAAACCCGTAGCGCTTGATCTCGCGATCGTTCGGCACGGTGTTGACCAGCTTGCCACGACGATAAAACAGCTCGCAGCCAGGCAAGAAGAGATGGCTCAAGAAATCGCGACGCTGCAGGCAACCGAACAGGACCTCAAGGAAAAAGCGGCCGCCTCGGCTCAAACCAGACCAGCCGGCACGCGTAAGACGCCGCAATCGACAGGCCAGTCATCGACCGCCCAACCGCCTTCCGGTGCGCCCGTGCGTTTGCTGGACAATCCCGCGCAGTCTACGCGATAGTCCGTCAGGCTGCCGCCTTGACCGGCGGGCGGTTTTTCAAATCCGGTGTGACCCGTTCGCCCATGGCGCCGGGAAGATCGTCATGAAACTTGTCCGTCGACAATTCTTACGTCTCGCGGCAGGCGTTGCCGTCCTGCCGGTCATGCCGCGTGTTGCATCAGCACTCGACTATCCATCGCAGCCGGTGCGCATGATCGTGCCGTATGCGCCGGGCGGAACGACAGACACAGTCGCACGCCAGATCGGACCTTGGTTGTCCGAGCGGCTCGCGCAAGCCTTTGTCATTGAAAGCCGACCCGGCGCAGGAACGAATGTCGGAACCGACGCGGTCGCACACGCCGCTCCCGACGGAAATACGCTTCTCCTGTTCGATCCGTCGGCTGCCATCAATGCGACGCTCTATGAGAAGCTCAATTTCAATTTTATACGCGACATTGCTCCGATCGTTTGCATCTTCCGCACGCCCTTGGTCATCGTGGTCAATCCGTCCTATTCCGCCAAAACGCTTCCCGAATTCATCGCCCATGCCAAAGCCAATCCCGGCAAGATCAACATGGCATCTGCCGGGATCGGCAGTTCGTCGCAGTTAGCCGGCGAGCTCTTCAAGGAAATGGCCGGCATCGACATGACGCATATTCCCTATCGCGGCGGCGGCCCCGCGATCATCAATCTGCTCGGTGGCCAGGTCGACGTTTTCTTTTCGCCTATGGCCATAGCTGTCGCGCACATTCGCGGTGGCAAACTACGCGCGCTGGCGACGACGGGTGCGACACGTTCGGATGCGCTGCCCGAGATACCAACGGTGGCGGAATTCGTGCTGGGCTTCGAGACCAGTTACTGGATCGGCCTCGGCGCACCCAAGAGCACTCCCGTTGAGATCACCAGCAAGCTCAATAGGGAAATCAACGCGGCTCTTGCGGACTCCCGCCTGAAGTCGCATTTCGCCGACCTGGGCGGCAGTGTGGTTGGTGGCTCGGCCGATGATTTCGCAAAACTCGTCTCTGACGAAACCGACAAGTGGGGCAGAGTTGTCCGCGCGGCGCACATCAAGGCCGAGTAACGCGCTAAGCGTCGCCCTTTAGACCGGATTGTCCCGACGCTACCCCTCCGGTCAGATTCTGGTACGCCTCAAATTTATCACGCAATGAATTTGGCAACTCGACAGACCGCTGTGTCTCCAACGATGTCATGGCAGTCGTCAATCGCGCGCGCAATCGCTCGACGCCAGCCAAATGACCGACAATGATGACGCTCAGCGAAGAGCGCCCTACGCGTTCGAGCAACAGCGTAAGATCCAGCTGCTCCCCCATTCGGCTTGGCAATTTGAAATCAGTTTCAATGTGAACAAAAGGAAAGCCGTGCCGATCGCCCAGTATGAGCTTCGCATAGTTCACGCCGAGTTGCTCGGTGTACCAGTCCTCAATCAAGCCGTTGAACATGTCAAAGTAGTGCGGGAAATAGACGATACCAGCCGGATCGCAGTGAGAGAACCGAATGGATACGGTGCGCGTAAAGGCGCCATTCGGGGGGACAAATCGACCTTCCTTCATATGATGTTTCCTCAACATATGATGTTTCCTCAACCTTCGAACCGCGCGCACTTTAGCATTTAGACGACGCGCAAGCGCGCTGACGCACCTTGCACGCAGGACGACGAAAAAAACCCCGCGCCGTTGTCCGACGCGGGGATAAGTTTATAGGGGTTCTCAATGAGGAGACGATCCCATAGGCGGCGCAGTTGGGAATGAAAACAACACCACAGCACCTATCGGACGGCAGAGTTAATGCGACCCGCAACAGGTGCCCCGGTAGTCGGTCGACGTATCAGACTCCGAGCCGGCGTTTATTGCCGCGCGCGCAGTTCCGTTTCGTTCGGAGGCGATTTATTCGGAACCGACGGTAGATTCGGACGTTGGCCCTTACAGTTGTCAAAAGACTGGAGGCTACTCATGAAACGCGCACTCGTGGCGGCAAGTGCAATAGCTATTCTCACCGGGGCGCAATCGTTTGCGCAAACTGTCGGCGTTGGCCCCGCCGAAACAGTCATCATCGAACCTGAACAACGCACCGTCATCAGGGATTACGTCGTGAAGGAACGGGTCGCCCCTGTAACAGTGAAAGAACGGCTCTCTGTCGGTGCAACGTTGCCGGCAGATCTTGAACTGCAAACCGTTCCTGGCACGTGGGGCCCGAGGTTGACCAAATATCGCTACGTATACTCAGGTGATCACGTGTACCTGGTCGAACCGTCAGACCGTCGGGTGATCCAGATCATCGAATAGTTGCGTCAGCAGATCGCAGGAAATTCGAAGCCGCCCCTCGTGGGCGGCTTCAACTTTGTCTGGCGAGTAAGTTGTTACGTCTCGGTGTCGACCGCCACCGAAGCCAGCGGAGTAATCCGGGCAGAGCTTGTTTTAACCGATCGCTTCGCGCCGCAGTGGCTGCATTCATATTCGCGCTTCGATTGCGTTCCGTTGTCCGAAAGCTGGGTGTCGACGCGGGTCATCCACATCTGGTTTCCGCACGTAGAGCACTTTGGCGCATCACGCTCTTCGGCTTCATCCGGTGGGACATTCTTGTCTTCGTGAAGAAAGGTTGACGTCATTTGCGTTCACGCGATTGTTGTCGGCTGCCGTGGCGCGAAGATTCCCCAGATGACAAGTACAATGATGGCGCCCACAACGGCTCCGATGAGACCGGCGCCCTCACCGGCTTGGTACCAACCGAGCGCCTGGCCGAGATAAGTGGCGACGAATGACCCGGCGATGCCCAGCAAAGTCGTCAGGATGAATCCCGACGGCTCGTTCGAGGATCCCGGGTGGAGGAACTTGGCAATGATACCGGCAACAAAGCCGATAAGGATAAGCCAGAGAATGTTCATAGATAGTGCGCTCCATGTCCTAACCATCCGGAGAACCTCGCAAATACGATTCTGTTCCCGAACGTGCCGCCCCTTACGCGAGAATCCTGTGCTACCCGGCTGGCAAAGCCGGTGCAGAATACCTAGATGGCTTTCCGGCGTTTGCACTGTGAGGGGGCCACGATGTCCTTATTTTCCCTGCTGTTGAACATCCTCTGGATCGCGTTCGGCGGACTTTGGATGGCGGTTGCCTGGATTGTCGCTGCCGTCATCATGGCAATTACGATTATCGGCCTGCCCTGGGCGAGGGCGGCGATCAACATCGGTCTCTATACGCTCCTCCCGTTCGGCCAGAAGGCCGTGTCGCGTGCGGAATATTCCGGCGCCGAAGACGTTGGCACGGGGCTATTGGGATTTATCGGCAACCTGATCTGGCTCGTCCTTGCCGGATGGTGGTTGGCGCTCGGACACGTGCTCACGGCAATCCTTCTTGCCGTCACCATTATTGGTATCCCGTTTGCGTGGGCGCACCTCAAACTGGCCGGCATTGCGCTTTGGCCGATCGGCAAGATGATTGTACCGGCTGCGGATGCAAATCTTTATTACTCGCGCCGTTCCGCACCACAATGACGGCATTTGCGGGGGTGGAAAAATAAAGTCGACTGACACGTGAGAAAGATATAGTCGGCCGTGCAAGGATTCTGCCGCGCATTCGGGTGCATCTGAAAGTTACGGCCGCCGTGAAAACCCCTCACCGTATCGAAGGATATGCCATCGTCTCCGAAGACGGCATGCTCGCAAACGCGGCCGGCGTAATGCCGGACTCGCTCAAATTCGAAGCCGATCAGATCTTTTTTGAACGTGGGCTCGATGGCGTCGATGTAGTCGTGCACGGACGCCATTCGCACGAAAATCAACGCCGATCCGATTTGCGCAAGCGGCTTATTCTAACCCGGAGAGTCGCGGCGATAGCAAGCGACCCGAACAACAACAACGCCCTCTTCTGGAATCCGACCGGCGCTTCCCTCGACCAAGCGCTGGCCGTGCTCGGCGTTCCCGATGCGAGCCTCGGTGTGATCGGCGGTACCGATGTCTTCGGAATGTTTCTTGATCGCTACGATTTTTTCTACCTGACACGCGCACCCGGCGTACAGCTGCCCGGCGGTCGGCCGGTTTTTCCGGGCGTGCCTGAGCAGACCCCGGAGGACCTGCTGGCGAGCCATGGGCTCAAGGGCGGATCACCCCACCCCCTCGATCGCAAAAATGGCGTGGCCGTCGTTAAATGGCACCGGGACAACGGCAAATAGAGGCTCCGGGGGGCTCATCTGGGGATAGCTACAATTTTGTCACTATCCCGACAAAGAGTATCGGTTGGTGGTACCGAGCTAAACCGAAGTGGGGACCAAAAGTGCGTAATACGTATCGCCTACCAAAACGCCTGCCCGAAGGTACCAAATACGTCGTCGAAAGCGCTGGCCAATTTGTCCGTCGTTTCGTCGAATTGCCTAACGGGCGCAAAATTCCGTTGCCGAGCCGCAAGGCGCAGCCGTGCGCTTGCGGTGAACGGATCAGTATCGTGCCTGAACAGGCGGTCGACGCCACCAAGACACTCGCCTAGCTGAACGCTTCTCGGCTTTAGTTTCCGTCGTGATCAAAGCGGACGCCGCTACGGTTGGTTGACCGTAGGCTGAGTGTTTACGTCAGCGCCATGCAATTTTCCCGCGCCGGCTTCTGAGCTTTGGCCGATGCGGTCTGTGTTGCTTTGCTCGGGCAACGCTGGCCAGGTCAAAGTCAGTGCCAGAAGCAGAACCGCTGCAGATATGCAAATTGATCGGGTGGTCATGACTGCCTCCCAATTGCATTTCTTTTCGCAACGGATATTGCGGCCGACGTTCATTCCTGAATGTGACATCAGTCACACTCGCTACGCCAAAACCGACGCGATGTTCGTGGTAAATTCGTACGGCTGACCTGTGTCAGGCGTACGCGCGCGCACCCACTTCGCCATGCGGGCGTTCTCTGCGGTTAGCCTGCGCATCGCAATGCGCCTTGATCAACGGCTGTATTTCCCTGAAGTGACTCAGAGGAAGCATATGCCCCGCGTCATCGAAGGTCCGCAGCCTCACATCGGGCAAAGTGCGCGCGAGGTGATAACAGATCCGCCGGGTCGGAAATGGCGAATGCCCTCCCGATATGATCAGTGTAGGCACTTCGAAGTGGGCAAGATCGCCGAGACGTGTCGAGTTGTTGAGTGTCGCCCAGAAGTCGAGCGTCACCTTGTTGATCCGGCTCGCGAGCGCAATCCGTTGCTGGTGTGGCAGGGCATCCCACGCGCCGTTGCCGGTCCAATAGTCGACAAAGCGCCGCATCGCTCCGGCGTAGTCACCGCAGTTGACGGCGCTTGCAATCGTCGTCGCAATCTCGGAAATCTGCGTGAGGGCGCGCTTGTCCTCGTCATCGCCATCGCACAGCAGGTGAAATGCAGCCGGTTCGATAAGCGTCAGGCTCTTGACCTGGTCCGGATGGCGCAACGCCAGTTGCAGTGCGACGGCACCGCCGAATGAATGACCGACGATGTGTGCGGGTCGGTTAAGTCTCTCCACCAGGGCAGCGACGAGATCGGCTTCAATACCGAGGTTAAATGTCCCGGACCCCGGCCAATGCGCAGTACCGCCGTAGCCGCAGAGATCGGGCGCAATCACTTCAAAGTCTGTCCGAAGAGCCGCGGCAAGTTCGGCCCATTGGCGACCCGAGTGACCCGTACAATGCAAAAGCACGATCGGCTCTCCAGCACCGACGGCGAAGTACTGGCAACTGATGCCCCCGACGTCGATGCTGGTGATGCTCATGTCGTGCTCCTTGTTCCGTCACGCCGCCCGAATGGACGCCCGCGAAGCCGCTTCCAGACCACGCTTGATGTCGGAAACGATGTCATTGATATGCTCGATACCGACTGACAGCCGCACATAGCCGTCGGAAACACCTGTCGCCAGCTGCTCTTCGGCGGTCAGCTGCGAATGCGTCGTGGTCGCTGGGTGTATCGCAAGACTTCGCGCATCGCCGATGTTCGCGACGTGATAGTGCAGCTGCAAGGCATCGATGAACTTTCGTCCAGCTTCCTTTCCGCCGGCCAGTTCGAAGCCAACCAAGCCGCCGTATTGGCCGCCCAGATAGCGGTCCGCCCGCTCGCGATGAACGCCCTGCTGCTGTGAGGGGTGAATGATGCGCTTAACTTCCTTGCGCGTGCGCAAAAACTCCACCACTGCCTGCGCATTTTTGCAATGTTCTCTCATCCGCAAGGCGAGCGTCTCGAGACCCTGAATGGTGAGGAAGGCATTGAACGGTGACAACGCGGCGCCGATGTCCCGCAGAAGTGTGACGCGCGCCTTGATCGCGTACGCGATCGGGCCAAGCGGCTTCACGGCTTCGGTCCAAACCGCCCCGTGATAACTGGGATCGGGCGTATTCAGAGCGGGTTGGCGTTGTGGATGAGCGGCCCAATCGAAATTGCCGCCATCGACGATCAGGCCGCCGATTGAGTTTCCATGTCCGCCTAGATACTTGGTCATCGAGTACACGACGATGGCGGCACCGTGCTCGATTGGCTTGGTGAGAAACGGCGCCGCCGTATTGTCCATGATCAGTGGGATGCCGAGCGGACGGCCGATCGCCGCAACCTCTGCCATCGGGAATACCGTAAGCTTCGGATTTGGCAGGGTCTCCGCGTAATAGGCCCTGGTCTTGTCATCGGTCGCGCGGCGGAAATTTTCTGGATCGATCGGATCGACGAAGCGAACTTCAATTCCCTGATCCTTGAGAGTGTGGGCGAACAGGTTCCATGTTCCCCCATAAAGGTCCGTCGAGCTCACAACGTTGTCGCCGGCACGCGCCAGATTCTGGATGGCAAATGCCGATGCGGCCTGGCCTGACGCAAGAGCCAACGCGGCAACGCCGCCTTCGAGAGCCGCCATCCTCTTTTCCAGCACGTCGTTGGTGGGATTCATGATGCGCGAATAGATGTTGCCGAGCTCCTTCAGGGCAAAAAGATTCGCCGCGTGTTCGGTATCCCGGAATTGATACGACGTGGTCTGATAGATCGGCACGGCGACAGCGCCAGTCGCAGGATCAGCCCGCCAACCGGCGTGGAGGAGCATCGTTTCAGCGTGGTGCGATTGTGTGGACATCGTCGGTTTCCCAAATTGCGGCGTTAAGGAGTTGCTCTCATATACGGACGGCTATAGTGGCTGCACGGCGGCCAGTCCTTGAGTAACTCTTGATTTTCCCTTGAGGAGTTCTCGATTTTGCGGGCCCGGCAGCCAATATCGGGACCGGACGCCGCCAAATCCGCATTTTTGTGATCGCGAACACAGTCGTTGGTGGACTCACCCACTAGCGTGAGAATCGAACATTTGAATGCGTACGGAGACCAACATGTTTGTGCTTGAAATAGTGACCCTGAACCTGGTGGCGATCTTGTTCACCGCGACACAGTTCGGTTGGCTGCTCGAGACCGCCAGAGTCGAGGTGCGGAAAATCTAACGCGTGACGGAGACGAGTCGTGGGCGTGTTACTCATACGATGCCCCAAGACTAATCGCGATTTTTCCACCGGTATTCATGTCGATGCTGACACATTGGCGCGGGTGCCGCAGGAATTCACCCATACCCATTGTCCGTACTGCAAAACACAGCATTTCTGGCTGCCGCGTGAAGCAAAGTTGGTCGAGGCCTTTCCGCAAGAGGAATGAACTGAAGACCCGTGGCCTCAAGGCTCACACTTCGTTCACCGACCACCCAGCCACTCAGCATCAACTTGTTTTGTGAAATTCGTAACAACTGTGATTTAGTTCACAGACCAGAGTGGAATTTTCGGACAAGGATATAGTTCGTGGAATGCCGAACATTCCCCAACCCGGGTGTCCCCTTGTTTCGGCAAACCCGTAGGGACCGCTGGAACTTGGCAACAGCGGTCCCTTCACTTATGGAGGCAACACCGTGTGTGGTCGCCATGTCTTGATTGCGATCACGTGGCGAGGACACCGCGCAAACATGTTGCTCACCGACGTGAAGGCATACGGCCTTGCATCGGCGAGCGGTGGCCGCGATCGCTACTGGTGTCTGATCGTCGGCCGTTAAAATCTCGCTCGCGAAGACGTGATCTTAATGCTGCGTTTATGGGTGGCGCTTTGCTTTCTCAGAAATCGTCAAAACCTTGTCTGCTGCAGTGCGTCGAACGTGCTGTTGGCAGTGGTTTCGAGTTCGATCCAACACATTTCAGGCGTAAAATTGTTTACTGCGCGCGCGATCATGTGTCGCAAAAGCTTAGCGCTCCGGCCACCACAGTTTCATTAAACCGTCTCGCCGTTGCCACGATGCGTCGCTACTCAGCGCCTCGGACAGGGAAGAAAAAGGAAGCCGTGACATGCACCTTCATCAGTACAGGGCGAGAATCTCCCGCGCCTTTACAGCTCCCACGCGCTGTCCTCACTGCGGTGACCTGATGGTCGCTCCGGTCTCATCCGAATTCGTCGAGGGCGGTGAAATCCGCCACCACTGGGAATGCAATTCCTGCGGCGAACTCTCCAGCACGTCGATTACCGGGGCCTTCCACTAGGGCAGTACTTCTGCGCATCCGGAATAGGCGGTAGAGTGCGGTGTTCGCACGCATGAGTGCACACCAGCACTCCACGGAGGACTCCCATGAAAGATACGATTCTGCGGTCCGTCCTGGCCGCCCTCGCCTGCACCGCTGCCCTTGCGATCGCCGGTCCGTCTATGGCCGCGAACGTCAATCTCAAGGCCGATTTGAAGGCTTCGAGCGAGGTCCCGCCGACTGACAGCAAGGGGTCCGGGTCAGTGACCGCGACCTTTGATACTGCCAGCAAGAAATTGTCCTGGAAGGGCAGCGTGTCCGGCCTTAGTGGCCCGGCGACGGCCGCGCATTTCCATTCCGGTGAACCCGGGAAAAACGGAGGCGTCGCGGTGCCGATTGCCGGCGCCGACAAGGGCGCATTCGAGGGTTCGGCGACCCTCACCGATGCCCAGGCGGACGAGCTGCTGGCGGGCAAGTGGTATGTCAACGTCCACACCGCGGCCAACAAAGGTGGCGAAGTCCGTGGTCAGGTGACCAAATAGTCACTGACCAAATCCTGCAGCCAATCGAAAATCCGCCGGCATTACCGGCGGATTTTTCCATGCGGAAACGCACTTTGCGTCCGGCCATTCAGGTTTTATGGTCCTGACCAGTCGTTCCAAGTGAAGTGAGGTTATACCCATGGCTCGTACGAATGGCGGCTCCGCCCCATTTCTTATTTCTGGCGGAGGCATCGGCGGGCTCATTACAGCCTACGCACTTGCCCATCGTGGGTTTCCGGTCAGGGTCTTCGAACAAGCTCCGGAATTCCGCGAGGTCGGCGCTGGCATCCAGCTTGGACCCAATATTTTTCGCGTTCTGGAGAAAGTCGGACTGAAGGATGCCATCCTGGCCGATGCTCATCGCCCCCCCGCCCAGGAAATGCGCGACGCGCTGACCGGCAAGTTGATTACCAATGTCCCCCTCGGCGAAGCGTTCATGAAAAAGTTCGGGCAGCCCTATGGCGTGACCCATCGCGCCGATATTCACGCCACGTTCCTCAAGGCGTGTCAGGGCAGCAATCTGATCACGCTCGAAACAAGTCGCCGCGTGGACGCATTCAAGGATCATGGCGATCACGTCTCGGTCACGCTCAACAACGGCGAAACAGTCGAAGGCCGCGCCCTGATCGGCTGCGACGGAATGTGGTCCAAAATCCGCGACAGCATCGTCGGCGATGGCAAACCCCGCGTATCGGGTCACATCGCCTACCGGGGCGTTCTCAAACGCGAGGATGTTCCCAAGGATCTCTGGCGCCCGGACGTCGTGCTCTGGGCCGGCCCGCGCACCCATTTCGTTCATTACCCGTTGCGTCGCGGCGAACTGTACAATCTCGTCGCCGTCTTCCACTCAGATCACTACGAGGAAGGTTGGAATGCGGAAGGCAGCAAGGATGTCATGTGGCAGCACTTCAAGATGCAGGTGCCGCAGGTCCTGCGCATGCTCGAGCGTATCGAGACCTGGCGCATGTGGGTCCTGTGCGATCGTGAACCGGTGAAAAACTGGACATCCGGTCGCATTACGCTCCTCGGCGATGCAGCACACCCGATGCTGCAATATCTCGCACAAGGCGCCTGCATGGCGACCGAGGACGCGATTGTCCTCGCAGACAAGGTGGCCGCTTCTCCTGACGATCCGGGAAAAGCGTTTCAGGCCTATCAGCAGGAACGCTATCTCCGCACCGGCCGCACGCAAATCATGGCTCGCGTCTACGGCGAATTCTATCACGCGCGCGGAGTTGCGGCAGAGTTGCGTGAGCTAGCGCTTTCTCCGCGCACAGCGGAGGACACTTACGACAGCATCGCCTGGCTCTACGGCGGCCCCTGAGCAAACTCGGTCAGCGTGCTGAATTGCGAAACCTGAGATTGCGCCGGGATAATTGGCTGACGGACGTACAGCCCATCAGCCTCATGTCACGCTCGAGCTCAAACCGCATCAGCTCCAAAGCACGCTCCACGCCAGCTTCACCGGCCGCCGCAAGCGCAAAGAGATAATAGCGCCCGGCTCCCACCGCCTTTGCGCCGAGCGACAGGGCCTTGAGCACGTGCGATCCGCGGTGGACACCGCCATCGACCAGCACGTCGATTTTGTCGCCGACGGCATCGACGATTTCCGCGAGCTGGTCGAAGCCGCTCCGCGACCCGTCGAGCTGGCGGCCACCGTGGTTGGAGACCACGATGCCTGCACAGCCGATATCGACCGCTTTTTTTGCGTCATCGACGCTCATAATACCTTTGAGGCAGAACTTGCCGTTCCACTGCTTGACCATTTCAGCCACGTCCGCCCAAGTCATCGAAGGATCGAGCATGTTGGTGAAGTAGCCCCCGATGGATGTTGTCCCGCCACCCATGTCGACATGCTCGTCCAGCTGCGGCAGCCGAAACCTCTCGTGCGTGAAATAATTCAGCGCCCACCTTGGCTTGATGGCGAACTGCAGCATGCCCGCGAGGGTCAACCGGAACGGAATAGAAAACCCTGTCCGCAGGTCGCGCTCTCGATTGCCTCCGGTGATTGAATCGACCGTCAGCATCATGATCTTGACGCCCGCCGTCTTTGCGCGGTCCATCATGGCCTTGTTCAGGCCGCGATCCTTGTGAAAGTAAAACTGATAGACCTGCGGAAAAGAAAAGTTCGACGCAATCTCTTCCAGGCTCACTGTGCCCAGCGAGGAGACACCAAACATCGTGCCGAATTTGTTGACGGCACGCGCGACCGCGCGTTCACCGTCATGGTGGAACAGGCGCTGCAAGGCCGTCGGCGAACAATAGAAGGGCATCGCCAATTTCTGTCCCATCACCGTCACCGACAGATCGACCTGCGCCACCCCAGTCAGGACGCTCGGGACCAGATCGCAATCTTCGAAGGCTTGCGTATTGCGCCGGTAGGTCGTTTCGTCGTCGGCAGCACCATCGATGTAGTTGAAGATCGGCCCGGGCAGCCGGCGCCGCGCCAGTTCCCTGAAGTCGTGGAAGTTGCAACATTGCGAAAGCCGCATGCTGCCCCCTGTCACGCCGCCCGCGCCCGCGGATGTGCTGCCGGCTGATCGAGGTTCGCGTTCCAGGCGTCGTAACCGTAAAGCCAGCTCGTATCGCCGTCGCCTTCTCGCATCCAGGTATTGGCGCTGGAAATCGCCTGAACCACTGACGTGCGCGGCTTGCGGTGGGCTTCGTATCGTCTGAAGGCCCCCTCAATATCATCGCCCTTCACCGCGTCGAGGCATCGCGCGAGGACGGCCGCATCTTCGATCGAGGTCGCGGCACCCTGCGCCATGTAGGGCGTCATCGGATGCGCCGCATCACCGAGGAGCGCGACCCGGCCATCGCTCCAGCGGCGCAGGGGCTCGCGCTCGAGGATCGCCCATTTGTGGCAATCCGGGCATGCGTGCAGGACGTTGCGAACATCCTGATGAAAATCGTCATACGCGCCGCGCAATTCTCTCACGTCACCCTTGGCCGACCATGACTCGCGGGTGAGCCATTCAGCCGGTTCCGGCACACTGGTGACGAAGTAGACCTCGCTCTTCGCTTTGGTCGTGTAATAGATGACGATGTGACGATCCGTGCCCCACCATTTCGTGCGCGAGGGACCGATGTCGAAGCCACCCATCAAGCTCGACGGAAACACAGCACGGTAAGCGATCCGACCTTTATGGATCGGTGCGTCCGGTCCGACCACGATATCGCGGACGACCGAATGCACACCATCCGCGCCAACCACCGCATCCGCCGTCGCACGCGTGCCGTCCTCGAAATGCAGGGTGACCTGCCCGCTCGCCTGATCCAGGCCAGTCAGCTTCTTTCCCAGATGCACGATGTCCTGCGGAACCGCTGACGCGAGTGCGTCGTGCAGGTCTGCGCGATGCATGCAGAGATAAGGCGCATTGTAGAGGCTTTCGGGCATCGGCAATTCGCGGGTCATTTCCCCACTGTAACCGTCGCGATTGAGGTGTGAGTATGGAGCAAAAGACGTTTTGCGAAGGCGCTCCTCAATCCCGATGCCGCGCAGCACCTTCATGGAATTCGGCATCATCTGGATGCCGGCGCCGATGCGGGCAAAACGCGCCGCCTGCTCGTAAACTTGAACGTCGATTCCCACCCGCCGCAACGTCGCCGCCACGGCCAGACCGCCCATGCCGGCGCCCACGACGGCGACTGAAATTTTCTTGTTGCTCATCTTCATTCCTGACTTAGCGGATGTTGGCGTTCCGCGATTGCGCCCCGCAGCACCGCATAAAGTACGGCGGCATTGAGGGCATGCCAAAGGAAATGTGTACCGATTGGCCAGCGCGCGCAAACGTCGAGGTCGATGATACGGAATATCAGCGAAACGATGAAAAGGCCCGCTGCGATGAGCATGGCCCGCCCTGCCTCATGTCCGCGCAAAACAAACCCGAATCCAATCAGCGCGGCAAGCGCGGGAAGATACCCTGACGAGCCATTGAGAACCTCGCGCGGCACGTAAGACGCAAGGGCGAGCGACAGCGCAATGAAGCCGGCCAGGGATAGCAGCGCAATCGGCCAGGACAACTGCAGGAACCGGCGCAACGCCAACAGAAAATACCCGTAGATGAAAACGCCGATCGGTGTGACGTCGAGCAACATCGCGCCCCGCGTCGCCAGCGTATGGAATGCGAATGATCCGAGGCCTACAACGGCCACGACCACAATCAGCGCCAGGATAACCGGGTCGTTCTTCCCCACGCGCCGCCACAGATCGAAAGCGGCATACGCCGCTATCAGAAAGGCAATATTGCTCAGCGCGTTCAGCGGCTCAGCCCAGAATGCGGGCGTCACCCGTTCGCAATAAAGATCAATTGGCGTTGACCACATTCGTGCAACGGGCCCGGATTGCGAATCCGGGCCCGCCTTCAACGGTACCTTGTCAGGCTATTTTCGCGGGATGCCGGCCTTATCGACAACCTCGTTCCATTTCTTGATATCCGCGGTCAAGCGCGCCAATGCCTCTTCCGGCGTGCTCGCCTTTGCAATAACCCCAACCTTTCCGAGGGCCTCCTGCACGTCCGACATGGCGAGGACCTCGCGCATGGCCTTGTTCATCGTGTCGATGACCTCTTTCGGCGTGTCTTTCGGAACTCCGACGCCGTTCCAGGAGATCACCTCATAACCTTTCACACCTGCCTGATCGGCGGTCGGCACGCCGGGAAGAAGCGGCGAAGGTTGCGGGCTCGAACTCGCCAGAATGCGCAGCTTCTTGTCCGCAACCTGTCCGGCTACAGCCGGCGGAAAATCGATCATGAGCTGGACGTCATTGCGCAGCAGCGCCACCACGATATCTGGCGAATTCTTGTAGGGGACGATCTGGATGTTGAGACCGGCAAGCGATTTGAAAAGTTCGGCACCGAGGTTCTGCGTGCTGCCGACTGCGATCGTACCGATATTCATTTTTCCGGGGTTGTCTTTCGCTGCCTTGATGAAATCGGCAAGCGTCTTGTACTCCGACTGGTCATTGACGACGAATACAAGATCGAACGTGCCTGCCATCGAAACCATCGCGAAGTCCTTCACCGGATCGAAGGGCAGGCTTTGGAACGTCGCGACGCTGATGGCGGCGCCGTTGGTGACCCAGGCCATCGTGTAGCCGTCAGCTGGCGCCGTGATCACGGCGCGCGCTGCCGCGATGCCACCTGGTCCAGGCATGTTCTCCACCACGACGCGCTGATTGAGTTTCTGGCTCAGCTTGTCGGCCAAGATCCGCGCCGTGACATCGGCTACGCCCCCGGCGCCAAAAGGCAGCACGAACTTGATCGGCTTTTCCGGCCAGGCTGCCTGTGCTTGCGGGGCCAGCGCGACGATCATCGCTACAAGCCCCAGCCACGCGGTCCGGCGCGCGATCATTTCAACAAGCCCCTTCGGCATTGTTCGTTTCCTCCACCTTGGTCGTTTTGTTGTTGTTCAGCCAAAACCATAAAGCCGTGCCGGATTGTCCACCAGCAATCGCTTCTGCACCAGCGTTTCAGGTGCAAATTTCGGGACCAGATCAACCAGATCGGCCTCGTCCGCTTCGTGCGTCGCATTGGGATGCGGGAAATCAGTGCCCCATAGCACGCGGTTCGGCGACGCTTCGACCAGTGCTTGTGCAATGGGCACTGCCGCCGTGTAAGGCGGCATCGAAATGCGCTCGGACCCGCAGACTTTGATCCAGCAATTTTCGAGGCGCGAAAGCTCAATCAAGGCGCGCAACGGAGGCTGATCGACACCCGCCGCAGACGGTACCCGGCCCATGTGATCGACGACGAAAGGCAGCGGGAGTTTGCGCATCATTTCGGACAGCGGAATGATGTCGGGCGCATCAATGTGCAAAACCACATGCCAGCCACGGCCCTTGATACGGTCGATCACACGATTGAAGACCGCCATGTCCGGCGCGCCGCCTAGATGTTTGACGAAATTGAAACGCACTCCGCGCACACCGCCGCGATCGAGCGCATCTAAATCCTTGTCGGTGAAGCCATCGTCGACGATCGCAACGCCACGGTAGCGCCGCGGGTCGGAGGCAATGCAATCGAGCATCGCGGCGTTGTCGGTGCCATGGCAACTTGCCTGCACAATCACCGCGCGATCAATTCCGAGATGCGCGTGCAATGCCGCCAGTATCTCCTTTGGGGCATCGGCCGGCGTGTAGCGCCGGTTCAGCGCATATGGAAACTTGGCTGCCGGGCCGAACACGTGGCAATGCGCATCACAACTGCCTGCCGGCAGTCTGAAGTTGGGCTTGCGACGGTGAGAAAGAAACTCAGGTTTGATATTCATGGCGTGGCTTTAGCGAAGCAGCACGCTTCCGTCAAAGCGCTGGGAGATCACCCAACTCCCATCCTTCCATGATGTACTCGCGGAAGGCGTCAAATCGTCGAGCGACGATCGCCGTGCGCATACCTGTCATTAGTGTCTGGTAGTAGGCGAGATTGATGGTGGAAAGAAGCACGGCGCCAAGTATCTCATTGGCCTTGGTCAAATGATGCAGATAGGCCCGAGAGTATGTCCGCGCCACCGGATGAGGACTTCTCGGCGTCAAGTGGACGCGGGTCGTTGGCGTGACGCGCATTCCCGAGATTGATCGCGCCATGACGGGTAAAGGCCATGCCGTGACGGCCGTTGCGCGTCGGCAAAACACAGTCGAACATATCAATGCCGCGTGCCACGGCCTCAAGGAGATCGTGCGGCGTCCCGACACCCATAAGATATCGCGGCCGATCTGCAGGAAGCATCGGCGTCGTTTCCGCAACGATGCGCAACATGACCTCTTGCGGCTCTCCCACGGCAAGGCCGCCGATGGCGTAGCCTTGGAAATCCATATCGGTCAGCGCGCGGGCACTGTTGGCACGCAATGTCGGGTCATCGCCGCCCTGGACAATGCCGAACAATGCGTGCCCTTCGCGTGCCATACTTTCGAAGGCGCGCTTGCTGCGCTCGGCCCACCGCAATGACAACTGCATCGCCCGGTCGATTTCCTGCCGAGACGCCGGCAGCCGAAGGCATTCATCGAGCTGCATCGCGATGTCTGCGCCAAGCAGAATCTGGATATCGATCGCGCGTTCGGGCGTGAGCTCGATCATGGCCCCGTCAAGATGAGAGCGAAACGTCACGGCGCGCTCATCGACCTTGCGGAGTTCTGAGAGCGACATGACCTGGAAGCCGCCGGAGTCGGTGAGGATTGGCAGAGGCCAGTTCATGAATTTATGCAGGCCGCCAAGCGCGGCGATGCGTTCGGCACCGGGCCGCAACATCAGGTGATAAGTATTGCCGAGCACGATCTCGGCACCTGTATCACGCACATCACCCGGCGACAGACCCTTCACCGTGCCTTGCGTGCCGACCGGCATGAAAGCCGGCGTCTGTACCCTGCCATGTGGCGTAACGAACTCGCCACGGCGGGCCGCGCCGTCGGTCGAAATCAAGTTGAAGGAAAAGGGTCCGGGCATGACGGCTCACGGCTGAGGATACAATAGACACGCGTCGCCGTAGGAATAGAAGCGATAGCCCGACTGGATCGCGTGCGCGTAGGCCCGCTTCATGGTGTCGAGCCCGCTGAAGGCTGAAACCAGCATGAACAGGGTCGAGCGCGGCAAATGGAAATTGGTCAACATCAGGTCGATCGCGCGGAATTCGTATCCCGGTGTAATGAAGATCGATGTCTCCCCCGAGAAGGCTCCGAGGCGACCGTCCATGCCGACGGCGCTTTCGAGCAGACGCAGAGCTGTCGAACCGACCGCAACGATCCGGCCGCCCCTCGCCCGCACAGCATTGAGCGCGGACGCAGTCTCAGCCGACACGGTGCCAAATTCGGCGTGCATCCTGTGGCCCGAAGTATCATCCGCCTTAACTGGCAGGAACGTGCCGGCACCAACATGCAACGTAACCATCTGCAGCCCAATGCGGCGGTCCCCTAGCCGCCGTACAAGATCCTCCGTGAAATGCAGGCCGGCCGTCGGCGCAGCCACGGAGCCTTCCTCATGCGCAAAAAGGGTCTGGTAGTCAGTCCGATCCCTCTCGTCTGGCTCCCGCCGCGAGGCGATATAGGGTGGTAACGGCATATCACCGCGTTCGGCGATCGCCTGGTCCAAAACCGGGCCGTGAAAGGCGAATGAAAGCGTTATCTCCCCTCCTTCATCCTTTTCCGAAACGTGAGCGTCGAGCTGGCCCAGGAAACAGACTTTTCCTTCCGTGCCAAACCGCAGGACGTCGCCCACGGCGAGCTTCTTGGCCGGCTTGACGAAAGCCCGCCATCGCGAACCGTCCAGGCGCTTGTGTAATGTTGCCTCGATCGCCGGCTCGCTATCGCCCCGCCCGATGCGGCGGCCGGACAGACGCGCCGCAATGACGCGGCTGTCATTGACGACGAGGCAATCCCCAGCTCGCAACAGATCGGGCAAATCCGCAATCGTGCGGTCCTGCAGCACCTGGCCGCCGCCTGGCTGGACGACCAGGAGCCGTGCTGTTTCGCGCGGCGTCGCAGGCCGAAGCGCAATACGATCCGGTGGCAACTCAAAATCAAAGAGGTCGGTCTTCATGACGTCCTGCGTCATGCCCGGCCTTGGGCCCGGCATGCAAGTGCTGCGTGCCTTGCCAGTGTCAAAAATGGCGATGGCCGGGACAAGCCCGGCCAACGCACCAGTCTATCGCTTCGTCCAGCGAAGCTCAGGCACCCATCGTCGCCTTTACAATCTTGTCCGGATCGCTGACCGGTTCGCCGCGCTTGATCTTGTCGACGTTGTCCATGCCTTCGATCACCTTGCCCCAAACAGTGTATTGCTTGTCGAGAAAGCGCGCGTCGTCGAAACAAATGAAAAACTGGCTGTCACCGGAATCCGGATTGGAGGCTCGCGCCATTGAAACGGTCCCGCGCACGTGCGGCTCGGCATTGAATTCCGCTTTGAGCTTCTTGCCCGATCCACCGGTGCCCGTTCCGTGCGGACAGCCGGTCTGCGCCATGAAACCGTCGATCACGCGGTGAAACACGATGCCGTCGTAGAACCCATCTTTCACCAGTTCCTTGATGCGGGCGACGTGTCCGGGTGCAAGGTCGGGCCGCATTTCGATCACGACTTTCCCCTTTGTCGTTTCCAGCGTCAGCGTATCTTCAGGCTTGGCCATCACAATTCCTCTCTCACAACTGACAATAAAGACCGTTCAGGCGCCTTAGCGCTCGATCGTTGCTTTCTTAATATAGTCCATGCGCGGATATTCCTTGGCGAGATACGCATTGCCCTCGCTCTGAAGTCGGCTCTGATCCGGACCGCGGCCGCGTGGCGCGCCCTCGCCATACTCTGCGTTGAGCGCGTCCACCACATTCATCCCCGACACAACCCTGCCGAACGGCGCGAAACCCGACTGGTCGAGCCGTGAATTATCGGCAAAGTTGATGAAGACTTGGCTCGTGCGCGTGTTGGGACCCGCCATTGCGAAGGTAATCATGCCGCGCGTATTGCTTTGCGTTACGGGATCATCGGGAATCTGCGCCGTGCGCCAGTTCGCCATGATCGCCGGATCGCCACTGATGCCGAACTGCACCATGAACCCGGAGATCACGCGAAAGAAGCGGACGTTGTCATAAAAGCCGTTTTTCACCAGATTGTAGAAGCGATCGGCACCCTTCGGTGCCCAGGCCCGCGTGACTTCAACAACGAAGGGGCCTTTGGTGGTGTCGAAGCGCACTTTAAATGTTGCTGGCGCTTGCTCACGCAGCGCAGCGGGATTGGAGAGCGGCGATTGCGCAACCACCGGTGTTGCGAACAAAGCGAAGGCGACAGCGAGCGCAGAAAAACATCTGTTGGTCATTAATTTCCCCATTAAAAGAACGACACGTCAGCGCGCGAATTTCTTCTTCAGACGCGCAGCGACGGGGCCCGGCACGAAGGCGGAAACGTCTCCACCCATACCGGCGATTTGCCGGACCAATGTGGCGGTGATCGGGCGCACGATCGGCGAAGCGGGCAGGAAGATGGTCTGTACGTCGGGCGCCATCGTTCCGTTCATGCCCGCCATCTGCATTTCATAGTCGAGATCGGTACCGTCGCGCAGGCCGCGGATCAGCATGGTCGCGCCCGCTTTGCGCGCGGTCTGAACCACCAGATCCGAGAAGGTGATGCACGATAGTTCGCACTTGGCTTCGCGCGCCAGCGGCCCACAGGTTTCCTGCAGCATCGCCAGCCGCTCCTCAGCGGAAAACAAGGGCGCCTTGCCGGGATGAACCCCAACGGCGATGACCAGCCGGTCGGCAAGTCGCACGGCCTGACGCACAACGTCGAGATGACCGTTGGTGACCGGGTCGAAAGACCCTGCATAGAGGGCGGTTCTCGGCATAAACGGGGGTCTAACCCGCCCCCGGATGCCCCGCAAGGCCACGACCTTCGCGCCTTGAACCTTTTCCCCGGTCGCGGCGATCAATGCGCTAGGCTTGCTTGGATTGCCTTCCGAGGGGAAATTGCGCCGGGTCGTCCTCGCCGTATCGACACTGCTGATCTGGGCGCCGTGCGTTCTCGCGCAGGACTACCCGAACAGGCCGATCCGTATCATCGTGCCAACACCCGCAGGTGGCCCGGTCGATGTCATGGCCCGGGTCCTGGCCAATGCGCTACCCGCGGTCCTTGGTCAGACCGTGTTCATCGAAAACAAGCCCGGCGCAGGCAATACCATAGGATCCCGCCAGGCGGCCGCCGCCGATCCCGACGGCTACACGCTCATGGTTTCGGCGGCGAGCGGTCTCATCATGAGCCCTATGATCATCAGGAACGCAGGCTATGACGCTTCGAGCTTCGCACCAGTCGCTCTGATCGCCGAAACACCGCAGGTATTGGTGATCAACCCTCAACTTCCGTTCAACTCGGTCGCCGATGTCGTCACCTATGCCCGGGCCAATCCGGGAAAACTCAACTATTCGACTGGCGGCATCGGCACATTGCCGCACCTCAATGCCGAGCTGTTCAATTCGATGAGCGGCACGAATATTCTGCACGTCCCCTATAAAGGCGGTGGCCCTTCGCTCACCGCCGTCGTGGCTGGTGACGTCCAGATGACCTTCGATACCGTGAGCACATCGCTGCAGTTGATCCAGGACGGCAAATTACGCGCACTCGCCATTGTTGGGCACAAACGTGCACCACAATTGCCTGATGTTCCGGCCATGCCCGAAATCGGATTCCCCGCGGTGACCAGCGGCGCGTGGACGGCTTTGGTTGCTCCGCACGACACACCGCCCGCGGTCATCGCCAAACTCAATGCCGCGACCAACGCAGCGCTCAGCCGCGAACCAATGAGAACGGCCCTGGCAAAGCTTGGCGCCGAGCCGCGGGGCGGCAGCCCGCACGACCTTTCCGATCACATCGAGCGCGAGATCGCCAAATGGAAACCGATCGTAAGCACGTTGAATCTGAGGGCGGATTGAACGTGGCTAGACGCGCGGCAATGGCGAGCACGCTTTCTCTGTCGACCTTGTTGGGAATTCTGCTTTCCGCCTGCGTCGCCTTCGCACAAATTGCACCCAACGCGTCGGAGCTCTCTGCGTATGGCGGTTTGCATGCCGCCGCCGCTAAGGGTGATGCGACCGAAATTGAGCGGCTGGTAAAGGCCGGGTCACCAATCGACGCGCGCGACAGCCGCGCGCGGACCCCGTTGCATGTTGCTGTTTACATGCGCAAGCCTGAGGCCGCGCGCACTCTGCTGCGACTCGGTGCCGATCCGAATGCTTTCGAATCCCAACAATACGATATCGTCACGATCGCTGCGGTCGCTAACGATGTGCCTATGCTCAAGCTCGCGCTCGAAGGCGGATGCAAAGCCACGAACGTAACCAGCCCCTATCAGGGGACCGCGCTGATCGCCGCGGCCCATCTCGGTCACGATGAGGTCGTGCGCACGCTCATTGCCGCCAAGGCTCCGCTTGATCATGTCAACAATCTTGGGTGGACCGCGCTAATCGAATCGATTGTGCTCGGAGACGGTGGCAAGCGTCACACCGCCACGCTCAAAGCGCTCGTCGACGCGGGTGCCAACGTCAACCTTGCCGATCCTTCCGGTGAAACGCCGCTCGCGCTTGCCAAGAAACGCGGCTTCAGCGAAATGGCGAAGATTCTTCAAGGCGCCGGCGCGCGCTGATGTCAGCGCTATCAGCTGTCACAGGCATGTCTTGAATTTAACTTTCAATAGGCTTTCACCCGAGCGCTTACAACATAGAAGAATCTTATGAGGTCTCGCATTTGCAAGCCTCCAACCTTCCGCTCTGCATCAAATGCAACAAACCGATGCTGCTTCTTTGCGAGGAACCACAATATTCAGGCTACGCCCGACGAATGTTCGAGTGCCAATTGTGTGACGGCACGATGACGGAATGGTCCGGGGTTCCGGAAGCGGATTGTTGCGCCAGCGAACCCTGAATTTTTTCTGATCGATCAGAACGTGCGAGTTCTGATCGCACTAATGCCTCCAGAAACGGAGCGTCTTCGCGCGCTGGACACAACTCTCGTCTTAATAATGTGACGGTCATTTGATCATCCACAATTTTAAATTCGAGCACCGTCTTTAGGTGGTGGTACAAAAGTGCTGTAGTCATATTTGCCCTGCGCCTTCATATTACTGTCACACCCGCCAATCGACCCATTAGTGGGGATCGCAAATGTGGTTTCCAACCCAGGACGAAGCAGTGGAGCTTTACGCGCGTTTCTTGGCAGCGCGCCACGGTAGCGCAGCTGAGCGGCACGCCCGCAGAACCGCCGAGAGACTTCAAGCAGAAGGCGATCACGCGGGTCATGCCATCTGGAGTCGCGTGGCAGATGTCGTCGAACAGTCCAAGGCGAAGGAACCACGCCGGGCTCTGGCCTGAGCCGCGACGGTTCGGCTAGGCTTCACCATTGATTCTACGGAAGAAATCGCTATGCGGCGGTATCCCAAAGGGACGGCGAACCACGCACCAGCATGCGGCGTCCATTGGCGGTTAACTCCAGACACTCACCGTCCACAATCATGCCATCACGAATCAATTGGCGTACAACCGCGTGGTTGGTCGATCCGCCAGATACGTGAATATCCCTAAGAACGATCAGTTCATGCTGGGGTAGTTCCTCAACGGTTTCCATATCCGCGCCGCCATACTTTGCCGAACGTGCCTGCCAGTAAAGTATTCATGTTACGGTCGCACGACATGAACTGGAAAGTTATGTGCCCCCTTCGCCGACTGTCGGCTAGTTATGGAAATTGATGTCGGTACGGCTACCGCACCGATTGCACTCAAAAGTGCGTGTCTCGTTCTTCAATTCCGGCTCCAGTGATCTGCGCACCAAATATGCCGAACCACGACAGCGCGGGCACGTGATTTTGGTGATGTGGCTTTGTCGAATGTAGGTTTTCGGGGCGTCCTCATGAAGCATGGAGATATTCTCATGTCACAGGGATGAGGAACGGCGGTCCCCAGACCCGTCGACATTTGCAAGGTTGCGCGTCGGATGATTGAGCTATCGTGGACTGATGAACGCGCTGCCGATAGCTGAAAAAAATGTTTTCCAAGACATTATTAAATTCTCGACCGCGCTTTTTGCTGGCCGTGTGTCTTCATAACCACTTCGTGGCAGCGTGAATCGAGCGCACTCGCTTACCTGCCGTTTCAGTGCTCAGGGCCGCAGAGACTGAGCTCGCGCTCTGCACAAAAGACATTGCTGTAAAGATTGGCAATCCACTGCCGTCCGCTCGACGTAACATTGAGATAGCGAATTGCGCTCTGGATGTGGGGCGATATGCTCCCCCAATAGAACTTAGGATAGAGATCGGTCAGGTCCGCGGGCGACGTATAACCGAGCTGCTTGTTCATTCCGACTTCTTCAAACTCGCAAAAAAGAGCATTGGCTTTACGTAGATAATGCGGGTCGCCCAGTTGGCCGATCAAATCGGCCGCGCGAACGAGCTCGCCTTCCTCGCTGTCGAGATTCCCTGCGCCGGGAGGCGATGGAAAGCGCGTAAATTCGATGGCATTTGCAATTCGATTGGCGTCGAGGGTTTTAAGCGAACCGAAGCGATGCATCACGAAGAGTTTTGAGCGATCGACGTGATAGGGCAACAGTGCAGCGTCAGATGAGCCCCGCGGTAGCTTGGCCTTGGTGCCGTCCGCATCAATAACATACCCATCTTCGTCGTCGCCTTTGAGGATGCCGCGAACGTAGCCAATGTCGTGAAACAGACAGGCAATGATGACGTGCGCGTAATCGCCGATATTCGTTTCGGTCAAGAGCCGTCGCCCCCTCAGAATATCGTAGGCGACGAGAGTAACCAGCAACGTATGCTCGACATTGTGATAGAGCGCGTCGCTGTTGCCGATGCAATCGATGGCAAGCCTGGCAGCCGACTGAACCCGTTCTATCGCAGCCGGATCCGTCGAACCGAACCGACGGGACAGGTGATTGGCAAGGTGAGACCCCAAGGCCTCGGCCGCAAGTTCGGGAATGGTAATCATGGCTTCCCCCCGTGGCCCTGACATCGAACGTCGCACCTAGTTTTGCTCTTTTTCACCCGAACGTCGACTGCGTTTTGCCCTTGGAAAACAGGCATTTTTTGACCCGGTCGTGACGCTCCCGGAACCCGGCGCACGCCGAGAAGTGGCACAAAGGTGTCCGCGTTAACTTGCCAGAGGTCGTTGTGAGCGTGGCCTTCTGGCGCGGGCGCGCAGAGGAATGGCGCGCCGTCGCGAACGAAACCACCGATCCGGAAGAAAAACGATTGTTGCTTGAGTTAGTCGCAGACCACGAAAGGCTCGCCGAACGGGCCGCGAAGCGCGAGCAAAGTCAAAGCTAATACGCGCTCATTTGGAAAAAAGGCGCTTGTGTTGACCGTTACAGCGCCGCACGTACGACTCTGTTTGATTGGCGTCACCAACTCGGGAGAGCTGCCACGACCAACACTTGGAAGTTCTTCGTTTTCGGCACAGCTGCGATCGCCCATCCTGGCGGCGGCAATCTTGAAGTGAAGTCGCACGGACGTGACAGCGTCATCACTAAAGTCAGTTACACGCAGCCAGCATCTTTTGTGACACCCGCGTTGTACGAGTCTCACTCCGCGATCAGTACATACGGGGTTGATTCTCGGCGCACGAGCGATTGGTGAAATAAACACACCAGTTGCCAGAACAGTGGCCAGCCGCCGTGGCTTAACTCACGGCGGCCGCAATCATTCTGCGCAAATAAAAAACAGTGCGCCGGTGGAGGGGAACCACCGGCGCACTCCGAACAGAAACGCAAAGGGACTTATGTTAACGCGCACAAAGTAGCTGCTCCCCGCGGGATAGGTATTATACCAAGGTCACCTATCCCCATTCCAAAGGTATCGGGGACTTTGATGCTTCAGTTCTTCTGCACGCCTGGTCGCGAGACGTTTGCGGTGAACACGTAGCCGTCACCATGCACTGACTTCAGCAATTTCGGCTTTTTCGGATCGGCTTCGAGCTTTTTGCGCAGACGGGAAATCTGCGCATCAATAGTCCGCTCGTAAGCGTGCCACCCTGCCCCGTGAGTTCACATCCATCAACTGCTGACGGCTGAGAACCCGTCCAGCATTTTTCAGGAAGGCTGCCAAGAGCTTGAATTCGCCGCCAGTGAGCGGCACTTCAGATCCATCCGGCGCGATCAGCTGGCGACGTTCGAGGATGACTTTCCATCCCTCAAACGACAACATTTCATAAGCCTGCTCGCAACCGGCATTCTCGCGTTTCGCCGGCTGGAAAGAACGCAGCGCTTTCCTGGCGCGTGCCAGAACTTCGCGTAGATGAAACGGCTTGCACACATAGTCGTCGGCTCCAAGCTCGAGTCCGACAACTCTGTCGACAGGATTTTTTCTTCCACTGATGACTATGATTCGGCTTCGCCCGCGCGCATGCAGTTCGCGCAACAGATCGAGTCCGTCTTCGACGCCGAGATTGAGATCAAGCAGGATCAGATCGTAAGTGTCCTGCTCCAACCGCGACATCATGCCGGATCCGGAGCTCGCTACTGCGGTCCGGAATCCGTTGTTGGAAAGATACCGCGACAGCATTCTGCAAATTGCGTCCTCATCGTCGACGATAAGAACGTGCGGCAAGTTCGAGTTTTGCGTGGATGACGCAACGCTTACCATACTGTTTGCCCTTACCCGGTACAAAACTTGGCACAGAAAGATAACACACCGGCAACAAGTTTACGAAAATGGTCCTAACGCAGGCGCCCAATTAGCCGCGCAAAAGTGGAACTTTGGTATTTAAATACGGGAAACAGCCGGCGGTATTCAACTACTGATGCGTTTTTCCGATACCGCCAACCATCAGATTCCTTCGGTACCATCGCGCTTTTTAAGCATAGTCTGAAGTTATTTTTTCTTTACGCAGGAAGCGTGATTTTTTGTGCGCGGATGTGACTAGCATCACAGACTGCGGGTATTGGTCGCAATACGTTTACAAACACGGACTAGGTGTGCGGTCTGATATAAAGGGTTGCAATCCAGTCTCTCTATGCTGCCGAACGGATAGTTATTTCCGGCGAGGACGACATGCTTAAGAGGACGGACAACTCAGATACCACAACTTCGGAAACGAAGTTACGGAAGAAATCGCCGGATGATTTGCTGCAAAGATCGAAGAAGCTGCGCACAGGTGAACTAGAGAAATCGCTTTTGAACTCGCCTCCTTTCCCCGAGCGCCCAAACGAACTGGACGCCGGGCGTCTCCAGCATCAGAAAATGGAAGTTGTCGGGCAACTTACCTCCGGCATTGTGCATGATTTCAAAAATTTGCTGACGATCATCAGCGGAAATCTGGAAATGCTGGCGCACGATCGCGCGAAGACCCGTTCTCCGCATGACCAGCGGACTCTTGTCGCAGAAGCAGTCCGTGTGACGGATCTGATGGCCGAACTTGCCGGCAACTTGTTGGCGTTCGCACGTCAGGAGAAAATTGATGGCGCGCTCACTGACATTGGCGAACTCGCCAATACCACCGGCCGCCTTCTGACACGCATCCTTGGAAACGGTATCTGCCTGCAAATAAAGGCTGAACCGGGCCTCCTCGCTCATATCAACGCCGCGCAATTCCAGACCGCTCTCATTAATCTCGCGCTCAATGCGCGCGACGCGATGCCTGAAGGTGGTTGTGTCGCAGTGCACGTCGCAGACGCTCTCGTTGACGCAGAACAGGCGCACGAGATGCGAGTGAAGCCCGGACGCTACGTCACGGTTTCCGTCAGCGATAGCGGTCGCGGCATGGCGTGCGAATCTCTTGGTCGAGCGTTCGAGCTGTTCTACACGACCAAGCCGGCCGGGACCGGGTTGGGTCTGCTCGCCGTCCAGGAGTTTGCTGCGAATGTTGGTGGAATTGCCCGCATTCAGAGCAAGCTTGGGCAAGGCACGTGTGCCGAATTGTGGATCCCGCTTGATGAAAGCGCGGCCGCAGTAAAAAGCAAAACCTCTCCGTCGCTCGCGCCCTAGCGCTCCGTGTCTCCCTCGGACGGGGCACAGCTCGATTTCATAATGTGAAGATGTATCTAAGGGGGAATTGGTTACCGCCAATTCCGGGTACGCCGACTTCTTTGACCGGCGGCGCCTTGAAGCCCCGCCGGTCACAATTTGTCAAATCTTGTCACTGGCGGACGTGAACTTCCGCAACATTGGACGCCTAGCGTCGAGGGTCCGGTGGTCTCACTGGCGTGCCAAGTTTGCACGCTTGCGCTGCCTGCCGGAAGTGAAGTCAACCCATGTGGAGCAAGCCGCAAAAACCATCGGTCTATTCGCTGACGTAGAAGATTGGCGAGTGTTCGATGAATTGCGGTGCGTCATCCACGAATAGGAGAGCATCATGTCTGAACACAAGCCGCCAAAAGAACCCCCGAAGGACGATCATCACAACGACGACGATCTCCTGAAGCAGCTTCAGGCGCAGGCGCAGGCACAGGGCGAATTGCAGGCCCAGTTGCAAGGCCAAGGCCAAGGCCAGGGCCAGGGCCAATCTCAGAGCCAGGAGTTCTTCGAACTGCAACCTGAACGGCAACGTCAACTGCGACAGCAATTCGAATGACAATTCGAACTGCAACTACAACGCAAACGTCAACTACAGCTCTACGTCAGTTTGCGTGGACGTGAAGGTCTCCGATCAGATCTGCGAATCGCCGCAGCAGGCCGCTATCGATATGAGCTGCCTGAAGATCGACATGCCGTGCAACGACGGCATCGTCAATTTGATGCCGGAGAACATCTACCAGACCATCAATGGTACTGGTGATGGCGCCAACAACGTGACGTTCAACCTCGACCAAGTGAACAACATGGTCAGCAATGGCTACGTGTCCGGCGTCAGCAATGGCGACTGCGCGGAAGTCAGCTGCCTGAGCGGCGGCAACACGGTTGGCATCGGCAACTCCTCATATTTCGGCGGCGACTGGGATGGAAAAGTCGGGAGTGCCAACGGTGACGGCGCAGCTTTCACCCAGTCACTCGACCACGCCGGTTCGGTTGACGCGATCAGCCAGAGCATCGTGCTCGGCTCCAACGTCCAGCTGAACAACCTGACCTTCACCGGTCATGACAGCGTTGTTGCCGACCACGGCAGCTCCGCGCATCACGATAGCTAAGTTTTTGCCTTGAGACCCCGCGCGGGAAACCGCGCGGGCCCGAAACCGAAGTCAACCAATGTGGAGTCCAACCGCGAAAGCAACGGTTCACTTGCCGACGTAGAAGATCAGCGGGTGCCGAAACAATTGCGGTGTGTTCTCCTCGAACATGAGAAACACCATGCCACAACAACCTCCTAAACCTCCGGAACACGAGGACCAGGATAAGAGTAACCTCCTGAAGCAGCTTGAAGCGCAGGCTCAGGCGCAAGGCGAACTGCAGGCTCAGGCACAAGGCCAGGGTCAGGGCGAGGGTCAGAGCCAATGCCAGACCCAGAGCTCGGACAACTGCAACGTCAACGGCAACCTGAATTGCGATACCAATGCTAATGACAATGCCAACTGCAACGTCAACGCAAACTACAACACGTCCTCCACGACCGTCTGCGTGGATGTAAAGGTCAGTGATCAGGTTTGTGAGTCGCCACAACAGGCGGCCATCGACATGAGCCACCTCGACATTTGCGCGCCGGGCAACCAGGGCATCATCAACCTGATGCCCGAGAACATTTACCAGACCATCAATGGTACTGGTGATGGTGCGAACAACGTGGTGTTCAACCTCGACCAGGTGAACAACCTCGTCAGCAACGGCCAGGTGTCCTGCGTCAGCAATGGTCTGGGTGCCACCGTTGATAATCTGAGCGGCGGCAACACGGTCGGTATCGGCAATCACAACGGCGATTGGGACGGAAGCGTCGGCAGCCACAATGGCGATGGCGCATCGTTCACCCAGTCACTCGATCACGCCGGTGCGGTTGACGCGATCAGCCAGAGCATCGTGCTTGGTGCGAACGTCCAGCTGAACAACCTGACCTTCACCGGTCATGACAGCGTTGTTGCCGACCACGGCAGCACTGCACATCATGACGGGTCTTCAGGCTAATTTGACGACGTTACAGACCCGCGCGGGAAACCGTGCGGGTCTGCTCTGAAAGACCACGAGTTTGAAATTGCGCGGTTGATAAGCCTTCCCTCGATCAACCGCGCTTTTTGTCCAGTTGGGGGTGCCTATGGTTCCGAGCGGCGTTGCCGAAGTCGTTGAGCTACTCTGGCACTTCACCGGTCATCTCCGGCTTGATCCCGATGGCGTCGCAAGAATTTCACCCGACTATTACGGAGCCTATGCCCGGGGTCAGCAGGACGAACCCACACCCGACACAACGGTAACTCCTTTCAAACCGACCCCGAACGACCTCGACACTGACGCGTCGCAACAACCAACCCTGGTCGGTCCGGACGAGTACAAGTGGGTCATCCACGTAGCGCAACGCGCGCATGATGCGCTCCCGAATGCGCACGAGCTGAAACCGACGCATTTGCCCTTCAAGCCGACAATTCTTCCACCGGCGGGCGACGGTGATGGTGGCGGTGGCGGCGGGAGCAGCTTCGGAGAGGTTCAGCCGTTCATCAATCAGGAGATCGTGGATCTCCGCCAGTTCAACGTCATGGAGAACAACGACAACGCGAGCATCGGTCCGACCGCGTTGCCGCTGCAGCCGTTCGACAGCGCGCCTGTGCTCATGACGATGGAAATCGACGCGCAAAAGGCCGTACCGCTTGATTTGCTGCCGGATGAAGGCAACTCAATGTCGGTGCTCGAGTTCGTCAACGCTCGTGATGCAAACCCGACAGACACTCAGGCCGAAGAAACGCCATACATCGTCAGCGACGGCAAGTACGTGAACAACGTACTGCAGGACCCGACAACCGATGTTCACCAGTTGGCCAACGACAAGATCACCGCCGCAGGGGACGCGCTCAATACCGGAATGATCCAGGCTATTCCTGCAGGTGACTACTCGGACACGGCGATCCAGAACCTATCCCTCGGAGGCAACGTCGCCGTCAACGACGCCACCATCATCAGTGACTCCGGACTTTCCGGCTCAATGCTCATTCTCGGCAACAGCTACCAGACCGAAGCGATATTCCAGACGAACGTGCTTTCCCAGAGCGATCATTTCCAGGTTTCAAGCGGCGACGCCGGGATCAACTACGTCCCGAATATCGTGCAGAACATTGCAGATATTTCCACGACAGGTTCCATCACCGGACCGTGGACTGCCGCCGGTCCACTGAACTGGCAAGTACAGGTGCTTGACGGCTCGCTTTACGACGTCAAGGCCATGTCGCAGACGAACTACATCAGCGACAACGACATCGTTTCTCAAACCCAGTCGATGGGTTACAGCCTGATCCTTGCCGGTTCAAACGAGCAGGTAAACTCAGTCGATTTCCAAAGCCCGACAGGCCAATGGGATCTGATCGTGATTGAGGGCAGCTATCACCGCCTCGACATGATCAACCAGACCAACGTGGTTCTTGATATGAACCATGCGTCGCAGGATTGGGCGGGTTCGGGCGACGGCTCCGGCAGCCAAAGCATCACCGCGGGCAACAACACGATCCTCAACGATGCGAGCATCATCTATTTCGGCGCGACGGGCAGCCAAGGCGTAACCAGTGAGATGGCCGAACTGGCCAGTGTCCTGGCCAACAATGACGCGCCTGATCCGTCGTTGATTTCAAAAGCCTTCCCGGAACTGATGGGCACCGTTCACGTTCTTTACGTCACCGGCGATTATTACGACGTCAACTACCTCGCGCAGACGAATGTCATCTCAAATGCTGACGTCGCCGCACAGTTGCTCACTAGCACTGGAACCGGTCAGCAGTCGCTGACCACCGGGGCCAACACGTCGATTAACGCCGCGACAATCGTCGATGCCGGCAGTGTCACAACCCCATACGTGCAAGGAACAGCCTACAGCGACACCATCTTGATCCAGACCAACATCATTGCGACCGATTCGAAAGTTGTGACGAACGACCCGTCGAAACTCGCACCTGAAGTTGTCGCTTTCACCGGCACGGACGCCACCGACCACTCTTCGGATGCGCCGCAGGTCTACGCTCCTCCTCCCCAGGACGTCACGCACAACAGCAGTGATGTCCTGTCGGGCACGCTCCATTGAGAGGTTCGGTGGATCCCCTTTCACAAACCGAAGCAGCGTCTTCCCTGACTGACGGCCAGGAAGCAGCTGGCTCTGCTAATTCCGCCAACGGCCACGCGAACGGTGCAAATGGCGCGAACGGGGCCAATGGCGCGAATGGGACCAACGGGTCTAACGGCTCGGCCAACGGCAAGGCAAATGGCGCGAACGGCGCAAACGGCAGCCCCCCCAATGGTCACGGATCATCGTCGGTCATTCAACAGCGCGTAGACAGCGACTTCCGCAACGTCCTTGGAAAGGGTCTCTCTGTTTGCCGGCGCAACATCCTGACCGCAGGCATTTTCTCGTTCTTCGTCAACGTCCTTCTTCTCGCGATGCCGATCTACCTGTTCCAGCTGTCGGATCGCGTCTACACAAGTCGCAGCACTGACACGCTGATCATGCTCTCGCTGGTCGTCGGCGGCGCGATCGTCGCGCACGTGTTCCTCGACATGATCCGGCGTTTCATTTTGATGCGCGTTGCCGTCGAGACGGAAGCGAAACTGGGTGCCCCGGTTCTCAGCGCGGCCGCCAAGGCGTCGCAGAACGGCTCAAACCGTGAATTTCAGCTGCTGGGTGATCTTCAGCATCTGCGGCACTTCATCACCGGACCTGTCATCCTGCTGATGATGGACGTGCCTGTTGCCCCGGTTTATCTCGCGGCGACATTCCTTATCCATCCGGACCTCGGCTGGATCGTCGGGGGCACTGGCCTAATTTTGTTCATCATCGCAGTCGCCAACCAAAAGCTTACTGCGGTGCCATACACGCAGGCAAACACGTTTGCGATGCGCGCCAATCTCGCTGCCGATGCGATGGCACGCAATTCGCAAGTCATCAACGCCATGGGTATGATTCCCGAGGGCGTGCAGATCTGGGGCCGCGAAACGGCTTCGTCTCTCAAAGCCCATCTCGCCGCGCAGGATCGCAACATCTACATGACGGGCCTGTCGAAGCTCGTCCGTCTCTTTACGCAAGTTGCAATCCTCGGCTGGGGCGCGCGCCTCGCGCTGAGTGATCAAATCACCGGCGGCATGGTCATCGCCGCCTCGATCATCGGCAGCCGCGCCCTGTCGCCGATCGAAGGCACGATCGAAGGTTGGCGCAGCTTCATACAGGCCCGGGCCGCCTACGCCAGGATCAAGACACTGCTGGAAAATTCGCCATTGAACTGGGAAAGGCTGCGGCTCCCAAGGCCACAGGGTCGCGTCACGGTCGAGCGCATTCTGTATGTGCCGCCACCGACAAAGAAAGTGATCCTCAACGGCATTTCCTTCGAGCTCGAGCCTGGGGAATCGCTGGCGATCGTCGGCGCGTCCGGATCGGGAAAATCGACGCTTGGCGCGCATGCTCGTCGGATCGATCATTCCGACGGCCGGCAATGTGCGCCTCGACCGCATGGACCTGCGCAACTGGGACCCACGTCAATTCGGCCAGAGCGTCGGCTATTTGCCGCAAGACGTGCAACTGTTCCCTGCATCGATCAAGGCGAACATTGCCCGCATGCGGGAAGACGTTACCGACGACATGATTTTCGATGCGGCCGAGCTCGCCGACGTGCACGAGATGATCTCGCATTTTGCGCATGGCTACGAGACACAAGTGCTGATCGACGGCAGTCCACTGTCGGGCGGCCAGAAACAGAGGATTGGGCTCGCGCGCGCATTTTTCGGCGATCCCCGCCTCGTGGTGCTTGACGAGCCAAATTCCAACCTCGACGCGCCGGGCGAGCTCGCGCTCGCCAACGCGCTCAGTCGTGCGAAGAGGCGAAATATCACTGTAATCGCGATCACCCAGCGTCCGGCATTGCTGCAGAGTGCGGACAAAATCATGGTCATCAAGGAAGGCACCGCTCAGGCGATCGGCAAGCGCGATGACATCATTCCACTGCTGGCTGCTAATGGCGCCGCGAAAGGCGCGCCAGCGGCGCCCGGTTCAGGGACGTTCCAATGAGATTTCTTCCCGTCAAAGCGACACCCGCGGCAGTACCGGCGAGCGTGACACCGCGAGCCTGGTATGAGGACATCCCCCACAAGACGACCATTCATAAGATTGGCGGCTATTTTACCGTAGCGCTCACAGTGCTGGGATTTGGGCTTTGGGCAAATACGGCGCTGATTTCGGGAGCGATTGTCGCAACGGGTCTCTTTGTAACCACGGGCCAGAACAAAACAGTCCAGCATCTCGAAGGCGGCGTGATCAAGGATATTCTCGTTCGCGAAGGCGACATCGTCGAACCCGGGCAGATCCTCGTCCGGCTCGACGATACGACACCGCGCGCGGAGCTGCGCCGGCTGGCGCTTCGCAACGCTCTCAACACGGCCAAAGTGGCGCGCTACACGGCAGAGATTCAGGGCGACGCCGAGATCGACGTCCCTACCGACATTGTACCGAAATCCGCCGGCATCGACATCCGAGACCTCGACGAGATCATCGACACGCAGAAGCTCGCCTTCGAGGCACGCCGGAAAAACGTTCAGACGCAGATTGCAGCATTGAACGATTCCATCACCGCCTTGCAGAAGCGGGTGGACGCAGGAGGCCTGCAGGAGGTTTCCACGCAGCAGCAAGTCGATCTGATCCGTGAAGAATATGCGAGCAAGAGCACGCTTCTTCCCGGGGGGCTGATCAAAAAATCCGAGCTGCTTGCATTGCAGCGAACCGAAGCCAGTCTGATGGGAGAGATGGGCCGGCTGGGAGGCGACATCGGCGACGCAAAGGCGCGGATCGCTCGGACAAAAGAGGAAATTGCTGGTGTGCGCGCCACGGCCATCAAAGATGCGGTCGAGCAACTGCACCAGGTCGCTGCCGATCTTGTCGACGTGCGCGAACGCATGCACGCAGCCGAAGGCGTTCTCGGACGGATTGAAATCAAGGCTCCTGTGCGTGGAGCGGTCGTCAAACTCCGTTACCACACGGCCGGCGGCGTCATCGAGCCGGGCAAGCCGGTCATGGAAATTGTGCCCCTCAGGGATGATCTCGTTGTCGAAGCCCGCGTGCGGTCACGCGACATCGATCACGTCGAGATCGGCCAGCGAGCCGAAATCCGTCTGACCGCGCTCGACCAGCGCACCACGCCGATGGCACACGGTCACGTTATCTATGTGTCGGCGGACGCTGTTCAGGACGATGCCAAGCCGGGTCAGTCGCCGGACTCCTACATTACGCGGGTGCGCATCGATCAGATCGGCGCCAACCCGGAAACTAATTTCAAGCCCAAACCGGGAATGCCGGCGGAAGTCTATATTCAGACAGGCGCGCGGACGTTTTTCCAGTATCTGATGAAGCCGGTCACCGACAGCATGAACCGCGCATTCCGCGAGCACTAGATCCGCATCATTTCATGCGCGTTCAGATAATCGGTCACGTACGTATCGAAATGCCTCGCCCAAATCGCGGCTCTCGCCTGCTGTTCGGGATCCTCTGGCCGACCCGGATATAAGTCCGCGCCGGCTTCCGATTGCAGCGCCTGGAAGAAGGCCAGCGCATTGCGGCACCCCAACTCGAAGCGCTCGTCATGCGCGGCGCTCAGTGAGCAGATTTCTTCACCGATGAGTTCTCTGTTCAGCCCTGTTATTGCTGCCCAGGATTTGCTCTGCACATCGGCCAAATCGTCATTGCCCAGTGACCGCGTATGCCAGGACGCTGTAAGCGTGATCAGCATGCCGAGAAAGCCGACGAAGTAAGGCTCAAACCACAGCGAATCCGGAATCTCGCGCGCGGCACGGCTTCGCTCGACGAAGGGCAGGATGGTTGCGACTGCCGATCGACGCGCCTGCCGTGACTTCAGGACTCTGAACATGGCCATATCCTAGCAGGAACTGCCCTGCTCGCATTCGATCCCCGCTCCCGCTATGATCGTTGTTCCGAAGCGGGAAAGTCCATGTCGTCTCTGCCTCCAAAGCCGGATTTTGCGGCAATCGAGGCCGCCGCCCCCAAGGGTGGCGGGCGGCGCATGGTAACTTTGACCCTGATCGGGAACCTCGTCCACTGCTGGTCGAACAACGAAAGCCTGTTCATCTACATATTGATGCTTCTGATGGAGACCGACGAGGCCACGGCGGCGATCGTGTTTGCCACCCTCAATACAACGCGTGCGCGTATCGACCTGATCGAGCGTCTTGCCAAGATCAAGGTGGGCGACAAGCAGATGGAAAAGAAGCTCGACGACATCGTCGAGCGATTCAACGACAGCACGCGCATGCGTAACGAATTCAACCACTGCATGTATGTGCTCGACGAGCGGGGCGAGATCACCCACACAAACCATATGCGGGTGCAGGAGGTGAAGGGCCGCCTTCAGCTCGGCATCGTGCGTCCCATGGATGATGCCCGGATCCGTGAACTGCAGAACGCGATCCGCAACATGACCCAGTTGAACAGGGATATCTGGGATTTCATGGGCGTGCTGCAGAAATACCTCGCCGGCCGCCCGCGTTCCCCACGCGCGGCCGTTCCGGTGCCGAAGTCCTGATGCATCCCTAGTTCGAGCGGCGCGCGAGCGACAGCCACACGCCACCGCCGATCAAAACGGCGCCCGATAGCCTGCCGAGCCATCGTGCAGGTGCCTGCTTGAGAAACAGGGCACGGCCGGCGCCTGCGGCGATGGCCCAGCCTGCGTCGGTGACGGTCGCCATCGCGACTGAAACAGCGCACATCACCGCCAACTGGTGGCCGGCGGGCAACTGCGGATCGACGAATTGCGGCAGGAAAGCCGTAAAGAACGCGATGGTCTTTGGATTGGTCATCGCCACCAGGAAGCCTCGAGAAACGTAGACGCGATGACGAGGCGGCGCGACCTCCCCCTGTTCGCCGGCATGCCGCCATGCCTGGATACCGAGCCAGACCAGATAGGCCGCACCCGTCCAACGAAGGATTTCAAAAACTTCCGCCGAAGTTCGCAGAATCCAGTTCAGGCCGAATGCAATGCAGGTAATCAGCACCGCATTGCCGAGCGTGGAGCCCAGTACCGTCATCAAGGCGGCGCGGATGCCGCGTGTGGCCCCGGTCGTGATGACGAGCGTGACGATTGGGCCCGGGACAATGACGAGAATGAACGTGATGAGCAGGAACGCAGAGAAGAGCTGGTAGTTCATGGCAAAGGGCCTGATCTGTCATCGCCGGGCTTGTCCCGGCGATCCCGCTTAGGTTCGCACGGCATTGCTCTTTGAATCGAGATGGCCGGGTCAAGCCCGGCCATGACAGCCGCTACTCGTCGCCGTTGTCGCCCTCTTCCTCGCTCAGGCGTTCAAGCGACACGACCTTCTCATCTTCAGCGGTGTTGAGCACGATCACGCCCTGCGTCGAACGTCCGGCCATGCGGATGCCTGCGACCGGGGTGCGGATGAGCTTGCCGCCATCGGTGACCAGCATCACCTGATCCGCCTCTTCCACCGGGAACGATCCAACGATCTTGCCGGTCTTTTTGGTCAGCGACATTGCGACGATACCTTTGCCGCCGCGGCCGGTCGTCCGATACTCGTAGGATGAGGAGCGCTTGCCAAAGCCGCGCTCGGACACTGTCAGCACGAATTGCTCGGCCGCCGAAAGTTCGACATAGCGCTTCTCGCCGAGTTCGATCGCGCCGACCGCCTCTTCAGCTTCGGTGGCTGCCTCCTCCTCGGCCGCACCACCCCTCCGGATTGCGCTGGCGCGCTTGTGATAGGCCGCACGCTCTTCAGCGGTCACTTCGATGTGGCGAAGGATCGACAGCGAGATCACGTGATCCTTCTCGGCGAGCGTGATGCCGCGCACCCCGCGTGAGGTGCGACCCTGGAACACGCGCACCTCGGGAACTGCGAAGCGGATGCACTGGCCGCCATTGGCGGTCAGGAGCACGTCGTCTTTCTCAGTACAGATCTGCACATCGACGATCGACTCGCCATTTTCCAGCTTCATGGCGATGATGCCTGACGGGCGCACGTCGGCGAAATCGGACAGCTTGTTGCGGCGAACCGTACCGCTGGTAGTGGCGAACATCGCGTCAAGCTGCGCCCACGACGCTTCGTCCTCCGGCAGCGGCATGATCGTGGTGATGGTCTCGCCCTGCTGCAGCGGCAGAATATTGATCAGCGCCTTGCCACGCGCCTGCGGCGCGGAAATCGGCAACCGCCAGACCTTCTCCTTGTAGACCTTACCGCGCGAGGAGAAATACAGGATCGGCGCGTGCGTCGAGGCGACGAACAGGCGCGAAACGAAATCTTCCTCGCGCACCTGCATGCCGCCGCGGCCTTTGCCGCCGCGCCGCTGCGCGCGATAGGTCGAGAGCGGTACGCGCTTGATGTAGCCCTGATGCGAGACGGTAACGACCATCTCCTCACGGGTGATCAGGTCTTCCTCTTCGACGTTACCGGCCGCTTCCGCGATCACCGTGCGACGGGGCGTCGCGAATTCCTTCTTAACGTCCGCCAGCTCTTTCTTGATGATTGACTGGATGCGCGAGCGCGAGCGCAGGATATCGAGATAATCGGCGATTTCGGTGGCGAGCTTGTCGAGCTCTGCCTTGATCTCGTCGCGGCCAAGCGCGGTCAGGCGCTGCAGGCGCAGGTCGAGAATGGCTTTGGCCTGTTCGGCGGAAAGCTTCGTCGTGCCCTTCGGGGTGACCTTGTGGCGCGGATCGTCGATCAGCGTCACCATCGAGGCGACGTCCTTGGCCGCCCAGTCGCGTTTCATCAGGGCTTCGCGCGCTTCCTCGGGATTTTTTGCGGCTCGAATGAGCCTGATGACCTCGTCGATATTGGCAACAGCAATGGCAAGACCGACCAGGACGTGGGCGCGGTCGCGCGCCTTACCGAGGAGATATTTGGTGCGTCGGGACACAACCTCTTCGCGGAAGGCGATGAAGGCGCTCAGCAGGTCCTTCAGCGTCATCACCAGCGGACGGCCGCCGTCGAGCGCCACTATGTTGGCGCTGAATGACGATTGCAGTGGCGTGAAACGATAGAGTTGGTTGAGGACAACGTCCGGCACCGCTTCGCGCTTGAGCTCGACCACGACGCGGTAGCCATCGCGGTCGCTTTCGTCGCGCAAATCGGCCACGCCATCGATTTTCTTCTCGCGTACCAGTTCGGCGATGCGTTCGACCATCGACGCCTTGTTCACCTGGTACGGAATTTCCGTAATGATAAAGGCTTCGCGTTCTTTGCGGACGGTCTCTGTTTCGACCTTGCCGCGCATGACGATTGAACCGCGGCCATCTTTGTAGGCCGAGCGGATGCCATCGCGGCCGAGAATAATGCCTCCGGTCGGGAAATCCGGACCCGGCACGATCTTGATCAGATCATCGATCGTCAGCGCCGGGTCGTCGATCAGTGCGGTCGCCGCATCGATGACCTCGCCGAGATTGTGCGGCGGGATATTGGTGGCCATGCCGACGGCGATGCCGCCAGCGCCATTGACGAGCAAATTCGGAAAACGTGCTGGCAGGACGACCGGTTCTTTTTCGGAGCCGTCATAGTTTTCCTGGAAATCGACAGTGTCCTTGTCGATGTCGTCGAGCAACGACATCGCCGGCCGTGCCAATCGGCATTCGGTGTAGCGCATGGCCGCCGGAGGATCCCCGTCGACCGAGCCAAAATTGCCCTGCCCGTCGATCAGCATCAGGCGCATGGAAAAATCCTGCGCCATGCGCACCAGTGCGTCGTAGATCGCCTGATCGCCGTGCGGGTGGTATTTGCCCATCACGTCGCCGACCACGCGCGCTGACTTGACGTATTTCTTGTCGGGCGTATGGCCCTGTTCGTTCATCGAATAGAGAATGCGCCGATGCACCGGCTTCAAGCCGTCGCGCGCATCGGGAAGCGCGCGCGACACGATTACGCTCATCGCGTAATCGAGATAACTGCGCTTCATCTCCTCGGTGATGGAAATCGGGCGCACATCTGAAGGCGGTGCGTCCCCCGATTTCGGAGGTTCGGTATCGGCCAAGACAACGTCCTGCGTGGAATTTTTAGTTGCGGTTTTCTAACTGATTCAGGTGTGCTTTGCCAACCGAAATGCCGTCCTATACAGCCTAATTTTATGAGTTATTTCAGAATGTTGTATGTGAGAAAGAGGTTCCATCGCGGTGCCTTTTTGCCGCGCCAGAATCGCCGCAAACGAGTACCTTGAGCGACACGCATGCCGCTCGAATTTCTCATCTCCGCTCTGGTCACTTTGCTTGTCGTGGTCGACCCGATCGGCCTCGTTCCCTCTTATCTTGCGGTCACGCACGGCTTGCCACAACGAGCGCGGCGCAGCGTCGCGCTGCACGCGACGCTGATCGCGGCGGCTATTCTCGTCGGCAGCGCGCTGATCGGCGACTGGCTGTTGCGCACGCTGTCAATCGGTTTACCCGCGTTCCGCATCGCCGGCGGGTTGCTGCTGTTCTCGATCGCATCGGAAATGGTGTTCGGGGTGCGAACCGGACGTCAATCGCAGCAAGCCGAACAGGCCGTCGAAGAACACGTGCGCAACATCGCCGCCTTCCCGCTTGCCATTCCCTTGATGGCCGGACCTGGCGCGATCACTGCGACCATTCTTCTGGCAAGCCGCAGCGAAGGCGACAGCATGCGCCTAGCGATCCTGTTCGCGGTCATCGTTATCGTTCTGGCGCTTTGCCTCGTCGTCTTTGTGCTCGCGGCGCAAATCGCCAAGCGGCTCGGCGTCACCGCGAACATTGTCGCTTCACGTCTGCTCGGTGTTCTGCTTGCGGCGCTCGCGGTGCAATACGTCGTCGACGGCGTACGCGCCGCATTGACGGGCTAATGATCGCTCGAGAATAAAAACCGTGTAAAGCGACCATTTACAACTCGGTAAGCGCGAATCGATAGACAGATTGCGGGGCGACTCTCAATCGCGGGATGCACTTCCCGTTCGGGAGCGAGGGTCATGACTATCTCTGCTATTTCATCGTTCAGTGCGTCCCAGGCTTCGAACTACCAGAACTATCGACAGGCTTTCAGCCAGCTCGCCAACGCGTTGCAGTCGGGCGATCTCGACGCTGCGAAGAGTGCCTACGACACGCTCAAGTCATCGCCTGCGGCACAAGGCACCGGTCCTTTTGCGCAGGCGCTTCAGCAAATCGGTAATGCGCTGGACTCGAACGATCTCGACGGCGCGCAAAAGGCCCTCGCCACGTTGCAGCAGCAACAGCGGACGCACGGCCATCATCACCACCACGGCGGCGTATCCAGCCAGAACAGCACGGATTCGAGTGGCCCCAGCGGCGATACCGAGACCGTCAATATCGATGTTCAGGTGACGGCGACCTTTGATTCCACCAACAAGGTCGACATAACGACGTGATCACGAAACGATCGGCCGTTCGCGGCCAATCACCGCCGGTGACGGAATAGATCGTCAGAACGGAATCTCGTCGTCCATATCGTCGTTCTTGCCGCCGGCGCCGGCCATTGCAGGCTTGCGCTCGCGCGACGCCGTCGGGCCGGCCGAGCCAAAATCGCTGTTGTCGGCCCCGGAGCCACCGCCGCCCGCGCGGTCAAGCATGGTGAGTGCCGAATTGTAGCCTTGCAGCACGACCTCGGTCGAGTAGCGTTCCTGCCCGTCCTTGTCCTGCCATTTGCGTGTCTGCAGAGCACCTTCCAGGTAAACCTTCGAGCCCTTTTTCAGGTATTGCTCGGCGATCTTGGCGAGCCCCTCGCTGAAGATGACCACGCGGTGCCATTCGGTCTTTTCGCGCCGCTCGCCGCTGTTCTTGTCGCGCCAGCTCTCGGATGTGGCCACCCTCAGATTGACGATTGGACGCCCGTCCTGGGTACGGCGGACCTCCGGATCAGCGCCCAGATTGCCGACGAGAATGACCTTGTTGACGCTGCCTGCCATGATGCTCTCCGCGTGGCGATCAGCGCGTGCCGCTTCAACCGAAGCCGCTGGGCGCTCGCCGTTTGAGGACCGCGTGCCGCACGCGTCCCGATGAAAAACAAACCCACCCTAGACCTCGCGAATTGGCGTCACAAAGGGGGCGGCAAGCACGCTGCCCCTAATCCACAGGGGTTTGAGCCGTGCCGGTGAGCTGCCCCGAAACGTCGCCTTGTGGTTCCGTTCCCGATATGTTCTAATCCTTTCCGCACAGGTTTTCAACTGCGATTCCGGGCCTGGGCTGGCAAAGGGTAATTGTTCTTACTACGTTCCGACCAGCAAGCCCGAACGGTCCCGCATCTTTTTGCCGGGCCGGTGGGGTGAGTTTGCCCGACACGTCCCGTTCCTCAGTGCTGCGGATACTATGGCCGAACGCTCAAGCAACGCCCTCCGCGACGCCCGCCAGATAACGATCCGCGGCGCGCGCGAACACAACCTCAAGAACGTCGACGTTGCGATCCCGCGCGATCGGCTGGTCGTATTCACCGGCCTCTCCGGTTCGGGCAAATCCTCGCTCGCCTTTGACACCATCTATGCCGAGGGCCAGCGCCGCTATGTGGAGTCGCTCTCCGCCTACGCGCGGCAATTCCTTGAGATGATGCAGAAGCCGGACGTCGATCAGATCGACGGATTGTCGCCGGCAATCTCCATCGAGCAGAAGACCACCTCGAAAAACCCGCGTTCGACGGTCGGCACGGTCACCGAGATCTACGATTACATGCGCCTGCTATGGGCGCGTGTCGGCGTACCCTACTCGCCCGCGACCGGTCTGCCGATCGAAAGCCAGACCGTGTCGCAGATGGTCGATCGCGTGCTGGCGCTGCCCGAAGGCACGCGCATTTACGTGCTGGCGCCGGTCGTGCGCGGCCGCAAGGGCGAATACAAGAAGGAGCTCGCCGAATTCCTGCGCAAGGGCTATCAGCGCGTGAAAGTCGACGGCGCATTTTACGAGATCGGCGAGGTCAAACCGCTCGACAAGAAGTTCACCCACGATATCGACGTGGTAGTCGACCGCCTGGTCGTACGCGGTGATATCGGCACGCGGCTCGCGGATTCACTCGAGCAATGTCTGAAGCTCGCGGACGGGCTGGCGGTGGTCGAATTGGCCGACACCAAAGCAACCGGCGCAACTGCCAACCGCGGCCGCAACGCCAACGCGGAGCGCCTGATCTTCTCGGAAAAATTCGCCTGTCCGGAATCCGGCTTCACCATTTCGGAGATCGAGCCGCGCCTGTTCTCGTTCAACAATCCGTTCGGTGCCTGTCCGGAATGCGGCGGTCTGGGTGTCGAGCAGCATATCGATGCCGATCTGGTGATCCCCGACCGCGATGCGACTTTGCGCAAGGGCGCGATTGCGCCCTGGGCGAAATCGTCATCGCCTTATTACATCCAGACGCTCGATGCGCTCGCCAAGCACTTCAAGTTCGCTCTCGACACCAAATGGAAGGATCTGCCGAAGAAGACGCAGGACGCGATCCTCTACGGTTCCGGCGAGGACGATATCAAATTCGTCTACGACGATGGCCTGCGCGGCTATACGACAAAAAAGCCGTTCGAGGGCGTGATCACCAATCTCGAGCGGCGGTTCAAGGAAACCGAGAGCGAGTGGGCACGCGAGGACCTGCAGAAATATTTCACCGACGTGCCCTGCAAGGCCTGCCATGGCGCGCGACTCAAGCCCGAGGCGCTCTGCGTCAAGATCGCCGGGCAGAACATCGCGCAGGTCGCCGATCTCAGCGTGAAACGCGCCGGCGAATGGTTCACCGCCCTGCCCGCGCAGCTCAATGCCAAGCAAAATGAAATCGGCGTCCGCGTGCTCAAGGAGATCCGCGAACGATTGAAGTTCCTGGTTGATGTCGGGCTCGATTATCTCACGCTGTCACGCGCGTCCGGCACGCTGTCCGGTGGCGAGAGCCAGCGCATCCGGCTTGCCTCGCAGATCGGCTCCGGCCTCACCGGCGTGCTCTACGTGCTCGACGAGCCGTCGATCGGCCTGCATCAGCGCGATAATGCGCGTCTTCTCGAAACACTCAAGCGGCTGCGCGATCTCGGCAATACCGTCATTGTCGTCGAGCACGACGAGGACGCGATCCGTACCGCCGACCACGTGCTCGATATCGGCCCGGGCGCCGGCATCCATGGCGGCGAAATTGTCGCCGAAGGTGAGGTGCAGGACCTGATCGACGCGCCGAAATCATGGACCGGCAAATACCTTTCGGGTGAACTATCGGTGCCGATTCCCGAGCGGCGGCCGCGCAATCCGCGCCGCGCGATCAAGGTCGTCAACGCGCGCGGCAACAACCTCAAGAACATCACCGCCGAGATTCCGCTCGGCCTCTTCTCGTGCGTCACCGGCGTTTCCGGCGGCGGCAAGTCGACGCTGCTGGTCGATACGCTCTATGCGGCCGTTGCGCGCAAGCTCAACGGCGCCTCGCTCGCGCCCGCCCCTCACGATCGCATCGAAGGGCTTGAGCACATCGACAAGATCATCGACATCGACCAGTCGCCGATCGGCCGCACGCCGCGTTCGAACCCGGCAACCTATACCGGCGCCTTCACGCCGATCCGCGAATGGTTCGCAGGCCTGCCCGAGAGCAAGGCGCGCGGCTACGAGCCCGGCCGTTTCTCGTTCAACGTCAAGGGTGGCCGCTGCGAGGCCTGCCAGGGCGACGGCGTGATCAAGATCGAGATGCACTTCCTGCCGGATGTCTACGTCACCTGCGATGTCTGCAAGGGCAAGCGCTACAACCGCGAGACGCTGGAGGTTCTCTTCAAGGGCAAGTCGATCGCCGACGTTCTTGATATGACGGTTGAAGAGGCGCTTGAGTTCTTCAAGGCGGTGCCGCGCGTGCGCGACGTGCTGGCGCTGCTGCACCGCGTCGGTCTCGACTACATCCATGTCGGCCAGCAGGCGACGACGCTCTCCGGCGGCGAGGCGCAGCGCGTGAAGCTCGCCAAGGAGCTATCGAAGCGTGCGACCGGCCGCACTCTTTATATCCTGGATGAGCCGACCACAGGTTTGCACTTCCACGACGTTGCGAAACTGCTTGAGGTCCTTCACGAACTGGTTGAAGGCGGCAATACCGTCGTGGTGATCGAGCACAATCTCGAAGTCATCAAGACCGCCGACTGGGTGATCGATCTCGGCCCCGAAGGCGGCGATGGCGGCGGCGAAATCGTCGCCGCGGGCACGCCGGAGGATATTGTGAAGGCGAAGCGGAGCTATACCGGGCAGTTCCTGACGCCCGTGCTTGGCCGCGCTACACCGAAGCGGAAGAAACGCATCGAGGCGGCGGAGTAGTTTTACCGCCCCTGTACCGAGCCCAGACATTTCGCGAGATAGACGTACGACTTGCCTGCGGTCTTGAGGCACATGTCTCTGTTGGTGACGGAAACGCGGTCCCAGGCCTTGTCGACGACGGTCCTGGTTGACTGCTCGCTCAACAGGCACACGGCCTTGGCCATTTCGCCCATGCCGCCGCTGGCGTGGCTGCCGGCAAAGTCTGCACAGAAATGCTCGGTGTCGAATTCCGGCGCGGCGGCCTGTGCGCCGCCGCACGCCATCAACGCGAGTGCCAGAACAACGATGCGAGCCATGGCGGGTTCATACAACGCCGGCAGTTTCGGTCCGGTGCCGAAATTGGCTCAAATTGTCCGGATACCACCGTCAGCTGCTGCCGGATCCACGTTGGCGTATTCGCGCGTCTACTTCGCCACGCAGTAAGGCTGCTCGGCTCCGGGGTGGCAGAGGCCCGGTCGGCAGGCGCTGACGCATTGATCTTTCGAATGACCGCGTTGCGCGCACCCGCTCAGGCAGGTGTCGCGGTTCGTCGTCATCGCGAGCGCAGACGCAGCCTGCTGGTCGCCCCGGGCGGCGGCGGCCTGGGCGCTCGACACGCTCATGGGCCCCTTCGCTGCCAAGGCGGAAGCCGGCAGCAACGCAGTAATTACAATGCAAATGACAAAACGCATGAGGCAACTCCGTTTTCGGTTCTCACATCAACGCACAAGGGGCTGTTTCGGATGCAATGCTCGAGCAATCGACAGTAGCGCGGTAGTGCCGCAGGCCTGGCTACGGGCGCACCCACCGCTTCACAAATTCGCCCATCTGCTCGAGCGCTTGCCGACCCTCGGTCAGTTTCGCGTTCCACATCGCCCAGGCATGGATCATGTGCGGCCAGACCTGCAGCGTGACGCTCACATCGGCGAGTCCCAAAGCGCGCGCAAAGCGGACGGAGTCGTCGAGCAGCGTTTCCGATGAACCGACCTGAATGAGCGTCGGCGGAAAGCCGCGCACGTCGGAGAATAATGGCGAGATCAGCGGATCCTTGCGATTGAGCGGCGCGGGCGCATAGGCCTCCGCGAGTTCCTCAAGATAAGCCTTGTGGATCAGCGGATCGATTGTGGCCTTTTCCTCAAGCGAAGCGCCCGTCATCGTCAGGTCGGTCCAGGGGGAAGCAAGCCAGGCGCAACCGGGCACCTCCTCGCCTGACGCACGCAGCCGGTTGATCAGCGTGATCGTGAGATTGCCGCCAGCACTGTCGCCGCCAACCGCGATATTGCGCGCCTCAATTCCCTCCAGGCGCAGGAAACGCCACGCCTTCATCGCATCCTCGTGTGCCGCGGGATAAGGGTGCTCGGGCGCGAGGCGGTAATTGACCGCAAGCGTGCGCATGCGCGCGGCCCGGCCCGCCTCGGTCACCATCCGGCGATGGCTGACGAGCGAACCAGAGCAATAACCACCGCCGTGAAAGAACAGCAGCACGTGCGAAGGATCACTGCCGGGGACGATCGACCATTCGGCCGGCACGCCGTTGAATTCGACTTCCTCGAGCCGCACGTCATCCGCGACCGGCCAGGTCGACCCGATCTCATCGATGCGCGCGCGCCGCTCGCTCCAGCCGACCGGGCGCGGCTGTGAGGTCAGCAACGAACGAACGGCATCGATTTCCTGCTGGCTCACGAATTCACCTGCGGCGCTCTGCAGCGCCAGCATAGCAAGGCGAAGCGACCCCTGTCCGCAAGCCTGAAACCTGTGGTATCGTCGACGTCGATCTCGGAGACACCGATGGCGCTGACTGCGACCGACACACTGCACGACATCGCGGAGGAAGCTTCCGCGGTCTTTGAGGGCCGATATTCGCTGCCATTGTTCTCGGCACGCTATCCGGCTTTCGACCTTGACGAGGCCTATCGCGCCAGCGCGCTCGCGCACAAAATCCGTCTCGGCAAGGGATACAGGCCCGTCGGCCGCAAGGCCGGTTTCACCAACAGCCGTATCTGGGATGAATACGGCGTGCGCGCGCCGAACTGGGGTTATGTCTACGACCGCACGCTACACGATCTCGCCACGCCATTATCGCTTGCGCTCTATGCCGAGCCGAAGATCGAGCCGGAAATCGTCGTCGGGCTTTCCGCCGCGCCGTCGCCGGACATGGATGATGCCGCATTACTTGGCTGCATCGGCTGGCTCGCCCACGGTTTCGAGATCGTGCAGTCCGTCTTCCCGAACTGGAAATTCACCGCGTCCGACAGCGTCGCCGTGAACGCGATGCACGCTGCGTTGTTGATCGGACCACGTCACGACGTCGGCTCGCGCGCGGCGGAGTGGCTGCGCACCTTGCCTGGTTTCGACGTCGGACTTTACTGCGACGACGTGTTGATGGATCGCGGCCGGGGCTCGAACGTGCTCGAAGGGCCGCTGTCGGTCATCCGTCACGTCACCGGGCTGCTTGAGAGCGACCCCGATAATCCGCCGCTCGCGGCCGGCGAGCTGGTTGCCACCGGCACACTGACCCGTGCGTTGCCGGTGAAGGCGGGCGAGACCTGGACCACGAAACTCAACGGTATTGCGCTCGAGGGCATCGGTCTGCGGTTTTGTTGAAACCGGCGGAACCTGAGCGCAGGAACGAATCTGTTTTCGACGGGTTCTCCACAAAATGGAGATCGACCGTGAAAACATTCGTTACGGCAATTGCCATTCTCGCCAGCGCGACAACCCTCTCATTTGCGCAAAGTCTTCCCAATTACGGGGCCAATGCACCCGCCCAGGGCGACAGCTACGGCAAGCCCTATAGCGGCGCGCGGCCGCTGCATACCAATGCCTATCGCCGGGCCTATGCGTATCAACGACGCGCGCACATTCGCCCGCATCATCACTGGCCGCATTGGTACGACTGAGGTTTTCGCTTTCGCAACTGCGAACACACATCAAAATGACGCCAGGCTGGAACTTTCGTTTACCGGGCCAATTGTCGGAGGCGAGAGAATTCCCTCGATGTGTCGGTCGTACGAGGCAGCGAAAGGGTTGGCACTATGCACATCACTGGCGAAGGTCTTCTGGTCATTCTGATTGTCGGTGTCATTGCCGGTTGGCTCGCCGGCAAAATTGTCGAGGGCAGCGGCTTCGGCCTGATTGGCGACATGGCCGTCGGCATCGTCGGCGCCCTGATCGGCAGCTGGCTGATGCCTCGCCTGGGGATTCACCTGGCGAGCGGCATGCTGTCGGCCATCATCGTGGCAACCATCGGCGCCGTGTTGCTGCTGGTGATCGTCAAGCTCGTTACGGGCGGCTTTCCCAGGCGTCGGTCATGGCGCTTTTAAAGAATTGGCGCCTTTAAAGAATTGGCGTGTTTGAAGAACTGGCGCTTTTGAAGAGCCGGCGCTTCTGACGAGAAAAGTAATCCACAGGCCTGCGACAGATCGCCGAACCTGTGACCCGTATCACAGTCGGCCGTCAGTTGCCGTCCTAACGTTTGTGAATGAGATGCGTCATTTTCGGAGCGCCCCGCGTGCTCTGAAAAAAAGGGGCCGCTCGTTTTGCGACGGCGGCCCCGAAGAAGGCCACCGGCGGGGTGACGCCGGTGGCCGACAATTACCAAAAAAGCATAGCCGGGCTATTTTTGTGACCAAATTGCAGCAATCCCCAGTTTTGCCGGGAGCTGCAAAATTCGAGCGGTCGCTGTGACATCACGCACGCGAAAAAGGTAGCCAGCCACCATGCGCGCTACAGCGCAAGTGCCATCGTACCAATGATACTGCGATGCTCGGCAGACTATTTCCGCCCGAGAAACCAGCTCGCCACAAGCAGGACAACCCCTAGACCGCCGGCCAGCATGCCGTGCTTGGCGCGGATACGCATCAAGCCTGTCTCATGTCCGGGAAAAACTGTCGGCAGCGAGTCCGCCGGCACGAGGAAATACATTGCAGCAACGATCAATAGAACGACGCCGAGAATGGTCACAATGGCTTTCATGCTGGAGCCTCCGCTATCCGCCGAGCATAGCAAGACGGCAGCACCATTGTCCTCACTAGTTTGGCTGTTCGAATTTGAACGGCTCTGACGTGATGCGCCGCGTTTTTTCGCACGATGGATTGCCGTGACTGCCGCAATATGAACCATGGAGTACGAAGCGGATTTCGCTGGGTCCTCGTCCCGACAGAATTTCGTACCCCCGAACCCGGTCGTCGAATATTTTGCGCAGTGCGCCGCCGCGTTGTGCAACGAGGATCAGAAGATCGCAGCCGCCTGTCCCGCAGAAGAAGGACGCACGTCCGCCGCACTCGGTTTCGTGAAAATCGACAATGTAATCATCGCGTCCGTCGCCATTTAGATCGAGTTTGCGAATGGCGTTGACGGTGAGTGTCACTCTCGTGCCACCGGCGCGACGGCAGGATTCGTCGGCCGCAACCAGCGCCCGGCGAACTTCCGTGGGATAGTTGACGAAATCCTGCTGGCCCGATGCGGAGCCCGTTGTGGACCCTGCGATCAGGAGAGCAGGCAAAAGTCCACGCAGGTTGCGTCGTGTCATGACGCGCGCCCCGGGAATCCTCAGCTGCAGGTATTTTACCGGAAAGCCGAGCAACCCGTCGGACACAATTTATTGATGTCGCGGCCGCGACTCCGCACCGAAAATAGATGCAGCCGTTCGCGAACGCAGCGCGCAAACGAAACCGCCGGGTTACGCCTGGTGCTTGTGCTTCCTCAGCCGCAGCGACAGTGCGACCAGCAGGCAGCCTTCGAGGATCGCGAACCAGCCGATCATCCAGACCACCGCGAGTGCGCCCAGTCCCGGCCGTGCCAGCAGAAGTATGCCGAAGGCAACCGAGAGCAGACCGCTCAGGACCAAGAGCCACTCGCCTTCGATTTCCTTGCGCAGCTGGATTGCGCCCCAGATCTGCATGACGCCGATGACAATCGCCCAGATGGCGATGAAGAACAGCAGCACCAACGCCGTGACGCCGGGCCAGGCGAAAGCCAGTACGCCGGCGACAACGCCGGCAAGGCCGACGATCACGAGCCAGAAGCGCGCGCCCATATGGCCGCGTGGGCCGGCGACAGCGCCCCACAGCGCAAAAAGGCCGTCGGCGACAGCGTAGGCTCCCCACAGGAGCGTGAGTGTCAGCAAGGTGATCACTGGCCAGACGAAAGCCAGGATGCCAAAGGCTATCGCTGCGATCCCGCGCAGCAACACCAGCCACCAGTTGTCCGCCATCGTGCGCAACAATGCGAGGCCGGCCAAAGGCGGTCTTGAGTCAATATGTGTGCTTGTCATCGGACTTCTCCCTCAGCTTGAACCAACCTGCTTTGGGCTTCGCTTGTGTTCCGGAGCCGGACTGCGTTCGGTCGGCTCCTTCGCCCCATTTTAAAAACTAATCAAAATCGTACGCTCACCGGCAACGACGCGATAGTTCATCCGGAAAAATTGAAGCGGTCGGTCGGTGTTGCGGTACCGCTCATGGAAGCCGGTACCTCGGCATCGATCTTTCTCACGGCCGCTCCAATCTCCGGGCGCAGTTCGTATACGAGGGCGCGCAACGCGTCGATTGGACCGAGGTCCATTATGCCTTCGGATGAGGACGCTGATCACACCGTCGAAGCGCGCGGGCGGAACGACAGCCACAGAAGCAGCGCGGCCGTCACGAAGATCGCCGGGAAAATGACTTCGTTGATCGACGTCCAGCCGAATTTCTCGAGCAGCTGTCCGGACGAGAACGAGCTCAGCGCCATGGTTCCGAAAATCAGGAAATCGTTGAACGCCTGCACCTTGTTGCGTTCATGCGGCCGGTGACATTGCGTCACCATCGTGGTTGCGCCGATGAACGACAAATTCCAGCCCAGGCCAAGAAGCACGAGCGCCGTCCAGAAATGCGCCACCGAGATGCCGGAAATTCCGACCACGGCCGTCGCAGCGATCAGTGCGAGGCCGATGCCAGTGATGCGCTCGACGCCGAAACGCGCAATCAGCGAGCCCGTGATGAAGCTCGGTGCATACATCGCCATCACATGCCATTGAATGCCGAGCGCGGCATCGGTGATCGAGTGACCGCAACCGACCATTGCCAGCGGCGCCGAAGTCATCACCATGTTCATCGTGGCGTAGCTCGCGATGCCGCACGCCACGGCAACGATGAAGCGGGAGTGGCGCACGATCTCCAGGAGCGGTCGCGCGCCGTTGTAGTGGGCCGGGCTGAGCGGCGGCACCTTGACGAATTGCAGCACAGCCGCGGCGAGGATCGCGCAAACCGACTGGCCCAGATAACTCGCGGCAAAGAGATGCGGCGACAAAAGATCCTTGGTGAAAATGACGAGCTGTGGGCCGAGCACGGCAGCGAACACGCCGCCCGCCAGCACCCACGACACGACCTTCGGACGATAGGCATCACTCGCCGTATCGGCCGCGGCGAAGCGGTAGGACTGGTGTGCCGCCGCATAGAGGCCGCCGCAGAACGTGCCGATGAGGAGCACCCAGAAATTGCCGTTCATCACCGCCGAATATGAAATGAACCCCGACAGGATGCCGAACGCCGAACCGCACTGCAGGGCGAAGCGCCGCCCGTAATGCCGCGCAAGAAATCCGACCGGCAATGTGCCGAGCCACATGCCGAAAACCATCGCCGTGATCGGCAGGGTCGCAAGCCCCTTGTCGGGCGCGAGCACGGCGCCGACGATGCTGGCGGTGGACACGATCACCGTGTTGTTGCCACCGGCAAGCGCCTGCGCGACCGCGAGCACGATCGCGTTGCGGCGTGCGAGCGTATCATCGGGCTTGATGTGCTGGAACGATTCGGCTGTCGCCGACATTGAACGGGCTCCCGGAAGCCGCCCCTTGTAGCGGCGATCCCCGGAAACCGCCAATGCCTCCCGTGCAGGGCAGGATTGAGCGCGGCTTACCGCTTGCGGGGCGTGCGAACGGCCGGCGTGTCCTAGAAGGTCACCGCGCCGGGATGGCGAATGCTCGCCTCCCTCGCCTCGGCGATCGTCCGGGCTCCGATCTGGCCGAGCGATGCCCGCAGTTCGTCGATGTAGAGGTCGATCAGATAGTCCGGCCCGTCATCGCCGAGTGCCGCCACGGCCCAGAGGAACGTCTTTCCGGCGAAGGCGGCATCGGCACCCAGTGCCAGCGCCCGCATCACGTCCTGGCCACTGCGAATGCCGCTGTCGAGCACGATCGTCGCCTTCTTGCCGACTTCGGCGGCAATCGCCGGCAGCACGTCGATGGATGGCATCAGTGCCTCGATCTGGCGGCCGCCATGGTTCGACACCCAGATGCCCTCGATGCCGAGCGACACAGCCTTAGCCGCATCCTCCGGATGAAGGACACCCTTCACCGCCATCGGGCCTTTCCACGCGTCGCGATAGCGTTTGACTTCTTCCCACGAGAAGGCGCCGCCCATGCGCGCGCGCGCAAACGCGATGATCTCGTTGGTCCAGGCGCCCGGCGGCGCGTAATCGGCGATGGTCGCAAAACGAGGATAGCCGTGGCGCAACAGCGCGAGCATCCAGCGCGGCCGCACCATCATTTCGCGGATCATGCGCAGGTTGGGCCTGAATTCGTGGGCGAGACCGGCATAAGTTTCACGCGATCGCGTCGTGCGCACGGGAACATCGAGCGTCAGCGCCAGGACCTTCGCCTCGACGGCTTGCGCTCGCCGCACAAGATCGAGGCCGATCTTGTGGTCGTCGTGCCAGAATCGGTAGAGCTGCAGCCAAAACACGTCGGGCGCGGCTTCCGCGGCCTGCTCGATGGTGGCACCACCGGCGACGCTGAGCGTATAGGGAACCCGCGCGCGCTGCGCCGCCTTTGCCATCAAAAGATCCGCCCCCGGCCACACAAGCGAGGGGCCGCCCATTGGCGCAACGCCGATCGGCGCCGAATAGCTTTGGCCGAACAGCTTGACGTCCACCGGCGGCAGGTTCGGCATCACGCCGTAACGCGGCGTGATCTTGATCGCATCGAATGCACCCCAATTGTGCGCGATGCCGACGTCGTTCCCTGCACCGGTATCGCCATATTCGAAGGCGAACAACGGCACGTTGTGCGGCGCGCGCCGGCGCAACCAGGCGCTGGTCGGAAAATGCTTGTGGTGTTTCATAAAATTCGGGTGCTGGCCGACTGGCTTCACCGCCGACTTTTTCGCCGTCACATCGTGCATGAGGAAGTCCCGTTCTTTGATCGCATTATAACCGTGCCCGCCGCGCCCGTCGCCTCTCAAAAATGACTGAAGGACGTTCGCTTGAACGCAAGCGCGCCGCCGTCGCCCGCCAGAAATCGTGTGCCCTCGCCGGCCCTGATCTCACCGATCTCGGTAACCGGAACCTTGGCCGCCTTTGCCGCCGCACGAAAGCCCTCGGCTTTAGCCTGCGAGACGGTACATACGATCTCATAGTCGTCGCCGCCCGTCAGAGCGGATTCGAGGGCCGCGGGATCGGCGGCGACCACGGCCTTGGCTGCATCCGAGAGAGGAATACGCGACATCTGAATTTCAGCTGCCACACCGGACGCGCGACAGAGTTTGGAAAAATCCCCGACCAGTCCATCGGAGACATCCATCGCCGCCGAAGCGTGCGTGCGCACGGCTTCTGCCAGCGCGTTGCGCGGCTGCGGCAACAGGTAACGTGAGGCGAGATGCTGGCGCTGCTGCTCGGTCAGTTTCCAGTCCTTGCCCTTACGCACCATCAGGCCGAGTGTCGCGTCACCGATCGTGCCACTCACGAACACGCGGTCACCGGCGCCTGCACCGGCACGGCGCACCATCGTTCCTTCCGGCACACTTCCGAACATCGCAATGGAGACCGTGATCGGTCCCGGCGTCCGGTCGGTGTCGCCGCCAAACAAAGGGCACGCGAACAGGACGGAGTCGCCGCGCAGGCCTTGCGCGAACCCTTCGAGCCAATCATCGCCAATGTCCTTGGGCAGCGCGAGCGTCAGAAGGAATCCGAGCGGCCGAGCACCTTTCGCCGCCAGATCCGACAAATTCACGCGCAAGGCCTTGCTGGCGACCGAACGCGCGGCGTCCTCGGGGAAAAAGTGCACACCTCCGACGATGGCATCGGTCTTCAGCACAAGATCGCAGCCCGGCGGCGGCTTAATGAAGGCGGCGTCATCCGACAGGCCAAGCGCGCCGGGATGGGCGGCGATGGGTTCGAAGAACCGCGCGATCAGGCGATCCTCGGCCGACCTATCGTCGTGCCCGGGCATCGTTTCACCCAGTGGCGCGGTCGAATTCGCCGGCGCGCAGACGGCGCGCGAGTTGGTCGAGCACGGCATTGACCATGCCGGTCTCGTCGCGGCCGACGAAAGCGGCCGCGACATCGGCGTATTCGGTGACGACCACGCGCGCAGGCACGTCGCTGCGATGGATCAGCTCATAGGCGCCCGCCCGCAGCGACGCCCGCAGCACTGTTTCGATGCGCTTCAAGGGCCAGCCCTTCGACAGCGCTTCGTCGATCAGGGGATCAAGCTCGCGTTGTTCACGGACCACGCCAGAAACGATGTCACGGAAGAAGGCCGCCTCAGCCGGCAGATACTGCGCGCCTTCGACCTCGCGGCCGATCCAGTGGCTTTCGAACTCGGCAAGGATTTCGTTGAGGCCGGTGCCGGCGAGATCCATCTGGTAGAGCGCCTGCACGGCGGCGAGCCGGGCCGCGCCGCGCTTGTTCGCCTTGCGGGCGTCCTTTTCATCGCGTGCAGCGGGGGCGCCCATCAGCGCCACACCAAAGTTTGCTTGAGCGCGACCATGGTCAGCGCGGCGCGTGCCGCGTGACCGCCCTTGTCTTCGCCTTCGACTTTCGCCCTCGCATGCGCCTGGGCTTCGTTCTCGACCGTGATGATGCCGTTGCCGACGGGAAGGCGCTCGCGCACCGACAGGTCCATCAAAGCGCGCGCTGACTCGTTCGCCACGATCTCGAAATGATGGGTTTCGCCGCGGATCACACAGCCGAGCGCGACCACGCCATCATAAGGGGCGCGCCGGCGCCGCGATGCATCCATCGCAATGCCGATGGCGGTCGGAATTTCCAGTGTGCCAGGCACGGTCACGCGGTCGTAGCGCGCCCCGGCCTTGTCGAGCACGCGCGTGGCGCCGTTCAGAAGCTCGTCGGAAATGCTGTCGTAAAAGCGCGACTCCACGATCAGCATATGCAGGCCGCCGTTCTTTTTCGTCCTGCTTGTCTTCTTGGCCATGCCCGAGTTCCCGTTTCACCGCGGTGGTAGCAAGCGGTCACGGCCCAAACAAGACACTACTTCATCTCCGCCAGCCGCGCGGCATAACGGGCCATCGTATCAACCTCGAGATTGACGATCGCTGCCCTTGTGCAGTTCGCCGAAAGTCGTCACGCGCAAGGTATGGGGAATGACCAGCACCGAGAATGTATCCCCTTCCACGGCATTGACCGTGAGCGAGACGCCATCGAGCGCAACCGATCCCTTGGTCGCGATAAAGCGTGCCGCCTCGCGCGGCGCGCGCAGCACGAAGCGGGCCATTTCCGTCATGTCCTCGCGGCCCAGGACCGTGGCAATCCCGTCGACGTGGCCGGCAACCAGGTGCCCGCCCAATTCGTCGCCGAATTTCAGCGCCCGCTCGAGATTGATTTTCGACCCCTGACGCCAGCGGCCCACCGTCGTGACACGCAGGGTCTCGGCCGCGGCATCGACCGCAAACCACGTGCGGCCACCCTCCTCGCCGGTATCCACCACCGTCAGGCAGACGCCCGAACAGGCGATCGATGCGCCTTGATCGATGCCCGCGCGCGGGTAATCGCAGGCGATCGTGATGCGATGCAGGTTGTCGGCGCGCGGTTTGACCGAACGCACTTCGCCCAGGCTTGTAACGATACCGGTAAACATGATTTAGACGCGCACGAAGGTTTCGATCGTATCGACGTCGAGTTTCTCGCTTCCCAGTGAAGTCAGCCGTCCTGTGAGCGCAGTGAGGGGCATCCCTTCCAGCGGATCGATGCCGCCGGCGCCGACCGATTTGACGCCATGCAGCAGGACCGCCTCATCGACAAGATCGCTTTCCACGAAGCTTGCCGCAAGGATCGGGCCACCCTCCACCATCAGCCGCGTGATGCCCTGCTCGGCGAGAACCTTGAGAACCTGTTGCAGGTCGAGCCGGTCGCCGCTCTCGTCGACGCGAAAGACCTTGCAGCCCTTTTCCTGAAGGATCTCTTCGGCAATCTGTGACGGCTTGCGGCGACGTAAACACCCAGGTCGGCGTCTCGCGCACGGTCGCAACGACCGATGTCGAGAGCGGCAGGATCAATTTTTCATCGATCACGACGCGAACCGGCGAATGCTCGAACAGACCCGGCAGGCGGCAGGTCAGCTGCGGATCGTCGGCCAGCACCGTGCCGATCCCGACCACGATGGCGTCGCTGCCAGCCCGCATCTGGAAGACGCGGTCGCGTGCGGTTTCGTTGGTGATCGGCACCGGCTTTCGGCCCGGCAAGCCCGCCTTGCCGTCAGCCGAAATCGCGAGCTTAACCGTCACGTGCGGCCGCCCTTGCGTCATGCGCGTGATGTGCCCGGCGTGATCGCGCCGCGCCTGGTCCGCACAAAGACCGACCTCGACGGCGATACCTTTCGCCCGCATGCGCTCGTGTCCCTGCCCGGACACCTCCGGATTTGGATCTTCCAGCGCCGAGACGACGCGGGTGATGCCCGAACGGATAATGGCGTCAGCGCAGGGCGGCGTCTTGCCGTGATGCGCGCAAGGCTCGAGGGTCACATATAAGGTTGCGCCTTGCGCCATCTTCTTCGCGCGCCGGAGCGCCTCGACCTCGGCATGAGGGCGGCCGCCTTCCTGCGTCCAGCCGCGGCCAACGAGAACGCCGTCTTTCACGATCACCGCGCCGACCGCCGGATTGGGCCAGGTGCGGCCGAGATTGCGGCGACCGAGCGCGAGCGCAAGGCGCATATAGCGCTCATCGGCAGAGCCGCCTTCCGGGCCGGGCGTTGTCTCCTCGCTCATTTGCGTGCGCTGGCCGCGGGCCGTCCGTCTTCATCGCCCGACAGCTCGTCGAGTGCCGCGCGGAAATCCTTGGCCTCGCGGAAATTGCGGTAGACGGAGGCAAATCGCACATAGGCGACGTCGTCGAGTTCGCGCAAATGCTCCATGACGATCTCGCCGATTGCTTCCGAGGAAATCTCGCTCTCGCCCTGGCTCTCCAGCTCGCGAACGATCTTCGAGACCATCTGCTCGATCCGTTCGGGCTCGACCGGTCGCTTGCGCAGCGCGATTTGCACCGAGCGCATCAGCTTGTCGCGATCGAACGGGACGCGCCGGCCGGCACGTTTGATGACGGTCAGTTCGCGCAGCTGCACGCGCTCGAACGTCGTGAAACGGAAATTACAGGTCAGACAAACGCGACGGCGACGGATCACGGCCGAATCTTCAGTCGGCCGCGAATCCTTCACCTGCGTATCGAGACTTCCGCAACTCGGGCAACGCATAACGCCCCCAATTCCTCTCAGTCCTGATAAATCGGAAATCGTGCAAGCAATGACTTGACCTTCTCGCGCACCGCGGCTTCGACCAGCGAATCCTCTTCGACGTTCTTTTGCGAAAGGACGTCGATCACCTCCACGACCATCTCGCCGACCTGGCGGAACTCGGCAATGCCGAAGCCGCGCGTCGTGCAGGCGGGCGTGCCGAGGCGAATGCCCGACGTGATCGTCGGCTTTGCCGGATCAAACGGAATGCCATTCTTGTTGCAGGTAATGTGCGCACGACCGAGCGCCAGTTCGGCCACCTTGCCGGTGACCTGTTTTGGCCGCAGATCGACCAGCATGAGATGGGTATCGGTCCCGCCGGAAACAATGTCGAGACCATGCGACTTCAATGTCTCCGCCAGCGCCTTGGCATTTTCGAGGACATTACGTGCATAGGTGCGGAAGCTCGGCCTCAGTGCTTCGCCGAACGCGACGGCTTTCGCGGCGATCACATGCATCAGCGGCCCACCCTGCATGCCGGGGAAAACGGCCGAGTTGAGCTTCTTTGCTATCTCTTCGTTGTCGGACAGGATCACGCCGCCGCGCGGCCCGCGCAGTGTCTTGTGCGTTGTCGTCGTCACGACATGCGCATGCGGGAATGGCGAAGGATGAACGCCGGCTGCAACGAGTCCGGCAAAATGCGCCATGTCCACCATCAGCATCGCGCCGACACGATCGCAGATTTCGCGGAAGGCGCGGAAATCGATGATGCGCGGATAGGCCGAGCCGCCGGCGATGATCAGTTTCGGCTTGTGCTGCTCGGCGAGCTTTGCGACTTCGTCCATGTCGATGCGGTGATCGTCGCGTCGCACGCCGTAAGGCACGGGCTTGAACCATTTGCCTGACATATTGACCGGCGAGCCATGCGTGAGATGGCCGCCCGCGGCCAGATTAAGTCCCATGAAAGTGTCGCCCGGCTGCAGCAGGGCAAAAAACACTTCCGCGTTTGCCGAAGCACCCGAGTGCGGCTGCACGTTGGCAAACTTGCAACCGAACAATTTCGTCACGCGCTCGATCGCAACGCGCTCGACGATATCGACATACTGGCATCCACCGTAATAGCGTTTGCCGGGAAGCCCCTCGGCATATTTGTTAGTAAGGACGGATCCCTGCGCCTCCAGCACCGCGCGCGAGACGATATTCTCCGACGCGATCAGTTCAATCTCATCGCGCTGGCGGCCGAGCTCGAGCTTGATGGCGTTGTCGATTTCGGGGTCCAGATCGCGCAATGCGGCCGAAAAGAGGGTCTCAACTTCGCTTGCACGCTTCTGATTTGACGTCGCCGACATTCACATCTCCTCGCGCCGCGAGCGATCGGCGCCGATCGGTGGCCAGGCGCGAGACCCCGAAACAAGCAAGCCGGTTTTCGGGAAAAGATCAGGCGCCCGGATAGAGTCCGGGATTGGCCCGGCAATAGCATATTGACCGGGACCCGCCAAGCATTGGGCTGTGGAGTGTTCCGGGGCGCAATATCTAGGGGCCGCAGCGCGCCGCTCCCGGCAAAAGAAAACCCCGGCCAGGACGGCCGGGGCAAGTCAGTCCACCCGCAGTGGGGTTAGAGCCGATACAGAATCTGGTCGGTCCAGAAACGCTCGAGCCGATGCAACGACTTGTTGAGCGTCGAGAATTCTTCGGCGTTGATCCCGCCGACCTGCTCAACAGTGCGCACGTGCTTCTGGTAGAGACCCTCGATAATGTCGCGCACCTCGCGGCCCTTCTCGGTCAGCTTGATGCGAACCGAACGGCGGTCAACGCGCGAGCGTTGATGATCGAGGAACGCCATTTCGACGAGCTTCTTGAGGTTGTAGGAAACGTTCGAGCCGAGATAGTAGCCGCGCGTGCGCAGCTCACCGGCCGTCAGTTCCTTGTCCCCAATGTTGTAGAGCAGCAGAGCCTGCACCGAATTGATGTCGGAGCGACCACGCCGATCGAACTCATCCTTGATTACGTCGAGCAGCCGGCGATGCAGCCGTTCGACCAACGTCAGGGCCTCAAGATATTGAGGCCGAATGTGATCGAGCTGCGCCTCGCGTGCGGCGGGCTCGACCGTCTTCGCGACGGCTTTCATGTTCAACGCCCCTTGCGTTTTATAACTCTGTCCCCGGTTGCAAGGCCCTGTTTTCCCCGCTCCGGATATGTCGCACCTTAGAAGGGGCAATCTAAAATCGGCTTAAATAACACCATAAAGATTAGGTTTATTTGAAAAGGTGAACGGTCTGTTGATCGTAGAATTTTACGTGAGCGTGCAAGGCTTCGTTCACTCTAGAAATCCGCATCAACCGCGGATGAAGCGAATGATGCCGGAAAAATCGCGCGATGCCTCCCCGCTTGCCACATATTGGGAATAGATGCGGGCTGCGTCAGCGCCGAGTTCTGTCTTGGTTCCCGAAGTCTTTGCGGCGTCCTGCGACAGTTTCAAATCCTTAAGCATCATCGCAGCGGTAAATCCCGCCTGGTAGTCGCGATTTGCAGGTGACGTCGGGACCGGTCCAGGCACCGGACAATATGTCGTCATCGACCAGCACTGGCCCGACGACTTCGACGAGATGTCGAACAGCTTCTGGTGATCGAGTCCCAGCTTCTCCGCAAGCACGAACGCTTCACTCACGGCAATCATCGACACGCCGAGGATCATGTTGTTGCAGATCTTGGCCGCCTGGCCGTTGCCGGCACCACCCGCGTGCACGATCGTCTTGCCCATTTTTTGCAGGATCGTTTCCGCGCGTGTGAACGCCTGTGCACTGCCACCCACCATGAATGTCAATGTGCCAGCCGTCGCACCGCCGACGCCACCCGAAACGGGCGCATCGAGCATCAGCAGACCCTTCTTCTCTGCGGCGGCGGCAACCGCTCGCGCCGTTTCGACGTCTATCGTCGAGCAGTCGATCAGCAAGGTGCCGGCGTTTGCATTGTCGATGATGCCGGAGGAACCGAGATAGACCTCGCGCACCTCCTTGCCCGATGGCAGCATCGTGATCACGACATCGGCGCGCGCCGCCGCGGTCTTCGCTGTTTCAACGCCTGCACCGCCGGACGCTTTCAATTTGTCCACGGCCGCTGAACTGACGTCGACACCTTCGACAGTGTGACCGGCCTTGAGCAGATTCTGCGCCATCGGCAGTCCCATATTGCCGAGGCCGATAAATCCGATGCGCGCCATGATGCCCTCCCCGATTTTATTGCGGGTGTTCCTGCGCCGACTTCAACGCCAGCCACAGGTAGACCACAAGCAAACTGCCTTCCAGGACGCCCGTCAGCCAACCGCCGCCGAACACCTGCGGAAAAAATATTTCCACCGCCAGCATGGACGCAACCGCCGTGAGCCAGATCACTGCGCCCCATGCTGCGGCGAGCCAAAGGCCAACGGCGGCCACGAGATCGATGACGGCAAAGAACACGGTCGCCGTCTGCCAGGCGATCGAACGCGTTTCGAACGGAACCACTTCTCCGAAGCCGATGCCGCACACCTGCGCCCAGTGATAGAGGCCCTTGATCATCGAGATCATCGCCATCGCACGCAGAAACAAGACAAGCCGTTGCGTCCAGCGGCCGACCGAACGTTCGCCCTCGTGCTCGCGAACCGGTTCGAGCGTCCGGAGATCTTCGGGCGCGGTGGGGCGATTCACGAGATCACCAGTTCGGCTGGACCAAGCGGCGCAAAATGGCGCTCGACCTCGCCCTCGCCGACATCAGGCAAGGTCGCGGGTCGCCAACGCGGCTTGTTGTCCTTGTCGACGATCACCGCCCGCACGCCCTCATAGAAATCATGTCCATGGATGACACGCGACACTATGCGGAATTCCATGCGCATGCACGTTTCGAAATCCCATGCCTTGCCGCGCCGCACCTGCGCCAGCGCCAGCTTGAGACTGAGCGGACATTTCGAGCGTATTACGGCAGCGGTTTTCCGCGCCCAGTCCGCATCGGCACTCACCGTCTCAGCTTCGCGGTCAAGGCCAGCGAGAATGTTTTCGACCATGTCTCCGGCGAACAACCGGTCGATCGCCGCCCGACGCGCCGCAATAGGCTGTTCCGTCGCGGGCTCGTTGAAAGCGGACAAGACCGCATCGACTGAGACAGTCCCGGCGAGGCCTTCGAGCAATTGAGGGAAGCGATCTGATGGTACGCGATGGGTGGCAATGCCACCCGCGACCCCATCACCGATGCCGAAGCGATCCCCTGTCAGGGCGCAGTAGGTGCCAAGCTCGCCAGGCATGCGCGGCAGAAACCACGTCGCGCCGACATCGGGAAAGAAACCAATGCCGACCTCAGGCATGGCGAAAGAGAACCGGTCTCCCGCGACACGATGCGAGCCGTGCACGGACACGCCGACGCCACCGCCCATCGCAATGCCATCGATCAATGCGATGTAGGGTTTGCGATAGCTCTTGATCGCCGCATTCAGAGGATATTCGTCGCGCCAGAATTGCAGCGCCTCGTCGTGGCGTCCCGCCTTGCCAAGATCATAGAGCGCCCGAATGTCGCCTCCGGCCGAAAAGGCCCGTCCCTCTGCTGCGGTAATCACCACCCGTGTCACCGCGGGATCGTCGGCCCAGCGCGCGAGCTGCGCGCGCAAGGCCAACACCATCGAATGCGTGACGGCGTTGAGCGCTTTCGGCCGATTGAGCGTGACGATCCCCGCCGCGCCACGTCGCTGGAACAGAATGTCGTCCTTGCTCAATTGAGCGCCCACAGATAGGCGACGACCGCAAGCAATCCCAGCGCGGTGCGCCCCCAATGCAGCCGTCCCCACTGAACGATGAGGCCGCGTGTCTGGTCGGTGGCCAGCTCGGGCGGCGTCGATTTGAGCACTCTGTTGGTGGGCATGATGATGAATATTGTATAGGGCCAGGGCGCGAGGATCAGCGCGGCACCGACCAGCCAGCGCCAATCATAAGTATAGAGAAAGGCGATGATCCCGAGCACCCCGGACACGATCGCGAGGCTCGCCTGCATGATCGCGCCGCGCTCATAGCTCGGCTTCCATTCAGTCAATAGCGCCCGGGTATCGAGCTTCAACCGCGCGGGTTGCTCGGCAACGCTGACATAGACCGCCCCGCCGGCAAAGATCGCGGCCGTCGCCAGAGCCAGTTCGCCGGTCCATAGCGCGGCGTTCATGCCCGACTACGCGTTTTCGGGCGACCAGACACCGGCCTTCTGCAAGCGCTCCATCGCCTGATCGGTGAATTCCGCGCGCGGGCCATCGCCGCCGATCACGAACATCAGGATCGATTCCGCATTCGGATCGCCTTTGGTGACGTTTTCGAAGCGGCGGATCATGCCGGGAGGAAACGACACGACATCGAGCGGCCCGAGATCCACGAACTCGACCTCACCTTTTTCATTTTCCCAGCTTGCGCGCCAGGTGCCAGTCATCGGAATGAATGTTTCATTGGTGTCGTGATTGTGCATCTCCGGACCGTGGCCGGGCTTGGCCTTGCAATAACCGAGGTTGAAGCCTTCGCTGATCTTGATCGCCGCGAGCTGCGCCGCGTGGTCACCCACTGGCGACGTCACCGCTCCGCCCGATCCTTTCGGTGGCTGAAAGCCGATCACGTTGAACAATGTGCGCTCGCATCCCGGCATCTTGCTGTCGGGCAGGCCGCCGTCAGAGCCCTTGAGGTCCTTGAAGCGGGCGATGCGCTTTTGCATGTCCTCGCGAGAGAAATAACGGCGTGGAAGTTGTTCCATGGTGTCCTCTCCCTTTAATTACCGAGCATAGCGCGGCTTATGATCATGCGCATGATCTCGTTGGTACCCTCGAGTATTTGATGCACGCGCACGTCGCGCAAGACGCGTTCGATCGGATGATCGCGCAGATAGCCATAGCCGCCATGCAACTGCAGGCAGCCATTGACCACCTCGAAACCCGTATCGGTAGCAAGGCGCTTGGCCTGGGCTGCAAGACGCGTCGCCGCAGGCTCGCCCTCCCCCACGGCTACCGCCGCGCGATGCAGCAGCAGCCGCGCGGCCTCGAGTTCCGTGGCGTAATCAGCGATACGAAATTGCAGCGCCTGGAAATCGGCGAGGCGCGAGCCGAACTGCTTGCGTTCCTTCATGTAGGCGATCGTGCGATCGAGGCAGAACTGCGCGCCGCCGATCGAGCAGGCGCCGATGTTCAGCCGGCCGCCGTCGAGACCCGCCATCGCGATCCTGAAGCCCTGCCCTTCGCTGCCGACCCGGTTCGCAACCGGGACGCGGCAATTCTCGAAGATGACCATTGCGGTGGGTTGTGTCTTCCAGCCGAGCTTCTTCTCCTGCGCGCCGAACGACAGACCTTTTGTGCCCTTCTCAACCGCTATGCAGGAAATACCGCGCGGACCGGGTTCTCCGGTGCGGACCATCACGACGTAGACATCGGAAGCGCCGGCACCTGAGATGAACGCCTTCGCACCGTCGAGCACATAGTGTTCGCCATCGCGCCGGGCGCGCGTGCTCAGACTTGCCGCATCGGATCCGGAGTCTGGCTCGGTCAGGCAATAACTTGCGAAATGCTCCATCGTGCAAAGCTTCGGAAGAAATTTCCTGCGCACCTCCGCGCTGCCGAAGGCATCGATCATCCACGACGCCATGTTGTGGATCGAAATATAAGCGGCGGTGGAGGTGCAACCTTGCGCGAGCTCCTCGAAGATCAGCGCGGCATCGAGACGGCTGAGCGCCGAGCCGCCGACATCTTCCTTGACGTAAATACCGCCAAAGCCGAGCGTCGCCGCCTTGCGCATGCTCTCGACCGGGAAGATCTCGTTTTCGTCCCAGTCGCGCGCATGCGGCATCATCTCCTCGCGCGCAAATGAACGGGCCGTGGCCTGAAACGCACGTTGTTCCTCGGACAGTTCGAAATCCATGAATGGCCCCGACTTGACCCAAGCGGCTTAGCAAGCAAGGCCGGATCGCGGCAACCGGGCGGCCCTTCGCGCATTTATGGCATATGCTGGAATTTTCCGGTGGCTCAAGCATCTAAAAGGACAAGATACAGCGTCCACGGAGGAAACCATGGCGACAGAAGAGAAGAAGCCCAGCGGGCCCGACCTCTCAGCCGGCATTCCGGCTGCCGACCTCGCTGAAGGAGCCATGCTGACAGGCCACATCGGTGACGACGAGGTCCTGCTCGTGCGTCAGGGCGGCAAGCTTTTCGCGCTTTCGGCCCACTGCACGCATTATCACGGCCCCCTCGCCGACGGGCTGCTCGCGGGCGAAACGATCCGCTGCCCATGGCACCACGCGCACTTTAACCTCCAGACGGGCGAAGCGATCGCCGCGCCGGCTTTGGCCCCGGTGACTTGCTGGTCTGTCGAAGAGCGCGGCGGCAAGATTTTCGTCAAGGACAAGAAGGCGCAATCTGCTCCCGGCAAAACCGGGGCAAACGAGCGCGTGGTGATTGTCGGCGGTGGTGCAGCCGGCTTCGCTGCCGCGGAGATGCTGCGACGGCGCGGTTTTGCCGGAAGCGTATCCATGCTCAGCAACGATGATGCGGCACCTGTCGACCGGCCCAATCTCTCGAAAGATTATCTTGCCGGCAGCGCGCCCGAAGACTGGGTGCCGTTGCGTGGTAACGACTGGTACGCAGAGAACAAAATCGACCTCAAACTGAACACGGAAGTTGCCGCACTCGATGTCAAAGGCAAGGAGCTGACGCTGGGCGATGGCAGCACGATCAAATTCGACAAACTGCTGCTGGCAACAGGCGCCGAACCGGTGAGGCTGCCGATTCTCGGCGCAGACCAACCGCATGTTCACACATTGCGCTCATTCGACGATTGCCGTGCCATTATCGCCGACGCCAAATCCGCCAAGACGCGCGATCGTCATCGGCGCCAGTTTCATCGGCCTCGAAGCGGCCGCCGCACTGCGCGCCCGCGAGATCGACGTTCATGTGGTCGCACCCGAAAAGCGCCCGCTCGAACGCGTGTTTGGGCCCCAGCTCGGCGATTTCATCCGTGCGTTGCACGAAGAACATGGCGTCAAATTCCACCTTGAGGATTCCGTCACCTCAATCGACGGGAAACGCGTCACGCTCAAGAGCGGCGGCACACTTGAGGGTGATCTGGTGGTGGTCGGCGTCGGCGTCCGTCCACGCCTCGCGCTCGCCGAAAAAGCGGGCCTCGCGATCGACAAGGGCGTGAGCGTGAATGAATTCATGGAAACGAGCGCGCCGGGTATCTACGCGGCTGGCGACATCGCACGTTGGCCCGACCCCATCTCGGGCGAGCGCATCCGCGTCGAACATTGGGTCGTCGCCGAACGGCAGGGCCAGGTCGCGGCCCTCAACATGATGGGGGTGAAAACGTCTTTCAGGTCGGCGCCGTTCTTCTGGAGCCAGCACTACGACGTACCGATCAACTATGTCGGACACGCCGAGAAATGGGATTCCATCGACATCGAGGGCGACGTGATGAAGCGCGATTGCGTCGTGCGTTACAAAATGGGTGGACGAACCCTGGCGGTCGCCTCAATCTACAGAGACAAAGAGAGCCTCGAAGCCGGGGTGGAGATGGAGCGACGAGCCGGTGTAACTGCGCCAGCCGCTCCTTTGCGACACCGGGTAGCGGGACCCCATGAGACCCGCTAAAAGAGCGCCGGGAGTGTACCGATGGCCATAAAGTTCGGCCGACCGCTGGAGCGCAAAATCGGCTTCGTGCCTGTTGAACAGGAGGCACGCGAAGCCACGGATAGCGCTCCGCTCGACCTTGCGATCCGCATGCGACGCAACCGGCGCGCCGAATGGGCCCGCCGCATGGTTCGCGAGCACGTTCTGACGACAGACGACCTGATCTGGCCGCTGTTCGTCAACGACGGGAACAATACGCCAGTCCCGTCTATGCCGGGCGTGCAGCGCCTGTCGATCGACGGCGTTGTCCGCGAAGCCGAAAAAGCAGCCAAGCTGACGATCCCGTGCATCGCGCTGTTTCCCTACACGAACCCCGGCCTGCGCGACGATACCGGCAGCGAAGCGCTCAATCCCGACAATCTCGTCTGCCGCGCCATTCGCGCCATCAAGAAAGAAGTGCCGGAGGTCGGAATTCTGTGCGACGTCGCGCTCGATCCCTTCACCAGCCATGGCCACGATGGACTTCTGCGTGACGGCGTCATCCTCAATGACGAGACGGTCGCCGCGCTGGTGAAGCAGGCGCTCGTACAGGCGGAAGCCGGCTGCGACATCATCGCGCCATCAGACATGATGGACGGACGAGTTGGTGCAATACGCAAGGCGCTTGATGCCGCAAATTTCACCGACGTGTCGATCATGTCCTATGCAGCGAAATATGCCTCGGCTTTCTACGGCCCGTTCCGCGACGCCGTGGGATCCGCGAAGACGCTGACTGGTGACAAGCGCACCTATCAGATGGACCCCGGCAATTCTGATGAGGCCTTGCGTGAGGTCGCCCTCGATATTCAAGAGGGCGCCGACATGATCATGGTCAAGCCCGGCCTGCCCTACCTCGATATTGTCCGCCGCGTGAAGGACACGTTTGCGATGCCGACTTTCGCCTATCAGGTGTCCGGTGAGTACGCGATGATCATGGCGGCCGCGGAAAAAGGCTGGGTCGATGGCGAGCGCGCCATGATCGAAAGCCTGATCGCGTTCAAACGGGCCGGCTGCGACGGCGTACTGACTTATTTCGCCCCGCGCGTGGCGGAAAAGCTCAAAACAGGTTGACGCGACCAGGGCACACGAACCCTCCTCGTCACCGGCCCGGTGACACATGAATTCGACAGGTTGAAATTGACATGGGTGAGTTCGCCGTCGGCCAAGGCGTGTCGCGTTTCGAGGACCCACGATTGATCCGCGGCGGTGGCCGCTACACCGACGACGTCAAGCTGCCCGGCATGGTGCACGCGGTGGTGCTGCGTTCGCCCTATGCGCACGCAAAGATAAAGTCGATCGATACCAAGGCCGCCAAGGCTGCGCCCGGCGTGCTCGCCGTGCTGACCGCGGCAGACGTGAAGGCCGCCGGCTATGGCGATCTCCCGGTGCCCGGTGGCCTCAAGCGTCGCGATGGCTCGCCAATGTACAAGGCGCGCTATCCAATTCTCGCGGAAGACCGCGTGCGCTGGGTCGGGGACTATGTCGCTTTCGTCGTGGCGGAAACGCCGGCGCAGGCGCAGGACGCTTCCGAACTCATCCAGGTCGATTACGAGGAATTGCCTGCCGTTACCTCCACTGCCGAAGCACCGAAGCCGGGCGCGCCGCGTGTGTGGGACGATTGCCCGGACAATATCTGCTTTGTCGAACTGATCGGCGACAAGGCGGCGGTCGAGACCGCCTTCTCTCGCGCGAGCCACATCGTGCGACATCGCTTCGTCATCAATCGCGTGACCGCGGCCACGATGGAGCCGCGCGGCGCCGTCGGCGATTACAACGCCACCGATGGCCGCTACACGATCTATACGCCCATGCAGCGGCCGCACCCCACGCGCACCGAGCTTGCGAAGGTGCTCAAGGTGCCCGAAAGCAAGATCCGCATCATCACAGGCGACACCGGCGGCAGCTTCGGGATGAAGACGCCGATTTTCAACGAGACGCCGCTGGTGCTGCTCGCCTCAAGGCTCACCGGACGACCGGTGAAATGGATCAGCACGCGGACGGAAGCGTTCCTGAGTGACGCGCAGGCGCGCGACAACGTGACAGAGGCCGAACTTGCGCTCGACAGCGACGGGCATTTCCTCGCGCTGCGGGTGAAGACCTTCGCCGCCATCGGCGCTTACCTGCAGCACTCGATGCCCGCTTTCGTGCTCAATGCCGGCACGCTCGCCGGCGTCTACCGCACGCCGGCGATCCACGTCGATATCACGGCGGTGTTTTCCAACACCAACCCGATGCGGCCCTATCGCGGCAATGGCCGCCCCGAAGCAGCCTTTGTGATCGAACGCATGGTCGATCTGGCCGCTGCCGAGATGAAGATCGATCCGGCGGAACTGCGCCGGCGCAACTACGTTCCGGCCTCCGCCATGCCGTTCAAGACCGGTTTGACGTTCACCTATGACAGCGGCGAGTTCGAAAAGAACATGGATCTCGCGCTCGACCTGTCCGATCGCAAAGGGCTCAAGGCGCGCAAGGCCGAAGCCCGCAAACGCGGCAAGCTGCTGGGTTTCGGCATGTCCAACACCATCGAGCGCGCGGGCGCGCCCAGCACCGAAGGCGCCGAGGTTCGCTTCGATCGCTCCGGCTCGGTGATCCTCTTCTCCGGTTCAAATTCACAGGGCCAGGGTCACGAGACCGTATTCAAGCAGCTGGTTTGCGATCGCCTCGGCCTCGACCCTTACGAGGCTCAATATATTCAGGGCGATACCGACCAGGTTTTCTATGGCGAAGGCACTGGCGGTTCGCGCTCGGCAACGATGGCCGGTTCTGCATTCCATCTCGCGACCGAAAAGGTTGTGACCAAGGCGCGCGCGATCGCGGCGCATATGCTCAAGGTCGAGGAGAGCGATCTCAAATTCGACGACGGTGTCTTCTCCACGAACAAGACCAACCGCACGCTGACGGTCAAGGAGATCGCGACGGCCGCGCATGATACGGCCAACCTGCCGAAGGGCATGGAGCCAGGGCTGTTCGCGACCGCTGTCTACGTTGCGCCGGTCAACAATTATCCGAACGGCTGCCACATCTGCGAACTGGAAATCGATCGCGAGACCGGCAAGGTCGACATCACGCGCTACAACGTCGTGGACGATTTCGGCACCGTGCTCAATCCGCTGCTGTTGCACGGCCAGGTGCATGGCGGCATCGCGCAGGGTGCCGGCCAGGCGTTGATGGAGGACATCCACTTCGATAATTCGGGCCAGCTCGTGACAGCCTCGTTCATGGATTACGCCATGCCGCATGCGCACGATTTCTCCGACATGAAGGTCGAGAGCAATCCGGTGCCGACCAAGACCAATCCGCTCGGCGTCAAGGGCGCAGGCGAAGCCGGCTGCGTCGGCGCGCTACCTGCCGTGACGAATGCGCTGGTCGATGCACTGTCTGAATTTGGCGTCAATCATATCGAGATGCCGGCGACGCCCGAGCGCATCTGGCGGGCGATGCAGCCGCGCTAGCGATTACGCTCGCAGGTATTCCGAACGTATGCACGGGCCGTCGAGCGAATAGCGCCCGGCGCCGACAGCACACAGCATCAGGAAGCCGCCGATGATACTCACGTTCTTCATGAAGTGAATCATGTTGTTGACGTGTTGCGGCCCTGGCGGCTGGTTCCAGAAATCGTGGAAAAAGTAGGCCGCGACGGCACAGAAGATTGCGAGCAGGAGCGCGACGAGACGGGTCTGCCAACCGACGATGATCAGCAAGCCGCCGCCCGCCTCGACGATCGCGGTGAGCACGGCGAGCACGTTTGCATAAGGCAGGCCTTTCGAACCGATCGCGGAAGCCGTCGCCCCCAGGTCCATGAATTTCTCGATACCCGAACTGACGAAAATAAGCGCGATGAGGATCCGGCCGATGGCCAGCATCGTGTCGTTCACTCCGGCCGCGGCGCGAATGTCCGCCTGCGTCAGATCGCCTGTCATGGTGTTCACGGTCATGGGTTACTCCGCTATAGACTTGAAAACGCGCGGTGCCGGGGGGCGGTTCCTGTCGGCGCAATCTGTACATCGCGCCCGCGCAACCTGTACACCGGCGCGGGCGGTATTACCCTATGGCATGTGATTCGTTCGCGCGGCCCGGTCGCCGCGCCCGTCGCTGTTTGGGGGGTTTCATGCGCAACGTCGGACGCAAGCTTGCCTTCGTGCTGGCCGCAACCAATCACGGCACGATGATCACCAACCGTTTCGACTATCGCATGAACGAGCCGAATTCCCGTGGCGGGAGCGGCAGCATCAGCGAAACGACTTCCCGCGGCTGGAGCGGCGTCGGTCAGTTGTTGCTGGAAACCGCCGCCGCCGACCCCGTCGACATCGAGCTCGCCCTCCACCTGATCGAGGGGCGGCGGCAGGCGCATGGCGAGGGCGTCGTCGCCGTCGACGGCGGCGCCAATGTCGGCACCCACACCGTCGAATGGGCCATCGCCATGACCGGCTGGGGCTCGGTCATAGCGGTCGAAGCGCAGGAGCGCATCTACTACGCGCTCGCCGGCAACATCGCGCTCAACAACTGCTTCAACGCCATCGCCATGCACGCCGCGATCTCCTCCGAACCCGGCATCATGCAGATCCCGACCCCCGACTATCTCGTCCCCTCGAATTTCAGCAATCTCGAACTGCGCCCGCGCGCCGACACCGAATTCATCGGCCAGCCCGTCGACTATTCCGCCGCAGGGACGGTCGCCATCCAGAAAATCTCGATCGACGCCATGGCCCTGCCGCGCGTCGATTTCATCAAGCTCGACCTCCAGGGCATGGAGCTCGAGGCCCTCGACGGCGCGCAGCAGACGATCGCGCGCTGTAAACCGATCTTCCTGATCGAATCGCGCAAGGCCGGCCGCGAGCATTTGCGCGTCTTCCTCGACGAGCGCGGCTACAAGGTGGTCGAGGCCGGCTACAATCTCCTCGCCGTGCACAAGAGCGACCCGGTCGTCCAGCAGCTGCAGTTGCCGGACATGCCGGCGCAATCGGCAGCCTGATCGCGTCGCGCTTCACTCGCGCGCGGCGGTCGTGGCGACGGCCTCAAGCCGCATCGGCGCGTAACCGTCGGCGGCCAGCGCCGCCATGATCTCCTCGGCATGCGCGGCATCGCGCGTCTCGAGCGTGACGTCGAGTTTTGCGCCCTTGGCCGGCACATCGAGAAACAGCCGCCGGTGATCGACCTCGAGAATATTGGCGCCGAGCCCGCCGATACGCGTCGCGATGATGCCGAGCACGCCCGGCTGATCGGGGATCGTCAGGCGGAACGACACGATGCGCTCCTCGCGTTCAAGCTCGCGCACCATGATCGAGGCCAGCACGCGCGGATCGATGTTGCCGCCGCACAAAACAAGACCGACCTTGCGTCCCTTGAACCGCTCGGGCTTCGTCAGCATCGCCGCAAGACCGGCGGCGCCGGCGCCTTCCGCCATCGTCTTCTGCAACGTCAGGTAGGCGTTGACCGCGCGCTCGAGCTCGGCCTCGCCGACCAGAATGATCTCGGCGACAAGCTCGCGGATGATCGGCAACGTCAGCTTGCCGACGTTCTTGACAGCAATGCCTTCGGCAAGCGTCGGCCCGCCGAGCGGCCGGTTCTCGCCACGCAGCGCGTTCCACACTGACGGATAAAGGGCCGCTTCCGCGCCGATGATCTCGATTTTCGGATTTTTCGCCCGCCCCGCGACGGCATTGCCGGCGATGAGCCCGCCGCCGCCAATCGGGAAAACCAGCACATCAAGGTCGGGGCGATCCTCGAGCATTTCCAGCGCGATCGTGCCCTGCCCGGCAACGATCTGCAGATCGTCGTAAGGGTGAACGAGGACGAGCCCGCGCTGCGCCTGGATCTCCTCGCAGCGCGCCTGCGCTTCCGCCACCAATTCGCCGTACAGCACCACTTCGGCCCCGTGCGAACGCGTCGCCGCGGTCTTCACGAAAGGCGTGGTCACCGGCATCACGATCGTTGCCGGAATGCCAAGGCGCGCCGCGTGATAAGCCACCGCCTGCGCATGATTACCGGCCGACATCGTGATGACGCCGCGCTTGCGATCGGCCGCGCTCAGCGAGACCAGCTTCACCAGCGCCCCACGATCCTTGAATGAATTGGTGACCTGAAGATTTTCGTATTTGACGTGAACCTCGGCACCGGTCAGCGCCGAAAGTTTGGGCGCCGGCAGCATCGGCGTGCGCAAGACCACGCCTTGGATCACGCGGCGTGCGGCCTCGACATCGGCAAGAGTGACGCTCAAAGCTGTGCTCCAGGCCCTGACTGCTGCACCATGCCGCAAGGCCGGCGGAGGTTCCAGCACCCGGGCAACCCCTTGCGCATGCCCAATTCTTTCTCCATCTCCCGCAAAACAGGCTGAGCTATAATGCGTTCACGCCTGCAGCGAGAGTTGGCCGCATGTCGATCGATATCCAGCCCCACGCCTACGATCCGGCAACTCAGCCGGAATTGTTCGACGGCGTCCTGGCGCGCCGGGTCATCGCGTTCATCATCGATTTCATCATTATTTCCATTCCCGTTGTGCTCGCGGCGATGTTCATCTTCGCCTTCGGAATTGTGACCCTGGGTCTCGGCTTTGCGCTCTACTGGTTGCTGCCGTCGGCTACAGTGATCTGGGCGATTCTCTATTTCGGCTTCACACTCGGTGGCTGGGCCTCGGCCACCATCGGAATGCGGGTGATGGATCTCGAAATGCGCACCTGGTATGGCGCCCCTGCCTATTTCGTGCTCGGCGCGGTGCACGCCGTTGCATTCTGGTTCACGGTGTCTTTCTTTACGCCGTTTGTGCTGCTGGTTCCCTTCTTCAACGAGCGGCGGCGGCTCCTGCATGACATTCTTCTCGGCACGGTGGTCATCAATAACAAAGCGCGTGCATCTGTGCTGCGTTCGTCCATGCAGCCGGCGCGTACCGGATAGGCTTTGACGGCGGGCGTCCGGCGCGCGATGCTAGCGGTGAAACTGAAATGACGGGCTGATAGGTGACCCAGCACTCTCGCGATACACCGCAATTCTACCTGACGGCCCCATCGCCGTGCCCCTATCTGGAGGGGCAGGAAGAGCGCAAGGTGTTCACGCACCTTGTCGGCGACCGCGCCGGCGAGCTCAACGATCTGCTGACCCATGGCGGCTTCCGCCGCAGCCAGTCGATCGCCTATCGCCCAGCCTGCGAGGGGTGCCGCGCCTGCGTCTCCGTGCGCGTCGTGGCCGCCGACTTCGCGCCCTCGCGTAACATGCGCCGCATCGCCGAACGCAATTCCGACATTGTCGGCGACATGCGCACACCCGCGCCCACGTCCGAGCAGTATTCGGTCTTTCGCGCCTATCTCGATGCGCGCCATCGCGACGGTGGCATGGCCGACATGACGGTCCTCGATTACGCGATGATGATCGAAGACAGCCACGTCGACACCCGTCTGGTCGAATACCGCCGGCGCGGTCCTGATTCCGGCTTCACCGGGCGCGGCTCGGGACAGATGCTCGCCGTCGCTCTCACCGATGTGCTCAGCGACGGCCTGTCGATGGTCTATTCGTTTTTCGATCCGGATGAGGCCGACCGCTCGCTCGGCACTTTCATGATCCTCGATCACATCGAGCGGGCCAACCGCATGGGCCTGCCTTACGTCTATCTCGGCTATTGGGTCGCCGGTTCCCGCAAGATGGATTACAAGGGCCGCTTCCTGCCACAGGAACGCCTGATGCCGGCAGGCTGGAACCGCGTGGAAAAGTAGCGCGCTTCAGCCGCTTCCCAGCGCGACATCGGCCAGCAACTTGATATTCAGCGCAATGATGACCGCCGCGGTAATGACGGCGAGCGCCGTCACCCAGCGCGGCGCCACCAGCACGCCCATCTTTTTGCGATCGGCGGTGAACATCACAAGCGGCACGATGGCGAACGGCAATTGCAGGCTCAGGATGACCTGCGACAGGATCAGAAGCTGCGCGGTGCCTTTTTCGCCGAACCAGATGGTGACGATGGCCGCAGGCACGATGGCAATGGCGCGCGTGATCAGCCGCCTGGCCCAGCCGGGAAGACGTATGTCGAGAAAGCCTTCCATGACGATCTGGCCGGCGAGCGTCGCGGTCACCGTCGAATTCAGCCCGCAGCACAGCAGCGCAACGCCGAACAAGGTCGGTGCGAGCGCCGAGCCGAGCAGCGGCGCGATAAACGAATGAGCCTGATCGAGTTCGGCGATATCGTGTTTGCCGGCCTTGTAGAAGGTCGCCGCGGCGAGAATCAGGATCGAGGCATTGATCAGCAATGCGAACATCAGCGCGATCGTCGAATCGAGCGTCGCCAGCTTGATCGCCTCGCGCCGATCCTCGACATCTTCGCCAAAACGGCGCGTCTGCACCACGCCTGAATGCAGGTAGAGATTGTGCGGCATCACAGTGGCGCCGATGATGCCGAGCGCGAGATAGAGCATGTCCGGATTGGTGACGATCTCCGTCGTCGGCGCAAAACCACGGATCACCGCGCCCCAGTCTGGGTCTGCCATGGCGATCTGCACGGCAAAGCAAGCGGCAATCACGCCGAGAAGCGTAACAACGAAGGCCTCGATATAGCGGAAGCCCAGGTTTTGCATCCAGAGGACGAGGAACACGTCGAGCGCGGTCAAAATCACGCCGATCTCGAGCGGAATGTGAAACAGAAGATTGAGGCCGATCGCCGTTCCGATCACTTCGGCAAGATCGGTTGCGCAGATCGCAATCTCGGCCAGCACCCAGAGCGGCCATGAAATGTAGCGCGGAAAAGCATCGCGACAGGCCTGCGCGAGATCGCGCCCCGAGGCGATGCCAAGTCGTGCGCACAGCGCCTGCAGCAGGATCGCCATCAGGTTGGAGAGCAGCGCGACCGTAAGCAGCGCGTAACCGAATTTGGAGCCACCGGCGAGCGACGTCGCCCAGTTGCCGGGATCCATGTACCCGACCGCGACCAGGTAGCCGGGGCCGAGAAACGCCATGAGCTTGCGGCCGAGTGAACCGGTCGGCTTGGTCGAAATCGAACCGAAAACTTCTGCGAGCGGTGGCCGGCCTCGCTGGCGGCGCCAACCGGCCGGTTCGGCGATCACAGATGGCTCCATTCGCGCATGCATCGTGAACGCCCTGAAAAATCAAATCGCTTTGCGAAAATATATCTAGTTGCGAATAATTTGCAATTGCATAACGCGTGGAACCTTTCGGATTCCACTGAGTTGTCGGGCGCTTGTGGCCGGTATTGGGGCTTCGGCCGCAGCTGTCTACAAAGCCCGGAGCATGGCCGCCGCCATGAGAACCCATCGCGATCGGCTTTGGCTGTGCGTGCTGGCTACGCTTGCGGCGAGCCCGGCCTGGGCCGCCGAGGGTGGCAAAGGGGCATCGGACGCAATTTTCATCGCCCAGCTCGTCGTGCTCATGCTGGTGGGCCGATTGCTGGGCGAAGTCATGTCACGGCTGCGCCAGCCCTCCGTGATGGGCCAGCTGATCGCCGGCCTCCTGCTCGGCCCTTCCCTCTTTGGCCTGCTGCTTCCCGATGCGCAGCACGCGTTGTTTCCGAAAAACCCCGAACAGAAGGCGATGATCGACGGGATCGCGCAGTTCGGGATCCTGTTGCTGCTTCTGCTTGCCGGCATGGAGACCGATCTCAAACTGGTGCGTCAGACGGGCCGCGCGTCGCTCTATGCGTCGCTGATGGGAATCCTCATCCCGTTCATCTGCGGTGTCGCGCTTGGTGAGGCCCTGCCCGACAGCATGTTGCCCGATCCCGAGAAGCGGCTGATCACCTCGCTGTTTCTCGGAACCGCGCTTTCGATCGCATCGGTGAAGATCGTTGCCATGGTTGTGCGCGAAATGAATTTCATGCGCCGCATCGTCGGGCAGGTGATCCTTGCATCCGCCATCATCGACGACAGCGTCGGCTGGATCATCGTTTCGATCATCTTCAGTCTCGCCTTGCACGGTTCGGTCGAACCGTTTTCGCTCGCGCAGAGTGTCATCGGCACAATCGCGTTCATGGTCGCGAGCCTGACGATCGGCCGTCGCGCCGTGTTTTTTACGATCCGCTGGGTCAACGATCATCTTGTCAGCGAATTCGCCGTGGTGACCGCCATCCTCTGCATCATGGGCATCATGGCGCTCATCACGCACATGATCGGCGTGCACACCGTGCTCGGCGCCTTCGTCGCCGGCATCCTCGTCGGGGAATCGCCGATCCTGACGCGTCATATCGACGAACAGCTGCGCGGGCTTATCACGGCGTTCTTTGCGCCGGTGTTCTTCGGCATTGCCGGATTGACCGCCGACCTCACCATCATGGCCGATCCGAAGATCGCGCTCTTTACGGTCGGGCTTGTGCTGGTCGCCAGCATCGGCAAGTTCGGCGGCGCCTTTCTCGGCGCAGAACTCGGCGGCCTGACCCGACGCGAAGGCCTCGCGCTCGCGTGCGGAATGAATGCGCGCGGCTCGACCGAGGTCATCATCGCAACGGTCGGGCTGTCGATGGGCGCGCTCAATCAGGATCTTTTTACGATGATCGTTGCCATGGCGGTCATCACCACGACCGCCATGCCACCGACGCTGCGCTGGGCACTCAATCGCATCCCGATGCGCAAGGAGGAAAAGCAGCGGATCGAGCGCGAGGAGCTCGAGCAACGCGGGTTCGTCCCCAATCTCGAGCGACTGCTGATCGCCGTCGACGACAGCCCGAACGGCAAATTTGCCTCGCGCGTTGCAGGCGTGCTTGCCGGAACACACGGCATGCCCGCGACCGTGCTGCACATTCCGGATCCGAGCAAGATCGAAGGCACCATGCCGGAGGATCCCGACAAGGTGCCGGCAGCGCCCTCGCCCGACGAGAAGAAACGGAACGGCAAGCAGACGAACGGCAAGAAGGACGAAAAGAAGAGCGACAGGGAAACAGAAAAGCAGGAGGAAAAGGCGGAAGTCGCCGGCGAGGTCGTGCAGCAGGCTGCCGCGCAGGTCAAAAGCAAGCAGAAGGACGAAGAGAAGGCTGACGCGCCGGTCGAGGTCACGACGGTCGTCCACGAGCAGCCGAGTCCCGCGGCGATCGCCGAAGAGGCCGAGAAAGGCTACGACATTTTCATCATCGGGCTTGAAAAAACGTCGACACCGAGCTCCGAATTCGACAAAGGCGTGACCAATCTCGCCAAGGGCTTCGACGGACCGCTGATCATTTCGGCCGTGCGTGACGACCTCGAGGAGAAGCCCGAGGACAAGCTGAGCATTCTCGTTCCGGTCAATGGCACCGAGCCGTCACGCCGCGCCGCCGAAGTCGCCATCACACTGGCGCGCGCAACGAAGGCGCCGGTGACCGTGCTCTACGTTGCCGTGCGCACGGCGACGCGACGCGGCATGCGGCGCGGCATCAGGACGCGTCGTCACGAGGAAGCGATCCTCAAGGATATCGTGACGATCGCCGACGGCTACAACATGAGCATCCGCACGGCCGTCGTCGCCGAGCGGGCCGCGGATGAGGCCATTCTCAGCGAGCTTGAGCGGCGCAACCACAATCTCGTGGTGATGGGCGTCGGACGTCGTCCGGGCGACAAGCTGTTTTTCGGCGATACGGCGTCGGCGCTGCTTGAGAAATCGGACCGTTCGCTGCTGTTCGTCGCGACTTGACGAAAGCCGTCGTCACAGGATGCCCGGCACAAGGCCGGGCCGACGAGGGACAGTTGTAACCAGATTTTCTTCGTCATCACCGGGCTTGTCCCGGTGATCTCGATGAGGGAGCTGCTGTGCCCTATGAATCGGGATGGCCGGGACAAGCCCGGCCATGACAGACGCCCTACTCGTCCGTCGCCGCGTCGGCCTCGGCGGCGGCCTTGCCGTTGCTCGGCAGGCTGCGGAACTTGTTGTTCTTCGGGAAACCTTTCGGCGCGATGCGGCCCGCGTCCGCCCGGTTGCCGCGCCAGTCCTTGAGCTCTTTCATCGGCAGCGTGAAACTGCGCCCCGCCGTGTCGGTCCAGGAAAGCCCGGCATCGGCCGTGAACGTCGTCACGTCCGAGAGGCCCTTTTCCTTGTAGCGCTGCAGGCGCACGCCGCGCCCGCGCCCCATCTCGGGCACCTGATTGAGCGCGAAGATCACCATCTTGCGGTTTGCGCCGATCGTCGCCGCGAGTTCGCCGTCGACGGTGGTCATCGCGGCCGCTTTGTCCGGCGCCTTCAGGTTGAGCACCTGCTTGCCCTTGCGGGTGGTGCCGAGGCACTCGTCTTCCGCCACCACGAAGCCATTGCCCTGATGGCTTGCGACCAGGAACTTGCGACCGCCCTGGTAGGCCAAGGCCGCCACCACATCGGCATTCTCGAGATCGATGAACAGCCGCACCGGCTCGCCATGGCCGCGTCCGCCCGGCAGTTTCGAGGCATCAAGCGTGTAGAAACGGCCATTGCTGCCGAAGATCATCACCTTGGCTGTGGTTTCGGTCGGGAAGGCAAATTTCAGCGCGTCGTCGGTCTTGAAGGAAACGCCCGAGAAATCGGTGACATGGTTGCGCAGCGCGCGGATCCAGCCCTTCTCGGAAACGACGACGGTGATCGGCTCGCGCACGACCATCGCCTCTTCGATCGCAGCTTCGTCGTGCGCCGGCGCGATACCGAAGGTCGTGCGACGCTTGCCGATGTCGGTCTTTGGACCGAATTTTTCCCTGATCTCCTTGATCTGGCCCGCAATCGTTTTCCATTGCTGGGCCGTCGATCCGATCAAAGCTTTGAGCTTGGCGTGCTCTTCGCGCAGCGCCTTTTCCTCGGCGCGGATTTCCATCTCTTCGAGCTTGCGCAAATTGCGCAGCCGCATATTGAGGATGGCGTCGGCCTGCACATCGCTGATCTTGAACGTCTTCATCAGGACGGGCTTCGGCTCGTCCTCTTTGCGGATGATTTTGATCACCTTGTCGAGGTTGAGATAGGCGACAAGGAAGCCACCCAGCACTTCGAGGCGATGCTCGATTTCCGCCAGCCGATGTCGTGACCGGCGCAGCAGTACCTCGCGCCGGTGGTCGAGCCATTCGCGCAAGGCTTCGGCAAGGCCGAGCACCTGCGGAATACGGCCCTTCACCAGCACGTTCATGTTGAGCGGAATGCGGCTTTCAAGCTCGGTCAGCTTGAACAGCAATTCCATCATCAGCTCGGCGTCGACCGAGCGCGACCGCGGTTCGATCACCAGCCGGATGTCTTCCGCCAATTCATCGCGCACATCGGCCACCAGCGGCAGTTTCTTTTCGTTGATCAGCTCGGCGAGCTTCTCGACCAGGCGCGACTTCTGCACCAGCCACGGAATCTCGGTGATGACGATCACGTAGGTGCCGCGACCGGTATCTTCCTGTTTCCAGCGCGCACGCACGCGGAACGAACCGCGGCCGGTATTGTAGGCTTCGGCGATCGTCTCGGGCGTATCGACGATAATGCCGCCGGTCGGAAAATCCGGTCCCTTGACGTATTTGAGCAGCGTCTTGCTGCGCGCCTTGGGATTGTCGATCAGGAAGAGCGCGGCGTCGCACAACTCGGCCGCATTGTGCGGCGGGATCGATGTCGCCATTCCGACCGCGATACCCTGCGAGCCGTTGGCGAGCAGATTGGGGAACGCCGCCGGCAGCACCACCGGTTCCTGGTTGGTGCCGTCATAGGTGCCGCGGAAGTCGACGGTATCTTCGTCGATGCCGTCGATCAGCAACCGCGCAACTTCGGTGAGCCGCGCTTCGGTGTAGCGCATGGCGGCAGCGTTATCGCCGTCGACATTGCCGAAATTGCCCTGCCCGTCCACGAGCGGATAACGCTGCGCGAAATCCTGCGCGAGCCGAACCAGCGCGTCGTAGATCGCCTGATCGCCGTGCGGATGGAAATTGCCCATCACGTCGCCGACCACCTTGGCGGATTTCTTGAACGCTTGCCCCGGATCGAGTCGCAGCAGCCGCATCCCGTAGAGGATGCGGCGGTGCACCGGTTTGAGCCCATCGCGCGCATCGGGAAGCGCACGATTCATGATCGTGGAGAGTGCATAGGCGAGATAGCGCTCTTCCAGCGCTTCGCGCAGGGCGACCTCTTCGACCGCGCCTTTTTCAGGGGGAATCAGTCGTTTTCCCATGTCCGATAGCTAGACGGTTGTGCCGCGATGAACAAGCGATGAACGCGGCGGCCATCTAATCTTCCAAGATTTCCCTGTAAATTGTGTGAACTCGACGATCCGGTCGACGTTATCTTGCGCCGACCAAGCTCGGACTAAGCTCGGATCCAGGCTTTACACGTATGGAGAATGCAATGCGCCGGATTGTACTCGCAACTGCCGCCACGCTCGCCATTCTCGCGGCTGGCTCGATCACCCCAAATCGCGCTGAGGCTATGACGGTAACGACACCGTCTGGAATTCAGAACGCGATAAACGAAAACAGCCTGCTTCAGGACGTCCAGGTCGGTTGCCGCCGTGTGTGGCGCTGCGGGCCTTACGGCTGCGGCTGGCGACGTGTCTGCTGGCGCGCAGCCCCCTACTACGGCGGCTACGGCTACTATGGAGGCTACCGTCCATACTACGGCGGCTACGGCTATCGCCGCGGATGGTGGTAACTACGCGACGCTCGGAAGCGCGCGGTTCAGCGCCGCTATGAAATGCGCGCGCTCATCACCGAGCGCCAAACCGCGTGCTTCAAGCACGTGGCGCGTCAGGAAATAGCCGGTAAGCGCAAACCCGTCGGCGATATCATTGCCGACGGGTTTTGCGTCTCGCTCACGCAGAAATGCCGGAAGGCGCAGCATCCGGTCAGCCCAGGGTTCGCCGGCGCTGCGCGAAACCGCGCGTCCGGATTTTGGCGATACGTAGATGAGGTCGCCCGAGCTTCCGGTTGCGACGCAGCGTTCGAGATCAAGTCCAAAGCCGAGTTCGGACAGAACCTGCAATTCGAAGCGCACCACCACCGGCGCACTCAGCCTTGCGTCATCGAGGTGCCCCAGGATGTCATCGAGCGCATTGTACAGCGCAGTGTGCGGATCGCGCTCTGGCAACAGTCGCATCAGCGCAGCGAGATGCGTGACGCCATAGATGGCGTGAGGCGCCGAGAAGAAACTTGCCGCGCGCAAGGCAAGGCCTTCAACGGTGTAGTTACCGAGATGCTCGTCGAGCCGCGCCCGCCATGTCGCGCTCACGGTGTTGCCCGGCTGCAAAACCGGCTTGAGCCGCGAACCGAAGCCGCCGCGCACGAGACCGAGGTGGCGGCCATGCTCGCGCGTCATCAACTCGAGGATGCCATTCGCCTCCCCGTGACGCTTGACGCCCAAAACGATGCCGTCATCGGTCCACTGCATGCTTTCAACCGGAATCGCCAGTCTTTCCTAGATTAGGGCCGCGGGGCGAGGTCACAAGTGGCACGGGGCGGTGACGCTGAGGGAGGCGGTACTTCTCAGCCGTCATGGCCGGGCTTGTCCCGGCCATCTCGCTTAGGGAGGCAAGGCCCTGCCCGCCTAAGCGGGATGCCCGCGACAAGCGCGGGCATGACAGTGGAAACGCGACGCTTTCAGTTCGGAGCCGCCCACGCTCGCGAGACTCACAGTCGTCATGCCCGGCCTTGTGCCGGGCATCCACGTCTTTGCGCATTGCCCGAAGGAAGACGTGGATGGCCGGGACAAGCCCGGCCATGACAGTTTGAGAGGTTGTGCTGTTCGCCAGGCGACGGTGGCGACCATTCCCCCATCACTCCTTCGGGAAATCCAGGCCCATGGCCCGATAACGCTCGGGGTCGTCGCCCCAGCCCTCGCGTACTTTCACAAACAAAAACAGGTGCACCTTGGCTTCGACGATGTTGGCAATCTCCTTGCGGGCCGCCTCGCCGATCGCCTTGATGGTCTGTCCACCCTTGCCGAGCACGATTTTTCGCTGGCTTTCACGCTCGACGTAGATCGTCTGCTCGATGCGAATGTCGCCAGCGCGCAGTTCCTTCCAGGCTTCGGTTTCCACTGTCGAGTGATACGGCAGCTCCTGGTGCAGCCGCTCGAACAGCTTTTCGCGCGTGATCTCCGCCGCGAGCTGGCGGATCGGCGCGTCCGACATCTGATCCGCGGGATAGAGCCACGGCCCGGGCGGAACGCGCTGGGCGAGCCAGGTCTTGAGATCCATCACGCCGTCGCCTGTCAGCGCCGAAACCATGAACGTCGATTCAAACTTTGCCGCCTTGTTCGCGTCGTTCGCCAGCGTCAGCAGCGCCTCTTTGGCGACGACATCGATCTTGTTGAGCACCAGAAGTTTTGGCGATTTGACGTCGCCGAGCCGGCGCAGGATGTCCTCCGCCTCCTCATCGAGCCCTTTGCGCGCGTCGATGAGAACGCCGACGAGATCCGCCTCGTGCGCCCCACTCCAGGCTGTCGTCACCATGGCGCGATCGAGCCGACGGCGCGGCGAAAAAATGCCGGGCGTATCGACGAAGATCAATTGTGATTGGTCCTGAATGGTGATCCCGCGGATGAGAGCGCGCGTCGTCTGCACCTTGTGCGAGATGATGCTGACCTTCGAACCGACCAGGGCATTGAGCAGCGTCGACTTGCCGGCGTTGGGCGCACCGATCAGGGCGACAAAGCCGCACTGCGTCTTGCTCTCTTGCCCGCTTTCTGGATCAGCCATCGAGCTTGTCCGCCGACACACCGACACGCGTGAGCATGGCGGCGGCGGCGGCCTGTTCGGCAGCGCGTTTGGAATTTCCCAGACCTTCAGCCGGCGGCCGGTCCGGCAATACAACGGCGACACGGAACTCCGGATCGTGATGCGGACCCGTCCGCGCAAGCTCGCGATAGGCCGGCGTCGGCAGGCCGCGCGCCTGTGCCCATTCCTGCAACATGGTTTTCGGATCGCGCAGCGGACGCAGCGGTTTGAGCATGCGCTCTTTCCAGAAAAGCGCGATCAGCTCGTCCGCCGCCTTGTAGCCGCCGTCGATGAACACTGCTCCGACCAACGCCTCGCAGACATCGGCGAGTATGGTGACGCGGCGACGTCCGCCGGCATGCGATTCCGAATTGCCCAGCTTGAGCGCCGGGCCAAGATCCATCGCCCGCGCCACCTCGGCGCAGGTTTCCTTGCGCACGAGATCGGCCAGCCGCCGCGACAGCTCGCCTTCATTGGCGCGCGGAAACGCGCGGTACAACATGTCGGAAATCACAAGACCGAGCACATGATCGCCGAGAAACTCTAGCCGTTGATAGCTGGCGGCGCGATTGCCTCCCGACAGAGCGGAAATGTGCGTGAGTGCCCGTTCGAGCAGATCCTTGTCGGCAAATTTATAGCCGATCCTGGTCTCGAGCGCCGTCCTGTCCTTGGCCTTGCGGCTCATCTGACGATCGTGAACAGCCTGCTCCAGCGAACGGACACCGGCCAGCGCCAGAATTGCCAGGCGCGCTCGCCCTCGAAGACCGAGAAGAAAATGATCTGTGCCTTGCCGACGATATTCTCGAACGGCACCATGCCAACCTGGCTAAAACGGCTGTCGGTCGAGTTGTCGCGATTGTCGCCCATCATGAAGTAATGATCGGCCGGCACGGTGTAGACCTGGGTGTTGTCGGCAAATCCGTTATCGACGAGATCGAGCGCGTAGTAGCTCACGCCGTTTGGTAGTGTTTCCTTCCAGCGCTTGACTGGCGCTTCACGCGTGCCCTCTTCCGTCTCGACGAAATCCGATGCGCGTTCGCGCTTGACCGGAACACCGTTGATATTGAGCACGCCGTCGACGACCTGGATCTTGTCGCCCGGTAACCCGATCACGCGCTTGATGTAATCGGTCGAAGTATCCTTCGGCAGACGGAACACCACGACGTCGCCACGCTGGGGCAGCCAGTCGCCGGGAAGTCTTCCCGAAAAAATCGGTGGCGAGAGCGGCAGCGAAAATTTGCTGTAGCCGTAGCTGTATTTGGAGACGAACAGGTAGTCGCCGACAAGCAGCGTCGCCTTCATTGAACCGGAAGGAATATTGAAGGGCTGAAACAGGAACGTGCGGATCACCAGTGCGATGATCAGCGCGTGAATAATCACGCGGACTGTTTCGGCAACGCCGCCCTCTTTGCGCTTTGTTCCTGAGGTCACACTCATCGGCCTTTCGTCCCGCATTTCGGCACACCCACCCCGGCGACCTTGTAGCGGCTGATACACGGGCAGGCAATGAACAAGGCCAGAACATGACAAACGTTTGATCCAATTAAAGGACCTATTTTCAACCTATTCCCTCCCGTGCAGGGACCGCGGAAATAATGACGATGGCTTGCGCCGTCGGACCTTCATCGGTCAGCGAAACATCGATTCTGGCTTCGCATCCGGGCGGCGTGATCGCCTGCAGACGCGCAAGCGCTCCTCCGGTCAGCTTCATCGTCGGCCTTCCCCCGGTAAGATTGACGACACCCATATCGCGCCAGAAAACGCCGCGCCGCAGGCCGGTACCGAGCGCCTTGGAGCAGGCTTCCTTGGCGGCGAAGCGCTTGGCGTAGGTCTCAACGGTATTCGCCCGCCCTTCGGCTTTGTTGCGTTCGGTCGTGGTGAAAATGCGGCCGAGAAAGCGTTCGCCGTGCCGCTCGATGACGTCGGCGATCCTGCGCACGTCGACGATATCGGAACCGAGGCCGATGATCATGCGCCCGCTTTCTTGCGGCCGCGGTCCATCGCGGCGCGCATGAATTTTACCGTCTCGGAAAGGCCCTCGAAAACCGCTTCGCCGATCAGGAAGTGGCCGATGTTGAGTTCGACCACCTCCGGCAGCGCGGCGATCGTCTCGGCGGTTCCATAGTCGAGACCGTGGCCCGCGTGCACCTCGAGCCCGAGGCTCGCGGCCAGCTCAGCACCGTCACGGATGAGTTGCCATTCGGCCTTCGCCTCGTTGACGCGACCTTCGGTCAGCGCGTCGCACCACGAGCCGGTATGGATTTCGACGACCGGTGCACCCAGTTCGGCGGCCATCTCGATCTGCGCCGGAGCCGCGCCGATGAACAGCGAGACGCGGATTCCCACATGCTTGAGCTCGCGCACGACGGGCGCAAGCTGCGCGCGCTGGCCCACCGCATCGAGACCGCCTTCGGTCGTTCGCTCCGTGCGTTTTTCCGGCACGAGGCAGGCCGCATGCGGCCGCGTCTTTAGTGCGATGTCGACCATTTCGCGGGTCGCCGCCATTTCGAAATTGAGCGGCTTGTCGATCTCAGCCTTGAGACGCGCGATATCGTCATCGCGGATATGCCGGCGATCCTCGCGCAGGTGGGCGGTGATGCCATCGCAGCCCGCGGCGATCGCGAGCTTTGCAGCGCGCACCGGGTCGGGGTGACGACCGCCGCGCGCGTTGCGGATCGTGGCGACGTGATCGACGTTAACGCCGAGGCGGAGACGTTTCATGCGTGACCCTTGCGCACGGTCTAGCCGTTCACGCGCTCCGCCTTGGCCACCACCGATTTGGCGCGCAACTGCGCAAGGATGGCGGTGAGATGCTTGAGATCGTAGACCTCGAGATCGATCGTGACATCGGTGAAATCGGGCGCGCGGCGCGTCATGCGGATGTTGTCGATGTTGCCGTCATGCTCGGCGATGACCTGCGTGATCTGCGCGAGCGAACCCGGCTCGTTCACCGACTGCACCGCGATGCGCGCGGGGAACCGCCGTGGCGCCTGCTCTTCCTCGTCCCAGCGCACATCGAGCCAGCGCTCGGGGGTGTCCTCAAATTCGCTCAAGGCCGGCGACTGGATCGGGTAGATGGTGATGCCCTCGCCCGGCGTGAGAATGCCGACGATGCGATCGCCCGGTACCGCGCCTCCATCGGGCGCAAAGCGCACCGGCAGGTCGCCGTTGATGCCGCGGATCGGAATTGCCGGACCGGCGGCGTTTTCCGGCAGCTTGAACTTGACGGAGGTCAGCTTCTTCAGGCCGAACCAGCCGCTTTCCGATTTCGGCTTCGCCGCCATGGCCGCGGCGCGCTCTTCCTTGTAATCGGGATACATCGCGCGGGCGACGTCGGAGGCCTTCAGTTCGCTGCGCCCCACCGCCGCCATGACGTCGTCGATCGAAGCGCGCGCAAGACGCGACAGCGCTCCTGTCAGGCTTTCGTCGGAATAGCTCATCTTGGCGCGCTGGAAGAGCCGCTCGACGATACGGCGGCCTAGCCCCGCATATTGCTTGCGAACGGCGGCGCGTGTCGCACGCCTGATCGCCGCGCGCGCCTTGCCGGTAACCACGATCGATTCCCAGGCAGCCGGCGGCGCGGTCTGTGCTTTCGAGGTTGCAATCTCCACTTCGTCGCCATTGACGAGCTCGGACGTCAGCGGCGCGATCTGGCCGTTGATCTTGCAGCCGACCGCGGTGTTGCCGATGTCGGTATGCACCGCATAGGCGAAATCGATCGGCGTTGCCTTGCGTGGCAAAGCGATCAGCTTGCCCTTCGGCGTGAAACAGAACACCTGGTCGTGGAACAGCTCGAGCTTGGTGTGTTCGAGGAATTCTTCCGGGTTCGAGCCTTCCGCCAGAAGCTCGATGGTGCGCCGCAGCCAGGCATAGGCGGTCGATTCGCGAGACAGAAGTTCGGTCGGCGAACCGACGTGATCCTTGTAAAGCGCGTGCGCGGCGATGCCGTATTCGGCGATCTCGTGCATAGCGACGGTGCGGATCTGCAGTTCGACGCGCTGCTTGCTGGGGCCGATCACGGTTGTGTGGATCGAGCGGTAGTCGTTCCCTTTTGGCGTCGAGATGTAGTCCTTGAAGCGACCCGGCACCATCGGCCAGGTGCTGTGCACAACCCCGAGCGCCTGGTAGCAATCGGCCAATGTCTTCACGAGCACGCGAAACCCGAAAATATCCGACAGCTGCTCGAACCCGACCGACTTGCGCTCCATCTTGCGCCAGATCGAATAAGCGCGCTTGCGCCGCCCGACGACGCGAGCATCGATGCCGCGATCGGCAAGTTTCTTGGTGAGCTGCTTTTCAATCTCGGAAATCAGCAGCTTGCTGCGCTCGGTCAGGGCGTTCAGCCGCGCGGTCACGACATCGTAGGCTTCCGGATAAAGCTCGCGGAACGCCAGATCGTCGAGCTCCTCGCGCATTTCGTGCATGCCCATGCGGCCGGCAAGCGGCGCGTAGATCTCGAGCGTCTCCTCCGCGGCGCGGCGGCGGGCTTCGGACGGCATGTAACCGAGCGTGCGCATGTTGTGCAGCCGGTCGGCGAGCTTGATCAGAAGGACGCGGACGTCGTCGGCGATCGCCAACAATAACTTGCGCAGGTTCTCCGCCTGCTTGGCTTCCTTGGTGACGAGGTCGAGCTTTTTCAGCTTGGTCAAACCCTCGACCAAGGTGCCTATGTCGCGGCCGAACAGGCTGTCGATCTCGGCGCGCGTCGCCTCGGTATCCTCGATGGTGTCGTGCAGGAGCGCTGCGGCGATGGTCGCGTCGTCAAGTTTGAGGTCGGTGAGGATCGCGGCTACTTCGATCGGGTGCGAGAAATAGGGGTCGCCGGATGCGCGCCGCTGCTCGCCATGGGCTTTCATGGCGTAAACGTAGGCGCGGTTGAGCAGCGCCTCGTTGGTGTTGGGGTTATAGCGCCGGACCCGCTCGATCAGGTCGTACTGCCGCATCATCTGCGGCTTTCTGGCCGGCTTTTCAGTGGTCTGGGCGGCTGGGGCAACGGCCGGCGGGCGCGGCGCCCGGATCGGGGCCTGCTTTTGCATGCGCGGAAGGTCGGAGCGCGTTCGCGCCATGTCTGCTGCCCTTTGGCCGCACCTGATGATACCACCTCAAGATATCACGTCGTTTCATAATAGCCGCAAGGCTTTGACCATCTGGTTGATGAAAAGCAACGGCCCGGCTTTTGGCCGGGCCGCTGCGTGGAATTAACAGATAGACTATTCGGCGTCTTCTTCCGGCGGCTCTTCCGGCGGCGCCAGGCCCTCGAGGCCCTTGAGCAGCTCTTCCTCGGTCATACGGTCGGCCGTTACCTCTGTATCGTCGGAATCGACGCTGGCTCCTGCGCCCGCTCCGATGAGCGGCACTTCGGGCTCGGGCTCGTCAACCTCGACATATTTCTGCAGGCTGTGGATGAGATCTTCCTTGAGATCGCCGGGCGATACGGTTGTTTCGGCAATCTCCCGCAACGCCACGACCGGATTTTTGTCGTTGTCGCGCTCGAGAGTAATTTGCGAGCCGGACGAAATCATCCGCGCGCGATGACTCGCGAGAAGGACGAGATCGAAGCGGTTTTCAACTTTGTCGATGCAATCTTCTACGGTGACACGGGCCATCGGCTCGTCACTCCATCTGGTGGAACTTGTCCTGAATTTGCCCGCTAAGTACCCTTTGGCGCATGAAATTTCAAGCGGTTTTGTCTTGGTTTAGCCGCAACCGTCTGTTACTCGACAATTGCGCGGGCAAGCCGATGGCAGGGGATTTTATCGGCACTGCGTGATTGCGCAGGCGGCACACCACTTTATTGGCGAGGCCGCAATGCTCAGTTAACGGCGATCCGAAAGCGCGCGCGGCGCCATCCGCTCGGCGTGCGGAGCGGGTCTGGACTAAACCGTATTGGACTGTGAGACGAACCCATGACCGTATCTGGCGAGAAAATCGCTTTATTCATTGATGGTGCCAATCTTTACGCTACCGCTAAATCTCTCGGCTTCGACATCGACTACAAGCGCCTGCTGCGTGAATTCCAGTCGCGCGGTTATTTGCTGCGCGCGTTCTACTACACGGCGGTGATCGAAGATCAGGAGTATTCCTCGATCCGGCCGCTGATCGACTGGCTCGACTACAACGGCTATTCGGTCGTCACCAAGGCGACGAAGGAATTTGTCGACCAGACCGGACGCCGCAAGGTCAAGGGCAACATGGATATCGAGCTTGCCGTCGACGCGATGGAAATCGCGGGTACGATCGACCACATGGTGCTTTTCTCCGGCGACGGCGATTTCCGCTCGCTGGTCGAGGCCGTCCAGCGGAAAGGCGTCCGCGTCACGGTCGTATCGACCGTTTCCACGCAGCCGCCAATGGTTGCCGACGAATTGCGGCGCCAGGCAGACATCTTTCTCGATATCGTCGAGCTGCAGACCAAGATCGGGCGTGACCCCTCGGAGCGGGCTCCGCGCGAAGGCCGGCCACCGCGCGAGGATCGTGCGGCGTCACATACGCCCCAGTTCCTGCAGCGGCCGCCGACCGCGCCGCAACGTGCCGGCGCGCATGTCGGCGCTGATGACGACGACGATTCATACGAATAATAAAGTAGCCTTTTCATCTCAGGATTCTGGGCCATGGCTGGGGCCGACGGAAAGCCTGGGCGCGACTGCCCCCGTTGCCCGCGCCTTGCCGACTTTCGCAAGACATGGCGTGCCAAGGAGCCGACCTGGTTCAATTCACCGGTCCCCTCCTTCGGCCCCCTTGGTGCACGCCTGCTGATTGTCGGCCTCGCGCCCGGCCTCCAGGGCGCCAATCGCACGGGCCGACCTTTCACCGGCGACTATGCGGGCGTGCTGCTTTACGAGACGCTCAAAAAATACGGCTTCGCGCGGGGCGACTACGGCGCGCATCCGGATGACGGGCTCGAGCTCGTCGACTGCCGCATCACGAACGCCGTGCGCTGCGTCCCGCCGGAAAACAAGCCAACGCCGCAAGAGATCAAGACGTGCCGCGATTTTCTTATCCCGACCATCGCCGAGATGGAAAAGCTGCGCGCCATCGTTGCGCTCGGCAGGATCGCGCATGAAAGCACCGTGCGCGCGCTCGGCGGCAAGCTGTCGGACGCCGGCTTCGGGCACGGCGATCGGCACCAACTGGGGCCGCTGACTCTGTTCAGCAGTTATCACTGCTCGCGCTACAACACGAACACGGGCGTGCTCACACCCGAGATGTTCCGCGCTGTCTTCAAAAACGTCCGCAACTATCTCGATCGCTGAAGCCAGGCGATCACTTCGGCGGCGTTCTTGTCGGGGGGGAATACCGGGTAGAAGACTTTGCTGATAGTGCCGTCATCGATGACGAGCGCCATGCGCTTGAGCAGTGTCATCCCCGCCGTGGAGAATGTCGGAAGATTGAGTGCGCGGGTGAGCGCGAGCTTCTCGTCCGACAGGATTGCGAACGGCAGATGCAATCGCGTCGCTGCTTCCTTCTGATAGGCAGTGTCCTGTGAGGACAGGCCAAAGATTTGCGCAACGCCCAGGCGCTTGAGTTCGGCCAGATTATCGCGGAACGAGCAGGATTGCGGCGTGCAGCCGCGCGCGCCAGGGATCTGGTCCCAGCCGTCAGGCGGATCGACGCCCGGCACGCCCGTACGCGGATAGACGTAGACGACGGTCCGGCCTTTGAGTTTCGAAAGGTTGATTGCTGAGCCGTCGGTCGTCGGCAGCGCGATGTCGGGCAGTTTTGCGCCCGTCAGGTGGCGTGCGCCTCCATCGTCCTGCGGTGCCGGGATATCGGATGGCAGGAATTGCGGATTATGCGTGCCTGGGGCTTCAGTCATTTGCTGTCTCGGTTGTCTCGTTCTTAACGCGGCTCGGCCGGAATGACAGAACTGTAGCTCATAAATTCCATGAGCGAGCCGTCAGGATCGCGAAAATAGACCGAGGTGCCCGGCCCTTTGGCGCCGAACCGTTGCATCGGCCCGCGTTCGACGGCAATTCCGTGCGCTTTCAGGTGCGCGATTGCTCCTTCAATCGGACCCTGCCACTCGAAACAAAGATCGCTGTTGCCCGGCTGCACCGGCAAACGCGCGACCTCCGCCGGCTGGACGCCCGGGCCGTGCACGTTTAACTGCTTGTCGTCGAAGCGATAGGCCCAGCCTGTCGGGCGCTGCACTAGCTCGGCGCCCATAACATCGGCATAAAAGCTGTTGGACCGTCCCCAATCCGACACATGGATGACGCAGTGATCCAGTCTGGTTGGCACCATTTCGGGCTCCCGGGCGTTGAATGTCGCGGCAAAGATTACCGCCGACCGTGAAGTCGGCAATGCCGCCAATGTTTAAGGCGGTTTTTCTCCTCTTTAACAGGAGCGACCTTATGATGTTTCTCAAACCGGTTTTTGTAACCATCCTGCTCCTCAGCGCGGCTCTCCCCGCTGCAGCGCAGACCGCCAGCGCGCCGATGAAAGGTAGCGATGGCAAGGAAGTCGGCTCGGTCAATCTCACCCAGACCGCGCAAGGCGTGCTGATCAATGTTTCTGTCAAAGGTCTGCCGCCGGGCGAGCATGCGATCCACGTGCACGCTGTCGGCAAATGCGAGCCGCCTTTCACCTCGGCCGGCGGCCACTTCAACCCGGGCAACAAGAAACACGGAATGCTGGCGCCGGGCGGTCAGCATGCGGGCGACATGCCCAATCTGCACGTTCCGCAGAGCGGCGACCTCGTGGTCGAGATCCTCAACGCCAACATCACGCTGGAAAAGGCCAAGCCGAACTCGGTGTTCGACGCCGACGGTTCATCCATCGTGATCCATGCCGGGAGCGACGACTACAAGACCGATCCTGCGGGCGAATCCGGCGGCCGCATCGCCTGCGGCGTGATTCAGTAGCGGATGTACGCGCGCGTCCGTCATGGCCGGGACCGCCGGATGAGGCACGACGTTTCCATGGTCATTGCCGGGCTTGACCCGGCAATCCATGAGGCACTTCAGCAAAACGCAAACGTAAGGTGTGCCGTGTTGCACTTCATCATGGATGCGCGGGTCAAGCCCGCGCATGACGCTGTGATGAAGCATTGTCTTCCCACCGTCATGTCCCGGCCCTGTCCCGGGCATGACGGGCGAAATAGACCCTACCCCTTCATTCGCATGAGGCGGCCGCGCTCGCGATCCCACGAGCGCTTCTTCAGCGTTTCGCGCTTGTCGTGCAATTTCTTGCCGCGCGCCAACGCGATCTCGACCTTGGCTCGTCCTTTTTCGTTAAAGTAAAGCTTGAGCGGCACGATCGTCATGCCTTCGCGTTCGACCGCACCGACCAGACGGTTGATCTCGCGCTTCTGCAACAGCAATTTGCGCGCGCGTTTCGGCGCGTGGTTGAAACGGCTCGCCTGAAGGTATTCCGGGATATTCGAATTGATCAGCCAGAGCTCGCCCGCGCGCGCATCGGCGTAGGACTCGGCAATCGTCGCCTTTCCGGCGCGCAGCGATTTCACCTCGCTGCCGGTGAGCACGATCCCCGCCTCGAAGGTTTCCCCGATCGCGTAATTGAAACGCGCCTTGCGATTGTCGGCGACCACCTTGAAGCGGCGCTCGGGTTTTGCAGCCATGGGACGTCGGGTGCGATTGGCGTTCGTTCAGCGCGCTTTGAGCTCGTCGCGGATTTCGGTGAGCAGCTCTTCCGTCTTCGTCAACGGCGGCGGCTTATCTTCTTCTGCCTTTTTCTGCTGGAAAGAAAGCCGGTTGATCCCGCGGATCACGAGAAACAGGATAAACGCGATGATGAGGAAGTTGATCGTGACCGTGAGAAAACTTCCATAACCCAGGACCGCACCTTGCTTTTTCGCCTCGACCAGCGTGTCGGCCGTGACCTTCGACGACAGCGGCAGAAAATGATTGGAGAAATCGAGCCCGCCGGTGATCGCGCCGATGATCGGCGTGATGACGTCGCCGACCAGCGAATTGACGATCGATGAAAACGCGGCACCGATGATCACGCCGATGGCGAGATCGATGACGTTGCCGCGCAATGCGAATTTTTTGAATTCCTCGAGCATGGCCTGCGATCTCCCCTGCGCGGCCACGACGCATCAATGCAGTGAAAGGCCGCGGTCGGTCTGATGGAAAGACTAATTGATCAGCCCGGCGTGTACCATCGCCTGGCGCACCGCGGCCTGTGCCTTTTCGGTGGCCGGGACCATCGGCAACCGCACCGTGTTGGCGCATTTGCCGATGAGCGACATTGCGTACTTGATCGGCGCCGGACTCGTTTCGACGAACAGATTGGTGTGCAGCAGGGCCAGCTTGTCCTGCAGCTTGAGTGCGGCCTTGAAGTCGCCTTTCAGGCAGGCCGCCTGGAACTCCGAGCACAGGCGTGGGGCCACATTCGATGTCACCGAGATGCATCCATGACCGCCATGGGCCATAAAGCCGAGCGCAGTGATGTCCTCGCCCGAGAGCTGGTTAAAGTCCGGCCCCATCACCGCGCGCTGTTGCGACACGCGCGTCATGTTCGCGGTTGCGTCCTTTACGCCGGCGATGTTCTTGAGTTCGAACAGGCGCGCCATCGTTTCGACCGACATGTCGACGATCGAACGGCCAGGAATGTTGTAGATGATGATCGGGATTCCGATGGCATCGTTGATGGCCTTGTAGTGCTGATACAGGCCTTCCTGCGTCGGCTTGTTGTAGTACGGCGTAACGATCAGCACCGCATCGGCACCCGCCTCTTCGGCGTGGCGCGACAGCTCTATGGCTTCAGCCGTCGAATTCGATCCTGAGCCAGCGATGACTGGCACGCGCCCGTCGACCTGATCGATGCACCACTCGACGACCTTCTTGTGCTCGTCATGCGACAGCGTCGGACTCTCGCCGGTGGTCCCGACCGGAACCAATCCGTTCGTACCCTCGGAAATCTGCCACTCCACGATGTCCCGAAAGGCTTTTTCGTCGAGCGAGCCGTTTTTGAACGGCGTGACCAGCGCGGTAAATGAGCCTCGAAAGCTCGTCTTGGCGGTCATGGCGCGACTTCTCCAGCGGGTTCCGGTTTGAGCCCCCATCAATATCGGGTCGGCGGGGGTGATGAAAGGCCTGCGCGACTAAATAGGCAGTCTGCCGTGTTTTTGCCTGCGTCGCTAAGTAGTGTCCCGGACATGTAATTTTTGAGTACCATCCATCAATATTTTTGGCCTAATACGCCACTGCCAGCGGCCCCGCGCTGATTCGGGTCGCCGGGGACACGACCGCACGGGGTTTGATGATAGCGACTGGCCGAAGCCGCTTGAGCATCCTTTTTGCGTTGGCAGCCTCCTGCGGGCTGTGCGCTGAATCGTTTTCGGCCACCGTACAAAAAGTTCCCTTGCCGCGTCCGCGGCCGCCTCTAAATACCGCCAAGAATACGGCCAAGCCGGCGGCGCCCGCGACTGCTCAACAGACCCAAGCGGCAACTCCTGTTGCCAAACACGACGCCAACGGCAGCGGCCTCTCCTCCTACGCGCAGGCCAATGTCGGATTGCGTGGCGCGATGTTCGATACCCGCGCGCATTTCAAACCGATGGCGCGGCCCGCGGCCGGACCTTTTGCGGTCGCGCCGACGCCTTCGACGTCGGATGCAGACATCGCCGCGGTGAAGCGCGTGATCGAAGCAGCGCGCAAAGGCCGCGAAGCGGAAGCCAACGCGACACAGGCGAGCATCAGCGATCCCGTGGCGCGCAAGCTCGCCGAATGGATAATCCTGCGCTCCGACAACACCAATCCGTCGTTCCAGCGCTACGCCGCCTGGGTCGAAGTCAATCCGAGCTGGCCGCACTCCCCGCTGTTCCGTCGCCGCGCCGAGAACGCGCTGTGGAACGATGGCGTCGACGATCGCACTGTGCGCGCTTTCTTCGCCAAGCAGCAGCCGGTCACCGCCAAGGGCCGTTACATGCTGGCGCGCACTCTGCTCGCGCAAGGCGACCGCGAGGGTGCGGCGCGTCTCGTTCGTCAGGCCTGGCGCAACGACGATGCGAGCGAAGGCGTCGAACAACGCGTGCTCGAGATGTTCGGCGGAATGCTTACGCCGGCCGACCACAAGGTGCGCATGGATGCGCGCTTCTACGCAGACGACGCCGCCGCCGGCATCCGTGCCGCGGACCGCCTCGGCGGCAATGAGGTCGCCATCGCGCGTGCCCGCGCGGCGGTGCTGCGCAAGGCTGGCAATGCGAAGGCGCTGCTTGATGCAGTCCCCGCCGCGGCGCAGAGCGACGCCGGTTATATCTACTCGCGCGTGCAGTGGCTGCGCCTGAACAACAAGGCGGAGGACGCCAGCAGGCTGATCCTTACCGCGCCGAAGAATCCCGAAGCGCTCGTCAACCTCGACCAGTGGTGGCAGGAGCGCCGGCTGCTGGTGCGCAAGCTGCTCGACGAAAACGACGCGCACGCTGCCTATCGCGTTGCACGTGACGCCGCGACGCCGATGAAAGGTTTCTATCGCGTCGACGCGCACTTCACCGCCGGCTGGGTGGCGCTGCGCTTCCTGCGCGATCCGAAGACCGCCGCAGAACACTTCGCGCGCATCAGCGAAGGCACACAGAGCCCGCACGCACTCTCGCGCGCCGGCTACTGGCAGGGGCGCACCGCGGAAGCGATGAACCAGAACGCGCAGGCCAAGGAATTTTATGAATCGGCCTCGCAATACACGGCAACCTATTACGGACAGCTCGCGCGCGCGCGGCTCGGGATGAAAGATCTCGGCCTGCGCGGACCGCCGGTGTTCACGCAGCAGGAACAAGCCACGCTGAGTAATCTTGAAGTCGTGCGCGCGGCGGACATTCTCTACAGGCTCGGTGAGCGCGACATGCTGGCCTCGATCTACGCCGAGCTCGGCGAGAGCGCGAGCGACGTCGCGGGCATGGCTATGATGGGCGAGCTTGCCGCCAAGAACGGTGACGGCCGCGCGATGGTGATGCTCGGCGAATACGCCTATGCGCGCGGTTTGCCGCTCGACTATTACGCCTACCCGACGGTCGGCCTGCCCGACTATCAGCCGATCGCGCCGCCGATCGAAGCGGCCGTCGCCTATTCGATCGCGCGCCAGGAGAGCCACTTCAACCAGAAAGTCGTCTCGAGCGCCAACGCGATGGGCCTGATGCAGGTGACGCCGGCGGCGGGCATCGATACGGCGGCCAAGTTCAAGTTCACCTATAACCGCGACCGCCTGCTGAAGGATCCGGTCTACAATATGCAGATGGGCGCGGCCGAGTTGTCCAATCTCCTCACCGGCTATAACGGCTCGTACATTCTCACGTTCGCCGGCTACAACGCCGGCCGCGGCCGCGTGAAGCAGTGGATCGCGGCCTACGGCGATCCGCGCGATCCGCATGTCGACCCCGTGGACTGGGTCGAGCGCATCCCGATCGCCGAAACGCGCAACTACGTCGCGCGCATCATGGAGAACCTGCAGGTCTACCGCGCACGCTTCGGCGGCGGCAGCCGGCTGGTGATCGAAGCCGACATCAAGCGCGGCGGCGCGCACCGGTAGTGTCATCACCGGGCTTGTCCCGGTGATCCCGCTTGGTGAGGCACTCCTTCTCTTTTTGTCATGTCCGGCCTTGTGCCGGGCATCCACGTCTTAGTGACCAGCCAGTCGGCTAAACGCATCAGCTCAACCTGTCATCACCGGGCTTGTCCCGGTGATCCCGCTTGGTGAGGCACTGCCCTGCTAAGCGAGATGGCCGGGACATAGGCGTGCGAAAGCACGCCGTCCTTCGGACGGCTATGCCCGGCCATGACAACGAGGGCGTTCGGTCGCCTCCACGTCATTCCGGGGCGCGAGCGCCAGCGAGCGAACCCGGAATCCAGCGACGTGCACCGCGCCTGCTTATCGATTCCGGGTCCGGCGCTTCGCGCCGTCCCGGAATGACGTAGGACAAGTTGTTGGCAAGCCCGACCCGAGTGCGCGTGCACCGCGGTGGTATGTTATAACCATCGCATGCAGAACGGGACGTCCAGCAGTTTCATCACCGCGTCCGACGGCCTGCGCCTGCATGCCCGCTGCTATGGCGCCCGGACGGCGTCAGCCACCCCGGTCGTCTGCCTGCCCGGCCTCGCCCGCACCGCGGCCGACTTCGAGGCGCTCGCGTCCGCGCTCTCGCACGAAAAACCTTTCCGCCGCGTGATCGCGCTCGACTATCGCGGGCGCGGGCTGTCGCAATACGACAGCAATCCGGCGAACTACGCGCTGCCGGTCGAACTCGCCGATGTGCTCGCCGTCGTGACCGCGCTCGACGTGACGCCCGCGATCTTCGTCGGGACGTCGCGCGGCGGGATTCTCACGATGCTGCTGGCCGCCGTGCGGCCGACCGCGATCGTCGGTGCCGTGCTCAACGATATCGGTCCGGTGATCGAGCCGCAGGGCCTGATGCGCATCAAGAGCTATGTCGGCAAGCTGCCGCAGCCGCGCAGCTTCGAGGAAGGCGCGGACATCCTGCGCCGGTTGTTCAGCGGACAATTCCCGAAGCTTGACGCGAAGGACTGGCTCGCCAGTGCGCATCGCACGTTCAAGGACGAAAAAGGCCGGCTGGTGCCGACCTATGATGTGAAGATCGCTACGACAATGAACGGTGTCGACGCCGAGCGCCGCGTGCCGCCGCTCTGGCTGCAATTTGACGCGCTTCGGGCAAAGCCGTTGATGGTGATCCGCGGCGCCAACTCTGACCTTCTCACCGGAGAAACGGTCGAAGCCATGCGCGCGCGGCGCAAGGCGATGGATGTCATCGAGGTGCCCGACCAGGGTCACGCGCCGCTCCTCACTGACGCGGCCACGATCGGACGCATTTCCGAATTCGTGCACCGCTGCGATCGTACGATCCACTAGCTGCAATCCTGAAAGCAAAATCCCCGGCGGTTTCCCGCCGGGGATTTTTTACTCGTCAGCTCGCTACGCTGCGATCAAGGATAGAAATCGCGATGCACGCGGAAGCGGAATTGCCAGTTGTCTTGGTCGTCTTTGGGAAAAGAGCGGTTACCGACAGCCGCTGACGAAGCCAACGTTCCAATCGGCCCGAAATCGGCACTGTGCAATTTCGAATACATGGTATCGAAGCCCATGTAGAATTCTCTCGTTATGTTCCACTGAGTGCGCGAGCCGATCCACCAGGTGTTCCAATCCATATTGCAGGTCGACACCGACAGCGAAAGTTCGCCGTTGCAGATCAAGCTAGTGGCCAATTCATTGTAACTCACGGCCGAGTAGCCACCATACAAGGACGTTCGCCACTGCGGATTCCAGAAGTGCTCGTATGCAACGTTCACGTTCCATGCGGTCGTGAGGTTGAGATCGCTGGGGCGGAATACGCCGACTTCGCCGGGAAACCCACCGTAAACAGCATCACTCACGGATCCAAATGCAGCGCTGTTGCCATCCACTTTGCCCCAGTTTGAGTTAGGCGTCTGGAAGATGTAGCGCAGCGCACCTTCGGTGTAGTTGACCTGCGCCTGCAGGTAGTCGCCTTGGCCAATCATCGGTGCGTTCAGCCTAATTCCGGCACCAATGACGAAACCCCATTTGTCCGACGGATGGCCATTGGTAACTGTAGTTCCGTCGTCGTAGTAGAGTGCGTTGACCTGATGCAGAGCGCCCATAATCTGGGCTGAGCCCCAGGCCTGATCGACACGCAGATTGGCAACGAGATCGGGCGCCTGGAAGCCGCCGTAGAGGCCCGAAGTAAAACCGGGAATGGCAGCAGCAGTCTGAGAACCGATAATCTGCGTCGTCCTCCGCATTTCCGCAGCAAGAGTGCCGGAGAAACCGTTGCCGAACTGCGCGGTGTAGCCGGCGACCATCCAGCCGCCATCGCTCGTATCCGACGCCGGGAACGAACCCCAGTACGAGGTCGATGGTGAGCTGTAGAAATCGTAAAACGATTGTGACAGGCCGAAGGTGAAACCGGCCCACTGGATGAAGGCGCGATTGGCGCTGAACGTGTTGTCGGCCCTGTCAGCACCCGTATTGTTCGTGCTCAGACCGACCGCGAGATAGCCACGCACGGTGCCGTATTCGGTCTGGTTGCGCGCATCGGCCGTGATGTAGCCGCGCACGCGCCAGGTGCTGTTGTTGGTGGTCCGGTTGTTGGCGTTGTTGTTCGCCCAGCCCCAGGAGAGGTTACCATTGTCGCCGTACGCATATTCGGCGCGCACCCAGCCGCCGATCTTCAGGCACATGTCGGTGCCCGGCACGTAATAAAACCCCGCGCCATAGAGGCTGCAGATTTTGACGAATTGCGTCGGCTGCGCCTTGACCGGCAGATCGGCTGCCTGTGCACCTCCGACCGCAACCAATGCCGCCGCGGAGCCGAGCAGGAACCTGTTCCCCATTTTCATTTTTGTTCTCCGAATTTTTCTGAGCGCGTGCGATGCGCCGTTGGATTCTCGAGCCAGCGGAACAATTGAAAGATTGCGGGGATGTGCGCTTGGGCCGATGCGGCGATGGCGCAGGCGGCCGCGACAAAAATCGCGTTTTTGCGCGCTGCGGTACGCTTGCTGGCGCCGCGTTGCATTTCCGACACGGAATGACCGGCGCACGGTCGGCAAATAAAAACCCCGGCGGTTGCCCGCCGGGGTTTCGCGAATTCGTCAGCTTGCTATGCCGCGATCAGGGATAGAAATCGCGATGCACGCGGAAGCGGAACTGCCAGTTGTCGACGTCGGAGGCCGTCACAGCATTACCGCCGATGACGGTGCCGCCGGCGACGTTAACGGGCAGAACGCTGTTCGGCACATCCGCGCTGTTCAGCTTGGAGTACAGCACGTCGAAGCCCATGTAGAAGTCCTTGGTGACGTTCCACTGGGTGCGCGAGCCGATCCACCAGGTGCTCCAGTCATTGTTGCAGCCCGGGGCGGCGACCGAAGTAATGCCTGCACCACTTCCCGCGCCGGCGCCCAGCAACGAGCAAAGGATCCTGTTGCCCTGGTCGTTGTAGCTCACCGCGGCGTAGCCGCCGTAGAGCGAGGTGCGCCACTGCGGATTCCAGAAGTGCTCGTAGGCGGCGTTGACGTTCCAGGCCGTGGTCAGGCTGAGCTGGGACGCGTTGCCGGCCACGAGGGTGCCGCCATAGACCGCATCGGACAGCACGCCGAAGCCCAGTTCAGAGCCTTCGACCTTGCCGTAGCTCGAATTGGGCGTCTGGAAGATGTAACGCAGCGCGCCCTGCGTGTAGTTGATCTGCGCCTGCAGGTAATCACCCTGACTGATCATCGGCGCATTCAGCCTGAGGCCCGCGCCGATAGCGAAGCCAACGTCATCATCCGGATGACCGCTGCTGACCGCCGCCGCGCCACTATAGTAGGTGCTGTTGACCTGATGGATGGCGCCCATGACCTGCGCCGAGCCCCAGGCCTGATCGACGCGCAGATTGGCGACGAGATCAGGCGCCTGGAAGCCACCGTAGCCGAGGCTTGCCCCACCAGGTTGAACCTGCGTGCCCGAGTTGATGATCGACGTCGTGCGGCGCATTTCCGCGGCAATCGATCCGGAGAAGCCATTGCCGAACTGCGCCGTGTAAGCCGCGACCATCCAGCCGCCGTCGCCTGTATCCGACGCCGGGAACGAGCCCCAGTATGACGTCGCCGGCGAGTTGTAGAAGTCGAAGAACGACTGCGTGAGGCCGAACGTGAACCCAGCCCACTGGATGAAGGCACGGTTGGAGCTGAACGTATTGCCGGCATTGTCCGCGCCGATGTTGTTCGTGCTCAGACCCACCGCAAGATAGCCACGCACAGTGCCGTATTCAGTTTGATTGCGGGCATCGGCCGTGATGTAGCCGCGTGCACGCCACGTGCTGTTGTTGGTGTTGCGGTTGTTGACGTTTCCGTTCGCCCAACCCCAGGCGAAGTTGCCGTTGTCGCCGTACGCATACTCAGCGCGCACCCAACCACCAATCTTGATGCACATGTCAGTGCCGGGCACGTAGTAGAAACCGACACCGTAGAGAGAGCAAATCTTCACGTACTGGACGGATTGAACCGTGCACGTTGCTATAACGTGAACAATTGCAATCGCTCGTTTTGAAAAGACGAACTACAATTCATTCAATCGCTTCGGCCGAAACTGAGCATGGCGTGGGTTCAGCGAATTGCTAACTGTTTGATGAAAGTGGTGTCTGCATCGCGACATCACCTTTTGCTCACTGTTGTGCGGTAGGGATAGCGCAGGATGCGAACTTTCCCGGCTCGTCCGCGAACGTATTCACATCAAACTGTGGTCCGGGAAACGCCAAGCGCGTTTGCGTCACGCGCCTGATGGCGCGATAGATTCATACGTCAAAGGTGTCGGTGGTCAGGTGGAGGATGCTACGGACGATACGCCAGGAAACGCCACGACTTCCTGGATCAGATCAGCCGCACCCGTCAGCGTTTCCTGTGTCAGGTGTGCGTAGCGCTGCGTGGTCCGTGCGTGCAGGTGACCGAGCAGCCCCTGCACGACATAGAGTGATACGCCGCGGTTGACCAGAAAACTCGCGAACGAGTGACGCAGATCGTGCAAGCGCACATCCGTGAGACCGGCGCGTTTGCGAATGCGATCCCAGGGAAAATGCAGTGACGCGGACGGGCGGCTACTGATCGGCGATGGAAAAATGAAAGAATTTCCGTCAATTCGTGGCGTCGCCGTCAAAAGCGCAATCGCGGATTGATTGAGCGCGATGACGCGCGGACGGCCGGACTTCGATTTGGGCACCAGCAGTGTTTTGTTCTTCCAGTCCACATAGTCCCATTTGGCAAAGGTAATTTCGTTGCGACGCGCCCCGGTTAGCAACAGCAACATGATCGCACGCGCAGCGGTCTGGTTTTCGTCGCTATTCATGGAGCGAACGAGGGCCTCTGCTTCCAGTTCGCTGAGGAAGCGATTGCGCTGGACGTCGGGCCCGACGCTCAGCCCTGCGGCCGGATTTTCCGAGCCGCCCGGCACCTTCCATTTTCGCGCGAGATTGTAGATGTAGCGCAGGATCACGATGACACGATTGATCGTCCCGGACGCATAACCGTCCGCGCGCATGCCATTGATCAGATCGGAAATTGCGTCGGTTTTGATTTCATCGAGTGCGAGCCCGCCGAGCTTTGGCAGGATGTGAATACGCAGCACTGTTTCGTCCGTTTGCCAACTGCTTTTGTATGTCCGCACATATGGCAAATAGCGTTCCTGCACGAAGCTATTCAGCTGCGGGACCGCCCGCATCTCGCGTCGTTTCTGCTGCGGGTCAGCTCCAAGCAATGCTTCCGCTACAACCTGGCGCGCTTTGCGACGCGCCTGCTCGAGCGTGAGGACCTCGGCCGGACCGATCTTGTACTGACGCTCGCGTCCGCGCTCGTCGGTGTAGCGCTGATAATAGGTTTTGCCTCCCGACTGGCGCACTTCAAGCAGGAAGCCACGCTGCGTGAGATCAAAATAATCTGTCTTCTTGCGTGCGGACACACAGATCGCCTGTCGCACGAACCCGGCAGACAAAGTCACAACTGGCATTTGCGGCTGCTCGATGCCCGCCCTCGGCCCCACGAGAACGGTCTGTTGCTTCTTGCAGCGTTACAAACTGAGAGGCGCCGGGATGCTTGCGTATTGCTCAAGTCGTGACAAGGAAAATCTTAAAATATGATCTTTTGACTGTAGCATAATACCTGCCCGCTTCCCGTTGTTTAACACCGGTTTGTTGATTTCATCTTGCTACCGGCGTCCGATTACGCGGGCCGGACGCTATTTCACGGGCAAATGGATTTCCATCCTCCGGTCGGGGGTTTCTGCAGGAGACATCTTTAAGGGTTGGCAGCTTGGGCGAGAAGATCGTTGTTAAAGCAAAACGTATTTTCGCCCCGTTGGACAACGTCAAAATTTCTTCTGGAAATCGCACGCAGGAAATTTCGTGAATTGCTGGTCCCGGGCAACAGCCAATCGTGAAGCTCGATGACGATAAGAGGGAATGCATCGATCCAAGAATCGTTGGCGCTGAACAATTCTGCCTCACTTCCCTCAATGTCGATCTTGCAGATCAGCGGCCTATATCCTGCGGAAACACCAAACCGCTCCAAAATATGCGTCATGGTTATCGCCTCAATTTCGCTTTTTCCGCTGCTTCCAACGCGAAATCCCCACTCTCCAATGCCCGGATCGGAAATCCACAACGTCCCCGGTTCGCTCGCGATGGCAGCGTGCACGGCAGTAATGGGCAGACCGGTACAATTCACCCGAAGGACTGAAAAATTTCCTGACTCGGGCTCGACCGCACACACGTGGATTCGTGGATCCAGCTGCGTCAGGTAGACCGGGCTCGCGCCGATATTCGCGCCGAGATCGACCACCAGGAGCGAGGCTCCGCCGACCGCTACCCAGTCGGCGTAATTCTTCAATTTGCTACTGAGCGGCAGACCAGACAGGGTGTAATTCTGCTCTTCGAAGATTTGCCTGATTACGCTGAGGTCGGTACCAGAACTTCGAAAGAAAAAACGGCGATTAGCCCCGGCGGAGAGCTTGATCTCGACAGACTGGAGTACCTTGGGGTCGGGAGGCGCACTCATGTCACATCGCCTTGACCAAGTTACCGTCCCCGCAAGCCAAGGGCCTCTTTTCGAAAATTGCCATGAAACAATAGATTAATTTGGTCGGGGCAGCAGGATTCGAACCTGCGACCTTCTGGTCCCAAACCAGACGCGCTACCAGACTGCGCTATGCCCCGCCGGACACCGGCGTTCGATACACGCTTCGCCAAGGTGCGGCAAGCAAGCCTCAGCGGGCGTTAAAGATCGGCGCCGCAACGCGGTCACCGGCCGCAATGCCAAGTTTCTGCGACGTCCCGCCGATAACTTCAAGAACAGCGCGGACGGGTCCGTTCGACGGGATAAGCCGCGTCGACAAAGGCTCGGTGTTCTCGGCTATGCGCAAAATACGACCGTCACCGCGGATAAAAATCATGTCGAGCGGAATATAGGTGTTCTGCATCCAGAAGCTGACTTCCTGGTCCCGTTGGAAGTCGAACAGCATTCCCTGCCCTTCCGGCAGTTCCTTGCGGTACATGAGCCCCTTCGCGCGGTCGGCATCATTGTCCGCAACTTCCACCGTGAACATGTGAACGCCGGTCTTGCTGGCAATTTCAATCGTTTGCGGTCCAACCGGCCGAGCAAGGCTGGCGGCTACAAACAAGCTGACGAATGCAAAGGCGATCCATTTGAGCGAGCGCATGGCACGCCCTTTACGCGGCTCCGCTGCCAGCGGCAATCGTAAAATCGAGGGGGTTTAGTGGGACGCCAGTCCCAAAGGTCCGCCGTCCGGCCTGACCTCGGCCGCCATCAAGCCCTTCGGTCCGGGCCCAAAACGAACCAGAACAGTCTGACCTGGGCGCAATTCCGCAATGCCGTAGCGCCGCAGGGTTTCCATGTGCACAAAAATGTCGGGCGTTCCGTCGCCGCGGGTCAGGAAGCCGAAACCACGCAGTCTGTTGAACCATTTGACTTGCGCACGCTCAAGCCCGCTGGTCGGCGTCACAGTTACGTGAGTGCGCGCCGGCGGCATTTGCGCCGGATGAATAGCCGTCGACTCGTCCATGGAAACAATGCGGAAGGCCTGCAGTCCCTTGGGACGTTGCAGCACCTCACACAGAACCCGTGCACCTTCGTAAGCGGTCTGGTAGCCGTCGCGGCGCAGACACGTCACGTGCAGAAGTATGTCGGGCATCCCGTTGTCAGGGACGATGAATCCAAAACCCTTGGAGACATCGAACCACTTGATGACACCGCTCAATTCGATGAGATCCGTCGCCGTCTCGTCGACGATCTCTCTCACCACCCCTTGGCGGAGATTGGTCCCAGACATTTTCGATTCGACCCCGTCCGACGCCATGACGCCAAACGCCGCCACCTTGCTGGCGCCTCTTGATGGGCGCTTAAACGAATCTTTGCGGAATTGAAGATAACACCGGCGTCGGAACGGCAAAGGGGCAAAATAGGCTTGCACACAGCTCTATACACAGCGTAGCGAGCAGCGAATCAGTGTGCGATGAAAGGACTTAGCGCGTCGCCGATGTCATTGCGCACGACCAGATCGGCAATATCGTCAAAATCCGTAGGCTCACGATTGATGATGACGAGCGCTGCACCGTTACGCTTGGCCATCAACGGGAAACCCGCCGCGGGCCAAACCACGAGAGAGGAACCGACAGCGAGAAACAGATCGCAGTTTCTGGTCAATTCCTCAGCGCGTTCCATCGCCTCGAGCGGCATCTGCTGGCCGAACGAAATCGTCGCGGTTTTGATGTGGCCACCACATCCGCAATCGGGGGCGCGCTCGCCCAAATTATCGAATTTTTCCTTGACCCAAGACAATTCGTATCGCTTTGCACAATCGAGACAGAGGGCATACGTGGTGTTGCCGTGCAGTTCCACGACATCGGACGCGGTAACGCCTGAAGCCTGATGCAGATTGTCGATGTTCTGCGTGATGAGCGCAGGACTTTTCCCGGAACGGTAGAGACTTGCCAAAGCGCGATGCCCTCTGCCGGGTTTCGCGTTCGCGAAACTCTCCTCCATGGCAAACCGTCGCCGCCAGGCTTCGTCCCGCATCTCCTGGCTTGTCACAAAAGCATCGAACGGTATCTGTTTGGTCTTTGTCCAGATGCCTCCGGGTGAACGGAAATCGGGTATCCCGCACTCGGTGGAAATACCTGCCCCGGTAAAGGGAATAATGACTGAGGCATTCTCGATCAGATGCCTCAAACGCTCGATAGCGGTGGGAAGATCGGAGGCGATCATTTGTGTATAGTCGCTGCCTTCTGTCAGTCAGTGAGGTTTAGCCTATGCGATATCTGCACACTATGCTGCGCGTTCGAGATCTCGACGCTGCGCTCGATTTTTATTGCAACAAGCTTGGCATGAAAGAAACCCGCCGCCGGGTGGATGAGAAAAACCGGTACACTCTGGTGTTCCTGGCAGGCCCGGCCGACGAAAAATTGGTTGAATCAAGTAAAACCGCCGGCCGCCCAGGCCCGGAATTGGAACTCACCTACAACTGGGATACCGAAGACTATGGCGAGGCCCGTCATTTTGGGCACCTCGCCTTCGAGGTCGACAACATCTACGCGACCTGCGAGCGACTGATGAAAGCAGGCGTAACGATCAACCGGCCGCCGCGTGATGGCGTCATGGCTTTCGTGCGCTCCCCGGACAAGCAATCGATCGAGCTTTTGCAGAAAGGCTCAGCCCTGCCCGCCCAGGAGCCCTGGAAGTCGATGCCGAATTCCGGCAAGTGGTGAGCTCGCTTGCCGCTGACGGCGAAGGTCTTTATACCCCGACCCAACAGTAGCCGCCGTTCGGCGGCGGCTTTAGCGCCCTTCGTCTAGAGGCCTAGGACACCGCCCTTTCACGGCGGTAACAGGGGTTCGAATCCCCTAGGGCGCGCCAATCTCATGTGTTCTTACGAACCGAAAACACATGCATATACCGCGAAAGCGCCAGCGGATTGGCCATCTCAAAAGCATGCCACTGTTGGATGTCTGTCATCGCGGCACGAGAAAACTGGCGCTCGAAAAGCTGGATAACCTGCGGCTCCGCCTCGAACCCGAGGAACGAGAGTCCGTGCCTGGCGATAAATTCGCTGATCTGCGTGATTGTGAACTGGTGCTCCATAACATGGAATAGCAGGTCGCGGACTCCACTCACGCTATAGAAATCGGCAGTACTGATTATGGTTTTCCAACGCCCGTCATTGTCACCAAATATCTCCTGCCGACACTTCCGAATATCGTCTACGGTGGGCCGGTAGCCGCGCTCAGCAACGAGCGCTCGTGCTTTGACGATGCTGCGCCGGGCCGCCCCTTCTTCGTTGTAAAGGCCGACACGCATTTGCCCGCCTGGCCGCAGCAACGAAAGCAGAATGCGCCATCCCGTTTCAGGCTCCGCCAAGTGGTGCAATACGCCAACGGCTTCAATCCGATCAAATTGACGATCGATTGCTGCCAGTCTGAGAATGTCGGCTTGAGCAAATTCAACGTTGCGCAATCCGGCCTCACGACTCTTTCGCCGAGCGAAGGCGAGGCTTGGTAAGCTGATGTCGATGGCCAGAATGCGCGCGCTCGGATAGCGATGAGCCACCTGGCTTGCGTGCAGGCCGGTTCCGCACCCCGCAATAAGAATTTCGCCGCGAAAAGGATCACCTGCCTCATTCGCATAGCGAGCAGTCGTGTCAACGACCCAGCGGGGATATGGGTTTTCTTCGTATTGCTCCATTACGTCCTGCGACACGCCGCCATCGATCGCGGTCAACTTCGGTATGGTCGGACGGTCGCGCAATTCCTCCAAAGGTTCATGCAACTGCTGCCGGATCAGGCCGGACATGGTCACCGGCCAGTCTCGTTTCAAAATTCTTTCGGCGCGCGGGAGCTGATAGAGCGAAAAATACGCCGCAACCCCGGCAAGGGTGATTGGCTCAATTACTGCCCCCTCATTGTCCAGTTGCTTCAACAAAAAGTCGCGAAGCTGGATCGATTGCCGGGTTTCGTCATCCTCTTGAGCGTAGACATATTCGTTGATGAAGCACTGTTGGGCCACCGCACCAAAACAGACGGTGAGAGCCTCCATAGCGGAGGGTGAAGCGGCGCCATTGTTGGTAGCAAAACGAAGTAACGTGCGGCGCAAACGGGTGAGGAACGTCTCCAGCAGTTGCCCTCGAATGACCGTACTTTCCAGCGCACAACGCAAAAACAAATCGTCGGCAATGGTTTTGAGCGCCGTGACATCGAGATCGAGCGTACGCCCCAGCGGTTGCTGATTTTCAAGCTGGTCGAGGTATGGAGCGAGCGTCTGGCTTCGCCTGATGAAGTCTTCGACGTTGTTTCCGCTCAACCCGAGCGCAATCGCCTTTTTGAAATGGCCGACAGCCTGATCAACTTGGTGAAGCGTCTGATAGGAAGACGCCAGATTGTAATGGCAAGCCGCGTTTAAAGGATCCGACTCAATGGCGCGGTTAAACATCTGTACCGAAAGCTTGTGGCGATTGGACGACTGCCCGATAAGTCCAATGAGATTGAGGCTGTCAACGTGTGTCGGTAAGCGCGCCAGAATTTCCCTGCATAGAACTTCGGCGCGCTTGCCGTTGCCGTTGTGGAATTGCCGTCGGGCTTCATCCATCAGGTCAGCGTCGGCAGGCGCTGCACCGGCTGCATGATGACGGTCGAACTGACTGAGGCTCTGCTTCGCCGCGATACGCCGCTGTTTCCGGTTCGTCATTGCAAAAAGGTGACTGCTAAGCCCAAGATCGAGCGCCAACAACACGGGACTGGTTGAGACATACCTTTATCACGAGAATGACAATAACACTCTGGCCTGGCAGGGGGAGCGCGACATGACCGACGCAACCAAAGGCAACTGCTTCTGTGGCGCCATCGAAATCGAGGCGAGCGGCGCACCTGTGGAGATGGGATATTGCCACTGCAATTCCTGCCGCTCCTACTCGGGAAGTCCGGTGAATGCATACCTCTTGTGGAAGGCAGAAGACGTATGCGTCACGAAGGGACAGGAATTCGTCGGCCACTTTAAAAAAACGGAAATGAGTGATCGACAGTTCTGCACGCGTTGCGGCGGCCATCTCATGACTCATCACCCAACCTTTGGCCTCACCGACGTTCGCGCGGCAGTGATTCCTCGCGTGACGTTCAAACCGGTTATCCACTTGCACTACGCAGAAACCGTACTGCCGATGAAGGATGGGTTGCGGAAATTTCGCGATTTTCCGATCGAGGCAGGCGGATCAGGCGAACTGGTTCCCGAGTAGCTGAGCCGGCGAGACGACGGATTTACAAAGACAATTTCGCGGCTTTACGCGCTCTTTATGTGCGCACGTGGTGACGCTTCGTCGCACCAATCATCGCAATCATAGCTGCTATGCGCAGATGCGGCAGTTCTCACGCACTTTTTAACATACAAATTATGAGCCGGATGATTCCTTAGCAGGTACAAGTATCGCGGTCCTGCGAACTTTCTCTCGGGGCATCAGGTAATGATCAACAGCAAGAACGTAGTGGCATCCCTAAGGCGCGACGCGACCTTCGTGTGGCACGCGGTTATAGCCGTCGTGTTCATCGGCTTTGCCAGCCTTGCCGTTGCGGCCGCTTTTCTGGACGTGATCGGCATCAGGCACTAGCCCCGGGTAACGGTGCCGCCGCCCGTTGTAAGTCTTCCACTACAAGAGCATTGCCATTTGAGCCGACTCGCTCGACGTAGTTCGGGCCGACAGGCGATTTGCCGTGGCCACCCGGAATGTCGAGCACGTAAGTCGGCTGGCACAAACCGGACAATCGACCGCGAAGCGTGCGCATCAGTTCCTGCCCGTCCGCCAGGTCGGTGCGGAAATGACTCGTGCCCGGCGCCATGTCTCCGTGATGCAAATAATATGGCTTGATCCGACATTCGACCAATGTGCGCATCAGTTGACCCATCACCTCGGGCGTGTCGTTGACGCCGGCAAGCAGCACCGTTTGCGACAGCAGCGGAATCCCGGCATCCGCAATACGCGCGCACGCCGCGCGCGCGTCCACCGTGAGCTCACGAGGATGATTGACGTGCAAAGCAACATAGGTCGCTTTTGTCCTGACTTTCATCGCGCGCACCAGTTCGCGGGTCACGCGCGCGGGCTCGGCGACCGGCACCCGGGTGTGAATTCGCACCACCTTCACGTGATCGATCTTTTCGAGGGAGTTCATGATCGCGCGCAGCCGGCGCGCCGAAAGAACCAATGGGTCGCCGCCGGTCAGGATGACTTCCCAGATTTCCGGATGTGTCCGGATATAGTCGAGTGCCCGCTCCAAGGCCTCGTGCGAGAGCACATTCGGCTTGCCCGGGCCAACCATTTCGCGCCGGAAGCAGAAGCGACAGTAGACCGCGCAGACATGGGTCGGCTTGAGCAAAACACGATCCGGATAACGATGCACGATACCCTCGACGGGGCTGTGCGCGTCGTCGCCGATTGGATCCGGGTCTTCCACCATTTGGTGATCGAGCTCTGCAATATTCGGAACGAATTGCCGCGCAATGGGATCACGCGGATCATTGCGGTCGATCAATTGCGCCAGGGAGTCCGGAATCGCGACCGCGTAGCGATCAACGACTTGCTCGAGCGACGCCAGACGCTCCTGTGTCACCAGACCGCTCGCGCGGAGTTGGGCGGGGCTACGTAGCGTTGTCATTTGTCGTTCCTTCTTGTGTCCCTCTACGGATCCACCACGGGCGCCCAGATCACCTGCTCGATCCTTTGGGCGCCGGTCGCCAGCATCACCAGACGGTCGAAACCGAGAGCAATTCCGCTCGCAGGCGGCATTTGCCCCAGGGCGAGGAGAAAGTCTTCATCCACCGGATAGCGCTCGCCATGAATGCGATGCTTTTCAGCCATGGCAGTCTCGAAGCGGGCACGCTGTTCGGCAACGTCTATCAGTTCTCCGAATGCGTTGGCCAGTTCGACCCCGCAGGCGTAAAGCTCAAATCGCTCGGCGACTTTGTCGCTGCCGGGCTTCGGCCGCGCCAGTGCCGCCAATGGCAACGGATACTCGTACAGGAGCGTCGCGCGGCCGATGCCCAGCCGTGGATCAACGCGTTCCGCCAGGATCCGACTGAAGATGTCGCCCCACGTATCGTCGTTCGCCGTAGTGACGCCAATGCGCGCTGCTTCCGCCGCAAGCATGGTCCGGTCACCCCGCCCCTCGCTCACTGTGGACAGCAAGTCGACCTCGGCGTAGCGCGCGAAGGCATCCGCGACTGTCAATCTCTCCGGCGCAGCAAATGGATCGACGGTCTTGCCGCGAAAGCGAAATTCCTTGGCACCGGCAGCACGCGCCGCCTCGCCGAGAAGCGCCGCACAGTCATCCATGAGCACGTCATAGGTCTCGTTCGTCCTGTACCATTCAAGCATCGTGAATTCGGGATGATGCAGATCGCCACGCTCGCGGTTGCGGAACACCCGGGCAAAATTGACAACGCGCGTTTCACCCGCGGCCAGCAACTTCTTGCAGGCGAATTCCGGCGAGGTATGAAGATATAACGGCCGCCGTTCCCCGCCCGGACCAATGAGGTCGGTGGCGAAAGCGTGCAGATGGGTCTCGTTGCCGGGCGAAACCTGAAGGGCGGCCGTCTCGACTTCGACGAAATCATGCTGCGCGAACCATGCCCTCAGCGCCGCAGCGATGCGACCGCGCGCCAGCAAGTAAGGCCTGCGGGCGGCGTGGGAACCGGCGCTCCAGAACGGTGGGGTTTTCGGCACGTTTACCTCAGCCAGAGGACCGGCGAGAAAGACTGGTATCGGGCGAGAAGATCGGTATGGTGCGCCCCGAAACCACGGCCCCCGCCGCCAATAAATCAAGGATCGCTATCGTGAAGGTCATCGCTTCGTCGCTCCGCAAGGGCAATATCGTCGACATTGACGGCAAGCTCTATGTCGTCCTCACCGCTGAGAACTTTCACCCCGGCAAGGGCACCCCGACCACGCAGGTGGATATGCGCCGGATTTCCGACGGCGTGAAGACCTCGCAGCGTTACAAGACCACCGACCAGGTCGAGCGCGCGCACGTCGAAGATCACGACTTCAGCTACCTCTATCAGGATGGCGATGGCTTCCACTTCATGAATCAGGAGACCTATGACCAGATTCACGTTTCAGGAGACATCGTCGGCGACTATGCCGCCTACCTGCAGGAAGGAATGGTCGTGAACCTCAGCGTCCACGAAGGCGTCCCCGTTGCCATCGAGATCCCGCAGAAAGTCACGCTGGAAATCGTCGATACCGAACCGGTGGTCAAGGGGCAGACCGCGTCCGGCTCTTTCAAGCCGGCCAAGTTGTCGAACGGCGTGCGGACTATGGTGCCGACACATATCACCGTCGGCACCCGGGTGGTCGTCAACACCGGCGACGGCTCCTACGTGGAACGCGCCAAGGATTAGACCTGGACTAGACCCGGACGCTCGCCCGCACTTCCCTCGGAAACAAATCGTCAGGGGTGAGTTTTCTGGCGGTCACGCCCTGCGCGTGGGCGAAGCGACAAAACGCGTCCAGCGTCTTGCGGTTTGCCTCGAGCCCATACGGAAATGGATCGGCGCCGAAATTCTTGCCTAGCTCGCTTGCAATCGACGCTGACCATGGCACTGGAAGACGTGATGCCGTCAGGTCCTGGATCCGTTCGAGGCTCCGCCGCTTGGCTTCCTCAAAGGCCTTGAACAGATTTATCGCTACCCACGGGTAGCGTTCAAACAGAACTCGGCGCATCGCGACCACATGCATGATCGGGTAGATTCCAGTCTTGGCGTGGTACTGCATCTCCTCAGCGCGATAGTCGGGATAGAGTTGCGCAATTCTTGCCGCCACCTTTTTCGAATGCATCCGGGACACGGGCGGAAATTGCGGCGTCGATCTCTCCGGACAACAGCATCGCAGAGATGCTTGTGTCAGGGCGCTGCTGGTATTGCATGCCCTCAGGCAATTTGAATTCGACCTTTTCGGCGCGACCGGGATCGTTCATGCCGGCCTGCACCCATTGAATCTTCCGTAGATCCACGCCGGCGGTCTCCGACAGAAATCCGCGTGCAAATATGCCGGCGGTTTGCGCCCATTCCGGAATTCCCACGCGCTTTCCTTCCAGGGCCTTAGGTTCGGAAATGCCGCGATCAGCGCGTATGTAGATCGCGGAGTGGCGGAACACGCGCGACGGAAAGACGGGGATACCGACAAAGGGCGAGTTGCCTTGCGAGGCATAGCCGATGAACTTGCCGAAGGACATTTCGGAAATGTCCCATTCACGGTTCACGATGAAGCGGTAGAAGATTTCCTCGACGGGAAGCACGAAGGCGGTGAGCACCATGCCCTCGGCCCTAACGACCCCGTTCACAAGGTCCCGTACATGATCGTAGTCGGTAATGGCAAACGTGGCATGCAGCCGCGCCGTACCGCCGCTTTCCATGATTTCGGGTTCGCGGTCGGCGCTTGAGGCGGCGGTCAAATTGGCTTCGTGCACTGTCATTTTTCGCAGTTCCTCGCCCGCCCGGCTGGGGCGCTGCGGGGCACCCTACACCAAAGGATACGGCCCTTGTATGCCGCGATTCGATACACTTAACTCTTGTATCTAGATTCCTGGATCTGACTGGTTCTGGCTGGCGGGCAAAGCGAGGGAAGCAGGATTGAAACGTGCCCTTCTTGTTGGCATCGCTCTGTTCATCGCCAGCGCCGCGCCAGCGGAGGAGATGAAGAGCCCGCAACTGTCTCGCGCGCGCGTTGATTGGGACGCCGCCGCAGCGAGCCTTGCCGAGCGAATACCGGGTGGCCCAGCGGAATCGTTCGCCAAGCTCAATATGGCCGCCGAGGTCGGGTTCCCCGGCATCACCAACAGTTCGGTGCCAGTCCTTTTACCCTTCGACATCGATGGTTTCGCCAAGGAGATCGCCGCCAAACCTGGGCAGCCCCCCGACCAGATTGCAGCGAGCGCCGCTCGCTATATGCGAGCTGATTTTCAGCCAACGAAATTTTTCCTGACTGGTCCCGCTGGGTATGACGCCGCTTTCGCGTTGACGCTGGCAAATGTCCCGGACCTGTCGGACATCAGTTACAGCGACCCGGTCTATGTCCTGTTCTCGGGTCTCGCCATGACCTACCAGCTCGAGGGCCCAGCTCTCCCGGACGGCGAGCCGGTGAAATCGTTACAGGACAATTTCCCGGGCATTCGTCGCTATCTGCATGAATCTTATATTCGATACAGTTTTGAGCGCTACGGCGTGACTTATGTCGCGGCCATCTATTGCCTCGATACGCGACCGCGAAGAAAAATCCTGACGTGCCGACAGGCCGACCGCGTGATGGAACGCTTCCTGCGCACGCTCAGGCTTGCGGGTGGCACGCCTGCCGCAGAGATGCCGACCGAAGCCGTGCGCGCTGACCGGCCAAAAGAAACGTCGAAAGATTTCACCTATTTCAGCCCTGGCCTGATCATCCCCAACACGGGGTTGAGAAAGGATACTGGTGGCCGCCCCGACTACACTGTGTACGCGCGGCTGCGCTTTCCGCTCAAGGAGGCGCCTGCTTTCGCCAATTCGCAATCGTTCAACAATTGGGGCGATTGTGACTTCACCGGACGATCGGTGCGCAGCCCGCGCAGGAAAGACCAGCCCTATTCATGCAACGTCAACGGAAGGCCGCTGGTTTTCAACGAGGGCGCTCCCAGCAATTACTCTTATCCGTGGCGCGATAATTTTTGCGAACATCGCCGCTTTTTCGTCGGTCAATGTCCGGGGGGAGAAGGCCACCAGGGCCAGGATATCCGCCCAAGCTCGTGCTCGATCCTCAATGATGGCGCGGACCGTTGCCAGCCCTACCAGCACGAAGTCGTTGCCGCTCACGACGGCTTCATTCTGCGCGCGCCCAAGCAGGAGGCCGTCTATCTTTTCATCAACACAACTAGCACCCATGCGCGCGTGCGCTACATGCACATGAACCCGAACCAGCTCGACGCGGACGGCATCGTCAGCGGCAAGCTGGTGCACGAAGGCGACCGGATTGGCAAAGTCGGCAATTACAACAACCGGGAACGCGGGACGACTTACCATCTGCATTTCGACATGCAGGTGCCGACCAAGCTCGGTTGGGTTTTCGTAAGTCCGTACATGACGCTTGTGTCAGCCTATGAGCGGCTGATCGGCGCGCGCGGCACGGAAATCAAGGATACCGATCCGGTCCCGCCGATCGCCGGTGTTCCGCCGGTGATCATACGGCCCTCCGACATACCCGCGGTTGCGCTGGCTCCCGTTGCCCGTACGGAGGAGACTGCCTCCGTGCGCGCAAAGTCGCACAAGGCGAAAGGGAAGCCTGCAAAGAAGAGCAAAGCCAAGGCTGGCAAGAAGAAACGCCGGCGCGGCTAGTCGCCGCATCGAGGTTTCTGCGCGTGCGCGCTCCGACTAGACTATAGCCATGCAGCGAATTTATCCGATGTCCGTTCCACTTCGGTGCCTGAGCCGACGTTCCGTTCTCACCGGCGCCCTTGGCGTCGCGGCCGGTGTAGTGACTCACAGGCACGCACGGGCAGCGCAGCCTCCGGCCTTCACGCGCTGGGTGGAAAATTTCAAACCGCGCGCTCTCAAGCGCGGTATTTCCGAACAGACATATGATCGTGTGATGGGCGCTGTAACGCCCGACACAACCGTATATGCGGAGAACAACGCGCAACCGGAATTCACCGAGTTGATGTGGCAATACATCAATCGGCGCTGCTCCGGCTGGCGCGTCATGACCGGCAAGGAGCGCGCGAAGGAATACGCCGGCCTGCTTTCACGCATCGAGAAGGATTACGGTGTCGATCGCTATATCCTGCTCGGGCTGTGGGGAATGGAATCGTCCTACGGCGACGTGATCATCAACAAGAAATACATGCGGCCGATCATTCCTGCCCTCGCCGCTTTGGCCTGGGGCGAACCGCGCCGGCGCGCGTATTGGGAGGCGGAGTTGCTCAACGCGCTGACGATCGTCGACCGCGGATGGGCACAACCTTCGGACATGATCGGCTCGTGGGCAGGTGCGATGGGGCATACCCAATGGATGCCGGAAGTCTGGCTGAACATGGGCGTCGACTACGACCATGATGGCCGCGCCTCACCATTCGGCAAGCCAGACAATTCACTGGCCGGCACTGCGCACTATCTGGTCGAACGCGGCAATTACCGGCGGGGCGAAGCCTGGGGTTGCGAGGTGACGATGCCGGCTGGACGCCCCAAGCTTGCCGACAATCGCACGATGCGCACTTACGCCAAATGGCAGGATCTCGGCGTCCGCCGCGCCGACGGTGCGGCATTTCCGCGGCCGAGCGATCATGTGAAGCTTTGGTTGCCTGTGGCCGGAGGCCCCGCCTTTCTGGTCGGGCAAAATTTTCGCGCGGTCTACTCGTACAATCCGTCCAGCAGCTACACGCTGGCGCTCTGCCACCTGGGCGACCTGATACGTGGCGGCCCCCCGTTCCATCAGCAGTTCCCGGGTGGGGAGCGCGCGCCGACGCTGGATGAAGTCAAAGAGATTCAGCGTCGCCTCAACGAGCAAGGCTTCAAGACCGACGGCATTGATGGACGCACCGGGAGCGACACGATCAAGGCCATTCTCGCCTATCAGAAAAAGGTCGGTATGGACCCCGCCGATGGCTACGCCGGGCTGAAATTGCTCGCCCGATTGCGTCAGGCCTCGTAATCCGGTTGGATGCCGCCGTTCCGCCCGCCGGGCGGTAGAGGACCAGCCGAAACCGTGTCAAGCAACAGAAGCGATAGCGCAAAAACGCGTCCCGCCAACGGCGGCACATTATCCGCCTTCGATCGTCCGGTTCCTGCCGGGGTCAATGCCGCCGGGTTCGGCAGTGACGTCGTTGCCGACGCGTTACGGGCAACGGACATCCCCTACATCGCCCTCAATCCAGGTGCGAGCTATCGCGGCCTGCACGACAGCCTCGTCAACTATCTTGGCAATGAGCGGCCGCAGATGCTGCTGTGCCTGCACGAGGAAAGCGCGGTGGCGATCGCTCACGGCTATGCGAAGGTCACCGGAAAAGCCATGGCGGCCGCCGTGCACTCGAACGTCGGCCTGATGCACGCGACCATGGCGATCTTCAACGCCTGGTGCGATCGCATGCCGATGGTGATCCTCGGGGCGACCGGTCCGGTCGACGCGGTCAAACGGCGGCCATGGATCGACTGGATTCACACCGCCCGCGATCAGGGCGCACTGGTGCGCGGCTACACCAAATGGGACGATCAGCCGGCCTCTCCTGTGGCGGCACGCGAAGCGGTGCTACGCGCAAACTGGATTGCCAACACAGCGCCGCGTGGTCCGACTTACGTCAACCTCGACGCTGAGATGCAGGAGAGCAAACTTACCGAAGCCGTGCCGCCGATCGAGGCCGCGCGCTTCATGCCGCCCGTTAAAAATGCGCCCGCGCCCGATCTCATCCAGCAAGCGGCCGACATCCTGCGCAGTGCCAAGCGGCCGGTGATCCTTGCCGGACGCGTATCGCGCGATGTCGATGCCTGGAAAGCACGCATTGCGCTCGCGGAAGCCATCAATGCCCGCGTCGCCACCGATCTCAAAGTCGCGGCGGCCTTCCCCACCCATCATCAATTGCACGTCGGCTCGCCGGGCACCATCGGCATGACCTCGCAGGCCGTCGATGCCATCCGAGAAGCTGATGTCATTTTGAGTCTTGATTGGGTGGATGTTGCCGGAACGCTGAAATCAGTCTTTGGCGCAACCGTGCCGTCCGCGCGCATCGTTCAGGTTTCCGTCGACCATCACCTCCACAATGGCTGGAGCATGGACTATCAGGGCCTCCCGCCGGTTGACGTATTCATTGATTGCGAACCCGACGTCGCCGTGCCGGCGCTCCTCGCCGCGGTGGGGTCTCACCGTGCGCAGACCACGACCGCGTACAAAAAGGAATTCCCAAAGCTTTCGAACGACAAGCTCACCGTCGATCATCTTGCCGACGCACTTCGCAAAGCCGTCGGCGAGCGCCCGACCTCTTTGACTCACGTGTCGCTGTCCTGGAACGGTGCAAGCTGGCTCTTCAATCATCCGCTTGACTATCTCGGCTCGGACGGCGGCGGCGGCGTCGGCGGCGGGCCTGGTATTTCCGTCGGCGCAGCGTTGGCACTGAAAGGCAGCGGCCGTTTGCCGGTCGCGGTCTGCGGCGATGGCGATTTCCTGATGGGCGTCACCGCGTTGTGGACGGCGGCACATTACCGCATTCCGCTCCTGATCGTGGTCGCCAATAACCGGTCTTTCTTCAACGATGAACTGCATCAGGAACGAATGGCCCGCATGCGCAATCGCCCCGTGGAAAACCGTTGGGTCGGCCAGCGCATTTCCGAGCCCGATATCGATCTTGCGGCAATGGCGCGCGCCCAAGGAGCGCAGGGTTTCGGGCCAGTGACCTCCATTGCCGACCTGCAGACCACATTCGAGAAGGCGATCGCGGCCGTCGAGAGCGGGGCAATCGCCGTTGTCGACGTGCGCGTCGAACCCGGCTACACCGCCGCCATGACGGCCGCCATGACGCGAAAGAGCGAGTAAGTTCCCGATGCCACCTGATGCAGTACGAAATGACGCCATTCTGGTGGCGGACGACATTGTCGTTCAGTTTCAAACTCCCGAAGGCCCGATCACGGCGGTCGACAATGTGTCGTTCGGGGTGAAACCCGGTGAGTTTCTGTCGGTGATCGGTCCCTCGGGTTGTGGAAAATCAACCTTGTTCAATGTGATCGGTGGCCTTCTGAACGGGTACGACGGGATCGTCAGCGTCGCCGGAGAAACCATTTCCGGTCCGCACAAATCGATCGGCATGGTGTTCCAGGAAGAATCCACGTTCCCATGGCGGACGGTCACCGATAACGTCGCCTTCCCGCTCGAGCTCATCGGCATGTCGAAGGCCAAGCGCGTGGAGCGCGCCCGGCATTTCATTTCACTCGTGGGCCTCGACGGTTTTGAAAACCGCTATCCCGGCGAACTTTCCGGCGGCATGCGCCAACGTGTTTCGCTTGCACGGACGCTGGCGTCCGAACCCAAAATTCTGCTGATGGATGAACCGTTTGCCGCACTCGATGAGCAGACGCGGCTCCTGCTTGGCGACAAGGTTCTACAGATACAACAGGAGCTCAAGCAAACAACGCTGCTGATCACACATAACATTACCGAAGCCGTGCAGATGTCCGATCGAATTCTTGTCATGACGTATCGACCGGGCAAGGTGAAACGGATCGTCGAGATCAATCTGCCGCGCCCGCGCACGTCGGAGATTGTCGGCAGCGAAGCGTTCGGCCGATACGTTGCGCAGATCTGGAACGACCTGCGCGAAGAAGCTAACCGCGGCATGCGCGACGAAGAAAAGAACGTGCTGAGGCAGGAGGAGCAGGCACTATGACGACGGCGGTTACGCCCGCTGTCACCTCGGGCCGCGACTATGCAGCCCCGCTGGTCGGCTTCGGCACATTCGTTGCGTTCCTGCTAGTCATCGAAGCGGTGATCCGCATCGGTTGGCTCAACCGCTTCATCGTCCCGCCGCCGTCAGAAATCATCGCGAGCTTCAGTAACCTGTTTACGGAAGAGCACATTGTCTACCGCTTCTTTTTCACGGCGGGCGAATGCTTCATCGCCGGCGTCCTGGTCACGATATTCGGCATTGCCATTGGCGTGGTGATGCAACGCTACAGTCTGCTGCAGCGAGCGTGTGAAACCTGGGTCGCGGCATTTGCTTCAGCACCTTTGGTGCTGACCTATCCCTTGTTCATGGTGATTTTCGGCCGTAACGCCTGGACGATCATCATGATGGGGTTTCTCTCCGCCCTGCCCCCGGTGATCCTAAAGACGATTGAAGGCATATCGGGAACGCGCAAGGTTCTGGTCAACGTGGGGCGCAGCTTCAAGCTGACGCCAACACAACAATTCTGGAAAATTCTGTTCCCGGCGGCGTTGCCGACCATTTTCGTCGGCATCCGACTGGGACTGATCTTTGCGCTGATCAATGTGGTCGGCACTGAGTTCCTGATCAATTTCGGCGGGCTGGGTCAATTGATTAACGATCTGGCCGAGCGCTACGACCTCGCCGGCACCTATGCCGCGATCTGTTTTGTGGTTCTGGTGAGTGTGCTGTTCTTTATGGGATTGGAGAAAGCCGAGAGATGGCTGAGACCGGTCGCTTGAGCCAAACGGCAGTCAGGTCCCCGGTGGTCAGTCCGGTGACCTTGCTGCGCACCGCCATCATCCTCGCGGTGCTGGCGGCGTGGGAATTGCTCGCCCATTCGGGCTGGCTGTACCGCGACGTCGTACCGTCGTTGCTGTCCATTGGACGCGCGATGGCGGCACTGCTCACCGACCGTAATTACTATTTCAATCTCGGGGTCACCGCTGCTGAAATTCTTACGGCCCTGGCGATTGGCGGTTCCGCGGGGCTCGTGGTCGGGCTCGTTCTTGGTGCCAATCGCTTCCTGTCGAGAGCCTTCGAGCCCTATCTCTATTATCTCGGCCCGACACCGAAGATCATCTTCTTCCCGGTGATGATCATGTGGTTCGGCGTGGGACCGGAATCCAAAGTGGCGCTCGGGACGTTGTCCTGCTTCTTCCCCGTCGCGCTGAATGTCGCTGCCGGAATGCGACAAATTGACAAAGTCCTGATCCGCGTCGGGCACAGCTTTCGTGCCAACACGTGGCAGATGGTGCAAAAAATCTATCTGCCCGCGATGCGCCATCCGATCATCAACGGAATCCGTCTCGGATTTGGTTTCGCATTGATCGGGACTTTGCTTGCCGAGACAAAGCTGTCCAACAAGGGCATCGGCTTCCTGATCATCCAGACCTACAGTATCTTCGACATGCCAGCGATGTACGCAATGCTGATCGTCCTGTTCGTGCTGGCGATCGGCGCCAATTCTCTGATCGGAAAGCTCGGCGGTCTCGACAGCATCAAGAGAAGCTAGAAAAACGCGGGAGGGAGCTTCATGAGACACTTCCTTGCAATTGCGGCTGCCGCCGCAACGATTGTCCAGGCCAGTCCGGGCGTCGCCGACGATCTCGTTAAGATGACGATCGGCCAGCGCGGCAATTGGGATACCTCGATCACCCACCTCGGCGAGAAGGCTGGCATCTTCAAGAAGCATGGTTTGCAGCTGGAGATGATCTACACCTCAGGCAGCGGAGAAACCTTGCAGCCAGTCATTGCTGGCGGCGTCGATCTTGGATTGGCGGTCGGCACGCTTGGGGCCATGGCGGCCTATGCGAAAGGCGCACCGGTGCGCATTATCGGCGCGCAGGCGACGGGCGCCGCCGATTACTGGTACGCCAAGAATCCGGACATCAAGACGCTGAAGGATACCAACGGGCACACCATCGCATTCTCAACCAATGGATCCTCGACGAACAGCGTCGTCCGGGCCTTCATCGATGAATTCAAGCTCACCGCCAAGCCGCAGGCCACCGGCAATCCGAGCGCGACACTGACGGCCGTCATGACCGATCAGGTGGATGTCGGCTGGGCCGCGCCACCCTTCGGACTCAAGGAAATGGACGAGGGCAAGATTCATCTGGTAGCCCGCGCGACCGATGCTGCTCTTGTGCGCGGCCAGACGATCCGTGTGCTCGTGGCGAACGCCGAGGTCCTTGCAAAGCGCAAGGATGTCATCGAGCGCTTCATGAAGGCCTATCGTGAAAGCATCGAATACATGTACTCGTCGAACCCGCAGGTCATCACCGACTACGCCGAGTTCGCCAAAGTCCCGGAACCCATGGCCAAGCGCGTGCGCGACGACTTCTTCCCCAAGAGCCTGGTCAACCCCGATCAAATTCACGGGCTCAACTCCTTGATCCCCGAAGCAGTAAACCTGAAATTTATCCCCGCTCCGCTGACCAAAGAACAGATCGCCGAGTTGATCCAGATTTCGCCACGTCAGTAGTGACAAACAGACGGACAGTTCCATGACCACAGCCGTTTCACCGCAAGCGGCCGCCGCGCAGGCGGTGGTGTTGCCCAAGAACCGGGGCGCCTACTACGCCGGCGCCTGGCACGAACCTAAAGCCGGACGTTTTGTCGAATCGATCAACCCGGGCACTGGACAGTCTTTGGGGAAGGTTGCGGACTCCGGCGCGGACGACATCGACGCCGCCGTCGGCTCGGCAAAGACTGCATTCGCTGAATGGCGGCGCGTGTTGCCGCTCGAACGCGCGAAGATTCTGCGGCGGATCGCCGAGATCCTCCGTCAGAACGCCAACGAGCTTGCGATGATCGATGCCGCCGATTGCGGCAATCCGGTCAAGGAAATGGTCAGTGACGCGATGATCGCCGCGGCGCAGATGGAATTCTTCGCCGGCTTTGTCACGGAAATGAAGGGCGCCTCGATTCCGATGGGCCCGGATGTGATCAATTTCTCCGTGCGCGAACCATTGGGCGTCGTCGGACGTATCATTCCCTTCAACCACCCGTTCATGTTCTGCGCGGGAAAATCCGCGGCCCCGCTTGCGGCCGGCAATACCGTAGTCGTCAAACCACCGGAGCAGTCGCCCCTCTCCTCCTTGCGGCTTGCTGAACTGATCGGTGGCCTGTTGCCGCCTGGCGCGTTCAATGTGGTGCCGGGAGGACAGGAAGCCGGACAGCGGCTGGCCAGCCATCCCGACGTCGCCATGATTGCACTGATTGGCAGCGTGCCGACGGGGCGCGCGGTCATGAAAGCAGCATCCGACACAGTCAAGCGGACCATGCTGGAGCTCGGCGGCAAGAACGCGCTGATTGCTTATGGCGATGCCGATCCCGATGAAGTTGCGGCCGCGGTCATTGGTGGCATGAATTTCACCTGGTGCGGGCAATCCTGCGGCTCGACCAGCCGCGCATTCATCCACGAGGCCATCTACGACGCGGTCGTCGCCAAGGTGAAAGAGAAGATCAAATATTACAAACCCGGCATCCCCACCGATCCGGCAACGACCATGGGTGCCATCGTGTCCAAGAAGCAATTCGACCGGGTCATGACCTTCATCGAGTCAGCCAAAAGCGAAGGTGCCGAGCTCCTTAGCGGCGGCGGACCGCCGGCAGATCCAGCCCTCAAGAATGGGTTTTTCATCGAGCCGACAGTCTTCGCCGTCACCGAGAAGAACAGAATAGCGCGCGAGGAAATCTTCGGGCCCGTTCTTGGCGTGTTCAAATGGCGCGACGAAGCGAAGATGCTCGCAACCGTGAATGCGGTCGAATACGGGCTCACGGCTTCGATCTGGACCAATGATCTGAACACCGCGCACCGCACGGCGTTGACTGTGCAGGCCGGTTACGTGTGGATCAACGAAGTCAGCAAACACTTTCTCGGCGCGCCGTTCGGCGGCTTCAAGCAATCGGGACTTGGGCGCGAGGAGTGTTTCGAGGAGATGCTCGCCTTCACGCAGGAGAAGAACATCCACATCCGGCTGAAACCGTCCAAAGCCTAGGAGCCCGGCGGATCGAACCCGGCATGCTTCCAGACGCCGCGATTTTCCGGGGCGGCCATGAATTTGACGAATGCCGCGGCGGCATCTCCCGCTGCACTATCGGCCGTGGCTGCAGCACCATAAAGAGTGTTCAACTCAATGCCGGCCGGTAACGGTCCGACCACGGTCAGGCCTTTGACCCCCGCCACCTCGCTGGCGGGGTAAATGCCGATTTCCGCCTGACCGTCAGCGACAAGCTGCACCCCGCCGTCGAGGGCCGGCCGATGCGTGGTTTTTTTGGCCATCGCATCCGCGATGCCGAGTTGCTCCATCACTTTGCCCATGTGAGTGCCACTCGGGGTCTTTCCGGGAGTCGCATGGACCACCGACTTGGCGTTCAGCATGGCCTCGCGGAATTTCTCCTTGGTGGAGATATCCGGCTTCTGTGCACCTTCCTTTACGACCACATTTGTGCCGACGACGCCGAATGTCGCGCGGCTGTTGTCCCGCAATTTGCCGTCCTTGGCATAGCCATCGAGCATCGGCACCGGCATGACCAGCACGTCGGCCTTTTCGCCTGCGGCGAGCTTTTCGCGCAAGGCGGTCAATACCTCATAGACGAACACGACCTTGTTTCCGGTTTGCTGTTCGAATTTCGGCGTCAGCACCACGAAGACTTCCTTCGGCGCACCGCCACTCATTACTTTGATCTCGCTCGCCGACACGGACATGCTGCTCACCATAAACGCGGAGAATGCGATCAATCCCGAAATCATCTTCATCGGGGTTCCATCCATCAAAGTTTGAAACTCTCGAGCGTACCGGGATGAAACATTTCTTCGGGCGTCACCAGCCGTGGCGAAAGACCTTGCGAATGGTGGTGACGCAGAAACGTTTCCAGCGTCTTGCGATTGGCCGCAACACCATATGACCAGAAATCATCGCCCATCAGTGTACGCGCTTCGATCAACCGTTCCTCGACGAATGGCAGCGTGACTTTGGTCGAGGACGTATCAGCGAGCTTCTCCAGTGCAATTGCTTTCGAGCGCTCGAAGGCCTTGAAAACCGCACCGGGCAACCACGGATGCGCCTGCGCAAGCTCGCGCTTGACGCCGATAATATGCATGATCGGAAAGATGCCGGTGCGCTTGAAGTAATCCTTCGCTGCCGCGACAGGATCGGGAAAGAGCCACCCGATGTGCGGGTGGCGGCCGAAACCCGACGGAACACGCGGCCCGATAAACCCGTCGATTTCGCCGGCCTCCAGCATGCTCGAGAGGGTTCGGCCCTCCGGTGCATTTTCAAGCCGCACGTCTTTTGGCAGCGTTATGGCGATCTTCTCAGGCCGTCCCGCCTCCTCGAGGCCACCCCTGATCCAATGGATATCGGAGGGTTTCACGCCGTGATCGTCTTCGAGGATCGCGCGCGCCCAAACATTGGCGGTGAGCTGGTATTCGGGAACGCCAATTTTTTTCCCTTTGAGGTCCGCCGGCTTCTTGATGCGATCGGTCCGCACATAGATGGCCGTATGTCGGAAAGCACGGGATACAAAAGCCGGCACGCCCACATAGGGACAATTCCCTTGCGCGGTTTTGACCGTGAAACTCGACATTGACAGTTCGCAAATGTCGAATTCCGCATGGCGAAAGGCGCGGAAGAAGATTTCTTCGGGATCGAGCGCCATGAAGACCGGGTCAACCCCGTCGATCTGAACAATCCCGTCGCTGAGTGGCCGCGTACGATCGTAATCACGCACGGCAATGGAAAGGTTGAGTTTCGCCATGAAAATCCCGGCTGAAGGTGTGACCGGGATGTCATAAGGGAAATAATACCGGAGCGCTACTCCACGCCCCGTTTTTGCGTTTTATCGTCCGGGGTTACGTCGATCGCGCCAGCGCGCCCGATAACCCGCACGGGCCCGCGACAATCCTTCATGCAGGGATTGGAATTCCAGAAGGCCTTCTCTGCCGTCTCGCGATCATCGTCGAAGAAACCGGCCGCGTTGGGCATCTTGACCTCGCCCCAGGTCTCCTTCGACAGCACGAATTTGTCATCAACGATGTCGTTGAGATGAAGCACATAGGCTGTCACAGCAAAAAGCTCATTGTTCGCGAGCGACTGCGCATCGCCAAACGGCATCGAACGGCGGATGTAGTCGAACACGCTCGACAGGTACGGGAAATAGGAGCCGACCGTCTTGACCGGGTCATGCGAGGCAAGCGTGCCTTTGCCCTGTGCGAGCTGTGGCCAGCGTCCCGCGCTTTCGCCGAACTCGCCGTGGCACGCGGCGCATTTGTCCATGTAGACCTTTTCGCCGTCTTTCACCGACCCGTGGCCTGGCGGCGCGCCCTGCCCGTCGGGGCGAACGTCGATATCCCAACCGGCCAATTGCTCCGGTGTGGCGACGTGACCGATACCGTAGTTGCGCGGAGTTTCTTTTTTGACTTGAGCGAGCGCCGCGGTGGCAACCGCAATCAGCAACGCAGCACCGAGCGCAGCGCTACCCGACTTCGACATTCTCGACCTCGCCGCCGGGTTTCAGCGCCCACGTCTGTATTCCGTTATTGTGGTAGATCGAATTGACACCGCGAATTTTGCGCAAGGCGTCCTTGCTCGGCTGAACGTAACCGGTCTCATCCATGGCGCGCGACTGGAGCAGCAACTCTTCTCCATTCCAGTCGAATTCGTAGTAGAAGCGCACGCACGCCTTGTCCAACACGAGTCCATCGACTCGCGCCGTCCGCCAGTTTCGGCCACCGTCGAGAGAAATATCGACCCGCTTGATCTTGCCGCGTCCGGACCAGGCCAAACCCGAAATGACGTTGAACCCTTTTTGATTCACCGGCATCTGCGGCGACGGCGATGTGATGACGGATTTCGCGTCCATCACGAAGGTAAATTTTCGCGCCTTGCCGCTTTCCAGAAGGTCGGTGTATTTCGAGGTTTCCTCGCGCGTGAACCATGGCTGATCGCCGACCTTGAGGCGGCGCAGCCATTTGACCCAGACGTTGCCTTCCCAGCCCGGCACAACGAGACGCACGGGATAACCCTGCTCGGGTCGCAACATCTCGCCGTTCATGCGGTAGGCCACGATGCAGTCGTCGAGCGCCTTGCTGATCGGAATCGATCGATTCATCGCGGCCGCATCCCCGCCCTCGGCCATGATCCATTTTGCGTTGTGCTTTGATCCGGCCTGCTCCAGCAAGACCTTCAGCGACACGCCGGTGTATTCGACGCAATGGACCATGCCATGCGTGTATTGGCAGCCGTTGAGCTGGGCTCCACGCCATTCCATGCCGGAATTGGCGGCGCATTCGAGAAAATAGATCTTGTTGACCCGCGGCAGCCGCTTGAGCTCGTCCAGTGTGAAGACGAGTGGCTTTTCGACCAGGCCGTGCAGCATCAGCCGGTAATCCGCCGGATCGATCTCGGCTATGCCGCCGTGATGACGCTCAAAGCAGAGCCCGTTGGGGGTGATGATTCCGTCCAGCTGGTGCAGAGGTGTGAAGCTTACCGAAGATTCAGGCGTCGCCGTCAACCATGGCACCGTACGACGGATCACATCCTTTTCGTATTTGGAGGGATTGCCGTAGGCTCGTACGCCGACGCCTTCGCCGAGCTGGCGTGTCCAATCGGCAACGTTGGGCGGAAGATTCTTGGCGTTGTCCGCGCCCGCGTCCACCGCGCCGCCTGCTGCAAGTCCGGCGGCGCCCGCGATAAAACGACGGCGTGTCGTCCCCGCAGCATCATTCGGGTCAGCCATCGCAACCTCCCGGCAGATCGTCTTCCAGGGGCTCTTATCACATTCTATTTCGTGAATGTAATAGCAATTGCCACTAACCCCCGGAAATTTTCACGCTCGTATTCTGTTCAAGCCGCACTGTTTTGTTCGCGGCAACGTAGCGTTCAACCAGCTCCCAAACCGGCGGGCCTTCGGTGCCTTCGTTGACGCTGGCCCAGCCTGCGACCACGTATTCCTTTTTTGGTTCGATCGCTGCGCCGGATTTCAGGTGCGTCATTGCGGATATGCGTTGGCCGATCGGTTTGGAGACGTCGATTGCATAACCGAGGCCTCCACAGCGCACCATGTCGCCGCCCTGCTGATAGTACGGATCGGGATTGAACAGATTATCGGCGACATCCTCGAGAATTTCTTTCAGCCGTTCGCCAATCATCGGCATGCGATAGACCTGCGGATAGGTGATCGCCGTGGCGTTGTGGATGTCTTCGACTCTTATTGCCTGTCCGGGCAAAACGCTCGTGCCCCAGCGAAATCCGGGCGACAGCGCGATCTCTGCGTCACGCTCCTTCAACAGCGCTGCGCAGATCAGGTCATCGAACGTTCCGTTAAAATTGCCGCGGCGGAAAAGCACGGATTCAGTCGTACCGACGGTGCGCGCTAGCTCTTTGGCAAAAGGCGCGCGCGCCTTCGCAATCGCGGCACTTACCTCCGGGTCAGGTTTGATCGCATCCGCGAACAGCGGGATGAGCTTGTAACGGAAATTCTTGACCGCCCCTCCCTGCACATCAAGATCGAGCCGCGAGACGAACTTGCCGTGGCTGCCGGAAGCGACCAACAGCGTGTTACCGACTTTTATGACTTCAGGCAGCGCATCGTGCGTGTGGCTGGTCAGAATCACATCGATGCCGGCGACCCTTCCGGCCAGCTTGCGATCGACGTCAAAACCGTTGTGTGAGAGCAGCACAACCAGCTGCGCGCCTTCCTTGCGCGCTTTTTCGACATTCGCGCGCACATCCTCCTCACGGATACCGAACGACCATTTCGGCATCATCCAACGCGGATTTGCCACGGGCGTGTAAGGAAACGCCTGCCCAAGGACGGCGATCCGGATGCCACCCTTCTCGAACATTTTCATCGGTTCGAACGCCGGTTCGTTCCACTCCGTGTCGCGGATGTTGAGAGCAAGGAACGGATAATCGAGTTCCTTGATCAGTTCCTTCACGCGTGCTTCGCCGTAGGTGAACTCCCAATGGCCGGTCATGGCATCGGGCTTCAGCAACGCCATGCAGTCCACCATGTCCTGGCCGCGGGTGGAGTTCGCGCCAAGCGAGCCCTGCCAGGTGTCACCGCCATCGAGGAAAAGAACTTTATCGCTGCCGCGCTCCGCGCGAACGCGTTTGACCACGGCCGCAACCCGGTCGAGCCCACCAATGCGGCCATAGGATCTGGCCAGAGCTTCGAAATTCTGATCGGTCAGCGCGTAGGCCGACGCGCTGTTGTCCGCAATGCCAAAGTGCCTGAGAAAATCCTTGCCGGTGATGTGCGGCGGCTGTCCGCGCGCATCACCCACGCCGATGTTGACCGACGGCTCGCGGAAGTAGACCGGTGTGAGCTGCCCATGAATATCGGCAACGTGCAGCAACGTAACACTGCCTAGCGGATCGAATTTGAGGAGATCCTCTTCGGTGAGCCGCTGCTGAGCCAGCGCGCGCGTGAATGCGCCCTCTCCGGCCGCAAGCGCCGCGGTCGCCGCGCCGACCTGAAGAATTTCACGCCGCGTGATCATGCCCGTTGGGGTCGCGTCCTTTGCCGGCTTCGCTGCCGGCGCCGCCTAGTGCCTGATGCCCGGTACGCTGAGCTTCTGCCCCTCGTTCTGAACCGCGAGATAGAACTCGAGGTCGCCATATTCCTTGGCGTCCGGCGGCAATTCGTCGGCCCGAATATTCACCTGGCACCACTGAAATCGTTGGCGGATGTCCCAGATTGCGAGAAGGCTCGTGCGCCAGGTCGGGAAGTGGTCGTATTGGCCTTTCGGCTCGCCCAGCCACTGACCGCGAATCCAGCGATTGGCAACTTTCCCGTGGCAATCCGTGCACGCCATGTTGAGCTGACCCACCTTGCGCGCGCTCAACTCCTTACCCCGCTCCATGGCGGCTTTTGCCTCGGCGCTTGAGGTGTCGACCTTGAGGGGCGCGCCATTGGCGAGGAAATGCAGATAGACCGACATCGCTCGGTTTTCCTCTGTTTCCATCGGCCAGCTCGCACCAGTCGTGGCCTTCGCGTGGCGCGTGACAAATTCTTCCACGCTGAGAACCTTGTTCAGCCGGGGTTCCCACATTGGCATCGACGCCGCCCAGGTCTTGAACGACGTCTTGGGATCGCTGTGGCAGGTATTGCAGGACGAGCCCGCCGCGCCTGCCTGCTTCCAGAGTTCCTGCGCCTTGTCGACCGCCCACATCGCGGGATTTTCGATCGGATCCAGATTATCGCGTTTCTCCACCGGAGGCGGACGCTTGGCCGGATCATCAAGCTCCGTCTTGAAAACGGCGGGTGATTTGAGTGTCTTCAGGAAAGCAACCATGTCGTTGATTTCCTGATCGTCAAAAAGCCCGTGGCTGCCCCAAGGCGGCATCACGGTGTCCGGGTTATAGACACGCCCATCGTAGATGTAATTGAACAGCCACTCGTCCTCGCGGCCGGCATTGCCGATTTCCGAAAGGTCTGGAGCCACATTGCCGGGCAAATTGGCGCCGCCGGCCGGCCCCATCACGTGACAGGCAAGGCATGAACCGCCGCGATTGCGGTCGGCCACCATCTCGGCGCCTTTCTTGGCATCACCGGTAATCGGACCAGAGATCTTGCGAGGCTCTTTTGGCGCCGGTGGCGACGCCAGATTGCCGAGCGTGTTGAATTTCGAATAGTCGCGCGTCGGCCAGCCGGCATAGCGCTTCCATGGCCGCGCCGATGCGTCTTCTTTCGTCTCAAGCGGCACTTCCTTCTTTGCCTGCGCGCTGGCGGCCTGTTCGCCCGCAATGACAAACAAGCCCGCCGCGATCAACGCGGCTATCGCGCTGCCGGCCAGAATCCCTCCACGAGACATCTGTTCCTCCCAACGAATTCTTGTCGTTATAGCCCCCACGCAAAAAGTACGTCGTGGTTCGTCAGCTTACGGTTATTTTTTCTTCAGCCGTCGTGATTGTGCCGTCGTCGTCAGTCCATGTGAATTTGAATGTGCCGCTCTCGTCGACCTTTGCGTTGAACTGCATGTACGGATTGGCTGCAATTGCCGGATCGAGATTCACCGAAAACACGGGCTTGCCATTGAATTCGCAGGCGAACTTGTTGATGATTTTGCGCGGGATCGCATTGCCGTCCTTGTCCTTCCGCTGACCGGACTCCATCACGTGCGGCAACAGCGTCTTGATTTCGATCACGTCGCCCTTTTTGGCTTCTGCCGGAAGCTTGAGGCGTGGTTTTTCCGCCATGGTGTGCTCCTGTTCCCTTCAGCTTTCCGATCAGCCGCCGCAGCCGCCGATAGTGACCTTCACCAGCTTCTGGTTGGTGAAGAATTCGCCTTTGCTCGTCTTCGCGACCGCAATGATGTTCTGGGTCGCAGCGAGGCGGATACGCGTGGACGCTGCCGCCTTGCCTGATATCGGCGAGAAATGGAATGTCGCGACGCCGGGATTTGGATTGCCATCGGCAAGAACGAGAATGTCACTGACATAATTATCGTTGTCCATCGGCGCGTCGACCGTCACGGACAAAGGCACCGTGTTGCCATTCTCGGCAATCTCGGGAAGCTCGATTGACACCTTGCCTTTTTCCGCCGCCTTGCCGCCGGTGAATTGGGCGATCTGATCCGCCGCCTCTTTCGCAGCGGCCGAAGCGGGCCTTCCAGAACCCACGAAGCCGAGCGCCGCGCCGGCAGCGCCGAGCGCCAAGGCAGCGCGACGAGACAATTGCCGCATCGATTGATCCTCCACTAGATCTTGCCGGGACTGAGCGTCCCGTTGGGTCCCGAACATAGCGGCCGCTCGCCGCATGTTCAAATCGTATTCACAAAGAAGAATGTACGAAACTGTCGCACGGCGCTCAGCTCGGCAGCGCCTTCAGATAGTCGCGGAAGCTTTTGCTGTCATAGGCTTTTTCTCGCACGTAACGAAACATGGCGAGAAAATCGTCGGGCAGCAGATACCCCGGAGACCGGGCCACTTCCCGTTTCGCCGGCGGCAGGTTTTTCAGCGGCCCTGCCGCTTCCGCAAAAAACTGAAACGTCGGCGTAAAGCGTACGCCGTATTTTGCTGCAAGTTCTTTTTCCGAAAGCTCGGTGCCGTCGAAATCGGTGACCTTGCGCGAGCCTATGATGTTGAGCTGCAGTACTTCGAAATTCGCCTTCACGTATTCGGAGATCCGGGGCTGCGCAAAATTGACGAGGTGGGTCTCCTTGCAATAGGGGCAGCCTCTAAGCTCCCACATGATCACAAAGCGCTTGCCCTCTTTGCGCGCACCCTCGAGATCATCACTGAGATCGAGAAAGCTCTCGAGGAACCAAGGCTGTTTGTAGAGCCCATCATCGGTCAGAATCGGTTGCTCGGCACGCGCGCGTGCGGCCGCCAGCGCAACGAAAGACGCGGCACCCAGCAGCAGACTACGCCTTCCAATCATGATGATTAATTCTCATAAACCACAAGGCCAGGTTGGCCTCGTCGGTCGACACGATGATGCATATATTTATGGACACTTGTGCGTCAAAATCAGGTGAATGTCGATGCCGTTCTGGGTTGCGCGTGTCGCATGTCTAGTACTTGTCCTATCCGGCAGCATGGCGCGCGCCGACGACCTCGCTGATTTCAATGCGGCGGTCGAGAGTGTCAGCGCCCATAACAGGGTCGCAATCGGTTATTTGCGTACGGGCAACGCCGACCTCGCATCGCTTGAAATCGACCGGTTGCGCGATTCCTGGAGCCGGTTCAGCGAAAGATTTTCAGGCAAGCGACCCACTGCGTTTGACGGAAACGGCCTTTACGGCAAGCTGTTCACCGCGGTGAATGCACGGTTGGTCGGTGCGGATATCATGCTGAAAACCGGGCGACTCGATGCCGCGCGCGATGCTCTGAATTCCGTTCGCGGCGATCTCTATGAGCTGCGCAAGGCAAGTGGTGTTGTCGTACTCGCCGATTGCGTACGCGACGCAAACGCAACGATGGACGCACTGATGGTCTACAACGATCGCGCGCTCGATTGGGACAATTCAGATATCCGCTCCGGGCTCGTTCAAAAAGCCAACGGCTATGGAACCCTGCTCAATCGTTGCGACGAGATTGCCGGCGCGACTGTGCGCGAGGCGCCTGAGTTTCGTCGGCTGGTCGATGGCGCCAAAGCCAGCCTTTTGCTTATACCGAAGGCGATTGCCACCCGTGACGCCGACCTGCTGCACCGTGTCCTGATTGAGTTGCGCTCATTCGATAATCTGCTGGCATTCCGTTACGGGTAATTGGCGGCAAGCGCGTCGTGGTCACGTCGACATCCACTTGTTTTATGATATAGAACGCGCCAATTGACGTTGGTCTGACGCCCTACATTCGAGCGAGAACAACTTGGTCTGCGCGCCAAAGATTCGGAAATGTTTTTCTCTCGGCGCATGCCTTGTCGCTATATTTATTTTTTCGAGCCTGGGAAATGCGCGCGCCGCCGAACTCATCATGTTTGAGCAGGCCGGTTGCGCCTGGTGCGAGACTTTCGACCGCGAGATCGCTCCGATTTATCCGAAAACAGCTGAAGGCCGGCGTGCACCGTTACGCCGCGTGAACATTGATCATCCCGTCCCATCGGACTTGGCCTTCGTCGAAGTCGAACGGCTCGCCCCGGTATTTGTCCTCGTCCACAATGGCCAGGAAATCGGCCGCATCCGCGGTTATCCGGGCGAGGATCACTTCTGGGGACTGCTGGGCGCATTGATGAAGAAACTTGATGCGGTCACGACAGGTGGAGAACCAGTGTCGCCTGTCGAAAAAACGTTGCGCCCTGTCGGTTGATCGTCTGTATTCGGGCGACGCCGCAACACGATTGTTGGTGTACTAATGGAATTGCATCACCTGGAAAGCCGCTCGCGTTCCAACGAACTCGACCGAATGGTCGACAACGCGAAGCGCGCCAGTAATTTTCTGAAAGCGCTGGCGCACGAAAGCCGGCTGATGATCCTTTGTATTCTCGCCGAGGGTGAGAAATCTGTGAGTGAGTTGGAAGACTTGCTCAACTTGCGTCAGCCGACAGTGTCACAACAACTCGCTCGCCTTCGCGCCGACGGGCTTGTGTCGACGCGCCGCGACGGCAAGGCGATCTACTATCAACTCGCGAGCGAGGAAGCGCGCGTCGTCATCGGCGCGATCTATGATGTGTTTTGCCGAAAGATGCGCAAACGATAGCGCTTTTTGCTACGGCGATGGCAGAAATTCGCTTGTCCTGCCGGTTATCCAGTAGACGAACAGTCCGACCCATTCGTGGGTGGCTGAGTCGAACCGTGCCAGGGCGTCACCAAATGTCGACGGCGCACCCAAATACGCGTCACGGCTTGTCCGCCAGCCAACCGGATAAGCCTCGACCGGAAAACCGACACGCCTGAAGCAGCCGACCGCGCGCGGCATGTGCTGCGCCGAGGTGACGAGAAGCCATAGCTCGCCCGGCTTTGGTTTCACGAGTTCTTTCGTGAAGGCGGCATTTTCTGCTGTATTGCGCGAGTTCGGCTCGAGCGCGACGCGGTCGGATGAAATCCCCAACCCTTCGAGCAACGGACCAACGAAATCGGCTTCGGGCAATCGATTGCCGCGCAAGCTGGCATCGCCACCCGAATAGACGATGCGTGCGGCAGGATAGGTGCGAGCGAGTTTAGCCATGGCGACAACACGATCAGCCTCATCGCCCAGCACGGCTTGACCAAATTCGTGCGACAGCTGCGACTTGATGGCGCCTCCCAGGACGACAATTCCGTCCGGCGCCCGCGTGGCTTTCCACGGCGGAAAGCGGCTTTCCAACGAATGCGTGAGGAGGCTGCTTGTCGGCCACCACCCTGCAATCGCCAGCAAGACAACGCTCGTCAGCACCAGGATCATGCCCGCGCGCTTTCGACGCGCGACCATCAGAACGATGCCGATGAGCCCAAGCAGGATCAGAAAATTGGAAGGAAGCAGAAGAAAAGCGATGGTCTTCGACAGCAGGAAGAACATCAACGCGTCTTCTTCCACTGCTCGTAGCGCTTCTTGGTTTCTTCGTTGGGTGGATAGAGGCCGGGCAGCTTTGCCCCCTTCTCCACTTCCTGGACCAGCCAGCTTTCAAGAAGCTCGTGCTCTGCGCCCTCGTGAGCGACAAAATCGACCAGATCTTTCGGGATGATCACCGCGCCATCATCGTCCGCAACGATGACATCGTCGGGAAAAATCGCGCAGCCGCCGCATCCGATCGGTTCATTCCAACCAACAAAGGTCAACTGGTTGACCGAAGCCGGAGCGGCAACGCCCGCACACCAGACCGGCAGGCCCGTTCCCAACACACCGTGCTTGTCTCGCATGACACCATCGGTGATGAGCGCGGTCACTCCGCGTTTGACCATCCGCATGCACAGAATGTCGCCGAATATTCCAGCGCCAGTCACGCCCATCGCATCGGCGACCACCACACACTTCTCCGGCATCGCTTCGATTGCACCGCGTGTGGAGATCGGTTTCGACCAGCTTTCCGGAGTCGCCAGGTCTTCGCGCACTGGGACAAAGCGCAGTGTGAACGCCGGACCGACCACGCGCTTGCCGGAAAAGCCGAACGGCATCGCTCCCGCCATCCAGGAGTGGCGAATGCCTTTCTTCAGCAACATCGTCGTGATGGTGCCGGTCGTGACGTTTTGCAGGATGTCGATTGACGAAGCCATGATCAGTCTCTCACGCAGCCTTAAGCCCGATCCGCTCGTCGCGTCGACGCATATACATGACGAAGGGAATCGCGAGCAGAACCATCCAGAGTTTGCCGATGATCTGGCCGACCAGGAACTCCAGCGAGCCGAAGGCCAGCCACAGAAATACGATCGAGTCGACAACCAACCCGACAACGCTCGACGCGATCACGGCCACGACGAGCCGCCGGCGCGCGAGCGGCGTATAGACGGCGAAATCCGCAAACTCCGACAGCAGGAAGGCGGCCGCCGAGGCCACGACCAGTGTCGGCGGCGCGAGGCCGGCCGAGATCGCCGCACCGACAATGATCGCGCCGATGCCGAACTCCACGCCAAGCCGGCGCTGAACCAGATCTCGCAAAACAAGCGCCAGGCCGATCATCAGCACGCCGGACGGCGCCATGATCCCGGGCGCGACAGGCACCAGACACGGACCATTGGGGACGCACACGGTTCCCACGTGGCCGATCAACCAGTTGGCTGCCGGGATGGTGAGGCAAAACAACACGAGAAAGATGTAACCTTCGATATTCTGGCGCCTGTCCATTTCGTTCACGTCTTCCTTCGAGCCGAAAATTTCTCAAAACCTTGAGCACGCAGCTGGCAAGCCGGGCATTCGCCGCAGCCGTAACCCCAGTCGTGGCGCTTGGTGCGGTCCCCCAGGTAACAGCTATGGCTCTCCTCGATGACGAGATCAAGAAATGCTTTTCCGCCGATGTCCTCCGCCATGGCAAAGGTGTCAGCTTTGTCGATCCACATCAGGGGAGTATGAATGGTGACACGCTTGTCGAGGCCAAGCGACATCGCAACCTGCATGGCCTTGATCGTGTCGTCGCGGCAGTCCGGATAACCGGAATAGTCGGTTTCACACATGCCGGCGACTAAATGGCGGGCCCCGCGCCGATAAGCCATTGCGCCGGCAAAGCAGAAAAAAATGAGATTGCGGCCGGGCACGAAGGTCGTCGGTAAGCCGGTCTCGGCGATCGCGATGGCCGTGTCGCGCGTCAATGCGGTCTCAGAAATGGCAGCAAGCGCATCGAGCTTGATTACGTGATCGTCGCCCAGACGTGCTTTCCAGGCACCGTTCAGGGCCGCCATGCGCTCGCGGATGCGTGTCCGTACTGTAAGTTCGACGGCGTGCCGCTGGCCGTAGTCGAAACCAATCGTCTCGACGCGCGCGAAACGCTCCAGCGCCCAGGCAAGGCAAACCGTCGAGTCCTGCCCGCCCGAGAAGAGAACAAGTGCAGCATCGGCTGAAAGGGTCAGGGCACCACCTCAATCCCAGTTCGGGGACCAGGTCCAGTCCACGATACGTCCGCCGGGCCGCGCCAGACTCGCAATCTCGCGCATTTCGGCATCGCTCAATTCGAAATCGAACAGCGAGAAATTTTCTTCAAGTCGCTCGACTTTGCTCGTGCGCGGAATGACGACGATACCCTGCTGGACCAACCAGCGAAGACAGACCTGCGCGGCTGTCTTCCCATGAGCTTTGCCGATCTTTTCGAGCAACTTGTCGCCTTTTGCGCTGCCGCGCGCGATGGGGCTGTAGGCGACAACTGTCATCCCATGCTTGCGGCACGCTCCGACGACCTTGTCCTGATTGAGAAAAGGGTGGCATTCGACCTGGTCGCAGACCAAAGGCTCCGTCGAAAGCCTGTTTGCTTCCTCAAGGAGCGACACGGTGAAGTTCGAAACGCCGATCTGCCGCGTGTAGCCCTCGCGCTTAACCTTCGCCATGGCGCCGAGGGTTTCCGCGAGCGGCACGCGAGGATTTGGCCAATGGATCAGCAGTAGATCGATCACATCCAGACGCAATTTGGCCAGGCTTTCCTTGACGGAACGTTCGAGGTCGTGCGGAGCGAGTAGTGTGGGCTGCACCTTGGTCGTGACCATGACCTCCGACCGCAGGCCGCTGGCCTTCACTCCCTCTCCGACCTCTCGTTCATTGTCGTACATCTGCGCCGTATCGATATGCCGGTAGCCGATGCGGATCGCCTGTTCGGTCAACCGCGCGCAGTCGCGTCCTCGCAAGGCCCAGGTGCCAAGGCCGACAATCGGGATGCGGAAACCTTTGGCCTCGACCGTCGGAGCAAGTTTGCGCGTCGCCGTACTCACTATGGCGTATCCCACTTTGGCGCGTGCGGAGGATTGACCACACGCATGTTCGTCGCGTTGAGCTTCTTGAGTTCCGCCATCTCGGAATCCGAAAGTTTGAAATCATAGACGTCGAGATTCTGTTTCAGGTGCTCGGGCGTCGCAGTGCGCGGGATGGAGCAAACACCCATCTGCAGCAGATAACGCAGCGAAACTTGCGCCGCGCTCTTTCCGTGAGCCTTGCCAATGCGCTCAAGCGCGTCGGCACCCGGAACCTTGCCGCGCGCGATGGGGCAATATGCGACGACCGCCATGCCATGTTTCTTGCAGGCGGCAAGCACCTTGTCCTGGTTGATGAAGGGATGCATCTCGATCTGATTGCAGACGAGTGGCTCCGACGTCACCGACCAGGCCTCGTCGAGCAAGGCGGTGGTGAAATTGGCGACGCCGATTTGCTTGGTCTTGCCTTCCTTCTTCGCCTTGCACAGCGCGCCGACTGAAAGCTTCAGCGGGATATCGGCATTGTTCCAATGGATCAGCAGAAGGTCGACGTAAGGCAGTTTCAGATTGGCCAGACTCTGTTCAAGCACTTTGGCAAAGGCGTCGGGCATCAGGTCACCCTGGCGCACCTTTGTGCAGATGAATACGTCCTCGCGCCTCACCCCCGATTGACGCAATCCTTCGCCATTTTCTTTTTCGTTGGCGTAAAAAGCGGCGGTGTCGAGATGGCGGTATCCCATATGCAAAGCCGCATCTACGGCCCGAACACAGACATCGTCTTTTAAAGTCATGGTGCCGAGGCCGATTTGCGGAATGCGGGCGCCATGGGCTTCAACCACTTGCATTACTATCTCCCTGGAACAGCGTTTTTCGGATGGGTCGGCGGTGGGGCGCGAAGGATGCCTTGTCACCGCGGCGCTGCCAACCGGGGGTTCGCGCCTTGGACAGGTTGAGTGATGGTGCGGCGATTAATCTCAGAAATGTGCTCGCGAACCGCGAGCCCAACAACACTTTAAGCTCCAAGCTTTTGTCCATCGATCTTACATTGGAATAATTCAAGAGTAAAAAACAGTACTTGCATCAAGAGCTTTTAATGCTTTTGTGAGGCCGGTTCATTTATCGAGGAAAGCGAATGCGTAACCTTTTGGTTCTTATCTCACTGGTGGTAGCCGCTGCGTTTGTTCCGGTCGAACTGCGCGCCCAGGAATTTACGATCACCATCAAAAATCACCGATTTACGCCGAGCGAACTCAAGGTGCCGGCCAACAAGCGAATTCAACTGACCGTAGTCAATGACGATCCGACGCCGGAAGAATTCGAAAGCAAGGAAATGAAAGTCGAGAAGGTCATCCCTGGCAAATCGAAGGGCGTTGTTCGCTTCGGCCCTCTCGCGCCAGGCCGTTATCCTTTCTTCGGCGAATTCAACGAAGCGACCGCCAAAGGTACAGTCATCGCGGAATAGAACATGCTCGGCGCACTGATCATTGTCTTTCGTGAGGTCATCGAGGCCGGCCTGATCGTCGGCATCGTCATGGCGGCAACGCGTGGCGTTGCCGGGCGTGGCCGGTGGGTCACAATCGGTGTCGTTGGCGGCGTACTGGGTGCCAGTATCGTCGCAATGTTTGCCGGGGCCATCTCGGACGCGTTCCAGGGCTCGGGTCAGGAATTGTTCAACGCGAGCGTACTTGGCATCGCTGTACTCATGCTGATGTGGCACAACGCCTGGATGGCGCGGCACGGCCGCGAGATCGCAGATGAAATGCGCCGCGTTGGCACTGCGGTCAGTGAAGGCGCCAAGCCGCTGACGGCGCTCGCAGTCGTCGTCGGACTGGCCGTGTTGCGCGAAGGTTCCGAAGTCGTGCTTTTCCTGTACGGAATACTGGCGTCCGGTACGACGGTGTCGGCGACGCTGCTGGGCGGTGTTCTCGGCATTGTCGCAGGCGCCGCCTTCACCGCCCTGACCTACTTCGGGCTGCTGGCGATTCCGAACCGCTACATCTTCTCCGTAACGAGCTGGCTGATTGCCTTACTCGCCGCGGGCATGGCGGCGCAATCGGTGCACTTCCTGAACAGCGCAGGTCTTGTGCAGGCGCTGGACAAGACGGTTTGGGATACGTCGTGGCTGCTCTCGGAAGGCAGCATTTTCGGACGGATGCTGCATGCCCTTATCGGTTACACCGAGCGGCCAACGCAGATGCAGTTGCTGGTCTACATCCTCACGCTCGTTGCCATGTACCTGCTGATGCGCTTCGCGCGCTATTCGCCGCCAAAACAACATCTACCCGCCGCCGCCGAATAACGCTCAGCGAAGGCTCGGTAAACTAAAGGCGCGCTCAGCGTCGCCGTCCGCCCAGCGTGGCGAAAGCAACGTCGGGCGCCTGATCGATCAATTTGAGCAACGCGCGTGCCGGACCACGCGGATGCCGCTTGCCCTGCTCCCAGTTGCGAACGGTTTCGATCGGCACTTCGATCTTTTCCGCGAAGGCTGCCTGCGTCAGCCCGCAGCGCGCACGCACATGGCGTACGAATTGTGCCGGATCGCTGTGGTCGATCGTCTTTTCGCTGCCGTCCGGGAGGATTTCGACGATCCGTCCGTCGGCTTTGAGCCGTACCCGCATCATGGCCGCTACCCTTTCGATGGCGAGTCGGCCAATGGACTACCTGATTCGCGCCGGAAATTCGTTAATGGAAGGGGCAGCTAGGCCGGCCGGGATTTTGGCCCCGTGTAGGGGCGCGCCTCACGGCCACCGAAGAGTGCCGATCCGAACCGACGCGACAGCGTCACGGCGAAGTCGTTGACCGGACAAAACAGAACGGCGAACAGGAGCGCGACAGGCACGGTCGCAATGCCGACCAGCCACCGCTGCATCGAGGGCTCGAAGCCGAAAGATGCAAGAACGTCGAGGCCGCGGACGGAAAACGAATAGATGACGGCTGCCTGTACCAAATAAAGCGGGAACGATATCCATCCAAGAAAATCGCCAACGCGGTTCTCAAACAGACGCCTTGCCGGCGCGAACAGGGCAACGCCCGCGACCATGCACGCCGGTGCGATTACATACATCAGGCGCGATCCGGTTTCCGGCAGAAAGCTCAGCGCGAGTCCGGCGCTGCACAAGATCGCCCCGGCGATATTGCGTGATTTCGGGTCGTCGATCTTGCCGAACAGATCGGCAATGAGAATCCCTGCGATAAAGAGCGCGAAAAAGGGCTGATAGACCGCAAGGATCGCAGCGAGAAATCCCAGCATCCAGGTTCTCAGCTGCAGCGGACGCAGAATAGCGACGGTCGCAAACACAATGAAAGATCCCAGGAACTCGTAGAACATGGTCCACAGCGGAGGATTGTAGCTTCCCGCGAGTGATTGCGAGACATAGGCGGAGAAAAGTGAGAATTCGAGCAGTCCACGCACCGTCGGCGTGAAATTTCCGAATATGTCGAGAGGGGCTGGACGCTGCGCAGCCGGAGGAATCACGTTCATCACCATCAGCACGTAGGTGATGGCGCAGATGGCAAAGATCGGAACCGCCAGCCGCAGATAGCGACCGGCCGCCATGCGCGCGAGGGCCCTGTCATTGCCGCTCTGCAGGTAGCCGATGGAAAGGGAGAAACCGGAAATCACGAAAAACAGGCAGACGGCAAACGTGCCGTTCATGAAGAAAAACTTCGACCAGAAGAGCCGGTCCGCCATGAAGCTGTTGGCCGGCAGACCGTCGACGAATATGTGGTGAAACAGGACGACGACCGCGGCCCAGCCACGCATAGCGTCCAGGAACCGGAAACGCATCGGGCGCTGGTCGCTAGGCATTCGCCAATTGTCCGCGGTTCTGGTGTTGGTCGATCTCACAGGCGCGCAAGCAGAAATGTACACCTGCCGGCTTAATGGGAAGCTTCGCCAGCCCGCGCAAAATTGCGCCTGAATGATTAATAATGCTTAAGGAGCCGCGCGCCGGCGATTCAGGAAGCCGATATCAGCTCGTCTTCTCGAAGATCTCGCGCCCAATTAACATGCGCCTGATCTCGCTCGTCCCTGCCCCGATTTCGTAGAGCTTGGCATCGCGCAACAGGCGGCCGGTCGGAAAATCATTGATATACCCGTTGCCGCCAAGGCACTGGATCGCCTCAAGAGCCATCCAGGTCGCGCGCTCTGCCGCATACAGGATTGCGCCGGCCGCATCCTCGCGCGTAGTGCGTCCGTCATCGCAGGCACGCGCGACCATGTACACGTACGACTTCGCGGCATTCATCGTCACATACATGTCGGCGAGCTTGGCTTGCACGAGCTGGAAGCGACCGATCGGCTGACCAAATTGCTTGCGATCGTGCACGTAAGGAACGACGACATCCATGCACGCTTGCATGATGCCCAGAGGGCCCGCCGCCAGCACCACGCGCTCGTAGTCGAGACCCGACATCAGCACGTTGACCCCGTTACCGACGGCGCCAAGCACGTTTTCCTCGGGCACCTCGCAGTCGGTAAACACAAGTTCGCTCGTATCCGAGCCGCGCATGCCCAGCTTGTCGAGCTTCTGCGCCGGCGCGAAACCCTTGAACCCCTTCTCGACGATGAAGGCCGTAATGCCACGCGCGCCAGCGGTGTGATCGGTCTTGGCGTAGATCACCATCGTGTCCGCGACCGGCCCGTTGGTGATCCACATTTTGGATCCGTTGAGGACGTAGCGATCGCCCTTTTTGTCGGCCCGGGTACGCATGGACACCACATCCGAGCCCGCGCCCGGTTCGGACATCGCCAGGGCACCGACATGGTCTCCAGAAATCAGTTGCGGAAGATATTTGCGCTTCTGCGCATCGCTGCCATTGCGCCGGAGCTGGTTGACGCAGAGATTGGAATGCGCGCCATAGGACAACCCGACCGCTGCGCTCGCGCGCGAAATTTCCTCCATGGCAATGCAATGCTCGAGGTACCCGAGGCCGGAGCCGCCATATTCCTCCTCGACCGTGATCCCATGCAGGCCCAGAGCCCCCATTTCCGGCCAGAGGTCACGCGGAAAGACATTGTCGCGATCAATCGCGTCGGCACGCGGCGCGATCCGGTCCTGTGCGAAGCCGCTGACGGACTTGCGCAACATGTCGACGTCGGCACCGAGGCCGAAGTCGAAGCCTGCCCAGGCATTAGGGATCATACGGCCCTCCGCTCACACGGATGACTCTATAATCTGAAAGTCACGCTGTCAGCGCCTCGTCGGCCGCGGACAGAGGCCGACCGCCCTGTTTTAGAACCAGAAGCTTGTCGATGGCTTTGGCCGGCGCGGGCCTTGCGAACAAAAAGCCCTGCATTTCGTCGCAGCCGGCCAGACGCAATAGAACCCGCTGGTGCTCGGTTTCAACGCCCTCCACGAGCACCGACAGGCCGAGTGCGCGACCAAGCGCCACAATGGCCTGGATGATGACGCCACCATTGGATGAGCGGCCGAGTGCCGCGACAAAGCTTCGATCGATCTTGAGCTTGTCGAGAGGGAAACGCTGAAGATAACCGAGATTGGAATAGCCCGATCCGAAGTCATCGAGTGCGACCCGCACCCCCAGCGCGTGCAGGTCATTGATGCGCTTGACCATCTCATCCGGGTCATCGATCAGCACGCCCTCGGTAATTTCGAGGACAAGTCGCGATGGCGCAACGCCACTTTCCGCCAATGCAGAGCGGACCATGTCAACGATGGTCCGATCGCGCACCTGGAGCGGCGAAAGATTGACCGCGACATAGAGATCGTCGGGCCACTGACGCGCGTCCTGCAAGGTTCGGTGAAGGACGAAAGCACCGATTGTATCCATCAATCCCATCTGCTCGGCGATCGGAATGAACGTCGTCGGCTGGATCGCGCCGCGCGTAGCGTGCGTCCAGCGCAGCAAGGCCTCGACGCCGACCATGCGTCCGCCTTGCGACGATACGATCGGCTGGTAGTGCACTTCCAGTTCATTGGCGCTGATCGCTCGCGGCAGTTCGCGATGAATGAACTTCTGATCGTTTGAGGTGGTGTCGATCGCGATATCGAAGCCGACGATAGAGCCCGGACCCTTTTTAGCGGCTGTGCGCAAAGCGAGATTGGCGCGGCGCGTCAGTTCGCCACGCGTTGTCGCGTGACCCGGAGCCTGCGCAAAACCGGCGTGTGCGCTGATCCGCACGACATTATCGACCCAATGCGGGCGCGCGATGGATTGAAGCGATGCGCAGAGAATCCCTTCGATGTCGACATCCGGGGCCGCGGTCAGCACCATGGCAAAAGTATCGCTTGCGATCCGGCCACACATCGCGTGAACCGGCAGAACCTGCTTCAAACGCCTTGCGACGGCGACGATAAGTTCGTCACTCCCCATCACACCGTGGTGGGCGGTTACATCCTCCAGGCCATCCAGTTCGATGAGCGCAAAGGTCGTCCAGTCTTCATCGCGCCGTTCAGCAAGCGCGAGATCCAAAAGCTCCAGGGTCTTGCCGTGGTTCGACAACCCAGTCAGCTTGTCTTCGTCGGCAGCGCGGGCAGCCTGCGCCTCCCGCTCCGTCAATTCGCGTCGCGCCCGCTTGAGTTGCCATAGCGACAGCGCCGCAAAACCGAAGAGCACGACGGCGATAACCGCGAAGAATGAGGCCAGGCGGCCCATCACCCGCATCATGGGATTGGCTCTGTCCCAGGTAAAAAAGCCGCCGATCCGGCCGGCACTATCAATCACAGGCCGCATTTCCCGATCGCCTATGTCCGGGTCGCGCTCGAACTTCAGATTTTTTACGCCTGCCACGTGCTCGGCCACGCGGACGAGGCCAGGATTGATTTCGCCTGACTGACTAAAAGGCGCGCGAAATTCGGCAACGGCGTTGCGCAGAGCCGAATGCTGTTCCGATGCCAGCCGCGTATCGTTTTGGTGAGCGAGGCCGTACCCGAAAACCGCTCCGAACAGCAGTGCCGCAATCGCAAATATTGTGAAAACGAAAATCAGTCGCGAGGCTGCCAGAATCCATCTGCCCGGCGCCGGCGATGACCCGACCGGACCCGGCGCGCGCGATCGTCCCGCCCACGTCGGCATGCGGGAACCCGGGTCCTCGCCCGTTGCAGCAGTATTGACCTCGTGCACCGGGGCACTCCCACCCTGCGCGGCGGCAAAGGATAGGGTTACGGCCGGGTATTTAAGTGTTGGTCAGCAAACACGGTGAATAAATCGTAACTCGCACGTCTTCGCCTCACCGCAGGCCGAACCAGAGACTTGCGATGCTGAGAAACGAGAAAAATCCGACGACATCGGTCACTGTGGTCACGAATGGACTTGAGGCCACCGCCGGATCGAACTTGAGCCGGTGCAATGCCAAGGGGATGAGAATCCCGCCGAGCGCGGCGGCGACCAGATTGCAGACCATTGCCAGGCCGATCACGAAGCCCAGGCCCGGCACCTTGAACCAGATATAGGCCGCCGTTCCTGTAATAACGGCGAATGCCACGCCATTGAGAAGTCCAACCATCACCTCGCGCGAAATCACACGCCAGGCATTGGCGTCGCTCAGATCGCGGGTTGCAAGCGCCCGTACCGCGACCGTCATGGTCTGCGTCGTGGCATTGCCGCCCTGACTGGCGACGATTGGCGCCAGAACCGCGAGAGCCACCATCTGTTGCAACTGACCTTCGAAAAGCCCGAGCACCGATGACGCGAGAAATGCGGTCGCAAGATTGACCAGCAACCAACTGAACCGGCCGCGCGCGATCTGCCACACTGAATCCGACAATTCTTCGTGGCGTGGAATGCCGCCAAGCGCGTGAATGTCTTCTTCGGCCTCCTCTTCGAGCACATCGGCTACGTCGTCAAAGGTAATGACCCCGACGAGGCGGTCGTCGGCGTCGACGACCGGAGCAGTGACCCAGTTGTAACGTTGAAAGAGGCGCGCAACTTCCTCCTGGTCCTGGGCTGCACCGACCCGGTGGCGGTCTTTTTCCATCAAGTCCGAAATCGGTACGGGACGCTTGCTGCGCAGCAGACGATCGAGCGGCACGGCTCCCTGAAAACGACCTCCGTCATCAACGACGTAGAGCTCGTAGAAATGATCGGGCAGTTCCGTTGTTTCCCGCATATAGTCGATCGCCTGCCCGACATTCCAGTGTGGCGAGACGGCGATGAACTCCGACTGCATCCGCCGGCCGGCAGAATCTTCCGGATAGTCGAGGCTGCGCGCGAGCGTAACGCGCTCGAGTTGCGGCAATTGCTCGAGGATCTCAGCCTGTTCATCCTTCGGCAGGTCTTCCAGGATGGCGACCGCGTCATCGGACTCCAGTTCACTCACGCCCTTGGCGACCGCCTGCGAAGGCAACTCTTCAAGAATTTCCTCGCGCACATTGTCATCGACTTCCGTTAGAGCTGTGAAGTCGAAATCGATGCCCAGCAATTCGACAAGCCGCTGCCTCTGGTCGGCCGGCAAGGCCTCGATCAGCGCGCCCATGTCAGATTCATGCAGGCTGCCGACCAGCGCCTTCAATCCCGTGCCGTCGGCCACCTCGATCCTGCGCGCGACGCTCTTGACGAAGGTCTTGCGGATCGAGCCATCCTTGTTGCGCGGAAGTTGCGCAGCGGCCTCGATGTTGTTCACCTGTCCCTGGTCGAGCATGTCGAAGGCCTGTCGGCGGAAAACTGAAGCGCGATGCTTGTACGCCCGGTTGTGCGTTTCGTGCAAACGATTAAACGTGAGACCGGCGTGAGCTTGCCGGTCACCAATGAATGCGGCAATGAATGTTTCATGACGCGAATGTCTCTCGTCGCAATCGCTTTCGTTATCGCCCCGTGGACCGCGGTCGCTGCGCCTTGCCCCGGCAATCCGGACGCACTCGGAACCGAGCGGGTACTCGAAGTCGATGCCAAAAGCACGCCACGGGTTGGCCGCAAGCAGTTTCCTTCAACGCTGCCGCTGCGTGAGAAGGAGCTCGTACTCACATTCGATGATGGTCCCTGGCCCGGGACCACTCCGAGAGTTCTGGACGCCCTCAAGAATGAGTGCGTGCGTGCGACGTTCTTCCTTCTTGGACGAAATACGACTGCGCATCCGCAAATCGCCAGGCGAGCCCTGGCCGAGGGCCACAGCATCGGCCACCATAGCTACTCGCATCCCCTGCTCGATCGCATACCCATGGCGAAAGCCGAGGCGGACATCGACCGCGGGATCGCGGCGGATGAGACCGCGGTTTATGGACAGGTCCGCGCGACCCCGGCGACGCCATTTTTCCGCTTTCCGGGATTTGCCTCAAATCCGGCTCTGCTCAATCGCATGGCCGAGCGCGGTATCGTGGTTTTCGGGGCTGACGTATGGGCCAGTGACTGGGAGCCGATGGGACCCGACCAGGAATTGCGGCTCATCCTCTCCCGTATAGAAAAGGTTGGGCGCGGGATCGTGCTCTTTCATGACACGAAGTCACAGACCGCCCAGATGGTACCGGCTTTTCTGCGCGAACTGAAAGAGCGCGGCTACCGGATCGTCCACGTTGTTCCCGCCGGAGGTAATGCACGTTAATGCGTCGCATATTTACCTCACCCATTAAAAATCATTGGAAAACAAGGCTGTGTTGGGTCCACAATGCGTAATCCTCCGTTAAGGTCGCCCGCCATAATGTCGGGTTGTCTTTAATTCTGGTCGTGATGGCGTGCGGTCGGGGGGCCTGATGCGCGTAGTCGTGGTGTTATTCGTTTGGTTGCTCGGCCTCGTCGCGGCCGCGGCGGAGCCGTGTGCCGGCAATCCGGACGCGCTCGGCACCAGCCGCGTTCTTTCCATTAGCCCGAATGAATTCAAACGTATTGGCAGCATGCAATACGCCAAGACGTTGCCGCTCAACGATCATGAAGTTGTCATCACTTTCGACGACGGACCGATCCCACCATATTCGAACGCCATTCTCGACACCCTGGCCTCGCAGTGCGTGAAGGCAACCTATTTTCTGGTCGGCGAAATGGCGCAAGCCTATCCGTCGATCGTGCGCCGTATCTACAATGCTGGTCACACCATCGGCACTCACAGTCAAAACCACCCCTTCGCCTTCCAGCGGCTGAGCGAGCCGAAATTCGAACGCCAGGTCGACGTCGGCATTGCATCGGTGGACACTGCGCTCGGTGATCCGAAGGCACTTTCACCATTTTTCCGGATTCCCGGCCTGGGAAGAACCAACGCGATCGAAGAATACCTCGCGTCAAAATCCCTGGTGACCTGGAGCGCGGACGTCGTCGCGGATGACTGGAAGCGCATCGGGGCAAAGGAAATTGTCCGCCGTGCAATGCGCCGGCTTGAAGCAAGAGGCCGCGGCATCTTGCTGTTGCACGACATTCACCCCGCCACCGTGACGGCACTGCCGATGCTGCTCAAGGAGCTCAAGGATCGCGGCTACAATGTAGTACAGGTGGTCGCCGACGGGGAACGTCCACAATCCGTGGCTGAGCCGGCGGGCTCATCGGATGCCAAGGAACCCTGGCCTCGCTCACTTCAGGCGAGCACCGGTCAGGAGACGCCCGACAAGACGGTCTCGCGCCATCGCGTGAAGAAGACCATCAGCGGCAAGCGCCGGCGCCCATCAGTGGCCAATCTGCACGAGCCAAACTTTTTCGGTTTCCAGACCAAAGATTGGCAGAAGAAGCAGTTCTAAAGTCGCACAAACGCCGTCAAATCTCACTTATTTGATCCGTTGCGGCTCCGCTTCTCGGTTCGCGAGTATTTTTCCGCCAATGTGAGCTACTTCACACGAAGCTAGCATTTGCGCCGCCTAGCTTCGATCATGCGGTTCAAACCTGTTTTCACCCACTGCTGCCAGGTGGTCGGACGGACCTCAGCAATCATCGCGTTTGCGAGCATGGGGTCTTTGGCCTTAGCGGCGACTGCGGTCGACGTTTGGCGCTAGTGGGCAATGACATTCAAATAGGCAACGCGCGTCGATTTGCGCGTCCTTGCAGGATTCTCTGTCGTCACACGCTGTTGTGACTAGCGCGAAATCCCCTTCGGGCCGTGGCCGGTTGCTAACGCAAGACGCGGTGCGATAGTATTGCATTGCAACTTTCAGGAGCGCCGCGTTTTTGGAGGCGTTGCGTCAGGGTTTCAGATGAATGCAGTGATTGGTAACGAAGGGCGCGAGGCCGGATCACCGGATCTGAGAGGAATGCGCATTCTCCTTGTGGAAGACTCCTGGCAGCTGGGAATGGCCCTGAAAAGTCTGCTGCGCAGTTTCGACGCGGATGTCGATGGGCCGGTTGCCACAACAAAGGATGCCGAAAACCTGATTTCGCAGAATGTGCCGGACGCCGCCATCATCGATGTCAACCTTCGGCAAGGCGAGCGATCCTACGGCTTGATTGACCAGTTGGTCGGCCGAGGTGTCCCTGTCGTCGTGACGTCGGGCTATTCCGATTTGCCGATGGTCTCGGCCAAGGCACATATCCTTGAGAAGCCCATCAGCGAAGAAAAACTGATCGCAATACTGCGCTCGGTAACAAACAGGCCGTGAAATCCGCGGTTACCGCTGTTCGAGCGGGACATCGATCTGGCAGCATACGCCTTCCGTCAAGAAAGCGAGGTTGACCGCTCCGCCAAGCTCGTGGGGGATCATTTCGCGTATCAGGCTTGTGCCGTATCCGGTCTTGGCGGGCTTGACGACCGGCGGACCGCCACTCTCGCGCCATTCGATTTTGACACGGCCCGATTCACCATCGACTGGCTGGTGCCAATTTACCGCGACGTGCCCGCTCGGGCTTGATAGCGCTCCGTACTTCACTGCGTTGGTCACAAGTTCATGAAGCGCCATGGCGACCGCCTGCGTCACGGTCGGGGTCAGTGTGACGTCGGGACCGCCGATCGTTGTGTTCGCCGTGGTCGCGTAGGGCGCGAGCTGACTGTGAACAAGATCGGCAATGTTGACGCCGCTCCAGCGGCTTTGACTCAGAAGCGAATGCGCGGCGGCCATCGACTGAATGCGCCGGTCCAGTACCTGCACGAACTGATCCATCGAGTTGCTGCCTTGGCGCGTATAGCTGCTGATGACCGCCACCCTCGCCAGCAGGTTTTTTACGCGGTGATCCAACTCCGCGATCAGTAAGCCCTGACGCTCTTCGGATTGCTTCCGTTCTGTAATGTCGAGTGTGAGCCCTTTCAGGCGCAGGAACCGTCCTGTGGCATCGAATTCCGCTATCGAGGATTCTTCGAGCCAGATATCTCGGCCATCCGGACATCTGAAACGGAATGTTTTTTTGTACGATGGCTTGTCAGGGCTGACATCGCGGATACGCGCTTTGAAATCAGGGCGGTCATCGGGATGCACACGTTCGAGAAACTCCGCGGCAGAAAAGGGCTTGTCCGGATCGAGTCCGAGGATCTGCGCGGCATTGTCGCTGCGATTTGAGGCATTGGTGCGGGTATTCCATTCGAAAGCCATGACGCCTCCGGCCGTCAGTGCCTCCTGGAGTCGTGCCTGACCTTCAAACAGCGCGGCCTCATGATGGCGCCGTTCCGCAAACAGCGAAGCAAGCACCAGGGCGCACAGCGATATCGCCAAAATACTCGCCTGGGCTCCCATGATGCGCTGGTCGGGCGAGAGCGTAGAGTCGCCGAAATAGCCAATACCGAAAGTGGTCATGCAGACCAGGGTAAAGGCAATAATGAACGCGGCCCCAGCGGAAAACATCGGGCGGCAACGCGCCGCGAGCCACAGCAGAAGCGGAAAGAGTGCGGCGATGGGGATGACAATTCCCCAATGGCCCTGCGGCAATAAAAGGACAAACGCGCTTATGCAGACAAGCGCCGTCAATCCCAGAATTCCTTCGACAAGCTCGCCTCGCGGCGGTGGCTCACGCGCAACAGATGCGAACTCGATGATCAGCGGTGCGACGGTCAGAATTCCGAGCGCGTCGGACGCGAACCAATGTTGCCAGGTCGATAGAATTGGCGCGGTGGAGCTGTGGAAGTACAAAAATCCGGCCGTCCCTCCGATGCCGGAAATTGCGGTTGCCACGACCGCCGCGGTGACCAGCCCGAGAACGTGGCTGAGCCGGTCGAGTGCGAAGTTCCGCCCGAAGTATCGCTGAATCAACCACCCGGTGAGCAATGCTTCGCCCGCGTTGCATAGGGCGAACACAAACGCGCTCAAGATCGAGCGGTCACCCATCAGATTGGCAACAATCGTCGCAACGGCTGCACCGGCCGCGACCGGCAACCGCGCGCGCGGTCCAAGAGCAACGAGGGCACCAGCCGCAACGCCCGACGCGGGCCAGAAAACGGCAACCCCGTCAGGCTTGGTCAAAAGGAGCAGGCTGAGACGCGCCGCAAGAAAATAGGCAACGCCAACCAGAATGGAGAGACCAATCCAGTTGGCCCACTGTCCGCTCGCCTGCCCGACCGCCAGTTTTCCTTGCGCACGCCTCGGCTGGTACAACAAAATCGACCCCCTTCGACCAAGGTCATATAGCACGATCTCACGTGGCCTGGGACGGGCACTATCGGACGGGAGCTATGCCCGCGGATCCACCTTCCTGTTGCTATGGGAGACCCGTGGTCTCAGGGGCCGGGACAGAGGTCCAGAGCCGTGCAGTAAAAGAGTGTGTATTTCCCCGCTTGAACGCTCCCCGCGCCTGCCGCAGCTTCCAAAGCTTCGTCGCAGCTGCTCTCGACAAGCGTCATTTCCTTGACCTGCTCCCGCTCTTTGAGGACGTCACTCATGGCAATGATCCTTTACAATTGACCGATGTCTGCGAACAATTTCATTGACGCCCGTCTGACGGAGGCGAACTTCCATCGAACGCGCGCGGCCTCTTCGTTTCCGCCCCATCAAAACTTGAAATTTTTTATGGCTCGTAACGTATCGGATTTTCATTTTACTCCGCCGTCGGGAGTTCGTTAAGGCAGTGAAGCTGACTGAACCGCAAAATCCATCTTTTCCGAGGAGCACAGGATGCCAAAGGTGAGAGTAGGCCTCGTAGGGTGCGGGTTCGTCGCCGAACTGCATATGTATGCGTATAAGCGCGTTTATGGGGTCGAGGCGGAAGTCAGCGCGGTCGCCGCACGTGGAGCCCACGTCGTCGATTTTGCCAAAAAGCATCGCATCGCCAGGACCTACAGAGACTTCCGGGAGCTGATCGCCGATCCCAATCTTGACGTCATCGATATCTGCACGCCGCCGATGTTGCACGCGTCAATGATTGTCGAAGCCATGCAAGCCGGAAAGCACGTTATCTGTGAAAAGCCGTTTGCCGGTTATTTCGGACGCGATGGCGACAAGGCCCCGATCGGCCAGCACGTGCCGAAATCGCTGATGTACGAACGCGTCATGGAGGAGATGGACAAGACCTGCAAGGCCATCAGGGCCAGTGGCAAGTTGTTCATGTATGCGGAGGACTGGGTCTACGCGCCGGCGATTGCCAAGATCGTCGAAGTCCTCAAAGCCACGAAAGACAAAGTTCTCTTCATGAAGGGCGAGGAAAGCCACAGCGGCTCGCACGCCGCTCATGCCGCGCAATGGGCCATGACTGGCGGCGGCTCACTGATCCGCATGGGGTGTCACCCACTTTCGGCTGTACTTTATCTCAAGCAAGTTGAAGCAAAAGCGCGCGGCGAGCGGATCGGTGTGTCAGCTGTGACGGCCGACGTCGGCAATGTCGCGGCCTGCCTCGCGGACAAGGAGCGCACTTACATCAAGGCAAAGCCGGTCGATGTCGAGGATTGGGGCATGCTCACCCTGACATTTTCCGATGGCACAAAATCCACGGTGTTCTCCGGCGACATGATCATGGGAGGCGTGCGCAACGTGGTGGAGACCTACACCAATGGCGGCTCGTTGTTCGCGAACATCACGCCCAACAATCACCTGATGAGCTATCTGACGGACGAGGAAAAACTCGCGGGCGTGTACATCACCGAGAAAGTCGATCGCAAGACCGGCTGGCAATACATCTGCCTCGAGGAGGAGTGGACGCGCGGCTATCTGCAGGAGATCCAGGATTTCATGGAATGCGTAACCCAGAAACGCGAACCGTTGGCCGACCTCGCCCTCGCCTACGAAACCATCAAGGTCAATTACGCGGCCTATTGGGCGGCCGACGAAGGACGGCGGGTCACGCTTTGACCCGGATTGCGTTCATTCGGCCGGAGCTGCGGCTTTCGTTCGCGGCGACCACAACCTCACGCCCTTTAAGGCACCGACGATGCCTTGCGGCATGAAGATGATGCACAGGATAAGAAGGATGCCGTAAATCGTATTCGCTGCGCCGATGAAATTGGTGCCGAACCAGACGCGCAACCCTTCGGTCAACGAAAGCGTCAGCAGCGAGCCAACCGTCGGGCCCAGCATCGAATAAACCCCGCCTGCGACGACGGCAAAAACAATCTGCAGCGACACGGCAATGCCCGAGACCGTCTCGGGATTGATGTACATCATGTACTGCGCATAGACCGCGCCGCCGAGAGCGGTGAGCGCTGCACTGATAACAGTCACTCGAAGTTTTTCACGCAGCACATTGATCCCGATCGCGGCGGCCGCGTCCTCGTCCTCGGAGATCGCCTCGAGTGCTTCCCGATTGATGCCGCGATCGATGTGATGCCAGACATAGAGGCCGACGAGCCACACCACGATCGAAATGCCGTAGAAATAGCTCTTTTCCGGAAATTGCAGCGCGTACCAGGAATGACCGACCGCACGCTGCGTAAAGCCGAGCGAGCCGCCTGTTATATCGCGCGCCGCCACCAGCGAGAGCAGCACCACCTGGCTGAGCGCCAGCGTCACCAGCGCGAAATAGTGGCCGACCACCCTGAGACGGAAGCAAGGATACCCGATGACGACTGCGAGCAGCATCGAGAGTGCGATGCCCAGCGGAATGCCGATCCAGGGGGTGAGACCGTAATAGGTCCACAGCAAGGCCGGCACATAAGCGCCGACCCCCATGAAGGCACCGTGGCCGAATGAGACGAAGCCAAAACGCCCCATCAGAGCCCATGCCGTATAAATAAACGCCCACAGCAGGATCTGAATCAGCAAATGCAGAAAATACGGCGGCACGACCGCCGGCAAGGCGATGAGGATCGCCAGCCCCACAAGCATCGCTAGTCGCGTGACACTCATCGCGCGAAGATCCCTCGTGGCCGGACGAACATCAGCACGATGAAGAACGTGAAGGCGAGCACATAAGACAGTTCAGTGTTTGAATAGTAGCCGCCGATGGCAATGATCTGGCTGATGATGAACGACGCGATGAAACCGCCGATCATGTTGCCGAGGCCTCCGAGCACGCAGATCATGAAAATGACCGGGCCGAACGTGTTGCCGATATGCGGATGCACGTCGTACTGCAAAGCCAGCAGGCATGCGGCGAGACCGGCCAGCGCGCCGCCGATTGCGGACGTCACCAGATAGATGCGGCGCTGATCGACGCCCATGAGGCCGACAATGTCGCGATCCTGTGCGATCGCGCGGATGGCAGTGCCGATATAGGTGCGCTTGAGAAACAGGTAGAGCAGGACCGCGCCCACCAATCCGACGCCAAAGGCAATCAGCCGCGCAAAGCTGATATAAAGTGTCGCGATCTCGAGTATCGGCAGACGAACACCGATATTGCGGAAATCCGTGCCGAACAGCAGCGTCGCAAAACTCTGCAGAAAGAAAAGCAGCCCGCCCGTGGCAAGAAGCTGATTGATCGGCGCCGAGTTGAGAACCGGCGCGATAATGAGAAGATGAACGACAACGCCGAGTGCAGCGATGCTCGCAATCGCGATCAGGCAGGCAAGCGGCAGCGGCACTCCATATTCGACGTAGAGAAAATAGATCACGTACATCCCGCACATGACGATGTCGGCATAGGCGATCCACACGACATCGATCACGCCGAAAATCAGGTTCAGGCCGAGCGCCAGCAGCGCCAATACGCCGCCGAGCAGGATGCCGTTGATGATCGCCTCGATGAGATACGGATCCATTCGCTACAGCCCCATGTATGATTTGCGGATGAAGCTGTTGCCCTTGAACTCTTCCGACGTGCCGGCAAGTTTGATGCTGCCGACTTCGAGCAGATAGGCGCGATCGACGACGTCAAGCACCTGCTGGACGTTCTGTTCGACGATGAGCACCGTCAATCCTTCAGCCCGGATGCGCTGCACCAGCTCGAAAACCTGCGCGACCACCAGCGGTGCGAGCCCCGCTGACGGCTCGTCCATCAGCAGCAGTTTCGGCTTGGACATCAAGGCTCGACCGATGGCGCACATCTGCTGCTCGCCGCCGGACAGCGTGCCGGCCGCCTGTTCGCGACGATCCTTCAGGCGGGGAAAGAGGCCGTAAACCCAGGCGAGTTGCTCGGCGAAACGGCGCCGGGCCTGCGGCACATAGGCCCCGATCCGCAGGTTGTCTTCGACGGTCAACCGCGGAAACAGCCGGCGGTTCTCCGGGACATGGGCAATCCCCTGCTCGACCATGCGATGCGCCGGCAGGCCACCGACCGCCTGCCCGTCGAACGTCATGGCGCCATCGCGCAACGGGATGAGGCCAGATATGACGCGCATCAGCGTGGTCTTGCCGGCGCCGTTCGGTCCGATCACACCGACCGCCTCCCCTTGCGGCACCTCAAGCGACACGCCGAACAGGGCCTGGAAGGACCCATAGCCGGCGGAAACGGAGGTGAGCGAGAGCATGACGCTATGCTTTTTTCTTGCCGAGATAGACTTCAGTGACCCGAGGATCGAGCGCCGCCTGCGCCGGTGCGCCCTCGAATATCTTTTCACCGTGATCCAAGACGATGACGCGATCGACGATGCGCATCAGCACGCCCATGATGTGCTCGACCCAGACGATCGTTATGCCCATCCGCGTCCGGATATTGTTGAGCAGGTCGGCGGCGCGTTCCATCTCGGTCGCGTCGAGACCGCCAAGACTTCTCGTCGGCCAGGAGCAAACGCGGCTTGGTGGCAAGCGCGCGGGCGAGCTCGAGTTTTTTGAGCGCCGCGGCGCCAAGCCCGCCGGTTTGAGCCGTGGCGTCAGACGGCAGCCCAACCATGTCGAGCGCCTCACCTGCCCTGCGCTGTGCCTCGGCACGCCCGATACTTCCAGCACTGCCGAAATAAGCCGCGAGCATCACGTTTTCGAGCAGCGAAAGCTTGCGGAAAGGTCGCGGGATCTGAAAAGTACGCGCAACCCCCTGATGGCAAATCGCGTGCGCCGGCAGCCCGCCGATTTCGCTGCCCTGCAGACGGATCGACCCCGACGTCGGACGCAAGGTTCCGGCAATCAGATTGAATGTGGTGCTTTTGCCTGACCCATTCGGACCGATGAGGCCGAGAATCTCGCCCTCGCGCACTTCGAAGGACACCTGATTGACCGCCAGGAATCCTCCGAAGCGTTTTGAGAGCCCCTCGACTGCGAGCATCATCGGCTACATTGCGTAGACCGATGACTTCGGCAGCGGCAGCACCGGATCCTGTGTCCGTATGTTGGTCGGATACACGACAGAGATGTGCTCACCGGCATTCTGCATGACGACCGGTGTCGAGCGTTCGTTTTGTCCGGCAAGCTGTGTTCCGGGCGGGAAGAACTTCACGCCATAGCCCTGAATTGTGCCGCCAGGCGCAATATCGACGTCGAGGGCCGCCTTGCGGACTGCCTCGGCATCGAAACCGCCGTATTTCTCTTTGGCGATCGGCAACACGCTGTTGAGAAGAATCCAGGTCTGGTTGAATCCCATCGAGCAGTGCGGCGGAACGTCCGTGGCGTTGGCCTTGGCCTTGTAGCGTTCCACCATGATGTTGGTCAGTTCGCCGATGCCTGGTGCGAGCTTTTTCGGGTCGAGAAGCTGTGCAGGCACGGGATCGATGTTGCAGAAATTGTCGATGTCTTTGCCGAACGTCGCTCGCAGCTTGTCCAGCTGGCTGTAGCCCGCGCCAGCGCCGATCAACATCTTGAACCGCAGCCCGCTCTCGCGCGCCTGACGAAGGAACAGCGTTATGTCTGGATTGTAGCCAGCGTGCGAGATCACATCGGGTGCAGCCCGCTTGAGCTTGGTCACGAGCGCGGAGAGATCCGGAGCCGCCGCCGAATAACCCTCGCGCATCACGATATTCAGTCCGGCCTTCTTCGAATATTCCTCGTCAGCCGCGGCAACACCGACGCCGTACGGACCGTCTTCGTGAATGATTGCGACTTTCACGGCAGTCGGCTCAACTCCAAGCTTGGCCTTTGCGTGCTCGGTAATGTAGCCGGCGAAAGCTTGGCCATATTGCTCAGAATGAATCTGCGCGCGGAATACGTATTTCAGGTTTTTGTCTTTGAACACGGCGGTCGCGACCGCCGTCGTGATCCAGAGAATCTTCTGTTGTTGTTCGACCTTTGCCGCGAGCGGCACGGCATGGGCGCTTGAGTAGACGCCGTCGATGATCTCGACCTTTTCCTGATTGATCAGGCGCTCGACTTCGTTGATCGCAGCGTCCGCCTTGCTTTGCGAGTCGGCGTTGACCGGGACAACCTTGTATTTGCCGCCAACGCCACCGCGTTCGTTGCACAGATCGATGGCGATCTGGGTACCGATAGCGGACGCAACCGAACCACCAGCCGCGAACGGACCGGAGTGGTCGAAAATGACTCCGATGCGAACGGTTTCAGCCTGCGCCTGTGCGTAACGCCAGTCGAGGCTGAGCGCGGCAGCAGCGGCGGCCGAATTTTTCAGAAGCGTCCTACGTGAGGTCTTCATTGCATTCCTCCCAGGAAATCAAGCGGCGTTTTTGCCTGTTATTGCCTAAGTATTTGAAGAACGGATTGGAATGTCAACGCAAACGGCTCGGAACGCCTCCTTTTTCTTTTGCCATGGATGAAGGGAAGGCACTGCGAAGAATGGGCCCTCAGTCCAATATGCTCAGGTCGCAAAGTCCATAGGATCAGCACTCTTTGGACCAACAACCGCTCACACTTGGAGACTTTCGGTGGCACCAGCTCAAATGTTGACGACGGCAGCGTTCGCAGTTCTCGTTGGCGCAATGACATGCATGACGATCTACGAGGCTTCTTCCGCGGTTCGATTCAAACGTTTCGAGCACTGCTCGGAGGGTCTGGTCAGCCAAAAGACCTGTGAATGCCATGCGGGTACGTCAGGCCGCTTCCATTTCTGTCACGCCGGCAAGATTTGCGACGCGGTGCACGGCCTTTGCCACAAGCAGAGTAAAAGCCAATGAAGATATAGGCGAACGTCTCATTTGTTTTGCATACTCAGACCCGGTTCAGCGATGCCTTGGGGACTTTATTGATTCTGGCGCGCCGCACAGCGCTGGCCAGAGGGAGATTGCACGATGGCCAGACAAGAAATCCTCGATCAGCTCGAGAAATATGTAGACCCGTTCCGGATTACCAAAGGCAAGAATTTCCGACTGAAAGATTTCGATCCCGCCGACACCTGCGGATTGAAAATGGACAAAGGCGAGGCAGCTAAACTGCTTCAACGCGGCAACGAGTGGCTCGCCGAGGAGCAGGAAATGCTCTACGCGCAAGACCGCTGGTCCGTACTGCTGATCTTTCAGGCGATGGATGCGGCCGGCAAGGACGGAACGATCAAACACGTCATGTCGGGCGTAAACCCCCAGGGGTGCCAAGTCTTCTCGTTCAAGCAGCCCTCGAGCGAGGACCTCGACCATGATTTCATGTGGCGTTACGCCAAAAGCCTGCCGGAGCGCGGACGGATAGGAATTTTCAACCGCTCATATTACGAAGAGGTTCTGGTCGTTCGTGTGCATCCGGAAATACTCGAGCGGCAGAAATTGCCGCCAAAGCTCGTGAGCAAACATATCTGGGACGAACGGCTTGCCGACATTGCACATTTCGAAGACTACATTACCCGCCAGGGCACCCTGGTCCTCAAATTCTTTCTCAACGTCTCTCGTAAAGAACAAAAGAACCGCTTCATGGAGCGGCTCGACAAGCCGAAGAAAAACTGGAAGTTCTCGACCTCCGATGTTCACGAGCGGAGATTCTGGTCCGACTACATGTACGCCTTCGAGGAAGCGATCAGCGCGACAGCCTCGAAACATGCCCCCTGGTACATCGTGCCCGCCGATAACAAATGGTTCACTCGACTATTTGTTGCCGCGGCGATCGTCAGCGCCATCGAGGAGCTGAGCCTCTCATTTCCAAAAATCGACGACAAAATGAAAAAAGAACTGGCCGCCGCACGCGCGGAGCTTGCCGGCGAGTCGTAACCGCGGCGATTGCGTAATCCCGGTGACGCTCGAGTAGCCGAACGTTCTCAAATAAGGTGCCCTGATGTCGACGACGATTTCCATTCTTGGCGGCGTTGGTCTGTTTTTGCTCGGCATGACGGTCATGACCGAAGGCCTGAAGGCGTTGGCCGGGTCGTCGCTGCGCACGGTCCTTGCAAGGGCCGCGGCAACGCCGATGCGCGGCGCGCTCTGGGGCGCCATCGCCACACTGATCGTGCAGTCGTCGAGCGCGACGACCATGACGACGATCGGCCTGGTCAGCGCCGGACTCCTGACGTTTCCGCAGGGGTTGGGGCTTGTCTTTGGCGCCAATGTCGGAACAACCGGTACAGGCTGGCTTGTTGCGCTCATCGGCGTCCGCGTATCGCTGACCGCCGCCGCATTACCGATGATTTTTGTCGGCGCGCTGGTCAAATTGCTGGGCCGCGGGCGCCTGTCGGCCAGCGGCGCCGCACTCGCCGGGTTTGGGCTGGTGCTGTTCGGCCTGACAACACTTCAACAAGGAATGGGCGGGCTGGCCGAACGACTACACCCCGCCGATTTGCCCGCCGTGCTCGGAGGCGCCGGCGCCGGTTGGTTCGCGGGCATGGTTGGCGTGCTCACGCTGGTCCTGGTTGGGCTCGCGATGACGGCGGTCATGCAATCCTCAACAGCGGCCATCGCCATAACGATGTCCGCGCACTATGCCGGCGCCGTTGGGGTCGACCAGGCCTGCGCCCTCATTATCGGTCAGAACATCGGAACGGCGACCAGTTCGGCGATGGCAGCGATAGGGGCAAGTACGACAGCCAAACGATTGGCTGTCGCCTATGTTTTCTTCAAATTGATCGCCGCGGTCATCGCTTTGGCGCTCTTTCCCATCGTGACACCTCTTCTTGTTCGGGCATCGAACACCGTCGACGGGGTGACACTGCTCGCCGGGTATCATACCGCCTACAACGTCATCGGTGTCGCCGTGCTGCTGCCGCTGATCGACAAGTTCACGCGATTTGTCGAGAGGATGTTGCCCGAGCGAGGTTCTGTACTCACGCGGTGCCTCGACCCCTCAGCGCTTGTCACCCCGATTGCAGCCGAGGAAGCCGTGCGGCGGACGGTTGCCCGAGCGCTTGGGGCCGCCTGCACGTCGATTGGCGGAGCACTGCAGGCTGGAGAGGCCGGAGGACGCCTGGACAAGGACGCACCCTCGATTCGACAGGCGGGCGATGCACTACGCCAAGCGCAGGTGTTCATGTCGGACGTGGACGGACCGCCGGAAACAGAAGACGAGCAGCACCGGCTCACGAGCACTTTGCACGCACTAGACCACGCCTCGCGGTTGACCGAGACAGCCAGCAGCGGCCTCGAATTGGAGAAAACGAACGCTGAATCCGACGATGCTCGCGCCGCGCAGTTGTGCGCGCAAGCAATGCAGCGCGCATCATCGATTGCTGAGAAGGTCGCGGTTTTGCCGGAGGCCCACCCTGTTACAATTCGCAGCGGTTTGCTTCCAACCAGCACCGAGGTCCCGGCCAATGCAGGAGCGCAAGAATCCATCGCCGAGCTGGAGCGTTGCGCCAATGCATTGAGCGAGCTGCGTCGCTCGCACCGCAGCACGACACTGAGTGAGGTCGCGAAAGGCGCACTGACAGCGGATCAGGCAATCGTTCGCGTCGATACCGTACGTAACCTGGAGGCTCTTACGAACCACGCTTGGCGCGCTGCAGCGCATCTGATGGGGCTCGGCACGTAGCTACGCACAGCTATGCACCTGCCTCCACGGCCGTCACCGCTCGGCGCAGGCCAGTTGAACGAATAATGAGCTTTTCGATCTCCACGACAATAAAAAACACCAACCCGCCTGCCAGCAACCATGGCCAGACCCACAGCGGGACCGCCTCGTTGTCAAAAAGACGCTGCAACGGCGGCGCATAGGTAAACAAAAGCTGCAGGATAACAACCGCTCCGATTCCCAATGGCAGATACTTGTTGCCAAGATGAGCTTTCAGAGAAAGCGAAGAGTCGAGCAAGTAACGGCTGTTCAAAAGGTAAAACACCTGGCCGATCGTAATGGCGTTGACGGCAACGGTGCGTGCGAGCGCATCTGAGGCATTCAGCGATTTCATCCAGAAGAACGCCCAGAGCGTAAATGCGAGGAGCGCCAGTCCCACAAAGATGACGCGCCAAATTCCGAAGCCGGTAAGGATTGGCCGATCCACGCTGCGCGGCGGCCGGTTCATGACGTCCAGCTCATGCGGCTCAAACGAAATGACGAGCCCAAGCGCGACGGAGGTCACCATATTGACCCACAAAACCTGCGGTGCCGTGATGGGCATGGTGAAGCCGACGAAGATCGCAACCGCGATAACCAGCGCCTGGGCAACGTTGGTCGGCAACATGAACAGGATCGCTTTTTCGATGTTGTTGTAGACAGTACGGCCTTCCTTTACCGCGGCAGTGATCGAGGCGAAGTTATCGTCCGCGAGGATCATCCCGGCGGCTTCCTTCGTCACCTCGGTACCTTTGATGCCCATGGCGACGCCGATGTCGGCTTTCTTCAACGCCGGTGCGTCGTTTACGCCGTCGCCCGTCATCGCCACGATTTGCTTGTTGGCCTGAATGGCTTTCACCAGCCGGAGCTTGTGTTCCGGGCTTGCGCGCGCGAATACGTCGACGTCTTTGACTTTCTCCTGCAGCGTCGCAGCGCTCATCTCTTCGATCTCGGTCCCGGTGATAGCGGTTTTGCCATCCCCGATGCCGAGCATCTTGGCGATGGCTGCCGCCGTGATCTTGTGATCGCCCGTGATCATCGTGACGCGAATGCCGCCGGTATGGCATTCCTTGACGGCTTCGATGGCCTCCTTGCGAGGCGGGTCCAGCAATCCGATCAGCCCAATCAGGACCAGAGTCTTCGGCAGGTCCGCAGGACTGAGCCCTTTTTTTACAGCCGGATTTTCCAGCCACGCCAGGGCCAATACGCGCTCGCCCTGCGCGGCCAGCTTGTCCGAAGCTTCCATGAAGTGCTTGCGGTCGAGCGACGGAGGTTGCCCATCCGCGACCTGCTGACGATCGCAGTGTTCAAGGATCACCTCGGGCGCGCCCTTGACCAGAAGAATTTCCTTGCCCGCGGCAGACTTGTGCAGCGTGGCCATGAATTTGTGTTCTGACTCGAATGGAATCGCATCGATACGCGGAGATGCTGTCCGCTCTTTCTCTCGATCCATGCCGAGCTTGGCAGCGAAGGGATAGAGCGCGCCTTCCGTCGGATCTCCCTCTACCTTCCACGTTCCTTCGTGTTGGAAGAGCTCCGCATCATTGCACAGCGTGGAGACCTGACCCATAAGCCCGAGGACTGCATCCTTTTTGATTGGCTGTCCGTCCTTCTTGACCTCGCCCTCCGGAGCGTAACCGTTGCCGGTTATCTGATAGGTCGATTCCGCCGTAACGGCAGAGACGACCATCATTTCCATGAGCGTCAAGGTTCCGGTCTTGTCGGAGCAGATACGCGATACCGAGCCGAGTGTTTCCACCGCCGGCAGCCTGCGAATGATCGCGCTGCGTTGCGCCATTCGTTGCACGCCGATTGCCAATGTTATCGTGATAAGTGCAGGCAGGCCTTCCGGGATCATCGAAACCGCAATACCGACCACGGCCTGAAAGAGCTCGACGAATTCGATGCCCCTCACCCATTTTCCATACGCGAACACCAGGACGCCCACGATCGCAACGACACCGGTGATGGCATAGCCAAACTTCTTGATCTGGCGCAGGAGCGGCGTTTCGAGTGCGCTCACACCGGTCAGCAACTGGTTGATGCGGCCAAGCTCGGTTTCGTTGCCGGTCGCAACGACCAGGCCAGTCGCCCGCCCTGATACGACCATGGTGCCGGAAAATGCCATGCTTTCACGATCGCCAACCGTCGCGTTTTCCGAGACCGCGTCTGTACTTTTTTCTGCCGGCACCGACTCGCCGGTAAGTGCCGCCTCTTCCGTTCGAAAGTTTTTGGCGTCGGCTAGACGCAAATCGGCCGGTACTTTGTCGCCGGACTCGAGCAGCACGACATCTCCCGGCACGAGTTCCTCGGCCGAGATCATCCGCGTTTCACCGTCGCGGATGGTCCGCGCCTCTGCAGACAACATGTTGCGGATGGAATCGAGGGCCCGCTCGGCTTTGCCCTCCTGCACAAACCCCAACAGTGCGTTGAGCACGACCACACCGAAAATGATCGAAGCATCAACCCATAAATTCAGCATGAGCTTGATGAAGCCGGCACCAAGCAAAACAAAAACCAGAATATTGTTGAACTGAGAGATGAAGCGCACGAATGGCCCGCGCTTCTTTCCTTCCGGAAGACGGTTCGGACCATATTTTTCCAGGCGGCTCGATGCTTCGGTCGCACTCAGGCCCTTCTCGGTCCCCGTAGCGAGCGTCTTCACGACCTCGTCGACGGGCATCGCGTACCAGGCCACGACCTCATTGGCCGTGTCCGCATTCGTTGGTGCGGTCATGATCGGGCTCCCCGTATCCTGCCTCCGGTCCGTTGCGCGAAGACCAAGAGCGCGGACGTTATGCATGGTCCCGAAATCGGGATTAAATATCGGGTGAGGCTAACAGGTCTGAATCTCAGGGGCGTATTGGACCGAGGTCCTACGTCCCCTTTCCGATCTATCGTGCGGGTCTGGCGTTTCGCAAAATATCGATGGCCAATGCGCCAATGAACAAGGCGATCACCTCGACCGGCGGCACAAAGCCATTTCTGCGCGAAAACAGGCACCAAAGCACCCACCCGGCAATGGTGAGGATGGTCGTCCCCGCATATCGTGAGACCGTGTCCATGCTTTTTCGTCCCCTGCGTTTCGGGACAGGACACTTGCTTGCCTACAATAACACACCGCGCGTGCGGCCATATTCCAAGCGATCTCAATTGATCGCTTGGTATATCCGCTGGTCATACAGGCTGCCGCTCATTGGAAGGAGCGCCTCGCGGAATTTGCGAGTGTGTGCGGCCACTTCGTGCTTTTCCTGGTCGGCTGTTCCGCGCCACACCTCGACCAAGGTCAAGTGATTGGGCCGGTTGCCCTGCTGCAATAGATCGTAGCGCAGGATACCGGCGTCCTGAGTACTGTCGACGCTCAGTTGCTTGATGGCGGCAAGACCCTCGTCCTTCTTTGCGCCGATCAGATCGACGTGCGTCAGTACATAGACTGAGCCTCGACCGGTCATCTTTGCCTTGCCAACCACAAAGCCGGTGTGGACGCGCTCATCAATCGGCGCCGCAAGAAGCGGCTTGAGCTTGTCACGAAGCTGCGTGGTGTTGGCCGCGGCCGCATGGGCTGCCTGCGCCTTGGAGTCTTTCCAGGCCTCCAATATAGCGAATTGCTGGGGCTGCCCTTTGCGCTGCAGCACTTCAAAGCCAGTGTTTCCCGGCTCCTTGCGGCTTGCGTCCTGCAACGTACGCAGAATTCCTGCCGCGGCACGAGCGGAAGATGGAGCGACTTCGATATAGCTGACGACAAAAGTCGGGTTCGTATCCTGGGCACGCGCCGATGCGATCCCGGCAATCAGAGCCACAGTGATGAGTGCAAACAGGCGCGATATCGTCATTTTGATTTTCCCCGGCTTTTGCAAACGCAATTCACTTCACGAACATCACCCGTGTACCGACGTTAACACGGCCATACAGATCCATGACGTCCTTGTTATGCATGCGGATGCAGCCGGCGGACACAAAGCCGCCGATTGAGCCGGGATTGTTGGTGCCATGGATGGCAAGCTCGTGGTCGACCAGCACCAGCGCCGCAGCGCCCATCGGATTTTTCGGCGATCCGCCCTCAATATAGAAATCCGGCGAGCGCTTTCCGCGCAACGACACCGGCGGCTTCCACCCCGGTTTGAGGTGTTTGCTGGCGATCCGCGTGGTGCCGAACCATTGCTGGCCGGAGCGGCCGACGCCGACCGTGTACTTGAGCGCCTGCTCCTTCCCGGTGACGAGAAAGAGGCTGCGTTCGCCCGTCTGTACAATGATGGTGCCGGGCTTGGCGTCGCCGGTGTATGGTACCTTTTCAGGGACGGCATGCGCCGGCGAAGCCACGAGAATGACAGCAACGGCGCAAAGGAAAAGGTGAAGATAGCGAAGCAGCATCGTGATGCTCTCCTGTTTGACCGTGGCCGGTATGGCATAAAAATAGCCTGATTCCAGCCGCACCCGCTTGCCAGATCGCCAATTTCGTTAACGACGCTGCTTTCAACCTTATTTCATGATCCGATAAGATAGCTCCCGGGCCAATCTCGGATATCGGCAATGAGGCGGCGTGACTTCATCAGAATCGTCGCTGGTTCAGCGGCTTTTCCGCTTGCCGCGAACGCGCAGCCTTCGAACAAGCCAGTTATCGGATTTCTCAGTGCTCGATCGGCCAAGGAGAGCGCGCATCTCGTCGATGCCTTTCGCAAGGGTTTGGCCGAACACGGCTTAGTCGAGGGGCAGAATGTCATCATCGAATTCAGCTGGGCCGACGGCAACTACGAGCGCCTGCCCGCCCAGGCCAACCATCTTTTGACTCGACAGCCCGCAGTTCTGATATCGGCCGGCGGAGACATGAGCGCGAAGGCTGCATCCGCGGCCACCAAAACAACGCCCATCGTTGCGATCTTCATCGGCGATCCGGTCGTCGGAGATTTTGTCAAAAGCCTCAGCAGGCCTGGTGGCAATATTACGGGCGTCAGCAATTTGAATGCGGTGATCGAAGCAAAACGCATCGGACTGTTGCGGGACGTAAAGCCGGGTATAACGACCGTGGGCGCGCTGTTGAACCCGGCAAGTATAACGGCTGCGGCTCAACGGAAGGACATAGAGGAAGCCGCGCGAACGATTGGCCTCAAGGTTGAATTCCTGGAAGCCAGGAATGAATCCGAGCTTGAGGCAGCTTTCAAAGCCGTTGTTGCCAACGGCATCCCGGCGCTCTTGGTGCCCGCCGACGCGTTTTTTGCAGCGGCGCGCGACAAGTTGGCGGAGTTGGCCGCGCAAAATCGTGTCCCGGCAATTTATTCCCTTCGGGAATCCGTCGTCTCGGGTGGTCTCATGAGCTATGGAAATGATTTGCCCGAAACCTATCGGCTCATCGGCACTTACGCCGCCCGCATCGTCAAAGGGGAAAAACCCGCCAACCTGCCAGTGCTGCAGCCCACCAAATTCGAATTCGTGCTCAATCGCAAAGCCGCGATCGCGCTCGGGCTGACGATCCCGGCCGGCGTGCTGTCCTTTGTCGATGAAGTCATCGAATAACTGACACCACCATCGTCTTATCGCTTGGTGATACCGGTGGTCGCAATCACCTGCGACCATTTGAGGACGTCGGATTTGATGCGATTGCGCAACTCTTCGGACGACATCCCGCGCGCGTCCATTCCGGCATCGTTCGAGAATTTCTGCACTTCGGGCGATTTGAGCGCTTCGACCACGGCCTGATTGAGCTGTGTGACAATATCAGTGGGCGTACCAGCCTTGACCGCAAGCCCATTCCAACTCGTGACCTCGTAGCCAGGCAAACCACTTTCGATCACCGTTGGAACGTCTGGCAGGTTACTTGCGCGGTCGCGTGCGGTGGTCGCCAGAACTCGCATTTGCCCACTCGTAATCGATGATTGGAATCCGACGAAGTACTCGAAGGCGACGTCGACGTCGCCGCGCAAGACGGCGGTCGTCAGATCCGGTGTGGTTTTGTACGGAACTACAGTCACGTCGAGGCCGGCCATCGTGCGAAACAGTTCGGCGGAAAGATTCTGCGCGCTGCCGGCATTGATGGTGCCAAAGTTCAGCGTGCCAGGATGCGCCTTCGCGCTCGCGATGACGTCCTTGATCGTCGTGTAAGGCGAGCCAGCTTTGGTGGTGATGACGAGCCCGTAGGACGCTGTAGTCGAGATCGGGATAAAATCGGTCTCAATATTGTAAGGCAGAAATTTGAACAGCGCTTTAGCGATCGTCAGGCCGCCACCAACCATGACCAGAGTGTATCCGTCGGGCGCAGTTTCCCGGGCCGCCTGCATGCCGACGACACCGCCCGCCCCGGGGCGGTTTTCAATAAAGAACTGTTGACCGAAGTGCTTGCTGAGATCCTGCGCGACAAGACGCATGGTGACGTCAGCGATGCCGCCGGGGCCGTAAGGAACAATGATGCGTACCGGCTTCGAGGGATAGGTTTCGGCCTGCGCAGACGAGAAGGCAACCGCTAAAATTAAAGCAAGCGACAGTCCGAAGATGACCGAGCTTCTCCATCTCACGGATGACGCTTTACGGTGATAGCCCATTGTCTTACAGAAAACCGCGCTCGTCGCGTGCCGCTTTCCTCGATGCCGTATCAGATCATGCCAACGACCACCACAGATATTCATCCGCATATCATTTCCAACGATCCCGCTCGGTATCCTTTGGCACCACTGGGTGGCCACCAATCCGACTGGTCGCGCACGCGTCCTGTCACGGTGGAGCAGCTGGTTGCCGCGATGGACACGTCCGGCGTGCAGAAAGCTGCGATCGTGCAGGCATCGACCTGCTACGGGCACGATAACTCCTACGTGGCGGACGCAGTGACGAGGTACCCGACCCGCTTTACCGGCGTCTTCTCAGTCGATGTGCTTGCGCCCGACGCTCCTGATCGTATGCGCCAGTGGCTCGCCAGGGGCCTGACCGGCATGCGCCTCTTTACATTTGGCAGCACAATGTCCGAACAAGCTGACTGGCTCGACGATCCGAAGTCATATCCCGCCTGGGCTTGCGCGAGCGAGCTTGGCCTTTCGATCTGCCTGCAAATGTCAGCCAAGGCCATTCCGCAGGCGATCCGCATGGCGGAACGATTTCCGAAGGTGCGCATCATTCTCGATCATTGTGCACGGCCGGTCCTGGCTGATGGCCCGCCCTACTCTGCAGCCGACAGCCTGTTCGAGCTTGCGCGCCATCCGAATGTCTTCCTTAAACTCACGCCGCGCGTTTTCACCGAATCTCGCAACGGCAAAGCGACGCCCGAAACATTTTTTCCACGGCTCGTCGCTGAATTCGGCGCCTCGCGGCTCGCGTGGGGATCGAACTATCCCTCGAGCGAAGGTACTCTGCCGCAAATTCTGGCTATGGCGCGACAATCCTTGATCTGTCTGCCGGCCACCGATCAGGATTGGATATTTGGCGGAACCGCGCGGACGCTCTATCCGGCGCTCGCGGATCAGGACGACAATCAATGACGTCAACTCTCGAAAAGACCAGGTTGTATACACTGCTCGGAGATTATCCGAACACGATGGCGCTCAAGAAAGCCGAGGTGACGTCCACCCTGCTCGATTTCGACTTCGCCGACGTGAAAGTACCGAACACCGCGTTCAAACCATTGGTACGCGAAGCCAGGTTCGACGTTGGCGAATTGGCGATCGTCACCTATTTGCAGGCGAAAGATTACGGCAAGCCCTATGTGCTCGTTCCGGCAACGGTGCTGGGTCGCGGCCAACACCACACGATCGTCTACAATCCGCAACGCGGCGCGTTGAGCGCTCGCGACCTTACGGGAAAACGAGTGGGCGTACGGGCCTATACGCAGACGACGGGAGCCTGGGTGCGCGGCTTTCTCAGTGACGACTATGGGGTCGATTGCGCCAAAGTCCGCTGGATTACTTTTGAGGATCCGCACCTCGCTGAATACAAGGACCCCGATTTCGTCGAACGCGCCCCTGAAGGAAAAGCGTTGGTCCAGATGCTTCTCGACGGCGAGCTCGATGCGGCGATTGTTGGCGACAAAATACCCGACCCGCGACTTGCGTTGCTAATCCCCGATGCCGACATGGTCGCACAAGCCTGGGCAAAAACGCATGGCGGTGTCCCGATCAACCACATGATCGTCATTCGCGATGCAATTTCGAAATCGCGACCGGACCTCGTGCGAGAGATCTATCGTGTGTTGTACGAGAGCCGGCGCGCGGTGCCCCCGCCGATGGGCAGCCCGGCCGATCCCTGGCGTTTCGGAGTTGAGGCCAATCGCCGTTCGCTTGAGATCATCGTCGACTACAGCTTCCACCAGAAGCTGATCTCGCGAAAGTTTTCCGTCGATGAATTATTCGACGACTGCACGCGCGCACTCGGTTGATTTTTATAGCCAGCGCTCGTTTAGCGCGAAAATATCCGCCGTTAGTTTAAAGCGGGCATCTAGTTCTTGCTGAATATCCGCCTTTGACTTAAAGCGGGCATAAACCTGCCGCTTTCAATTTCGATCTTTGGACCTGTAAGATTGGTTTCGAAGGTGGCACGAGGGCACCGACGTGAGTGAGTTGACTTTCGACGCGTATATCGATGCGATTCGAGTTGCGAAGGTTGTCTATCTGAAGACCGGCTCAACGCAATCAGCGTGGGCTCACGCGTGGTGCCCTCTCACGAATATCAATCTCCAATTTGGCACGGACGGCAGCGCTCGGATCGTTCACGGGACAATGTCCGCCGGCGATTGGGTTTTCATATTCCAGAGCACGGAACTCGCGAATGTCGTTAATCTAGATGGGCATTTGATTGATTGGTCTGAACTGGTGGTTCTTCCGCCGAACCATCACTTTACATTTGTCGTCAGCGTACCGGTCAGCTGGATTGCGGTGTCGGTGGCCGCCCCAATGGCCGAGAAAGCCTTGAGCAGCGCCGGTAATGTCCTTGGAAATGGAAGGCTGACTGCCAAAGTACCCGAACCGTCGATGCGCCAATTGGTAAGATTGGCTCAAGATGCGCGGGCAATCAGTCATGACGGCCGGCAGGACAAGAGCGGGGTCGAAACGGCCTTGCTCTCGAAATTGACTGCAATGATGGGAGAAGCGGCCGTGCAGAGTCGGCCGCATGATTCTGCATCGTCAGCTGAAAAAATAATCCGCGATGCGCTCACATACGTCGTGGCCAGGCAAGCGGACAATATTCCCGTCGAAGATCTTACCACCGCAGCGCAAGTCGAATATCGGACGCTGCTCAGAGCGTTCCAGCGTTACTTGCAGATAACCCCAAAGCGTTACCTGAAGTTGCGGCAACTCAACCTTGTCCGTCGCGCCTTGAACGCACAGGAAGCGTCTTCCGCTACAGATATTATGGCTAGTTTCGGAGTGACCGAGTTTGGCCGCTTCGCAAACGAGTACAAACGGCTGTTCGACGAGTTGCCTTCCGAAACGTTGCGCCGATCGGCATTGAGTGCCGCGAAGACCATTAAAACGTCAGCAAGCGCACAGCCGCAGGTCTACACACCGCAGCTGCGGACTATGTAAATACCGCCCCACCTTCTATTTTTCGCCAGCGCAACTAGAAGTCAGATTTTGCATAACGTGCGCGATCGTTGGGCTGGTACGTTGCGCACTTCAACCACGGGCAATCATCTTGATGATGTAGATCGAAGCGCGGTACTACGCTTCCAGATCGCCCTTTTCACTGACATCATTGGAGCGTCGTTATGAAGGTCACTCGTCGCCACGCATTGGCCGCCGGTCTCGGCGGTGCCTTTTCTACGTTGAGCCTTTCATCCCTGCGCGCGGAGTTTGACGGGCCGCTGGCGAGAGGCATTGAGGGCGGCGAGGAATTCTGGCTCGCGACCGACGCGTACATTTACGGCTACCCGCTCGTCACGATGGAGATGACCCGTCGCGTGATTACGAATGTCGCGTCCGTGGCTGGCACACGCGGCCCAATGGGACAGTTCATCAAACTTCGGCAATATCCGGATGCGTCCTTCCGCGACGTGACGGCACCGAACGCCGACACGCTTTATACGACAGCATTCATTGATGTCGGCAAGGAACCTTGGGTTCTTAGCATTCCGGACATGAAGGACCGCTATTTCCTGATGCCGATGCTCGACGGCTGGACCAATGTTTTCCAGGTCCCCGGCAAGCGCACCACGGGCACCGGCGCGCAGACTTACGCGATCACAGGCCCGGGCTGGAAAGGCACTCTTCCGCCTGGCGTCAAGGAATACAAATCGCCCACCAGGCATCGTTTGGATCCTTGGGCGTATCTACTGCACCGGAACGCCGGAAGACTACGCCGCGGTTCATGCCTTGCAGGATCAGTTCGCGCTGGTGCCGCTGAGCTCCTATGGCAAACCGTATACACCGCCTGCAGGAACGGTTGATCCTTCAATCGATATGAAGACCGCCGTCCGCGAGCAAGTTAACCGGATGGATGCAGTCTCGTATTTCAATTTGCTGGCGCAGCTGATGAAGGCCAATCCGCCGGCGGCGGCGGATGCACCAGAACTCACAAAGTTTGCGAAGATCGGCCTGGTGCCCGGCAAAGACTTCGACGCGAGCAAGCTCGACGCGGATTTTGTCAAGCGCATTCCGCAGGTCGCCTTTGACCGCATCATGCTTCAATTCAAGGTCGGTAAAAGCATCAGAAACATCAACGGCTGGATGTACGATTCCGAAACCGGCGTCTATGGAACAGACTACCTCAACCGCGCTTTCGTCGCCGCCATTGGGCTCGGTGCAAACCGCATTCAGGACGCGGTCTACCCGACCTCATTAAAAGATGCCGAGGGCAAGGCTTACGACGGCGCCAATAAATACGTCATCCATATCCCGAAAGGGCAATTGCCGCCCGTGCGCGGATTCTGGTCGGTGACGATGTACGACGCTAATTATTTCTTCGTCGCGAACCCGATCAACCGCTATTCGATCAGCGCCCGCCAGAACTTGAAAGCCAACCCGGATGGCTCGATCGACCTCTACGTTCAGAACCAGTCGCCAGGCGCGGACAAGGAAAGCAATTGGCTCCCTGCTCCAAAGGACAAGTTTATTCTGATGCTGCGCATGTATTGGCCGAACGAAAAACCACCCTCCATCATCAATGGAACGTGGAAACCGCCGGCTTGTAAAAAGGTCACCGCCTGAGTGAGTCCAATAGGACGAGAGCAATATCAGCAGATCGCGATTGGAGCCGGTCTTTTAGCCGTCGTTGCTGCAATCGCGACTGGCCGGCTGCCTCGCTGGCTGAGAACCACACTGGTTATTGCTCTTGTCGCTTTGGGAGCGGGTGCGGGTCTCTTCGCCTATCGTTACGTTAGCAATCCTGTCACGCTGACCATTGCTGCCGGCTCGTTGGATGGCGATGTGCCCCGTATTATGGCGGCTCTTGCGAGCCGTATGGCTTCGACCGACTCCGGAGTTCGTCTCAAGGTCGTCGATAAAGGAACTGCCGCGGATGCGGCAAAGGCGTTTTCGGCGGGCGACGTCGATTTGGCCGTCGTGAGAGCGGATGCCGGAGGTCTATCGACGGCGCAGAGCGTTGTCGTTTTCACGCGCGGCGTCGTGCTGATCGTCGTGCCTCCCGGCATTTCCATCTCGGATATGGATGGTCTCAAAGGAAAGACGATCGGCGTTGTCGGCGGCCCAATGAATCACCGGGTCGTCGACGCCCTGAAAGAAGAGTACGACCTCGATCGAGCGAAAGTACAATTCAAGGATCTGGCTGTTGGGGACATTCCGCAGGCCCTGAAGTCCAAGCAGGTGAGCGTCCTGCTTGTCGTGATGCCGATCAGCGAAAAATATCTGGCAATGTTGCGAGCTCTCTTTCCGCGCAACGGCAAATCGAATCTGACCTTGGTATCAATCGAGTCAGCCGGAGCGATCGCGGCGGTCACAAGGTACTATGAAAGCTTCGATCTTCCGAAGGGCACAATACAAGGCTCACCCGCGATCCCGGACGACGATCTGACGACCCTGCGGGTCCCCTTCTATCTCGTGGCCAAAAAAACGCTTTCCGACGACGTCGTCGGCTCCCTGACGAAAGCAATCATGGAGACACGTCGCGATCTGACCGCAGAGTATCCAGTGCTGAAGCAGATCAGCGCACCTAACACCGACAAGGACGACGACAAGGACACATATATTCCGATACATCCCGGCGCCGCGGCTTATTTCGACGGCAGTCAGAAGACATTTCTCGATCGATATGGCGACCAGTTGACGTATGGGTCCATGATTCTTGGTTCGCTGGCCTCCATCTTCGCGGCGGCATGGAAATTCATGACCAAGAAAGAAGAAGGGCCTGAGTCCCTTCCTCTCATGCAGCTGTACGCGCTCAAGGACCACCTGTACAACGCTGGCAGCGAGGCTGAGCTGGCGGCGACAGAGCAGCGTATTGATGAGATTTTCAAGAGTGAATTGGAAAAGCACGCGCGCGGCGATGCTGACGCGACGAATACGGGGGCACTGGGACTGGCAATGCAGCGGCTGACCGACGTGATCGCGCAAAAGCGCGCGACACTCTCCGGCAAGAGTCAACTGCAGGCATAGCCGGGAAGTGGGACAAATGGCTGGGCACGTTTATCCATTCGCTGCGGCATGGGGACGAAGGCATGTCGGCGTCGTCGTATTTGGCTTGCTTTTGTCCGGCTGCGGGGGTGGCCAGACATGGGGGACCATGACGGAGACAGACAAGAACGACCTTGCCTGCAACGAGTACGGATTTTATCCGGGCAGCCAGCAATACGATGACTGTGTGAAATACGTTGTATCCAGGCGCTCGCAGCGCCCAAATTTTCCTGCGATGGACTAGTCGCGAGGAACTGCGGTCACACCCACTCGGTCGATTGGATTTAGAACGGCGGAAGCTAGTTACTAGTAACTAGCTGATCGCCTCGCCGCGCTATTGTTATAGCGCGCCGGATCAAGTGATCCTTCGGCGTGACTCATGAAGAATGTCCTGGTGCGCGGCGAGAGAATCGCGGCCGTGGCCATTGGTGGAACGATGACGTTCGACCGGGTGACGCCGGGTCCGCGAGCAACAGCATCGCGCGCAAGTGAAAGTCGAAATCAAATCCTTACCTGGAGCGGACCGCCTATTATTTCCGGAGTAGTGGATTTTGTTCAGAGCAAAGATGGTGTCTTTCGTTCTGGCGGGCGTAGTGCTGGTTCGTCTATTGACGTTGCCGGGCTATCCCATTCTCGATCGCACCGAGGCTCGCTACGCTTACATTGGCGAGCTAATGGTTCAGACGGGTAATTGGATTACTCCATTTATTGATCACGATGTTCCGTTTTGGGCTAAGCCGATTCTTTCTTTTTGGCTCACAGCCTCCTCATTTTCGATCTTCGGTATCAACGCCTTCGCCGCGCGACTGCCCTCCTTTTTGATCTTTATAGGCGTTTGTTGGATCACGCTTGTGTTGGGTCGCGGGGAGCGTGACCAGGAGTTTGGCCTCACCGCAGCTGCCATCTTCGCCAGCACGTCGTTGGCGTTCTATCTCGGCGGCACCGTCATGACTGACCCGGCTCTCATGCTGGGGATCACACTCACACTGGCAGGTTTTTGGAAGGCAGTCGGTCACCCGGACAGCAACGGTTGGGCATGGAAATACGCGTTCTTCGTTGGCGTATCCATCGGCGCGCTCGCGAAAGGTCCAATCGCAATTCTTCTTCCTGGGCTATCCATCGTCTTGTGGATTACCCAGCACCACAAATGGACCGAGACCTGGCGCAGACTCCCCTGGGTCATCGGGACCGTTTTAACCCTTGTTCTCGTCGTTCCCTGGTACGTGCTTGCCGAAATCCGTACACCGGGCTTCTTGCGCTATTTTTTTGTCGGCGAGCATTTGCAGCGATTTCTAATTCCTCATTGGAGCGGAGACCTTTACGGCGCGGGCCGTAGCTGGCCGAGAGGAACAATTTGGCTATTTGGGTTGGTCGCCGCTCTTCCGTGGTCAGCGACACTCATTATTCTCCTGTTCAGACGCGAACCACGAAGCGCGCTCCTCAACCTGTCCAATCTTTCGGATCCCTGGCTAAGTTATCTGCTTTGTTGGCTCCTGGTACCGCTTGTTGTATTCACGCTTTCCGCAAATGTTCTCATCACCTATGTCGCCCCGGGTCTGTGTGCCTTTGCACTGCTGTGTGCGTATGCGGTGCGACGAAGCGGAGATTGGATAGGCGTTTACGGATTTCCTGCGACGGCTGCGATCGTGCCCCTTCTTTTTCTGGGAGCAGTGATTGCGATAACCATTGATCCCGGCACTCGCTTTTTGCCGACGCAGGCAAATGTTGATGCCGCCCTGAGGAAGCTGTCCCGAGAAGACCAATTATCTCCCGACTATGTTTTCAACTTTCCGAATTCCGCAAAGTTTTATACGGGCGGACATGCAAAATTCCTCCGCGACGAACATGAGTTGGCAGCTGCCTTGGAGAAAGGCGAAAAGTATTTCGTCATGCCGGTGAACAAGTATCCGACCTTGTCTGCCGACTTGAGACAGCACCTTGAAATCATCACTGAGAAAAATGGCCACCTTCTCCTGCATTCGAAATGAAGTCCGCTCTCGGCGCAAAGCAGATGTGTCAGCGCATCTCGAACAATCCCAAAGGATCGGTGAGATGACGTTCGGTGACGTGCTGTTGCCGCTCGCCGTCCTTGGAGTTGTGATCCTCCTGTGGATAGCATTTCGCTGATTTCCAATGTCCGCTAATGATCCAAAGCGGACATACGCTGTACCAGCCGTCGTAAAGAAGAGTCGCAGCCCTGAAGCGGCGGCTCTTCTTTTTTTACTTATGAAAGGCTAGCGCATGATCACCAGCCACTCGTCATCGTCGTCCGATTGCAGGCGCTGCTCGATTGCATTGCTCGCTTGATGCAACGCAAAGATCGTAAGGGCAGCCATCCGCTGCTTTTGTTCGGGACTCAATGTCGCATAAAGAGGCCGCCACGCGTTCGCAAGCTTCTTCAGGTCCTGAGATCGTTGAGCCAAAGCATCCGCCCTTCGATCCAGGAACGCGACAGGATCACGGTTGCGCAAGACGTCGCCGACGCTTTCTTCACTCATCTTGCCCACGGTCTCCGCTATCCGCGTCAGGCGGACATCACGGTTTTGCGCCCTGAACCGGATGGCGTCGGCGATGGCCGGCCAGTATTTCTCCTGGTCAGGCGTCAGCTGCAAAACAGACTTGACGATCGCAATCCGCTCGTCCGTCAGTCTGGCCAAGTCCGCTGGGCTTAACTGAGCTGGCCCCATGCCAGAAGGGGTCTGCGCGAAAGCCGTTGGAGATAAAGTGACGAAGAGCGCTGTCGCTCCGGCAGCTAGTAGTTTCAGCATCGATAACCTCCGTAGAGAGTTGTAGCCCCCCGCGTAGATCGCCGCCTCCAAAGCGAATAGAACTCAGCTGCGCGCGCGGTACCTTTCAGCGCGTCCACCACGGCTGATACCCATACGACCGGTATCCATTCGGTTGATACGCGTACCCGTACGACGGCCGATATGATCCATACCCGCCCCCGTAATAGCTGTAGGGCTGGTATGTCCCATAGCCATACCGATACGGACGATACGCCCCGTATCCGTAGTAACCCTGCCGATATGCACGCCGATGTGCCCGCCGGTTGACGCCCGCAACGCTCATCGGAGTAAGCGGACGCCCGATCACCGCTGAGGCGGTGTCCTCGGACACAGAGACATTTCCTTCGGGTGAGAGACGCAGCGAGAGCGGAGTTGCACAGAGAATGCAGGCGAAGAGCGCTGTCGCTCCGGTTGTCACTAACTTCGACATCACGACCTCCAAAGGTACATCCACCCCGGAGCCCGCGAATAGAATGACTACATAACGTTAGTCGGCATTGATGTGCGTCAATTGCGGAGCATCAAATGTTCAGAGTGCGCGGTTACCGAAGCGACGGTATTCACTGTGCCGATGCCGCAATATGTTCGTAAAGGCTCGATGACCCCTCACCAGTCATCAATCAGGTTGCCCGATGCGGATGCCGAACACCCCCAATCGCTCAATAGAACATTTAATATCGTCTCCAGGGCGAAGCGGACCAACGCCTGCGGGCGTTCCGGTAAAAATGACATCGCCAGAATACAACTCATATTGCTTCGATAGCTGAGCGATAATTTCCGGCACATTCCAGATCATCTGGCCGATATCTCCATTCTGCCGGACAGTTCCGTTGACGGATAAGCCGATCGATCCTTTGTGGATCGGGCCCGTTGTCTCGATCCGGTGAATGGAACCGCATGGAGCAGAGTGGTCGAACGATTTCCCCATCTCCCAGGGAAGGCCGCGTTTGGCCGCGTCGCGCTGCAGGTCGCGGCGTGTAAGGTCGATGCCAATGGCGTAGCCGAAGATATGGGTCTCGGCTGACTGAACGGAAATCTTGGATCCACCCCGCCCGATCGCCACCACAAGCTCGACTTCGAACTGAAAGTCCTGCGTCCCGGGAGGATAAGGCACCACCGCCCCGTCGTGGACGATTGCGTCGGTAGGTTTCTGGAAAAAGAACGGCGGGTCGCGCTCGTCTGCTTCCTTCATCTCGCGAATATGGTCAAGATAATTGCGGCCGACGCAATAGATTCGGCGCACGGGAAACCGCGCGTCTTCTCCGACCACGGGAAGTGTGACTGGGTTGTCCGGCATGGTCACCCCCCGGCGAGTGTCACCAGGGTCTCTCCTTCGCGTTCGTGATGTGGTCGCGGTCAGGCGGCGTGAGACACAGCCCGATACAGGAATAAACGAGCTCGGGATGCGGGTTGTGGCCACGGTGGAATTTTCCAATGGGTTCGGAATAGACGTCGCCGGCCTTCGCCTTCACCAGCGTGCCTTCCTGGAAATGCGCTTCAAACAGGCCCTGCGTGCAGACGAAAAACGTCGCGCCGTTGTGGCAATGCCAGCTCGTGTAGCCGCCGGGTGCGATCTCGCCGCTGAAGACGAACACCTTGGCCTGCGGATCCCTCGGAAGTGAGGCGTAGACCGAATCGAGCAGAACGTTACGCTTGTGTTGCTCGCCCGGTTTGAGAAAGCCGTCGAGCTGCAGTTTCAGATCCTTGTATTTGTCGAGCACATCTTTTCCCCTTGCATCCGCTAGCTGCCGAACGTGACCCCTTCCGAGCCGCGCGTCGCCCATCCTGTCATGCGTTGCTCGATGGCGACACAAATCACGTACATTCCTACTCCCATCAAGCCGGTAACGATCAGCCCCGCGAACGCCAGTGGAACCTCGAAGCGCGATGATGCGACGAGCATCAGGTGCCCGATGCCGGAATTGGCAGCGACGGTTTCGGCAACGATTGATCCGACGAAGGCGACCGTCATCGCGATCTTCAGCGACGCGAAGAAATAGGGCATCGCCCTCGGCAGGCCGACCTTCATGATGACCTGACGTCGCGTGGCGCCAAGTGCACGAAGCACATCGCGCAGCTCCGGCTCGACCGTGGCGATGCCCGTAGCGACATTTACGAGGATGGGGAAGAACGACAGCAAGAAGGCCGTGATCACTGCGGGGATTGTGCCGATCCCGAACCAGATGACCAGCACGGGAATGACCGCGACCTTCGGAACGGAGTTGAATGCGATCAACGCCGGATAAAATCCGTCATAGATGACGCGCGACGAACCAAGCGCGACCCCGCCTATTCCACCGATCACGATAGCGAACGCGAAGCCGATCAACGTGGTCATCAAAGTCTGCCACGAATTTTCGAGAATCGGCACGCGCCATTGCCACATCGCCTCAAAGATCGCCGACGGCGCCGGCAGCACAAACTGCTGTATCTGGAAGACGCGTACAAAAATCTCCCAGAAAACGAACATGCCCGCGATCACGACCCAAGGCAGCGCCTGCCGCACCAGCTTGCGCTCGAAGAAGCTTGTCCGGCGTACGATAACCGGAAGGTCTGTATTCTCGGCGATCGTTACGCGCTCAGGCTGCGTTTGCGCGTGCTGCACTGATGTGCTCCCGCAATTCGTGCACCAGCTTGACGGCGTCAGGCTCGTAGGTTGTGTTGAGATTTCGTGGACGTGGCGCTTTCACCGTGCGATCGAGGATAATCCGGCCCGGACGCGCGCTCATCACCAGCACGCGATCCGCCAAGAAAACGGCCTCGCGCAGGTCGTGAGTGACCAGGATCACCGTCGGACGACGCGCCATCCACAATTCCTGCAGCGCCAGCCATAGTTCCTCGCGCGTGAACATATCCAGCGCGCCGAACGGCTCGTCGAGCATCAACAGCGACGGTTCATGAATTAGCGCACGACAGAGCTGTGTGCGTTGTTGCATCCCTCCCGACAGTTGCCACGGATGCTTGTCCTCGTATCCCTTCAAGCCGACGAGTTCGAGAAGATCGCGCGCCTTCGCTTCGTAGGCGCGCCGCTCCCTGCGTAACCGGCTCGCGTGCGGCTCGACGATCTCGAGCGGGAGCATCACGTTTTGCAATATTGTACGCCACGGCAGCAGCGAGGAATTCTGAAAAGCCATTCCGACGATATTCAGCGGCCCGACCACCGGTTTGCCGCCAACATTGACCTGCCCGACCGTCGCGGGCCAGAGGCCGGTCACGACTTTCATCAACGTGGATTTTCCGCAGCCGGACGGTCCGACGACCGCTACGAATTCTCCCTGCTCGACTTCAAAGCTGGTGCGGTGGAGAGCGAGCGCCGTTTCCTCGTCGTTGTAACGGAGAGAAACGTCCTGAAGTCTAACAAAACCTGGCACAGGCTTTCCCCAACTACGCAGCACCGATGGCGGGACCGGTTCCCGGCCATGCAAGTTGCGGGCCGGTGCGGCCGGTCCTTCTATTTCTTCAGTATGCTCTTCAGGATCATCGCATGCACGCCTTTGACGTTGTTCACAGTCTGCGTCACATGCAGATCGCCGGCGAAGCTGCACATTGCATAGGCTTCGTCCTTGTGAATGCCGGTCATACTGACGATCCAGTCGATCATTTCCTTGAGCGCCTGACGAGCCGCATCGTCGAGATCGGTATCGAGGCCGAACGTTATGTAGTGGGTTGACGTCTCCGCCCGTGGCATTTTCCAGCCGAGCTTCTTTTTCACGTTGAATTCGAACGTGCCCGTCAACGCAGTTTCGATCGCCGTTCCGTCGACCTCACCATCGCCTTGCGCCGCATGGCCATCGCCTGTCGAGAAGAGCGCGCCCTCATTCCAGACCGGCAAAAAGATGGTGCTGCCTGCCGTCAATTCCTTGCAGTCGAGATTACCGCCGAACTCGCGCGGCTCCTTGCTGTTCTGCCGGCCGAATACCTCAGCCGGCGCCACCGCAAGCTGTCCGAAAAACGGGGCCATCGGGATTTTGAAACCCGATGCCGTGGTTGCGACATTCGCTTTCAGATCAAGCGGGACATGCGTCAACTTCATGTATGGGAAGTCTTCCGGGATCGTCCCCATGTAGCCGCGAAAGACGTTCCAACCCCAATTCTGCCGGAGCTTGATGTCCAGGATCTTGACCTCGAGGACATCTCCTACAGCGGCACCGCGGATGTAGACTGGGCCGGTAAAAATGTGATTTCCGGACCCTTTCTTCACCTTCTGGTGGATCTCGACGATGTCCGGAAGAATATCGAACCCGCTGTCCTTTGCCGGCATCCACTCGGGATTACACGTGGCGCACTCGATCGTCACGCGCTCTCCGGAATCAATGGTAAGCGCGGGCTTGATCGTGGCGTCGAGATAGCCCCAGTGGACCGTCTCGGGAGTCGCCCGCAGAAGTTTGGTGGTTGCGTTCGCCGTGGTGCTCACATTCATGACCGACCTCAACTACCGGGTATGATTCCGGCTTCCATGCCGTAGCAAAATTTCGAGATATCGCCGGCCCGCGTGAACCAGATCTGGTCCGCGTGCTTGTGTTGGACGCAGTGTTTGATCGCCTGGCGCAACGGTCTCAGCCGGAACGGCTGCCCGAGAATGAATCCATGCAAGGAAAGCGCGAAAACGAGTGGCTGATCTTCCGAGGCTTCAAGCAATTCCTCGAATTGATCGACGACCATGTCGGCAAATTGCCGCCCGGTATGATCGCGCAGCGCCAACGTACCCGCGTCATTGAGCTCCATGGGATAGGGAACCGACAGCAACGGCCCCGATCGCGTGCGCATCCAGATCGGCTGATCGTCCACCGGCCAGTCGAGCAGATGCGTGAACCCAAGTTCCTTGAGGAGATCGGGGGTTACGTTTGTCTCGGCGGCGCCCGCCCCCATCCAACCGGTCGGACGAACGCCCACGTGTTTCGTGATGACGTCGACGCACTCCTGGATAACGCGGCGCTCATCATCTTCCCACATGCCGCGCAACACTTCGGCATTGGTCCGGCCGTGGCCGAGCACATCATCCCCACGCTGCTTAATCTTTTCCACGATCTCCGGATACTCGTAACAGACCGCTGAATTAAGCAAGATAGATGCGGGCAGTTTGAGCTCGTCGAGAATCTCGAAGAAGCGCCAGTTACCAACACGATTGCCGTAGTCGCGCCAGGCGTAGTTGCGCGAAGTTTGCGGACCGGTGCGATTATGCGGATCGATCCCGAGCCCGGCCTGAAAGGCGAAGTGCTCGATGTTCAGCGCGACATAAAACGCCAATCGTTTGCCGCCAGGCCACGAGTAGTGCTTTCGCTTCGTGATCGGCAAGAAATCGTATCGTTTGTGGTGAGGCAGCTTGAGCATGCGTTACTTCCCCCGACGCGCGTGCGTTTTGCGGACGGCACGCTAGACCAGTTCAAGTCACTTGATCAACGAGAAATTCAGAAGGTCGGCGGCGTATTCACGAACAGAATTCGTGCCGCACTCTTGCCGCGGTTCCGGTAGCCATGACCGATCTCCGAGCGGAAACAGAACGTATCGCCAGCCGAGAGCTGATACGCCTTGTCGCCGAGGAACAGCTCGATCTCGCCGGCAATCACGTAGCCAACCTCTTCGCCCTCGTGCGAGATCAGACCGAAACTCGACCCGCCCGGCGCCACGACGTGGATATTGCTCTGGAGCAAATGCCCCTTTGCGTAAGGGATGACGCGTTCCATCAGGATCCCATGCCCCCGCCGCACTGGATCCATCTCAATTCTCGATCGCTGGCCTGCGCGTGTTACAACCGGGGCGTCTTCTTCCTGCCGCGTGAACAGCTCTCCGAGGCCTATATTCAGCACCAAACAGAGCTTGTGCAGCACCTGCAGCGAGGGCTCGATCTTGTTGTTTTCGATCTTGGAAACGAGGCTTTCCGAGCAGCCGGCTGCGTCCGCAACGTCCTTCAGACGTGACCCGCGCATCAGACGCGTGTGCCGCAATCGCGTGCCTATGGCATAGCGCGCGAGATCGAGAACTTGGGCACCTTCCCGCGCAGGTTGGCGTTGGCTCTTGCTGTTTCTTTTCGCGCGCAGCGGCAATTGGGCGCGTACCGAATTCAGCATGGTCTTGTCCCTGGGTTTCGGCATTCTTCTTCCGTTGGTGGCCTCAATGGGCAAACCCCACGATAGTCACCTCCGGTCGGACATTCAATTGACTTTCCTGATGATAAAGTTACCGTTTGCGAAAATAGGATGCGAGCGCACAACGCGTCCGTCATCAGAGGAGATCGTCACATGTCCCGACTGTGCACGTATGCCCAGCGCGCGGTTGCCTTGGCCGCGGTTCTTTTCCTTCCTCTCTCAGCATCCGAGGTGCGTGCCCAGGCGCCCGAGAAGAAGGACGTCAAGGTGATGATGGACTGGATCATCCAGGGCACGCATGCGCCGTTTTTCGTCGCGCAACAGAAGGGCTACTACAAGGACGCGGGCCTCAACGTGCAGATCGACGCTGGCAAGGGAGCGACCAACGTCGCTGTCAGCGTTGCCGGTGGCGTTTACGACTTTGGCTGGGTCGATATGCCTTCGATGATCAAATTCAACGCCGCCAACCCGAGTTCACCGCTCATCGCGGTCTACATCAGCTTTGATGACTCTCCCCTCGCCTTCGTAACGCTCAAATCAAAGAACATTCGCAAACCAGCAGACCTTGACGGCGCGCGCATTGCCGGTGGCCCTGGCACCGCCGTACACGATACGGCGTCGATACTGTTCAAGGCAGCAAAGGCGGAAAACGTAAAGGTCAACTGGCTGCCAGTGCAGCCGCAATTGTTCGGCCCGATGGTTTTGCGTGGCGAGGCTGACGGCACCGGCGGCTTCATCAATTCCAACATCCCGGCGCTGCTGGACGTTGGCATCAAGCTCGAGGACATCTACGCAGTGAAGTATGCCGACTTCGGCGCCAACATGTACGGCCTGACCCTTGCGGCGACCAAGGCCTTCATCGAGAAAAATCCGCAGACTGTACGCGCCATGGTGCAGGCGCTTAACCGAGGCACCATCGACACCATCAAGGATCCAGCCGCTGCGCTAAAAGTGATGAAGGGTGTGGACGCGATGATGAAGGAGGACGTCGAGAAAGTACGGCTCGACCTCGCGCTCAGCGTCACCAATACAAAGTGGGTGAAGGAGCATGGCTTAAGCGTCGCACAACCCGAGCGCATCAAGTTCACGATCGAACTCGGTGGCGGCGGCCTATGGCATAGCCAACGCACCAAAGCCCGAAGACGTTTACAACGACAAGTTCCTGCCGCCGGTTGCCGAACGCATGGTCAAGTGACGGTGACTGAAACTCGCTGGCTCTAAGCGCAGTGCTGGCGCCAGGCCTCGATGATGTTGGCGAGGTTTGGCGGCTGCATGTCGTAGTTTATGGCGGCCTGCGGAATGTCGACCCATGTTAGCGCGCTTCGGGTCCAGATGTGCCCGACAGGAAAGAGCCAGCTCGTATCGTCGAGGTTGCCCGCCTTGACGATGGTGATTTTGGTGTTCGCGCGCGGTTCATGAAACAGGCGGGTGCCGCACTCCGCGCAGATCACGCAATCTATCACCCGACCGCTTTCGTGCCGCCGCTCCCACACCGCTGGCTTGCCCTCCTCAACGACGACCGTCTCTCGTTCAGCGAGGAGCGAAAGGCTGAAGGCACTGCCGGACTGCCGCTGGCATTCGGTGCAATGGCATGCGTAGACGGCAAGCGGAGCGGACGTGATTTTATATGCCACGGCCCTGCACTGGCATCGGCCGGTCAGCGGCAGTTTGAAGTTCGGTTTCATGGAAAAATGCTCGGGGAGATGTCGGACAAGGCAACCATATCAATGGGATGGACACAAGGTGCGGACCAAAAGGTACCTTTGAAGCGCAAATGTTATTTTGAACAGTGCCCTCACCTTTTCGGCGCACGGATAGCGACTCGCCCCTTTCCGCTATAATCGTTGCCTCGCGGCGGAGATTCGCATGGACAAACTGGCGGCCTTGCCAATCGACTGGGCAAACGTGAATTGGCCCTACTTTCTTGCGTTGGTGGTTCTTGTTTTTGCCTGCACTTTTGTTGGAACGGCGCTCTCCATGAAGCGCACATTCCTAAGCTGCCTTTTGACGTCCCTTCTGTTCGGTGCGGCATTCATGTTCTGGACCTACTACCCACACAACCTGCCCCTGCCGATGTTAGACAAGCCTGATACGACCGCAGCGACCGGGACTGCTGCACAGCGACCATGGTCGTCGGGACCCCTGCGCGACCCGACCTACCGGTGACGCAAAACGAGCTAACGATCTCGGCTACATGTCGCTTTGATTGAAATCGGAAAGTCCGCCGCGAGGCGGTCTTTTGTTGAGGCAATGTCCGCTTGCGTGAAATTTTTCCTTTATCCGCCCCGATTGGGGTGGCTTGTCATCTCCCCGCAATATTATCATGTCGAAAAAGCAGAGGCGTCAAACCCTTAACCACACACATGTTTCGCGGGGGGACAATATCCATGAGAATCAAATTCGGTATCGCCGCTGTTGCGCTCGCCGCTCTGACGCTTGCCAACCCGGCACAGGCCGCCGACGTGATCTGCTACAACTGCCCGCCGCAATGGGCAGACTGGGCTTCGATGCTCAAGGCCATCAAAGCGGACCTCGGCTACGACATCCCCCACGACAACAAGAATTCGGGACAGACCCTGTCGCAGTTGATCGCCGAGAAAAGCAATCCGGTCGCCGATATCGCCTACGTGGGCGTCGATGTCGGCTACAAGGCGAAAGACGCTGGCGTTCTCGAGCCGTACAAGCCGAAAGGCTTTGACGACATTCCAGCCGGGCTGAAGGATCCCGAAGGATACTGGTATGCGATCCACTACGGCACGCTCGGCCTGTTTGTGAACAAGGATGCGCTCGGCGGGAAGCCGGTGCCGGCGTGCTGGAAGGATCTGGTCAAGCCCGATTACAAGGGAATGGTCGGTTATCTCGATCCGTCTTCCGCTTCGGTTGGCTTTGTCGGCGCGGTCGCGGTCAATCAGGCGCTCGGCGGCGACGAAAAGAACTTCGACAAGGCGATCGAATTCTTTAAGGGCTTGGCGAAGAACGGCGCCATCGTACCGAAGCAGACGTCGTACGCGCGCGTGGTGTCCGGCGAAATCCCGATCCTGTTCGACTACGATTTTAATGCGTACCGCGGCAAATACACCGAGAAAGGCAATTTCGAATTCGTCATTCCGTGCGAGGGCAGCGTAACGTTCCCCTACGTCGAAGGACTGGTGAAGGACGCCCCTAACAAAGAGAAGGCCAAAAAGACGCTCGATTTCCTGCTGTCCGACAAGGGCCAGGCGATCTGGACCAACGCCTATTTGCACCCCGCACGCAACATTCCCCTGCCCGACGAGGTCTCGAAGAAATTCTTGCCTGCGAGCGAGTACGCCCGCGCAAAGAGCGTCGACTGGGGCGCGCTCTCGGCGGTTCAGAAGGGGTTTGTTGACCGCTATCTCGCCGAAGTGCGTTGATGCATCATGGTGCTCCGAATAGGAGCACCATTTTTTTCCATGCGACTGAAGACCTTCGTCTGGCTCTGCCTGCTGCCGCTCGCCGTCGTGGTGCTGGCGTTCTTCGTATTGCCGATGGTGCGGCTGATGATCGTGGGCGGCAGCGGGCCGCAGGGCCTTGCCGCCTACGCCGCGATCCTCACAGAGCCGCGCTACCGCGCGACCTTGATCAATACGGTGGTGCTGGCGACCGCCACTACAATCGTCTCACTCGTCATCGCCACCATTGCCGGCCTGTTCCTGCAACGCACGCGATTTCCGGGCCGCTCGGTGCTGGTGGCGATGCTGACCTTCCCCCTCGCCTTTCCGGGCGTGGTGGTTGGCTTCATGATCATCTTGCTGGCGGGACGCCAAGGGCTGATCGGCGAACTGACTCTGCCGGTGCTGGGCGAAAAGCTCGTGTTCGCCTATACGATTCAGGGCCTGTTTCTCGGTTACCTTTATTTCTCGATTCCCCGCGTGATCCTCACGATCATGGCGGCGGTCGAGAAGCTCGATCCGAGCCTGGAGGAAGCGGCTCGCGCGCTCGGCGCGGGACCGTGGGCTGTGCACCGTGACGTCATCCTGCCAGCGCTTGGCCCAGCTTTCGTAGCCTCGGGTGCCATCGCCTTCGCAACCGCGATGGGCGCATTCGGTACGGCCTTCACACTCGCCACAAATATCGATGTGCTGCCGATGCTGATCTACACCGAGTTCACGCTGTCGGCGAACATCGCGATCTCGGCCGCGCTGTCGGTCGGGCTGGGGCTCGTCGCCTGGGCGGTGCTCGCGCTGGCGCGTTCCTTCGGCGGCAATTCCGTTGCGGCAGCGGGATAGTACGATGCGAGACCGCCTGATCTTTTCTGGACAGCTTCTCTTCACGCTGCTGATTGCGGCGTTCCTGATCGTGCCGGCAGCACTCTCGATGCTTGCCGGTGTTACGGCAAACTATTTCCGCGGCATCAGCTCCGGCTTTACTCTGCAATGGATCGTGCAAGTCTGGGACCTCTACGCCGATACAATTGGCCGTTCATTCCTGATCGCCGGTACGACCCTGATTGTCACGCTGGTCATCGGCGTTCCGGCGGCCTATGCGCTGCACGTACGCGGCGGACGAACGTCGCGCGCGATTGAGGAAATCATCACGCTGCCGCTTGCGATTCCCGGCCTCGCGATCGCATTGGCGCTGCTGCTGACCTATAACGGTTTCTCGGATTTCCGCCGGTCCTGGTTGTTCATTCTGACCGGTCACGTCGTGTTTACGCTGCCGTTCATGGTGCGCTCTGTGATGGCGATCTTCTCCGCTATCGACGTGAAGACGTTGGACGAAAGCGCGTCCTCGCTCGGCGCATCGCCCTTGCGACGCTTTCTCGACGTGATTGTGCCAAACGCGCGGCCCGGAATCCTCGCCGGCTCGCTGATGGTGGTGACGTTGTCACTCGGCGAATTCAACCTCACCTGGATGCTTCACACGCCGCTGACCAAGACGCTGCCCGTTGGACTCGCCGACAGCTACGCCTCGATGCGGCTCGAAGTCGCATCAGCCTATACCCTTGTATTCTTTGTCATGATCATCCCGCTGCTGATTGCAATGCAGATGTTCGCCACCTGGGGTGAAGTGCGCAAATGAATGGGCAAGTGCACGGATATCATGGCGTCGCGGTGCGCATAGCTGGCTGCGGAAAGACGTTCGGCGACGGCACTCGTGCACTTGAGCCGGTATCGCTCGATATCGCGCGTGGCGAGACCTTGGTGCTTCTTGGCCCCTCCGGTTGCGGCAAGACCACGCTGCTGCGCATGGTGGCCGGGCTTGAGACACCAGACAGCGGTGGGCGAATCTTTTTCAACGATGCCGACGTAACGCATGTGCCGATTGAACAGCGCAATGTCGGGATGGTGTTCCAGTCCTACGCGCTGTTTCCCAACATGAACGTGGCGGACAACATCGCTTATGGCCTGAAATTTCGCGGTACGTCGGCGCAGGAGCGGACGGCGCGCGTTGCCGAACTGGTCGCGCTCACCGGGATCGAAGGGCTTGAGCATCGCCGCATCGACCAGCTTTCCGGTGGGCAAAGACAACGGGTGGCACTGGCGCGTGCCGTCGCGGTGCGGCCAAGCGTGCTGCTGCTCGACGAGCCGCTCACCGCGCTTGACGCCGCGCTGCGCGAGCGGTTGCGGAGCGAACTCAATAGGCTCCTGCGTACGCTCGGCATCACCGCGATCTACGTGACCCACGATCAGGCTGAAGCGATGGCGCTGGGCGACCGCATTGTTGTGATGCGCAAGGGGGCGATCGCGCAGGTCGGCGCGCCGCGTGACATCTATTTCGCACCGGCAAGCCGCTTCGTCGCCGAATTTGTCGGGGCGGCCAACATTCTCGAAGGCGTGAGCAGCTCCGGCACGCTTACCTTGCGCGGTGGGCGACTGGCGATAGAGAAGACGAGCGTTGAAGGGCCGGCGCTCGCCATGGTGCGCCCTGAGTTCGATCGCCATCGTGGCGGCTGGGAACGCGAGTTTGACCGGCGAAGTGACGAGCGTCAGCTTCGTCGGCGATCGCCAGCGCCTGAGCGTCAGCGGCGCGGCTGATCGGACGATAATGGTGGACGTGCCGAACACGTTGATGGTGAAGGCCGGAGACCGGGTCGGGCTCTCGGTGGACCCTTCCGCGATCCGGCTTTTGCCAAAAGGCGAAGCATGAGCGCGCCCCTCCTGATCGCCCAGATTTCCGATCTGCATATCAAGCGTCCTGGCGTGCTGGCCTATGGCCAGGTCGACACTGCGGCCGCGCTTACGCGATGCGTCGCCACGCTCAATGCCTTCAGGCCGCGACCAGAGCTCGTGGTGATATCCGGCGACCTTGCCGATACGCCGGTGGCGGAGGAGTACGAGCATCTCAACCGCCTCCTCGCGCCGCTTGAGATCGGTTTTGCCGCCGTTCCCGGCAATCACGACAGCCGCGAGTTGATGCGCGCGGCGTTGCCCAAGGGCGGCTACGCGCAATCGACCGGGGCGCTCAATTCGCTGCACGCGGTCGGTCCGCTCGATCTCGTCTTGCTCGACTCGAGCGTGCCGGACAAACCGCATGGCGAGCTCGAAGCCCCAACACTCGCCTGGCTCGACGCAACGCTCGCCTTGTCATCAACGCGGCCGGCCCTGATCTTTCTGCACCACCCACCGTTCGTGACCGGTATCCACCACATGGACGTGCAAAATCTGCGCAATGCCGGAGCGCTCGCCAATATCCTGCGACAGCATCCGCGCGCACGCCTTGTCGCCGCCGGTCATGTGCATCGGGCGGCGGTGACGCAATTTTCCGGCATCCCGGCGACGATCTGCCCAGCGCCAAACCATGCAGTCGCCCTCGACCTCGAAGACAGCTTGCCGCCGTCGTTCAAAGTCGAGCCACCGGCTTTTCATCTGCATACCTGGCTTTCGGGCGAGCACTTTGGCGACCTGATTACGCATCACGTGCCGATCGGCGAGTTCCCGGGGCCATTTCCGTTTTTCGGACAGGACGGCCGCTTGCTCTGACGCGCGAGGGCGTTACGGCGCGAACTTCTAGGGCGCGCCTCTGCCAGTGTCGGCTTTCATTGGTCGAGCGGACGTCAATATGATTGCGCCGTCGCAAGCCTAGCGACGCTCATCGCATAATACGCAATCGCAAAAACAGAGGCAGCTACTGGCGATCAGATGGCCATCTTCAGGGCCGCGCTGGCGCGGAAGGCCACCTTTTTGCTGGCCTTGATCTGGATCGCTTCGCCTGTCGCCGGATTGCGGCCAACGCGGGCAGCACGATTCCGCACTCGCAGAATTCCGAGGCCAGCGATCTTCACCTGTTCGCCTTTCTTAAGGTGCTTCCTGATCATTCCAGCAAGTTCTTCCAACATTTCCCGACCCTGCTTCTTGGTGAGGTCATGCTGCTTCGCCAATGTATAGGCCAATTGCTTGGTGGTGATTGTTGAGGCTGTCATGGGCTTCGTTCCCTCGTGCACTGTGTGCCATGCACTAGCCTTATGAGATTCGCGGGGTTTCGACCAATCACTGAATGGGTCGCGTCGTATGAGATTGCAAACGTTCAGCTATCCGGGATCGTCACCGCCCACGGTAGACAATATCCGCTTTGTCAGGGCGAGACGGTCGGTCAAAACTTGGCGAAAGCCGTCAGCCGGACGGTACGCGGCTGCCCTGGCGTAATGTTGTTGTTGCCGTCGGCTGATGCCCAATAGCCCTTGTTAAAGACGTTTTCGATATTGAGCTGGGCTCTCCAGGTCTCATTAATTTTGGTGAAGACTCCGGCATCGACACGGAAGAAACCGGGCAACTTGACGCTGTCGTCGGAAGACGCAAACGAATCCGAGAAGTAGATCAGACCCACGGAAGCTGCCCACGCCGGCGTGAACTGATACTTGTTCCACCAGGAGAATTGATTGAACGGAACGAGCTGGATGCGATTGCCCGGCACAATCGTCGCCGACGTCGCGCTTGTCACGCGGGCATCGGTATAGGCGTAACCAAGCGTCGACTGCCAGTTGGGGTTCACGTAACCGTTCAGGGCCGTCTCGAAGCCATGAATGCTGTTTCGCCCAGACAGGATGAAAAATCCCGCGTTGTTCGGGTCTGGCAGAGGAACATTGTATCGTTCGAGGTCATACACCGCCGCTGTGTAAAGCAGGCGCGGATTGATGTTCCATTTGACGCCAATCTCCTCATTCACGAATTTCTGCGGCGCGAGAATAATCGTGCCGTCAGCCAGTGCGCTGAATTGATCGCCGGACGCTGGCAGATAGGAAATGCTGTACGTGCCGTAGATCGAGAAATTCGGCATGGGTTTCACGATAACAGCAGCTTGCGGCGAGACGTTCGTATTGACGAGGCTGCGATTTGTATTGGTGTTCATGTCCAGCGCCGACTCGTCAAAGCGATCGATGCGGGCACCACCAATCAACTGCAGGTACGGAGTGATCTCAATCGTGTCTCGCGCGTAGGCGGACGCGACGAAGAGCTGGTACTTGCTGTTGGAATCAGGCGTCGTGACGCCGGGCGAGAAGGCGCCCGGATACTGATGGACGAAAACGATTGGCCCAAAATACGTCGGTGAGAAAGGGCTGTCCGCCTCGGTATTGGTTCCGTTCGGAAAAATCCCGGTGTTGCGAACGTCAATTCCGCTCTGCCAGCCAAATTCCGTCCCGAACGCGATGGTGTGGGAGGCTGGCCCGGTGGACGTCTTGAACACAAAATCGGTCTGGTTGAAGAGATTGTCGCGGTTCGTTGTATGCTGATAGGCCGCTCGATTGAACGAGGTCTCTGACGGATTGACCGCCCCTGCCAGCGGGCCGTTGCCGGGATAGACGTTCTGATAGAATTTCTGGTAGTCGGCAAACATTGTCGAATTCTTTGCCGTCAATCCGTTCCCGAAATCATGATCGATAAACGCCATGGTCTGCTGCACATTCGCGCGGGCAACGTTCAGGTCCGGGCTTCCGAAGAACGCCATAAGGTCTCCGCCCGGTGCGAATGGACCTGCCGGATTGAAACGGGTTGACGACGGTGCAACCGCGCTCGTGGCGAAAGAAGGGTTGCCGCGATCGGCGGTGCGATCGTCGTGATAATACTCGTAGCTGAGCCGGACCTTCGTGGACGGATCGACAAGGAACGTCACGGTCGGATTGACGCCCCAGCGTTCGAGCGTTCCGAAATCGCGGAACGTATCGCTTCCTTCGTACATCAGGTTCAGGCGGGCAGCGAAATTTTCGTTCACGGCCTGGCCAGCGTCGAGCGTGAAGCGACGGTCCCAGTAGGAACCGGTCGTTGCGGTCGCCTCATAAATGCTTTGTCCGTCGGCTTCCTTGAGAGTTCGATTAAGCAGACCGCCCCCCGAGCCGCGACCGAACGTCAGTGCGCTTGGACCCTTTAATATTTCCACGCTTTGCGCGTTGTAGAGATCACGAAAATACTGAACGTCGTCGCGAAAGCCGTTCACGAAAAAATTCGCGCTCGAATCCACGCCGCGAATCACCAGCTCATCGCGATTGCCTTCGCCCTGGTGCACGGCAACGCCCGGAACGTAGCGTGTGACATCGGTGAGATTCTGGAATCCTTGATCCGTGATGAATTCCTTCGTCAGCACTGTCACGGATTGGGGAATGTTGATGAGCGGCGTGTTGACTTTGGTGGCGATCGCGGTGCTGTTTGTGTAATTGCCGACCGTCCCTGTCCGGGTGTCGTAAGTGGTTGTCCAAACCGACGCCTGTGCGGGCGGCGTGGAGCGCGGTGTCTCCCGCCGCCGTGCCGCTGTCGCGCCGGCGCGATTGCTCGGCTGGCTACGCTGGCGTCTTTGCTTGCGGGTCGGTTCGTCGATCTGCACCGGCGGAAGTTGCGACGGCACCGATTGCGTTGGCGGGCTTTGTTGCGCGGTTTGTGCGTGTGATAAGCCGCCGGCTACGACATTGATCGCCAGATAGCTCACCGACAATAGAGCAGCCTTTGCAATGGCCCCTGCAAAAAGGCCACGACTGTCCCCGTACCCCATGACGTCCCCTGGAAACTACTCGTTCGCGCGCCGCCCCGAACAAAATTATGAGGCGCTGTTGCTTTGAGTCCAGTGACGGCAACAGCAAATTGTTTTTCAGACGCGCGGAATAAGAGGGCACGCTTCCAGCTTTGAATTTTTCCAAAGAAAATCGTCTTCGAGTTTGGTTTCCGTTCAAGGTTTTATCGGGACAGCACCTCGATGGCACTCATTCGGGCAACAACTTCTGGAAAGTTGAACAGACCTCTCACTCTTGCGTGATCCGTCCCGATTACATGATACAACCGCAGAATCCCGTTCGGGAGGTCCGACCGTTTAGATCGATTCAAAAGAGCCGAGCGCTTCAGAATTCGCAGAAAAGGAAGAGACGATGTTTTTCTCGAGAACCAAAACTCAGAATTTATTTGCAGCAACGATCTTGGTCTGTGCTGCGGTACTTTGTTGCAAAGCCGAAGCGGCTCCCAAAAATTATGGGAACAAGCAGGGCGATACACCGAGCGCAAATATCGCGACCCAAATAGGCAAAACGACCGACAGCGCGACCTGTTACGTGTACAACAAGAGCGATAAGGGAATTTGCGTGGTGTACGACGTGTATCCAGTCTGGAACTTCGCTCAGCCAAGCCGTGGAACGGTATCGGAGTTTATTCCGGCAAAAACCGGCCGTAGCATCGTGTGGGCATTCCTCTCCCAACAGGCATCGATGCAGTGCAAGCTTGTTTCCGCGACGTACATTCCTTGGTACGCCCTGTGCCCATAGCGATATTGTCCGTCTTGATCTTCGTTCAATCGCTTGGCTGATGAATGAGGTTGCGCGGCGCTGAAACTTGCGCATCCTCAAAGCGGACACCCAATAAACTACAAAGCGACCTGAAGGCCTGTTTCGCAGCAGGACCCCTGCTAGACTGTCTGGCGCGCGCTAGACAGGTTTGGGGAAGCGGCAGGCCCTCATGTTTGCTCGCAATTTATTGATCTTGCAAAGCACGTGGGAACAGGATCCGTCGGACTGGATAACAATCCAGCACCGGATCGAGCGCGAAGCGCCCGACATTGAGGTTCGTATAGCCAACAATGGGAGCGCCAACTCGGTGACGGCGCGTTGGCAGGTACGGCGCCCGTCGCTCGTCTTTTCGCCTATCCGCTTGATCGATTTTGTCCCCCGCGGGGGCGCCGTATTTTGTGGTCACATCCTTGGCAAGGACGAACAACTACTTCGATTGTCTTCGATTGGCATTTTGACACCGCGGACCGAAACGCTGTGTCCAGGCGCTTCGTTTGATCCAAACGAATGGGGCGACTATGTGATAGTGAAGCCGAACAATTTGAATAGCGGCCAAGGCGTAAGATTAGTGCGCGCCGTGGATGTTTATGCGCGCTGTGCCGAGTTGACCGCTGCTGCCAATGATTCTTTTCTCGTCCAGCCGTTTATCGATCACTCCGAGGACGGCTACCCTACTGAGTATCGGGTTTTGACGCTGTTTGGGCGCACCCTTTATTGTGCTCGCAACCGTTGGGGCAATGTGCGCCCGTCGCTTGCCGAAATCGCCAATAATCCACTCGGAATTATCGCATCGAACAACAAAGAGATGGGTGGCCGCGTCCGCTCAATCTGTAATGACCCAGAGATCATCGCCGTGGGTGAGCGTGCGCACGAAGCATTTCCAGAATGCCCGGTGCTCGGCGTTGACATTGTCCGTGAAAGCCAGACAGGGCGATTGTATGTACTTGAGGTCAATCCACACGGTGCCGTTTGGCACCTGTCGTCGCCCCTCGCAAGGAAGATGGACCCCAAGCATGTCCGCGACCTTTACACGCAATTCAATGCGTTGGATCGCGCCGCCGACATTTTGATCGAGAAAGCTCGTTCCGCTGCGTGCTGATCTGGGTGGACTGCGCGCGAATTGAAACTTCGAGGAAAACAGCCATGCGCACTGCTCTCACAGCACTCCTTCTGGTGGCAGCTACTCAAGCTTTCGCGCAGCAGCCGCCGAAGCCGAACGTTGTGTTCATTCTGGGTGACAACGTCGGCTATGGCGATTTGGGATCGTACGGTGATGGAGAACTGCGTGGCGCCCCGACGCCGCGTCTTGATCAGTTGGCCCGCGAAGGATTGCGCCTCTTCTGACTAGCGATCTACGTCCTCGCGCGTGGTCTTGGTGTCTGCTTTCGCAGGAAGCTTAGATTTCTGCTCGGGAGCGATTGCAAGATCCTCATCGATTTCATTTGGTGTAATACGATCCTCAAGCCTTCGATCCCAAACGCGTCGCTCGCGAAAGTACTTGTGACGGCGCCGCGAAATTATTTCGCGAACCCCGTACCCAAGGGCAACGCCAACGATAAAAATCAGAATCCATGGCCACATGTGCGGGAAAATACTCCGTGGCTGGGTTTTCCGTTCAAAAGCTGCGAGATAACCTTAATCCGCCGGATCAAGTTCCCGCTGCGGCAAAATGGCTGCACTGATATTGTGCAATGGCCGGCCAGGTTGGGAAAAACACCCGACAGGATATTGACGAAATTATTGAGCTGAGTAATTTTTCGGGCGCTACGAGCCCTTCCAGCTTTATCTTGAACGGGAAAAAGCCGCAGAACCCTAGCCTGCGGCTTTTTCTTTAGAGTTCCGCATTAAGATTCCGCTCCAAAGTCTTTCTTGAAAAGCGCTGCCACTTCCGGGCCAGCGACCGCCGCGACGGTGTGTTTCCACCACCAGAACTGACCAACCTTGGGTTACGGTAATTTCGGCTGGGCGGGTTTAGAGGGACCGCCATGACGTTTTTGCTGTCTGTCGCATTGCTTTCCGTTGGCGCGAGCATCGGCTTCGTGCTCGCCAGCGTGTTCAACATCCAGGACGAGGAAGCGGAGACAGCTGGCGCTCAGCAAAAGTCTTTTTCAAAAAACGCGGCCGTTTCTCAATCAGCGAAACAGCATCGGATATAGTGCGTCCATTCTCACACCGTCTCTGGCCACTGACAGCGGGAATGCCAAGAGCTTGTGCCACTTGTGCACTGCGTTTGGTCGGGCACCAAAGCCACCCTCCAGCGCCATCATGCCAAGGTGGTGCGAGAATTCGCTTTCATTCGATTTGAGACTTGCGCGGCCTTTCTGGCGAGGCAAACTGCTGTCTGCCTTTCATCCGCGGCGATCCTGACGTACCTTTGCAGGCGTCCAGGAGACCGTCATGTCACGACATTTAGTGATTGCCGTTGCGGCCGTTTCCGTCGGCATGTGGTTTTCTCCAAGCGAAGCGACAGCGGATAGTGTCCCAAGCTGGGATGTAACCGCAAGCTGCCGCGGCGCGGCCGAGGCCGGGCTCGCGAAAGATACTGGCGATAACTTGAAACTCTGTCTTGAGTCGGAGCGGCGGACGCGCGAGCAACTCAGCAAAGACTGGTCGACTTTCCCGGTGGCTGATCGGGCGCGATGCGTCAAGATGCAAACGTTCTCGCCAACATATAGCGAGCTTGCAACCTGCCTCGAGATGAATCGCGATCTCAGGAACGCGGGACCGGTCAATTCGGTGCCGCAACGAAAATGACTGGTGTCATGGGCGAGTTTCGCAACGAAACAATACGGCGACTGTTCATAGGGTTAGGCGTTTTGGTGGCCCTCTATCTTGGATTCGTGATGATGCCGATTGCACAAGTCCCCTTGTCTGTTGGCGGTGAACCCAAGAGCGGTCTTCGCCTTGCTATAGAAGGCCGACTGCATTGGCTTGGAATTATTTAGCCGGCCAAAAACAAGGCCACCGTAAATCACGCCGTTCTCAAGAAAGGCTTTGATCGTAACAGCGCGCGTCCGCTGACTGGGGCTCCAGGCAAAGTAAAGCTTGCGAACGAAAATGAAACATCTATGGCCGCACCTCGGCAGGAAGTGCGGCCACCAGCGAAGAATTGAAATGATGTCAGGGGCTTATTTTTTTAGTGGTGCGGTCGAGAGGACTCGAACCTCCACGGGTTGCCCCGCTAGCACCTCAAGCTAGTGCGTCTACCAATTCCGCCACGACCGCATGGGGAGAGGAACGAAAAGGCGTGAAACCCGTCGTCCCAATGATCGCTGCCATGTAACAAATAGGCAGTTGAGGGACAAGGCCCGCGATTGCCCCACTGCCACTTATTTTCGTTGCAGCGTCAGGCCCTTGGCCAGCCCTTAGGGCCGCCCATTCACCGCATATCGGGAGGCCGGGGAAGCAGTTCGGCCACGTTGACGGCAATGCGGTTGCCGTTCACGACCACCGTCCCCTTGGCCACCGGCAGATTGTTGGCGAGGATACTCACAGCATCCTCCTCCATGGCGTCCAGTTCGATGATCGCGCCACGGCCGAGCCGCAACACCTGATGGATTGGCATGGATGTGGTGCCGAGCACCACGGTGATGTCGACGGCAACCTTGTCGAGTGTGGCCACGTTTTTTTCCCTATTGCGCAGACGCGCGACGATGAGCAGGTATAAGGTCACCATGGTATGGTGAATGAGTGGTAAACACGCGAAACACACTGGTATTCGGACTTCCAGCGCCGGCCGGATCGACGCCGGTCGAATGGCGCGTCAGCGATTCCCTGGTTTCCTATGAAGACGCGGTCGCGACCATGGACGCTCGAGCTGTCGCGATCGCTGCCGGAGCGGCGGCTGAGCTCGTTTGGCTTCTCGAGCACCCGCCTCTCTACACCGCCGGCACCAGCACAAACCACGCTGACGTGATCGATGCTCGTTTCCCTCTCTACGAGAGCGGCCGCGGCGGACAGCTAACGTATCACGGCCCAGGACAACGCGTGGCCTATGCCATGATCGATTTGCGACGTCGCGGACCGGATGTACGGCGCTTCGTTGCCACATTGGAGGAGTGGATCATCCGGACTTTGGCCGCACTGCGCGTGAGCGCCGGACGGCGCGAAGATCGGATTGGCGTGTGGGTGCCCCGACCTGAAAAGGGCGACGGTTTCGAAGACAAGATCGCCGCCATCGGCATCCGCGTGAAGCAGTGGGTGACGTTGCACGGCATTGCGATCAACGTGAACCCCGACCTCTCACACTTCTCCGGCATCGTGCCCTGCGGCGTGAGTGAAAAACGATACGGGGTAACGAGTCTGTCCGACCTCGGCGTTCCTGTTTCGCTGACGGATGTGGATGAGATTTTGCGACGGGAGTTCGAGCCGCTGTTCGGCCCGACGGGTCAAACCGTCGGCAAGACCTCAAAACCACCCCTCGCCGCTTCCGAAAGATCGGTTTCCGTTCCTTCCCGCTGATCAAGCGTACTGACGCGTGCCGAGGCTGGTCCGTGCCGGCAGGCTTCAATCATGGCCTCGACGACCGTTCGGGGACCGGCAAAGACGGCTTCGACGGATCCGTCACGGCGGTTACGAACCCAACCGCGCAGTCGGCGCTGCATCGCCTCATCCTCGACGAAGGCTCGGTAGCCGACCCCTTGCACCCGCCCCCGCACCACGACATGACGAACGATATCGTCACTCACGCGCGATCTCCCGATCGATGGCCCGCGCGCCTGTGTATCGCGACCTGGACCAGCGTTCCACGGAGCGAATGTAGGTCTCGGGCAGATTCCATTCACGGGCTGCGCTCGCAATCCGTTCGACGTAGCCTGGCTTCGCCGCGCCGACAGCTTGCCGGCGAAGACGATAAATCATCGCCCGCACACGCCGCGATCCATGCCGCACGGGCAGATACCGCACATCATAAAGCCCCTGGTGCAACAGCTCGTAAGCATGAAGCGCCGCGATATCACGCGGCGTCAGCCGCCACAGGACGCCGTGGACCACCTCACCCCGGCTCGCGCTGACCGAGCCCCATCCATCGATGCCGACGAAGAAACGGTGATCGTCGAGCACGGCGGGGCCCACGGCCCGCGCGCCGGGACAGCGATGCCTCATCGCCGAACGATCCATGTTGGAGCCATAAGCGAAATAGAGCGTCATCGCCCCGACATAGCAGAGCTTGGCCGGTGGAGTCAGCGCGAGCGGTCGCGGATCACCGCATCAAGCCGGTCGATCTCCCGCTCATAGTAGCTGGGGGACGCATCCTCCTGATCCTCATCGTGGATTGGGTGCTGGCTGTTGCCGCCGTCCGCTCTTGGCGTGAAACCGCCGCCGGCGGGCTCTTCATCTTTCCGCTCTTCATCGGGCGGCATCGAGTCAGGGGTCGTTTCGCGCTGATCCCGCCGGCGCAAGTCATCGTGCAAGAGATCAGGTGCCGTATTTGTCTCCAGATCAGGCGCCCGGCGCCGCCGTCGCGGTTCATCAAGCATGGTCTGGCTCCCTTCTCAGAGTGTCGGGAACCAACGCCGCCCCAATCGTGAAGTTCCTGGAATGGGCCCGTCGAGGTCAGCTGAATTCGAGGATTACAGCATCCACCGCGAGACTGTCGCCCGGTTTTGCGTTGATCTTCTTTACAGTGCCGTCGATTTCCGCGCGCAGCACGTTCTCCATTTTCATGGCCTCGACAACCGCCACGGGCTCGCCGGCCTTGACCTCCTGGCCTTCTTTCACGGCGATCGAAACAACAAGACCAGGCATCGGACAAAGAATCTGTTTCCCGGTGTCGCTCGTCTTCCTTGGCGGCATCAGCCGCGCATAGCCGGCCTCGCGCTCGGTGTAGACATAGGCTTTGGTTTCGACGCCGCGATAGCTCAGGGCAAAACCGTTCGGAATGGTCCGCACCTGCACCGCGACCGGCCGGCCATCGATCGTGCCGTTCCAGATCACATCGCCCGGTTTCCAATCCGAATGGAGCTCTGAGGCGGTGCCCTTCTTCCCGCTCGAAACGTACATTGATGGCCCCATTCTCGCGTTTGACCTCGAGCTTGACCTCGCGATCGCCGAGCCACAGAGCCCGTTGGCTTTCGCGCGTGACGCTCCGACCATCGAGCTGGCCGGAAATGCGCCGCTTGCGCTCGCCCAAAACATGGTCGATTGCCGCGGCGACAGCCGCCAGTACGTCACCTGTCTCACCCTCTGGCACCCTTGCGTGAAATCCGCCGGGAAATTCTTCGGCGATGAAGCCGGTGGAAAGCTTGCCGGCCTGCCAGCGGGGATGTGCCATCAGCGCCGCAAGAAACGGCACATTGTGGCGAATGCCGTCGATGACAAATCGGTCGAGTGCGTCGCTCTGCGCATTGATCGCCGCGCCACGCGTCGAGGCATGCGTCACCAACTTCGCAATCATCGGGTCATAGAAAAGTGAAATTTCACCGCCCTCGTAGACGCCGGTGTCATTACGCACCGTCATTCCATGAGCGCTTTCTTCCCGTGGCGGCCGATATCGCGTCAGTCGGCCGGTCGAGGGAAGAAAGTTTCGGTATGGATCCTCGGCATACACACGGCTTTCAACCGCCCAGCCGTTGAACTTTACGTCGCCCTGCGCGATCGAAAGCTTTTCTCCCGCGGCGACACGGATCATCTGCTCGACGAGATCGATGCCAGTGATCAATTCAGTGACCGGATGCTCGACCTGCAATCGTGTGTTCATCTCGAGGAAGTAAAAGCTTTTGTCCTGCCCCGCGACAAACTCGACAGTCCCCGCGCTGTCGTAACCGACCGCCTTGGCAAGCGCGACCGCCTGATCGCCCATCTTCTTTCGTGTCGACGCATCAAGCAGAGGACTTGGCGCCTCTTCGATCACCTTCTGATTGCGCCGCTGGATCGAGCATTCGCGCTCGCCAAGGTGGATGACGTTGCCGTGCTTGTCGCCAAGCACCTGGATTTCGATGTGGCGAGGATCGGTGATGAATTTCTCGATGAATACCCGTTCGTCGCCGAACGAAGATTTCGCTTCCGAACGGGCGCGCGTGAACCCTTCTCCGACCTCGGCCTTGCTGTGCGCGATGCGCATGCCCTTGCCGCCGCCGCCCGCACTCGCCTTGATCATCACGGGATAGCCGATCTGCTCGGCAATCTTGACCGCCTCCGCCTCGCTTTCGATCACCCCGAGATGCCCCGGCACCGTCGAGACCTTGGCGGCAGCAGCGGCCTTCTTTGACTCGATCTTGTCGCCCATGGCGGCGATGGCCTTGGCGTTCGGGCCAATGAACACAACGCCTGCGGCCGTGAGGGCTTTCGGGAAGGCCTCGCGCTCGGACAGAAAACCATAGCCAGGGTGAACGGCCTCGGCGCCGCTTTGCTTGCAGGCCTCGACGATCTTCTCGATGACCAGATAGCTTTCAGCGGCCGGGGGCGGCCCTATGGCCACCGCGGTATCCGCCATCGAGACGTGCAAGGCATCCTTGTCGGCGTCCGAATAGACGGCGACCGTTTCAATTCCCATCTTGCGCGCGGTTTTGATGATCCGGCAGGCGATTTCACCGCGATTGGCAACGAGAATACGCTTGAACATTCCGTGTACGGCCCCAAATGCCGGCCCTTTGGCTTGCGGCGTTATGGGGAAAAAGTCAATCGCGTACCCATGACGGCGGGGATGTTACAATATTGTCTTACAGCAGGCGTATCCACCACTGCACATACCATCAGTTTCAGGAGATTCCCGCGTGTCACTCCGCTCGAAGCTGCTCGCAGCCGCGTGCATCAGCGTCCTTATGCAGATTGTGCCCGCGGCCGCTCAGAGCCAGCGCAACCTCATTTTGTTTGTGCCCGATGGCCTGCGACCCAATTCCGTGACGCCGGAGACCGCTCCCACGCTCGCCGCCGTCCGCGACAAAGGCGTCAATTTCGTCAATCCGCATTCATTATTCCCCACCTTCACCATGGCCAATGCCTCGGGCATGGCGACGGGCCATTTTCTCGGTGATACCGGTGCTTTCAGCAACACGATCTACACCGCCTATCCGGTGCCGACGGCTGGCGGCAGCGTCACGCCGTTCATCGAAAACGATCCGATCCTCGGCGATATCGACGCGCATTTTTCCGGCAACTTCGTCGACGAGGACACAATCCTTTTTGCAGCCCGGCGCCAGGGTTTGAGCACCGCGGCGATCGGCAAGCTCGGACCGACTTTGATGTTCGATCATACCGAGCGCACCGGTGATGCAACCATCACCATCGATGACTCCACGGGAAGCAAACAGGGCATCCCGCTGTCGCAGGCAATGCAGGACGCATTGAAATCAGCCGGCCTTCCCTTGGCGGCGCCCTCGCGCAAAGACACACCTGGCGACAATTCCAACGCGGGAAATTTCGAAAAGCCAGGCACGTTGGTCGCCAATGTCGTGCAGCAGAAATATTTCGCGGATGTCGCCGCTAAAGTCGTTCTGCCGATGTTCAAGGCGCGCAACAAGCCTTTCGTGCTGGTCTTCTGGTCGCGCGATCCGGATGGCACGCAGCACAATCAGGGCGATAGCCATCTGAAGGTTTCGCCGGGTATCAATGGACCGACCTCGCTCGCATCCATCAAGAATGCCGACGACAATCTCGCCGATCTGCGCAAGGCGCTGGATGAGCTCGGGCTTGCCGCGACAACCGATATCGTCGTCGCGGCCGACCATGGATTCTCGACAATCTCGAAGGAAAGCAAAACCAGCCCGGCTGCGCAGGCGACCTATGCTGACGTTCCGGCTGGATTGCTGCCCCCGGGATTCATGGCGATCGACATCGCCAAGGCGCTCGATTTGCCGCTGTATGATCCTGACGACAAAAACAAGATTATCGAAGCGGGCAAGCATACGAGCCGCGGCAACGGCCTGATCGGCAGCGATCCGGAAAAACCGGCCGTCGTGGTCGCAGCGAACGGCGGATCAAATCTGATTTATGTTCCGGACAAGGACGTCGCGCGAACAGGCAAGGTGATAGAAGCCTCTGTTGGCGCAGGACTACGTGAGCGGCTTGTTTGTCGATAGCGACATCGGAAGTTTTGCCGGCACGCTGCCGCTGTCGGCAATCAACATGCAAGGCAAGGCGCGGACCCCGCGGCCTGCGATCGTGGTCAATTTCCGCTCGTACGCCACCGATTGTGGCCAACCCGTGATGTGCGCCGTTAGCGTCGCTGATACCGCCCTGCAGCAAGGTCAGGGAATGCACGGCAGCTTCAGTCGCGCCGACACCCTGAATTTCATGGCGGCGATCGGCCCGAGCTTCAAAAGCGGTTTCATCAACCGGGCGCCGGTGAGCAATGCCGATATTGGAAAAACCATCGCTCACGCCCTTGGACTGAATATTCCGCTGAACGGATCGCTGCAGGGCCGCGTGGTGGAAGAAGCGCTTCCGGGCGGCGCCGACCCGACGGCGGAAACGTGGACCGAACGCGGTACGCCGAGCGCAAACGGGCTTGTCACCGTGCTGGTTGGCCAAAGCGTCGGCAAAACGCGTTATTTCGACGCCGCCGGTTTCCCGGGCCGGACCGTAGGCATGGATGAGCGCAAAGCTGCAAGTCGCTGATTTCGCCCGGGTGGAAAGGCTTTTCCACCCGGCGCTTTAGCGCCGCTCTTTTCTTCTCCAACGCGTGTATTTGACGGCGCGACAATCCTCCATGGCAGCGTCCCTATTCCCCTCCGACGCTGGCCACTATATTAAGTTCCACATTCCTTTCCATTTGAGTGGAGGTTGGTGATGACATTGGCGATTGGCGATACCGCACCCGATTTTGAAGCAGAAACGACCGAAGGCAAAATCCGCTTTCATGACTGGCTCGGAAATTCCTGGGGCGTCCTGTTTTCGCACCCGAAAGATTTCACTCCGGTCTGCACTACCGAACTCGGCACCATGGCCCGGCTCAAACCGGAATTCGATAAGCGCAACGTGAAAATCGTCGGGCTGTCGGTTGATCCGGTCGACAATCACAAAAAATGGGCCGTCGACATCAAGGATGTGGTCGGCTTTGCCCCGAACTATCCGATGATCGGAGACACCGACCTCAAAATCGCCAAAGCGTACGGCATGCTCCCGGCAAGCACCTCGGGCACATCGGAAGGCCGCACGCCCGCCGACAATCAAACCGTCCGCAACGTTTTCATCATCGGTCCTGACAAGAAGATCAAACTGATCCTGGTCTACCCGATGACGACCGGCCGCAATTTCGATGAAGTCTTGCGTGTCATCGACTCCCTGCAGATGACGGCAAAGCACCGCGTCGCGACACCGGCGAACTGGAAACAGGGCGAGGACGTGATCATCGCCGGCTCGGTAACGGACGACGAAGCCAAGAAAATCTGGCCACAAGGATTCAAGGCACCGCGGCCTTACATTCGTATTGTCCCGCAACCGCGCGGTTAGGCGAACACACCGATTGCGCAGCGAAGGCGCGGGCTTTAAGGTCCGCGCCTTTGCTATTTTAACGACGGCTGGAGCCGACTAAAGATGAATGAAGCGGCCAACAAGCAACCGCCCTTTGCGGAATTCCTCGGCCTGAAGGTGACCCACGTATCGCCCGAACGCGTAACGGCAGAGCTGGTCGCTCGCGAGGAGCTCAATAACCGGTTCGGCATTTTGCACGGCGGAGCGCTCATGGCGCTCGCCGACAATCTCGGTGGAACAGCGACCACAGCCAACCTCAAACCCGGTCAGTCGACAACCACAGTCGAAAGCAAAACCAATTTCTTTGCGGCCGTACCCATCGGCGATGTGGCAAAGGCGGAATGCACACCACTTCACCGCGGCCGAACGACGATGGTCTGGCAAACGCGGATTACACGCAGCGACGGCCGGCTGTGCGCACTCGTAACGCAGACGCAACTCGTGCTGGAACGGGGAAAGCAGTAATCAGGTCTGCCGCGCGCCCCGGTTGGCGAGCACAACGCCGCCGGCGCAGATCACCATGCCGAGGATCGAAATGGCGTCCAGCCGCTCGCCGAACAGAAGGTACGCGAACAGTGCCGTCACCACCGGGACCAGGTAGAACAGACTGGCGAAACCGGTCGCGGCAGACCGGCGGATCAACCAGTACATCAGACCGACCGCCGCAATCGACAGCACAAGCACAAGCCATGCGAGCGCGAATATGAGCTCGCCGGTCCAGTGGATCTCGCGCGTTTCGAACGCAAAGGCTCCGAGCGCGAAAAGCACTCCCGCTCCGATGTATTGGACGAGGTTGCCTGAGCGCCAGTCGATCGCGCCGCAATAGCGCTTCTGATAGAGCGTCCCCAGCGTAATGCCGATCAGGGAGAGAAAACTCGCGATCCAGCCGAGCGTAGAGCCTGCAAGGACGATATTGCGATCGTGCAGCACAAGCAAAACGCCGACGAGACCGAGCGAAAGCCCGATCCACTGCACCCGCGTCACCGTTTCACCCATGAACCGGTTGGCGATGGTCGATGTCAGGATGGGTTGCAGTCCGGGGATCAAGGCCGAAATCCCGGCCGGGACGCCTTGGCTGATGGCTGTGAAGACCCCGCCGAGATAGAGGCCGTGCACCAGCGAGCCTGCGACGAGACTGTGTTCGATTTCGCCGGCATCGGGAGGTTTGGTACCTCCGATGATTGCGATCGCGGCCATGATCACGACGACAAAAAACATGCGCACCGCGAGGAAGGTCAACGGTTCGATGTAAGGCAGGCCGTAGCGAGCACCGATGAAGCCGGTGCTCCACAGGAGCACGAACAGCACCGGCGCAGTCGCAATCGCCAGTCGACTAGGACTCATGGAGATTCCGGCGCTGTGGGGCTATCGAAAGATGGCGGGTGTCGTGCCTATACCACTTTTTTGGCTTGCCCGTCTTCTCGGGATGGGGCCCTATACAGTCGGGTCTGAACCGACCTGCACGGGGATTTGATTGGGGCCTTCGCCATGAGATTGCTCGCGTATTACATCGTATTCGTCCTCGTCGGCATGGTGGTCGCCTACCTGATCGGTCGGGCCGTCGAGCAGTGGTCGGCTGGGGCCAGCTTGCCTGTGTTCCTTGCGTGTTTCTTTTTTGTTTTCTGGGCCGCCTGGCGGCTGGCCGTGCGCGTGACCGCCTGAGTTCACGCGAGTTCGCTCGAGTTCCCTGTCCACGCTAATTTCGGAACCGGCAGCGCACCTGCGGGTTTCCCCATTTCGAGACGAAGCACAGCGTCTCGAGATATGGAGGAAACTGTCATGACTGATCCACGATTTACCGATCCGCGGCTGAGTGATCCGGTTATACGCCGCGATGAGAGCGCCGCTGGCGGAATGTGGGGTTGGATTGCCGGTGTGGCCGTATTGCTGCTGATAGGTTTTCTGATCGTCGCCGGCTGGAACAACAATAGCACGACCGCCAGCAATGGTTCGTCGAGCGCGCCGACGACGCGATCGACGCCGCCGCCACCGAGCACCACGGGTTCGGGAACGACGTCGACGCAGCCGCTGTCGGCGCCGTCAACTCCGTCGACGCCGTCGCCAACTCCCGCGGAGCCGCCGAAGTCACAGTAACATTTTGTAAGTAGCAAAAACGTCCCGGCGCCAACGAGGCGCCGGGACCAAAACTATTTGGAGTTCCGATGAATTCGTGCCGCGGAAGGCGCGGTCATCCGAGGACGGAATAGATCCCGAACGCAAGGGTCGCGCTGGCTACAGCCTCTATCGCCTGAAATTCAATTCCTGACAGTTCATTGCTGACATAGGGGAACAAGAGACCCCCGAACGGCAGCATGAAAGCCGCGACGAAACCCACGCACAGCAACTTGGTCAGCAGCGCCTCATCAAGCATGAAAAATTCCCCTTCCCCAGCCAATACTTTGCATAGGGGTGGGCTGCCCGGCAATCATCTAAATGCATCATCGATCGGAACGCGATAACCGTTGGCCAGACGGTTCGTCTCATTGGCCATTCCCACAACAGCCATGACCTCACCATGCATCGCCTCGGTCATGCCGGCCTTGCGCGCCGCGAAAGTGTGACTGGCGATGCAATAAGGGCAGCCATTTGTCACCGAGACCGCAAGATAGATCACCTCCTTGACGAGCGGATCAAGCGCTCCCGGCGCCATGATCTCCTTCACGCTTTCCCAGGTGCGTTTGAGTGTCGCCGGATCGCGCGCAAGATATTTCCAGAAGTTGTTCACGTCCGCGACGTTGCGTGTCTTTTTGATGTCATCATAAACGGCACGCACTTGTGGTGAAGCGTCGGCATATTCGATCGGGGTTGTCATGGAAGCTCCTCGACACGCAAAGGCCTTTGGGTGGACGATATTGTCATTGCCGGCCTCGGCACGGCAATCCATGATGCGTGGCGGCGACACCAGAAAGACCGCATGGCCGGAGAAGATTCATGCCGAAGTCACCGGATTATTTCGCTGGCAAGACCATCATCATTACCGGCGCCGCCAGCGGGATCGGCCGTGCGGCGGCACTTATTTTTGCCCGCGAAAAGGCGAACGTTGTTTGTGCCGACATCGACGAGGCCGGCGTGGAAACGACCGCCGAGAAGATCAACGCAATCGGCAGCCAGGCGCTGGCCCTGGCTATTGATGTTACAAAGCGAGCCGCCGTTGACGATATGGTCCAGCTTGCCATCGACGGATTCGGCAGCGTGCAATTCCTGTTCAACTCGGCCGGCGCCGCAATAAGACGCGCAAAGTTTCTCGAAATCGACGACGCTCTTTTGGACAAGACCTTCGACCTGAATGTCAAAGGCACTTTCTACGCCATGCAGGCCGTGCTGCCGCACATGCTCGCCAACAAGTTCGGCGTGATCGTGAACATGGGCAGCATGGCGCACAGACGTGGTGGCCCCGGCTCATCGGTCCATTACGCGGCGGCCAAGGGAGCGGTCGTGACCATGACCATGGGCGTTGCGAGGGAGTTTGCAACGCAGGGAATCCGAGCACTTTCGATCTCGCCCGGGCCCGTCAAAACACCATTTCAGGCGGCGGCAAGCAGTTCGCCGGAGCTGGTGCAGCGCTTCCTCGAGGATGTGCCAATGAACCGCTTCGCCGAGCCCGAGGAGATTGCGGAATTGGTTCTGTTCATGTGCTCCGACGCCTGCGAATTCATGACGGCCGACACTGTTTACGTTAACGGCGGCGGCGGCTGGCGCTGATTTCTGGCGTAAACGGGCTTCCAAACCGTTGCGCAATCCGCACGAAATGGCCCAGGGGCTTTGACTTGGACCACGCTTCGGCGTCAAATTGCGACGTGTGGGAGGCGTAACAATGAGTATCAAATACTTTGCCATCTTTGGCGTCACTGTCGCGGCCGCGTTGGCCTGGGCGCCGCAGACAATTCAAGCTAATGCACACGGAGGCGGATTTAAGATGCATTCCGGCCATTTCGGAAAGCACTTCCCGCATTTCCGACACGGTGCGAGAAACAGAAATTTCAATCAGTGGTGGCCTTATGCGGGGTACGGAGGCGTTTATGCCGTTCCACCCTATGACGACGGCACTGTGAATTATGTCGAACCACCGCCGGTCATCTATGTTTCACAACCACCGGCCGCACTCACCTGTCAGACCACCAAGGAGGTCAAGACAGTGCCTTCAGAGAGCGGCGGCACCCGAGATATCACAATCACGCGCTGCTGAATCAGTTGCGAGCCGCGACACGAGAGCGAGGCCATTTCTTTTGTCGGCCTTGTGAAACCGTGAAAGCTTGTTCGTCGTTGTAATCGGCGTGCCATAATGAAAGGGATAATGATTCGAACGGAACGTCGGGGGCACAACCCAGAACCACAGGAGGAACGCGTGACCAGAATATTTTCTCTCGGTTTGCTCATCGCTATCGGCTTTTTTGGTGTTGCGGCCGCTCAAGCAATGCCGACAGCGCCCCTTGATCAAACGAGACCGCAACTGACTATCCCCGTGGCCGGCGGGTGCGGCCCGGGCTGGCATCGTGACTTCAACGGCATGTGCCGTCCCAATGTCGCGCCACGCGCAGTCGTAGTTGCGCCAGTCCCCATGGTCGTGGCTCCCGGAGCTTGCGGTGGTCGCGGCAGCCATCGGGTTTGCAACGCCTACCGATGCTGGCGTGTTTGCAATTGATTAGTCTGAAAAAGACTCGCAGAGAATTTTGGCCCCGCTTTTGCGGGGCCTCTTTATTCGCGGTGCATGCGTTACCGACGACTTACTAGGCTGCTTTCTCCTGATGCACGAGATTGGCATTTTCCAATTCGAGCATGGCGGCCTTTTTCGCGTTCCCCATCAGGTCGGCCACCGGAATTGTCGCTGTTTCATTTGCTCGCACGAACGGCAGACGAAGATACGGCGGCTCCCGGAACCAGACGTATTCAAACAAATGACCTGTTTCGACGTGCTCGACGGCGATTGTCCGACCGAGAATTTTTATGCCGAAATTGCGGATGCAACCGCCTGTTGCAAGCTTTGGCGACAGAAGCCCGAATATCCGGTGCAGCACCGCATCAATCTCGGTCGGGAAAAACGGTTTGTGCATGATCGCCGCCGCGCCAAGCCTGATTGCCTCGCGTTCACGCAAGCCGTTGTGTTCGCTTGAAATCATCACGACTTTCGCCTGAGGATTGGCAAGCATCAGTTTCGCAAGCGTTGCGTGGCCATCCAAACCAGGCATGTTGACGTCAAGAAACACAACATCAAACGCTTCGGAATTGAATCGCACGACCGCGTCGACCCCGGTGCACACCTCCTCGATGTTCAGATGAAATATGGAGCTGCCCAGAACCTTGCGCATGACTTTCAGCGACACCCGCGAGTCGTCCACAAGAAGAACGCGCATGGAGGCCGTCACGCGCCGGTGAGTTGTCAGGATGGAGTCGATCTCCGGCCGGCCAAATGGCTTGGTCAGAAACTCATAAGCGTCCAGCTGGCGCGCAAGATCAATACAGCGCCTGTTGGCGGCGCCTGACATCAAGGTAACAAAAGTCTTGTTTCCGGCAATGCGCGCCGCCCACAGCGCATCCATGCCACCCATCGTCGGCATGTGAACGTCAATGAAGGCGAGATCAACGCCGTCGTCGAGTGCATTCAGGCATTCGATGCCGTTACAGGCGTGGATGACATCCGTCGCATAATCGACCGGCAGCGCATCGCCGATCAACTGGTGCACCGCATTTGAATCATCGGCGATAAGCACTCTTGGTTGTCCGACAGCCATACAAGTCCCTCCACCAGGCGCCGCCCTGATCCCACCTGGAAAGGAAAATGCATCGCGACGAGGAATGTTCAAGAGACAACAGGAAGACAAAGAGTTCCTGGATAATTTCTACTTGAATTCTTCGCGCCGATTTGAATCAAATGCGGCTAGTAACGCCGTACCGACATCGACGCAAGGCAGCGAACTTGCCGGGTCAAGCGGTCCGTTCTTCCACGAGTGTCACAATATCGCGCGAGCGCGCGACACCCTCGGGCCACGACCGGTTGAAATCAGCGATCATGTCTTTGAATTCGTCGGAGGCGAGCGCGGCGTCGAGCCGAGGTTTGTCGGCAAACTGGTAAACAGCGTAGTGCACGCCCTGCTCCGTCTCACTCCAGAAGCGCCAGGCCTTCTCGCATTTGAAGACCCTGATGGCCCAAGGCAAATGGTCGGTCGAATACCAATGATCGAATTTCGTTCGCAACGGTGCTGCGATGACCGCGCGAACGATGAAAAGCGACTTGGACATCGTTAAACCGGCAAGTTGTCGTGCTTGCGCGCCGGCATCTCCACGTGTTTGTTGCGCAACATCGCCAAAGCCCGCGCGATGCGGCGGCGCGTCGAATGCGGCATGATCACGTCATCGATATAGCCTCGTTCGGCGGCGACAAACGGCGACAGAAAGCGTTCCTCGTATTCTTTCGTCCGTCCCGCGATTTTTTTGGGATCACCGATGTCAGCGCGGAAGATGATTTCAACCGCGCCTTTGGCGCCCATCACGGCAATCTGCGCCGTCGGCCATGCGTAGTTGAGGTCTCCCCCGACGTGTTTCGACGCCATGACGTCATAGGCTCCGCCAAACGCCTTGCGCGTGATCACGGTCACCAGCGGCACCGTGCATTGGCTGTAGGCAAACAATAGCTTGGCGCCATGCTTGATCAGCCCGCCATATTCCTGGTCTGTGCCAGGCAAAAATCCGGGAACATCTACGAAGGTCACGATGGGGATGCCGAATGCGTCGCAGAAGCGCACAAAACGCGCCGCCTTGCGCGAGGCGTCGCTGTCGAGCACGCCGGCGAGCACCATGGGTTGGTTGGCCACGAAGCCAACGGTGCGGCCGGAAACCCGACCAAAACCCGTGACAATGTTCTTTGCGTACGCCGATGAGAGCTCGAAAAAATCGCCTTCGTCGGCGACCTTCAGTATGAGTTCCTTGATGTCGTAGGGTTTGTTGGGATTGTCGGGAATGAGCGTATCGAGGGATTCATCGATGCGGTCCGCCGCGTCCTGCGTAGGCCATTCCGGAACCCCGCTTTCGTTATTGGACGGGAGGAAATCGATCAAGCGCCGCATCTGCAACAGACACTCGACATCGTTCTCGAAGGCGCCATCCGAGACACCGGATTTCGTAGTGTGCACCGACGCTCCGCCCAGCTCTTCAGCGGTAACAACTTCGTTCGTCACCGTCTTCACCACATCCGGACCCGTGACGAACATGTACGATGTGTCGCGTACCATGAAAATGAAATCAGTCATGGCCGGCGAATAGACGTCACCGCCCGCACAAGGGCCCATGATGACGCTGATCTGCGGAATAACGCCCGACGCGATAACGTTGCGCTTGAAGACCTCACCATAGCCGCCGAGTGCCGCGACGCCTTCCTGGATGCGTGCACCGCCCGCATCGAACAGGCCGACGATCGGGCAGCGCGCCTTCATCGCCATATCCTGCACTTTGATGATTTTCTGGGCATGCGTCTCCGACAGCGACCCGCCAAAAACCGTGAAGTCCTTGGAGAAAAGATAGACCGCGCGGCCGTTAACCGTGCCCCAGCCCGTGACCACGCCGTCGCCGGGGATTTTCGTTTTCTCCATTCCGAATTCGTTGGAACGATGCTCGACGAACATGTCGAACTCTTCGAAGGAGCCCTTGTCGAGAAACAACTCGATGCGCTCGCGCGCGGTCAACTTGCCACGCTTGTGCTGCGCCTCGATACGCGCCTTTCCCCCGCCCAGGCGGGCGTCCTCGCGCCGCTTTTCGAGTCTGTCGAGGATATCTTTCATGGAGTGGAGCCCTTCCCCGTGCATTCCGGCCGTCGATGCATACCACACCACAGCCGTCGTCCCGGCGGAAGCTGGCACGGCCGCTGGCTTGAGTTCGGGCTTGGCAGCCCCCTCAAAGCCTGCTTACAAGCGCTCCATGAGCGAACCGCAGACGGCCGCCGAACTCATTCAGCAGGGGTTGGTCCACCACAGGGCTGGTCAGATTTCTCTGGCCATGGACCGGTATACCCAGGTGCTGCGCAATGATCCGCGCAACGCCGATGCGCTTTATTACATTGCGTTGATCGCCTGCCACGAAGGCCAGTTTCAGCAAGGCATCGATCTGGCCCGCCGCTCCCTGTCGTTTCGTCCGCGGCAGGCGCGGGCACATAACCTGATCGGCCAGGCGCTGCACCGCATGGGCAAGATCGATGACGCCCTGCAAAGTTTCGACAGTGCCATCGAATGCGACCCCAACCTGGCGGACGCGTACAGCAACCGCGCGAATATGCTCAGTGAACTTGGCCGGGCCAGCGAAGCCCTGTCGAGTTTCGATCGGGCGCTCGCGATCGAGCCAAATTCGGCACCCGACTGGATCAACCGGGGGGCAACCCTCCATGGTGCCGGTCGGCTTGAGGAAGCGATTGCCAGCTACGACAAGGCCATCGCGCTCGATCCCGATTTCGTCGTGCCACATTGCAATCGAGGTCACGTTTTGACGGACCTGGGCCGCGATGCCGAAGCGCTGGCAAGCTATGACCGAGCCATCGCGCTGGAGCCAAAGATGGCCGAGGCCTATCTCGGGCGCGCATTGGCGCTGAAGAAACTCTCACGCGTCGATGATGCCCTGGCGAGCGTCGATAAGGCGATCGCCATAAAGGCGGACGTCGCTAAAATGCACGAAGCCCGCGCGAGCCTGTTGCGCTCGCTTGGGCGTGAAGACGATGCAGGGGCGGCCGATACACGTGCTGCCGAACTTCAGTCGAAGAAAAACGAGCCTTCACAAAGCTGACAATTGCGCGGCATACTGTGGGGGAATTCTTCGGGGGGCTTTTGATAACCGAGGACAGTGACCATGAATAATGCCAAACCTACCGCGCGCCTGACTACGCCGACCGATCTCGGCGCCAATGCCCAAAAAGATATCGCCGGGGCGCTCAATGCGCTGCTCGCGGACACCTTCGCGCTTTATATGAAAACCAAGAACTTTCACTGGCACGTCAGTGGACCTCATTTCCGCGACTATCATTTGCTGTTCGACGAGCACGCGGACCAAATATTCGCCACGACCGATGTGCTCGCTGAGCGCGTTCGCAAGCTCGGCGGGACCACACTGCGATCCATCGGCGATATCACGCGTCATCAACGCCTCAGCGATAATGACGCAGCTTATGTCGATCCACAGGACATGCTGGCAGAATTGCGCGAAGACAATCAGCGCGTGATCACGGCCCTGCGCGAAACTCACGACCTCTGCGACGAACACAACGACGTGGCGACAGCGAGTTTTCTCGAGACATTCATCGACGACGCCGAACGTCGTGTTTGGTTCCTCTACGAAGCCGGGCGTCGGGGCGATCCGACCGGTCACTGATTTTGGACGAGGTAACCGGCGGTCTTGCGCGCGTCGTGCACTTTTCAGCCGACAAGACGCAGGACCGCCGCCGCCGCCTTGAATTCCGCCTCACGATAGGCTCGGCGTTCGAGCGCTAGTTCGTCGCGACCCCATTGCGACATCTGCCAGTCCTCGTCCACATGCGCAGCGGTCCAGGCTGAATCGGTATCGATCGCACCCTGCGCAATCGCCAAGGCCAACAATGCCGAGCCCGTCAACGTTGTAATCGAAGAGACCGCCGCGAGCCGCCACGGATCGCGAGGAATGGCGCGTCGCAATGCCTCTACGGCTTCAGCGGGCTGTGCCACATGCATGACACCTTGCGCCAGTTTGAAATTCGCACCGAAGGCTTCGCGCGCCCAAGCGAGCGCCGGGTCCCAGGCTTGCGACTGTTTGTCGATGAGCTTCAGGGGCGCTTCGGCGCGGTAGCAAAGCAAATCGCTTCCAAGATATTTTGCGATCTCCTCCGCAACGGGCTCGGGATTTTCGCTGACCGCATCGATCACGGCGTTCGCGAGCCGCGTGAGCGGCATGTTCCGCGGGTCGATCGTTTCGCCTTGCGCCTCCCATTCCGCCGCAATGGCCTCAGCGAGCGTCCGCGTGGGCGCGACAAAAGCGCGCCGTCGCGGCGTGAGAATGGGTTTGCCATCGAGCGATATTCCGACACCGTCCGGCGCCTCGGTTAATTGTGCTTGCTTGTAGAATCGCTTTCGCAGACGCGGCCGAACGGCTTGCCGCGCCGCTTCGGTCGGATCGAGCGGCTGGTTCTCGAAAATCTCAGTGAAAATCTCACGCATTGGGACGGTTTGTGCAGCGCAAAATAGCGAGGAACTTCCTTCCTTACATGTTAATTCAGACGGAAAACTTTAGGGACCGAAATGCCATCCTCTCGCCGCTTTCAAGGAGCGAAAAACCATAGAGAGACTTGTGATTGGCGGGACTTCTACACCGAAGGATAAGTAGCCTTGCCTCGTCCCAGCCAATATTATCAGCCTCGGATTCGTGCCTGGAAATGGGCCGATCGGTAGGGAGCCGGAGCCACCGGGGGGCTGTGAGGCGACGTCGCTCAAGTTGTGCGGAAGTAGCGGGGCGCGTTTCGAGGAGTCAATGAAGAATACCGACATTTCCGACCCAGACTACTTCCACAAGGTCGTGGACTGCCAGTGGGCTTGCCCGGCACATACGCCCGTCCCGGAATACATCCGTCTAATCGCGCACGGCCGGTATTCCGACGCGTACATGATCAACTGGCGCTCGAACGTATTTCCAGGAATTCTCGGTCGCACCTGCGACCGCCCCTGCGAGCCGGCGTGCCGTCGGGTACGCGTGGAGAAGGAGCCGGTGGCTATTTGCCGCCTGAAAAGAGTTGCGGCTGACTATAAAGACGACATTCGCGACCGTCTGCCAAAGCCCGCATCCAAGAAGAACGGCAAACGCATAGCGTTGGTCGGGGGGGGTCCTGCCTCTCTTACCGTGGCTCGCGACCTCGCTCCTCTTGGTTATCACTGCGTGGTCTTCGACCAAGATCCAAAAGCCGGCGGCATGATCCGCACGCAAATTCCGAAATTCCGTCTGCCGGATTCCGTGATCGACGAAGAGTGCGGCTACATCATCGACCTTGGCGTCGAGTTCCGTCCCGGCGCGCGCGTCGACAGCATGAAGACGCTGCTTGGCGACAACTGGGATGCAATCTTTGTTGGATCGGGTGCGCCGCGCGGTCGCGATCTCGATATCCCCGGTCGTAAGGAAGCAGCCAAGAACATCCACATTGGCATTGACTGGCTATCTTCTGTTTCCTTTGGACATATTTCCAAGATCGGCCGCCGCGTTGTCGTTCTCGGCGGCGGCAACACCGCGATGGATTGTTGCCGCTCCGCCCGCCGCCTTGGCGGCGAACAGGTCGACGTCGTGGTGCGCTCCGGTTTTGAGGAAATGAAGGCGTCGCCCTGGGAGAAGGAAGACGCCATGCACGAGGGCATTCCGATCCACAACTACCTCGTGCCCAAAGAATTCACGCACGAGAACGGTAAGCTCACCGGCATCACCTTCGAAAAGGTGAAGGCCGAATACGACGCCAAAGGCCGCCGCAAACTCGTACCGTCCGGCGAACCGGAGCTGCATTTCCCCTGCGACGATGTATTGGTCGCCGTCGGTCAGGAGAATTCATTCCCGTGGATCGAGCGCGACGTAGGGATTGAATTCGACCAATGGGACATGCCGAAAGTCGATTCCAAGACGATGGCATCGACCCACCCGAAAATCTTCTTTGGCGGAGACGCCGCCTTTGGTCCGAAGAACATCATCTGGGCCGTCGCGCACGGGCACGAAGCGGCCGTGTCGATCGACAAACACCTCAATGGCGAAGACATCAACGACCGCCCCGCTCCCGCGGTCGAGGTGATGAGCCAGAAGATGGGCATCCACGAGTGGAGTTACGATAACGAAATCGCGCTCGACAAACGCTACAAGGTGCCACACCGCGACAAAGTCGTTGCACTCAGAGATATCAAGGCCGAAGTCGAGCTTGGTTTCGATGAAAAGCTGGCATTGTCGGAAGCCGGCCGTTGCCTGAATTGCGACGTTCAGACCGTGTTTTCGGCGCAGCTGTGCATCGAATGCGACGCCTGCGTCGACATTTGCCCGATGGATTGCATTACCTTCACCTCCAATGGCGACGAAGCCGATCTGCGCCAACGGCTGAACGCGCCTTCGCACAATCTCACCCAGGATTTGTATGTTCAGGATGGCCTCAAGACCGGTCGCGTGATGGTCAAAGATGAGGACGTCTGCCTGCACTGCGGGCTCTGCGCCGAGCGTTGCCCGACCGGTGCCTGGGACATGCAGAAATTCCTGATCGATATGACTGAGGCAGGGACTTCATGCCGACCGCCACGCCGATCAGCCGCGTAAACGATTTCGTCGTTCGCTTCGCCAACGTCAACGGCTCGGGTTCGGCGAGCGCGAACGAAATGTTTGCGCGAGCGGTTATGCGCATGGGCGTGCCCGTTGCACCGCGCAACATCTTTCCCTCCAACATTCAAGGCCTGCCAACCTGGTACGAGGTCCGCATCTCCGAGGCAGGCCACCTGGGCGCTCGCGGCGGAACGGACCTGATGATCGCGATGAACCCGCAGACTTTTGACAGGGATATCGCGGGTATCGAGCCGGGCGGCTACCTCTTCTACAATTCGACCAAGCCGATGCCGGCGTCGAAATTCCGCGATGACATCACGGTCATTGGCGTGCCGCTCACCGCCATCTGCAACCGCGAATATACCGATCCGCGTCAGCGCCAGCTGTTCAAGAACATTATCTATATCGGCGTACTCACCGCCCTTCTCGACATGGATGTGAAGGTCGTCGAGCAACTCATTGGCGAGCAATATAAAGGCAAGGACAAGCTGATCGAGCCAAATATCAAGGCGCTGCATATCGGCCGTGACTATGCGGTTCTGAACCTGCAGTGCCCGCTCAGCATCAAACTCAGGCGCGCCAACGCCGTCGCCGATCGGATATTCATTGAAGGCAATTCGGCTGCCGCCCTCGGAGCGGTTTATGGCGGCGCGACCGTATGCGCCTGGTATCCGATCACCCCATCATCTTCACTCGCGGATGCCTTCACACGGCATTGCGCGAAATTCCGTATCGATGCGGAGACCAAGCAAGCTAAATACGCGATCATCCAGGCCGAGGACGAGCTTGCCTCGATCGGCGTCGTGATCGGCGCAGGCTGGAACGGCTCACGTGCTTTCACGGCAACGTCTGGCCCCGGCATTTCCTTGATGCAGGAGTTCATCGGCCTCGCCTATTTCGCTGAAATTCCTGCGGTTCTTTTCGACGTCCAGCGTGCCGGCCCCTCGACCGGCATGCCGACCCGCACGCAGCAATGCGATCTCACGTCGTGCGCCTACGCCTCCCACGGCGACACCAAACACATTTTGCTGTTTCCCGAGGACCCGGCCGAAAGCTTTGAATTCGGCGCCCAGGCCTTTGACCTCGCTGATCGCCTGCAGACACCGATCTTCGTGATGCTCGACCTCGACATTGGCATGAACCACCACTTGTCCAAGCCGCTCGCGTGGGACGACAGTCGCAAATACGACCGCGGCAAGGTCATGACGGCGGCCGAGCTCGAAGCCGGGAAGGAATTCGGCCGCTATCTCGATGTCGACGGCGACGGTATCCCCTATCGTACTTATCCCGGTACACACCCCACGAAAGGCTCGTTCTTCACGCGCGGCACTTCACGCGATCGCTACGCGCGATATACGGAAGAAGGCGCGCCTTACGTCGACAACATGCAGCGGCTTATCCGCAAGTTTGAGACCGCCAAGGATCTGGTACCGCGACCACTGATCGCGACCGCGGGGAAGTCCACCAAATACGGCGTGATCTACTATGGGTCGACCTCGCCCGCGATGGACGAGGCTATCCACATGATCGAGGCGCGCGGTCACGCGCTGGACCGCATGCGCGTTCGCGCTTTCCCATTTCATTCCAGCGTCAACAGCTTCGTCGCTGATCACGATTTCGTCTTCGTGGTCGAGCAGAACCGCGACGCACAACTACGCTCGCTGATCGTCAACGAGTGCGGCATCGATCCGGTAAGGCTGGTTCCGATTTTGCACTATGACGGCACGCCCATTACCGCCCGGTTTATCGCCAAGGCCATCGGCGATCACCTCGACAAACTGACGGTGAAGCCGATGAAGGTGACCTCATGACCTATCTCGCAAAGCCGAAATTCCACCACCCCGATCTGCCGAAGAATTCGCTCGGCTACACGCACCGCGACTATGAGGGCACCGTATCGACCCTCTGCGCGGGCTGCGGGCACGACTCGATCACGGGTGCGATTATCCAGGCCTGCTTCGAGCTGTCGATCGAACCGCACCGGGTCGCCAAGATTTCCGGCATCGGCTGTTCCTCGAAGACGCCGACCTACTTCCTCGGCAATTCGCACGGGTTCAATTCGGTGCATGGCCGAATGCCGTCCGTGTTGACCGGCGCCAACCTCGCCAACCGCGACCTGATCTATCTCGGTGTGTCCGGCGACGGTGACAGTGCTTCGATCGGCCTTGGTCAGTTCGCCCACTGCCTGCGACGCGGCGTGAACATGGTCTATATCGTTGAAAACAACGGTGTTTATGGCCTCACCAAGGGACAGTTCTCGGCCACTGCCGACCGCGGCTCAAAATCCAAACGAGGCTTCATCAATACCGACAATTCCATCGATCTCGTCGCGATGGCCTTGCAGCTCGGC
>CAVPQT010000002.1:0-522244 GCA_963707615.1 uncultured Alphaproteobacteria bacterium
TTGTCCTTGGCCTGACCTTCGGCTTGACCGTGAACGGGTAGGCTTCCTGGGATCAGTTGATGATCCCAGTTCCGGAAATACCCTTTCCGGCCTTTCAAAATATCGAATTCCGTCTGCTTCTCGAAGTAGGCGATCAGCTTGTCGGTGTCGGTCGACTTGGTGTCATTCATGGCCTGCGCCATGACTTTGAAAGAAATGTATTCGATCCAGGCATGGTTCTCGGGCGGTTTGCCATGCTTTTTGATGAAGGCGGCAACAAACTCTTTCGAAGCCGGAACATCGAGATCGTGGTGCCAGACTGGGCCTTGTGCCGCTCAGATTGCCTTCACCCGCCGCCCACGCGTCAGCCGTGTTGAGATTGAATCCGACGATGGGGTAGGGCAGTCCAAATTCGGCGTATTGTTTGATCAGATTGGTGACTTGATTGCCGGCCAGATTGCAGCAGACAACGTCCGGCTTTGCCTGCCTCACCTTCAGCAGATAGGGACTGAAATCGGTGACGTCGGTGGCGATCAACTCGTCACCCAACAAGGTCGCCTGATTGGCAGCGAAGAACGCCTTCGCGGCTTTGAGCAGATCATGGCCGAAAATGTAGTCGGCGGTCAGGGTGTAGAACTTCTTGCCGTTGACCATGTTGTCACGCTGCAGGGCCTTGCCAACCGCGTTGACCATTACCGTGTTCGGAATATCGACGTGGAACGTGTATTTGTTGCAATTCTTGCCGCGCAAGGCGTCAGAGCGCGCGCCGATCTGCATGAACAGGCGCTTGTTTCGCTCCGCCACTTGCATAATGGTCACGGCAGAAGCTGAACTGATCTCGCCCATCAGCACAATCGCGCCACCCTGATCGAGCATGCGCTGCGCTTTGGTCGCGGCCGTGGCAGGATTGACTAAATCTTCCGAGATGATTTCGATCGGTCGGCCCATCACGCCGTCCGCTTTGTTGATCTCCTCTTCGGCCATACGCATGCCCAACTGGGCATAAGCGTAGACGCTCCAAGGAAACCGGTCAATGGCGTGAGGTGGCCGATTTTGATTTTGTCCGCCTGGGCGTGGACGATGGCTGGAAATCCCAGTGCTGACACGCCGGCAAAAGCAGCACCGGCCTTCAATACGCTTCGACGGTTATGTTTGCTCATGCTTCCCTCCCTTTGGACAAGTCCCTGGGTGCCTCTCGACATATGCCACATTGTGAGAGACGCTTTTTTATTATTGGATGATAAGTTGGGGCCATCGGCTGTCAACGGCCAACAGCGTGTTGCCTTGGTTGGGTCAAACGGAGACGAATTATGCTGCTTGCAGGTCAGAAAGTTGTTGTCGTTGGCGGGTCGTCCGGCATCGGTCTGTCGACTGCCGAACTGGCAAAAAGCGAGGGCGCCGACGTCACAATCGCATCGCGGAACGCCGAGCGTTTGAAGGCCACGGCAGAAAAGCTGGGCGTTAAGTCGATGCCGGCTGGCTGCGTGACCAGCGATGAAAGCGTCGCGCAACTTTTCCAGCAGTGCGGCGTGGTCAATCACGTCGTGTCACTGCGGCACAATTGCGCACCGGCCCGTTCAAGACCGTACCCATGGAAGACGTCCGTGCGACCATGGAGGCGAAGTTCTGGGGTGCCTGGCGCGTCGCGCGTGCGGGTCCCAAAATCAAGCCCGGGCGGCTGCCTGCACGCTTGTTCCGGATTCCTGAGCGTTCACCCCCGGCCGGCGGCGGGATCGTGGCCGCGACAAATGGCGCCCTGGAGTCACTTGCGCGAAGTCTCGCGCTCGAATTGGCTCCTGTACGGGTGAACGCCATTTCGCCCACGTCATCGCTCCGTGCGGCGATCCGGAAGCCGCCCGCGCGAGATGCTGGCCAAAGCCGCCGCCGCGCTGCCCGTTGGCCACGTTGTCTCGGTGAACAATCGCGCGGCAGATCCTGAGCCTTCATGACGGTTGGTTTTGCCACGGGTTCCGTCGTATATCTCGACGGCGGCAGTCTCGTGCTTCTGATTTCAATCGTGACGGCTTACGAGAAAGTGAGCATGTGATGAGTTACGTCATGGTCGCTCGGTGGCGGCCGCGCGAAGGCGCGACGAAGCAAATCGAAACTCCGTTTTTGCCGGAATTGGCCGCGGCTATTCGTCAAGAACCGGGCAATCTACATTTTACAGCACTTCGCGGCCGGACGACGCGAACGAATTTCTGCTCTATGAATGTGTATGCTTCCGGCATGAGGCGTTCCGTGAGCATCAACAGACCAAGCACTTCAAGAAACTTGTGCTCGAACGTGGGCCGTGCCGTTGCTGGCCGTGCGCGAACGGCATGCCTATTCCATCGCCGACGACATTTGAAGCTTTCTTGGTTGGCGGCGCCGAATCAACTAGCGCCAAAACAAATGTCTGCTTTTGAGGGCAAAGCGGACATGTTGTCTACTGCGAATGCAGTCTTTGAATGGTGCTGTTACCAAACAGTTCGCGCGGGTTTGTCCTGTCGAAGTCCCGGCCCGTGCTTCGGGAGCGCGTCAGCTCGGTCTTTGACAGCGACGGCCTCAATTTCAACCATCAGGTCGGGGTGGGACAGGCGTCGCACCTCGACGGTTGTGCTGGCCGGAAGGCCTACCCCTAAATAGTCGTGCCGGACGTCAACGTGCCGGAAGAACTCGTCGATATCGGTTACGAATGTTGTGGTTTTGACGAGATTAGCGAGGGTGCCGGCGGCCTCGAGCCCCGCACGGATATTCTCGCCGACTTGCCGAATTTGCGCCCGCATGTCCCGCGGGCCGACAATATTTCCTAACTTATCGCGCGCGAGCTGCCCGGAAATAAAAATAAGCGATTGGGTCTCGGCCACAACCACATGCGTGTACAGGACGCGACCTTCGAGTGCGCGTTGAAACAGCGCCTTCGGTTGGATTTTGGTCACTGTCATAGCTGCTGCTCTCTTGTGGCTATTGCGGTCGCAGCTCCCGTTTAGCAAGATGCCGCGACGGGCAAAGGAGGGCGAACATGCGCACAAAATCACGTACCGATTCCGGTCGACTGTCGAGGCGACGCCTGTTGCAGGTTAGCGCGGCAGGATTTGTCGGGGCCTCAATGGGAGCGCTGCCCCGCGCCTCTGCTGCTCCGGTGACGATCCGCTATGCAACCGGCGGCGGGATCGGTCCGAACGAGATGGAGACGATCATCTATCTCGATTATTTGAAAGAGAACGTGCTCAAGAACTACGGAAAATCCTACACGCTGGAAATGACCTTCACGCGCGGCACGCCCGAAGCCGCCACGTTGCTGGCATCCGGCCAGGCGGATCTCGGGACGCTCGCGTTTTCGACCTTCGCGACCGCGATCGCAAAAAATGCCGTCGCCGGCGGGCTTTCGATCATCTCCGATAACTACCAGGACGGTCACGCGGGCAACGCGACCAACACGTTCTTCGTGCTTCAGGATTCGCCGATCAAGACGGTCGAGGATCTCAAGGGCAAGAAGGTGGGCATTAACGCCTATGGTTCGGCGGTTGATCTCGTCCTGCGCGTCGTCCTGAAGAAGAAGGGCCTCGATCCCAGGCGCGATGTGCAGATTGTCGAGGTCAACTTCCCCAACATGGCAGCGGCGATACGGGAGAAACGCATCGACTGCGGCGTTCTCGTTATTCCGTTCCTTGCGGTCGAAAGTCGCAAGGGCGATCTGCGGTCATTGTTCACCGGCGGCGACGCTTTCGGCCCGTCGTCGGTGATCTTTCAAGTCGCCCGTACGGATTTTCTGAAACAGAATGTGGATGCCGTGCGCGGGTTTCTCGCCGACTATGTGCCGGCCTCAATTGGTATTATGACAAGGCCAATCGCAGCAAAGCCATCGAGCTCGTCGCTGCTTTCACGAAGTCGCCGAAAGAGGTGCTCGATAGCTATTTTGCAACGGGCAGCGACTACTACCGCGACCCCAATGGCTGCGTGCCAGCGGTCGCGATCCAGAAACCGATCGATGCGATGGTCGAGGAAAAGCTGATCCCGCAACCTGTCGATGCCTCGAAGTACCTGGCTCTGAGCTATCTGCCACGCCCGTGCTCGACCTAGCCCGGCCGAAGGTCGAGATTCGGGGCGTATCGAAGACGTACGCAAGCGAGCACGGTCCTATCCTTGCCTTGCAGCGCATCGACCTGACCGTTAACGAAGGCGAGTTCGTTTCGATTGTCGGCCCATCGGGCTGCGGCAAAAGCACACTTCTCTATGTTGTAGGTGGGTTCCTCGCCGCGGATGGCGAGGTCGTTATCGATGGCTCGCCGATCGAGGGTCCGGGAATTGACCGCGGTGTCGTCTTTCAGGAATATGCGCCTGTTTCCCTGGCTCACGGTGCACGGCAACATCGGGTACGGCCTCGAACGTCAGGGCATGGTCGCGGCGGAGGTTGAGAAAATTGTTAGCCGCCTAGTCAAGGTGATAGGCCTTGCCGGTTTTGAAAACCGGTATCCACGCGAGCTTTCCGGAGGCATGAAGCAACGCGTTGCGATCGCTCGCACACTGGCGTGCGATCCGGCAATCTTGCTGCTCGACGAACCTTTCGGCGCACTCGATGCCCAGACTAGGGAAATCATGCAGGACGAGCTGCTCCGAATCTGGCTGCAGACCCGTAAGACCGTCCTTATGGTCACCCACGACGTTAACGAGGCGGTTTATCTCTCGAACCGGATTTGCGTCATGTCCGCGCGGCCGGGTCAGATCATCGAGGAATTTACTGTCACGCTCGACCGTGGCCGCTCTCGCGAAGAGCTCGTCGTCACCGAGCAGTTCAACAGCATCCGCAACCGGGTCTGGCTGTCGGTGCGGCGTCAGGCCCTGGCCGCGGGAGAGCGCAATGACGAGGCTTGACGAAGTCTTGTCCTCCGCGAGGCGCGGGCTTGTGCGCATCGCGCCGCTTATTCTCTTCGGGCTGGTGTGGCACGTCATCTGCAGCGCTGGACTGGTCAACAAGGACTTTCTACCCGCGCCGGCCGCCGTCGCGGCGGCCCTTGCGGACCTGTTTGAGGGCGGAGAAATCGCCAGAAACCTCACGATCACCTTGTTCAGGGCGGCCGTGGGCCTGTTCCTCGGCGCTGCCTGCGGCATCTGGATCGGCGTGATGATGGCGCGCTCGCGCCACTTCCGCGAATACGTGACCCCAATCGTTGGCGGCACCTATTCGCTGCCGAAGTCCGCGCTCATCCCGCTTTTCGCTTTGTGGTTCGGGATTGGAAATGTCACCGCGATTGCTGCTGTCTTCCTTGCTTGCCTGCTTCCCATGATCGTCAACACGTATCATGGCGTGGTGACGACACCGAAGGTTCTGGTCTGGAGTGCCGAGGCGCTTGGCACCGGAGAACGCGCGCTGTGGCTGCGTATCTTCATCCGCAATGCGCTGCCCGACATCTTCACCGGGCTACGCATTGCGCTTGGATTCTCATTCGTGCTTGCGATTTCCGCCGAGATGGTCGCCTCCACAAACGGTGTCGGCAAGCTGATCTTCATGTACGGCGAAAATGGCGCTTACGATTACATGTTCGCGGCGATAGCCTGCATGGTGATCGTTGCTTTTCTTACCGATCGGGCACTCGTCTTTCTGACGAAGCGATTGCTGGTCTGGCATGAATTGGCCGTCGCCGAGATCGAGGAGAGGCGGCCATGAACCGGCTGGACGTCCACACGAATGCGCTCGCCTGGCGCTCGGTCGTCTCTATCCTGCTGTTCATTGGATCTTGGGAAATCGCGGCGCGGATCCACGTTGCGCCTGCAATATTGCTGCCGCCGTTCTCGATTGTGGCTGAACAGCTCTGGTATTCGACACTGGATGGCAGTCTCGCCGCCGACCTCTCGCTCAGCCTTGCGCGGGCATTGTGCGGACTGGTGCTGGCGACGGTAGGGGGCATCATCCTGGGGCTGCTGATGGCGCGAAACCGGACGGTCGAGTGGCTGGTCGATCCGCTCGTTGCCCTCGGATTTCCGTCTCCGAAGATCGCTTTCATTCCTATCTTCATCTTGTGGTTCGGAATTGAAAGCATGTCGAAAATTCTGCTTGTGACGTTTGCCTGCGTATTCCCCATCATCATCGGCACGTACAGCGCCGCGCGCGCCGTGAGCAGGCAGTTCATCTGGTCGGCGCTCTCGCTCGGCAGCAGCCGGTCGAGTGTGTTTCTGCACGTGATCCTGCCGGCGTGCTATCCGCGTATTTTTACGACGTTCCGGATTGCCGTGCCGGTCGGCCTGATTACCACCTTCACCGCCGAGATGGTCGCAGGCGGCGGCGGCATGGGTGCGACCTTGATCTACTCGCAGCGGTTCTTCGAGAGTCCGACAGTCTTTGCCTATATCGTGGTGATGCTGGCTATGGGACTTGTAGTCGATACGATGATGCGGCGTTTCCAGAGCCGGTTCCTCCGCTGGGCGGAGGGCTGATTTGCGCTTTTTTGACCCAAAGCGGACATCAGTGCGGTCGATGCGACATCGCGGAATCTCGCAGTAGCCTTGCGGCACCAAGTAGCTCCATGATTCTGTTATGGCTCGGGGGTCAGCAGTTGGGAGTAATTCGATGAACGAAAGAAAGCGTCCGATTTCCCGCAGGAACTCTTGAACCTGTTTGACCGATACGTGCATGGCGGCATTGATCGCCGTCAGTTTCTCGATGGTGCACAAAAGTTTGCCGTCGGCGGCTGACGGCAGTTGCACTCCCTCGACATGCTACGACCGAACTATGCGTGGGGCGAGTACAGGTTCAAGAAACGACAGTCGGATCAAGGCCGAGTCCGCAACCGTGCCATCGCCGCGGGGCAACGGCAGCATCAACGGTTATCTGGTACGCCCGGCGGATGCGGCGGAAATCTGCCCGCGATCCTGGTTGTTCACGAGAACCGTGGTCTGAATCCGTACATAAAAGATGTGGCGCGGCGGCTGGCGGTGGCCAAGTACATCGCATTTGCCCCCGACGGACTGACGTCCGCGGGCGGTTATCCCGGAGATGACGAGAAGGGTTTGGAGCTTTTCAGGCAGATCGACGGCGCCAAAATGAGAGAAGACTTTCTTGCTGCCGCAACGTGGCTGAAATCGCGCCCGGATTGCACGGGTAAACTCGGCGCTGTCGGGTTTTGCTTCGGTGGCGGCGTTGTAAACCTGTTGGCAGTCCAGATGGGGACTGGCCTTGCCGCCGCGGTTGCGTCTATGGAAGTCAGCCCAGCGCTGCTGACGCGGCCAGGATCAAAGCGCCGGTGCTTGCGCAGTACGGCGAACTTGACACACGGATTACATCAGGTTGGCCAGCCTTTGATGCTGCACTGACGGCCGCCGCACGTACCGCACGAGGGATACGTGTCTGCCGGGGCCAACGCACGGCTTCCACAACGATACAACTCCTCGTTACTGACGAAGCTGCGGCCAAACTAGCCTGGCAGCGCACGCTGGATTGGTTCGATAAGTACGTGCGATCGGCGGCGTGACAAACCAGGCCCCTTCCTGAGTACACGTGATAGTTGCTACGATGCTCTGTCTGAGCCTCGGGGGCAGCGATGAGGCGCCGTACATTCATTACTCTACTTGGCGGCGCGGTCGCCTGGCCGGTACTGACCCGTGCGCAGCAAGGCGAGCGCGTACGGCTCATCGGCATCCTCAACATACTTGGAAAGGACGATCCTGAGGCACAAGCTCGGCTAAAACTTTTTTACGAAGCCCTCGGACAATTGGGTTGGCAAAGCGGCCGCGATTTTAAGATCGAAAGCCGTCAGGTCGGTGGCGATGTCGACCGCCTTCGCCGTTACGCCACGGAGCTTGCCGCGCTCGGACCCGACGTAATCCTGAGCATTGGCAGCATCTCGGTCGGCGCATTGCAACAAGCCACGCGGACTATTCCAATTGTGTTCGTGAATGTTCCGGATCCGGTCGGTGCGGGCTTCGTGCAAAACATGGCGCACCCGGGGAGGCAATACGACGGGTTTCTCGAACTTCGAATATAGCATGAGCGGAAAATGGGCCGAATTGCTGAAACAAGCCGCGCCCCGGATTACGCGAGCACTGGTACTGCGCGATCCGACGTCTGCGGCAGGTATCGGGCAATTCGCTTCGGTTCGTTCGGTGGCGCAGTCCCTTGGTGTCGAGCTCACGCCGCTTGACGTGCGCGACACCGAAGAGATTGAGCGCGGCGTCCAGGCGTTTGCGCGTGCCGGGAACGGCGGCGCCATTGTCACGGCGGGCGGCACGGCGGCGCATCGCAATCTCGTCATCGATCTTTTCGCCCGCTACAAATTGCCGGCGACCTATCCCTATCGGTATTACGCGGCAGACGGCGGCCTCATGTCTTATGGGCCGAATACCCACGAGCCGATCCGTCGCGCCGCGGCGTATGTCGATCGTATTCTCAAAGGTGAGAAGCCCGGTGACTTGCCGGTGCAGGCGCCGGACAAATTCGAACTGGTGGTCAATCTCAAAACCGCGAAGGCGCTGGGCCTCAACATTCCGCAGTCGTTGCTCGCTAGAGCAGACGAGATCATCGAATGAGAAGCACGATGTCCGGTCTTGGCCCTTAGCGGACATCCTGGGTTGAAGCGGACATCTGAAATTAGCCCTTCCGAGTAGCGCTGCTGATTAGCCCCGCTGCGTGTCCGCAACTGGGCTAAGCCGGAAGAGATTCCGCAACGCTACACGCGTTCTTGAAAATCAATGAGCTTGCGTGGCCCGGAATGTTGGTTGAAGTTGATGCGATAGCAATGACAGCCCCGCAATCGCACCTGAGGACGTTTCGTTCACGCCAATGAATTCGCAAGTAAGTCAATCGGGGGTCACGATACTTGTCGGCACGACGAAGGGTGCTTTCCTCGTGTCCGGTGGGAGCAACAGGCAGGGTTGGAAACTTACAGGGCCATTCTGCAATGGCTGGCCTATCAATCACGTCATAGGTGACCCTGTCACGGGATTGCTGTGGGCCGGTGGGGGTGGCGAATGGCACGGCGCCGGAGTCTGGCGTTCCGAAGACTTTGGTTCCACCTGGGAAGTTGCAAAGCTCACAAAGGGACAGATCGACGACTGGGCGGCCAGCGAACCGCAACTCGCAGCGACGATGAATTGGACCAAGCAACCGTCGCCGTTCGCGGACCAGTTCTCGCAGATCTGGTCGCTCGGTTACGCGCACGGGACGTTGTATGCGGGGACCAAACCGGCAAGACTGCTTTCGAGTCGGGACGGCGGCAAAAGTTGGGAAGAAGTTCGAGGTCTGCGAGATCATCCTTCTGCCGACAGTTGGAATCCCGGTGGAGCTGGATTGGTTTTGCACACCATTTTGTTTGATCCAGCGAACGCCAAAAAGCTGTGGGTCGGGATTTCTGCAGCTGGCGTCTTTGCGACCGAGGATGGCGGCAGGACCTGGGATCGTCGTAACCGGCTGTCAAATACGGGGCCCAGCACTGAACACTCTCATCCCGCGGGGCCCCGCGACGGCGAAATCGGACATTGCGTCCACAACCTGATGCGGGCACCAGGCCGCACTGACTTGCTTTATCAGCAAAACCATCATGGCGTCTGGCGTTCTGCCGATGGCGGTCGGAGTTGGGACGACATCACGCGCGGTCTTCCGTCGACGTTCGGGTTTCCGATCTGCGTTCATCCACGAGATCCAGAAATCATCTGGACCGTGCCCTTGAACGGTGACATTGCTGGCCGCTTTCCGCCCGACGCCGCTGCTGCCGTGTGGCGCTCAAATGATGCCGGTGAGACTTGGCAGGCCCTTCGCGACGGGCTGCCTCAGGACGGCTGCTATTTCACGGTTCTTCGTCAGGCCATGGCGCGTGACGAACGCGAACCGGTGGGGGTCTACTTCGGCACCAATAGCGGCTCAGTCTTTGGCAGCTTTGACGAGGGCGAGAGTTGGCACGAGATCGCGCGGCATCTTCCGACCATTCTGAGCATCGAAGCGCTCGATCGCCGATAGAGTTTGAAAAAATTATGCGTTGATAATGCAGGTTGGATAACTGTAGCCTCGTTTCAACACAATGAAAGCGTAGCTGCGGGAATGCATGTGCCACTCAAAGGAATCTGGAGGAGGCTCTATTGATGAGGCCTGACATTCCTTTTTCCAGGTGCCGACGGACTCTGAAATGGAGTGGATTGGCTGCAGCGGGTGCAATGTTGTTACTGACTGCAGGTGCGAGTGCGCAGATGGCTGGCGGAGAGAAGGGCAAAAGACACCCCGACACTCAAAAAACGGAAGATCGGGCAAAAAAGAAAGTGGACGAGAAGGCGTACCAAGACGCTCTGAAGAGCGTACCCGCATCGAACGAAAAGCCAGACCCCTGGAAGAGCATGCGATAGGTCTCCTGGAGCGGCCTTCGCAGTTCAATTGCGCCCTCGCACGGATGATTTGCCGGCATTGATCAGCCGTTTAGAGGCCTCTTTGGCAGCGTCGATATATGTCCGACTGCCATGAATGAGCGTGAGAGCCATCGATCCTTCCATCAACAGCATTATTTCGCGCGCGCGTTCGGCGGGACGGGCGACGCTGGCCTTTGCAAGTCGTTCGGTAAGCCAGACTTCTGTCGCCGCCTTGTGGCGGCGCGCAATGCTGCGGGCCGGGTGCCCAGGAAGATGCGCAAGCTCGACGACGAGCTTGGTGAAACCCGATCCCGGCCAGCGCGGTGTCGCGGCAACCCATCCTGCGAGCTGATCAAAGAAAGATTTCGATCATTCCGTCAGGATCGGTCGGCATCTGTTCGCCGAAGTGGCTTAGCCGCCTATGCGCGAGATCATTGTGATGAACAAGGACGGCCGCCAGGAGGTCGTCCTTGCTCTGATAATAAGAGTAGATCGTTTTTTTTGTGAGTTTTGCGCGTTCGGCGATGTCATCGATGCTGGTGCGGGTGAAGCCGGACCGCCAGAAGCATTGATATGCCGCGTCGACAATGCGCTGCCGAGTTTGCTCCGTTTTCACGCGCATCTGTGCCTCCGGCCAAAAGTATACTGACCAGTGAATTTACATCATTGCTCGATCCTGAAATGATTTTCTTCGAGTATTTTGGCCGCCAAACCGATTAACCGTCTGCAAACAGTGGACGCGGGTTATGCCATTTCAATCGCTCACGATCAGAAGCCTCAAAGCGACTCCTGTTGTTCTAAAACTCAAGCGGCCCGTGGTTGCGCGCATCGCGACCATCACCGACTGGCCGATCATATTGATCGATCTCCATACGGAAGAGGGCATTGTCGGGCGCAGCTACCTTGAACCCTACACGACGAAGACGATGAGGTATCTCGTCCCGGCGCTGCATGACCTTGGTGAAATGTTCAAAGGCCGAAAGCTTGCGCCTCTTGAACTCTACGACCTTGCGCGCAAGTCACTTCACTTTGTTGGCTATCAGGGCCAATCCACGATCGCGGTGTCCGGCCTCGACATGGCGGCATGGGATGCGCTCGGCAAAGCGGCCGGTCTGCCTTTGTGTGTCCTTCTCGGCGGGTCTGTTGGTCCAGTCAGGGCCTATAACAGCAACGGCCTTTGGTTGCAGCAACCGCGCATCGTGGCGGAGCAAGCCATCGAACTGCGCGACGAGGGAGGGTTTACCGGCCTGAAGTTGCGGCTCGGTCGCGAAAAATTACGCGACGACATTGAAACAGTATCAGCGGTGCGGAAATCGGTCGGTGACGACATGCACCTCATGATTGATTTCAACCAGGGCCTGGATTTGGGCGAGGCCTTGCAGCGCTGTCACGCAATCGATGACCTGGGTCTGGATTGGATCGAGGAGCCAATCGTCTATGACAACCTCGATGGATACATACAGCTTGCGGCCGAGCTGAAGACGCCAATCCAGATTGGCGAGAACTTCTACGGTCCGCGCGACTTGCACAAAGCGCTTCAGAGCAAAGCCTGTGACTTTGTGATGCCCGACTTCATGCGCATCGGCGGTGTTACGGGCTGGCTAAAATCCGCTGCTATTGCTGGCGCGGCGGGCACACCCATGTCGACGCACCTTTACCCAGAGGTCGCTGCTCACGTCATGCGGGTTACGGAAACCGCACATTGGCTTGAATGGCAGGATTGGGCCGATCCGATATTACAAAAGCCGTACTTGATCAAAGACAGCTTGCTGCACGTACCTGACGTGCCAGGGATCGGTCTGGAATGGAACGAAGACGTGGTCGCGGCGAACCGTGTCGACTTGTAGGTGCTCTTAAGTGCCCTCTTAAGTGCAGAGTGCGACGATCATATCGAACAAGGTGCGTGCACCAGTGGTGCCCCAGAGGGCGAAGGCTGCCATGCTGAGCACCAGTGCAGCAATGCCTGTCGACCACAGCAGCAAATAAGGAGTGCGGGCGGACGACGGTTCGGTCATTGGACTGACCCGATTCATCTGTGGGCAGGGTACCAACTATGCAGCCACTGGCGAAGTTGCCAGGCGCGGCACCGGCTGCTCGCGAATGAACCAGTGAATCACGGCCGCAAATATGCCGAGGCCGACCGAGATCCACCACATTAGATCATAGTTGCCCTGGAGGTCGTAAAGCCGCCCGGCGCCCCAACCGCCAAGGAAACTCCCCAGCTGGTGGCTGAAAAACACAATGCCCCACAGCATCGACATGTGCGTTGGCCCAAACATGTAGCCAACGAGGCCGCTGGTCAGCGGAACTGTGCCGAGCCAGAGGAACCCCAGAGAAGCCGAAAATATAAGCACTGATACCCATGACAGGGGCAGAGCCAGAAAAATCACAAAGGCCAACGCCCGCAGGGCGTAGAGCAATGCCAGCATGTCTTTCTTCTGATGCTTGCTCCCCAGCCATCCCCAGACCAAAGAGCCGACAATATTGAACAGGCCGACCAGGCCGATCGCCCAGCCTCCGAGCTCGAGAGGCGAGATCGGTGTGCCGAAGAAGGACATGCCAACTGCTTTGTCGGAAATATACGAGGGGAGATGCAATCCAATGAATGACACGTGGAAGCCGCATACAAAGAAGCCGACGGTCAGCAGCCAGAAGCCGTACGTCTGAAATGCTTCCTGAAGTGCATCCTTTGTGTCTTGTGTGCCTGCTGCGCCGGATCTGGAGGCCTGTGCGCGATGTTCGCGCAATCCCATGGCCAGCGGCACCATTATCATCGACATCACGCCGAGGATGAGCATCGTCGTATGCCAGTTACCGAGCCGGTACTGCAGCAGCGATGCGAATGGCACGATGGCGAATTGACCGAACGACCCGCCGGCGGTCGCTACGCCAAGGGCGATTGAACGCTTTTCGGGCGGAGTCTGTCGGGTGATGGAGCCGAAGATCGGGCCGAATCCCGCGGCTGACATTCCGATGCCACACAGCACGTTTCCAAAAGTGAGCAGCACGCTTTCGGTCGCAAACGCGATCATGAACATGCCAACGACATACAGGGCGCCACCGGAGGCGACCGTCCGCGCTGTACCGAAGCGATCGGAAATATTGCCGACGAACGGCGACAATCCGCCCATCAGAAGCAGTGCCAGTGCGTTGGCGAACGACCATACCTCGCGCCCAACGCCGAGGTCGGCTGCTATTGGCTTTTGGAAAATGCCGAAACTCTGCCGGGCACCGATCCCGATCGTGAGAATCAAGGCTCCGCAGATGACCGCGATCCAGAAACTGCGTTCCTGCGGTTTAGCGGCCACATCGATTGAAGACGCGGACATGGAGCCTCCCGGCTTTCTAGAAACAGGGGTATACGCACCTTTTCCTTGACATTAATAAGCGCATACGCACCTATTGCCAAGGGGAGCTTCGATATTCGGGCCCGGGTTTCAGAATGCGAGCTATGCAGAAAGCACCGTCCCAAAGCCTCGACAGTACCGCATGCAATTGCCTGGCACTTCGCCAGGCCGCACGCCACGTCACCCAGATCTACGACAGCTATCTGGCATCGGAGGGCCTGCGCACCACTCAGTACTCGATCCTCTCAAAACTGAACCGGCTTGGGCCGCTTTCGATCAATGAACTGGCGAAGTCGATGGTCATGGACCGAACCACGCTTGGCCGCGCCATCCGTCCGCTGGAGCGCGACAGGTTGTTGATGATCGGAGAGGGCGAAGACGGTCGCACCCGCAGCCTGCGACTTACGGCCAAAGGTGAAGCACGGCTGAAGGCCGCCGCGCCGAAATGGCGCGAAGCGCAGAAGGAATTTGAAACGACCTTTGGCGCCCGGGATGCCGCGCAGCTGCGGGACGTCCTGCAACGTGTAGTTTCCGTAAACTGAGATCGACGAACGAATTGTCGCCGCGGACCCGGAACGCGGGACCTATTTGAAATGGGGTCGTTCCAACTTATACTTTGGCAAGGGGGACTTCATCACGAACCGGGAAGGATGAAGTATGCAGGTTGTTTACGAGCCGTGGCTCGTCCTGCTTTCCATCGTGATGGCAATCCAGGGCGCCTATGTCGGGTTCACCCTGGCAAGCCAGCTTGGCGATGCCGTCGGGGTTCGCCGGCGTGTGCTGCTTGCCGGAGCGGCTTTCTCTCTCGCGGTTGCCGTCTGGACGATGCACTTCGTCGGCATGCTGGCGGCCCGAATATCGTTTCCGATCGATTATCTGGTGTTTCCGACGCTGCTTTCGCTGCTGGTGTGTGTGCTTGTCGTCGGTGTGGCCGTGTTTGCGATCAGCAGCGGTCCTTTTTCCCTGCCGCGACTTTTTCTCTCCGCTTGCCTGATGGGCGGCGGCATCTTCAGCATGCATTACATCGGCATGACCGCATTGCATGCAAGCGCGCATATGGAGCACGCGCCGTTTTTTGTCATGGCGAGTCTCATCATTGCCATCGTCGCGTCCGGTTTGGCGCTTTGGCTTGCGAGGGGAGAAGTCCGCCGACCGCCATTGATACTGTCGTCGGTCGCTTTCGGTATCGCCGTTTCGGGGATGCACTATACGGCGATGGCGGGAATGAACCTTTTTCCGCTGCCGGCGACATCGAGTGCGCCGGCGCTTTCAACTGATCTGTTGGCAATCGTCGTTGCAGTAGTGGCTTTCTGTGTGTCCGGCATATTCCTGCTGGTTCTCGTACCGGACCGCACGCGGGGAGATTCCTCCTTGGTGAACAGCGCGCCAGAACCAGCGTTGGCCCTGCAGGTCAGCGACGCTAACGGTGTCCCTGTTCAGCCCGTCAAAAGCAAAGATGGTGAGACTCAGTTCGGCAGAGGATCCTACGCGCCGCTCGGCGGTGCCGGTGCGCCGCCGCCCCGCATTGCGCAACATCTGCCGGTCGAGCGGGATGGTGCGGCGCAATTCATTGCCGTCGAAGACGTTGTCGCCGTTCACGCCAATGCTCACTACACATATGTCTTCAACGGCACCCTCAAGCTGTTTTGTCCATTGGCGATCGGCGAAGTGGAATCGCGCCTCGACAAGAACCGGTTCATTCGCGTTCACCGCAGCCACATCATCAATATCGATCGGGTCATTGGGCATCGACGAAACGGCGACAGCGAGATGGTCGAGCTTACTGCCAGCGACCACTACTCCGTTCCCGTCAGCCGCAGCCGCATCGGCTGGCTGAAGTCCCGGATCAACACGCGGGCCGGCTGAGCCGATCACGTCAGCAATTCTGACGCAATTGGTGCCGCTATTCGTGCAATCTTTGCTGCCGTTGGTGCAGCCGCACCTCGCATCATAAATCCGTCATTGCTGCCGCGGCGCGAATTCGTCACGCTGACGGCAGTCATATGGACAGGACGCCCGCCTCAGGGACCGCAAGTCGGTCGTAAACCGACCGGTCAAGGGCTTCCGGGAGGTACACCCATGATACCGGGGTCATTCGCCTATCATCGTCCATCATCGGTCAAGGAAGCCGTCAGCCTCTTGGGCAGTCTCGGCGACGACGCCCGTGCAATCGCGGGCGGGCACAGCCTTATTCCGATGATGAAGTTGCGGCTCGCAAGCCCCTCGCACCTTATTGATCTTGCCGGGGTCGCCGACCTCAAAGGCATCCGCGAGGACGGCAAGGACATCGTCATTGGCACGATGACAACTCAGCACGAGGTCATCGGCTCGGACCTGCTGGGCAAGAAAATTCCGATACTGGCTGAAACCGCAACGCTGATTGCCGATCCGCAGGTGCGTTATGTCGGCACGATCGGCGGCAACGTCGCCAATGGCGACCCCGGCAACGATATGCCGGCGGTGATGATGTGCCTGAACGCGACCTATCACGCGGTCGGCAAGTCAGGCGAGCGCCGCATTGCGGCGCGTGAGTTCTACCAGGGCGCTTACTTCACGGCGCTGGAGCCAGGCGAGATCGTGACTGCCATTCGGATTCCGACTCCTCCGGCCGGACATGGGTACGCCTACGAAAAGCTCAAACGCAAGATCGGCGACTATGCGACAGCCGCAGCTGCCGTTGTGCTGACCTCAAGCGGAGGCAAGGTGGCCAATTGTTCGATCGGCCTGACCAATGTGGCGGAGACGCCGTTGTGGGCCGAAGAGGCGAGCAAGATCCTGACCGGCTCAGCGCTCGACGCTGCGACAGTAAAGAAAGCGGTGGCGGCCGCGGAAGCCATTACCTCGCCGGCGAGTGACGCCCGCGGACCTGCCGCCTATCGCACCAAGATGGCAGGCGTGATGCTCACGCGCGCGCTTGCGCGCGCCAAAGCGCGCGCCGGCCTTTGAGCTAAAGGAGTAAGCCATGGCGAAATCCCAGATTTCCATGACCGTGAACGGCAAGAAGGTTGAGGAACTGGTCGAGCCGCGCATGCTGCTCATCCACTTCCTGCGCGAACAACTTCAACTCACCGGTCCGCATATCGGCTGCGATACCAGCCATTGCGGTGCGTGCACGGTCGACCTCGACGGCAAGTCGGTGAAGTCATGCACCATGTTTGCGGTGCAAGCGAACGGTGCGGACATCCGTACGATTGAAGGGATGGCCGCTGCAGACGGGACGCTGCACGCGCTGCAGGAAGGTTTCCGTGAAATGCACGGACTGCAGTGCGGCTTCTGCACCCCGGGCATGATCGTGCGGGCGTATCGCCTTCTGCAGGAAAACAAGAATCCGACCGAAGACGAAATCCGCTTCGGCATCTCCGGCAACCTGTGCCGCTGCACAGGCTACCAGAACATCGTCAAAGCCATTCAATACGCTGCCGCCAAGATCAGCGGCGTGCCGTTCCAGGAGGCTGCAGAATGAATGAGATGACCCCCACCTCCGCCGAACGCGCTGAAAAGCTCCAGGGCATGGGCTGCAAGCGCAAGCGCGTCGAGGACATTCGCTTCGTTCAAGGCAAGGGCAACTATGTCGATGACATCAAGTTGCCGGGCATGTTGTACGGCGATTTTACGCGTTCGCCGCACGCGCACGCCCGCGTCAAGAACATCGACACGACCAAGGCGGCCGCAGTACCCGGCGTTGTGGCGGTGATCACCGCGGAAACGCTCAAGACGGTCAATCTCGCCTGGATGCCGACGCTTGCCGGCGACGTGCAGATGGTGCTCGCCGACGGCAAAGTGCTGTTCCAGAACCAGGAAGTGGCCTTTGTCATCGCCGAGGACCGCTACACCGCGGCGGATGCGGCCGAACTGGTCGAGGTCGAGTACGAAGCTCTGCCGTGCAACGTGGATCCCCTCAAGGCGATGTCCGCCGATGCACCTGTGATCCGCGAAGATATCAAGGACAAGAAGGAAGGCGCCCACGGCCCGCGCAAGCACCCCAACCACGTCTTCAATTGGCAGGCCGGCGACAAGGCCAAGGCCGACGCGGCCTTTGCCAAAGCGGACGTGACGATCAAGGAGATGATCCCCTATCCGCGCGTGCATCCTTGCCCGCTTGAGACCTGCCAGTGCGTAGCGTCATTCGACAAGATCAAGGGCGAGCTCACCTTGTGGGGCACGTTCCAGGCGCCGCACGTCATCAGGACCGTCGGCTCGCTGATCTCGAAGATCCCCGAGCACAAGATCCATGTGATCGCTCCCGACATCGGCGGCGGTTTCGGCAACAAGGTCGGCGCCTATCCGGGTTACATTTGCGCGATCGTTGCGTCGATCGTGACCGGCCGTCCGGTAAAATGGGTGGAAGATCGCATTGAGAATCTTTCGACCACTGCGTTCGCGCGCGACTTCTTTATGGAGACGGAGATCGCGGCGACGAAAGATGGCAAGGTGACAGGCCTGCGCTGCTACACGGTCGCCGACCACGGCGCGTTCGATGCTTGCGCCAATGCCACCAAGTGGCCGGCCGGTCTGTTCAGCATTATCAGCGGCTCATACGACTTCCCGGCCGCACACGTATCGGTCGATGGCGTCTACACGAACAAGGCGCCGGGCGGTGTTGCCTATCGATGCTCGTTCCGCGTCACCGAGGCCGCCTATGCGATCGAGCGCGCCATGGACATCATGGCGCAGAAACTCAAGATGGATCCGGCGGAATTCCGGATGAAGAATTCTCATCCGGCGCGAGCAGTTCCCGTATACCTCGGCGTTCGGCTGGGTCTACGACTCCGGCGACTATCAGACCGCTCTCACCAAGGCGATGGAGACGGTCGGATACAAGCAACTTCGCGAGGAGCAGAAGAAACGCCAGGAAGCATTCAAGCGCGGCGAGACGCGAGAGTTGATGGGCATCGGCATTGCGTTCTTCACCGAGATCGTCGGCGCAGGGCCTTCGCGCAATTGCGACATCCTCGGCATCGCGATGTTCGATTCCGCGGAGATCCGCATTCATCCCACCGGCAGCGGCATCTGTCGTCTCGGGACGAAGTCGCAGGGGCAGGGTCACGAGACGACCTATGCCCAGATCATCGCAACCGAGCTGGGGATTCCCGCCGACAACATCATGGTCGAAGAGGGCAATACCGATACGGCGCCCTACGGCCTCGGCACTTACGGGTCGCGCTCAACGCCGGTGTCAGGTGCCGCGACCGCGATGGCGTGCCGCAAGATCAAGGCAAAGGCGCAGATGATCGCCGCCTACATGCTGGAAGTGCACGACGACGATCTTGAATGGGATGTCGATCGCTTCCGCGTGAAGGGCAATCCGGAACGCTTCAAGACGATGACCGAGCTTGCCTGGGCGGCCTATCACGAAGTGCCGCCTGGCATGGAGCCTGGTCTGGAGGCGATCAACTACTACGACCCGCCGAACTTTACTTATCCCTTTGGCGCCTACATCTGCGTGATGGATGTCGACGTCGACACCGGATCAAGCAAAGTTCGTCGGTTCTATGCGCTCGACGATTGCGGCACGCGCATCAATCCAATGATCATCGAGGGACAGATCCATGGCGGACTGACCGAAGCCTTTGGCATCGCTATGGGCCAGGAAATTCACTACGACGAGGATGGCAACGTGACCACCGCGTCGTTGATGGATTATTTCCTGCCGACCGCGGTCGAGACCCCGAAATGGGAGACCGACTGGACCACGACTCCGTCGCCGCACCATCCGATCGGCGCCAAAGGCGTTGGAGAAAGCCCGAACGTGGGCGGCGTGCCGTGCTTCTCGAACGCGGTGAACGATGCCTTTGCGTTCCTCGGTTCGACGAATATCGCGATGCCGCACGACAATTGGCGCACGTGGACGGCAGCCGACAAACTCGGTCTGCATCGGTGAGAGCGCTGCGAAACAGGCAACTGCGGCGCCGGGGCGATCCCGGCGCCGCATGCCTATATAATGAGACATGACCTTAAACCGCGACGATATCTCGAACCGGCTGGCCGCCGTCGGCTACATTGCCGATCACGATGTGGCGACCGCGCTGTGGCTGATGGATTTCCTGAAGCGGCCGCTGCTGCTTGAAGGCGAAGCGGGCGTCGGCAAGACCGAGGTCGCAAAGGCGCTCGCCGCGGTCCACGGCGCCGAACTGATCAGGCTGCAATGTTACGAAGGCCTCGATCAGAATGCCGCGCTCTACGAATGGAACTATCAGCGCCAGCTGCTCGCCATCAAGACGCGAGAGGGTGATGGCGCAAACGCCGACGCCATTGAAGAGCATATTTTTTCTGAACGTTATCTGCTCGAACGGCCATTACTCGCTGCGATCCGTCGTGAGAAGCCTCCCGGTGCTTCTTGTCGACGAAGTGGACCGCGCGGACGAAGAATTCGAAGCTTTCCTGCTCGAGCTGCTGTCGGACTTTCAGGTCAGTATTCCAGAGCTGGGAACGATCAAAGCCACGTCGATCCCGCGTGTTGTACTGACGTCGAATGGAACGCGCGAGCTGTCGGACGCGCTGCGCCGGCGCTGCCTCTATCACTATGTCGATTTCCCGGACGTCGATCGCGAGGCAAAGATCATCACTCACGCGCACGCCGGGCATCGATACGACGCTCGCGCTGCAGATCGCGCGCATGGTCGCGAGCGTGCGCAAGGAAGATCTGCGCAAGGTGCCCGGCGTAGCCGAAACCCTGGATTGGGCGGCAACGTTGGCGGGTCTCGATATGCACGACCTGCGGCAGGAGCCGGAGGTCGTTCACGAGACGATGATGTGTTTGCTGAAGACGCGCGAGGATCGCAGTCGTCTGACGCGCGAGGTGACCGAACGGCTGCTGGGCAAGGTGGCTTGAATGAGCGCCAGCGCGCGACAACCCGCGAGCGCGAATCCCGAGCCAGGCGGGTGGTTTGCCGCCCGCCGCCGGTTGGCCGGCTTCGCACGCACGTTGCGAGACAACGGCTTCAAGGTCGGCCTCTCCGAAACCGGAGACGCACTCGCGATCCTTGCCGGCCCCTTGGCGGCGCGGCCATCGACATTGAGGCCTGCACTTCGGGCGCTTTTCTGCGCAACGCACTCGGACTGGGAACGTTTCGACGAAATTTTCGATGCCTATTGGCTGGGTCGCGACGTTCACCAGGCGCGCGTGCTCGCAGGCACAGCATTTGAAGGACGGGCGCCGGGTCGACATCTCAAGGATGTCGGATCTCCGACAGGAGCAGCGGGCCTTCCGGATCATTCCGAGCGGCGCCACGACGTTGGAGATGATACGGGCGACGGACAAGGCAGGCGCGAGGGCGCTTCTCGCTTCGAGAACCTTGCAAGCACCGACCTGCGCCACATCGTGGACGCTGCCGATATCGCGCAGGCCCACGCGCTAGCGGCGCGGCTGTCGCGGGTGATGCGGGCGCGATTGGTGCGTCGCGAGCGCGTGCGTCGGCGCGGACGGCGCCTCGATCTGCGCCGCACCATTCACCGGAATATCTCGCATGGCGGCACCTTGCTGGATCTCGCCTGGCGCAAACGAAAGATCAAACCATTGCGGCTGGTTTTTCTTCTCGATGCGTCGGGCTCGATGAGCCTCTATACGGCGTTTTTCGTTCGCTTCCTGCACGGCGTTGTTGATGCATTTCACGAGTCCGAAGCCTTTGTTTTTCACACGAGATTGGCGCATGTGTCCGCATCGCTGCGCGATCGCGACGTCACGCGCGCGGTCGATAAACTGGCACTGATGGCGCAGGGCATCGGCGGCGGCACCAAAATCGGCGAGAGCCTCGCGACCTTCAATCGATGGCACGCGCGACGCGTGATCAATTCGCGCACCGCGGTGATGATCGTTTCCGATGGCTACGACACGGGCACGCCTGAGCAATTGGGCGAGGAAATGCGACGTTTGCGGCGGAGATGCCGACGCATCATCTGGCTCAATCCGCTGATCGGCTGGCGCGATTACAGCCCGCAGGCGCGCGGCATGCAGGCGGCATTACCTTTTATCGATCTGTTTGCGCCGGCGCACAGCATCGAGAGCCTCGCTGCGCTCGAACCTTACCTTGCGAGAATTTGATGGAACGCGCCTCGGACATCCTGCGCATCATCTCGGCACGCAAAGCGGCCGGCGAGCCGTTCGCGCTCGCGACCGTCGTGCGCACGGTGGCGGCGACGGCGGCGAAGGCTGGCGCAAAGGCAGTCATCCTGCCGGACGGTACGATTTCGGAAGGGTGGATCGGTGGTGGCTGTGCACGCGCGGCGGTCCTCAAGGCGGCCAAGGACGCACTCACCGACGGAAAATCGCGTCTTGTTTCCGTACAGCCGCCGGACTTGCTCGATCAGCAAGGCCATGCGCCTGGCGAAGAGCAGGGCGGGGTGCGCTTTGCCAAGAACATGTGCCCGAGCGAGGGTACGATGGATATTTTCGTGGAGCCCGTCTTGCCACGATCCCAGATCATCATCTGCGGGTCGAGCCCGGTGGCTGTTGCCGTCGCGGACTTTGCCAAACGCGCTGGATTTTCCGTCACGGTTTGCGCGCCGACGGATGAGCAGGCCGACTTTGGTGACATCGACCGGCGCATTGAAGGTTATGCGCTTTCAGTCGATGAGCCGGGCGCCCGCTACATCGTCATATCGACACAAGGCCGCGGCGACGAAGCCGCGTTGCTTGCCGCGCTCGCGGTCGATGCCGAGTACGTTGCTTTCGTCGGCAGTCGCAAGAAAGCTGAAGCCCTGAAATCATCAATGGCCCGCCGGGGCATTTCAGAAGAACGGCTCGCGAGGCTCAAGGCGCCTGCCGGCCTCGATCTCGGCGCGATTACTCCTGAAGAAATTGCGATCTCAATTCTGGCGGAGATTGTCGCGGTGCAGCGCCGCAAGGACGCGCGCGTCAAGTCGGCTATTTCCTGAACTCATCACGAGCGCAAAAAATCGCGACAGTCCCTTGCAGTCGACCGCCGCCCATAGTCGAATGCGAGGCCACCAGCCAAAGTCGTTTGTCACGTGATGAAATATGAGTGAGGGCGGTCAGTTTACCCGGCTGTTCAGTCCGCTGCAGGTCGGGGGCCGCACCCTGAGAAACCGCATTGCGCTGCCCGCCACCCTGACCAACTACGGTTCCGGCAATCGCATCACGCCTCGCTGGATCAATTTTTTGGCCGAACGTGCCAAAGGCGGGGCGGGCATGATCATCACCGAAATCCTGGCGGTCGATCCGGCGGCGCTGGCGCAGGGTGCGATCATCACGGCTTTCGATTCCGCCAATGAAGATGGCTTCAAGGCGACTGCCGCAGAAGTCGAAGGCCAAGGTGCGTGCCTGGTCGGTCAGCTATGGCATCCCGGACGGCAGCAGCTCTGGAGTCCGATCTGGTCGCCCAAGGGAATCTCCGATCAGCCCGATGCGTACAGCTGGACGGTGCCGCATGTGATGAGCACCGATGACATGCGGCAGGTGGCGGACCGGTACGTCGAGGTTGCCGGACGTCTCAAACGTTGCGGATTTAGCGGCGTCGAGCTGCATGGCGCGCACGGCTATCTCATCACGCAAATCCTCTCGCCATGGTCCAACCAACGAACCGACAAATATGGTGGTTCGCTCGACAATCGCGTTCGCTTTGTGCGCGAGGTGGCGCAAGCCATCCGGCAAACATGCGGCAGTGAGTTTGTCATCGGACTCAAGATGCCCGGTGACGAAGGCGTCGCCGGCGGCATCGACCCCGAAGAGGCTGCACGCATTACAAGTCTCCTCGCGCGCGATCGCGTGCTCGACTATTTCGCCTACAGTCAGGGCAACTTCACCCTGAGCTTGGAGACGCATGTGCCGGATATGTATTTTCGGCACGGGCACTTCCTCGACATCCACAAGAAGGTGCGGCCCGCTGCCGCCGGGAAACCAGTGATGGCCATCGGCCGCATCGCGACGCCAGAAGAGGCCGAGGCGGCAATTGCTGACGGCGCCTGCGATCTCGTTGGCTTGACGCGCGCATTGATTGCCGACGCAGACTGGCCAGCGAAAGCGCGCGATGGACGGGCCGACGAGATCCGCCCGTCGAGCTACGATAATTTTTGCTGGGGCGAGATTCACGCCGGCAAACCGCTCGCGGAAGTCAACAATCCGCAGCTTGGGCAAAAAGGCGAGTCGGGCTGGCGTACGCCACTGACATCGAAAAAACGGCGTGTCGCCATTATCGGCGCCGGCCCTGCGGGTTTGCAGGCGGCCGCCGTCGCGGCTCAGGCCGGCCACGATGTGACCCTGTTCAGTCGTTCAACCCGCGTTGGCGGGAAACTGAATTGGGAGATCGCTCTGCCCGGGCGTGGCGAATATCACAATTTGATCGGATGGCTGGAGAGGCAGGCGCGCAAAGCCGGCGTGAAGATCGAAACCGGCAAAACCGCCGACGTGAACGGCGTACTCGCGATCAAGCCTGACAAGGTCATCGTGGCTACTGGCTCTCACCAGCGACGGCCCGACAACTTTACAGGCGACGGCATCGCGGCACGTGACTGGAACCCGCAATCCGGCCAAGAGCGCGCGAAGGGAACTGCGGTTCTCTTCGATATGGATCACAGCGCTGCAACCTACGGCGTCGCCGATGGTCTGGCACAACGATATTCCCGGGTCTTTCTCCTGACCCCACGCACGCAGATCGCCAGAAACGTCAACTACTGCAGCGCGATTGGCGTTTACCGAAGGCTCTATGAAGCGAAAGTGGAGATCATCCTGGCCGCGGAACCCGTCAGGCTCAAGAACAGCGTCCTGACCTGGCGCAACACCTTTACTGGCGCGCTCGGCGAGATCGATGATGTCGCGCTGTTTGTCTGGTCCACGCCACGATTGGCCGATGATACTTTGGCCGCAGCGTTCGAGCAGACAGGAATTGAGACGCGTCGGATCGGCGACTGTATGGCGCCGCGCAATCTGTTTTGCGCAATCCACGAAGGTGAGGCCGCGGCAATTGCTTTGTGAGCCTACGGGTCAGTGCAGACGAGCGATGAATGTTTGAGCGAACTCTGAATGTCTTCTGGATCGTGTTTGGCGCCGCGTCAGCCGCCTACGCGTGGTCGCTCGGCATGGTTGGTCCGGCCGGCCCTGAAAGCGGACTTTTTCCATTCATCGCGAGTGTCATCGTGGCGGGTGCGGGGATCATTCTCTTGCTGCGGCCCTCAGGTGCGGCTCCGGATTTTCCTCGCGGTGGAGGTCTGTGGCGCGTTCTTGGCGTAATCGCCGGACTGGTCGTGATGGCGGCCGGCATGCCGTATCTGGGTTTCTCCGTAACCAGTTTCATCACCATGATCATTCTGCTCCGTGCCGTGGACCAGAGCAGCTGGCTGACCGCTGTTTCACTCGCTTTCATCTCCACCGCGTCGGTGTTCTGGCTCTTCGGCCAAATGCTGGGCATGGCGCTGCCGCGCGGACCGTGGGGCTGGTAGATCATGGAGGCGGTGAACGGGCTCCTCACCGGCTTTGGCGTCATTCTGACGCCGTCGAACCTCTATCTTTGTTTTCTTGGCAGCTTGATCGGTACGCTCGTCGGCGTGCTTCCTGGAGTCGGTCCGCTCGCGGCACTTGCGCTGCTGCTTCCGGTAACGTTCACGCTGTCGCCGGTCGGCGGCCTGGTCATGCTGTCTTCGATTTTCTACGGAGCGATGTATGGCGGCTCGACGACTTCCATACTTCTGAACATTCCGGGTGAAGCCGCATCCGTGGTGACCTGTTTTGACGGCCACCAGATGGCGCGACAGGGCAGGGCCGGGCCAGCGCTCGGTATCGCGGCGATCGGATCGTTCATTGCTGGCACGCTTGGCGTCATCATCATGACGTTCTTTGCGCCGGCCATCGCCGCCGTCGCCATTCGCTTCGGCCCACCGGAAAATTTTGCGCTGATGGTGCTCGGGTTGGTCTGCACGTTGTTCATGATTTCGGGCTCAACCATCAAGGGCGTGTTGATGATGGCGCTCGGATGTTTGACCGCGGCGGTCGGGCTGGACGTCGTCAACGGACGCGAGCGCTACACGTTCGGTTCGGTGGATCTCAGTGGCGGAATCGAACTTCTGGCGGTTGTCATCGGACTATTCGGAATCGCCGAGATCCTCAGCAACGTTGAAACAATGGCAAAGACGACGTTGCTGGCAGACCGCATCCGCGGCCTGTGGCCGACTCTCGCCGATTGGCGCGCGTCCTGGCGGCCGATCCTGCGAGGCAGCGGGCTCGGGTTTCTCCTCGGATTGGTGCCCGGTGGCGGTCCGGTGACCGCGGCCTTTATGTCTTACGCACTGGAGAAACGCATCGCGGCGCAACCGGAACGCTTTGGCAAGGGCGCGATCGAAGGCGTCGCGGGTCCTGAATCCGCGAACAATTCCGCCGTGGCAGGCAGCCTCATTCCGGTCTTGTCGCTGGGCATCCCAAGCAACCCGGTGACGGCCCTGTTGCTCGGAGCGTTGATCATCCAGGGCATCCAGCCGGGCCCGCTCTTCATTGCACAGCGACCCGATCTGTTCTGGGGAATCGTTGCCAGCATGTACATCGGCAACGTGTTTCTCCTGCTGCTCAATCTGCCGCTGGTTGGGCTCTGGGTTCAGTTTCTGCGCATTCCGTACCGCGTGATGTTCCCGGTCGTCTTGTTGCTGTGCGTGGTCGGCACTTATTCGGCGAACAAGAACGTGTTCGATCTTTGGGTCATGCTCGGATTTGGGGTAGGCGGTTACGTCCTGCGCAAGCTCGAATACGATCTTGCGCCTTTTGTCATAGCATTCGTGCTCGCCCCCCTGCTCGAACAGTCGCTCCGGCAGTCTCTGGTCATGTCGCCCGACGGCGCTATGATCCTCATCAAGCGTCCGGTGGCGGCGGTGCTGCTCGCTGCAAGTGCGGTACTGACGTATCTGATGTTTCGTCGTCGAACCAAAAACGAGGGAGGGCTATCATGAAATGGGCCGGGATTGCGTACGCCTTGGTCATTGCTTTGCTTTCCACGCCTGCCGGCGCGCAAAGCGATCCGAAGGCAGAACTTGCAAAACTGAAGCCGAAAGATTTCCCGACTCAGCCGATCGAGTTCACCGTCGTGTATCCGGCTGGTGGTGGCATGGACGTCAGCGCACGGTTGCTGGCGAAAACCGTCGAGAACTTGAGCGGTGACCGGATCATCGTCAACAACCGCACCGGCGGTGCCGGCATGGTCGGACATTCCTATCTCGCGACCCAGGCGAAACCCGACGGCTACACCGTCGGTGTGATCGCGAGCCTTCTGTGGGGCGACGCAATGCTACGCGCGCAAGGACGCTGGGCGTACACCGATCTGGAACCGATCGCCTACGTTAACAGCGACGCATTGATCTGGGTCGGTTCGACCGAAGGGCCCTACAAGGGTATGTCGATCAAAGACATTGTGAATGCCGCCAAGGAAAAGCCGAACACGATCCGTGTCGCGATCGTTCCCGGCAGCATGTGGGAATACATCCTCGACCAGATCGAGGCGAATTCCGGCGCGAAGTTCCTGCGCGTACCGTTCCAGGGTGGCGGCGCCGGCATCACCGCCTTGATCGGCGGGAATGTGGATATCGCGCAGGGGTTCTTCTCGGAATTCCGTGGTTATCTCGACGGCGGCAAAGTCGCTCCGCTCGCGGTCGCATCGGGAAGTCGCATGGACTTCCTCAAGGATATGCCCACCTTCAACGAGGCGTTCGGCAGCAGCGAATATCTCTGGCAACTCGTTCGTTATGCGGTCGTGCCGAAAGGTACGCCGGCGGATCGCAAGGCCTATCTCGCGGCAGCTGTTCAGGCCGCTATGAAGGATCCTGAGTTGATTGCCGAGTATCGCAAGCAAGGGGTGTTCTTTGATCCCAAGCTGCAAAACTCAAAGGATCTGGCCGCGGACCTAAACGCCTATGCTGACGTAGAGCGTCAGTTTTACGTCAAGACAGGTCGGCTCAAGTAGGCTGATCCTCATGTTGCCCGAAGCAGCGGCGCGCGGGTGCGCCGCTGTTGGTGGATTGCGAAAGAGTCGTGATGCGTCGTAGTACCGACCGAATATTGACCACACACACCGGAAGCCTGCCGCGACCAGAGAGCTTGACTCGCCTGTTCGTTCGCCGCGCGCTCGGTGAAAGTGTTGATCCCAAAGAAATTACCGCCGCCGGCCTTGATGCGGTACGTGCCATCGTGCCGAAGCAAGCGCAAGCAGGCATCGACGTTGGGAACAACGGCGAACAACAGCGCGACTCATTTTTCCTCTATCTGAAAGAGCGATTGACCGGTCTCGGCGGCACATGGCAACGGCCGTCCCGTGCCGATGTCGACCGTTATCCGGTGTTCAAGAAACGGTGGCTGCAGCAAACCTCAAGCCAGGCACGCGTGTCGCCGAATGAGGGTTTGCCTATGGCGATCGGCGATGTCCGCTACAAGGATCCCGCGGCGATCGAAACCGAGTGCCATGACTTCAAGGATGTGCTTGCTCTCACGCCGAATATCTTCGTCGAGTCGTTCATGAATGCGCCATCGCCCGGCATTGTTGCGGCGGCGATCAAGAATGAACATTACGACACGCTGCAAGGCTATCTGCAGGCGCTCGGCGAAGCGCTGCGGGTGGAATACGAAGCCATCGTGCGGGCGGGGTTCGTGTTGCAGATCGACGCGCCGGACCTCGCACTCGAGCGCCATATTTCTTACAAAGACAAGCCAGTTGGTGAGTTTGTCGCCTTCGTGGAAGCGGTCATTACCGAAATCAATCGTGCACTGCGGAACGTGCCGGCCGATCGGGTTCGGCTGCACGCCTGTTGGGGTAATTCAGAGTCGCCGCACGATTGTGACGTGCCGCTTGAAGAAATATTGCCTGCCATCTTGCAGGCGAAAGTCGGCGGATTGTTTCTGCCGTTTGCCGGGCCACGCCATGCGCACGAATTTCGTTGCTTCGTTAAAACGCCGCTGAAGGCCGATCAGGTGCTGGTCGCCGGCGTCATCGATCCACTCACCAATATCGTGGAGCATCCCGAGGTCGTCGCTGATCGGATCGAGCGCGTGGCAGCGGTGATCGGCGATCCGTCGCGGGTTCTGGCTGGAACCGATTGCGGGTTCGATACGTCGGCCGGCTGGGGGCGTGTCGCGGAAGATGTAGTCTGGGCAAAACTGCGGACCTTGCGAGAGGGGGCGGATCTCGCCTCAAAGCGGCTATTCCAATCGTAATCGGAGGGCGACCGATGACAGTTACGTCTGCATCCCCGATGTCCAACACCAGCGAGGATGCCCAGCTGCTCGATACCATCGAGCGCTGGACGATGCGTGAGCTCAAGCCGATCGTTCGCGAGTACGACCACGAGGACCGATATCCGGCGACGGTTGTCGAGCAGATGAAGGAGCTTGGGCTCTTTGGTGCGACGGTCAGCGAAGAGTACGGCGGTCTCGGCCTTTCGGCGATGACCTACTCCAAGATGATCATGATCATCTCGTCGGTATGGATGTCTGTCACCGGCATAATCAACTCGCACCTGATGTTGGCGCTGGCGATCGAGAAATTCGGCACGCCGGAGCAAAAAGCAAAGTGGTTACCCAAGATCGTATCCGGCGAGGTGCGCGGTGGCCTCGCCCTGACCGAGCCCGACGCTGGCACCGACCTCCAGGGTATTCGCATGACCGCGCGGCGCGACGGCAGCGACTACGTCATCAATGGCTCGAAGACGTGGATTACAAATGGCGCCGAAGGCTCGTGCTTTGCCCTGCTCGTCAAAACCGATCCCCAGGTGCAGCCGCGCCACAAAGGCATGAGCCTTTTCATTGCACCCAAGCAAAAAGGGTTCACGGTCGGTCGCAAGCTGGAGAAGCTCGGATACAAATCGATCGATACGGCGGAGCTTGCCTTCGAAGATTATCGTATTCCCGCCGACAACCTGATTGGCGGGGTCGAAGGGCAGGGGTTTTACCAGGCGACGAGTGGCCTTGAGCTCGGTCGCATCAACGTTGCCGCACGGGGTGTCGGCATTGCCGAGGGCGCGCTGAAACTGGCTGCCGACTACGCGCAGACGCGCAGGACTTTTGGTAAGCCGATTTGCGAGCATCAGGCGATCCAGCTCAAGCTGGGTGAGATGGCGACGCGGGCTCGCGCCGCGCGTCTTCTCGTGCTTGACGCCGCGGCTGCGTTTGACCGGGGTGAGCGATGCGACATGGAAGCCGGTATGGCAAAATATTTCGCCAGCGAAGCCGCGCTTGAAAATTCGATCGAGGGAATGCGCATTCACGGCGCCTACGGCTATTCGAAAGAATTCGACATCGAACGGCTTTATCGTGATGCGCCTTTGACCTGCATCGGCGAAGGCACCAATGAGATGCAGCGGATCATCATCTCCAGGCAGTTCATAAAACGGAATCCCGCGACATGAAGCCCCTCAGCGGATTGAGGATCGTTTCAGTCGAACAGTTCGGCGCGGGGCCTTATGGAACGATGCTATTGGCCGATCTCGGCGCAGAGGTCATCAAAATCGAGAACGCAGCCACGGGCGGTGACCCTGCTCGCAAGACCGGGCCATATTTTCTCGGCGACAATGACAGCGAGTATTTTCAGGTCTTCAACCTGAACAAAAAGAGTGTCGCGCTCGATCTGAGAACGGAGGAGGGCAAAGCGGCGCTTCGCGACCTGATACTGACTGCCGATGCCGTCATGAACAATCTGCGCGGAGACCTGCCGGCAAAAATGGGGCTCGATTACGCAAGTCTTGGAAAGCACAAGCCGTCAATTGTCTGTGCCCATCTTTCTGCCTACGGGCGCGACGGTTCTCGCGCCTCCTGGCCAGGTTACGACTATTTGATGCAGGCAGAGTCGGGCCTGATGCATCTCACGGGCGAACCCGAAGGGCCCCCGTCCCGGATCGGCGCCCCTTCCATGGTCGATCAGACCGCGGGACTGACGGCTGCGTTCGGTCTTCTGGCTGCCGTGATCCAGGCCCGCTCGACCGGGAAAGGCTGCGACGTGGATACCTGCCTGCTCGATGTTGCCGTCCATCAGCTGGGATATGCGGCGACCTGGTATCTCAATAATGGACTGCGCCTGGGCCGGCAGCATCGCAGCGCGCACTATTCACTTGCGCCGGTGCAAACCTATCCGACGGCCGACGGGTGGATTTTCATTATGTGCATGACTGACAAATTCTGGCTCGAACTCGCCGATGCCATCGGTCGATCGGACCTGAAATCGGAAACGCGATTCAACACGACGGCCTTGCGTCACTCCAATCGCGAGCGACTGACGGAAATCCTTGATGGCGAATTTCGCAAGCAGCCGACCCGCTACTGGCTCGACAAGCTCAACGGCATAGTGCCGGTCGCACCCGTTCTGGATATCGCGCAGTCGCTCGAAAATCCGTATCTTGCAGAAACGCAAATGATTTCGAAGGTGCCGCATCCCGCCAAGGCGGACCTGCGTGCGTTGGCAAATCCGATCAAGATCAATGGCAAGCGTCTCGACCAGTCGGTCTGTCCGCCGCTCGGCGCGGATAACGCGGCCTTGTCGGGCAGCCTTCGCGACAACGTCGCAAGGCGCCGTAGCAAGCTTCAACGCACAATGAGTCGTAAGATCCCCCTGACCGTCGGCTTTGCCAACCTTTCAGGTGCGGATTTTGCGTCGTTTCTTTCTGAAGATCATGCTGTCGTTTCAGCGCTTTTTGAGAGGACAAATATTGCGTGCGGAGCGACAGATACCGGCGACACGAATACTTTTTCTCTATGCCCGTTTTGCCGCAAGCGGCGCTCTCGAAGGATCGCCGGCGGTCGGCGTGCGCCAGATCGCAGAGGAGTCGGGCTCCAGAATTCTTGTCGTGGCCTCACCCATACCTCAAGACATCATCCAAAATGTCATGAGCATCTCCGGGTCAAAAACTGCCAATCTGGTTTTCACGCTCGACCGCAAAGGGCCTGCCTTCGCCGGGTTTTTCCGCGCCCTTTTCGAAAGAATGCGTGACGGTGAAGACATGCTCCAGGCCTGGGTCGAGCTCGCGCCGCAGGGGCCGATGCAAACGGACGACAATCCGGAGCTTGTGTTGCTTCCCGAGGGCGGCGCGAATCGCTTTCGCGCCTCAACCTGGACAGGCGTGAACTGCCGTCCAGCTTTCCGGCTCAGTGTTGCAGAATTTTCGAGAGGAACAGCTGCGCTCGCTCGCTGCGTGGCTTGCCGAAGAATTCCGCGGTCGGCGCGTCCTCGACGATTTCGCCCTTGTCCATGAACACGACGCGGTTGGCCACTTTGCGGGCGAAACCCATTTCGTGCGTGACCACGATCATCGTCATGCCTTCTTTGGCAAGCGTCACCATGACGTCGAGCACTTCATTGATCATCTCCGGATCGAGCGCGGAGGTCGGCTCGTCGAACAGCATCGCGATCGGATCCATGGCCAGCGCACGCGCGATGGCGACGCGTTGCTGCTGACCGCCAGAAAGTTGTCCTGGATATTTCTGCGCGTGGGCGCTTAACCCCACGCGCTCGAGAAGTTTCATGCCCTTTTCCTCGGCGGCCTTCGCGTCGCGTCCGAGCACCTTGATCTGCGCCAACGTGAGATTGCGTATGACCGAAACATGAGGGAATAGCTCGAAGTGCTGGAACACCATGCCGATGCGGGCGCGCAGCTTCGACAGATTGGTCTTGGGGTCGCCGACGGAAATGCCTTCGACCGTGATGGTGCCTTCCTGGAACGGTTCGAGCGCATTGACGCATTTTATCAGCGTCGATTTTCCCGATCCCGATGGACCGCACACCACGACGACCTCGCCTTTGGCAACATCGGCCGTGCAATTCTTCAGGACCTGAATTTTGCCGTACCACTTACTGACTTTGCTGATCGTGATCATGGGTGCTCAGCGGATGATGGCGATGCGGTTTTGCAGGCGGCGCACGCCGTAAGAGGCGGCGAGCGAAATGACAAAATAGACTGCCGCGGCGAACAGGTACATCTCGACAAGACGGCCGTCGCGCTGGGCGATCTTGGATGCGGCGCCGAGGAAATCGGTGACGGAGATCACGTAGACCAGCGACGTATCCTGAAACAATATGATGGTCTGCGTCAGCAACACCGGCAGCATGTTGCGAAACGCCTGCGGCAGTATGATTTCCCGCATCGAAGTCCAGTAGGACATGCCGAGCGCCTCCGCCGCCTGGACCTGGCCGCGCGGAATCGACTGAATGCCGGCACGCATGATCTCGCAGAAATAGGCGGCTTCGAACAATGTAAAGGTCACCAGGGCCGAAAGAAATGCACCGACCTGGATCGGCCGCGATGCGCCAGTGATCCACTGCCCGATGTACGGCACGAGGAAGTAGAACCAGAAGATCACCAGCACCAGCGGCATGGAACGGATCAGATTGACGTAAGCGCCGGCAACCTGGGACATGCCTGGAATATTTGAAAGCCGTGCCATCGCCAGCAGCGTGCCGATGACGATGCCGCCGGCCGTCGCCATCAAGGTCAGCATGATGGTGAAGCGCATGCCGTCGAGGAAACAGGTACGGCAGCGAGCGGAGGATGACGTTCCAGTCGAAATTGGCGAACATCGTTTCCGTCCCTCAATGCGCAGCCGCCGGCTGCCCCATACTGATGAACCCGGGGACTGCAAGGCGCCGTTCGAGCACACGCATCCCGTTTACGACAACGATATTGATGATGATGTAGATCAGGGTAGCGCCTGTGAATGCTTCAAAGACCTGAAAGGAAAATTCGGCCATCGAGCGTGCCGCTGCGGTGAGTTCGATGAGTCCGATGGTCAGCGCGACCGAAGAATTCTTGATGATGTTGAGAAATTCAGAGGTCAACGGCGGAAGGATGATGCGAAACGCCATCGGCAGCAGCACGTAACGGTACGTCTGCGGCAAAGTAAGGCCCATGGCGAGGCCTGCCATGCGCTGTCCGGTGCGCAAGCTGAGAATTCCGGCTTTGACCTGTTCGGCAACACGCGCGGATGTGTAGAGGCCGAGGCAGATCACCGCGTTGTAGAACGAAGCATTGGTCGACTGCTTGAGCCAGTCACCTATCGCTGACGGCACGAGCTCCGGCAGCACGAAGTACCAGAGGAACATCTGTACCAGCAGCGGGATGTTGCGGAATAGCTCGACATACGCATTGCCCAGCCGCACCAGCCAGGGGTTCGGCGATGTGCGGATGACACCGACGATCGCGCCGACCGAAAGTGCAATCGCCCATGCAAGAAGCGCCGTCGCCAAGGTCCAACCGGCGCCGAACAGCAGAAGTTGCAGGTAGGTGTAGGTCCCATCAGGGGACAGCTGGAAAAAGATTCCCCAATTCCAGTTGTAGTTCATCCGCCCCACCCCTCACGCAATAGCGGCGCGGCTTTGACACCGCGCCGCCAAGTCTAGCGCTAATCCGGAGGCTATTGATAGTCTTTGGGATCACCACTGTCGGTGGGTTTGGCGATGACCTGTTTGAAAGCCGCGCTCATCGGCACCTCAAGATTGACCCCCTTGGGCGGGATCGTATTGAGGAACCACTTGTCGTAGATCTTGTTGATCTCACCGCCTTTGTAGACGGCGACCATGGCGTCATCGACCACCTTCTTGAAGGTCGGATCGTCCTTTCGCAACATGATGCCATACGGCTCGACCGACAATGCATCGGTGGAGATTTCGTAGTCCTTCGGCGCCTTCGAACCAGCTACGAGGCTGTAGAGCAAAATGTCGTCCATCACGAAGGCCGCCGCGCGACCCGTCTCGACCATGAGGAAGGCCTCGGCATGATCCTTGGCCGGCAGGATGTTGAGACCAAGGTTCTTCTCGGTGTTGAGCTCGGTGATCTGCTTGATGTTGGTGGTGCCGGACGTCGACACGACGGTCTTGCCTTTGAGGTCTTCGAGCTTTTTGAGATTGGCCGCCTTTTTCGAGACGAAGCGATTGGCGGTCACGAAGTGGGTAATGGTGAAGGAGACCTGCTTCTGCCGCTCGAGATTGTTGGTCGTTGAACCGCACTCGAGATCGGTGGTGCCGTTTGCCAGAAGCGGAATTCGGGTGGCGGAGGTCACCGGCTGCAGCTTGACCTCGAGTTTGTCGAGCTTGAGGTTCGCCTTCACCGCATTGACGATCTTGTTGCACAGGTCCATGGCGTAACCGACGACCTGCTGCTTGTCGTCATAGTAGGAGAACGGAACCGAGGATTCGCGGTGGCCGATTGTGATCGTGCCGGTATCCTTGATCTTCTTCAGCGTGCCGTCCTGTGCGGCGGCGGTGCCGGCGAGCAGGCCGACGGCCGCAATAGTCGTGATCATCGCCTTCAAACGCATCGAAACCCCCGTAATCCTTGCACATTTTATGGGTCCGGAGCCCTCATGGCGCCGGTCCCGGGACCTTAACACAGCCCTTGGTCCGAATCCCAATAGATCGCTGGGCCGTGCGGTCGCAGTTTGTCCTTCCTGGCCGCCGGAAATGAAGGGACATAAAGGGCGCGTATAGCACGCAAGCTGCTGTGCGTTGTTCCACGCAATGCTTTCGGCGGGGCAAGGAAAGCCGGTAGTATGACTGGTGCGACAGACATTGGGGCGGCGGCGCGAGTTCAACACCTTTTGCCAGACATCGCGGAGTTGATTCCGCCTGGCGTTCGCGCACGTTCAGCATCAGAAAGGGAGAGAACGATGAAAGTACTTGTTTTGACGACGGCACTGCTGATGGCGTGCGGCAGCGCCTATGCGGATTCCTGCAAAATGGAAGCTGGCAGCAAGAAGCTCGCGGGCGCGGCGATGACGAGCTTCATGAAAAAGTGTGAGACAGACGCGAAGGCCACGTGCGCAAAGTCGGCGGCCGAGAAGAAATTGGCCGGGGCTGCGAAAGACAGCTTCACCAAGAAATGCGTCACCGACGCCATCGGCAGCTGACAAAAGTACGCCGGCGAGATTCGCGCCCAACCGATCCTCAGCGGTGACAACACCGCTGAGGTCGCGCAACGATCCTACTTGGAACTTGCGTCCTTCAGGATCGGCATCAGGCGCGCGACTTCGCTTCGCACAAGATCACCAAGCGCCTTCGGCCCGCGACGATTCGGCTCCGCAATATCCGCGCCGAGCTCGGCCAGTCGCTTCTGTACCCCTTCTTCGCTGAGACCTTTGCTCAAGGCTTCGGCAAGCTTGTCGATGATCGCCTTCGGCGTGCCCTTGGGTGCGAATACGGCGTAGAAGGGCGCACAGTCGAATTCGGGCAAGCCCTGCTCGTACGAAGTCGGGACGTCGGGCAACAACGGACTTCGCTTTTTCGTGGCGATGGCGAGTGCCTTGACGGTGCCCGCGCGCACGTGCGGCAGCGGTCCAAGCACCGGATCACAATCGTAATCGACCTGACCCGCGAGGATGGCATTCATCACAGGCGCCGTGCCGGTGAATGGCACCATGGTCGGCTTGATGCCGATCGCCGAGTTCAGGAGAAGACAACCAACGTAGGACACCGATCCGACGCCGGCGTGTCCCATGTTGAGTTTGTTTTCGTTGGCCTTCGCGTAGGCGACGAATTCCTGGAGGTTGTTGGCGGGAAAGTCCTTGCGGACAGCGAGCAACTCGGGTTGTTCGGCGATCAGCCCGATGGGCTCAAAATCCTTCTCCGGATCGTAGCCAAGATTTGGATAGAACGCGGGCGCGGCAGCGTGCGTCCCCATGTGTCCGGAGATAATGGTGTAGCCATCGGCCGGCGCACGTGCCGCGCGAAGCGCACCGATCGTGCCGCCGGCGCCGCCAACGTTCTCAACGACAAACTGCTGACCGAGGTGACGAGTGAAAATATCGGCGACGATGCGGCCAGTGATGTCCGCCGGTCCGCCCGGTGCGAACGGCACAATGATCGTCACCGTCCTGGTGGGATAATCCTGCGCCCGCGCATTGTCTGTCGCGACAAGCGCCAAAAGCGCTGCCGCGAGCCATTGCCCCTTCATCGCATCCTCCCTGATATGGCCGGCTTTTGCGGCAACCTTAGCCGTGCGGCGTTGCGAATTACAGGGAGCTGTTTGTTAAAAGCCGCTCTATTCCGCCCGGTAGAACGTCGCCGCATCCGCGCTGAATGCCTTGCGCGATTGTGGGTCGAGATAAAGCATATGTCCGCCGCGATAGAGCTTGAGCTGCACACGGCCGGGCGGGTCGAGTGCCGGCATGTGGTCGATGATGTATCGCGTCATCCCGTAGGGCGTAATCATGTCGGAGTACCCGTGCGCGATCATCAGGCGGAATGACGGCCCGTAAGCGAGCAACACGCGGAGGTCGTCTTCAGCGCTGGCCTGCAAGCGGCCGCCCTGCCAGTCCCAGCGACCGGTCACATCGCCTGCGAGAAGCGCGTACGTCATATCCGTCTGGAATCCGAGTTCGTTGCGCGCATACGTAGCCATCGCTCCGCCATAGGCGCGCGAGATGGCATCGAGGATCGGATCCGGCGAGCGCGATGATCGCCTCTCCGGGTAGGGATCATCGGCAGCGAAGCTTGCATCATACTGGCTGACGATTTTGCGCTCATCTGAGCGCAGCGTCTTTACGTATGCATTGGCGGCAAAGCCTCGCGCCTGTGTCACGGCGTCGAGCGGCAAGCCGGTCATCTGCGCCACGCGCTGATAGAAGGTGCTTGACTCGTTTCCCTTCAATTGGGGACCAGCCAGGATCACCAGATAGTCCGTCATGGCGAATTTTTCGGCCGCGGCGAGCGCATCGGGGGTGAACACTTTCCGGCGCTCGAGCTCGGCCGCCGCCAGTGACGGCAGTTGCAGGGCAGCCCGCAGCGCAGAACTATCGTCACCAAACGTCAGCCATCCTTCCAGCAACGGCGACAACATGACGATGCCGGCGACCACGATTCCCTGATCGCGTTGTAACGCACGTGCAGTCTTGGCTGCGCGGAAGCCGCCATAGCTTTCGCCAAAGAGATACTTCGGCGAATCGGCGCGGTTGTTTTTTGCAATGTAGAGCGCGACTGCCTTGGCCATGGAGTTGGCATCACTGCTCACACCCCAGAAGTGCTTGGCGTCATCTGACTTGACCGCGCGACTCCAGCCGGTGCCGATCGGGTCGATCAGCACGAGATCCGTAAAGGCAAGCCAGGTATCGGGGTTGTCGCGCAAGCTCGCGCGCGCGGCGTCACGGCCGTCCGGTCCAAAATCGAGAACGCGCGGCCCGACCAGGCCGAGATGCAGAAAGGCAGAGGCCGCGCCCGGCCCACCGTTAAATACAAAAGTGAGCGGGCGATTCTTTGCACCGTCCTTCTGAACATACGCGGTGTAGAAAACCGACGCGCTTTGCGCGCCTGACTGGTCAAAAAAGGCGAGGGTGCCGGCTGTTGCCGTGTAGGCAAGCTTGCCGCGCGGCGTATCGATCGTGTGTTCCGTGACGGAATCGGCGGGGAGAAGGCGAAGCACGCCTTTCTCCGCCGCTTGCCGTTCGGCCGCATTCTGCGGCCGGTCTTTGGAGGTATCTTCTGCGTTGGCGACGCTGAACGTGGCGGCGACCAGGATCGCCGACACGAAGCGCAAAAAAGTGGATGGTAGCATTGGCACGCCCGGCTCCAGTGTTAGTTGCGTGCCCCCCATTTTCGCGGCGCCCTGGCCGCCGACTTCAACGTCTGCCGCGGAAGTTCGGTCGCCGTTGCTGCGGAGCCGGTGAGGGCGCATCACCCTTGTGCCGGAAACTGATGCGTCCGCGCTGGAGGTCGTAGGGCGACATCTCGACGATCACACGGTCGCCAACTCCCGTCCGAATGCGAAACTTGCGCATCTTGCCAGCGGTGTAAGCCAGCACCTCATGTTCGTTGTCGAGCTTCACCCGGAAGTTGCCATCCGGGAGAACCTCGGTGACCGTACCATCGAACTCCAGCAATTCCTCTTTCGCCATCCAGTCGTCTCCGGTTGCCTAGCGATTGCCAGCGTTGCGGCGCGGCTCGCCTGAGCGGTGCAGGAATGTAACATTTCCCAGTCCGCTTGGCTCGCCTTTCCCGTGTTCTGCATGGTGGGGCTGGGGCCGGGCATTATGATGGCCATGGCCGCCTTTCTGGCGGTGCTGTTGCTGCTTGCCCCGGTGATGGGGTCGGCCGTTCTTGCGGTTGGCGGCATGGTGTGGGACCGGATGCGCCTGATGTGGGGCTGGATGCGCCGACGGCTTGCCGGTGCGGCGGTCCGTGACCGGAATCGCCATACGGATCAACCGTTCGATGTCGCGGAGATAGGCCCGCTCCTCGTGATCGCAAAACGAAATCGCAACGCCCTCCGCACCGGCACGCGCAGTACGACCGATGCGGTGAACGTAGCTTTCGGGAATATTGGGAAGGTCGTAGTTGACCACGTGGCTGACGCCATCAACGTCGATGCCGCGTGCGGCAATATCCGTCGCAATGAGCGTACGCAGCTTGCCGTCGCGAAAGGCTGCGAGCACACGCTCGCGCTGGTTCTGCGACTTGTTGCCGTGAATTGCTTCTGCAGAATGACCCGCCTTTTGAAGCCCGCGCACAACCTTGTCTGCGCCATGTTTGGTGCGGGTAAAGACCAGGACACGATCAGTCTTTTCGGTCTTGAGGATCTCGATCAACAGCGAAGCCTTCGAGGCCTTTTCGGTGAGGATGACGCGCTGCTCGATACGGTCAGCGGTTGAGGCTTGCGGCGTGACCGCCACGCGGACAGGATCGCGCAGCATCGCATCGGCGAGGCGCGTGATTTCCTGCGGCATGGTGGCGGAGAAGAATAGTGTCTGCCGAGCTTTCGGAAGCATCGCGACAATCTTCTTGATGTCGTGGATGAAGCCCATATCGAGCATGCGGTCGGCTTCGTCGAGAACCAACACTTCTATCTGGTCGAGCCGTAACGCACGGCTGTGCACCAGATCGAGTAGACGGCCGGGCGTGGCCACGAGGACTTCCACGCCGCGCGACAACGCGCGGATTTGTCGATTGATCGGTACGCCGCCGATTGCAAGTGCAATATCCAACGGGCGGATGTAACGCCCATACGCCTTGAAACTGTCGGTAATCTGGCCCGACAATTCGCGTGTGGGAGAAAGCACCAGCACGCGGCAGGATTTCTGCGCGGGACGCTGGCGCTTGTTGAACAGGTGATTCAGGATCGGCAGCGCAAAGGCTGCGGTCTTGCCGGTACCGGTCTGTGCAATGCCAATGACGTCACGGCCTTGCGCGGCAATCGGAATGGTCTGAGTCTGGATCGGAGTGGGAGTGATGTATTTTTCATCCGCAAGAGCGCGGGTGATCGGCTCTACGAGGCCGAATTCGTTGAATGAACTCAAGAAGAGTCTCTTTCTTATATGGCGAAACGACCGTGCTGCCTTTGCAGCCGGCGGAATCGCGGGGTTCTAAAGACATCCCGCGTTGCCAGGGTTGTCGTTTGGTTCAGAGATTTCGGATGGGCGGGGCGAAATTCGTTTTAAAGAGCTTCGTGCACGCGGCCCGCAAACCCGAGACCGGGTCCTTCATCCGCACCGGTCATATGACACCCGGCAATGTCCTTTTCAAGGCGCCTGACACCGCTTATTCCTTGAAATGATGAATAAAGTGGTTGCAAACGGCCCTTTGCAACCGATGGACAAGCCAACACAGATCGAGGAATGTCGGGCCGAAAAGCCAGTTCTGAGCCAGAATACGTACCCCGGAGCCACAGAAATGCCGTTTCCCAGGGCCTCCCAGGCCCTTTCGCGCTTTACAGTCCTCGACCTGACCCGCGTTCGCTCGGGCCCAACTTGCGTCCGCCAACTCGGCGATTGGGGCGCAAACATCATCAAGATCGAGACGCCACCGCATCTCGTCGACGGCGAGGGGCCGGGCGGCCCACGCGAAAGCTCCGACTTTCAGAATCTGCAGCGCAACAAGCGCAGCATGACCCTCGATCTGAAATCGCCGCAGGGGATCGCGGCTTTCAAGCGAATGGTCGAGAAGGCCGACGTGGTGGTTGAGAATTTCCGACCGGACGTGAAAGATCGCCTGGGGATCGACTATGAGTCACTGAAGAAGATCAACAAGCGCATCGTGCTCGCCAGCATCTCCGGTTTTGGGCAGGACGGGCCTTACGCCAAGCGACCGGGCTTCGACCAGATTGCACAAGGCATGGGCGGGCTGATGTCAGTCACCGGTGCGCCAGGCGGCGGACCGATGCGCGTTGGCATTCCAGTTGCTGATCTGACCGCCGGACTGTTCTGCGCGCTCGGTATCCTGACGGCCCTGCTCGAACGCGAGAGCTCGGGAGAGGGTCAGTGGGTGTCGACGTCGCTATTGCAAGCGCAGATTTTCATGCTCGACTTCCAGGCTTCGCGTTTCCTCACCGAGGGTTTGGTGTCGAAACAGGCCGGCAACAATCACCCGACCTCGATTCCGACAGGCGTGTTCAAGACAAAAGACGGATATCTCAATATTGCGGTTGCCGGTGCGGTGATCTGGGAACGCTTCTGCGCGGCGGTCGGTCGTCCGGAGTGGCTTACATCTCCGGACTACAAGACGGGCAAAGTGCGGCTGCAGAACCGAGACAAGCTCAACGCCGAAATTGACAAGGCGACGGAAACGAAATCAAGCGCCGAATGGGTTGAGATTTTCAACAAAGTTGGCGTGCCCTGCGGTCCGATTTATTCGATCGATCAGGTGTTCGATGACCCGCAGGTCAAGCATCTCGGCATCGCGCAGGAATCGGCGCGATCGGACGGCAGCCGGCTTGGGCTGGTCGGCCAACCGTTCAAACTGTCGCGGACGCCCAGCAAGATCGCCGCGCGGCCGCCGGACCTCGGCGAGCACACCGACGAGATCCTCAAGGAATTCGGTTTCACCGAAAAAGACATCGCCGAGCTGCATGCGGCCAAGGCGGTTTAGGGAGTGAGTGGAATGTCGCAGACCGACAAGATGCTGTCGCGCAAGGAAGGCAAGGTTGGCTACCTGACCTTCAACAATCCGGAGCGTCACAACGCCGTCTCGCTGGAAATGTGGGAGGCGGCTTCGGGTTTTCTCGAAGAGTTCAAGAACGACAAGAATATCCGCGTGGTCGTCGTTACCGGTGCCGGCGGCAAGGCATTTATCTCTGGCGCGGATATCTCGAAATTTGAGAAAGAGCGTTCGACGCAGGAAGGCGTCGATCGCTACAACGCGGCCGTCGACCACGCCAACAATGCCTTTTACACATTTCCCAAGCCGACCATTGCCATGATCCGCGGCTATTGCATTGGCGGCGGCGTCGGACTTGCCTTGTGCTGTGACATGCGAATTTGCACCGAGGGTTCGAAGTTCGGGGTGCCGGCCGCAAAGCTTGGTCTGGGCTACCGTTTTGATGGGCTGAAGAAGCTCGTTGATCTGGTTGGACCTTCTTTCGCGAAGGAGATTTTTTACACCGCGCGCCAGTTCACTGCCGAAGAAGCGCGCATCATGGGCCTGGTCAACCGTGTGGTGCCGGACGCCGAACTGGAAAGCTACGTCAAGGAATATGCAGAGACCATTGCCGCCAATGCGCCCCTGACGGTCGATTCCGTCAAATACATCGTTGGTCAGACGGTCACCGACGAGAGCAAGCGGGACCTGAAGAAATGCGATGAACTTGTGCAAGCCTGCTTTGCCAGCAACGACTACAAGGAAGGGCGCAAGGCATTCATGGAGAAGCGCAAACCAGCGTTCACCGGTTCCTGAAGGTGTGCGTGAACACAAGCGCGTCATCGGTGTCGGTACAGAAAGTTCGTAAATTATACAGCCGTGTCAAACGGCGGGTTTAGGGGAGGAAGCGCGTGGCGTCTGTCGAGTTACGGGATCTGACCAAGCGATACGGCGATGTCGCTGTGGTCGACGACATCTCGCTGACCATCGAGCACGGCAATCTGGTTTGCCTGCTGGGTCCTTCGGGCTGCGGCAAGACGACGACGCTTCGGTTGATCGCCGGGTTCGTCGAGCCGAGCAAGGGCGAAATCCGTGTCGGTGACAAACTCGTTTCATCGCCTTCGCATTCGTTGCCGCCGGAAAAGCGCAACATGTCGATGATCTTCCAGAGCTACGCGCTATGGCCGCACATGACGGTGGCGGAGAACATTGTCTACGGGCTGAAGCTGCGAAAGATGGATCGCGCAACTATCGGCAAGAAACTCGACGCCATTCTGGCAACAACGCGGCTTGCGCCGCTTGCGCAACGCTACCCGGGAGAACTGTCCGGCGGCCAGCAACAGCGCGTTGCGCTCGCGCGAGCGCTCATTGTGGAGCCGGAAACGCTTCTGCTCGATGAACCCCTGTCCAACCTCGATGCCAATCTTCGCGAGGAAATGCGTTTCGAGGTTCGTCGTCTGCACGATGCCTATCGCTACACGACGGTCTATGTGACGCACGACCAATCGGAAGCCATGACCACGGCTGACCTGATTGCAGTGATGAACGCCGGAAAGATCGAACAAGCCGGTTCGCCAGAGGATATTTACGACCGGCCGCGTTCGGAGTTCGTTGCCCGGTTTATCGGTTCGAGCAACGTCATCAAGGGCAAGGGGCTCGACGCTTCTCACGTCGATTTCGCCGGCACGCCGCTTCGTTGCACAGGCGAGCAAATCAAGCCGGGCGCATCGACTCCGGTCTCGATCCGTCCGCATGACATCACGATTTCAGCGACGCAACGGCAGGGTGAAAACATCGTGCCAGCGACGGTGGTGCGGCAGGTCTTTCTCGGTGGCAATCGCGATTATATGGTTGAAGCCAAGGATGGCACGCAGCTGCGCCTACTGGCCGCCGCGGGCGAGAACATCCCGCAAGGCAGTACGGTCTGGGTCTATTTGCCGCCTGAGCGCTGCCGTGCGCTGAGCGGATAACAACTACGCGGGGCGAACTAATAAAGCTGAAGGTATGGAGGATACGCCAATGAAAGGCTCGAAGATCTCTCGCCGCGACGTGCTGGTTGGCGCGAGTGCGCTGACTGCCGGCGCCGCGTTCTCAACAAGAGTTTTGTCTGCTGCGCCGCCCGCGAGCCCGGTTACGCCGGCGCTGATTGAGGCGGCGAAGAAGGAAGGCAAAGTTGTCTGGTACACCTCGATCGACCTCAAATTGTCGGAGCAGATCGGCAAGGCATTCGAAGCCAAGTATCCGGGCGTCTCCTGCAAGGTCGAACGTACGGGCGCTGAACGCATCTTGCAGCGTATTGGGCAGGAATACACCGCCAACGTTCATGCGGTCGACGTGGTCAACTCGTCGGATGCCTCGCATCTGGTCTACTGGAAAGATCAAGGGGTTCTCGAACCCTATGTTCCGGAAGACGTGGCGAAGTTCTATCCGGCCGACCACAAGGATGTCGACGGCACCTACGCGAGTTTTCGCGTGTTTCTTTCCATCATCGCTTACAACACCAGCATGGTGAAGAAAGAAGAGGCGCCGAAAAGCTTCGCTGACCTGCTTGACCCGAAATGGAAGAGCAAGATCGTCAAGGCACACCCTGGCTACAGTGGTACGATCATGACCGCGACTTTTCAGATGTCGCGCGATCTGGGCTGGGAGTACTTCGAAAAACTCGCACAACAGAACGTCCTGCAAGTGCAGTCGGCCGCCGATCCGCCAAAAAAAATCGCGCTGGGCGAACGTGCGGTGCAGGCCGATGGCGTCGAATACCTGATCCTACAGGAGAAAGAATCCGGCCAGCCCGTCGAACCGGTCTATGCGCCAGAAGGCAGTCCCCTGATCATTGGGCCCAACGGTCTGTTCAAGGCCGCGCCGAACCCGAATGCAGCGCGTCTGTTCCAAAGCTTCTGCTTCACACCCGAATGCCAGCAACTCTGTATCGACATCGGCGGTCTGCGGTCGGTGCATCCGCAGATCAAGGAGCACACCGGTCGCACGCCGCTAAGCCAGATCAAGATGATGAAAGACGACGCCGCGGCGGTTCTGAAAAATGGCGAGCAGATCAAGGCGCGTTACACGAAAATTTTCCGTGTTTGACAACATGCGGGTGCCGACAACCCTCGACAACGCGATGGCCGGGCTTAGCCCGGCCATCGCGGTCGGCAGCTCGGAAAACCAATTGAAATTTGCGAAGGCAACAGAATGACCATCGCTCTGCCTGCATCGCCTGCACGGCGTGGACTTGGGGTTGACCTGTCGAAGCCGGTGCTGATCGCGTTCGCGGTGATCCTGTTTTTTCTCATCGCCATGCCATTGTCGTGGCTCGTTCTCTACGCCTTCAGCACAAAAAGCGGCGCGTTCACGCTCGATAATTTCTATCGTTTGCTTTCTGATGCTGCATTTCTTGACCCTCTACTGACCACTTTCGCACTCGCCACCCTGTCCGCGATCATCTGCTGCATTGTGGCTGCCCCGATGGGCTGGCTCGTGGCCCGGACGGATATGCCCCTGCGCCGCACGGTGCGGTTGCTGGTGACGGCATCGTTCGTCACGCCACCGTTTCTCGGCGCGATCGCATGGGAATTGTTGGCCGCGCCAAATAGCGGATTGCTCAACCAGCTCTACCGGGAACTGACTGGCGCTGAGCAAGGCGCGCATTTATTCAATATCTACAGCTTCACCGGCCTCGTCTTTGTCATCAGCTGCTACACGTTCCCCTATGTTTTTGTGCTGGTGGCGAACTCGCTCGATCGCACTCCGGGTGATCTTGAGGACGCGTCCGCTATCCTTGGCGGAAAGGCCTGGGACACCGCGCGCCGGATCACGATTCCGCTGGCACTTCCTTCGCTGCTCGCGGGAGCTCTAGTTGCATTCCTGCAAGCGATGACATTGTTCGGCTCGCCGGCCATCCTGGCGATGCCGGCCGGCTTCCACACGATGACCACCAAAATATGGAGCCTGTTCCAGTTCCCGCCTCAACCGGAACTGGCCGCAGCCGCTTCTCTGCCGCTTCTGGTTCTCACCATTATCCTTTTGCGCGCGGAACACGTAATTCTCGGCCGGCGCGGTTACTCCGTGGTCGGCGCGAAGAACAGTGAACCACGCATAGTGCGGCTTGGCCGCTGGCGTTGGGTCATGCTGACAGCCGCGATGCTGGTGCTGACGTGCCCGGTTTTCCTGCCCTATTTCGCGCTGCTCAATGCTTCGTTCTCGAAAGTGGCCTCGCACCTGGTGTCGTTGAATAACTTCACGCTGCACAATCTGCACTTCGTCTTCTTCGAATTGTCGGCAACCAGACTGGCGCTTTGGAATACATTCATCCTCGGAACACTGGCCGCAACAGCCGGCACCGTGCTCGCACTCGTGATTGCCTACGTTCACACGCGTCAGGCCGTCCGCGGCTATCGCCTGCTCGGCTTTCTTGCAACCGCTCCGGTGGCGATCCCGGGGATCGTCCTGGGCGTCGGATTGTTCTTCACCTACACGCGCCCGCCTTTTGTGCTTTACGGGACGTTATGGATTCTGTTGATCGCTTTCGTGACGTTGAGCATGCCCGCGGCCTATCAGCAACTTCAGTCGGCCTTCAAAGCGGTGCACCCGGAACTGGAGGACGCAAGTCGCATCCTTGGTGCCACGCGGTTAAGGGCTCTTTGGCAGATCACCGCGCCGCTCCTGCGCACAAGCGTGATTGCCACGTGGTGCTTCATCTTTGTCGGCGTGATCCGCGAACTGTCGGCAGCAATCATGCTGTTTACATCGGAGACCAAGGTGCTGTCGGTACTCATCTATGACCTCAATGAAAGCGGCGATCTCGCCGCCATCGCGGTGCTGGGTCTGCTGATGCTGGTCCTCACGTTCGGTATCGTCGCGCTTGCCAACAGCCTGAAGTTCGGTGGCGGGCGCCGGCTCTCTGGGACGCCATGATCGTGGTGATCCCGTGAGCGGCCAATTGCCCAAGATATCAGTTGCCGAACAGCTTGCCGAGCGCGTAGCCGCTTTGCACGCTGATCGCTTGCCGGAATCTTTGCGACAAAAATGCGAAGAGCTTCTCATCGACGTGGTGGGCCTTTGCGTGACCGCACGCAATGAGGACTACATCAAGAGCGCTCTCGCCGGCTGCGACGACGAGGGGCCCTGCACTGCGATCGGCCATACGCGCGGCCTCAGCGCCGCCAGTGCCGCCTTCGTCAATGGTACGGCGGCGCATGGGGAGGATTTTGACGATACATTCGAGGGCGGACCGGTGCATGCCGGCGCGGTGATTGTGCCGGCCGTTCTTGCGGTGTGTGAGCGCCACAAGCCGGATGGTCATGCTGCTTTTTTTGGAATTGCAGTGGGCACCGAGGTCATGTGCCGCCTGAGCACGGTCGTGCCGAAGGCGGTTCACAAGGCCGGATTTCACCCGACGGCAATTTTCGGCGCGATGGGCGCGGCGGCTGGTGTGAGTGCCGCGCTTGGCCTGAGCGCAAGACAACTTGTCGATGCGCTCGGCATCGCCGCGAGCATGGCGTCAGGCATCATTGAATATTTGGCGGAGGGCACTTGGACGAAACGACTGCATCCTGGATGGGCGGCACAATCCGGCATGCGCGCGGCGCTGCTGGCGCGCGGCGGCTTCATCGGGCCGCGCACCGTGTTCGAGGGTGTCCATGGACTGTTCCACGGCTTCGCCCATACAACGCAAGGCGACTATGGAGCGCTCACAGACGATTTCGGTTCGCGCTGGGTAACCGAGACGCTTGCATTCAAGCCCTATCCTTGCGGGACCATGGCGCATCCTTACATCGATTGCGCCAAACGCCTTGCGGCACGAGGCATCAAAGCAGGCGATGTGAAGGAACTGATCTGCGAAGTAGCCGAAGGCACCGTGCACAGACTGTGGGAGCCATTGGCCGACAAGCAGCGGCCGCCCAACGGTTACGCCGCGAAGTTTTCGACGCCATTTCTGCTCGCTACGGGTTTTGTGCACGGCGGCGTCGGCCTTGACGCATTCACGGACGCCGCGGTGCGCGACAAGGACGTGCTCGCTCTCTCGTCGAAGGTCCGTTACGTGATCGATCCCGATAATCCTTATCCAAACAATTTCACCGGCCATATTCGCGCGGTACTTAACGATGGCACCGTTATAGAGGAGCGACAGCCGCATTTCCGCGGCGGGGCGCACGAACCGCTGTCTCGCGCGGACATCGAGGAGAAATTCATGCTCAATGCTCGCCACGGCGGGTGGGACGAAAAGCGTGCCGCGGTGGCGATTGCGAAGCTTGCAAAGCTTTTCGATGGAAAGATCGATTTGGTGTTCTTGCGGGGATAGTTTTTCGTAATGCGTGCAAACGCATGACGGTTGGAGAAGTCTCATGAGTGAAAAAGAGCTCGCCGGCAAAGTGGCGATCGTTACGGGCGCCGGCCGCAATATCGGTCGCGCCATCGCGCTTAACCTTGCGCAGGCCGGCGCCTCGGTCGTGTTGAACGTACGGTCCAACAAGGCCGAAGCCGACAATGTATTACGCGAGATCGAGAGCACTGGCGGAAAAGCAGCCGCCGTTCTCGGTGACATCGCTGACGAGAAGACTGCGGCCGCGCTCGCCGACACCGCGCTCAAGAAGTTTGGGCGTATCGACTTTTTGATCAACAACGCCGCGCTCCGCCGGGAAAAGGCGATCACGGAAATGAGCTACAAGGACTGGCGCGAGGTGATCGGCGTGATCCTCGACGGGACTTTCCACTGTGTACACGCCTGCCTGCCGGCGATGAGAAAGAATGGTGGCACGATCATCAATATCGGCGGGATGAGCGCGCACATCGGCTCAAAGGACCGTGCACATGTCATGACCGCGAAGACCGGCCTGGTTGGTTTCACACGCGCGCTCGCGCATGATCTCGCCGGCGAGAAGATTACGGCCAACTGCGTGGTGCCGGGCGCAATCGACACATCGCGACCCACCTCATCGCAGGCTCCGGCACATCACCTCACGCATGGCACCATCTCGGGCGAGCGCGGCAAGCCTGAGGATGTCGCAGCCATGGTGCGATTTCTTTGCAGCCCCGGCGGTCGCTATGTCACCGGCCAGACCATTCACGTCAGCGGTGGCGGGTATCTGGGTTCATAGCTGGTCGCCGGCGGCAGGGTGGCCGCACCCCTGCGAAAGTGCTAATCCAACCGCCCAAGTTCGTTCGTTCCGGGTAACAACGAGGCTCCCATGTATTCCGATCTTGCGCTCTATATCGACGGCAAATGGCTCAACGGCGAAGGCCGCAAGGGCGAGGACGTTATCAATCCGGCTACCGGGAAGACCCTCGCGCGTCTGCCGCACGCCAGCAAAGCCGATCTCGATGCCGCGCTGGCCGCTGCTGAAAAAGGCTTCGCGGCGTGGAAGGCGACCTCGGCCTACGACCGCTCGAAGATCATGCGGAAGGCTGCCGACCTGCTGCGCGAGCGCTTCGATCACGTTTCCAAGGTAATGACCCAGGAACAAGGCAAGGTCTATGTCGAGTCGCGCGCGGAAGTGATCACCAGCGCCGACATCATCGACTGGTACGCCGAGGAGGGCCGTCGCACATATGGTCGCGTCGTGCCCGGACGGCAGAAGGGCGTCCGCCAGATCGTCATCCAGGAGCCGGTCGGTGTCGTTGCAGCGTTCACACCCTGGAATTTCCCGACGCTGACACCCGTCCGTAAGATTGCCGGGGCGCTTGCGGCCGGCTGCTCGATCATCATCAAGGCTTCGGAAGAAACGCCGGGCGGCTGCGTTGAACTCGTGAAATGTTTCGCCGATGCGGGTGTGCCGGCGGGCGTGCTCAATCTTGTGTTCGGAGTGCCCGCTGAAGTGTCCGAGCATCTGATTCCGAAGAAATCCGTCAAGAAGATCTCGTTCACCGGCTCTATTCCCGTCGGCAAGCATCTCGCCGAACTGGCGGCCAAAGGCATGAAGAAGGCGACCATGGAGCTGGGCGGCCACTCGCCGGTTGTCGTGTTCGACGATGCCGACCCGGAAAAAACCGCTGATACCATCGCGGCGTTCAAGTATCGCAATGCCGGGCAGGTCTGCATTTCACCAACCCGCTTTTATGTGCAGGAGAAAAACTACAAAAAGTTCGTCGCTCGCTTCACCGAATACGCCAAGGGGCTGAAGCTCGGTGACGGACTGGAGAAGGGCATCACGTTGGGCCCGCTCGCCAATCCGCGCCGGTTGGACGCGATGGAAAGCTTCGTCAATGACGCCAAGGATCGCGGCGGCAAGGTGGCGACCGGTGGATCGCGGCACGGCAACCAGGGCTTCTTCTACGAGCCAACCGTGATCACCGATGTTCCGGATGATTCCAAGGTCATGACCGAGGAGCCGTTCGGTCCTCTCGCACCGATCGTGCCATTCAAGACCTTTGACGAAGTGGTCGAGCGCGCCAATTCTCTCCAGTTCGGCCTCGCAGCCTATGCCTTCACCACATCAGACAAGAATGCGTCAGCAATCAGCGACGCGCTGCAGTCCGGAATGGTCGGCGTCAACAGCATCGCTATCTCGACGCCTGAGACCCCATTCGGTGGCGTCAAGGAATTGGGTTACGGTTCCGAGGGCGGCGTCGAGGGTTTGCAGGCTTACATGAACATCAAGTTCATTTCGCAGGCGTAGTTGCGGATTGCACTGCGACGCGTGGTGGCCGGGCTTGTCCCGGCCATTTCGTTGGTGGCGCCTACTTTGCCGCCATCGCCTTCTGGCAGGCCGCCCAGACCTTTGCGGGCGTTGCGGGCATGTCCATGTGATCGGCCGCGCCATTCGGGATTGCGTTCGAAATCGCGTTCATCACTGCAGCGATGGCTGCCGTCGTGCCGGCTTCGCCCGTGCCTTTGACGCCAAGCGGATTGCTCGTTGCCGGTACAGAGTGCACCGCTTCGCGCAATTCGACCGGCATCGTGTGCGCGTGCGGCATGCCGTAGTCCATGAAAGAACCCGCGACCAATTGGCCGCTGCCGGCATCGTAGACCGCATTTTCCGCCAAAGCCTGGCCCAGGCCTTGGGCGATGCTTCCGTGCACCTGACCTTCGACGATCATCGAGTTGAGCATCACGCCAGGATCGTCGACCGCTGTGTAGGTGACGAGGTCGACAACACCGGTTTCGGGATCGATCTCGACTTCCGCGATATGGCAGCCATTGGGAAATGTGAGAGGAGCCTCGGCCTTTTCCTTGGTGTCGAGATTTTCGCCAAGCTCATGCGCGCGCCTTGCGGTTTCGAATAGCGAGATCTTGCGGTCGGTCCCGACGACCTCAAAGTGTCCGCCGCGGTACTGGATGTCTGCTTCGGAGGCCTCCAGCAGAGCGGAAGCGACCTTTTTGCCTTTTGCCAGCATGACGTCGGCTGTGTGCACGATCGCGCTGCCCGCGCACATGGCAGAGCGCGAACCGACGGAGGCAAAGCCGGTCAGTCCCTGCGCGGTGTCGCCGTGCCGATGCTGGATCTTTGCGGCGTCAATGCCGAGCTTGCCGGCGAGCAGGCGCGGAAAGACGGTCGCATGTCCTTGGCCGGTCGACTGCACGTTGCATCCGAGGATGAGCTGCTCGCCGCCGGGAAATGAGACGGAAGCCTGTTCCATCGGCATGGCACCGGCATGCTCCAGCATACAGGAGACCCCGATCCCACGAAGTTTCTTGCGCTTTGCCGATTCACGGCGGCGTTTGTTGAAATTCTCGAAATCCGCAAGCTTCAGCGCCTTGTCCACGATCGCCGGGAAGTCGCCGCTGTCATACGTGTTGATCGGCGTCTTGAACGGCATGGCCGAAGCCGGGATGAGATTTTTTTTGCGCAGCCGCACCGGGTCGATGCCGGTAATGCGCGCGGCTTCTTCGACGACGCGCTCAAGCGCGTAATTTGCTTCCGGTCGGCCGGCGCCCCGATAAGGGCCGATCGGTACGGTGTTGCTGAAATAGCAGGCGACCGAAACATCGATTTTCGGAATGCGGTACATGCCGGGCAGGCAGCGTGCAAAGTTGTTGGTGTTAATCCCAACACCTGCGGTGCTTACATAAGCGCCCTGATTGCACAGGTGCCGCACGCGCAGCGCCAGAAATTTCCCCTTTTCATCGAGCGCCAATTCGGCCTCGGTCACTGTATCGCGCGCCTGCGTATCGGTGAGGAAGGCTTCCGAGCGGGTCGATTGCCAGTGCACCGGACGGCCGAGCTGGCGCGACGCCACCAGCAGCGCCGGATATTCGGGGTAGGGCGGGGTCTTCATGCCGAAGGCACCGCCGACATCCTCGGTGATCACGCGCAGCTTTTCAGGTGGAAGGCCCATGACGCCGGCCGTCAGGTTGCGCAGGGAGTCGGCGCTTTGTGAGCAGACGTAGAGCGTGTAGCTGTCGTTTGTTTTGTCGTAGACGCCGGTGGACCCACGCGTCTCCATCGATGCAACGACCATGCGCTGGTTGACGACGCTCACCTTGGCAACATGCGGCGCCTTGGTTATCGCATCCGCGACATCACGCTCGTTGTTTTCGTCCGGCACAGGGCCCGGCCAATCGACGCACAGGTTGCCCGGCGCTTCGGCGTAAAGCTGCGTGCCGTCTTTTTTCATGGCGTCGTGTAGATCGATCACCGCCGGCAATTCTTCGTATTCGACCTGCACGAGGTCCGCCGCGTCCTGCGCCGCGCCGATCGTCTCGGCAACCACCATCGCGACAGGGTCCCCGACATGCATGACCTTTTCGCCCGCGAGAGAAGGTCGGAACGGCATGATCATCTTCGCGCCACCGCGGCCCGGCACGGGTGGATGCCGCGACACGCTGCCAACATTGGCCGCCTTCATGTCCTCGGCGGTGAGCACGGCGAGAACTTTTTTCGCCCTGCGGGCATCGTCCGTTTTGACCGAAACCACACGCGCGTGCGCATGCGGTGAGCGTACGAAAGCGGCGAAAGCGGCATTGGGCAGCCGGGGGTCATCCATGAAACGGCCCGCTCCGCGCACCAGGGCATCGTCTTCAACGCGCGGTGTATGGTTCGGATCGGCGGGGCTTGCGGTCATGTGTGGTCCGGGATTGCTTGCGGGGTCTCGTTTATAACCGAAAGCGCAGGGTGCAACAGGGGCTTGCGTCTGTCAGCGGGCTGCGGCACTGAGGCCTTTATTGCCCCGCTATGTGCGGTGCCTTTCGGGTGGTGAAATGAGCAAAGTGCGAACTATCGATACTCACACGCATGTCTTGACCCAGGAGACCGCCGCGCTGCTGCGCAAGGAGGCTCCGACGGTGCCCGTGACGATCACGCCGATCGATGAGGCGTCGGCAACGCTTGATGTCGGCGGAGTTGCCTACCGGCCTTTTCCTCGCGGTGGCTTCGACATCGAGCATCGATTGCGCGATATGAATGCGGCCGGCGTCGACGTGCAGGTTCTGTCCGCCACTCCACAGACTTATCTCTACAATCAGGAAGCCGGGTTGGGCGCCGCCACTGCTGCGATTCAAAACGATCAGATCGCGAAACTGGTCAAGGAGAATCCGCAGCGCTTCATGGGAATTGCAACATTGCCGATGCAGGCGCCGGAAAAAGCCGCCGGCGAACTCAGACGCGCGATCACAAAACTCGGACTGCGCGGAACAATGATCGCGTCGAACATCATGGGGAAGAATCTCGACGATCCGAGCTTCGAACCTCTGTGGGCAGCCGCGGAGGATCTTGGCGCCTTCGTCTTCATACATCCGAACAATGTTGCCGGCGCCGACCGCATGAAGTCCTACTATCTCAACAATTTGATCGGCAACCCGCTCGACACCACCATTGGTGCCGCCTGTCTTTATTTTGGCGGAGTTCTCGATCGGCATCCGCGGCTCACGGTAGTGCTGGCTCACGGCGGTGGCTTTACGCCCTATCAGGCGGCGCGATGGGAACATGGATGGGACGTGCGTCCCGAGCCCAAGAAGAACATATCCGCCCGTCCGAAGGACATTGCGAAACGCTTCTACTACGACACGATTTTACACTCGGCGCCGGTGCTTGAGTTCATGATCGCGCATGTGGGTGCCGATCGTGTCATGCTCGGCAGCGACTATCCTTACGACATGGGCATGATGGATTGCGTGAAACACGTGCGTTCGTTGAAGATTTCGGATGCCGACAAGGCGACAATTCTCAGTTCGCGCGCGGAAGCTTTGCTGTCGGTGAAGTCATGAACGTCCAGTCAACCAAGGCGGTACGGATTCCAACGGCGGCCGTTACTGGCCTGATCATCGATGCCATGGGCAAAGCCGGCGTAGCCAAAGATGATGCCGGCAAGATTGCCGAACTCATGCTGGAGGCCGATTTGATCGGCGCCGACGCACACGGCGTGTTTCGCCTCCCGCAATATGTCCAGCGGCTAAGGCTCAACTCAACAAACCCACATCCGAAAATCACGGTAAAGCGCACTGCGCCGGCAACGGCGCTTGTCGATGGCGACAACGGCATGGGCCATCTCGTTGTCGCCCGCGCCGCGGAGACCGCGATCGAACTCGCGCGCGAATGCGGCGTCGCCTGGGTCGGCTGCCGCATGTCGGGCCATGCCGGTGCCGCCGGCGTCTATGCGGCGTTGCCGCTCAAGGCCGACATGGTCGGGCTGTATTCTGCCGTGGCCAACGCCAATCACATGCCGCTCGCCGGTGGCGCGGAACCGCTGCTTGGAACGAATCCACTGGCGATCGCAATCCCTGCGGGCAAGGAAGCGCCGATTGTGCTCGACATTGCCACCTCGATCGTTTCGTACGGCACCATCAAGAACCATCGTCTGCAGAACAAGCCGCTGCATGATGACTGGATGATCGATCCAAAAACCGGAGAGCCGATCACCGATCCGCACAAGAGCGCGGAAGCATTGCTTTTGCCGATGGCTGGCTACAAGGGCGCAGGACTCGCGCTAACGTTCGGCCTTCTCGCCGGAACGCTCAACGGCGCGTTGTTTGGTCGCGATTGCGTCGATTTCAACGCTGAGCCAGACAAGGTCACCAATACTGGCCAGTTCGTGCTCGCACTCGATCCCAGCCGATTTCAGCCGCTGGATCAATTCAAGTCGGAAGTCGACAGGCATATCCGGGAGATGCGCAACACAAAAGCGCTGCCAGGACAAAGTGTTCGCTTGCCCGGCGAACAACGGGCACAGCGTCGTGTTGATCGCCAACGCAACGGACTGGCGTTGGCGCCCGAGCTGTTGACGCAGCTCGACAAGTTAGCAGCCGAGCTGTCGATCAAAACGCTGCGCGAGCGTTCCTAGACTGCATACCGGAATCACACAACGGCCTCATTTGTAGCGCTCTAGGAGCAAATCGGAGCGCCTCGCTCTCGGTCAGCGCGAGGTCACCGATGCGCTGTTTGCGCAAATTGTTTGTCAAATCAGAGCGATGAAGCTGATCGAATCCAACAAAATCGCGCGGTGGGTTGCCCGGAAGCTGGCGCATGCGAGTTTTCTTGTCGCACTCGGCGGCTTGTTTTCCGTGCTGCCGATGCCGAGTGTCTCAAGCGAGAATTCCCTGGATCGAATTCAGGCCGGCTCGTGGGTTGTCGCGTCGATGTACTGGGAAGACAAACTTGTTTCGACCGGCAAAGCCTTCAATCCGATCGGATGGCACGCGGCTCACAAGACATTGCCGATCGGCACGCTCATCCGCGTATCGAATCCGAAGAATCATCGCTCGATCAACGTGACCATCAACGACCGAGGTCCGTTCGTCGCGAACCGCGATCTGGATTTGAGTCTTGGTGCCGGCACGTTGCTCGGCCTGCAGGGGCTCGGCACCGTCTACCTGGAAGTTCTGTCGATTCCGCCGATCAAGGATCGCCGTCCGGTTGTGGAAAGCTTGTTTGCGGTCAACGACGCCAATGCTGCCTGCGCGGGTGTTCAGCCCTGCTAGCCAGCGCCCCGCGTGCGAGTTCCATATGTCTTGCAAGGTGCGGCGCTTGACCGCTGCCTGCCAAATGGCCGCCAAAAGGGGGAATTTGAAGTTCCCGACATTAACCTAAAAAGGTAAACGAGATTTAACGAATACCTCCAATTTGTTAACCTTTGCTAACGGGGGCGGGACGATCGATTGCGCGCGACGCGGCTTCTTGAGGCGCCGCCACGCTTGCTATTTGGCTTGCGGCGCAGCTTGGGGTCCCGCCGCAAACGTATCCGGTCCTGTTTCGACTCGCCGCCTGCCGAGGGTCGAGAGTGGGTGCGCGACGCTGATTCAACGAGGGAGTGGCGCAGTGACGGCAGGGATTTTGCTCAGTAGCCAAACGCGCGGCGATTCGGTCGAACTCAGCGCCGCCGGGTCCTGGACCGCCGAGTATGCAAGCGCAATTGAACCCCAGGTCGATGCCGCGACGCGCGGGGTCACGGCGCGCAGCGTCGCGATCAATATCGCACGTGTCGACTATCTCGACACATATGGCGCCTGGCTGATCGAACGGACTTTGCGGAGTTGGACAAGCCAGGGGCGCGATGCGCGTCTCGTCGGTCTGCGCGAGGATTACCGAGGTCTTTTCGACAAGGTTCATTCCGGAACACAGACGCTCTCACCGCCACCTCCCAGGCGGAACAGCATCATGGCAACGCTGGAAAGCGTCGGCATGACCATGGCGTCTGTCGGCGCCGATCTTGTCATGCTGGCGCAGATGCTTGGGTCGCTATTGGTCGCGCTCAAGCGCGTCATATTGAGGCCGACGAGTTTCCGCTTTACGTCGATGGTGCATCAGCTCGAGCGTGTTGGCTGGCGGGCGGTGCCGATCGTTTTGCTGATCACCGTGCTGATAGGCGCCATCCTCGCACAGCAGGGCATTTTCCATTTCCGCAAATTCGGAGCGGATATCTTCGTTATCGATATGGTTGGCGTTCTGGTCCTGCGCGAAGTCGGCGTGCTGATTGTTTGCATCATGGTCGCCGGCCGGTCCGGCAGCTCGTATACAGCCGAGCTTGGCGCCATGCGCATGCGCGAGGAAGTCGATGCGTTGCGCACGATGGGTTTTGATCCGGTCGAAGTTCTCATTTTGCCACGCATCATAGCGCTCATCATCGCCGTTCCGATTCTGACATTTCTCGGATCGATGGCGGCGCTTTACGGCGGCGGACTTGTATCGTGGCTGTACGGCGGCATTCAGCCGGAAGTCTTTCTCGCGCGGCTGCGCGAGGCCGTAACAAGCACCACGTTTGAGGTGGGAATGATCAAGGCGCCTTTCATGGCTCTTGTCATCGGTATTGTCGCCTGCGTCGAGGGATTGCAGGTGCAGGGGAGCGCCGAGTCACTCGGCGAGAAGACGACCAACTCCGTAGTAAAGTCTATTTTCCTTGTCATCGTGCTCGACGGTGTCTTCGCAATGTTTTTCGCCGCTATCGGGATGTGAAATGGCACAAGATCCCGTCATCGAGGTGCGCGATCTGGTTGTTGAGCTCAAGGGCAACCGGGTTCTCAATGGCGTTACACTCGATGTTTATCGGGGCGAGATCCTTGGCTTCGTCGGGGCTTCCGGCGCGGGCAAGTCCGTGCTGACACGCACGATCCTTGGGTTGCTGCCTAAGCGACTGGGACGGATCAGCGTCTTCGGAGTCAATCTGGACGAAGCGGGCGAGGTTCAGCGTCAGGAGATCGAGCGCCGCTGGGGCATTCTGTTCCAGCAAGGCGCTCTGTTCTCGTCATTGACGGTCGGAGAAAATGTCGAATTTCCGATCCGGGAATATCTCGATTTGTCTGATCGGCTGATGACCGAAATAGCCATCACCAAACTGGAGATGGTCGGGCTGAAGCCCGACGTCTACCGGAAATACCCTTCGGAACTCTCAGGCGGCATGATCAAACGCGTCGCGCTCGCCCGTGCACTGGCTCTAGACCCGGAAATTCTCTTTCTGGACGAGCCGACTTCAGGGCTTGACCCGATTAGCGCCGGTGATTTCGACCAGTTGATATTGACCCTGCAGCGGGTTTCGTCGATGGCCGTTTTTATGGTAACCCATGACCTCGACAGCTTGCATACGATCTGCGACCGGATCGCTGTTCTCGGCGACGGCAAGATCATTGAAGCCGGCACTATGGATACGATGCTGGCCTCGCAGCACCCATGGCTTAAGGCCTATTTCCATGGTGTGCGTGCCCGAACAGGGCTCAAAGCTGCGGCCAGGAACTAACGGAGTAGGATGATGGAGAGAAAAGCGCACTACGCACTGATCGGGTTGTTCACATTCGCCGTGGTTGCGGGCGCATTTGGCTTCATCTTTTGGCTGCATCACTCCTCGGGAAAGAAGCAGGCCGTCGCTTACCGCGTGATCTTCGACAGTTCAGTGTCCGGGCTGCAGGTCGGCGGAAACGTTTTGTTCAATGGCATTCGTGTCGGCGAAGTCACCAATCTGCGGCTTGATCCCGATAAGCCCAACCAGGTCGTGGCGATGCTGGCGGTCAACAAGTCGACGCCAATTCGTTCTGACACCCGTGTCGGTCTTGAATTTGCCGGTCTCACCGGTGTCGCTGCGGTCTCGCTCAAAGGCGTTTCGGCGAAGACGCCTCTGATAGAGCGGGAAGAAGGTGAGCCGCCGACCTTGAGGGCCGATCCGAGCGCCAGCCAGGACATGATGCAGGCCGCGCGAGAAGTGCTGAACAAGGCAGAAGAGGTCATCGCCGCCAATCAGGAAGCGGTGCATCAGGCAATCGCGGATATCGCAACGTTCAGCGCTTCACTTGCGCGCAATTCCGATAGCGTCGACTCGATCGTGAGGGACGCCAAGGATACGATGGCCAACGCCAAGGAAGCGACCGCTTCGGCACGCACGCTGATGGAAAACCTCGACAAGCGTACTGACGACATCACGATCGGGGTCAACAAGATGACCGCGACCGCAACGCGGCAGATCGATATTGCCGGCAAGGCGATCACCGATCTCGCGCACAATCCGCAGCGATTCCTGTTCGGCGGTGGCGGCAGCAGCAGCGAGGCGCAGGCCGCGCCGGCGGCAGCACGACAGACCGCGCCGGCGGCAGCACCGCGTAAGAAAACGCAACAGCAATAGCGAATAACGTCAGGCGGCAGCGCGCACTTCGTCGGGATCGAGCGGAAGCTTCACCGGCTGCTTGCGCTTGGCCGACAGGTCGAGCGCCTTCGTCAGCATCAGATTGCGATGCGCTTCCTCGACCGTGGCCGCCGCCGTGGGGAGGCCGAGCGCCACGCGGTTGAGCCATGAATCGGTTTCTTCCGCCATCGGCCCGCGCAATTCGCCGAGTGCCATATCGCCCGGCGGATAACTGCCCATGAAATCGACCAGCCGCGATGTATCGGGATTGTAGCCCTCCGACTGAGGCTTGGAGACCGCGAGAACGATATCGCGGTGCGTGTCGTCGATCGTGAGCACGCCGGTCGTGCCAACGATGCCGACCTCGAGCGAATAGACCGCGGCCGGCCAGGTCACGGGCAGGGCCCACGACATATTGAGGTGATAGATGGTGCCGTCGGAGAAGTTGATCATGCCGGCGGTGCCATCGATGCCCTTGTAGGAGGGGCCAAGGACCTTGTCGACCGAACGTGCGTAGCACTCGACCGCGGTTTTGCCCTCCAGACACCACATGCATATATCGAGCGCGTGCGTGCCGGAAATGACCATCGGCGAAATCGTCGTTGGGTCGTCGGTGCGCTTGTAGTTGTCGATCGCGACGAGCCGGTTCATGAAGGCTCGTGACGTCACCATCGTGACATCGCCGAGTGCTCCCGTGCGGCATTTTTCCTTGGCTGCCAGCCACCGGCGACGGAAACGCTGGGTGTAGCCGACGACAGCATCCAGTTTCGCCGCCTTGATCGCTTTCAGGACGCGCTCGGATTCCGCAAGATTGGTGGCAAGCGGCTTCTCGATCAGCATCGGAATGCCGCGCTCGACAGCGGCCATGATCGGATCGACGTGCAGATGTTCGTCGGTGCAGATGATCGCGGCTGTAACCTCAGGCCGCTTGAGCAATTCGACATGGCTTTGCGTCACGAAATCCGCGTCGATCTTCGGACCGACTTCGCCGGCACGGTTCGGGTTTTTCTCGGCGAGCCCGATCCATTGCACGGACGGATGACGTGCCGCCACTTCGCCCCGGAATAATCCGACGCGTCCGCCTCCGATAATCGCAAGCCCGACGCCTTTGGCAGACCTTTTCATTGGTTTAATCCCGCACGGATCTTCTGCTTGAACTCGGCAATGGCCGAAATGCTCTCATTGGTCAGGGGCAGATCCACCGGCTCGTTGCGATCGGCGGAAAGATCCGCGGCGCTGTAGGTTTCCATCACGCGGCGCGCGCTTTCCGGCGTCACCATCACCGGCGTATTGCGGATGCAGGCCTCCAGAAAATGGATCGTTTCGGGCCCCATGCCGCCGGCGAAGACATTGTCGACCCATTCGCCGGGCATCGTCGACATCGGAAACTGCTGGCCGTCCTTCGCCGTGTTCAGCCAGTTGTCACGCTGAGTATCGTCAAGGAACAACGAGCCTTCTGTGCCGGTGATCTCGATCCACGTTGCGCAATAGTTCGGATAGCTCGGCGGAAGATTCCAGCCCCCCCCGATCATCACCGCCACGCCGTTGTCCATGGTGACCGTCGTGAACATCACGTCATGCGAGCCGTTAATGGGCTCCATGTAACCGTAAGCACCTTGCGAATAAACACGAATTGGCTTGGCCGGCTCCAGCAGCCAGAGCACAAAGTCGAGATCGTGGGTCGACTCCATGACCACCGGCGACAGCCTCACGCGGCTCGCGATCTTCTTGCCGAGGCTTCGCGAAAGATGCCGGCTGACGAGCACCGATACGACCTTGCCGAGCGTACCGTCGACGATCTTCTTCTTGGCGTAGGCAATTTTCGGATTGAAACGCTGTGAGTAGCCGATGGTGAATTTCAGATTGTTGCGTTTGGCCAGCTGGATGAGTTCGTCCGCCTCCCACAGTTCGAGGGCAATCGGCTTCTCCAGCATCACATTCTTTCCGGACTTCAGGCAGTCGCGGCAGATCGGGTAGTGGTTCGATTCCGGTGTGGTCGAGATATAGACGACCGAGATGTGCTCGTTGCGGATGATGTCGTTGTAGTCGAGCGTCGCCGTAGCGGGCTTATAAAGCTTTTTGACTTCGGCGAGCCGGTCCGGCCGGATTTCGCAGAGATGCAGTTTGTCCACCAATGCCGTGCGAGAGAGCGTGTCCGCGCGCGTGCCCCCGACCCAACCGACACCAATCACCGCGGCTTCAACCGTTTTCACCAGACTTTTTCCTTCTTCCGTTTCCTGTGAGGCTTGCGGCCGGCCGGCCGCGCGGGCGGCAGACTAGCTTACGCGTGTCGTGACCGAAAGAGCGCGGTTTTCAGCGTGCGAAAGCGCTTTGAGCGCCAGCGCGACCGAAAACCTGTTCGGTGAATTGCGGATAAACCTCGGCCAGTTGCGGCGCGATGACCTCGCGAAGCAGCTTCAGCGTCTCGCTCGATGGCGGCTGAGTTTCCGGAACGGCTTTCGGCGTGTCGAAATCAAATCCCGTGTTCTCGATGACTTCATCAACCGTGTGGCCCGGATGCACACTCGCCAGCGTGAAGCGCCCATTGGAGAAACCAAACAGGCAACGGTTGGTCACAAGTGCAATCGGTCCTCCCGGGCGGTAGACATTGCCCGCGCTTGCGCCCGGCGCACTGATGAAATCGACCTTGGGGACCAGCGTACGGCGCGAGTGCTCGGTGCGGAAAAGGATCACCTTCGGAACAACATAGTAGAGATAGGCCGATCCGAAGGAGCCGGGGAAACGCACCTTCGGGTGCTCATAGTCGCCGGTACTCACGAGGTTGACGTTGCCTTGTCCGTCGATCTGCCCGCCCGACAGAAAAAAGACGTCGATGCGACCTTGCCCCGCACAATCAAAAAGTTCTCGTGCGCCATCGGTGAAGAAGTTGTGTTTGCGACTTTGCAGCAAAGAAACGTAGGGCCGGCCTCCGCCGCGTTCGCGCGCAAGCAGAGCCGCAGTTGCTGGAATCGGTGACGCATTGCCGACGGCCACGTGACGTACATCCCCGATCAGGCGGGCGATGACATCGGCCAGTAACTCCTCATCCCGGAACTGCGTCACGCAAGATCACCCGGCGACTGCTCACGCCGCTTTCTTCTCATAAACATACTTGTTCAGGTACTCCGTAAAACCTTCAGCCGTTCCGGCCATGCGCGCGTACTCGGCGAGGTGGTCAGCATCTGCACCGTAGAAATCCGGCAACCCGAGAGGCCACGAACCGCGCTCGGCGACAGCTACACTTTCCACATAAAAGCCGGGGAGCGTTCCGGCAGCGAGCGCCGGATCATCGAGCAAATTGCCCTCGTGAATTCTCTCCACCGTTGCGATCGTCTTTTCGGCGGCATGGGCCATGGTCGCGAGCTCGCGTTGACGCCCGATCCAGACATTGCCAAAACGGTCGGCCATCGGTGCGTGGATCAGCGCGACATCCGGTTTGATCGCGGGCAACAGCACGATCTGATCGTTGTCGCCGAACGGACTGTCGATCACTTTCCAGTCGGTGCGGTATTTCAGAATGTCCGAACCGATAAGCCCGCGCAGCGGCATGAACGGCACGCCCTTTTCCGAGGCCTGCAAGGCCGCGTGCAATGCCGGACAGGTCGCATCTTTGAGTTTGATGGTCCCCGAAATGACGGCGGCCGTGAAGCGCGGAGCGGGACCAAATTCGCCGAGACTCACCGCGCTTGTCTCCAATGTCTCGATGCAACCGGCGCCGATCAGGAGGTCTGCTTGCAAACTCGAAGTCGGCAGAGCGACCAGATAGAGCTGTTTCACACCACGCCTTATAAGCGCGCGTGTCGCTGCCATCGGAACGCCGGAAACCTCGCGCGGAACGACCAGCATGCAACCGTCGGTGATCGGCGCGATTGCATCGTCGATTGATTTCGCCAGTTGAAACATGGCGGTCCGCAAGGTTGCGCGGCATCGAAGCCGCACCCATTTTTCCCATTGTTTCACTTGCAACGTCCACTGGATTTTGCGACTTGGGTTGAATGCCTGCCACTCTGCAAGACAAGCTGCGCGCCAAGCAATTTGTAATCACTGCGGAAGTCACTCCGCCGGTGTCCGCCGACCGTGCCGAACTGTTGGCAAAAGCGCTGCCGCTGAAGGGTCTCGCCGATGCCGTGAACGTTACCGATGGTGCCGGGGCGCGGCCTCATCTCGGCGCCGTTACGGCGGCCGCGATGCTTGTGCAGCAGGGCATCGAACCGATCCTGCAATTCACCTGCCGCGACCGTAACCGCATCGCGGTACAAAGCGATCTGCTTGGCGCCGCCGCATCGGGCATACGCAACCTGCTGATGCTGCGAGGTGACGATCCGAGCGCCGGTGACCAACCGGATGCAAAACCGGTATTTGATCTCGATCCGCGTGGACTTCTCACAACGGCGCGACGCCTTCGCGATCTGGGCGAACTGCCGACGGGCCGCAAGATCGGCGGCCGCGCCGATTTCTTCCTTGGAAGCGCCGACAATCCGATCGATCCGCCCCCAGGATGGCAGCCGACCAGTCTGCAAGCGAAGGTCGAGGCCGGCGCACAATTTGCGCAGACGCAATTCTGCATGGATGCCGGCGTGGTGCGCCGCTACATGGCGCGGCTCGCCGAGTGCGGGATAGCCGAAAAACTGTCGGTCATCATTGGTGTCGTTCCGCTGCGTTCGGCCAAGTCCGCACGGTGGATCAAGGAGAAGCTGTTCGGTGCCGTGATTCCGGACGCCATCATCGATCGCATGGAGCGCGCTGGCGATCCGGTAGCGGAGGGCCGTCGTATATGCGTCGATCTGGTGCAGGAACTGGCGGACGTCACGCACGTCGCCGGCGTCCACATCATGGCGCCCGGCAACGATGCCGTGGTCCCCGAGGTCATCCAGGCCGCGCGAGCCAGCGTCAGCCGGCTCGCGCCTGCCTGATTGTTCAGCTCAGCGCCGATTTCACCCGATCGGGAGAGAAGGGCACACGCCGGATACGAACGCCGGTGGCGTCGAATATCGCGTTGGCGATGGCCGCCGCGAGAGGCCTGATCGATGGCTCACCGGCGCCCGAAGGCGGGAGGTCCGGATGGTTGATCAGCACGACGTTCACTTCGGCCGGCGTCTCCGTGATGTCGAGGATCGGATAAGTCAGCCAGTCGACGCTGGTCACTGATTTTCGATCAAAAGTGACTTCCTCCCAAAGCGTTCGGCTTACGCCCTGTACGATGTTGCCTTCGACGCATTTCACCAATCCGTCCGGATTGATGATCTGCCCACAATCGTGCGCCACGGTGAATTTGCGTGCCCAGATCTTGCCGGTCGAGCGATCGATATCGACTTCGGCGACGATGGCGACGCGAGTGCCGTTCCGCTGAGAATAGGCGATACCGCGACCCGATACCTTGTTGCCGCTTTGGTCGCGGCGAGGCGAAGGTCTTGTGTCCCACTTTGCCTTCTCCGCGGCCGCTTTGATCACGGCGATATCGCGCGGCTCCTTAATGTGGCGCAATCGGAACTCGATCGGATCCGCATTCACCGCCGCTGCGACTTCGTCGATGAAGGATTCGCTTGCGAAGTGGATCTGCGGGCCGACCGGATCACGCAAATGCGCAGTACGAAGCGGCGAGGACCGGTCGAGCAGGGGCGGGATGGTCTCCCATGCCATGCGCTTGTTGTCGAACGCATAGGATTCCGCGGGTACGCCGAAGCCGTCGCCAGATTTCAGGGCAACGCCGAGGGTTTGTCCGCTCAGTGTGTCGTGCGGCTTGCCGCCATTGGTGTTCACATCGAGCCGTGAGAAGCCCTTGCTGGTGAACTCGTAGCCGGTGACTTTTCCAGTCGCATCGAGTGCAGCTCGTGCCTTGTGGATCGACGCCGGACCTTTCGGATCCCATCCGGTCCCCTCTTCACGCATGTATTGCAGGCGCACCGGTTTGCCGACCGCCTTCGCAAGTACCGCTGCGTCCATGGCGCAATCGTCCGCGTCATTGCGGCCATAGGAACCCGGCCCGCTTGTGTAGATGACGCGCACTTTATCGACCGGCAGGTCGAGCGTGAGTGCAAGGCCTTCCTGAACGAAGTGGGACTTTTGCGTACCGCTCCAGCATGTCACCTGGCCGTCCTTGATCTGAACAAGCGCGCACGCCGGACCCATGCTGGCATGGGACTGGAATGGCCATTCGTATTCGGCCTCGATGACCTTCGCTGCGTTCTTGAACGCCTCGTCGACATTCCCGTTTTCCTTGTCGACGCTACGCTTGCGCACGCTCGCTTTGCGAATGTGATCATAAAGCGAAGCCTGCTCAGGGAAGGGCTGATCAACTTTCGACCATTCAACTTTAAGCTTCTGCGCGGCCTGTATTGCATCCCATTCCTTGTCGGCGACGACGCCGAGGAAACCTTTGTCCCACACGACTTTGGCGCCGGGGATGTCCTTGATCGAACTTTCATCGACTTTCACCGGCACAGCGCCGGCGACGCCCGGGCGAATCGTGCGCCCGTGCACCATGCCGGGCACTTTCACGTCGGTTACGAAGTCCTCTTGCGCGAAAACTTTTGGCGCAACGTCTTCGCGCTTGATCGGTTGACCGACGATCTTGTGTTCGCTGGGATTTTTCGGCTGCGCCTTGCCGGGGGCGTAGAGTGTGTTGCCGAACTGCTTGTTCCAGTCGAGTTGAACGTTGAAGTATTTTCCGCCGAGCATCTGTTCGTAGGAAATTCGCTTCGTCGCATCGGCACGCGAACTCACGACACCGTCATTGACCACGAGTTGTTCAACCGGCGTTGAGAGAAGGCCGGCCGCCATTTCCACTAGGACGCGACGGGCTTCCGCCGAAGCCATTCGCATCTGCTTGCCGCCGAACTGAATGCCGGTCGAACCGGAAGCGCCGCCCTGATTCACCGAATTGGCGGTATCGCCCATGAATACTTTGACGCGCTTGAACGGGAACATCCAGCTCTTCAGCGACGATCTGTGCGATCGCAACAGTCAGGCCATGGCCCATATCCATCTTGCCGAAAAAGGCCGAAACGGTGCCGTCCGCGTTGACGGCGACGTACGATGAAAGTTGATCGGGTGTCAGTGGTGGCTTCGCGCCCTGTGCAAATGCGGTCTGGAGCGACAGGACTGTGTCGAACGACACGGGAGCGCCGATCGATATAACAAGCGCACCGCCGCCGAGCAGCACCGCGCGACGGGTGAAGGCTGAGCTTTGTTCGAATTTTGTCATGGTACCCTCCCTCAACCCATCATCTCGGCGGCACGCTTGACCGCCTTCAGAATGCTGATGTGAGTGCCGCAGCGGCACTTGAGGCCCGAGAGGGCGTCCTTGATCTCGGCTTCCGTTGGCTTCTTCTTGTCGCGGAGAAATGCCGCGGCGGTCATGAGCCAGCCGTTTATGCAATATCCACATTGCGGCACCTGCTCTTCGATATACGCGGTCTGCAACGGATGTGGTTTTTCAGGAGTACCAAGACCGGCAAGGGTCGTGATTTTTGCGTCACCCACCGCCGACATCGCTGTGATACAGGAGCGGGTCGGTTGCCCATCAAGTTGAACGGTACAAGCTCCGCATTGCGCGAGCCCGCAGCCGAAGTGAGGATTGTTAAGCCCGAGCTCGTCGCGCAGGGCATAGAGCAACGGCATGTCGGGATCGGCGTTTATGGTGTGAGATTTGCCGTTGACGGTAATGGTGAAGCGTTGACTCATGGCGTTCAGCTCCCCTGAACAGGATTGCAGGCCCGGTTGCTTACGGCTGACCGTGCCCCTTGCAGACGCGTCCGTGCCGACGCTTGCGGGTGAAAGGCTAGTCTCACAGAGTAAACTTGGAAACGCCGCCGATATAAATTTCGTGTTAACATCATTTGAACAGAGGTCCAGTCAGAGGCCTCAAAGGAACTTGCGTTCAGGGAGGAACTTCGCGATGCGCAACCTCGCCGGGAAGATTGCTGTTGGACCCTTGGTGGTCGCCGCGATCGTGGCCTTTTGTTCAACCCGCGCTGACGCGCAAGAAAAGATTTGGAAGCACGGCCTCATCAACGCCAAATCAGACGCCGGTATTTTCCTGATGGTATCGACCCGTGATTTTGCAAAAAAGCAGGGTCTCAAGATAGAAATTTCGCAGTTCAAGGATGACCAGCTTGCCTTGAAGGCATTGATCGCCGGCGAGCTCGACAGCTTCGAGGGTGGTCCCCAGGGTGTCTTCGCCGCCGACGCCAAAGGTGGCGACGTCAAGCTGCTCGGGTGTCATTGGGTTGTGGTGCCGCACGGAATTTTTGCCAACGAAAAGGTGACAAAGGTCGAGGATCTCAAGGGCAGGCAGATCGCGGTATCGGCACCGAATTCCATGCCCGACATGCTGGCGCGGTCCGCGCTGGCAAAATTCGGCGTCGCCGATACCGAGGTGAAACTTGCCGCCATCGGCGGCGACAACGATCGTTACCAGGCGCTTGTCGGCGGTGTCGTCGATGCCGCGGTCGTGTCGAACGAATATCAACCGGTGGCGCCGAAGAACATCCATCTTCTCGTCGCCGGTCGCGATGCCGTACCGAATTTTCTGCGCGTGTGCATGGTGTCGACCGCAAAGAAGCTGGCCGAGCGTGGCGACGACGCCGTGAAATTTCTTGCGGCCGAGATGAGCGCGCTGCGGTTTGCGCTTTCCCATCGGGACGAAACCATCGCCCTGACCCGCGAGATCTCCCGGGCCAAGCCTGACGATCCTCGTCCGGCTTTCGTGTACGATGATGCCGTCCAGCACAATGCCGTTGACCCGACACTGCCTCTCCCGGCAGACAAGATTCAGTGGATCCAGGAGCAGATGGTGAAGGCGGGCCGCTTGAAAGCTCCGCTGGACCTGAGCGCCGTGACCGCGCCAGAGTATCGCGAAAAGGCACTGCAGGTCGTTGGGCACTGACTGGGTCACATTTTGGAGAAATGAATGGGTGAGGTGACCTTCCTCGACGTTTCCAAGCGCTTTTCCCTGCGCGTGGACGGCGAGGTTCATCATGTGCAGGCGCTTGATCGCATTAGCTTCACGGTCAAGGACGGCGAGATTGTTGCGCTCATCGGTCCTTCCGGCTGCGGCAAGACGACGGCGTTGCGGGTCGCGATGGGCCTTGATGCAGCGAGTGCTGGCCGGGTTACGGTGGATGGGCGCGAGGTGCACGGCTGCGGTCACGATCGCGGCATGGTGTTTCAGCACGCCGAATTGCTTCCCTGGCTTTCCGCGCTGCAGAACGTGATGTTCGGGCTGGAAATGAAAGGTATCCGTGGCGCGCCGTTGCGCGAGACGGCCGAAAAATATCTTCACCTTGTGGGCCTGAAGGAATCGCAGAATCGGCGTCCGCATCAGCTTTCCGGCGGCATGAAACAGCGTGTCGGCATTGCGCGCGCGCTTGCTATCGACCCCAAGGTCCTGCTGATGGATGAGCCGTTCGGCGCCCTCGACGCGCAAACGCGGGAATTGCTGCAGGCGGAGTTGCTCGATATTCACGCCCGCACTGGCAAGACCGTCCTCTTTGTCACGCATGATCTCGACGAGGCGGTTCTGATCGCCGACCGGATCGTCGTGATGAAGCATGGTCGTGTGCATGAGATCATGGACGTGCCGCTCAAGCGCCCGCGCCCCGATTTGGGCATGGTCCGCGGAACGCCGGAGTTTGCCGAGACGCGCTACAAGGTGTGGCGCGCGATCCACGACGACGCTGTGGTGCACTGATGGTCGACGTCGCCGACACCGCCGACACCCCCGAGCACCGCGTCCGATCCGCCCGAGCGGCGTCCATTCCCGCGGTGGGCGATCACGCTGGCTTCCGTCGCGTTCATGCTGATCCTTTGGGAGATTTTTGGCCGCCGCATCAATCCGGTGTTCGGTTCCTATCCGTCGGCGATAGCGGTGGCATTTTGGGACCTTGCGGTTACAGGCCAGCTGTGGTCGGCGCTCTATGAATCCTTGCGACCGTTTCTGCTTGGCTATGCCCTTGCGATCGTTGTCGGCGTGCCTCTCGGCTTGTTGGTTGGAGGGTTCCGCGCCGCGGAGGCAGCACTCGGCATCTATGTCACAGCCGGCTACGCAATGCCGCTGGTTGCACTGGTGCCATTGTTGATTCTGTGGCTTGGCCTCGGCTTTGCGGTGAAAGTCGCGGTCGTATTCCTGATGGCCTTATTTCCCATCTGCATCAACACATGGCTTGGCGTAGTTGCCGTGCCAAAAACATTGATCGAGGTCGGCAAATCATTCGTCGCACCCAACATTGTCATTCTTCGCCGCATCGTCCTGCCGGCAACGCTGCCTTACATCATGGCCGGGATACGTCTCGCGGTCGGTCGTGCAGTTGTCGCAATGGTGATTGCGGAATTTTTCACGACCATCTCGGGTCTGGGCGCGGTTATCATCAATTCGGCGAACAATTTTGACACCGCCACTATGTTCGTCCCGATCATCATTCTGATGGTGATGGCGATCGGACTGAACTGGCTGATCGGTTTTGTCGAGCGCAAGGTCGCGCCGTGGCAGGCGGAGATCGCCGGGCGAGACAGAGAATAGTTTCTCTGCAGAGGCCGTCTTTAGACCAAGGCCCTGATCGCCTGAACTAGCGTACGCACCTGATGCTCCGAAATATTCCGCGTGATGAAAACGACGCGGCTCTGCCGGTTTGCGTCCGGCCATGCCTCGAGCTCGACCGGAGGATGGGCGAGGTGCTGCACGAACTGCACCAGCACCGGTCCCTTGCAGCCTTCGACATCGAGAAAGCCTTTGACACGCAACAAGTCCGGCCCGCGCAACTGCATCAACGTATCCATCGAACGCGCAAATATCGCCCATGGCATCGGCGTTTCTTCGGCCAGGACAAAACTGCCGATACCATCGCTGTGAGCAGCCTCCGCAACGAATGGGTTGCGCTGGTCGGTAACCGGTTCGATAAGGCGCTGCGGATCGATTTCACCGCTGACCGCCTCCAGGATCTCGGCCCCGGGATTGAGGGCGCGCAGTCGGGAGGTCAGCGTGCTCAGTGCGCTGTCGCCGGCGATATCTGTCTTCGTGACGATGAGACGGTCGGCGAGTATCGCCTGCCTGCGCGCCTCGGCCGACCATTCAAGCGTGTCACCTCCGGTGGCGGCGTCGACGACCGTTACAACAGCTTCGACATGAAATGCGCCGCCGAGGGCGCGATCGGTGGCGAAAGTCTGGAGAATGGGGCTGGGATCGGCCAGTCCACTGGTCTCGATGGCGACACGGCGGAAGTCCGGCAGTTCGCCGCGCTCGCGCTCGACAACCATACGGCGTAGCGCCTGCTGCAAATCAGTGCGGGTGATGCAACACAGACAGCCATTGCCAAGCAGCACGGTCTCATCAGCACTGGAACGCACCAGTGCGTCGTCAATGCCGGTCGCACCGAACTCATTGACGACGACCGCGGTGCCGTTGCCCTCCGGCGTATCAAGGAAGCGCTTGAGAAGCGTTGTCTTTCCCGCACCTAGAAAGCCGGTGAATACAATGACGGGGACACGCGCTCCGCGTTCGCGCTTGAGTTTGCGGCCGAAACGCCCGGCGGCGGGTGAGGGGAAGACTTCGTTCAGAAATCCATCTCCAGTATGTACAGCCCGCCCGTATGGCGATCGACCGTGTAAACGATGCCGCGTTCGTCCACGAACACGTCGTTAAGCTGAACCGCACCCGCCGGCGTGCCTTTTGGCGGTGGGGGGACAAAGGTCGCGACCTCTTTCGGCTGGAACGGATTGGAAATGTCGTAAGCGCGCATGCCACCATTAAAGAAAGTGCCGATGACGATCTGGTCCGATTGCCAGGCGGTCGGGACCGATGGATTTTCGTGAATATTGTGCGCGCCGAAACGCCCGCCACGATTGGCATAGGCATCGACCGGAGGCAGTGGGCACGTGGAAATAGAGACAAGATTCTTTTCGTCCCGCGCATCCAGGACCCACACAAGTTTGGGCCAATCCTCGGCTTTGTTCTCGGTAGACTCGTCGGTGACGATCAGCAGGTTGCGCTCGAACAGCGGAACGGCTGTATGCATAAAGCCCGTATAGGGCGGAGAATTGGTCCAGTGCGAAATCGGCTTCGGTTTCGTCTTGTCGGCAATGTCCATCACGAACATGCCGCCGTCGATATAGCAAAGGTAAAGCCTGTCCGGGCGCTGCTTGTAGACGTTGGTGTTGTGCGCGCGATAACCCTTGTCGAGCTTGTGGCGCGGTAAGGGCGTTTCACCTTTCTTGGTGCCCGGCATCCACCAGCGGCCGATCTCGACCGGCTTCGACGGGTTGCGCACGTCGATGCATCGATAGAACTGATCGTCGTTCGGGTGGCTCGGCACAAAATCCGGCGACGCCCGACGCCATGTGCACGTACTCGCCATCGCAGAACCACAGTTGATGGACGCCACGTGAGTTCGCTCCCGAACAGTCGAGAAACGAGATCGACCGCGGTTTTTCCGGCACCGAAACATCAAACAGCTCCAGCCCGGCCGGTTGTTGGCTCACTTTCTGAGTCTGGTAAGCGACCGCCATGATGTCGCCGGACAATTCCAGCGAGTTCGATCGCATATAGGGTTTAGGCAGATCGGTCTGCACCACCACTTTCGGCTGGCGCGGGTCGGACACGTCGACCGCGGTGAAATTCTTCGGCGCGCTTTCATGCGCGAGCCAGATGATGCGCCGCCCGTCTTTCGCGATCTGAACCGACATGCCTTCGCCCATGCCGCCGAAGCCGCCGAGATCGTTTTGCGCGAGCAGTTTGAAATTCCAGGTAGTGGGCTCCGCGCTTTTGCTGAGCGGGCTGGTGGCGGTGGACATTCACGTCTCCGTGGCTTGGGTATGCGGAAAGGCCGGCGCAATTTGCGCCGGCCTTGGTTACTACAACATGCGCACTAGTCCGTCATCCGGGGTATCAGGCGCTTGCCTGCTTGAGGAATTCAGTACGAAGCGCCTTGCTCCAGTCAGGGATCGCCTTGATTTTGTTTTCCTTCAAGAGAATTTCGGATTGCTCTTGCATGTAGGGCACGAGGTCAGACGGCCATCCGGGCTGCACTTCAACCCGCGCCAATGCCTTGGTAAAAGTGTCTTTCGACAATTTGAATCCCTTTGACTCGAAGAACGAGTAAATCGTGTCGGCGACCTTGTCCGGCTTGGTTTTGAAATCCTGGGCGACCTCAAGCCAGGCCTTGAGATAGGCCACGATAGTTTCCGGGCTCTTTTGTACGAATTCCGGTGTTGCAGCCATGAACACCGGCAGCTTGTCGAACTGGCTGTATTCGGAAATGGTGACAGCCAACCCGTCTGCCTCAGCGATTGCGTTATACGGTTCGACATTCGCCATCGCGTCCACGGTCTTGGCCGCCAATGCCGCCACCATGTCATCGACGTTCATGCGTACTTCCTGGTAGTCGCCTTTCTTGAGGCCGGCTTTCGGCGCAATCTGGTCTACGAAGATATTTCCGGTGGATGAGCCCGTCTGATTGGCAACCTTGAGTCCCTTCAACTGCTCGATCTTGGTGATGTTGAGGTCCTTGCGCGCCATCACGCGCGCGGTCTTTCCGACATATTCAATCATGGCGATGGCGAGCAAGCCGCCTTTGTCGTGACCGATCGCGAAAGAAGGGCCAGCGTAGGTACCCATATCGACCTGGCGCGCCACCATTTGCTGCATTGTGAGATTGCCGGACGGGACGGCGAATTCTTCGAACTTTACGCCGTGCTTTTCCAGCAGCCCCGAGCGTAACAAGTAATAAGTCGGCATGCCCCACATATTGGTCTGGTAGCCCTGCCGCACTGTTTCCAACGCCGCTGCCGGCCTTACGCCAAAGGTCGCCGCGAGCGCGCCGGCGCCGGTTGCTGCGAGATAGTGACGGCGTGTTAGTCCGCCTGTCTTTGTCATTGGTGTCCTCCCTTATGCGTTCGCCTTGCCATTGGCTTTCGTAGGCTCGCTCGCGCCGGTCTCGTGACCAAGATGGCGCAACAGCATCTTCTGAAAATCGAGAAACTCGATGCTGAGGGGATCGCGTGGCCTCGGCAACGGAATTCGAATTTCGGCTTTTATCGTACCGGGATGCGGTGTCATCACGATGACCCGATCGGCGAGATAGACTGCTTCAGAAACGTTGTGCGTCACGTATATCACAGTCTTGCGCGTTTCCCGCCAGACGTCCGCGAGAAGTCGCTGCATGTCGTCGCGGGTCAACGCGTCGAGGGCTGCAAACGGTTCGTCCATCAGGAGAACGGAAGGATTGTAGGCAAGGGCGCGCGCGATGGCGACGCGCTGCTGCATCCCCCCGGAGAGATGATGCGGGTACGATCCGGTGAATTTATCGAGTTTCACCAGGCGCAGTTGCTCGCGCGCGATTTTTTCCCGTTCATCCTTTGGCACGCCTTTCATCTCGAGGCCGAACGCGACATTGCCGAGCGCGGTACGCCACGGGAAAAGCTGCGCAAAATCCTGGAATACGACGCCACGGTCCATTCCATGACCGTCGACCTTCTTGCCACCAATGCGGATTTCGCCGGCCGCCGGAGAAATAAACCCCGCGACGATATTGAGTAGCGTCGATTTCCCGCAACCGGAGGGGCCGACAATGCATACGAATTCCGAAGCGCCGATGTTCAGGGTCACGTCTTTGACCCCCGGGACTTTTCCGCCCGGGGTGTCGTAGATCAGCGAGACTTCGCGAATTTCGATGGGGACCATACCTGCTACCTTATCGCGCTAGCCTTTTGTCGCGCGCACCATGCCCCACCGCATTACAGTCGTGCGCTCGAGCGATCCGAAGACGAAGCGCTCGAACACGAAGCCGATTATGCCGATCACGATCAACGACGCCAGCATGGTGTCGGTGTTGAGGAACTCTTTGGCATCGAAAATGACCCAACCCAGGCCCCAATCGGAGGCGGCGATCATCTCCGCGCCCACGACGGCAATCCATGCGCGCAAAAACGCCTGCCGCATGCCGGTAATAATGAAGGGCGAGGCGCCCGGAATGATGACCTTCCAGAACAGCCTGTGTTCGTCGGCGCCCATCGCGCCCGCCGCGCGCAGCCAGATCGGGTTGACCGAACGCACGCCCGACCAGGTGTTGAAGATCATCGGGAAGGTCGCTGCGTAGAAGACGATCAGAATCGTCGTCAGATTGCCAATGCCGAACCACAGCATAAAAAGCGGCACAAGCGCGAAGGAAGGGATCGGCATCATCGCGCTGACGAGCGGGAGAAAGAAGTTCTGCACACTCTGGAAGCGGGCCATCAGGATCCCGAGTGGAAGACCAACCACGACCGCGAGAGCGAAGCCGAACATGACGCGATAAAGCGTGAAGGCCGCGTGCTCGATCAGGCTGCCATCTGCGAGTCCGGCAAACAACGTGTGCGCGATTGTCGGCAGCGTCGGCAACAATGCCGGTGCGAAGTAACCGCTGCGCGCGAGAGCCTCATAGGCGGCCGCTGCAACAAGCAAAGACAGCGTACCGCGTACAAGGGAGCGCCGGCGTGATCCTGGTTCCGTCATGACGAGATCATGCCCCAGCGCACTACGGTGTAGTTTTCGATTTTCTGGAAGACGAATTTTTCCAGCGCGAGCCCGATGAGGGCGATCACCACGATTCCGGCCATCATCGTATCGGTGTTGAGGAACTTACGCGCACCGAAAATCAACCAGCCGAGCCCCCAGGGCACGGCTGCAAGCATCTCCACTGCCACAAGGATGCGCCAGGCTTGCGCAAGTCCGAGCCGCATGCCTGTAAGAATATACGGCAGCGCACCCGGGAGAATGACATGTCTGAACAGGCGCCGGTCATCGGCGCCCATGGCTTGCGCCGAGCGAACCCAGATCTCCTTGACGGCTTTAACGCCGGTCCAGCTGTTGAAGATGATGGGAAACGCGGAAACGAAGCCTACCAGCAGGACGGACGAGAGGTTGCCGAGCCCGAACCAGAGCAGGAACAGCGGCGCATAGGCGAGGCCGGGGATGGGGGCGCCGATCGATACGAGCGGCAGAAAAATATCCTCGGCGCGGCGCGAGCGGCCCATCAGCACGCCGATGGTGACGCCGATGATGGCCGCGAGCGCAAATCCGGTGAGCAAGCGGATGACTGTTTCAATGGCGTGATGAGGGAGGATGCCCGTAATCGTCAAATTTACAAACGAAGTGGTAATCTCTTCGAGTGTCGGAAAAAGCCGGCGGGGAAAAATACCGCTCCAGGCAATGATCTCCCAGATTGCGCCGACGACAACGAAAGGAAAAATATTTCGCCAGATCACCCGCAGGCGTTCGCCGCCCTGCGATCGATCGGGTGCATTGTCGGCAGTGATGACAGTAACGGCGTCCTGCATCCGGGCCCGCGTTCCTCCACGGTCTGGGCCACGTGATCTCTGGGCGTGGTCCTTTTTCGGCCTTGTAACCGGCCTTGATCGAAGAATAGTGCGCTTTGAACGCCTACCACAAGCACGTGCGGCGTCGACGTGTTGGGCAGAAATGCGCCACTGGCGCATTTCTGGCAGAACGGCTAAAGCCCCGGCACGCGCACTTTCAAGTCGCCAGGATTTCAACGGGAGAGTTTCGGGATGTCGAAGAATGCTCAGAAGATCGGCTGGATCGGAACCGGCCGCATGGGCTTGCCCATGGCGGAACGCCTGCTCAAGGCCGGCCACGACGTAACCGTCTGGAATCGTACTCGCGCGAAAGCCGAACCATTGGCCGCCAAGGGCGGAAAGATCGTCGACAAGCTTTCCGAACTGGCGTCATGCGACGTCGTGTTTTCGATCGTGTCCGAAGGTAAGGATCTGGAACAGGTACTCTTCGGCAAGGATGGTGTCGTTTCCGGATCGGGCAAGACGCCTGCCGTCTTCGTCGATTGCTCGACGATTTCCGTCGAGGAATCTGCCGACATCCGCAAGAAACTGAAGGCGCGCGGCGCCGATTACGTCACCGCACCGGTTTCTGGCAATGCCAAGGTGATCAAGGCCGGCCGATTGTCATCGGTCGTTTCTGGGCCAGAGGCGGCGTGCAAGACGATCATTCCGCTGATGGAGGTGATCGCGCCGCAGGGCGTTTCGTACGTCGGCGATGGTGAGCTCGCGCGCGTCTGTAAAATTGCGCACAACGTCATGCTTGGCGTTGTGATCGAAAACCTCATCGAGATCACGCTGCTCGTGAACAAGATGGGCGTGCCCCGTCACGCATTCCTCGCCTTTCTCAACAACGGCGTGATGGGATCGATGTTCACACGATACAAGTCGCCAGCGCTGGTGAACCTCGACTGGACCACGACCTTCACACCGGAATTGCTGCGCAAGGATCTCGATCTTGGCCTGGAGCTCGGCCGCGAAATGGATGTTCCAATGCCGGTCACGGCGGCCACGCGCGAAGTCCTGCAGGGCCACTTTGGCCACGCTACCCTTCAACCGGACCCGCAGGCTTATCTCAACAAGGACTTCGCGGCGCTGATTGAGACGATGGCACTCGCGGCCGGAATGAAGCTCACGCCCGAAAACAAGAACGTGCCGACGGGGCTTGAGAGCTGAGGCTCAATGCGCGCGTTTCAGCGCGCGCGACAAAAAAGAGGGCCCCTTGCGGGGCCCTGTGTGCATAAGGTGGAGGATTCACGCCGCCGTCTAAGCCTGAAGGGAGGAAAACGGCGGCTGCGCACGTTGTTACTCAAATCGGATCACGCCTCTATCACAAGTAAAATGGACATAAATTTCATGGAGGTTATGCATATTGCACATGTCAGGCCTCCTCCGTTCGAGTGGTAATTGCAGAAAACCGGAGCTCTAAATGACATTCAAGCTCTACAACGCCCCGCAATCGACGTGCAGCCAACGCGTCCGTTTTGTGCTGAACGCCAAGCATCTCCCGTTCGAAGAGGTGAGACTCAATCTGCTCGAAGGCGATCAGCTCAAGCCGGAGTACCTGAAGCTAAATCCAAATGGTGTTGTGCCCACGCTTAATCATGACGGCGCGATCATTATCGATTCTACCGTCATCACCGAATACCTCGACGAGATATCGCCAGACGACAGCTTTACACCGGAAGACCCGGTCGCACGCGCGCACATGCGCACGCTCATGCACTTCATAGACGAGATGCCGGCCGCCGCCGTACGGGTGCCGACTTTCAACCTCGCCTTCCTGCCGAGCTTTCAAAAGATGAGTCGGGTAGCTTTTGTGGCGATGGCGGAAAGCAAGCCGTTGCGGCGCGAGTTCATGCTCACAATGGGGCAAACTGGATTTCCCAAGGCCGATATGGATGCCGCACTCGGCCGTCTGCGTCGAACCTGGGAGCGCATGGATGTTGAAATCGAGCGGAGTGGGGGCCCGTGGCTGCTTGGCAAGGCCATTACTTTGGCTGACGTGGCCGTGATGCCATCACTTATTCGTATAGATGACCTGGGACTGCCGGACTGGCAGGACTTGCCACGCGTCGCAACCTGGTTCGACAATATCCGCGCACATCCGGCTTTCAAGCCGACGTTCTATCCTGGATCGCTGGTGAGCGAACGCTTCCCGCACCTGAGGGAAAAAGCGTCAGTTTGATTGTGCTCAGTTGAGGAGCCGGAGCGCGTAACGCGCTCCGGTTTTTCCGTTCAATACTTCGCTGAGATCGGCAGTTCTTCCGCGGGGAACAGCGAGATCAGGCGGCAGCCTTTGTCGGTGACCACGACTTCTTCCTCGATGCGCGCAGCGGAGAAGCCGTCGGTGGCGGGACAATAAGTCTCGATCGCGAAGACCATGCCTTCCTTGATCTCGGTCGGGTGGTCCATGGACACGACTCGCGAGATGATCGGCCGTTCGTGCAGGTTCAGCCCGAGGCCGTGCGCGAACTGCAAGCCGAACGCCGCCATCTCGTCTGGGAAGCCGAACTCACTGGCCTTCGGAAAGACCTCGCAAATGTGCGCGGTACTTGCGCCGGGCTTGATGCGGGCGATGGCATTGTCCAGCCATTCGCGCGCCTTCTTGTAGGCGTCGTGCTGCGCAGGCGTTGCACGCACGACATTGAAGGTGCGGTAGTAGCAGGTGCGATAGCCCATGAACGACTGCAGGATGTCGAAGAATGCCTGGTCGCCCGGACGGATCATGCGGTCGGTGAAATTGTGCGGATGCGGGTTACAGCGCTCGCCGGAAATCGCATTCACCGCTTCCACGTCGTCGGAGCCGTGCGTGTAAAGGAACTTGTTGACCTCGGCGACGATGTCGTTTTCCCGGATTCCGGGCCGCAGCATTTCATTGACCACGTCATAGGCGCCATCGACCATCGCGGCGGCGCGATTGAGTAGTGCTATCTCGTCTGACGACTTGACCTCGCGCGCACTCAGCATGATCTGCTGGCCGTCCTTTATCTTGAGCCCGGCCTTTTCCAGCTCGAACATCATCGGCGGCTCGATGATATCGACGCCGATCGGCATTTTGGCGACGCCGGCGGCTTTGATAATCGAAGCCATTTCCTCGGCGTGACGCTTCATGAGTCCGAAGGCCGGGTCGACAGTGCCGCGCAGGCCGACGAGACCGGCCTTGCAATTCTCAGGCTTGAGCCACGGCGAATAGAGCTTGTGATGCATCGCGGCCGAGCCGAAGTCCCACAGGATCGGATCGCCACCGCGTGTCAGCAACACCCAGCGCGAAAGCTTGTCGCGTGCCCATTCGCCGATCTTGGTCGAGGTGACGTAGCGGATGTTGTTGTCATCGAAGAGCAACAACGCGCCGAGGTCGGAAGCCTCGAGCGCGGCCTGCGCGCGGCCGAGGCGATACCGATGCATGCGGCGGTAGTCCACACGCTCCTCGAAATCGACGCCCATGGTGCCCAGCACCGGCAAGTGCCGCCCCCAATTGTAACGGGGATTAATGTCTTCCGCGGTGATCTTCACCGGCTCGCGCGTTCTCTCGTCCATGGTCGTCTCCTTACGCGGTATTGATACCGGCCTTATCGCCGGGAGGGTCGATTGATTATAGGCCTTGTCGGCGGCGTTGTCGGCAGGAATGGACGCGTCAATGAGCCTCGACGTTGGCGTCCTTGATGACTCCGCCCCAAACTTCGGTCTCTTTCTTGATGAATGCCGCCGCCTCGGCCGGGCTCCCCCCGGCGGCGCGCAGGTTGATCTTGGCAAAGTGGTCCTGCGCTTCGGGGCTTTGCAGCACCTCGTTTACGGCTTTGTTCAGCTTGGCAACGATCGCGGCCGGCGTCTTCGGTGGCGCGGCCATGGCGTTCCAGGTGCCGGACTCGAAATCCTTCACTCCAGCTTCGGCGAGTGTCGGTATGTCCGGCAGACTGGGGATGCGCTTGTCAGTTGCGACTGCAAGGATGCGTGCCTTGTCGGCCTGATGCAGTTTGATCGCCGAAGCAAGCTCCATGAAAATGAAATCGACATGGCTCGCGATGATGTCATTGAGAGCCGGCGCGGTCCCTTTGTAAGGCACGTGCACAAGCTTCGTGCCGGTGACGCGCTCAAACAAAGCCGCGGTCAGGTGCGATGTGGTGCCAATGCCTTGTGAGGCGTAGTTGACCTTTCCGGGATTCGCTTTGACATAGGCAACGAACTCTTGGGGAGTTTTAGCCGGAAAGTCGGGGCGTACTAACAGCACATTGGCAATCGAGGTCATTATCACCACCGGCTCGAACTGCGTCGGATCGAAATTCATCTTCTTGTAGAGAAGGGGATTGATCGTAAGCGGCGCCGGTTGTGCGGCGAGCAACGTATATCCATCGGGATCAGACGTGAAAACGGCTTCGGCTCCGATGTTCCCGGCGGCACCTGCGCGGTTCTCGACAATGACAGGCTGGCCAAGCTTCTGGTGGAGGCCTTCGGCCACGATACGCGTCACGGTATCGACGCCGCCCCCGGCGGGCACGCAGACGATGATCTTGATCGGCTTATTCGGGAAAGTGGCTGCGGGATCCTGCGCCAGCGCCGTCGACACCAGGAACAAAACCGCCGAAATCGATACGAATAGTCCGCGCACTCAGTTTCCTCCCTCGCGCCTTCGCCTTATGCAACGCTTGCCAATTTTTGCGCCGGTAATTTCAGATTGAACAGCCGTATGGCATTGCCACCAAGAATGCTGCGCTTTGCCTGCTCGTTCAGGAACGGAAGATCGTAGATTGTCGAGGGCAGGTCAAAATCCCAGTGCGGATAATCCGAAGAATAGAGCAACTGTGTTTCCGCCTTGATCATGCGGAACGTCTGCTCCAGCGCCGCCATATCGGTCATTTCCATCGGCTGCGAGGAAAAAAACATGTCACGCATGTATTCGCTAGGCTTTTTCTTCAGTGCGGGCGCTTCCGACGAACGCATCATGTACTCATTGTCGAAACGCTGCATCATGAATGGCACCCAGGCCAAGCCACTTTCGACCCACAGTACTTTCAGCTTCGGGAACCGCTCCGGCAGTCCATTGGTGATCCAGTTTGCGAGATGCACCATGTTGTAGAACACGAAGCCAAGCGCGTGCACGGAGATGAAGCGGTTCATCATGCCGACGGTCTGGTCGCTCCAGTTGTAACCGGCGTGAAACGCGAGCGGCAGATTCATCTCTTCCAGCAGCGCGTAGGTCTTCATGTACGAATTGTGATGCACCGGGCGGTAGCGCGCCGACGTCACCATGAATCCGACCACGCCCTTGCTTTGGCCGAACTCCTGCACCGTTCTGAATGCGGCGTCCGCATCGTTAAACGGCAGATATAGCATCGAGCGGATACGGGGTTCGTGCGCGAGGACGCGTTCGGTAAGCCAACGATTGTAGGCGCGCGCGAGGGCGACTTCGACCTCAACCTGCGGATGGAGCCCGAGTTGAAGCATCGGCGTGGGAAACATGACCGCCACGTCAATTCCGATGGCGTCCATCCATCGTCGCGTCAGTGCGATGTCCCGGTGCACGCCTGGTTCGGTCTTCTCCATGCCGCGCACGGCGTAGCGCGTGACACGCCCGCCCATATCCTGATAGCCAACGCCGGCCGGCAGCATGCCGACACTCTTGGCGTTGGCCTGCCGGGCACTGCGCGCCAGCTGCTGCAATACAGGATCGTCCATGTAGTCGAGAATTTCTCCGATCGATTCGCTTTCGTAGTGATGGGAATCCACATCGACAATCGGAAAATTCTTGTAACCGCGTTCGGTCGCCTGCTGGCTTGCGTGCGCGAGCAATTTCGATGTGTCGAATTCCTCGACTTCCATCCGGCGAAAATCACTGAGCGGAAGATCCATTTGCCTATCCGCCTGCCTGTCGCCCTGACCACGCCTGCCACATGCCGAGCTCGAAGAGCTGCAGGTTGACGGCCTTAAGCATGGCGCTCGCCGTTACCATCACGTCAGTGGCGGTCACAGCGTCGGGTGGGAAAGCGGGGAGAGCGCCATCCTGTTCGGCTGCCCGCTCGGCATAAAGACGAATGGCCTTTGCCAGATTGTTCTGGATGTCCACGTCGCTCAGACGTTCGTTCGTCAGCATGGCGATTTCAGCTTGCGACGACATAGATGTCCTCCCCACGCCTCACAACTTCAAAGTTTTTCAGCTTCAGCTGGCGATCGGCGACGCATTCGCCGGTCTTGAGATCGTACTCGTAGCCGTGCCATGGGCAGACGAAGTGAATTTCATTGTCGGAAAATTTCTGCCCCACCCAGCCGCGATCGGGACCGAGGACGTCCTCGACCTTGTGCATAATGATGCCTTCGCAGGCCGGTCCGCCCTGGTGGACGCATAGATTCTCGTACGCGTAGTATTTCCCTTGCCAGTGAAACACCCCGATTTCGCGCCCCTGGTGCGCCACGATGCGGCGTCCGCCGTCGGGAAATTGCGAGACTTTGGCGACAAACAGTTCCGTCATCGGGGCCTTGCTTTTTTGGACGAACGAAAAGTATGGCACTGAACGGTGCCGTGCGGCAACGAAGCGGCCTTCGCAAAAATCAGAACCAGCATTGCAGTGATCCGCATTGTCTAAGGACGCAGTATCCAGCAAGGTTCGGCGCAATCGAAAGGGCGCTGGATGGATGCTGCCTCAACTCTCGCCGCGATAGCGGGCGCATTCCTGCTGGCGGGTTTCGTCAAAGGCGTCATTGGTCTCGGATTGCCGACCGTGTCGATCGGCCTGCTGGGACTTCTGATGACGCCGGCACAGGCAGCCGCTGTTCTGGTAGTGCCGTCGCTTGTCACGAACATCTGGCAAGCGGCAGTCGGCGGCGGTCTTCTCGCGTTGGCGCGGCGATTATGGCCGCTGCTCGCCGGGATCTGCATTGGGACCACTCTGGGAGTGGTTGTCCTGCCGCATGATGACAATGGCCGCGCGACTGTGTGGCTGGGATTGGCGCTGGCGGTCTACGCCGCACTCGGTCTGGTGAAGGTCGAGTTTTTCGTGCCACGGCATGCCGAAACTTGGCTCGGATTGCTGATGGGCGCCGCAACGGGCGCGATCACTGTTGCGACCGGCATCTTCGTCATGCCGGGAACGCCATACATCCAGTCCATGGAATTTGATCGCGACAAGCTGGTGCAGGCACTTGGCCTGTCGTTCACGGTGTCGACAATCACGCTCGCGGCGGCGCTCGCCTATACAGGGCAAGTACAAACATCTCTGGCGTGGCCTTCAATTGTGGCGCTTGCTGCGGCGCTTGCCGGGATGGGATTGGGACAACTCACGCGCGGTAAAATCAAGGCTGAGACCTTCCGGCTGTGTTTCTTCGTCGGTCTGATGCTGCTCGGTCTGCATCTGGCGCTGCGCGGGCTCTTGTGATCGATTAGGTGCCCTTAGTCTAGGTCATCAGGAATACGTGCGATGAAGATCGTCGATCTCTCCCATGTCATGAACGTGCATACGCCCGGATGGGTCGGTTATGCCGGCAACAAAATGTATTACGCGCAGAATCTGCAGACGCAGATGATCGTGGCGCAACGCATCGATACGGCGCTGCATGTCGGCACGCATTTCGACGGCGCGATGCACGCAACCGACAACCGCAAAGGTGACATGGCGTCGTTGCCGCTGGATTTTCTGGTCAACCGGGGCGTTGTGGTCGACATCTCAAAACACATGCACGATTGGGCGGTCATCACGCCGCAGATGATCGAGGGCGCTGGGGCCGATATACGCGAGGGCGACATCCTCATTCTGCACACGGGCTGGCACAAGCACTACGAGGGTCAGCCGCAACAGGATCTGGTGAAATACTTCTGCTACCACCCAGGACCCAATCTCGACACGCTGCACTGGATGCTGAAAAAAAAGATCAGGTGGTGGGGCATGGACACGGGTTCATGCGACCACGCGATGAACACGTCGATTCGCCGCATGCGACCCGATCTCGCCGAAGAATTTACGAGAAAGCACGGCAAGACACCGGCCGAGTATTTCGGCACGTTCGAGTACACGCACAAAAAGTCAGGCCGCAGGGTGCAACAGGATATGTTCCCATTCCATAGCTGGGCATTCCAGGAAGGTCTGCTGCACGCGGAGAATCTCGGCGGCGACATCGAGATGATGCTCGGCAAGCGCTGCGTGATTGGTGCATTTCCCTGGCGCTACGAGGGGCTCGAAGGTTGTCCCTGCCGCATTGTCTGCTTTCTCGACACCGACATGTCGGTGGAAGCCGTCGGTGATGCGGCCAAAGCGATTTTCTAGTCTCAACCGGGCGCGCTGTTCCGGCTTGCTGCCTTCGTCACTGAATGTTGGAGAGACGCGGATCGGCCTGATTGTTCTGCAGCGTCGACTGGATCGCTTCACGCAGCAGCGGATGATTGTTCTTGGTCCACTGGTTGACGTGAATATCAGCCAGCAGTTTCGCCGATTTTCCGAACACGACGATGCGGTCGCCGACACCGATTGCCTCTTCCAGCTGATGCGTGATGAGGATTGCGGTTGATCCACATTCGCGCGCGAGCTCGAGAAAGGTTTCGCGCAATTCCGCCGCCGTCACTTCGTCGAGATGGCCGAAGGCCTCATCCGCAAGGAGAATGTCAGGCCCGACAGCGAAGGCGCGCGCGATCGCCACCCGCTGGCGCATCCCGCCGGACAGTTCGTGCGGGTAGGCATTGGTGAAATTGCCAAGCCCGAGCCGTTCGAGCCAGGTGAGAGCGCGTTCGCGTTGTTCAGACTCTGGCAAGCCGATGAGTTCGAGTGGGAGTCGCGCATTGTCGAGCGCGGAACGCCACGGCAAGAGGCGGTCTTGCTGGAAAACGGTCGCGATTCGGCCACGAAAATCATCGAAGTCGAAATGCGGGCTTTTGTCTCCGATGCGGAGCGAACCTTCGGTCGGCGCTTCAAGGCCGATCATCAGATCGAAGAAAGTCGATTTCCCGCAACCCGTCTGGCCGACGATCGCCACCACTTCCCTCGGGGAAATATCGAGATCAAGGCGATCGATCGCGACCACAGCTTGCCCGGTGGTGGTCTGCCGGAAGATCTTGCGCAGGCCGCGGACTTCAATAGGCGGGGGACTATTCATACGCGCCACCGCAATACGCGCGCTTCGACTCGTGCGACGACCGCTTCAAGCAGGAACAGCAACGCAACCAGAACCAGTGTCCAGGCGAATACGTCAGCCACGGAGAAAAGCTCCTGAGCGACCGACAGTTGATGTCCTATGCCGGTCACGGCGCCGACCAACTCCGCGATCGTCACGACGCGGATCGCCAGGCTGATATTCACCTTCCAGCTGGTGAAGATGGTCGGCAGGATCGCCGGCAGCATCAGTTTGAAAAAATACTGCCACGTTGTCGGCCGGAACGATTGCATCATATGGCGCAGATCACGCGGCACGCCATGCATGGCATCGAGCGTATCGATGAGGAAAACCGGCCCGCAAACGACCACAAGCACGAAACAGATGCGGAACTCGACGCCCGGGAACCACAGCACTGCGAACAGAATCCATGACACCACCGGCACCGCCATGAGAAGACGGATCATTGGGTGCAAATACTTGTCGAGCGAGTCCGAACGATACATCGCCATCGCCATCGCCACGCCGAGCAAAAACGAAACGATGAGTGCGGCAATCACGCGCGCCAATGTCACGACGATGTCGATGGGGGTGATGGTCGCGACGCTTTTTGCGATGCGTACAAAGCTCGGGATCGCGAATGGCGGAATCCCCAGATAGGGCGCCAGATGCGACAGAGTTTCCCAGGCTAGCGCGAAAACAAGAAGGGAGACGAATGTCTGGCGCGGAAAAATCAGAACCGGGACAGACTCGCGGTACCCCTCAGTCATCGGACATGCACGCTGACGCGTTTACGGCGAATAGATGATCTTTTCGTCCGGCATTTTCTCGTAGAAACCCGTCTTTACTGCGCGTTCCATCATGTCGGTGATCGACTTGCGGACGGCCGGGTCCCAGGCGGGTTGAATCACCATTTGCAGGCGCTTGCTTTCGAGCGCAGCCGCCAGAATGCCCGGCGGAAGCTTGAGTGTCTCGTTGGCAATCTTGTCAGCCTCCGCGGTGTCGCTTTTCATGAATTGAGCGACATCCTGCAACGCTGCGATCAGCATCTTCGGTGCGTCTGGATACTTTGCAATCGCGTCGGCGCGCATCGCCGTGACGATCTCCCAGCCTTCCTGCCCAGTGATTTCCTTCCAGCCTTCTGCGCCGTTGAAGATCACCTTCCAGTCGGGATTCTGTTTGAGAATGATGCTGGCGAGCGGCTCGATGACCAGAGCCGCGTCGACGCGATCCGCTTCCAGTTGTGCTCGCGCCACCGCGAAATTGGCATTGACGACGATGATATCCCGGCCGAGATCGAGGCCCTTGGCCGCCGCATACATCTTTGTCACCTGGAACTGCGAGCCGCCCATGTCGACGGCAAGCTGTTTACCCTTCATGTCGGCCAGAGATTTGATCTTGTCGTTCTTGGTGAAAATGACGAGGTCGGCGAGGGTAAAGCCGGTGCCGATGATCCGAACCGGCACGCCTTCCTGGTAAAGCTTTTGCAGGATCGTCGGGCCGCCGATAAGGACATCAGTCTCGCCTGTTGCGAAAGCAGCATAGAAAGCCGAGATCGAGGGATAGGCCTTGGCGTCAAGCTCGAAGCCGTTCTTGGTGTCGAAGCCGCGTGCCTTCATGATGTTCCACACCAGCGGGTTGAACACCGGCAGCGTCAGACTCGAAACCTTGATCACCGGCTTTTGCTGGGCGTGCGCGGGTACCGATGCCGCTCCGATGGCAGCGATCGTCAAAGCGACTGTAAGCGCGGCGAGGCCGCGTCGAGACAAGTTCGACATGAACACTTCCCCCTCGTGGTCGCTCGATCCGTGATCTTGCACGTCACGTCATTCGAGCGCGAGTGCGACTTTACTCCGCTTTCGTTTGCGTGCAAATAATCGCGCCTGAGTAGCGGAGGGCGTGATGCCGCACATCGCCGCACGGGACGGTACCCGGCTTTATTACGAGGAAGCGGGCGTAGGCACGCCAGTTGTTTTCGTTCATGAGTTTGCCGGCGACTACCGCTCGTGGGAGATGCAAATGCGGTATTTCTCCCGCGCACACCGTTGCGTCACCTATAGCCAGCGTGGGTATCCGCCATCTGATGTTCCGGACGATGGTGCGAAATACAGTCAGGATATATCGCGCGACGATGTGATCGCGGTGATGGACGCGCTGAAGATCGAGAAGGCGCACATCGTCGGTCACTCGATGGGCGCTCTTACCGCGCTCCATGTCGGCATTCGTTATCCCAAGCGCTGTATTTCCGTCACCGCTGCCGGCTGCGGCTACGGTTCGAATGCCGATCCAAAAAAAGTCGAGGAGATGCGAGCGTTTTCACGCGCGGTAGGTCAGGCTTTTGCCAGCGAAGGAATGGCTGTTGTGAGCGCGCGGTATGCGGACGGTCCGCAGCGCCAGCCGCACAAGAACAAGGATCCGCGCGGCTACGCCGAATTTACCAGGATGCTTGGCGAACATTCGGCAACGGGTCACGCGCTGACGATGATCAATTTGCAGGCTGAGCGACCGACGCTTCAAGACATGGAACCGGACCTGAAAAAATTCTCCGTTTCATTATTGATCATCGTCGGAGACGAGGACGACTGGGCGCTCGACGGCAGCGTATTTCTGAAACGCACAGTACCCACGGCAGGCCTGCTCGTTATCCCGCGGTCCGGCCACACGCTTATCCCCGAGGAGCCGATGGCCCTCAACGCAGCGCTCGCCGATCTATTTGCAGCAGCCGAAGCCGGCCGCTGGCTCGCGCACAAACCACCAAAATAAGTTCTGGAGGAAGCGATGGACCTCAAGCTCAAGGGCAAAACCGCATTGATCACGGGCGGCAGCGAAGGCATCGGCAAAGGCATAGCCCGCACACTCGCGCGGGAAGGCGTCGATGTCGCGATCTGTGCGCGACGCAAAGAGCCGCTCGAAGCCGCAGCAAATGAAATTTCCAAGGAAACGGGACGCAAGATCGTGGCGATAGCCGCGGACCTGCGCAAGGACGCCGATGCGAAGAGTTTCATCGAGCAGGGCGTGAAGGCGCTCGGTCGTGTCGACATCATGATCAACAATGCGGGCTCGGCGGCGGGCGGTGTGATCGAACATCTTACTGAAGACGACTGGGAGAAGGGTCTCCAGCTCAAGTTCATGGGCTATGTGCGGTGCCTGCGTTACGTGCTGCCCATCATGGTCAAGCAAGGCGGCGGGCGCGTGGTCAATTTGATCGGCAACGACGGGGTGAAACCATCTTACTGGGAAATCTGCCCGGGTGCTGCCAATGCAGCTGGTCAGAATCTCACGCTTTCGCTCGCCGGCCAGTATGGCAAGAACGGCATTAGTTTTGTTGCCGTCAATCCGGGCCCGGTGCGTACCGAGCGTTGGGCGGGCCTGGTCAAAGCCATGTCGCGCGACATGAAGATCTCCTACGAGCAGGCGGACAAACTCGCACCGGCCTCGATCCCCATGGGTCGCATTGCCGAAGTCGACGAGGTCGCAAACCTTGTTGTCATGCTCGCGTCTCCGCTCATGGAAATGGTCAACGGAACCATGATCGAAATCGACGGCGGGCAAGACAAGCCGCTGATGGACCGTTTCCGCGACAAGCCTGGCGGCTGACGCCGCTCGCGTAAGACGCGTGGCTTGACACCTCGGGCCTGCGGTCGGACTATTTGCATACAAACAAGTTCGCCAGCCGGAGGCGACGTACACCTGAGGATTGCGCGGTTATCCGCCACGAAGGGAACGAAGTCATGATCAAGCGTCATATGCAATATTTCGCGGTTGCGGGCTTCTTCGCCGCCGGCCTTATGTCGTCGGCGTCGGCGCAGGACACCATCAAGATCGGCGAACTCAACAGTTATAAAGCGCAGCCCGCGTTTCTCGATCCCTACAAAAAGGGTTGGGAAATGGCGATTGAGGAAATCAACGCCAAGGGCGGGGTTCTTGGCAAGAAACTCGAGGTGATCTCGCGCGACGACGGCGCCAATCCGGGCGAAGCCGTTCGGGTTGCTGAAGAACTCGTGACGCGCGAAGGCGTTGCCGTGATCGCCGGCACGTTCCTCTCGCACATCGGTCTCGCGGTCACGAATTTCGCGGGCCAGAAGAAAGTGTTCTTTCTCGCGGCCGAGCCACTGACCGACAAGATCACCTGGCAGAACGGCAACAAGTACACCTATCGCCTGCGCGCGACGACTTACATGCAGACCGCGATGCTGATGCCGGCGGCAATCGCCGCGAAGAAGAAGCGATGGGCCTTGGTCTATCCGAACTTCGAGTACGGCCAGTCGGCTGCAGAGAATTTCAAGACGCTGATGAAGAAGGCGCAGCCGGACGTTGAATTCGTCACCGAGCAGGCACCGCCGCTCGGCAAGATCGACGCCGGCGCGGTCGCACAGGCGATCGACGATGCGAAACCTGATGCCATCTTCAACGTGCTGTTCGGCGGCGATCTCGCAAAGTTCGTGCGCGAGGGCAATACGCGCGGCGTCTTTAAGGATCGCACCGTGGTGAGCCTGCTGTCAGGCGAACCCGAATATCTCGATCCCTTGAAAGACGAAGCTCCGGTCGGCTGGGTCGTCACCGGCTACCCGTGGGACAAGATCAAGACGCCAGAGCATCTCGCATTCGTTGATGCGTACAAGAAGAAATACAACGACTATCCGCGGCTCGGCTCGATCGTCGGCTATGTGACGATGACGTCGCTCGCCGCCGGTATTGCCAAGGCAAAATCAACGGACACCGAAAAGCTGGTCGAGGCCTTCAAGGACCTCAAGGTCGACAGCCCGTTTGGACCGTTCCGGTATCGCGCTAGCGATCACCAGGCCACGATGGGTGCCTATGTCGGCAAGATTGCTCTGGAAGGCGGGAAGGGGACCATGGCTGACTTCAAATACGTCGATGGGGCGACGGTGCTTCCATCGGATGCCGAAGTCATCAAGCTGCGGCCCACGGAATCGAATTGATGTGATCTCGACCGGCGCCAGCGATCCTCTCATCTTGCAGAGGGTCATTGGGCGCGGGCGGAGCCACGATTTGTGGGTGAGGCGTGTTAGCCTGACATTACGTAACTCTTAACCCAGCTCGTGCCGGCCATGCCGACGCGAGCCGCCCTTTCGCACAAGGAGAGAGGGTCGGAGAGCTCGCAGCGTCAGACTCATGACTTTCAGCGCATTCCTGTTTCAGGCGCTCAACGGCCTTTCAACCGCCTCCGGCCTGTTTTTCGTCGCGGTTGGCCTGTCGCTGATCTTCGGCGTTTCCCGCATCATCAATATCGCGCACGGGTCCCTCTACATGCTGGGGACCTACATCGCTTATTCATTCGCAACGCGTATCGGCGGCGTGTTTGGTTTCTGGGGTGGAATTGTCGCGACCGCGCTCATCGTGGGTGCCTTGGGAGCGCTGATCGAGGTTCTGCTGCTACGGCGCGTATACCGCGCGCCCGAGCTTTTCCAGCTGCTTGCGACCTTCGCACTGGTCCTGATCATCAATGATGCTGCGCTGTGGCTGTGGGGCCCGGAAGATCTGCTCGGGCCGCGCGCACCCGGCCTGCGCGGATCAATCGAAGTCCTCGGCCGTCGTCTGCCGACTTACGATCTGTTCTTGATCTTTATCGGCCCGCTGGTCCTGCTCGTTCTGCATTTCACGCTTGCACGCTCACGTTTTGGCCGGCTAGTGCGCGCCGCGACACAGGATCGCGAAATGGTGGGTGCGCTTGGGGTCAATCAGGCGGTTCTGTTTACGTCGGTTTTTGCCCTCGGTGCGGCGCTTGCGGGCTTTGGTGGCGCGTTGCAGGTCGCGCGCGAGCCCGCGAACCTTGCCACGGATCTGGTCGCGATCGGCGACGCCTTCGTGGTCGTGGTGGTTGGCGGGATGGGCTCGATAACGGGTGCCTATCTTGCTGCCGTGATCATCGCCGAGGTCAAAGCAATATGCATCGGCATCGGTGTCGTTGATTTCGGTTTTGCGACCGTCAACTTCTCGAAACTTACGCTGGTCGCGGAATTTCTGGTGATGGCTCTCGTGCTCATCGTCCGGCCCTACGGGTTGCTTGGCCGGCCGCAAGGCCAGGTGCGTTCTGTGGCGGAGCCTGAAGATCCGATCCGGCCGGCGACGCTGGCCCTGAAAGCGTTCGGTGTGGCCATACTTGTGCTGCTGCTGTGCCTGCCGCTGCTCGCGCAAAATTCCCCATACCTTCTCATTCTCGGCATCGACGTTTTGATCGCGGTGATTTTTGCGACCTCGCTGCATTTCATCATGGGGCCCGGCGGCATGCATTCCTTTGGGCACGCAGCATATTTCGGCCTCGGCGCCTATGGCGCGGCACTGCTCGTGAAATGGCTCGCGGTACCGATGGGCTTCGCGCTGGTCGCAGCGCCCATCGTCGCGCTCGCCGGCGCGCTGCTCTTTGGTTGGTTCGCCGTGCGCCTGTCCGGCGTCTATCTTGCAATGTTGACGCTTGCCTTCGCGCAGATTGTCTGGGCGCTGGTCTTTCAGTGGGAGGCGCTCACGGGTGGATCGAATGGCGTAATCGGCATCTGGCCGCCGAAACCCTTCGATAAATCCTGGGTCTATTTTCTGCTGACACTGACGCTGACGACGATCGCGATATTGCTGCTGCGGCGCTTCCTGTTTTCGCCGTTCGGCTACAGCATGCGAGCGGGCCGGGATTCTCCGCTGCGCGCGGAAGCGATCGGCATCGACGTGAAACGCGTGCACTGGCTTGGCTTCGCCATTGCCGGAGGTATTTGCGGCATAGCCGGCGGGCTTTTCGCTTTTGCCAAGGGCTCGATTTCTCCGGAAACGATCCATGTTGGGCGTTCGATCGACGGGCTGGTCATGGTGCTGCTCGGCGGCATCCAAACGCTCACCGGGCCGATCGTGGGCGCGTCGGTATTCGCCACGCTGCAGGATACGGTCATGCGCCAGACCGAATATTGGCGCGCCTTGCTTGGCATCATCATCCTGATTCTGGTGCTCGCTTTCCCGCAGGGGATCGTTGGTGCGTTCTCCGCCATGTGGCGCCGGGCGGGAGCGAAACCATGAGTGTTCTCGCCATCCGCTCGTTGTCCAAAGCATTCGGCGGCGTGCGCGCCGTCAATGACGTCTCATTCGAGATCGGCGAAGGTGAGTTCCTCGCCATGATCGGTCCGAACGGGGCCGGTAAATCGACCTGCTTCAACATGATCAACGGCCAACTGAAACCGGATTCAGGCCAAATTCTTTTTGAAGGCAAGGATATTGCCGGGCTCGCGCCACGGGTGATCTGGCGGCTCGGTGTCGGACGAACGTTCCAGGTTGCCGCCACCTTCAACTCGATGACGGTCATCGAAAACGTACAGATGGCGCTGATTTCGCATGCAGGTGAGACTTACGAGCTCTGGCGTGCCGCGGCCGAACTGCACCGCAATCGTGCGCTCGAACTTCTGTCGCAGGTCGGTATGCATGAAGCCGCCGACCGTCCAAGCCGCGAGCTTGCCTATGGGGACATCAAGCGCATTGAGCTCGCCATTGCACTCGCCAACCAGCCGCGGCTCCTGCTGATGGATGAGCCGACCGCGGGCATGGCACCGCGCGAGCGCAACGAACTCATTGCGCTCGTCAAACGGCTGGTGATCGAGCGGCGGATTTCGGTTCTCTTCACCGAGCACTCGATGGACGTGGTATTCGCCTTCGCCGATCGGGTCATCGTTCTGGCGAGGGGACGGCTGATCGCGGACGGCGATCCAGCGGGGATCCGCGACAACGCGCAAGTGCGTGAAGTCTATTTCGGCACCGGCAAGACTTTTGCGGGAGCCACATCGTGACCGAAGCGATGCTGACCGTGGAATCCCTCAGCGCCTGGTATGGCGCGGCGCGCATTCTGTATGACCTGAGCTTCGACGTTGGCCGCGGCGAAGTGGTCGCGCTGATGGGACGCAATGGTGCCGGTAAATCGACTACGATGAAGGCGGTGATGGGGCTCCTCGCCCAGCGTAAAGGTTTGGTGCGCTTTAACGGCGAGGATATTTCAGCCCGGAAGCCTTTCGAGATTGCGCGCCGGGGTCTTGGCTTCACGCCCGAAGACCGTCGCATTTTTGTCGATCTGACGGTCATGGAAAATCTCGACATCGGCCGTCAACCGCAGCGCCTTTTTGCCGATGGTACGCCGGCGCCGTCATGGACGCCGGAGCAGTTGTTCACACTTTTCCCCAATCTCGCCGAGATGCCCGATCGGCCCGGCGGGCGCATGAGCGGCGGCGAGCAGCAAATGCTCACGGTCGCGCGCACGCTGATGGGAAATCCGCTGCTGGTGCTACTCGACGAGCCATCCGAAGGCGTGGCACCCTTGATCGTCGAGCAAATGGCGAACACCATTCTCGCGCTCAAGAAGCAGGGCTTGTCGATTTTGTTGTCCGAACAGAATATTCACTTCGCCCGGTTGGTATCTGATCGCGTCTACGTGCTCGAGAAGGGTCAGATTCACTGGAAGGGGTCTGTCGAAGAACTCGACCGCAACCCCGAGGTTCAAAGGACTTATCTGACGGTGTAGCATGGTGACCACATGAGATCGTTGCACAGAGAAAAACTGAAAGTCGTGACGCAGACCGATGCGTCGGACGGACGCTACGTTCTCGACGACCAGGCTGGCTTCCTCATGCGCGTCGCGACGCAGCGTCACACGTCGATCTTCACCTCGCGTATGATCGAAGGGCTGACACAGACCCAGTTTGCCGCCTTGGCCAAACTGTACGAGGTCGGCCCCTGCTCGCAGAATTATCTTGGCCGGCTGATCTACCTCGACGCCGCAACCATCAAGGGGGTCGTCGACCGGCTGCATTTGCGCGGCTTTGTTACCGCCCTCAACGACCCCAAGGATCGCCGCCGTAGGGCTGTCACGCTGACAGAGCGCGGCAGAACCGTGACGGAGGCAGCCATGACCGTCGCGTCCGAGATTACCGCGGCGACGCTCGGGCCTCTGACGGCGGACGAACAGCGACAAATTACCAAGCTGCTGCGCAAGCTGGGCTGATTGCGAGGGCAAGATGTTGTTCAGCGTAGGTGACGCCACCATTGTCCGTGTCGAGGAGACAAATCTTCCGACTTATCCGCTTCGCGAAATCTTTCCGGAATTCAGTGACGCGCACCTGGCGGAACACGGGTCGTGGCTTGCGCCTCATCATTACGAGGCCGAATCCGGGCGCATCAGGCTCGCCGTTCACAGCTGGCTGTTGCAGGTCGGTGGCAAGAAAATCCTGATCAACTCGTGCTGCGGCAACAACAAGGTCAAGCCGGGGCGGCCCTTCTGGCACATGCTCAATTTGCCTTATCTCGAGCGGCTCGCCGCTGCCGGCGTGCGAGCGGAGGAAATCGACCTCGTCATGTGCACGCATCTGCATCACGATCATGTCGGCTGGAACACTCTGCAGAAGGACGGAAAATGGGTGCCGACATTTCCGAATGCCCGCTACGTGTTCTCCAAGCCGGATGTCGACTACTTCTCACGGATTGATGCCGACCCGAAAGAAGGTCCAGCCGAACTCGGTACATTTCGCGAATGCGTCGTCCCTATTCTCGAACACGAGAAAGCCGATCTGGTCAGCGGCGGGCCCCATCGGCTCAACGAGTTTATCGAGATCGACTCAGCGCCGGGCCATTCGCCTGGGCATGTGTTCTTCAAACTGGAAAGCAAGGGTCACCGCGCGGCCTTCATCGGGGACGTGTGGCATCACCTCCTGCAAGTCTACTATCCGGACTGGAACTTCCCGAAGAATTCCGACGCGGCGCAGGCGAAGGTCAGCCGGCGTAAAGTGCTGGACTATTGCGCCTCGAGCGGCGCGTTGGTGTTTCCGGGCCATGTAGGCCTGCCGTTTGCCGGCCGCATCGAAGCGGCTGAAAAAGGGTATCGACCGAATTTTCCGCCCTGATCAGAATCCGTAGAGCGCGGCCGGATTATCGACGAGCGCCTTGTTGCGCGCGCGTTCGTCCGGAATCCAGTCCAGCAGCATATCGAGCATCAAGGCGTCGTCCGGAATGACCACGTTCGGGGTCGGATGGGGCCAATTGGATGCCCATAGCATTCGTTCGGGCGCTGTTTTAGCCAACACCTTGGCGAGCTTGCCGACATCGTCGTAGTACGGCGGACCAACCTTGGAGACTTCGTAGGGGGCCGACAGCTTCACCCAGGTACGGCCGCCTTCGAGCAAATTCAGCAAAGTTCGGAATCCGGGGTGATCGAGCGGAATCGGCTCGAGAAATTTTCCGACGTGATCAACGACGAGCGTGCTGGTCAACCGCTTAAGTGCGATCTCGTGTTCCGGAAGGTTGCGGCCGTCGAGTTGCAGTTGCACATGCCAGCCGAATGGCGCTACCCGCGCCGACATGGTTTCGAGAATTTCCCAGGGCAGGGGAGCTCCCGGCAGCATGAAAAAACGAATGCCGCGGGCGCCGAGCTTCGTCAGCCGGTCGAGTTCCGCGTCGGTGACAGTTTCATCGACGACGACAATGCACCGTGCATTTGGACCGATGTCCGCCACCGCCTTCAACGTGCATCGGTTGTCTTTGCCGTAGGTCGAGGGTTGCACGACCACCGTGCGCTCTATGCCGACCCTGCGGCACATCTTCTGATATGCGGAAATGGGCGCATCCGGCGGCACGAATTTCGCCGTCGAGGCTGTTGGATAGCTTCCGTCGTAGGCGTGCATGTGGGTGTCGCAAAGACCCGCAGGCGCCTTCAGTCTTGGTTTTACGTCGCTATCGATTGGCACGGTCACCCCTGTGGGCAGATCAGCCCTGTTCCACTCGGGCTCTGGAAGCATCCGACCGAGGCCGGCAAAACTTGTTTCGGCAGCCAGAGCACCACCTCGGGAAAGTATATGCAGAATGCGATCGTTGCGAAAAAGACGACGTAGATCGGCAACGCCGCACGTAACGCCTGCGAAAAGCGCACACCGACGAACTTCGAAGCCATCAGCAGCACAAGTCCGTAAGGTGGCGTAATCAAGCCGAACGCGAGTGTCGCAATCAGCACGACGCCCATGTGCACCGGATTGATATGACCGGCCGCTGTCAGCGCATTCACGAGCGGCATGAAGATGATGATAGTCGGCACCGGCTCAATGAAGTCACCGACGATCGTGAACAGAAGCACCATCATCAGCATGATGAGATGCGGATCGGTGCCCGCGATGCCGATGATCCAGTCGGATATCACGATCGCTCCGCGCAGATAGGCAAGCAGGTAGCCGAATGCATTGGCGGCGCCGATGGTGATCAGGGGCAGCGAGAAAATCAGGCCCGCCAGACAGAAATCGTACGGCAGGTTCCAGATGTGCCTGGGATTGAGGGCGGGGATGACGACGATGATGATCCAGGCTGCCGCGACGACACCGGCTTCGGTTGGCGTGAACCATCCGGTCAGGATGCCACCGAGCAGAATGACCGGAATCATCAGCGGGAGCGCGGCCTCTTGGGTCGCGCGTGCAATCATTCCGAACGAAGCGCGCGGTCGTCTAAATCCAACCGGCCCGAAGAAATAGCAATAGATCATCAATCCAAAGCCGATCATCAGACCGGGCATGAAGCCGGCCATGAACAGACCTGCAATTGATACGTTGCCGGTCGCGCCGTAAACGACGGCAGTGATGCTCGGCGGCACCAGTGCCGCAATCGTCGATGCCGCGGCGATGATGGCGGCGATGAAGGGGCCTCCGTACCCTTCCTTCTTCATCGGACCGGCAAGCGCGCGGCTCATCACCGCGACGTCGGCGGTGGTCGAACCCGACATTTCGGAAAAGAACATGCTGAAGACCGTGACGACCTGGGACAGGCCGCCACGCATGTGGCCCACGAGCGCCATCGACAGATTCGCTATGCGGACGACCACATTCGCCGAACTCATCAGTTCGCCGACCAGGAGAAAGAACGGGATGGCAAGCAGGGCTTCGTTATCGACCCCGTCGAAGACCTTCTGAATGATCGCGGCGAGCGAGACATCCGCGAGCATCGCACCGACGAAGACCCCTCCCAGCAGGGCGAACGGCACGGGGACGCCGAGATAGCCGAAGCACAGAAAGCAGGTCGTCATCAACGCAAGGATGATCGGCGCGCTCACGGGGTTGCCTCCGGCCTCGATGCGCCGAAGGCGGCCGAATGCTCGGGCTCCTGCGGCTCCGGATGGTCGAACCCGTTGCGGCAGCCATTGACGATCTGCTCGACTGTGAACAACGCGATGAGCGCGCCACAGATAGGAATCGCGGCATAAAGTGAGGCGATGGGCGTGTTCGACGGTAAGCGGAAGCTGCCGAAGCCACGCAAGTAATTGAGGTAACCGTAATAGATGAGGCAGAAAGCGACCGCGAGCACGATCAGGCGGATGACGAGCTCCGCGATCAGACGTGACCGGCCGTGCATCGATTCCGCTACGGCCGTGAGATAGAGGTGATCGTTACGGCGTGTCGCGACCGCCGCGCCGATGAAAATTCCGTATATGAAAAGAGTGGACGTAACCTCCTGCAGCCAGAGCCAGGGGCGGCCAATGATGCGAGTGGTGATGTCGGCGCAAACCGACATCGAAAAACCAAACAGCGTCAGGCCGCAGATGATCATCAGGATCAATTCAAGTGGATCAAGCGCCCTCCATTTAAGGTGGCGCTGGCGCTGCAGGACCAGTCTGTCGGCGATGCTCATTAGACGCATCCGTCAATCTGGAGAGGCCGGTCGGGCCTCTCCATGTTTCGCTCCGGTTCGCGGACCGCTACTGGATTGATTTGATCAGTGTTTTGATTTTGTCGGCGTGGGGTCCGAGCTCCTTGGCGAGCTTGTCGAGCATCGGATCCGAGATTTTGCTGAAACCGGACTTGTCGACATCGGGTACGATCTTGATGCCGATCGCCTTGAGCTTGTCGGCAGCCGATCGCTCGAGATCGAAGGCCTTCTTCGGCTCTTGCGTTGAGACGTCGCGACCGGCCTGGAGCACCCATTTCTTCTGGTCGTCATTCAGGCTCTGCCACAGCTTGTCGCTGATCCATAGAATGGCGTTGTTGGCCTCATGCTGTGTCAGTGAGAGCACGGGCGCAGGTTCGTAGTGCTTATTGATGAGATACACGTTGACCGAGTTCTCGCCGACATCGACGACGCCGGTCTGAAGTGAGGTGTAAACGCTGCCGAACGGCATGTGAACGGTCTGGGCACCGTAAGCCGCGAAGGTTGCGTCCTCGGTCGCGGTCGCCTGCACGCGGATTTTCAGACCTTTGATATCTTCAATCTTGCGGATCTCTCTCTTGCTGTACATGTTGCGAAGGCCCTGCGTGCCAAGGCCGATGACATGGATCCCTTGCACCGTCTGGTCGATCATGTCGCGTATTGCTTCGAACACTTGCGGGTCGGCCAGCGCCTTGACCATATGGTCCTCACCGCGAAACAGAAAATGCAGGGACATGACTCCCGCTTGCGGCGAGATCGTCGCGGTATTTGCTGAGGAAACGATCGCAAAATCGAGATCGCCGGATTTGACGAGCTGAAGAAGCTGCGGCTCCTGTCCGAGCTGCGCTCCGGGATATTGGTCAACCAGCATTTTTCCGCCGCTCAATTCCTTGAGCTTGGCCGAAAAAATGTCATAGGCGACGCTGTAGCCAGAGTTGAGCTGCTGATCGTGCGCGAAGCGGTAGTGGCGCTCCTGGGCGTTGGCATTGAACGACAAGGCCAGGGCGCCGGCCACAATGGCCAGTCCCCGTCTGCTAATGATTGTCATTGTTCCTACCCCGATATCTTTTTGTTTCTCGCGACCCTCGAAGGGTCGTCTGGAAGTGTAACCAAGGGCTGAGGGGACGGGTAGACAATCTTACATGATGGCCTTCAGCCGCTGCGGCGTGACCGGAAGTTGTGTCACGGTGCCGGGGCGCTGAAGGGCGTCGTCGATCGCCGAGGCTATGACTGCACCGACGGGATTGGCGCCGCCTTCACCTGCGCCTTTCAACCCCAGAGGGTTGAGCGGGCTAGGCGCATCCTCGGAGACCACGATCGAGATCTCCGGCACCTCGCGTGCCGTTGGCATCAGATAGTCGGCGAAAGTCACGGAAAGAGGCTCGCCCGCCGCGTCATATCGGAACTCCTCCAGCAGGGCGCCGCCGATGCCTTGCGCCAGACCGCCGGCAATCTGGCCCTCAACCAGCTTCGGGTTGACGGCTTTTCCGACGTCGTAGGCGATCACATAGCGCTCGACAGCAACGCTGCCGGTTTCTGGATCGACACGTACGGCAGCGACGTGCACGCCGTAAGGATAGACCATGTGAGTCAACTCGAAAGTTGCTTCGGCACTCAGGCCGTCAGGCAAAGTACGCGCGAGATCGGCTAACCGCATCGATGGGCCCGGCGCGTCGACGCGAACGATTTCTCCATTGACGACGTCCAGCGTTTCCGCCGGTGTCTGCATCAGTTCCGCGGCGGCGCTCAACGCACGAGCGCGTAGCTCTGTTGCAGCAAGTCGCGAGGCTTCCCCGCACATCACCGTGACGCGTGAGGCGAACGCGCCCATGCCGCGGGCGATTCTGTCGGTCTGGCCATGAATAACCCGGATGTTGGTGTAGTCGATGCCGACCGTGTCGGCGCAGATCTGCGCGATGACCGTCTCCACGCCCTGGCCAATCGAAGCAACGCCGGTGATCACTTCAAGGGTGCCGTCGAGTGTCACTTCGATCCTAACCGTATCGAACGGACCAAGTCCGCTTTTCTCGACGAACATTGCGACGCCGGCCCCGACCTTCTCGCCGTTCTTGCGCCGCTTGCGAAGCTGCTCCTGAAGCTCGTCCCAGTGCGCGGCTTTCAGCGCCTTGTCGAGCAGAAGCGCATAGTCACCGAAATCGTAGACGATTTTTGTGCCGAGCGTGTCGAGGCCGAGCGCATAAGGCATCGCACCTTTGCCGATGAGGTTCCGCTTGCGAACTTCAACACGGTCGATCCCGACCTTCGCCGCGATTGCATCCAGAAGACGTTCGCGCACGAAGGTGGATTCGTAGCGGCCGGGCGCGCGATAGGTGCCGCAGGGTGTCTTGTTGGTGAGGCGAATGTGCCCGAGCGCACGATACGCCGGCACCCGATAAGGACCAGGCAGCATCGCGGCGGCAAGATCGGGGACGGTTGCCGCGTGCGTGCGCATATAGGCGCCGTTATCGTGGAAGAATTCGTCTTCGATCGCGAGAATTCGGCCCTGTGCATCGATCGCAGCACGGACATGGTGGCTCTGGTCGCGCGAATGATTGGCCGCGGTCAGGTGTTCGCGCCGATCCTCGATCCATTTAATCGGACGGCGAAACTTCAGCGCGGCGGCGCAGACCAGAAGATCCTCGGGATAAAGTTCACCACGGACGCCGAACCCGCCGCCAACGTGACCCTCGTAGAGCTGGACGGACTCTGGTGTCCGTTTCAACATCCTTGCGATTGTGTCGCGATTCCAATGCGGGACCTTTGCAGCGCCGTGCAATTCCAGCACATCGCGTGCCTCGTCGTAGCGCGCGATCGCTCCGCGCGTCTCGATCGGCACGCCGGAGTGCCGTCCGATGGACAGTTCCAGCGAGACGATCGCAGGCGCAGTGCGGAATACGGCGTCGACATCGCCGTATGATTTCTGAATGACCCCGGGCTCTGTCGTCAGTCCTTGCTCGTACTGGCCCGGCGGCGCGCTTGCCGAGGTGGTCGCCGGACGTGCCTCGATGGAGAGCGCCACGAGGTCAGCGGCATCTTCGGCGAGGTACGGATCCTCGGCAAAAACAGCTGCAACGGGTTCACCGATGTAACGCACGACACTCTTCGCCAGGACCGACTGCTGATAGGGCTCCAGCGGTTTGAGGCCGGTCAGTCGGAACGGAATTTGCGGGATATCGGCCACGTCCGCATGCGTCCATACGGCGTGGACGCCAGGCAGCGCTCGTGCGGCCTCGGTATCGATCGCGGTTATTTTCCCGTGCGCGACGTCTGAGCGTACGACGCGCATGCATAACTGACCCGGGAACGAAATGTCGGCGGCAAAGCGGCCAAGCCCCAGCAGCAGCGGCCGGTCTTCCAGACGCGGCACCGAACGGCCGATGAATTTCCGTTTATCGGACATGAGCGGAGCCGCTCATCTTTTTTGCATCTCAATCGCTGCCGCGCGCACCGCCTTGATGATGTTCTGGTAGCCGGTGCAGCGGCAGAGGTTGGACGAAAGCACGTCGACAAGATCTTCGTTGCTGATATCCGGATCGCGCTCTAGAACTCCGACCGCCAGCATCAAGAAACCCGGAGTGCAGAAACCGCATTGCAGCGCGTGATGATCCATGAAGGCCTGCTGCATCGGATGCAGCTTGTCGCCGTCAGCCAGACCCTCGACGGTGCGGATTTTCTTGCCATCGGCCTGCACGGCGAACATCAGACAGGAGCGCATTGGTTCCCCGTCGACAATGACCGTGCAGGCACCGCACACACCGTGCTCGCAACCAATGTGCGTTCCGGTCTGTCCGCAATCTTCACGGATGGCATCGGCCAGGGTACGCCGCGGTTCGACAGCGATCGCGTGGTCGCGGCCGTTGATATTCACCGTGATCGCGGTTTTCTCGCTCATGCGGCCTTCTCAGCTTTGCGCAAAACGGCGCGGATGCGCTGGGGAGTCGCCGGCATCTCGTTGATTTCCACTCCGAACGGCGAAAGCGCATCGTTGACCGCGTTGATCACCGCTGCCGGTGCACCGATTGTGCCGCCTTCGCCCAACCCCTTCGCCTGAGTGAGCGAATTCACGCTCGGGGTTTCGATGTGGTGGAGTTCGATGGCCGGGATTTCGCGGGCGGTCGGCGGCAGATAGTCGGCCAGCGTGGCGGTTAGAATGCCACCGTTTTCGTCGTAGATTATTTCCTCGAGCAATGCGTTGCCGATCCCCTGCGCGATGCCGCCCTGCACCTGACCGTCCGCGATCATGGGATTGATGATCCGGCCTGCATCCTCCGCTACCAAAAACTTCTCGACCTTTACGTGGCCGGTCTCCACGTCGACGTCGACGATTGCGATGTGGCAGGCGTTGGAAAAAGTACCCGGGGGATCGTAGTGACCTGTCTCGGTGATGCCGGGCTCAATCTCGCCCTTGAAGCGATGCGTCTGCGTGTAAGCCTCGCGCGCGAGCTTCGCGATCGGGATTGTGCGGTCTGTTCCGGCGACTTTGGCCACCCCGTCAGCGAGTACGATGTCGTCGGATGCAGCCTCGAGCAGATGGCTTGCTATCTTGAGCAGCTTGGCGCGGACCTTTCGTGCGGCGATCAGCGTGGCCCCTCCCGAAATCACCAAGGACCGGCTGGCGAAGGTGCCCCAACCGTAGGGCGCACGATCAGTGTCGCCGTGCACCACCTTGATCATCGAAGGCACGATGCCAAGCTCGTCGGCAATGATCTGCGCAAGCGTGGTGTGCAGGCCCTGGCCGTGCGGCGATGACCCGATGCGAGCTTCGACAAAGCCGGATGGATCGACGGAAACAATGACGGTTTCCCACCCGGGCGTGATTTCCATCCCGCGCGCAGCGAATGCCGGGCTGCCATAGCCGGTGCGTTCTGAAAAAGTCGCAAGGCCGATCCCGAGGTAACGGCCCTTGGCGCGCGCTTCGCTCTGACGCTTGCGGAAGGAGGGCACGTCGATCGCTTTGACGGCCATTTCCAGCGTCTCTTTGTACGTGGCCTCGTCGTATTCCAGGCCCATCGCCGACTTGTAGGGAAACCTGTCGATCAGGTTTCGACGCCTGATGTCGATCGGATCGATGCCGAACGCGCGCGCGGCCTTGTCCATCAGCCGCTCGATTGTGAACGTGATCACCGGGCGCGAGACGCCGCGGTATGGCGCCATCGTGCAGGTATTCGTCAAGACGCCACGAGCGAGGCACTGGTATTGCTGCACATCGTAAGGCCCGGGCATTTCGGCCATCGCCATCAAGGGTTCGACGCCGCACGTGGTGGGAAAGCAGGAATAGGCGCCGACGTTTGCGACAATGTCGGCCTTCAGTGCGAGCAACCGGGCATTTTTGTCAAAGGCACCTTCGAGCGTGATGTACTGATCGCGCGAATGAAAGCCGGCGATGAGGTTCTCGCGACGATCCTCGATCCAGCTCAGCGAGCTTTTCAGCTTTCGCGCCAGCCACACGAGCACAACATATTCGCTCGCAAGCGACATCTTCTGTCCAAAGCCGCCGCCGACGTCGGGCGCAATCACGCGCAGATCGGATTCAGGGAAACCGAGGACGTCGGAAATTGCCGTCCGTGTCAGGTGAGGCATCTGCGTCGTGCAGGTCAGCGTAACGCGCTTGGTTGCGAGATCGTAAGCGGCGTGGGCGCCGCGCGCCTCCATCGGTGTTGCGTTCTGGCGACGCGACCGTGCTTCCATCGTGACGATCTTGTCCGCCGCGCTCCACGTGGCGTCGAAATCCGGCGTTTTCACCTTTCCTTCGAGAATGACGTTGCCAGGTGCCTCGGGGTGGATCTGCGGAGCGTCCGATTTGAGCGCGGTACGAGCGTCACTGACTGCCGCCGTCTCATTGATCGATAGCTCGACACGCTCCGCAATATCTTCCGCCTCCGCCGCCGTCGGGGCCACGACTGCGGCAACCAGTTCGCCGGTAAAGCGAACGACGCCGTCGGCCAGCGGTGCTTGACCGACGGGCTTGTACGAAAACTTGTGCAGCATCGGCATGATCTTCTTCACGCCGTCGAGGTCGGCCGCGGTTATCACCATCGCTCCAGCTGGAACGCGGATGCCTGCCAGTTTCCCGGCGGCAACAGGGCTGCGCACGAAGCGCACCCAATGTGCGGCGGGAAGGTCCGCTGTGAACCGGCCCTGGCCGGTAATGAGCGCGGGGTCTTCGAGGCGACGGATGGCGCGTCCGACCCAGGTCATTCCGGAGCCGCGGGTGCCGTGCCACTCACGAGATGCTCTGCTCCAAAGCACGCCGTACGACCGCGCGCACAAGGTCGCGCCGATATTCGGCATTGGTCTGATGATCCTCGAGCGGATCGATCGCCTTCGCAGCTGCATCCGCGGCAGCGCGAAACGCAGCATCGGTTGCGCCGCTGCCGTTCAGGGCAGCTTCCGCCTCCGGAATGCGCCGCGGAAAGGACTCAGCACCCCCGACACCGACGTGCGCATCGCGGATCTTGCCGTTTTGCAGGCGGTATGTCGCGAGCGATGCTGCCATGGCGAAATCGCCGGCGCGACGACTGAATTCGTTGAAGCCAAATTTTGTATCATTAGAAAGCAGGGGCAGTTTCACCTCTGCGAGCAATTCGTCTTCCGCCAGGGTCGTGGACATGATGCCGGCGAAAAAGTCACTCACCGTGATGGCGCGTGAGCCACGCACGCTTTGCGCAACAAGAGTGGCATCGAGCGTTGCGGCAACCAGACACCATTCCGACGAAGGGTCGGCGTGCGCGAGACTTCCGCAGAACGTCCCACGCATGCGGATCGGATAGTGCGCGATATGACGGGCAACGACCGTGAGCAACTGTCCGAGCGGATTGGCGATCACGGGTTTGTGGAACGCCGCATGGCGCACGCAGGCGCCAATCGAAAGGGTGTTCCCGTCGCTCGCAAGCTTGTCGAGCCCGGCAACGTTGTTGATATCCACGAGATGGGCCGGCTTCGCGAGGCGAAACGCCATGATGGGCACGAGGCTTTGCCCGCCCGCCAGAACCCGGCCATCTTTCGGTGCCACCTCGGCCAGCGTCTTCAGCGCCTCATCAAGCGTCTTCGGCACATGGTGAACGAAGGGCGCGGGTTTCATGCGGCGGAAGCCTCGGGCGGGGAGCTAATTATTTGTACACAAACGATAAACCGGACCCTTGGATTGTCAAACGGCTATGGCCTGGTCCGCCTGCCGGTAAGGCTGCGGTATTCCGCTCCTTTCATTGCGATCGGCACTTTCCTATCCTATCTGGCAAAACAACAACGCGCCTGTGCTGGGGGGATGAGGATGCCAACTATAATTCGAGTCATTGCGGCCGCCTGTCTGGCCGGCGCCATAGTGGCGGCCGCCCCGACGCTGGCTGACGAGGCCAAGCGGCCGAACAAGGTGTCGTTCTATTTTGCCGCGCACGAGGACGACTGGCAGTTGTTCATGAATCCGTCCGCCTTTCAGGACGTGATCGGCGGAGCAGCCAAGACCGTATTCGTGCACGTGACCGCGGGCGACGCCGGGCTGGGCACCGGTTTGGCCGGGCGCAAGCATCCGTTTTATCTGGCGCGCGAAAACGGCGCCGAGGCCGCTATTCGGTTCATGGCCGATGCGGACGCGATACCGGGTGAGCGTGTTGCCGCGCCGATGATGTTCAACGGGCACTCGGTGTATCGCGTCAGCTATCGCAACACCGTGGGATATTTCCTTCGTGTTCCGGATGGCAACGCGTCCGGTGCGGGCTATCCCGAGACCGGCTTTCAATCGCTGAAGCGGCTGGCGAGCGGTGAGAACGATATCCTGCGCGCGGTCGACGGTTCGGCCACCTACCACGGGTGGGAAGATCTGGTCGCTACGGTGCGCGCGATCATCGTCTACGAGCGCGGGCGGGCTGGATTGGTTCAGATCAATGTCGCGGAAACCGATACACGGATCAATCCGAACGACCATGCAGATCACCTGATGACAGCGAAGGCGGCGCTCGATGCGGTCAGCAATTTTTCCTGCGTGCGCAGGGTCTATTACGTGGACTATGCCAGTTCACGGTTGCCGCAAAATCTGGACGCGCAACAGCGCGACATGGAAAGCTCTGTGTTTGCGGTAACGCTTGCCGGTATTCAGGCCCTCGATCATAAGACGTCGTGGGATCACTATGATCGATCCTTCGTCGGTCGGAACTATTTTCGTGTCCAGGAGCCGGTTGGCCGATGCGACACACCGATGGTGGCGGCAGCCCACTAGATCTTTATCGCATCTTGCATATCGCTGACGTCGCGGCCGCAGGTTCGGCCGCGACGTCACGATAAGTTCATTTTATAGAATCGTTGTTGCCGGATAATACCGCTGTCTGCGCGGGTCTTTATCGAAACCTTTTTCGTGCGGGTCCGTTTCCTTCGCACGATGCCAGCCACCGTTACCGGCTCCCGATGCGCTATGTAGATGCGCTGTTTGCCCTGCAGACTCGTCGTGTCGTGTCGGTCGACGCGCTGCGCGGATTCAGCATTTTCTGGATCATCGGTGCCGATGGCGCGATCTGGACGCTCGACCGGATGCTGCGCAACAAAGGTCCGGCACTCAACTCGGTGGGCAGCTTCCTCAGCGGGCAGATGAATCATGCGGAGTGGGTGGGGTTCCGCTTCTACGATCTGATCTTTCCGCTTTTCATTTTCGTCACCGGTGTATCGATCGTGTTGGCCTTGCCTCGTCTTGTCGAGCGCGAGGGAATGGTCCGCACGCACGCGCACGTGCTGCGCCGGGCCCTTCTGCTTTACGCGTTGGGATTGGTTTTTTACGGCGGATTCAGCCAGCCCTGGAGCGACATACGCTTTGTCGGCGTCCTCCAACGGATCGCCATCTGTTACCTGTTCGCGTCAATCCTGTTTTTGAACTCTCGATTGGCGTGGCTTGATGGTTGCGGTGGTCGGGCTGCTTGGCGGCTACTGGGCGCTCATGACATTCGTGCCGGTACCTGGGGTGGGTGCCGGGTCGTTCGAGCCTGACGCAAATCTCGCCAACTGGATCGATGCTAATTTTCTGCCTGGACGGCTGTGGGACAAGACCCGCGATCCTGAAGGGCTGCTGAGCACGCTTCCCGCTATTGCAACCTGCTTGCTCGGCGTATTCGCCGGGTTGCTGCTCAAAGACGATCGCGCCACCCCAACGCAGAAGTCGCTTTGGTTGATAGGCGGTGGCGCGGCGATGGTTGCCGCTGGTTATCTGTGGAGCCTTCAATTTCCGATCGTCAAGGAGATCTGGACGTCGTCATTTGTGCTGGTCGCCGGCGGTTACAGTGCGATCCTGCTCGGTCTCATGCACCAGGCCATTGATGTCTGGGGATGGAAGGTGTGGGCGACTGTCTTCGTGTGGATCGGCGCCAATGCCATTGCGATCTATTTCATCAACGGAATTACCGGCTTCGAACCATTTGCTTTGCGTTTCGTGGGCGGCGACATAAAAACCTGGTTCGACCAAATCGTCACCCCGGGCATGGGAGTCTTTGTTGCCCATTTGCTGGGGCTCGCTCTCGCCATCGCGCTCGCCGGCTACCTGTATCGTAACAAGATCTTCCTGCGCGTCTGACCCCGTCAGGTCCCCACTTTCAGTTCGGATACAAGTCGCGCGCAGCGCGGCGACGGTCGAGGGTGCCACGCTTTTGCCGGTACGCGGATTTTCCGAGGGGATGTTTTCAATCGTCATTGTGAACCGTGCGGTATCGGCATCGACCGAAATCGTGTGGGTGTTTCTGGTGACGTTCGGGTCGGCCCAGATCTCGAGCTGAGTGCGGTCGGGCCCGATGCCGGCGAGACTCAACGCAGCCGCGACGTTGACGTTGGCGGGAAATCCGCGGGCTCCCTCTCGCGCGCTGCCGTCGAACACTTTCAGCGGCTCTTTCAAACCGCTCACGGAAATTCCTTTTTCGCGGAGGTACGGCGCGCCCTCAAGGCCGGCTGGCGGCTTGCGCGTCACCATCTTGACCGAGTGAATGGTGCCTTCAGCTGCCGCGCGAACGGCGTCGAGGCCGATCAGGGCGCCGGTGGGCACCAGAATGCGTGCACCCTTTTGCCTGGCACGTTCGATCAGGTCGCCATTCTCCAGCAGTTGCGCGACCGAGAGCGGCATGAGGATGCGGCCTTTGTCGATCGCCGACAGGGCGACATCGCGAAACAGCGCCGGCGGCAGGCATTCGACGACGATATCGCAGTCATTTGCGAGTTCCGTCATTTTGCGGACAGGAATGCTTTCGCCGACTTGCGGCAGTGCACGGCGAGCTTTCTCGGCGTCGCGAACCGCGACCGCGGTCAGCTTAAGGCCCGGTACTCCGGCAATCAGGCGTTTCGCGACTTCGAGACCGACCGCGCCGAGACCGGCGATGCCCACGCGTAACGGTTCTCTGGTTTTCGGCCCGCTCATTTCTTGCGTCCGGAAAAATTGGCTTTGCGCTTTTCCATGAACGCACGCACGCCTTCCACGTAGTCGGGCGTCGTGCTGGCCGCGCGCTGAAGATCGCGCTCGAGATCGAGCTGCGCATCGAGCGTATTCATGGCCGACGCATTCAGAGCCTGTTTGATCAGCGCCAGACCTTGCGTCGGCGCGATCGCGAAGTGCTCGCAGATTCTGGTCGCTTCGTACATCAGAACTTCGTCTTCTACCGCACGCCAGATCAGACCCCAGTCCGCCGCTTTGTCGGCCGGCAAATCCTGCGCCAGCAAAGCCAGCCCGCGCGCACGCGCATCTCCGACAAGACGCGGCAGAAACCACGTGCCGCCGGAATCCGGGATCAGTCCGACGCGCGCAAAGGATTGAATGAATTTCGCCTTCAGACTGGCGATAACGATGTCGCAGGCGAGCGCGATGTTGCAACCGGCGCCAGCGGCAACACCGTTCACGGCTGCGATAACAGGAAAGGGCAGGCTCCGCAGGCGGCGCACGAGCGGATTGTAGTAAGCTTCCTGAGCGCCACCGAGCACGACGGATTCGCCCGGCTTGGCAAGCCGATCGCTCAAATCCTGACCTGTACAGAAGCCGCGGCCCGCGCCCGTTATCATCAGGGCACGGCAGCTTTCATCGGCTTCAGCGTCGTCGATCGCCTTTCGCAGACGCGAGATGCATCGCCTCGTTGAAGGCGTTGAGCTTGTCGGGCCGGTTCAGGGTGATGATCCGATAACCGGGACGCACATCGACGAGGATCGGAGTGTCGGCAGTCATGGCTTGTTGAGAAACCGGTCGAGCACGCCGATCTCATTCTTCTCCTTGTCGAAATCGTCGGCGATACGCTCGTAAAGTCGAGCAGCCGCAGCGAGCATTTCATGTTCGGCGCGCTCGTCGCCGACAAAGGAGGCGATTTCGTCAAGCTCGGCCACCCAGCGATACGCCTTGGAATACATCGATGGAACCTGGTTCGAAAGGTAGCGCAACAGATCAGGTCGGCTTTCGGCAAGCTCCGCTCTCAGTGCGTCGGCTGAACCCCCTCGGGTCGCGGCAAGCATCATGGCCGTGCCGAGCGCGGTAAAACCTTTGGTGATGCCCGCGTACGACATCTTGAGCGCCGATGCCGCAGTGACTGGTCCATCGAGGACGCGCACGATCAACCCGTAATCGTTGAGTTTGGCGAGGTCGGCGGCAGCGGGGCCGGATGCGTAAATCTTTGTGTTGGTCGATCCCGGTTTCGGCGGCGGCCCAATGATGCCCGCGCCAACAAACGGACAACCGGTCGTGGCAATCTCGTCTGCGATTTTCTGAACGGTCGGCGGGCTAACCGCATTGCAGTCGACGTACAGCGGTTTTTTGTTGGCCGCAGTCAGCACGGGCGCAAGCCGCTTGGCGAGACCAAGCGCATCACCGGGCGGGATGATCGAGAGGAAAAAATCGGCTTCAGCCAGCGTGCGGTCCTCGACCGGCTGCATGCCAGCCTCACGCGCGCGCTTTGCGCTTTCTTCGCTGCGACCGGCAAGCGAAGTCAGCACCGTCACTTTGTTTTCGGTGAGCCGGCGTCCGACGCCGGCGCCCATATTGCCCGGCGCGACAATGGCAACAGTAGGAGTGGCACTCATGATCCGGTCACACCGCCATCCAGATTGATACTTTGGCCGGTGACGAAGGCAGACGCCTCGGACGCCAGGAACAGCACGGCTCCCACAAGATCCTCCGGAACCTCAGCGCGCGGGACGCATTGCATCGCAATAATGCGCTCCTTCTGTGCCGGCGTCACGGTCTTGCGCTCGATCTCGGTGAAGGTCGCGCCCGGCAATATGGCGTTCACGGTGATGCCTTCGGCGCCAAGCTCGCGGGCCATCGACAGGCTCATCCCCGCCAACGCGGCCTTGCAGGCAATGTAGTGCAGGTAGTTCGGTCGTCCGAGGCGCACGGCACCCGACCCAATATTGACGATGCGTCCCCATTTCGCCCGCCGCATCGCGGGCAGCACAGCGCGAGCGCAAAGAAATGGCCCGGTCAGATTGACGCGAAGGACACGCTCCCATTCTTCCAACGGAATTTGATCGAAAGGACGCATCTCCAGCGTCGAGAAGATGCCTGCATTGTTGATCAGGACATCGATGCGACCGTATTCGTCCTCAACCACCTCGACCATCTGTTCGATTGAGGCGGGGTCGGCGACATCGGTCGTCACTGCAAGCGCCTGGCCGCCGGCTTTGAGGATTTCCTCGGAAACCGCGGCGGCCTTCTTTTCATTAAGTTCGGCGATGATGGCGCGCGCACCGGCCGCGGCGAACGATTTTGCCAGAACGCGGCCGATGCCTTGTCCGGCGCCGGTGATGATGACGACGCGGTCCTTCAGACCGGGAAACACGATGTTGTCTGGCTCAGACATTGCGAAGACGCGAACCCGGAATCATGCGGCGCCTCGCTCCAGCCGAGGCAGAGACTTCAAGCGATACGCGGGCATCCCACGGCGTCCACCACGGTTCGATGCCGAGATCGCGCGCGATCACGTCAGCGCTGATATAGCCCGAGCCGCCGGAAATTGCGCCGCCGGGATGGCCGGCGGAGCCCGCGTTGTACAGATTAGGGATCGGCGAGCGATAGCCGAAGTGATTGTACATGACCTGTTCGGCGTTGAACGCGCCCATGAAGATGTCCCCGCCGCGCATGTTGATCATTTCCTGAACATATTCGCGGCCGGTATAGACGTATCGCCCGAGAATGTTCTTACTGGTCATGTTCGGGCAATAGCGCGCAAAGCACTCGATGATCTTATCGGAAAATTCTTCCTTGAACGATTCATAGGATTGGCCGCCAAGATCGGGGTTGAGCGGCATCACGTGCCAGCAATACGTCGTGTGCTTGCCTGGAGGCGCCTGCGTTGGATCGAGCAGACTCAAGGGCCCGGATCCAAATTGCACAAGCTTGGGAACGCGGCCGGCCTGGACATCCTGGTGGGCCGAGAAAAGGTCCTCCATCGTTTCCGCGCCGATGCTCCATTTGAGCGTGCGGTTGATGTTGGGGTCGAAGTTTTCGGCTGCAAACCTTGGACTTTCATCAAGGGCGAGATGCAGACCGAACAGACTCCAGGCCGTGTACTGGAACGCATCGAGCTTCTTGAGGAATGCGGCTGGCAATTGTTCGCGTCCGACAAGATTCTCGAACGTCTGATGGACATCGAGCGTCGAGGCGACGAATTGCTTCGCGCGCACGGTACGGCCATCAGCCAGCTCTATGCCGGTGGCCCGCTCATTCTCGATGACGATGCGGTTGATATTGACCTGTGGCTGGAAAGTGCCGCCAGCAGCAATGAAGGCTTCCATCAATCCGCGCGCCAGGTTGAATGAGCCGCCCTGACAGAGTTGATAGCCGCTTTCCAGATCGAAGGCGCGAATGACGGAGCCCATTGGTGAACTTTTTGACAGCGTATCCACCAGCCAGGTGCCGAACAGCGAGACCTTGAACAGAAACAAAAGTCGGACATGTTCGTTCTCGAATAACTCACGCACGACATCGAGCGGCTGGCGATTTGAGACTTCGAGGAACTCGCGTCCCAGCGCCGTGCGTGACAACAGCGATTCGCGCTCCGCTTGCGACAAGGGCTCGGCATAGCGCTCCGGCAGGAAAATCTGCGCGGTTATCTTTTCAGCCTTGCGGTTCCACTCGCGGAAAGTCGCCGCATCTTTTTTCGAAAAGCGGGCAATGTTGGCGACGAACTCTTCGAGATCGCGGCCCAGCACGAGTGCAGATCCATCGTGATGCGCCTGGCCGAACTCATAGCGAGGCGTGACGTAGGTGACCCGCTCGTCCAGATTCAGATCCTTGAACCAGGGTGTTTCGCTGATGTGGAAATGATTGATCGAGTGCAGATTATGGTAGAAGCCCGGCAACGTGACTTCGCGCGTGCACAATCCGCCGCCATAGGTCAGTCGACGTTCGACCAGCAGGATGTCGAGGCCGGCGCGTGCCAGATAGCCGCCGAGGATCAGCCCGTGATGCCCGGCGCCGATGATGATGCCGTCGTAAGTTTTTTCGATTGCCTTGGACAAAGGTCGATTTCCCCGGAGAACCTGCACAGCCGTCTTGCGAACCACACTGCCGGTCGGCCGGCGCGGCGGTCAATGGCCACGGGTGCATGGCCAACAAGCCGGATTTGCTGGCCTTTTCAGCGCGACGCAACACTGCGTCGCTGACGGCGGTGGACCTTTGGGCGCAGGTCCCGGTAGATTAGCGGCCTGCATACAATGGCCGGAAAAGGCCCCTGGGAGGAAATATCATGCGGAAAGTCTTGTTAGCTGCAAGCGCGGTCGCGCTGCTTGCGGCGGGTCCGGCGGTGGCCCAGAACAAATCGATCAAAATCGGCTTCGTCAGCACCTTCAGCGGACCTGTTGCCGTCATCGGCAACGACATGCGCAATTCGTTCGAACTGGCGCTCGATCATATGGGCCGCAAGATGGGTGGCCTTCCGGTCGAGGTCGTATACGAAGATGACACCTTCAAGCCGGAGGTCGGCAAGCAGAAGACCGATAAGTTGATCGAATCCGACAAGGTCGATTTCATCGTCGGGTACATCTGGTCGAACGTGCTGCTGGCTTCGATGAAGTCGGCGGTCGATGCCAAAACCTTCCTGATCACGTCGAATGCCGGCCCGCATCAAATAGCGGGTGAGCAGTGCTCGCCCTTTATCTTCTCGACATCATGGCAGAACGATCAGACGCCCCAGGCGATGGGCCACTACATGAATCAGAAAGACGTGAAAACAGCCTTTCTGATTGGGCCGAACTATGCCGCCGGCAAGGATATGCTCGGTGGCGTGGCGTCCACGTTCAAAGGCAAGATCGTCGGGCAGGAACTGACCAAATGGCCTGATCAACTCGACTTCTCCGCGGAACTTGCGAAAGCAAAGGCGGAAAAGCCGGATGCCATCTTTGTTTTCTATCCGGGCAAGGCGGGCGTGCAGTTTTTGAGTCAATACGCTCAGTCCGGCCTCAAGGGGCAGATTCCGCTCTACACGGCATTCACGATCGATGAGCTTTCGCTGCCACTGCAGAAGGACCTTGCGCTCGGCGTGCCCGGTGCGCAGCAGTGGGTGAACGACCTCCCGAACGAAGCCAACAAGAAGTTCGTCGCCGACTATCTCAAGAAGTATCCGGGCCTGCGGCCGTCCTTTTACGGTGCGCAGACCTATGACGCGGCGAACTTGATCGCGTCGGCAGTCGCCGCGACCAAGGGGAACCTTTCTGACAAAGCTGCCGTGCAGAAGGCGTTGGAGAAGGCCGATTTCAAATCGGTGCGGGGGAATTTCCGCTTCAACACCAACCATATGCCGATCCAGAATTTCTATCTGCAAGAGGCGGTGAAGGATGCGGACGGCAACTTCGTTCTCAAGACCGTCGCAACGATCGTGGAAGACAACCAGGATCGTTTCGTCACTCAATGTCACATGAGATGATCACCCGCTGATCATGACGGCGGTGGCGCAATGACGCCGCCGCCGTTTGCTTATCCGCATAGCGATCGGCGCCCACCATGACGCTGTTTATCGAACAATGCTTGAACGGTCTGCAGTTCGGCCTCCTGCTGTTCCTGCTCGCTGCCGGTTTGACTTTGGTCCTCGGCATCATGGACCTGGTCAACCTTGCGCACGGCTCGCTCTACATGCTCGGCGCCTATTTTGCCGCGACCTTCGCGGCATGGACCGGCAGCTTCGTGTTCGGCGCCGTCCTGGCGCTTGGCGCAACGCTGCTGGTCGGCATGGCGGTAGAAGTCATCGTCATGCGCAGACTATATGGCCGAGATCATCTCGATCATGTACTCGCGACCTTCGGTCTGATCCTGTTCTTCGACGAACTGGTGCGGTTGATCTGGGGGGCCGGCGGCATGAGTTTGCCTTTGCCGTCGTGGCTAAATACGTCGGTTCGGATTCTGCCGGGCGTCGATTATTCCGCCTACAAACTCTCGATCATCGTGGTGTCGCTTGGTGTCGCGGCCTTTCTCTATTTTCTCGTCATGCGCACGCGCCTTGGCATGTTGATCCGCGCCGGGGCATCGAATCGTGAGATGGTCGGCGCACTCGGAGTGAACATCAAGCTGCTGTTCACGCTCGTGTTTGGTCTCGGTGCCGCGCTGGCGGGGCTCGCGGGGCTGATGCAGGCGCCAATTCTGACGGTTCAGATCGGCATGGGCGAGAACATCCTCATTCTCGCTTTCGTCATCACCGTCATTGGCGGTATGGGCTCGATTCGTGGCGCTTTCGTCGCAGCCATTCTTGTTGGGTTCATCGACACGCTGGGCCGCGCGTATTTCACCGATTTGCTGCGGCTTACGTTCAGCAAGGAAACGGCAGCAACGGCAGCGCCGGCGCTGTCGTCCATGCTGATCTATCTGCTGATGGCGATCGTGCTGATCATTCGCCCCGAGGGCCTGTTTCCGGCGAACAGCAAATGATCCCGACGCTCAATCTGCGCACTGTCGTAGGTCTTTTGCTGCTGCTCGCGCTCTTGCTTCTGCCGCTCTACGTCGAACTTACCGGTAGCCGCTTCTTGCTCACGCTGTTCACGCGCATAGTGATCCTCGCGCTCGCGGCGGTGAGTCTCAATCTGCTCCTCGGCTACGGTGGGATGATGAGCTTCGGCCACGCGGCCTATCTCGGCATTGGTGGCTATGCCGTCGGGATTCTTGCCTTCGAAGGGATCACGTCAGGCTTTGTGCAATGGCCCGTCGCGCTTCTCGTGTCCGCGTTTTTCGCATTCGTGATCGGGGCGCTCAGCCTTCGCACACGCGGGATCTATTTTATCATGATCACTTTGGCCTTTGCGCAGATGGCCTATTACATTGTTGCCGGGCTTGCGCGCTATGGCGGTGATGACGGCCTGACGATCCAGAAGCGCAGCCAGTTCATTGCGCCGATCAATCTCTCGAACAAAGTTCAATTCTATTACATCTGCCTGGCTTTGCTGTGTGCTGCGATCTATCTGGTGTGGCGCATCGTCAACTCCCGTTTTGGAATGGCAATCCAGGGTGCGCGATCGAACGATATGCGCATGCGCGCGATCGGCTTTCCAACCTATCGCTATCAACTCATCTGTTTTGTCATTGCCGGGACGCTGTGCGGTCTTGCTGGGGCGCTGCTTGCCAATCACACCGATTTCGTCAGCCCGGCAATGATGTATTGGACGCGTTCAGGCGATCTCATCATCATGGTTGTGCTCGGTGGAATGGGCTCCACCTTCGGCCCATTGTTCGGCGCAGTGGCGCTGCTCGTGCTGGAGGAAGTGCTCTCGGGCATCACCGAATACTGGCAGATCATCCTCGGACCGTTGCTGCTTTTGGTCGTGCTCTTCGCGCGCGGCGGGATCGATGGTCTGCTGGGGAAGGCGCGCCATGGCTGAATTGCTACGGGTCGAAGGCCTGGCAAAGCGCTTCGGCGGCATCGTCGCCACCGATGACCTGACGTTGGGTATTCCCGAAGGGGAATTGCACGCCGTCATTGGCCCGAATGGCGCCGGCAAGACAACTTTTATCGCGCAACTGAGCGGACAACTTGTACCCGATTCTGGCCGCATCAATTTCGGCGGCAACGATATTACCAGCGTGTCGATGCCTTCGCGAAGTCTCCTCGGGCTGGCCCGCTCGTTCCAGATCACCTCGCTGTTTCTCGACCTGAGCGTGCTCGACAATGTTGCGCTGGCGGTCCAGGCGCATGCCGGTCATTCATTTCACTTCTGGCGCAATGCGCGCCGCGAGCCGGAACTGCGTGATCCGGCCCGGGCGGCCCTCGCGCGCGTCGGCCTGAGTGCGCGCGCCGATCTGCCCGCATCCGCTCTCAGTCACGGCGAACATCGGCAGCTCGAGCTCGCAATGGCGCTGGCGTCGCGGCCTCGCATGCTTCTGCTCGACGAGCCGATGGCAGGACTTGGTCCTGAAGAGTCGGCGCGCATGGTGTCCATGCTGCGCGACCTGAAGAAGGAGCTGACCATTCTGCTCGTCGAGCACGACATGGAAGCAGTATTCGCGCTTGCCGACCGCATTACAGTCTTGGTCTACGGACGTGTGATCGCCTCGGGAAAACCCGAGGACATCCGCAACAATGCCCAGGTGCGCGACGCTTATCTCGGCGAGCAGGAGGCTGTTCATGGCTGACAGCGTCCTCGAGGTCACAGGGATCGAGACTTGCTATGGCCTCAGTCAGGTGCTGTTCGGCGTTTCATTTGCGATAGCCGCTGGTGAAATGGTCACGCTCATGGGCCGTAACGGCATGGGCAAGACGACCACCGTGCGCTCGATCATGGGGCTGACACAATCGCGCGCCGGGACCATTCGTTTCCTCGGCGACGAGATACGCGGCCTGCCATCATACAAGGTGGCGCAACGCGGCATTGGTCTCGTGCCGGAAGGAAGGCAGATCTTCCCGAATCTCTCCGTGCGCGAAAACTTGCAGGCCACAGCCGTAACGCGGGATGACGACGGCTGGACGCTGGACAATGTCTATGAGCTGTTCCCACGGTTGGCGGAACGTGACGCCAGCATGGGCAATCAACTGTCGGGCGGCGAACAGCAGATGCTGGCGATCGCGCGCGCGCTCATGACCAACCCACGTTTGCTTATTCTCGACGAAGCAACGGAAGGCCTCGCACCGCTGATCCGCGCCGAGATTTGGCGCTGCCTCGCGCGACTGAAGGAATCAGGGTTGTCGATCCTGGTGATCGACAAGAATGTCGGAGCGCTGATACGTGTTGCCGACAGGCACTTTTTGATCGAGCGCGGACGTGTGGTGTGGAAGGGTTCGTCGCAGGAACTCGCCGCGGCGACTGATGTGCAGCACCGCTATCTGGGTGTCTGACTATTCCGCCGGCTGAAGCGGCGGCGTACGTCGGCGAATGAATGAAATGTTGGCGCCGCCGAGCTTGCGGTGCAATCGGTCGAGCAACAGGTAGATGACCGGCGTCGTGTAAAGGGTAAGCACCTGCGAGACCAGAAGGCCGCCAATGATGGTGATGCCGAGGGGCCGCCGCAGTTCGGAGCCGGGGCCGATGGCGATGACAAGCGGCAATGCACCTAGCATCGCTGCCATCGTCGTCATGAGGATCGGCCGGAATCGCGCCAGGCAGGCATCGTGGATGGCTTGTTGAGGGGGCAATCCCAGTCGTCGTTCACCGTCGAGGGCGAAATCCACCATCATGATTCCGTTCTTCTTGACGATGCCGATCAGCAGAATAATTCCAATAAACGCGATCACCGAAAGTTCGGTCCCTGAGATCTCGAGGGCCAGCAAGGCTCCCAGGCCCGCTGATGGCAGCGTCGAGATGATGGTCAGGGGGTGCGCAAGGCTCTCATAAAGTACGCCAAGCACGATGTAGACCGCGATCAGCGCCGCCAGCAGAAGCAAGGGCTGCGCTCCTACCGCCTGCTTGTAGGCCTGTATGTCGCCTGAGAAATCGGCGCGGATCACATCGGGAATGTGCATCTCGGCAACGGCCTGCTCGAGCGAGCGCGTGACATCGTCGATCAATGCATTGGGTGCGAGATTGTACGTAATGGTCACCGAGGGGAATTGACCCTGGTGGTTGACCACCAGAGGCGCGATGCCCCGCTCGTATTTGGTCACAACCGACAGGGGCACCTGCGCATTGCCGTTGCCCGGCACATAGATGTGAGCAAGGTCGGTCGGGTCGCGCTGGTAGGCGGCGTCCACTTCGAGAATGACCCGGTATTGATTGCGCGGGCCGTAGATCGTCGAGATCTGCCGTTGCGAAAACGCATTGTTGAGTGCGTTGTCGATGTCTTGAACGCGCACGCCGAAACGTGCCGCCGCCTCGCGGTCGATGACGATATTCGCCTGTAGACCGCCTTGCTCGCGGTCAGTTGTTACGTCGACGATGCCGGGAACGCGTTTAACGCGATCGACAACGCGCGGTACCCATTTTTGCAGCTCATCGATATCCGCGCTCCAGAGCGTGAACTGATACTGGGCGTCGCTTTGTCGCCCACCGACGCGCAGATCCTGTGCCGGGAACATGAAGGTGCGGATGCCGGGGACCTGGTTCAGCTTGCCGCGCAGTCGCGCCACCACCTGCAAAGTGCTGACATTGCCGCGCTGGTTGAGCGGTTTGAGGCTGATGAACAGGCGGCCGCGGTTGACCGAGGCCGAAAATGGCGACGGACCGACTGACGAGCCGACGCCCGCAACCGCAGGATCCGCGAGCACGACCTCCGTCGCCTTGCGCTGCAAGTCCACCATGGACTCGTAGGAGATATCGGTCGAGGCTTCGGTGCCGCCAAAGATCAACCCGGTATCATCCTGAGGGAAATAACCCTTCGGGACTTTTATATAGAGCCCAATCGTGAGCACGATCGTTGCGACGAACACGATCAGCATCAGCGCGCGATGAGCGAGCGCGAATGTCAGCGTACGATCGTAGAAACGGATCATGCGTGACAGCAAGCCTTCCACCCATCGGTCGAGCCATGTGGCATCGCGGCTCGGCGGCTGGCGCACGAAATAGGCGCAGATCATCGGCGTGACTGACAGCGACACGACCGTGGAAATGGCGATTGCGAAAGCGAGCGTGACCGAAAACTCGCGAAACAGTCGTCCGACAAGTCCGCCCATGAACAAGAGCGGGATGAACGCCGCTACAAGAGAGACGGAAATGGCAACGACGGTGAAGCCGATCTGTTTCGCGCCCTGTAATGTGGCCCGCAGGGGCGAGGCACCTTTCTCCAGGTGACGAAAGGCGTTTTCGATCATCACGATGGCGTCGTCGACAACGAAGCCGACGCTGACCGCCAGCGCCATCAGCGATAGATTGTCGATGGAGAACCCCGCTGCCCACATGGCCGCGCAGGTACCGGACAGCGCGAGCGGCACGGTGACGCCGGCGGCGGCGGTCGGGGCGGCGCGGCGGAGAAATAGAAACACCACCAGCATCACGAGTACGACGGTAGCGGCGAGCGTGAGCTGCATGTCGCGCACGCTGGCGCGAATGGTCTGCGTGCGGTCACTCAAAACCGAGATTTCCAGCCCGGCCGGCACCCACTGCCGAAGCTCCGGCAGCAGTGAGTAAATGCGATCGACCGTGTCGATGACGTTCGCATCGGCTTGCTTGGTAATAATGAGCAGGACCGAAGGATCGCGGTTGAACCAGCCGGCGGCACGGCTGTTGCGCACGCTGGGGCGGATGCTCGCAATGTTCGACAGGCGGATCACCGTGCCGTTCACGGTGCTCACGACCAGTGGATCGTATTCGTTGGAATTCCACAGTTGATCGTTGATGCCGATGGTCACGGCCCGCTTGTCGCCATCGAAGGTGCCCAATGGGCCGGCGGCATTCGAATTGGAAATCGCCGTGCGCACATCCTCCATGGAAAGGCCCATGGCAGACAGGCGCGTCGGATCGACACGGACGCGCACCGCGGGCTGCTCCGATCCGGCGACGGTGACGTCGGCTACGCCCGAAACCTGCGAGAGGCGTTGGGCAATGATGCTGTCCGCGGCGTCGTAGATCGCGCTGGGATGCATCGTCTTGGAGGTGAGGGCCAATATGAGGATCGGCGCCGCCGCAAAATTTGCCTTGCGGAACGTCGGCAGCGTTGGAAGGTCGGTGGGCAGATCGCTGAGTGCCGCATTGAGTGCGGCCTGCACATCGCGCGCCGCGCCCTCGATGCTGCGGCTCAGGTCAAATTGGATCGTGATGCGCGACTGGCCGAGCGAGGTGACGGAGGTCAGTTCGGTAACGCCCGAAATCTCACCCAGGCGGCGTTCGATCGGCGCGGCAACGGTCGCCGCCATGATATTGGGATCGGCGCCCGGGCGGCTTGCCGTCACGTTGATGGTGGGAAATTCCACGCTCGGCAGACTGGCGACCGGCAGAAAAGCGTAAGCCACCGCACCCACGAGAAAAAGCCCGATGGCCATCAGCGTCGTGCCGATCGGCCGCCGGATGAATGGGGCGGAAAAGTTCACGGGCCGCTCCGGGCCACCCTGCGCGATGGTGGTCGCAGCGCAGGGGCAAGGCGGGCGCGCAAGCGCTCCATGTAGAGGTAGATCACCGGGGTCGTGTACAGCGTGAGCAGCTGGGACAGCAGCAATCCGCCGACGATGGTGATGCCCAGGGGGTTGCGCAATTCCGAACCTGTGCCGGATTCGAGCGCCAGCGGAAGTGCACCGAACAACGCGGCTAGCGTGGTCATCATGATCGGCCGGAAGCGCAACAGCGCGGCCTGCACGATGGCCTCTTCGGGCGGAAGGCCTTGACGTCGCTCAGCATCGATTGCGAAGTCGATCATCAAGATCGCGTTTTTCTTTACGATGCCCATCAGCAGCACGATGCCGATCAATGCGATCACCGAAAGGTCGTAGCCGAGCAGCATCAGCGCCAGCAACGCACCGACACCGGCCGAAGGCAGCGTGGACAGAATCGTGAGCGGATGGATGAAGCTTTCGTACAGCACGCCAAGTACGATGTAGATCGCGATCGTCGCCGCGAGGATCAGCCACGGCTCGCCGGCCAGCGATTTGGCGAACTCGGCGGTGTCACCCGAATAGCTTCCCGTGACCGAGGACGGCATGCCGATGGTCTGTTCCGCCGTGCGAATGATCGCAACCGCGTCCGACAACGCGTAGCCTTCGTTAAGGTCGAAACTGATCGTGACGGACGGAAACTGCTCCTGGTGCGCGATGGCGAGCGGCGCCGACGTCGGCACAAAACGGGCAAAGGCGGACAAGGGCACTTGATTGTTGCTCGTCACCGCATTGGGTGTCGCCGTGGTGTTGGTGCTCGTCGTGCCGGTGGCGGTGTTGCCGACCGTTGCCGCTGTGCCGGTGGAGGTACTGGCGCCGGTCACGTAGAGCTTCGAGAGGGCGTTCGGATCCTGCTGATATCGCGGCTGCGCTTCCAGAATGACCCGGTATTGGTTGGCCTGCCCGTAGATCGTGGAAACCTGGCGCTGGCCGAACGCATCGTTGAGCGTGTCGGTCACGCTTTGCATCGAGACGCCGAGCCGGCCGGCCTGCTCGCGATCGACTTCGATCTGCATGCGGGGTCCGCCTTCCTGGGCCTCCGAAGCGACCTCGCTGAAAGCGGCGTTTCCGCGCAGACTGTGCACCAGTTTGTCCGACCATTCGATCACCTCGGCGCGATCGGTGGCGACCAATGTGTACTGATACTGCGCCCGGCTGACGCGGGTCGAAATTTGTATGTCCTGCGTCGCCTGGAAATACACGGTCACGCCGGCAACCCCCGCGACGGCGTGCTTGAGCCGCTGGACGATCTCGTCGACCCGCGCCTTGCGCGAGTCGCGCGGTCTTAGAGTGATGGTGAGACGGCCGGTGTTGGGCGTGGCGTTGATCGGGCTGACGCCGATTACGGACACAACGCCGGTGACGTCAGGGTCGGTGCGGATCGCGTCCTCGACGAGGCGCTGGCGGCGCTGCATTTCGGCAAACGAGACATCGGTTCCGGCTTCGGTTACCGCGGTGATCAGGCCGGTGTCCTGCAGCGGCAGAAATCCCTTCGGCACGGCAACATAAAGCAGGATGGTCGCTGCCAGCGTCGCAAGCGTGACCAGCAGCGTTTCGGGCTGGTGACGGAGCACCCATTCGAGACTTCGCTGGTAGGCCTCGACCGTCCGTTCGATCAATTGATTGAAGCGGGCAGCGAGGGCGCTGCGCCCGACGATGCTGGCGCCGCCGTCGACATGGCGCAGCAATCGGGCACACATCATCGGCGTCAACGTCAGCGAACCGATCGCCGAGGCCACCACGGCGATTGTCAGGGTCAGCGCGAATTCGCGGAACATCCGGCCGACGAGGCCGGTCATGAAGAGCAGCGGGATGAAGACCGCAATCAGCGACATCGTCAACGAAATGACCGTGAACCCGATCTCCTTTGCGCCGCGCAGGGCCGCCTGCAGCGGGTCTTCGCCATCTTCCATGTGACGCACGATGTTCTCGATCATGACGATGGCGTCGTCGACGACGAAACCCGTGCCGATCGTCAGCGCCATGAGAGATAGGTTGTCGAGCGAGAACCCGCAGAACCACATCACGCCGAACGTCGCGATCAACGAGAGCGGGAGCGCGACGCCAGCGATGATGGTTGCGCGGATCGTGCGCAGGAATATCAGGACCACCAGCACAACGAGCGCAACGCTCAGCACCAGCGTGAATTGAACGTCGTGGATGGAGGCGCGGATCGTGGTGGTACGGTCGTTGACGATTGTCAGATCGGCGCCGGCTGGCATCGCGCGCCGCAAGCGCGGCAGTTCCGCGCGGACCCGCTGGACCGTCTCGATCACGTTTGCGCCAGGCTGACGCTGGACGTCGATCACGATTGCCGGCTTGCCGCGATACGACGCGCCGACCTTGGTATTCTCCAGTCCGTCGATCACGTCGGCGAGATCGCTGATCTTGACCGGTGCGCCATTGCGGAAGGCCACCACGATGTCCCGGTAAACCGAGGCGGCGGTGATCTGATCGTTGGCCGAGATGGTGTAGGACTGATGCGCACCGTCGAGCGAGCCTTTGGGTCCGGCGACGTTGGCGCCGACGATGGCTGTACGCACATCCTCCAGCGCAAGCCCGTAGGCGGCGAGCCGCGACAGGTCGGCCTGAATGCGGATCGCGGGCCGGATCCCGCCCTGAATCGAAACATGGCCGACGCCCGTCACCTCGGACAGCCGCGGGGCCATGATGGTGTCGGCCATATCGCTCAGCGCACGCAGGTCGATGCTCTGTGAGGTCAGCGCAAGCGTTATGATCGGCGAGTCGGCCGGGTTCACCTTAGAATAGAGCGGTGGGTAGGGGAGATTGCGCGGAAGCGTGGATGCGGCGGCATTGATGGCCGATTGCACATCCTGAGCGGCGGCGTCGATGTCGCGATTGAGGTCGAACTGCAGCGTGACCTGGCTGATGCCGAATGAACTCGACGAGGTCATCGTCTGCAGTGCGGGAATTTGTCCGAACTGGCGCTCCAATGGCGCGGTAACCAGCGCGGCGATGGTGTCGGGATTGGCGCCCGGCAGCTGCGTTGTGACCTGGATCGTAGGAAAATCAACCTGCGGCAGCGCGGAAACCGGCAGCCACCAGTAGCCGAGAAAACCGCCCAACATCACCGCGACGCCAAGCAGCGACGTGGCGATAGGCCGATGAATAAATGGCGACGATACGCTCATTGCGGTACGGACGGCGGCGGTGCGTTGCTTCCTTGTTGTCGTTGCCGTTTCTGACCATTACGCGGCGGTGGCGCGCGTTCCGCCGGCGTCGGCGTCACGTTGGCACTACCGACCGCAACCTTGCTGCCCTCGGTGAGACGAACAAAACCCGTGGTTACAACCCGCTCGTCCGCTTCGAGACCGCTTTTGACAACGGTCTGGATTTCATCCTGCTTCTGCACGGCGATTGGACGCATAGCCACCGAGCTGTCGTCCTTGACGACGTAGACGAAGGTGCCGGTGGGCCCGCGCTGTACGGCGCCGGTTGGAATCACCACAACCTGTTTGAGCGTATCGACCAGCAGGCGGATGTTGACGAACTGCCCCGGCCAAAGCTGCAGGTTGGCGTTGGGGAATTCGGCTTTCAGCTTCACTGTCCCAGTGGTCTGGTCCACCTGGTTGTCCACCACCTTCAGTTGGCCGCGATCGATAACTTCGTCATTGTCCGAGCGAAGCGCGTCGACACTAAGCGGGCCCTTGGCAAAGGCGGAATTCAACTGAGGCAGTTCCTGCTGCGGCAGGTTGAACAGCGCCGATATCGGACGCAGCTGGGTAATTACCACGACCGCCGATGTGGCATCGGCGGCGCGGACGTAGTTTCCCTCGTCAACCATGCGAATGCCGGTGCGGCCGTCGAGCGGCGCAATGATCGTCGTGTAGCCCAACATCGCCCGTGCGTTGTCGATCGCCGCCTGATCGGCCTGAACCAGAGCGACATTTTGCGCCACCAACGCGCGCTGCGTGTCGACTTGCTGTTTATTGATGGCTGCGGTGGTGGCAAGTTTCTCGTAGCGATCGAGATCGATCCGGGAATTGGCCAGCTGCGCCTCATCCTGCGCTTTCTTGGCGACCGCTTGATCCAGTTGCGCCTGATAGATGACGGGGTCGATGCGCGCCAGCACGTCGCCTTTCTTTATGTCTTCGCCTTCCTTGAAATTGACGCTGAGTAGCCTGCCATCGACCTGCGGACGCACGGTGACGGTGTTGAGCGCTTTAATTGTGCCCACTGCATCGAGATAGACGGGGACGTCAGCGCGCGTGACGGTAGTCGCGAGGACGGGGACCGGGCCTTCGGCGGCAAAGCGTCCGGCGCGGCGCTGCTGTGCACCAGGACCGCCGAAGACGTAGTAAAGCGCGCCAAGAATAGCGATCAGGATGAATGCAACCGCCAGTGTGCGGCGCGTGCTGCCGCGCGCTTTCGCCAGAAGTTGCTTCGGGATTTCACCGTGCATCGGCCGTCACCACGGGTTTCGGGTGCCAGCCACCGCCGAGAGCCTGATAAAGGCTCACGATGGCCTGGACGTGCGCTAGTCGCGCCTGAACCAACGCATCCTGGGCGACGTAGAGTGTCTGTTGCGTTTGCAGCACTGTGACCAGATCGACGGTCCCTTCGCGCAGTCGCTGTTCCGAAATGTCGAAAGCGCGTTGCGAGCTGTCCACGACCTGAATCTGAAGTTTTTCCCGCTCCGCGGTCTTGCGAATATCGTCGAGTGCATTCTCGACATCGGCAAAGCCGGAAAGCACCGCCTTGCGATAAACCTGCAGCAGTTCGTCCTGCTTGCCTTTCTGCAGATCGAGATTCCCCAGCAGCGAGCCGCCGTGGAAGATCGGCTGCGTAAGGCTCGCCGCGGCCGTGTAGATCACCGACTCGGGGCGCAGCAGCAGTTTCAGGATTGCGCTTTCGTAGCCGCCTTCACCCGTGAGCCGGATGCTCGGCAGGAATTGTGCGCGCGCATTCACGACATTGGCGTTGGCGGCGGCAAGATTGGCTTCGGCTTCGCGGATGTCGGGACGCTGTGCGAGCAATTCCGATGGCAAGCCGGGTGTGACACGCGGATAAGCAATACTGCGCAGACTTCCACCGCGGATCTTCACGCCCTCGGGCGGCCGCCCCATCAGGACTGCGAGAGTGACGCGATTGAGGCGCAGCGTTTGCTCAAGCGGAGGGATGCTCGCCTTCTGGGTGTAGACCAGGCTTTCCTGTTGCGCCGTATCGAGCGCGGAGGCGGTTCCGGCCTGCAGACGCTGCTGGATCAGGTTGAGCACACGTGTGGCGCTTGCGATGTTTTCATGGGCCACGCGCAACCGGTCTTGTGCCGCAAGGACCTGGAAATATGCGTTGGCAGCGGCCACGACCGTTGTGAGACCGACCACTTCACGATCATAGCGGGTGGCAACCGCGGTCTCCTCCGCCGCCTGTAACAGCGACCGGTTCTTGCCCCAGAAATCGATTTCGTAGCTGGCGTTGAGCGTGGCCGTCAGGTCGTTACGGATGATGGCGACGCCGGCGCCGGATTGCGAAACGCTGATGACGTTCGTGCTGCCGGTCGTCTTGGATTGCTGCGTGTGCAGCGCATTGCCGTTGAAGTCGACAACCGGCAGGAGCGCGGATCCGGTGATGCGGGCATTCGCGTCGGCCTGAACGATGCGGGCGACGGCTGCGGCGATATCGAGATTGCCTTCGCGTGCTGCTTCGATGACTTCGGTCAGTTCGCGGGAGCGGAAGTTGCGCCACCAGTCAATCGGCGGGACAGCCGCCTCCGCCGCGACCGGCTTGCGCGGGCCATAGCTATAGTACGGCGGAATATCGATTGCCGGGTCCGGCTTGTCGCCGGTCAGCAGGCAGCCGCCGAGGGGCAGTGTCAGGCTCAGACCCTGCAACATGATCCAGAACGGGCGCCCCCAAGCTTTCGTTCCCGCCTCCTTGAGTTTCCCAACCCCTTGCATTCAAAGCGTCTTTCAAAACCCGGCCAGAGCGACTCGGTCGGCATCGATACTACTACCGTTTGTCGCTGGCGGGCTTACGTCCCGGCGGCCAATTGGCCAAGGCCTGTCTGCCGGCCGGGGAAATCTTCGCAGCGATTGTGGCAAAAATGCCCTGAATCGTCTGATCCGACGTCAACCGGGCCGCCCGGGTCTTCGCCATCGCCGCTCGCAATGCCTCAGGGTCGAACGGCTCCTGGCGTAATACGTCATGAATGCTGTCCTGTGCCGAATGGTAGGCGGATTGCGTGCTTTCGATGGCCGCGCGATTGGCCTGGATTTCGCCGCGCAGGATATCGGCATCCGCTGGCGGCAGCGTGGCGGCGAGCCGCTCAACACGCACGAACACGTTGCGGTCCCAGTAGGATGGGGCCGGCGACCGTACCATCATGGCGATGGCGATCCCGACAAAGAACAGGTTGAGCGCCAGAGAGCCCAGCAGCAGCCAGCGCGATGAGGGTCGTTCCATCGTCGGAAATGCCTGGGCGATGCTCATGGCCGTTCTCCCGTCAACGAGTTCGGGTTCAGACACGAGCGAACCAAGATCGCGGCTGCTGGTGAGGATCGATCCGTCCAGTCGGTCAAACGGACGATCAAGTCCGGCAATGCCGAACATGAAGCCGAGTGCCGCGCAGCAGGCGAGCGCTGCCATGCGCGGCCAGGCCGGTGCGAAATCCCAGTTGAGCAGCACGCCAGGGAGTCGCCAGAATGGCTGCTTCTGCCGCGGCAGCGGACCGCGCAATCGCGCAAGCACGCGATCAACGGCGTCGGCATCGGCGGGCTTCGCATCACGCTTTAGCGTGGTTCGCAGGAAATCTTCGAATTGCTCGTCCGTCATTTTCAATCGTCCTTGTCGATCACACCGTCGAGCGTGCGGCGCAGGTTCTGCTTGCCGCGGACCAGCAGGGTCTCGACCGCCGAAACCGACGTGCCGAGAATTTCCGCCACCTGCGCGTTGCTCATGCCTTCCGTGTAGGTCAGCATGATTGCGTCGCGCTGGCGCGCGGGAAGCTTGTCGATCGCCGCAGTGAGCATTCGCTCACGCTCGTCGCTTTCCGCCTTTTCATCCGCCCGGGGTTCGGGGTCGACGACATCGCCGGCCGCTTCGAGATCCACCCACGGTGCGCGTCGCTTGCGGTCGAGGCAGAGATTGACGACCACACGCGTAAGCCACGTCCGGAACTGCGCCAACGGTTGCCACCGCGGTGCGTGGGTCCAGACGCGGACGAAGGCCTCTTGCGCGACGTCCTCCGCGTCCCCGGCATTGCCGAGAATGCGGCGGGCGAGCCCAAGCATGGCCGGCAAATGGCGGCGCGAAAGCACCTGGAACGCGCGCTCGTCCCCGCGCGCCACCCGGGCCATGAGCGCCTCGTCGCTGTCATCCATTGCAATGTGATGGCTGCCATACGCTGCCCGACCATTCTAGCCCTTGGCCTATCGAATTAACGGGCGGAACGACCAAAACCTGTGCACGACATGGCGCGGAGAATTCTGTGCCAAACGGACGAAGGCCGGTACTAACTCTTTGAATTATCTAGCCTTGGTAACCCGGCGCAGGGAGGCAAGTTCCAGCCCCTTAACCAGGCGATACACGGCTTTGCAGTTCGGTACCGGGATTTTCAGCCGCTCGCCCTCGCGCACAATGAAGCCGGTCAATTCATCGATTTCGGTCGGTGCGCCCCGTTCGATATCGAGGGCCATTGAACCGGCATGCCGGGAGCGCGGAATTTCACCGGACCGGACCTTGTCGACATAGTCCATCGGCGGAAAGGCAAACGTGCCACCCAACGCCTGGACGACCGCGGTGCATTCCGCCGCCATGTCATCGATCAGGGCGCGCATCTCGGGTGCGTCGTAGCGGGCTGCGTTCTCACCCATCATCAGGGCGCCAAGCGGATTCATGATGCAATTGAAAACGAACTTGGACCAGACCGCGCCCATGGGATCTGCGACCACGTCGGTTTCCATGCCGCCTTTGTTGAACAGTTCAGCGAGGGGGCGCACGTCTGCGACGTTGCCGCGCACCGGACCGAGCCATGTTTTGCCCTCGATCAGGCCCTCGACTGAGCCAGCCTCAACATAGCGCCCGGCGTTCATCGTGACCCCGCGGACGACGATCGCATCGGATGCCGACAGCAGGACTTCGGCATTGCCCATGCCGTTCTGAAGCGTCGCAAGCAGTGGATTTCCAGAGAGCACTGGCTGCAATTGCGACAGTGCAGCCGCGGTCATCTTCGATTTGATGAGAAAGATGATCGCATCGAATCTCTTGTCTTTCAGCGTGGACGGATCGCTGGTCGCTTCGATCTTCACCACGCGCGGATTCCTGCCAGTTATTCGCAGACCGCGCGAGCGGATGACCTTCACGTGTTCGTCGTTGACGTCGAGCGCGGTCACCTTTGCAACGGACGAGAGGGCGGCGGCAAACAAGCCGCCGATGGCACCGCATCCGACGATGAGGATATTCGCCGACATGACGTTCCGGTGGCGCTGAGGGTCTCTTTATTTTGTCTTGATACCGGGTAGCACGGTTTCGTATCGCATCTTTATCACCCCAGGCATAGGTCGGACGTTGTTCCCGGAGCATCAAAGGGAGCGACCATGCTCGACGTCATTCTTCTTTCTCTCGGCCTCGTCCTTTTCGTTTTGTCGATCGGATACGCGTACGCCTGCGACCGGCTCTGAGGAGAGACACTCATGGTTTTCGATTACGCGCTTGCCGGTCTCGTGACCGCGGGACTGATGATCTACCTCGTCTACGCTCTGCTCAGACCAGAGCGGCTTTGAAAGGTCCTAACCATGACCTTGATCGGCTGGGTTCAAATTCTTCTTTATTGCGCAATCATCGTGGCGCTCACACCGGTGCTCGGCGGCTATATGACGCGCGTCTTCAACGGCGAGCGGACTTTTCTCACGCCGATCCTGCGGCCGGTTGAACTCGCGCTCTATCGCGCGGCGGGTATCGATGAGAAACGCGAGCAAAGCTGGCTGGCCTACACGGTCGGCATGCTGCTCTTTCACGTTGGCGGCTTTGCGATTCTGTACGGCCTGATGCGCTTCCAGGCGGGACTGCCTTTCAATCCGGCCGAGCAATCGGCGGTGGCGCCGGATCTCACCTTCAACACGGCGATCAGCTTCATCACCAACACGAACTGGCAGAACTACGGCGGCGAGGGCACGATGTCGTACCTCACGCAGATGTTCGGCCTGACGCATCAGAACTATCTGTCGGCAGCGACAGGCATTGTGCTCGCGGTCGCGCTCATTCGCGGTTTTGCGCGTCACTCGGTACAGACGATCGGCAACTTCTGGGTCGATATCACGCGCTGCACCCTTTACGTGCTCATGCCCATCTGCATCGTGGCGACCCTTTTTCTCGTGTGGCAGGGCATGCCGCAGACGCTCGGACCCTATGTCGATGCGACGACGCTCGAAGGTGCAAAGCAGACGATTGCCGTTGGTCCGGTCGCTTCGCAGGTCGCGATAAAAATGTTGGGAACCAATGGCGGCGGCTTCTTCAATGCCAACGCCGCGCATCCGTTCGAGAATCCAACCGCACTGTCGAATTTCGTGCAGATCATCCTGATCTTTGCGCTCGGCGCCGCGCTCACCAATGTTTTCGGCCGAATGGTCGGCAACCAGCGTCAGGGTTGGGCGATCCTCGCCGCAATGGGCGTGCTGTTCATAGCCGGCGTTACGTTGACTTATTGGGCGGAAGCGCACGGCAACGACATCGTCAATGCGATGGGGCTCACCGGCGGTAACATGGAAGGCAAGGAAATGCGCTTCGGCATTGCCGCGTCTGCTTTGTTTGCGGTGATCACCACCGCTGCGTCCTGCGGCGCCGTCAATGCCATGCATGATTCATTCACCGCGCTTGGGGGCATGGTGCCCCTCATCAACATGCAGCTCGGCGAGATCATCGTCGGCGGCGTCGGCGCCGGCATGTACGGCATGCTGCTGTTCGTGATCATCGCGATCTTCGTCGCCGGATTGATGGTCGGCCGCACGCCGGAATATGTCGGCAAGAAGATCGAGGCCAAGGAAGTCAAGATGGCAATGCTGGCGATCTTGATTCTGCCGTTGATGTATCTCGGCTGGACTGCGGTCGCTGCGGTCAATCCGCAGGCGCTCACCCAGCTCGGCAACAGTGGGCCGCACGGGTTCACGGAGATGCTCTACCTCTACACCTCGAGCACCGCCAATAACGGCTCGGCCTTCGCCGGCATCACGGCCAACACGATGTTCTTCAACATCACGGGTGCGATCGCGATGTTCGTCGGCCGGTTCATGATGATCATCCCCACGATCGCGATCGCTGGCTCGCTCGCGAGCAAGAAGTCTGTGCCGGCTTCGCTAGGCACATTTCCGACAACCGGCGCACTGTTCGTTGGCCTGGTCGTCGGTGTGATCGTGATTGTCGGCGGTCTGACCTTCTTTCCCGCGCTCGCGCTCGGCCCCTTGGTCGAACAATTCGCGATGGTCGCAGGCACAACGTTCTGACGCTTTTTCCCGGAGTTAAGGCAATGGAAACCTCGAAGATTCGCAAGCGGATGCCGGTGGCGACGCTGCTGGACCCAAAGATCGTGGTACCGGCGATCGGTCAGGCTTTTGTCAAGCTCAACCCGGCCACGCTGATCAAGAACCCCGTGATGTTCGTGCTTGAGGTTGTCACGGCGCTGACGACCGTCATTCTCGTCCGCGATCTTTTCACTGGCGGCGGCAACATCGTCTTCGAATTCCAGATCGTTCTCTGGTTGTGGTTCACCGTACTGTTCGCCAATTTTGCCGAAGCTGTCGCAGAAGGACGGGGAAAGGCGCAGGCCGATACCTTGCGCAAGGCGCGTACCGAAACGCGTGCCAAGCGAATCCAGTCAACGGCCACTTTCAACAGGTTTGAAACTGTCGCCGCCGACAAGCTGAGGGCAGGGGATCTGGTGGTCTGCGAGGCCGGTGACATCATTCCCGGCGACGGCGACGTGATCGAAGGGATCGCATCGGTCAACGAGGCAGCGATTACGGGCGAGTCGGCTCCTGTCATTCGTGAATCCGGCGGCGATCGTTCGGCAGTGACCGGCGGTACCACCGTTATTTCTGATCGGATCATCATCCGCATTACGTCTTCGCCCGGTTCTTCCTTTCTTGATCGGATGATCAAATTGGTCGAAGGCGCCGAGCGCCAGAAGACGCCGAATGAAATCGCACTCGATATCCTGCTGGTCGGCCTGACCATCATCTTCGTGTTCGCGACGGCGACGATCCCTAGCTATGTGACCTATGCCGGCGGCGCCGTCTCCGTGGTCATACTGGTGGCGTTGTTCGTCACCCTGATCCCGACCACGATCGGTGCGCTGCTGTCGGCGATCGGCATCGCCGGCATGGATCGCCTTGTGCGTTTCAACGTGCTTGCCATGTCGGGACGCGCGGTCGAGGCCGCCGGCGACGTCGACACGCTGCTGCTCGACAAGACGGGAACCGTTACTTTCGGCAATCGCCAGGCAACGGAAATTTTCGTCGTTCCAGGCGTCACCGAGCGGGAGGCGGCTGAAGCTGCTCTGCTCGCCAGCGACGCGGACGAGACCGCGGAGGGGCGTTCCATCATCACGATGGTGCAGGACAAGTACAATGTGCGCCGGCAGACGGCGCCCGGTGACGCGCGGTTCATTCCGTTTTCTGCGGTCACTCGCCTCTCGGGCGTTGATATCGGCCAGCGCAAGCTGCGCAAAGGGGCCGTCGATTCCGTGCTGGAATTCGCCCGCCAGGCCGGAGGCAAGAACGTTGCGGAGCCGCAGGCTTTCCGTGCTGCGGTCGACAAGATCGCGCGCTCGGGCGGCACGCCATTGGGCTTGATCGAGAACGACCGCATTCTCGGCGTCATTCACCTCAAGGATGTCGTCAAGCCGGACGTCAAGGACCGCTTCGCGGCGATGCGGCGGATGGGCATCAAGACCGTGATGATTACCGGGGACAATCCGGTCACCGCGGCTGCCATTGCCTCCGAGGCCGGTGTCGACGATTTCATCGCCCAGGCGACGCCCGAAGATAAATTGCGTTATATCCGCGACGAGCAATCACACGGCCGCCTGATTGCCATGTGCGGCGACGGGACCAACGATGCGCCAGCTCTCGCCCAGGCCGACGTCGGTGTCTGCATGCAGAGCGGAACCCAGGCTGCGCGCGAAGCCGGCAACATGGTTGACCTTGATTCCGATCCAACCAAGCTGATCGAAGTCGTGGAAATCGGCAAACAGTTGCTGATGACGCGCGGCGCGCTGACTACTTTCTCGATCGCCAACGATGTGGCGAAATATTTCGCCATCATCCCGGCGATGTTTCTCGCGTTTTATCCGCAGCTCGGCGTGCTCAACATCATGCAGCTTGCATCGCCGCAGAGCGCGATCCTGTCGGCGATCATTTTCAATGCGCTGATCATCATCGCACTCATCCCGCTCGCGCTGAAAGGCGTCAAGTACCGCCCGATCGGCGCAGCGGCGTTGCTCCGCCGCAATCTTTGGATCTACGGCGTGGGCGGCGTCATCATTCCGTTCGTCGGGATCAAGGCGATCGATATCGTCGTCAACGCCTTGCATCTGGTCTGAGGAGAGACCGCCATGCTGAAAGAAATTCGTCCAGCCATCGTCATGGTCGTTCTTCTGACCCTAATCACCGGGCTCGTGTATCCGCTGGCGATGACCGGGATTGCCGGGGTCATCTTCCCGTATCAGGCACAAGGCAGTCTGATCGAGAAAAACGGCAAGGTGATCGGCTCCGCGCTGATCGGCCAGCTCTTTAATGACGACAAATATTTCCACGGCCGTCCGTCGGCCACCAACGCGCCGGATCCGAAGGATTCGACCAAGACCGTCGATGCGCCCTACAACGCCACGAACTCGATGGGTTCGAATTTGGGGCCGACCAGCAAAGCCTTGATCGACCGCATCAAGGGACAGGTCGAGGAGTTAAAGAAAGAGAATGCTTCAATGCCGGTACCGATGGATATGGTGACCACATCGGGCAGCGGCCTCGATCCACACATTTCGCGGGAAGCGGCCTACTTCCAGGTGCCGCGCGTCGCCAAGGCGCGCGGTGTGCCGGAAGCGCGCATCCGTGCACTGGTCGACGGCCAGGTCGAAGGCCGTACATTTGGTCTATTGGGCGAACCACGGGTTAACGTGCTCAATCTTAACCTCGCTCTTGATGCTCTGAAGTCGTAGCGCGAAGTTTGTCGTTTCATGACTCGTCCCGGGCGGAAAATCCGGGACGGGTTTTTGCTATATAATGCGCTAGAGACACACCATGCCCGCTGACCAAGCGCAGAGAGCTTCGCCCGACGCGCTGCTTTCCCTCGCCAAGAAGGAAGGCCGCGGGCATTTGAAGATATTTCTCGGCGCCGCACCCGGCGTCGGCAAGACCTACGCCATGCTGTCGTCCGCTCGCGCCGAGAAATCCGGTGGACGCGACGTCGTCGCCGGTCTGATCGAGACACACGGCCGCCGCGAGACCGAACAACTGACCGAAGGCTTCGAGACTCTTCCGCGCAAGCCGATCGTCTACCGCAACCAGGTCATGCAGGAGTTTGACCTGGACGGCGCATTGACGCGGCGGCCGAGCCTGCTTCTGGTCGACGAATATGCGCACACGAATGTTCCCGGCAGCCGTCATCCCAAGCGATGGCAGGATGTCGACGAATTGCTGGCGGCCGGCATCGACGTGTGGACGACCCTGAACGTCCAGCATCTCGAAAGTCTCAACGACGTCGTGCAGAAGATCAGCAAAATCCGCGTGCGCGAGACAGTGCCCGATACTGTTTTCGACAGGGCCGACGAGATCGTGCTGGTCGATTTCCCGCCCGATGAGCTGCTCAAGCGGCTCGCCGAGGGCAAGGTTTATGTCCAGGACACAGCCGCGCGGGCGGTCGAACACTTCTTCAAGCCGCAAAATCTGACGGCGCTGCGCGAGCTCGCGCTGCGGCGGGCCGCGGAGCGGATCGACGCCGATCTGGTCGAGCGTATGCAGGCCCAGGCCATCGAAGGTCCTTGGGCCGCGGGGGAACGCATCCTGGCATGCATCGGGGCCGATCCCGTTTCGCCTACGGTCGTGCGCGCCGCGAAGCGGTTGGCGGATCTGATGGACGCCCCCTGGATTGCGGTTACGGTCGAACGCCCCGGGACGACGCTCGACGACGGGGGCCGCCAGCGATTGGACGAAGCCATGAAGCTGGCGCAAAGCCTGGGAGCTGAAACGCAGACACTGACCGGGACCGACTTGCCGGCGGAATTGTTGCGGTTTGCCAAATTCGAGAATGTCACGCAGATCGTGGTCGGCCGTTCACGCGGCAATTTTTTCAGTGAAATTCTTGGACGCTCACTTCCGCATGAGCTGGTGCGCCGTACGCAGGATATCGCCATCCATCTGGTCACCAAGGAATCCGAAGCACCTGCCAAAGGACCGTTTTTCCGTTGGCCCAGCACATTACAGAGCAATCCATCGCATTTTCTCTTCGCGGTCGTCGCCGTGGCCGCAGCGTTGGCGATCGGCAAGGTGCTGACCACACTTACGCCAATTCCCAATTTGTCGATGGTCTTTCTTCTCGCCGTGCTTGTAACGGCGATGAATGTCGGCATGTGGCCGGCAATCTTTGCGTCGGTCCTGTCCTTTCTCGTCTACAATTTCTTCTTCATCCCGCCGGTCTACACATTCACCATTGCCGAGCCTTACGAGCTGCTGGCGCTGGTGATTTTTCTTGTTGTCGCCGTCATCAGTTCGGCAATGGCCGGCCGCGTGCGCGAGCAGGCGCGGATTGCGGCCGCGCGCATGCGCGCCATGCGCAGGCTCTATGAATTCACAAAGCGCTTGTCGGGTCTGGCGACAGTCGACGCCGTCGCGGAAGGCGCCGCGAGCGAAATCCACGCCAGCCTTGGCCGACCGGTTGTCGTCATGCTTGCGCACGACGATGACATCGCGCTGACGGCTGCCTGGCCGCCTGAGGACGCACTGGATGCCGCGGCAATGACGGCGGCGCGCTGGGCTTACAGCCATAACGAACCGGCCGGCGCAGATACCGGAACCTTGCCCATTATCCCTTGGTATTTTGTGCCGTTGGGGATTGGCTCGAAAACCCTCGGTGTTGTCGGCGTCGCCAAGGAAAAAGACGGGCCGCCACTCGATTCTGAGGCGCGTGCCCTTCTCGATACGCTGGTCGAACAGACGGCGGCTGCGCTTGAGCGCGCATCGCTCGCCCGTGAAATGGTAAGCGCAAAAACAGCCACGGAAACCGAACGGGTACGCAATACGTTGCTTGCGTCGGTGTCGCACGATTTTCGCACGCCGCTTTCGTCCATTCTCGGTTCGGCGACGAGCCTCATCGACTATGGCGACAAGCTCGACGCGCCGGCAAAGAAAGACCTCCTTGGGCAGATCAAGAAAGAGGCGGAAGACCTTGATGAGATGGTCCGCAATTTGCTCGCGATCACGCGGATCGACGCGGGGGCACTCGAACTGCGTCGCGACTGGATCGACCTGCGGGAAATAAGCGAGCGTGTGGTCAGCGCCGCGCGACGCCACGGCGCGCAGCAACGGATCGAAATCGAATTGCCGAAAGATCTCGCCCTCGTGCAGGCGGACGCCACTTTGGTCGAACAGGCGATTGGAAACGTCGTTGCTAATGCAATTGTCCACACCGCGCCCGACGCTCGCGTGGTGATCGATGCCGGTAATACCCCGGATGCCATTGTGCTGCGCGTCACCGACAACGGGCCCGGTATTCCTTCGGACGATCTGCCGCATATCTTCGAGAAATTTGTCAAAGGGAAGGAGTTGCAGGTACTGAGTGCGGATGGAAGCCACACAGGACTCGGGCTTGCGATCGCAAAAGGCATCATGGAAGCGCACGGCGGAGCGATCGGCGCAGAAAGCCCCGTGTCCGAGGGCAGAGGTGCGCGCTTCATATTGACCTTCCCGCGCAACGGTGCCCCGTCGTGAGTGCAAGGATCCGCACGTTGGTTGTCGATGACGAGGACGCAATCCTGCGATTCCTCAAGCCCGCGCTCGAGGCAAACAACTACGAAATGACCAGCACCGGCACTGTCGCCGACGCAATCAAGCGCATTGCAGCGGAAACGCCCGATATTGTGTTGCTCGATCTCGGGTTGCCCGATGGCGATGGCAAGGATGTCATCCGCCGCTGTCGCGAGTGGTCCGACGTGCCGATCATTGTTCTGTCCGCGCGCGATCGCGAAGTCGAAAAGATCGAAGCGCTCGATCTCGGCGCCGACGACTACGTCAACAAGCCCTTCAATGTCGGTGAGCTGTTGGCGCGGATGCGCACGGCGCTGCGACATCGAATGCAGCGCAAGGCCGAGATTCCGGTGCTGCGCGTCGGTGGACTTGAAATCGATGCGGTGCGTCATCGCGCAACGCGGGCCGGCGCGGAGCTTAAGCTCACGCCGAAGGAATTCGAGCTTTTGTCATTTCTTGCAAAACACGCGGGCCGCGTGATCACGCACAAGCAGATTCTGGCGGCGGTATGGGGTCCGGCGCATGTCGAAGACACGCAGTATTTGCGCGTCTATATCGGCCAACTGCGGCAGAAGATCGAAGAACATCCCGACGACCCGCGGATCGTCCTTACTGAGCCGGGCATCGGATATCGAATTGCCGAAAGCTGAGTGCAGTCAGCCACTGGCCGCGACGTCGGCCAGTGCAAAGCCGGCGATGCGTTTGTAGCGATCGGACAAGGCGCGCAACTCATCTTGCGTGATGTATTTGTCGAGATTGTCGAACGGTCTGTCGCCGACCAGTTCCTCGACCTTGATATTGATGAAATCCGGGGGCTGTTCGCGGTTGGTGCGCACAACCTTCGCCGCCGGGGCAACGCGCGCGGCTTCGTAGGCTTTCAGGGCGTCGCGTGGATCAGGGGTTTTCTTCAACAGATCGGCGAGCGTGCGGGCATCGATGGCCGCCTGCGCCGCGCCGTTGGACCCGCGCGGATACATGGGATGCGCGGCATCGCCGGCAAGGGTCGCGCGACCAAAAGTCCATCGGTCGATCGGGTCTTTGTCGACCATCGGGTATTCGAGGATCTGGTCGGCATCGCGGATCATTTGCGCCACGTCGAGCCAATCGAAGTGCCAGCCTTCGTACAGCGGGAAAAAGTCGGACAAGTTTCCCGGCTTGTTCCAGTCGTTTTGTTCGGTGGTTTCGCGTTTGATCTCGGCCATCCAGTTGATCAATTGGGTGCCCTCACCGTCGATATCGTCGACGATCGGGTAGATCACAATCTTGCCGGTGAGAATTGACCCAACTCTCATATAGGTCCGACCGCCGAGAATCGGTTTGCGCCGCGTAACGCCACGCCAGGTATTGATTCCGGAAAAAGCGACCTTGTCGTTCCGATAGAACTGCTTTCGTAGAGCCGAATTGATGCCGTCGCATGCGACGACGACATCGGCGCGAACCGACTCGGTGGGCTGTCCGCTCGTCGTCTGTTTGAAGTGAACGGTCGCGCCGGCATCGTCCTGTTCGATGCCGGTGCATTCGCGGTCGGTGAGTACTGAATCCCGCCCGAGCTTTTTCAGGACAGCTTCGTAAAGTATGACGTGCAGGCGACCACGATGGATGCCGACTTCCGGAAACGGATAGCCGGCGAATTTTCCCCGATCCTCACGATAGATCAGTTGGCCGAACCGATTGAAAAACGCACACTCGCGATTTTCGATGCCCGCCTTCAGCAAAGTGTCGCCCACGCCAAGCGTCGTGAATTCGCGCATGGCGTGGGGCAACAGCGTAATGCCGACCCCGAGTTCCCGGATTTCCGGCGCACGCTCGTACACGCGACAGGCAATGTCGCGCTCCTTCAGGTTAAGGGCGAGCGTCAATCCGCAGATGCCGCCGCCGATAATCGCTACTTGCATTCCGTCGTGCCGGTTTTCAGTGCTCAGAGCGGTTTCACTTCCACCTTGCGGAACTTGATCGCGCCGGCGCCGTGCTGCAGCACGATCGGACCTTCGTCGAACATGCCGTTGCGCATTTTTGCCGTTGTCTGTCCGTTCAGCACGACGGTGATGTCGCGGCCGTTGGCTGTCACTTCATACGTGTTCCACTTGCCAGCGGCTTTCGGCATCGGGCTCACTTCGACGTAACGTGTGAGGGCGCCGGTGCCATAGCTCGGATCGGGACGTTGATCGAAGATATTGGCTTCGTAACACGTCCGGTCGGTGATCTTCTTCGGATCGAGGCAGCGGAAATAGATTCCGCTATTGGCGTCGTCGCTCGACCAGAATTCGACGCGTACGACGAAATTCTTGTACGGTTTCTTGCTCACCAGATAGCCAGGATCCTTGCCGGCCATCTTGTCGACGACGATGGCGCCATCCTCGACACGCCAGTTGGATTCGCCGACCTGGTCCCATCCGTCGAGGCTTTTGCCGTCGAACAAGGTGACCCAGCCTGCCTCCTGGCTGACCGCTTTCGGCGCGAGGAAGCCGGCGGAAAAGCCCAGAGCAGTGAGGGCAAGAGCAAAACGGACTGTACGCCTCGATGCGATACCCATGGTGTTTCCTCATTTTATAAATTTTGAATTTGTCGGCGGAGCGGCCGCAAGAATGGACGAAATCGCTCCATCTCTGTCAACATGGGGGTCCTGCCCGTTATTCCCTGAGCTCGGTGCCAAACCCGAATCCGAAACGTGTTCTTCTGGATTCGTCTCTGCACTACAGGGACCGCGGGCGACGCCATCAACGGAGGAAACAACGATGGACAAGGCACTGTACGACCGGGGGATGACGATGCGCCGCCGGGTGCTCGGGGATGAGTATGTCGATCGCGCCGTCGCCAATACTGACGACTTCAACCGCCAATTTCAGGAACTGCTGACCACCTATTGCTGGGGTGCGGTGTGGGGCGATGACGCGCTCAAGCCGCGAGATCGCAGCATTCTCAACCTTGGAATGATTGCCTGCCTGGGGCGCATGCACGAATTTGAGGCGCATTTCCGCGGGGCGTTGCGTAACGGGCTTACGCCGAACGAACTTTCCGCTATCTTGCGGCAGGTGGCCGTCTATTGCGGGTTCCCGGCCGCTGTTGACTGTCATCGCGTGGCGAAGCAGGTATTGGCGGCGGAGGCCAAAAAAGCCTGATCCGATCGCAAAGTCACGTTAACGAGATGGCCGTATTCTGGTCTTGAATGTGCCTACATCCCCGGGCAATGAGAGCCGGGATTTGGCGGTTTATTGCCGCCGAGGGTGGATAATGATTCGATCTTCTGCTGGTCTCCTGCTCGCTCTGCCGATCGCGGCGACTTTGACGGCTGTGCCGGCTTTTGCGCAGTACGCACCGCCGTCACCACCCGGAGCCTACTACCAGGAACGGCTGCCGCCCGTCATAGGCGGCTATGACGATGAGGAGGATCTTGCACCGCCGCCTCGCAACATGCGCCGGGGCGCCCGCGCCCTTCCATATCCGGATGACGAGCCACCGCTGCCTCCGCCAAATCTGTACGGCGCACCGGGTCAACGATCCTCAGGGTACGGCCAGCAACCTTATCAGCAGCCGCAGCAACCGCCGCCGATGCAGGCCGCGCCTCCGCGTGGCGTGAACGATCCCGATTCATTGCGACCACCGGCTGGGATTGGCGCGGCGCCGCAAGGCGGGCCGCAGCAAGGCGCACCGCAGTCACAGATCGCGGCCCTTCCGCCCGACTATCAGCCGGAAACCGGTCAGGCCAAGGAACTCCCGCCGAATCTGAAAAAGCAGCTGGTTGACTACGCGTCCAGGGAGCCCGCCGGCACGCTCATTATCGATACCGCGAACACGTATCTCTATCTGGTCCTCGGTGGTGGAAAAGCCTTGCGCTACGGCATCGGCGTCGGCCGCGAAGGATTCACCTGGAACGGTACCGAGCGGATCAGCAGAATGTCGGAATGGCCCGATTGGCATCCGCCGTCGGAGATGATCGATCGTCAGCCGTATCTGCCGCGGTTCATGGCGGGCGGACCTGGCAATCCGCTCGGTGCGCGCGCGCTCTATTTAGGTAAGACGCTGTACCGTATTCACGGAACCAATCAGCCCTCGACCATCGGCACGTTCGTTTCGTCGGGGTGCATTCGTCTGATCAACGAGGACGTCGAGGATCTCTATAGCCGCGTGCAGGTCGGCACGCGTGTCGTCGTGCTGCCTGGCAGGCCGGCTGAGAACGTCGCCAACGGTGCTCCGCAATCCGCCGCAAACGGAGCGGGCCCAGTACCTGTGGGTGCGCCAATGAATACCGCGCCACCAAGCACGGCTTCTGTGCCGCGCAGCTACGGCAACGGGATCACCTCGTCCCCGCTGCCACCGCCCGGCCGTTAGACCGACGGATTTTCCGAAGCGCTGACTTTTGCGAGCCGCGTGATCGCCTCGACCATCGCGCCTGGATCAGCTTGGCCTTTTCCCGCGATATCGTGCGCACTGCCGTGCGCGACCGAGGAAAACAGGATCGGCGAGCCGATCGACAGTCCGGCGGTGCGGTTGAAGGCCTGCAGCTTGGCGGCGATGTGGCCCTGGTCGTGCAGCATGACGATGAACGCATCCGCACCTTTTTTCCGAAACATCGTATCGGCGCCGAAAGGACCGGATACATCGATTCCATCGGCGGCGGTCTTGTGGATCGCCGGCTCGATGATGTCGATTTCCTCGCGGCCAAACATCCCCTCTTCGCCGGCGTGCGGGTTGAGACCGCTGACGAAAATCTTTGGCCGGGCAATGCCGATCTTTTTGAGCGACGCATCGGTGACCCGCACCACGCGTTCGACCCGCTCCCGGGTTATCAGTGCGACCGCCTCCCGCACGCTGACATGCAAGGTCGCATGCACAATGCGCGATTGGTCAAAGCAGATCATCAGGTAGACATCGTTTATCGGCGTGCCGGTTTCACGCGCGACGAACGACGGATAGCCGTCAAAGGCAATGTGAGCTGCGGCTATCGCGCGTTCGGTCTGCGGCGCAGCGACGACAGCTTCGACGTCGCCGGCGAGCGCGGCCTTGATGGCGCGTTTTGCGCTCGCAAGCGATGCTCTGCCATACGCGGCATCAACCGTGCCGAACTTTATCGGCGCGTTGCTGCCGTCGCGGGCGTCGAGCAAGTTGACCGTCCCCTCGGTCCAGTCGGCATCGGTTGGATCTTCGACGACGTGCAGGGTCGGTGACAGGCCTGCGGAACGCGCATGAAGTTCGACCGCTGCCGGGTCGCCCACCAGCAGTGGCCGGCACAAGGCACGCACGTTCGGATTGATCGCGGCTTTAAGCGCGATCTCGGGTCCAATGCCAGCGGGGTCTCCCGTTGCAATGGCGATACGCGGCAAAGGCATGGCTCGGCTTCCGTCAGCGGCGCGCCTGCCTATAATGGCGGCCGAGGTTCAATGGATAATAGCAAGTGAGCGGGGAAACGTCGCCATGATGTCGCGTGAGCAAAACGATCAGTTGAGCCGCGTCGGCCCGGATACCTTGATGGGCAAGTTGCTGCGGCGCTACTGGGCGCCATTCCTGCTCGTTTCGGAGATTCCCGAACCGGATTGCCCGCCGGTGCGGGTGAAATTGATGGGAGAAAGGCTGATTTGTTTTCGCGACAGCAAGGGCCGCATCGGCCTGATGGACGAGTTCTGCGCTCATCGCGGCGTCTCGCTCTGGTTTGGGCAAAATGAGGAATGTGGGCTGCGCTGCCCCTATCATGGCTGGAAATACGACGTGACCGGGCAGTGCGTTGACCTGCCCTCGGAGCCGGAAGAAAGCGGCTTCCGCAAGAACATCAAGCTGAAATCCTACCCGTGCATCGAGAAGGCCGGAATCGTATGGGCGTATATGGGGCCAGCCGCGATGCAGCCATCGCCACCCGCGCTGGAGTGGACCGAGGTTGAACCGCCGCAGCGCTTCGTCTCCAAGCGTCTGCAGGAATGCAATTATCTGCAGGCGATGGAAGGCGGCATCGATTCCAGTCACGTGTCGTGGCTGCACGGATCGGAGCTCAACAAGGATCCATTGTTCAAAGGTTCGAAGGGCAACGTTTACAACGAGCAGGACCGCATGCCCTTGTTCGAGGTCGAGGAGTTTCCCGGCGGCCTGCTGATCGGCGCGCGGCGCAATGCCGACGGCGACAAATATTATTGGCGGATAACGCCTTGGATCATTCCTTGGTACTCGATCATTCCCCCACGCGCCGGCCATCCCCTGGGTGCGCATGCCTGGGTGCCGATCGATGATGAAAATTGCTGGGCCTGGAGCATCAACTACCATCCCAAGCGCGCGTTGACGAAAGCGGAAGTCTCGGCAATGCAGGACGGCGAGGGCATTCACGTCAAATACGTGCCGGGAACTTTCATTCCGCTCGCCAACAAGTCGAACAATTATCTGCTCGATCGCGAATCGCAGCGACACGGGCACTCGTCGACCGGGGTCGACGGGATCGCGATGCAGGATGCTTCGATCCAGGAAAGCATGGGGCCCATCCAGGACCGCACCAAAGAACATCTTTGCGCGACGGACAAAGGCATCGTCATGACGCGCCGGATATTGTTGCGTGCCGCGAAGGCGGCGGCCGAGGGCGGTGCGGTGCCAGCGACCGAGCCCGAAGCGCAGCGCGTCCGTTCTGCTTCCATTGAACTTGAGAGAGATGTCTCGTTCACGCAAGGCGCGCGGCACGGACTCTATGCGGCGCTGGGAACGGACCCGCTCTCGGTTTAGGCGCTGCGCTGGTTATTCCGCGGCGGTCTTGACCGGCTTGCCGATCGCGGCATTGACGCGCGGCATGACTTCCTCAGCCATCAACTGCATCGAACGTTTGGCCAGCGTCGGGTCAGCCCAGTCGAGGCCCGCATATACGAGCTCGCCGAAATCGCCGGTTTCCTCGTGCAGCTTGAGGATTTCATCGACGACTTTGTTGACCGAACCGAAGGTTACGCAATTGTCGACCACGTAATCGTCCGTGATCTCGTCGTCTGGCTGTTCCTTGTAGCTTTTGAACACGTAAAGCCGGTTGCCGCGCTTCATCTTCGCGCGCATCTGTTCGAAATAAAAGCGATAAGGGCTTTTTGCGTCATCGTGGCCGTAGCGCTTCGCCACCTTGTCATCGTCGGCGACGAAGATCGTGCGCGCCACGCGCCAGTCGGCGATATTGGCTTTGGCGCCGGCTTCGGCTTTGCCCCTGGCATAGTTGGCCCAGTGCGACTTGAGGTGCTTTGAAAGCAGAAAGTTCGCCGACAGAGGATGGAAATCGCGTTTTCCCATCAATACGACGCCGGGAGAAAACGGCGCGACGACGGTGCCGACGATTTCTGGGCGTGGTTTTTGAAACGGCTTTGCCAATATGCCGACGCCAAGCTCGAGCGCGGCGGTTCGCGCGAAACCGACCTTGAAACGATTACCGGGAAAATCGATATCGTAGGGAGGATCGCGCTCCCAGATGGCGAGAATGACGTCGATCGCCTCGGCGAAAATCTTGCTGCGATCCTCATCCAGTATTCCGATCGCCTCGGAATCGGACGTGAGCGCGCCCGGGCTTACGCCCATGACAAAGCGCCCTTGCGAAAGGTGGTCGAACATCGCGGCGTTGACGGCAATGACCACCGGATGCATCTGCGCCAGGTTGGTGGTCCCGGTGGCAAGCTTGATGGTCTTGGTGTCATGAATGAGCGTCGCCTGGAACATCATGCTGTTGGTGATGTTCTCGCATGCATCGGTCAGATGCTCGCCCACGAAGGCATCGTAGAAGCCGAGCTTGTCAGCGAGGATGATCGCCTCACGATCCTCGCGCAGCGTCTGGGACCAGTCCCGGTCCATCGGGTGAACGGGCATGGTGAAGTAACCCAACCGCATCAAGCATTCTCCATTTCGACGGCCATCGCCTATGCAAGCTAACCGACCCGGCGATCCGTTGCAGCAAATCTTCGGTCGCACCGGCAACAGACCAGCCATGAAGTCCTTGTTTTCATGATATTAAAGTTGGTGACGGAATGGTTCGACGCCCGCAGGTGGCGACCAATGAAATTCGCAACCGTTTCGCGCCCTGCTTAATTCGCTGCTGGATTTTTGTCTGATCAGGCCGCGACACGCGACAGAAAACCTTCGACTTCCTTGCGCAACGCGCCCGCGGCCACTTCGACGGCCTGTGACGCAGTCAGGACGCTTTCCGCCGAATGACGCGTCTCTGCGGCAGCTCCCGAGACTTCGCCCAGTGCCGAGACGACAATCCTCGCTCCGTCGGAAGCGCTGGTGACGTTCTGGGAAATCTCGCCGGTTGCGGCGTTTTGTTCCTCCACGGCGACGGAAACGGCCGTCGCGCAGCTTTCGATCTCCTGCATTCGGCCGGAAATTCGCTCGATCGCCGATACTGCGGTCGTTGTCGCCTGCTGGACCGCGGTGATCAGCCGCGAAATATCTTCGGTCGCCTTGGCGGTCTGCACCGCCAGTGATTTGACCTCGGAAGCCACAACCGCAAAGCCCTTGCCGGCCTCACCCGCGCGTGCGGCTTCAATGGTCGCATTAAGGGCAAGCAGATTGGTTTGGCCGGCGATGGCACGGATGAGTTTGATGACATCGCCGATCTTTTGTGCGGCCTGTGCCAGCGCTGCGATCTGGTGATTGGTGCCGTGCGCTTCGGCGACGGCCGCGCGAACGATGTCCGTCGTGTTGGCGAGCTGGCGGCCGATTTCGCCGATCGAACTGGCCAGTTCATCGGCGGCCACAGCGGCGGTTTCCACGTTGGTTGATGCCTCGTTCGAGGCCGAGACCGCGCCATCGGCGCTGGTCGACGTCTGGCCGGAATTGCCGAACAGTGTGGCTGCGGTCGAGCGCATCGCCTTCGCGCCTTCAGTCACCGTCCTCAGGTGGTCCTCGACCCTGCGACGGAACGTGGCGATGGCCTCTTCGATCGTCGCGCGTCGCTCTTGCTGCTCCTGCATCGAAACGCGTTCACGCTCGGCGTCGCGACGTCCGGTGATGTCTTCGTGCGTCGCCACCCAGCCACCTCCGGGCATCGGCCGGTTGATGACGGCAATGGTGCGGTTATCTTTCGACTTGACCTCGGTGCTCCTCGTATTGCCCGCAGCCATCGCATCGGTCAGCTCGCGCCGATAGGCGACGGGATCGCGTGAAAAGGTCCCGTTCCTCGTCCGGTATTCGAGCAGGCTGTGCAGCGTACTCCCGGGTGTGACGATGTCGGCGGAAAGACCGTACATTTGCATGTAGCGGCGATTACAGACGACCAGACGTTCGTTGCCGTCGAACATGCAAAGACCCTGCGACATGTTGTTGATCGCGCTTCGCATGCGATGATTTTCGAGGCGCAAGTTGCGGGAGAGGAGGGATGCCCCAACGGCCGCGGTCAAGATTGCAACCACGGCGCAGAGAAAGAGCGAGACGGCGGATTCCGAGGCCGACAATTCCCATAGCCGAACCGGCAGGATGAAATGGAATACCGCAAAGGTGAGGGTAAAGCCGACAAAGCCGGACAGCACGACCAATCGCCAGCCGCGTGCGGGTGCTTGTGCGGACGTATCATCAGCCATTTTTGGCGTCCAATTAGTCCGACGGTATTCCCCAACCCGTTTTTTTGCAGTTAATTGCCACAGATAGCAGGTTAATCAGACCTTAAGAGCGGCACTGGAGGGCGGACGACGATGACGAAATTGCGCGCGGTGGAATGCCGAGAGTTCATCAAGGCGGTCATCGAAAAGGCCGAAGCCATGCGCGTGCCGATTTCGATCGCGGTCGTCGGGCCTGAGGGTCACATCATAGCCGTGGAGCGCATGGACGATGCCGGCTTCATCACACCTGAAACCGCGATCGCGAAGGCCTTCACCGTCGCCGCATTCCGTTCGATGAGCCCGCGGTTTCCCGACGGGCTTGTCATCCAGCAGTGGTTCAAGGAGCGCAATCCGCAGCTGTTGGTGAGCCTCGCCGCCATGACCAATGGCCGCATTGCCGCGAGCGGGGGCTGCGCACCGATCTTCAAGGGCGATGAAATGGTGGGGGCCTATGGGATTTCCGGCGGCACCTCGCAACAGGACGAGGAGATGGCGGTGTACGCACGTGCCAAGGTCGGCTGGGCTCACGTCCCTGAACACGACACCACCGACCCCGAAGTGAAGGCACACATCAACGCGCTCTACGCGAAAGCGGGGATCGCCGATCGCAAGCTCTAGCCGCTTGCGCGAATTTATTGCGTCACGTCGATGGTTACAGCGCTGGTGATCGTCTGCCAGTGTTTCATCTCGGCATCGAGCCAAGCCTTCGCATCGTCCAGCGACCTGTTCGGGACGACGTTGAAATTCTGCTTGCCAAGCTTTTCGATGGTGTCGGGCGAGTTCAGCGCTTTCGTGACCGCGGTGAACAACGCCTCCAGAACCGGCCTGGGCGTCGCCGCCGGCGCGAACAGTCCATTCCACGCGATCGTGCCGACGTCGCCATAGCCGAGTTCATTCATGGTCGGTATGTCGGGGTATTCCTTCAGCCGCGTGTGATTGACCACTGCCAGCGGACGGAACGCGCCGGCCTGCACCTGTCCCGCGGTCGAAGCCACGTTGAGGAACGCGGTCTGAACGTCGCCGCGCAACATGTCCTGAATCACGCCCGCCGCGCCGTTTTTGTTGGGAAGGCCGACCAGATCGAGATTGCCGGCGCGCTTGGCAAAATATGCCATGTCATAGTGCGGGTAGGATCCAACGCCGACGGTGCCGTAACGCAGCTTGCCCGGGTTTTGCCTGGCGTAGGCGATGAGTTCGGGAACCGACTTCACCGGGAAATCATTTGCCGTGCCGACGAGCAGGAAGGCGGGGACATCCACGAGATTGGTCACCGCCACGACGCTCTTGTCGTAGTCGGTGTTCATTTTCTTTGCGTAGATGATCGGCGTGATCGCGTTGGTCGAGACATTGCCGATCATCAAGGTGTAGCCGTCGGGCGCCGACTTCACCATTTCATCGATCGCCAGCATGCCGAAGGCACCCGGCTTGTTGAGCACGACAAAGCCCTGGCCGGTGATTTTCTGAAATTCATCGCCGACGATACGGGCGGCGATATCGGTCGCTCCGCCGGGCGCGTAAGGGACGATGACTTTGACCGGGCGGCTTGGATATTTGTCCTGCGCCATCGTCGCATCGGCGCCGATGGCGAGGATAGCGATCAGCATCGCGAGCAAACGCATCATGCAATCCCCCACCGCTATAACGTTCGACTTCTTTCGCTGCCGCGGCAGCTCAGGCCTTGATTCCGTGCAGGCTGTGCGAGGCGTCCTTGACCGTGAAAAATACGACGTCACCATCCGTTGTCGCCTTGCCGGCATGTACGGTATTGGCGGGAATGTAGACGACCGAGCCCGGCGTCACGTCGATCTCTTTTCCGTCGATGTTGGCGCGGAAGGTTCCCTCCAGAACGTAGATCCATTGCTCGTTGGGATGCGAATGCGGCTCGGCTCCGGTGCCTGCCTTCATCCGCATCAGGCCGACGATCATGCGATCGCCTTCGACGCAAGGCCCGTGCGCGGTCGAATAGGCGGGGCCTCCCATGATCTTGTGCATCGTTGCGAGATCGAAAACGTATTCTCCAGGACCGGCGCGCGTGGCGCCTGGAGTGCGTGCGAGCGACTGACTGGACATGACATTTCTCCGGCGACGAGATGGATGTGTGGGATGTTAGTTGACGCTGTACTGGGGCGCCAGTACAGCCGGGGCGCGGGCCGCTATCACCGTTCGGCCACGATCGCTATTAAGTTGTGTGGCCACGATTCGGAGTGAAACCCCCGATGAAGCCGGTTCGCTTTGCTCTGCTGCTGCTGGGCCTGATCACGCTCGGTGGCTGTACCGGAACCGACGCGCCCAAAGGCGAACCCAGCTTTTATCGCAATCTGGCGCAGCCCGGAGCGGAACTCGACGCGGCTGCGGCCGCGTCGATGATCTCCGGGTATCGCGCCAATAACGGCTTGCCTGTGGTCGCGCTCGATTCCGAGCTGATGCGGCTGGCGCAGGCACAGGCGGAAGTCATGGCCAAGCGGGACAAACTTGACCACGGCGCCGGTAAGCCCTTCGTGCAAAGACTGAAAGCCTCGGGTTACGACGCCAAAACGGCGGCGGAAAATATCAGCGCGGGGTATCACACTCTGGCCGAAGCATTTTCCGGCTGGCGCGACTCCAATCCGCATCGCGCGAATATGCTCCTCGCCGGCGCTACCCGCATGGGCATCGCTGCGGTCTACACGCCAGCGTCGAAATACAAGGTCTACTGGTCGCTGATCCTGGCCGAACCTGAAGATAAATAGGTTTGTGTGCAGGCGAGGCGCCATTCCGGGACGCGTTGAAAGCGCGAATGTCGTGCATCAGGCGTCATGGCCGGGCTTGTCCCGGCCATCCCAATTCATGTGGCAAGGCCGCGCTTCCTAAGCGGGATCACCGGGACAAGCCCGGTGATGACCGTTGATTGGGCTGGGTTGCCTCACGGTTGGGGGCGGGCTGGACCTCACGCGACGTGCTGACTAGGTTTGCGCCATGCCGATGCTGCCTCGCGTCAAGGACTACGACTCGCTTCGCCGCCAGTTTCAGTGGCGGGTGCCGAGCCGTTACAACATCGGCGTCGATGTCTGCGACCGCTGGGCGGAAAAGGAGCCGGATCGCCTGGCGATTCTGCATGCGCGGCCGGATGGACGCGACGTGCCCATCACCTACGGGTGGCTGCGGGACACTTCAAATCGGCTTGCCAATGCACTGCGCGCGCACGGAATCGGTCGCGGCGATCGTGTGTCGATCTTGCTGCCGCAGTCGCCGGAGGTCGCGGCGATCCACATTGCCATCTACAAGCTTGGTGCCGTCGCACTGCCGCTCGCCGTTCTGTTCGGCGTCGATGCGTTGTCCTATCGGCTGGAGAACTCCGGCGCCAAGGCGCTGATTACCAATGCATGGGGCGTCGAGCGTATCGCCGAGATAAGAAATGAATTGCCCGCGCTGAAGCTTGTTCTGTCGCTCGATGGTCCGAGCGATGGTGCGCTCGGATTTGCCGACGAACTTTCTCGCGCCTCATCCGATTTTGCGCCAGTCGATACATCTCCCGACGATCCGGCCATGATGGTCTATACGTCGGGCACAACGGGCCAACCGAAAGGCGCGCTGCACGGACACCGCGTCTTGATCGGGCATTTTCCCGGCGTCGAAACGCATCACGATTTCCTGCCGCAGCCGGGCGATCGGCTCTGGACGCCGGCCGACTGGGCCTGGGCGGGCGGCCTGCTCAATGTGTTGCTGCCCGGCCTGCATTACGGCGTGCCCGTGGTGGCGCGGCGTTTCGAGAAATTCGATCCGGAAGAAGCCTTCGCATTGATGGCGCGCGCGCAAATCCGCAATGCATTCATTCCGCCGACGGCGCTGCGCATGCTGCGAGCAGCGCCAAACCCGAAGGGCCGTTACGCCATCAACATGCGATCGATCGGATCGGGCGGTGAATCGCTTGGCGCGGAAACATATGAGTGGGGCAAATCGGCGTTTGGCCTCGTCATCAACGAATTCTACGGGCAGACCGAATGCAATATCGTCCTCGCGGCCTGCAACGCGATCGGCGTTTCGAAGGCCGGAGCGATCGGCAAGCCAGTTGCCGGACATACGGTCGGAATCATCGACAACGACGGCAATGAGCTGAAAGCCGGTGAGACTGGCCAGATCGCGGTGAAACGACCGGATCCCGGTGATGTTTCTTGAATACTGGGGCAAGCCGGAAGCGACGCGCGACAAGTTCATCGGCGATTGGATGACGACCGGCGATCAGGGCGTCATGGATGATGAAGGCTATGTCAGTTTCGTCGGACGTGATGACGACGTCATTACGTCAGCCGGTTTTCGCATCGGGCCCGGCGAAATCGAGGACTGCCTGATCCGTCATCCGGCCGTGGCGCTGGCGGCCGCCGTCGGCAAACCGGATGCGTTGCGCACCGAAATCGTGAAAGCCTTCATCGTTCTCAAAAAGGGCTTTGCCGCGTCAGACACGTTGGCATCCGACATCCAGGGCTTCGTGAAAACACGGTTGTCGGCACATGAGTATCCGCGCGAGGTCGCCTTTATCGACGACATGCCGATGACGACGACCGGCAAAGTCATCAGGCGACTGTTGCGGGAACGGGTGTAATCAGGCCATTTCCAGTTTCGCGACGTCGGCAAGGATATGTTCGACGGCATCTCGTTCCGCCGGCGCCAACGTGGCCTGCGGTGATACCGGATCGCCGACCGCATAGCCCTGGATCTGCAGGCCCGCCTTGATGCACGCCGCAAGATTAAATCGTGCGAAGACCTCATTGATGCGCCAGAGATCGCGTTGCAGCTTCATGGCTTCGGGCCATTTGCCCGCCTGGCAGAGGTCGTAAAGACGAACGCTCTGGCGCGGCACGATGCAGGCGGGTCCAGCCATCCAGCCGACGCCACCGATCAGCATCACGGCAGCCGGAATATGCGCCGACGCCGAAAAAACTTTCATGCGCGGCGCGCGATTCATGATCGACAGCAGTCGCCCGGTGTTTGTCGATGCATCCTTGATGTAGCGAATGCGTGGATGCTCGCAGAGCCGTGCGATCACATCGAGCGACAGATCGCTGCGTTGAAATTGCGGGTTGGTGTAGAGAACGATCGGAATCTCCACCGCATCGGCGATCGCGCGGAAGTAAGATTCGATCTGCGCATCCTTAAGCGGAAAGTAGGCCTCGAGAATGGCGAGGATCCCGTCGGCGCCGAGCTTTTGAAATGCCTTCGCCTGCGCGACCGCATCCGCCGTGGCTGTTGACGCAACTCCCGCAACGACCGGCACGCGTTTGTCCGCAGCTTCGATTGTCGCCCGAACGACGGCCTCGCGCTGCGTGCGATCGAGATAGGCAAACTCGCCGGTTGATCCCAGCGGGGTCAAGCCATGCACGCCCGCCTTGATCAGGTCGGATGCAAGCTTGCCCAGGACGTCCGTCAGAATCCGGCCTTGCGCATCGACCGGCGAAACGAGATAGGGGAAGACCCCATGAAAATCACTCATGTGCGCAGCCTAGAACACCCACAGCGCTTCAGTCGGAAATTCGACATAGTGGTCGCCCGGTTCGAGTGGCGCCGTCGCGTAGGCGCGTACCGTGACGTTGTCACGCGCAAACACGAGTTCCCACCGTTCGCCGAGATACATCGGTGCCTTAAGCTCCATTTTTACGCGGTTGGGGCCGGGACTTGAGGCGCAATGCACGCGCTCGATGCGAATGACGCCGGTCGCCTTTTCTCCTGCAGCCGCTTTGGTCCGCGAAAGGCCGATCAGCCGCTCGCCCATGACCTCAATCGTCGCCTTGCCGCCCGAATTTTCCACCAGCTTTCCTTCCAGGCGATTGTTGCTGCCCATGAACTCCGCCGAGAACAATTTTGACGGCTCGTTGTAAAGGGCAGTAGGCGGACCTTCCTGGGCGATAAGGCCGGCATCGAGCAGCACGATCCTGTCAGCAATCGCCATCGCCTCAACCTGATCGTGGGTCACGTGGATTGCGGAAAGGCCAAGCGTGACGATCAAAGTGCGAAGCCAGGCGCGCGCTTCCTCGCGCAGCTTCGCATCGAGATTCGACAGTGGCTCGTCGAGCAGGATCACCGGCGGCTCGTAAACAAGCGCGCGGGCAATGGCGACACGCTGCTGCTGCCCGCCGGAGAGCTGATGCGGATAGCGTGCCGCGAGATGGCCAAGGCCGATTTGCGACAGGGTCTTCTCGACACGCCTCTTGATTTCCTCGGTCGATACGCCGCGCAGCTTCAGTCCGTATGCGACGTTGTCGAAAACGGTGCGATGCGGCCACAGCGCGTAGGACTGAAACACCAGTCCGAGCCCGCGCTCTTCCGCCGGCAGGTCGATGTTGCGGGCCGCATCGAAGAACACGCGATCGCCGATGGCTATCGAGCCGCGATGCGGTGTCTCGAGGCCCGCAACGGCGCGCAACAGCGTGGTTTTGCCGCTGCCGGATGGACCCAGCAGCGCAACCACTTCGCCGGCCGGAACGGCAAGCGACACGCCTTTGAGGATTTCGTTGTCGCCAAGACGGAGGGCGACATCCTTGACGATGAGTTCAGCCATGCAGGCGCACTCCAAGCCGGACCGCGACGGCAAGGCCGACGCCGATCATGACCACGTTGACGACAGACAGCGCCGACACCAGATCGACGGCGCCGGTACCCCACAACGAAACCAGAAGAGACCCGATCACTTCGGTGCCGGGACCAAGCAGATAGATGCCGGTCGAGTATTCGCGCACAAAGATCAGGAAGACCAGAAGCCAGCTCGCCAGCATGCCGTACTTGATCAGCGGCACGGTGACGTCGCGCTTGACGCGAAGGTCGTTGGCGCCCGCTGTTCGCGCAGCCTCTTCAAGTTCCGGTCCGACCTGGAGCAGGGTGCCGGAAACGAGCCGCATGCCGTAGGCAAGCCACACGATCGTGTAGGCAAGCCAGATCGAAACCATCGTCGACTTGAGCGGGGACAGGAACGGCACAAACAGGAACACCCACAGGAGTGCGAGTCCCGCGACCAGACCGGGCATCGCGCGCGGCACCATCACCAGGTAGTCGACCAGACGAGTCCAGCCCGAATTCCAGCGATGCACCGCGAGCGCGATCGCGGTGTAGCAAGCTACGGCTATGGCGCCGCCGATCACGCCGATGCCAAGCGTGTTCAAGATTCCCCGGATCACGTTCGGATATTCGGTGAGTTCACGATAGTGATCGAGCGTCAGGACGTCGAAAAGCTTCACGCCTTCGCCCCACGTCACTACAAATGAGCGTAGCGTTATGCCGAACAGCGGCACGACGACTGTGATGAAAAGCCAGAATACGATTGCTCCGAAGGCGAACCAGCGCCAGCCGTGCAAACGCAAAGGCTGGGTTTTCAGGCCCTTTCCGCGCACCGAGACATAGCGCTGCGCCTGTCGCAGCAGCAGACGCTGCATGAATACCAGCGGCGCGGTGATGGCGATGATCGCAACCACGACAACGGCCATGAGTTGGTAAGACGGCACTCCCAGCTTGTTGGTGAGCTTGTAGAGATAGGTCGACAGCACCAGAACGTCCTGCGGATCGCCCAAGACCAGCGGAAGGCCGAACAGTTCAAAGCCCAGGAAGAACACCAGGACCCCGGCGAACAGGATCGCCGGCAGGATCATCGGCAGGCTGACATTGACCGCGACGCGAAAGGGATTGGCTCCGGAGACACGTGCGGCTTCTTCCAGATCGGTGCTCAAGCCGCGCAGCGCGGCGGCACTGTAGAGGTAGACATGCGGGACATGGGTGAGCCCCGCGATCACGATCAGCGCCAGCAGCGAATAAAGATTCCACGGCACAAAGCCGATGAGGTCCTTGGCAAGCGTCGAGAAGATCCCGACAGGACCGATTGCCACGACATAACCAAACGCGATCACCACCGCCGAGACGAAGATCGGAATCAATATCAACGGCTCGAGGTAGTTCCGTCCGGGAACGTCGGTCCGCACCATCAGGAAGGCGAGCAGGGCGCCGAGCGGCACGGCGATTGCGGCCATGCCGCCGGCAATCACAATCGTCGTCCAGAATGCCTGCCAGAAATCCGGGTCGTTAAATACGAACGAGTAGGCGGCGAAGCCGAATTTCGCCGACGGATCGAAAAATGGCGCGGTGAGAAAGCTTTGATAAATGACAAGCGAAAGGGGCGCCGCCACAGCGAGCGTGGTCAGCCCGAGAACCAGCAAGCGGTACACGACAATGGGCATTTATCCCCGTCATTCCGGAGCCCGCATCACGCCAGCCCGGAATCAAGATGAGCACCGAATTCGTTTCTGGAGTCCGGTTCCGGCCTGGACCGGTCCGGAATGCCCAGACGTGTCGTCCCTACTGTCCCTTTTTTGCCTGCTGCCATTTCGACAGGAAGGCCAGTCGCTTGGTTTGGTCGAGATTGTCCAAGAGCGTCTGATCGATTGGCACTGGACGCGCCTTGTCGCCGATCAACTGACTCACGCCCTTGATCGTCGCTTCGCCGTCCACATCAGAACGCAGCGAGTAAAGGTCGGCTTTGTTGGCGATGATGTCCTGCCCACGCTTCGACAGAATGTAATCGAGGAACAGTTTTCCGGCGTTCGGACTACGCGCCTTGCTGGAAATGAAAGCGACGCGCGATGTCACCATCGTGTAGTCCTTCGGCAAGATGATGCCGAGGTTGGGGTCCTTCTTTGAGCGGCCGAGCGCATATGAGCCGAAGATGCCATAGGCGATCAGGTGTTCACCGGAGGTCACGCGCTCCATCATCGCGCCGGCGCTGGTGTACAGCTTGGCCTGAGCTTTACCCATCGCCTTGAACAGGTCCCATGCTTGCGGAAAGTCCTTGATGTCCTCGTTGCAGAACAGGTAGCCGACGCCTGATCGCTCGGGGTCGTAGGCCGTGATCTTGCCTTTGTAGAAATCAGGCTTCGCGTTGAGCAGCTTCAGCAGATCGGTGTGATCTTTCGGAACGTCGGCTTCCGGCACCAGGCGCTTGTTGTAGACGAACGTGATCGGCTCGTAGGTCGTGCCGTAGGCGGCATCTTTCCATACGGCCCATTTCGGCAAGGCCTTGATTTCGGGCGAGGGGTACGTCGCAGCCAAACCGTCCGCGACAAGCTTCACCTGCAAGTCCATGGCCGACGACCAGAGCACGTCGGCCGTGCCGTTGTTCGCAGCGGCTTCGGCAATGAACCGGTTGTAAAGCTCGGTCGAATTGAGATCGGAATACTCGACCTTGATTCCGGGGTAGAGCGACTCGAAGTCCTTGATCAGCGGATTGGCCGCAACCGCATCGGTGGTGGCGTAGACCACGACCTTGCCTTCTTTCTTCGCGGCCTCGACGATTTTGGCGTAGTCAGCCGGGTAGCCTTCGGGGGTCTGTGCCTGAGCGGCAGCTCCGAACACCAATGCTGTTGCAATGAAAATACTGGATACGACGTGTCGCATAACAACTCCCGGTGCGGTTGTCGGCGCCTGCCCCCGGCGGCAACCTTTCGATGGCGATGCTACTCCAGCCTTTCCGCACCCGCATAGGGGCCAAACAAAACGAAAGCCCCCGTCCAAGAAACGAACGGGGGCTTCCTTCGGCAATCGGTCAGTGAGCCAGCGGATCAGGGCGGACCTGGATATGAACGGCACGCGGGCGCGAGCCCTTGCCGCCTTCCATCAGCCAAGGCGTGCGATCGCCATTGGTGCTCCAGAGTCCGCGGCCCTTCCAGCCGGCATTCGGATCGTCGATGCGGCCGTCGAGCCCTTTGGCATAGAAGCCCATCGGGTAAGGAATACGCAGCATGACCATCTTGCCGTTCTTCAGGGCAACGAAGCCGTCGTTGAGGTTGGCCGTGGAGATCGGAATGTTCTCGCCGAGCCCAACCGTGTTGTGCTGATCGACCCAGGTGTAGTAGCTCGCCTCGACGCTTTTATCCTCGAAGCCCTCAAACCCGGGGCCCGGATATCGGTAGAATTTCCAGCCTTCGGGGCAGTGATTGCCGGTTGCGCTTGGCCCGTTGAGCGGTCCCTTGCACAGACGCCGATCGAAACTCACGAGGTGCCCGCTCGATTCCGAACCCCACGCAACACCGTCGGCGTCAATGTCACCACCACGAATTCCGACGCCCGGTTTCGGCGCAGCATAGAACTCGGAAAGCTGCGTCTTCGGATCGAAGCGCATGAAGCCCGCCTGTCCGCCAAAGACGCCGACCGTGTACCAGATCGAACCATCCTTCGGATTCGGCATGACGGCGTAAGGCCCCGAGCCGCCGGTGATACGCGTGTCCTTGGCGGGATCAGTTGGCTGCCCCGGTTCGGTGAAGTCGTCACGTTTGCCATTGCCGTTGGAGTCGAGGATGAACGGCGACCAGCCGACTGCTTTTTCCGAGCTGCCGGTCTCGTCGAACACCCGCGTGTTGACCCAGCCGGCGACCGGTCCTGTGCCACTGAGCCACAGAGTATTGTCAGCGTCGTAGCCGAATTGCGGATGGTGGGTGCCGAAGCAGGTATCGATGAACGCGTATTTCATCGTCTTCGGGTCGAGGACGGCCACTTGCCGCGCGCTTCGTTCCAGCGGGAAGATCTTGGCGTACTGATTTTCCGAGCCCTTTTTACACCATGCCGGATTATCCATTCCGCGCACGGTGGCCGCGAGCCACACTCGGCCCTGCTTGTCGAACATCGAGTTGTGATTGTTGGCACGCGTGTCCCACAACGCTTCGTCTCCCCAATATGGAGACTCCGCCAGAGGTTTGACCGCTCCGGCGTGACCCGGGCCAAGCGACAGGGGCATTTCCGGATCGCGCACGGGCATCTTGAAGAACGAAACCTTGTTCGTCTTCGGATCGAGGATCGGCATGTTGTCGGTCGAGTACTCCGGCGAGCCATACAGTGGGCCATATGCATTCACTGTCGGATTGCGCCGATCCGAGGAAATAAGGTCGTGCAGATATTTGTCAGGTGTGGACCATTCCCACGAAGTGACGACGACATTCCGTTCTTCGCCTTCGGGGCGTGGTGGCTTGCTCTTGGGAAGCTCGCCTTTGGCAACGCGATCGGTCCAGTCGCCGAAATACTTGTAAGGGACGCCACCAAATTGCCCGGCGATCCGGTTTGTCATTTGCTCACCGGACTGGCCGGACTGTATGCGCCGCTGCCAGGCTTCGGTGCCCGAGTCGAATTTCCCCAGCGCTGCCGGAATCGTGCGCGTCGCTTCCTGTCCGATCTGGTGGCAGCCGATGCAGTCGACGTTGTTCATCTGCCGCAGCCAGTTGTCCTGCGTGATGTTCTTCGGAATGTCGGTTGATCCGCCAAAGTCACTGGCCGGCGGAATTTTCAACATCGCGTACCAATAGGCTGCGGGATAGTAATGGGATGCCGCTGCATCGCTGGGTGCAATGACTGCTGCGTGATTGAGCGTCACACCCGGCTTCGCGCGCATCTTCGGCGAGTCCACGAGACCATAGCCGCGGACCCAGACGCTATAATTCGCGACCGGAAGATCCGGTATGAGGTAGCGGCCTTGATCATCGGTCACGACGATGCGGGCAAATTTGGTCGGCAGATCCGTCGTCTCGGCGATGACCCAGACGCCGGCTTCTGAACCCTTTGAGCTGGTCACTACGCCGCCAATTTCGTTGCTACCGACGTCGACGGTCTGCGCATGAAGTCCGGTGACGTACGCAAGCGTGAGAAGGGAAAACAGAGCAATCGTCGACAAAGGTCGAAAGACTGAACGCAACATGGGTCGCCTCCCTAAAATCGTCGTCGGCTTGGTTGCCGGCTTTTGCGTAATTCTAACAAAGGCGGCGTACGGCGTCGCGCCAATCAACTTGCGATGCGATCAACCGGCGAAACCGCCGCCATCCAGAAACGCCTGTTCCTCCGGTGTGGTGGTACGGCCAAGCAAAGCATTGCGGTGCGGGAACCGGCCGAAGCGGCGGATGATATCGGCATGTATTTCGGCCCATTTGAGATTCTCGGTATCTCCCGCAGCCTTGTAGAAAGCGATCCCGCGCTCCTGATCGGCAAGGTCCTCAGAGTGCTCAAAGGGAAGATAAAAAAAGCTGCGCAGGTCCGGCGAAACCTGGCTATCGAAGCCCCTGACAATGGCACCTGCGGCTATGGCGCGGGCGAGAGGGTCGGTGGCGAAGGCTAGTTTATCACCGCGGAACATGTTGCGTGGGAACTGGTCGAGCAGAATAAGCAGCGCGAGCGCGCCTTGCGCGCTTTTCTCCCAATCAGAAAATTTTCCGGCGGCGGCCGCTTCATATGTATCGAAGAATTGCTCGCGAATCTCAGTATCGAAGGCGAAGTCCTTGGTGAACCAGCGGTCGGGCCCGGCCTGGCGCCAGAACGACACGATCTCATCTGCGCTTGCAGTCATTGGCGGTTTTCCGTCTCGATGTGCGGGGGGTCAGCTGGCTTCGTCGCGGAGGGCGCGCCGCAGGATTTTGCCGACGTTGGTTTTGGGGAGCTCGTCGCGGAATTCAATATATTTTGGCACTTTGTAGCTGGCGAGACGGGTCACGAGATACGAACGCAAGATTTCGGCGGTGAGGTCGGGGTTCTTTTTGACCACAAAGAGCTTCCCCACTTCGCCGGAATGTTCGTCGGGCATGCCCACAAGCGCGCACTCCGATATTCCGCCCTGACTCATCGCTACGTCCTCAACCTCGTTGGGGAAGACCTTGAAGCCCGAGACCGAGATCATATCCTTTTTGCGATCGACGATGCGCACGCGTCCTTCGGCATCCATCACGCCAATGTCGCCGGTGCGGAAGAATCCGTCCTTCGTCATCGCGCGCGCTGTTTCTTCTGGTCGTTGCCAGTAGCCGGACATGATCTGCGGTCCACGTGCACAGATTTCACCTTGTTCGCCGGGGGGCACTTCGTCGCCATTGTCATTCCGGATTGAAATGTCCGTCGACGGCACCGGCAATCCGATGGTGCCGGTCCACGCCGGAATGTCGCCGCGGTTGCACGTGAGCACCGGCGACGTTTCCGACAAGCCATAGCCTTCGATGATCGGCTTGCCTGTCGCTTTCACCCAGGCGTCGGCCACGGATTTCTGAACGGCCATGCCTCCGCCGATCGCGCATTTGAGCATGCTCCAGTCGATCTTGGCGAAGTCAGGTTGGTTCAGCAGTGCGTTGTAGAGCGTGTTCACCGCCGGGAACATGTTGACCTGGTATTGCGTGAGTTCCTTGATGAGGCCGCGGATGTCGCGCGGGTTCGGTATCAGAAGACACGATCCGCCGGTCCGCACGCCGAGCAGGAAACACCCCGTCAGCGCGAAGATGTGGTAGAGCGGCAATGCCGTCACGATCAGAAGGCGATCAATTTTCGGCGGCGTGTCGACCATCGGCTGATTCCACGCCTCGACCTGCAGCAGGTTGGCTACGAGATTTCGATGGAGCAGCATCGCGCCTTTGGCGATGCCTGTGGTGCCGCCCGTATATTGCAAAAATGCGAGGTCGTCTGGTCCCACAGTCGGCGCGATGAATTTCAGTTGGCGCCCGGTCGCGAGCGCATCGTTGAATTTGATGCTGTCGGGAAGTGAATAAGCGGGCACCATCTTCTTGACGTGGCGCACGACGGTATTGACCAGCGCGCCTTTGATCCGCCCGAGCATGTCGCCCATACTGGCAACCACAACATGTTTGACCGGCGTCCTGGGTAGCGCCTGCTCGAGCACCGAGGCGAAGTTCTCGAGAACAATGATTGCTTCAGCGCCGGAGTCGGTGAGCTGAAATTCCAGTTCGCGCGGCTTGTACAGGGGATTGACGTTCACCACGGCGCAGCCGGCGCGCAAGATTGCGGCGATTGCAACCGGATACTGCAGCACATTGGGCATCATGATCGCGACACGGGCGCCGCGTTTCAGCCCGCGGCTTTGCAACCATGCGGCAAACGCGCGCGAGGCTTCGTCGAGCTCCTGAAACGAGAGGGACGTGCCCATACATACGCAGGCCTGACGGTCTGCGAATGCGGCAAAGCTTTCCTCGAACATTGCAACGAGGGAGGCATAGCGTGACAGATCAATGGTGGCGGGAACGCCCGGCGGATAAGACCGCAACCAAAGCGGCTCCATGTCGCTTCCCCCCGTCGGCCTTTTTCATTCGGGTGCCGACGTTCGATTCCTGATCAGAATGAGTTTAACCGGCGCTCCATGCAAGTCCGCCGGCGACGCACCGCCGGAACTATCGACCGCCGAAGGGGATAAGGGGATTGTCGGTGAGCGCGGCGCGATCAGGACGGTCCGGGGCAGCAACGCCGAGAAACGCCTCGAAAAGCTCGCGCACGACACGCTCGGGCAGGTCACGCGTGATGAATACCAACCGCGTTCTGTGATCGTCATCGGGCCAGCGATCGAGGCGCGCGGTCGGGTGGAAAACGTGCTGCACGCCGTGCACAACGACAGGTGTGTCCGGCATTTCCGCCAGCTTTACGATGCCCTTCAGGCGCAGGAGGTTTGCCCCATGCGTCGCGCGCAACAGCTCCAGGAACATTTCGAGCGTACCGGCGGGGATCGCGTCGTCGGCCGTCAGGACGAAAGAACGAATGTGGTCGTCATGCCGATTGACGTCGTGGTGGTGATGATGGTCAGCGTCAGAGTGAGCCTCCGCAGCAAGCCACTTGTTCACGTCCGGAATTTTTTTGTCCGCGTCGTAAAGCCCGCTTCCGAGAAGTCTATCGGGCACCGCCTCGCCTTTGGCTGAATCGAGGATCGGCGCCGCGGGGTTGAGCGCGCGCAGGCGAGCCAATATCCGTTCGCGTTGCGCCGCGTCAGCAAGATCAGTTTTTGCCAGGACAATCCGGTCGGCGACCGCGGCTTGCTTTACCGCTTCGAAGTGGGCGTCGAGAGTTGCCTCTCCATTGACGGCATCGACAACCGTCACAACGCCGTCGAGGCGGTAGCGCAACAGAAGATAGGGATGCGACATCACCGTGTGCAGCACGGGTGCGGGGTCGGCCAGACCGGTCGTTTCGAGGAGAACGCGGCGAAAATTGCAGCGGCGGTTGTCGAGATCGCGCAACAGTGTTTCGAGTGCGTCGACGAGGTCACCGCGCATCGTGCAGCAAAGACAGCCCGACTGCAGCAGCACCATGTTGTCGCTGATGTACTCGACGAGCAGATGGTCGAGGCCTACCTCGCCAAACTCGTTGATGATGACCGCAGTGTCCGCAAGCGCCGGATCCTTTAGAAGTCGATTGAGAAGCGTTGTCTTTCCGGCGCCGAGAAAGCCCGTCAGCACGGTCAGTGGAATAGGTGTCGGCGGTGTTTTTCGCTCGGCGGACGGCGCGGCTTCGCTCATTGCGTCGTCGCGCTGACCTTCGGCTTCGCCGGCTTGGCCGGCTTCGCGCTCTTGGTGGCGTTTGCAGCCGGCTTGGCCGATTTGTCGCCGTCCGTCTTCCCGGCAACCTTCTTTTTCTTTTTCGGTGTGGCGCTGGCGGTCTGCTCGACGGTATCGGGTCGGTCAGCCGGGCCAGTGAAAACGACAGTGGGCGGGGTGGTTTCGACCGGCGGTCCGAGCACAAATTTGGCCGGCTTCGCGTTGGACAGCATGAAGGCCGGGCCATTGGTCGATTCATTGCCGGAGGCGGTGTTCGCATTCGCCGACTCTTCCGGCTCTTCCTCGTTTTCCTCCGATGGCGGCTTGCGGCGATGGCCGCCGCACATTTCTTCGCGAAGGTTGGGCGGCTGCGCATCGATCGGGGCCAAGGCGTCCACGGTGCCGAGCGAAGGCGTGAGCCAGGACAGGCCGCCGCTGTTGAAACCGCGCTCGAGCAATTGCGCCGCCTTTTGCGCGCGCACCGCGCCCGACCACGACCCAAGCACGACGGCGATCAGCCTGCGGCCATTCCGCGTGGCGGACGCAACGACATTATACCCTGAGGCGCAAATGAATCCGGTCTTCATGCCGTCGGCGCCGGGATAGCGATAGATCAGCGAGTTGTAGTTGCGCATCACGCGATTGCCGTAGCGAATTGACGAGATGTGCCAGTAGCTGTCGTACTCGGGAAATTCCTTGATGAGCGCACGTGCCAGGATCGCGAGATCGCGTGCGGAAGTGACGTGGTTTTCCGCCGGCAGCCCGTTCGGATTGACGAAATTGCTTTGCGTCATGCCGAGGCGCCGCGCATTGGCATTCATCAGGTCGGCAAAACCCTCGAGCGAACCGCCAACGCCTTCCGCGATCGTCACCGCAATGTCATTGGCGGATTTGACCATCAGCATCTTCAGCGCGTTGTCGATCGTTACTGTCGTGCCGACCTTGAAGCCCATCTTGGTCGGCTGCTGCGCCGCCGCGTTGCGCGATACGGTGAGCAGGGTGTAGAGCGAGACCTTGCCTTCCTTGACCGAACGCAACGTCGTGTACGCCGTCATCAATTTGGTGACCGAAGCCGGATACCAGGGATAGGTAGCGTTTTCAGCGTGCAGGACTTTGCCGGTCGAAGCTTCGATCAGCAGCTGTGCTTCCGCCCCCGCTTGGCTGACGTACGCAAGTGACAACAGGCCAGCTGTGAGGCCAAGGGTCACGACATGAGAGCAGCGGCGTGTAAAACCAATCATCGTTGCCTTCAGGGTCCCGAGGCCTCAGAAACGGTAAGGTTCCATAGATGGCGGCGCTAGGCTATCTAAGCTTTGGATGGTAGGCAAAGCCGGTGAGCCACCACTGAGTATTATGGTGACTCGCAAGCCATTGCCCGGGAAAACGACCAAAGTTCGGCAAAAGGAGGCATAGATGACCGCCTGTATTGTCGGTTGGGCCCACACTCCCTTCGGTAAACTTAGCAATGAGACCGTTGAGAGCCTGATTGTGCGGGTGGCGGTGGATGCTCTCGCCGATGCCGGAATTGGTCCAAAGGATGTGGACGAGATCGTTCTCGGCCACTTCAACGCAGGTTTTTCGGCGCAGGATTTTACCGCCGCATTGGTTCTGCAAGCCTCGCCCGACCTTCGCTTCAAGCGAGCGACCAGGGTTGAGAACGCCTGTGCCACCGGCTCAGCCGCCGTACATCAAGGTATCCGGACGATCGAAGCTCGCGCCGCCCGCGTCGTGCTGGTCGTCGGCGTTGAGCAGATGACGACAACGCCGGCAGCGGAAATTGGGCGCAACCTGTTGAAGGCTTCCTATGTTCGCGAGGAGGCCGATATCGACGGTGGCTTTGCAGGAATTTTCGGCAAGATCGCCGGAGCGTATTTCCAGAAATGGGGCGATCAGTCGGACGCGCTGGCCACGATCGCTGCCAAGAATCACAAGAACGGCGTCGGCAATCCCTACGCTCAGATGCGCAAGGACCTGGGTTACGATTTCTGCCGGACAGAGAGTGAAAAGAATCCCTTCGTGGCAGGTCCGCTTAAACGTACCGACTGTTCGCTCGTATCTGATGGCGCCGCGGCCGTCGTGCTCGCGGATGTAGAGACCGCACTTGGATTGAAAAAGGCCGTCGCCTTTCGCGCAGCCGAACATGTGCAGGATTTCCTGCCGATGTCGAAAAGAGACATTCTCAAATTCGACGGTTGCGCGCAGGCCTGGAAAAAAGCCCTCGCAAGATCGGGGCTCACGCTCGGTGATTTGTCATTCGTCGAAACGCACGACTGCTTCACCATCGCGGAACTTATTGAATACGAAGCCATGGGTCTGACGGCCGAAGGGCAGGGCGCCAAGGCTGCTCTTGAGGGTTGGACTCAAAAGGACGGGAAATTGCCGGTGAACCCCTCGGGTGGGCTGAAGGCGAAGGGTCATCCCATTGGCGCGACCGGGGTGTCCATGCACGCACTTGGCGCGATGCAGCTCACGGGAAATGCCGGAGATCTCCAGGTGAAGAATGCGCGCCTCGGCGGCATCTTCAATATGGGTGGAACATCGGTCGCGAACTACGTGAGCATTCTCGAGCGCATCAAGTAGTCGGGGTGCGCCGAGCAGACTAATTGTATTTGCGGACCGTTGCTGGCGGCAGGAACGAGGGATCGAAAATATCCTCTAGCTTCGGCTTTGCCGCCTTGAACTTGTAGGCCAGCGTCATCTGCTCAAGCGCGCGGTTGAAGCGCTGCTCATCGATCTCGCCGTATCCGTTTGCTTTCACTTCCGGCGTGATCATGTTTTCACGGATCGCCATCGTGAGTCGTTCAAGCTCGACGTCTTTCCTCGCGTCTGCATTGCGCTTGAGCACCGAGCCGATTGCCATCGCGGGCTGCTTCACGGTCTCTTTGAGGCCTTTCATGAAGGCAACCAGAAAGCCCTTCACGGCTTCAGGGTGTTCGTCAGCGAATTTGGAATTGACGATAATGGCGTTGCCGTAAAGCTCGACACCGTAGTCTGCCATCAGCAGCACGGCGATATCGTCGACTGGCACGCCTTTGTCTTTCAGATCAATGTAAGAGAAATACGATAGACCCGTGATGGCATCCACCTGGCCCGCAGCCAGCATCGGCTCGCGCACCGGGAAGCTCACAATCTCGATCTTCACTTTCGACACGTCGATATTGTTGACTCGAGCGAAGATCGGCCATTGCGCATAGGCGCCATCGGCCGCAGGTGCACCAAGTATTTTGCCTTCGAGATCTTTTGGCTGGCTGACCCCGCGGCTCTTTCGGCCGATCACGGCAAAAGGGGGCCGATTGTAGAGCATGAATATCACCTTGATCGGCGCGTCTCGCTTGGTGTCGCGGAACTTGATCAGCGCGTTGATGTCGGCAAGTCCCATCTCGTAGCTGCCCGAGGCAACCCGTTCGATGGTTTCAAGTGAGCCGCTCGCCGGCTCGATGGCGACGTTAAGTCCTTCTGCTTTGTAGTAGCCCTTGTCGAAGGGCAGCAGAAACGGCGCCGCGCGCCCGTCGATTTCGTAGTCCAGCGAGAGGCTGACGCTTGTTTCCGCTGCCCTGACATCTGTGGTCAGCAGGGCGGGAAGCAACGCGATCCAGGCCCACCACCGCTTGCGGTGAGCTACCATCACCTAATCCCTCTCAGAGAACACGGAAAGCGCTTTGGCCATGGTTCAGAAAACGACACGAGGCTTCAAAGAGCAATATATTGGCCATACATTTTGCGACGTTATGACTAACGCCCACCTGTCATGAAACTTTGAACGCCCCCTTTAGGAACGCGAGAAAGGGGCATTTGCGGTGGACTTGTGATGGGCTCGGAGTTTCAGACAATGCCACCGGCGACGGCCAGCAGGCTTGCACGCGACATTCCGCCGCTGCGGGCGCCATACGCTCCTCCGGACGAAGGCATCGCGAGGGTTCTTCTGGCCAGTGCCAATCGCTCCCCCGAGGTAGAGGCGCGTATTGATGCACGCGCCAGGCGCCTCGTCGCCGCTATCCGCGCCCGTTCCGGAGGCCTGGGTGGCATCGAAGATTTCCTGCACGCCTACTCACTGTCGACGAAAGAAGGCTTGGCGCTAATGGTTCTGGCGGAGGCACTGCTGCGCGTGCCGGACGCCGCGACAGCCGATCGCTTGATCGAAGACAAGCTCAAGGCCGGCGATTGGGCACATCACGAAGCGCGATCAACTTCACTTCTCGTTTCAGCGTCCGCCTGGACGCTGGGGGTTACAGCCCGCGTCATTCATCCCGGCGAGACGCCGGAAGGCATTGTCGACACGCTGGTCAAGCGGCTCGGACTGCCGGCCGTGCGCACGGCCACACGGCAAGCCATGCGGCTACTTGGATCGCATTTTGTGTTGGGACAGACGATTGAGGAAGCGCTGTCGCGTGCTGGTTCGCACCGCGAGTTTCTGTATTCGTTCGACATGCTGGGTGAAGGCGCCCGCACTGGCGCGGATGCCCAAAGGTATTTCGAGTCGTACGCCAATGCGATCGATGAGATTGGCAAAGCCGCGGGCAATGAAGCGTTACCGAAGCGCCCCGGCATTTCCGTGAAGCTGTCCGCGCTGCACCCGCGTTACGAAGCATTGTCACACGATCGCGTCCTCGAAGAGCTGACGCCCAAGGTTCTCGAGCTGGCACAGCTTGCGAAACGCCACGAGCTGAACTTCACGGTGGACGCCGAAGAGGCCGACAGGCTTGAACTGTCGCTCGATGTGATCGCAGCGGTTTTGCGCGACTCGTCACTCGCTAAATGGGACGGTTTTGGGTTGGCCATCCAGGCCTATCAGAAACGCGCCGGCGCGGCGATCGACTGGGTTGTCGAAGCAGCAGGCGCGCTCGATCGACGCCTCATGGTCCGCCTCGTCAAAGGCGCCTACTGGGACACAGAGGTCAAACGCGCGCAGGAGCGAGGGCTCATCGACTATCCCGTATACACGCGCAAGGCGATGACAGATCTCTGCTATCTCGATTGCGTGCGCAAATTGTTGGTGGCGCGGCCGCGCGTTTATTCGCAGTTCGCGACACACAATGCACTGACTGTGGCCTGCATTATCGAAGATGCGGGAGGGACTACGGGCTACGAATTTCAGCGACTGCACGGCATGGGTGAAGTGCTCTATGCGGCTTTGCTCGACGAGTTGCCAGATCTGACGTGCCGCGTTTATGCGCCCGTCGGTGGCTATTCCGATTTGCTCGCCTATCTTGTGCGTCGGCTCCTGGAAAATGGTGCGAACTCTTCATTTGTATCGGTGGCGGCCGATCCTGCGGTTCCTGTCGAGTCCATCCTGCGGCGGCCGCAAAGCTGGATCAGCGATGCTTCGCACGCGCGCCATTCGCACATCCCTTTGCCGCGCGATTTGTTTGGCCCTACACGGCGCAACTCGACCGGCGTTGAATTCGGGGATCGCGCGTCGCTCGAAGCCCTGTTGGCGGAAGTTCGCTCCGCACCACAAGAAACGCGTGCCAGCTCGCTCGTCGATGGCGTTGCCGTGGCCGGCCGCGAGCGGCCGGTCAACTCGCCGATCGACGGTAAAACCATCGGTGCCGTGCAGGAGGGTGATGAGGCGATCGTCGCGGCCGCACTGTCCACCGCTCAGGCTGCTTTTTCCAAATGGAGCGCATCGTCGATCGAAGATCGCGCGGTTGTGCTCGAGCGTGTAGGCGATCTGATCGAAAAGAACCGCGGCCGGTTGATTGCGCTTCTGCAAAATGAGGGCGGCAAGACCATCGACGACTGTGTTTCGGAGGTCCGAGAAGCGGTCGATTATTGCCGTTACTATGCCAGCGAAGCACGCCGTACGCTTGCGCCGCGATCATTGCCGGGTCCGACAGGTGAGAGCAACGAGCTGCGCATGCGTGGCCGTGGTGTCTTCATTTGCATCAGCCCGTGGAATTTCCCGTTGGCAATTTTCACCGGGCAGATTGCGGGAGCGCTCGCGGCCGGAAATTGCGTTGTTGCCAAGCCCGCGGAACAGACACCTCTCGTTGCCTTCGAGGCTGTAAAGCTTCTGCATGCCGCCGGTGTGCCAGGCGACGTGCTCAGTCTCGTGCCGGGCGATGGCAAAGTCGGCGCAATGCTCACTGCTGACCGGCGGGTTGCCGGTGTTGCGTTTACCGGGTCAACCGAGGTCGCACGCATCATCAACCGCGCCCTCGCAGCCAAAAATGGTCCTATCCCGCCGCTCATCGCCGAAACCGGCGGCGTCAACGCCATGATCGTCGACGGAACGGCACTGCCCGAGCAGGTGACCGACGACGTCATAACGTCGGCGTTTCGTTCCGCGGGCCAGCGCTGTTCGGCGCTGCGACTGCTGTGCGCGCAGGATGACGTGGCCGACCGTGTGATTGAAATGGTCGCGGGCGCCGCGCAGCAGCTCAAGCTTGGTGATCCGCGCGACCCGTCAACTCACATCGGTCCGGTGATCGATAGTGACGCGAAAGAAAACCTCGATCGCTGGGTGACAGCGATGGAATCGAGAGGCGCCGTACTGTTTCGGCTCGATGCTCCTTTCCCCAAAGCCGGCACGTATGTTGCGCCCACGATCGTCGAACTCGAAAGCGCGCGGGAGCTGAAGGAGGAAGTATTCGGCCCGGTCCTGCACGTCGTCCGATGGCGCGCAGGCGAACTCGATCAGTTGCTCGGCGACATTGCGGCGAACGGCACCGCGCTCACCCTCGGCATCCATTCCCGCATCGACGAAACGGTTGCGCGCATCGCGCAGCGGCTGCCCCACGGCAATGTCTACGTTAATCGCAACATGATCGGCGCCGTCGTCGGATCCCAGCCGTTCGGCGGGAGCGGCCTTTCGGGAACCGGCCCGAAGGCAGGCGGTCCTCACTATCTGGGTCGCTTCGTCGCAGAACAGATGCTGACGGTGAACACCACGGCAGCGGGCGGCAATGCGACGCTTCTGTCAGAGGACGACCGCTGAGACACCGTATCGGCCCCGCTCGGACGCCATTTCCGCGGAAAACGCCGCTTTTTGGACCTATTTCGTCTATTAAACGGGCGATAACCGTGACGGCAGTGAAGTACCGCGTCGTAGCGACTGCTGTCACCTGCGTTAACCGGTTTGGCGCGGAGATCAGGTAGTCTGGGATTTATGACTGATTCGGTGGCCCGGCTTTACGACGCTGTAGTTGCTGTTCGCGGCGCCGATCCGGCGAAATCGCGAACCGCCCGGCTATTCCGCGCCGGTCGTGCGAAGATGGCCAAGAAGCTCGCTGAAGAAGCGGTAGAGGTCGTCATCGACGCGATGCACGGTCAGCCCGAGGCCGTGATCAAGGAAAGCGCGGATCTCCTCTACAATCTCGTGGTCCTGTGGGTTCACGCCGGGATCCGTCCCGACGAGGTCTGGGCCGAGATGCGCCGCCGGGAGTTGATGTTTGGCATCGCCGAGAAGGTGCCAAAGGATTTGGTTGGCGGTTCGGCGCGACGTAAGGTGGTTGCGCTGGAGACAAGGCGCATTCGCAAGCGCCGCTGATCCGTCACAATTCTCCTCACGAGTACGTCGATGACCGTTGAGGCCACCGAGCCGCGCTCATTACTGCGCCGTCTTTATGACTGGTGTCTCGCCGCCGCCCACAAGCCGCACGCATTGTGGACGATGGGCGCGGTATCGTTTGCCGAAAGCTCGTTTTTCCCCGTCCCCCCGGACATTATGTTGATTCCGATGGCCCTGGCGCGCCCCGAGCGGGCTTACGTCATGGCGGCCTGGTGCACGGTGACGTCAGTCTTGGGCGGGCTGCTCGGCTACAGCATCGGAGCGCTGCTTTACGACTCGTTGGGTGCCTGGCTTATCAGTCTCTACGGTTACGGCGACAAGGTTGAGGCATTTCGCGAAGCCTACGCGCAATGGGGCGCCTGGATCATTCTGCTAAAAGGGCTCACGCCGATCCCGTACAAGGTCGTGACGATAACGTCCGGCTTTGCCGGCTATAATCTTGGACTGTTTCTGCTTTTTTCAATCATTACGCGCGGTGCCCGCTTTTTCGTGCTGGCCTTTCTGCTGCACCGCTACGGCGACCGGGCGCGTCATATTATTGAGAAGCGATTGGGGCTATGGGTAACTCTCGGGGCCGCGGTGATTATCGCTGGCATCGTGGCTGCGCTATACTTGATCTGAGGAAAGGCGTGCCGCAAATTTCCGCTTATGGGCACGAGACTGGCTTTGACCTTTCGCCAAAATTGTTGCGCGGGTTTATTTGTAACCGGTTCCATGTTCGTAGCCGGTCTGGTTCTGCTATCGACTTTGGCAATCGCGCAGGACCAGCCAGCCCCAAATCAAAAGCCGCAACAGAGCCAAGGGTTTTTCGGGTCCGTTGGCCGCTGGCTTGAGGAGCAGACCGCAAATATGGGCACGTCGTTCAACGACGCGCGCAAGCGGGTCGAAGGTTTCAGTAACGCCGCTGGCGATGCCGCAAAAACGACGGTCGAAGGTGCAAAGGATGCGGCTGATGCTGTCGTTCGCATACCTACGGCACGCGCCATCAGTGGTCATGAGAAATGCCAGCTGGCGCCGAATGGCGCGCCCGACTGCGTCGCCGCGGCAAATGCGATTTGCAAGGCGAAAGGTTTCGGTTCCGGCAAGAGTCTGGACATGACGACTGCGGAGGTTTGTCCGGTGAAGGTCTATATGTCCGGACGATCGACAGGGCCCGAATGTAAAACGGATACGTTCGTATCTCAGGCGCTGTGCCAATAGTTCGGCGCCGCGCTTGTATCGCCGCCGGGCTTGTGTTTCCGTTTCGGCATGAACCTTCACGGCAAACTGCTGGAGCGTGACGCTGCCGGACGACCGGTGACGGTCGGCCTGATAGGCGCGGGCAAGTTCGGCACAATGTTCATGGCCCAGGCGCGGCTCACGCGGGGCATGCACCTTGTTGGCGTCGCCGACCTCGATGCTGGTCGCGCGCGGTCTCAGCTGAAAACTGCCGGGTGGCCGGATGAGATGTATGCGGCGACGTCGCTTGTCGATGCTCACAAAAAGCGGAGCACGCTCGTTACCGACAACGCCGATGCGTTGATTTCCGATCCGAATATCGAAGTCATTGTCGAAGCAACGGGTGTGCCCGGCGCAGGCATCCAGCACGCAATCAGCGCGATCAGCAACGGCAAACATATCGTCATGGTGAATGTCGAAGCCGATGCCGTGGCAGGACCACTGCTGGCAGCCCGGGCCAAGGAAGCGGGGGTTGTGTACTCATTGGCCTGGGGAGATCAGCCCGCGCTGATTTGCGAGCACGTCGACTGGGCACGCGCCGCCGGCTTCAGAGTGATTTGCGCCGGCAAGGGCACACGCTACGAGCCGCACTATCACAAATCAAACCCCGACAATGTCTGGGACATTCTCGATAAATATCTGAAGATTTCCGATCGCAAGTCGATCAATCCGAAAATGTTCAATTCCTTTGTCGACGGCACGAAGTCGGGCATCGAGATGACGGCAGTTTGCAACGCGACCGGATTGATGCCGCAATCGAATGGCCTCGGCTTCCCGCCGGCCACCCGTTTCGAGCTTGCCGAAATCTGCAAGCCGAAAAGCGACGGCGGCACGCTCGAAAAAGCGGGGGTCACGGAAGTAACGTCCTCCGTCTACCGTGATGGGCGCGATGTTCCGCATCACCTCGCGCTCGGCACCTACGTTGTCTTCGAGGGTGATACCGAGTACGCGCGGCGGTGCTTCAAGGAATATGCGATGTTGCCGGACCAGACGGGCAAGTATGCGGCGCTTTACCGGCCGATCCACATGATCGGGCTCGAACTCGGCATTTCGATTGCGAGTGCGGCACTCCGCAACGAGCCGACCGGCGCCCCAACGGGCTTTCATTCGGACGTTGTCGCGACGGCCAAGCGTGATCTGAAAGCGAGTGAGATGCTCGACGGCGAGGGCGGCTTCTGCGTCTGGGGCAAGCAGACACCAGCAGATCTTTCACTCAAGCATGAATTGCTTCCGCTCGGGCTCGCGCACAATGTCAAACTGAAGCGGGACATCGCCGAGGGGCAACCGCTTCGATGGTCCGATGTAAGCTACGATCCAAACAATTCCGCCGTGAAGGTGCGGCGTGAGATGGAAGCGGCATTCGGACGACGGAATGTTGGTGCCGAACCGGTGTTATGATTTCACGGCACAAATAAGAACGATCTCAGGGAGGCGACATGTCGAAGTATCTGTTCGCCGCAATAGCGGCATTCCTTCTCGCGACTTCTCCGCAACAGGCGCGTTCTGACAACACCAAGCTTACCGTCATCGTATTTCCAGGCGTGCAGAACCTGCCGATGTTCGCGGCGCAGGCGAAGGGCTTCTACGCCAAGCGCGGGCTGGATGTCGACATCAAGTTCACTCCGAATTCCGACGAGTTACGCAACGGGCTGGCGGAAGGCCGCTATCAGATCGCACATTCGGCCGTCGATAACGCGTTTGCTCTGAAGGACAAGGCCAACGTTGACATCGCCGTGGTGCTGGGAGGAGACAACAGCTTCAATCATCTTGTCGTTCAACCAGACATCAAGTCGCTTGCCGATATCAAAGGCAAGACCGTTGCCGTCGACGCCGTCAACACGGCGTATGCTTTCCAGCTCTACGAGATGCTGCGCCAGAAGGGCCTTAACAAAGGCGACTACGAGGTCAAGCCGATCGGCGGGACGGGCTCTCGCCTCGAAGCCATGACGAAAGATAAAACGATGGTCGCGGCCATGTTGAATCCTCCCTTTTCGATCCGTGCTGAAAAGGCGGGCCTGAAGGATATGGGCACCGCGGCCGCTGCGCTTGGCGCGTATCAGGGCACTAGTGCGTTTGTCTTGCGGTCGTGGGGAGCGGCCAACACCGATACACTTGTGAAGTATCTCGAAGCCTATATCGAGGGTCTGCGCTGGAGCTTTGACCCGAAAAACAAAACCGAGGTCGTCAATCTGCTGGTCGAACGGCTCAAGCTGCCGGAAGACATCGCGGCGCTGTCCTACGACAGCACAAAGAATGATTTCAATCGCGACGGCGCGATCGACATGAACGGCGTGAACAACGTGCTCAAACTGCGCGCGCAATTCGAGGGTGGAACGCCAGCGTCACCGGACAAATATCTCGACTTGTCCTACTACCAAAAGGCCCGCGCTGGATTGTAGAAAACTGACGTGGCGCTAACCGAGCGAGATTTCGCCGTCTATTTTGTGGGTGAGGCCGACCTTGCCGATGGTGAGTACCATCTGCGCGCCGATCGTCTCGGTGCCCTTGAGCCGACCGTCCGCGACTGCCGCGCGGATCGCCTTTTCTATCTCCTGCTGCGATGTGACGCCGACGACCTTGAGAAACTTGCGTAACGACATATTCAGGGTTTCTTCGTTCATAGACGCAACTCCTTGAACGGTAAGTTTCGGAGCCATGTTACGGTGTCAGCTGTGCTCGCACAAAGTGTCAGATCACGAAAAGAAACGCCTGTGATTTTGTTTGGCTGTCCAGCGACTTGACGCTATAGCTATGCGCCCAGCCGGTGTGGCGGAATTGGCAGACGCGCACGACTCAAAATCGTGTTCCCAAAAGGAGTGTCGGTTCGACCCCGACCACCGGCACCATTAACCCATCGGCAGGCACGCGTATCATGGACAGTCTTGTGGCCCTGCTTCGCCGCGACCCGCCTGCAGCCGCCGCGGCAATCGTGGCGATCGTCGGTGCGTTGACGATCTGTGGCTTCTTTTTCTTCGAGTACGTGCTTGGGTATCCGCCGTGCCCGCTTTGCCTCGATCAACGCAATGCCTTCTACGTCGGTGTTCCGCTTGCGGCGCTGCTTTGGCTTGGTGCTAGCTACGGCGCGTCCACCAAGGTCCTGATTGCGGGTTTTGCGGTTATCGCTGCGATCATGCTCTGGAATGCCGGACTGTCTGCCTATCACGCCGGCGTCGAATGGAAATTCTGGCCGGGCCCGGCGGATTGTTCTGGGCCGATCAACAGTCTCGGTTCGGCCAATGACATGCTCAAGCGACTTCAGAACATCAGAATCGTCCGTTGCGACGAGGCAGCCTGGCGCTTCCTGGGCATTTCGCTCGCCGGCTACGATGTCTTGGTCTCGCTGTTTCTTGCGGCAGTCGCCGCCTGGGGGTTCAAGGAGTCGCTGGCGCAGCAGAGGCGTTCCCGCTAAAAAATCGTCAAAGGTTGGTCATCATGGAAGTTCTGATTATCGGCGCGGGCATCGGCGGGTTGACGCTGGGGCTGATGCTCCATCGCGCCGGAGTAGCATGCAGGATTTTCGAGGCTGCCCCTGAGCTCAAGGCGGTTGGGGTGGGAATCAATATCCTGCCGCACGCGTCGCGCGAACTCTGTGGGCTCGGTCTCGAAGACGCGCTCGCGAACGTGGCCGTAACCACGCGCGAGTATTGCTTCTACAATCGCTTCGGACAGTTCATTTACAGCGAGCCGGCCGGCCGTTTCGCCGGCTACGACGTGCCGCAGTTCTCCATTCATCGTGGCGACCTGCAGATGGTTCTGCTTGATGCGTTCGTGAAGCGGGCCGGGGCGGACAAGGTGATCACCGGCTGGCGATGCACCCGCGTCGAGCATGAGGGACCCGAAGCAGTCGCACATTTCGAGGACGTTTCGGGTAAGCCGCTGCCACCGCAGCGCGGCAGCGTCGTCGTGAGCGCTGAAGGCATTCATTCGGTTCTGCGCAAGCAGCTCTATCCGAACGAGGGCCCGCCAAAATATTCCGGCATCAACATGTGGCGCGGGGTCACGCGCTGGAAGCCGTTCCTTTCAGGCGCCAGCATGATCCGTATTGGCTGGCACCATCCGGCGAAGCTTTTGATCTATCCCATCCGCAACAACGTCGACGCGGATGGGAAGCAACTTGTGAACTGGGTGTGCGACATTGAAACGCCGCAGTATCAGGCGCGCGACTGGAACCGACGCGGCAAACTGGAAGACTTCCTGCCGGCAATGGCGGACTGGCATTTCGATTGGCTTGACGTACCGAAATTCATCAGTGGTGCCGACGCAATCCTCGAATATCCGATGGTCGACCAGGATCCGTTGCCGCGATGGAGTTTCGGTCGCCTGACACTTCTTGGCGACGCCGCACATCCAATGTATCCGCGTGGAGCGAACGGTGCGGCACAGGCCATTTTGGACTGCCGTGCGCTGACGGACGCACTTGTCGCCAACGCCGATACGGTCGCTGCGCTCAAGGCCTATGAGGCCAAGCGTTTACCGGCGACAAGCGAAGTGGTGCTCGCGAACCGGAAGGCGCCTCCCGACGCCATCTTGCACGAAGTCTATCGCCGTACTGGCGACAAGCCGTTCAAGAATATCGACGACGTGATCAGCCGCGAAGAGTTGATGGCTTTGTCGGAAGGCTACAAACGCATCGCCGGTTACGACAAGGAACGGCTCAAAACCGGCACGTGAGACGCCAAAAAACTGACGACCACGAAATGCGAGGCGCGCGTACATCCGGCGTCGCCCACAGCATATTCGTGGCCGCTCGATGATGGAGCCGTATGACTCTACATCACCGCTGCAACAGATATAGGTGGCATTTGTTCCAAAACAAGGCCGCCTATTTGCCCGCACCTTCCGGGTGTTTTGCCATCGCCTTGCGCTTCCATGCGTCCCAGGCTCGACCCAAACCATAACCTTCCCGCTCTTCGATCTTCTTTGCTTCCTGGGGGTCGAGATAGGTCACCGGTCCGCCGAGCGCTGCCGCCTGCATTTGCAGTGTCGCATTGAGGGGAAGGAAGATGCTGCGCCCCACGACGCGCTGGATCGAAGGGCCGACAACTACTGCGCCATGGCCACGCATCAGGGCCGCCGGGTGATTGCCGAGCGCGTCGGCAAGCGCGCGACCAAGCGCCTGGTCACGGATCAGCATGTCCGTCATGCCCGCACGCTCGCGGATTTCAAAGACCGGCACGCCAGCCGCGACGAACGCAGACCGGTGATAAACCGGTTTCAACGGGACTTTGCTGATCCCGAATGGAATCAATGCCGGTGCATGCGTGTGCACGATGGCCATGACATCGGGCCGAAGCTTGTAGATTTCGCCGTGAATAAATCGCTCGGTGTAGAGCGGGCGACCTTTGGCATCGACAGGGTTGCTGTCGAGGTCGAATTCCATGATGTCGCCTGCAGTGATCAGTTCAGGCGCGAGCGAGCGCGACAACAGGTATCGGTTCGGGTCGCGCGGATGGCGTACGCTCACGTGACCCCAGCCATCGAGTACGCCTTGATCCGCGAGAATACGGTTCGCCGCGACCAGATCCTCGATCAATTGCGGATCGACTGGTCCGGCGGAGGCGGGACCCGATTGCGCGGCGACCGGGCCACTGACGCAAAGGGCAACCACAACCGGTATCGCGAGCAAAATTGCTCGCCTGCTGCGGGAACGGTGCAGCTTGCTCTTCATGGATAGCTCCAATGTGTAGGTGGCGCCTTACGGCTCCAGCTCGGTGTCCCAGTAGAGATAGTCGAGCCAGCTTTCGTGCAGATAGTTCGGTGGGAATAGCCGGCCGTTCCTGTGCAGGTGGTGCACCGTCGGCTGGAACGGCATCTGGGACGGCCACATCTTGGCCTCGCCGGGGGTGAGATTGCCCTTGCGCAGATTGCAGGGAGAGCAGGCGGCCACCACGTTGTCCCAGGTCGTGTGTCCACCGCGCGAACGCGGCAATATATGATCGAACGTGAGATCGTCGCGGTCGCCGCAATACTGGCAAGCAAACCGGTCGCGCAGGAATACGTTGAAGCGAGTGAAGGCCGGATGGGTCGAAGGCTTCACGAAGGTCTTGAGTGAGACCACGCTCGGCAACTTCATTTCGAAGGACGGGCTATGCACCGCGCGATCGTAGTTGGCGACGATATTCACGCGTTCGAGGAATACCGCCTTTATCGCGTCCTGCCAGGACCACAGCGAGAGCGGGTAATAGCTCAACGGTCGGAAGTCCGCGTTGAGCACCAGGGCCGGAAAACCGCCGGGCGAAACGTGCACGTTCAAGCGACGCTCCTCACCTCCTTGGAACGCTGCCGCCACGCAGCTGACGCGCTAGTAATAGGGCAGCGTGACAGGATTGTGAAGCCGGGGCGGGGATTAGCCGCAAGCCCGCTATTTGAGCCGGGCCAAGCGCTTGGCGAGGAATTCGCCGCCCTGGCGAAGGCCTTCCTGATCGATTCCGTGACCAATTCCCTCCGATATGTGCCATTCCACCGGCACCTCAAGCGCGGCCAGACCTTGCGCCGCATGGAACAGGGCCTGAACCGGAATCAGTTGATCCTCGTCGCCGTGGACCAGCAAGACCGGCGGACGACTTCGAATTTCAGCGGCGAAAGCCGCGGGGTCGCCTTTCTCCGGGGTCACGAGCATTCCGGAGTAGCCGACGATTGCCGCCGGCGCGACCGCCCGACGCAAGCCGACATGAAGTGACATCATGGTCCCCTGGCTGAACCCGACGAGAGCGAGCGCGGAGGCAGGAAGATTGTGCCGTTTCAATTCGGCGTCGAGAAAGCTGTTCAGGACAGGGGCCGCCGCATTGACGCCGAGCCAACGTTCGTCCGGGTTACGAAATGTGAGCGGAAACCACTCGCGACCAACAGGCGCCTGCCCACATGGGCGCGGCGCGTGCGGTGACACAAATGCTGCGGAAGGCAACAGCCCTTGCCAGGCACGCCCAATCTCAATGAGGTCGTTTCCATCCGCGCCATAGCCGTGCAGGAAGACCACAAGATGGCGCGCAGGTCCGGTGCGCGGGGCAAGCCGCGGGCCATCGAGTTCAGCCATTCTTCTTTTTCCTTTTCCTGGGATTCTTGCCGGCCGTTTTATTCGGCCCGCCATTTGGCTGAACCGGAACCACGTCGCGTTTCTTTACCACATGATAGTAGGCCCACAGGAGATGCGCCGCCACGCCTCGCCATGGACGCCACGCCTCGGCCATTTTCGCCAGCGCTTTTGCGTCCGGCCGCTTTCGCAAACCGAGGGCAATGCGAGCAGATTCCTGGACGGCCAGATCGCCGGCAGGAAATGCGTCCGCGTGGCCGAGACAGAACAGGAGATAAATGTCGGCAGTCCATGGACCAACGCCGTGAAGTGAGGTCAGGGCGGCATGCGCTTCATCGGCGCCCATATTGCCGACTGCCGTGAGATCAATCCGCCCTTTTGCGACGGCCTTTCCGATTTCCCGGATTGATTTGATCTTTGGCGCCGAAAGGCCGAGCCGCTTGAGCTTTTCGGTGCGCGCTCGACGGACAACATCGTGATGAAACGGATCAAACGCTGCGAACAGCCGGGCGCGAATTGCAGCAGCACTCGCGGTCGAGAGCTGTTGTCCGCATACGATTGCACAAAGTCCGGAAAATCCCGGCTCGCGCTGGCGCAGAGCAAAAGTCCCCGCCTTGTCGGCGACAGGTTTGAGGCGCGGATCCGCGAGCATCAGCTGGGTAAGTCCCAGCTGCAAATCGGCTTCGGTGCGAAGGAAGTACGTCATGCTTTCCTTGGTATTATGTGGCTCGCTAGCATGGAAGTCGCCGAAGTTAAAATTCGAACGGCCACATAGCACCAATGCCACCTGTTTTCCGCTTTGCGCCTTCACCCAATGGTTATCTGCATCTCGGTCATGCGCTGTCGGCAGCACTCAACGCCGACATGGCGAAAGCGGCGGGAGGGCGACTGCTGTTGCGCATCGAGGATATCGATCAAGCGCGGTGCCGGCCTGAGTTTGAAACGGCGATCTATGAAGACCTGGAGTGGATCGGACTCCATTGGGAAAAGCCGGTCAGGCGTCAGTCCGAAAACTGGGATGACTATCGTGGTGCGCTGACGCGGCTCGAGGCGATGGGTCTCATTTATCCGAGCTTTGAGAGTCGCTCCGAGATCGCGCGGCAGGTCGCCGATCGTGAAGCACAGGCGTCCTGGCCTCGTGATCCGGACGGAGCGCCTCTCTATCCTGGCAACGCCAAGATCATTCCGCCTGACGAACGAAACCGTCGTATGGAATCTGGCGAATCTTACGCCTTGCGATTGGACATGCAGGCGGCGCTCAAACACGTCGGGGCGCTCGACTGGCAGGAATTCGGCGAAGGACCTGTTGGTGAAACAGGGACAGTCGCGGCAAATCCGGCGATGTGGGGTGATGTCATTCTGGCGCGCAAGGAGGTGCCTACCAGCTATCACTTGTCGGTGGTTGTCGACGATGCTGCGCAAGGCGTCACCGATGTAGTCCGCGGGCGTGACCTGTTTCACGCCTCAGCCGTCCATCGGCTTCTGCAAGCACTCCTTGGGTTACCCCAACCCCGTTACCACCATCACCAGCTTGTCCTCGATGCCGATGGCAGCAAGCTGTCGAAATCAACACAGGCTACCGGCCTGCGTGAGCTTCGCGTGCGCGGCGCTGCGCCAGCCGACATCCGCCGACTGGCCGGCCTCGATTGAGCCGCGCATCCGTGCCATTGTCGGCCCGGGTAGGGGAGACAATGTCCGGACGGAAGGCCAAGTCCAAATCTGCCAGGCGAACGCGTGTGTCATCATCTCGTGTACGCAAAGGCGCGCAGGCGGCTGCGGTCGAAGCTGCGCTCGCCGGCATCGCGCACGATATCCGCACGCCACTGACCGGCATCGTCGCTTTGGCTGAGTTGCTGGCTTCGTCCGATCTGGGCGCGCGCGAGCGTGAATGGGCTGACGCGATCAAGAGCGGCGCCGATCATTTGGCTGCCCTCTCGACGCTGATCGTTGACGCGGCCAAAGCAAACGTTCGCGGTCTCGTGGTTCGCAACGAGCCATTCTCGCCGCGTATGCTCGCGGAATTCGTCGGTACCGCGCTTGCGGCGCGCGCAAGCAACAAGGCACTATCGACCGACGTAAGGATTGCAAGCGATCTTCCCGCCATGGTTCAGGGGGACGCCTTGAGGCTCCGTGCGGCGCTGGAAAATCTCGCTGACAATGCGGTGAAGTTCACCGATGCCGGGAGTGTTCTGTTCACCGCCGATGCCGAAACGGCAGCGCGCAAGCGCGTGCGGCTGGTGTTCACCTTCACCGATAGTGGAATTGGAATGAGCGCAGGTGAGTTGAAACAGCTATTCCGTCCATTCGCGCAAGGGAGCGCGGAAATTGCAAAACGCTACGGCGGAGCCGGGCTTGGTCTTTCTTTCGTCAAACGCCTTGCGAAGGCGATGGGAGGAGATCTCTCGGTTACCAGCAGGAAAGGTGGCGGATCGACATTCCGTCTCACCGTGCTGGTCGGTCACGCCGAAATCAATCCCCCGTCGGAACGGACGCAGGCGCCAGCGATAGCCGCGCGGCCACTGTCCATTCTTTGCGCGGAGGACAATCCCTATGGGCGCGTCGTGATGAACACCATCCTGCGCGAGCTTGGCCATCGAGTCGATTTTGTCGAGACTGGCGAAGCGGCGATTGATGCGGTGACGCGCGGTAGCTATGACGCCGTGCTGATGGACGTTACGCTCTCTGGATTGGGTGGACTTGAAGCAACACGGCGCATTCGTGCGTTGCCGGGCAAAGTCGGGCAGACACCGGTCGTCGCGATTTCCGGTCACGACGGGGCTGACGACGCGCAAGTCGCGCGCTCCGCTGGTGTGAACCACTATTTCGTAAAGCCAGTCAGCCCTGCCAAGTTGGCGCAGGTGCTCGCAAGGCTCGCTTGCTGAATTTCAGGCGTTTGTGACGCCTTTGGTGCGTTCAACGATCCGCACGACGTCGGACATGATGCGGTTCAGCTCGAAATCCTTCGGCGTGTAGACCGCCGCAACGCCAGCCCTCTCCAGTTCGGCCGCGTCTTCAGGCGGGATAATGCCGCCGACAATCACCGGCACGTCGAGGCCGGCTCGCTTCATGCGCTCAACGACATCTTCCACGAGCGGCAAGTGGCTGCCCGAAAGGACCGAAAGGCCGATCACGTGGGCCTTTTCCTTGCGCGCCGCGTCGACAATCTCCTCCGGTGTGAGGCGGATGCCCTCGTAAACCACCTGCATTCCGGCATCGCGGGCACGCACGGCAATCTGCTCGGCCCCATTGGAGTGGCCATCGAGACCCGGTTTTCCGACCAGGAATGTGAGGCGGCGGCCCAGCTTTCGCGAGACGCGGTCCACGTCCGCGCGAACGTCGTCGAGACCAGTGACGTCATTGCGCATTGCGCGACCTACACCGGTCGGTGCGCGATATTCGCCAAAGGCCTCGCGAAGGGCCCAGCCCCATTCGCCGGTTGTGACGCCTGCTTTGGCGCAAGTGATCGAAGCCGGCATGATATTGGCGTTACCGCGCGCGGCGCGCTTTAATTCGTTCAAGGCCCCGGCGACGGCCGCCTCGTCGCGCGACGCACGCCATGCCTTGAGCCGATCGAGCTGGTCGCGCTCGGCATCGTCCGACACGGTGAGAATAGAATCGGCGGTACCTGCCAGCGGCGATGGTTCGCTCTCGAGATATTTATTGACGCCGACAACGATCTGTTCGCCACGCTCGATCGCTTCCAGGCGCATTGTGTTCGATTCGACCAACTGTTGCTTGAGGTAACCGGTATCGACGGCGGCGACCGCGCCGCCCATCGCTTCGATGCGCGCCAGTTCTTCCCGGGCCTGACGTTTCAGGTCATCGACTTTGCTGGCAATCTCCCCCGATCCGTCGAAAATATCGCCGTAGTCGAGGAGGTCGGTTTCGTAGGCGAGGATCTGCTGCATGCGCAGTGACCATTGCTGATCCCACGGCCGCGGAAGTCCGAGGGCCTCGTTCCAGGCCGGCAGTTGTACGGCACGTGCCCGCGCATTCTTCGACAGAGTGACCGCGAGCATCTCGATGAGAATGCGTGCGACATTGTTTTCAGGTTGTGGTTCGGTCAGACCGAGGGAGTTGACCTGCACGCCGTAGCGAAACAGTCGCTGTTTTGCGTCGGTGATTCCGTAGCGCTCGCGGGTGATCTCGTCCCACAATTCGGTGAAGGCGCGCATCTTGCACAATTCGGTGATGAAACGCAGCCCGGCATTCACGAAGAACGAGATACGTCCGACAACGTCACCGAACTTTTCCGGCGATACTTCGTCCGACTTTTTCACGGTATCGAGCACTGCGATTGCGGTCGCGAGCGCGAAGGCGAGTTCCTGCACCGGCGTCGCACCCGCTTCCTGCAGGTGGTAGGAACAGACGTTGATCGGATTCCATTTTGGAATCTCTTTGGTCGTGAACAGGATCACGTCCTTGATCAGCCGCATCGACGGTGCCGGCGGAAAGACGTAGGTGCCGCGCGAAAGATATTCTTTGATGATGTCGTTCTGAATGGTGCCCTGGAGCGCGCTCCGAGGTGCGCCCTGCTCGTCGGCAACCGCAATGTACAGTGCCATCAGCCACGCCGCGGTGGCATTGATGGTCATCGAGGTGTTCATCGTTGCGAGCGGAATGCTGTCGAACAGCGCCCGCATGTCGCCGAGATGGCAAATCGGTACGCCGACCTTGCCAACTTCGCCGCGCGCGAGCACGTGGTCTGAGTCGTATCCGGTTTGGGTCGGCAGATCGAAGGCGACCGACAGGCCGGTCTGCCCCTTGGCCAAGTTCTTGCGATAAAGCGCGTTGGAATCCGCAGCCGTTGAATGGCCGGCATAGGTGCGGAAAATCCAAGGTTTATCGCGGTGAGTTTTGTCGCGCATCGCTGGCCTGACCAAGCCATTTTGGCCCAGCGTTTGTTGCAACGCAACATCGCTCAGCCGGCCAATATGGCTGGCTGTGACTAGTCAGAGCGGAGCGCGGTGGAAAAGGGCTGATTAAGCCCGTTTCACGAGGCTTATTATGAACAGCAGGATTACGGCGCCGATGGTGGCGTTGATGATGGAGGCGAGAATTCCCCCACCAATCATGATGCCGAGAGCACCGAGCACCCAGGTGCCGATAAAGGCGCCAACGATGCCTACGATGATATTGCCGATGAGGCCAAAACCGACCCCTTTGACGATAATGCCAGCGAGCCAGCCGGCGATCGCCCCAACGATGATGAGGATGATCAAAGCTTGCAATGACATGGCTTTCCCCCGAAGGGCGACACGTCACCGATGACGGCCGCCAATCGGTACAATTGAATACCAAAGAAGGCGCCGCGTCGACGCCTGTGGATGGCTATTTACCGGTATCAATAAGCGGCTCAGCGACGCACGTGCACGACGGCTACGTCGTCGGCATACGCACGCTTCCAATCGGGAAGCCGATCAAGCAGGCCAACGGCTGGCGTCGAAGGTGCGAGCAGCGTCGCCTGTATGCGGTATTCGTCGAGTAGTCGCATGAAGTCCGGAAGGTTTTGCAGACTTAGCGCGCGGTCGTGGCGAAGCATGTACCGTTCGCCGTAAAGTTCGGCACGGCCGTCGATGAAAGGTGCGATGCCGACAAAATCAAGGTAGCCGCCGAAATCGTAGTCATTGAGGACGGGGCCTGCCTTAGCCAGTTGCACGGATTGGATTGCGTTTTCCGGTGTAATCCTGGCAGCCGGCGCAATACCGCGCAGCGACGCCAAAGCCGTCGCGCCTGTCAACACCGCCAGAACCGCGATCGGCAGCAACATTCCGTGACGGATCGCTAAAGGTGGGCCGTCGGCAGCGATCGCCTTGAATTGTTCGGCCAAGGGTCGCGCGAGAAATATTGGCGCGAGCAACCCGAGAAGGTCAGCATGGCGCACCTGTGACAGCGCAAGGTGCAGGACACCGAACAACATTACGATTCGCAGCCACGGCAACGTCACGCCACGGAAAAGCGCGAAGCCGAACGTGCCGAGCATGATGATTTCGAACGCGCCGAGATGGGTAAAATCCTGTGAGCGCCACTCGGCCACGGTCGTCAAGGCTGCACCCAAGGCAACCGTACGGAACGTCACCAGAATCATTTCCGGTCCGTACGGGTTCAGGCAGGCGGCGCCTAGCGCGAGCAATGCGAAAAAGAACCATTGCCGGAAAACGACCGGTCGCTCCGAACGCGTTGCACGCCAGAGCGCGTCGCAAGCGATAGGTGCAATCATCGCCAGGCCGAAAGTGAAACTGCCGTGCAGATTGGCCCACAGCATCATGAGCGGCAGGGCGTACCAGGGCGGCGCGGCGCGTGTGTCCACCGCGCGGATCAGCGTTGCGATCCAGGCGACCATCACCGGCAGTGCAAGGACGTGAGGTCGCGCGAGTATGTGTGGGGCCGTGAGCAACAAGGCGCAGAGCACGGCGACGAGAACCGCGTTTGGTTGCCATTCGCGCAGCAGAAATCTGGTCAACAGACCGAGGGCTGTCGCGACTGCGGCTGCCGTCAGTGCGGCAACGCCAAGCCAACCTCCGACGGCATGTGCTCCCGCAAACGCGATTTGCGAGAGCCACTCGAAGGCAACCCAATGTGTCCCGCGAAAGTTTGCCGAGAACGGGTCGGTGGTCGGAACGGAGTGGTGATCGAGAATCCAGCGCCCTAACGCGATGTGCGAATAAGTGTCCGGATCGGAAAGCAGCCGCGGACCTAACGCAAGCAACAGCATGTAGGCGCCCGCGGCCACAAGCCAGGGCAGGGTGGATTGCATATCCACCGCCATTCCACTCCGGCGAATGATCTGTTCGGACATCCCCGCGCCCTGCTGTGATTGGCAAAGCTAGGCCGGGCGCATTGCAAAACCCTTAAGCGTCGCGCCTCGCGATTCGCAAAAGCTCGTGCAAAAGCCACGTAATGTGTTGTCCGGCAATGGCTTTCTGCGGGGACAACGGAAATATTGCGATGCAACATAATTTGCGTCAGAGTGTTATCAGGCAAGGGAGAAAGTCGATGCCGGCGGTTGCAAAGGCGAGGGCTGTCGCACCACTGAAGGATTTGTATGGGATCGGTGAGATTCCGCCGCTCGGACATGTGCCCGAAAAAATGCACGCCTGGGTGATCCGCAAGGAGCGGCACGGTCCTCCCGACCAATCTTTCCAGCTCGAAGTCGTGCCGACATGGCCGATCGGCGACGACGAAGTGCTCGTCTACGTCATGGCGGGCGGCGTAAACTACAACGGGATTTGGGCCGGGCTCGGCGTTCCAATTTCTCCGCTCGATGGTCACAAGCATCCATTCCACATCGCCGGCTCCGACGCGTCGGGAGTTGTCTGGGCGGTAGGCGCCAAGGTCAAGCGCTGGAAGGTCGGCGACGAAGTCATCGTCCACTGCAATCAAGACGATGGCGACGACGAAGACTGTAACGGCGGCGACCCGTTGCTGTCGCCTTCGCAGCGGATCTGGGGATACGAGACGCCCGATGGATCGTTCGCTCAGTTCTGTCGTGTGCAATCGCGGCAACTGATGCACAAGCCGAACCATCTCTCCTGGGAAGAATCAGCGTGCTACACGCTCACGCTTGCAACGGCGTACCGCATGCTCTTCGGCCACTCGCCGCACACTCTCAAGCCTGGTGACAACGTCTTGGTGTGGGGCGGTTCGGGTGGTCTCGGCGTATTCGGCGTGCAGCTCGTGGCGGCGTCCGGTGCAAACGCTATTGCGGTGATCTCCGACGAGTCGAGGACCGAGTATGTCCTTAATCTTGGCGCCAAGGGTGTGATCAACCGCAAGGAGTTCAACTGCTGGGGCCAGATGCCGGCGGTGAACTCGCCTGAGTTTGCGGCCTGGACGAAAGAGGCCCGGCGTTTCGGCAAGGCCATCTGGGACATCACCGGCAAACGTGACGTCGATATCGTTTTCGAACATCCAGGTGAGCAGACGTTTCCGGTTTCATGCCTCGTCGTAAAGCGCGGTGGAATGGTCGTGTTCTGCGCGGGCACGACGGGTTACAACCTCACCTTCGACGCGCGGTACGTGTGGATGCGCCAGAAGCGCATACAAGGCTCACATTTCGCACATCTCAAACAGGCGTCGCAGGCAAATCGTTTCGTGCTCGAGCAGCGCATCGATCCGTGCATGAGTGAAGTCTTCGCCTGGGATAAGATCCCTCTCGCTCACATGAAGATGTGGAAGAACCAGCACCCGCCAGGGAACATGGCGGTGATGGTGAACGCCCCGCGCACGGGGTTGCGAACGTTTGACGACGCGGTCGAAGCTTCGGGCGGCTAACGGTCTTTCAGGCGCATCTGGGCGATCGAGGAATTCAATTCGCCGCCGTAGATGAAAATCGACGCGCAGATGTAAAGAAAGACCAGCGCCACCATGGCCGATGCCAGGCCGGCGTACATCGACACGTAAGCAAAGGCGTAGTCCGCCAGGTAACGGCCGAAAACGGCGCCACTGATCAGCCACAGCAAAAGTGTGGCAATGATCCCCGGCGCGATCTGCCCGAAAGAGCGCCGGCCAGCCGGCAGCCAGAGGTGCACGATCGTCAATGCCATTACGAGGACCGACGCCGCCACAGCGTAACGCGCAAGCGTGATGGTATTTCCGAATTGCTGGAGTGCCGGCACGTAGTGGATGAGCTTTGAGATGATCAGCGGAGCAAACACAACCAGGAACGAAAAAGCCAGTATGGCAACCGCTCCCACCAATACGTAGACGATCGACTCAAGCCGAAGTACCCACCATGAGCGCATTTCTTTGATGTCATACGCACGGTTAAGCCCTATGCGCAGGCTTTCGACACCGCTCGAGGCAAAATAAAGCGCCAATACGACGCCGACAGTCAGCACGTCTCCGCGTGTGGAGGTCATCACGCCAGTGACGTCCAGAGCGATAGGCGCCGCTACCTGCTTCGGCCAGGCTTCAAGCAGCAGGCGCGCGGCTTCGTCGGCAAGTTCCTGCGACCCGAAGAAAAAGCCTGCCAAGGCAGCGACCACAATCAGAAACGGAAACATGGCCATCAGCGTGGACAAAGCGATGTGACTCGCGATTGCCCAGCCGTCGTCGGCGATGAAACGCCGAAAAGCGTCGTCTGCGATTTGCAGTGACCGCTTAAGAACTCGCAAGAGATGCTCCCGCAGGCGGCATTTATGTCAAATCGTCTATCGGGGACCGCTTTGCAAGCCCTGCGGCGCGACTAGGCCGCTTGGACGCTGCTGAGGAACTGGCGGACCTGGGCTTCCAGGCCTTCGGCCTCCAGGGCGACGGAGTCAGCGAGGTCCTTGACGCCTGATGCCGTCGAGCGGGCATCGGCCGTAACGCCGGCAACGCGGCTCATCGCCTCAGCGCCGATGCGAGCCTCGCCCGAAGCGCGACTCACGCCTTCGGCGATGGACGCTACTGCCGAGTTCTGCTGATCGACAGTCGCGGCGACGGTTGTGGCGATTGCCGACATTTCGCGGATGATGGAATCCACCTGTTCGATGGCCCGCGACGCGTCGTGGGCCGCCGACTGGATCGAGCCGATCTGTTCGGCGATCTCTTCCGTTGCCTTTGCGGTTTGACCGGCAAGGGACTTCACTTCCACCGCAACAACAGCGAACCCTTTCCCGGATTCTCCGGCGCGCGCCGCTTCGATGGTCGCGTTGAGCGCAAGCAGATTGGTTTGCCCGGCAATCGCCTGGATGAGGCCTACGACCTCCCCGATGCGTGTCGCCGCATTTCCCAACTCCGTCATTGTCGTAACGGTGCGTTGAGCTTCGGAAACCGCGCGGCCCGCTACCTCGGTTGACTTTGCCGCCTGTGATGCAATTTCGGAGATGGAGGCCGCCAGTTCCTCGACCGAGCTGGCGGCTGCGGTGACGTTTTCGGATGCGGCTGCCACGCGTCCCTTTGCGGTCTCGGTTTCCGATGACACCGTGTCGCCGGCTTTGTTGAGGTCTGCCGAGCTTGTTTCGAGCTTCGTGGACGCTGCGCGGAGTTTACCCAGAGCTGTTTCCACTGAATTCTTGAACTGCGCGATTGTCGAGGCGATCATGTCGCCGCGCTCCTCTCGCGCACGGCTCGCTTCAGATTGCGTCTGTGCCAATCTTTCTCGCTCGATCATGCTGTCGCGGAACACGATGACCGTACGAGCCATTTCCCCGATTTCATCGTGCGCATGGGTGGCCGGAATGCGCGTTGTGGTGTCACCATTTGCAAGCCGCTTCATGACGGTGACGAGACCGTTGAGCGGTCTCGTAATGCTGCGCCCGATCAACCAGCTGAAAGCAAGGCCAATCGCAACCATGGCAATGCCGACTGCGATAATGCCGGTTCGGGTGCGCGACTGGGATACGGCGAGGCGCTCGGACGCCTCGCTCGCGGTGCTGCGAGCGTAGCGAATGATTTCGTCCGCGCGCGGCAGCATGTTCTGGTTATCGATATCGATGATTGAACGCAGCGGACGAACGCGGTCAAAAGCGTCGACCCATTTCTCGAAAGTGTCCGCGTATGTCTTGACCTGCTGCTCAAGCGACTTCTTCAGGGCCAGGGTGCCCGTGATGCCGCTGAAGAGCTCCGTGAACCTCTTGTACGCCATGAGAAATTGCTGGCGCGATACTTCACTCTGGTTCACCCGGTAGTCGGCCTCGAAGTGTCGCATCGACAACAGAGCGACCATCAATTTCGTAGCGTCAGCCTCCGCAAGGCCGGACATGTTCTCGTTAATGATGCGCTCGACGGCATTGCCGGCCACCTGCAGGTTCTTTCGCAGGCCGGACGAGTCGTCGAAGCCCAGTGTCTTCTGCTCCTTCATCAATTCGTTGAAATTGCCGCGCAGGGACATCAGGTCCTTGCGTAACCCCTCGATATTCTCGCTGTGATTTCGATCGATGGATGCGGCCAGCGTTTCGAGAGCCTTGAGCGCGGTTGCATGCGCCTGCTCGAAACTCGCGACCAGATTGTTGTCGGGACTGACACTGAAGTCTTTGACGATGATCCGCATCGACGCAACCGCGCTCTTGAAATCGCGGCTGACGTCAGCGAGCGCTGTCGAGTGGGTGACCGTAGCGAAAGCGCGCCCGACGTCGCCTTCACCGGCCGTAAAGGTGAGCCCGTTGGCGACAAAGCCCACGACCGGAATGAGCGCCAGAAGAACGATGCGGGTGCGGACAGAGAATGAGGCGAGCATGCGAGCCAGGCGGTTGAACGGAAGCGATAGTTCGATCGGGCGCATGCAGTGCTTTGATTGGCATCCGTGGGGAAGAGCCCACGCAAAGGCAGAGGTAATGATGTAGTCCGGAAATGGTTAATTTTTATAGCGGTTTGCGTCGTTGACTGCGTGTGGGGCCGTACTCAAGAGCCTGAATTCTCTTGCGACTTTGCTTTTGTGCAGTGCACGCGTAGTGTGAACAGCCGGCCATTTTTATTCTCGAGTCTTCAATGCCCGCTACTGCACCCCGTTCCGCTGGGAAATCCGATCTGATCGAGCTTGCCCAGGAAGCCAGCGCTTCCCTCGATGCCATCCTCGCGGAAGCGACAGCAAAAGTACGCACGCAGGTCACGGTCGAAGGCCGTGTCGTTGGCCGTCTTTTCGACCGCGAACAACGTGCCACGCACGGGCTGGCCTGGCTCGCCACCTATGTCGAGGCTGTCCGCCAGCTCGCATCCTATGCAGGGAGGCTGACCGGAGAAGGAACGCTCGGCGAACTCGAGGAACTGCTGATCCGTATCGGGCTCGGTGAATATCTGGCCCAGGTCGCGGGCGGAATTCCGATGAGTCAAAATGAAGTGGTGAGGTTGTCCGACCTCGGCCTGTCTCAAGCTCAGGTCGCCGCTCGTCTTGGTCCGATAGTTGAAACTCTGATCGCCGGTGGCAATACCGCGGAACGGCGTGCACGCCTGATCGAGTTGATACGCGCAAGCCACGGCATCACCATTGGGGTTTGTGGTCTCGAGGAGACGCTTGAATCGATCCGTGTGGAGATGCGCAGGTTCGCCGATGCGGAAGTCATCGGACACGCGCAGAGCTGGCATCGGACGAACAGTTACATCCCGCTCGACATCATCAAACAGATGTCGGAATTGGGCGTGTTCGGGCTGACCATTCCGGAAGAGTTCGGCGGAATGGGACTCGGCAAGGAATCAATGTGTGTCGTCTCGGAAGAGCTGTCGCGAGGATATATCGGTGTGGGGTCGCTCGGCACCCGGTCCGAGATTGCCGCCGAATTGATTCTGGGCAGCGGAACGGCTGAACAGAAAGAAAAATGGCTGCCCAAGATCGCGTCCGGGGAGGTGCTGCCGACTGCGGTCTTTACCGAACCGAATACCGGTTCGGATCTCGCATCGATCAAGACGCGCGCGGTTCGTGAGGGCAACGTCTACAAAGTCTACGGCAACAAAACGTGGATCACGCATCCGGTGCGTGCGGATCTGATGACGTTACTTGTGCGCACCAATCCGAAAGAAGCCGGTCATCGCGGGCTCTCGATGCTTCTTGCCGAAAAGCCACGCGGCGATGATAAGAAACCGTTCCCGGCAAAGGGAATGAGCGGAACGGAGATCGAAGTCCTCGGCTATCGCGGCATGAAAGAGTACGAAATCGCCTTCGATGGTTTCGAGGTGAAGGCCGAGAACTTGTTGGGCGGGGTCGAGGGCCTTGGCTTCAAACAACTCATGCAGACCTTCGAATCCGCGCGCATTCAGACTGCCGCGCGAGCGATCGGTGTCGCACAAGCTGCCATGGAGCAGGCCCTCGATTATGCGCAGAGCCGCGTTCAGTTCGGTGGTCCGATTGTCGGGTTTCCGCGCGTCGCCGACAAAATCGTCATGATGGCGGCTGAAATCATGATTGCGCGTCAACTGACCTATCATGCGGCGCGGGAGAAAGACTCAGGCCGCCGATGCGATCTTGAAGCCGGCATGGCCAAGCTGCTGGCGGCAAGAGTGGCCTGGGCGGCGGCAGACAATGCTGTACAGGTGCACGGGGGCAACGGGTTCGCCTTGGAGTTTCCGGTTTCTCGCATCCTGTGTGATGCCCGAATTCTCAATATCTTTGAGGGTGCTGCTGAGATTCAGGCGCAGGTCATCGCGCGACGGTTGCTTGACGGTACGAACTGACGGCCAGCGCAATACAGCTAAAAAATTCTTTCCGGGCAAAATACCGAGGTCGTAACTATCTGTTTTCAGTTGCGCCCATTTGCAGGAGGTTGCTCCATGGCTGCGCTTTTGATCCGGCACGGAGAATGGGTTGTGGTCTGTGATGGGGCAAAGGCATTGGTTCTGGAGAATGACGGAGATATCAGGGCCCCCAACCTCAAGACGGTGCAGGTCTTCGAGCAGAAGGATCTGGCGACACATATAATTGGGACCGACGCGCCGGGCCGTACATTCAATTCTGTCGGCAGCGCCCGAAGCGCCGTTGAGCAGACCGACTGGCACGATCAGGCCGAACGGGCATTTCTGACACAACTGGCGCAGCATCTCGAAGAAGCGCTTGCATCCGGGAAGACGAAATCGCTGATCATCGTGGCCTCGCCGCGCGCATTGGGAATGATTCGTTCGGCTTATTCGCATGCCGTAAAGGGCGCGGTCCGCATCGAGGTAGACAAGGATCTCGTCAAGATGCCGGTGCACGAGATCGAAAAACGTCTGACAGGCACTTGATGGCTGACCGATCGCATGGTCCTCGATTATCACTGGCCCGTTGCTATGACGATGCTATGGTCGCCAGGATTTCAGGTTAAGGGCCGTCGGATGAAGCTGCATTCTCGTAAGTGCTGGCGCGGCGCTGCGTTCACTCTTGTCACGATATTGGCGGCTTCGGCCCCGGCTGTGGCACAGGTAACGAAAAGCGCGCCGGGCTCGGCTCCGCCCGCCGCATCGGCGCCGCCTGGTTCAGCTGCTGCAACCGCGGATCCCATGGCAGTGCCCGGCTTCTGGGATCCTCGCCGTCGGCCGGAAAGGCCTGATCTTTCGCGCATCAACATCATCCGTTTCCTGACGGAGACCGACTATCCTCCCTTCAACTATGCGGGACCGGACGGAGCACCTATCGGGTTCAACGTGGATCTCGCGCGGATGATTTGCGAGGAACTCAAGGTCGCCTGCACGGTCCAGATGCGCAGGTTCGATACATTGATCGGTGCGCTCAACAGCAACAACGGCGATGCCGTCATTGCATCGATTGCAGCCACTCCGGACATGCGAGCACGTGTCGATTTCAGCGATCCATATTACCGCACACCGGCCCGGTTCGTTTCGCGCCGTGACAGCACAATCGAGGACATCCGCCCGGAGGCCCTCGAGGGAAAAAAGATCGGAGTTGTCGCAGGCACCGCGCACGAAGCATTTCTGAAGGCGCTGTTCACCGAAGCTGAGCTTCGTCCATTCCCCGATGCTGACGCAGCGCGCTTTGCGCTCAAGCGCGGCGAGGTCGATCTTCTGTTCGGTGACGGAGTTTCGCTTGCTTTCTGGCTCAATGGCACTGACTCGGCCAATTGTTGCGTGTTCCGAGGCGGCCCCTATCTGGAGAGCCGGTTTTTCGGTGAGGGCGTCGGCATCGCGGTGAGGCGCGGCAACGATTTGTTGCGGCAGGCGTTCAACTGGGCCCTGTTCCGCTTGTGGGAAAAGGGGCGTTTCACGGACCTGTGGCTGCGCTATTTCCCGGTCAGCCCTTTTTGAACGGCAAACATTTGACGTGACGTGGCGGCATTTCTAGTGTCCCGCGCCCACGGAGATCGTCTGTGACCGAAACTGTTACCAACTTGCGCCAGCTGGCCGAGCAGTCCAATGCGTGGCCGTTTGAAGAGGCGCGCAAGATCGTGGCGCGGCTCAAGAAGCACCCCAAGGACGAGGTGATTTTCGAGACCGGCTATGGCCCATCCGGACTACCGCACATCGGGACGTTCGGCGAGGTCGCCCGCACGACCATGGTGCGCCATGCGTTTCATGTCTTGACCGACGACAAGGTCAAGACGCGCCTGATCGCCTTTTCCGACGACATGGATGGCCTGCGCAAAGTCCCGGACAATGTGCCGAACAAGGAGCTGCTGGAGAAGCATCTCGGCAAACCGCTGACCAAGGTGCCTGATCCTTTCGGCACACACCCGAGTTTTGGCGAGCACAACAATGCGCGGCTGCGCGCTTTCCTGGATCACTTCGGTTTCGAATATGAATTCATGTCGTCGACCGAATGTTACAAATCGGGCCGTTTCGATCAGGCCTTGCTCAAGACGCTTTCCCGCTTCGACGAGGTGATGGCGATCATGCTGCCGTCGTTGCGTGAGGAGAGGGCGGCAACCTATTCGCCGTTCCTGCCGGTGTCGCCGACAAGCGGAGTCGTTCTGCAGGTGCCGGTGACGGCTCACGATGCCAAAGCCGGCACCATTACCTACGAGGATCCTGACACCAAGGAACAGATCGTGACGCCGGTGACGGGCGGACGTTGCAAGCTGCAGTGGAAGCCTGACTGGGCCATGCGGTGGGTGGCGCTCGGCGTCGATTATGAGATGGCCGGAAAGGATCTGATCGATTCGGTGAAATTGTCGGGCGAAATCTGCAGGGCACTTGGCGGTGTCGCGCCGGAAGGATTCAATTATGAGCTCTTTCTCGATGAAAAGGGCCAGAAGATTTCCAAGTCAAAAGGCAACGGTCTGACGATCGACGAGTGGCTGCGCTACGCAAGCCCTGAAAGTCTGTCCCTGTTTATGTACCGCGAGCCGAAGGCCGCCAAGCGGCTCTATTTCGACGTCATCCCGCGCAATGTCGACGAGTACTATCAATTCCTCGATGGCTTCGAGCGGCAAGATCCCCGGCAGCAGCTTTCGAATCCGGTGTGGCACATTCACTCCGGCAAGCCTCCGAAGGCCGATATGCCGATCTCGTTCAACATGCTGTTGACGCTCGTCTCTTCGTCGAATGCCGAGAATGCCGAAACCTTGTGGGGCTTCATCGGGCGCTACCGGCCGGGAGTTACGCCCAAGACGCATCCGAAGCTGAATGAGCTCGTCGAATACGCCATTCATTATTTCCGTGACTTCGTGTTGCCGGAGAAAAGATTCCGCGAACCGACAGATGGCGAACGCGCCGCGCTGATTGATCTGCGCGATGCGCTTTCGCAATTGAAGACCGAAGCGAGCGCCGAAGAGATCCAGAACGTGGTCTACGAGGTTGGACGCCGCGAACCGTTCCTTGATCAGAAGAAAAAGGCGAAGGATGGCAAACCCGGCGTATCGCTCGACTGGTTCAACCTGCTCTACCAGGTCTTGCTGGGCCAGGAAAAAGGTCCGCGTTTCGGGTCGTTCGTCGCGCTTTATGGCCTGCAGAACACCGTCGATATGATCGATGGCGCCTTGGCGCGGTCTGCTTGACAGACGGATTACTGGCTTGCCCAGACGATGCGCGCGAGCCAAATGATATCGCCCGTCGGCAATGTCCGGTCGCGATGTTCGGAATTGAGCGATTTCAATTCCACGGCCTTTGCAGTCTTGCGCTTGAGTTCTTTGACCATGACCTCGCCGTCCTTGGTCTTGACCACAACGCGATCGCCTTTGCGCACGTTCGCTCCGGGGGACACGATGATGACGTCGCCGTTGCGGTAGGCGGGCTTCATCGAGTTGCCGGAGATCTCCAGGGCGTAGGCGTGCTCGTCGTTCACCGAGGGGAAGGCGATCTCCTCCCAGCCCTTGCCGACCGGAAAGCCGCCGTCGTCGAAAAATCCGCCGGCGCCGGCCTGTGCGAAACCGATCAGCGGCACGCTGTGCATCGTCGCCTTGCCGCCGTCGCTGATCAGGGTCACGAACGTATCGAACTTAGTGCTCGTCGCCTGAAGCGCCTTGGCGACGGATTCAGTCGAGGGCCAGCGCGGACGTCCTTCCGGGGTAACCCGCTTGGACTTGTTGAAGGTCGTCGGGTCGAGACCGGCCTTTTTCGCAAGGCCTGACGGCGTCATCTTGGCGCGCGCAGCCAAACGATCGATGGCTGTCCAGATTTGACTGTGACTAAGCATGGGCATGGACGCTCGCACCGGCTGCAACTATGGGTTCGACAGGATAGGAATTATAGCCTTGAGTTGACCCCCTGTCGCAACCGTTTCCTGTGGCACTGGCGGCCTTGAATAAGTCCCATCCTGGCCGGTAGGGTCGGTCCTCATGCAACGGAGGCTCGCCTGTTGATCGGTCTTTTCGACCGCCTGTCGCGACCCTTTCTGCGCGCTCTCGATCCTGAAGACGCGCACAAGCTTGCCATCAAAGCGCTACGGATCATGCCCCTCGCCAGGGCGCCGGCCGACGGGGACGAACTGACCGTGCGTGCCTTCGGACTCAAATTTCCGAATCCCGTCGGCCTTGCCGCAGGCTTTGACAAGAATGCAGAGGTCCCGGACGCGCTGCTCCGACTTGGCTTTGGTTTCGTTGAGGTCGGCACGGTTACGCCGCGGGCCCAGTCCGGCAATCCGAGACCGCGCCTGTTTCGCCTCGAGAGCGATCAGGCCGTGATCAATCGGCTGGGTTTCAACAACGAGGGAGCGGCCGCCGTGCATATGCGGCTCGCCGCCCGGCGCGGGACGGGTGGAATTGTCGGCGTCAATGTCGGGGCCAATCGCGACTCGAAAGATCGGACGGAGGACTACGTCCGGCTGATTGAGACAATGTCCGCCGTTGCCAGCTACCTTACGGTGAATGTGTCATCGCCGAACACACCGGGTCTGCGCGATTTGCAACAGGCGAATGCACTCGACGATCTGTTGGCGCGTGTGATCGACGCGCGCGAAAGAATGCGACCGCGCTCGGGCCCGACACCGATACTCCTGAAAATCGCGCCGGATCTTACATTGCCTGAACTCGACGATGTGGTGGGCGTCGCTCGAAAGCGTCGTGTCGACGGAATGATTGTGGGAAATACGACGATCACCCGGCCCGGCTCGTTGCGTGATCGTGGCAAGACGCGCGAGCAGGGCGGCCTGTCAGGTCGACCGCTGTTCAAACTCTCAACGCGTATGCTCGCCGAGACTTTTGTGAGAGCTGAGGGAATGTTTCCTATAGTGGGCGTTGGCGGCGTCGACTCAGGCGCCACCGCCATCGCCAAGATCAAGGCAGGCGCGACGCTGCTGCAGCTCTACAGTGCGCTCGTTTATCACGGCATCGGATTGGTGTCGGAGATCAAGACCGACCTGACGGCCGCGCTCAAGCGCGGCCACCGCAATTCGCTCGCATCGATGGTCGGCAGCGATGCGGCGGCGATTACCGCGGAAAGCTGGCCGGGCTAGGACCTGCCTAAACCTATTTGCCGCGCGGCGTATTCACCATGCGCATGATGAACCAGATCGGGATGACGATCACGGCGCCGAGCAGGAAATACCGCCACAGCCAGCGGATCGCGTCGAAACCCATATTCCAGATCGACCGAATCAGCCGCTCAACGCTGTGGATGATGTCGAACGGATCCAGGCCGAGCGCCGATAGGATCACGCCCACCAGAATCGACACCAGAATCAAGCGCACCAGCACTCCCATCGGAGAACCGCCCACCCAACGCGCGACCTGATTTTCAGACATTTCCGCCTCCATTCGCAGCCATTGTAGCATGCTCGCGCTGCGTCAGCATGCTTTCGAGTGTCTCCAGCCGATCGGCTTCGCCCGGCGGCTTGTCCCAGCGCAAGCGACTGATGCGAGGAAAGCGCATTGCGATACCGGACTTGTGGCGCGTCGAGCGCTGCAACCCCTCGAACGCAACTTCCAGCACCAGCCCCGACTTCGGCTCGTGCACGACCTCGCGCACGGGGCCGAATCGATCGACGGTATTGCGACGTACGAAACGGTCGATCTGGATCAGCTCCTCGTCGGTAAATCCGAAATAAGCCTTGCCGACGGGAACGAGTTCTTCGCCGCTCTCCCCTTTGCTCCAAACGCCGAACGTGTAGTCGGAATAATAAGACGAGCGCTTGCCATGCCCGCGCTGCGCATACATCAGCACGGCATCGATTACCATGGGATCGCGCTTCCATTTCCACCACGGTCCCTTGGGCCGACCGGGCACATACGGCGCGTCCCGGCGTTTGACCATGACGCCTTCGACCGCTTCGGCATCGGCGCCGGCTCCAGCTGATGCCGGATCGGCGCGGGCTGCGGTCAGGTCGCTCCAGGTTTTGAATGGCACCAGCGGTGAAATATCGATGCGCGTATCGTTCAGCCCGGTGACAAGGGCCTGCAGACGTTCACGGCGCTCGGAAAAAGGGCGGTTGCGCAGGTCCTCGTCGCCTTCCGCCAGCAGATCATAGGCTCGCAGATGTGCGGGAAAGTCCGCCATCAGCTTGGGCGTCACCGATTTGCGGTTCAAACGCTGCTGCAGCACGTTGAACGATTGTACGCGCGCCTCGCGCATGATCAGCAATTCGCCATCGATTGCGCAGGGCAGCCGCAACGCCGCGAGCAGATCGGGAAAGCTGCGCGAAATTTCCTCGCCCGTGCGCGAATAAAGCCGGGCAACCAGATCGCCATGCTCGTCATGCCCGGCGGAAGCCTGGACACGGATGCCGTCCCATTTCCATTCGGCGAGATAATCCTCGGCGTTGAGAGCGGCGAGGTCGGGTTCCTCGGCTGCATGCGCGAGCATTGGCGGGCGGAACGGAGCTGGGTCGCGTGTCGATGGTTTCTCGGCCCGGCCCTCAAGCCAGGCGAACAGGTCGAGATAGGGCGGCGTCAGGCCCGGCCAGAGAACTTCGATCTCATCGGATTGCCGATTACCAAGCGCCGCGACAGCGGTTTTTGCGAGCCGCGCCGACACACCGATGCGCAGCGCCCCGGTCACGAGCTTCAGGAGCGCCCACCGTCCGGTCTCATCCAGCCCATCGAGCCAGCGCGCAATCTGCGCCGGCAATTGTGCCTTGCCGAGTGTCGACAGCGTTTGCACAACCTCAGAAAGTGTCGGCGCCGACCTGGACTTCTGTGTCGGGTCGGCTGGCCACATCAGCGCGACTGTTTCCGACAGATCGCCAACGTAGTCGTACGAAAGTGCGAAGAGCGCGGGATCCGTGCGCTCGGCAATGAGACCACGAATCATGCCGGCCTTGGCGTGCTTGAAGCTGAGCGCGCCGGTGAGCGCCGCAAGAGCCCAGCCGCGTTCGGGATCCGGCGTCGCGCGCAGATACTCGGTGATCAGACGCAGCTTCGCGTTGCGTCCGGGTTCGTAGGCCAGCCGGTCGAGCAGTTCGGCAAAGCGATTCATGCCTCGGCCTCGGTTTGCGCGCCAGCGTCGTCTTCGTCGCCGTACCCGACGATATCGAGTGGTCGCGCCTTCAGGCCTTTCGTCTGGCACCAGTGCACCAGCGCATCTTCCTGGCCATGCGTGACCCATATTTCGGAAGCGCCGGTGGCAGTGATGGTGGTGGTCAACCCATCCCAGTCGGCATGGTCGGAAATGACGAGCGGCAAGGTGACGCCATGTTGGCGTGCGCGTGCGCGCACGCGCATCCAGCCCGAGGCGAACGCCGTTACCGGTTCGGGAAAGCGGCGCGACCACAGGTCGCTCATCGCGGTGGGAGGACAGATGATGATGTGGCCGGCGAGCTCGGCTTTGTTGGCCCCGCGCACCAGTTCAATGCGCCCCAGGTTGATGGCACGGCTCTCGTAGTACCGCGTGATCGCTTCCATTGCGCCGTGGATATAGATCGGTCGATCGTGTCCCGCCGCGCGCAACATTGCCATCACACGCTGGGCCTTGCCGAGCGAATAGGCGCCGACCAGGTGTGCGCGTTCGGGGAACAATTCGACAGAGCGCAGCAGCTTGGCAATTTCGCCTTCGGCGTCGTGGTGGCGGAACACCGGCAGGCCGAAGGTCGCCTCGGTTATAAATACGTCGCACGGAATCAATTCAAATCGCGCACATGTCGGATCGGCGACATCCTTGTAGTCACCTGAGGAAACAACGCGCAGGCCGTTGCATTCGACCCGGATCTGCGCCGAACCGAGCACATGGCCGGCGGGATGGAAGCTGACGGTTACACCATCGAGCTTCACGGTCTCGCCGTAGCTCACCACCTGCGTGCTGCCGGCGAAATTGTCGCCGTAGCGCAGGCGCATGATGTCGAGAGTCTCTTGCGTTGCCAGGACGGCGCCGTGCCCGGCGCGCGCATGGTCGGAGTGGCCATGCGTGATCAAGGCCTTTTTGACCGGACGGGTCGGATCGATGTGGAAACCACCGGGCTTGCAACACACCCCCGATGGCGTCGGGACCAGGATATCTTCAGGGCGCATCGTGATTAGATAGGTATGCGGTGCCAGACGACAAAGAACCAGGGAATGAGCAGTCCGATATTCCTGTCCTCCGGTGATGTCATTGCCGACCGACGCTTCGAATGGGCTCGCGACCGCGAGGCAAAAGGCGACCTGACAGGTGCCGCCGACCTGCTTGTGCAGGCACTTGAACTCGCCCCGAGCTACGCCTCGGCCTGGTTCATGCTCGGCGAGTTACGCGAGCGGCTGGGCGATCGCGCTGGCGCCGTAGCGGCTTTCGGGCAGGCAAAATCGGCCGACCCGGACGATGTCCACGGTGCCGGGCTTCGCCTCACGCGCCTGGGCGTGCGCTCGGGGAGCGCGATGGGCGAAGGCTATGTACGCGCGCTTTTCGACGGCTACGCGCCGCGTTTCGATCAGGCACTGACGGTGGGTCTGAATTATCGCGCTCCAGAGCTGTTGTTCCAAGCCATCGAGGGGGTGCACTCCGATCGCCGTATGAAGTTTGGTTCGGTTCTCGATCTCGGATGCGGAACAGGCCTTGCGGCTTTGCCGCTGCGGCCGTTCAGCGACTGGATGGTGGGTGTCGATCTTTCGTCCGGAATGCTGGTGCAGGCACGGACAAAAGGCATCTACGACCGCCTCATCGAGAAAGAGATTCTCGCTTTTCTGGAGGGTGAAGCGGAAATCGGCGGCCACTACCACCTTGTGCTCGCGGCCGACGTTTTTATGTATTTCGACGACCTTGCGCCGATGTTCAGCGCTGCCGCGAAGGTGATGGATTCATCCGGACTGCTGGCTTTCAGTGTTGAGACGCATGAAAACGGGGACGTCATTTTGCGCGACACATTGCGTTACGCTCACAGCGAAGCGCACGTGCGCGCTGCATTGGCAGCGTCGGGCCTTAACCCGGTCAGGTTCGACGCTGCTTCCACGCGCGTCGAGAAAGGCGTACCCGTGCCCGGATTGATTGTCGTGGCCGGACACTGAATTCCATGGAACCCGCGCGAGATCTTTTCAGTGATACGCCGCACTTGCCGGATGTCTTTGCCCGCTGGTTCGCCGGGCGCGGTTGGCAGGTGCGCGAGCATCAGCTTGCGCTTTTGGGAAAAGCAACAGCCGGCCGCTCGGCGCTTCTGATCGCGCCGACCGGCGGCGGCAAGACCTTGGCCGGCTTTCTGCCGACGCTTGTGGAGTTGAGCGAACACGGCATCCGCTCGCGTAACCTGAAGTCAACCGGACGAGCTTTGGTGCGCTCGCGGGGGCTGCACACCCTCTATATTTCGCCGCTGAAGGCGCTCGCCGTCGACATTGCGCGCAACCTGGAGATTCCGGTTCAGGAGATGGGGCTGCCGGTGCGGATCGAAACCCGCACGGGCGATACGCCTACCTCCAAGCGCCAGCGACAGCGACGCGATCCTCCCGACATCCTGCTCACCACACCGGAGCAATTGGCGCTGCTGCTCGCCAGCGCCGACGCGCCCTATATGTTCGGAACGCTCAAGCGCGTGATCCTCGATGAGCTGCATTCGCTCGTAACGTCAAAACGCGGCGACCTGCTGTCGCTCGGGCTGGCGCGTCTGTTCAAGCTCGCGCCCGAACTGACCACGATTGGCCTTTCCGCGACGGTTGCCGAGCCTGATGAGTTGCGCCGATTTCTGGTGCCACAGCCAACGCAGGGTCGGGCATTTGCCGATCTGGTCTTGGCCCAGGCTGGCGCCCAGCCGATCGTTACGATGCTCGATACCGAGGAGCATCTGCCGTGGGCTGGCCATTCGGCCCGTCACGCGCTTGGAGAAATTTACGCGCAGATCAAGACGCACAAGACCACTCTGGTCTTCGTCAATACACGGAGCCAGGCGGAATTTCTGTTCCAGGAGCTGTGGCGTGCCAACGACGATAACCTCGCCATCGCACTTCATCACGGTTCGCTGGATGTCGCGCAACGCCGCCGTGTCGAAGACGCGATGGCCACCGGCAAGCTGCGCGCGGTGGTTTGCACGTCGTCTCTCGATCTTGGTGTGGACTGGGGCGATGTCGATCTGGTGATCAATGTCGGCGCACCGAAGGGATGCTCGCGGTTACTGCAGCGGATCGGGCGGTCCAATCACCGGCTCGATGAACCGTCCGAAGCGGTGCTGGTGCCGGCAAATCGCTTCGAAGTTCTCGAATGCCGCGCGGCCATCGACGCCGTTGCCGAGAATGCACAGGATACGCCGCCATTGCGTACCGGTGCGCTCGACGTGCTGGCACAACACATTCTGGGACGCGCGTGCGGAGAGCCGTTCATTGCCGACGAACTCTACGCGGAGATCTGCGCTGCTGCGCCTTATGCCGCGCTCAGCCGTGCCGATTTCGACGCGGCCGTCGATTTCGTTGCCACCGGCGGCTACGCGCTGAAGGCCTATGAGCGCTTTGCCAAAATCCGGCAGGGCAAGGACGGCCGCTGGCGCATCACACACCCGCGCGTCGCCCAGCGTTACCGCATGAATGTCGGCACGATCGTCGAAGCTGACATGATCAAGGTGCGTTTGGTCCGCTCACGTCGCAGCGGCGCCGTCGTGCCGCGCGGCGGACGGCTGCTCGGCGAGGTCGAGGAATATTTTATCGAGACATTGAGGCCAGGGGACACTTTTGTGTTCGCCGGTGAAATTCTCAAATACGAAGCCCTGGTCGAAGATGAAGTCTACGTCTCGCGATCGGACGCCACTGACCCGAAGGTGCCGGCTTACGAGGGCGGTAAGTTTCCGCTTTCGACCTATCTGGCAGGCCGGGTGCGCGCCATTCTGGCGAAGCCTGAGGCGTGGCGCGCGCTCCCCGATCAGGTGCGCGAGTGGCTGGAAATCCAGCAATGGCGTTCGATCTTGCCGAAGGCCGGTGATCTTTTGGTCGAAACATTTCCCAGAGGCGCCAACTATTATCTCGTCTGCTATCCGTTCGAAGGCCGGTTAGCCCACCAGACGCTTGGCATGTTGCTTACGCGCCGCCTGGAGCGGGCGCGGCTGCGGCCGCTCGGTTTTGTCGCCAATGAATATGCTTTGGCGGTCTGGGGCTTGGGTGATATCGCCTTGCACATCAAACGCGGTGATTTCTCACTCGCTCAGTTATTCGACCAAGACATGCTTGGTGACGATCTTGAAGCCTGGCTCGCCGAATCCGCGCTGATGAAGCGGACGTTTCGCAGCTGCGCGATCATTGCGGGCTTGATCGAGAAGCGCTTCCCGGGCGAGGAAAAATCCCGCCGGCAACTGACGATTTCCACCGACCTCGTCTATGACGTGCTGCGCAAGCATCAGCCGGATCATATTCTCCTGCGCGCGGCACGCTCGGACGCTGCGACCGGTCTGCTGGATATCAAGCGTCTCGGCGAAATGCTCTCGCGGATCCGGGGCCGAATCGTTCATAAAGCTCTTGACCACGTCTCGCCGCTGTCGGTTCCCGTGCTGCTCGAGATCGGCCGGGAAACCGTGTACGGCGAGGCAGGCGATACGCTTTTGGCCGAGGCGGCCGATGAACTGGTCAAGGAGGCGATGAGTTGAGCCAAGCAGCGCTAAATCTGGCGGAAGGCGAGGGCAATCTCATCGTCCTGTCCGAAGTTCCGCTTCTCGCCGATCCGCGCGGGGCGCTCTATTGGCCGGAACACCGACTTCTGGCCGTGGCCGATCTGCATCTCGAGAAAGGTTCAAGCTTCGCCGCGCGGGGCCAAATGCTTCCCCCCTACGACACCGCAACTACGCTGGCGTGCCTGTCGGTCCTGATCGCGGACTATTCACCACGTTGTGTCGTCTCGCTGGGTGACAGCTTTCATGACGGTGGCGGTCCGACACGACTGAGCGACAAGGACCGGGACACCCTCACGAGGCTGCAACGCGGACGCGACTGGATATGGATCACCGGCAATCATGATCCCGAGCCGGCCGAAGGAATTGGTGGCGTATTTCAGGAAACGCTGAAAATTGACGCGCTCACGTTTCGTCACCTGCCGAAGGGTGGTTCCGGAGAGGTCAGCGGTCACCTGCATCCGGTAGCGCGGATCGCGCATCGCGGCCGCGCGGTCAGCCGCCGATGCTTTGCCGCCGATGCGACGCGGCTGGTTTTGCCGGCTTTCGGCGCATTTACCGGCGGGCTGAATGTGCGAGACGCCGCCTTTGCCGATCTGTTCGGCACGCTCGCGTTCAAGGCGTATCTGCTGGGCGAAAGCCGGATTTATTCTTTCACCGCAAAGCGGTGCCTGCCCGACTAGTCGCGCGCAAAAATCACGCTGGCAAACCAGCCGATCAGCAGCGCCATCATCGCCGTCACCGCTCCGTACAGAAGGCCATAGTCGCGCGCGGCGTCGGCGACATACTGTTCAAAGCCGGTCTTGATCACATCGAGAGCCGAGTTGGTGCGAGCGGCCAGATTGCCGCCGGTAAACAGCTCAACCTCGATTCCATAGCTTCCGGTCGGCACTGCGGCAGGCATGGGGATTGCCGCACGAAACACCGTCGGCGTGAGGAAGGTCACAGCGGTTGACGACTCGCGATACAGGCCCTGCTGTGTCTGCAGTCGAACGAAAGCCTGGCGGAACGGATCGTCACGCACCGTATCGGCAAAGTCGGATCCTATCCGTTGTGGCAAGAGAAAATTGTCGAGCCCGATCTGCAGGCGGCGGAGCGTGTCCGGGTTGGCGATGGTGTTGACGGGCCGGTTGCTCAGAACGGCAAGATAGGATGGCACGCGCAAGAATTCGCGCGAAGTCCACGTTGACCCAGATACCGATCACGCGCTCCTTGCGGCGCGTGCGCAAGGTCTGCCGCGGGCCCGTCACCGTGACGACGAGATCATAAGGCGGACGCAGCGGAGTCGTGACCGGATCAGGCTCGATCGTTCCGAACAACACCAGTTCTTCACCGACGAAACTGGAGGTCACGGCGACGCGATGGTTGGACAGCGATACCACCAGCCGCTCGGCCATAGCGGGGCCCGCGCCACTGAGCAGCGCGATGACGGCGAGCGTGAGCGCGATCCGTCGCATCATTCGCTCCTCACGTAACGAAGCGAAAAAAGGTCGTCGGGCTTTACCACCAGCTCGTATGCGAACCGGCAGCCCACCGCGAAAACCAGGAGGCCGAGAAGCAGGCGCAGGCGTTCGCCGCGCATCTTCTGCCCGGTGCGCGCGCCGAATTGTGCACCGATAACGCCACCGACCATCAGGATCAGCGCCAGCACCGCGTCGACCAGATGGTTTGTCGCGGCGTGCATCACCGTCGCCGAGGCCATGGTGACGAGCGTCAGCACCATGGAGGTACCGATGACGGTCGCGGTCGGCACTCGCAGAAAGTAGATCAGCATCGGCACCAGCAGGAAGCCGCCGCCGATGCCCATGATCGCCCCGATAAAGCCGATGATGAATCCGATCGCCCAGACCGGGATTGCCGACACATATATTTTGGAGCGCTTGAATCGCAGTTTGAACGGTAGCCCGTGCAGCCACGTGTGGCTGCCCGGCCGCCGCAGCGTTGCCGGCATGCCGTGACGCGTGCGCAAGATCGCGCGCACGCTTTCATAGATCATCATCGCTCCGACGACGGTCAGCAGCGTGACGTAGGAAATGCCGATTACAAGGTCGAGTTGGTCGAGCGCGCGTAACTCGGTGAAAAGCCAGACGCCGGTTGCCGTGCCGAGAATGCCCGCGCTGAGCAGCATTAAGGCCAGAGCGATATCGACCGCGCGCTTGCGCCAGTAACTAAGCGCGCCGGTGAATGAGGATGCGGCGATGTGGCTGGAAACGGTCGCCACCGAGACTGCCGGGGAGATGCCAATGAAGATCAGCAGCGGCGTCATCAAAAATCCGCCGCCGATACCGAACATGCCGGAGATGTAACCGACCGCGAGCCCCATCCCCAGAACGAGGAAGACGTTCACGGGCAAATCGGCGATGGGAAGATAGATCTGCAAGTGGTTTCGTCCGACGGATTGGGGCGTGTTGTACCAACCGGTACGCCCCGTCTCTCGTGATGGCAACTAGCACTGCGGCATCCGATCGTCAGCAATATGATCGATGCGGATTGCTCGTCGGCTCGTTTCAGCCGGTCAATTCCTGCTTCTAAAGCAGGCTACTGCTTTCCTGAGGCGACGGCGCTTAACGAGAGTGGGCCACTCGCGCGCGGTTTATCTTGCGGTGGGGGCGCGGCCCGATCCCAGCCGCCCGACGGTTCCGGAACCGCCGTGGCTGCTGGCGGCTGTACGTGGACCGCAAAGTTTTTGACCGCATCCTGGGCGGCTGCCAGCGCCGTGGCATCAAGGACAGCCGCGGCGTCATCACGTTTGCGGCCCGCATCCCGGTCGCCCTGAGCGGCTGCCAGCGCAAACCACTTGTAGGACTCGGCGATGTTTTTCTCCGTCCCGAGACCGCGTGCGACCAGCACGGCAAGATTGAATTGGCTGTCGGCGACGCCATAGTCGGCAGCCTTGCGGAACCACAGTACCGCGTTGGCATAATCCGGCTTACCGTCGATGCCCTCGGCATAGAGGACGGCGAGATTGTGCATGGCCTTGGCATGACCTTTGGCCGCGGCAGCTACATAGAGTTTCTGCGCGGCCGGCAGGTCCTTTCTGACGCCCTGTCCTTTTTCGAGCATGCTCGCGTAGCGGAATTGAGCTGGTACAAGGCCTTTGCTCGCGGCGCGCTCCAGCCATTTGGCGGCTTCTTCAAGATTTGCGGGTACGCCTCGGCCTTCCATGAAGCGCATGGCAACTTCATAGGCAGCGGCGGGATCACCGGCTGCGGCCGCGTTGCGCAGACGCGCTCCGCCGATGGCGACCGGCAAACCATCTGCCGCAGGTGGCTGGGCGACGGGTGCCGCCGAACGAGCCGTTCGGTTATCCGCGGGCGTGCGTGCGATCGCCCCGGTCACATCGCCTTTTGCCGAGGGCGCGGGTGCTGTCGAGGGAGCGTTCAACAAAGGCGGGCTCAGCAAGGAGGACAAGCTTCCCGAATCCACCGAATTCAGAAGTGACTGGACAGGATCGCCCGTTGGGGCTTTGGGCGCAGGAGTCAAACTCGGCAGGGTTTGGGGAGCGAGCAGGCCAGCCGTGGCATCGCCGTCGCTGGGGGTCGGTTTGCTCTCCTGCCCGCCCGCAGTAACCGTTTCGCTATCCCCGTTCTGGATTTCGCTGGAATCCGCGGTGGGGTCCGCTTCGAAATTGACCGCAACCTTGCTGTCGCCGGCTTCGAAGATTCCAAAGTGGAAAATATTGCTCGTGATTTGGACCAGACCGACGACGATGGCGACGACGCTCGCCGCCAGCAGGACGGCTTTGGCTCGCGTTGCCAACTTTGCTCGCAGCGGCACGTCGGCTGTCTTCCGCAAAGGTTCAGAGCGCACCTGACCGTTCTTTGTATCCTGGCCTGCAGCTTGAGCAGCGCGCCGGGCCGCCGCGATGAAACTCGATTTCGAACCAGTTGCGGGTGGTCGTGCACCTCCCGGCAGCGCGGCTTCCGATACAGCAATGCGCGGGCCAGGAACTGCGTTCAATCCAGGCCGGCCGGAACCAGGCTCAAGCGGCTGATCCCCAATCAATTCCAGCCCGAGCGTGACCTCGGTCTGTCGCGTAACGATGCTGTTCGGGTCAGTTGGTATCGTCAGGGCATCCCCAAGCGCCACGTGACGCGAGGGTGTCGTCGTGGGGGTTACCAGGTCATGTCGTACGGCACTCTTGGCGACCGGAGTTGGGGCAGGGTCCACGACCTGGGTCGGTTCGGCTACGCCGCGCTCAATCGTTGCGGGCGGAGTCCGGTTGCTGCGAATGTCGTTTTCGATCGAGGCGAGACGGTCGGCGACGCGGTCGAGTGTTCCGTGCACGGCCGCAAGTGCATCGTTCGTGCGCGCCATGTCCTGCTTCAGCAGGTCTATGCCGGGTGCGCTGTCTGCCGACGCACCGGCAGTCTCCTTCTGAGTTTTTATTTCCTGGATGTGGACCAGCAGATCGGCCAGTCCGCGCTCGATGGCATCAAGGTGGTTGAGGCGCGAATCCGTCGTCTCCAAACGCTCGACAAACTTGGCGATGCGGCCTTCGAAATGATCAAGTGCGGTCCAGTCTCCACGCGATTGAAGCTGTTCGATCTTGGCGGATAGGGATTGGAGCAGCGCTTCTATTGCGGTATCGCCACCGTTTGTACGTTCAGACACGGCGCGGCTGAGAGCGTCGATGCGTAGTTCGAGTCTGTTGAAGGCATCGCCAGCGCTTCCACTTATTGCCAGGTGATCGATCTTGTCGCTGAGTGTCTGGATCCGGGCGGTCAGGGCACCCACGGTTTCGTCGGAAGCGACATGCGCCGCCATATCGCGCAACGTCGCAACGAGATTGTCCAGCTGCGCGATCATCGCGGGATCGTCTTGGGCGACTATGAAATCGATTTTGCGCCCGAGCGCCTCGATCGCTTCATTGTATCCCAACAGCTTTTCGGCCGGCACGAGCTCGCCTAGTGCGTCACGCAACTCGGCGAGTCCATACTCGATTCCGGACAAAGCGGCGCTGTCGATACCCGCCTGCCGACTGTCCACGACACTGTAAGCCAATTCCTGAATTTGCTTTTCGATGGATTCGATGGCCCGGCGTGGGAGTGCCTCATTTATCGTGTGGCCGATCTCGGCGAGTTCGGAACGCAGCGCCGCGATCTCTCCCTCCACGTCGGGGCGTCGCAGCGTCTCGATCTGATCGGTGATCTGGCGCAGCTGATTTTCCAGGCCTGTCAGGTCCGGCGACGGCGCTGCTTTGTCCATGCGTCGGCGCGCGGCTATTTCGGCGATCGCGAATTCGAGCGCTTGCTTGCTTGGCGTCTCGGCCGCCGGCGGGTGCGTGATGTTGCTGGCCAATTGCTCGATCCGCTGCTCAAGCCGGGCAAACTGTTCTACGAGCGGGTCAGCCTCGTCTCGGTTGCGCCTTGGGGCATAGGCAGCGAATCCACTGCGTGTGATCTGGTCGAGGCGCCGTCCAAGGTCTTCCAACCGCGTTTGTACGTCGGAGAGTTCCTCTGAAGGACGCTCCTCTTCGAAGCGCACCTGTGCTGACGGCCTGATGCCTTGCTTCGCACCTTGCTGCAGGATGACTGCGTTGAGCCAATCATTGAGTGGCAGACCAGCGCGTCGCGCAGCTTCTTCCGCCGTCCTGCGCGCGTCGGTCCGAATACCTTTGACGCTCGACGCAAAGCCAAAATTCATTGCTCGCATCCACGTCCGAGGTGGTGACTTCGAGAGTCAGATCCGACTCTCGCGGGAACCGCGCGCGTTAACGACGGGTGGATACGGGGCTCGGTCCTTCGTCCACGCCTGACTTTTTCCCGGCGACGGTAAACAAGCGGTTAACGTTTCGGTGACGTACCGCAGTTTTGGGCAAGACTGTGGCGCGGGCGAAGCTGTCCGCAGGTTCCGCAGACCGTAATATTTTCCGGGCAGAACACCTGAATGCCACCGCCTCCGTTGGTCACAAGACTAGGATTCGCACGATTCGTCGCTGGCGGCGCGCAGGGGTGACATGGATAGCGAAGAACGACGTCACGCTCATGGTGGTACGGATCGAGCCGGCGATACCACCGAACGTCCTTCAGGTTCGCGCGCCGAAGACAGTCTTACCATCGGAGAGCTTGCGCGCGATTCGGGCGTCACATTGCGAGCCCTGCGTTTCTATCAGACCAAGGGTTTGCTGGCCCCGCGGCGCAACGGCTCGGCGCGCCAGTTCAGCTCGGAAGACCGGGATCGTTTGGCGCTGATCCTCCAGGGAAAACGGCTTGGTTTCACGCTGACCGAAATCCGCGAGATGCTGTCGGCGCGGGAGCGCGGTTGCGTCAAGGCTCTTCCGATTGGCCGCCGAAAATGTGTCGAGCAGATCAATTTGCTGGAGCGCCAACGGCGCGACATCGATGAGGCGCTGGCCGAATTGCGGCAAATCTATACTGAGATGCTTATCGCGTCGGATTTATCGCCTGCACGCGAAGCTTCGGTGTCGAGAAAGGCCTGACTCTAAAACGCAATTTTTCGCGTTTCCTGGCCTTTAATACAGGTGTAAACCAAAACCTCCATAGTCACTCGGAGATTTGACCAGCGCGGTGGCGGGATTGTGCCTGGGCCGTGCGAAGCGCAAGAGATCGCCAGCTTTACATTCCATTAACTTTTGCGGCGCCCGGCCGGGAGAGGGACGATGCCAATTTATAAAGCCCCCGTAGATGACGCCTTGTTCCTGCTCAACGACGTGTTCCATCTGGATCACTACGGAAATCTGCCGGGATTTTCCGATGCTTCGCCGGATGTCGTGGAGGCCGTCTTGCGCGAGGCGGCCAAATTCAGCGAAGAGGTGCTCACGCCGCTCAATCGCGTCGGCGACAAGGAAGGCTGCAAACGCGCTGGCGACGGGAGCGTTACGACTCCGACTGGATTCAAGGACGCCTACAAGCAGATTGTTGAAGGCGGCTGGATCGGGATTTCAGTCCCGCCCGAATTTGGCGGGCAGGGTCTGCCGGCGACACTGACCGAAATCGTCAACGAATTTTTCTGCTCGGCCAATATGGCATTCGCCATGTATCCGGGCCTGACCCAGGGTGCGATCGCTGCGCTGCTGACGCACGCCTCCGGCGAACTGAAGACGAAGTATCTGCCAAAAATGGTCGAAGGTGTCTGGACCGGCACCATGAATCTGACCGAACCGCACTGCGGTACCGATCTCGGGCTGTTGCGGTCGAAGGCGACCAAGCAGGCGGATGGCAGCTACAAGATCAGCGGCACCAAGATATTCATATCGGCCGGTGAACACGATCTGTCGGACAATATCATTCATCTTGTCCTCGCCCGTATCGACGGCGCACCGGCTGGAACCAAAGGCATCTCGCTATTCCTGGTTCCAAAATTCCTCGTGAAAGATGACGGCTCGCTGGGTGCGCGTAACGCCGTCAGCTGCGGCTCGATAGAAGAAAAGATGGGCATCCACGGCAACTCCACCTGCGTGATGAACTACGACGGCGCCACTGGCTGGCTCATCGGCGACGAAAACCGCGGCCTCAACGCAATGTTCGTGATGATGAACGAAGCGCGTCTGGGCGTTGGCGTACAGGGCCTTGCGCTGTCCGAGGTTGCCTACCAGAACGCCGCGGCTTACGCGAAGGAGCGCTTGCAGGGCCGATCGATTTCCGGCGTGAAGTATCCCGACAAACCGGCCGATCCGATCGTCGTGCATCCGGATGTGCGCCGAATCCTCATGAGCATCCGTGCGTTCAACGAGGCGGCGCGCGCACTTGTGATGTGGACGGCGCTCAAGAGCGACGTCGCGCACCGCTCTGACGATGAAAAGGAGCGCAAGAGTGCCGACGATCACATGGGGCTGCTCACGCCGGTGATCAAAGGCGTCCTCACCGACAGCGGTTTCGCCAACGCGGTCCTCGCGCAACAGATTTTCGGCGGACACGGATACATTGCCGAGCACGGCATGGAGCAATTCGTGCGCGATGCGCGAATTGCGCAGATCTATGAGGGCGCCAATGGCATTCAGGCGCTTGACCTGGTTGGACGCAAGCTCGGCAAGGATGGCGGCCGGGCGATCATGGCCTTCTTCAACGAAGTGCAGACCTACCTGAAGGAGCGTGCCAACAGCGATTCGATGAACGTTTATCTCAAGCCGCTGGGACAGTCGCTGGCGCATCTGCAGCAGGCGTCGATGTGGTTCATGCAGAACGCGATGGCGAAGCCCGACAACGCCGGCGCAGGCTCATACGATTACATGCACCTCTTTGGCCTGGTCGCGCTTGGTTACATGTGGTGCAGAATTGCCGAAGCCGTGCTGGCAAAATTGCCGAAGGCGAACGGCTCGGCGGCGCGCTTGAACGCAAAGCTTGTCACCGCACGTTTCTTTATGGAGCGCATGTTACCGGAAACCGCAACGCGTCTTGCTCGAATCGAGGCGGGCGCGGCGTCGACCATGGAACTTAAGGACGACGCCTTCTAGTCGCGCTTGTTACGGAAGCCTTCAGGCATAGGCCACGCGGCGGCGCGTCCGCTGCAGCAGCCAGACCATGATCGCAACATTCACCAGGTTCCACGCGAGACCGTTCAGGAATGCCGCCCGGTAGGAGCCGGTGAGGTCGAAGACGAGGCCTGACAGCCAACCGCCCAAAGCCATGCCGATCAGCGTTGCCATCAGCACGAGACCGACGTCGAGTGGCTGCCTCGCGTGGCGGAAAATACTCGCGCACGATAATGGCGTAGCTCGGCACGATCCCGCCCTGGAAGAGACCGAACAGCGCGGAGATCACGTAGAGAGATATGAGGCCGTCGAACCAGAGATAAAGAAAGAGGGCGACGCCCTGAAGAACAGAGCCGAGCAGGAGTGTGCGTACGCCGCCGATGCGATCGGCGATGAAACCCGATCCGATCCGGCTCACGATACCGAAGCCCAGCATCAGCGAAAGCATCTCGGCGCCGCGCGCCACGCCATAACCGAGATCGCCGCAATAGGCGACGATATGCACCTGGGGCATCGACATGGCCACGCAGCAGGCAACTCCGGCGATGCACAGGAGGACCTGGAGCGCAAATGGAGAAAGCGGAACCTCTGTCATGCGGTCCGTGGCGTTGTCCGCTTCGCTGTCATGAATGCTGAGCCGCCGGCGTAGCGCGAACGTCAGCGGCAACATCGCAACGAGGCAGAAGAGTCCAATTCCGATGTGCGTGGCACGCCAGCCCGACGTGGCGATGAAATGCTGTACGACCGGTGGCCAGATTGTGCCGGCGATATAGTTGCCGGATGCCGCGATCGCGACGGCAATGCCGCGCCGTTGCACAAACCAGTGTGAGATATCGGCCATCAGCGGTCCAAAACTCGCGGAGCAGCCAAGCCCGATCAGAGCATGCGCGAGCGAAACGAGCCAAAGGTTCGGCGCCATTCCTGTGGCGAGATAGCCGGCGGCAACCGCCAGCGCGCCGATGGCCAGCGGCACGGCGATGCCGAAGCGGTCGGCGAGGCGTCCCATCAGCACGCCGCCGCCGGCAAACCCCAACATCACCATCGTGAAGGGAAACGAAGCTTCCGCGCGGCCGACGCCGAAATCCGTCTGCAGTGCGGGGAGGGCCACCATGAATGACCACATGCCGACGCCACCGACGGTGGAGATCGTTACGGCGACAGCAAGGCGCAGCCATGCATACGAGGACTCGATCTCGCCGGGTCCTGCGCCCGTCTGAGCAATCATGGTTGAAATCCCGGCACTGCGCAGGGTGGTAACACCACGTGGGGGTACAAATCCAGACGCGCAGCTATGCGTTTACGAAAAGGCCGGGATGATTTCTCGGCCAAACAAATCGATCGAGCGGCTAGCGTCGTCAAAGCGCATATCGCCGAACACCATCTGGCAGAGCACGGTGTTGACGCCGGTCTCTTCCTGCAAGCGGACGAGATAGTTCCTGACCGTCGCAGGCGAACCAGCAACCCCATGGCCAATGCGTTCGAGCGTCGCGAAATCGCTCGGATAAATATCCTTCAGCACGAACTCCGTATTCGTGCGGCGCCAGAGAAAGTCGATGGCATTACGCCAGCGTGGATAGGCGGCGTTGGCGATCGCGCGTGCCGCATCATCAGTCTCGGCAACGACAATGTGGCGGGTGATGCCAATGCCGGGCAGGGAACTGCCATCGCGTCCGAGTTTCTTCCATTCCTCACGATAGCGGTCACTGATCGCGCGTGCTCGTGCACCGGGCCCCAGCGACACGACATTAATGCTGCGCGGCGCGGCCCAGGCAATCGCATCGGCATGCGGTGCGCCGTACCAGATCGGCGGGTGCGGACGTTGCACCGGTTTGGCTTGCACGAGGTAGTCTTTGTAGTTGTAGAAGCGCCCTTCGAAGTCGAGAACGTCGGTCTCGAACGCGCGCATCAGCACAGCGAATGCTTCTTGATACATTGCCGGTGCCTGCGCGGGGTCTACTCCAAAACGCTGATGTTCGATGAGCGCGCCGCCGCGGCCGACGCCCACGGTCAGGCGTCCGCCGCTCAGGTGGTCGAGCATGCAGATTTCCTCGTACAGGCGCAGCGGGTGGTAAAGCGGCAATACGTAGACAAGCGGACCCAGCCGGATGGTGCGTGTCCGCTGAATGGCGCTTGCCAGAAATACGCTTGGGCTTGAGGCCATTCCGAGTGGGGTCGAGTGATGCTCGGCAAGGTGATAGCCGTAGAAACCTGACCGTTCGATCAATTCGAGGAGGCGCAAACGCTCCTCGAAAAAGCGGCCCAATGGGCCGCCGTCACTGTCGAGATGGTCGAAGATCGCGAATTTCAACACGCCGCCCACTCCGTGACGGCGCCGCCAAATGCCGCTAACCTTGGAGGCAGATGATCAATTGAAACGGCTCGTGGGAGGGCCTTCATGCGAAAGACTCTATTCTTGCTCGCGGCGGCGATTCTGGCGGCATCCTCTGCGAACGCGCAACAGACCGTCAAGGTCGGACTGATCATGGCCTACTCGGGCCAGTTCGCCGATACCGCGACGCAGATGGATAACGGCATCAAGCTGTACATCAAACAACATGGCGACACCGTTGCAGGCAAGAAGATCGAGATCATCCGCAAGGATACGGGCGGTCCGAATCCGGACGTCGCCAAGCGTCTGGCGCAGGAGCTGGTCGTGCGCGATCAGGTAGATGTCCTCGCCGGCTTCACGTTGACGCCGGAAGCGCTCGGCGCGGGCGACGTGTCGGCGGAAGCAAAAAAACTCATGGTGGTGATGAATGCCGCCACGTCCATCATCACGACGAAGTCGCCCTACATCGCGCGCACGTCGCTGACGATCCCGCAGCTCGAAAACACTTTCGGCCAGTGGGCCTACAAAAACGGCCTGCGCAAGATCTACACCATGGTGGCCGACTACGGGCCGGGCATCGACGCCGAAACCTGGTTCACCAAAGGATTCAAGGACGCCGGCGGCGAGATCGTCGGTTCGGTCCGCATGCCGGTTGCCAGCCCCGACTTCTCGGCGTTCGTACAGCGTGCAAAGGATCTTGATCCAGAGGCCATCTTCGTTTTCGTCCCGGGCGGCACGCAGCCCGCGGCGATGACCAAGGCCATGCAGGAACGTGGCATCCCCGCGACAAAGATTCTCGGTCAGGGGGAGATCATGATGGACGACAACGCACTGCGCAGCATGGGTGACAGCGCGATCGGTATCCGCACCGTGTTCCACTATGGCTGGGAGCACAAATCGCCGATGAACGAGGATTTCGTGAAAGCGTACCGCGCCGAGTTCAACCGCAGCCCGGATGTGTTCTCGATCGGTGGCTGGGACGGCATGCACCTGATCTACGAAGCGCTGAAGAAGACCGGCGGCAAAGCCGACGGCGACTCCCTGATTGCCGCCGCCAAGGGCATGAAGTGGGAAAGCCCGCGCGGAGAAATATCAATCGATCCCGAAACGCGCGATATCGTGCAGACCGTCTATATCCGCAAAGTTGAGAAAGTGGACGGCAAAGTCCAGAACGTCGAGATCGACAAAATCGATAATGTGAAAGATCCCGCAAAAAAATAGCGAACGTATTCTCGAGGCGTTTTGGCAGGAAAACGGAGCGATGAACGCAGTCAATCTTCCGCGACCGGAGTGGATGAGTGAAGACCTTGTCCTGCTCGAAGAGCAAGCGCGACGCTTCATCGCCGACGAGTTCGTTCCTCATCTCGATAGCTGGCATGAGGCCGGCATCTACGATCGTGATGTGTGGACCAAAGCCGGTCAGGCTGGTTTGCTCTGCGCGTCGATGCCCGAGGAATATGGCGGCGCTGGCGGCAGCTTCGCCCACGAAGCGGTCATCAACCGCGAATTTGCGCTCGCCGGATTCGATACGTTCGGCGCGCCGTTGCACTCGGGAATCGTCGCTCCTTACATTCTTCACTACGGCACGGAAGACCAGAAGAAGCGCTGGCTGCCAAAACTGGCGACTGGTGAGATGGTCGGCGCCATCGCCATGACCGAACCAGGGACGGGATCGGATCTGCAGGGCGTGCGGGCTAACGCGAAGAAGTCTGGCAACGGTTACGTGCTCAACGGTTCCAAGACGTTCATCACAAATGGACAGCACGCCAATCTGATTATCGTTGTGGCCAAGACCGACCCGAAGGCCGGTGCGAAAGGCACATCTTTATTCGTGGTCGAGACCGACGATGCGAATGGCTTTCGCCGCGGACGAAAACTGAAAAAACTTGGAATGGATGCCGCGGATACATCGGAGCTGTTTTTCGAGGATGTGCAGCTGCCGGCGACCAGCTTGCTGGGGACCGACGAGGGTCAGGGCTTCTATCAATTGATGAAGGAGCTCCCGCAGGAGCGACTGATCGTGGCCGTCCACGCGGTCGCGATGATGGAGCGCGCTCTGGCCCTGACCATCGATTACGTCAAGCAACGCAAGGCCTTCGGGCAGGCGATCATCGAGTTTCAGAACACCCAGTTCGAACTTGCCGAATGCAAGACCGACGCGACGATCGCCAAGGTTTTCCTCGACCACTGCATTGAACGCCACGTTAAGGGTGAACTGGATACGGTCACCGCCTCGATGGCGAAATACCGGCTCACCGACACGCAAGGCAAAGTGATCGACCGATGCCTGCAATTGTTCGGTGGCTATGGCTATATGGACGAATATCCGATCTCGCGTATGTACCGGGATGCCCGTGTTTTGCGCATTTATGCGGGCACCAACGAGATCATGAAGCTGCTGATTGCGCGAAGCTTGTGATAGCCAAGCTCGTGCCAATCTGACCGTTGGAGAACATCTCATGCCCGAGGCATTTATCTACGACGCCGTTCGCAGCCCCCGTGGACGTGGCAAGGCTGACGGATCGCTGCATGAAGTAACCGCGCTCAACCTCGCCGCCCAGACGCTGGCGGCCGTCAAGGATCGCAACAAGCTCGACCCGGCGCTTGTGGATGATGTCGTGCTGGGTTGTGTCGACCCGGTCGGCGAAGCGGGCGGGGATATCGCGCGCGCGGCGGCCTTGGTTGCCGGTTTTGGCGATGGTGTGCCGGGCATCCAGATAAACCGGTTTTGTGCTTCTGGCCTTGATGCAGTCAACTTCGCCGCGGCCGAGGTTATGTCTGGACAGCACGAAATGACGATCGGAGGCGGCGCCGAATCGATGAGCCGCGTCGGTATCGGTGCGTCCGGTGGCGCCTGGCCGGTCGACCCCTCGATCGCGGTCACGACCTATTTTCTGCCGCAGGGCATTTCCGCTGACCTTATCGCCACGAAGTATGGATTTTCGCGCGATGACGTCGACGCGTACGCGGTCGAGAGCCAGAAACGCGCCGCCAAGGCTTGGGACGAAGGGCGTTTCAAAAATTCGGTCGTGCCGATCAAGGACGTCAATGGCCTGACCATTCTCGCAAAAGACGAACACATGCGGCCCAGCACGACCATGCAGACGCTCGCTGCCTTGCAACCATCTTTTGTGCAAATGGGCGAGATGGCGGGTTTCGATGCAGTTGCCGTGCAACGCTATCCGGAGGTCGAAGCGATCAACCACGTGCATACGCCCGGCAATTCGTCGGGCATCGTCGACGGAGCGGCCGCAGTCCTGATTGGCAGCAAAGCCGCCGGCAAGGCCGCCGGGCTGAAGCCGCGCGCGCGCATTCGTCAGTTCGCGAATGTCGGATCCGAGCCGTCGATCATGCTGACCGGTCCAATTCCCGTGACCGAAAAAGTTCTGAAAAAAGCCGGCATGACAAAAAAGGACATCGACCTCTGGGAGCTCAACGAGGCATTTGCTTCCGTCGTGCTGCGCTACATGCAGGCGCTCAATGTTCCGCACGACAAGATCAACGTGAACGGTGGCGCAATCGCCATGGGTCATCCTCTCGGTGCCACCGGCGCAATGATCCTGGGCACCGTGCTCGACGAACTTGAAAGGCGCGACAAGGAAACCGCGCTTGTGACACTCTGCATCGGCGTCGGTATGGGAACCGCAACGATCATCGAGCGCGTGTAGGCGGGACCGCTGATGCCCAAAATCGACATCGACAAAATTCCGATCGATACCGCGACCGGCTATCCGCCGCCGTACAACAAGGCGGTCGCCGGTCGCTCGCGCAAGCGGCTCGCGCGCGCCGCCGGTCTCACACAGTTTGGCGTCAATATCTGCACGCTCAAGCCGGGCGCGGCCTCTTCACAGCGCCACTGGCACGAGAAGGAGGACGAACTCGTTTACGTTCTCGAAGGCGAAGTCGTCTTGTGCGAGGACAATGGCGAGACCGTGCTCAGGCCCGGCGATGCCGTCGCCTGGAAGGCCGGCATGTCGGACGGGCATTGCCTGATCAATAAGTCCGATCGCGACGCCGTATTCATTGAAGTGGGAACGCGCGCTGCCGCCGATCGCGCCTTTTATTCCGATATCGACATGATGGTGGTGCGCGACGAAAAGGGTGCGCGCTACACCAGGAAAAACGGCGAACCAATCTGAGGGAGCGACCGATGGCGAATTTCAAGCTCGATGTCGACGGTGACGGAATCGCTCTCATTACCTGGGACATGGCCGATCGCTCGATGAACGTGATCACGACCGGCGTGATCGAAGAGTTGGGTGCTCTCGTCGACAAGGTCTCGGCTGACCCAGCGATCAAGGGTGTGGTCGTCACCTCAGGCAAGGACGCCTTCTGTGGCGGTGCAGATCTGACGATGCTCGAAGGCATGGGCGCTATGTTCGCAAACCTCGTGCGCACGAAGGGCGAAGAGGCGGCGGCGGCGTTCGTATTCGAGGAAAGTCGCAAGCTCTCGCAGGTCTACCGACGCATCGAGACGTGCGGCAAACCCTGGGTCTGCGCGCTTAACGGCACGGCGATGGGCGGCGGTTTCGAGTTCGCGCTCGCCTGCCACCACCGGATCGCTACCGATAATCCGAAGACGCGCCTCGGCCTCCCTGAAATCAAAGTCGGTCTGTTCCCCGGCGCCGGCGGCACCCAGCGCGTCGCGCGCATGATCCCACCCGCCGATGCGCTTCAATTCCTTCTCAAGGGGGAGCAACTCAAGGTCGATCGTGCAAAGGCAATGAAGCTGATCGACGCCGTGGTTCCGCAAGCCGATCTGATCACGGCGGCTAAAGACTGGATCAAGGCCGGCGGTAAGGCAAAAGCACCTTGGGATACGGAAGGCTTCCGCCTGCCGGGCGGGCCGGTTTATTCCAAGGCGGGGATGATGACATTCCCGGCGGCCAACGCGATCTACCGGCGCGAGACTTACGACAACTATCCGGCCGCGCGGGCCATTCTCCAGGTCGTCTACGAGGGTTTGCAGGTCCAGTTTGACACGGCGTTGCGCATCGAATCGCGCTGGTTCGCCAAGATTCTGCGCTCACCCGAAGCGACAGCGATGATCCGCTCGCTTTTCGTGTCGATGCAGGAACTCAACAAAGGCGCACGGCGCCCGGCCAACGAACCGCCAACGACCTTGAAAAAAATCGGCATTGTCGGTGCCGGCTTCATGGGAGCCGGCATTGCGCAGGTCAGCGCCGCTGCGGGCTTGCAGGTGGTGCTAATCGATCGCGACCAGGAAACGGCCGACAAAGGCAAAGCGGGTTTGCACAAGGCGCTCAGCGACCGCGTCATGAAAGGTCGCATGAAGGGTGCCGAGCGCGACGAATGGCTGTCGCGCATTTCACCGAGCGCCGACTATGCGGCGCTCAAGGATTGCGAGCTCGTCATCGAAGCGGTGTTCGAAGATCGCAAGGTCAAATCCGAGGTCATCGCAAAAATTCAGGCAGTCATCGGGGACAAGGCGATTTTCGCGTCCAACACCTCGACATTGCCAATTTCTTCGCTGGCTTCCGAATTCAAGGATCCGGCGCGGTTCATCGGAATCCACTTCTTCTCGCCCGTCGACCGCATGATGCTGGTCGAGATCATTCTCGGCAAACAGACCGGCAACAAGGCCTTGGCCGCAGCGCTCGACTATGTGCGCGTCATTCGCAAGACGCCGATCGTCGTCAACGATTCGCGCGGCTTCTACACCTCGCGCGTCGTCGGCACTTACATCCGCGAAGGCCATCTGATGCTCACCGAGGGTGTGCCGGCGGCGATGATCGAGAATGTCGGTCGCATGGCAGGGATGCCAGTCGGACCACTCGCCTTGAACGATGAGGTGGCGGTGGACCTTGCGTGGAAGATTCTCAAGGCGACCGAGGCCGATCTTGGCGCCAAGGCCATCGACGCGCGGCAAAAGACATTGCTGCGGGAGATGGTCGAAAAACGTGGACGCTTCGGACGAAAGAACGGCAAAGGTTTCTACGATTATCCCGCAAACGGTCCGAAAAAATTGTGGCCCGACCTCGTGGATTTTCAACTCAAGAAGCTCGACCCTGACAAGATCGACATCGAGGAATTGAAACTGCGGCTGCTTGGCATTCAGGCCCTGGAGACATCGCGCTGCTTTGAGGAAAAAGTACTCACCGATGTGCGGGAAGCCGACGTCGGTTCGATCCTCGGATTTGGTTTTGCGCCGTTCTCCGGCGGGACGCTGTCATGGATCGACATGATGGGCACCAAGCGCTTCGTCGAACTGTGCCGAAAGCTGGACAAGAAGTATGGCGCAAGATTTGCGCCAAACAAATTGCTGCTTGATCTCGCGCAAAAAGGCGAGGGCTTCTATCAGCGCTTCGCACCCGCCAAGAAGAAGGAAGCGGCGTAACCAGTCGGAAAGCGCGACGGCTACATCACCACTGTCAGCCGCTTCGCGGCACGGGTCACGCCGGTGTAAAGCCAGCGTTCACGGCTGTCGGGAAATGCAAAAAACTCGTCGAAAAGCACGACGTCGTCCCATTGCGAGCCTTGGGCCTTGTGCACCGTAAGTACGTAGCCGTAATCGAACTCGTCGTATGGCCTGCGCCGTTCCCAATCTACTTTCTCGATTCCGCCGGCAAAACATTCCGGCCGTACCGAGACCTTGACGCCGCGCGTGGCCGTTTCGTCGTCGGGCAGGAGCCGCATGGACATGATCTCGGCTTTGCCGCGCCCTTTGCGCGCGCCGCGTTCTTTCACGGTCCACAGTCCGCCGTTGAAGAGACCTTTTTTGCGGTTATTGCGCAGACAGACCAGCTTGTCCCCCGCCAGAGGCATTTCGTCGTCGAAGCCGCGTCGTTGGCGCATGCGTGCGTTGTATGCACGTCGCGTCGCATTGCGTCCCACCAGGACTTGATCGGCCTCAAGGACGCGATCCGGATCAAGGTCGCCTTTGCGCAAAACCTCGGTCTCACCGTATCGTCCGGGCTCGATGTAGTCCCCCGCGCGTATATCCATCGACAACCGCACAATCGGATCGTCCTGGGCCTGTCGATGCACTTCGGTGAGCATCGCGTCGGGCTCTCCCTCGGTGAAAAATCCACCGCCCTGGATCGGCGGCAGTTGTGCCGGATCGCCGAGCACCAGCACAGGCACGCCGAACGAAAGCAGGTCACGCCCGAGTTCACCATCGACCATCGAACATTCGTCGATGATGATCAGTTGCGCCTTCGATGCCGGGGCCTCATCCCAAAGATCGAAATTGGGCACCTCTTCGCCGCTCTCGCGCGCCCGGTAGATAAGGCTGTGGATAGTCGAAGCGGCGCGGCATCCCTTTCCGCGCATGACCGATGCGGCCTTGCCGGTGAAAGCAGCGAATTTCACCTCTCCGTCCGCTTCATCGGCGATGTGTCGCGCGAGAGTCGTCTTGCCCGTGCCGGCATAACCGAACAGGCGAAAGACCTGCGCCGCACCATCCGTCCCGGGCCCGGATTTGAGCCAGTCGGCGACCGACTTCAGGGCATCGTTCTGATGCGGGGTGAACTGCGTCATGCGGGCAAATCAGTAGCGCATCGAGGATGTTGACGAAAGAACAAAAATAGAACGCAATTTTTCCCGCCCTCGGATTCTTTTCCTGACCCATGCGCGCCGGCACATTGCCCTTTGCGGTGCACCATGTTTAACGTCGCGGCCCTTTGCGGCGACGGAATTCTGCATGGCCCGTGATCAGATCGACATGACCCCGATCGAGACGCGCGACGAGCTTGTCGCGTGGCTTGAAGCGGGCTGCAAGCCGAAAGAGCAGTTCCGCGTCGGCACCGAGCACGAAAAATTCGCCTTCACCGTGGCCGATCACCGTCCAGTCCCTTACTCGGGCAAGCGCAGCATTCATGCCTTGCTTGAGGGAATGCATGGCCTGCTTGGCTGGGATCCGATCATGGAAGGCGACAACATCATCGGCATGTTCGATGTCACCGGTGGCGGCGCGATCTCGCTTGAACCGGGCGGACAGTTCGAGCTTTCCGGCGCACCGCTCGACAACGTGCATCAGACGGCGGCCGAACTGATGGCGCATCTCGCGCAGTTGAGAGAAGTGGCCAAGCCCCTCGGCATTGGCTTTCTCGGCATCGGCATGACGCCGAACTGGACGCGGGCCGATATGCCGAAAATGCCCAAAGGCCGATACAAGATCATGACGGCCTACATGCCCAAGGTCGGCAAATACGGCCTCGACATGATGTATCGCACGTGCACCGTGCAGGCGAACCTCGACTTCGCCAGTGAAGCCGACATGGTGAAGAAGCTGCGGGTCTCGCTCGCACTGCAGCCCGTCGCGACCGCGCTGTTTGCCAATTCACCGTTTACCGAAGGCAAGCCGAACGGATTTCTCTCGTTCCGCTCCGAGATCTGGCGCGACACAGACAATCAGCGCGCCGGAATGCTGCCCTGGGCTTTCGAAGATGGGATGGGATTCGAGCGCTGGACCGACTACGCCCTGAATGTGCCCATGTACTTTGTAAAGCGAGGCGACAAATACATCGACGTATCCGGAAAGTCTTTCCGCGATTTTTTCGCCGGCAAACTTCCTGAGCTGCCAGGCGAGCGTCCGACGATTTCCGATTGGGCGAACCATCTGAGCACCATTTTTCCCGAGGTGCGGCTCAAACGTTACCTCGAAATGCGTGGGGCCGACGGTGGGCCATGGCGACGGCTGCCTTCGCTTACGGCGTACTGGGTGGGGCTGCTCTACGACGACGATGCGCTCAATGCCTGTTGGGACATGGTCAAATCGTGGACGGCAGAGGAGCGGCAAAAGCTGCGTGACGATGTGCCACGACTGGGATTCAAGGCTGAAATTCGCGACCGCAACGTGTTCACACTGGCGCAGGAAACATTGAGGCTTTGCTCACGCGGTTTGGCCCGGCGCAAGCGTTTCGACCGCAATGGTCGCGACGAGACGCGCTATCTGCGGCCGCTTGAGGAATCCATCGCGCGCGGCATCACGCCGGCCGAAGAACTGCTGGAAAAATTCCACGGCGAGTGGAACGATTCGGTCGAACCGATCTTCAACGAATACGCTTATTGATTTTCCGGCTGGCGAATTACTCCGCCGCCTGCGCGGCCTCCGACAGGTTGTCGAGGGACGAAATAATGTGCTCGGCAAGCGCATCGGCTAGCGCCGAGCTTTCGTGGGCATTGCGGACAAGGCCGATGCGGCAACTCGGCAGATCCGGGAATCCATCGGAGGCCGAAAGCACGCGCATGCCCGGACGAAGCCCGGACTCCGGCAGCACCGATACGGCTAGACCGGCGAGCACGGCGGCCGCGACGGCACCCGCATTCGAACTCGAATAGAGTACGCGGAAGGGGCGGCCGATCGATTCCAGGCGATCGATGGCGATTCGTCGCCACGTACAGCTTGGTCTGCCGAGGGCCAGTGGCATGCGCTCCTCGAGATGAGTCGAATGCCGGTTTGACGTGACCCACAGCAGGCGCTCGCTGCGGAATGTTTCCGAGGCCCGCTTCGACTCGCAGTTGGTGACGATGGCGAGATCGATCTCGTTCGCGTCGATGCGCTCAAGCAGATCGACCGAAGGTTCGCAGATCACGCTCAGTTCGACAGCAGGGTAGCTGTGCGAAAAGCGGGCCATGATCTCGGGCAGATAGCGGTCGGCGTAGTCGTCGGGCACGCCCAGGCGCACGCGGCCGGACAGTTCGCCGTCGGAAAACGCAGCCAGCGTTTCGATGTTGAGCTTGACGATGCGCCGCGCGTAGTCGAGCAGACGCTGCCCATCGTCGGTCAGCTTCGATGCACGGCCATCGCGCACGAAGATCGGGCGCTCCAGCCGTTCTTCCAGCCGCTTCATCTGCATTGAAACGGCGGACTGGGTTTTGTTCACGACCTCGGCAGCCTTGGTGAAACTGCCGGTTTCGGAAATGGCGATGAAGGTGCGCAGTTGGTCGATATCGAGCATTGCCGTCATTGGCGCGGTCCTGGATAGGCCGGGAGAGCCGGCGGAGCTATATCACTATTCCTGATCAGTCAGATTAAAAACATTCGTTTCACTAATCAATCCCCGCAGTGCAATATTCCCGGGCTTCCAGAGGAATCGGGTGGGGATTTCGGGTGGTTCTGGGCGGCGCCAGAGCTGATTTTGGCGCTGTAACCCGCGAACTGAATGGAGACTGATATGAGCGCTAAATATGTTGTTTTGCCTGTGGCCGGCAGCGCTCTGGTACGAGCTTTGGCTTCGTTGCTGGCCTTGGTGTCCTACTGGCTCAAAGAAATTGCCCGGGCGCGCCGCCACCGGCGCGAGGCTCACTTATTGACCGGGCTGGACCGCCGAATGCTCGCCGATATCGGCATCACGCGCTCCGATCTGCGCGACGCATTCTCTGAGCCGTTCTGGGACGACCCCACGGCCCTCCTGCGTGAGCGTGCTCTCGAGCGGCGCCTGAACCACTCGATCAGGCGCGCAGAGTTCGACCTGGCCGCGCGTCGTCCTGTGCCGGCGAACCGGCAGGCAACGTAACGAGAAAGAAAACGGCCGATCCCTCTCGTCGGCCGCTCGATCCGACCTCCGCGAACATCCCCTCTCGCGGCCGGATCCGCGCCCGTCGGCCCCTCCGGCGGGCGCTTACATTTGTTGGGCAAGGACGCTGCCCTGTGTCCCAGAACTCCTGCACAATTCTTCGGCGGTGCGTTAACATGCGGGTGGGGCAAAGCTACCGATTCTCAAATTCGAGCGGGCGCGCATGCGATTTCCACTCTGGCTGTCGGCCGCGCTCGTTTTGGCGATTTGCGCGCCAACTCACGCGGCGCATGCTCAAACCGGGTTCGACCGTCGCGGTGGCGATTACACGAATTTCCCGATCCGGACCGGCGATCCGGCGGTCTGCGCCGCTCGCTGCGAACGCGAGCCACGCTGCCGTGCCTGGAGCTTCTCGTATCCACGGACGGCCAACGCGATTGCCACCTGCTGGTTAAAGAGCCAGGTGCCCGCCCGCACGGAAGACAAGTGTTGTGTTTCCGGCGTTCGCGGCGCCGGCGTCATCGAGCCGCGCAAGGGTCCGATTGAATACTCCATCGACCGCGTCGGCGGCGATTACCGCAATCTCGACGTTACGGCTGATTCGGGGGGGGCGCCCTGCAAGGCAGCGTGCGAAGCCGACAACAAATGCCGCGCGTGGACCTATGTGCGACCAGGTTACATCGGCGCGTCCGCGCGATGCTACCTCAAGGATCACATCACGCGGCCGAAGAGCAAGCCGTGCTGCATTTCCGGTGTTGTGCGATAGCGGCCGCGATCAACGCACTGCGGTAAAAAATCGCGACAGACGCAAGGCGGACGGCCACTCGCTCAGCGGGCGATCCTTGGCAGCGAGATCCCAGGAACCAACGACGGCGTCCACGCGACCCACCAGATTCTCCACGGGCAACATGCCGACGCCCCCGGCGCGCACGGGCACGCGACTGTCGGAGGAGTTGTCGCGGTTATCGCCCATGACGAACAGATGGCCGGGAGGTACGACGACCTCAGCCATCTCGTCGTATACGGCGCGCGGCACCATCTTGAAGATCGAGTGCTCGTATCCACCTGGCAGCGTCTCGATATAGCGCACGGCTGACACTGCGCCGCCATCCTCGACTTCCACCTGGTCTTCGCCGGCGGATCGCACACCGACAGGCGCGCCGTCTATCCACACCTGCCCGCGGCGGACTGCGATGTGGTCACCGGGCAAGCCGATGACTCGTTTCACCCAGACCTGCGACCGGTCGCCGGGCCAACGAAATACGACGACATCACCGCGCTTGGGCAGTGTCGCGAAAACTCGCGAAGTGTTCGGCAGCGTCAAAAACGCGGGCAGGGACGCCGCGCTGTAGCCGTAGGGAAACTTTGTCGCCAGCAGCTCATCGCCGATCAGAAGCGTGGGCTCCATCGAGCCGGATGGCACGTAGAACGGCTCAGCGATGGCGGTTTTCGCGGCAACCACGATCAGCACGATAACGGCGATGTCGGCGATATTCTTGATCCATCGGGCAGGGCGCGAGTTTTCCTGCATTCGGCTTACTCCGTCACTATGCGGTGCCGCCCACCGTGATCTTGTCCATGCGCAGGCTCGGTTGACCGACGCCGACCGGCACGCCCTGGCCATTCTTGCCGCACGTGCCGATCCCCGGATCGAGTGCGAAATCGTTGCCGATCATGCTGATGCGATGCAGATCGGTGGGGCCGTTGCCGATCAGCATCGCGCCCTTGACCGGTGCACCGACTTTGCCGTTCTCGATCCGGTAAGCCTCAGTGCATTGGAAAACGTATTTGCCTGACGTGATGTCAACCTGACCGCCGCCAAAGCTCACCGCGTAAAGTCCGTTCTTGACCGAGGCAAGGATCTCGTTCGGATCGCGATCGCCGGCGAGCATGTAGGTGTTGGTCATGCGTGGCATAGGCACGTGGGCGTGTGATTCACGCCGGCCGTTGCCGGTTGGCGCCATTCCCATCAACCGCGCGTTTTGCCTGTCCTGCATATAACCGACGAGAATACCGTCTTCGATCAGCACGGTGCGGTTTGTGGGTGTGCCTTCATCGTCAATGGACAATGATCCGCGGCGCGCCTGTATGGTGCCGTCATCAACGACGGTGACGCCCTTCGCCGCGACACGCTGGCCCATAAGTCCGGCAAAGGCCGACGTCTTCTTGCGATTGAAGTCGCCTTCGAGTCCGTGCCCCACCGCCTCGTGCAACATCACGCCCGGCCAGCCCGAGCCGAGCACGACATCCATCTCGCCGGCCGGTGCCGGAATGGCCTGAAGGTTGACCAAAGCCTGCCTTATTGCTTCGTCCACCGCGCCTTGCCAGGCATGTGGCTCTATCAGTCGCTGGAAACCTTCGCGGCCGCCACATCCGTAGCTGCCGGATTCCTGACGTTCGCCATCGCCGGCAACGATCGATACATTCATCCGCACCATCGGACGGATGTCGCGATAGGTTTCCCCGTCAGCGCGCAGGATCTCGACGACCTGCCAGCTTGCCGCGACGCTGGCTGATACTTGCCGCACGCGAGCATCTTTCTCGCGCGCATAGGCGTCGATGGATTCGAGCAGTTTGACCTTCGCTTCAAAGGCCGGGAAGCCCAGCGGGTTTTCGTCGCCATAAAGCTTGCGATTGGTGCGTGCCGGAGCCTCGGCATAGGTGCCGCTGTGTCCGCCTTTGACGGCACGGACCGCTTCGGCCGCGCGTCCGAGCGCGCCTTCGGACAGGTCCGAGGCGTGCGCATAGCCGACGGCTTCATCCTTCACGGCCCGCAGTCCGAATCCCTGGACCGTGTCGTACGTCGCCTGCTTGAGGCGCCCGTTATCGAATGTCAGGGCTTCGGCCTGGCGATACTCGAGGAACAGTTCCCCGTCATCGGCGCCATCAAGCCCGCGTCCGATGATCTGGCGCACTTTGCCGCGATCAAGTCCGGCACGGTCGATAAGAGAGGAGGGTGATGTCATGCTTGGCTCCGCCACGCGATAAACGAAAGATAATGTCGCGGAAGCCGGGCCGCGAGGGGGCTCACGGCAGCTTGTCGTAGCCCTCACCAAAGCCGGCAAGGCTCATTGGGAAGCCGATTCCTTCTTCCGGAGTCTGGAAAATGATGAAGGTTGCGCTCTTGCCGGTACGAAGTTTCTTGATCAGTTCGTCGTCCATGACCACTTCGGCTATGCACCCATTGGGCAGACAACGCACGAAGCCAGCCCGTCCGATATCCGCCTGGTCTATTTTTAGCCCCAGGCCTGACGGCAGCAGCACGCCGAGCGGGGCGACTACCCGCATCAGGCGACTTTTCTGGTCGGCTGTCTTGAGCACGATGACGGTCAAGCCGACATTGGCGCGGTCTTCTGCCGTTACACTCTGAATGAGGGCGCACTGCTCGGATTTGGCTCCCGGCGGCGTATCGCAGCGAATCTGCCAGTCCCTGTGCACCGACTTAACCGCGCCTTGCGCCAAGGCATGTCCGGTGGCCGCGAGAGTCAGCAACGCGCCCAGCAAGATTGCTTTGCGTCGCGTCGCGCCGCTCAAAGCCCGCCCGCCAAGCTCGAAAATTCCCATGATCAATCCTTTGCCATCCAGAGCGCGCCCGCCTTGAAATCCCAAAGCACAGGCGAATCGCGGCCCGGACAGCATTCTATTCGCCCTCGTTGGGTCATGCCCGGGGTCCTGTCAAGCAACTATGGCCGTTGGGGGGCGGCGCTATTAGGCGGACCCCAAAGCTCTTTTTGGATAAGCTTGGATAAGCCGTTTGTCGCATGCGGCTCCTTATAAGGCGCATTGCGGGAGGGCTGGAATTGTGGTTTGAGAGGCCGGGATTTCCCCCCGTCCCGTTGCGCCGCCCAAGCTGCCACGCCCGTGGCAATGCCGTGCTCAGCGGGTCGCGCCGAACATCATGCCTGTGGTGGGCGGCAAAAAGGGGCCTGAGCAAGGCCGTTTTTCGTCGAAGGAGCGCATTGGACAATGCTGGTGCTCAAGCGGTTGATCACATTCATCGGCACAAGCGTGCCCCTCGTGACCGCGGGGGCGGCCCTCGCCGCGTCAGGCCAGCCGGAGCCGTGGCAACTCGGCATGCAGAAGGGCGCGACCCCGGTGATGAATGACATCATCTGGTTCCATGACTTCCTGCTGTGGGTGATTTCGGCAATCGCGCTGTTCGTGTTGGCGCTGCTGATTATGGTGGTGGTGAAATTCAATTCGCGCAGCAACCCGGTACCCTCACGCACGACCCACAACACGACCATCGAAGTGTTGTGGACAGTCGTACCGGTCCTCATCCTTGTGACGATCGCGGTGCCATCATTCCGCTTGCTGTTCTTCCAGCTCAATGTCCCGAAGGCGGACGTGACGGTGAAGGCCACCGGCAAGCAATGGTTCTGGAGTTACAGCTACCCGGACAGCAAATTCGAGTTCGAACTCGCTTCTGGCCTGCGACCCGGAACGCACCAAGTGCGAACAGCCGCGCCTGCTCGCGGTGGACAACGAGATGGTCGTGCCGGTGAACAAGGTCGTGCACGTGCTCACCACGGGGAGCGACGTGATCCACGCCTTCGCGGTCCCTGCCTTCGGCATCAAGATCGACGCGATCCCGGGCCGCATCAACGAGACCTGGTTCAAGGCCGAGCGTGAAGGCAAATACTACGGACAATGCTCCGAGCTTTGCGGCAAGGACCACGCCTTCATGCCGATCGTAGTGCGCGTGGTGAACGAGAAGGACTACAGCGCCTGGCTCGAGGACGCGAAGAAGAAATACGCAACTGACGGCAGCCGTGCGACTACAGTGGCCGCGGCCGGTGGTGCGGACTGAAGACTACGCGGGCGACAATGACGAGGTCGAAGGACAATAACGATGGCTAGCAATACGGCTGCTCCACACGCCACACGCGATGCGCACGCACACGATGCGCACGAAGCGCATGAGCACCACCCCACCGGCTGGCGCCGCTTCGTTTATTCGACGAACCACAAGGACATCGGAACGATGTACCTGGTGTTCGCGCTCGTCGCCGGCGTGATCGGTGGCATGATGTCGATCGCCATTCGGATGGAGTTGCAGAACCCCGGCATTCAGATTTTCCCGACACCGCACGAGTTCAACGTGTTCGTGACGGCGCACGGCCTGATCATGATCTTCTTCATGGTGATGCCGGCAATGATCGGCGGCTTCGGTAACTGGTTCGTGCCGCTGATGATCGGTGCGCCGGACATGGCCTTTCCGCGCATGAACAATATTTCTTTCTGGCTGCTGCCGGCGTCCTTTGCGCTGTTGCTCACGTCGGCGTTTGTCGAAGGGGAGCCGGGCTCAAACGGTGTAGGCGCCGGATGGACACTCTATGCGCCGCTATCGACGAGCGGGCATCCGGGGCCGGCGGTCGATTTCGGCATTCTGGCGCTGCATCTTGCCGGCGCCTCCTCGATCCTAGGCGCCATCAACTTCATCACGACCATTTTCAATATGCGCGCCCCGGGCATGACCTTGCATAAGATGCCGCTGTTCGTGTGGTCGATCCTGGTGACGGTGTTCCTGTTGCTGCTGGCGCTGCCGGTGCTCGCCGGCGCAATCACGATGCTGCTCACCGATCGCAATTTCGGAACGACGTTCTTTTCCGGCGATAACGGCGGTGATCCGATCCTGTACCAGCATCTGTTCTGGTTCTTCGGGCATCCTGAGGTTTACATCCTGATCCTGCCGGGCTTCGGCATGATCAGCCAGATCGTCGCAACGTTCAGCCGCAAGCCTGTGTTCGGCTATCTCGGCATGGCCTACGCGATGGTCGCCATCGGCGGCATCGGCTTCGTGGTGTGGGCGCATCATATGTACACGGTCGGCATGTCGACCGGTGCGCAGGCCTACTTCATCGCGGCGACGATGGTGATCGCCGTGCCGACAGGCGTGAAGATATTCTCCTGGATCGCGACCATGTGGGGCGGTTCGATCGAATTCCGCACGCCCATGCTATGGGCGCTCGGGTTCATTTTCCTGTTCACGGTCGGTGGTGTCACCGGCGTCGTGCTTGCGAACGCGGGCGTCGACCGCGTGCTGCAGGATACCTATTACGTTGTGGCGCACTTCCACTACGTGCTTTCGCTCGGCGCTGTCTTCGCGATTTTCGGCGGCTGGTACTACTGGTTCCCGAAGATGAGCGGCTACATGTACAACGAGACCATCGGCAAGCTGCACTTCTGGGTGACCTTCGTCGGTGTGAACCTCGTCTTCTTTCCGCAGCACTTCCTCGGCCTCGCCGGAATGCCGCGCCGTTATGTCGACTATCCGGATGCGTTCCACGGCTGGAACATGGTCTCATCGTACGGGTCGTATATTTCCGGCTTCGGCGTGATCATCTTCTTCTTCGGCCTGATCGAGGCGTTCGTCAAAAAGCGTGTGGCCGGAAACAATCCGTGGGGTCCGGGTGCCACCACGTTGGAGTGGACACTGTCATCGCCGCCGCCGTTCCATCAGTTTGAAACGCTGCCGCGGATCAAATAGGGCATCGGCCTAGCTCATGTCACTTGTCAGCGAAGGTGTAGAAGTTCGCAGTCCGCTCGTCGCCGGCGTCGGTGAGCCGAGCCTGGCGACAGTCGGCGACTACATCGCGCTGATGAAGCCACGGGTCATGTCACTCGTGGTGTTCACCGCCTTGGTGGGTCTTGCGGTTGCTCCCGGATCGCTGCATCCGGTCGCTGCCTTTACCGCATTGCTCTGCATTGCTGTCGGCGCTGGCGCCGCTGGCGCGCTCAACATGTGGTACGACGCCGATGTCGACGCGCTCATGACGCGTACGGCACGCCGTCCCGTGCCGATGGGTCGTGTGCGTCCAGGCGAAGCGCTGGCATTCGGCCTGACACTCGGTTCGTTCGCCGTCGTCACCCTCGGTCTGCTGGTGAGCTGGGTGGCATCGGCACTGCTCGCTTTCACCATCTTCTTCTATGTCGTGATCTACACGATCTGGCTCAAGCGTTCGACGCCGCAGAACATCGTCATCGGCGGCGCCGCCGGAGCGTTCCCGCCAATGATCGGCTGGGCCGCGGTCACCGGCTCGCTGAGCTTCGAGCCGGTCTTGTTGTTCCTGATCATCTTCTTCTGGACGCCGCCACATTTCTGGGCGCTCGCGCTTTATCGCACCGAAGATTACGCGCGGGCGCGTATCCCGATGCTGCCCGTGGTTTCGGGCGATGCCAGCACGCGGCGTCAGATCATGTTCTATACGCTGATCCTTGTGCCGCTCGGCGTTGCACCTTGGGCTTTCGGCTATACCGGCGCACTGTACGGCGTCACGGCCATCGTGACGGGCGCCATCATGGTGGTGCTCGGCTGGCAGGTTTTCCGTGAAAGCCGTCCGGCGGAACGTGCTAGCCGTAATCTTTTCGCCTTCTCGATCCTGTATCTGTTTCTTCTGTTTGCGGTGCTGCTGGTCGAACGCGGATGGGGCGGGCTGATCGCCCGATTGGCAGCGTGAGCATGGACATCGCCATGAGCGAGAATCCTGACGACGACGGAATCGTGCTCACCGAAGCGCAGAAGCGCGCGCGGCGATCCCGTTCGATTGCCATTGCTCTGGCACTGGCAGCTCTGGTTGTGTTGTTCTACGCAATGACCTTGGTGAAAGGGCCGGGCGTTCTGATCCGCCCGATCTAGCGCGATGACCGAATTGCCTCGCAAAACCGATCAACGAGCGCTGCGACGCGATGTTTTCGTCGCCTCTTGTTGCGGAGCGCTGGTCGTCGGCATGGTCGGCGCGGCCTATGCGGCGGTGCCTCTCTACACCTGGTTTTGCAAGACCACCGGCTTCGGCGGCACCACCCAGGTTTCGGAAAAAGCGCCAGATAACGTGCTCGATCGCAAGCTCACCATCCGTTTCGATTCCAATGTCGCACCCGGGCTGCCGTGGAAATTTGTACCGGAGCAGAATGAAATCCAGGTGCGCATCGGCGAGGTGGCGACCGTCCGCTACAAAGTCGTCAACGAGGCCGCGCGGGAAATCGCCGGGCAGGCCGGTTACAACGTTTCACCGCCCACGGTCGGCGCGTATTTCAGCAAGATAAACTGCTTCTGCTTCACCGAGCAGCGTCTGAAAGCCGGCGAGACCCGCGAAATGACCGTGGTGTTCTATGTCGACCCCGCTCTCGTCAGGGACAGCGATCAGGACGACCTGAACACAATTACGCTGTCATATACGTTCTACCGGCTGCGCGAGCCGGATCAGCCGGTAGCTGAAGCGCCCAAGAAAAATCTGAGCAAGCTCTAACGGAGACTGAGACGATGGCCGACGTTCACGCCAAACAACACGACTATCATCTGGTCGATCCGAGCCCATGGCCGGCCGTCGGCTCCGTGTCCGCCTTTGTCATGGCGGTCGGCGCCATCAGCTGGATGCATCACATGTACCCCGCGGCGCCGCTCGTGTTCGGCGCGGGCGTGCTTGGCGTGCTCTACACATTTGTCGTCTGGTGGCGCGACGTCATCCGCGAGGCCCAATACGAGGGCTTTCACACGCGCGTCGTGCAGATATCACACCGCTACGGGATGATCCTCTTCATCGCCTCGGAAGTGATGTTTTTCGTCGCCTGGTTCTGGGCCTATTTCAACACTGCGCTGTTCCCGGGCGAAGCCAACGATATCGGCCGCCTCGCGGCCACCGGCGGTGTCTGGCCTCCGAAGGGCATCGAGACGTTCGATCCCTGGCACCTGCCGCTGCTCAACACGCTGATCCTGCTCACGTCGGGCACCACCGTGACCTGGGCGCACCATGCGCTGCTTGAAAACGATCGGAAGGGCCTGAAGTGGGGTTTGATCCTCACGATCCTTCTTGGCCTGACCTTCACGTGCGTGCAGGCTTACGAATACTCACATGCGCATTTCCATTTCAGTGGAAACATCTACGGCGCCACCTTCTTCATGGCGACCGGATTCCACGGCGCGCATGTGATCATCGGTTCGATCTTCCTGATCGTCTGCCTGTTTCGTGCAATGGCCGGGCACTTCACGCCGAAGCAGCATCTCGGCTTCGAATTCGCCGCGTGGTACTGGCATTTCGTCGACGTCGTATGGCTGTTCCTGTTCGCGTGCATATATGTCTGGGGATCAGGCGCCGCGCACGAGTAGCCGACGATGGATGGTTGCTGAAAGGGCGGCGTTATCACGCCGCCCTTTTATTTTGAAATCAGAAACGCATGACCGAACAAACGCTGCACGGCCACCTTCCGATCGGCCGCGGTCTTCGCGGTCGCTGTCCGCGCTGCGGTGACGGCCATTTGTTCAAGGGATTTCTCTCGTTGCGTCCAAAGTGCGAACACTGCGGTCTCGACTATGGTTTTGCCGATTCCGGCGATGGCCCGGCGGTGTTTGTGATTCTCATTGCAGGCTTTGTTGTTGTCTTTGCCGCGTTGATCACCGAAGTCCTCTATCAGCCGCCGTATTGGGTGCATGCTGTTCTGTGGCTGCCGCTGATCCTGATCGTGACGCTTGCGCCGCTTCGCATGATCAAAGGTCTGCTGATAGCGCTGCAATATCATCACAAGGCGGCGGAAGGCCGTCTCGATCGCCGGGGTGAGATGTGAGCAAGCCTCGCCGCAAGCGTAAAAGCAGCATCCTCGATGCAACGCTCATGACGTTGGCCGGCCTCGTGATTCTGATCGGGCTCGGCGTCTGGCAACTCGACCGAAAGGTCTGGAAGGAAAACCTCATTACCACGCTCAATACCCGGCTGGGTCGTGCGCCCGAAGATCTGCCGCCGCGTGCGAGTTGGGCGCAGCTTCGTGAAGACAAGGAGGAATTCCGCCGCGTTGTTTTTCCGGCTGAATTCCTCGACGGAGAAGAAGCGCTGGTGTACACGGCTGGGTCTCCATTGCGTCCCGATGTCAAAGGTCCGGGCTACTGGGTCTTCGCGCCGGCTCGCCTTGCCGGTGGCAGCATCATTCTCGTCAATCGCGGGTTTGTGCCTGCCGATCGCAAGGACCCGGGGACGCGCACCGAAGGCACGCCGCACGGCATAGTCGACATCGTCGGCGTGTTGCGCTGGCCGGAGACGCGCAATTCCTTCACTCCGGCTGACGATCCCAAAAACAATGTCTGGTTCCTGCGCGATTCAAATTCGATCGCCAAATTCAAGACGTGGGCTGACCGCTGCGCCTTTTTACATTGATCAGGAGGGACCGGTGCCTCCCGGCGCCCTGCCGAAACCAGGCAAGCTCGAGGTGCGTTTGCCTGACAATCACCTGCAATACGCGATCACCTGGTTCGGTCTCGCACTCGCTCTTGCCGGCGTCTTCATCGTCTGGCTCGCGCGCCGCCTCGTTGGACGGAACTGAGCGTTTTCTTGTGCAAGCGCGCGGCCGGGGCTACTGTGCAACTGCCGAGCGTGGTCGGACCACAAACTTAAGCTAAATCAATGCGTTACATCTCCACCCGGGGCGAGGCTCCCTCGCTCGATTTTGTCGATGTGATGCTCGCGGGCCTCGCTCGCGACGGCGGCCTTTATGTGCCCGAACGCTGGCCCACGATTGATCGCGCGACCGTCGGGAACCTTGCCGGAAAGCCCTATGCCGAAGTTGCCGTTGAGGTGATCCGACCCTTCGTCGGGGATGGCATAGCGGAGGCCGACCTGGCGCGCATGGCGCGCGAGGCTTACGGCAGTTTTCGCCATCCTGCGGTGGCGCCTTTGACCCAACTCGATCCGAGCCTGTTTGTGCTGGAGCTTTTTCACGGTCCGACGCTCGCCTTCAAGGATCTGGCGATGCAGTTTGTCGCGCGGCTGATGGATCACGTGCTGCATCAGCGCGCCGAACGCACCACCATCGTGGTCGCGACGTCCGGTGACACCGGCGGTGCCGCAGTCGAAGCGTTTCGCGGCCGTGCGCAGGTCGACGTCGTTGTCCTTTTTCCGCAAGGACGCATCTCGGAGGTGCAACGCAGGATGATGAGCACAGTGCCGGACTCGAACGTGCACGCGCTCGCCATTGAAGGGACGTTCGATGACTGTCAGGCCCTGGTAAAGGCCATGTTCAATCACCACGCGTTCCGCGACCGCGTGCGGCTCTCCGGAGTGAATTCAATCAACTGGGCGCGGGTCGCCATTCAGGTGGTTTATTATTTTACGGCAGCGGTCGCGCTTGGTGCTCCGCACCGAAGAATCGCGTTTACCGTGCCGACCGGAAATTTTGGCGACGTCTACGCCGGCTATGTCGCCTCGCGCATGGGCTTGCCGATTGATCGCCTCGTAGTGGCGACCAATGTCAACGATATCCTTGTGCGCACCTTTGCGACCGGCACCTATGAGATCCGCGACGTGATCGCGACGACATCGCCGTCGATGGACATCCAGGTTTCGTCCAATTTCGAACGCCTGTTGTTCGACGCTTATGGACGGGATGCGCAAGCCGTGCGTGCGTCGATGGCTTCCTTGGCCCAGCACCGGCGCTTTGCCCTGTCCGCATCGGCGATCAAGGAACTGCGATCGCTATTCACCGCCGATCGCGCTGACGAGCAGGAGAGCGCTGCTGAGATTCGTGCCTGGGTCCGCGAGGCCGACTATTGCGTCGATCCGCACACTGCCGTTGCCCTTGCCGTGGCAGAGAAGGAGAAGCGAGATCCTTCGGTCCCGATGGTCGTCCTGTCGACGGCGCATCCGGCGAAATTTCCCGATGCGGTCAAGGCGGCCTGCGGTGTGACGCCGGCGCTTCCTGACACGCTTCGCCGATCTGGGGCGCCGGAATGAACGGATCGTTGTTTTACCGGCAGACCAGACGGCCGTAGAGCGGTATGTAACATCTGTGTCGCGCGCGGCGCGTGAAGGAGCAGCTGCATGAGTGTTGAAGTTACCCGTCTTCCCTCGGGTCTTTCGGTGGTGACTGATCGGATGCCGCATCTTGAAACGGCGTCCCTCGGCGTGTGGATCGGTTCGGGGAGCCGCAACGAGAAACCGGATGAACACGGTATCTCGCATTTGCTTGAGCATATGGCGTTCAAGGGGACCAAGCGCCGCACCGCGCGACAAATCGCGGAAACGATCGAGGCGGTCGGCGGGGATCTCAATGCAGCAACCAGCGTCGAGTCGACCGGTTATTTTGCGCGCGTGCTCAAGGACGATGTGCTGCTCGCAATCGACGTTCTGTCCGACATTCTTTCCGAGCCGACTTTCGACGCCGATGAATTGAAGCGCGAACAGAATGTGATTGTGCAGGAAATAGGTGCGACCGAGGACGCGCCTGACGATCTCGTATTTGATCGCCTGCAGGAAACGGCATTTCCTCTCCAACCGGTCGGCCGCTCTATTCTCGGAACACCGGAGACCGTGCGCTCATTCAACCCGGCGCGTTTGCGCGCGTATTTGTCGCGCAACTACCGAGCTCCCAACATGGTGGTGGCCGCCGCGGGTGCTGTCGAGCACAAGGCAATCGTGGCGGAAATCGACAAGCGCCTGGCGACATTCCAAGGACCGCGTGCTCCCGAACCGGAGCCGGCGCATTTCCGCGGGGGCACAAAAGTCGAAACGCGCGACCTCGAACAGGTGCATATCGCCATGGCGCTGCAGGGATTGCCGGTAGGCGACGATCAGCTTTACAGCTTGCAGGTATTCACCAGCGTGCTTGGTGGCGGGATGTCGTCGCGTCTGTTCCAGGAGGTTCGCGAAATCCGCGGCCTTTGCTACGCAATACATGCGTTCCACATGCCGTTTTCCGACACTGGGCTATTCGCGCTCTATGCGGGCACGGACGAGGCTGATGCTCCTGAACTGATGCGCGTCGTTATCGATCAGATTGGCAATGCCACCGAAACTCTAAACGACACCGAAATTAATCGCGCCAAAGCCCAGATGAAAGCAGGTCTTCTGATGGCGCTGGAAAGCTCCGAGGCCCGTGTAGGCCAACTCGCGAGGCAGATGCTCGCCTATGGACGTCCGGTTCCGCTTGAGGAGATTGTCGCCAAGGTCGATGCAGTGACCGTCGAGAGCGCCCGTGCGGGCGGGCGCGCCTTGATCAGTCGCGCCAGGCCGGCGATCGCCGCGCTCGGACCTGGCAATGGCCTTGAAACGACAGCTGCGATCGCCGAAAGTCTGGTCCGCCGCGCGGCATGACCGCGATACGTCCATGGCGTTTTTCCGAACCGTAAGTTCCAACGAAACAGTGCCGAGCATGACCGGCGCGGGCGTGACGTTGCGTCCGCCGCACAGCGGCGATTTTGCCGAATGGGCGGCGTTGCGCGAAACGAGCCGGCGCTTTCTGGTTCCATGGGAGCCGATTTGGCCGGCTGACGATCTCACGCGCGGCGCTTTCCGCCGCAGGCTCAAGCGATACGCCGAAGATCAGCGCAGTGATCTGGCTTATGCCTTCTTGATATTCCGCAGCGACGACAACGCGATGGTTGGAGGATTGACGATTGCCAATATTCGTCGCGGCGTGGCGCAGGCGGGCAGTGTCGGGTATTGGGTTGGTGCGCCGTTTGCCCGCAAGGGGTATATGACTGCTGCCGTTCGGGCACTGATACCGTACAGCTTTTCGGCCCTGCGGCTGCATCGGCTGGAAGCCGCTTGCATCCCGGACAATGTCGCCTCAATCCGGTTGCTGGAAAAGACCGGTTTCAAGCGTGAGGGTTATGCCCGGGGCTATCTGTGTATCAACGGAGTCTGGCAGGATCACTTGCTGTACGCGCGTCTCAAAGACGACGTCGATTGACTGCCACAATTGTTCGGTTGTCTGAGCGCGCAAGTAGGGATGCCGCCAAAAAAATGGGAAAAGCATGCGGGTAGCCGGCAAGATCGCAGCACTGTTAGGCTTGGCTTTGGGGCTCGCCGGCTGCGGCTCCGGATCGAGCAATCTCTTCAGCTCGTCCGCGCTCGATCTTTTCAGTACGTCATCGAAGGCGAGCAACGACACTCAGGCAGCAGGAGAGTCGGCTCCCGATATCGAGTGTCCGGGCGTGAGTGTGCGCACGGGTGCCGCTACGCTCATGATCGGCAGCAAGTCGGGCGGCGAAGAGCCTACCGCGCTGGACCTGCGCTACCAGGTCACAATCGTCCGCACCGCGCGAGAGTGCCATGTGAATTCCGGCATCATGACGATGAAAGTTGGTGTCGAGGGACGGGTTATCACCGGTCCCGCGGGTGGGGCGGGCACGGTCAATGTGCCGATCCGTCTTGCCGTGGTTCAAGAGGGGGTAAACCCCAAAACCATTCTGTCAAGATTTGCCAGCGTAGAAGTTGTCGTGGCGGGCTCAGTTGATCGCGTTCCCTTCGTGCACGTCGATTCGGAAATCTCGTTCCCGTTGCCGCAGCCGATATCCAACATCGACGCTTACGTGGTCTATGTGGGATTCGATGCTTCGGGGGCACAGCAGGATAGAAGAAAGAAACCTGCGACCAAGCCGAAGCCGCGAACAGCGCCTGGGGCAAATCAGCGCCAAAGCTGAGGAAGCGCCGCAGTGTGACGGACTGCGCGCATTCACGATCGCAATTTGAGGAAGCGCGGGTCGAAGCCTAGTTCAGCTTCTTGCGAACGTCTTCGATCCCTTTGGCGAGAAGCTCGCCAGCCAGCTTGCCCTTGGCTTCGACGTTCAGGATCTTTTCCGCAGCGGCGACTGCGGCTTCGGCGGCGGCACTGCGGACGTCCGCCGCTGCCTGCGCTTCCGCCTGGGCGATCTTGGTTTCAGCCATCGCAGTGCGTCGAGCCACGAAATCTTCGATCCGCGTCTTGGCCTCCGTGGCAAGCCTTTCGGCTTCGGCCTTGGCGCCGGCGATGATTTCTTCCGCTTCGCTTTCGGCGGCGTGCTGCTTTCTCTGATATTCCGCCAGGAGCTCAGCTGCTTCGTCCTTGAGCTTGCGCGCTTCGTCGAGCTCGGCGCGGATGCGGCCGGCACGATCGTCCAGCGCCTTCGACACCATGTTGTGCACGCCGAGATAGCCCAGGAAGCATACGAAGATGACGAATGCGATCGCCACCCAGGTTTCCGGCTCACGCAACAGTTCCATGGCTCCCGTTACCTCTTAAGAACGTCGGCGACCGCTGCATCGATCGCATTGTCGGCTGGCGCTTTACCAATCAGCCGCTCGACGATCGCCTTGGTTGCGTCTGTCGCGATGCCGTGCACGTTTGCCATCGCCTTCTGTTTGGTTCCAGCGATGGTCTTTTCAGCGTCGGCTAACTTGGCCTGGAGCTGATCCTCGAGCTTCTTGCGGGTCGAAGCCGCCTCGGCGGCCTGTTTCTCGCGCATATCATTGGCAATTGACTGTGCCCGACTGCGGGCATCAGCCAGAGATTTTTCATAGGCCGCGAGTGCACCGTCGGACTGCGTCTTGAACGAATTCGCCTGCGCGAGGTCGTCATCAATCCGCTTTTGCCGTTCCGCGATGATGCCGCCGACGCGCGGCAACGCCACTTTCGCCAGGATGACGTAGAGCAATACGAACGTGATGGCGAGCCATACGAGCTGCGACGCAAACGTGTGCGAATCGAAGGGCGGAAACGCGCCCTTATGTCCGCCCGGCACTTCGGTATGGGCAGTCGTGGCCATGGTCGTAAAGGCGACCGGTTCTTACAGCGCGAAGAGGAGCAGCAGCGCGATCAGCAGCGAAAAGATGCCGAGCGCTTCCGTCACGGCAAATCCGAAAATCAGGTTGCCGAATTGCCCTTGGGCGGCCGATGGGTTTCTCAGGGCCGCGGCCAGGTAGTGACCGAAGATGGCACCGACGCCGACGCCGGCGCCACCCATGCCGATGCAGGCAATGCCGGCACCGATGTATTTTGCTGCGATTGGATCCATGACGAACTCCTTTGCTTGATCTTGTCTGGTCTTCAATGACCCGGATGGATGGCATCGTTGAGATAGATGCAGGTGAGGATGGCAAACACGTAGGCTTGCAGGAAGGCGACGAGCAGTTCGAGTGCGGTCAGTGCAACGACCATCGCGAGCGGCAACGTCGCGCCGGCCATGCCGATGATCCCCGCGCTTCCAAGTAGCGTGATGAAGCTGGCGAACACCTTCAGCGTGATGTGACCAGCCAGCATATTGGCAAAGAGACGCACGCTGTGAGAGATCGGGCGCGAAAGGAACGACAACACTTCGATGAATACGATGAGCGGCAGGATGTAGATCGGAATGCCCTTGGGCACGAACAGGTTGAAGAAGTGAAGCCCGTGCTTCCAGAATCCATACACAAGGACCGTGAGGAAGACCGACATCGCCAATGTCGCGGTAATGATGATGTGCGTGGTGACGGTGAAGGCGTAGGGGATAAGCCCAATGATGTTCACCGTCAGGATGAACGTGAACAGCGCGAACACGAAGGGGAAGAAACGCATTCCCTCGTTGCCGGCCGTACTTTTTATGGTGTTGGCGACGAATTCGTACGTCAGCTCGGCTGTCGACTGCACGCGGCCCGGCACAAGGCTTCGTTTGGCGGTGCCGCCAATAAGGAATGCAGTGATGACCACAACTGCGGCGACCATATAAGCCGCAGAATTGGTGAAGGCGATCTCGGTGTTGCCGATTTTGACGACCGGAAACAGATCGATGATCTGGAATTGATGGATTGGATCGACAGCCATGAGAACTACAGTTGTCTATCGCGAACGACCCCTGCCGCCCGCATCACATTTAGTACGCCCGCCGCGAAGCCGAGCAACAAAAATACGATGAGCCCCCATGGCGAGATTCCCAACCAGCGGTCGAGTAGCCAGCCGATTACCGCGCCCACAAGCACCCCAGCGACCAGTTCGGTCGACAACCGGAAACCACGGGCGATCGCCGAAGGATCGGCGGTCTGACGAGGACCGGTGTCGTTTTCGGGTGGTCGGTTCGCCTGGGCGAGCCGACTGCCGAGACGTTGGAGCCTCGCGGAGAGAGCAGCCTCGTCGTCCGGCGGTTCGTTGCGATCGTCTTTGCCGCGCGTGTCAGACATGCTTGCGACTCGCGTCGGTTTCAGGTCTCGCGAGTCCCGCCGCCCTAAAAGCCGCGCGGACCATACTTACCGAGTTTCATCGAGTTAAGGAACCGCGCCTGCGGCATAAGCGATTGAAATGAAGGAAAAAAAGCGGGATTTCGGGCGACGAAAGCTGATCGGGCTGTGCACTGCGGAATGACTTACGCGGGTTCAGCCGATCTCGAGTCGGTGCTAGGCTGCTGGCATCCCACCGCTGTTCACAGGAAGTCGCCATGCGCGTCTCTATGCTTGCACTTGCAGTCATTCTCGCCGGCCCTTCGGGGTTCTCATGGGCGCAGACCGCCAGCGAAGGGGAGAAGGCAGCACCCCAGGAGCCCGCCGTATCAAATTCGCAGACACCGGTCGCGAGCCGGTACAGCTTCAACCGCGTCGACAACGGATTCATCAGGCTCGACAGCACCAATGGCGAAATCGCCTATTGCAGCGCGCAGACGAGCGGATGGATTTGCCAGGCCGTGCCGATCGATAAGGCCTCATCGGCAGCCAGCAATGAGGACGCGCAGAAGGGCATCACCTTCCTCAAGGGATTGGAAGAGAAACTGGGCCGCTTGCAGGATGAAGTTGCGTCATTGAAGAAGGAGATTGCCGCTCTGAGAGAGCCACCTCCGCCGCGTCCGCCAGCTGACTTATCGCCGCAATCCGGGAACAGTCCCGACGTAACGATCAAGCTGCCGACGCAGGAAGACATGGCGCGCGCCCGCGAATTTCTTGAAGACGCCTGGCGTCGTCTTGTCGAGATGTTCGGCTCGGTCCGCAAAGACATCATGCGCAAGACCTAGTCGGCCGACCGGAGCAACGCCGAATTCATGCCTGGTCGTTTGTCCGCCATTGTCGAGGCCGTGCCGCAGCTCATAGCCAGTGCGATTTTACGAATCGATACGCGAGGCGCCGGCTTCATCGATATTACTGCTGACGCAACAAGCTTTATCGACAGCGCCGGAGCGGGCGAGGGAGTGTTGCTGATCTTTTTGCGGCACACCTCGGCTTCGTTGACGATCCAGGAAAATGCCGATCCCGATGTGCAGGCGGATTTGCTGACCGCGCTCGATCGGCTCGCGCCCGAAAACGCGAGCTGGATCCACGATGCTGAAGGCCCGGACGACATGCCGGCGCACGTCAAGGCAATGCTCAACGGCGTGTCATTGCACGCCCCGGTGACCGGCGGAAAACTCGCGCTCGGAACCTGGCAGGGCATTTACCTCGTTGAACATCGTCGCAGGCCGCACAGCCGGGACGTAATGTTTCAGTTCATCGGCAGCCGGAAATAAAAACGCCCCGCATTGCGGGGCGTTCAGGAAATAAAAGGGCGGCGGTTGTCCGCCGCCCTTATCGGCTAACTAGCCTTTTTGGATCGCAACACCGGAGCTGGTGGTGATATCAACGCCCTTGGTGTCACGAAGGAACAGGGTTCCGATCACCAACGTCATCACCGCAACGATGATCGGGTACCAAAGGCCGGCATAAATATCGCCCTGTGCCGCCACCACCGCCGTCGCGAGCAACGGCAACATTCCGCCAAACCAGCCGTTGCCAATGTGATATGGCAGCGACATCGAGGTGTAGCGGATCTTGGTCGGAAACATCTCGACCAGGAAGGCGGCAATCGGTCCGTACACCATGGTTACGTAGATCACCATGATGACCAGGATCAACTCGGTCATGAACCAGTTGATCTTCTTGGGGTCAGCTGACTTCGGATAACCTTTCGCCGCAAGCGCCGCCGTCCATTTAGCGTTATCCCACCCTTGTATCTTGGTGCCGCCAATGTCCATGTCGACAGACTTCGACCCGGCCGCATGCGCTATCTTGAACGAAAGGCCTGACTTGGTCAGGAAGTCCTGTGCGCGGTCGCAATCGGTGAATTTCGACCACGGACCGACGAAGATGTGGAAGTTACACGTCGACTGATCGGCCGTGACCGTGATCGGGTTGGCCTTGGCGAACGCTTCCAGGTCCGGATTGACGTAGTGAGTCAGGCCCTGGAACAGCGGGAAGTAGGTGATCGCCGCGATCGCGCAGCCGGCCAGAATGATCTTGAGGCGGCCAATGCGATCGGAAAGCCATCCAAAGAAGATGAAGAATGGCGTGCCGATGACCAGTGATATGCCAATCAACCAGTAGGCTGTGATGTAGTCGACCTTGAGTGTGATCACGAGGAAGAACAGCGCGTAGAACTGTCCCGTATACCACACCACGCCTTGGCCGGCGGTTGCGCCGAGCAACGCGAGCAACACATATTTGTTGTTGGGATAGTGGAAGAAGCTCTCTGTCAACGGTGCCTTTGAGCCTTTTCCTTCCGACACCATCTTCTGGAAGATGGGTGTCTCATTCAACTTGAGACGGATGTACACGGAAAAGACAAGCAGGATCACTGAGACGAGGAACGGAATGCGCCATCCCCACTCCGAGAAGTCCTTGGCGACCATGTTGCCGCGGCAGAGTGCGATGACGATAAGCGCCAACAGCAAACCTAGCGTAGCTGTCGTTTGGATGAAGCTCGTGGCATAGCCCCGTTCATTCGGGCGCGAGTGTTCAGCCACATACGTTGCCGCGCCGCCGTATTCGCCGCCCAGCGCCAGACCCTGACAAAGGCGCAGGGTGACGAGCATGATCGGCGCCAGCCACCCGACGCTTGCAAATGTCGGAAGCACGCCGACGAGGAATGTCGCGGTGCCCATCACCATGATGGTGACGAGGAAGGTGTATTTGCGGCCGACTAGGTCGCCGATGCGTCCGAAGATGATCGCGCCGAAGGGGCGCACAAGAAATCCGGCCGCATAGGTAGCAAACGCCGACAGCAGTGCTGCGGTGTCATTCCCTGCCGGAAAGAACAATGAAGCGAAGAACGGTGCCAGCACCGCATAGAGATAGAAGTCATACCATTCGAAGATCGTGCCGAGCGATGATGCGAAGATGACGAATTTTTCGTCCTTCGACATTCCGCCCGCGCGAGAAGCGGTACCAGCCACTGCGCTCATCTTGAATCCCCCGTTTGTGCTTTTCCAAACATCCTTCCGCCGCTAATGGCGAAAACGCATGCCGATCGGACCCCGACCGACCATGCGCCCCCGCTGGCGGTGGTTTGAAAACTCTAGTCTGGTGGGAGCCGCCGGCCCTATTCGACTTTTGGCGAAGCCGCGCGTGTAAGGCGTGGATTTATCAGAGCTTTCTCGCACTGCACCAAAGCAATTTTCGTCGAGAGGTGAAAGGCTTGCGCTCGAACGAGCAGCGGAGGAACATGGTTCAAAGCGCGGGATAATCCGCACGAAAATGGTGCGGCGCATGGCCGCGCCAACGAAAGTCTCAGAGGAAATTTCTGATTTGAATGAAGCGTTGCAATACCGGTTTGTGATTGCCGACGACCATCCTCTGTTCCGTGGAGCGCTGCGTGAGGCGGTCACGGGTCTCCTGGCGCAAGCGGAGATAGCCGAAGCCGGCACTTACGACGAGCTTGTCGAATTGCTCGAACGAAGCAGCGACGTCGACCTCGTTCTGCTCGATCTCGCCATGCCCGGCGTGCGGGGCTTCTCCGGATTGATGTACATGCGGGCCCAATATCCGGGGGTGCCGGTCATCGTCGTGTCAGCAAACGATGATCCGGCCGCTATCCGACGTTGCATGGAATTCGGTGCGTCGGGCTTCATACCGAAAACACTCGGTGTGGAAGCGATGCGCACGGCGATTTCGCGGGTGTTGGGCGGGGACGTGTGGACGCCGCCCGACGTCGACCTCACCGGCGGATCAGACGCCGAAGCGGCGGAGTTGATGGCGCGGATGGCGACGCTGACGCCGCAACAGGTACGCGTGCTGATGATGTTATCGGAAGGACTGTTGAACAAGCAGATCGCATTTCAACTCGGCGTCTCGGAGGCGACGGTGAAAGCGCATGTCTCCGCGATTCTGCAGAAGCTCGGCGTTGAAAGCCGGACCCAGGCCGTTATCGCCGCAGCCAAGATAGAAGGCGGCCAGTGGCCGCAAGGCGCGGCGGTTGAAGGCTGACTGCGCTACTCCGCTGCCGCAGCACGCATCATGCGCCATTGCGCCAATAGCGCGCGCAGTGCGGCCGGCTTGATCGGCTTGTGCAAGAGTTGAATTCCTTGGGTCCGCGCCTGTTCGCGTACGGCCGGCGAGCGGTCGGCAGTGATCAGGATCGCGGGCAGGTCGCCGAAGCGACGTCGAAGCTCGGTGATCGCCTCTATGCCGTTGCCGTGGTCGAGATGGTAGTCGACCAGCAACCCATTCGGCATCAGCGGACTTTCCCCGATTACGGCCAAGGCGGTCTCAAGGTCTGGCGCCTTGATGACTTCACAACTCCAGCTCCGCAGAAGCGTTTCCATGCCGTCGAGCACGGACGGCTCGTTGTCGATGCAGAGCGCCGTGATGCCGACGAGCTGGCTCGGGTCGATGCGGGTATCCTCTCGCGCGGGCAGTTCGACCGGTGCCGCGTTTGACAGTGGCACGGTGACCATGAAGCGCGACCCGCGCCCGGCCTCTGATTCAAGACCGATCGTGCAATCGAGGACGCGCGCAAGCCGCTCCACGATGGAAAGGCCAAGGCCCAATCCGCGCGCAATCTTGGCGCCCTGATCGAGACGATGAAATTCCACGAATATGTCGCGCCACCTTGATTGCGGAATGCCGACGCCGGTGTCGTAAACGTCGATGCGCAGATGGTCGCCGCGTCGCCTGCATCCCACGAGCACGCGTCCCTCCGGCGTGTATTTGATCGCATTGGAAACAAGGTTCTGGATCAGCCTTCGCAGCAGTCGGCGATCGGACCGCACGACGAGACCAGATGGTATGAAAGTGAGGTCGAGTCCCTTGGCCGTCGCCAGCGGAGCGAACTCGAGCTCGATCTGGCGCATCAGCTCGTCGATGCGGAAACTGGCGAACTCGGGACGCAAGGCACCGGTGTCGAGCCGCGACATGTCGAGCAAGGCACCGAAAATCTCTTCAACGGCCTCGAGCGAAGCGTCGATATTGTCGACCAGCCGCCTGTCCTCGCGTCCGCCACGTTCGATCAGCGTCGTGACGTAAAGCCGCGCCGCGTTCAGCGGCTGCAGGATGTCATGGCTCGCGGCCGCGAGGAATTTCGTTTTTGAAATATTGGCCGCATCGGCTTCGCCTTTCGCGAGTTCGAGCGCGGCGTTGAGTCGGGTCAGTTCCTCGGTGCGCTCGTGCACGCGCCGCTCCAGCGTTTCATTGGAGCGCTCCAGGGCTTCCGCCGCTTCCACGCTTGCCGTGATGTCGGTGTACGTCGTGACGATGCCACCATCAGGCATGCGATTGGCGCGAACCTCGATCACCAGTCCCTGCGCGAAGCGCTCCAGGAAAGGCTCATTGCCCGAGACGTAGCGCTCGATTTGCATGCGCACGAATTCTTCGACTTCCGCCGAAGGGGCATCACCGCGCGTGCCATTGAAGCGCAGAATGTCGGCGAGCCCGATGCCAACGCGAATGAAGCTTGGCGGCAAATCGAGGATCTCACCGAACTGCCGGTTCCAGCAAATCAGCTGCAATTCCTTGTCAAATACGGCAATGCCTTGACGAACGTGATCGAGCGCCGTCTGCAGGATCTCCCGGTTGTATTGGATCGCTGCGTTGGCATCGTCCAGGAGCTTCAATGCCGCCTTGGTCGAAACCGTGCGTTTACGCAGAAGCAGTGACAGAACCAGCCGCGAGGATGCGCCGCCGATCGCCGACGCGAGAATATGCTCGGCATAACGGATCAATCGGAAATCCGCGTCGTCCTTCGGCTCAAGACTGATGCGTTGCGCGGCGGCGAAGCTTTCAAAGGCCGATTGCGTTCGTTCTTCGCCGAGGTAGCGCGCGATTGTGCTTGTGAGCTCATCGACCGTCACTGAAGAGCGCCACAGCCGGAAGCTCGGGGCAATCGGCGTGAAATCCGAGGGCACGAACGTATTGGCCTGCAGTCGCTCGATTGGCGAAGGCTCCCTGCGTAACGAGAATCCGATGTAGAACAAAACGTTCAGCAGCAGGCTCCAGGTCACGCCGTGGACGAGGGGAGGCAGGTCGAGTCCGAGCAGGTGCTGCGGACGCAGCATACCGAGACCCCATGGTCCTTCGGTAAGAATGCGCTCACCGACAATGCCGATGTCTGACAGCGTCGGAAGAAGCAACGTGTAGGCCCAGACCAGGAAGCCGACCGTCATGCCGGCGATTGCGCCAGCCGCAGTCGCGCGTCGCCACAACAGTCCACCAAAGAAGGCAGGTGCCAATTGTGCAATGGCTGCGAACGAGAGCAGCCCTATCGAGGCAAGCTGCGCTTCGCCCGCCGAACGGTAATACACATAAGCGAGAAGCAGGATCGCGAAGATCGCCAGGCGCCGCACCGTCAGGAGCATCGAGCCGATGTTGTCGCGGCGATTGATCAGTCTTTCACGCCGCTGCAACACGAACGGCATGACCAAGTCATTCGACACCATAATCGAGAGCGCAACTGATTCGACAATCACCATGGCAGTGGCTGCCGACAAGCCGCCGACGAAAGCGATGATTGTGAAAAAGATCGAACCGTTCTCGAGGGGCAGCGCCAGCACGAACATGTCGCTGTCGATTTTTCCGGCGGGAAACGTCAGAAGGCCGGCAAGGGCAATCGGCACCACAAACAGATTGATCAGAACGAGATAGAGAGGATAAAGCCAGACGGCGCGTTTGATTTCGCCTTCGTTATTGTTCTCGACCACCGCTACGTGGAATTGTCGCGGCAAGAGAATGAACGCGACAAACGAAAGCAACGTCATCGCGATCAATGTATCGGCGCGTGGCTCGCGGCCGAAGATGGCGGCAGTCGAAGGGCGCTGCATTGCCTCCTTGAACAATGCAACCGGTCCGTCGAACATCCAGAACGTCACGAATATCCCGACGGCGAGGAATGCGAGAAGTTTGACAATCGATTCAGTCGCAACCGCCAGCATCAATCCGTCCTGATGCTCGGTCGCATCGATATGGCGCGTACCGAAAAGGACTGCGAATGTTGCCATCGACAACGCAACGAAAAGCGCGATGTCGCCCAGCAACGGACGGGTAACTTCCGTGCCCGCCGTGACGTGCGCCAAAATTGTTTCGAGCGACGACGACACCGCTTTCAGCTGCAGGGCGATGTAGGGGATCGTTCCGACGATTGCGATCAAAGCGACTGTCGCGGCAACCGCCTGGCCTTTTCCGTAGCGTGCGGCAATGAAATCTGCGATCGAGGTAATGTTTTGTGCTTTGGCCAGGCGCACGATGCGGATCAGGAGCGGGCCGCACAGGCCAATCATGATGGCCGGCCCGATATAAATCGTCAGGAAGTCGAAGCCGGTGCGTGAAGCAAAGCCGACCGACCCGAAGAATGTCCAGGACGTGCAGTAGATTGCGAGCGACAGCGGATAGATCAGCAGCCGCGCGCGCCCATCGCGGCGGAGGCCGCGCGTGCGATCGCCGTAGCTCGCGACCAGGAACAGCAGCCCGATATACGCAAGCGCAACGGCGATAACGACCCAACCCTGCAACATAGACACTCCAGATCGGGAACAGGCGTCGCTTCACTACGATTTTGCCGTCCTAAATCACCACAGAACTCCAACCGAGGCACGATCTTTATGTGGCGGCGAACCCGCGCCTCACCGACGTACCAATGGTCCATCCCATCATACCGTAAGCTATTGTAATACCAGTACTTTTTACTTAACCCTTGCCGCGTATAGTGCAGAATGTCGTTGGTCCGACAGCGGGCGTCGCCAGGGGAAGCAAATCATGGCTCCGGACAGCAGCGATCTCTTCATCGTCGACGACGATGCGATGATGCGTGACGCACTCTCGGTGGTTTTCACGCTTGCCGGGTATCGCGTGACCGGCTTCGTTGATGGCGAGACATTTCTCGCAGTGGCCAGCGATCGGACACCTGCCGCGGTCCTATTGGATCTGCATTTGCCGGCCAAGTCAGGTTTGGTCGTGCTCAGGGAACTGGATGCTCGCAGCTACCCCGCGCCAATCTTTATTGTGACGGGTGACAGTGATGTGAGCTCAGCCGTAGAGGCGGTGAAAAGCGGGGCATTCGACTATCTGGTCAAGCCGCTTGATGCGCGCGCAATTGTTGCCCGCGTACGCAGTGCGATCACGGCGTTTGCAAGACGTGACGGAAGTGCGGCCGGCAAGATTGGACTGCCGGCAGACTTTCCCGGCCAGAGTTTTCTGACCCCGCGCGAACGCGAGGTTCTCACCCAGATTGCCGAAGGTGCCTCCAACAAGGAAGTTGGCCGGCGTCTCGGCATCAGCCCACGGACGGTGGAAGTCCATCGGGCCCGCCTCATGGAAAAGATCGGCGCGCGGAATGCCGCCGATCTCGTACGCATTGTGCTCAGCGGCGGCGACAGCCGTGCATTGTCAACATCTGAAATGACGACCTGATTTTTTCGGCCACAGGCATTTGACGCGAGCAGCGGCGCGCGTCATTGATCCGGCCTGATGAGCCGCGACATCGGGTGCGCCTGGCTCTTTGAGAACTGAGCCTTTGTCCGCGCCCTCGACCACCAATCGGCTTGCTGACCTGCGGCATCTGGCCGAGACGCTCGCGGTCGCAGCTTTGGGTGGCGCGGTACTAGGCCTCGCCGGTGTTCCGGCGGGCTGGCTGTCAGGCTCTATCCTTGCGGTCGCTGGCGCTGCTCTTGCCGGCCGACCGATGTTCATCCCGACGCTGCTGATGCGCGCGATATTCGTGCTCATCGGGATTTCGCTTGGCGCAGTCGTTACTCCCGAGACTTTGCACGGTATGGCGACCTACCCGCTCAGCATTGTGGTGCTGCTGCTGGCCATGATCGTCATCTCCGTCGGCGGTGCCGGTTATCTGCAGCTTGTACATGGCTGGGGCAAGGTTGACGCATACCTCGCCGCCGCACCCGGGGGCATGTCGCAGGTTCTCGCGTTAGGGGCCGAACTCGGCGGCGACCTGCGTGCGATTGCAATTGTGCAAAGCATCCGTGTGGTCGTGATTGCCGTCGGATTACCCGCCGGATTGTCGGTCCTTGGTCTGGTCGGGCACGCACCACCAAGGCCAACAGCCGCGCTGAGCATCGCCGTTCTTGACGAACTCGCGATACTGGTCGCGGTTTCGAGCGTCGTCGCGGTCGTCGCCTATCGATTTCGTTTCCCCGGCGGACTGCTGTTCGGTGCGATGATGTCATCTGCCGTATTGCATGGCACCGGAATGATCCACGCGGTCATGCCTTGGTGGGTCGCGAACACGGCCATGGTTGCGATGGGTGCGGTGACCGGCTCGCGCTTTGCCAATACGCCGCTGCGGCTATTACTGAATTTCATCACCGCGGCATTCGGTTCGTTCGCGGTGGCGGTCGCGATCGCCGCAGTGTTCGCCGCTGTGCTGATCGGCGTGCTCTCGCTGCGTGCCGCCGAAGTGATGATCGCGTTTGCCCCTGGCGCGGTGGACGCGATGATGCTTCTGGCGCTCGCGCTCAATCTCGACCCGGTCTATGTCGGGGCGCACCATCTCACACGCATCTTTTTTGTGTCGCTGATGATGCCTTTGGTCGCGCGCCGGACCGCACGTTCCCTAAAGGTCAAGAGCGAGACCGCGAAGCCGCTGACAAAGCGGCCGCCCTTTCAGGATTGAAAGCGAAGGTTATTCGGCCGCGGCCGCTCGCGACCGCAGCGGAAGGCCGAGCCGCTCCCATGTATCCACGAGAGCTTCAGCCAGTGCATCGACAAGCGCATCGTCGTGATAGGGAGATGGCGTGATCCGCAATCGCTCCAGGCCGCGCGGCACCGTCGGATAATTGATCGGTTGAATGTAGACGCCGTGCTCGGAAAGCAGCAGGTCGCTTGCTGCCTTGCACTTTTCCGGATCGCCGACCAGCACCGGTACGATATGCGTGGCGCTTGGCATCACCGGCAGGCCCACGTTGTTGAGGACTGCTTTCACCCGCGCCGCGCGGTCCTGATGGCGTTCGCGTTCCCAACTCGACGTTTTCAGATGACGGATTGCGGCGGTAGCCGCGGCACAGATGGCCGGAGGGAGTGCCGTCGTGAAAATAAAGCCGGGCGCGTAGGACCGCACCGCGTCGACCAGTTCCTCGCTTGCGGTGATGTAACCGCCAAGGCAACCGAAGGCTTTCGCTAACGTCCCTTCGATCACGTCGACGCGATGCATGGCGTTGTCGCGCTCGCAGATTCCACCACCGTGCGGCCCATACATGCCGACGGCATGGACCTCATCGCAGTAGGTCATGGCCCCATAGCGCTCGGCGAGATCGCAGATCGCATGCACCGGCGCGACATCGCCGTCCATGGAATAGAGACTCTCGAATACGATCAACTTTGGTCTGCTCGGATCGGCAGCCCTGAGCAGCTCTTCGAGGTGACCGAGATCATTGTGACGCCAGATCTTCTTTTCGCAGCCCGACTGTCTTACGCCCTCGATCATGGAATTGTGGTTGAGGGCGTCCGACAACAGCAGGCAATTCGGGAGCAGCCTGGCGATGGTGGAGATGCCGGTTTCGTTCGATACGTAACCAGAGGTGAAGACCAGCGCGGCCGGCTTGTTGTGCAGATCAGCAAGCTCTAGCTCGAGCTCCACAAGCGGATGATTGGTGCCCGCGATATTTCGCGTGCCGCCGGCGCCGGTGCCCATGCGGGCGGCTGCTTCGACCATGGCTCCGATCACCTTCGGATGCTGGCCCATCCCGAGGTAGTCGTTGGAGCACCAGATCGCGACGTCGCGCGGGCCATGCGGGGAATGCCAAATGGCATGCGGGAATCGGCCGGCTATGCGCTCAAGATCCGCAAACACCCGGTACCGTCGTTCATCCCGCAGCCGATCGAGGGCAGACGCGAAATAACCCTTATAGTCCATGTGTTTTACTTTCCCGCCCCGCGGCTCACCTTTTAGAAGGGTTCCAGGGTGGTTGTCGAGACGAGATTCGTCGCTACCCAAAATTCCATCCCGTGGTCAGTGTGCAGCTCCTCCCGAGGGGTGACGCACGCGGCGCCGAGACCTTGCCGCGGCGGGAGTTGTGGAGCGCCGGTGGTGGCTTGCATCCGGGCGCAACGGCTGCAAAAAGTGTCGGTATGAACGACAAACCGACCGGTATCGCCCGCGGTCTGACAAACTATGGCGATCGTGATTTCTCCCTCTATCTTCGGCGATCCTTCGCGCAATCGATGGGTTACTCCCGCGAAATGCTTGCGAAGCCGGTGGTCGGCATTGCCTACACCGCGTCGGGCTTCAACAACTGCCATCGTCATTTCCCCGAATTGCTGGAGGCCGTAAAGCGCGGCGTCCTGACGGCCGGCGCACTGCCGATTGAATTTCCCACCATTTCGTTGGGCGAAGTCTTCCTCAATCCGACCAGTCTCAAGTTTCGCAACCTGATGTCGGTCGACACCGAGGAAATGGTTCGGGCACAGCCGATGGACGCCGTGGTCCTGATGGGTGGATGCGACAAGACGGTTCCCGCGCAATTGATGGGCGCAGTATCGGCCGGCAAGCCATCCATCATGTTGGTGGCCGGACCGATGATGACGGGACGCCACAACGGCGAGCGTCTGGGCGCGTGCACGGATTGCCGCCGGTTCTGGGCGCAGTACCGCGCCGGCAAGATTGATGATCGCGAAATTTCTCAGGTCGAGGGCAAGCTCGCTACGACCGCGGGCACGTGCGCTGTCATGGGAACGGCCTCGACGATGGCGTGCATCGCCGAAGCGCTCGGCATGATCCTCCCAGGCACTGCTGCGATTCCGGCAGTGCACGCGGACCGGCTGCGCGCAGCGGAAGCCACGGGGATTGCCGCTGTCAAATTGATCGGCTCGCAGCTCACGCCAGATCGCATCGTCAACCAGAAGTCGGTCGAGAATGCTTTGAGGGTGCTTCTTGCGATTGGCGGCTCCACGAACGCGATCATTCATCTAACGGCGATCGCTGGCCGTGCCGGAGTTCCGGTTTCGCTGAAACGTCTGAATGAATTGTCCGACACGACACCGGTGCTGGTGAATCTGAAGCCGGTCGGTAACGGTTATATGGAGGATTTCTTCGCCGCCGGTGGCATGGGTGCGCTGCTACGCGAAATCAAAGATCTTCTCCATTTGGACTGCATGACGGTGACGGGCGAAACGCTTGGCCAACGACTTGAACACGAAGATACCGGATGGATTGATCGAACCATCATCGCCGAACGGAAAAAGCCGCTTGAGCCCGAAGGCGGTCTGGTTGCGTTGTTCGGAAACCTGGCGCCGCAAGGTGCGATCCTCAAGCGTTCTGCCGCGGACGCCAATCTGTTTGAGCTTGAAGGTCGCGCGGTCGTATTTTCATCGCTCGAGGATCTTTCAGCTCGCGTCGACGATCAAAGCCTCGAGGTTGATCCCAAGGATATTCTCGTCTTGCAGAATGCCGGGCCGCATTCCGAATTGGCGATGCCCGAGGCGGGTTATCTGCCGATCCCCAAAAAGCTCGCGGCCAAAGGCCTCAAGGATATGGTGCGGATTTCAGACGCGCGCATGAGCGGCACCGCGTTCGGTACGATTATCCTGCACGTGACGCCGGACAGCGCATCCGGAGGACCGCTCGGTCTTGTGAGAACGGGCGACCGCATCAAACTTTCTGTCAAAGGGCGCCGCGTTGATCTTCTGGTGGACGAGAAAGAGCTCGAACGGCGCAGGGCCGCATCGAAAAAGTCGGTAGAACCGCCGGCACGCGGCTACGCGCGCCTCTATGCCCAGGAAATACTCGGCGCCGACCAGGGCTGCGATTTCGCATTTCTGAAACCGCGCTGATCGCCGCTACGCTTTCGCTACGGGGGCAAAAACGTGACCATTGCCACCAACTCAGTTCTGGAATCCGCGGCAGCAGATGACTGACCAGGATCGGGCGAGAGAGCTTTTCTTCGGAGGACTGGCGTGCCTGGAGAAGAGGGATTTCCGGAATGCGGAAACGGCCTTTCTTGAAACGCTGAAGCTCGCGCCGCGCAGCGTTCCCACTCTCAACAATCTCGCCATTGCCCAGTACGAGCAAGGCAGAGTTGCTGACGCGGCCGCAACGGCAACGCGGGTCCTTGAAATCGATCCAAGAAGTATCGACGCCTACCTGATGTTGTCGTCATGTCAGAAAGAGCAGCAGCGCTACGACGACGTCATCAAGAGCTGCCAGGCGCTCATCGCGATCGAGCCGACCATCGCCGAAGCGCACTGCAATCTTGGCTATGCACTCAACAAGGTCGAGCGATATCAGGGCGCGATTGCAAGCTTTGACCGAGCCATCGCGCTAAACCCGCAATTTGCCGATGCGTATTTAAACCGCGGCAATGCGCTCAACAGCCTCAAGCGTTTCGATGAGGCGTTTGCGGCCTATGATCGGGCTTTGGCGTTCAATCCCAATCTTGCCGAAGCATGGCTCGGGCGGGGCACCGCCCTTACCCAGCTCAAACGTTACGAAGAAGCTTCCGTCGCTTACGACAAGGCACTTGCCCTCAAGCCGGCTTTGCCGGACGTCGAGGGGGAGCGGCTCAATTCCAAGATGCAGGTTTGTGACTGGACCAATTTTGCGACCGAGCGCGAGCATGTGGTCGCACTGGTGAGAGACAACAAACCGAGCATTGGCGCATTTCAGTTTCTTTGCATTTCATCATCGCCGGAAGATGAGCTGAAGTGTGCGCGGCTGTGGACTTCGAGAAACATGCCTGCATCCGGCCAATCGTTTTGGCGTGGCGAAATCTACAAGCACGATCGGATCCGCGTCGCTTACGTTTCCTCCGATTTACGGCAACACGCCATCGGGTATCTCGTTGTGGGAATGTTCGAGCTTCACGACAAATCGCTCTTCGAGATTTCAGCGATATCGATAGGCTCCGATGATGGGTCCGAAACGCGCAGTCGCATCGAGCGATCTGTTGATACATTTGTCGATGCTGCCACCCTGAGCGACAGGGACGTTGCGTTGTGGATCAAAGAAAAAGAGATCGATCTGCTGATCGACGTGAACGGTCTTACGGGAGGATCGCGCACAGCCATTTTTGCGCATCGGCCTGCTCCCATTCAGGTCAACTATCTTGGTTATCCGGGCACGATGGGTGCCAGCTACATGGACTATCTGATCGGCGACGAGATATTGGTCCCGCAGGCCGAGCGGCAATATTACGATGAGAAAATCGCCTGTTTGCCCAATTGCTATCAGGTCAACGACAGAAAAAGGGTTGTTTCCGAGAGTGGACCCACTCGCGCCGCGATGAACCTCCCCGAGACGGAGTTCGTATTTTGTTGCTTCAACAACAATTTCAAAATTCTTCCCGATATCTTCGATTCCTGGATGGCCATCCTCGGACAAGTCGAGGGCAGCGTGCTCTGGCTGCTCGAGGACAACGCGAGGGCCGCGGAGAACCTGCGCAAGGAAGCCGCCGCAAGAGGCGTCGACCCAAAGCGGATTGTATTCGCAAAGCGAATGCCGCTTGCGGATCATCTCGCGCGCCATCGCCTGGCCGATCTTTTTCTCGATACGCTGCCCTACAACGCGCACACCACGGCAAGCGATGCGCTGTGGACGGGCCTCCCGGTGCTCACACGCACCGGTGAAACATTCGCGGGGAGGGTGGCGACGAGCCTGCTGAATGCCATTGGACTTCCCGAGCTTGTTACGCGTAGGCGCGAAGACTACGAGCGTCTGGCGATTGAACTGGCAAGGCAGCCTGACAAGCTGGCGTCCATCAAGGAGAAGCTCGCGCGCAATCGGCTGACGACCGCGCTGTTCGACACGCAATTGTCCACCCGCCACATCGAGAGCGCCTACAGGGCGATGTACGAGCGCTACCAGGCGGGCCTGCCGCCCGACCATCTGCGTGTGCTTCCGCGAGTGCGCTTCGATGACTGACCAGGATCGGGCGAGAGAGCTTTTCTTCGGAGGACTGGCGTGCCTGGAGAAGAGGGATTTCCGGAATGCGGAAACGGCCTTTCTTGAAACGCTGAAGCTCGCGCCGCGCAGCGTTCCCACTCTCAACAATCTCGCCATTGCCCAGTACGAGCAAGGCAGAGTCGCTGACGCGGCCGCAACGGCAACGCGGGTCCTTGAAATCGATCCAAGAAGTATCGACGCCTACCTGATGTTGTCGTCATGTCAGAAAGAGCAGCAGCGCTACGACGACGTCATCAAGAGCTGCCAGGCGCTCATCGCGATCGAGCCGACCATCGCCGAAGCGCACTGCAATCTTGGCTATGCACTCAACAAGGTCGAGCGATATCAGGGCGCGATTGCAAGCTTTGACCGAGCCATCGCGCTAAACCCGCAATTTGCCGATGCGTATTTAAACCGCGGCAATGCGCTCAACAGCCTCAAGCGTTTCGATGAGGCGTTTGCGGCCTATGATCGGGCTTTGGCGCTCAATCCCAATCTTGCCGAAGCGTGGCTCGGGCGGGGCAATGCGCTAAGCGGCCTCAAGCGTTGGGACGAAGCGTTTGCAGCCTACGACAAAGCATTGGCTCTAAGGCCCGGTTTGGAAGCGGTCTGGATCGGTCGAGGCAATGCATACGTCGACCTTAAACGACATGACGAAGCCATCGCGGCCTACGACAGTGCCTTGGCGCTTAATTCGGACTCGGAAGGCGCCTGGCTCGGCCGTGGCAATGTGTCGAGTGAACTCAGGCGTTTCGACGACGCATTGGCCGCCTATGAGAGAACGTTGGCTCTCAAGCCGGATTCGGACAAGGCTTGGCTTGGCCACGGCAACGTGTTCAGCGACCTCAGGCGCTACCAAGAGGCTTTCGCCGCGTACGATAAGGCGCTGTCTCTAAGACCTGGTCTCGCCGGAGCCTGGCTCGGCCGCGGCAATGTATTCAGTGACCTTAAACACTACGACGAAGCATTGGCGGCCTATGGCAAGGCATTGGACACCGAGCCCGATTTGGCGGAGGCCTGGCTCGGCCGGGGCAATGCGTTCAGCGATCTCAAACGGTTCGACGAGGCACTCGAGGATTTTGACAAAGCTCTGATTCTCAAACCCGAACTAACAGATGCCGAAGCGGCGCGCCTGTACGCCAAAATGAATCTTTGCAACTGGAAGAATCTGAATGTCGAATGCGAGCGGCTGACGGCTTCAGAAACAACTAAGTTGAAAGGCACGACGCCGTTTCTGTTTCTCGGCATCTCCAATTCATCTCGCGATCTGCTGAAGTACGCGGAACTGTGGACCGAGAGGAAATTTCCAGCGGTTACTGAGCCAACCTGGCGTGGCGCCAAATATGAACACGATAAAATTCGCGTTGCGTACGTGTCGTCGGATTTTCGCCAACACGCAATCGGCTTTCTGGCCGTGGGAATGATCGAAGCTCACGACAAGTCGCTCTTTGAGATTTCGGCGATATCAACCTGGCCAGGCGATGGGTCGGAAACCCGAAAACGCTTCGAGCGATCTTTTGACACTTTTATTGACGCGAGCGCGTTGAGTGACAAAGACGTTGCATTGTGGGTCAAGGAAAAGGAAATCGATCTGCTGGTCGATCTGAACGGACATACGGCTGGTTCGCGCATCGGCATTTTTGCGCACAGGCCTGCTCCGATACAGGTCAACTATCTTGGTTACCCGGGGACATCGGGCGCGAATTACGTCGATTACATTGTCGCTGATCGGCAGGTCATCCCATCAAGCGAGATGGAGTTCTTTTCGGAAAAAATCGCTTTTCTGCCGCACTGCTATCAGGCGAACGATCGGAAAAGATTGGTCGGAGATCGGAAATTTTCGCGCGCGGAAGCCGGTCTGCCTGAAACGGCATTCGTATTCTGTTGTTTCAACAACAATTACAAAATTCTTCCCGATATCTTCGATTCCTGGATGGCCATCCTCGGACAGGTCGAGGGCAGCGTGCTCTGGCTGCTCGAGGACAACGCGAGGGCCGCGGAGAACCTGCGCAAGGAAGCCGCCGCAAGAGGTGTCGACCCAAAGCGGATTGTGTTCGCAAAACGAGCGCCGCTTGCCGATCATCTCGCGCGCCACCGACTGGCTGACCTCTTTCTCGATACGCTGCCTTACAACGCTCACACCACGGCAAGCGATGCGCTGTGGGCGGGGCTGCCGGTGCTCACACGCACCGGTGAAACTTTTGCGGGGAGGGTGGCGACGAGCCTGCTGAATGCCATTGGACTTCCCGAGCTTGTTACGCGCACACGCGAAGAGTACGAGAACCTTGCCATCGAGCTGGCAGGGCAGCCTGACAGGTTGGCGTCGATCAAAGAGAAGCTCGCGGGCAATCGGCTGACGACCCCGCTATTCGACACGCAACTGTTCACCCGCCATATCGAGAGCGCCTACAAGGCGATGTACGAGCGCTACCAGGCGTGCCTGCCGCCCGATCATCTGCGTGTCTCGCCGTGAGAGAGGGCCATCTGAAAAAGAGAGACCGCCGTGCGGCGGTCTCTCGCTCTCTTCCTTTTGGCCAAGATCGCGATTGATTGAGGTCACATCTTGTGACCCATGCCGGCCTTGCCATGATCCATCTGGCCTGAAGCCGGGCTGGTCGCACCGATGTCGCGAACATCCAACGTGACGTTGACGTCGCCCGCTTTCTCGAATTTAAGCGTGACGGGGATTTTGTCACCTTTCTTGAGTGGAGCTTTCAGCTCCACCAGCATCAGGTGGTAGCCACCCGGCGCCAATGCGACGGATTTCCCCGCCGGAATTGGCAGTCCATCCTTAAGCGGTCGCATCGTCATCACACCGTTGTTCATGGCCATCTCATGAACTTCGACTTTGCCGGCTGCCGGACTTGAGCCGCCCAGCAATTTGTCGGCGGTCGAACCTTTGTTGTCGACCGTAAGGTAGCCGCCGCCGACCTTGGCGCCTCCGGGGGTTGCACGCGACCAGGCGTTGTCAAGAACAAGGTCGCCGGATTTGACTTGCTGTGCCGTTGCCGATCCGGCGCAGACCGTCGCAAGAACAAGGGCACTGCATGCATGCAGTGTGAAGGCAGACGTTAAACGATTGAACATGGGTCACTCCGATTTCGTCAGAATTTTAAAATGTCAGTTGGTCATAGCGAATTGCGGAGGACCTCTGGCAAATATGCGACCGGAAACACGACCAACGTACGGTGCGGTGAGGGGCGGGCGAAGAAAAAGTACAAAGCCTGCAAGCGCTACGATGCCGATTGCGGCGGACGGCACGAGCGGCGGAGTCGACGTAGTGCACAGCACGCAATGCAGGCAGTCCTCACCCGAGCGATGACCGCCGCTTCCGCCGTTGCTGCTGTCTGATGCGTGGGGTTGACCTTCGCTTCGACAAATGATTAGGAACGGATCGACCGCGCTTGAGCCAAGGCTCGCAAGCGGGGCAAGGCCCAGCAAAATCGTCTGCAGCGCAATCTGACAGATCGCTGCAGAGACAAAAAACCTCTTCATCCCAATACCCATCAATCGGAACTTTGCGCGGACGATGCTACCGCGGCAAGAAGGAAAAAACTTAACGGCATGCCGAAGCGCGAGTGTCATCGGCAGCACACCCACGGGGTACCTCCATTAATTATGAGAAAGCACTGCGTTTTGATCAAAACAGACATGCGCCGCGCGGCATTAAGGTTGCTTCCTTACGGTAAAAGCGAAGATGCGACCCCGATACCGTGCATATACGACCAACTCATCGGAAAATGCAGCGGTCGCATTCGTAGCGGCAGTCTACAGAGGAGTACGGAATGAAGGTCGCCGCACTTGTCGTCCTCAGTGTGCTCGTCGCACTTCCGGCCGAAGCTGCGCAGCGTCGTCAGAACAGCGTTTCGCCATCATGCGACAATGATGGCCGCTGCACGACTCTCAATGCGGTTTCGTCGGCATCGAGCAAGACATCAAGCTTTCGCGCGCACCGCACTACGCACCAGGCCGTCGATGCCAATGGCAACGGCATCATGGTGACGGTGCAAACGGCCTATGGCTTCAACATCACGGTTCATCCGGCCTATGCCAGCAAGTTCCAGAAATTCTATGCCTTGCTGAAGGAGCACGGCTACAAGGTGGATCCCCGCGTCAACAAATGCTACGCGCGCGGTGGTCACGTCTCGGGCTCCAACCATTACATCGGCGCGGCTTGCGACAACCAGTACGGTTGGAACAAAGCGCCCGCCTACATGTACCATGTCGGCGATCTGATCAGGCAGGCGGGACTGTTCGACGGTTGTCGCTTCGGTGATTGCGGACACGTTGAGGCTGTGCGCGGTACGCACAACAGGCCGCCAAATCTCTACGCCGCAATAGAGAAATTCAAATCCGAACAATCGACGGCAAACTATCAGCCCTAAGCGTCGTCGAGCTGTAAAATTGCCCGCAGCATTCACATGCTGCGGGCAATTGATTCGCGACGCCAGCGCGCTCGACTCAAAACCTGGCGATGGCTGTCAACCGGACCGTTCGCGGCTGTCCCGGTGAAAGATTGTTGTTGCCGTCGGCTGACGCCCAATAGCCTTTGTTGAAGATATTTTCGATGTTGACCTGCGCTCGCCACATCTCGTTTATCTTTGCGTAAACCGCGGCATCGAAGCGAACGAAGCCGGGCAATTTCACGCTGTCGTCCGACGAGGCGAAGGAATCAGAGAAGTAGACGACGCCGAGTGCCCCGCTCCATACCGGCGTAAACTGATATTTGTTCCACCACGAAAACTGATTGAGCGGAACGAGCTGGATACGGTTTCCAGGCACGACCGTTGCAGATGTCGCGCTCGTCACCCGCGCGTCGGTGTATGCATAGCCGATCGTGGACTGCCATTCGGGCGTGACATAACCGTTGAGCGTCGTCTCGAAGCCCTGAATCCTGTTGCTGCCTGACAGAAGGAAGAATCCCGGGTTGTTGGGGTCGGGCAGCGGCACGTTGTAACGATTGAGATTGTAGGCCGCGGCTGTGAACAGCAATCTCGGATTGATGTTCCATTTGACGCCGATTTCTTCGTTCACGAATTTCTGCGGCGCGAGAATCATCGTGCCGTTCGACAAGGTGCTAAACTGATCGCCTGACGCGGGCAGATACGAGACGCTGTAGGCTCCATAGAAAGACAGATTTTCGATCGGCTTCAGAATGACGGCAGCCTGAGGCGACACCTTGTTGTTGACGAGGGTGCGGTTCGTATTGGTGTTGTTGTCCAACGCCGATTCATCAAACCGGTCGAAACGAGCCCCGGCGATGATCTGGAGCCAGCGCGTGATTTCGATCGTGTCGCGGGCGTAGAGGGACGTTGTGTACAGCGTGTAATCGCTGTTGGCGTCAGGCGTGGTTACGCCCGGGGAAAGCGCTCCCGGGTATTGATGGATGAAATTGACGGGACCGAAGTAAGTCGGAGCAAACGGGTTGGCGACGATTGTGTTGGTGCCGTTCGGAAAGATTCCGGTGTTCCGCAGGGAGATTCCGGTCTGCTGACCGAACTCCGTTCCGAAGGCCATCGAATGGAATATCGGCCCGGTGAAGACTTTGTAGAAGAAGTCCGTCTGGTTGAAAATATTATCGCGGTTGGTCGTGTTGTTGTATGCGGCCCGGTTAAACGAAGTCTGGGCGGGATTGACGGCGCCCGACAGCGGACCATTGCCCGGATAAACGTTTTGATAAAACTTCAGATACTGCGCGAACATCGTCGCGTTGCGCGCTGTCAGACCGTTTCCGAAATCGTGGTCGATAAACGCCATGGTCTCCTGCACGGTCGCTTTCGCCCGGTTCAGATCGGGGCTGCCGAAAAACGCCGTGAGATCCCCGCCGGGGGCGAATGGAGCTGCCGGATTGAAGCGCGTCGATGATGGCGCGACTGCGCTAAGGCCCTGAGAAGGATTACCGCGGTCGGCCACACGTGTGTCTTGATAGTATTCGTAGCTCAACCTGATTTTAGTGCTCTCGCTAATTCTGAAGGTCACCGTCGGGTTGACGCCCCAGCGCTCAAGCCAGCCGTAGTCGCGAAAGGTATCGCTTCCCTCGTACATCAAATTGATGCGCGCGGCGAAGTTATCGTTGACGGCCTGGCCCGCATCAAGGGTAACGCGCCGATCCCAGTACGATCCGGTTTGTCCCGTTACTTCGTAAATCCGCTGGCCGTCAGCTTCCTTGAGTGTGCGATTGAGCAGGCCACCGCCCGCGCCTCGGCCAAAGGTCAAGGCGCTTGGTCCCTTCAAGATCTCGACGCTTTGCGCGTTGTAGAGATCGCGGAAATATTGAACGTCATCGCGGAAACCGTTGACAAAGAAGTTCGCGCTTGAATCCACGCCGCGTATGACGAGTTCGTCGCGATTTCCCTCGCCCTGGTGCACCGCTACTCCAGGAACATAGCGAGTGACATCGGTGAGCGATGAGAACCCCTGATCTCTGATGAAATCCTGCGTCAGCACCGAGAGCGACTGCGGGATATCGAGGAGCGGCGTGTTCACCTTCGTCGCGACCGAAGTGCTGTTCGTGTAGATGCCGACGGTGCCGGTCCTTGCATTGTAGGTGCTCGCCGCCCAGACCGATGCCGCCGCTACTGGCGTGGGCTGCGGCGTGGTGGTCCTTCTCGCTGCCGTTGCGCCCGCTCGATTGCTCGGCTGGCTACGTTGGCGTTTTTGTTTGCGGGTCGGTTCGTCGATCTGCACCGGCGGAAGTTGCGATGGCGCCGATTGGGTTGCCGGGCTTTGTTGCGTCGTTTGCGCATGTGAGAACCCGTCGCTTGCGATATCAATTGCGAGATAGCTCACCGACAACAAAGCAGCCTTTGCAATGGCCCTCGCAAAAAGGCCAAGACCGTCCCCGTACCCCATGAAATCCCCTCAGTATTTTCTGTTCGTGTGAATCCCCGGAAACGATTTATGAGATGCGCGTGCGATGAGTCCAGATGCAGGAGCGACAAATAGTTTTCCAAACACGAGAAATAAAAATCCGCGCTGCAAGCTTGGAATTTTTCCAAAGAAAATCACGTTGGAGTCGAGTTTCGGTTCAATGCTTTACCGCGACCGCTACGCCATGCCGTCCCCGCGGGCCCAGCAGCAATGACTTCAAAAATTTTTTTTCACTTCTCGCGTGAAACGTCTCGGTTGGGTGATGTTCGCGCGTCCGCGCGATGCGTCAGCATCGATCTGTTTAGACCGATTCAAAAGAGTACATTAAATTCATTTTAGACTGCGTCGTTGATCAGCTAATTGCTGTTGTCGGGAAACGAGGTGTGCTAGCGCCACCAACGCAAGACGAATTGATTGAAGCGAAAGTTCTTTGACTGGTGCATCGAGAATGCGACAACACACAAGAAAACTACGAACAAGCGGATCAACAATGCGACGGCTCACCCTGGCGATAGTCGCGATCGCTTTCCTTTGTTGTAACGGCCGGCCGACAGTCGCGCAGCAACCGGCTGACCCGCCGACCGTAACCCAGAATTCGGATGCCGCGACCGCAACCGCTCCCGGCGCTTCCGGCGCGGCGGCTTCGTCGGCGAGGTCCGTGACAGTCGGACTGCACGAACTGTCACCGTGGTCGATGTTCATGTCGGCTAGCACGGTCGTGCAGGCGATCATGGCGGGCCTGGCTTTTGCGTCCTTCGTCACGTGGACCATTTTCGTCGCGAAGTTCATCGAGCTGTTCATCGCGAAACGCAGGCTGCGCGCGGCCGTGGATGCGGTCGCGCGCGCGCGAACGCTGGGAGAGGCACAATCGATGCTGTCTTCCGATCAGAGCGTGATGCGCTCTTTCATCACGACCGCGATCAACGAGGTCGCGTTGTCACCGGATCTCGACAACGAGAGCGGTCTTAAGGAAAGGATTGCTTCGAGTTTCTCCGAAATCGCTCGTTCGGAGGCGCGTCGCGTCCGCTTCGGAATGGGCGCGCTTGCCACCATTGGTGCCACGGCTCCGTTTATCGGGCTGTTCGGTACCGTCTGGGGCATCATGCATAGCTTCATCGGGATTTCCAAACTGCAGACGACGAACCTCGCGGTTGTTGCACCGGGCATCGCCGAGGCGCTCCTCGCAACGGCCATCGGCCTGTTCGCGGCGATCCCGGCGGTGATGATCTACAACCACTTCTCGCGCGTCACGAAAGGCTACCTCGATCTGGTGGGACGGGCGGGAGGCACGGTCACGCGTCAACTGTCGCGCGATCTCGACCGCATGCGCGCGGGGCCGATACGCCGCGCGGCGGAGTAGTCCGGAGTAATCCTATGGGTGTTACGTTCACCGACGTCGACGATGACGAGGATTTCGGCGAGACCCACGAAATCAACGTGACGCCGTTTATCGACGTGGTCCTCGTTCTCCTCATCATTTTCATGGTCGCGGCTCCGCTTTCGACGGTCGACCTGCCGGTCGATCTGCCGACATCCAGCGCCATTCCCCATACAAAACCCGACAAGCCGACCTACGTGTCGATCAAGGCCGACCTTGCGGTGGCGATCGGAGAAACGCCGACAAAGAGGGTCGACCTTGTGCGAGCCCTCGACACGGAAAACCCGAACAAGGATCGCCGCATCTTCTTGCGGGCGGATCGCGCCGTTTCTTACGGCGACATGATGGACGTGCTCGAAATTCTTCGCGTCGGCGGCTACACCAAGGTCGCGCTGGTCGCATTGGAAGGCCGTGCGTCGGATCCAGACCAGCCTGTCTCGCCGGCGCCCGCCGAGAAGCGGTAACGCGAGGATGGTCGGCGCAATGCATGATGATGCAGATCCGCTTCGCAGAAAGATCTGGATATTCGCCGCGGTTTTAGCCCTTGGCGCTCACCTCGCTTTCGCGGCCTTCGCGATTGCGCGGATGAGCGAGCCTGACGACGACGATCTCGGTGCCCCGGGAATCGAAATCGCCTATGAGCTCGCTTCGACCCAAAATGCGATGTCGGAGTTGCCGCCTGGGCCCGAGAGCGAGGCGTCCGCGGCTTCTCCTCCGGTCGTCGAGCAGAAGACCGCGGAAAAGCAGACCGATCTTCCCAAGGAAACGCCGGTCGAGTCCGAAAATCCGGATCGCCTTGTGACGATCGAGAAGACGGACAAGCCGAAAGAAGAGGAGCCGGAGCCCAAGGCGAAAATGATGAAGCCTTCGGACGAATCTGCCGCCCAGGAGGCCACGGCCGCACCGACGATCGAGAACGCCCCGCAATCCGCCAAATCGACAACGCCAGATCAGGGAACGGGGCAAAGCCGGCAACGCGCGCGTGTGACGTGGCAGAAGGAGCTCCTGGCCCATCTCGACAAGTTCAAACGCTATCCGGCAGAACGCAGCCAGAAGGGCGCCGAGATCGTAGTCACGATGACTCTTGACCGAACCGGTCATGTGCTTGCAGCCAACATCAGCAGAGGCTCGGGTGATGACGCGTTCGACCACGCCGCGCTTGCGATGGTTGAGCGCGCGAGCCCAGTACCGCCGCCGCCACCTCTCATCGCGGATGAAGGCCTCGACTTCTCTCTCCCGGTCATCTTCAGAAAAACCGGCAAGTAGCGAGACAAGTAGCCAAATGTCCGATCGGTCGCAGGCCAGTTTCCCCTAGGGGCAATTGATGTCGTCCGGGGGCCGGTCGATGCTCTTGTGTCCGAACACTTTGGGAGGCCAGGCATGACATCAGGCAAATCCGGAATCGACCGCCGTACATTGGTTTCAAGCCTTGCCGTGCTTCCGGTTCTGTCCGCTTCGTGGCCAGCCACGCCAGCGCAGGCACAAACGACATCAGGCGGGTCCCCACTTGCGTCGTGGAACGATGGGCCTGCGAAACAGGCGATCCTCGACTTCGTGCGGGCCACCACTGATCAGGCGAGCGCAAAATTCGTTCCGCCGGAACAGCGTATCGCGACCTTCGATCAGGACGGTACGCTCTGGGTGGAGCATCCGATTTATTCGCAGGTTGTTTATTGCCTCGACCGTGTTCCCGCGCTCGTCGAGAAAGATCCGAAACTGAAGAACGTCGAGCCGTTCAAGACGGTTCTCTCAGGCAACCGCGAGGCCATCGCAAAGCTGTCGCTGCCCGAGCTTGAGAAAATCCTGGTTGCGACATTGACCGGAATGTCGGTCGAGGACTTTGAAGGCCAGGTGAAACAGTGGCTGACCACCGCCAAGCACCCGCGCTGGAAGCGTCCCTACACAGAACTCATCTTCCAACCGATGCTCGAGATCATGCAGCATCTGCGCGCCAATGGTTTCAAGACCTACATTGTCACGGGCGGCGGCCAGGATTTCGTTCGAATTTACAGCCAGCAAGTGTACGGGATTCCGCCCGAGCAGGTTGTCGGGACCATGGGCGGCACGAAGTTTGGCTATCACAAGGACGGCACGCCGTTCCTCACCAAGGAACCAAAGCTCCTTTTGAACGACGACAAGGCCGGCAAGCCTGAGGGCATCCACCTGATGATTGGCCGCCGGCCGCGCGCCGCCTTCGGTAATTCGGACGGCGACAGGCAAATGCTCGAGTACACCGGCGCCGGCGACGGTGCGCGGCTGATGATGCTTGTCATGCACGATGACGCAAATCGCGAATATGCCTACGGCCCTGCGCAGGGATTACCTGCCAGCAAGATCGGCACGTTTACTCAAGCGCTCTACGACGAGGCCAAAAAGAAAAACTGGACCGTCATCAGCATGAAGAATGACTGGAAGAGGATCTTCGCTTTCGAGCAAGCCACGTGATGCGCGCCGGCGCTGCCGGAGTGGATTGAACACTCGATACCAGCCGTTAGTTACGCAGTCTGTTCGGTCGCCGTGATTTGCTCCAGCACGCGGCCTTTGGTTTCGATGCCGACGACCCACAGCGCGATCGAGGCGATCAAGAAGGTCAGCGCGAAGGTGTGCAGCACGTAGGCGCCGAGCGCCGTATTGCAGCATGAGGCCGACCACGGCCGGCGCCAGGAACGAGCCGATCCGGCCGATGCCGAAGAACCAGCCGACCGCGGTCGCGCGCAGATGCGTCGGATAAAGCTCGCTGACATAGACGCCGTTCGAACCGTAGACGCCGGGGTTGACCCAGCCGACCGCGGCGATGGCGAAATAGATCCACACGCCGGTCGCCATCGCGAACCACAGATGGAAGAACGCGCCGACGAAGTAATAGAGGAACAGCACCGGCCGGCGGCCGTAGCGGTCGATCAGGAAGCCGCACGCTGTGTAGCCGACGATCGCCGCGAGCGCCTGCACCAACAGAAAGACGAGGATCTGGCGTCAGCGGGAAGCCGCGCTGCACCAGGATCGTCGGCAGCATGAAGATGATGCCGTTCGACGACCACAGGAAGCAGAACGACACGATCCACAACAGGATGGTGCGCTTGCGCCGCTCCGGCGTGAGCAGTTCGACCACGGTGACGCCGCGTTCCTCGACGCCGGCCGGAACAGGGACGGCGGGCACCGGCGGCAGCGGCTTGCCTTCCGGCGCCTTCGCTCTCGATCTCGGCGACGGTGCGCTCGGCTTCGTCGACACGCCCGCGGCTGAGCAGATAGCGCACCAATTCCGGCATCACGATGCCGCACGAAGAACAGCAGCACGGCCGGAACGACGCCGACGATGAATACCGCGCGCCAGCCATAGGTCGGGATGATGCAACAGGCGAGCAGCGCCGCGAGCGCGAGGCCGAGCGGGAATGCCGCCATCATCGATCCGGTCATGCGGCCGCGGATGCGGCTCGGGCTGTATTCCGAGGTCAGCGTCAGCGCCACCGGCACTTCGCCGCCGAGGCCGAAGTTCGAGAGGAAGCGGAAGACCGCGAGCGACAGCACGTTCCACGACGCCGCCACGAGCCCGGTGAACAGCGAGAAGATGCCGATCGTCGCCGCGAACGAGGTGCGGCGGCCGATGTAGTCGGAGATCGTGCCCCAGAACAGCGCGCCGAGGAACGCGCCGACCAGGCCGACGGTCGCCAGCAATCCGGCCTGCGCCGGATTGAGCCCGAACTCGCGCGCCACCGGCGGCAGCGCCATGCCGAACAGCGCGAAGTCGCAGGCGTCGAACATCACGCCGAGGAAGCAGAGGGTGAACAGATTGCGGTGCCAGCGCGAGAACGGCAGCCGATCGAGACGGCCGACGAGTTCGGCGGATTTGCTGTCGACGGCTGATACGGACATGGACTTCCCCCTGGCGCCTCGATTTTTGTGTGCTGCGCAAGCGCGAGCGGACGCAAGAGGCGAGGCGCCGCTTGCCTCAAGCTAAACGCGAAACAAAATCGCTGACAAGCAGGTGGTCTCTCCACGTGAGAGAGACCGGCTTGAAAGCGTGCCGCGAGACCGCGTAGGTTGCAGCGCACGAAACCGGGTGCCTTCAGTTGATCCTCGACATCTTCAACCACTTCATGCCGGCGGCTTACTTCGGGAAACTGCGGCAACTCGTGCCGGATCTCCCGGCCGCCACCGCGTTTCCCAAGCTCGCGACGCTGTGGGACCTCGACGCGCGTCTCAAGCTGCTCGATCAGTTCGGCGACTACAGCCAGGTGCTGTCGCTCGCCAATCCGCCGCTCGAATTGCTGGGGCCGCCCGAGCGCACGGCGGAGCTGGCGCGCCTCGCCAATGACGGTCTTGCGGAGATCTGCGGGCGGCATCCGCAGCGCTTTCCAACCTTTATCGCGTCGCTGCCGATGAACAGCGTGGACGCCACGCTGAAGGAGATCGACCGCGCGGTAAGAGACCTGGGCGCCAAGGGCATCCAGGTGTTCACCAATGTCGCCGGCAAGCCGCTCAGCGCGCCGGAATTCCGGCCGATCTTTAAACGCATGGTCGAGCTCGACCTGCCGGTCTGGGTGCATCCGATGCGCGGACCGCAGTTCGCCGATTACGCGACCGAGCAGGGGTCGGAGGATGAAATCTGGTTCACCTTCGGCTGGCCTTACGAGACGACGGCCTGCATGACGCGGCTGATCTATTCCGGGCTGTTCGACGAGATGCCGCGCGTGAAGATCATCACGCACCACATGGGCGGTATGATCCCGTATTTCGCCGGTCGCATCGCGCTTGGCTTCAAGCAGATCTTTTTCGGCGCACCGGATCGCAATCCCGGTGCCGAGCGGCTGAAGAAGCCGCCGCGCGAGTACTTCAAAATGCTCTACGCCGACACGGCGCTCAACGGCGATGTCGGCGCGACAATCTGCGGCCACGCCTACTTCGGCACGGAGCGTTGCCTGTTTGCGACCGACGCGCCGTTCGATTCCGAAAAGGGGCGCGGGCTGATCGCCGGCACCATCGCCGCGGTGAACGCGCTCGACATCTCGCCGGCCGAGCGCGAGCAGATTTTCTCCGGCAACGCGCGCGCGCTGCTCAAGCTCGCCTAAGAGGTCACATGCAGACGAGAAACATCCGGGTGAAGCTGCGCGACGGCGAGATGGGCGCCTATCTGGCCATTCCGGACCGCAAGCCCGCGGGCGCGATCATCGCCATCATGGAGATCTGGGGCGTCAACGACACCATGCGCCATCACGCGCATGAGTTCGCCGAGGCTGGCTTCGTCTGCCTCGTGCCGGACCTTTTCTGGCGGCAGGAGCCTGGCGTCGAGCTGTCGGACAAGAACCCCGAGCACGTGCGAAAGGCGTTCGATCTCTATTACGATTTCGATTACGACCTCGCCGTACGCGACATGGAGGACACGCGCGCCTATCTCAAGCAGTTGCCGGAGTGCAACGGCAAGGTGGGCGCGGTCGGTTATTGTCTCGGCGGCAAGCTCTGCTATCTCATGTGCTGCCGCACCGACATCGACTGCGCGGTCGCCTATTACGGCACCTATATCGAGCACAACATCCGCGAGGCACCGAACCTGCACCGGCCCTTCGTGCTGCACATGGCGATGAAGGACCGCTGGGTGCAGGCGGAGGTGAATGAGTTGCTCGAGCGCCGCCTGTCGCCGAATCCACTGGTCGCAATCCACAAATATCCAGGCGCCGATCACGCCTTCGCGCGGTTGGGCGGCAAGACCTACAGCAAGCCGGAGGCCGACCGCGCGTTGGCGCTGTCGCTCGACTTCTTCAACAAGCACCTGCGCTGAGATCAGCTTTTCGCGAAAAGGAAGTCGCGCAGCAGCGCGAGCGCCTGGTCGGGACGCTCGATTACCGAGGCGTGCTTGGCCTTGGCTATCCATTCCAGATGCGCGCCGCGGATGTTCTCGGTGAGCCAGCGTGCCGCGTCGAGGAAGCTCGGGATGTCGTCGTCGCCGCATACGATCAGCGTCGGCGCGATGATCTTGCCGGCAAGCGGCCGCAGGTCGGCAGCGGCGAGCGCCTCGCAGGCGAGCGCGTAGCCTTCGCCGGGCGAACGTTGCAAAGCGGAACGCACGTAACGCACGGCGGCGGTGTCATCGACGATCGACTGCGGGGTAAACCAGATTTTCAAAAGGCCATCGGTCAGGCTGGCGACGCCGTCCTTGCGCGCACCGGCGGCGCGCACCTTCCACATGGCGCGCAGTTCTTCGGTGTAACGGGCGGTGGTGTCGACGAGGACGAGGCGGTCCACCGTTTGCGGATGCGTCGCCGCGAATGCTTGCGCGATCAAGCCACCGAGCGAAATACCGACGATATGGGCGCGCGCGATGCCATCGCGCTTGAGCAGCGCGGCCAGCTGTGCCGCGAGGTCTTCGATGGTGTAGGGGCCGTTCGGCACCGGCGTCCCGCCGTGGCCGGGAAGATCGTAACTGACGAGGGTCAGCTCGCGTGACAGCGGCGCGACGAAATCCCAGAAGTGCCGATCGACGCCGAGGCAGTGCAGTAGCACGAGGCAAGGGCCGGAGCCGCGGCGATGCAGCGTGACGGACGTGTCGAGTGTCATGAGCGGCTCAGCTCGGTGCGTTTGCCATGCACAGCAAAAGCTACTGCCTCGGCATATTCGCCGCCTGCACCAGCTCCAGGTTGGCGGCGACGTCTTTTTTGAAAAAAGAGCCGAACTCCGCAAGTGTCATCGGCATCGGATCGACATTAACCGCCGCCAGGCGTTCCCGCACGGCCGGCAATGCCAGCGCCTTCATTATCTCGTTGTGCAGTTTCTCAGCGATGGCGTTCGGTGTCGCGGCCGGAAGATAGGCGCCAGTGTAGAATGGATACACGGCGTCACTTTTGAGTCCGGCCTCAACCATGGTCGGCACATCAGGGAGTGAAGCGGAACGCGTCGACGAACTGATTGCGAGTGGGACGAGCTTGCCGTCACGGATCAAGCCGATCGCGCTCGTCACCGGCGCCACGGCGAAATCCAGGCGGCCGGCCACGACCTCCGTCAGCCATTCGCCGCCCTTGAAGGGAACGTGCTGTGCGGAGAAGCCCGCGCTCACTGCAAGCTGCTCGGCGCCGAAGTGGGCGGCCGATCCCACACCGACGGTCGCATAATTTAGCTTTCCGGGATTGGCTTTCGCCGTTGAAACCAGGTCGCCTAGCGATTTGAAGCGGCCGACCGACGTGACCACGACCAGCGGCGTCTGGCCCAACGCAGCAACCGGCGTGAAATCCTTGAGCGTATCGTAGGGCAGTTTCGTATAGAGCGCGTTCGCCGCTGCAATTGAACCCCAAACCAGAATGGTATGGCCATCGGGCGTGGCCTTGGCGACCGTGTTGCCGCCGATACTGCCTCCGGCACCCGGCCGGTTCTCGACCACGAAGGTATGTCCAACCTGTCTTCCAACCTGATCGAAGACCACGCGGGCGATGATATCGCTCGCGACGCCTGCCGGAACTGGCACGACAACTGTGACGTTTCGCGAAGGCCAATCCTGCGCCGGAGCCGCTGTGAGTGCAGCGATGAGCAGGAACGCGCCCAATACGGCGCGGCAAAGTAAGGCGTTCATCGATGTTTCCTCCGGCGAAAGGTATGATGTAGGGGCGAAGACGAAGAGCAGAACTTTTAGCGGCAAATATAGTCATGTCATCTGGAAGAAGCGCGACTGTCCAGAGACTCCCGGTGCGCCGCTTCAACTCAGCCTCGAACCTCTCCTTCGGTACAAGCTAAAACGAGCGTACAGCAGGCCTGAGCTTGTGCATCGCATATGTCTGCTTCTGGCCCAAGGCGGGCTGACCAATAGTCATGTAGATTACCCTCGTTGGATCAAAGGAGGGGTGTCATGAATAAGCTATTGATGGTCGGCTTGGTCGCAGTCGCTTCCTGCTATGCTCAATCGGCAACTTCTGCGCAGGAGCAGACGCAATTCAAAAAAGAGAATTTCAGTTACAATGAATGGACGAAAGGGAAATTTTCCGAAGTCGTTACGGTGACAAATCCTGGCAAGTTCATCTTCTTGGCGGGGATTGGTCCTGAGCGGGAAGGTGATGGAAAGATAGTCGAGGAAGGAAATTTCGTCGGGCAGTGCAATTATGCTTACGGCAAGATCAAAAAACTTCTCGCACTTCAAGGCGCGACGATGAATGACGTGGTCCGTATTGTGACCTACATCACCGACATCAGATTTTTTCAGGATGCGTTGAAATGTCGAAGAGAGGCATTTGGTGACGCCCCCATTCCAGCGTCAACGTTGCTGAACGTGCCCCAGCTCGCCTGGCCGTACATGATGATTGAAATTGACGTGACGGCGACGTTGGCAAAATAAGCAACTTTGGTGCTTCGATAATTAGACCGAGACCCGCGGTGAGCTGTCTCGGTCTTTTGATCTCAACGTGAGATCAGATGGGGCAAGTGTGACTGCCACCAAAACACCCCGGTGAGTTCTGGTTGAGCGCTTGCCCTCGTCGGGATTAGGATAACTTGATCGAACCAGTGTCAGGGGCCAGCAATGAAATCGTTTGTGGCGGTGCGATATGTAGTCTTTTTTCTCTTTGCGACTTGGTCTGCGACGGTATTCGCCCAGTCCGCCGACACGGTCCTGATCAATGGAAAAATCATCACTGTCGATGATCAGTTTAAGACGATGCAGGCTCTGGCAATCCAAGGTGGTCGCATCGTTGCAACTGGCGGAAACGATGAGATTCAAAAACTAAAGGGACCTGCAACGCGATTGATTGATCTGCAGGGACGTACGGTGATTCCGGGCCTGATCGATAATCATGCCCACTATATGCGCGCCGCCGAGTATTGGCATCGCGAGGTCCGCCTGGACGGCGTCACGTCACGCAAGCTGGCTTTGGACCTGATGCGGGAGAAAGCACGTGAATCGAAACCCGGTGAATGGGTGGTGGTGCTTGGTGGCTGGTCGGAAGAGCAGTTTACCGACGAAGCGCGAGGCTTCACCCGCAAGGAACTGGATGAGATTGCCCCGGACAATCCGCTTGCTTTGCAGCTTTTTTATTTTCGCGTCTATGCCAACACCCAGGCGCTCAAGGCGATGGGTATTGAAGCGAGCACCCCAGACCCCGCCAACATCAAGATCGACAAGGATGCTCAGGGGCAACTGACTGGCGCGCTCAATGGCGGCGCATCGATTGGGCTATTGCGCTCAAAGCTTGGCGAAGTCGCGCGCGAAAAGGCCGTCGAAAACGTCCGACTGCTGATGGCGGATCTGAACAAGATGGGAATTACCGCCTTCCAGGACCAGGGCGGCACAGGCGTCCTTCCAAATCACATCAAGGCTTTCCAGTTGACCCACGATGCCGGTCAAATGACGGTTCGGTCGTTTTACAACTATTATGAGGAACCGAAATCGGCCGCTGATGTGGAGAATCTTCTTGCGCGCATGCCCAGCATCAAGCCGTTTCAAGGTGACGACTGGTTCGATCTGACCGGGTATGGCGAGACACTGTACTTCCCGCTCCACGATGCGCTGCTGGCCAAATCGACCAATCCTTCAGCCGAAGCCCTGCAGCTGTGGCAACGCTTAGGCCTCGGTCTGGCCCAGAACGGTATTCACCTCAATGTGCACGCGCAGCTGCGCGGCAGCATTGAAGGTTTTTTGGCGGCTATGGAGGCGATCAACAAAGAGAAGCCGATCCGCGGGTTGCGTTGGACATTCTCACATCTGGACCAGGCGCAGCCGCAGGATTTGGAAAGAATGAAACGTCTCAATGTTTATGCCCAGATCCACAGCCGTCCAACCATTCAAGGCGGACTGATGTTCAAAGTGCACGGCGATCTCACTTATGACATGCCTCCGCTACGAATGATTCAGGACAGCGGCATCCCGTGGGGTCTGGGTTCTGACGCCACTGCGGTCACGCCCAGCAATCCGTTTTATACGCTGTGGTGGGCCGTCACCGGAAAGATGATTGGCGGCAAACAGGTGCTTAAGCAAACCATCACACGCGAGGAGGCATTGATAGCGCACACGCGCTCGAACGCACCGTTTCTGTTTCAGGAAGCCAATCTCGGCTCACTCACACCGGGAAAGTATGCCGACCTCCTGGTCCTGGATCGCGACTATCTCACGATCCCATCGGACGAAATTAAAGACATCAAGCCAGTTCTTACAATGGTCGGCGGCAAGATCGTGTACGGGAGTGCCAATTAATAAAAATTCGAAGAAAGGCCCGCGCATCGACACAGAATCTACTGCGGCGTAATGCCCGAAATCTGCACAATGTCGCGCCACAAAGGAAGCTCGCGGGCAAATCTGGCTTTTAATTCGGCCGGCCCGCCTGCTGTGACTTCGAGTCCCACGGCGCGCAATTTGTCACGCACGTCTGACTTCTGCAGGATCGTTCGGACCGCACCGCTGAGACGGTCAACAACCTCGGCGGGCGTCTGCGTCGGCACGAGCATCAAAACGTAGGTGTCGAGCACAAATCCAGGATATCCCGCCTCAACCATGGTCGGTATGTTTGGGAGATCGAACCAGCGCTTTTCCCCGGTGACGGCAATTCCGGTCAGTGTGCCGGCGACGATGTGCGGATGCGCGCCCGGCAAGGCCCCTGAGACCATATCGACTTGACCGCCAAGCAGAGCCTGATTGGCCGGACCTGCCCCATTGAACGGGACGTGGGCCATTTCGATGCCAGCACGATTTTTGAAAAATTCACCCGCCAGGTGTGACGGCGTGGCAAAACCGGCACTCCCGTAGTTGACGGCGCCCTTTTTCTCTTTAGCGAACGCGACAAAATCGGCGACGGTTTTCATGCCGCTCTTCGGATTGACGGCAAATGCGGTTGGCGACCCCGCCATGTCAGCCAGCGGAATAAAGTCTTTTTCGAGATCGTAAGGCACACTTTTGTAGAGCAGTGGATTGATCATGATCGTGTTTGAAGTGACCAACACGGTGTAGCCGTCTGGATCAGCGCGGGCGACTTGGCCAACGCCGATGCTTCCCGCAGCGCCCGGTTTGTTTTCAATGAAAAAGTTTGCTTTCAGCTCATCTGCAAGTAGCGGCTGCAGCAAGCGTGCGATCACGTCGACGGGGCCACCGGGCCCAAACGGCACGACGAGTTTCACGGGTCGATCCGGCCAAGCCGCAAATGCTGGGCTGATAAAAAGTGGGGCAGCTCCGGCGAAAGCAACCGAGGTGCCGAGAAAACGGCGACGGCTCACTGCGAAAGTGCGCTTGTTCATCGGACGGACCTTCTCGATGGATTGAGGCGAAAGACTTCGAGGCGTCGTCTCCAGGTAGTGCGACGTTCCAATTGATCGTCGCGCAAAATTGTATGTATGCTAATGATCATGGCGAAGCGAAGTCAATTCGAGCCAGCGTCGATATGAAGCCGCCGCCGTTTGACTATGCGCGGGCGGAAAGCGTGGCCGAGGCGGTCGCCCTTTTGGCCAAGCATGGTGACGAGGCCAAAATCATTGCCGGTGGCCAGAGCCTGATGCCGATGCTCGCTTTTCGCATGGCTGAACCCAGGCTACTGGTGGACATTGGTTCAATTTCCAAACTTCGCGGCATTGAAATCGGTGAGCGAGGCGTCACGCTGGGCGCGCTCGTGCGCTGGTGCGATATCGAGCGGCAGCCAAAGCTTTCGCATGCCCACCCATTGTTGGTGGAAGCGATCAAACACGTGGCCCACTATCAAATCCGCAACCGTGGAACGGTCGGCGGTAGCCTGGCCCACGCCGACCCCGCGGCCGAATTTCCCGGGATTGCTGTCGCGTGCGAAGCGGAGATCAACGTCGTCGGGCTGAACGGCCCACGCACCATTCTGGCCAGCGAGTTTTTCGTCGACAGTTTGACGACTGCGCTTTTGCCCGACGAAGTCATTGTCTCTGTCCGTCTGCCGCCCTGGAGAGTTGGGCGGTGTTGGGGATTTGATGAGTTTGCCAGACGGCGAGGAGACTTCGCGCTTGCGGGTGTTGCTCTATTCTACGATCACGAACGAGGCCGCGTGGTTGACTCTCGTGTCGCCGCGATCGGCATCGGCACCACGCCGCTCCGACTCACTGCGGTCGAGCAAATACTCGTTGGTCACACGATTGACCTGGCGAAAATCCGGCATGCCGTCACAACGGCAACTGAAAGCGTCGATCCGCCAGGCGATATCCATGCGCCCGGCGACTATCGGCGAGCCTTGATTGGGGTTTTGCTCGAGCGTGCCTTGATGAAAGCCGCTGGCCTGAACCCATCGGAGGCAGGGTGATGGTGACCCGGACTAGCCGCTTCAACGTCAATGGCAAGCCGGTCCAGATTGACGTCGAGCCGCGCACGAATCTCGCCGATGCGCTGCGCCACCATCTCAAGCTAACGGGGACTCACGTGGGCTGTGAGCACGGCGTATGTGGAGCATGCACCGTTATCGTCGACGGCGCGGCGGTCCGTTCGTGCCTGATGTTGGCGGCGCAAGCTGAAGGCTCGAACATTATTACGATCGAAGGTTTGCCGCGAGGGCAGGGCGATACCCTTGGTCCTCTTGCCGCGAGCTTCAAGAAACATCACGCCCTTCAGTGCGGCTTCTGCACGCCTGGCATTTTGACCACTGCCCATGCCCTCCTCACCGAAGAGCCCGATGCGGACGCGGACCGGATCCGGGACGTTCTGTCGGGCAATTTGTGCCGTTGCACCGGCTATATTTCGATCATCGACGCGGTGCTCGACGCCCGTTCGGCCTATCAAAAGCAAAAGATCGCGTAATGACGGTTGTCCCGAATACCTTGATTGGCCAGGAGATCGAGCGCACGGAGGATCTGCGCTTCCTGACCGGTACCGGTACATTTGTTGATGACTACGAGCCTGCGGGCACCTTGCATGCCGCAATCCTTCGTAGCTCGGTAGCGCACGGGCGGATCGTTGGGTTGAACAAGAATGCCGCGCTCAAAATTCGTGGTGTGCATGCGGTTCTGGATGCTTCGGACATTGGCTTCGATATTCCGACAATCCCCTTGCGGTTGGCGCCCCTGAATGGCTTCGAGAAATATCTCCAACCGGTTATCGCCCACGGCAAAGTGCGCTACGTGGGCGAGCCCGTCGCGGTCGTGCTGGCCGACAGCCGCGCCCTCGCCGAAGACGCTTTGGAGGTGCTCGATCTGACCATTCAATCCCTCGAGGCCGTTCCGGATTGGATTGCCGCCGAACGCGACACGTCGGTTCTATTCGAGCAAAACCGCACAAACGTAGCGATCCGTTACAAGACCCACATTGGCGATGTCGATGCCCAGTTTCGCGCCGCCGATTACACCCGAAAAGAGAAATTCCGGTCCCAGCGTCACACGGCGCTGCCGATGGAAACGCGCGGTGTGGTTGCCGAATGGGATGGAGTATCGGGACGCCTGAAGGTCAGCGGCGCAACCAAAGTCAACTTCTTCAATCGTCGCGCTTTGGCAAAAATGCTTGCCCTGCCTGAAAGCGCCATCGACCTGCTTGAGCTCGATGTCGGTGGTGGGTTTGGCGTGCGCGGTGAGTTCTATCCCGAAGATTTCCTCATTCCGTTCGCAGCTCGGAAAGTTGAACGGCCAGTGAAATGGATCGAGGACCGTCGCGAGCATCTGCTGGCCATCAATCATTCCCGGGAAATTGACTGCGAGCTTGAAATCGCCTGTCGGCGTGATGGCACCATGTTGGCGTTGCGCGGCAAGATTTACGGTGACATGGGCGCCTATATCCGCACCAATGGAGGTGTCGTTCCGGCAAAGGCCGCGCAGTTCTTGCACGGCCCCTACCGTCTTCCGGCGATCGAAGTCGAGGTGGCCGCGTACATGACGAGCAAGACACCGGTCGGCACTTATCGTGCCCCGGGACGTGTGGAGGCCAATTTTTTCCGTGAACGTCTTATCGAGATGGCTGCGCGCGATTTGGGGATCGAGCCGGCGACGTTCCGCCGAAACAATCTCATCACCGAGTCTGAGCTGCCTTACTCAATTGGCCAGCTCGTGCCCTATGAAACGGAGACTCAGTACGACAATGGCGACTATGTTGCCGGGTTTGAGCGCTGCCTCGCCGAATTTGGCTACGAAGAAAAAAAGGTCTTGGCCGGTAAGCGCGTGAAAGGCCGCTACCATGGGATCGCCGTGGTGCCTTTCGTCGAAAGTGGCGGGGCGGGTCCACGTGAGAACGCCCGAATGACCCTTGGCAGCGACGGCGTGGTCACGGTCGGCATGGGCTCGTCAGCTCTAGGCCAGGGATTGGAAACGGTATTCGCCCAGATTGCCGGGGATGCGTTGTCTCTGCCGTTTGACCGATTTCGGATTCTCCATGGATCGACCACTCTCGTGGAGGAGGGCTTCGGTACATATCACTCACGCGCTGTCGTAATGGGTGGTTCGGCGATTTTGCTGGCGGCAAAGAAGCTGCAGCAGGCAATCCGTGAGGCCGCCGGCATTGAATTCGGATGCGATGCCGATGCGGTCTCGTTAGTAGATGGCCGCGCTCTTACGCCCAATCGACCCTCGCTGAGCTTCGGTGAAATCGCAGCCAAGGCTGGCGGCACAATCGTCGTCGAGGCGACGTTCTCAAATACCAAGCGAACCTACAGTTACGGGGCCCATGCGGCGCACGTTGTGGTCGATGACCGCACCGGACATGTCGAGGTGCTCGACTACGTTGCAGTTGAAGATGTCGGCCGCGCGATCAACCCTGCGATTGTGCACGGCCAGGCGCTGGGCGCACTGGTGCAGGGACTCGGCGGGGTATTTCTCGACCATCTTATTTACGATGAGAATGCCCAATTGCTGAACGCGTCCCTTGCCGATTATCTCGTTCCAACCGCGAGCGACTTTCCGAATTTGCGGGGGGTGACTCTTGAATTGAGACCGTCGCCCAGCAATCCCCTGGGTGCAAAGGGAGCAGGCGAGGGCGGCATCGTTGCGGTTGCCGCCACCATCGCGAACGCAATTGCAAATGCACTGTCGTCGCTGGGCATAGAGCCGAGAGAGTTACCATTGACGCCACCAGCCCTGTGGCGGCTTGTTCAGGAAGCACGCCAAAGATGACCATCGATATTCATGCTCATTATGTGCCGTCAGAGCTGATCTCCCGCATCCGTTCTGCCAAGGGTCTTGGCGTCGAGGTCATCGACGGCGCGCAGACTCCGGCATTGGCATTCGAGTACGGCTTCAAGGTGAGACCCTTTTTTCCAAGGCTCGTGGAAGATGTCGGCCAGCGCATCACGTGGCTCGATAGCGAGAAGATTGATTATCAACTCGTCGCGACGTGGCCGGACATTTACGGCTACGGTTTACCAGAAGAGAAGTGCATTGCCTGGCATCGGTTGCTCAATGACACACTTGCCGAGTGGTGTGACGCCAATTCCAAACGATTTGGTTTTGTTGCCTCGGTGCCTTTGCCAAATGCTGCAAACGCAGCTGTTGAGTTTCGCCGCGCGATCGATCTCGGCGCCAAAGGCTTCATGGTCCCTGCAAACGTGGAGAGTGTAAATATCGGAGAACTGCGCCTCGACCCTCTCTGGGCAAAGGCGAATGAAAGCGGCTATCCGGTTATTGTTCATCCAGTGCTAGTTGGTCCGTCGCCGCGCGCAGCCAAGTTTGGTCTGACCCAGAGCACGCAATATACCTTCGATACGACCTTGGGTGCTGGTTCCCTGCTGTATTCAGGCGTGCTCGATCGCTTTCCAAATTTGCAAATTGTGCTCTCGCACGGCGGCGGCGCTTTTCCCTATCTTGCAGGGCGGTTCGACATCATGCATGCGCGGATGGACCGTCAGGCGCAGGGCGACGTAGCCCTTAACAAGCCGTCAGATTACGCAGCGCGTTTTGCGTACGACAGTATTCTCCATGGCAGCAAACCCTTGCGGTTCTTGGCCGACCTGGTTGGCGTTGATCGGATCATGTTGGGCACGGACTATTCATTTCCGCCCGCCGACTTGAGTCCTCTGGCCACACTTCGCCAAGCCGGATTTGGACCGCGGGACGTCGAACAAATTGCCGTTGCGAACCCGCGCCGCATGTTTCGCATCGATTGACTTGATTTAGGGTCTCGACCGAGCCGGCGCGCTTGTCCGCTATTGGCCCATTGCGGACATGCGTTGCTGCACTGCATGAGTCCGCTTCTGACCCAAAGCGACGCATCCGGGCTTGCCGATCCGCCGCGTGATCGGTCCGCGCTGACACAACGAGTGCGCGTCGCTGGTTTGTGAACACTCTTTGCAACAGATGTCCGCTTTCACCCAAAAAGCGGACATCTCGCCCATGAAAATATCACGCGTGCAGTTGTGCTAGGACGCCTGCAATATCGCCCATACCCCAATGCTCAACTATCCGTTCGTCTTGCACCCGGAAAATATCGCATGAAGTAAAACGCAACGACCGACCTGTTGGCGCGATGCCAAAATAGGTGCCTTTGTGGGTTCCGGTGTAAACGAAGCTTGCCGCCACGTAGTTTTTGTCGGCGACTATAGCTTCGATTGCGACTTTTAGATCCGGCAGGCCCGTCAGTCGCGACTTGAAAAACGCTACAGTCCCTTGCTTTGGAGTTACATTCGGAGGCGGTGGTGGGGCAGCGGCGCTGACTTGGTGATTGACGTAGCTATCAGAGAAAAGCGCAGCGAACCCGTCAATATCGTGCGTGCTCAGTGTTGCCGCGAAACGCTCGGCCAGCGACGCTGTCGACGAACCACTTTGTGCAAGCGCGGGTGAAGCAAGACCGCCAGCAAGTAGAAATCCTACTGCCGTTACCGCCTCTCTGCGATTTTGCATCATAACCTCCCTCAACAGCTTAGGTGCTCTGCAATCGTTTTATAGACTTTACGCCGAAAAGCACGCGTCGGCGCAGGACGGGGGATCTTGAAGGTGACTTGCCGTAATTACCAGCGACCGATATGAAATTTACAAGTCCACGGATCGGATCCCTTTATGACGGACGATACTGTAGTCATTGCTGGCGGCGGCATTGGTGGGCTGGCAACAGCCCTCACGCTCCACCAGATTGGCGTGCCTTGCATTGTCTTCGAAGCGGTTCGAGAAATGCGTCCGCTTGGTGTCGGCATCAATCTGCAACCGAATGCGGTGCGTGAACTCTACGATCTCGGCATCACCGAACAGGATCTCGACCGGGTGGGACTACCCGCGAAGGAATGGGCGCTGGTCGGGCTTAACGGCAATGACATCTATTCCGAGTCCCGCGGACTCTTGGCTGGCTACAACTGGCCGCAATACGCTGTTCATCGTGGCTACTTCCACATGCTACTGCATGAAAAAGTGGTTGAGCGGGTCGGACCAAAAGCGGTCAGGCTGGGGAGTCGAGTGATCGGCTACCGGAAGCATGCTGATGGCACCGTGAGTGCCCTTATCGAAGAGGCCGACGGTTCGACCTCTGAGGCGAGCGGCACACTGCTCATTGGCGCTGACGGCATCCACTCAGTAGTTAGGGCTCAGATGCATCCCGCTCAGCCGCCGATCCACTGGGGCGGCGCGGTGATGTGGCGCGGCACGACCTGGGCGAAGCCGATACGGAGTGGTTCCTCTTTCGTCGGCCTCGGCACGCATCGTCAGCGGATGGTCTTTTATCCTATCTCCCATCCCGACCCACAGACCGGATTGGCGATAATCAACTGGATCGCTGAAGTTACGATGGACAACGCCGAAGGTTGGAAGCAGCGCGGCTGGTTCCGGCAAGTGAGCGTCGATGATTTCCTGCACCATTTCGCGAACTGGACTTGGGATTGGCTCGATGTACCCGCCTTGATCAGACAGGCAAACACTGTCTTTGAAAATCCTATGATCGACCGCGATCCCGTATCCACGTGGCAGGACGGTCCGGTGGCCTTACTAGGTGACGCCGCCCATGCCATGTATCCGACCGGATCTAATGGCGGGAGCCAAGCCATCGTCGATGCCCGCGTTCTGGGGGCAGCCATTGTCGAGCACGGAGTTACGCAGGAAGCACTTGCCGCCTATGACAACAAGTTGTGCGGTCCTATCTCGCAGCTGATCTTGCGCAATCGCGGGGCCGGGCCATTCGGATTGCTCAATACCGTCGATGAACGTTGTGGCGGCACATTCGATAATATCGACGATGTCATCCCGCCTGAGGAACGCGCCGAATTCATGGCCGGTTACAAGGCCGCCGCAGGCTTCGCAATTGAAAAGCTCAACGCGGCGCCGCGGACAATCCCGAACGACGCGCGTGCCCGCACCTTACAAGTGATCTAGTGCCCAGTTCGCGTTGGCAAGGTGACGCGACACACCGCTTTAGGTCAAAAGCGGACGAGAGTCGTGTGCTTGTCGGGGTGCTGTCAAACCAAAATTGGCCGCAACGGGATCGCTTCTTGAGTTGATGGTGCTGCCGCACAGGATTGAACTGTGGACCTCCTCATTACCAATGAGGTGCTCTACCACTGAGCTACGGCAGCGTGAGCGCGCGCAGCCCAAATGAAGCGGCGCGAACGCGGCGGAAACTGCCATAGGGCTTTCGCAGGCGCAAGGCGAGGGCCGAAGGTTGCAACGCTGGCCGGAGATCCGATAATGCGGGCCATGACGTCGGGTGGAAAAGACAGCAAAACCGCGAAGCCATCACCCCGGAGCCAGCGCCTGGCGGTGGAATTGCGCGAAAACCTGCGCAAGCGCAAGGCGCAGGAACGTGGGCGGACCACGTCGGCAGGCGAAGAGAAGCAAACAAAGGCGAATGTGACGGTCCGCGACGAGCACTGAATTCGGGGGTGATGGGTCGGACTTTCGCCGCAATTCCGCGACGAAGGTGCTAGCCTTCAAATAGGGCATTGCGGTAACGGGGCGCGGGTCTCTATATCGCCTCCATCGTAGCCAGAGCGTGACGACGGGACGGGGCGAGCATGGATCGGATACGCATAGTTGGCGGACAACGTCTGAACGGGTCGATTCCGATTTCGGGCGCCAAGAACGCGACACTCCCCTTGATGATTGCGAGCTTGCTGACCGAGGACACCTTGATCCTCGACAATGTTCCGCGGCTCGCCGACGTTATTCAGCTGCAGCGCATTCTCGGCAACCATGGCGTGGACGTGATGATCGCCGGCAAGCGGCCCGGTGATGACCCGAACCAGGGCCGTACCATCCACATTTCTGCAAAACATATCGTGGATACGACGGCGCCCTACGATCTCGTTTCCAAAATGCGGGCGAGCTTCTGGGTGGTGGCGCCGCTGCTGGCGCGCATGGGCCAGGCGAAGGTTTCGATGCCTGGCGGCTGCGCCATCGGCACGCGTCCGGTCGACTTGCTCATCCTGGCTTTGGAAAGGCTGGGCGCCGAAATCGAAATCGAAAGCGGCTATGTCATCACGCGCGCACCCAAAGGTTTGCGCGGTGGCGAAATCGTTTTCCCGAAGGTGACGGTGGGCGGCACGCACACCGCAGTTATGGCCGCATCGCTCGCCAATGGCACAACCGTCATTGAGAACGCAGCGCGCGAGCCGGAAATCACCGACGTCGCTGACTGCCTCAACAAGATGGGTGCGAAGATCTCGGGTGCCGGCACCTCGCGCATCGTGATTGAAGGCGTAGCGAAGCTGCACGGCGCGCGGCATTCGGTTCTGCCCGACCGGATCGAGACCGGCACCTACGCCATGGCGGTAGCGATGACCGGCGGCGATGTGCTTTTGCAGCATGCCCGTCCCGAACTGCTCCAGGCCGCGTTGGATGTGGTGGGCCTGACAGGCGCCACGGTCACATCGACCAATGAAGGAATTCGCGTTGTCCGCAATGGCGGCGGGCTTGCGCCCGTCGAAGTGACCACTGCACCATTCCCGGGCTTTCCGACCGATTTGCAGGCGCAGTTGATGGCACTGATGACGCGCGCCGAAGGAACGTCCCGTATTACCGAGACGATCTTCGAAAACCGCTTCATGCATGTGCAAGAGCTCGCGCGGCTGGGCGCGCGTATTCAGCTTGACGGCGAGACCGCGACGATCGAGGGCGTCGACCGCCTCAAGGGCGCGCCTGTGATGGCGACCGACCTTCGTGCGTCCGTGTCGCTTGTGATTGCCGCTCTTGCAGCCGAGGGCGAGACCATGGTCAACCGCGTCTATCATCTCGATCGCGGCTTCGAGCGGCTTGAGGAAAAACTCGCACGCTGTGGCGCGGTCATTGAACGTATCAGCGCCTAGACGAACCGCTTTTGCTCGGCCACGATCCGGTCCAGGGGCAATGGAGGTCACGTGGCTGAAATCAAGGTCATGAGCGCGGGTGCCGTGAAGTCCGTGGTGTCGGCGCTCGGCGCCGAGTTTGAACGCGATACCGGCAACAAACTGAATTTCAATTTCGGAACGGCGGGCTCGCTGCGTGAGCGGATCAAAGATGGCGAGACGGCCGATATCGTCGTCCTGTCTGAATCCGCAATCGCCGAACTGGCGAAACTCGGTCTTGTCGTGGCCGACAGCATCGTCGACGTCGGCCGTACGGTGACCGGTGTCGTCATACGCGAGGGTGGGCCGGTTCCGGATATTTCGACGCCGGAAGCATTCAAGCGGGCTTTTCTGGATGCGCGGTCCGTCGCTTACACCGATCCGAAGGCGGGTGGATCCGGCGGCATCATGTTTGCCGCGCTGCTGGAGAAACTTGGCATCGCCGACGCGATCAACAAGAAGGCGGTACTCGGAAAGAGCGGCCACGATGTCACCACCTCGATCGCCGAAGGCCGCGCGGAGATCGGGACCACCTTCATCAGTGAGGTTTTGCCCGTGAAAGGCGCAAGGGTCGTTGGTCCTTTGCCAGGCGACCTCCATATAGCCAACACGTATACAGCGGCCATTCACGCTCAGGCTATCGCGCCCGCCGGCGCTGAGTTTTTTTTGCGTAAACTCACCGATCCGGCAACGCGACCTCGCTGGATTGCGGCCGGACTGGAGCCCGCCTTTCCTGATCGCTGACACCTTGCGCGACGCAATGGTCTCGCCTAACTACCCGACAGGGAGTCGACGCCATGGACACTTTGAAATTCGTCGTCCTTGACGAGGAGGATCTCGAGGTTGCTTCGACCCACCTGCAAGATGCGGTGGTAAAGGTCGCTGACGTTCATTGGCGCCCCGGAGAAAAGCGTCTGATCGTTGCCCTCAATCGCTTCGATTGGGAATGTGCGCGCGACACAAACGCAAATCGCGACAAAGACTTAAATAATGAGTATCGGCGCCGCAGGACAGCTCTACGTTTTGAGCGCGTTATGTCATGCAAGTGTCAACACGTGAACCCGGCCAGCAAGGATGACGTTCTCAATCTTCTGGCGGTCGAATTTCTGGAAACTGAAGCGCCGTCCGGGGTGATCGTTTTGAGCTTTTCCGGCGGAGCAACATTGCGGCTTGAGGTGGAATGCCTGGAGGCCGAATTGGCCGACCTTGGTCCAGCCTGGTCGACCGCCGCCTGTCCCTGCCATGCCGAACTTGATGAGCCGGCCGGGAAATCTGAACGCCATTAATCTTGCGGTCTTTCCACCTCTGCGCAGGGTTGACGGCAGGGCGCGCATCACCCATTGACCTGTCGACCGGTCCGAATCCGGCAGGAACAGGTCATGCCCCTTCGTCTGGACAGCCAAAGCGCGGATTTTCCGAAGCGTTTTCGAAGCCTTCTCGCCACCAAGCGTGAGACGGCGGAGGACGTGGAAACCGTCGTGCGCGGCATTGTTTCCGATGTGGCGGCGCGAGGCGACAAGGCGCTCTTCGAACTGACTGCCAAATTTGACCGTATCGACCTTGCAAAAACGGGTTTGCGCGTCACGGCGGCCGAAATCGATGACGCATGGAAAGGCTGCCCGAAGGAAACGCTTGAAGCCCTCAAGGTCGCCCGTGATCGCATCGAGGTCTATCACCGGCGGCAGAAGCCTACCGATGATCGCTTTGTTGATCCGCTCGGTGTCGAATTGGGTGCCAAATGGACGGCGATCGAGGCGGTTGGCCTTTATGTACCTGGTGGCACCGCCGCCTATCCATCGTCGGTGCTCATGAACGCGGTGCCGGCCAAGGTTGCCGGTGTCCCCAGGCTGGCGATGGTCGTTCCGGCACCTGACGGCAAGCTCAATCCGCTGGTGCTGGCGGCGGCCAGGCTTGCCGGCGTTGACGAGATCTATCGTATTGGCGGCGCGCAGGCCGTGGCTGCGCTCGCTTACGGTACCGAAAGTATCGCGGCCGTCGCGAAGATTGTCGGACCGGGCAATGCCTATGTCGCTGCCGCGAAGCGGCTGGTGTTCGGCAAAGTCGGTATCGACATGATCGCGGGACCATCGGAGGTCCTGATCCTCGCCGACAAGACGGGTAATGCCGATTGGATCGCGGCGGATCTTCTGGCCCAGGCCGAACACGATCCCAGCGCGCAATCGATCTTGATCACCGACGATGCGGCGCTCGCTGCGCGGGTCGAAAAGGCCGTCGAGGCGCAACTGAAGACCCTGGCGCGGGCGGACATTGCCGCAGCCTCATGGAAAGACTTCGGTGCGGTCATCGTTGTGCCCAAGCTTGCGGATGCGATCGGCCTCGTCGACGAGCTCGCGCCCGAGCATCTCGAGATTGTCGCCGCCGACGCCGCGCCGCTCGTCGCCGGAATCCGCAATGCGGGCGCCATATTTATCGGTGCCTATACTCCGGAGGCCATTGGCGACTATGTGGCGGGTTCGAACCACGTTCTTCCCACCGCGCGTTCGGCCCGGTTCTCTTCAGGGCTGGGCGTTCTCGACTTCATGAAGCGCACATCCTTGCTTAAATGCGGCGCGGAGCAGTTGCGTGCGCTCGGACCGGCGGCGATCGCCCTTGGGGAAGCCGAGGGTTTGGGCGCTCACGCGCGCTCCGTGGCGATCCGCCTGAACCAGAAATGAACGCAGCGCAACCAACGCCGGCTGGTGCGAAGCGACGCCTGGTCGCCGTGATTCTTGATGAAGAATCGATTGGTCGATCCAACCCGGATGTCGAGCACGAACGACAGGTCGCGATCTACGATCTTCTCGAGCAAAACTTGTTTGCGCCGGTCGGACACGATGACGGGCCTTTCACGCTTCACCTGAGCATCAATGGCAATCGTCTGGTTTTCGATATTCGGCTCGAGAACAACGCGCCGGTGGTGGCGCACCTGTTCTCGCTGACGCCGCTGCGGCGGATCGTCAAGGACTACTACATGATCTGCGACAGCTACTATCAGGCGATTCGAACTGCGACCCCTGACAAGATCGAGGCGATCGATATGGGCCGGCGCGCAATTCACAACGACGGTTCACGTATTCTGATGGAACGGCTCAAGGGAAAGGTGATGGTCGATCTCGACACCGCGCGTCGGCTGTTCACATTGATCTGCGTGCTGCACTGGAAGGGCTAGACAGGCATGTCCGCGTCCGAGCGCTCTTCGCGCCCCCACGCGGTATTATTCGCCTGCGGCATGAACGCAGTGCGTTCGCCAATGGCCGCGGGTCTGCTTCGCGAAATGTTCGGAATGAATGTCTATGTCGGGTCGGCCGGCGTTCAGAAGGGTGAGCTTGACCCCTTCGCCGTCGCCGCCATGCAGGAGATCGGTATCGATATATCCCGCCACAAGCCGATGACCTTCGAGGAACTCGAAGACCTGGAAGGCCTTAATTTCGATCTGATCGTGACGCTGTCACCGCCGGCCCATCACAAGGCACTGGAATTGACCCGCAAAGTGGCGGCCGAGGTCGAATATTGGCCGATGGTGGACCCGGCGGTCGCGGAGGGCAATCGCGAGCAACGGCTCGGCGCATATCGCGAGGTGCGGGACGAACTGATGGCCCGCATCCGCGAGCGCTTCGCGCGGTCTCGCGGCGGCAATGAATGATGTCGTTTTTTTGGATCGGGTTGTTATATTCGGTCCGTTCCGCTAGTTTCCGCGCCCATCCACAACGCACTCCAACGTATCATCATTTCGCGGTCAGATGATCGGTCGCCCAAAATTCGTACTTGCGTCCGGCTCGCCGCGACGACTTGCCTTGGTCAATCAGGCCGGGATCGAGCCCGATGCGCTCAAGCCCGCGGACCTCGATGAGACCCCGCATCGCGGCGAGATTCCGCGCGCTTACGCCACGCGGCTTGCCCATGCCAAGGCCACGGCGGCGCTGGAAAATGTGAATCTCGACGACGAGCTGCGCGGTGCCTTTATTCTGTCCGCCGATACCGTCGTCGCTGTCGGCCGGCGCATTCTTCCCAAAGCCGAATTGCTCGACGAGGCGGCGCAATGCCTGCGCCTGCTGTCGGGACGCAATCATCGCGTCTACACCGCCATCTGCCTCGTCACTCCCAAGGAAGCGTTCCGTCAGCGGCTCGTGGAAACGCGCGTGCGGTTCAAGCGGCTATCCGAGGAAGATATCGAAGCCTATCTCGCCTCGGGTGAGTGGCGCGGCAAGGCTGGCGGTTACGCGGCGCAGGGGATCGCCGGCAGTTTCATTGTGAAGATTGTCGGCTCATATACCAACGTCGTCGGCCTGCCGCTTTATGAAGTCATCACGCTGCTGGGCGGCGAGGGCTATCCGACGCGTTTCGGCTGGTTGAACGCGGTGTGATGCACCGCACGGGATTCGCCTATGAATGAGATCGACCGCAAGACGCCGAGCGTGCGTTCCTGCCCGATCTGCGGCAAACCGGTCGCGCCGGAGTTCAAGCCGTTCTGTTCCAAGCGTTGCGCGGATATCGATCTCAATCGCTGGCTGTCGGGCGTCTACGCCGTTCCTACCAAGGATGACGAAGACGAGGATGGCGAACGGCCGGTTGACGGGGAGGCGGGCGAGAAATGAGCGCGCGGCCCGCTGACTGGCCAGATCGTCTGTTCGAGACGCTCAAGCACGGCGGCATCAGGCAAGTCGCCTATGTCCCCGACGCCGGCCACGCGCGCCTCATCGATCGATGCCGCGCCGACAGCGACATCCGTGATGTTGCCCTCACGACGGAAGAGGAGGGCGTAGCGATGGCAGGGGGTGCCTGGCTCGGCGGTGACCGCGCCGCGCTGTTGATGCAGTCGAGCGGCGTAGGCAACTGCATCAACATGCTGTCGCTGGCGCGGTCCTGCCGGTTTCCTCTGCTGATGCTGATCACGATGCGCGGCGAGTGGGAGGAGTTCAATCCCTGGCAGGTGCCGATGGGGTCGATCATCGATCCCGTACTCGAATTGTGTGAGGCGGAAATCTATCGCGCGCGTGAGCCGGACGAAGTGGTGGGTGTTACCCAGCGCGCCATCCAGCATGTTTTCGGAGAAGAGCGAATTGCCGCAGTGATCCTGTCGCAGCAATTGATCGGCAGGAAGGTGTGGACCAAATGACGCTCGAACGTCGTGCCGCCATGGCGACGCTGCTTGCCGGCAGGGGTGATGATCTTCTGGTCATTCCAGGTCTTGGATCGACCGCCTGGGATGCGGCGGCCGCGGGCGACAATGATCAGAACTTTTACCTTTGGGGCGCCATGGGCGGCGCCGCCATGATCGGCCTGGGCCTTGCGCTGGCCCAGCCCAGCCGGCGAGTTGCAGTGATAACGGGCGACGGCGAGATGCTGATGGGCCTTGGCGCGCTCGCGACCATAGGAACGAAGTGCCCGCCCAATCTCGCGATCATCGTCTTCGACAACGGCGTCTACGGCGAAACCGGCATGCAGCCGAGCCATACGCAGGCGGGGGTCGACCTCATCGGCGTGGCGGCCGCTTGCGGTATTCCGTCTCGCCTCGACGTCAGGAACGAAGACGAGTTGGGTGACCTTGCCGGCCGGCTTAAAAATCTTCGCGGGACACTTTTTGCTCGCGTTCAAATTGCAGCCGATGAGCCGCCTCGGGTGCTGCCGTTGCGCGATGGCGTCGCGCTGAAGCAGCGGTTCCGTGCCTCAATTGGCCTCAAGCCGTAGGCCTCCGCGCGCCGAACCGGCGTTCTGGACAGTGTGGATTCGAGCCTCTATAACGCCCCGCGCTTTGCTGAGCGGCCCCTCCGGGCCGGCCCAGCGCCCAGGTAGCTCAGTTGGTAGAGCACATGACTGAAAATCATGGTGTCGGTGGTTCGATTCCGCCCCTGGGCACCACTTCGTTTCCGCAGATTCGCTCGCGACCTGCCTAACCACCCGGCTGCTTCGCCGATGCGGTGTCGGGTGCGCCTTTTGCGCCCGGTTCGCCGGCAATACGAACTTCATCGCCCGACGTGATCCCATCCGGCGGATTTGCCACAACCCGATCACCCGCGTTCAACCCCGAACCGATCTCGACAAGGCTGCCGAGGTCACGTGCGATCGTGACCGTCTTGAGAACGACCCGATTTTTGGAATCGATTGTCGCGACACGCAGGCCGCTCTGGTCGAAAATCAGCGCGCTCGCGGGCACATTGATGGTGGAATTCGACGCCGGGATCTCAAACCGGACACTTGCGAACGCGCCGGTCATCAGCTCGCCGCTCGCGTTGTCGACAATAAGGAGCATGCGCGTGGTTCCCGACCCCACGTCAACAGCCTGCGCCGAAGCTTCGACTGTCGCGGGAAACTTCCTGCCTGGATATTCCGGCACTGAGATTTGTGCCTTCGTACCTATTCTTACGCTCGGCACCGCGTTTTGCGGGACGTTGACGTAAGCTCGCAGCTTGCTGGTGTCAGAAACGACGAACAGAGCCGGGCCGCCGCTTGCTCCGGCATTGATGAGAGCACCGATGTCAGTTGCGCGCACGGTGACCAGCCCGTCGAACGGCGCCGTAATGCGCTTGTACTTTTCCAACACCCGCAGTCGATCGAGATTGGCCTTTGCCGATCTGACTAACCCCGCTTTGTTGGCGGCGTCAGCCATGCGCTGATCGAGATCCTGCTTGGAGACAAAGCCCGACTGGATAAGCGACTGTCCGCGTTCAAGCGTCGACTGTGACAGCGTGGCATTGGCTTGCGCGCTCGTTAGCGCTGCTTCGGCTTGCATGATCTGTTGGTCGAGATCGGGAGCATCGATTTCGGCAAGCACCTGCCCGGCTTTGACCGGAGTGCCGATGTCAGCATTCCATTCCTTGATGTAGCCGCTGACGCGGGCGAACAGTTGTGCCTGCGAATTGGCCTCAAGGCGGCCGGGAAGTTCAATGATCGTTTCCCTGCCGCGGGTATCCGGTGTCATCACGGCGACGACAGGCGTCGCCTGATTTTCGGTCCATTCGCTTAGACGGGCATCCGCCACTTTGCGCGTCAGAATACCGGTGACGATGACAGTTACGGCGACGGCGCCTGCGATAACGGCTGTTATGTGCAAGCGGCGGCGCGTGACAAACTTTTGGGTGTGTTCATGCGACATGCGGCTCTCCGATTGCTGGCGCACGCCGCGCTCGTTTGTGCCCATGCACAATACTGAAAACGACTGGCACAAACATCAATGTTGCGACCGTTGCAAAAATAAGTCCGCCGACAACCGCGCGCCCGAGCGGGGCATTCTGTTCTCCACCTTCGCCGAGACCGAGCGCCATTGGCGCCATTCCGATGATCATAGCGAGCGCCGTCATCAAGACGGGGCGGAACCTGACGAATCCAGCTTCCAGCGCAGCCTGAGTCGCATCGCCAAGTTCCGCGAGGCGCTCGCGCGCAAAGCTGATGATCAGCACGCTGTTAGCGGTGGCAACGCCCATGCACATGATTGCGCCAGTCAAAGCCGGAACGGACAACGTCGTACCGGTGGCAAAAAGCATCCAGACAATGCCCGCGAGTGCGGCAGGCAGCGCGGTAATGATCACGAAGGGGTCACTCCAGGACTGGAAATTGACCACGATCAAAAAGTAAATCAGCACGATCGCGCCAAGAAGACCGAACAGGAGGCCACTGAACGCACTGTTCATCGTCCTGACCTGGCCGAGCACGATGACCTGCGCGCCCTTGGGAACATCCTTTGCTGTTTGATCCACGATGCGCTGCACGTCGGCCGCGACGGCACCGAGATCGCGGCCCTGGGTGGTTGCGTAGATCTGGATCATGGGCTGAATGTTGTACTGCGAGACGACCGCGCTCCGCGCGACGCGATTGATATCGGCGATGGCGCCGAGAGTTTGAGACTGCGCCCCGGTTGCCGTTATCGGAAGATTCTTCAGTGCCGATAGCGTATCCACCTGATATTGCGGAGTTTGCATGACAATCGGATAGGAGACGCCATTGTCGGGATTGAGCCAATAGGTTGGGGCAACCTGGCTGCTGCCGGCAAGATTGACGACCATACTGTTGGTCACGTCGCGTTCCGTCACACCGACATACTGCGCACGAGTCCTGTCGACATCGACGTTGAAGCCCGGGTTATTCAAGGACTGTTGAATACGTGCATCGACCAGGCCGGGAACATGTCGCAATTGGCGCAACAACTGCTGTGCGTATTCGTAGTTCGCGGCGAGGTTCGGTCCGCGTATCTGCAGATCGATCGGCGCCGGTGCACCAAAGTTCAGAATCTGGCTGATGATGTCGGCCGGCAAAAAGGAGAACGTGACTCCGGGGAAACGCAGCGGCAATTCTTCGCGAAGCGTTCGGATGTAGCCCGCCGTCGGCTTGTGATTCTCCTTGAGTTTGATTTGAATATCGCCGTCCTGGGTACCGATGGTCCCGGTGCTGTTATAGGTCATGTTAATTCCGCTGCCCGGCATCCCGACATTGTCGACGACCGTGGCAAGTTCCTCAGCCGGGATGATCTGGCGGATGGCCTTCTGAATTTCCGCAAATTGGCGTGAAGTGTCCTCGACCCGCGTTCCGATCTGGGTGCGCGCGTGCATAAGGATCTGCCCGGCATCGACCGAGGGAAAAAAGTCACGACCGAGGAACGGCACAAGCGCGAATGAAGCGAACACAAAGCCGAGGAAACCGGCGGCAAACACTATGCGGCGGCGCAGTGCCATCTCCAGTAGTTCGCGATAGACGAGACGGACGCGCTCAAATCCCGCTTCAAACCCGCGCTGGAAACGAACCAGCGGATTGCGCGAGCGCGGCAGCGGACCGTCCAGGCCATGCATATCGGTGTGCGGCGCGTGCTTGCGCAGAAGATAATTCGCCATCGTCGGCACCAGCGTGCGCGACAGGATGAAGGAGCAGATCATTGCGGCCATGACCGCTTCCGCCATCGGTACGAAAAGAAAGCGCGCCACGCCTGGCAGGAAGAACATCGGTATGAACACGATGCAGATACAAAGTAGCGATACGAAAGCCGGCGTCACAATCTGTGCAGCGCCATCCATGATTGATGCATCGACTTCCTTGCCTTGCTCGAGATGCCAATTGATATTCTCGATCGTCACGGTCGCGTCGTCGACGAGAATGCCGACGGCGAGCGCAAGTCCGCCCAAGGTCATGATGTTGAGCGTCTCGCCTAGCGCGGCAAGTGCTGCGATCGAGCCAAGGATCGAGAGCGGAATTGACGTTGCGATGATGACCGTCGAACGCCAGCTTCCAAGAAAGATAAGGATCATGATGCTCGTGAGGGCGGCCGCTATGATGCCCTCGATAATGACGCCGTTCACCGCCCCGCGGACGAACACCGACTGATCGCCGATCTGCGCCACGTCGAGCGCGGGCGGCAATGTCGGTTTGATCTGTTCCAGCTTTTCCTTGATGCCTGAGATGATTGCGAGCGTCGAGACTGATCCGTTCTTCAGCACCTGCATGAGGACTGAACGATTGCCTTCGACATGCACGATGTTCGTCTGCGGCGGGTTGCCATCGCGCACCTGGGCCACATCGCGGACATAGACCATTGCGCCATTCACGGCCTTGATCGGCAGAGCGCCCAGTGCGGCGATTTCGGAGGGCGCGTTGTTGAGCTGAATCGAGTATTCGAAGTTGCCGATCTTCTGCGTGCCGACCGGAGTGATCAGATTTTGTGCGGCCAACGCGTTGGCGACGTCCTGGCCGGAAAGGCCACGTGCCTGCATCGCCATGGAGTTGAGATCGATCTGAATTTGCCGCAGCTTGCCGCCATACGGGAGGGGAATTGCGGCTCCGGGCACTGTTACGAGGGGCGTGCGCACGACGTTTAGACCAAGGTCGCCGAGAATTTGTTCGGACAATCCCTGGCCCGACAGCGCGAGCTGAATGATCGGCACGGTTGACGCGTTGTAGTTCAGGATCAACGGCGGGGTGGCGCCCGGCGGCATCTGTTTCAGCAATGTCTGCGAGATCGCGGTGACTTGTGCGTTTGCAATGCGGATGTCGACGTTCGGCTGAAAGAATATTTTTGTGATGCTCAGAGTATTGTAGGACGTCGCCTCCATATGCTCGATGTCGTTGACCGTCGTCGTCAGGGCCCGCTGAAACTGCGTGGTAATGCGGCCGGCCATCTGGTCGGGGGGAAGGCCGGTGTACTGCCAGATCACGGCAATCACCGGAATCCTGATGTCTGGAAAGATATCGACCGGTGTACGCAGGGCCGCGAGTGGGCCGACGATAAAGATGACCAACGCGAGGACGACGAATGTATAGGGACGCCGCAACGCAATGCGGACGAGGGCAATCATTCGGACAACGCTCTCAAGTTAAAAACCTCGCCCTCTCTAGCATGCGCGGTAGGTCGCGAAAACGGACGCCCCGAAGCGCTTTAGGTTGATCGTCTACACCTTGCAAGTTTTCTAACCTCTACCGTTGGTAGCAACGCGCCCATTCGGACATCGAACGTCTTGCGAAACAAAAATTCATTCCACAGCTAACCGAGGGGCGGGTAGAAGCGGTGGGACAAGTGGGACGATCTATCATGGCACGGAAACATCAGGCGTCCCCTGACATCAATTTGAATTTACCAGTCGTTCTGTTCTCGGGTCCGCGTTCATGAAACACATCGGTTTTCTCTCTTTCGGACACTGGACCCCGTCGCCGCAGTCACAAACACGATCAGGGTCCGATGCGCTCCTGCAATCGATCGAGCTCGCGGTCGCCGCTGAGGAGCTCGGCGCCGACGGTGCCTATTTCCGCGTCCATCACTTCGCGCGCCAGCTCGGCTCGCCATTTCCGCTGCTGGCGGCATGCGGCGCCAGGACCAAGCGTATCGAGATCGGCACCGCGGTCATCGACATGCGCTACGAAAACCCGATGTACATGGCGGAAGATGCGGGCGCCGCCGATCTCATCGCCGGCGGCCGGCTGCAGCTCGGCATCAGCCGCGGTTCACCTGAGCAGGTGATCGACGGCTTTCGCTACTTCGGCTACGTGCCGCCGGAGGGTATGACGGACGCCGACATGGCGCGGCGCCACACCGAGGTCTTTCTCGAATTGCTGCTCGGCAAGGGTTTCGCCAAGCCCAACCCGAGCCCGATGTTTCCGAACCCGCCCGGCCTTCTGCGCCTCGAGCCCTTTTCCGAGGGCCTGCGGGAGCGCATTTGGTGGGGCGCCGGCACCAATGCGACGGCGCAATGGGCCGCCAAGCTCGGCATGAACCTGCAAAGCTCGACGTTGAAGATCGACGAGAGCGGCAAGCCGTTCCACGTGCAGCAAGCGGAACAGATCCGGCTTTATCGCGCGGCGTGGAAGGAGGCCGGACACACGCGCACGCCGCGCGTGTCGGTGTCACGCAGCATCTTCGCGTTGGTCGACGATCGCGACCGAATGTATTTTGGCCGCGGCGGCAAGGAGGGCGACCAGGTCGGAATGCTCAGCGCCACCGAGCGCGCAATTTTCGGCCGCAGCTACGCCGACGAGCCGGACAAGCTCATCGCGGAGCTCAAGACCGACGAAGCGATTGCCGAGGCCGACACGCTGCTACTGACCGTGCCGAACCAACTCGGTGTTGACTACAACGCGCATGTCATCGAGGCGATCCTCAAGCACGTCGCGCCGAACCTGGGATGGCGATGAACTGCTTTTTATGAAGCGAGGCAGTTGATGATGTCCGCTTCCAAAGCGGACATTGAGGCGAATCTCAATTCTTCGTAGCCGCCAGCGAATAGCGCGAATACAGATCGGCAACGCGTTGTTGCCACATGGTGACGAACGCGGCGGACGTCAGCTTTTCAACTGATTTCCAGGCTTGTTTGATGGCGGGAAGGGTGTTTCCCCAGATTGCCCGCTTGCACCATCGTTCGCCTTTTTCCTTGCCTTCTTCGGTGGCGCACATTGATCTCCAGGCGATGCGCTCCGGCTTGGCAACGTGTTCCGCGGCCCCTTGCCATCCTTGTTGATGAATCAAGTAGAGATCGCTGAAAGTCGGTTTTTTGCCGGTCTCGTACTCAAAGAGCAGAGCTTCCGTGGCGAATTTGTAAGCACCGGCAATGGCATTGTCGCGCGCATCGGTGATGGTTCCTGAACCGTATCGTTTGAACTCATACTTACTGAGCTGGAACAGCCCGATATACGATCCAGTCCGTTGCTTCGGATTGAAGCCAGACTCGATCTTGGCGACGGCTTTCATGAAGCTGAAATCCAGGCCGAAAGCATCAGAGGCGCGTTTGATTTCCTCGACCGGTGTCCCGACGGGAAGGCCTTTCATCGTCTCCAAAGCAAGCTCGGCCGGCTTCTCGTCAGGTGGAATTTCGGAAAAAGCGTAATAAGCGAGACGTGAGAAGTCGCGCTTGAGAGGCGTCGTGTCCGTAGAATAAGTCTGGACCGAGTCCATTTTTATCTGCGGTTCCAGAGAGGCTGTTCTTATTCTCTGCTCCAGCGCGTCTGTTCTTGCTTTTTGCTCAACGGCATTCGTCTTTATTTGTTGTTCAAGGGCATCAAAGGCCGCTTCCAGCCTGGCTTGCTCGTATTTCCAGGGCTGTCGGAGCTGAGTTTCCTCCTTGCGCAAGAGCGACAGCCCGCGCGGGACAGGCAATGAGGAGGTGACGAAGTTGCTCGACGCGACGACGTCCACCTCGGCTGAATCGTCCGGGGAAGGAGCGCTCATCGTCTCCGCAGAAATAATTTGGTAGGCCGCAGCAATTGAACATGCGGCTACAAGACAGCCAAAGTGCAGAGATTTCATTCGTTGCAAATCGGTCCCCTCACCGACAGTGTATACGCGAATCTCTACAGGACGTCTGCATTATTGTACCATCATCTTCGTCAGCGATACTGGAAATGTAACAGGATGAACCTGCAAACAAGCTGGTTTTGAGGCTAAAAAGGCGCATTTTGTTGCGCCGCACAAGATAATTTCGACAAAATGGAACGGAAATAAGTCCTGCCGGAACTGTGCGCCGGCCCCTGGCCGCCACTCTGATTCGGGCGGTACCGTAGTACTTGAGGCGGACGCAATCCCGGCGCGGGCGATAAGTCGACAGGCGCTACGTCAGGTCGGATTGCCGATTGATGCGTCTTTCTGAGTTCGACCAAACGTCGCCCAGACGCCGTCTTCGCCATCCCAGGAGCCGCGAGTCGCGCCCTTGGAATATTCGGTCGCGCGCTGCTCGAAGAAATTGGCGTGTTCGACGCCGTTGAGGATTTCGACCAGCCACGGCAGCGGATGCGGCTTTGAGCTGCGTGTAGCCGCTTTCGGTCGCTTCGAAATAGCCGAAGACCGGCGGCAGCCTGAGCTGCGTGAGCCGCCAGTCGGCGACGTAGCGGACATAGGCCTTGAATTTCCTCGGGCCGTCATGCCCTCGATCTCGCCGAGGCCGAAGGCGAGATCGACGAAGTGCTCCTCCAGCTTCACCATCGTCTTGGCGACATCGACGATGTCGTCGCGCACCGCGCGGGTGACCGCGCCGGTTTCCCGATTCCACTCGTGGAACAGCTGGATGACGCCCTCGCAATGCAGGCTCTCGTCGCGCACCGACCAGCTGACGATCTGGCCCATGCCGTTCATCTTGTTGTGGCGCGGGAAGTTCAGCAGCATCGCGAAGCTGGCGAACAGCGCCATGCCCTCGGTGAAGGCGCCGAACATCGCCAGCGTGCGCGCCACGTCGGCGACGGTCTCGACGCCGAACTGTGTGCATGTAGTCGGCCTTGGCGCGCATCTCGGCGTAGTCGCGGAACGCCTCGAACTCGGTCTTCGGCATGCCGAGCGTCTTGAGCAGCAACGCGTAGGCGTCGATGTGCACCGTCTCCATGTTGGTGAAGGCGGCCATCATCATCTGCACGGTCGAGCGGCTGGAAGATCGGGATGTAGCGCTTCAGGTAGTTGTCGCCGACCTCGATGTCCGACTGCGTGAAGAAGCGGAAAATCTGGGTCAGCAGTGCGCGTTCGTGATCGGTCACACGTCCGACGCCCAGTCCTTCAGATCGGCGCCGAGCGGCACCTCCTCGCCCATCCAGTGGGTCTGCTGCTGGCGTTTCCAGAATTCATAGGCCCAGGCGTAGCGATCGACGTCGTAGGTGCCGGTGGCGTTCAGCAGACCGACGCGGCCTTGCCGATCAATGTTCGCGGATCGACGGCGCGAGAAGTCTGTCACTGACATGCGAGGCACTCCTCGTAGTCGGTACGCGTGACCTGCATCTTCTGCTCCTCGGTGGCTTTCGCATCCAGCTTGCCCGCAAACGACAGCGCGCGAGATCGATTTGGAGCGGCAGTAGTAGAGGCTCTTCACGCCGCGCTTCCATGCCGTCCAGTGCAGCATGTGCAGGTCCCATTTATCGATGTCGGCGGGCAGATAGAGATTGATCGACTGGCTCTGGCAGATGAACGGCGAGCGGTCGGCGGCGAGTTCGATGATCCAGCGCTGGTCGATCTCGAAGGCGGTGCGGAACGATCGCCTTTTCCTCGTTCGGTCAGCACATCGAGATGCTGCACCGATCCTTCATGCTCGATGATCGATTGCCAGACGTCCGGCGTGTCGGCGCCTTTCGCGCGAGCAGTTTTGCGAGATGCGGATTGCGCACCGAGAACGCGCCAGACAGCGTCTTGTGCGTGTAGATATTGGCCGGGATCGGCTCGATGCACGCGCTGGTGCCGCCGCAGATGATGCTGATCGAGGCCGTCGGCGCGATCGCGAGCTTGTGGCTGAAGCGCGCCATGACGCCGCGCTCCAGCGCGTCCGGACAGGGACCGCGTTCCTGCGCGAGCGCAACCGACGCTGCGTCGCGGCTCGCGGCGGATCTTGCGGAACATCTGCAGGTTCCACGATTTCGCCAGTCGCGCTCTCGAACGGGAATGGCGTTCGCCTGCAGGAACGAATGAAAGCCCATCACGCCGAGGCCAACCGAACGCTCACGCAATGCCGCGTATTTCGCCCGCCGCATGCCGTCTGGGGCGACAGTCGATGAAGTGCGTGAGCACGTTGTCGAGCAAGCGCATCACGTCTTCGACGAAACCCGGCTCATCCTTCCACTGATCCCAGGTCTCGAGATTGAGCGATGACAGGCAGCAGACCGCGGTGCGTTCTTCGCCGCGCTGATCGAGCCCGGTCGGCAGCGTGATTTCGCTGCACAGGTTCGAGGTCGTGACCTTCAGACCCAGTTCGCGCTGATGCTTCGGCAGTGCGCGGTTCACGCTGTCGATGAACAGCAGATAGGGCTCGCCGGTCTGCAGACGCGTTTCGAGAATGCGCTGCCAGAGCTGGCGTGCATCGACTTGCGGATCGCCTCGCCGTTCTTCGGGCTGCGGAGCGCGAAATCACTGCCCGCGCCCACCGCTTCCATGAATTCGTCGGTGACGTTGATGCCGTGATGCAGGTTGAGGCTCTTGCGATTGAAATCTCCGGACGCCTTGCGGATTTCCAGGAACTCCTCGATTTCCGGATGATGGATGTCGAGATAGACCGCCGCCGAGCCGCGCCGCAGCGATCCCTGGCTGATCGCCAAGCGTCAGTCCGTCCATCACGTGAATGAACGGGATGATGCCGGACGTCTCGCCGCCTTTGACCTTCTCGCCGATGGAGCGAACGCGACCCCAATAGGTGCCGATGCCGCCTCCGTTCGAGGCGAGCCACACGTTTTCGTTCCAGGTGTCGACGATGCCGTCGAGCGAGTCCGATACCGAGTTGAGGAAACAGGAAATCGGTAGTCCGCGCGTCGTGCCGCCATTGGAAAGAACCGGTGTCGCCGGCATGAACCACAGCCTCGACATCGCATCGTAAAGGCGCTGCGCGTGCGCGACATCGTCGGCGAAGGCGCACGACACGCGCGCGAACATGTCCTGAAAGCTCTCACCTTCGAGCAAATAGCGGTCCGTCAACGTGATCTTGCCGAATGCGGTCAGCAGGTTGTCACGCGAACGGATCGAGCTTGAGATCAGTGGGTTTCGGCGGCGGAGCGAGCGGAGCAGGTAACGGCGCCGGCCTGCGGGCGGACACCAAGCGCAATTCTGGCGCAGGGGATTTCAGTTCGGCGACTGGCTTCGCCGTTTGTCTGGCCGTTACCAGATCACCTTGCGCGTCGAAATCGTAGGACAAAGACATCGGCAACCCCGCGATGTTGGGGCTGAGGCCGAGCGGATGACTTGCGGGAGACGAGAGGCCAATGCCTCAGGCTGCAAGCGACCCACCGGGGCACCCCGCCCGAGGACGTTCGTTCGCTCACGGCAGGTCTCCTGGCTCGCGGGTCGCTGCGTCTGTAAGTCTTCCCAGTGATCTCTCACCAGTGACGTGAAGACAGACGCTCGCCGCTTACAGTTGCGGGGGCAGCACCGGCGTTGCCCGAAGGCGCACCGGTTTCCCTCTTAGCCCTCGATTTGATTCGAGAGACCGTGAATGCAACATTTAGTATCTCAACATTGTAAGATGTCAACAAATAGCGTCCTGAATCTTTTCGGACGCCGATCGGCAGGGGATATCACTTGGGCGGCAATGGGCTGGAGTGTGACGCAATCCAGACGCCGGCAATGATCAGCGCAAATCCAAAAATATGAAAAGTCGACAGGTGCTCGTTCAGCAGCACGCTGCCGAAAATCGCTGTGTAAAGCGGGACCAGATGGACGAAAGGTCCTGAGCGATTGGCGCCGATCAACTGGACGCCACGGTTCCAGGCGGCGAATGCGAGCACGCTGGGAAAAATGCAAACGTACACTATGGCGAAAAAGGTCAACCACGTCGGCTTGAACGTGATGCCTGCAGCCATTTCCCAGACCATGAATGGCAATGTCGTGAGCGCCGAGACGGCGCCGAAAACAAAGATGAAACTCATCCAGTGCATCGGCGGGCGCTTGCGCAGGTAAACGGCGTAGACGGCAAAGACCATCATGTTGAACACGATGATGATGTCGCCCCAGTTGAACTGCAGGTGTCGGAGGTTGCTCAGTTGACCTTGCGCGATGATCACCAGCACGCCGATCGACGATATGAGGATGCCGCAGAGTTGAAGCGCGGTAACGCGATCCCGGAATACGATTCCGCCGGTGGCGATGATGAGCACGGGCACCAGCGAGTTGAGCACGGATACATTGAGCGCTGTTGTGTATTGCAGACCGATATATTGTCCGGCGGTGAAGAGCGCTCCGCCGACGATGCCGAGCCAGAGCAGGATACCCCAGTGCGAGCGGATCACCGGCCAATCGCGCTTGATGTGCGGGAACGCGAAGATCCCGAGCGCAATGGTCGGCATCAGCCAGCGCACCGTCGAGATGCCGATCGGCGGAACCTCGCCACCAATGGCGCGGCCGACGATGTGATTGCCGGACCAGAACAACGCGGCGAGCGCCAACAAGATGTAGGGATTGTCGTAAATCCAGCCGCGCCTGGCCTTCGCTTTTTCTTTTTCACCGGTCATGGGCGCGCAAGCCAGCAGAGCAGGGCTGCAAGAACGGCCGCTGCAGTGGCAAAACCGATCAGTGCGATCTTGCCGTCAACGACGCGGTCGGGAAAAGCCTGCAGCGCCAGCGGCGCGAGCAGGATCGCGGCGCCTCCGCCGATCACCGCCGCGTACCAGGGAACGAGCATCCAGGCTGCGGCGATCCCGGCGACGACAGAGCCCGCGGTGACGACGATCGAGGTCCACAACACCATCGGGCCGGAGCCTTGAGCGAGCGCCGGAAGGCGTGAGGTCTTGGGAAAATGACCGCTCGCTGAGAGTGCCTGAAGGGATGCAAGCAACATCAGCGCGACGAATACGACGAGCGGGACGATACGTGGCCAGCGGCATGTTCTTTTCGCACCCGGCAGGGCGGCTTGACCCCAAGAAAGCAATCTCCGTAACATACGAGACATATATCAGCGGCCCATGCAATCGCCGCGGCGAGGAAAAATCCAGGAGCCACGATGCCGAGCGCGGATGTCGCAGCCAAGCCGGCTGCAAAAGCAGCCGAGAAAAAGCCTGACGCCAAGGGCGAGGGCAAAGCTGACGGAAAGCGCGAAAAGCGCACCATCACCGAGATTCGCGAGTCGAAAAAGACCGGCGAGAAGATGGTCTACATGTCCGTGCCGGACTACACCTCGGCGCAATGGGCCGAGATGGCCGGCGTCGATGTTGCCGTGCTCGGCGACAGCCTGGCGATGATCTCGCACGGTCATCGCAGCACGGTCCCGGCGACCATGGACATGATGGTCATGCACGGCCAGGCGGTGCGTCGCGGCGCGCCGAACACATTCATGCTCGGCTGCATGCCATATCAGAGCTATCACACGATCGATCGCGCGCTCGCCAATGCCTCGCGCTTCATGCAGGAGACCTTGTGTGACGCGGTCAAGCCGCAGGGCGGCAAGTCGCAGGCGCATATTCTCAAGGCGCTGGTCGATGCCGGCATCCCGACCGCTTCGCACATCGGCCTGACGCCGCACACGATCGCGATGTTCGGCGGGTTCAAGATCCAGGGCCGCACGGCCGACGCCGCGATGAAGATTCTCGAGGACGCGCTCGCGATCGAAGACGCAGGCTGCTTCATGCTGGAATTCGAAGCCGTGCCAGCCAGGATCGCGAAACTGATTTCCGAGCAGCTGACGATCCCGACAATCGGTATCGGCGCAGGCGTCGGAACCGACGGCCAGATTCTTCTTTGCTACGACCTGCTGGGCGTGTTCACCGATTTCAAGCCGAAGTTCACCAAGCGCTTCGCGAAGCTGACGGAGGTCGCTGTCAACGGCATCAAGGAATACGTCAAGGAAGTCAAAGAGGGAACGTTCCCCGACGATGACCACTCCTACACGGTGAACGATGCCGAATACGACAAGTTCGCGGCATTGGTCGCGAAACGAAAGCACATCTGACGTGGCGCGCGGGCAGGCAACGGCGGCGAAGCGATCGCGAAGCTCGGTGCAACGGGCAACCGTCAGTGCTGAAACATTGACCGAGCGCGCCTACCGTGCGCTTGAGGAAGAGATCGTGACATTACGCCTGAAGCCGAGCCAGGTTCTGTCGGAGCAAATGCTTTCGGCGACGTTCAAGATCGGTCGCACACCCATTCGCGAAGCGCTGCAGCGGCTTGCGCGCGAAGGTCTCGTCGCCATCCTGCCGCGCAAGGGCATTCTCGTTTCCGATATCAACCCGCGTAATCAGCTGCTCGTTCTCGAAGTGCGGCGTGAGCTGGAGCGTCTGCTCAGCCGGGCTGGCGCCGAACGGGCGACCAAGGAGCAACGAGAGCAGCTGCAGGACATCGCCCGCGGCATGGACCGCGCCTCCAAAGCCAACGACGACATTGCCTTCATGCGGCTCGATCGCGAGCTCAACCGCCTGATGATCGATGCGGGGCACAACGACTATGCCGCGCGCTCAATGAAGCTCCTTCAGGGCCTGTCGCGGCGCTTCTGGTACATGCATTACCGCGAGGCCGCCGATCTACCTTTGTGCGCGCGTCTGCACGCAAATCAGGCGCGGGCGATCGCGCAGGGCGATGGTGATGCTGCTGCTCGCGCAAGCGACAAGTTGATGGACTACGTCGAAAATTTCACGCGCCGTACTGTGTCGGTCTAGCACTATGAAAACATACGAGGGAAAGCGCACGATGGACGGGCTCGTGGTCACGGCGGACGGCCGGCCTCTGCCCGAACACTATGAAGTCAAGCGCTTCACGACATACGGCTTCGAGTGGACTTACGAAGGCGATAGTCCGCAGCAGTTGTCACTGGCGATTCTCTACGACCATCTGGGCGACAAGGATCGTGCCATCTCGCTGTCGGAATCGTTCATGAAAAGCGTGATCGCCAATCTCGACAATGACTGGAGTCTCACGAGCGCGGACATCGACGCCTTTCTGAAGGGAGCCAGGGCCCACTGATTTTGGCCCACTGATTTTGCATGCGCTTGTTGGTGACATGCGTCTGATATATCATCTTCGCGGAAAACAACGATAACCACCGCCTCAAGGCGGGGTCACATGGGAGGACTTCAATGGCAATTTCACGCCGCAGGCTTCTTGCATCCGCCGCAGCACTCGGCGCCGTCTCCGCTTCCGCCGGCATCTTCGCACCCGCGATCGCGCAGAATAAGCCGGTGCGCATCGGCATCCTGGCGCCGCGTTCGGGAATTGCCGCTGCTCCCGGTGAGAACGGCATCCGCGCCACGCAGTGGGCCGTCGAAAAATATAACGCCAAGGACGGAATTGGCGGCCGCAAGGTCGAACTCGTGATCGAGGACGAGTCGTCACCCAAGGACACGATCGAGCGGTTCAGCAAGCTCGTGCAGCAGGAAAAGGTCGACTGCGTGCAAGGCATAGTTTCTTCCGGCGTAGGTCTCGCGCTCGGACCGGTGATCGAAGAAGCCCGCGCATTCACGATTTATTGGGACGGAACGACGCAAAACGGCGTCGACGAAACAATTCCCGATCCGAAATATCTCTTCCGCTCGACCGACAACGAATGCGAGGCGATGATGGCCTCGCTGCTCACGATCAAGCACTGGAAGGGCAAGTTCGCCAAGGTCGCGGGCATCAACCCCGACTATTCGTATGGTCGCAACAACATGGCGGCGTTCATTGCCGTGCTCAAACGTTTCAATATCGATCATGAAGTGGTGACCGAGCAGTGGCCGAAGGTCGGCACCATGGACCTGACCAGCCACGTCGCTGCGCTCAAGGCGGCCAAGCCGGACCTCATTTTCTCCTCGTTGCTGTTCGCCGATCTGCCCGTGTTCATGAAGCAGGCGCACGCCGCCGGCTTGACCGAAGGCACCAAGCTCGTTTTCCCGGCGGCGGGGTGGCAGCACACGCTGATGAAGAAGGAGTTCACGCCCGAGGGCATGCTGTTCGGGCACAACACGCTCTACTTCGCCAATCCAAAGAACTCGGCGACCGCGAAGGAATTCGTCGCGTGGTACGGCGACAAGTTCAAGGACTATCCCGAGTGGGAAGCCGATCGCGCCTATTTCGCGATCGAATCCTACAAGCAGGCGGTCGAGAAGGCGATGAAGGCCAAGGGCGGCAGCTGGCCGTCACAGGAGGACGTTATCCAGGCGATGATCGGCCTCGAGATCGAGAGCCTGGGCGGCAAGGGGACCTGGCGCAAGGACAAGATCGCCGACCAGACATTCGTGCAAGGCTTCACGACGCACAAGAACAGTTACGACTTCGTGACGCTCGCCGAGCCCTTCGACACGATGTACTCGGCTGACTTGCAGAAACCGCCCGGCGCGAATTTCTGGGAGTGGATCAAGACCGCGCAGTTTAAGATCTAGTCTGCCGACCTGATGTCGGCCTTTGCGAATATCCTGGCCGGCGGCGTATTTCACGCCGCCGTCTTGTTTCTCGTCGCGGCGGGCCTGCAGCTCGTCTTCGGCGTGCAGAAGATCGTCAATCTCGCCTGCGGATCGTTCTACGCGCTGGGCGCGTATTTCGGCATCACCTTCATTGGTTATGCGTCGCAGTATGGCGTATCGCCATGGCTGATTTTGCCGGGGCTGATCCTGTCGGGAATATTGCTCGGCTTCATCGGCCCGCCGATCGAGCGTTTGTTGCGCACGGTCTATTCCCGCGACGAAAGCTTCCAGCTGTTGCTGACGTTTGCGCTGGTGCTGATGTTTCAGGACGTGTTCAAGTTCATCTGGGGAGCCAATCCTCGCTCGCTCGACAACGCCTATCTCATCTACGGCACCATCAGCGCCGGCGACTTCAGCATGCCGGTCTACAATCTGCTGGTGATCCTGGCAGCGATCGCGACCGCGGCGGGGCTTGGTGCGTTCCTGCAAGGCACGAATTACGGTCGCATCCTGCGCGCCACCGCCGAGAACCGGGGCATGGCGGAAGCGCTCGGCGTTGACGTACGCCGCATTTATTCGGCCGTTTTCACGCTTGGCGCCGTGCTCGGCACCACTGCGGGCGCGCTTGTCGTGCCGACGTCTGCAGCCTCGCTCGACATGGCGATCGAGTTTGTCGTTGAAGCCTTCGCCGTCGTCGTGATCGGCGGGCTTGGTTCGATGCGCGGGGCGCTCATCGGCGCCGCGATCGTGGGGCTGATCCGTGCGCTGTCGATCGTCTTCTTCCCGGAATTCGAGGTGATCGCGATTTACGTGATCGTGATCGGCGTCCTCATATTTCGCCCGACAGGTCTGTTCGGGAGAGCGTTGGCATGAAGGGCCCCCTTGCAGTCGCGCTCATAGGGACGGTGGCATTTGCGCTGCTGCCCTTCATCGTGCCGGCCTATTACGTCGGCCTGATGATTCCGTTCTTCGGTTACGCGATCGCGTTGCTCGGGTTCAATCTGTTGTTCGGCTACACCGGTTTGCTGTCCTTCGGTCATGCCATGTTTCTCGGCATTGGCGCCTACGGTGCCGCGGTGATGACCGGGCTCGGATTCAAGTCGTTCGAACTCGTGCTTGTTGTCGTCATTCTGGCATCAGCCGCGATTGCGCTGCCGATTGGCTTGCTCTGCGTGCGCTATGTCGGGATTTTCTTCGGGATGCTCACGCTCGCTTTCGGCATGCTGTTCCACTCGTTCCTGTTCAAGTTCTACTACGTCACTGGCGGCGACAGCGGCATGCGCGTGGCGCGAATGAAGATTCTTGGGCTGGAATTCGCCAAGTACAACAAGATCGAGTTTCTGGCCGGGCCCTTCTACTACTACTGCCTTGGCCTGCTGATCATCGGCGGGTTCCTGATGTGGCGGATCGTGCATTCGCCGTTCGGACTGCACCTTCGGACCATTCGAGATAACGCGCGCAAGGCGGAATATCTCGGCGTGCACGTGCATAGGTTTCGTCTTGCCGCCTTTGTCATATCGGCGGCATTTGGCGCCGTTGGCGGCGCCATTCTGGGTTTTCGCGTCGGTCTTGCCGATCCCGAGCTTGTTTACTGGACGCAGTCCGGCCAGCTCGTGTTCATGGCGGTGCTGGGTGGCTTCGCCAATTTCTTCGGTCCTATTGTCGGGGCGCTCAGCTACATCCTGCTGCAGGATCAGTTGCAATCGCTCACGCAATACTGGCGTTTCGTACTCGGAGCGATCCTGGCGCTGATCGTCATCGCCTTTCCTCAGGGCATTGCCGGGCTTGCCGTGCAGCTCAAGCGCCTCGTTGCGGGGAGGTCGGCATGACCGTGCTGCTGGAGACCCGCAACGTCAGCAAATCCTATGGTGAGTTTCGGGCGCTCGATCAGGTCACCATGGCGGTGCGCGAGGGTGAACTCGTATCGGTGGTTGGCCCTAATGGCGCCGGCAAGACGACGCTGGTGAACTTGCTCACCGGATTGCTGGAGCCGACCGCGGGCGAAGTACTGTTCATGGGCAACAATATCGCTGGCGTCGGACCCGTTGCGCTTGCCGATCACGGTCTCGCACGCGCATTTCAGCTGATCCAGATTTTTCCGCAGCTGACCGTGCGAGAGACCATCGCGGCGGCGGTCGTATCGCGTCAAAGAAAGCGCTGGCGGATTTTCGCTCGCCTTTCGTCCGATGCAAGGATCGACACGCGCGTCGTTGAGGTCGCCGATATCTTCGGGCTCGGTCCGCGGCTTGATACTGTCGCCGCTGCGCTATCGCAGGGTGAGAAGAAGCTGCTGGATGTCGCATCCGCCTTTGCGCTCGATCCGCAGGTCATTCTGCTCGACGAGCCCACGTCGGGTGTATCGACGTCCGACAAGCACGGCATCATGAAAACGTTGATCGCGGCTGCGAAACGTGCCGGCGTCAAGGCGATTGTGCTGGTCGAGCACGACATGGATCTGGTGGCGGCCTATTCGCACCGCATTATTGCGCTCTCGGAGGGACAGGTGCTGGCCGATCTGCCGCCGGACCGCTTCTTTGCCGATCCGCATCTGATTGAAACCGTGATCGGGCGACGAAGGGGGCATTGATGCTTTCGGTTCGCGATCTCGCGGTTGATATCCAGGGCAGCCGTGTCCTGCGGGACGTGTCGTTCTCGGTGGGGCAGGGAGAGCTTGTGTGCTTCGTTGGACGCAACGGGGCGGGCAAGACGACGACGCTGCGGACCATCATGGGTTTCCGTAAACCGGTCTCCGGCGCCATCGAGTTTGAAGGAAAGACCATTGTCGGCCTGCAACCGTTCCAGATCGCGCGGCTGGGGGTCGGCTACGCGCCGGAGGAAAGCGAAGTGTTTGGCGAATTGACGGTGGCAGAGAACATCGCCATGCCGACCTGGACTTGCCCCAATCCGCGGCCGGCCGAGGAGCGCATCGCCGAGGCCTACAAGGTTTTCCCCAGGCTCGAGCGCTATCGCGAACGCGGCGGGCAGGCTCTTTCGGGCGGTGAGCGCAAGATGGTGTCGATCGCGCGCGCGCTCGCGCTCGGACCGAAACTTCTGCTGCTCGACGAGCCGACCGAGGGATTGTCGCCGGCGATTGTGCCCTCGATCGTCGAGGGTCTCGGCAATATCCGCGCTTTTGGCCACGCGGTATTCATCGCCGAGTCAAATATCCACCACGTGCCCGATTTCACCGACCGTCTCTATGTCATTGAACGCGGTGAGATAATCTTTGCGGGTAAGCCAGCGGAGGCACGGCTGAACCCGGCTGTGGCAAGAGTGATCGAAGGAACCGGGCAATCGGCGGCCGTCTGATTGAACGTGGCCGCCAGCTGTGATAGATGTGTGATATATCAGATGGTCGAGGGGCCGGCCAGGGAGAAGCGGGATGATCAGTCAACGGCAGATCGATTTTCGTGAGGAGTACCGGTCCCGAATTATCGGGTGGTACGACGGCTACTTCCACATCGTCCTCATCTACGCGATGGGCGCGGCCGCCTTCTACGTCTACATCGAGCACATCCACAATGTAACGTGGCTCGAGTGGCTTACCGTTCCGCTGACCTTCCTGTTCACGAACCTGTTCGAGTGGTCCGTGCACAAATACGTCATGCATCGTCCCGTCAACATCAAGGGTCTGCGCTCGGTCTACGAGCGGCACACGCTCAATCATCACCAGTTCTTCACGGACGACGAGATGCGTTTTCGCGACCACAAGGATTGGCGCGTGACGGTGTTTCCACCCTATGCATTGGTCGTGTTCATACTGATGTCGCTGCCGATGGCCGTCATCCTCGGGCTCGTGTTCTCGCCGAATGTCGGCTGGTTGTTCATGAGCGTGACGACAGGCATGTATCTGATCTACGAGTTCATGCACTTCTGCTGCCACGTCGACGAGAACTGGTTCGTGCGCAATTGTCCGTTCGTCAACACGCTGCGCCGCCATCACACCGCGCACCACAATGCCCGGCTGATGATGGAGACCAACATGAACCTCACGTTCCCGATTGCCGACTGGCTGTTTGGCACGTCCGATCTCGATCGTGGGTTGATCGGTACGCTGCTCAACGGCTATGACACGCGTTTCCTACGGACGAATCTGCGCGGCAAGCCGCGCCGCCCCGACGAAGCGGCGACGGCGCCGGTAGGCTCATTCTAGGGGTTTTTCCGCGGCGCTCCGGCGCCGCGGATCTGCGGCGAGGTTGCCATGCCAAACGATGTCAAAGCGAGCCTCTCGGTTCTATTTCTGATTGTCGCCGCCATACTCGCTTACTGGCGCGGTTCGCCAATTCGTCCCGAATTTTCAACGTACATCATGATCACGGCTGTCTTTTTCGTGGGGGCTATGTGGGTCTTTCCCGAAGCCGGGGGCAAAAAAGGCGGCGCGAAGAAAGGCGCCTCCCGCGGGCCCAACGGTTGAGGTTTGTCGCCCGGTGTCGCGGCACCGCACAAAACCGCTAACCCAAGAATACGACTTCACCTGCGATCTTTTCCTGTAACATGTCCGCAAGGGGCGCGGACGACATTCTTGTTTTTTCAAAAACTCCTTGAATGCGGCCAGCCTCTACAGCGCAGGGAGCGAAAAATGAAAACGCCAGGGAGTGGAGCGACGAGCTTAGTGCTCGCGCTCCTGTGTGTAGTTGGAGTTACATCCATGTCTGAGGCCAAGACGTTCGTCTATGTATCGAACGCGCAGGACGGCAACATCGACGCCTATGTCCTGGACATGAGTTCAGGTGCGTTGGCACCGATCGGCAAGACCGAAGCCGGCAAACTGGTCATGCCGATGGCGGTAAGCCCGAGCAAAAAGCATCTCTATGCCGTCGTACGATCACAGCCGGTCCGCGTGCTGACCTATGCGATCGATCCGGCGACAGGCGCTCTCTCGCAGAAGGCATCAGCACCATTGCCCGACAGCATGCCTTATGTGTCGACCGACAAGACGGGGCGATTTCTTTTCACGGCCTCTTATGGCGGCGACAAAATCGCGGTGAGCCCGATTGGTGAAAATGGACTGGTCGAGGCGGAAGCCATTCAGGTCATTCCGACCGGCCGCAATGCACACTCGATCCTGCCTGATCCCAGCAATAAATTCGTCTATGCCGCCACGCTCGGCGCCAACCAGGTTTTGCAGTTCACCTTCGACAGCAAGACCGGCAAGCTTACGGCCAACGACCCGCCGTCGGTGAGCCCGGAAGCCGGACACGGTCCACGCCACCTGGCGTTTTCGTCTGACAACAAGAACCTGTATGTGCTCAACGAACTGTCGGGACACATTACGCAATACGCGATTGATGCCGGCAAAGGTACATTGACTATCGTCGACAGCATCAGCTCCGTGCCTGCCGAGGCCGGGCTTGCATGGGGAGTGGCCCAGGCACCGGTCGGAGCAACACCTGCGCCTGCTGCGGCGGCGCCGAAAGACGAAAAGCCGAAGGTTTGGGCTGCCGACATCCAGATCACGCCCAACGGCAAGTTCCTCTATACGACCGAGCGCACCACCAACAAGATCGCGTTGTTCACGGTTGCGCCCGGCACGGGCAAACTCACCTACGTGACCAACTTCGCAACAGAGGCGCAGCCTCGCGGCATCCGGATCGATCCCACCGGGCAATATCTGGTTGCTTCGGGTGAAAAATCCGATCGTATATCGGTCTACAAGATCGATCAGGGTAGCGGAAAGCTGAGCGAGCCCACTCGTTATCCGGTCGGCAATGGTGCGAACTGGGTCGAGATCGTCGACGTTCAGTGAGCGATCACTTCCATCAGCAACAAAAAGCCCCGGATTTCTCCGGGGCTTTTTCGTTGGCGGTGATCCAACCTATTTCGCCAGCGTGCTTTCGATAAGCTGCATGATCGGTTTTTTGAAATTGTCCGGCAATCGGCATGCGGCTCTGAAATTTCGCGCATTCTCTTCGAATTGGTTCACGTCGAGCGTCGAGACATGTTTGTCGCCGTGGTAGTATCCGCTCAGCCAGATCGCGATCGAATCCGCTTTCGGCATAACAATGAACTGCTCGCACGTGATCTTCGATATATCGACGGTCACCTGCGCAAAGGCGGCTTGCGCTGCCAAAAGGGGGAGTAGGATAAGCGTGCGTGCGAACAGATTGATCACGATAGGAACCTCGCGTTTTTGAAGGCCTTGGACTGTCTGCGTCTTATCGGAAAAGAGCCAGTTGGACCACGGTCCAACTTGTCGAAAAATCATTCCCCCAGCCTCTCTATCCTATCGTTGCACCTTATTGTCGATTTGATCAGGCGTTGGGCACCGAAAAGCGGAAACAGCCGCCAAACGAAAAATATCGAAAACCGATAACGAGCGGGGGGCTTCACCGAATCTGCCCGGCGTGAGGAACGTTTTCACTACGAAATCCGCAAGAACTTGCTGTCACGGTTCATGCGGAAAGCAAAACGACAATATGCCATTGGATCGGGAATTAACGGAATTTTTCGAAGGCCGGCCCGGGCCGGCTACAACAAGGGCTTGAACAACCAAGCTGATTAGCCTTGCCACGCGCCGGCAGCGATATGCAAAACATTTACCTTTTGGCCCCTATTCCAATGGGCATAGGTGTCGTCATGCGTTTGTGTAAAACATGTGAGCATTTGAAGCGTCCTGAGATCGACCGCCGGCTTGCTGCCGGCGAACCGTCGACCCGGATCGCGCATGATTATGCCCTGAGTGCTTCGAGCGTCCATCGGCACAAGACAAATTGCCTCAAGCTTGCTTCTTCGAACGCGATTAAGAAAGAAGCTGCAGGGAAGCGCCGCGCTGGCGCTGATACCTTCAAAAGAAGATCTGGGCGAAGTCTATGCCGGGTTGCTTCGACGCATTGATGAGATCGTGACCCAAGCGCAGCAAGAGGGGTCCCTCAAAACTGCAATTGCGGGGCTGAACACGCTGCGTCAGACGGTCGACAGTCTTGCGCGATGGAACATCCAATCTGCTGACGCGAAGGCGGATGTTGCAGTCCAGAACAATATCAGTGTCATCATTAATCAGATTACCGACTGCGTGCTCAATGAGTTCGACCACGAGCCGGCAATCAAGGCACGCCTGGCGCAAGCGTTTTTGAAGGTTGATCATGATCAGGCCGGCCCGTGACATTGCCTATGGCATCGATCCGGTGCTGTGGGCCGTCGACGTTCTAGGGATCCCGCCACGGAAGTGGCAGGAAGAATTTCTGCGTGTTGCACGCGGGCAGGACGTCCTGGTGTTGACCGCGCGGCAGATCGGCAAGTCGACGGTCGCTGCTATTGCGATGGCGCATACCGCGGTTTTCAGGCCTGGATCGCTGTCTGTCGTTGCGTGCCCGGCGCAGCGCCAGGCTGCGGAACCGCTGCGCAAGGTGCGCGATATGCTCTTGAAAACGGGCCAAAAGCTCGTCAGTGACAATGTTTATGGCCTCGAGCTTGCCAACGGCTCGCGGGTGTTGGCACTGCCCGGGAGCGAAGAGTCAATCCGCGGGTTGACCGTTGACGGGTGGATCGTTGTCGATGAGGCAGCGCATTTCCAGGATGACAGAATAATAGCAGCGTTGCGTCCGATGCGGGCTCAGAAACCCGAGGCACGTTTCGTCATGCTCTCGACGGCCAATACGCGCACGGATCATTTCTATTCCCAGTGGGAAACGGGCGGCGAGAATTGGCTGCGGATAGGCGTCACCATTGATGATGATCCAACGCTGTATGACTTGGCCTATCTCGATAATGAGCGACGTGTGCTGGGCGAAGACCGTTTCAAGAGAGAATTCCGCGGGATCCCGGCAGGCGGTCCGGTGAGCCCATTTGGCTGGGACCTGTTCGATCGCGCGATACAGAAGTTGCTGGAGGCCGATGCGTGGCGACTGTTGAAACCAACAATCATCGTACACGATGTCGGTCACACAAAAGATCGCTCAACGGCGGTCGTCGGCGGCAAAACCATCCTTGCGCCGGGGTTGAGCTTGCTCGAACGGTTCGAAGAACTCCCTCAAGGGCTGTATGCCAGCAGTCGTGCTGAGGCCCTGGTACGCATCGATCAGCTTTATGGGAGCAAAAATCTCATCTTCGTCGACGTCAGCTTTGATCCGACATACGCGGAGCTATTGGCTGAGAGGTTCGGTACCAAGCGTGTGATCGGAATTAAGATCGGCAATGCCGGTGATGGATCGACCGCTGAAGGTTGGCCGACGAAATACGGGACGATTTGTGTTTATCACGTCTCGCGAACTCACCTGTTTGATCTTTTGCACCGAGAACTGCACGAACATAACGTGCGCATCCTCGATGGACCGGCGAGCCGCCGCGCCTACCAGCAGCTGACATTGCTCGAAATGGAGTATCGGCAGACTGGGACGATTTATCATTGCCCATCTGGGCGCCACGATGACCTTGCCATCTCAACCGCGATCGCAGTGTGGGCCCTCCATCATCCGCATCTGGGGGTCTGGATGAGGGCCCTGGAGCCGCGTCCGAACTGGGCGAGGAAAGCAGGCCGATTCCGCTGGGCTGGACGTGACCTCCGGGCGATTGCGCGGTCTACTTTTCAACCCCTTCCGCATCCATCGGTGCGGCTGCCCGATTTCGCAAGCCTGTTCGCAGTCGACCGAAATCGGAGCTAGCCATGAGCCTGGAATTTGCCGCCATCACCTATCGCGCGATCCGCGACCGCATCCGCGCGGAAGACCCCAGATCGACGAGCAGACCCTCGCCGATACGGTCGAGGGCCTGACCGACCTGCACGAGATCATCGCGGCCATCATCCGCGCGGCACTTGCCGACGAGGCCCTGGCAACGGGGCTCAAGGGTCGCATCGCCGAGATGCAGGATCGGCTCGAGCGCCTGCAGGATTGTGCCGCCAAACGCCGGCAGATCGCCAAGGACGTGATGGTCGAGCTCGATCTGAAAAAGATCACGGCACCCGATTTCACGGTGTCGATCCGCCCCGGCATGCCCGCGCTCCTCGTGCTCGATGAAGCCGCGGTGCCCAGCATTTATTGGGAGCCAAGGGAGCCACGCCTCAATCGACAAGAGCTGCTGAGCGATCTCAAAGGCGGCACCGAGATTAACGGCGTTGCTCTGTCCAATCCAGAACCTGTTTTGAGCGTGAGGACAAAGTGATGGGTTTCACCGCAAAACAGACGCAGGCGTTGCGGCGTGGCCTCAGCAGCCGGCGCATTCGGACGCGCGAGGCGAATGGACGCGAACTTTCATACATTGAAGGCTGGTATGCGATCTCAGAAGCCAATCGGATCTTCGGCTTCGATGCCTGGAGCCGAGAGACAGTGGATTCCGTTGTGTGCTGACGCGCGAGAACCGCGGCTCATTCCTCGCTGTCTATATCGCCAAAGTACGCATCACCGTTCATGCCGATGGAGCGACGATTGTTCGGGAGGGTCATGGAACGGGAGAGGGTCGTGGCACCTCCCCAGGCGAGGTACACGACACGGCGCTCAAGGCCGCCGAAACCGACGCCACCAAACGGGCGCTGGCGACCTTTGGCAGACCGTTCGGGCTTGAGCTCTATCGCAAGGACAAAAATGCTGTTTCGGCAAGCTCGCCAACAGTCAGGTCCACACGCGGTAGAAAGTCCGCCAACCCAGCCGCGTTTCGGTTTACATCCAGACGATACAACTCCAATCCCGAGGCCGTCGCACTACTACGGTCGGCGCCACCATGGCTCCATGACCGACCTGCTGCGGCAGGATCAGGCAAAGGCAAAGATCGCACGCGTACCTCCTCTGGCGTCCTGCCGCGAGCGAATTGCCTCCGACCAGGATCGACAAGAGCCAGCTCACGATTGCCGAACCCAAACGATTGCGCGACAAGGCACACCTGAAATTCGTTGCCTCACAGCCTTGCCTCATCTGCGGCCGGCAGCCGTCCGATCCCCATCACCTGCGGTTTGCACAACCGAGAGCCATCGGTCTCAAGGTGAGCGATGAGTTCACCGTGCCGCTGTGCCGCGGCCATCATCGACAATTGCACCAGACCGGCGATGAACGCGCGTGGTGGGAAAGTCACCGAGTGAATGCCCTGGAAATCGCGAGAGGCCTTTGGGAAAAAACGCATGCCACGACGGATCAACGCTCGCAGCTTTGACCGAGACATTCCAACATTGGCTGAGCTGCAAACCAAGCTCGACAGCGTGCGTCGCGAGGTGCGCAACCTCACGGTGATGGGCATGGATCCGAACCAGACAACGGAACAGGCAGCGCTCATTAAAGAGCTCGAGCGGTCGGCGAGAGCAGAGCAACGTCTGCGCAAGATGGCCCTTGATTACGCGAAGTCGCGGAAAACTTGAGGGCGTTGCGGCCCCTCGATTACTTCGGCTCGTGATCACTTCTACCCCACATTATCCCTAATCTTAGCACAGGAAGCGCAGTAGAGATCGCCTGGTATCGGGGTGGTCACCGAGACTCACCGCGCTAAGAGTTGCTAGCTCCTGAAGATGCCAACGAAGGGCCGCAGCGAACATCACCGCTGCGGCTCTTCTTTTGGCGCCTCTTCTGAATGCGGCGCTGAGGGATTTTCGGTGAAGCATCCAGACGTTGCAGATCAACAATGAAATCGCGCAGGCATTCCATTGGCACCAAATATTTGCGCTCCGCCGAAGAGAACTTTGTCCGAAAAGAAACCACGATGCTCTTGCCGTCTTGGGAATAGCGTTCAGCTCGGAACGCTATCACGCTTATCGATGAGGCATCATCTTGGCTCATAACTTTTAATTCGGTTTTACCTTAGCGGCGACAAGCTGGTCGACCGCTTGAATGAGATCACTCAAAGTTTTGCTTTCAATGTCCATATTCGCGTTGAGGGGAATTTGGATACTAAATTTTTCCTCAATATCAAAAATCAATGAAACCACTTCCATCGAATCTAGTCCGAGACTGTCAAGCGATTCCGACAAATCAATTGTCCCGCCAGTGTGGCTGGTTCGCGCCGTGATCATTTCGATAATGTCGTCAGCAGCACTCGCCATGAATGCGTTTCTCCTTCGTTGTCCGATGTAAGGGATGTTCCAACGCTACGTCCCTGCATTGACCTAGGTCAACGATTGTTACGCTGAAAGTCGTGACTATCCGTGCCGCACTTGGCGGTGACGATGCACGCTGCGTTATGATTTTTCATTTGTGCCCATTGTGGCCGAACATGGCGAAGAACAAACCCGTCTTGGAAGCAGTCAATCCGTCAGGTCTAACTGAGGCCGATTGGATTGCAGTAAACAAAGTCAGGCGCGCCTATGAGCGCGGCGGCTGGGACGCTTTCTGGAGCGAATTCGAAACATTTGGCGACGATTTGATGTTGCAGATCATGGTTCTCAGGACTCTTTTCCCGGATGTGATGCGCCAGGCCATCAAAGACGAATTGGGCGAAGCAGGCTTCACGTTGGGGGAGTTACCGGGGTTACTCAAAAAGACGATGCAACTGGCCACGGAGCACTAGTCCCTATTTGCCGGCCTCCAACCGCCTTAGTCCGGCTCCGGTAAGTGCTGGAGCACTTGCGTGGGCCGAATGGGGCACGATCACTCGAACGTATCCAGCAGCAACCAGTCGATCTCGGTGGTCATGCGGGATGGTGCGTTGCCTTGGACTGAACCTGCGGCTCTTGGTGACCTATCCGTGCCAGCTACCTGGAGGGTTACCAAGGCGGAACGGTCACTGTTTGGTATGACACCGGCAACGCCACACCCCCGCCTTGATTTAGATCAACCTTTGTTGAGCCCAAAGCGATGCGGCGCGTCGTAATGCGTTCTCGTCCCTGCATTTACGAATCAGTTAGATATTCGCGGGAAGTTACTCCAGCAGCTGATAGGCGGGGAATGCATATGAGCCCAAAATCCTTCCTGCTTACCGTGGCGATATTCGGGGGAGGGTATGCTTCTAGTACGCTCCTCGACAGAGCCGTAGACGCAGCCCAAGCTTACTTCCACATCCAGACATCGACTTATAAAACGGATGCGAGTGGCTACATCATCTGCAGCACAGAGAAGCCACAGATAACGAAGGACAATCTAAGGCCGCTAACGCTGAACGCCTCGGGCGAATAGCAGATTCCAAGAGGCACCGGTTGTTGGTGCCGTCCGCACCGATGACAAAGCCGTGGCCCTTGCCTTCGATCTTTTCTCTCGTCTGGTTATAATTCCGGGCCGTCGAAGGCCTGGATTAAGGTCAAAAATCCAAAGTCTCTGGCTGCAAGATGGGCCATTGACGAAACGTTTTGATCGGGACACGCGTTGCCATTGTGGAGTGTGTCGCGAATAACCAAATTCCCCTGGCCGTCCGCGACCATTTGATGTCACGTCCATCTGGTGTTGAACGACTTCGGACCGCTGGGCCGCTCTTATGTCGAGACTGACGAGGCCGAGGCTGACGAAGTCACCGTAGTCGAAAACATTCTCAATGGAGTGTATTCGCATCCGGCCGGGTGATACTTTCAACACCGTCGAAGGCTGGGCGCGGGACGTGACAGAGGACATTGCGGAGGCGGTGTAGGCACAGTACGAACGCCGCTCAATCTCAGTCGTCTCGCAAGAGTTTTTAGTGAGGACGCTCGGAGTGGATACGCATTTGGGCGACTAACGTAATGCCCCGCGACGGCGCAACCATTTTCAGCGATCTCATCGGGGACTTATGAAGTGAGTGGCGCCAAGATTTCTTGTTCAAGCGATGGCGACCACGGAATTTTGGGCCGGAATGGCCTTCATCCTCGTATTCGGTGGAGGATGTTTTGCTTGCTACAGGGCAGCGGCAAAAGCGGAGCATGACGGAAACAGACGCAAGGCCACAATTCTCGGTATTGCCAGCATCGCCATCCTGATCGCTGGGTTCGTTATCGAAAGCTACTTCGACATTTTCCCCGACGATGATGACGACGACGATGGCGACTAATTAACGACAATGGGCGGATTAGTTTGTTTTCCCAATGCGGTGTGCGGTGCCGGGATTTGGCGAAGGTGCTGTGAGAATGGGCTGGAACGCCAATGACGCCGGTTGAGTTGAGATAGTGCCGTCAGTTTTCGTCCACTTTCTCCCCCCAGATGATCTGGCGGTGTTGGGCTGTTATACCCCCTTGGTTGGCAGCCCTTCTTCTTTTGGTTCCGTTGCCTACACGCGACAACATGCAGGCGAAGCTCGACGCGCCCTTGGGACGTTCTAGCAAGGCAAGTTACCCGGTGCGGTATCGGGGGGCGGCGTATACGTGCGTATAGCTTGGTTAGCTTATATCGAGGTTTGTTTTGCTCGGGGTTCTATAAGATCGAGGCCGCTCTCGGTCCGTAGAGAGCGCGGCCCCGACTTTCTCCCCGTCCCTTCCCCGTCCCCGAAGGTCGGGGCCGTCATCCCTGCAAGAAATTGTGACTTTCGCTTGTCGCGAGTGCGGTTATTCAACAACATCCGAACGGACCGGATTTCAAATTGCGAAAGCCGACATGTATTTACGTTCGGTCGCCGTGTATCTGCTTCAGCCGTTCCAGTAGCGGGTCGACGAGCCGTTTATCGCTGCAACTGAATGCTCGTGTTTCGGCAACCTCATCACTTATGTCCAGCGAAACGCCAAGTTGGCCAGCCCGACAGATGAGCATCTCTCGGCTGGTACGCAGCATCGTTGCCAGTGTATTGACGCCGATGCCAGTGACCGGTTGCTGTAAGATCACCGCATCGTCTAGCGGCGTGAAATTTCGTGTACATGCTGTTTGTTCATCCTCGCTTATACTGAGGCGTGAATGTCTAGTCTTGGTAGCCCCGCCAATCATTTGTTGGTTGGGGCCGAGAAATCAGCGTCAAAAACTGAAAGTGCCGGCTGCCACGCGGGCGGTTGATGGGACTTTCTGACTCGTGGTGATCCAGCGATTGTGGGGTCGGTTGGTCAAGTGCACTGCTTGTTATCGCAACTTGCTCGGCAGACAATCGAACTCGGGCGCGGCATGCGCCTAGGGAGATTGAGCCATGAAAGACCCGCAAGTGGGCTGGATCGCAGCCATCATCATAGGTGGGATTGCAGGCTGGTTGGCAGAGCAATTCATGAAGAGTCAAATGGGGCTCCTGATGAATATCATACTCGGTATCATCGGGGCGGCGATTGGCAGCGCTATTTTGACATTCTTTGGGGTCAACTTAGGGGGATGGATCGGCTACTTGATTGCCGGGTTCATCGGCGCAGTCTTGCTAATCTGGATCGTGCGGATGGTAAGGGGCAGGGCTTAAATATTTTTGGATATTTTGTAGCTTTGCCATGACGCGCTCGAACTCGGAAGTGGCGCGTGGTGGCAAGTGGCGGCGGGTCGTTAGGCACGATCCGCCGCTGCCGGTTCAGGAGGTCGTCTTCGATTTTGCCGTTGCAGCACCCTCTGCAAATCCGGGCAGCGAACGTCGCACTGATTAGCACGTTTACCGGTTGACCGATGATGGCCGGGTGTCCGCTATTGGGACTTAGCGGACATTCACTTGTGCAATGCACATGTCTGCTTTTGTCCCAAAGCGGACATCAACCATTCGGATTTTAGAGAGACCGCTGCGAAGCGGTCTTTTGTTTCTTCCATACTGAACTGCGATGGTGGAAACGTTACAAATACGAACTTCACGTTAGCACTTACTTCTGATCGCGAGGCTTTTCCCACCAATTAAAGAACGACTGCACGATCATAGTTCCTACCCAGCGAACCAGCGTGAACTCCTGTTCCGTCTTAGCCGGGTGACCCAAGATTGCCCAAACCACCCATCCTCCGATTGTATCGGATGCGACAAGTTGGGGTTCGTAACCTGCGTTCAAAAGATCATAATAGGTCTTGTCGAAAAATGACTTGCACTTTTCAAATGCTGGTCTTGCGATTTCGGGATACAGCCGCACAAGACACGCTGCGACTTTCTTTTCGAGCTTTAGGCGGCGTTTTTCGTTTAAATTTAAAGTCCTCAAACGTATTAATGCGATAAATACTCCGGCAATTGTAACGACGAAATCCCAACACTGCTGACCGCGTTCGTCATTGGGAATGAATGCGAATTCGTCAACAAATTTTGGAAACATACTGATTGCAAGGGTATTTACCGCTCCAACCAGCAAGTCGGCGTCACTGTCTAATGGATCGCGCTTAAATGGCCAGATCATCGATTTTTTATGCGAAATTCAAAGTCATCGTTCAAAGACGATGGAATTGCGATGCAGGAACGTCGTCATGTTTGCGCAAATTCTCCGAAGTGCTTTTTTGCCGCTTTTTCGTAGGCCGCTTTGGCGTCGTCGATAGTATCGAACGACCCGAGATATCTCAGCTTGCCCATAAATTTAATTTGGGCGACGTACCTATCGCTTTTTGAAAGCCATACGCCCCTGGCACCGAGTTTATTTTTGGTTCGACTGATTGCACGACATTGGGAATGTGTTGCTTCTCGAAGGTTTGCCCAACGTATGTCCGACCGGACACCGTTAATGTAATTGATTCCAGAAGCCGGCCACTTGCCGGTTACATATAGCCAAGCAAGGCGGCCCGCCGAATAAACGCGTCGATCAATGCTAATGTGAAGGTAACCCCTGTAGGTAGGGGTACCCGTAACAGCGCCGGCCACAGCGCCCCTTCTTGAAATCTTCCATCGGAATATGCCGGTCTTTCGATCGTAACTCAGGGCGCTTCGTAGTCGTTGAGCAGTCAGCATGGTCGAACGTCGATCATTACCTGAAGTGGGTAAACACGAACAACAGCAATATGATTACCGCCTGCGGCTAGGAGCGCCAGAGCCTGTACTGTCCCGCGAAAAGCGGCTCATGTTGATTCACCGGGAACGGCCAGCTTTCGGTATAGGACCGGCAATGCCACATCCCAGCATTGATCTGGGTCAAAGGCCAATTGGGCGAGAAGAGCGACTATCGACTGCTTTGGGAAGACGCCGAGAACTGATAAGACAGATTGGGATAAGGGAGGGGTGTGTCTAAGCGCCCAAGCCCTTGTTGACATTTAAAGGAGCACGAAATGAGGCTTCGTTTGATTTGTACTGCGTTTGCGATCTCACTTCTTCCGGTGGCTGCAAATGCACAGATCACCATCGATATGGGCGCAATTAGATGCGACCAATATCTGGCTATGTCGCCGGCACAGTCGCGTGATTTCTCTGCGTGGATGAGCGGCTGGTTCAGCTATCAGACCCGCCGGCAATTTGTCGATATCGAATTGCACCAGAAAAACATCGCGAACTTGAAAGCTTGGTGCCAATACCATCCGCAAGAAGGCGTGATGGCTGGGCTGCAGAGGGGGATTGGCCCGCAGTGAACTGCTTGAGCAACGGAGAAATAATCATGAGACGGAATGGTCTTTTCATAGCTGCGATTTTGCTGATAGCCGGTTCGCTGCCAAGTGCGGCTCAGATCCGTGTCGATATGAATAATATGACTTGCGGAAATTGGCTCGGATACAGTCCAGAAAACCGAGAATTTGTCCGCTATTGGATGAGCGGTTATTACAATGCCGCGTCCAACAGCAACGTCTTGAACTACGACCGTCTGCAAAAAAATTCCGCAAAGGTTGCGACATACTGCAAGAGCCACAAGTCCCAAAGTCTGCCGACCGCGATCAAGAATGTCGGTTTGTGGGACTGAGACGGATCGCATCCCGACGATGCAATCGGAAAGCGCGTGAATGTCCGCTATTGGCACTTAGCGGACATCACTAGTTGCACCGCACATGTCTGCTTTCGGGGGTAAAGCGGACATCACGTGTCATTCAATCGACCGTGAACCATTGGCGGTAAAGTCGAACCGCTGGAAACAAAAGGTCAGGCAATGGCCATCTCATCGCCAGACTGTGGTCACGTTCACGAGTAACTCCCGTGCCAATTGAAACAGCGCGTGAGGTGATTAATGATCAGAAGAGAAACTGTGCATTTTGATCCTGAAACCGTCACCCTTTTGAGGGAGACCCTCGACGACGCTTGGGCCTGCCTTTCGCCGGAACTGCAGGCCACGATGCAGAAGACCGCGCTGGCCGAACGCATCCTCAAATCCGCGGCGCGCGGTGAACGCGATCGAAAGCGTTTGCGTGACGCTGCGTTGGACCTTGCCGCCTAAGCGGTCTGCTCGGCTCGAGGAAAAGCGCAGAAACATGCAAATGTCGCGACGTCTGGGGCCGAATTCTTTGGCACCTTTTGGCTGACATTCGCCGGTTGTGGCAGCGCAGTCCTCGCCGCGGGCTTCCCGTCGCTGGGGCAGCTCTGGTTGTTCTGGCTGGCGCCCATCCTCGGCGCGTCAATTGCTGGCGTGATCAGCCGCTGGCAGCATGGTGAGCCGGACGCGTAAAGCACAGGCTAATCTGCTGTTCACAAGCCGACACTTGGTCGGCAAACTCGCTCACGATTCCGTCCCGCGCTTTTTCAGTTCAGCAAACGCGCGGCCAGCGAGGCGGCCAAGTTTGGTCGCGGTGGAGTTCGAGCTCCTTGGCGTGATCGCCGCGGCCCGCCTCGAATGCGGTGAACCAGCGACGGAAGCGGGCGAGTTGATCCGGCGGTAACTTGGCGATTGCTTCGGCGATCTCTTCGACTTTCATGCGGCGCATTATAGCACCGCCAACGTAGGCGAGCCGCCGATCCGTGTCCGCTTTTGGGGGTAAAGCGAACATGGGCTTGAGTCCGATAAAGAAGATTATCGGGGGTAAAGGACTGGCTGCGGCTGGTGTCCGCTTGCGGGGTAACACGGTCATGCCGACTGCTGCGAAGCCAGTCTTACTATGAAATGTGCCCAAAAACCGCCCTGGCTCGCGTCTTTATCACCACTCGATGGATTCGCCTTCTAAGGCAGCAAATGTCCACTATTGAGGGTAAAGCGGACATCGTCTTTTGCAGCGCAAACGTCCGCTGCCGCGCGCTCGTGTGCCCGAAGCCCTTGGAGTAGTCCAGCACTGAAATGGCTGCTCTCGCCCGCGCTCGACCAGCTAGCTCATACGCGGTCCACCGCCCAGTGCGATGCGCGGCTGCCTGGGCGCTAGCACGATGACCGGCGTTCCGATCTTGACCCGCTTGTAGAGATCGATCACGTCCTCGTTGGTCATGCGGATACACCCAGAGGAAATCGCATGGCCGATATATTCCGGCTGGTTGGTACCGTGGATGCGGTAAAGGGTGTCCTTGTTGCCCTCGAACAAATACAGGGCGCGCGCACCCATCGGATTTTGCGGGCCCGGGCTGACATAGTTCGGCACGTGCATACGCTGCTTGATTTCTGGGGTCGGCGTCCATGACGGCCATTCGGCCAGACGGCCGACTTTGGCGACGCCCGACCAGGCCATCGCTTCCTCACCGACGGTGACGCCGTAGCGGATCGCCTTGCCTTCGGGCAGCACGTAGTAGAGATAGCGCGAGTCGGTATCGACCACGATCGTGCCGGGCGCTTCCCTGCGGGGATATTCCACAATGTGGCGTTGGTATTGCTCAGAAATCGTTGCCCGCGCATAGGGCGCATTGGCGAGAAGCCTACGGTCGAGTGGGGTTAGGTTTGCGTCGGAAGCCGGCTGGACGGTTTCCATGCAGCCGGACAAAAGAACGCCGAGCCCCAGCACCGCCAGAGCGACCCTTCCGATGTGTTTACGATGTCCCATGTCATTCATGCCTTGTACGAGCCACGATGTCTGCGGACCAATCGTCAAGGACAACGAGTACATCATCTACTCCGATTTGTGGTGGTAAAGCGGGCTTTATCGGACCTGGAGGTTATGTCTGCTTTTGACCCAAAGCGGACATGCCTAGCGCCCGGGCGCAATCCACCGTGCACGCCTAAACGATGTGGCGCGCCCTTAACGGCCATCAAGTGTTGCAAGGTATCGAAGCGCTTTGAGGCCAGGAAGGAAAAAATAGGCGCCGCCTTTCAAAGTGGTGAAGGCCGGCAGGCCTGTGATCTTCTTCCGGATTGGACGCATCGGAATTTTGAATTCGAGCGTGCCGTCCTGAGTACCGATGATTGGATCGTGCTCGTTCGCGAGCTCGTGAAAATTCCGGTCGTTTATCCAAACGTTCTGCGCGAATTCGAACTGCCGGACGAGACTCGCGCAGATCACGAAAGCGGCAATGCCGCGTTCGATGCCATCCTCCGAAGCGTTCTCCGGCAAATGCGGGCCGTAGGTGGCGCCGCGGCGAATCATGCGCCGACGGTTAAGGTTCACTGCGGTGTCGCGGGGGTTCAGGCGGCGAATATGCGAACCGAGCGGCACGGCGTACCCATGCGGATCCATCTCCTTGTAGTTGAAGTTGTTATTCCGTTCCGGATCGGCGCCGAGTGCCGGATCGTCTTTCTCGGGCGCCAATACGAGCGGCGCGCCGCTGCGCCAGCGGCCCATTAGCTTTGCTGCGATTAGCTCTTGTTCTTCAGGGGTCTTACCGTGCTCTCGCAAAAAATCACGGAATTTGCCCACGTGTTCTTCCAACCGGCGATACGCCATGTAGCTGCCGTTGCGCGATAGAATCGCGGGCTGCGGGAGATTGACAGGCGGTCCCTCTTCGTCCGGGTAGCCGAGGATAAATTCGCCTGGCTTGAGCGGTGCGCCTGAGCCGGGGGTGGGCACCTCGCCGGTGCCTTCGATAACTGGTTGGGAAAGCCGGTCGCGGTAGCCGAAGTGATCGTGCGCATGGTCGTATGGCGGAGTTGCATCCAGATCCAGTGATGAAAGAACTTCAACGCCCGGAGTGCGGGCGAGATACGCCTGATGCTCGCGGGTTACCCGTTGCCGCTCCGCGACATCGCGGGCGAACAAAATGACGATTGCATGAAGTCGCGGACTTGCCAGTGCGCCGATCCATCGATCAGGGTGGTTTAAACCGGTATCGCCCAGCACCTGCGCACGCGCGACCATGCCCTGGCGGAATTCCTCAGGATAGGTCGCGAGAGAAGTCTCATCCACTCCGAGTGCACCAAGGCCAGACCAGGTGAAGGCGACCGAAATCCACCGTCTCTCTTTCTCTAACAAAGCGCTGGCGTCCCGAGCCGAGGCCACTTTGTCGAGGATGCCCGCGAGCCAAGTTCGCCCTTGCATCGGCTCTCGGAACGACAGGAATTCATACCGCCCACTAATCGCGGGCACGCGCGTCAATGTAATGTGCTGAATGTCCTCGAACTCAAGCATGGCGTGCCACGCCGGTTGACGGCATTCATTGCATCTGATCGAGCATGTTTGACATGGCGCTCTTGACCCTCAGAGCTTTCTTGACCTCATCGGCGGTCGCATAAGGGTATTCTGCATACTCCAGGAAGCTGGGGCATTGATGTTCCCGGAAGAACTTGTTGATCGCGGGCACATTGTTTTGCCAGGTCTCTGGAAACCCTTCGAGATTTGTGAACACCGTCGTGATGCCAGTCGAAGCGAAGAGGGCCACGGCGTCCTCGATGTACTTGTCGAAGTCGGTGTCGAAGATGCCCTGATACATGAAGTACGTATCCCCTTTTATTTCGAACAGCACCCAGCGCAGGTAGTGCAGTTTGAGCGGCGCAAGAACCTCCGGAGCGTCGGCTACCGCTTTCTCAATTGTATTGCCGTATTCGCGAACCGCTGCTTCGCGTCCCGGCTTGACCTTCGCGAGGATCGAAAAGCCGTAATTTGCTGGAGTCCGGGGATAGATCAGGCCGTACCGTCCCTGTTCCTGCTTGAAGGCGCCCCCTTTGGGGATCGCCATGGCCGCCGGTTTCGACCAATCTTTCTCCTTTGCGATCGGCGCGGGCGGCGAAGTCGGTTTTGTTTCCGGTGGTGTCTGCGCCACTCTGATTTCATTGGCTTGTTGCCCTCGTGCGATGGGCGACGTTGTCAAGGTAGCCGCTGTAGCTGCCGTGGCGACTGTCGCTGCGCCGAGGAAACCGCGACGAGTTGCGTTTGTGGGTTGATCCTTTGACATTGATGGTCTCCCAAGCTGATGGAATGCGTGCGATTTTCGATGATCACGATCAGGTTCGTGTCGCAAGGTTGAACCAGAACCGATCGAGGCTTTCGGATCCTCCGAACAGAGTTCGTGAAAATCGTGCTGTCGACCAGCACGATATGGCCAGCCCGCGCACCCTCAGGAGGCATCCAAAGGAAGGTATTGAATTCTCGGTTGCCGGCATTCGTGAAGGGATGCGGCTTGGACATGTCGATCGGTTGCCTTGCTAGCACCCGAATCGACTTTGTGTCGGGAGTGGTCACCTCGTAGTGCGGCAGGTGCTGATGGAAATTGAACGTTGTCACTCCATTAAGCCAGCCGGGGAGATCGAGATCCCGCATGGCGGTCAGTGGTGCGAGCTGATCTGTGCCAGGCAATACGGCCGGCCTAAGACCGAAACGATTTTCGACGGGCACACCAAGGCCCTTCATCAGCGAACGGGTGTATTTCCCAAAACGTTGCTGACGTGGAACGAGTGGATCGCCATGATGTGCATACTCCATTTGGCGCTGGTCCATGTCGGCGGACACGCCTACGTCGTGATGCGGTGCAAGCAGGAGGCAACTTCCCTCTCGCGTCAAAAATTTTCGAATAGCCTCGATCTCTTCGCCAGACGCTTCCTGCTCCGTGACCATATGGTCCAGACCAAAGACCATCATAGTATCCGTATCCGCGAGTATACGGTCGTCGATCGGCAATTTCTGTCCGGCTTGGTCTATTCGTTGATAGACAGCGACAGGATGTCCCGTAACCTCTTCGGCGAGACTTTGGAATCTTATTGTAGACAGGTGAAAGAGCTCCAATGTACCCGCAATGCCTTGCAGAAACATCCGTTCCGAGAACTCCGGCGTCTCGTAACTTGGCCATGCAACACGGCGGACCTCCGTAATGGTTGAGAAGCGATTGTCTAACTCCGTCACATCGCGATTGGACTCCCACGGATAGCTCCAAGTCCAATAAATACTGAACCGCCGCTTTCCCGCGACATACTTTCGAGGGACGTTAATTTGATTGTAGGTTCGTGGAGTATTTTTAATGACGATATTGAAGTTTTGCGGCGGCGTTGGAGGCGCGCCTTTTGTTTGCGCCGTTGCTTGAGCAAGCGCCGAACTTGCCAACAATGGACTGAGACCCATGCCCAATGCGATGCAGTTAAAATCTCGGCGCTTCATTTTCATATTGTGCCCTTCTATTGAGAATCGGCACCACGCCATCGCGCTCGAGATGATCCGCGCGCCGTATCAGCAGCTTCATTTGACGTACCAAGTCGCACCGACTGTGATGTTGATATAGGTCAAGACATGTCCCGCTTTGCTCATAAGCGGACATGTTGCCCGTAAGGCCAATCGCTAGACACGGTAGTTCTTGATCTAAGTCAATGTGCGCAGCCCGAGAGCCGGGTCCGCTTTTGGCACCTACCGGACATCACACTCGACGCCCGGAGCCCGCTTTCGAAGGTAAAGCGGACATCAAGATTTGAGGTCTTTAGGAGGGCGCTATGGCGGATAAGCCCGTTGACGCGGAAGGTGCTCGTGCTGATCTGGGTTTCGGCAATCAGTACTTTGATCGTTGGTTCAAACAGAAATCCTCTGAGCAAAAAGAAGAGACCTTCAGCCTGGTGCTGAAATACATCGAAGAAGCCCGCAAAAAAGATCCCAATGTTAGCCTTGAGGTGAAAAGCGAGAAGGGTGAAGTCAAACAGGTCACCCCCGATAGCCTGGCAGCGGCGATGTACCTCGCACACGGATCATACGAAGCGTTCAATGACCAAACTGCGGCAGGCAGGCTTCGCGGACGGGAACACCTTCACAAATCAATTGCCATCCTTCCAATGCCTGTAGCGTTCGCAGATCTCGCCCGTGCTTACATATCCGAAGGCGACCGCGCGAAGGCCCTAGACATAGCCAACAGCGGTCAACAACAATATCCAGAAAGTTTTGAAATCCGCCAAGTCATGGACATGATGAAATCGGATGAGAAACTTGGCGCTAAGCCCACCAATCGTCGCGTGGTCGTGTTTGTCCTTGGTTTTCTCCTCTTTTTCGGAGGCTGGGTAGTACTTTGGATAGCGGATGCGATGCGCGGAGCGCAACCGATGTCGAGATCGATCTTCATAATAGCTGGTGCGGGCTGGGTGCTTGGCATCCTCTGCTTCTTCCTTGCCATGAAGAGTCCGCGACAGGAATAATCATGATTGGGACATCGAAGACCGGCGTCCGAACGCCGTTGATGTCCGCTATTGGCACTGGCGGAGCTTGAACGCCGGGATTATGAGGTGCGCGGCAAAACGCCCGGTCAAATCAGAAAAATGCTAAAACAGCGCCCGAAGAAACCCCGCACGAATTAACGCATTCGTCAGGGCACTAGGTTGCCGCGGCCCTGCCGACTGCCGACTGCCGACTGCCGATTCGCATTTCGCGCGCAGCAGCCTTCGGATTTTCTAGGATCGAGCTAGGCCATAACCAACAAATGGTTGGCGGGGTCTACCAAGACTAAACATTCACGCCTCATCTAAACAGGCCGATAAACGGAGACTGTCGATGATGGCTGCTCTTATCGTAATTAGCGTGTTTGCGTTAGCGGGCGCGTGTTTCCCGAATACGCCGTCTTGCATCGGTAACTTGCGGCAACGCACTCGCCATTAAAGTGAAGGATGTGCGGGTGTGACCAACAAGAACACAAGAAATTTCACGCCGTCAGACGATGCGGCGATCTTTCAGCAACCGGTCAGTGGCATCGGCGTCAAGTCACTGGCAAAAATGATTCGTACCACCCCGGAGATGCTCATACGTCGCGCTGGCGAGCTTGGCGTTTCGCTGGACACCGGTAATGATCATGACGAGCCAGTCGACACGCAAGCGCTCAGTTGCCGCGATAGAAGACTTGTCGACCGGCTACTGGAACGGCTGAAGCAGGTACACGGCGATCGAACGTAACTCAGGTCGGGTTTTGCGATTTCGGATGCTGTTGAATAACCGTACTCGCGACAAGCGAAAGTCAAGTTCCTGCGAGGAATGGTGGCCCCGACCTTCGGGGACGGGGAGGGGACGGGGAGAAAGTCGGGGCCGCGCTCCCGCGGGGACGAGAGCGGCCCCGATCGTACAGAACCCCGCGCAAAACAAACCTCGATTTAAGCTAGCCAAGCTATACGCGCTTATATGCGGCCGCCCGATACCGCGCGCATCATGCCAGTCATGCATTGCGTTTAATCGAGAACCAAATCCGCCGTCCGGGTATCATGTCAACCTGGTGCGGGAATTTGCTCTCTATGAGTTTGAGACTGGCGCGGCCTACGGACACTTCGCCCCGCACGGATCATTCATATTGTGGGCCTTCTTTCTGGGGCATTGGGCGGTCAATTCATCCATCCAATCGATGATCTTGCCGTCGCCGCCGCGTGTGTCGATGAGGCCGACAACTCGGTAGCTCCACGGGGGTCAACTGACGGCATCTGCAAACAACCCGCACGGAATGGAATTCCAGATCAGTTTGCCGCTTCACCAGCGAGGGGCAAATGAACAGGCTTGAAATGTTCGGCGCATCTCACGGATAACCAGGATGTCCGCTATTGGCACTTAGCGGACATGACTTGGTGCGGTGCAAATGTCTGCTTTCGAGGGTAAAGCGGACATGGCTTCCTGTGCGCAGAATGTCCGCTAATGACCCAAAGCGGACATCGTCCGATAATAGAAACCCGTTTTGAGAATCAATCAGCGTGGAAAGCTCGTATTATGTCAAATCGGCAAGACGCGCTAAGTTCGGTAAGGTGAGACTGTATACAAGCCTCAATTCTTCCGCCGCCCGGTTTTATGCCTGCACAGATCTTTCTAACGTCGCCGCGGCATGCCTTCCCAATCGCTGCAGCCCTGACCAAAATGGTTTGGCACGTAGGGGTGAGGTCCTTTAAATGCAAACTAATGCAGGCCCTGATGCGGCCCGCACCCGGCTGCACGCCTCCACACTGCGCCTTGACATCGGCGGCACATTCCTTTGGGACCGCTGCCACTGTGCTTGTTGCCGAGAGAAAAAGGATGGCACCGATTGCACAAATATTCTTTAGCATAAGTCTGTCCCTTAGATTTTTGCTTTCACAAATAGAATTGGGCCCCGACGGGCTACAGCGTCGTCCATTGCATACCCCTAAACTTACCCAAATGGAATTCCGGGTCGTTCTGCCGATTGCAGCTTAGGTTGGAGCGAAGGCAAGTTAGTGGACGAAGGGCCACGCGCAGACCAAAAGCACAAATGCCGCGGCGCCAAAAAGCGCCAATTGACCGGCCTTGAAGTCAGAATGGCGAACATTTCGTTTTGTCACGGTCGATCCCCAGCCGGGCACGTTAGAGGCTGAAGGTCCACGCGAAGACCAAGAGCACAACTCCCGCCGCACCGAACAGCAGTAGTTGTTCAGGTTCATAGTCAGAATGGTGGTCATTTCGACTTGTCATGGGCGATCCCCATCCGAAGGACCAGTCGATGCTATTCCTTGGCGGCGACAGCGAAACTGGCACTTAGTCAAGTGACACTGGACTTAGGAATAGCCAGCATCCCTATACCGAAAAATGCCGGACACTTGTTCATCGCGATCCATGTCCGCTTTTTGGGGGGTAGAGCGGACATCATCAGCGTGAGGCGGAATGTCCGCTAATGACCCAAAGCGGACATTCGCGGTGTTTCGCGCGCCCCGATTAAAGGACAGCCACTGACGGTGAGAGAAAGCCCGGAAGCCGTCGCTAGGCGAAGCGCGACGCGACACAAGTGGCATGGCAGCTCATCACCTCATTCGTGACGCCGAAATATTGGGTCGGCTATTGGGTCGCCATGGCTTCGATTTTCTGAAGGGCTTCCGCACAATTCTTTGAAGCCGTTGACTTGTTCGCTAGCAGACATGCAGCAACCCGACCTTCGCCAGGCAGCGTCTTTCCGCAAACGCCTGTTATCTCCGCCTTACATGCATTTATTGCGTCTCTCAGATTGTCTGCCGAAGTTTGGAACCTCGCCGCGGTGTCTTCCATTTCGTATGCACACTTCGCGCTTATCTTGTCCTCATGGGCTTGCATACAGTAGAGCAGGCGCCCCTCTCCCGGTGTAACCGTACTGCAGTATTTGTTGATTTCATCGGCGCAAGAATTCTGTAGTTTTGCAATTTGAGCTGCCAATCGTTCCTGGATCGCTTTCGCGATATCGGTCTGCGCGGATGCGGAGCCGGGGGACAAGAGGACCAGCAAGGGCAAAAGTCCGAGCGTGGCCAGTAAATGCATTTTGGGTTTCATTGATCGTCCTCCGATGACTAGCTCCGAACATTGCCGAGCGGCGTCGCCGAAGTTGCCGCAGGGTTGCGATGGAGGATGAGGGATCATCTGCGACGCGCCGCCTGTGTATTGTTCATTGCACAAACTGGAGTGTGAGACCGGAAACTCCAAGAGAGAGGTTGACCCCAACCGACCCTTCGACTGAAAGGGGCTGCAGGGCGATCGACCGGCCCGTTCCACCGAACAGAAGGTTAGCGCCTACGCCCACTCCCACGCCGATGGCGCCGCTCGCCCCAACGTAAGTGCCGGCAAGTCCGCCACGCATCGGGCCCTGTGTGGGCGCGAACACGGCCCACGCCATGGCGCCGCCCGCCGTAATGCCGATGTCGAGACCGATAGAGTTTATAACACCTACATAGGTTTCGGGCGGATAAGGACCACTAGGAGCGAAACGACATGTCAGCCGCTGCCGGGATCCAATAATCAGGCCAATCGAAGGCGACATCGTGCAGCTGAGCCTGCCGACGTTGGTCCCCTGCGGCGTCTGGGCAACTGCCGGCGAAATATAAGCCGTAGTGAGCGCAAACAGCACCAGCGCAATATTATGTTTGAACATGACTGGCTTTCCCACCCTCTGGAATTATGCGGTGGCAAGAATTCGGTTATTGGAAATACCACCATTTTCGAACATCCGCGACATGACATAGATCAATAGTGCGACGCTTTTATTGGGAGGCGCGGATGTCCGCTCTTTGGAGGTAATGCGGACATGCCGCCGACATCACAGAAATGTCCGCTAGTGACCCAAAGCGGGCTTGTGACTTCGCTCTCGCCCTCTTCCGCCTTAGTTGATAATTCCGGGCTTCATTACTGTTCAATGCCCGAACTATGAGGGGACGGTGCAGGCCGGATGTCCGCGCCGTTCCTGTTACCCAAGTCCAACTCGTTGATTTAGGTCAATCCAATTTCGCAGAGTGCAGCTATTGTTTTTATGGGGTCCTTGGGACGGGCAACTTACCTAGGAGATCGCCAATGTTGAAAATAGTAGCGGCCGGAGTAACTGCACTCTTCGTCACTGCATCCCCGATTGCCTACGCGCAAACCCCTTCTGCTGCGACACCCGAACGATTAAATCTAGCGGACCGGAATACACTGACGGACATGCGGATTGATCTGGTGAAGGCCGCGCTGCAGCTGACACCTGATCAACAAAAATACTGGCCGGCTATAGAAAGCGCCATTCGTGCCAGGGCGGAGGATCGGAAAGCCCGTCTTGCAAAAATCGCTGAAACAGTGGGTAAACGCGTCGACGAAAGTCCTGTCGAAATCATGCGCAATCGTGACCCCATTGCCTTTTTGCAACGACGTGCCGAAGCATTGGCTCAACGATCAGCCGATTTGGATAAACTCGCCGAGGCGTGGCAGCCACTCTACAAAACTCTTAGTCCCGAGCAGAGGCAGCGCATGGCGGCCCTCGCCATCTTTGTACTCAACGATATGAGCGATGTCGTAGAACAGCGTCGTGCGCGGTCTGAGGACGAAGACTGGAGCGCGACTGTCCGGTAGTTTTGGCTAACTCCCCGATCTTGCGGATCGAGCAAAGTTTCTAGCTCGGTTTGCGATGGTGTTGCATGAAGGGGCGGCGTAGGCCGGATGTACGCCGCGCCGTCCCAACAAACCCAATCTCCGCTATTGGAGCAAAGCAGACATCACAATTCCGATTGCGGGGTCTAAACAAAGTTTCGCTCCAGAAAGCAATTCAGCTCATTTGTTACAACTGCAGCTACATCAGGACCGCAAAAATGCGCCCGGACTTGCGAGTGCAATGAAACATTCAAACGAACTACCGTCCGACGCCATGTCTACTTTGGGCACAAAGTGGAAATTCCAATCGAAGCTCCGCATGTCCGCTTTTAGGGGTAAAGCGGACATGTCCCCTAATGACCCAAAGCGAACAGTATTGGACCTCGGTCCAATCGCCTGAGCATCTTGCGCGGGTACAATTTCTCGAACTGCCGGTAATAGAGCCTCATGAACCCGAAGCTAATTATTGCCCTCTTGGTGATCACCGCCGTGCCGCTCGGCTTTTTCAGCCTGCGCACACACCAAGTGACCAAGGCAGATGCACAAAAGGTCGTCGAAATTATCAGTGGAGATAAGGCCAAGACCCAATCCTATTGCGATATGACCAAGCTCGATGAGCAGATCAAGCAGGCTAAAGAGAAAAAGGACAGTAAAACTGTCAATGAGTTGTCCCAGAAATTGGATTTATTGGAAGAAAGACTGGGTCCCGAATATGTCGCACTGATGGACGGGCTTGAGGACATCGATCCGAAATCTGACGTCGCTCAGCAGATAGAGTTGATACTAGATGACCTATACGACAACTTGTGTGGAGGGTAGTGGCGGGCTCGCACCTCACGAAGTAGTTGCTTCGCCACTGTGACAGCCGAGCCGAGCCGCGGCCAAACCAAGGAGGCGTCCTATGAATTTTGTAGAAGCGATCAGTTCATGCTTCCGCAACTATGCCAATTTCTCAGGTCGAGCAGTTCGTTCGGAGTTTTGGTATTGGTATATTTTCGTAGCCATTGTTTTGATTGTGTTTGGTGCAATCAATGGATCACTTTATCCGGGACCGCTAGCGATGGGCCCCTTTAGCTACGTCACCATGGCGATCGTGTTGGCTTTGATTCTGCCCAGCTTGGCCGTCTCGGTCAGACGATTGCATGATATCGATCGCACAGGTTGGTGGGTCTTGATCGCGGTTACAGCCATCGGCACGCTTGTCCTGATCTACTGGGCATGCATGCCAGGCACATCGGCTCGTAACCGCTTTGGATAGATCGGGTCCTCTGTGGCATCGAAGTGCGACAAAGTGGATGTGTCAGCAACGAACAATTCAAGGAGGTAAGGCCAGGCAATGAGACGGTGTTTCGTGTCGTGAAGGAATTAGCGAGGATATGAAAAGGTAGTGCAGACAAGGTCGTTGCGGTGATCGGGGAATCCGTTTGGGTCGTCGTACTTTAAAGTGCGTGCTAACGATTGGGATGCGATCCCCGCAGGGGTACTCGTCTCGTTGACGTACATCAACGGACTGTCGCGTTTATCGTCCACAATACGGCCGTTGGTCTGGGCGCATCTCATCCTGGCCAAGTATCCTCAGTGAAGACATTCGCAACTTTTTTCCCTTTTTGGAGAATGACCTATGATGAAAACTATCATGGCAATTGGTACCGTAGTACTTCTCGCCGCGCCGGTCGCGATGGCACAGCAACGATCAGCTGGGGTCTGCGTGGCCGACATCAAGGCAAAATGTGCTGGAGTTCAGCCCGGCGAGGGCCGCATTAGAGACTGCGTTAAAACACACGCGGCAGAATTTTCAGACCCGTGTAAGGCTAGGCTGGCGCGGGTCGCCGAGATCACCAAAGCCTGCGCGGCTGATATAAAAGAAAATTGCGCTGGCAAGGAACGAGGTCGCGGTAGTGTTCGGACTTGCATCCAGAAGAGTATTGCCAACATCAAGAGCGACCAATGCAAGGAGGCGCTCGCGCAGGCTGTGGCTGGAGGAAAATAGAATCCTAAAACGCGGCGGGGAGTAAGATTACGATCCGGCCTGCTCTTTGCCGGCGTGACTTTTGAGATGACCGCGCAGCGAGGCCCACCTTCGGGGTTGGTGTCAGTATTTGCTTTGATATCGTCCGGCAGGTCCTGAACACTTCAATGTCGGGCACGATGCCTTTTGCCTGTATTGGACGGCCGGACGCCGTGTAGTGGCTAGTTGCAGCGCGCCATTATCGGAGCCAGCGGGAAATCGTTCGCCCCGAGCCCGTGCCGAATGAGCGCGTGCCCAGGAGGGTCGCGCGTTGCTGATGCTGCAGGGCGCCAGCAACGACGTGGCGCCGCTACGACAACTTCTCCCGGCGACGACCCGGTCTTGGGTCAGGGGGCGAGATCGGGCACCAACTTTACGAGGAGTTCGGAGCCAGCAAGCTGGATAGCGTAGATTTCCAAAGTGTGCCGACCGATGAAGCGCAAAACGCCTGCTATGGCTTCTGGTGGTTGGATGCGGCTCGGGCCGCGCACGAACAGGCACAGGCAAGCGGACAAAACGCCGATGCCAAGAATGAAGGCGGCAAGATGGATCTGAGGAAACGAGAATTCCCTTTGTTCCTGCCAGACGTAGACCACCACGGCGACAAAGCAGGCCAGGAGGCGTATTTGGCTCGCGTTCTCTGTAATCGCGTGCTTGGACGGTGCTGAGTTTAGGACTGCGCCGTCCACGTCGGCAGATGATCTGCCGTCGACATACATGCGTTGGTATAAGCCGAAGAGTGCCCACAGCCACCCCTCCGCGCCGTAGTCGACAATATTCGCAGCTATCGGCAGCACCGCGAGAAGTACGGAGACGAGAAGGGCGAAGCCGGCCCAGTGATGTTGCGCAAGGATTTGCATATAGGGACGCGCAATGCGGATGAGTGCCAAGCTCAAAAGAATGTTCGGTGCCACCCAGGTCCAGCCGGCGTTCCAACTTTCGAGAAGGGTCAGGATGACTCCGAGCCAAATCCAGTTGAGAGGGACGGTCCGGGTCTGGGCGTAGCCCAGAAGGAAGAAAAACGTCGGGGCCGCGAGGCGTCCGAAAACGCTCCACCAGCGCTCGTCCTCCATAAAGAAATGACCGAAATGGCCAACTGAGACCGAGATGATTGCCACGGTTTTCAGCCAGTCGGCGTTGTCAACGGCGCGAGACGTGTGCGAATTTCGATGCGATGTGCTCGTCGAATTCATGCCGTCGTGCACTTCCTAAACCCACAGGAAAGCTGTTCCGCAAACGGTCAATCTCGCCCTACATTAGGCCACGCTTCGAATGACAAGTGCAGCGCAAATATCAGTTTCCTCGATAACGTTGGCATTAAATCGCCGCGGCCCACCATAATCAGGGGGCGCATGAACGACACGTAGATTTGGGGCTAGTTCGAATTCGAACGCGTCCAGGCCGAAGGGCAATCCCTCTCCAATGGATTTCAGCGCTGCCTCCTTGAGACTCCAAAGTTGCCAGAAAGTCCTCAGGCGCGCCAAGCCGCCTACCACTTTGACAGCCCGCACCTCGGCTTCCGAAAAGAACTGTTGAGCAAGTTCTACCGCCTCCAAGTTCCTCGTTTGATCTTCGAGGTCGACACCAATCCTGTGTGTTGACGACCACGCGCCGAAAAATCCGAACCGACAGGAGGAAAAACTAAACCAGACCTCGGGCAAATCTGGAAGGTAGGGACGCCCTTTCTCCGTCTCCTCGAAAGCGATCCGAGATAAGGGCCGTGGTGATCCGAGCGCGAAGGCGCCGCAATAGCGACGAAACGCACGCCTCTGTTTGAAATGAGCCTTGCCGTCTTCCGTTACAAAGCGGTCGGCTCTGTGCAGCTCAGTATCCGACAGAACTGATCCGCAACGCCTTGATGCCTCCGAATCGTGCGAAACCGGCGCATACATGACGTAAGCCGCATGACGCGACGACGCCGGCGTCCAATCGCGTGCGCTGGCGGCGAACAGATTGTTGACCCACTCGCTATCGTCTCGCATCATCTGAGGTCATAAGTTTCGTAAACAGTCCCTTTCGTTAGTAGCTGCGTTCTCCAGAGCCCAGGATCTTTGCAGGCCCGTCTGGAGAGTTGTACCGGTCACGGGCTCCGCGGGGCTCCCCTCGTATGTAGCTGTGATCATGTTCATCTCTTTGAGGACCAGGGATAACGGTAAGAGCGTTGTGTCCCGCTCAATGACCGCGCCGCCCATCACCGTGGCGCCGAAGGCAACGGTGCAGCCGTCCCGAATGTGGGTTCGCTTCACCTTCAGCGTCATGTTCTCGAAGCTGTGAAACTGCAGGAAGCCGTCGATAACACAGTCATTGCCGAAGCTCACCGCGTTCCAGTCGGAGCACTGCAGTGGCCGAGCTACGATTGTCCTGTGGCCGATATGACATCCCATCCCCCGTAGGATGGGATTCGCGAGAATAGTCCCGGCGCAGAGCACGAGCGGACTCCTGCACCAGACGAAGAAGCAGTCCTGCGCGAAGAAATAGGCAAAGTGGCGCCAGGACCAGAAAGGGGTCGAGTGATCAGCTCCCCATTTGCTGCCGACGAGGGATTTCTTGATCGCGAGGGTGAACAGGATCAGATTGACTTCTACGAGGATCAGAGCAATTGCCGCGCTGGCGATTGGGTGTCCGCCCAATCGCAGCAAACAAATGTACAAAATCGGGAACACGATCATCTCGGTGATAGGCAGCATGCCGATGCCGACGAAGTCGAATAGGAAGACCCGGGTCAGGAAGAGGAGGAAGTCCGGCAGTCTGTGGGTTTCATTCTCAGCCTGAAATGACGCGCTCGCGAATTTCACGGGCGGATTTCCCGCCACTGTGATTGGCTCGCCAAGCCGCGATCGCATTTGTCGTCGGAACCGTATATCATTGCCCGGCGTGGAGACGCCTAGCAGAAAGTTGGACGGGAAATTCCCGTATTCCGCCACGCAATTGTTACCGCCGAAGAAATTCGGGGGCATATCGAGGTGGCGCAGTTTGAAATGCTCGGCGCCATAATCGAGCATATTCGTGAAACATCCATTGGAGAAGAACACTTGGGAGTTGGCGGTAGCAGCCTCGGGGACCAGGTTGAACATGACGTCGCACTCGGAGGCGCCAAACCGGGGGAAGTGCATCCCAGCGAGCGCCCTCAGGTACTGCCCAGTGATGGTCCAAGTCCACAGTCTCTGGATGCTGTTGAACCTCTTCATTCTGTACATCAGGAGAGCGCTTCTGAACCCGCGCGAGGGGTATAGACCCGGCGAAGCGGCCGTCCAGCGGATGAAGAGGCAGCCCAGCAAAGAGGTCACGACCATGGTGGCCCAGGTGGCGATGAACGCGTAAAGAGTCAGATGCCAGACGATCTCGAACAGAGGCGTCACCCTGAAATATTCCTCGGAAAGTTCAGCTGCTCCGGCGGGAACTAAGGCGCGGCAGAGCCAGAAGATGGCGGCGGTGGGGGCCACGATGAGCCAAAAGGATAGGAAGATCTGCATAAGGAAGTTGAGGGTCTCCAGTAGCCAGATCGGATACGCGTACTGGCAGACGATCGCGGTGCGCTTCAGCGCCGTGCAGCGGCCGCTGCGGCGCGCGGGAGCTCCTTCCCACATCTCCTGCGAGCCCACGTTGGTGAGGATGGGGGTGAACGGAGTGATCCACGTGCCGCGACCCACCGTCACATTGTTGGCGATAGCGGCTCGCATCCCGATCTTGCAACCGCTCTCGAGGTGAACAGGGCCGACGTGCAGGTGCTGCCCCGACCATTTGGTCGTTTGAATGTAGGCTCCAGTCTGAATGGCCACATCATCCTCGATGGACATCAAATCCAGGGGTCCGGACAGGTCAGCATCGTGCGCGCACTGAAGGTTATCGCCGACGGTTGCGCCGAGCTGTCGCAACGCGAATGACCTGAGCGGCGCGCTGCGATACATCGCAGCCAACGGCACGAGCACCATGTTCTCCATCCGTCCGATGCACCAGATTCGCAGATGCATCTTGCTCCACTTGGGGTACACACCCGGCGTCACATTGTTCTTGTAGATGTCACCGCCCAAGAAGAGCTTTATCATCATGACCCAGGGCAGGCTGACGAACGGCACGACGAGGCCACCCAGGTACAGGAAAAAGCTCGCGAGGATGAATGCCCAGAGGCTGCCGGTCGCGAAGTCCGCCTCGACGTCAATGACGCCGAGGACGCCGAGCAAGACCACTAAGCCCGGGGAATACAACAAAGTTGCGAACAGGACCTGCAGGGTGGTGAAATATCCAATGGAGAGCACCTCCGCCGCGGCCTCGTCGCGCTCGGCGCTGTTCTCGTCGGATTTCACAGGGGCCGTAACGACCTTGGAGGCCTGCTGGAGCGCCCGCGGGCATTTGGCCACCTTTCGAGCAGTGTTGCAGTCACTGAGCAGCGCCCGCACCTGCACCACCCATCCTGCAGTTTGCAGTTTCTGCGCCAAGCGCGCGATGAGGATCGAGTGCCCACCAGCCTCAGCGAATCCATCGTCCAATCCCAACGGCGTCTCGAACACGGCCCGGCAGATCGACAGCACTTCCTCACACTCGGGATCCATGCCCGCTTCGGCAGCAGGCACCTTGACGTCCCCCTCTGGTGTGTCGCGCGCACTGGCCGGTGTGTCCCAACGAATGTCCTCAGCCTCCGGCTCGGCGTTTCTCAGTAGATGAGATAGGTTTGGTAAGCACTTCCGATCGATCTTCCCTGAAACCGGTTTCATAACGAATTTTTCTACCAGGAAGATCCTCGTCGGGACCGACGGCGCCGGAAGTTGTTCGGCCAGTGTCGCCCTCACCCGGGCGGCCCACTTCGCCGGCGCAGGAGCGACCACCGAGATCTCTCCTTCGCAGACTGTAGGTGCGGCAACAAAGGCGACCAGCGTCTCGTTCTGGTAATCCAAAACGGCGGCCTCAATCTCACTGAACTGCGTCTGGAGAATATCCTCAACGGCCTGCGCCTCAACGCGATGCCCGCGCACTTTGAGCTGCGTGTCGATTCGGCCGAGGAAGTGCACGCGCTGCGTTTGGATGTCGATTTTGCATTTGTCCCCGGTGCGGTAGAGGCGGCCGAACCCAGGGTGCGTGATGAACTTCTGCGCGGTTTGCTCCGGCAAGTTGCGGTACCCGCGTGCAACGTGCACCCCACCGATACAGAGTTCTCCAACCTCGCCGTGGGGCAGTGGTTGGAGTTGATCGACCTCCAGGATGACGTAGGTGACGTTGGCGAATGGCGAGCCAATTGTGATGGGCTCCCCCGACCGCAAGCTCTGGCGGCTCGTGTCGCTGCTCGCCTCCGTGGGACCGTAGGTGTTGACGATCTGGCGTCTGGCCCTGGTCCAAGGCTCCACGAGCGCGCTAGGGAACGCTTCGCCCGCCGGAACGATGTAGCGGCACAGCGGATAGGGCAGATCTAATTCCGGGGTTGGTGTAAGAGTAGTGAGCAGCACCGGAGGACAGAAGAGCACCGTAACCTCAGCTTGGCGGAGAACGGGGACGAGGTCCGGACCGGATCGGATCTGCTCCTTGGTCAGCATTACCACAGCGCACCCCGACACCCAGGCGCTATACATCTCTGGGATGCTGCCGTCGTAGCCCAGCGACGAAATAAGTGAGGTTGCGTCCATGCCCGGAAGGAGATCGAAGTAATCGGCATAGCTCAGGGCCAGGTTCACGTAACCTGCGTGCGGACATTCCACGCCCTTAGGCATCCCAGTGGTGCCGCTCGTGTAAAAGATGGTCGCAAGGCGCTGCGTGGGGTCGTCCAGCCAAGGCGGCGGTTCTCTTTGGGGCACCCTCTCCGGCAACGTCAGGACGTCGAGCGTCGGCAGGTCGCGAAACTTGTCTTGCCCCCGCGTGAGAATAACTACCGGCCGTGCGTCGTTGAGCATGTGGGTGATCAGGGCGTCGGGCATGGTGGTATCGAGGACCATCACGGTGCCGCCAGCCTTGAGAATGCCGAGGTGGGAGGCCACGATTTGCCAGTTGTCTTGCGACATGGCCACGGCCACGATCTGGTCGTGGCCTGTGAGGAAGGGAGAAAGGGCGGCGGCCACGCTTTCCGCTCGCGCGTCGAGCTCAGCGAAGGTCAGGGATTCTCCGGTGTGGGGAATCTGTAAGGCCGTGAGATGCGGAAACTTCTCGGCGGAGCGGCTGAAGACCTCCGTGAGCCACCGGACTCCTTTCTGATGCGGTACGTTCATTAGGGGACGGTCGCCGAAGACATCCGCCAAGGTGTATTGGCAGGTATCCGCCTGCCCATGCGGCACCTTCTCCGCCGCCCAAAGGTACCGCCTCCAAGCCACAAACGTCAGCGCAAAGAAAACCGCGAGAACAGTTGTTGCAAAAATTGCCGCCAAACTCTTCCTCACATGCTCGTAAGTCTAAGACTCCCAAGTTCTTAGAGACTCTTGCTCAACAAGTTGCCCGCTGGTTGAGCATTGCGAAAATACCACGTTTTAATCGAAGTATCGCTGTAGCGTTCCAGTTCGGCGGACGTCTAAGGTAACGCAATGGGGTCCACCGCCCAACAGTTTGGAGTGCCGCAATTTCAGGGGGATTACATCAAGACCCTCCTTCTCCAAGAGTTTTATGAGAGACGGCTGATTTCGATCGACCACGACTAAATTCGGATTGATGCTGAATGCATTCATGTCAATCCAATCGCTACCAATGCATTTGGACAGATAGTCGGCATCATATCTGTCTGTGTTCTCCATCGGTGGACTGTAAATGACTTTCCACTGCTTCAAAATTTTCGGCAGGGTGTCGTCGCTAACACGAGCAGGATTGGCGAGGAGCAAGCCCGGGCGTAAGGCCACAATGGTCGAATCAATATGGCTGCCGTAGTAAACATCCTTGAGGAAATGAACCCGATATTCGTCGCCTAGAATCGACTGTAGCCAATGTCCCCCCAATTCGTTACCCGTAGCGCTGACCAGATAGACTAAATCTCTACCAAAACGCAGAACGTTAGCTGCATCAAAGGCCGGCTCATCGTTGCGTGGCGTGGGCTTGTTTAGATCAACGCCTTCGAAGAGTGAGTCCAAAAGCATGGGCTTGGGGGCGCTGTACCACTTTGCGCCTGACTTCATATACTCCATCAGCAACGTGCGATAGCTGAACGTTTCCTGGGCGCGGCTGCGGATGACATTGGGAGTTTCGATAATGTGGTCGCCGACGATCAACAAAACATCGCGGGGACAATAATTGTAGTACCCCTGAGCCTCCCAATGGATTGTGGAAAATTTGGCAGCGTGTGGCCACGTGCACGGACGTTTGACAGTGATGCCCAAACCTTCCAAGATTTTGGCAAATCCATTCAAATCCTCTTCCGTCTCTTCAATAATCCGCTGCGGAAAAGGGCCACTCGGAATTTCGGCCAATGAACGGTCAGGAAATTCTGCGAGCTGGGTGCTTCTGTCTGGCGTAGGATACCGCGCACTCAGCGGATTGCCTACGATAACTTCTTCCAGTTGATCCCACTCATTGCAACTCCATACACCTGACACTTGCAATCTACCCTGTTGTTCTGAATGGGAGTGACCTACCGTGTTTCCTTCGGAACACTTTAGCGCTCGCGTGCTCCGCGCTTGAAGTTGACGTATTTCGAATTTGAAAAGTCTGACATCTTCGTCACCATCGGGCAGAATTGCTGAAGAAGTCCGGTAGCGCAATTGCCGCGCCCGACGATTTTGCCGCCTCGAGTACAAAATTGCCTACTGCAAGATCAAGAACGCCAAGCCCAAATGGCGAAAATATGCGAGGCCTGTCATGATCTAATTTGAACTTCTTTTCTAGAACATCCACCAAACTACCCGAGACAAAATCCCTATTTCCCATCGCTATTTCTGTTAGATGAAGCGAAGTTCTTGCCTTCAGGCAATGATCCACATCATCGACAATGTTTTGCGATGCGAGAATCACATTCACGCAAATATCGCGGAGCGACAAATGTAGGACGGTGGGATAGTGCTCGAACAGCTTTTCATCGGCTAGATAAGGGTCCAGCGTGGTCGTGGTGAATAGTATCAGAGAAGAGCCGGATATAGCGCCCTCTAAACGATCTTGAATGTCGGCCTGCAGGTTGTGCTGATCGCGAAGCCACTTGCTGAAGTGCTCCGCCTCCTTGCGGTCCACATCGTACAGACTGATTTTACGAAACTTCCAATTTCGAAATAAAAGCCACTCCACTGTTGCACGAGCGATTACCCCAGTTCCGATTACGCCGAGGGTTCCTTTAAAGGGATTGAGAGAAATATGCTCTGCTGCCAACGCGGCCGAGGCGGCAGTGCGAGTAGCACTGATTAGCGATGCCTCGATACAGGCGAGGGGATAACCTGTCGTGGCATCATTCAGAATCAGGACTGCTGATGCTCGGGCTAAGTTGCTGGCCCTGTTTTCCGGGAAACTCGATATCCATTTGATGCCGCTTTTTTGAACGGCACCGCCGAGATGGGCCGGCAACGCGATGATGCGAGCGCTGGGTCTATCTGGGTATCGGAGGAAGTAGCTGTCCGGATTTAGCGTATTTCCCGAACCGTGAAGACGGTATGCCGCCTCAACAGCATCGAAAACTTGCTTCTTATTGTCGTCAATTACACGCTTAACTGTCGAGCCGGGAACAACGTAGAATGTCGGAGCGGATAGCACGTTTTATTCTCCCATTGCTCCCGACTGAAAAATTGTTCGCCCCCGATCGCGTCAATATGTGCTGACGCACGCGCGGCGGTGACGGGCCAGTTGGCACTCCTTGCGTCAAGTCGTCGGTGTGACCGCGGCAACAAAACGCTTTTTCAGTGCCTCACTCAGCCGCGAGGAGCGGATAAGTTTGCACCGGCCTGTCATCTTCAGGTGCAATGACCCGCTCTACCCAGGCTGGATTGTAAATAGTGTCTAAGTACTTTTCGCCGAGATCCGGGGATATGGCGACTATAGTGTCGCCGCGCCTGAACTCTGGAGCCAGCTGTTGTACAGCGGCTAAGACTGTTCCGGTGCTTCCCCCAACAAGCACATGATATTCTCGAACAAAAGAAAGACAAGCTTCAACCGTTTTTTCTTCGTTCACTGCAACAATTCTATCCGGCTTGACGAGGTCCGCAAGCTTTGGTCTCACGCTCGTGCCAATACCAGGGATGGTTCTTTTGCCGGGCGCGCCTCCGAATGTGACAGAGCCTACCGGCTCGACGGCCACAACCTTAATCCTTGGAAATTTCTGACGAAGACATTCTGAGACCCCGGCCAAGGTACCAGTAGTGCCGGTCCCGACAAAAACCCAATCGACTTTATCAAATTCGCGCGCAATCTCATTTGCCGTTTGCTCGGCATGAACATTTTTGTTGGCTATATTTGCATATTGATTGAGCCAGATTGCATTTGGGTCTGATTGCAGTATTTGATCGATTTTCTTTAACCTGCTTCCCAAGTATCCCCCAGCGGGGTCGCGGTCTTCGACGACTATAACCTGCGCCCCATAGACTTCCATTCCTCTTATGGTCGAGCGATTAGCGTTTGGATCGGTCACGCAAATAAATCTGTAGCCTCTGATGGCACATACCAAACTAAGCGCTAGTCCAAGATTTCCTGATGACAGATTCGACCAATACGGTTTCATTCGGTCTAGCAAGACCTCGCTGTTCCAAGTTCTCAACAAGCCCTATCGCAGTCTTGACCTTAATTGAGCCCGTTATATTGAACCCTTCCAACTTCAGAAACACGTCGTGACTGCCGGCAAAACCTGCAAGACGATAAAACAAATCACGAAAAATCAGCTGTAACGGTGACTCGATGATCATACGACACACCTTGAGGACATGGACCTACGTTGTTTCCTCGGGGCACCAGCTTGAGTGCTCCGCCTTCGTCTTTATTTCCGACCACCCAACTCAGGCTGTCGCCCGACGGCCCTCGACGCGCAGACCTCATATCAGCGGTGCAGCTCATCAGTTTCACCACATTTCTGTCGCGGGGATGGTGAGCTCGGCTTTATAAACATCTGCTGATTGTGTTGTTCACCACTTGTTCATTCAGTTAACAATCATGCACAGTGCTCCTCCGATAGGCAATGCTGGCAATTGGCCCTCGATCTCGGCGTTTAAGTGCACTGTCGTCAAGCTGTACGCCTTTTCCGCGTGCTGGCGGAACCTACTTTCCGCGCATTGATCCGACGGAAAACAAGAAGCCCGCGACATCTGTTATCCGCCGCCCCCGCGTTTCTTTGACTTCAACACTTTCAATGCGCAGATAATCAATGGGTCGATGCCGTTTTCGATATCGGTCTTTTTGTTGAGTAGTTTGATGTCGACTGGCACGCCCTTGCCTTCGTAGCACACCATCTGAGCTGAAAAGTACTTCTGGTACGACAAACAGTAACGCCAGCCATTGGGGAGTTTCTTCTCGAGTTGGTACGAGAATATGCCGTTGGTATGATCGCCTATGATCGTAACATGAGGTAGTTGCTTTATCGCCAGCGCAAAGGCCTCTCCGCCGCTGAAAACAAAATCACAGGTCAAAAGTACGATTGGCCCGGTGAATTGTGCGTCACCTTGCGGTTCGATGTGCCAGGTCTTCCGTTTCGTAAAGGCATCTTCGCCGGGGCCAATCTTTGTCTTCCTGTGGAACGCGACTCGCTTGCGGTCGCAAAACCGATTGATGATCGTGATTGCAGTACTATCGTCCCCGCCGGGGTTGTTACGGATATCAATGACGACGCCGTCCGAGTCCTTGATGTCACCGACAATCCTGTCCAGGGCGGCAGTCAAACTCCCCTTTTTAACGCCTTCCAGCTCAAGGATCCGGATGTAACCAAATGCCCGTGACCTGCAATAGTGAAGCATCCAGGCCTGAGTCTCAGTAGGCTGCCCAAAACCATTGGCGACAAGAGTCTTCTCGGTCGTCTTGAAGAGCTGCTTGATCTCTCGGCTCGTGAACTCCCGCCAAAATCTGGGCTTTTTCTCTGGGGTGAAGTATCGTCTCTTCCGATCGCTGGTTGCTTTGGCTATCAGCTCAACATGCCCGTCATTCAACGGGGCTAGCATTTGGCAGAAAATCTCGAAGAGCTCACCGTTACTGGTCTCCCTTGTGACTTTTGGTCTGTAGGTGTCATACTGTTTTTTCCAGTCGACATTTCTCAGCTCGAAAAATGGATATCGATTGTGGAAGGTCTTCCACAACTCTTCGAAATTTTTTTCAGGGTTGCGAATGACCATGGCAGTGTCGATCTTAGCACAAGTGCAAGTCATGCATCAGCTCCAGCATAGATCTTCGCTGTTCCAAACGTTTTCCGTAAATATGTTGAAACTCTGCGACGCAAGATCGAGAGCCGGTCTGACCGAGACCTGATCAAATATTTGGAGACCACCGAGAGGCGGCGTCACTTCGCGAATGTCTGCCCCGCTTTGTGATGCTGCTCAAGATCCCCAGCAAGGACACCGCGACCGTGGTTGCCGTGCTCGCTAGACACGTGCGCAAACTGCCTTCTGAGTTGCGTCGCTCACTGACCTGGGATCGCGGTAAAGAGATGGCTGACCACAAGCGCTTCACGATTGCCACCAACGTGCAGGTTTACTTCTGCGATCCACGCAGTCCCTGGCAGCGCGGCAGCAACGAGAACACCAATGGCCTGCTGCGGCAGTATTTCCCGAAGGGGACAGACCTCTCGCAGTTCTCTCAAGCCTACCTGAACAAGATCGCCAAGAGGCTCAATCAACGCCCACGGGAGACCTTGGGGTTCGAAACTCCCGCCGATAGACTAAGAGTGGTGTTGCAGTGACCGGTTGAAATCACCGTAAAGCGCACAAGTGCATTTGGTTTTGTTTCAGAACGCTTCAGCGTTGGATTTTATGCAACTCGTTTGATTCCCTTGGTCGTTTCAAAAGTCGTGTTGATCGCGCTGCTCTCAGAAACATTGATACTCAATGAGCGGCTTGCCAGCGCGTTCATCTTGCAGCGGCGCGAGCGTGAAAATCGGCTTATGAGTGTGGACGCGGCGACCGCCGCAATCGCGCATGAAATCAAACAGCCACTGACCGCAATATCGGCACGTGGCTCGGCTGCTTTGAGGTGGCTCAAAAAAACGCCGCCAAACCTTATAGAAGTAGAGGATTGCCTAACGCGCATGATGGATGCAAGCGGACGCGCAAATGCGGTGGTTGATAGCACTCGTGAGTTGTTTAAGACGACCGACCATCAAATGACTCAGATTGAAATCAATCGTCTTGCTCGGCAAGTGCTGAGGATGGTCGAAAACGACCTGCATGTTAACGGAGTAACTGTTTCAACCGAATTTCAAGAAGACCTTCCACAAATAATGGCCGACCGCACCCTACTGCAGCAAGTAATCCTGAACTTGGTCAAGAACGCCATCGAAGCAATGGCCGCTGGACCAGCCATCAAGACCCTTCGTCTGGTAACAACCCAAGACGGGAATTCGGGCGTCTCGCTTTCGGTCCATGACTCCGGACCCGGAATAACTCCCGAAAACGGGACTCACGTATTTGATCCATTTTTTACGACGAAATCTTCCGGGACGGGGCTAGGACTTTCCATCTCTCAGAGGATCATCGAGGATCACGGCGGCAAATTGCGGCTCACCAAGACCAGTTCAAGTGGCTGTATTTTTGAAATCACTTTGCCAAGCGTAGCAACGGGAGACAGTGGAGGCCTCAGGCGGAAAATTCCTCCTCCTGACAGTATTTAAAAGAAGTTGTCGAGGGCTCAATGGGTAAACTTCCCGCCGATGTGAGTATGATCGTGAGGACAAGCGGTAAAAACAAACTTGAAGAATTGGCGCGGCTAAAGCACGCGGCGTTAACTGAGCTGGAGCGCCGCGGTTATCAAGTGCGCGGCAAAACCCCAGCCCAAATCAGAGAAATGTTGAAACGGCGTCCAAAGAAGTCACGCACGAAGTAGCTGTTACATTAGCCCGCGGGGCGCTTTTGGCGCTTAGCGGACATTCTGTTTGTGACCCCGAATGTCCGCTTTCAGCGGTAAAGCGGAAATAGCGCGGACTTGCCTGAATGTCCGTTTTTGATCCAAAGCGGACATTTCTGAGCTGAAGCAACTCCCTCACTCAAACTGACCTATGCTAATTTGGGCCTTGCGTGTAGGCACCCTGTCGATTTTACAAGGTCGTCATCGTTATGCTGATCCAATTTCTGGTAGGCGGCATCGTTAGTGTTTGTAACATTACAATACATGCCTTGGTGATGACCGTGGTGGTGCGCGTAGCACGAGCATCGGGTACAAAAAAAAGAAGCCACCCATCGCTGCGCTTGATCGCTACTATGATTGCAACTGTTTCGGTCTTGATGGCCGCGCATGTTCTTGAGGTGTTTGTTTGGTCGCTCGCTTACTCGATTGTGGATGCTGCGCCGGCTGGCACAAACCTCGTGTATTTCGCATTCGTGAACTACGCAACGCTTGGCTATGGTGACGTGACACCGGTAGAAGGCTGGCGGCTGCTTGGTCCCATAACGGCGATGAATGGTGCGCTAATGTTTGGGTGGTCTACGGCTGTCATTTTTGAAGTGCTGCACAAAACAATGAGGATTAGTTACGACGCCGACGTCACTGAATAATGGTCCGATGTTCGCTATTGGCACAAAGCGAACATCGCCTACTGCACTGCACATGTCTGCTTTTAACCCAAAGCGGACATTTAAGCGCGACACGGTTGACCTGGATCAACGACGCGCACGCGCTATTCAGGGACTAAATTCGCATGGGATCTTCCGAGGCTTTAGCCTAATGGGCCTGCACCGGTTTTGGCATATCATGAAGCGATGGCACTGGCCGTCCTCAGCCGCGGTGCTATTTTCACTACTCGCAGCGTTCAGCCGGTCCAGCGGGGCTGGCCCTGACCTAACAGCAGAGCAGCCTTTCATGTCGCGCGCCGAGGTCCGCCAGCAGGGCGCGGTGACCATTCGCGCCGCGGTGCTGACCGACGACGAAAGTGAACGCTATTTCGGGGCGTCGCTGGCCGACCAAGGCATTCAGGCCGTTTGGCTGAGCGTAGACAACGCCGGCGATTTGCTCCTGCGCTTCCTGCCGATCATTACCGACCCGAATTACTTCTCGGCCCCGGAGGTCGAGCGGCAAATTCGCTCCTGGTGGTCCGACAGTGCCAATGCGTCAATTGCAGCGGTGGTGGCGCAAGCCCCGCTACCGAATGTAATTCCGCAGAAACGAAGTGCTGCCGGGTTTGTCTTTACGCATCGTGAAGGTGGCCTGAAACTGTTTGAGGTCGGGTTCGAGACCGATAGGCAGATGCTTCGCTTCAGATTCGTGCTGCCCGTCGGCGGCTCCTCATATGCGATCGAAAAAGTTGACTTTGGTAGCATTTATCCGCCCGGTGCGATCGAAGCCGTCAACCTGGCGATGCTGCGCGAGAAGCTGGCACAATTGCATTGTTGCACCACCGACAAGAGCGGCAATTCCAATGGTGATCCGCTCAATATTGTAGTCGTTGGGCACGGCATCGACGCGCTATTTGCATTCATCGGCCGGGGCTGGAGACTTGACGAGCCGTTCGATCTCCACAGTATCTATCGGACCACACGCGCTTTTTTGTTTGGCAGCGAATATTTCAACGCACCAGTTAGCCCTCTGTATGTTTTTGGGCGCCAGCAAGACGTCGCGCTGCAAAAGGCGCGCGATACCGTCAGCCTGCGCAATCATCTTCGGCTTTGGCTGGCACCGTTCACGATTGATGGACAGCGGGTGTGGGTTGGCCAAATCAGCCGCGACATCGGCATTAAGTTGACCACGCAAACCTGGTACCTGACGACTCATCGCATTAGTCCCGAAGTGGATCAGGACCGCTTCTATCTGTTGCAGGATTTGATCATGTCCGGTGCAGTTTCACGCTTTGGTTTTGTACGTGGAGTAGGCGCATCGTCCATGCCCCATCCACGAGTAAACCTCACTGGCGACCCCTATGTGACCGATGGCCTGCGGGTCGTGGTGTTCCTTAACGAGCTACGTCAGACCTTCGATCAAATCGAGGTTCTCGACTGGGAGCGCTAACTGAGATTATTGATTCAGCAGACGTCCGCCTCGGTTCCCTTTGCTCTGCGCAATCGTTATGGTCAGCCGCATGGGAGTTTAGCAGCCGCGACCCATGCAGACCAGCAAGAAAAAATTGACCACCGTATCGCCTGACGAGTTTCCACTTGTCATTGCGGCTACGCCCGCCGGCCAGCAAGAGCGCAGGACCGCGCTCGCGATCATTCTGCTTCTAGCGGTCGTATTTATAGTCATCGCGCCGTTCGCAAGTGTTCAATTGCCTCGCGTTGACGCGTTTGTTCCGGCACTTCAAACGGTTTTGTGCGTCACGGATCTGATAACGGCAGCTCTGTTGTTTTCCCTATACTCGATCCAGCCTTTGCCGGGTCTGTTAGCGCTCGCAAGCGGCTACATTTTTAGCGGTCTATTCGCTTTTCTACAAACACTTGCTTTCCCGGGTGCGTATTCTCCTTCCGGCCTGATGGGGGATCAACTAAGCAGCGCACCCTATTTGTTTATTCTTTGGCATATCGCCTTTCCCTTGGCCGTCACCGTGTATGCGTTGTCGGATGATCGCCCGCGAACCGATGATCCGTCCGGCAGATCGACCAAAGCGACAATCGCCATCACTATTGCATGCACGCTTGTCTTAACAGCTGGACTGACTTGGGCCGTCACTGCGGGAGTGCGATACTTGCCGAGCCTTTTTGTCGATCAAATGCGCCAAGCCCCGATTACAAGTTACTTCACCGGTACTATCTGGATTTTGAGCGTCTCAGCGCTAGTCCTGTTGTATTTTAAAAAGCGCACGTCACTCGCTATCTGGTTGATGGTCACGCTTTTTGCGACACTACCCGACCTTACGATGTCAACAATCCTAACGACGGTGCGCTTCACTCTCGGCTGGTATACAGCGCGGAGTTATGCACTGATCGCCGGTTGTACGGTTCTGGTCGTGCTGCTTACAGAAACCATTTGGCTTTATGCCCGCCTTGCCCGTACGACAGTCTTACTACGGCGCGAACGCGCCAATCGCCTCATGAGCCTGGACGCCGCCACTGGCGCAATCGCTCACGAGATCGGACAGCCGCTCGCTGCAATTGCGGCGCGCGGAAGTACCATTCTGAATTGGTTGAAACGAACGCCGCCTAATCTCGACGAGGTACGCATTTCCGCGATTGACGTTGTCGAGGCGAGCCGTCGTGCAAATGAAATAGTCTCGGGTGTTCGTGCTCTGTTCAGGAGGACGGACGACCGTAGGAATTTAATTCAGCTCGATGATGTTGCGCGAGAGGTTCTAGGCTTGCTGCAACACGATCTGGAGTTCAAACCAAGTAGCTGTCGCAACCGAGTACGTCGGTAACCTGCCTCTGGTACGCGCCAATCACGTACAACTTCAGCAAATCGTCTTGAACTTGGTCAAAAACGCAATCGAGGCCATGAATTCTGTTCCCTCTGGCTCAAGGCTTGTGCGGGTAGTCACGAGGCAAAAGGGAAATTCGACGGTTTTGCTGTCCGTCCAAGATAGCGGCCATGGAATAACTGCGGAGGATCAGGACCGCGTATTTGACCCGTTTTTCACGACGAAACCTAGCGGCATGGGGCTAGGTCTTGCTATCTGTCGAACTGTCGCTCAGGACCACGGCGGTAATTTACGGCTTGTTGAAACGAGTTCTCTCGGTTCCATTTTTGAGATCGAGTTGCCGATTGGGTCAACAGTCGACGAGCTGAATTAGGGTCCCGCGGCCAACGGTCAGTGACACGTACCTAAACATTTCGGCGTTCAACCGTATGAACGTGGCCGCAGTCTTCGCACCGGAAAAAGCATGTGAGTGATCGGGTTGTGGGACTTTCAACTGTGTCCTTAAATACCAGTTTGCCGCCGCAACGCGAACAAGGCTCATGATGAATATGTGTCGTCTCCACGGCATCCTCCGGTTCAGGAGGAAGTACGCAATCGCTGCCAACCAGTTCAAATGAAAAAAACAATTTGTGCCGACCTTGTCAGCGAGCCACAAATTTTTGGCTGCTTCTGACAAGTCAACAACTGTCGGACACCTATTCCTAAGTGCAGTAATGCTCCCCTAAAGTGCAGTACCGCTGCCTCCGAGCGATGATCCAGTAGGGGTATGGGACGCCCATGACAAAACGAAATGACCGCCAGCCCGTCTTTAAATGGGGTCAACTAGCTCTGTTTGTCGCAGCGGCAATTGTTCTTTTGGTCTTCGCCTGGACCTACGTCCATTAGCATGCCTATCGCGCTGCGTCCGTTTTCTCAAGGAAGGCATTGGCTAATCGTTGTAATACCTCACAACCTTGTCCAATTCTTCGCGCACTTCCGCAAACGTCCGCAAATGACCCTAAACGGACATCAGCTGCATAAGTGGCTATAATCTTTGCCAATGCGCGCCGATTGGCGGAGCATAGCGCGCTACGAAAGTGGTCCAATGCCGCAGTCTGCCCTGAAAAAGATTGCCGCGTTGCGCCGCTGTGGTGGTTTGCTTTCACGGCTCGCCTACGAGCGCGGTCGGAAAGAGGGTGTTGATGTCGAGGTATTGTTACGACACGCGCACCTCACGCCTCGCGAAATAAAAAACAATGACGTTCCGCTGGGCGTACAAAATCAAATCAGGTTCGTCGACTTGGTCGCAGGCGCGATCAATGATCCACTATTGGGGCTTCGTTTAGCCTATTCTTATGATCTGCGCGAAATTGGTTTGCTGTATTACGTCAGCGCCTCCGCAGAAACTCTGCTCGGCTCTTTGCTGAGAGTTGCACGATATAGCGATGTTGCCAACGAAGGCGTCGATTTGGACGTACAGAAGGGAGATCTTCTTCGTGTGCGCCTGCTCTATTCAGGTGTCGCGCGTCACACCGACGTACACCAGATTGAGTTTTGGATAGCATCGCTTGTACGTATCTGCCGAAAGGTGATCGGCAGCAATTTGAAACCAATAGAAGTCCGAATTGCGCACAACAGAAGAAAGCAGGTTCCAGAAATGGAGAAATTGCTTCGTTGTGCCGTCAAAACCGGTGCAGATGTCGATGAAATTGTTTTTGGCAGGGAAAGCGGAGACTACCCAGTCGTAACAGTTGATCCTTACCTCGAACAGCTGTGCGTGCGTTTGTGCGAAGAAACGCTTGCCCGTCTGGGAAAGAAGACCAGTCCGTTAAAGGTCAGGGTCGAGAATGCAATTGCAGTGCTGCTACCGCACGGCGAAATGAATTTCGATGCAGTTGCCACGGAACTTGGCATGAGCGGAAGGACCATTTCTCGGAAGCTAGCATTAGAGGGACATTCCTTTAGTAGAATATTGGATGACCTGAGATTAGCTTTGGCTCGTCGCTATTTGGCCGAAAGCGATATGCCGATTTCAGAAATCGCTTGGCTTTTAGGGTATTCTGAAGTTGCAAATTTTACACACGCATTTCACCGATGGACCGGGACAAATCCGCGAACCGAACGGGCTAAGGCACGGCGATCACTAAATTTAGCGCAAGCAAATCGAGTTCTAACGAAATAGCCCACTAGTGAACAAAAAAGTCGCGTGTCTCTCATCGCCTAGTGGCACTTACGCAACATGCGCTGGCCGTCGGTGTCCGTTATTGGGGTAAAGCGGGACATTCCATGCAATAAGTGTCACGTCCGCCAGTAACCCGAAGCGGACATCCTAGCCTCCTAACGCGGTGCCGTCAGACAGAAGCAAAATATTAAGCGACGTCGAGGACAATAGGCGCTGGCCGCGATTTCGGAGCGCCGCAGTTAGCCGTGAAACCCATAAGTGAGATACGCCGACTACGGCAAAAATATACGGACCAGCTGCTTACGCTGTTGGCTCTGTTTATTGCGCTCGAAATGTTCGTGTTTTCACCGCTCCAGGCAATGGGCATCTTTGCGTTTCAAGGCTTCTTAGTTGCCACCCTGCTCGCAATCATGGCTGGCATGCTCATTATTTCTGATCATCCCGCCGCAGTTGCCGTGATGTCGATCTGCCTTGGCGCTAACGTCGTCGTCTTCTTGTTGCGCCTGTTCTATCCCCCATGGCCCTATAACATTTACATATTGGCAGCTGCCTGGTTCGCCATTGCGATCACGCTCGGAGCGGTCGTCGCCCAGGCTGTATTCAGGCGTGGCCGAGTCACCTACCACCGGATAATCGGTGCGATCCTACTGTATCTACTCATCGCAGTCGCCTTTGGGGCACTGTTCGTATTGATCGGCTTGTCGGTTCCCGATGCATTCAAGGGAATAACATTCGAAGACAATCCAGCCCTTGCCAACTCAGTCACCTATTTGAGTTTTGTCACTTTGACGTCGACGGGATTCGGCGACATTGTTCCCGTGCACCCGGTCGCGCGGACTCTTTGCAATATCGAAAGCATAATTGGTCAACTTTATCCGGCCACGTTGTTAGCAAGGCTTGTAACCCTCGAAATGAGAGAGCGCAGCAGCGTCTAATCTCCGCTATTGCGCACAAAGCAGACATGCGGTGCGCCACTACTAATGTCCGCGAGCCCGCCGTGTCGGTCGCGGCACGAGTATCGGCAGACCGTTCGTTAGCGAGAGCCCGCTTTAGGAGAACAGCTATAGACCGCTCTGATATCGTTCCCCAAAAGGACTTTCTGATGTGTTTGTGCTGCGGCTTCGCAAGCCTGTGGTGTGTCATACTCAGCGACAACGGTATGATTTTGTCCGGTCAATATCGACATTAGCAAGACCGTTACTGTCATCTCTAAAGCCTCCTATTGGGAAGTTGTTTCCTCGATCATACTAGCGACGGCACCCCATTGTCGTGGTTGCACTGCGAAATGTACGCTAATAACCCAAAGCGATAGCAGCCGACAGACGGCTGCCGTTGCCGTTCGCATCCTTGGCGGAGAAAAACCGGGCGAAATCAAGACGCCACAGTTCAATTTGCAAGTCCTGTGTTTGACTGGCGAGAAATGCAGCGCTGGGGCATCAGAGAAAGCCGCCTGCCGGCGGGCAGTGAAGATTCTGTTTTCGTCCCCCCACAGCATGGGAGCAATATCGCTGGCAAGTTCTGTTCATCGTTGCAGTCATACTCACACAGACCCTACTGATCATGGGCTTGCTGTATGAGCATCAACGCCGTCGCAGAGCCGAAGTACAATCAATGCAAAGAATGACCGAATTGGCGCACCTCAATCGCGTCGCCACGGCTGGCGAACTGTCCGCTTCGATTGCTCACGAAGTGAAGCAGCCATTGGCAGCGTCGTCGCGCAGAGCAGTGCAGCGCTGCGCTGGCTTGCACACGCGACGCCCGATCTCGATGAAGCGCGAGCCGCGCTGAAAAAAATCATTTGCGGCAATGTTTCCTCGATCATACTGCCAATCAATGAACAAACGTGACGACCAGCAGCCCGTCGTAATAGTTATCGATGATGACGAGCTCGTGCGTGAGGCCGTCTCGGATCTTCTTCGATCGATCGGCCTTCAAACCAAACTGTTCGCGTCCGTATCGGAATTCCTGAAATGGAAGCTGCCGGACGCACCGAGTTGCGTGGTCCTGGATGTCAGACTTCCGGGCGTAAGCGGGCTCGATTTTCAATCCGAATTGAATGAGCGATCCGTCCGGATACCGATTGTTTTCATGACAGCCCACGGCGATATCCCGATGTCGGTACGGGCTATTAAGGGCGGAGCGGTTGATTTCCTGGCTAAACCCTTTCGAGATCAGGACATGCTGGATGCCGTTCAGTCAGGGCTTGCGCAGGACAGAGCGCGGCGGAGGCTGGCGAGCGTTACCGTGCAACTGAGATCCGCGTTCGATTCGCTAACACCCCGGGAAAAAGAGATCATGAAGCTTGTAACCGCAGGCATGACGAACAAGCAAATCGCCCGCGAGATCGGGGTGAGCGAAGTAACGGTCAAGTTCCATCGCGGCAATGTCATGCGCAAAATGGGCACAACATCTCTCGCCGAACTGGTGCGGATGGCGGATGCCCTGGGCCTCCGTCAGAGCGGAACCTAAAACCTATACTCAAGTACAGTTTTTCAGACAAATTGGTGTGCAAGAATTTGCTCGTCGACAATGGTCAACCGCGGTCGAGAACAACTACTGTCGACCTGACAGGACACAGATTGTCGGACATTCTGGTGATTTCTATTATTGACGACGATGAGCTCGTTCGCGATGCCGTCAAAGGTCTCGTTCGGTCGTTGGGATATGCGGCCGTCGCGCACGCGTCGGCCGAAGACTATCTGCGATCGAGTGAGCATGGGACTTCTTCTTGTTTGATCACCGATATTCAGATGCCGGGAATGAGCGGCGCCGACCTTCAGGCACGATTGATTGCCGAGGGTAATTTCACCCCGATGATTTTCATGACTGCCTTTGACGATGAAAAAATTCGCGCGCGCGTGCTGAAAGCCGGAGCTTACGGGTATTTGAAAAAGCCCTTTGACGAGAAAGTTCTTGTTTTATGTCTGGAAAACGCGCTGAAGACGCGCGGCACCGTTTGAACTCGCCGTCCTCGACCAAAGGATAGGTTATCCTCTCGTTTCGATAGCCCGTCTTTCCCAATGGGGAATGGGTTGTTTTACATCGTTATGGTCTCCTTGCGATCACCACAGGGAGACGCGAACATGCTGCAGGAATATCCCCGGCCCAAGACCGGCCTCGAACTCCGCCAGAGGTTGCACGAGGTTCGAGGGGATCTATCCGCCGCGGTCCCGGCGGCTAGGGATGGTGAGCATGATCCTCAATTCGCCATGCGAAGCATCCTCGCTCTTCAGCGTGGGCCCGTTCAGTACCCGCGCAACAAGATGATTTTCATTGAAGGAGATCCTGCCGAATATATTTTCCTCCTGATCGATGGCGTGGTGCGAAGCTGCAGGTCATTTAGCGATGGCAACCGCAGTATCGTTTGCTTCCACATCTCGGGGGAGTTGTTTGGATTTAATGGTGAGCAGACACATTCACTGTCTGCCGAGGCTGCCACGAATACAACGATGCTAGTTTTTAAGCGCAGCGCGGTGCTCGCCATGGTGGCTCGAGACGGCCGAATTGCGAATTTCCTACTGGCCAATACCACAAAACAGCTGCGGCGTTTGCAAGGGCACGCTGTGTTGATCAGCAGGAACGCGCAATGCCGGGTGGCGACCTTTTTGATCGATCTGTCCCTGCGGACAGGAAAAACAGAGTGTCTTAATCTTTCCATGCCTCACCGTGACATTGCAGATTATCTTGGACTTGAAATTGAAACGCTGAGCCGCGTGATCACTGAGTTCGAGCGGTCGGGGTTAGTTGCCAGAGCATCAAACCGAACATTGGTTTTGAAAAATCGTACCCAGCTCATGCGGATGATGACCTAGCTTTGCCAAACGATTGCGAGGTCGAGAGTGGCCAAGGGGTTTGAACTGAAGGTTGTGGATGCGTCCGGTCTAACCGATGCCGATTGGAGCGGAATAAGCAAAGTTATGCGCGCGTGTGAGGCTGGTGGCTTCGAGGTCTTCTGGGATGAGATCGATAAGCTTGGCGATCCGGCCCGACAGATCAAAGTGGCCGGGGCGTTTTTCCCCGATTTAATCCGCGAAGCGCTCAAGGACGAATTGGCCGAGCACGGAATAACGCACGAAGATTTGAAAGAACTTCTTAGATCGCTGGAACGCTCCGCTACCTGCCAATAATGCGATGGTCCGGACCGAAGTAAATCTGATGTAATCGACGTTTCCCTGAACGGGTACGCATCGCTGCATCGTGTCACGCGCAATTATGCGAGGAAGTGTCCAGTCAATGGCGGTCGTATTGTGCAGATCAATCGAATCTATCGTCCACAGTGCAAACAATCAGTCGGGCGTATCCTAGCCAGACGTTTCCTGAGGGAAGCGTCCAGGTTGGCGCGTCCAAAAAAACTGCGTCCTCGGGAGGATAAAATGATGCAACCGACTGTCCGACGTAGTGCCATCGCGGCGATCGTCCCTGCATGGCTTCTCTCTGTCGCTATTCTAATCTCTGGCGCCACCTTCAATGTCGCTCAAGCGCAAAATAACTCGAAAAGAACAATCGCGTTAGCTTGCGGCAAAGAGCTTAAAAAGCAGTGCAGCGGTGTACCGGTGCAGGCAAACAACATGCTCGAATGCCTCCAAAAGGGCCAAGAAAAGCTTTCGGAAAGATGCGTTACCTTGGCGAACAATGTCGCGCGGATGTGTGATAGGGACGCAGCGCAGCGTTGCGCAGGGGTTGTCGCGGGCAGTGGCAATGTTCTCGGATGCCTGACAACCGCCAGGCGGTCGGTTTCCGCGCGATGCAATGCGGCTCTCGATGCAGCCTTCTTGCGCAGTGAGCGCAGGCTGCTGCTCTTGCGGTGGCCTGATCAAAACATCAAGCTCATGACCCGAAGCGGACATCGTTGGGAGAATGCAATGCCTTGACTAGGGCCGGAGAGAGCGGCGTTTGCCGATCTTTCCTATCTTCCAACTCACGGAAGAGGACTTTCCGTGGCTGAAACAACGAAACTCTCGGTCGGTCAGGCGCTTGAAAAGCTGCGCGGCACCGAAGCCCCGAAAGCGAAGATGGCGCGACAAGATGAGAAAATCCAGGCGCTTGATGAAGAGACACAACGCCTGAGAGCGATGAGACGCCGCCTCGAGCGGGATCAACGACCTGTTTCGCCTCCGTGCGATACTCAAGAGGTGAACGTAAAGCGCGCCACAAAGTAAAAGTATCAGGGATCATAATCGGGATCATCATCGTGATCCCTATCTTAGTGTGGAAGTGGGGGCTTTTGTCGCCGTAGCGAGCCCAGCTGACAGCCCAATCACCCGCGATGTCTTCTTAGGCACAAACCAGACACGCTACACACCGCGCGGAATGTCTTCCGGTTGTGAAGGCCTGCCTCGTGGCCGCGTTACTGTTGCAGATTAAAGCTGTTGCGGTCGCGCTTGTGTCGCGTCGGACTTCTTCGGCTGGCGACCGCTTCCGGGCTTTCTCTCACAGTCAGTGTCTGTCCTGAATTAAAGTGTATCTCGGTCCCTTTTCCGTTCGAACACATGAATGCAATCGTGTCCAAATCAATGTCTATGAGGGATTTACCGATGCCGGTGAGCCGTTTCCATGTCGCCATGTCTAGCTCCTCAAAGCCACAATTCACTTCGGAGTGTCAGTCTAAATCAACCGTCGGTGACGTGGATTTTATACTTCGGTATATTTCAGTATAGGACCCTTGGCGTCTTTCTGTTGTGAGAAGGCTGTTCCAGTGCATTTTGCTCTGAGGAGCTTAGAGCGTTTCATCAACATCAATATCCCGCACCCCAACGATACTGCCAGGCAACACCAAAGATACCGAACTCGCTGCCGGTTCGGGTCGTTATGCCAGTGCTGGCATTAAGTTTGATAGAGTTATAGCGGTCCACTGGTAGAGCAAGGGTCAAGCCCGCGCGCGTATTGGTTTGCTCGTTATCCGCTTTCACGCCATTCAAGGTGGTGCGGCCGCCCGTAAAATAGGTGCCATCCGTGACACCCAGGCACCGGATTTAAAATTGTAGATGATATGCCCCTGCACCAAGTAAATCGGCGCCTGCGCGAAGGTGCTCCCATTGAAGAAATCAGTATTGTCGGTGAAAAATGCAACGCTTGGAGCAACCTCCAGCGTCCACGGACCCCACGCCTTGGATATGCCCAGCTCGGGTCTGAACGACCAGCGGTTGTTGCCGAGGTTGAGCAGTTTGCTGTTGTCGTACTGCCCCAGGGGGGCGGACACTTGCAGGCTTACCCCGATAATGAGGTCCTGCTGGTAATTCGCAAACTCCTTCACTGAAAGCGCGGGAGCGCCGAACAGATTTACCGAAAAGCGAAATCTGGGATCACCGAATCCCGTCATCTCCCGCACGCGAGACTGGCCGTCTACGAGGGCATGCGCGGAGAAAGACGAATAGGGCAGTATCACATCGAACTTGGCAGATTGACCCGCTACATCGAAGGATCGCACGTAGGCCAAGACTCCCGTCTGAGACCGAAATTTTGCGTCGGTGATCGAGGAAGATGGATCGAAGGCAATCTTCCCCTCGGAATAAAGGTAACCGCCAATCAGGAAATTTAGTCCGACCGGCGTGTTTGTGTACGACCTTGGTTCGGCATCCTGGGCTTTCGCATTCGCAGCCAATAGCGCGGTCGCGATTATTCCGAACGCCACGCGATGCGAGAGGCGAACTCGGACAGGCGCTACAGGCACTTTCGCAAGGCCGATCAAACACGGTCGTAAGGGGCCTGAGATGCTCAACGAAGGATACCATCACAAAGCCTTCTGAACAGCACGCCATTGACCTTCGTCAAAAGCGATGCCTGGCGACGGAGTATCTTCCCCGGCGAGAGATCTTTCGATTTGCCAATGACGCTGTTCGAAGTGTGATAGCGTTCATTTTTGATTGCCAGTCAGCGTGAGATGAAGACGGTCGACATCACATATCGGTACGGGGCGGAGGATACACCCTCCAGGCCTCGGCCGTTGGATAGTAATGCCGCTCACCTGCGGTTGAACGACGGCAACCGGGCATTTGCTGCACTGCTCGAAGGGCTGACGGACGATAACCTTAGAGTACAGCAGATCGTTTTTGTTGATCCGAGCGATCTGGGCCTCTTGCCTGGCGACCAAGGCTTGCCAAAACAACGTCCATTTGCCGCCATTCTCGGCTGCTCAGACGCCCGCGTGCCGGTCGAACTGATCTTCAACGAAGGACCAAACGACCTTTTTGTAATTCGCGTGGCCGGCAATGGTCTGGGTACAGAAGTTCTAGGCAGTCTGAAATATGCCGTGGGCAACCTGAGCGGAAGCCTGAAGCTCATCGCCGTTCTGGGACATAGCGGTTGTGGGGCGTTAACAGCTGCGGTCGATGTGTTTTTAAATCCGACCGATTACTTGCCGTTCGCTACGAAGCATTCGCTTCGAAACATTCTCGATGGCTTACTCGTTGTCGTACAGGCCTCCGCGAAGAAAATTCAGGAGGCCTTTGGGCCGGACGTCTCGCGTCGTCCGGGTTACCGGAAGGCGCTCATTGAGGCGTCGATCGTCACGAATGCGGCGCTTGCTGCGTACTCACTGCAGGAAGAATTTGGTACCGTCGGTCCGACCGGATTGAATGTCGTATACGGTGTCTACCTCCTCGAAAACCGACGGGTATGGACACCGCAGGTGAGTGGAATGACTGCAACTGGATTGGCCGCAGCGCCGCGAGACGCGGCGGGACTTATGGAACTTGGCGATGCGCTAGTGCGATCAGACCGCATCGTATCGCTCATTCAAACTTAGACGGCATCCGGCTTCTGACTTGTCGCGATATCCTCTAATGACGCAAAGCGGTCACACCGCTGTTAAGTCACGAGTTCGCGAATTTAAACGCAAATAATCGCTTTGGTAATCGCGCACCTAAAGATTCAATCCTCGGCCCATTGACGTGGATCAATGCGAGCTTGCGGTGCGCGGTCATTCTTCGTGCGACTCCGGGGAGGTGGCGTACTTAGGAGGTCGTGATGTCGAAAATAGTAGCTGTCGGAGCGACAGCAGTCTTCGCCTGCATCTTGTGCGCAACTCCCCTCTCGCTTCGCTTGTCGCCCCAGGGAAACGTGGCGTTGTCTACGGATAGCGCCTCAGCAGAAATTGGTCGTCCCCTCACTGCAACGAGCGTTGCGGGCGTGAACCGCAGAGTACATCGGCGCGCGCACCGGCGCGGGTACTACGGAAACTACGGCTACGGATATGGGACATACCAGCCGTCGTACGGGTACGCGTCCAGCCGCTATGGATACGGGACATATCAGCCGTCATACGGATATGCGTATCAGCCGTACTATCGGAATTACCAGCAACCCTACTACGGGTATGGCAACAGGCAGTGGTGGCAGTTCTGATCGCGCGATCAGAATAGTTGGAGAAGCCGCTCTTGGCCGACCAAACCACCGCGCTCCAATCGACAAGCATGCCAAGGACTGAACGTCCGCCCTTGGCTATTGCACGTAGTTCGTCAAAACAAACGGAGGACAGTCTATGCGAAAGACTATTGTTGCAATCGGTGCCATTGTGTTGCTCTCGACAACATACGCGATGGCGCAACAACGAGAGGTCGTACGGGTGTGTGCCGCTGATATCAGGGCGGCGTGTGGAGACGTGGCGCCGGGCGCGGGCAACATCAGGTCCTGCCTCAACTCGCATCTGGCGGACCTCACCCGCCCGTGCCAAGCCGTACTGATCGGGGCGGCGGCAGTTGCGAGTGAATGCCGCGGCGACATCAGAACGATGTGCGGAGGCGTGGAGCCTGGCGGCGGCAGAATTGAAGCTTGTTTGCAGTCTCACCTGACAGAACTCAGCGCACCCTGCATAGATAGCATGGCACGGACAGTCGGCAGCGGAGGGTAACCCGTCGTCTGAATACGCAACCGGCATCGATTGGTCAGTAAGTCCCACCGCTTGTAGCAGCAAGCGGTGGGCGTACTCGCAGTGCCGCCGACGCTTTCTGGCGTAAGGCGGACGTCGTGCCAATTTTGTCCGTATGTCTGCTCGTGACCCAAATGGACAGCGCGTGGGTGGTTGAGCTGCGCAAACTCCGATCCGCAAAGCCATGTAAGAAATAGGTTTCCGGTCGCGCTCTCAAAAAGAGGGCTATTCCGCCAAAAAGCTGCGATTCCAGGCGTTTGGCCCAGCGAGGGCCATTTTGATCTGGGTCAACGATTGTTGAGCCAGATCAACGACTATCCACGTGTCAAGAAAATCTCCTTTTTGAAGACGTGGGAGGCACGGATGATAAGATTGATCGCTTTTGCTGCACTCGCCTTCGTTGTTACAACCTCAGTACAGGCAGCGCCTGTGGCGCCGATTAACGAGCCGGAGAGCTTGATCACGCAGGTCGTCGCCGGATGCGGAGTGGGCATGACACGAATTAATGGCGTCTGCGTGTCCAGACACCACAAGCGTCAAGCTCGCAGGTGTGCACGATGGAATGGGAGCACTTGCGCGAAATACTACTGAGAGACGTCCGGGGGAGAAGGAGAGCGAGGTGCTGCTGCGGCTTGCTGCTCACCTGATCGTGGCCGTTCTACTGACGGCCCCGCTGGCAGCACAACCGTCGTCGCGCTCAGTTCTCTGCTCGAACAATGCGGGAGGGGTGCGCAATTTACGAGAACCCTGGATGCGAATCGATACTTTGGTTCGATTATGAGAGAGTATCGCTCGAGTTTCGGTTTGATCTGCGTCGCCGCATTAATGCCCAGGGAGGCTTAATTGGCGCAGCGCGGGCGGTTCCCGCGGTGCTTTGAAGATGGGGAAGGTCTGTGAATTTTGCTGCATTTGCTCGGTTGAAATTGATTGTACTAACGGCCGGAGTGTGCCTAGCGGTCAGTCTTTGTCCTGCAACCGCGGCTCCGTATAAATCGAACCAGATTCGCATCGAATACGATCCGCCGAAGAATCCAGCGCATCAGCCTATCTATGAGCGGCTCAAGGAGGTCCGTGCCCTTGAACGTGTACAGACGTTGCTGAGTCCGTTCCGACTACCGCGCCCATTGCTTCTCAAGCTTTCCGGTTGCGACGGTGAGTCGAACGCCTGGTACGACGAAGGCTTTATCACCATCTGCTATGAATTTTTGGCGGACATACTGAAAAATGCGTTGGAGAAAACTCTGCCGAGCGTAATTACGCAAGACGACGCCATACTCGGCCCTTTCGTGGACGTGGTCTTGCATGAGACTGGGCATGCAGTCTTCGACCAACTGAAAGTGCCGGTGCTTGGCCGCGAGGAGGACGCGGCGGATTTGTTTTCCGTCTACATCGTGCTGCAGATGGGCAAAGAGGATGCACGCAGACTGATCTTAGGCAATGCCTATCAATACAAAGAAGACGTGGTGAATCCACAGGTGCCCCTTACGAAATATGCAGACGAACACGGGATTCCGGCGCAGCGATTTTTTAATGTGTTGTGCATTGCGTATGGCGCTGACAAAAAATTATTTGCTGACGTCGTTGAGAAAGGATACCTGCCAAAACAACGAGCCGAAGGCTGTGACCTCGAATACAATCAGGCTGCTTTCGGGTTCAGGACGCTGATAGGTCCCTATATCGATCAGAAGCTTAAGAAAAAGGTTCTCGACACCTGGATGCGGGACGTGAGTGCTCGGCCGAAACCGAGACGGTAAAAGGGTGGGGCATCAAACTGCCAATCTTCGGAATAGAACTCGCCACCTGTTGATGTGCATCAAAATTTACCGGCGACTTTCGAGTAACTCTGGCGGTTGATAACAGGAGGTTACGCCATGAGTGAAGTAATCAAATCCGAACTGATTTCACGCCGAGAGATTTTTTCATTTCTGGGCTTGGCGGCTGTGGCGAGTGTTGCAGTGCCGGCGACGATGATGATGACCGCAACGGAGGCCGAGGCCGCCGTTGGCGATCCAACCTCAGCCGTGAGCGTTGCTGGCGCGAATCGGCGTGATCGACGTCAGGATCGGCGAAATAAGAAGAAGAAGAAAAAGTAAAAGTAGCTCCGTATCCGTCAAAACAGACTGGCAGGATACGTGAAGCGCCGCTGAACGGGGTGGCCCTTTGCGTGCTGTTTGGGTTATGCGAGTCAGATTATGCGGACAACCAGCCCTGGGCGCTTCACGGTCTTTCTCATCGATGACGATCAAGGCAGGCGCGACACCCTGAACAGCCTTCTGCGGGCAGTCGGCTACGAGACCAGGGCCTACACCGCGCCGCAGCGGTTTATTGATGAACATGATCCAGCCGTGCATGGGTGCACATTGCTCGACCTGTCCATGGCAGGCTTGAATACCCTCGATGTACAACAGGAGCTTGTGAGAAGAGGCATCGACCGGCCCGTCATTGTTCTAACCGGAAGCGAACTCGGTCCCTGCAAGGGTGGAAGCTTTCAAGGCCGGTGCGATAGATTTTTTGGTCAAACCCGCCAAAGAATCCGAATTGTTGAGCGCAATCCGAACCGCGGCGAAGCGAGACAGCGAGAGATTGCACACCTGCGCCGTTGCCAAGCGAGTAGACACCCTTACACCGCGCGAACGACAGGTTTTAGCTCTGGTCGTTCGCGGCGTGTCGAACAAGAACATCGCCGCCGCGCTGGGAGTTAGAGAAAAGTCTGTTGAAGTAAATCGATCGCGCGCTATGAAAAAACTGGGCGCGAAAAACGTGCCCGAGCTTGTGCGGATGACCAGCAAATTGGCTGCCGATCCGAAGTTAAGCGTGACGGTTTGATCTGCATCAATGCTGCTGGAGAAAACTTTCCTTTCCATGCATGGCGGAATTACGCCTCAGAAGCACTGGCTGTTTCCGCCAATGTAGCGAAGAACAAAAGATACAACAGATTCGAACGTTATGCGGAGACACGCCGCTTACTGATCAGCCTTGTATTGGGATCATCTTGTTTGCTAGAGACATGGCCCAACATTACCTGCTGTAACATTTACCTCAGCGCACTTAGTGGACCTTTCGACCACAATTGGAGATCGGAGACACCTGCCGATCACGCCAATCACGCCGACCTTAATCATTCGCCCCGCGGTGAGCTGCGATTGCTCAGCCGTTGCCCGCGTCAGTGTCCGCTGAATATGAGGGTCTGGAACGGCAGCACCAGCGCCTGCAGCCGGAGAATCAGGGCGTGCACCAAGGCCGAGGGCGTCCACGACGTGAAGCATGATGGCCCGCAAGGTGCCGGTGTCTTTTGCAACAATGATGTCGTGATTGTTGGAATAGGCGTTGGCGATGCAGCTGCTGCCCGGCGTCACGCCATCGAGACCGCCCTTGATAGAGAGGTTCGAGAAAGACGAGGAGCGTGCCCGGCCGCGCCACCTGCTGCGCGTCGATCAACTGCTCGCCGCCCCGGAACTGGCCGGCCGCGATGTAGTCCTGGACGCTCGTGACCACCATCGGGATGACGGTGAAGGGCTTCGAAACGCAGGTAACCTCGGCGATCATGCCGGGCTTCATGATCTGCGCTTCGATCTGTCCAAAGCCGGCCTGCAGGCCGTGCTGACCGGCGCCTTCAGGAATCAGGATACCGGCCGGCCGCATCAGCGGATTGACGATGTCGCCGACTCGCAAGAAGAACTGTTCCACCCGGCCATTCACGCCGGCGCGCACGACTGTCTTGTCGAGATCGACCTGGGCCTGGTTCAGCGCGGCTTCGGCGCTGGCCTTTTCGGCCGGGAGCAGGGTTGAGAGTCCGCTCTTCGATACCTCTGCTTCGCGGCGGCGGCGGCATCGATTGCGCCCAGCTGGCCCGTCGCACGTTCCTGGAGCCGCTCGATCTCGCGGAAGGGAACGTTGCCGGGATTGCGCCTGTATAGTTCTTGCTTGGTTTCCAGTTCGTCCACGGTTTGTTGGTGATTGCTCCGGGCTTCCTTGAGTCTGCCCTTCTGCCTTTGTGACGTCCACCCGAGCAAGTGCCATTTGTGCGTCGACCTCGACGATCTTGCGACGCGCGGTTTCGACGGCGGCTTCCTGCTTCGAGTTGTCGAGTCGGAAGATCGGCGCGCCTTTGGTGATCGGGCCGCTGTTGCCGATGAAAATCTCGGCGACGCGCCCGTTCGTTTCCGGAAGGATCGGGACGGTGCGGAAGAACAGCGTGGCGCTGGTTGTGGACGGGTGGTTGTAGAACACGGTCGTGATCAGAGCCACGGTCAGAATGAGGCAGCCCGTGATGCCCCACCGAAGCTCGAACCAGACGGAGTAAAAAGTGATTTCCTTGCCGATTCGCTTTCCCTGGCCATAGCGGCGGTAAAGATAGTCGGGAAGGATTGTCAGCAACGAGCAGAACATAAGCTCAAGCATGGCCAAGCTCCTTCCGTCTCGCCGGTACGGGTTTGGCTGCTGCCGTGCCGTCTCCTGGCCTGGTCCCGTCGTGGACCACGCGTCGCGGCCGGATGTCTTTGGTTGCGCGATGTCGCTCTCAGTCCAGCCGCAAGGTCGGCACCTTCGCCCGGCTTTATGCCGGCGATTTTCTCCGCCGATCCCGCAATGCGGTTGAGTGCGTTGCCGAAATCGGGGATGTCGATCAGCGCAAGCAGCAGACCGGCAATCCAGAAAATGTGCATGTGCGTGAAGAGGGCGATAAGACCCAGGACGGCGACGATCTCAAACTGAATTTTGTGGCCCTTGTGCGCCATTCGCTCGGGGAGCGTGTGCAGACGCAAGAACAAGATGCCGAACATCACGACGGAGAGCAACAGAACTATGGCCATGACGACCATGAGCACGTCTGTCTCACCAGGGGCGGTGATGAACGACGGTAGATGTTGCGTCGCCGCCGGGTGAAGTGAGTCAGCCATTAGCGCAACTCCTGTCGTTTCTGCGCTTGGCGAAGAAGTCTCTTAACGTTAGGCCCCGGAACGTTGCAGGGAAAGAAATTGTCGCTCACGCGTCATTGATCTGGAGATCAGTATCGTTCTCGAACGAAATTCCGACCCTTTAGCCCCCGCTGTTCGTCGTATTTGCTCTTCTTGGGTCGTTTCGGCAGTTTGACCTTGTCGTTTTTGATTTTTTTGTGCGGGATGGTTGAAAGAATGTGCGAAATACAATTAAGCCGTGCGCGCCGCTTGTCGTCGGAGCGGATGATGTACCATGGCGCTTCCTTGCTGTCGGTTACATCAAACATCTTGTCGCGCGCCTTCGTATAGTCGTCCCAATGCGTATATGACTCGATGTCCATCGGGCTTAGTTTCCATTGACGCATCGGGTCGTTGATCCGAGCCTGGAATCGCCGTTCCTGCTCTTCCTTGCCAACTTCCAGCCAGAGTTTGATCAGAATGATGCCAGCATTGACGATGTATTTCTCGACAATCGGCGCGAGTTTCAGGAAGCGCTGATATCCTTCGTCGCTGACAAAGCCCATGACGTGTTCGACGCCGGCACGATTGTACCAGCTTCGATCAAAGATCACGACTTCGCCGGCAGCCGGAAAATGCTCAATGTAGCGTTGCAGAAACATTTGCGTCTTTTGCCGCTCCGTTGGAGCCGGCAGAGCGACGATTCGGAACACCCTTGGGCTCACGCGCTCGGTGATCGCCCTGATCGTTCCGCCTTTTCCCGCCGTGTCGCGTCCCTCGAATGCAATAATGACACGCAGGCCTTTTTGTTTGATCCATTCCTGCAGATGACAGAGCTTCACCTGAAGCTTTGCGGAGCTCCTCTTCGTAGTCTTTGCGCTTCATCCGCGCGGGGCTATCATCCTTGGACTTGGATTTCTTGCTCATGGATCGTCAACCCAATTGTGGCACCGCGGATACATTCAGATGATGAAGGGTACGCGCTCCTTGACTTAGGTCAAAATCCGCCGATTGTCCTTTAATATAACGGAGTTGAGCCATTCGCCACTTCGTGAGCTGTTTTTGGAGATCGAGTCATGTCGAATGTCGATGAACTGCTGCCGAGTGCTGCAGACTGCAACAAGAAAATGGCCTTGGTCGAAGCTGAAAAGGCCTCCGAGCAGATGCGTAAGCAGGCGGCGGTGGAGGCCGAAAAAAAGGCCTTGATGGACAAGCTGAAGGGCCCGTCGGGAGTTGCCGATGACGAGCGGCTGAAACGTGCCGCAGCGATCATCAACAGGGCCGTGAACAATGGTCTTACGGAAATAGAAGTCGGTCGCTTTCCGAATTCGTTGTTTACTGACCGCGGACGTGCCATCAATCAGCAGGAGGCGGGCTGGGAACAGACGCTGACGGGATTGCCGAAAGAGCTGTTTGATTTCTGGAAAACGCATTTGCAGCCGAAGGGGTATCGCTTGCGATACCAGATTGTCGATTGGCCGGAGGGAAAACCGGGCGATATCGGTATTACGTTAAGCTGGGGTCCAAAATAACGGCTCGCAGTGCCGGATGTGCGATACTGGACTATAGTCGCCACTGGTAGTCAGCATGCCAAGATCGCGCATCATCGCAGCCACGTTAGCCCTCGGTCTGTCCGCTCCTGTTGCACAGGCTCAGCAGCCGGGGGCTCCGACCGTCAGTGTCGTCAAAGCAGAGAAACGTCCCGTCACTGAATCGGTGCGCTTCGTCGGACGCATCCAGGCAATCGAACGAGTTGATATCCGTGCGCGCGTGACGGGTTATCTGGAAGATGTGCTGTTCAAGGACGGCGATCTCGTCAAGACCGGCACGCCTTTGTACCGCATCGAGAAGGGGCCCTTTGAAGCGGCGGTCGAGCAGGCAAAGGCGGCAAAGTTGCGTGCGCAGGCGCTGCTCGAAAATGCCACGCTTCAGCTGCAGCGCGCCGAGGAATTGCTGAAAACAAGCGCGACGTCTATCGCTGTACGTGACGAGCGGCTTGCCACGCAAAAGGCAGCACAAGGCGATTTGACCGGGGCTGAAGCGGCATTGAAGACCGCCGAAATCAATCTCGCCTATACTGATATCAACTCGCCCATCGACGGGCGGATCGGTCGGACTGCCGTGACGCGCGGCAATGTCGTCGGTCCCGACTCCGGCGTGCTCACGACGATCGTCAGTTCCAATCCGATGTACGTCACATTTCCGGTCAGCCAGCGCGAGTTCATTCGCATTTTCCCGCCAGGTCAGGACCGCCAGACGGCGATCAATAATTCAAAGGTCGTTGTCCAGCTCTCGAATGGACCGGTTTATCCGCACTCTGGCAAAATCGATTTCATAGACGTCAAAGTCGATCAGGCGACCGACACCGTCGCGTGCGCGCCACGCTGCCAAATCCCGACGGCAGGCTGGTCGACGGTCAGCTCGTCCAGGTCAGCGTCGAAGGAGACAAGCCGGAAGAACGCATCGTCGTGCCGCAGGCCGCGTTGATCGCGGATCAGCAGGGCATCTACGTCTTTATTGTCGAGGATGGAAAGGCTGCCATCCGGCGCGTGAAAGTTGGACAAACGGTGGGCGGATCCATCATCGTCACGGAAGGGCTTAACGGCGGCGAACTGGTCGCCACGACTGGCTTGCAGGGTTTGCGGCCCGGATTGCCCGTGTTGGCTGTACCGGCTGAACAGCCGATCGGCGGCTGACGCAATGTTTTCATCCATTTTCGTCGACCGGCCGCGGCTCGCGGTTGTCATTGCACTCGTGACGGCGATCGCCGGGCTGGTTTCGCTTCTCGCAATTCCGATCGCGCAGTTTCCCAACATCGTCCCGCCGCAGGTTTCGGTGACGGCGAGCTATCCCGGAGCCTCCTCCGAAGTGGTCGACACCACGGTTGCGCAGGTGATCGAGTTGCAGGTCATCGGCGTCGACCAGATGATCTACATGAAGAGCATTTCCGGCAACGACGGCAGCTACTCGCTGCTCGTGTCGTTCGAGCTCGGCACCAATCCGGACATCAACACTGTCAACGTCAATAACCGGGTGCAGGTGGCGCTTTCGAAGATGCCGGACGAAGTCAGGCGATCGGGTGTGCGCGTGCAGAAGAAGTCGTCGGCGCTGCTCGGCGTGATTGCCGTCTATTCGCCGAAAGAAACGCATGACGAACTTTTTCTTTCAAACTACGTCACGATCAATCTGCTCGATCGGATCAAGAGCACGCCGGGCGTCGGCGACGCGATTCTGTTCGGTCCGCAGGACTATTCCATGCGGGTCTGGATCAAGACGGACCAGCTGACGGGGCTCGGAATAACGACGGGCGACGTCATAGCGGCTATCCAGTCGCAGAATGTGCAGGCAGCGGTAGGCCGCATCGGAGCACGGCCGATCTCCGACGATCAGCAGCTGCAACTCAATATCCAGACCAAGGGCCGGCTTACCTCGCCCGAGGAATTCGAAAACATCATCATTCGCACCAACCCGGACGGTTCGGTCCTGCGGTTGGGATCCATCGCGCGAATACAGCTGGGAGCGGCAAATCTCGATCGTGCGACACGACTGAACGGCTCACCTTCGAGCCTCATCGGCATCTATCAGTCGCCCGGCGCCAATGCCTTGACCACAATCGAGGCACTCAAAAAGCTGATGAATGACAGCGCGAAAACGTTTCCCGATGACGTCGCCTGGAAGATCACCTACGACCCGACCACGTTCGTCACCGCTACGATTGAAACGGTCAAGCACACGCTCGTCGAAGCGGCAATTCTCGTGTTGCTTGTCGTCTTCATTTTCCTCGGCAACGTCCGCGCGACGCTCATTCCCATGATCGCGGTGCCGGTCAGTCTGATCGGCACCTTCATCGTCCTCAACGCCATCGGATATTCGGCCAACACGGTGTCGCTGCTGGCGATGATTTTGGCGATCGGCATCGTCGTCGACGACGCCATTGTCGTTGTCGAAGCTGTCGAGCAGGTGATGGAGGCGCATCCCGAGCTTTCGCCGGCTGACGCGACCAAGCGAGCCATGCAAGGCATATTCGCGCCGATCATTGCGATAACGCTGGTGCTGCTGGCCGTGTTCGTGCCGGTCGGCTTTATCTCCGGCATTTCCGGCGAATTGTTCCGGCAATTCGCCGTCACCGTCGCGGTGGCGATGTTCCTTTCGGCCATCAATGCGCTGACGCTGTCGCCCGCGCTATGCGCGATCCTTCTCAAGCCGCAGCATGGCCCGAAGCGGGGCGTTATCGGCGTCATGATGCGCTTCATCGATCGCGTCCGCGATCATTATGGCAGCATCGTTGCGCGGCTGGTCCGGATTTCGATTACCGGCATCATTTGTGTCGCCGCCGCCGTCGGCGGAGTTGTGCTGCTCTCCAGAGTAACTCCGACCGGCTTTCTCCCGTCGGATGATCAGGGCGCGTTCTTCGTTGTGGTGCAGTTACCGGATGGCGCATCGATCGCGCGGACGTCCGATGTCGCTCGGCAGGTCGAAACAATCCTGAAGAAGGAATCCGCGATCGCGGACGTAAGCTCGATCATCGGATTGAATTTCATCGACAACTTTTCGCAGCCAAATGCAGGTTTCCTGATCGTTACGCTGAAGGGGTTTGACGAGCGAAAAGGGAAGGACGACAGCGCTGATGCAATGATAGCGCGGCTGGCCGGCCAGTTTCGTCAGTTGCGCGGCGGAACAGGCGTGCCGCTGCAGCCGCCACCGATCATCGGACTCGGCACGGGCGGTGGATTTTCCTTCGTCGTTCAGGATGTTCAGGGCGGGCCGCCGCAAAACCTCGCGCAAGTCACACGGGGTCTGGTGATTGCGGCGAACCAGAACCCGCAGCTGGCGCGCGTTTTTTCGACGTTTTCCGCGACGACGCCCTCAATCTTCCTCGACATCGATCGCGACAAGGCACGCATTCTGGGCGTCGAGATCAGCTCGATATTTCAGGCGCTGCAGACCTCGCTCGGCGGTTTCTATGTCAACGACATGAATTTGTTTGGTCGCACCTGGCAGGTCCAGGTCCAGGCGGAAGCGGAAGATCGCGCGTCGGTCGACGATATATTCCGCATCAATGTCCGCAGCGCGGGAGGAAATATGGTTCCCTTGCGCAGTCTTGCGGAAGTAAAGGTCGTGCTCGGCCCGCAGGGACTGGTGCGTTACAACAATACGCGCGCGGCTACGATTCAGGGCGGCCCCGCGCCGGGCGTCTCCTCCGGGCAATCGCTCGCAGCGATGGATGAGGTCGCGGCGAAGACGCTGCCGAGCGGGTATCGCGGTTCGTGGACCGACATCTCGTTCCAGGAAAAGCGTGCGGAGGGCCAGACAGTCATCATTCTTGCCTTCGCAGTGTTGTTTGCCTACCTGTTCCTGGTCGCCCTTTACGAGAGCTGGACCATCCCCGTCCCGGTGCTGCTGTCGGTATCTGTCGGTGTGGCGGGCGCCTTTCTTGCGATCGTTGCCACGGGACTGGTGCTCGATCTCTACGCCCAGATCGGCATGGTCGTGCTGATCGGCCTCGCGGCGAAGAATGGAATTCTCATCGTCGAATTCGCAAAAGAGCGTCGTGAGCACGGCGTGCCGTTGCACGAAGCCGCAACCGAAGGTGCGCGGCTTCGCTTCCGCCCCGTGATGATGACGTCATTTGCATTCATCCTCGGCCTGGTGCCGCTCGTCATCGCATCGGGCGCTTCGAAGCTTGCTTTCCGCCATGTGAGCACGCCGGTGTTTGGCGGAATGCTCGCCGCATCGCTGCTGGGAATCTTTGTCATTCCGCCGCTATACGTGATGTTCCAGGCGATCCGCGAGCGGTTGAAAACAAAAGCGAATTGAGCCGACGCAGACGGCACATTGATATAGGTCAACGGCCCACAAGTCGCCCGAACTAGGCTTGGAATGGACGATGGAGCGACAGGCGAAACGGGCTTCGATGCTGAACGCAGCCACATATTCAGCGGTTGAGACCACACGCGACGGGCGCCGACTCGAGATCCGGGCGCTCACGCCGCGGGATCAGGCCGGTCTAAGCACGGCCGTCGATCGTTCCAGTGCGCAGTCGTTGTATACGCGTTTCTTCGGCGCAAAACGAAGCTTTTCAGACCGGGAGGTCGACTTCTTTCTGAATGTCGATTTCGCGAACCATGTCGCCCTGGTTGCGGTCGTGGAAGAGTCCGGCCACGCCGCGATCGTGGCCGGCGGGCGCTATATCGTCCAAAAGCCCGGCACGGCAGAAATCGCTTTCCTCGTGATCGACGACTATCAGGGGCAGGGTATCGGCGCGGCGTTGCTGCGGCATCTGGCAATAGTTGCCCGCGATGCCGGGCTGAAGGAGTTCACCGCCGAGGTGTTGCCGCAGAACATTCCGATGCTGAAGACGTTCGAAAAAAGCAATCTGAAAATGAGTACGAAGCGTGATGCGGGCGTCGTGCATGTGGCACTTCAGCTCTGCTGATCAAAATTCGATAGAGCGATTGCGATGACGACTGACAAGCTGGTCGGAGCAAAACTGAAAACGCCGCGAGCCGCCGCAATCGCGGGAATAGTCTTTTCAGTGCTGTTTGTCGCCGCGTTTTCGATGCTCCGCATTTCCGTTCCAAGTGATCCGACCGAACCCGGCGAGTGGCTCAAGACAAGCTCGAGCCTGGTTGGTTTTGCACTCAACCTTCTCCCTTTCGCCGGGATTGCGTTTCTCTGGTTTGTTGGTGCCCTGCGCGATCGGCTCGGCGGACTTGAAGACCGGTTCTTTTCCACCGTCTTTCTGGGAAGCAGCCTGCTGTTTCTGGCTATGCTCTTTGTCTCAGCAGCTGTCATAGGGGCGCTCATTCTCACCTTCGCTGTCGCTCATAGCGAGCTGATGAACGCCGCGACATTCCAGTTTGCACGCACGTTCATCTACAATCTAGTGAATATCTATATGATCAGGATGGCGGCGGTGTTCATGATCTCGACATCGACCGTCGTCACCTACACCAATATTGCGCCCCGTTGGGTCGCCTATCTCGGGTTCGTTCTCGCGCTGCTTCTTCTGTTCGGCAGTTCCTATATTTCGTGGGTGTTTGTGGCTTTTCCGTTCTGGGTTTTTCTGATCAGCGCCTGCCTCTTGATTGACGAGTTTCGTCGACAGCCGACGGTTCCGGCCACGAAGTGAAAACCCGCTAGCGCATTCTCTCGATGCCTGAAGCTCCTCCCAATCCCTGCGCATCTCCCATTCGGGCAAGGGCAAGGTCCTCGGGATTGCGAAAACACTGTTCAATTTCGCGGTCCACCAATTGCAGTTGTTGTTGCAGAGGGGGATGACGATGTTTTGGCAGCGTCTGAATCAGGTTTTCGATCATTGCTCGCAATCGTCGGGCAATTTGCATATTTTGAACGCCGCATTGACGGATTTCAGTGAATGCGAGGTGCACAAAGTCTTCCCAATTCGGGGTTCGAAAAATTACGACCAGTTGGCCAGATTTGTTGAGTATTTCGTCGGTACGCAGATTCTTGTTTCCGGCCGTCCGCAACAGGCGATGAAGCTGGTCGATCGCAATCACGGCAGTTGTCGGATCATTGATGGCAGGTGACAGGGCCTTGAGCGCGATGTCGACGATAATCCGGAATGCAAAGGTCGGGTCTTGTTCCAGCGTCCGCTCCGGCCCGAATGCAACGGTCGACATCAGATCTCCGTCGTCAAGTGAAGCGGCGCCTCCGTATAAATTGAACAGGGGCTCGTCGGTCGCAATAAAATCGCCGACCTGTGGAACGAATTCGATGACCCCGTCCGATTTCTCTGCCTCGGCCACAAGATCGGTGATATTAGTCGCAAGAACTATTTCCGACGTGCCTCGATGATCAATGGTTCGAGCCGGTGTTCCAAGTTTGGAGCGTTGGCTGTCGGATTGCCTGGGGCCAAGGCTTGGATCTGGATAGACACTCTCAATGACTGTGAGCCCGGCCTTTCCAACGAGGCCCACGATACTGATCGGGCGTAACAATCGCGCGGCATAGTCAATGAGGAAGAGAAATGCCGCGATGCACGCAATTCCAAGGCAAGCGCCAACAAAAACGACAAGTTGAAAAACACTCCCCTGCATCTTGTTGAGCGCGCTTATCGCGAACAGCAGGGTAAAAATGAAGAGACCGGTCGTGTATCTGACCACATTGTTGCGCACCAATACCGTCGCAATGATACGAGGGGTCAGCTGTCCGCTTGCAACCTGAAGGGCAACAAGGAGAGAGCCAAACGTAAAAACTATAAAGCTAAGTGTCGCGGTTACGATGGCATTGAACATCGCCTGGGCGCCACTTGCGCCCACGTTCAGAAAAGCCCAGCCAAGCCAGCCATCCAAGCGATGCAATAGGCGTGTTGCGATAAGTTCAAACGGGATCGCAATGAATGGAACGATCCAAAGTGAAGATCTGAGATAGTCCCTGAGGTAGTATGATTGCTTCCAATACATGCTTAGCCCCCGCCCACGGAATAGGTTTACGCTTTAAGCGAGGGCTTATTGTGCAGCGGTACTCAGTTTAGGTGAAGTCCCGCGGTTGGTTGAGAGCAGCTCCAGCGTGTGCTGCGCAATCATCAACTCTTCGTTGGTGGGTATGACGTAGACGGCAACGCGGCTGTCCTTGCGTGAAATCAGAGATTTGCGGCCGGCGTTGGCGTCCTGATCAAACGTGACTCCGAGCCAGGCCAGCTTTTCGGCAATGCGTGCACGTATCGGCGTCGAGTTTTCGCCAATGCCGGCCGTGAAAACGAAGGCGTCGAGACCGCCGAGGGCCGCCGCCAGCATGCCGGCAAAGAGACCGGCACGATAGACGAAATAGTCCAACGCGAATGCCGCTTTTGGATCGGTGCTTTCCAGGAGTTCGCGCACATCATTGCTTATTCCGGAAAGCCCTTTCAATCCGGATTCTTTGTAGAAAAGATCCTGGACTGCTGCGGGACTCATGCCCTTCTCGGCGACGAGATAGAGCACGACACCGGGGTCCAGCTGTCCGGGGCGCGTACCCATCGCCAGGCCGTCGAGTGCGGTGAAGCCAAGCGTGCTTTCCACGCTGCGGCCATTTGCGAGCGCGCACATTGAGGCGCCGCTGCCAAGGTGCGCGACGATCACGCGGCCCTTCGCAATATTCGGCGCGACCTGAGGCAGGCGTTGGGCGATATATTCGTAGGACAGTCCGTGGAAACCGTAGCGCCGCACACCTTCCTTGTAGAAGCGTTCGGGCAACGCGTAATAGTCGGCCAGCGCGCCGTGGCCTCGGTGAAACGCGGTATCGAAACAGGCGACCTGCGGCAGCTCGGGGCGACGGTCAAGAAGTGTCCGTATCGGAGCAAGGTTATTCGGTTGATGTAGCGGCGCCAGCGATACGTAACGTTCGAGCTGCGTGGCCACTTCCGTGGTCACACGGACGGGTCGGTCAAAGTCGGGGCCGCCGTGAACGACCCGATGACCGACGGCGAGAAGATTGACCTTCTGCGTACTGCGCAGCCAGTCGCCCGCAACTTGAATGGCGGCCGGCAGATCCGGGATTTTGTCGGCATCATATGTCTGGTCGATCAAGGTCTTTTTATCCGCGCCCTCGGCCTTCAGGCGCGGTCGGGTACCGACACCATCGATCTGGCCCTTCACCAGACAGTCAAGCTCACCACTCGAACCCTTGACCGCGAAAACCTGGAATTTCAGGCTCGACGATCCGGCGTTGACGACCAGAATTGCGTCCATGGCATCACACTGCGGCAACGGCCGCTTTGCGGCGGGCATCGGCATAGAGCACGGCGACGGCGCACGAGGCCATGCGCGCGCGCACCGAATCCGCGCGCGAGGTCAGGATGATAGGCACGCGCGCGCCGAGAACAATTCCGGCGGCATCTGCGTGTGCGAGGAATATCAGATTTTTCGCGAGCATGTTGCCGGCTTCCAGGTCGGGAACGATGAGTATCTGGGCCCGGCCTGCGACTTCGGATTTGATGCCTTTGATCTTAACGGCTTCGGGATCGATGGCGTTGTCGAAGGCGAGCGGACCATCAAGTATGCCGCCGGTTATCTGACCGCGGTCCGCCATCTTGCATAGAGCCGCCGCTTCGATGGTCGAGGGGATTTTGGAGGTAACAGTCTCGACGGCGGAAAGAATGGCGACCCGCGGCGTCCCGAGACCCGTCTGCGTCCAGAGGTCGATCGCGTTCTGCACGATGTCACGCTTGGCGTCGAGGTCGGGGAAGATGTTGATCGCAGCATCCGTGATGAACAATGTTTCCGGATACGTCGGTACGTCAAGAACGAAGACATGGCTGATGCGCCGCGCAGTGCGCAGTCCGGTTTTCGAGTTGGTCACTGCGCGCATCAATTCGTCTGTGTGCAGGCTGCCTTTCATCAAGATTTCGCCCATGCCCGCCTGAACGAGCTCGACGGCTTTGTCGGCCGCGGCATCGCTATGCGCGGCGTCGACAATTTCGACCCCGTCCAGATCCAGTTTGTGCGTGCGTGCGACCGCGGCAATCTTCGCTGCTGGGCCGACCAGAATGGGAACAATAAGACCGGCGGCAGCGGCTTCCATCGCGCCACGGAGCGAAGTTTCGTCGCAGGGGTGAACAACGAGCGTCTTTGCCGACTCAACTCCCTTTGCCCGTTCGATCAAACGCTCGTATTTGGCGTGCGTCTGTAACGATTCTTGCTGCGTCGCCGTGGAAGACTTTGCCATTTACATGATCCTTCGTCTTAGAGCACGCATTCGCCATCACGAAGCCGACGGCAAATCGCGCTTCTATGTTCGCTGGAATGTTATCGCCTCCGCATCGGATGCTTTTGATACACATCAAACGGGCAGTCTCGGCGAATTGGAGCCCTGCGTCCAAAAAATTCGTGCATTTCAAGGCCCTGCCGGTCAATGTTGACTTAAATCAATGCAGCCGGCCACTTCTGCGCGACGGTAGCAAAAGGTCATAATACGATGGCAAACGCCAAAGTAGGGAGAAATCGCCATGAAAAGCAGTGCCGCCCTTGCGAAGGAAGTCGAAACCAAAGGTGGTCAGGATCCGTGGCGTGGTTTTAGACCCGGTGACTGGCGGACTTCGATCGCTGTGCGGGATTTTATCGTTCGCAATGTGACGCCCTATACCGGCGACGAAAAATTTCTCGCGCCAGCGTCGGCAAAGACCAAAGCGGTGTGGGCAAAACTACAGCCGTACTTCCAGGAAGAACGGAAAAAGGGCGTTCTGGCTGTCGACGCAAAGACCCCGTCGACACTGTTGGCTCACAAACCTGGCTACATCGACCGCGACAACGAAGTCGTCGTAGGCCTGCAGACCGATCAGCCGTTCAAGCGTGCGATCTTTCCTTACGGCGGTTTGCGTATGGTCGAAGCGGGCCTCAAGGCCGCTGGTTTCGAAGCCGACCCGCAAGTCCACGAAGCATTTACGAAATATCGAAAGTCGCACAACGACGGCGTGTTCGACGCATATACGCCGGAGATCATGCGGTGCAGGAAATCGGGAATTATCACCGGCCTGCCGGATGCTTACGGGCGCGGGCGCATCATAGGCGACTACCGCCGCGTCGCACTCTATGGCGTCGATCGATTGCTCGAGGTCAAGGAAATCGAGCGCGAACAGATAAACGACATGTGGCCAACCGATGAAGTGATCCGTCAGCGTGAGGAATTGGCCGAGCAAATTCGCGCGCTCAAAGATCTCGCGGCGATGGCAAAACTCTATGGCTTTGACATTTCTGCTCCGGCGACCAATGCGCGCGAGGCCTTCCAGTGGACTTACTTCGCTTATCTTGGCGCCATCAAGGAAGCCAACGGCGCGGCGATGTCGATCGGTCGCATCTCCTCGTTCCTGGACATCTACATCGAGCGCGACATTCGCGAAGGCAAGTTGGATGAAGCGGGCGCCCAGGAGCTATGGGACCAGCTTGTGCAAAAGCTCCGTATCGTGCGGTTCCTGCGCACGCCGGATTACGATGCGTTGTTCAGCGGCGATCCCTACTGGGCGACCGAATGCGTGGGAGGGATGGATCTCGACGGCCGCACTCTCGTGACCAAGAGCAGCTATCGCATGCTGCACACCCTCTACAATCTCGGTCCGGCGCCCGAGCCGAACATTACGGTGCTCTGGTCGAAGCATTTCCCGGACCCGTTCAAGCGTTTTTGCGTCAAGGTCAGCCGCGACACGTCGTCGCTGCAGTACGAAAACGATGACCTGATGCGCCCCTTCTGGGGAGACGATTACGGTATTGCGTGTTGCGTGTCGGCGATGAAACTCGGAAAGCAGATGCAGTTCTTCGGTGCGCGCGTCAATCTCGCCAAAGCGCTGCTCTACGCCATCAATGGCGGCCGCGACGAGAACTCCGGCGACCAAATCGCGCCTCCAACTCCCGCCATAACCGGCGAGTTCCTCGACTATGACGAGGTGATGGAGAAATTCGACACCACGATGGAATGGCTCGCTCGAACCTATGTGCATGCGATGAACTGCATCCATTACATGCACGACAAATATTTCTACGAGCGGCTAGAGATGGCGCTGCACGACCGCGATATTCTGCGGACGATGGCCTTCGGAATAGCGGGTCTGTCGGTCGTCGCCGACAGCCTCAGCGCCATCAAATACGGGAAAATCCGTACAATTCGTGACAAGAACGGCATTGCCGTCGACTACAAGAACGAAGGCAATGCCAGTGTTCCGCAATTCGGCAACAACGACGATCGCGTGGATAAAATAGCATCCGAGCTCGTGACGAGCTTCATGGAAAAAATCCGCAAGCATCCGACTTACCGGAATGCAACCCATACCCAAAGCGTGCTGACGATCACCTCAAACGTGGTCTACGGCAAAGCCACCGGTAATACACCTGACGGGCGACGCAAGGGTGAACCGTTCGGGCCAGGCGCCAATCCGATGCATGGGCGAGACAACCACGGCTGGCTCGCGTCCTGCCTGTCGGTCGCAAAACTTCCGTACAAGGATTCGCAAGATGGGATCAGCTACACCGTTTCAGTCTCGCCCCAGAAGGCACACCTGTCGGAACGCGAGCTCATCGATTCGGCCACGAAAGCTTTCGACGTCTATTTCGACCATGGCGGGTTCCACATGAATCTGAACGTGATCGACAAGGATACGCTCGAAGACGCGATGAAAAACCCGGACAAGTACCCGCAGCTCACTATTCGCGTGTCCGGCTATGCGGTCAACTTCGTCCGGTTGACGCCGGAGCAGCAGAGAGACGTAATCAGCCGTACCTTCCACGGCCAGATCTGAACGAGTACGTGCAATGTCGACCCTTGGGACTTTGGAAGCGGGCAGCCGATACGATCTGCGCGTTGGGCTCTCTCCGGATGCGCCCGATGAAAGCGAGCTGAAAGACGATGGTCAGGGCGCGTTCGGGTACGTCCATTCCTACGAAACCTCGTCCCGCTACGACGGGCCGGGCCTGCGCGCGGTCTTGTTCGTTTCGGGCTGCCTGCTCCGCTGCACGTACTGCCACAACCCTGACACCTGGCATCTAAAGGACGGGACCTACATCTCCGCCCAGCAAGTCGTCGATCGCCTCGGGCAATTTGCTTCAGCCTTGCGTGCGCTCGATGGCGGGCTGACGATCTCGGGCGGGGAGGTGATGGTGCAACTCGCTTTTACCAAACGTATCTTGGCCGGTGCCAAGCAAATGGGGCTGCACACCGCGATCGAAACGTCCGGCTTTCTGGGCGATCGTGTCGATGACTCCTATCTTTCCGTCCTCGATCTGGTTCTGCTCGATATCAAGAGTTCAAATCCCGACACCTACAAGGCGGTGACCGGTCGCGATCTCGCGCCGACTCTGCGTTTTGCCGAGCGCTTAGCGAAAATGAACAAGCCTGTATGGGTGCGTTTCACGCTTGTGCCCGGCCACACGGACGATCCCGCCAATGTCGAAGGGATCGCCAAGTTCGTCGCGCCGATGAAGAACGTCGAGTGGGTCGAGGTTCAGCCGTTCCACAAGATGGGCGAGTTCAAGTGGAAGGCGATGAACCTTGAATACAAGCATACCAACACCCCGCCACCGACGTCTGATCTGGTGAACCGGGTCATCGAACAATTCCGCGCGGCAGGTTGCCGCGCCCGCTAGCGTGAGTTTCCGCAGATCTATATCCGGGGAGATTTCGTCATGACCGACTTGGCCCGCGAGATTATCGGGACCCAACCGATTCTAACTTTGTTTCTTGCTATCGGCCTGGGTTACCTGGTTGGTCAAATTAACATCTTCGGGTTTTCTCTCGGCGTTGGAGCCGTTCTGTTCGTGGGGTTGGCGCTCGGCGCCTTTGCTCCGAAGGCTCAGATCGTAGGGCCCATCGGTCTGACCGGCCTGATCATGTTCCTTTACGCGATCGGAATTCTGTATGGACGACAATTTTTCGAAGGGATGAGAGGCGCGGGCCGGAAATACAATCTGCTGGCGCTGGTCGCGTGCGTCGCGAGCCTTCTGGTCGCCCTCGGCCTGGGCCAGATCTTCGGAATAAAAATAGGTCACACGCTCGGTATTTACGCCGGGTCGATGACAAGCACCGCAACGCTCCAGGCGGCGCTCGATGTCATGAAGAATAAGGATCCGTCCATCGGATATTCGATTGCCTATCCGTTCGGGGTCATCGGTCCAATTCTGTGCATCTATTTCATGACGCAGATGGTAAAGCCGAAATTTCCGGCGAAGGCGCAGCGCTTTCACATGGGCGAGATCTCCATCGGCGAGAAGGTCTCCGGCCAGACTCTCGATGAGATCGAAAAGAAGCTGCCGAGCGGTGTGCAGGTGACGATGGTTCGCAGAGGCGGACAGAACGTCGTTCCGTCGGGCGATATCGCCCTGTCATCGGGAGATGCCCTCTTGGTCGTCGCCGAGCAACAAGAAGCGATTGCCGAAGCCGCCGCGCAGCTTGGAAAGCTCGCGCCTGGCCGCTTGGCCAAGGATCGTGGTGATCTTGACTACATTCGCGTGTTTGTCGGCAAAGCCAACGTCGTGGGCGTACCGCTCTCCCGACTTCCGATGCCCGCGGGTTTTCCCGCTCATTTGTTGCACGTCAGGCGTTACGACGCCGACCTCGTACCGACGCCTGATCTGATGCTTGAATTCGGAGATCGCGTGGGCGTGCTGATGCCACCCGACCGTAAAGAAGATATTCGCAAGCATTTTGGCGACACGGTGAAGGCAGCGGCCGAGTTCAGCTATGTTTCGCTAGGGCTAGGCATGGTGCTCGGCGTATTGCTTGGTCTCATTCCAATTCCAATTCCCGGTGTCGGCACGGTCACGCTGGGCATCGGTGGTGGACCACTGATCGTCGCTCTCATCCTCGGCAAATTGCGGCGCACGGGACCAATGCTGTGGACCATGCCCTTGCCGGCAAATATGGTTCTTCGCAATTTCGGCCTGGCGATATTCCTGGCCTCTGTTGGCATCAATGCCGGCCAGCCATTCGTGCGCACCGTTGCGGAATCCGGGTTCACGATGTTGTTCATCGGAGTGGCCGTCTTGCTGACGACCGTTTTGATCGTCCTGCTCGTGGGATACTATCTCATGAAAATTCCCTTCGACGATCTTGTTGGCGTGGCGTCTGGCGCGACCGGGAATCCCGCCATTCTCGTCTACTCGACACGAATGGCGCCTACCGAGCGGCCTGACATCGGATATGCGATGATCTTTCCGTCGATGACGATTGTGAAGGTCATCGCCGTGCAGATTGTGGGCATTCTGGCAGCCGCAGGAGCAAGTGGGGGTTGAACCTGTTGGTGGACGATTGACCGAAGCGGCGCTTCTAGCCGCTCTCCGGCATCGTCTGGTCGGGAGGGTCTGGGGGCACGATGAAAAAGCAATCGCGCGAAGATTCAGTCGACTCACCTCAAATCATCACGTTCGATGCAATCATGCCGCCGGTCATGGCGGTGCGTGCTGAAGCAAGCGGCGTGACGCGCGCCTCTATGGGTCTGACAACCTTGCTTGCGCTTAGCGTGTTGGCGGGCGCGTTCGTTTCATTCGGGGCGATTTTTGCGACCACTCTCAGCGCGGGATCAGCGGAACTGCCGTATGGCGTCGCGCGGCTTCTTTTCGGGCTGGTGTTTACAGCCGGACTCATCATGGTCGTCATTGCCGGGGCGGAGTTGTTTACCGGAAACAATCTTCTGGTCATGGCCTGGGCGGGCGGGAAAGTGACGACTGGCGCGGTTCTGCTCAATTGGGCTCTTTCTTTCGTCGGTAATTTTGTCGGTGCGATCGCGACCGCCAGGCTGATGTTCTACACCACGCAATACACATTCGGCGGCGGTTCGGTCGGTTTGGCGGCTCTGAATATTGCAAGCGCAAAAACGTCTCTGGCCTTCATTCCGGCACTCACCCTTGGGATCATGTGCAACGCGCTGGTCTGCGTGGCGGTCTGGATGTGTTTCAGTGCCCGCACCAATATCGACAGGGTTGTCACGGTGATTCCGCCGATTGCAGCGTTTGCGGCAGCGGGCTTCGAACACAGCATCGCGAATATCTATTTCATCCCGATGGGCCTGTTCATCAAGGCTGGCGCGCCGGATTCGTTCTGGAGGGCAATCGGCAAGACGGCGGCGGATTTCCCTCAACTGACTTGGAACAATTTTTTCGTGGGAAATCTCGTGCCCGTAACCGTTGGAAATATTATTGGCGGGTCAATCATGGTCGGCGCCGTCTACTGGTTTGTCTATTTGCGAAAAGAAAGGGCCTAGGATTTCCGGCTGAAAAAACGTGCGCTTGCCAGACCCATTGCCAGTGCGCCAATTGCAAATCCGCAGACGGCGAATGCCTGAAGTGCTTCGAGCATTTGCCCCTGATTAAACAGAACGATCATCTCGAATACATACACGCCGGGAATCATGATGACGATTGGCGCCACCGTCATCGCCAGGCGTGGCAAGCCAAAACGTTCGTCAACGGCAAGGGCGACAAGCCCTATCAGCAGGGCAGCAACGAATGCGGAAGGCGCAAGCATCATGCCCGCGTCGTTCAATATTAAACGCAGGCTATTGGACACCAGGGCCAAAAGGCCCGCAGCGAGCAACAAGCGCACGGGCGTGTTGAACAACATTGCGAACGCACCGGCGGCAACGAAGCTTGCAATTGCTCGCAGCAGCAGCTTGAGCGGATACGCCAGTTCGAGCGGCGGTTGGCGAGTGATATCAATGTTCGCAACGGCGATGACAACGCTGAGACCCAAGGCGACCGCCAGCAGAATCATCACTCCATAGGCGAAGCGGCTAACCGCAGCGACGGTCTGATGTCGCAGCAGATCAAATAGTGCAGCGATCAAAGGAAAGCCCGGAATCAGAAAGAGGACCGAGGCGATGAAGCCGGATGGGTAATGCAGAAACCCAACGCCGGCGTGTCGTGCCAGCGCCACCGCCAGGACGTAGATCCCCGAAGCGGCAACGGCAGATAACGCGGCAGCACCGTATTGATTAATGTGGTGACGAGACAGCCAGGTCCGGAAGCCCTGGCCAATCCCTGCGCCGATTGCTGCCGCAATCATTTCGGGTGCCGCGGCGCCATTGAGAAATGCGAAGGCGGCGCTTGCCACGCCGAGAGCCGCGGCAATCTGCACGCTTGAATAGAGCGGTTTAGCCAATTCTATATCTTCGAGGCTTTGTGCGACTTCACTCGGCGTCGATACGGGCGCCTTTGCAAGCTGTTCCAGCTCGGCAATGCGCCAGACATTGATCCCGGGCGGTCCGATCTCGCGCACTGCCGTAACGCGCTCGCCTGAACGGCGAACGCTGGCCGTGATGCTGTCGAGAGACAGGCTTATCGAAATTGCCTCGAAGCCCATCTTGCGGGCTGTCACCCCAATCCACTCGCGCGTCCGGGTAGCGGTATTGCCGGCCCGCATCATCAGGGCGCCAAAAGCCAGCAGTACGTCCATAGCGTCGCTCGATACAGGCGTGGTTCGGGCATCTTTTTCGAAAGTCGAAGGCATACGGACCCTGGCGCTATTGCCAATGCGCGGACTGTGGCGCGGCAAACACGCGAATGGCAAGTCGACCTGTCGTCCGGCGCAGACCGGGTCGGTTTTTTGCCTCCGCTTTGGGTGGGATGACTACCGCGCGGCTTTTTGCTGCTTCGCTACTGGCGTATTGTATAAACTGAAAGAAAGTCACACCGGCAGGGGGATTGAAGTGGTGGCCCGCGACAAGAAAGAGACCGTCAGATCTCAGCTGACCACGACATCGTTTATCGAAGTGGCGATCCGGCTCGCAGCGCTGGCGTTGCTTCTTTACTGGACTTTGATCCTTGTCCAGCCGTTTCTATCGATCGCGATCTGGAGCGCGGTGCTCACCGTTGCGCTTTATCCCGTCTTTGAGTGGACGTCGCGTCTGCTCGGCGGACGGCGGCGCATAGCGGCAGCGCTCATTACGCTATTGAGCCTGCTGATCATCGTCGGACCGGCAACCTGGCTCGCGCTGGGCCTGGTTGACAGTTTGCGTGTGATTTCCGAGCGGCTTGATTTTGCAAATCTCACCATACCCGCCCCGTCGACTTCGATAAAAGAATGGCCACTAATCGGCGAGCCGATCTATCAGTTCTGGGACCTCGCATCGACAAATCTCAGCGCCGCGATGAGCCAGATATTGCCCCAGCTGAAACCGCTCGGCAGCAGCTTGCTGCGCATCGGTGCGGATACGGGCCTCGGCATTATCATGTTCCTCGCAGCCATTGTGGTTGCTGGATTTCTCTTTTCGCCAGCGCCGAGGATAGCCGAAACGATCAAAAAATTCTCGCACAGACTCAATCCTGATCGTGGCGAGGAGTTTGTCGAACAGGCCGGCGCGACTATTCGCGCGGTGTCGCGTGGCGTTATCGGAATATCCGTGCTGCAGGCTCTTCTGGCGGGTATCGGTCTGATGGTCGCCGGCATCCCACAGGCCAGCTTGATTACTTTCGGCGTTCTCGTATTTGGAATTATTCAGATCGGCCCGTCGATCATATTGATCCCCGTCGTTATCTGGGCCTGGACATTCATGGGCACGCTGCCGGCCCTGCTATTCACGGCGTACATGGTGCCTGTCAATCTGCTGGATAATTTGCTCAGACCGATCGTGATGGGGCGGGGATTGAAAACGCCGATCCTGGTTATTCTCATCGGTGTGATCGGTGGCACTCTTGCCTACGGGATCACCGGGCTTTTCCTCGGTCCGATCGTGCTGGCCGTCATCTGGGAATTGTTTGTTTCGTGGATCGAGGAGCGCGACGGCGCCTGACAGGCACTTGTTCGGCCACACGAATCGTCCACGGCTTGACGCACGACAATGACCGGAGCTTTGCTTGAGTCACCATGGGACGGGAACCCCGAGAGGTATCGCGCTATGGCAAGCAAAGAAACGACAGGTTCGCAAACTGCGAAAGCAGGCACGCCGCCATTTCTGAATTGGGGGCAAACCGATGCAGCAATGGCCGTTCAGAAAGCGTTTCTGGAATCGTGTGACCACGCGAGCCGAAGCTGGCTCACCCGCATGCAATCTGAAGTTTCGCTGTGGTCGGATCTGGCGAACAAGCTGAGTACCACCCAGTCCGTTCCCGAAGCGGTCGAGGCTTACTCGAAATGCGTGTCACAGCGCATGCAGATGGCAGCGGACGACGCTCGACAGTTTGTCGATGAATTGCAACAGATGATGCAAAAAATCACGCACTCGCTGGGAAACAAGTTGCCGACTGCGACGACGTGAGCCGTTCAACCGGTCTGCGCCGGGCAGGAGTTGTTAGTCCGCGAGGCCAACAGCCTTGCGCAACTCTCCCTTTACGTCCTTGAACTCGTTTCGGAACGATTCGTTGCTCAAGAGCGATGCGGCAATTGCCGCCCCGGCGACATTTCCTGCGTAGACGTCGCTCCGGAAATGGGCGCCCGAAACGATACGGCTGTAGCCGTAGTCCTGGATCCGCTTGTAGATGGCGTCCTTTTTCTCCGGAATCATTTCCGCGAGCACCATTCCCAGTGTCGCACCGTAAGTCGCATGCGCGGAAGGATACGAGGCGGAATCGCGATCGCTCAGTTTCTTCAAGGTTTGAAGATTGTTGTGGGGCAAGCGATAAGGCCGCGTTCGATCGAATGTGCTTTTCGCCTCGTGAACCGAGTGACGCACTGAAGCATCGATGCAGTCAAAGAAGCGCGTCGCAGACGCCGAAAGATTTTCCACCTTGATGCCAATTCCGCCGAGGAACCGTTCGAGCGTCCGGCGATCGTCGTCCCGTACATGTTTGACCTGCTCCGGAGTGCGCGACTCCTGCAAGCGCTGCAGTTCTTGCAGCTCTGCCTTGGTTTGCGCACTGTCGGGCTTCGGTGGGGGCATGAGCAACACCGCCAGTGGCACCGTCGCATTCGGGCAGGATGGATCGGCGGCGGTTGCCGGAAGGCCTGACAGGCAGAGGAAAGTCACGGCGACGGCGCACGCACGACTGCGATTGGGTCTCATCCGCTGAACTCCCAAAAGAAGCCGTGTCAGGATGCCTTTGCTTGCGGTTTCTTTGCAACCTCCCGCAGGTGGGGGGCGGTCGGGCTGCCACTGACGCCAAACAGCCGGGCGAGTTCACTCATCCTTCTCTTGCTTTCCTCGGATAGTTCGCCCCGGACGCTGATCAACTGGCGAATGAGCCCGTATGCTTTCTCCCGGGTTTCCGCATCGGGCGGGAGCATCGTCGGAATAGCCGCGAGCGCCGCTTCCTCGTCGACCAGCAGGATGTTGAATTGATCTCTTACCAAAGCTTTGAAATCCGCGAGCGACATATCGCCATGCTGCTCGCGCAGGCGACGCGCCATCTCGAAGCCGCGCTCGTCAACGCCTCCACGACTCACTCCGGCGTAGACAATTCCGCGAATGACAGCCGAACGGAGACCACCGGCCGAGATTTGCGATTTGAGCTCGGCGATCCGCTTCTGCAGAAGCTCGCGATGCAGCGGATTTTTCGGCGCCTTCCGCAACGGTTGCGTTCCGGCAGGATCTACTCCAACCGCGGCCTGCAGGGTCGGCGAGCCATAGACTGAAAGGAATGTCCGTTCCGCAATTTTCTCGCTGGCCTCCCGCCATGCCTCGAGCCCGGCGACAATCTGGTTGGAAAATTGTTCCTGCATCGCAATAAGTGGATTGTCGCTTGCGACCTGCTTTCGGTTTTCACGAACTTGCTCGGCGAGGCGCGCGACCTGGGCCATCGCCGGGTTCTGGTCGGAAAACAGTTCATACTGCAGACGCAGCGGATGCATTTCACGCATCCAGTCAGCGAGCGGGTTTGAGACCATCGCCCGCACGAAGGGCTGTGCGAAGGTGCGATAGAGCGAAAGGTTTATCTCGGAAACGCGCGCGGCTGTCGCGAAACGACGTTCATCCGCGATGTCGTTGCCGCCGAGCGCGCGGATGTCGTCGAGCGTTCTTGCTTCACATCGCATGACCCAATTTCCGAGCGCGAGGTCGGGATTGGCGGTTTCCGCTGTTTTGTCCTCAAAAATCGCCTCATAAAGACCGGGTGGCAGCGTATCAATCAGGTCGATATTGCTCGAGAACTCTCCGTGTTCCTTCTTTGCGACGCCGCCGGAAACAAATATGCCGAGATGTCCCACGGTCTCATGGATCGTGTACACGATCGTCTGCCCGTAGGATCGGATGTCATCGACACTCTCGTAGAGATCGAGAATCCAATCGAGCGCTTGCTGCGGCGGCGTGACGTTGTCGCCTTTCGAGCAGAACACAACAATCGGAGAGCGGATATTGCGCAAGTCGATCACCGTGCCGTCCGACGTCTTGATGCGTCCAGCCGCAAGGTTGTTTCCGACGAACAGCTCGTCGACGATGAACTGGATTTCCTCGGCGTTCAGGTTGACGTGGCCACCCCACCACTTCTCAAAGCCCAGATAGCGGGGAGCCTCGGTGTCGATCTTCGAATAGAGGTTGTATTGCTTGGTCCACAGCGTGTTGGCGGGGTTCTGATTTTCGAAATTCTGCACCAGCCAGGCGCCATCAAATTTGCCGTGGCCGAGGTCGCTCGTAAGCGCCGCCAGCCAGCTGCCGCCCAGCAGTCCGCCTGAATACCGCATAGGATATTTGCCGTGAATGCCCGCCCAATAGGAGAGCGGTGATCCGGCGACGATGATGGGGCCGAACAACTCCGGCCGCATCGCAGCCAGCATCATGATCGCCCAGCCGGCCTGGCAATTGCCGATCACGCAAGGCTTGCCGTTTGCCTCGGGATGCGCGGCGGCCACCTTCTCGATGAAAATCGCTTCTGCGCGAGCAATGTCGTAGATTGTCTGACCCGGAACGGGTTCGGGCAAAAATCCAACGAAATAGCACGGATGGCCGGCCTTGAACGCAACACCGATTTCGCTATCGGCCTTGAAGCCTCCAATTCCGGGACCGTGCCCGGCACGTGGATCGACAATGATGAAGGGCCTCAGCTTTGGATTGATTTCGATGCCCGCGGGCGGAATTATCCGCACCAGCACATAGTTGACCGGACGCTCCAGTGTGCGTCCATCGACGACCAGTTCGGCCTTGTAATCGAGCACGTGCGGCGCCGTTTCGGCCATGTGCTCGCGATACTGGTTCCCGCGCTCACGCATGACATCCCAGAACAGGACGCTGCGCTGGAACGCATCTATCGCGTAGCCTATGGCAGGCGCGAAAATGCCAAACGCGGTCGTGCTCGGCTCCGCTGGCGGAAGGTTTGTTTGCGTTGGCGACATTGTTTTGTTCCTTCTCTCTTGCCCCTGGCACGAGTCCATAGTTCTCGCCAATGAAGGCGAATGCTAGTCCATGATGTGGTAGCCGCCGTCGATATAAAGCGTTTCGCCGGTGATCAGCCGTGCCGCGTCGTGGGCCAAAAAGGCCGTTGCAACGCCGACATCATCGATACTGACCAGGCTGCGTGCCGGCGCCTTTGCCTTGGCCTTGTCGAGCAGCGCATCGAATTCGGGAATTCCGGAAGCGGCTCTCGTCGCAAGCGGCCCGGGGGAGATTGCGTGGACGCGAATGCCCTTGGGACCGAGCTCAGCGGCGATATAGCGCACCGCGCATTCGAGCGCCGCCTTCGCGACACCCATGATGTTGTAGTTCTTAACGACCATCTGGCTGCCGTAGTATGACATCGTAAACAGAGTGCCGCCCTTCTTCATGAGCGGCTCGGCCAGGTGCGCCATCCGGATAAAAGTCCAGCACGATACATCCATGGTTTTCGCGAAACCTTCGCGCGACACGTCGACCACGCGTCCCTGCAGTGCGTCCTTCGGCGAAAAGGCGATAGAGTGGACGACGAAATCGAGCTTGCCCCACTCTTTGGCGATCCGTTCGAAGACGGCCTCCATCTGCCCAGGAACGGTCACATCGAGCGGCAGCATGATGGGAGCTTCGAGAGCGCGCGCGAGCGGCTCCACGTATTTCTTTGCCTTGTCGTTGAGATAGGTCACTGCGACTTCGGCTCCGAATGCTCGGAAAGCCTTCGCACAGCCCCATGCAATCGAATTTTCGTTGGCAATCCCGACGATAAGACCCTTTTTCCCTTCAAGGAGCTTGGCCTTTACCGCCGGAAGCGTGAGTGAACTGTTCTTGCTCATGTGAGTCTCTGCGTAACGTTCTGCGATCTTCTTGATTTCGCGAAAGGCCTGACGTCGATCCTTGGCGTCGTCGATACGAGCTATGTCACGGCCATTGATCCTGAGGTGGCCTTCGCCCCAAGGCGCGATTTCTGCCTCCAGGCGGTCATCTCCCAAAATTGCGACAAATTGCTGAACAGTGGCGCCTTTTCCGGCGGCCAACGCACTATTCGTCTTCCAGTCCAGCATTTCTGTGGGTCTCGCCCGATTGATGCCAAGTTCAATGCCGCCCGTCCGGACACTAGTGGCGGCATGCCTGATACGTATTGACCTGGATCAAACTGGGCGTGGTTCAGCCATCGCCAATAGGCTGAAACTCCTCAATTTTTTATGCGCGACAGCGACGGACGGTTCAGCAATACGAGCGTTCGAGGAGACAGTCGCGCAACCAGCTGTAGACGTTCCAGTTCGGTGATCGTGCGGCTGATCGTCTCGATGGTCAGGCCAAGGTGATCGGCGATGTCCTGATGCGACATGGGGAGATCAAGGTACTTCGTCTTTCCCAATCTCCTGGACATGTCGAGCAGGAAAGTCGCCATACGGCTTTTCGCGCTTCTGCCGATCAACAACGCATGTTCCTGCGCTCGCCGAAGCTCGCTCGTCGTCACAGCCAGTAAAAAGCTTGCAACCCGACTGTCGCGTGCAGCGATCGAGAGCAATGCGCTGCGTTTTAGATAGAGGATCATCGCGTCGTTTGCGGCCTCCACTGAGAGCACATGCTTCTGGTCGGTCGAGCCAAACAGTTCTCCAGGGAAATAGAAACCAAGTATATTGCGTGTGCCGCTTTGAAACGTCCGGCAACTTCTCACAACTCCGTCCACAACCAGGAAAATATAATCGGCAGGATCGCCCTCACACACGACCACCTGGTCGCGGCGGTGACGGATCGGCCCGCGCCGAAGTGAAATGATCGAGCGTTGAACTGATCTCTGCTCATCGCTCAGGACGGGCCAAGCCGGGTCCGCGGGGAAGGCAAGCTTGTCAAATATACCAGCGCGCTCGAAGGCGGCTGGGTCGCTGATGCCGCGAAGCTGGGCCATTTTGTTCCCCCAAACGTTATCGGCCTCAAGCTGAAAGTCATTGCCTCAGGCCATTGGATAGAGCCTTGCGCTCACTACAAACAGTTGGACCTTGGCCCAACTTGTAGTTGATCTTGGGCACGCTACCCAAACAGGTGTCAGTTTAACGAAGGTTTTATGTCGCGTTTTGCGGCGCAAAAATGCTGCGGCAATTCGCTGCGCTGGCTTTAGCGATAAAGCGCCTCGCGCCCGACCCAATCGCATCGCTCCTGCCGGGGTACACGCACACAGAAGTAGGATTTCGAAGGGTCTTCCTCTTCGATCGTCACCCGACGACCAGCGCTCAATGCTGTGCATTGGTGGTGCCGGAGAAAATCCGAGAGTTGTCTCATGCTGGGATTTTCACGCGCCAATTTATAGAACTCGGACAGATCCTGCTGCTGGAGGCACGCCGGAGACCGGCGTACGATGACCATTTCCCGGGCGAAGGAAGGCACGATCGTTGCTGCAATGATGACGGCGGCGAGCGTTGCCGTTTTCACGTATTGAATCTCCCGTCGTGTCGATCAGCTATCAGACCGCAGGGTTTGCTTCAGGCAATCTTCAATCGATCGACGGGGTACGATCGGTCCAAGATCTTCTTCGGCCCCCACGGCTTTGAGATTTTCAAGGACATCGTCGCGCAGCCCAGCCAGAGCGATTTTGATTCCGCGCGCTTTGAGCGATCGCGCCAATACGCGCAATGTCGTTCCGGCCGTTGTGTCTATGCGCGGGACAATCGAGCAATCGATCACCAGCAGCCTCGTGCCGTCCGGCGCATTGGCAACCATCTCGAGGACGCTGCGGCGGATGTGCTCAGCATTGAAATACAGCCACGCACCTGGGCTGCGGATCACGATCGCTCCTAGCGGGTCTCTCGCATTCGGGTATCTGGCCCGATTGACGAACTCTCCGGTCAGCGGCTCCCGTCCAAGAAGCGCTACGCTGGGTCGGGCCGCATGCGCGATGAGCATCACCAGCGAGCCGGCTGCAGCGAGTAGAAGGCCATCGAGCAATCCGAAAAACAGCACGCCGAAAAATGCGAGCAGGGCGATACGAAATTCGCGCGGAGACGCAAGACGCAGCCGTTGCAGATCGTCGATCTTGACCAAATGTGTCGCCGCCATCAGCACGATGGCTGCAAGAACCGGTTCGGGCAGGTTGTGAAAGAACTTCGCGAAGTACAACAGCGTCAGGGCGATCGCGGCCGACGTCACGACAAGCGCGGCCGGAGACGATGCGCCACCAAGGTCGTTGACGGCGGTTTGCGACATTCCGCCGGCGACGGGGAAGCCACTGGTCAAACCGGTTGCGATGTTGGCTGTTCCGATCGCCGTGAGCTCCTGCTCGGGATTGATGTCATAGCCATGCTTCTGCGCGAAGCTGCGGGCGACCGAGATCGATTCACCATAGGCGAGCAGGAAGCAGGCAAGCGCGATCGGTATGAGTGTCCCGATATCGGATACGTGGATATGCGGGAGGCTGACGTCAGGCAGGCCGGTTGGAAGGTCACCAACAATGTGGATGCCTCTGTCCGCCAAGTGGAAAACAGTCATTGCAAGAATGGCGGCAACGACGACAACGAGCGTTGTTGGACGGCCAGGGAAAGCCGCTTCAAAACTTATAAAGAGACCGATGGCGGCGAGGCCGATCGTAAGTGACAGAAGGTGAGTCTGCGGCAGCGACGAGACGACGTGGAAGACACGTTCGAAGAAATTGCCGCTCACGCCTTTGATGCCGAACAGCTTGGGGAGCTGGGTCGACGCGATGTAAAGCGCTGCTCCCGTTTTAAATCCGACCAGGATCGGATCGGAAATGAAGTAGGCGGCGTTGGCAAGACCGACAAATCGCCCGGCGATGCTGATGAAGCCAACCATAAGTGCGACTGTCCCCACGAGCGCCATGGCCCGCGCGACATCGCCATCGGCCAATGAAACGACGCTGGTTGCCAGCACGATCGCCAGCGAGGAGGTCGGCCCGACTGCCAGTTGCCGGCTTGTCCCGAACAATGCGTAGGCAATTCCGGCGACGAGATAGCAATAGAGTCCGGTGACAGGCGGCAACTGTGCCAGCGATGCATAGGCCAACGATTCAGGGATGACGAAGGCCGCAAGCGACAGGCCGGCGATCAGGTCAACGCGAACGTTTTGCGCCGTGTACGCACGTATCCAGCCCAGGGCCGGTATCCAGGCGAAACGCGTGTCCGAGGAAGGCTTGTCGTTCATATTTGCTTGCGCTCCGGGCGCCGGAGGTCTTCCGCTTCAGTATGATTTTGACGCCAGCAGCCGTCTTTCATTGATCTGCATCAATATCGATCACGTGCATGCTACCTTTAACTGTGCCGACTGAAGAGGTGGTGGCGGAAGAATCTGGGGATAGGCATGTTGCGTCAGTTCATCGTTGGAGGCGCCGTTAGCGTCTGCAACATCGCAATTCACGCGCTGGTGATGGCGCTGATCGTTCAGGTGGCCCGATCAATCGGGACGAGGGCTCGGCCGCACCCGTCTCTGGTGCTGACCGGTGTAATGAGCTCGACCGTATCGGTTTTGATGGTTACCCACAGCCTCGAGGTCATGGTTTGGGCTTTGGCCTACTGGATTGTCGGGCTTGCGCCTTCCTCCAACAGCCTCGTTTATTTTGCCTTCGTCAATTATACGACACTTGGTTACGGCGACGTTATACCGGCCGAGCGTTGGCAATTGCTTGGTCCGATCACCGCAATGAACGGCGTGCTACTGTTTGGCTGGTCGACAGCTGTTATTTTCGAGGTCCTGCGCAAGACAATGGAGCTATCTGCTCCGGCGGGCGTCAAACGATCCACGCGACGATAGTCAGGCGAGCCCGGTTCGAGAAACGCGCGTTGCCTATTGGCGCCGCTTTTCTCGACGGTCGGTTCCCGTATCGTCGCTGCCGTGCTGCTCGGGCACCGGGTGCTCGCCCTCATGGTCCGGATACCAGATCACCAGACCTCCGACACAGGGCGTGATGGCGGTGACCGTAGTGACGCTCATCCTGTCGATGACGCCGCTTTTTGATGTTGCTATGCTGGCCACAGGATGTCCTTTCGGAATCTCCCTGCTCCAATGGATAACTCGGTATTCCCAATCTTTTTGTGAGGTAAATCACTCTCGCGCCAATTTTCGTAAAAGGGGGCAGACATGATTACCGTACCCGGGCTGGCATCGGAGGCCTTGGGGTCCTACCTGTCGACGCATCTGGGCCGTCGCTTCCACTCGACGGAGGCGCATCTGACCGAGCTCATTCCGTCAATCGCTCGATTGTCCCTCGAGTGCATCGGAAACAGCGATGCGCTTTATCACAACGTCGAGCATACGATGCTCGTGACGCTGGTCGGGTACGACATCATGAAAGGGCGTGCGCTGCTCACGCACACGACACCGGGCGACTACTCGCATCTTCTCGTCGCATGCCTCCTGCACGACATCGGTTATGTGCGCGGCATTCTCAAGGGAGACGGCATCGACGGATATGTCATCGATGGACGTGGAAACAAAATCAATGTGCCTCGCGGGTCATCCGACGCCGCGCTTTTGCAGCACCATGTCGACCGTTCGAAATTGTTCGTCATGGATCGCCTTTCCAACCATGACCATCTGGACGCCGAGAGGATCGCGCGCGCGATCGAGTTCACACGCTTTCCGGCGTCGACGGTCGAACCGGATGACGACGGTAACGAGGAGGGCTCGCTGGTGCGGGCAGCCGATCTCATAGGTCAGCTCGGCGACCCACAGTATCTGCGCAAGGCCAACGCACTTTATTATGAGTTCGAGGAAGTCGGGCTCAACAGACAGCTTGGCTATGAATCGCCAGCCGATCTCACGGAGCTATATCCGCAGTTCTACTGGAAGACCGTGTCCCCTCACGTCCAGACGGCCATCCGATATCTCAACGTGACGTCGAGTGGCCGGCAATGGATCGCCAATCTCTACAGCAATGTCTTCCGTGCCGAGCGCGACTTGAGCCTGACAGGGCCGGAACGTTGACGAGGCGCGAAACAATTTCTTCTCCGGTTGTTTCCTGAGGCAAGAAGCCTATTCTGGGCAGCAAGGCGGCTGATCAGCAGGGGGCCATCATGGGCGTTCTTCTCTGGATCGTTGTCATCGGGTTCGTTGCCGGTGTCATAGCGCGGGTGCTGATGCCGGGTCCGAATACGCCGAAGGGCTTCGTTGTCACTACCATCATCGGCGTGGCAGGAGCAGTGCTTGCTTCCATCGTCGGCGATCTCGCCGGGCTTTATCGCCCAGGTCAGGGCGCCGGTCTGATCGGTGCGACCGTGGGCGCGCTGATCATCTTGTTTGTGTGGAATCGCCTTGTGGCCGCTGAGGTCATTCCTGACCACGGCCTCTGAGCACAGTCAATTTGCTGCTTCGATCCAGCGAATAAAACGGCCGCCGGCCAGACCGCGCGTCAGCGCGAGATTGTACTCGCAAAAAATCTCGGCCTTGTGCCAGTCGCCGCGCGGCCAATTATTGATTGCTTTTTCGAGGCGGCTTAGATCGATGACGCGCCGGACGAGTGCCGATTTGGAAAGCTCATCGAGTTCCCGCGCGATTTCGCCTCGGCGCGCCTCAAGTTTTCGATGCCAGTCGGCGCCCTGCAGACCGCTGAGGCGGTTGGTTAGTACAGCCTCGGGAAGCAGGCCCCACATCGCGCGACGGATCAGCGAACGATCGATGCCCTCGGCAAGATATTGTTGCGGCGGTACGCCGAAGCAGTAGGAGACGACGTCGATATCGGCGGTCGGATCGCGCACCTCGACACCGGTGAAGGCCTTCTCGGCGGCCTGCCAGTCGCCAAGGTAGTCGACCTGCGCAAGACCTTTGACGCGCTCATCGCGGTGCGTGCGGTAAAGAAAATCGTGTTTCACTGCGCGCGCGCGGCTTTCGACCGACATCTCCTTCGCAAAGTCGGCGTGTATCGGTGCATGCTCGCGCCAGGCCGGGACCCGGCGACGACGCGCCCAATCGTCCAATCGCCTCGGAATCAATGGCTCAATGAGAAGCTTTCGCAACGCTGTCCTGCGCGAGTAGGGGGTGTTGCGATAGAACTGGCGCCACTGCCTGTAGGCCAGCAGTAATCGACCACGCGCCAGGTGGTTGGAGGCCTGCGACCAGCCGCTCCAGCTGATGGTGTAATTGCCGTGCAGCCCGCCGAGCAGCACGCGCCGTCCTTGCGCACGCGCGCGATGCAGCATTGCCATCGTCCAGCCGAAATTGGTCGGGTTGCGCACCGGTCCATCGAGCGCGATGAAAAACCGCTCGAGTTGTGCGAAGTCATCACACGCGTCGGTGTGGACGTAGTCGACGTCGATATTGCCGGCCTTCGTCCGGATCGCCTCGACGTAAGGTGTTTCGTCGGCGTAACAACCGTCCGGCACGGGGCCGTCGAAATCAGGCCCAGGAACGCCGGTGAATGCGGCGAGCCGTTGGTTCTTTTCTGCCAGGGCACGCGCGGCAAGTACGGACACCGAAGACGAGTTCGAGCCCACCGCTCAGAAGGCTCCCGATTGGATGGATGCTGCGCATCTGCCGGCGCACGGCGCGATCGAGGCAGTCGCGCAGTCCGTCCGCATAGTCGGAATCGGATCCAAGTCTGACGTTCTTGATGTCGGTGGGAGACCAGTAGCGGCGCTGTATTATCGACCCGTCGGGTTTCACGCGAAGAATGTGTGCCGGCGGGACCCGAAACACATTTCGATACATCGTCGTTGCGTGATCGGCGTGATTGAGCACGAGGAAATCGGCGAGCTTTTCCTCGCATAGCTCCCGCGGCACATCATCGAACGCAAACAGCGCGTTCGGCATGCTCGCAAAGGCAAAAAATCCCGGGCCTTTGTGCCACGTGACCACGTTCAAGCCGAGATGATCGCGCGCCAGTGTCACGCAACGGCTGCGCGGATCCCAGATCGCCACCGCAAAGGGGCCGCGAAGTATCGGCCAGATGTCGTCGCCCAGTTTTTGCCAGGCGGTCAGAAGCAAACGCGAGTCCGGCCACTCCGCCGCCTCCAGCGGAGAAATTCCGGCACGAGCAAGCAGATCGTCGCGATTGTCCAGCCGCAGGTCCGCGGTGATGATCGCTCCGCTCGCGTCTTGGTAAGGCTGACGGTCGAAGCGGTCTTCAGGCGTCATCCGCATCAGTGCGTGCGCGAGACCGCAGTTTTCCTTTGCAATGATCTCGACGCGGTCCGGCCCATATTGATTGAGTGCATTGGCGGCACGTTCGAGATCGCGCCGCGCGACGCTGCGGCCATCGAAACGGATGAGTCCGGCGATTCCGCTCATCAGCGTGCCCCGCCAAACTGGGCCAAAGGTGTGAAACGTCCGACCTCCCGATCGACGATGACGCCGCCTTCACCGATCTCGACCCAGGCGTGAGCAACGAGCGCTTGATCTTGCCGGGCAACGCCGAGGCAAAGCCGGCTTGCTATGCCGCGCCGGCGCAGCATGGCGTGCGTGGCGAGCGCGCGGGGCAGACAAAGGGCGTTGCCCCACGGCTTGGTGGCCATTTGCTCCACCGCCCAGGAGATCCAGTTTGCTTCATTGGTGGCAAATCGATTGATGCGGCGAGGCGGGCGGTTCGCCCAGGCAAAGACTCGCGCGGGAGAGACAAAGCGCACGGCCATCCGTGCCAGAACGACCGCAACAAAGGCTTCCCGCAGATAGGCGCGGCGGATGGCTGCCGGCGTCATCGCGTTTCTTCCGGAGCCGCTACCCGCACCAGCCGTTCGTTCAGCAGCGTTTGCAGGAAAGGCGTTACGTCGCGAGCCAACGTTGCTGCGTCCACGTCATGCTGGTCCGAGAGGTGGCGGAAAATCTCGTCGACCCGGCACGGTTCGGCCAGCATGTCCCATATCTCAGTCGCGACCCGGTTGAAGTCGAAATACGAGCCGGCGGCGAGGCTGAGGACAACGGCGCGGCCATCGACATCGGCCATGGCCAATTCGTTTTCTCGGACCAGAATGCTGTCGACTGTGACGGTCAAGCTGTCGGGCTCCACTGCTCACGTGGTGTCGCCAACTCTACCCCATGTCCGCTTCAGCAGTGCTAGCTCTTGTTGTCGATGCGGGCGGACATCGGAATGGCCATCTCGAACGAAAATCCGAATTTCGTTGACGGAGGAGACGGCGGCTGCGGCTCTGTGAGCGCAGCATTGTTTTGCTCGGCTTGAGCGGCCGATTTGGTTTCGGCGCCGATCGCGACCTTCCTGATGGTCGGCCGCTCCCACGGCGTGCGTTGCTTGTTACTGGTGTGGCCAGTTTTGCTCACTGTCATGGCCGACCTCCGCAAAATTAACCACGCAATGCGTTCTATGAGATCGCATCCGGCGTGGCAAGACGGCGCCAAAGCCGTACTGGCCTGTCAGGCGCATCGAGACGCGATGTGACGCAAACGTTTCATTCGCGCGTGTTAATGCAGAAAAAATGCTGCAATTGCGCGCTCTGACGCGAGGTCGCAGCCGCTTGGCATCCAATATTCCGCATGATACGCTTTTTGCGCCACGAGGGGTTTTGGGCCGAAAAACAAGCACTTAACGACCAAAGTGCCGGTCGCGCCCAAGCAGTGTAGAAAGGGATCCGCCATGGCAGAAAAATCGTCAGTGACATCGGAAACCGGCGAAGCCGCGGCAGATACGCCCGAGACTCGCGAGCAGATGGCTTCGAAGCTCGTTGATCGGTTTGCATTGTGGTCCGGCGTGGCCGGACTGGTTCCCGTTCCCGTTCTCGACGCCGTTGCGGTCGGTGGCCTTCAGATCCAGATGGTGCGCCGCATTTCGCAAATTTATGACGTCGACTTTTCAGAGAACCGCGGCAAGGCTTTGATCGCGAGCCTCGCGGGATCGATGATCCCTGCGACGAGCGGCATCGGAGCCGCAAGCGTGCTCAAGGCGATTCCGGTCATCGGCACGATCGCTGGCGGATTTGTCATGCCCGCTTTGTCGGCCGGCGCCACCTACGCCATCGGCAAGGCGTTCATCCAGCACTTTGCCACGGGGGGCACTCTGCTCGACTTCAATCCTCCGGATTATCGGCAGTTCATCAAAGCCCAAAGGGACATGTGGGATTCGCGAAAGAACCGCGCCGCCAAGTCTCCAGAAGCAGGAGCGGCAACGGGTCCATAGCCCCCGGGCGACTGGAGTAGATGCATCCACCGCAGCCGTAGCGCTGTCGACCGGCGAGACCGAGCCCCATGCTCGAAGCCTTCGTCTATATAGTGTTCTGCGCCCTCACGGGAGTATGCGGCGTTGACCGCAGAATGGGCTTTTTCGGCACTTTTTTTCTGGCCCTCGTCACCACTCCATTTGTAGTCTTGCCTGTCCTGCTTCTGACCGGCCAATCACGTCGCGCCGAATGGCCTCGCCGGAATTAGCAGAAGTGATTTTTTGTTTCGGCGGGGGGCGTATCTTGATGGGCCGGCGGCGGCATTTTGTGAACGTGTAGACGGAAGACGTTATGTCCTTCCTCCAACTCGTCCGCCGTGAAATGCACGGCTCGCTGCCGAAGCTGCTGTTCATGTCCGGACTCGGGGGCATCAGCACCGCGGCGATCCTGGGCGCTATCAATTCGGGTCTGCAAAACGGTTCGACCTTGTGGGCCGCGACGCTGTTTATCGTCGCGCTCTTTCTGTTCATCAAAACCCAATCCTACGTCACCATCACGACGACCGCCGAGATCGAAGCGATCATCCATAAGATTCGCGTTCGACTTATGGACCAGATCAGGCACTCGGAGCTGTTGGCGATCGAAGACGTCGGCCGAGCACGGATCGTTGCCGCAATCACGAGTGATACGGCCGTTCTCACGCAAGCGAGCAACATGCTCGCCTTTACCGTACAGGGCGCGGTCCTTATCGTTTTTGTGGCGATCTATGTGGCATTCCTGTCGATCGCCGCCATTCTCACGACCATCGTGGTCGTCTCGATAGCGGCAGTGATTTTCCACCAGAAGAACCGCCGGTTGGTCAGCGAGAAACAGAGGGCGGCTGCATGGGAGCGCCGGTTGTTCGACCGGCTCACCGACTTCCTGGATGGGTTCAAGGAAGTGCGGCTTAACAGCGCACGCAGCGCGGACCTGTTCGCCGATGCGGTCGACGTGTCGCGAACGGCCGCCAACATCAAGATCAATACCCAGGCCGAAACGTTCAGGATGATCGTGACGTCGCAGATTTCGATGTACGTGCTGCTCGGCGCCGTCGTGTTCGTAGCGCCTCAGTTCAGCGACACACTTGGTGGCGCGGCGCTGACGAAAACCACGACAGCTCTGATGTTCATCGTGGGGGCGTGTTTCGGCCTGGTGCAGTCGATTCCAATCTTGCTGAACGCAAACGCGTCGGCAGATCGTCTGGTACAACTGGAAAATGCGCTGCGCGCCGCGGCCGCACAGCCGCGCGAGGTTCCCACGGTCAAGCGTTTCGACACGATCGAGATGCGCAACATCAATTTCCGCTACGTCGACAAGTTTTCCGAGTCCGCCTTCAAGATTGGCCCGATCGACTTCACCCTGCACCCCGGGGAGCTGGTTTTCATCACCGGCGGCAATGGCTCGGGCAAATCGACCTTCCTGAGGGTTCTTTCCGGCATTTATGCCCCCGAATTCAGGCGAGATCATCCTCGACGGAAGGCACATCGATAATTCCAACCGCGACGACTACCGCGCGTTGATGTCGGCGATTTTCTTCGACTATCATCTGTTCCGGCGACTTTACGGGGTGCCCGATCCCGATCCAGGCGAGGTCACTCGTCTGCTCGAGCTGTTCCGGCTGTCCGCAAAGACCGGATTGGTCGACGGTGAGTTTCGCACGCTCGAATTGTCCGGGGGTCAGCGCAGGCGTCTGGCGCTTATCGTCAGTCTGCTCGAAAAGCGTCCGATCCTCTTGCTTGACGAATGGACGGCCGAACAGGATCCGGAATTCCGGCGCAAGTTCTACGACGAACTGTTGCCGGATCTGATGAAGGCCGGCGCGACCGTCGTGGTGATCACGCACGATGATCGTTATCTCGACGAGCTCGACTTGCCGGCCCGCAGGATCCGGATGGACGAAGGAAAGATTGTCGACCAGCGTACGATAAAAAGTACAAAAACGAGACGTCGGTAGCGGGAGAAGGACTGATGGCGAAGTATCCGGAGTCCCTTGATGGAATGCCAACCAGGCCGCGCACCTGGAGGCGTTTTATTGGGCGCCATCTGCCGAGTCTGTCAGTCACTTTGCTGGCGGCATTGCTCATGGCCACCATCCTGTTTCCTTATGTCGTGATCACCGTTCCGAGCGGCAGCGTCGGAGTCCTCTGGAAACGATTCAACGGCTACGACCTTTATTGCTGGTGCTTTGTCGGCCGCGGCACGATTCTCGATCCACGCGAGCTGAGGGACGAAGGCCTTCATGTCATCTGGCCCTGGGACAAGCTCTACATTTACACGCTGCGGCTTCAGTCCTCGACCCAGACATATAACGCGATCACCAAGGACGGCGTGAATGTGAGCGCGCAGATCAACGTGCGGTTCCAGCTGCTGCACAACTACGTCGCGGTGCTGCATAAGTTCATCGGCCCGCAATATCTCGCTTCGGTCGTGGAGCCGGAGCTCGGCAGCCGGGCGCGCGAGATTATCGCTCAATACACCGCGCAAGAAGTCTATACGTCGCGCGAAGTCGATCCAGTCGAAAATTCGTGCGGATGCGCAAAAGAGCCTGAGCACGCATCTCAACAGTCTCGTCCAGCCCGAAGCGATGGAGCAGCCGGACCCGAAGCACTACAACGACTTCCTGCAGAATTCGATCAACCTGCTCGATGCCCTCGTCCTCGGCATCGAACTGCCGCCGGAAATCGTCGCGGCCATCAACCGGCAGACCCAGCAGTATTATGAGATTCAGGAATACAAGTACCGCGTCGAGCGCGAGGCGCAGGAATTGACGCGCAAGCAGATCGAAGCAAACGGCATCGCGGCCTTCCAACGGACGGTGAGCGAGGGAATTTCGGATTCGTATCTGCGCTGGCGCGGCATCGAAGCGACGCTGGCACTCGCCCAGTCCCGCAATTCGAAGGTTGTCATTATCGGCGGCGGCAAGGACGGGCTGCCGGTTATTCTCGGCAATGTCGACGGGGCGGTGGGATCAACCTCGAAAGCCACCGCTACCGATGAGGATGCGACGCCGAACGAAAAGGTGCCTGGAATTTCGTCTGGCCAGATCAATACGCTGCCCAAGCCGATCGGACCGTCATCGCCCGAGAAGAACAGCGCGGCCGCTCCGAGTTCGACACCGCCCAACGTCACTCAGACGCCTACGACGGCCGCACCGAGCGGGCACTCCCCATTCGATCTGTCGCAGATCAAGGACTACCTGCAACGGCTTCCCGATTGGCTCAAGTCGGCGGCAACAGGCCCGGGGTCCGGTGCAGCAACGCCGCCGGTGGCAACGGGTCCGGGTTCCAGTGCAGGGGCACCGCCCAGGCAATAGGGAGCGAAGGGATCGCAGGTGAGCGGAATGACTGACGCACAACAGACGATACGGCCCAGGTCCTTCGTGTACCGGATGTTCACCGGACGATGGCTATTCCTGCTCACGATCCTGGTCGGAGTGGTCGCCTATCTAATCGGCCTCAATGTCGGATACCTCGATATTGCCGGCGCGAGGCAATTGATCCAGCAGCTGCGGACCGACAACCAGAAACTCAAGACCCAGATTGCCGATCTGAACGCGACGCAGGTCGCCCTGCAAAACAGGCTTTCGGTTTTCGAGGCCGCGTTGGACGAGATCATTCCGTCGAAAAACACTTACAACATCAAGCCGAACCAATCGATGATCGTTGCCGCTGGTCGACTGACGGTTGGGCTGATCGGCGCGCCGACGAACGAAAACATCACCATCAACGTCAACGGAAAACAGCAGACCGTTGCCTCGGGCGATGTGGTCAATCTGACGCTCGACCCGAAGACGAACTGCCTGGTCCGTGTTCAATCTTTCGACATGTTCAAGGCGGTTCTCTACGCATCCTGCACGCCGACGCAATAATCCGCAGGTCCGACAATAGCGGTGAGAACGCACCGTTCGGCCTTGCTGGATGGGCCTAAAACCGCAAATATCCCCGCCCGATCGGCGTCATCTGAAGAATGGCGGCCTGGAATCCGGTAGCATTGGCTGCGAGTGATTCGCCCATAACGCGTGAGCGCAAAAGGCAGGTCGGCCATGAGACAGATCATCACTGTAGCAACAATGAAAGGCGGTAGCGGCAAGAGCACGCTGGCCAGTTGCCTTGCGGTTCACTGGCATCTGACGGGCCGGCTCCCGACAATCATCGATGCCGATCCGCAGCGGTCCATCGCGCGGCTCGCGCTTCGGGAGCGGGCGCTCGGCGGTGTCCCGGTGGTGGAAGACGCATCCGCTGAGGCATGGAAGACAGCGCAGAATCTTGGGGCCTCGGGGCGTCCGATCATCATCGACACTCCGGGATTCCGTTCGGAGGCGACGCTCGCCTGTATCGCGGCAGCCGATTTTCTTCTTGTCCCGGTCAAGGCGTCGCCGCTCGATGTCGACCGCATGCTCGATACGCTCAATTCGCTGATCGATGGTGCCGGCGGCAAACGACCGACGTTCCGCTGCATCCTGACGCAGACCACGCGCGATTCCGTCATCGCCAAACAAATCAGGGCGGAATTGATCGAGGCCGGGTTCCCGGTGCTCGAAAACGAGATGATCAACCGCGTCGCGTATGCCGAAGCGGGACTGTGGGGTGCGACCCCGAGCCTCATCAGCTGGAAAGGACCGGCGGCGCGCGAGATTGCAGCCATCGCAACCGAAGTGGATAATCTGGTGGGTATCAAAAAGGCGGCGTGATCATGAGTAAGAAGTTGCCGAAGGCGATCCGGCCCAACGTCACTCACCAGGGCGGTCCCGAGGCACAGTCCAGGGTGGTCGAGCCGATGCCGGAGACGAAGCGTCCGGCAAAACCGCAGCGGGGCTCCTCGATCGCGCCTGAGGATCTTCTTCTCGCCACCCCGCACACCGCCGCCTGCCACCGCCGACGTGCAACTCCGTCGACGCCGCCGCCACCAAATCCCGCGCCCGCAAACTGGTCGAGCGCTTCTCACTTTACTCAGGGGTGGCGGGGCTGTTGCCGGTGCCCGTCGTCGACGTCGCCGCCGTCGGCGGCGTTCAGTTGCAGATGCTGCGGCGCATTTCGCAGCTCTACGACGTTCCGTTCTCGAAAAATCGCGGCAAGGCGATCGTGGCGAGCCTTGCCGGGACGATGATTCCGGCGAGCACCGGACTGGGCGTTGCCAGCATGGCGAAGAGCGTGCCTGTCGCCGGAACGGCAATCGGCGCGATGACCGCGCCGGCTTTGTCCGTGGGCGCCACCTACGTTATCGGAATGGCATTCGTCGAACACTTTGCCCGCGGCGGGACGCTGCTCGATTTCGATCCGCCCGACCATCGCGAATTCATCAAGGCGCCTGCAGAGCAGCGCAAGACCTGACGCTGGCTACGATCTCTTACGTCCGCTTTACGTCCTCTTGCCGCCGGTCTTGGCCGCTTTCTCAGCGTCCCACCACCACAGCGCCGGAAAGCCCGACATGCCGTATTTCGGCAGCGGATCGCGATAGCTGAAACGATTCCATCGCGCGGTTCGCAATTTGGCGTAGCCCCATTGCGGCACGACGTAATTGTTCCAGAGCAGGATCCGGTCGAGTGCTTTCGTCGCCGCGACAAGTTCATCGCGCGTTTTCGCTTCGATGATCCGCGTGATCATCTCATCGACCGCAGGATTCTTGATGCCGAGGATGTTGTCCGATCCGGATTGATCGGCCGCCTGCGAACCCCAGTAGCCGCGCTGCTCGTTTCCGGGGAGGAGCGATTCACCCCACGCAAACGTAATAATGTCGAAGTCCCATTTGCGCAGCCTGTTCTCGTACTGCGCCTGGTCGACCGTGCGGACTGACACCGTGATGCCGAGCCGTTCAAGCGACGGCTTGTAGAACAGGAAGATGCGTTCGAAGAGCGGCGCATTGGCGAGAAATTCGACTTCGAAAGGCTCGCCGGTCGCCGCATTGACGATCTGCTGATTGCGTACTTCGTAACCGGCCTCTTTGAAAAGCCGCAGAGCCTCTCGCATGTTGTTGCGCACGGCATTCGGCTCGCCGTTGACCGGGTTGGCATAGGGCTTGGTGAAAAGTTCAGGCGGAACCTTGTCACGGACCGTTTCGAGCAACTCGAGTTCACGGCCCGTCGGCACGCCCGTCGCGGCCAACTCGGTGCCTTCGAAATAGCTGCCTGTCCGCTTGTACTGACCGAAGAATATCTTCTTGTTCATTTCCTCGAAATCGAACAAGTAGTTGAAGGCCTGTCGAACGCGAGGATCCTTGAATTTGTTGCGACGGAGATTGAAGGCAAAGGCCTGCATCACGCCGACATTGGTAATCGGGAATTCCTGAAGAATGACGCGCTTTTCGGTCACCGCCGGAAAGTCGTACGCCGTTGACCAATTTTTTGCGCTGTTCTCGGTGCGCCAGTCGACCAGATCTCCCTTGAATGCCTCGACGGCAACGGTCGCGTCGCGGAAATATTCAAACCTCAGTTCGTCGAAGTTGTTGCGGCCGACATTGACGTTGACGTTCGTGCCCCAGTAGTCCTTCACGCGTTCATAGACGATGGCGTGAGCCGGCGAAAACTCCTTGATCTTGTACGGTCCGCTGCCAAGCGGCATCTCGAGCGTCGTCTCCTCGATGCTGCGCTTGCGACCGTCCTTGTCGGAGCCTTCCCACCAATGCTTTGGCATGACGGTGAGTTGCCCGATGATGATCGGCAATTCATGGCTTGCCGTTCCGTCGAGGACGAAGGTCACATCGTTGTCGCCGGTCTTTTCCGCTTTCACGACGTGGCGATAATTGGCGGCGGCTTGCGGGCTGACTTTCTTGTACGCGTTGAAGGAAAAAATCACGTCGTCCGCTGTGACGGGCTTGCCGTCCTGCCATTTCGCTTCGGGACGAAGTCGAAAGGTCACCGAAGACAAATCCTCGGGGAAGCTCACGGATTCCGCGAGCAGCCCGTAGACACTGGATACTTCGTCGAGCGCCGATGTGAGGAGGGTATCGAAGACGAAGTCGATGCCCTGAACGAGGGTGCCTTTCACGCCGGCAACCACCGGATTGAAATTGTCGAACGTGCCGAGCGAGATCTGCGACGCTGCGCCCGTCTTTGGTGCGTTCGGATTGACGTAGTCGAATTGCTTGAAGCCCGCCGGGTACTTCAGTTCACCGAACTTTGCGAGGCCGTGACGCCAGACATGCTTGGCTCCCTCCGCCGCCGCAGAACCCATCCAGTCAGGGAAGGGGAGCCGCTGCCCGGCAAATACGACGAGCGCAGAGGCAAGCAAGGACCGGCGATTCATCTAAAACTCCACGGAGGGCGCAATGCGGCGGGCAATCTGGGCCAATGCTAGGTGCTTTTTGTTCGCGGCAACAGTGGGAGAATGTGTCGCGATGCACCATACAAACGGGTTCCACTCGCTCTGCGCGAGGCAGTACTGCGATACACCTGACGTGGACGGCCCAAAAAATCAGCGAGGCGCCGAATGCATTCGGCGCCTCGCACAAGACTTTGCAGTCCCGCGGGTCAGAATTTTATTTTGAAGGCCTGGGCCAGTCGAAGACTGGTTAGCCGTCGCACACGGACAAGCCGGTGCAAGCACCCAGCGTGAAGCCCGCTTTTTCCTTAGCCGCCGCGATCTCCAACGCCTCGTCGGAGATTTCGAAGGCAAGGATCTCCTTTTCAGTCTTTTCGATCAACATGGTCTTCATGGCACGATCCTTTCTTTCGCCAGCGGCGCCAGCAGTCAGCTAAGAGTTGCTCAAAAAAACGCCCCCTCCCAGCGCCATAGGCCATGATCCGATGCGCTCTAGGCAAAGTCAATTGGAATAAGCCTATATCCGCAGGCACTTATGACGAGAGACGTGCTGATTTCTGTAGACAAATCGTGTCCGGTCTTAACCAATTCACGTCATAAAAATGCTCATTCGGGGACGACCCATTGCCGGACGTAGCCCTTTGCCATTCAAACGAGACAAGGCGTGAGGATAACAGCGACATAGTTGCGGCCGGCCGCGACGCGGGCGCAGGTCCCGAATAATGGCCGGGGGTGCGTATAATCTCCCGGGTCGGAGTGAAGATTGATGGATGCCTTCCATGAGCGCCTGATCGTTCGCGCGGCGACCATTGATGAACTCCTTTCGAACGATTTCGAAGCTTTGCCGGGACAGAAGGCCGATGCGGATGTCGCCGCCCACCGCCTTGCCGCCTGGTGCCAATCCGCTGCCAGTGGAGATTGGTCCCTGTTCAGCCAGCGGCTTCGCCGCGACGGGTGGACGACCGACGACGTTCTGAAAAAATTTGCAACCGTTCGTCGCACATCGACCTCGCTGCCGGCTTGGGTTGTCGACGCCATCTGGATCGAGACGGCCCTGCAAAGTCCGGGGAAAAATCCCGCACGGATTACAAACGGATTTGAGCCGGTGGCTTTCGGGCATCTGTTCGCGCCGGTGGTTGAGCACGCGACGGAGATTGTCTGGGCAGGCGTCGATCGGCGGGCCCTGGATAACCTGACGGAAGCCGCGCATGCCGGGCTGCGCCACTCGCTGCTCGGCGAGTTGTCGAATCTTTGCGCGCCGGCGCTCTATGAGCAATTCGCCCTTGCCCGAAAGGCCAGTGAACCACAGCCAAATCCTGGAACCTCACTTTACGACCGGTTCACCGCCGACATGAAGGCGGGTGGATTTCGCCGTCTGTTTGAAGAGAAGCCGGTTCTCCTGCGCCTGATTGCGCTGGTGACGCGTCAGTGGATCGATACGTCTCGCGAACTCGTGACCCGCCTCGATGCCGATCTTCCGGCAATCCGTCGCGACATCCTGCGCTCCAACACCGATAGTCCGGTAGCCAGCATCGCGGGAGAATTTTCCGATCCGCACAATGGCGGCCGTTCGGTGCGCATCCTCAGCTTCGAAGACGGCGCGCGGATTGTCTACAAGCCGAAAGACCTAAGGCTCGATATCGCCTGGCACGATCTGGTCGAGCGACTGAACAAGGACGCCCCGCCGATCGACCTCAAGGCCGTGCGTGCAATTGCATCCGATGGCTACGGCTGGACCGAGTTCATCGATCATGCGGGCACGGATCGCGCTGGCTGCCAGCGGTTTTTCCGGCGCGCCGGTGCCTGGCTCGCGCTGTTTCATTGCTTCGTTGCCAATGACATGCACCAGGAGAACATGATCGCTGCCGGCGAGCATCCGGTGCCGATCGACCTCGAGACGATCCTTCAGTCGACTGTCGATGAAAGCGAAACCGCGGAGCCGGAGGCGCAGGCCTTCGATCTCGCGACGGAAAAGCTTGCCAACTCGGTGATGATGGTGGGGCTGCTTCCTGCGTATGGTCGGTCCCCGGACAACAATGTCTTTGCGATTGGGGGAATGACCGCGGATTGGAATGCGAAGATAAAGATCAAGTGGGACAACATAAACACCGACGCGATGCGCCCGACGAGATCGAAAGAGGTCACCAACACCAATCCAAACCTTCCGTTCGTTGATGGACACTATGTCAAACTGGCCGAATACACTGACGACCTGGTTTCGGGCTTCCGCGACTACACTGCGTTTCTGCTGCGACACATCAGATCCTCCGAACCGGAAAGCCTTTACAAGGATTTTGCCGGCCTTCCGGTCCGCAAGGTCATTCGCGCCACTCGATTTTATTCCATGCTGTTGCAGCGGCTGAAAAACATCCGGGCGATGGACGACGGAATTCTGTGGTCTGCGCAGGCTGATTTCATGGCCAGGCTCGCCGAGTGGGACAAGGAGGATGATTTCTGGCCACTGCAGCGCGCGGAGCGATCGGCGCTGCTTGCATTGAACGTCCCGCACTTCGTGTCGCCCAGCGATGCGAGCGAGATCCACGACGCGACTGGATTTTCCGTGCGCGTTCCGGCGAGACCCGGGCTCAATCGCGCGCGAGAGCGTATCCAGGCGTTCGATGAAAAAGAGATCGACTGGCAGATTGAGGTCATCAGGGAAAGTACACGCTCACTGACGAAGCCGCCCGATGTCGCAGCAGTTGGCAAGGCAAAGCTCCTGGAACCAACGGACGCCGAGCTTGAGTCGACAAAAAAGACCTTCGCTGCCGAAGCCGACAGGATCGCGGAAGAACTGTCGCGCTGTGCCATTCGCAGGGGGCCTGGTGCCGCATGGATCGGCCTGGACTGGCTCGGTGATGCAGAAGTCTTCCAGCTCGTCTGCCTGGGGCCGGATCTTTACAACGGTGTTTCCGGGATTGCGCTGTTCCTTGCCGCGCATGCGGCGGTCACAGCACGGAAATCGTCCGCCGAACTCGCAATCGCCGGTGTCGCGCATCTTCGAAAGACCCTGAAGAGCCGCGGGGCGGCGCGCATGGCCCGCTCCCTGGGTGTCGGCGGGGCCACGGGTCTCGGTTCGATCGTTTACGCGCTGACCGTGATGTCGAAGATGCTCCGCGACGACAGCCTGCTGGCGGATGCCCACGTCGCGGCAGCGCTATTCAGCGACGGCTTGATTGCCGCGGACAAACAGCTCGATGTCATTGGTGGCAGCGCGGGTGGAATTCTCGGTCTTCTGCGCCTTTATCGGGATAGTCACTCGGCCGATGTCTTGAATCGCGCCATCAAATGCGGCGAACATCTCATCGCGCAAAGCCGGCTGGGGCCGGAGGGTGGCCGCAGCTGGGTCGGCCAGGGCATGGGAAAGCGGGCCCTCAACGGCATGTCGCACGGCGCCGCCGGTTTTGCCTATGCACTGGATTCGCTGGCAGCGGCGACGGGCCGGGAAGACTTTGCCGCGGCGGCGGCGGAATGCATTGCCTTTGAAGATTCGACCTTTGATGCGGGCCGCAACAATTGGCCGGATTTGCGCGGCGAAGGTGAGCCCTCCTGGCCTTGCCAATGGTGTCACGGGGCGCCCGGTATCGGATTGGCGCGTATTGCGATGACCCGGCAGAAGACAAACGGACGAGGCCAGTTGAAAGATGACGTTGCACGCGCGGTGGAAGGAGCGGCGAAGGGATGGCCGGGAAGTGTCGATACGCTCTGCTGCGGCACGCTTGGCAATGTCGAATTCATCTGCGAGGCCGCGACCTCGCTTGGACGCAAGGATCTTGGCGAACTCGCTGCCCGTCGGCTGTTGTCCGTCATTGAGAACGCGGCGTCGGCCGGCGACTACCGATGGAACAGCGGCCAGGGGAAATTCAACCTCGGCCTGTTTCGCGGCCTTGCCGGTGTCGGCTACACGGCGCTGCGCCAGGTCGATGGCTCGCTTCCCAATGTCCTGATCTGGGAATAGTTGCGACAGCTAGACCTGTTCGGCGTTCAGATAAGCCAAACGCGCGCCGCAGAATGCGCACAGCACACCTAGTCCGAGCGCCGTCAACCCGGCAATCACGTCGATTGTGCCACCGAGGTTGCCGGTCTTGCTCATGATTCCGCCGACGGTGGCGATCACGAACACCAGCGCGATCAGGAACCACTGCGCCAGCTTGTAGATGAGATCACGCTCGCGAGCGGCTGCAATGAGATAGGCCGCTGACGCCCAGCCGCCGACAAAGCCAGCCGCGGCGATCGCCCACCAGGCGATTGCGGAAATGAACTGCTGCCTGGGATCCGTGGACCGAAGCGCAGAATCAAGGCCAAGGCCTAAAACGGTCAGCAAGATGTGCATGACCAACGTCGCAAATACGCCGCACGCGATCGCGGCCGCATAATGCAAACGTCGGAGGGCTTCGGTATCTATCGGGGCTTGGTCGAGCGGGCTTTCCATGGTCGGACGCCCGTACAATAGCCGATTACACGCTCACACGAGAATAGCCATTTCGCGAAGTTTGCATTGCCTCTGTGCGATTGCGCACAGTTTCGTTGTCAGGCATGGCGGGAACGATGCCGATTTCTTCTTCTACAATGTAGCGGGGGCGGGCCTTCGTCTCGAAATAGATCTTGCCGACATATTCGCCGATGACGGCGATCGCGAAGGTCTGGAACGAGGCGATCAGAAGGAAAAGCAGCATCACCGAGGTCCAGCCCTGGACCGTCTGGCCCGCGACCCAGGTGCCAAAGACCCAGACGCTCATTGCGAGGAAAACCACAAACAGGATGATGCCCATGAGGGCGATCATGCGGATCGGTCGCACCGATAGTGACGTTATGCCGTTGATCGCCAGTGCGACCATCTTTGCCAGTGTGTATTTTGTTTCTCCGTGGAGCCGCGGCAGGCGGTCATAAGCCACGGTCGCGGTCTTGAAGCCAAGCTGAACGGCAAGGCCGCGGAGGAACACGTGTGCTTCGCCATAGAGCGACAGCGCGCGCAACGCCCGGTCGCTCATCAAGCGGAAATCGGCGTGGTGCGGGATGATGTCGGCGCCGAGCCAATTGAGGACGCGGTAGTAGAAGTCCGCGGTGCCGCGTTTGAAGCGGCTGTCGGTGCTGCGGCCCTTGCGCACGGCGAAGACAATCTCGGCGCCGTCGGTGAAGCTGTCGATCATCTTTGCAACGACCGACATATCGTCCTGCAGGTCGGCGTCGAGCGAGATCACCGCATCGGCTTTGCCGATCTGGCCGATCAGGCCCGCCAGCAATGCATTCTGGTGTCCGACATTGCGCGACAATTTGAGCCCGCGGACGCGTTTCGGTTGCGCCTTCGAGATCTTCTCGATGAGGTCCCACGTTCTGTCGGTGCTGCCGTCGTCGACCAGCAGGACATAACTCTTCGGCGAGATCGCCTTTGCCTTTTCCAGCTTGCTGATGTCAGCGAGCAAATACGTCAGCGTGTGCTGGATGCCCGCTTGTTCGTTGTAACAAGGGATCACGAACGCAATGACGGGCGGCTTGGCTGCAGGCATGCGCACAGATGTCGCATAAGCGCGTTACGAAAGTGTGCTTTGGCAGCGTTTACAAAGCTTTTACGATACGCGGCGGCCGATCACGAAAACCCGCCCCAATGCGTCAAATGCAGGCCAGTTCCCGCATGATCCGGTAGAGACGCGCCTGTCCTTCGAAGCCGATGCCCGGGCGGTCGGAAAGCGAAATCGTGCCACCCTCGATTCTGGCGTCATCGGCAAAACCACCGAAGTCGCCAAAGACGCCGGGATAGGATTCCGCGCCGCCAAGGCCGAAGCCGGCGGCGATGGCGAGTGACATCTGGTTGCCGCCGTGCGGAAAGAGAGAAGCGCGCGGCCACCCGTGCTTTGCCAGCATCTCGATCGTGCGTGCGTATTGACCAATGCCGTAAGCCTGCGGCGGATCGACCTGGATGACGTCGCGCCCGGCGCGGAAGCCACCGAAGCGCACCAGGTTCTCGACATCCTGGGTCGAGTAGAGATTTTCGCCTGTCGCGAGGGGTTGGTCGTAGACCTCGGCGAGCTCGGCAAACAGCGCGAAATCGAGCGGATCGCATGGCTCTTCGAACCAGCGCAGCTTGAAGGGTGCAAGCGCTTTGGCGTAGCGCAATGCTTCGTCACGATCGAATTTGCAATTTGCGTCCACGGCGAGACGGTCACCCGAGCCGACCACCTCGAGCACGGCCTCGAGACGCCGAAGATCCTCCGCGAGGGGCAGGCCGCCGATCTTCATCTTGACCATTGCGTAGCCGGCGCCGAGGTGACGCCGCATCTCGTCCTGCAGATCCTTGATCGATTGCCCGGGCCAGTACCAGCCGCCGCCCACGTAACAGAACACTTTGGCGGGGACTTTGCCGCCATTGAAGCGCTCCGCGAGCAGCGCGTGCAGTGGTTTGTCGGCGATCTTTGCCACTGCATCCCATAGTGCCACTTCAATGGTGCCGATCGCGATCGAGCGCTCCGAGTGCCCGCCAGCTTTTTCCCGCCGCATCATGCAGGCGAAGATCTTGGCTGGATCGAGATTGTTGCCGGTCTCATCAAGCAGCGATGCCGGTTCGGCTGCAAGTATGCGGGGGATGAAGCGGGCGCGCATCTGTGCGCCGCAGGCGTAACGTCCGGTGGAATTGAACGCAAAGCCGCAGATCGGGTTTCCGTTGCGCACGACGTCGGTGATCACCGCGACGACCGACGTCGTCATTTCGGAGAAATCGAAGCTCGAGTTGGCGAGGGTCGATTTGAGCGGAACCGCCGTCTCGCGGATGTCAACGATACGCATTCACTGAATCTGCGGGATGTTGGCTTCCTTGATCACCTTGCCCCACTTCTCGACTTCTTTCTTGATGTAGAGCGTGAATTCGTCTGGCGAATTGGCGACGACATCAAAGCCAAGCTGGGCGCATTTCTCCTTCACGTCAGGCATGGCCATGGCTTTGGCGATCTCGCGGTTCAGCAGGTCGACAATATCCTTCGGCGTTCCGGCCGGCAGAAAAATGCCCTGCATCGTCTCGGACTCCTGGCCGCTCACGCCTGCTTCGACCATGGTCGGCACGTCGGGCAACGCCGACGAGCGTTTCGTCGCGGTGACCGCAAGCCCGCGCAGCTTGCCGGCCTGCACCTGCGGTGCAGTCGGCGGCAGCGCGGTGAAAGCGATCGGCGTGTGTCCCGCCACTGCCGACTGGATAGCGGGGCCGGCGCCGTTAAAGGGCACGGTCGCAAGATCGAGCTTGAACGTCAGCTTGAACAACTCGCCGGCAAGATGTGGTGTCGTGCCGGTACCTGGCATTGCGTAGTTGTACTTGCCCGGATTTTTCGTGACGAGATCGACAAGCTCTTTGACCGTTTTGGCCGGGAAGTCGGCATTCACCACCAGGATGTTCGGCGAGGCCGCGGCGAGCGTGACCGGCGCGAAGTCCTTGAACGGATCGTACGGGTTCTTTGCATAGAGGCTCGGATTGACTACGAAGCTCGAGCTCGCGACCAGGATGGTGTAGCCATCGGGCGCCGATTTCGCGACCTGCACCATGCCGATATTGCCGCCCGCGCCGGGATGGTTCTCGACGTAGAATTGCTGCTTCAGCGATTCCGAGAGCTTCTGCGCAATCAGGCGCGCCATCACGTCGGTCGGGCCGGCCGGCGCGAAGGGCACGACGATCTTCACCGGGTGATCGGGATAGCTGGCAGCCTGAACCGCGCCGGCGGCCAACACTGCAGCAGCAATTGCAACCAGACGCGCTGCGACTTTCATCAATTCCTCCCCGTGCAATCGTTTTATTTCACTTTTTCGATCTTGGCCGCCTCGATCACCTTTGCCCACTTCGGCACTTCCGTCTTGATTCGCGCTGCGAAATGCTCGGGCGTGTCGGCGATCGCATCGAAGCCGAGCGAATCGAGCTTCGCTTTGACGTCCGGCGCGGCCACCGCCTTGGCGATTTCCTTCTGCAGCAGATCGATGATCGGTTTCGGCGTGCCGCCCGGCGCAAATACGGCCTGCATCACGTCAGAGATCTGATCACCCGGCACGCCGGCCTCAGCCATTGTCGGCACGTCGGGTGCCGCCGCCACGCGTTTTTCCGTTGTCATTGCCAGTGCGCGCAACGTTCCGGCCTTCAGGTGTGGCGTCACCGGCGGAAGCGCCATGAAGCCGATTTGCACCTGTCCGGCGACGACGGCATTGAGCGCGGGCCCCGCGCCGTTGAATGGAACGGGCTGGATGTCGAGCTTGAGTGCGTATTTGAAGCTCTCCGCGGCGAGGCTGGCTGTCGTGCCGAAGCCGGGCGACGCGAAGCTCACCTTGCCGGGATTGGCCTGCACGTAGGCGATGAGCTCCTTGACGTTTTTCGCCGGTACGGATGGATGCACAACCAGGATGTTCGGGCTCGAGCCGGCAAGAGTTACCGGCGCGAGGCTCTTGTAGACGTCGTAGGGGACTTTCTCATAAAGGCTCGGATTGACGACGACGCTCGAGCTGACGAGCAGCAGCGTGTACCCGTCGGGGGATGCGTTCGCGACCATCGCCATCCCAAGATTGCCGCCCGCACCCGGATGGTTCTCGATGTAGAACTGCTTGCCCAGGCTGTCGCTCAGCTTTTGTGCGATCAGGCGCGCCATTGTGTCGGTCGGGCCTGCCGGAGCGAACGGCACAATGATCTTGACCGGCCGGGCGGGATATCCCGCGGTGTCCTGTGCCTGTGCGCCAAAACCGGCGAATTGCGCGGCGAGCAACAGCGTGCATGCCGCCCAAAAGCGCAGCGGTCGAGCCATCGTTTCCTCCCTTTTTATTCATCGTAGCATTGCGCGATGACCTTGCCAGTGGGGCTTGCATCGCTCGCGCCCAAAGGCTGTATTCCCGCTGCAGTTCCATTTCGTCAGAGGACACTCGATGCCGGCCCGAAAGATCAATCGTCAGGACATGCGTGACGCAGCCGAAAAGTACAAAAACTGGGGCAAGTGGGGTCCGGATGACGAGGTCGGCACACTCAACTACACGACGGCCGAGGATATTGTCGCCGCGACGCGCCTCGTGAAGAAGGGCAAGGTGATTTCGCTCGCCCTCAACTTCGACCACACCGGTCCGCAAGGCGCCAAGAGCAAGTATCCATCAATGGGCCGCACCAATCCGATCCACACCATGCTGCGAACGGGAACGGATGCGCATTCGGGCGTGCTCGACAAACGCGGTATCCGCGCGGCCGACGACATGGTGACCATGCCTCTGCAATGTGGCACGCAGTGGGATGGGTTGGGCCACGTCTTCTATGAGAACTACATGTGGAACGGCTACGACTGCCGCGAGGTTACATCTGCCGGTGCACAGAAGTGCGGCATCGAGAAAACCAAGAACCGGATGGTCGGCCGCGGCGTGTTTCTCGATGTAGCGCGTTACAAGGGCGTCGTGTCGCTCGATGACGGATATGGCATCACCAACGCCGATCTTTACGGCACGGCGAAAAAACAGAAGGTCGATCTCAAGCGCGGCGACTATGTCATCGTACGTACCGGCATGATGGAGCGGTGTCTGAAGGCTGGAAGCTGGGACGGGTATCCGGGCGGCGATGCGCCAGGGTTCGCTTTTGAGACGCTCGATTTCGTCAAGGACACGCAACTCGCCGCACTCGCCAGCGACACCTGGGGCTGTGAAGTCCGGCCGAACGAGAGTGAGGAAGGCATCAACCAGCCATGGCACTGGATCACCATTCCCATCATGGGAATGACCATGGGCGAAATCTTCAATTTGAAAGAGCTGGCGGACGATTGCGAGCAGGACAAGGTCTATGAATTTCTGTTCGTTGCGCCCGCCATTCCGATCACCGGAGCAGTAGGTTCTCCGGTGAATCCTTTGGCAATCAAGTAACGCACTCCCGGAGCGCGATCATGGCCAAGCAATATCCTGTCACACACACCGAAGCTGAATGGCGAAAGATACTGACGCCGGAGCAGTACGGGATCATGCGCGAGCAGGGGACAGAGATGCCCGGAAGCTGCGCATTGTTATATGAGAAGCGCGCCGGTACGTTCCGCTGCGTCGCCTGCGATCAGCCTTTGTTCGTCTCGAAAGTGAAATTCGAGAGCGGAACCGGCTGGCCAAGCTTCAACGATCCCTTGCCGGGCGCGGTCGAGGCGGAAACCGATAGCAGCCACGGCATGGTCCGCGATGAAGTTCATTGCAGCCGCTGCGGCAGCCACCTCGGCCACGTGTTCAATGATGGGCCGCCGCCAACCCATTTGCGCTACTGCATCAACGGTGTCGCGCTGAAATTCGAGCCGGCCTGAGCATGGCGACAGTGGGACACAATGCCCGGCGCGTCGGCGCCGAAGTGCTCGCCGACATGCTGGCAGGCTACGGCGTAACTCATGTCTTCATGGTCCCGGCAGTCCTGCGGCGGACTTTCGCCGAGATGGAACGTCGGACGAAGATCGCGCGCATCCATTGTCACGGCGAGAAATCCGCGGCGTACATGGCTGACGGCTATGCGCGCGCGTCAGGCAAGCCAGGCGTCTGCATGGCGCAGGTGATCGGCGCACTCAATCTCGCCGCCGGCTTGCGCGATGCCTATCTGGCACATGCCCCGGTGATCGCGATGACGGGCGGACGCGACCCGAAGACCAAGTTCCGAAAGGTTTATCAGGAGATCGACGACGTGCCGGCGTTCGAGCCGGTGACGAAGATGAACGTCACCGTCGACGACGTCGCGCGCATTCCCGACATGATCCGGCAGGCGTTTCGGACGGCCACAACCGGCGCGCCTGGTCCCGTGCATCTGCAGTTTCGCGGCAACGAAGGGCAGGTCGATCTGGAAGAGGCCGAGATGGACGGGCTGGTTGAGCCGCAATTTGCGCGCGTCCCGCCGTTTCGTCCGGAACCGGAAGCGGCGCATGTGAAGGCCGCGCTCGAACTGCTGCAGAAAGCCGAGCGGCCGATCATCGTCGCGGGCGGCGGCGCGCGCGCTTCGGGCGCGGGCAAGGAGCTCGTGGCTCTTGCCGAAGCGCTGCAAATTCCGGTCGCCACCTCGCTCAATGGCAAAGACATTATCCCTGGCGTGCACCCACTTTCGGTCGGCGTGGTCGGCACCTATTCGCGGGAAACCGCCAATCGCGCAGTGAACGGCGCCGATCTCGTCTGCTTTATCGGCAGCGAGACCGGCGGCATGACGACGCATTTCTGGGCGACGCCGCGCATCGGCACGCCGGCCATCCAGATCGACATCGAGGCAGAAGCGCTGGGCCGCAATTATCCGTTACAGGCGAGCGTATTGGGTGACGCCAAGAGCGTGCTCATCCGCATGCTCGGTCAGATCGACAAGTCGAGTGCGGTCAAGCGCGCACCATGGATCAAAGAGATCGCGGCCCTGCGTGCCGACTGGTACGCCAAGTACAAGCCGATGCTTGAATCGGATGCCGTGCCGATCCATCCGGCGCGTATCTGCGGCGAATTGAGTCGGCACGTGCCCGATGATGCGATCGTCGTCGTGGATACCGGCCATGCCGGCATGTGGATGGGCGGCCTGTATGATCTTCGTACATCGGCACAAAGTTACATGCGCAGTGCGGGCCATCTCGGCTGGGCCTTTCCGGCCGGCATCGGCGCCAAGGCCGCATGCCCCGAACGTCCCGTCGTGGTTTTCACCGGCGACGCAGGCTTCTGGTACCACATCGCCGAAGTCGAAACGGCGGTGCGCTGGAATCTCGCTTCGGTAACGGTCGTCAACAACAACGGCGGCGGCAATCAGTCGAAGCGCGGCTTCGATCGTGCCTATGGCGGTGAGCAGACTGCGCAGGCGCGGGAATTGTGGATCTACAATCCGATGAACTTCGCAAAGCTCGCTGAGGACATGGGCGCCCTCGGCATTCGTGTCGAAAACGCCAGCGACATCGCACCGGCGCTCGCACAGGCGATCGCCGCGAAGCGGCCGGCCGTGATCGATGTCGCAACCGACATTGAAGCACTGGCGCCGACCGCCGTCACATAGGTCCTACCTCAGCGGCGGACCGACATAGCGGAATTTCTGCGCACGTTTTCCGGTGTCGACTTCCGTCGTGTAGATGTTGCCTTTGCTGTCGACGGCGAGATTGTGAATCCAGTGAAATTCGCCGGCGTTGCGGCCGTTGCGCCCGAACGCGCCGACGACCTCGCCGTTATCGCGCACCAGCGTGCGGACTTCGTTGTTGGCCCCGTCCGCATTCATCAGGAACGTCTGGTTGGTATCAGGCCAGAAATCGAGATCCCAGACTGATCCCTGCTGCAGCGTGTCCTTGGCGACGAAAAATTCCTTCACGAAGGTGCCGTCCTTGCGGAAGACCTGGATGCGATCGTTCTGTCGGTCGCAGATATAGACGAGGCCGTCCTTGGCGATCTTCACGCAGTGAACCGGGTTGGCGAACTGCTGAGGTGCTGGCCCGGCCGGATTGTAGGGCGGAGCTTTCTCATCGCTAGGCGGCTTGCCGTAGGCGCCCCAGTGGCGCTTGTAGGCGCCGGTATCAGCATCAAACACGATGACGCGGTGATTGCCGTAACCGTCGGCGATGAAGACTTCATTGGTCGTTGGGTCGACTTCCGTGTCGGCCGGCCGGCCCAGGCGGCTCGTATCGGCACTTCCTGTCTGTGGTCCGGGTTTGCCGATCTGCAGCACGAACTTTCCGTCCTGGGTGAATTTCAGGACATGACCGTCGTTGTTGCCGTTGCCCCCGACCCAGACGAAGCCTTTAGAATCGATATTGATGCCGTGCTCGTTTTCGAACCAGTCATAGCCCTGGCCTGGCCCACCCCACGCCTTGAGCAGATTGCCGTCCGAATCGAATTGCATCACCGGCGGAGCGGGCACGCAGCATTTGGTGCGCGGCGGGGTAAACGACGCGGCCTTCTCGTCGTCGGTCAGCGTACGCGGTCGCTGGATGACCCAGACATTGTCTTGCGCATCGACGGCGACGCCTGCGGCCTGTCCGATGATCCAGTTATTTGGCAGCGGTTTCGGCCAGGATGCATCGACCTGGAATTTCGGAAAGTCGTTGGCGAAAGCGGACGAAATCGACAGTGCGCAGACGAAAAGCGACGGAACGATTTTCATGGACGTCTCCCCGGCGCCGGCTATGATCCGCGCCGGCATTCCGGGAATGCTCTGCTTTCAGCCCGCCGCAATCAAGGGGTGGGCGTTATCCTTCGCCGATCTCGCGAAGGATCTCGTCCGTGTGCTGACCGAGACGCGGGGAGGGGTGTTCGGATGCCGCTTTCCATCCGTCGATGACGATCGGTGTACGCACGCCTGGAATCGTGCCGCCCTTGGCGGCTTTGCTGGGCAGTGAAAGCTTCATGCCGCGATGAACGACCTGCGGGTCATTGAACACATCTTCGAGATTGTTGATCGGTCCCGCCGGAACCTTTTGCGCTTCGAGCTTGTCCAGGAGCTCATCCCGTTTTATCCGCGAAGTGAGTGCAGACAATTTTCCAATGAGCTCGTCGCGGTGCTTCAATCTGCCGACGTTGTCCTTGTAAGCGGGATTTTGCGCGAGCTCCGTCGCGCCCAGGACATTGCAGAACTTGACGAACTGGTTGTCGTTGCCGGTGGCGACGATGACGTGTCCATCGGCAACTGGAAAAACCTGGTACGGCACGATGTTGGCGTGTGCGTTGCCGATGCGCTTGGGGACCTTGCCGGAGACGAGGAAATTCATCGCCTGGTTTGAGAGGATGCCGACGGTGGAATCGACCAGCGCGGTGTCAACGTAGCAGCCTTTGCCGGTTCTTTCCCGTTGCGCGAGCGCGGCGAGGATCCCGATAACGGAATAGACGCCGGTGAAGATATCGGACACCGGAATGCCGACGCGGGTCGGCTCGCCATCGGCCATGCCGGTCAGATCCATGATGCCGGCCATTCCTTGCGCCATCAGATCGTAGCCGGCCCGCTTGGCGTTGGGGCCATCCTGCCCGAAGCCTGTCACCGAGCAGTAGATCAGTCTCGGGCATTCAGGTGCGAGGCTCTTGTAGTCGAGCCCGAACTTGGCGAGCCCTCCGACTTTGAAGTTTTCAATCAGCACGTCCGAACGCGCGGCCAGCTTGCGCACGATGCGCCGGCCTTCCTCGCTTTCGAAATCCATCTCGATCGAGCGTTTTCCGCGATTGGTCGCGTGGAAGTAAGCGGAGCCAATGTGGTTTCCGTCGGCCCCCTCGACGAAAGGAGGCCCCCAACCGCGTGTATCGTCGCCAGTTCCGGCGCGTTCGACCTTGATCACGTCGGCCCCGAGGTCGGCCAGCACCTGCCCAGCCCAGGGCCCGGCAAGGATGCGGGCCAGTTCAAGGACGCGTAAACCCGTTAACGGCTTCGTCATTTTGCGCTCTTACCTCCCGTGCGGCGCGTTTACGCGCCCTTGCAAATTCGCTCGTTTGTGTGGCTTGGACGGAGAAATTTGTCTAGAGTTGACGTCGGCGACAAATATCGGTCTGAGCCCAACGCTCATGCCGAAAAAGCAAAGATTACGAGGGAGGATTTCATGAGTTTGAGCAGGCGGCGTGTTCTTGTGGGTGCTTTGGCTGCACCGGCCGTGATTGCGCATGCGCGTCTGGGCTCGGCAGCGCCGGCCAAGGTTCTGAAGATTTCCCATCAGTTCCCCGGCGGCACCATCGACCAGGGCGACTTCCGCGACCGGTTGTGCCGCAAGTTTGCGGCTGAGCTCGAAGCAAAGACCAATGGCGCGCTCGGCGCGCAGGTGTACCCGAACTCGTCGCTGATGAAGACGGTCGCGCAGTTTTCGGCTGTGCGCAAAGGCGCGCTCGATATGAGCCTTTATCCGATCTCCTATGCGGGCGGTGAGTTTGCCGAGCTCAATATCGGTTTGATGCCGGGACTGGTCAGCTCGTACAAACAGGGCGCAGCATGGAAGGCATCGCCGATCGGCCAGAAGTTCAGCGCCTTCCTGGCGGAGAAGGGCGTCATCATCGTTGCGTGGATCTGGCAGGCCGGAGGAGTGGCCAGCCGTTCGGCGTCCATTCTCAATCCGGAAGACTGCAAGGGCCTGAAAATCCGCGGCGGCAGCCGCGAGATGGACATGGTTCTGCAGGCAGCGGGCGCGACCACGTTGTCGATCCCGTCGAACGAGCTTTACGCCGCCATGCAGACTGGCGCGTGTGATGCTGGCATTACATCTTCGACCAGCCTGATCTCGTTCCGTCTTGAAGAAATCGCCAAGAGTCTGACCTCGGGTCGCGGCAAGTCCTACTGGTACATGCTTGAGCCCGTGATCATGTCGAAGCAGGTGTTCGATTCGCTTCCGAAGGATCAGCAGGACATCATCATGTCGCTTGGTCTTGAAGCCGAGAAGTTCGGCACAGACGAAGCGATCGCGGACGACAAGAAGGTGGCTGAGGTCTACGCCGCGAAGGGCGCCAAGATCGTCGATCTCGACGAAAAGATCGTCGACAAGTGGCGGGCGATTGCGCGTGACACGGCCTGGAAGGACTACGCTCAAAAAACCGCGCTGTCGGCCGAGTTGCTGAAACTCGCTGAAGGCGTTCACGTCTCCTGACGCGATAGGCCGGCGCCATGGTTCACGGCCTCGACAACGTCGGGACCGCAAGCGAGGCGGTGTCCGCGAAAGCGGACGCTGCCGGCTTTGAGCGGTTCATGGCGCCGGTCAACCACATCGTCACACTCATTGCTTCGCTGGCGCTGGTGGTCGCTTCGTTTGTCCTCACTTACAGCGTTGCCTCTCGCTATTTCTTCCATTTCTCCACCGACTGGCAGGATGAGTTCTCGGTCTTCCTGATCGTCGGTGCGGTTTTCATGTCGGCTGCCGCGGTACAGGCACGCCGTGGTCACGTCGCGATCGAGGCGGTGTCCGCCATGTTGTCACCGCACGCAAACCGCATCCGGTTGTTCTTCGTCGATATCGCAACGCTGATCTTCTGCGCATATTTTTCCTGGAAGTCATGGACCTTGCTGCATGAGGCGATCGTCGAAGGTTACCGCACCGGTTCGACGTGGCAGCCGCCGCTGTGGATTCCCTATTCGCTCATGACGTGCGGCATGGTCCTGCTCAGCATTCAGGTCGCTCTGCAGGTCGCCAATCACATTGCCCGCTGGAGAGCGTCGAAATGAGCGTCCTGTCCATCGGGCTTCTCTACGGAGCGTCGACGCTACTGGTGATGTTCGCCGGAATGCCGATTGCCTTCGCGCTGGGCGCGGTGGCGACGCTTTTCATGATCGCATTCATGCCCTCGTCGTCAGTCGATACCATCACGCAGAACGTCTACGAGGAAATGGCATCGATCACGCTGCTGTCGATCCCGCTCTTCATTCTGAAGGGAGCGGCCATCGGGCGCTCGCGGGCCGGCCAAGACCTCTATGGCGCGCTCCATGCGTGGCTGCACCGCATACCCGGGGGTCTGGGCATCGCCAACGTTTTCGCCTGCGCCTTGTTTGCCGCGATGGCGGGCTCGTCCCCGGCAACCTGCTCGGCGATCGGCTCTGCCGGCATCCCGCAGATGCGCAAGCACGGTTATTCCGGTGGTTTTGCCGCAGGGATCATCGCCGCCGGCGGGACACTCGGCATTCTGCTTCCGCCTTCGATCACCATGATTCTTTACGCGGTTGCTGCCGAGCAGTCGCTGGGCCGCCTGTTTCTCGCGGCGATCGGGCCAGCCCTTTTGCTGGTTGCGCTTTTTACCGCTTACGCGGTGTGGCGCTTCCGATGGGAATTCCAGCAGGCCAAGGCAGCGTACGAAAAGTCCGGCACGCATTCCGAGATTTTGCGCGTCGAGAACCTGTCGATGCGCGACAAATTCGCGCTGTTGCCGCGCGTTCTTCCGTTCGTCGTGCTGTTGACCGGCGTGATGATCGCGCTTTACGGCGGGTTCGCTACACCGTCAGAAACGGCGGGCCTCGGCGCCGTGCTCGCGCTTGTGCTGATCGCTATCATCTACAGCGTGTGGTCGCCGACAGATCTTGAGCCGATCCTTATGTCGACGCTGCGGGAATCGACGATGCTGATGCTGATCATCGGCATGTCGCTGCTCTATTCGTACGTGATGAGCTATCTGCACATCAGCCAGTCGACCGCAGAGTGGATCGTTTCGCTGCATCTTTCGCGATGGGTTCTGTTGATCACGATCCTGCTGATGGTTGTGGTTCTCGGCTTCTTCCTGCCGCCGGTGTCGATCATTCTCATGACGGCACCCATTATCCTGCCACCTTTGCGGGCGGCCAATTTCGATCTGATCTGGTTTGGCGTCATCATGACGATCGTTATGGAAACGGGCCTTATTCACCCTCCTGTAGGGCTTAATATTTTCGTCATTAACAATATTGCGCCAGACATCCCCTTGCGTGATGTGATGTGGGGCGTACTACCTTTTGTCGGGCTGATGATTCTGGGCGTCGTGATATTGTGTCTGGCGCCGGGTATCGCCACATGGTTCCCAGACCAGATCATGGGTCCCGTAACAGTAAAATGAACACGTCTTTTTTCGGGGAACTGCTGCAGACCATCTCCGAGCGCGGTCGCGCCTTGCTGGCGCGTGACCGGCGCGGAGCTCCGTCGGCCCGTTCCGAAAGTTTGATCGAACTGTGCGAGGACCTTCTGTCCGGGCGCGGAGAGGCCTCGGGCGTCGCGCTCGCGCGTGAAATTCTCGGGCGCTATGCCGAGCTCACGACGGGCCCGCGCATTGCGTTCTTCGAAGCCCTGGCCGAGCGCTTCGGATCCGATCCCGCGCGCATGGAACAGGCGATCGAGAGCTGGCGGGCCAATCCCTCGGACCTGACCGCTGCCGAAGTTCACGCCACGTCCGAGCCCCGGCGGCAGGAGCTATTCCGCAGACTCAATCTTGCGCCGGGTGGCACCGCCGCGCTGGTGCGCATGCGCGAACAGCTGATGGACTCGCTCGATCACCGGCACGAGGACCTTGCCGCCGTCGATGCCGATTTCGTGCATCTGTTTTCGTCCTGGTTCAATCGTGGCTTTCTCGTGCTGCGCCGTATCGACTGGTCGACGCCGGCGATCGTGCTGGAAAAAATCATCCGTTACGAGGCCGTCCACGAAATCCGCGGCTGGGATGATTTGCGCCGCCGCATCGATCCGCCAGACCGTCGCTGCTTTGCATTCTTTCATCCGGCACTCGTCGACGAACCGCTGATCTTTGTCGAAGTGGCGGTCGAGCGAGATATCCCCGGCGCTATCGCGCCGATCCTTGCCAGCGGCCGTCAGCAGTTTGTCGAACCCGACAAGGCGCGTACCGCCGTGTTCTATTCGATCTCGAACTGTCAACGCGGGTTGAGCGGTGTTTCATTCGGCAACTTTCTGATCAAGCAGGTCGTCGAAGAGATCTGTCGCGAACTTCCCAAGCTCACGACATTCGTCACGCTATCGCCGGTGCCGGGTTTCACCCACTGGCTTGCCGGCGAGATCAAGAACGAAAACTCGCCGGCCATCAACGCCAGTGATCGGGTGACCTTTGAGTTGCTTGAGCGGCCGCATTGGTGGACCGATCCTGAAATCTTCGGCCAGCTTGAGGAACCGCTGATGCGGGCCGCCGCGTGGTACTTCCTGCGAGCGCGCAACAAGCGCGGCGCCCCGGTTGATCCGGTGGCGCGTTTCCATCTCGGCAACGGTGCGCGGCTTGAACGCATCAACTGGCTTGCCGACACGTCCGATCGTGCCATCGCGCAGGCGGATGGCTTGATGGTGAATTATCTCTACGACCTCGATGACATCGAGAAGAACCACGAGGCCTATGCGGAGGGCCGGGCGGTCGTCGCCTCCAGCGGCGTGCAACGCCTGCTGCGGCCACCGCTCGAGCTCGTGCCGGTGACCGGCTAGGATTTTCCGTAGACCGAGACGATTGCGCCGCGCGTTACGTGGTTTTCAGGCGAAGCCAGAAAAGCAATCGTTGCAGCCACTTCTTCGACCTTCGGCCACGCAGAAAAATCGGCTTTCGGCATTGCCTTGCGATTGGCGGCCGTATCCATGATCGAAGGCGCGACCGCATTGACCAATATGCCGTCCTTGGCGACTTCCTCTGCCAGCGTCACGGTGAGCGCGGCGACGCCCGTCTTGGCCACAGCGTAGGCGCTCATGCCCGCGCCCGACCGCCATTCGAGTGCCGGTCGTGCAGCGACATTGACAATGCGGCCGCCGCCGCTTGTCAGCATGGCATTCACCGCAGCGCGGCAGCACAGGAAACATGAGACGAGATTGCTGTCGATCTGGGCCATCAATGCGGCCTTGTCGGTTTCGGCCACTTTGCCGGCCGCAAAGCCGCCGGCGATGTGGATCGATGCCCAAAGTTTTGCACCCGAATAAACTTTCGCGACCTGCGCCTCGTCGGACAGATCGGAGACCGCAACGAGCTTCACTTGCGCGTGGCCGCGATTGGGAAAACGTTGCGCTTCCGCTTCGTGCACGTATGGGATGATGCAGGTCGCACCGCCCGCAAGCATTTTGCTCACGACAGCAGTCCCGAGCGCGCCAGTGCCGCCGGTCACCACAACCTGCTTGCCCGAAAAATCCATCGCTAGCCGCGTCCTCGTTTCACGCGCGTCGGCAGGACCTGAAATTCGATCCAGTTGGCGACTTCGCCGACTCTCAATTTCTTGTCGAGAACATTCCTGCTGATGCCGTGCCGCCAGGAGAGCCGCTTGCAGCCGGGATCGCGGTCGAGGACGTCGAGATCCTGTGAAAAGGTCTTGATATCCGCTTCGTCGGCAAAAAATCCCTCTTCGATGAGTCGACTGCCTATGCGCCGGACGATCGCCGCGACTTCACGCAGCGGATACTCAGGGTGATACTGCACGGCCCAAGCGGTTGATCCGTTGGTGCGGATCTCCGCGCTTTGCACATCGGACACCGCATTGGTCGCGAGCACGGTCGTGCCCGGCGCGAGCGACTCGACTTCGTCGAGATGCACCGTCGGTGCGTTGAACACATCGAGCTTGCCCGCATACATCGGGTGCTTGCGGCCGGCTTCGGTCAAACGAATGCCGCGACCGAAGCCGAGCTCGCGTCCTTTCGGATTTTTCCGCACGCTGCCGCCGGCCGCTGCGGTGATGACCTGAAGCCCCCAGCATGAGCCGAACAGCGGCGTGCCGGTCTTGAGCGCGGCGCGCACCAGGTCGATCTGTCGCATCACCTCCGGACCGCCGTTGTAAACGTGCAGGCTTGATCCCGTGATGGCGATGCCGTCATAACCTTCGAGCGAGGAACCTTCCGGCAGCAATGCGGCCGGGTCGCCGGGATAGCAGATATCCACAACGGTGCCCGGAAGAAGTTCGCGCAGGAGATCGGAGTAGCCCTTGCTGGCCGCAGTTCCGCCGACTGCCACGTGATCGGCGGTTGTTTGCGGTGAATTGCCTTCGATGACGAGGAGGCGGGGCGAGGGCATTGGCGGTTGAAATTTCCCTGGCGGGCGTTCAAGCAACGAAATAGGGCATTAATTGGTTCGATATGGCGGCGATGGCGCGATTTTTCAATTGCGGTGAACGCCACGCAAACCCAAAGTTAACACGCTCTGTCCTTGAGTGCTCGGCTCAAGCCACTCATTCTGCGGAATAAAGCGAATCATCAGGCAATGGCCGATTTTGACCTCGCCATCATCGGTGGCGGCATAAACGGAACGGGCCTCGCCCGTGACGCAGCCGGCCGCGGAATCAAAGTACTGCTCGTCGAGATGAACGATCTCGGTTCGGGCACATCCTCGGCGTCGAGCAAATTGATCCATGGCGGCTTGCGCTATCTCGAGCACGGAGCCTTTCGTCTGGTTCGCGAGGCGCTGAACGAACGAGAGGTGCTTCTGCGCATGGCACCGCATCTTGTCCGGCCGATGCGCTTCATGTTGCCGCCAATTCCCGGGATGCGATCGTCGCTTGTGTTGCGCTTCGGCCTGATCCTTTACGACATGTTGGGCGCACGCAAGCTGTTGCCTGCTTCGCGCACAGTCGATCTCACACACCACAAAGTTGGCCAGCCGCTGAAGCGCACCTTTCGCTATGGCTTCGAATATTCCGATTGCTGGGTCGATGATTCACGGCTCGTCGTGCTCAACGCGCTCGATGCCGCCGAGCGCGGCGCCGTCATTCGCACGCGCACGCGCTGCGCGCGGGTGGAGCGGCGGGACGAATGGGAGCTGGTACTGAACGCGCGCGGGCGTCGCGAAGTGAAGACCGCGCGTGTTCTGGTCAATGCCGCCGGCCCGTGGATCGGTCCGGTCGCGGATACGGTCATTCGCCGCCCGCTGTCGACGCCTGTGCGACTGATCAAGGGCAGCCACATCGTCATTCGTCGGCGCTTCGATCACGACTACGGTTATCTGCTGCAGGCAGCGGACCGACGCGTCGTGTTCGTCCTGCCATTCACCGATGATTTCACGCTGATCGGCACCACCGATCAGAACTTCGTCGGCGATCTCGGTTCGCTCGCGCCTGACCCAACCGAGATCGCGTATCTTTGCGATGCCGTTAATCAGTATTTTCGCGACAAGGTCATTCCCGACGAGTTGGTATGGTCGTTCGCCGGTGTTCGAGCCTTGTACGACGATCACGCCGACCGGCCGGAGGACGTCACGCGCGACTACGAACTGGTTCTCGATCAGGGCGACGGGGTGGCGCCGTTGCTCACGATCTATGGCGGCAAGATCACGACGCACCGAAAGCTGGCAGAGGCGGCCATGCTGAAGATCGGTCATTACTTCGGAGGGAGACCGCCCTGGACGGCAAATTCGAAACTGCCAGGCGGGGAGTTCTTGCCTGAGGAGTTTAACGCCCAGGTGACCGAGACGATGCGGCGATGGCCCTTCTTGTCGGTCGCGCACGCACAGCGACTGCTGCATGCCTATGGCCTGCGCGCCGAACGATTTCTCGCAGACGCGAAAAGCATGGACGACCTGGGCCCGTGCTTCGCCGGCGACCTCACGGCCGCCGAAGTGCGTTACGTGGTAGACAACGAATGGGCGCAGAATGCGGATGACGTACTCTGGCGCCGGAGCAAGATCGGACTAAGGGCGACAGCTGAGGATTGCGCGGCACTCGATCGATTCATTGGATCGATGAGCGGAAAGGCGGCCGCAACCGCGCATTGACGACCCGGGGGACTTCATTTGCCAACCGCTCTCATCGCCATCGACCAGGGTACGACCTCCACGCGCGCGATAGCGTTCGATATGGCCCTGCGACCACTCGCGACCGCGCAAATGGAATTCCGCCAGATCTATCCGTCGCCGGGCGAGGTCGAACACGACCTGGAGGAAATATGGAGGACCGTCGTCACGACCGTGCGAGCCGTCATGACCGAGGCGCGCATCACGGCAAAAGACGTCGCCGGGCTCGGTATCACCAATCAACGCGAAACCACCGTCATCTGGGACCGTCAAAGCGGCGAACCGATCTACAATGCGATCGTCTGGCAGGACCGACGCACCGCGGATTATTGCGACGCCTTGCGGCGCACCGGTCATGAACCGGACATTGCCGCCAAGACGGGACTTCTGCTCGATCCCTATTTTTCCGCGAGCAAGATCGCCTGGCTGCTCGACAATGTGACGGGCGCACGCGCGGCGGCCGAGGATGGCAAGCTCGCCTTCGGGACGATCGACAGTTTTCTGCTGTGGCGGCTCACCGGTGGCAAGGTGCACCTGACCGATGCCACCAACGCGGCGCGCACGCTGTTGTTCGATATCGGCAAGGCACGGTGGGACGACGATCTTTGCCGACTGTTTGGCGTACCGCATTGTCTCTTGCCGGAAGTACGCGATTGCGCGGGCATGTTCGGCGAAACAACGGCCGATTTGTTCGGCGGCCCGATGCGGGTTCTCGGCATTGCCGGGGATCAACAAGCAGCGACGATCGGGCAAGGCTGCTTCAAGCCAGGAATGATGAAATCGACCTATGGCACCGGATGTTTTGCACTGCTCAACACCGGCGTCGAACGTCTTGTTTCGAACAACCGTCTGCTCACAACCATCGCTTATCAGCTCGAGGGCCGGCGAACTTATGCGCTGGAAGGAGCCATCTTTGTCGCCGGCGCCGCCGTGCAATGGCTGCGCGACGCGATGAAGCTCATCAACGCGGCATCCGAAGTCGGTCCTTTGGCACAGCAGGCCGATCCTGCCGAGCAGGTCTATCTGGTGCCGGCCTTTGTCGGGTTGGGCGCGCCCTATTGGGACGCGCAGGCGCGTGGCGCGATCTTTGGCTTGAGCCGCAATTCCGGTGCAGCCGAACTTGCCCGCGCGACGCTGGAAGCGGTCGCCTACCAGACACGCGATCTGCTCGAAGCCATGCATGCCGACTGGCCGTCCGCCAAGGCTTCAACGACCGTGCTGCGCGTTGACGGTGGAATGACCGTCAGTGACATCACGATGCAATATGTCGCCGATATTCTTGCGAGCCCGGTCGATCGGCCCGTCGTCATGGAAACGACCGCGCTGGGTGCGGCTTATCTGGCGGGCCGGGCAGCCGGCATCTGTCCCGACCTCGAAGGCTTTGCCGCGCAATGGCAGCTCGACCGGCGCTTCGAGCCGCGCATGGATTTCGAAACCCGGGAGCGCAAATATTCCGGCTGGCGCGATGCGGTCAAACGCACGCTGACGGAGCAGAACTGAATTGAGGCCGGGTTGAGTGCGTTCTCGCGCACCGGTAGCGTGATGCCACGAAACGGGGATTCGATGGCGGACGGCGGCAAGGCAGCGCAAGGAACTGCGACGAACGACAAGCAGCCACTGGTGCGCTTCGAGGCCGTCACCAAGCGGTTCGGCTCGGTCGTGGCGGTCGAAGCACTTTCGCTCGACATCGGACATGACGAATTTTTCGCGCTGCTTGGTCCCTCGGGCTGCGGCAAGACTACGTTGTTGCGAATGCTCGCCGGCTTCGAAACGCCGACCGAAGGCCGCATCATCCTCGACGGTGAGGACATCGTGCCCGTTCAGCCGCACCGACGACCTGTGAACATGATGTTCCAGAGCTATGCGCTGTTCCCGCATTTGACGGTCGAGGGAAATATCGGCTTCGGTCTGCGCCAGGAGAATGTCGCGCGGGCGGAGATTTCCGATCGCGTTGGCCAAATGCTGGCCCTCGTGCGTCTGCAGGGGTTCGGCGGGCGGCGGATCGATCAGCTGTCCGGCGGGCAACGCCAACGGGTGGCGCTCGCACGCTCGCTGATCAAGCGCCCGCGCGTGCTTTTGCTCGACGAACCGCTGGCCGCGCTCGACAAGAAGTTACGTGGCGAAACCCAGTTCGAGCTGATGCAGCTGCAGCGCAAGCTCGGGACGACGTTCGTGATCGTCACGCACGACCAGGAAGAGGCGATGATTGTTGCCGATCGCATCGCGGTCATGGATCGCGGCCACCTTATGCAAGTTGCGTCGCCGGCGGAAATTTATGAGCGACCGAATTCGCGTTGGGTTGCGGGCTTCATCGGGGAGGCGACCATGATCGAAGGTCGGCTCGGTCCCGATGGCACTATCGACAGCGCGTTCGGCCGCATGCGTACAGTCGAAACGGGAAAGGCCCGACCCGGAGACACAGTCTGGCTGGCGTTGCGTCCGGAAAAAGTCGCCATGTCCGCCGAGCGACCCAAGGGCGATGTCAATGCTGTCTCAGGCACCGTGGCGGAGATCGGCTACCGCGGTGACATGTCGATCTACAAAGTCCTGCTTAGTGATCGCTCTGTGATGAAAGTCGCGCTCACCAATGTCAGCACGCGGGGCGGGGCGCCTTTTTCGCCGAACGACATTGTCTGGCTGTCATGGCCGTCCGAAGCCGGTGTGGTTTTGACGGAGTAGCGATGCACGGTGGCATGCAGAAACGGAATTGGAGCGGACGCGCTATCGTGCTTCTGCCCTATCTGTGGCTCGTTGTCTTTTTCCTCACACCGTTCGTCATCGTCCTCAAGATCAGCCTGTCGCAAACAGCGATGGCGCAGCCGCCCTACACACCGGTCTTTGATCTCTCGGCCGGATTGGCTGGCCTTCGAGAGTTCGCGGGAGAACTTTCATTCGATTCATTCCAGCTGCTGTTCACCGACCTGATCTATCTGTTGTCCTATCTCAAGAGCCTGCAGGTTGCGGCAATTTCGACGCTCATCCTGCTCTTGATCGGCTACCCCTTCGCTTACGGCATTGCCCGCGCGCCGCGAGGCTGGCAACCGCTCCTGGTGATGGCAGTCGTGCTGCCGTTCTGGACGTCGTTTCTGATCCGGGTCTATGCGTGGATCAACATCCTGCAGCGTGACGGCCTGCTCAATGACGTGCTGATGAAATTGCACATCGTCGATGCGCCGGTTAGTTGGCTGTCCTCCGACACCGCGATCTACATCGGCATGGTTTATTCGTATCTGCCGTTCATGGTGCTGCCGCTCTACGCGGTCCTGGAAAAAATGGACGAGACTCTGCTGGAGGCTGCCGCCGACCTTGGTTGTCCGCGCTGGAAAACGTTCTGGCTTGTGGTCGTGCCGTTGTCGCTGCCGGGAGCCGCTGCCGGCGCGCTGCTTTGTTTCATTCCGATCGTCGGCGAGTTCGTCATCCCCGACCTGCTCGGCGGTTCGGAAACGCTGATGATCGGCCAGACGCTGTGGAGCGAATTCTTTTCCAACCGCGACTGGCCGGTCGCTTCCGCGATTGCCGTTACATTGCTGGTGCTGCTGCTCGTGCCGATGCTTTTCTACGAGCGTCTCCAAAAGCGATCGTTGGAAGGCGGGCGATGATGCAACGCAGTGCTTCGCCCTTCAATATCGTCTCGGTCGCGCTTGGCCTTGCGTTTCTCTATCTGCCGATCACGATCCTCGTCATCTATTCGTTCAATGCGTCGCGGCTGGTCACCGTATGGGGCGGCTGGTCACTCGCTTGGTATCGCGAACTGCTGAACGACGCGGCGCTCCTGCAGTCTGCCTGGATCAGCCTGCGCGTCGGTGTACTTTCGGCGACGGCGGCAACAATTCTCGGGACGCTGGCGGCTGTCGCCCTCGTGCGCCTGGGACGCTTTCGCGGGCGGTTGCTGTTTTCCGGAATGGTCTATGCGCCACTGGTGATGCCGGAAGTCATCACGGGGCTTTCGCTTTTGCTGCTGTTTGTCGCCCTCAACGTAGACCGTGGCTTCTGGACCATCACCATCGCCCACACCACGCTCACGATGTGCTTTGTCACCGTCATCGTGCAATCGCGGCTTATCGGGTTCGACCGCAGCCTCGAGGAGGCGGCGATGGATCTCGGATGCCCGCCGTTGAAGACCTTCCTGACAATCACGTTGCCGCTGATTGCCCCGGCCATCGCCGCCGGCTGGATGCTGGCATTCACGCTCTCGCTCGACGATCTCGTGATCGCGAGCTTCACCACCGGCCCGGGCGCGACGACCTTGCCGATCCGTATCTACTCGGAAGTGCGACTTGGCGTTAAGCCTGAAATCAACGCCGTGTGCACGATCATGATAGCCGTGGTCGCGGCCGGAACGATCGTCGCATCATTGATCACCAAAGGCAGCGCCGCGCGACGCGAGCGGGCAGCGCTCGGCGCCCAGGTTTGATGATCTTATTGGCGTCTTCCCCGGAGTTCGTCGGCGTGGCCTCAGGGCCGGTACCTGGTGCCGGCGCGCTCCCGGTCAGGCGTTCGATCGCCGAGCGAACCGAATCCCGCGTACTGCGCTCGCGAACCGCGTTGAGCAGAGGGGCCGCTGCGCCGGACCGGCGTATCAGGGACTCCGGATCGGGCAGCATGATTGGGTCGTCCCACGAACCCTGGACGATGAAAGGCAGTTCGAACGGCGTCGCGCCAGGTTTGGGTGGAGCAACAAGGGCGGCAGTGCCCTTCAGGTCGAGCTCGCGCGCCGGGATCGACGCCGAGCCGACAAGCCCGAGAACCACGGCCGCGCCCTCGATCTTCACATCCTCGACCGACACAACGCCCTGGTTGATTTTCAGCGCGACCGTCATCTTGTCAAAGGGCGTGCGTCCGCTGCGGAACTCGCCGCCACCCGACAGCGGCCGCCGCTCCAGGCGGCGAAGCAGCTGCTCGACATTCAGCCCGGCGAGCGCGCCGTTTGTCGCGGTCAGGCCTGCGGTTCCGTTGAGCGTTTGCGTCACCCCAAGCACGCTGTCGCCACTGCCGTCGACGGTAAGCGCGATGTTCCCTTTGCCTTCGAGGCGGCGAAGGCCGAACAACTGACCGAGGCAAGTTTCAAGATCGACGTCGTTGAAATTCAGCTGCGATTTGATGTCGACCCCTTGCTCGAAATTGGCGAACGTCATGGAGCCCTTGATCACGCCGCCATAGGCCTGCGCCTCGCCGACGGTGAGCACCAGATGGCCGTTACGCAGGTTCGCGGCGATCGCAGTGCGTCCGAGTTTGGCATTCGAGACGATGACGTTTGCCGCCGAGAGGCGGAGATCGAGGTCCATTCCGGCGAGGCCATCAAGGGTAATGCGGCCGTTGTTCCAAGCGCGCTCGTTGGCGGCGATCAGACGCACAGTCGAAATATAGGGCGTAAGGTCCAGCGCTTCGGAGGCAAGGGTCCCCTGCAGCGTCTGCCGTCCATCGGCGGCAAAGGTGAGCACGCCCTCGGCGGAATTGCCGTCGAGTTCAACGTTGACACTGGACAGGCTGATGGTGCCGCCCAGGACATTCGTTTTTGCCTTGATCGCAAATCGGCCGAAGCCGCCGCCGGGCAACGGCTTCTGCCCCGACCAGATCATGGCGTTGCGCAACGAAGGCGCATCCGCGGCAAGGGTGCCTTCGATCTTCAGGGCGGGCTTGAAGCTGACGGCGCCGTCAAAGGCGGCCTTCATCGGCGAGCCGGCGATGCGCAGCTTCACGCCGCTACGGCTGCCGGTAAGCGCGGCGGCAAAGTCGGCGAGGGTCAGGCTCGCGTCCAGAGGCGCATCGCGCCAGATGAGCCTGCCGGTGGCGCCGAAGGTCTTGGAGATCGACGGCCAGGCCAGCGAGAATTCCACTCCGTACAAGGTCTCGTTGAATTGCCGCGCTTCGTCGCGAATTGTCACAGTGCCGCCGTCGATGCGCATTTCGGAAAACGCGGCGACGCGATGCGCGGCCGCCTGGCTGCGCGTCAAGGCCTCGATCAGGCCCGACCAGTTGGATTGCCCGTTCTGCAGAAACTCGATCATGATTCTCTGGATGGTCGAGCGAAACGTCGGCAATCTCGACGCGACCGATCAGGAGCGGAAAGAACCTCAGACGCGCCGTCAGCCGGTCGGCGACAAGCGCCGGCTGCTTGGCGTCGCCAAGTGCGACATCGGCGAAGTTCACGCTACCGCTCGGGAACAGCGAAACGCTGGCTTTTCCCCGCAAAACCGGATCAAGGCCGGTAACTTCGCGAATCTCCGCCAGGACCCGCTGACGCACCGTGTCGGCGGATATGAGATAGCCCGCGGTCGTCAGCACGGCCATGCCGCCCGCGATGACCGCGAGCAAGACAAATCCCAGGCGTTTCAAGCCGGTAGCCGTCGTCAAAGGGGAGAATCCGGTTGTTTCGGTGTTTGGTCCCGGCGGACTATAGCATCGGTCCCACAGCCGCCAACTTGGATGGCGTCTGTGACCCTTTCAAGGCTGAGAGATCAAAGGGTTAAGATACCCACCAGCTATTGGCGAAGCTCTGCGATCTCCGCGATCATCTTCTTGACGATCGCCTCGCCAAACGAATTGAAGTCCTTTGCTTCCAGCACGAAGCTCCCCGGCCCGCCGATGACATTGTCCCGGTAGTATTTCGTGAGGCCGCCGGGCGGATTGGTGTGCTCGGGGTTCCACGGCAGCGGGGTCTCGCTCAGAATCACCAGCCCGTTGATGCTGATGCCCAGAGCCAGAGCTTCGTCGCGGGCCAGACCAACGTCGCGGCCGGCATTGTTGGTTCCATCACCCGAGACGTCGATGGTGCGACGCTGGGCCTCGAACGGCGCCCGCGCGAGTTGGGCCACGGCGGCGTCAATACCGCCGCTGATCGAGGTGCGGTCGGCAAAGGAACGCGGCAATTCAAGGAGCCGGTCGCCAAAAGCCTGGGCGGCTTTGGGGCCATCAACGACCGTCCAGTCGATCACGACCTTCTGGTTGCCGAATCCCGACCATTCGAGGAACAGCACGCCGATGCGGCCACGTCGGCCCGATTGGATGGCGTCAATGACGCGCGGATCGGCAAGTGCCGCGGCATATCCTTCGCGCTGAAGCTGAAACTTCTGGCTGTCAACGCTGCGCGAGACATCGGCCGCCAGAACCAGAAGCAGATCGACAGGTTCTGTCCGCGCAGGCGATGCGGCAAAGAGTGCGCTCGCAAACGCCAGCACGATGGCCGCGCGCCGGGAGATCTGGCTCATCCGCAAAGCCTAGCCGATTTCGAAATCAATGCGCCAGCAGCCGCGTGGTCGGAAATGCTACTTCGACGAGTGTTCCATCCCCGACTTCGCTGGCGATACGAAATCGGGCGTGATTGGCCTCGACCAGCGCCTTTGTTATCGGCAGGCCAAGCCCGCTTCCGGTTGAACCCCATTGTCCGGTGGCATCGGCGCGCCGGAATGGCTCGAGTGCGGTCTCGAGATCCTCCTTGCTCATTCCGTTCCCGGTATCGCGTACGCGCAGCACGACTTCCTGGTCGTCGGTCAATGCGGTTGAGACGATCACCTGACCGCCTGCACCCGTATACTTGATCGAATTCGACAAGAGATTGAGCGCGATCTGACGCAGCGAGCGCGCGTCGGCGATGATGTGCGGAAGGTTGGGCGCGAGTGCGGTGCGAATAATGACGCGCTCGCGGTTGGCCTGTTGCTGCATGATGGCCACGCATTGCTGCAGCAGATCGTTCAGATTGACGCTGACGAAGGTGAGATCAAGAATTCCCGCCTCGATCTTCGAAAGGTCGACGAGATCGTTGAGCAGCGATATGAGGTGTCCACCGGACGCGTGGATGTCTTTCAGATATTGCCGGTAGCGTTCATTGCCGATTGGGCCGAAGCGCTCGTCCATCATCACTTCGGAAAAGCCGATGATGGCGTTGAGCGGTGTGCGGATTTCGTGGCTCATTTTGGCGAGAAATTCCGACTTGGCGACCGAGGCTTTTTCGGCCGCCTGCTTGGCGGTGTTTAGTTCTTCGGCGCTGCGCTTCCAGGCGGTGATGTCGCGCAACACTGCGCACAGCTTTTCGCTGCCTTCGATGCGCCCCATCGTGATGTAGAGAGGAACGAGACCGCCCTGGCGCACGCGACCGATCGCCTCGTAGCCAGCGTTCAGCATGCCCGCGCCCCGGCTGTTCGTCAGCCGCTCCAAATGCTCGTGCGCGGCGCGGCGGCTTTCCGGGGCCAGCAGGTCATCCAATGTGTGGCTTGCGAAGTCGGCGGCGTCGTACCCGAACAGCGCCTGCGCGCTGCGGTTCGCCGACAGGATGCTGCCGGTCGCGTCGAGCACCAGCACGCCATCCGTCGCCGTATCGAGGATTGCCCTGAGCTCGCGATTTTCCCGCTCGGCATCAGTGATCGGTGCAGGCGGCGTCTTTTCCCCACTGCCGGACCGCGTATCGACCATCAGCACGAGAACGTTCTCGTTGTTCCAGGCGGCACTGAGAAGGCGGCCGTCGACCGGTTTCTGCGTGCCGCTGACGGTGGCGATGGTCAGCGATTTGCCGCTGCCCTTGCTGTCCGGCGACGAGGAATTGTCCTTGCTCTCGATGAACAGGCTGTCGAGGCCGCCGGCTTCGCTCAGTTCATCCAGCGTCGTGTAACCGGTCCACTCGAGGAAGGCGCGATTGGCGTAGACCAACGTGCTCAGGCGATAGACCAGGATACCCACCGGCAGCCGATCGAGAATCGGCCGGCTGTCCTGGATGTCCGGAAGCTGTTTGGGCGGTTCGCGCGTCGGCTGAGCCACGGGAACAGGCGCCTCGGCGCCGAAATCATCCGAGGCCGCGGCGGCGCGACCGCCCGGCGATCGCTTCAGCCTTTCGCTGAGTTCACGCGCCAATTCCCGGAACGCGCTGTGCTCTTGTGCAGTCAGGTTTCGGTTCCTGCGCGCGCGGTTCGAAAGGAAACGGAAGGACCATCGCCGCCGGATCATCATCCGACGGCGGCGAGGATTCGGTAGCCATTTCGGGGTGATCCTTTGTGCTCTCGGTGGTCTTGCGGTCGCGACAGATGCCGAAGCCGCGGAAGCCCGTGAATTCCCGCTCGCGGTCGAATACCGGCAGCCCGGACATCTCGACCACCATCTGGTCGTCGGAATCATCGATCGGCCAAAGCAGCACAATGCCGCTGAAGGTCTGCCGGGCCGCCATGGCGGCGGCAACCTGCCCCTGCGGATCAAGCGTCAGGGCCTGCGCGATCTCTGTCCAGGTACGGTCAAGCACGGCAGACGTCTTCGGCCCGAGCGAGTTCGGTGAATTCCTGGGTCGCGAGGCTGAACCGGCCCTCTGCATCGGTCTGCCATACAAAGCGCAATGGCAGCCGGGGCGGGTGTGTTTCCGATGTTGTGGAGTCCGAAGTTTTCGGCGCCATGTCAGCCGCCTCTGAATCGACCGCCGACGTTTCCGCAGATCCTGCGAAAACGGCGAGCAATGTGAATGTCGATCCGGCGCCGAGCTTGAGCATACTGATTTGCCCGACGGAAATCTCGCCTTCCGCAATTCCGTTGTGAGTTGCCTCGCGCGCGAGCCGCTCTGCATCGAGTGCGATCAGGTCCCGCCGGTCGCCAAGCAGCGCTCGCGTCGCAGGCTGCGCGTCGATCAATTCGCCGTCGGCGGTGAACATGGCCGCAGGACTGCTGAAGTCGGCGAGCAGACGGCGCGCGCGATCGGGCAGGGAGAGGTCGCGGGCGGCGCGCTCGGTCGAAACGATCAGGATCGCGGTGGTGTTGTCGGCAAGCGTCAGGCGCGAGCACAGACATATCAACATACCACCCAACGCCGCGCCGAAACCGCGCAGGCGTTCAAGCCGTGGCGTATTCCCTCCAGGAAGCGTCGCGACGAGACGCGCGACCTGAGCCGACGCGGGATGCTTTGTCTGGAAATGAAGTGCCGAGGCTTCGCCCGGCGAGGCGGCGTCGAAAATTGCTGCGCCCGCGGGATTGGCCCACAGAATATGCTCGGCGTCAGTGCTCCAAAGCCAGACCGGCGCGGGGCTGAGCGCATGCGCCGCCAGCCGCTGATCACGAAGATATGCAAGCTGCGGGTTGGCTTCCGTCATTCCGGGGTCGCAGAATTCACGGCTAATAAAGTCTTAATACGGCCGGTAACGGACGGCGTCCACGGGACAACGGGTGGCCCCCTGTCCGAACCCGCAATATCGTTAATGCGCGATCACTGGCGCGGTCAGCAGATCGCCCTAGATACCGGTGAGGCTGCCAGAACGGTGGCCGAGGACATGCAGGAGGAATGTCATGCCGAAGGACGGAAACGCCGGCTTTGAAATTCCGGCCGACATGCTTGCGTTGGCCGAAAAGAGCGTCGAGCAGGCCAAACAGGCATTTGATGTTTTCATTTCAGCGGCGCAGCACGCTGTAAGCACTGCGGAAAATCAGGCCGCAACCGCGCAAGCCGGCGCGAAGGAAGTCGGCGAGCTTGCGATGGGTTTCGCCGAGCGGAACATCGCCTCATCGTTCGAGTTCGCGCAAAAACTGCTGCAGGCCAAAGATCCCAAGGACGTCATGGCACTGCACGCGGAGTACGTGAACAGCCAGATCGCGGTGCTCACGGAGCAGGGGAAGGAACTAACCAGTCGAGCGGCAAAAATGGCGGGACAAAAACCGCAGCATTGACGGCCCGACAGCCGGTTGAGTTCCCATAAGCCCGGCACGGCCTGCCGGGGCGGTGCCCTATGGGATTTTTGTGCAATGCAATATTTTTTATTGCAATGCATCAAAAACGGGTGTATAAGCGTTGTACCCTTAGATCGCGGCACATCGGAACGCAGGTGCGCTGCGGCTCACACAAGTTAGGGCCCATTTGCCGAGGGTGTGTGGTCCGTGCGGATCACGCCCTCCGCCAGCCAAAGGACGATTCTCATGCCTGAAACTGCCGCTTCTTCGGCCACGAAATCCAAGCCGAAGCCGGTCGCCGTTGCCGCGCCCGCTTTCGAGATGCCGAAATTCGAGATGCCGAAGTTCGATATGCCCAAGTTTGAAATGCCGAAATTCGAGGTCCCGCCTGTGTTTCGCGAGTTCGCGGAAAAGGGCATCGCGCAGGCCAAGGAAAACTACGAGAAGTGCAAGAGCGCGGCCGAGCAGGCCACCGATGTCCTCGAGGACACCTATTCCACGGCCTCCAAGGGCTGTGCGAGCTACGGCCTCAAGGTGATCGAGACCACGCGCGCCAATACCGATGCAACCTTCGACCTGATGAGCGAACTGATGGGTGCGAAGTCGTATGCGGAGGTGGTCGAGCTGACCAGCGCGTTCATGCGCAAGCAGTTCGACGCGATGATTGCTCAGACCAAGGAACTCTCCGAGCACGCCCAGAAGGTCGCGACGGATACGGTCGAGCCGATCAAGGAAAGCATCAGCAGCACATTCAATAAGGCGGCCTGACGCGCCCGGCGCGTTAACGTCTGGAGCTAGAGGGTGCGAAGCCCGGGCGCGAATGCCCGGGTTTTCGTTTATGCGTCGGCGACCCGGCGTGGGCGCTTGCCAAAAGGGCAGACGGCACCTAGGTTCCGCCCGCTCGGATCGCGCATGCAGGCGTAGCTCAGTTGGTTAGAGCGCTGGTCTGTGGAACCAGAGGTCGGTGGTTCAAGTCCACCCGCCTGTACCATCTTCGCAAATCGTCAAAACAAAAACGCCGGCGACGATGCGCCGGCGTTTTCTGTTTCCGTTCGTTCAGCGGCTAGCGCCAGCTGTAGCGGCCGTTGGTGTTGCGCGGCGGTTGCTGCGGGACATTGCGCGGCGGATAGGGACGAGCGCCGCCCTGTGGGCCACCGAACATCCAGTCGAAGAAGTTGTTGCCGCCACCACCGTAGCTTCCGCCGCCGCTACCATACATGCCGACCGGCATACGGACCGGCTTCGATGAGGAATTCGGCGACGCACGCTCGACCCCGATATCGGCGACCTTGCGCTCGCTGCTCTTGAGGATGGCGAGCATCTTCGCGTCGCGTCCGTAGACATCGTCACGCAGCTGCAGCTTGCCCGCATCATCCACGAATGCGGTCTGATAGGTCAGATGCACCGGGATGAATTTCGGGAAGTTGATGTTGATCTCGCTGCCGCCGAACATCGATTCCAGGCGCGCTTCGGTGTAGCGCTCCTTCGGCAGCACCAGCGACAGCAGCTTTTCGCCGTATGTCAGCGGATTCTGCACACGCATGCAGCCGTGGCTGAACGCGCGCTTGTCGCGCGAGAACAGGTGCTTGTCCGGCGTGTCGTGCTGGTAGACGAGGAACTTGTTCGGGAAGTTGAAGCGGATGCGGCCGAGCGCGTTGCCGGCGCCGGGCGGCTGCGAAATATGGATCGTGCCATCGGCGTCCTGCGTCAGCTTCAGGCCGATGCGGTCGAGTGCCTGCGGATCGGCCTCAAGGGCCGGCAGGTATTCTTTCTCGATGATCGACGGCGGCACGTTCCAGGTCGGATTGACCGTGATGAACTTCATCTCGGCGCTGAGCATCGGCGTCGGCAAATTCGGTTTGCCGACCACGATTTTCGTGTGCCAGTAGACCTTGTCGTTGTTGTAGAGCGTGAGGCTGTAATCCGGAATGTTGACGACAACATGCGGATTGCCCAGGTCGCGCGGGATCCAGCGCCAGCGCTCCATGTTGACGATGATGAGTATCGGTCGGGTCGGCGGAGCTCTGACGGACTTCCCGACGCTCGCCGTTAAGCGTGCGGACGGTGTTCGGTCCGAGATTGCCGTCGACGTTGATGTCGTTTTCGGTCTGGAAAGTCTTCACCGCATCGCGAACCGCGTCGTCATAGACCTGATTCTCTTTGTCGCCCGCGACGTCGAGGCGCTTGCGCAGCGCGGTCACGCGCGCATCTTTCATGCCCGGACGGAGAATCTTGCCATCCGGCACGTGCACGCGCGGGAGCTCGGGCTTTTCCGCGGTCTTGGTTTCAGATGGCGCCGGTCCCTTGCGCAGCTCGGCGAGCTTGGCTCGCAGCGCCTTGAACTCGGCTTGCTGCGGATTGTAGGCGTCGAGAACTTTGCCCGCATCGCTGCTGTCGCCGAGTTTGGCCAATACGTCGGCCGGTTCAGGCGCGTTCAGCTCGTACAGGATGTCCGGGCTCACGCGCGTGTAGTGGATGCGCCCGATCTGCGCGTGCCGCGCGAACGTCAGGGCCGCGGCGGTCATCTTGAGTTCGGCTTCGGCAAGTGCTTCGGGGGTCGTCGCAGACTTGAAGTCGGGTGCCGAATAGTCGGTCGGGTCCAGACCAACCGCGTCGGCCTGACCCAGGTAGGCGATCGCCGACTTGGCGCGGTCGTTGCCAGCGTTGTTGCTGACCCAGATCGGCGCGTAGTTGTGCGAGCTGTAATAGGCCTCGATGCCGGCCCGGTCGGCCTTTCGGTTGACGAGTCGCTCAAGCTGGCGGCCCGTGACCAGTTCGCGCAGCTTTTCGCCGACGGGATCCGCGGGCGTAGCGTTGGTCGCGGCCTTGGCCGGCTCGGCGGGAGCCGTCGTGGCGTTCTGCTTCGGCTCTTCCTTTGCTGCGGGAGCCGGGGCCACCTGCTTGGCTGGGGAATCGACGTCTTTGGCCGTCAGCGGCGGCGGGAGCGTCGTATCCGGCACAGGCACAGACGCCGTGGTCGGGTTGTCGCTCTGCTGCGCGATGCCGGCATGGCTGGACAAGGCCAGGACCAAGACCAGCGCCGTGGAGGCCAGCAGACGGTCAAATCGTGAAATTTTCACCACGTATTCTCCCAAGACTGTCAGGGGCATAGGCCCCGATAAATGTTCGATCCCAGTGTAACTGATAGCGCGCACCCAGTTACGTATTTCCCAACGGCCCAGCGAGAACAGGCGTCAACTGTGGCTATTTTGCACGAGCGAACGTTTGAACGAATTCGGGAGCTTTAAGCTGGACAGGCAGGCGGAGCGTAAGTCAACAGGCGACTGGGTATAAGGTTTCCGGGCGCATCTCAGCAGTTATACCCATGTCTGTTATCTAGGGCATGGATATGGCGGGGACCATGACAAAGGCGTGATGGCTCCTATGAATTCTATGAACAGGGAGCCCCTTGCGGCGGCCCGGGGCTGCGGTAATGTGGGTCAAGACCCGTCGGAATGCGGTCGAAAGGAAACGCCATGGCTTGGACGACCCCAATCCTTGTCGAGATTTGCATTGGACTCGAGATCAACGGCTATCTGCCGGCCGAGTTCTGATTTTCTGAGCCTTACTTTCACGACCCCGCTAGATGGGGCGCCTCACCGCCATTGTGCTTGGGTCGGCGGCGGGGGCGCCTTTCCGCAATGGAATTGCCGCTGTCCAGTTTGCGCCTGGCGTGGGCCGGCGATTCGCGCGTCCAACCCCGCACACAGACCGGCATTGCGGTTTCGGCAGGCGATGGGCGCTGGACGTCTGATCAACGCTTCCCCCGATCTTGCCCGTCGCAAATCCGGGCGACGCCTGCGCTGCATCCGCGAGGAGCGCTGCGCGGCAGCCCGATCGACGCCGTCGTGCTCACCGGCGCGGAAATCGATCAGATCGCCGGTCTGTTGTCGCTGCGCGAAAGCTACGCCCTTCACGCTCTATGCGACGCCGGCGAGCCATGCGGCGGTCGCCGCCAATGCCATGTTCGGCGCAATGGGCGCGATGTCGCGGCGCGCGGTCAATCCGGGCGAACGATTCATGCTTGCCGGCGATATCGAGGCGACGCTGTTCATGGTGCCTGGCAAACTTGCCGCTCTATCTCGAGGGCGAGGCGCCCGAACTCGATATCGAAAGCGCCGCCAATGTCGGGATCGAATTGCTCCGCGAGGGAGCGCGCATGGTTTTCGTGCCCGGCGCCGCGGCGGTGACGCCGGCAATGCGCGAACGCTTCGCGCGCGCTGACGTCGTGCTGTTCGACGGCACGCTGTTCACCGACGACGAGATGATCCGCACCGGAACCGGGCAAAAAACCGGCCGCCGCATGGGCCATATGCCGATCGACGGCGACGGCGGTTCCTTGCGCGCCTTGGCCGGGCTGTCGGCGCGGCGCATTTTCGTTCATATCAACAATACCAATCCGATCCTGATCGACGGCTCGGCCGAGCGGCGCAAGGTCGAGGCTGCCGGCTGGCAGGTCGCCGAGGATGGTATGGAGATCGTGCTGTGAAGTTGCTTTCGCCGGACGAACTTGAAGCCGCGCTGCGCGACATCGGCGCCAAGCGCTATCACCGCCTGCATCCGTTCCATGGCCTGCTGCACGGCGGCAAGTGCAGCAAAGGTCAGGTGCAGGCCTGGGCGCTCAATCGCTACTATTACCAGGCGATGATTCCGATCAAGGACGCGAGCCTGATTGCGCGCTGCGAGGATTCCGCCGTGCGCCGCGAATGGCGCTCGCGTCTTGTCGATCACGACGGCGAGCGCGACGGCGACGGCGGCATTGCGCGCTGGCTCAAGCTCACCGACGGGCTCGGGCTCGAGCGCGACTACGTCACGTCATTGCGCGGATTGTTGCCGGGCACGCGCTTTGCCGTCGAGGCCTACGTCCATTTCGTGCGCGAGAAGACGTTGCTCGAAGCGATCGCCTCGTCGCTCACCGAGATGTTTTCGCCGGTGATCATCAGCGAGCGCATGGCGGGGATGCTGGCGAATTACGATTTCGTCACTCGCGAGACGCTCAGCTATTTCGACAAGCGTCCGCCGCAGGCGCAGCGCGACGCCGATTTCGCGCTCAATTACGTCAAGCGCAATGCGCGGACGCCGCGAGCAGCAGCAGGCGGTGCTTGCCGCGCTCGAATTCAAATGCGGCGTGCTGTGGTCGATGCTCGACGCGCTCTATTACGCCTATGTGTCGCCCAAGACACGTTCCGCCAGGCGCTTTCGTGCCGGAGGACTACGATGATCGAATGGGACCGGCGACGCAGTGCGTCCGACACGGCGCGTCCGCGGCTGCCACGCGGCGTGCGGTTGACGCACAATGAAGCGCAGGGCGGCTGGGTGCTGCTCGCGCCGGAACGCGTGTTCAAGGCTGACGCCATCACCGCCGAAATTCTGAAGCGTTGCACCGGCGAGGCCACGCTGGCTGCGATCGTCGACGATCTTGCCACGACCTTTGCCGCGCCGCGCGAGCGTATCCATGCCGATGTGGTGAAGCTGCTGGGCGGTTTGGCGGAGAAGAAATTGTTGGAGCTGGGTTGAGGCTTTTGTGATGACGACGAACGGAGCCGCATTGCCCGCGCCACTCGGCCTGCTTGCCGAACTGACGCACCGCTGCCCGCTCGGCTGTCCTTATTGCTCGAACCCGCTGACGCTCGACAAGCGCGACGACGAACTCGATGCCGCGACCTGGGCGCGGGTCTTTCGCGAGGCGGCGGCGCTCGGCGTGCTGCAGGTGCATCTTGTCGGGCGGCGAGCCGGCGGCGCGGCGCGACCTGGTCGAGATTGTCAAAGCGCGCGCGTGACGCGGGTCTCTACAGCAATCTGATTACATCGGCGGTCGGGTTGACGCCGCAGAACTCTGGCGGCGCTTGCCGACGCCGGCCTCGATCACGTGCAGATTTCCATCCAGGACAGCGACGAAGCATCGGCCGATCACATCGCCGGCTACAAAGGCGCTTCGGCGCGCAAGCGCGCGCTCGCCGACCGAGGTCGTCAGGCTCGGTCTGCCGCTCACCGTCAATATGGTGGTGCATCGCGCCAATATTGGCCGCATCGAGCCGATGGTTGAACTGGCGCTGTCGCTCGGCGCCAGCCGCGTGGAAATCGCGCATGTGCAGTATTACGGCTGGGCGCTGAAGAACCGCGCCGCGCTGATGCCGACGCGCGAGCAGGTCGATGAAGCGGTGCGGCAGGTCGAAATGCTGCGCGGCCAAGCATCAGGGCCGCATCGTCATCGACGCGGTGGTGCCGGATTACTATGCGCGGTTTCCGAAGCCTTGCGTCGGCGGCTGGGGCCGCCGCTCGCTCAATGTCACGCCAGCCGGCCGGGTGCTTCCGTGCCATGCGGCCGAGGTCATTCCCGGTCTCGAATTCTGGAATGTGCGCGAGCATTCGCTTGCCGACATCTGGCGAGTCTCGCCGGCATTTCAGGCTTTCCGCGGCACCGACTGGATGCAGGAGCCGTGCAGGTCCTGCGACCGGCGCGATCAGGATTTCGGCGGCTGCCGGTGCCAGGCCTTCCTAATTACGGGCGACGCGCGCGCGGCCGATCCGGTTTGCCACCTGTCGCCGCATCACTGCGTGGTCGAGCAACTGGCGGCAGTCGTGAAGACACTGCCTACAGCTACCGGACGTTCCTGATCCGTCCGGAATTTGTCGACTTCTCCGATTGCAACCGCAAAGTCGAAAGGTGGAGACTTGCCAGCAAGGGGGCGCGCTCCGGGGCCGTTCTCGATCGACCTCGCGGGTCAAGCGCCTCCACAATCAGGGAGGAATTCGATGATTCCGTGTGTCACGGCTCAGCGTTCTATTTTGCTCGCCGGCACGGTCGCCGGCGTTTTGTTGGCCGCACCGGCCTTTGCCCAGCAACCGCCGGCGCCCGCATCGCCGCCCGCCGCGCGCACCGGCTGCGCCCGCGCTGCCGCCAGGCTCGCCGTTGATCGGCCGGCCTGAAGGCAACGAGGCCGCCGGCAAAGCTCGCGCCCGTCGCGCCACCGCCATTGCCGGCCGCCGCCGACAAGCTGCCGACCGCAAAGCTCAAGCTGCCGCCGGGCTTCAACATCGAAGTCTATGCCAGCGGCATCGCCAACACGCGCTCGCTGCGCGTCGGCGACAAGGGCACCGTGTTCGTCGGCACGCGCTTCGGCAACAAGGTCACCGCCATCGTCAAGAAGGACGGCAAGACCGAGGTCAAGACGATCGCCGAGGGTCTCTATCGCCCGAACGGGCTCGCCTATCACAAGGGCACGCTCTACATCGCCGAGCTGTCGCAGATCTCCAAGATCGACAACGTCGAGGCCAATCTCGACAAGCCGCCGAAGCCGACGGTGATCTATACCGATCTGCCGAAGGACGAGGCGCACGGCTGGAAGTTCATCGCCATCGGTCCGGACGACAAGCTTTATATTCCGGTCGGCCAGCCGGGCAACAACGTGTTGCACGACCCGGCGCACGGCCAGATCCGCCGCATCAATCTTGACGGCACCGGCGCCGAAGTCGTCGCGCGTGGCGTGCGCAACTACGGTCGGCTTCGACTGGAATCCGGTGAACAAGCAGCTCTACTTCTCCGACAACAGCCGCGACTGGCTGTCGGAGGACGTGCCGCAGGATGAGCTCAACCGCGTCACCAAGGTCGGCGAGCATTTCGGTGCGCCCTATTGCTACCAGGGCAACCTGCTCGATCCGGAATTCGGCTGGGGACACTCGTGCAGCGAGTTCACGCCGCCGATCATGCTGACCGGTCCGCACTCGGCGGGTCTCGGCATGCGCTTCTACACCGGCAAGATGTTCCCGGCGAAGTACAAGAACGCGATCTTCCTCGCCCGTCACGGCTCGTGGAACCGGACCAACAAGTTCGGTGGCGATGTCATCGCCATCTTCCTCAACAAGGATGGCACGGTGAAATCGTCCGAACCGTTCATCACCGGCTTCCTCGACAACAACAATTACATCGGCCGCCCCGTCGACGTTGAATTCATGACGGACGGCTCGATGCTGTTGTCCGACGACTGGAACGGCGCGATCTATCGCATCACCTACGGCAAGGCGCGCACCGCCAGCCGCTGATACAGCGTACAGGCCGGGGGCTTTGCCCCCGGCCCTTTTTATTCAAGCTGAGTACTCATGCGACCCATCCATCTCGCGCCCCGGATTGCAGCCGCGGCACTTTTCGTTGGTGTCGCCAGCCAGCCGTTGTTCGGCGAAACAATCGCCGAACGCGCGGTGCCTTGTCTTGCCTGTCACGGCGAAAGCGGCCAGTCGGAAACTCCGGAGGTTCCGTCGCTCGGCGGACAGCCTGCGCCGTATTCTGCTGATCCAGCTTTATTTGTTCCGCGAAAAGCAGCGCGCTTCGCCGTGCAGAAAAAGACGATCAGATGATCCAGGTCATGACGGAAATGACCAAAGGCTTCACCGACGACGACCTGCGAAATTTCTCCGATTTCTCGCAAAGCTGCCGGCGCCCAAACCGCCGGCCGATACCGGCGATGCCGCGCGCATGCAGCGGGCCACCGCGCTGATCACACAGCACCGCTGCAACAGTTGTCACGGATCTGGATCTCACCGGTCGCGATAACATTCCCCGCATCGCCAACCAGCGCGAGGACTATCTCGCCAAGACGCTGCGCGAATACAAAACCAATGATGCGGCACGGCTACGACGGCGACATGGCCGAGGTGCTGGCGCCGGTGAGCGACGAGCAGATCTGCCGACCTCGCCTATTACATCGCGCGGTTTCGCTGATCACAATTCATTGATTGCGATGCGTGAAAAAACCGGGCCCCGTGAGGGCCCGGTTTCAGTGATTGCCGACGTGGGGGCCGGCAACATCTTCCAGAGGGGAACATGCTGCCCGCCGGCGATTCTGGGAGGATATCCATCCGGCGAAACAGCGAGATCGATAAGTATGCGAAGCGTGTCACAGCGCCACAACGCGGATGGCCGCATGACTGCCATGCGCATTCGCAAATCGATAAGAAACCGCTGACTTGCTCGACTTTGCGTCGCCGCTCGCGAAAATTTTACCGCGCGAATTGAGTGGGAAACTCAGAAGTGCCAGCGCTGTGCGTTGGCCACCAGAAAATCTCGGAAGACCTGAATACGTGCGACCGACTTGAGTTCTTCCGGATAGACAAAATAGGCGTCGAGCGCGAGCGTGTCGGCTTCGCCGAACAGTTGCACCAGGCCGCCGTTTTCCTCGACCAGATAGTCCGGCAGCACAGCGATACCCAGCCCGCGCTGGCACGCGCGCAGAACACCGAGCACGTTGTTGACCGTCAGATGCGGCGTGCGCGGATCCTTGCCGTCGCGGCCGATCTCGAGCAGCCAGCGCCGGTTCTGCAAGTGCGCCGGTACCACGCCGCCGCCGAGCAGAACGATGCGGTGCTTGTCGAGTTCCTCATGCGCGCGCGGCGTGCCGAATCGCTTGAGATAATCGGGCGACGCGTAGGCGTGGAAATGCACCGAAAACAGCTTGCGCTGGATCAGGTCGGGCTGGGTCGGCTGGCGCAGCCGGATGGCGACATCGGCCTCGCGCATCGCCAGATCCAGCTCCTCGTCGGTGGTGATCAGCGTGATGTGGATGTCCGGATAGAGATCGAGAAATTCGCCGAGCCGCGGCGTCAGCCAATGCACGCCGATGCCGGGCGTGGTCTGACACCTTGAGTTCGCCGTTCGGCCGTTCGCGGCTGTCGGTGAGCTTGGTGCGCGCGGCCTCGAGCTTCATGAAGACTTCGTGCGCGGTGCGGTAGAGCAATTCGCCCTGCTCGGTGAGGATCAGGCCGCGCGCGTGACGGTGGAAAAGCGAGACCGAAAGCTCGGATTCCAGCGCCGAGACCTGACGCGACACCGCCGACTGCGACAGGCCCAGCCGCTCGCCGGCATGCGTGAACGAGCCCGCTTCGGCTGCGGCGTGAAACACCTTCAGCTTGTCCCAGTCCATCGTATTGTTGGTGCCGGCCATGGTCTATTCCGCCGCCGCACGTTGATGCTCATGCGCGGCCAGGAATTTCTCCGCTTCGAGCGCGGCCATGCAGCCTTGTCCGGCGGCGGTGACTGCCTGCCGGTAGATATCGTCGGTGACGTCGCCGGCGGCGAACACGCCGGGCACCGAGGTGACGGTCGAATTGCCGCCGGTGATGATGTAGCCGGACGGCTTCATCTGAATCTGGCCGACAAACAGTTCCGACGCCGGCTGAGTGTCCGATGGCGATGAAGACGCCGTCGACTTTGCGCTCGGTCACGGCGCCGGTCTTCACGTTCTTGAGCCGCACGCCGCTGACCTTCAGCGGATTGTCGCCGCCGGTGACATCGTCGAGCACGCTGTCCCAGATCACCTCGATCTTGGGATGCTTGAACAGGCGGTCCTGCAGGATCTTCTCGGCGCGGAATGCATCGCGCCGGTGCACGACCGTGACCTTCGAGGCAAAATTGGTCAGGAACAGCGCCTCCTCGACCGCGGTGTTGCCGCCGCCGATCACGACGACTTCCTTGTTGCGATAGAAGAACCCGTCGCAGGTCGCGCAGGCCGACACGCCATAGCCCTTGAATTTCTGTTCCGAGGGCAGATCGAGCCAGCGCGCCTGCGCGCCGGTTGCGATGATCAGCGCGTCGGCGAGGTAGATGTCGCCGGAATCGCAGATCAGCCGGAACGGCCGCTGCGCCAATTCCACCTTGTTCACATGATCGGTGACGATGCGCGTGCCGACGTGCGTGGCTTGCGCCTGCATCTGCTCCATCAGCCAGGGACCCTGGATGACATCGGCAAAGCCAGGATAGTTCTCGACGTCGGTGGTAATCGTCAGCTGGCCGCCCGGCTGCACGCCCTGAATCAGGATCGGCTCCAGCATCGCGCGCGCGGCATAGATGGCCGCGGTGTAGCCCGCCGGTCCCGAGCCGATGATCACGACTTTGGCGTGGGTCGTCTTTGCCATGTTGTACGCCCCCCTGGACGGGCGTCTTTTTGGGCGCTTACTGCCCGAGCGGCCGGAGCATTTCGGCTCTTTTGCTCTGCTCGATTTATGGCTTTCAGCCGAGCTATGCAAGATACGCAACCCGCCACGCCCACAACCTGCGGCAAAGCGCCGATCACGATCGCAAGAGCGCGCAATATTCTTTCGCGAAATATTATTTCGCGGTATGAATGTTGTCAGTTGCCGTCCGGCCAAAGGAGCGCCCGTGCCAGCCCGCCTCGACTCGATCGACCGCAAAATCCTCAAGGAGCTGCAGGCGGACGGCCGCATCACCAACGTGGAGCTGGCAAGCCGCGTCGGTATTTCCGCGCCGCCCTGTCTGCGCCGGGTCCGCGCGCTCGAGGAGGCCGGCTACATCAAGGGTTACCGCGCGCTGCTCGACGAAAAGAAGCTCGGCTACGAAGTCACCGTTTTCGCGATGGTGCATCTGGCGAGCCAGGCCGAGGCCGATCTTGTCGCCTTCGAGGAGTTCGTGCGCGCGCAGCCGCTCGTGCGCGAGTGCTGGATGCTCTCGGGCGAGATCGACTTCGTCCTCAAATGCGTGGCGCCCGACCTGAAAACCTTTCAGGCCTTTGTCGAGAAACTCACCGCGGCGCGCAACGTGCGCAACGTGAAGACGTCGCTGACGCTACGCAATTCCAAGGACGCGGCCATGGTGCCGATGGAAGACTAGCGTTGTTCGCGGCCCCTGTGTCGTTTTACACGGTAGACCCCTCCCGTTAGCATCGCCGCATGGCGAAGGTCTTCATCGGCGCAGCGGCCGGGTTTGCCGGTGACCGAAGCGATGCCGGCGGCCCGATTGTGGACGCGCTCGCCGCGCAATCCGGTCCGCGCTTTCTGATGTACGAGACACTGGCCGAGCGCACGCTGGCGCTCTGCCAGCTCGAGCGCCGGCAGAATCCGCAGCGCGGCTACAGTCCAGCGCTCGATCGGATGCTGCCGCCCGTTCTCGCGCGTTGCCTCGCGGCGGGCATCAAGATCGTCGGAAATTTCGGCGCGGCCAATCCGGCCGCGGCCGCGCGCCGTGTCGAGGAGATGGCACGCTCGCTCGGTGTTCGTCCGCCGCGCATTGCCGCTGTCGAAGGCGACGACATTGCGGGCAAACTTTCGGCGAACGATCTCGCTTCACGCAGGGTCGACGGCGTTGACCTCGCGCAGGCGCGTGAAATCATCTCGGCCAATCTCTATCTCGGGGCGCAGCCGATCGCGCAGGCACTCGACCAGGGTGCCGACATTGTCGTCACCGGGCGCGTTGCCGATTCCGCGCTGGCGCTGGGACCTTTACTGCACGCTTTTCGTTGGCCCGCCGATGACTGGGACCGGCTCGCTGCCGGCACGCTCGTGGGCCATCTGCTCGAATGCGGTGCGCAGGTCACCGGCGGATATTTTGCCGACCCAGGCTACAAGGACGTGCCCGGATTGGACGAGGTCGGCTATCCGATCGCCGAGGTCGATGAAACCGGCGAGACGGTGATCACCAAGCCCGCGGGCACCGGTGGCTTGGTCGATCGCCTGACCGTGATCGAGCAGTTACTCTATGAGATCCACGATCCATCCGCCTATCTTGCGCCCGATGTTGTTCTCGACCTGACGAATGTCGAGGTTGCCGAGATCGGCAAGGATCGTGTGCGCGTGTCCGGTGCGCGAGGGAGACCAGCGCCGGAGACGCTGAAGGCGACCGTTTGTGTTGATGGCGGTTTCCTCGGCGAAGCCGAGATTTCCTATGCCGGTCCAAATGCTCCGGCGCGTGCGCAGCTTGCCGCCGAGGTTGTCCGCGCGCGCGTGCGCAAGCGCGTTCCGCATCTCAATGTCCGCGTCGATGCGATTGGCGTTCGCAGCGTCTGGGGCGCCAACGGTGCAACGAACGATCTGCGCGGCGCGCAAACTTATGACGTGCGTCTTCGTTTTGCAGCCGAGTCGGCGAACGCTTCTGATGTCGAAGTTCTGCTCGACGAGGCCGAAGCGCTTTATTGCGCGGGACCGGCCGGAGGGGCAGGGGTACGCCGGCGCATCACGCCACGGCTGGCGAGTGCCTCCTGCCTCATTGAAAAGCGGTACGCCGAACCGCGCGTGACGATGGTGGGAGCATCGGCATGACCCGCATGGTCCGACTGAATGATATCGCCAACGCGCGCACCGGTGACAAAGGCAATCGCCTCAACCTCGTGCTGGTTTGTCGGGATCCCGCTCACTATGCGGCGGTGGCGGCGCAGGTGACTGCCGAGCGCGTCGCCGAGGTTTTCGCTGCGCGCAAGCCGACGCGCGTCGTCCGCTACGATCTGCCGAAGCTTGCGGCCTTCAATTTCGTTCTCGACGATGTTCTCGAAGGCGGCGTCAATGCCAGCCTTGGCCTCGACGGCCACGGCAAGTCGCTGTCATTCCTTGTGCTCGATATTCCGGTCGAGATCGCCGCCGAAACATCGCGCCGTTCCATCCGGGGGACCGTCTCATGAAGAAACTGATCGCAATTCTCTTAGGCGTTGCAGGTTTGCTCGCCGCAGCGGGTGCGTGGGCGCAAGACAGCTATCCCTCGCAGAACATTCGTTTCGTGGTGCCTTTCACCGCCGGCAGCGCGACCGACACGCTGGCGCGACTGCTCGCCAACCGCATGACGACAATTCTCGGCCGCAACATCGTCGTCGAGAATATTGCGGGCGGGAACGGCATTCCTGCCTCGCAGAACGTCGTGCGCGCAGCGCCCGACGGCCACACCGTGATGATCACGTCCAACACCACGCATGCGGGCAACCAGGCACTGCTGAAGAAAGTGCCCTACGATGCAGTCGGCGACTTCGAGCCGATCACCAAGCTCGGCACCATCACGCTTGCTTTGGTCGCCAACCCTTCCGTGCCGGCCAATGATCTCAAGGAGCTGATCGCCTACGCCAAAACCAATCCGGGCAAGCTCACGTTCGGTGCGGGCTCGTCTTCTTCGCGCATGTCAGGCGAACTTCTGAAGACGATGGCCGGCATCGACATGCTGTACGTACCCTACAAGAGCAATCCGCAGGCGGTGACCGACCTGCTGGGCGGACAGATTTCCATTTTCTTCGGCGATGTTTCGACCGCGTTGCCACCCGTGCGCGCCGGCAAGCTGAAGAGTTACGCAGTGTCGGGCATCAAGCGTTCGCCGTTGGCGCCGGATCTTCCGACCATCGATGAAGCCGGACTGAAGGGTTACGAACTGACCGCCTGGTTCGCCGCCTATGCGCCGGCGAAAACGCCGAAGCCGATCATCGACAAGCTGAACGCGGCATTCCGCGAAGCTCTCAAGGATAAAGAGGTCTCCGAAAAGCTGCTGACCGCTGGCATTGAGCCTGAAGCGAGTTCGCCCGACGAACTTCGGAAATTCCAGGCCGTCGAAACCGAGAAATGGAAAAAGATCGTCGCCGACGCAAAGATCGAACCTGAGTGAGTTCAGGCGGCCGGGCGCACCACCGGAAAGTCCCGACCGACAACTTTATCGAGCCTGATCCAACCGGGAAGCGATCGCACCAGGTCGCGATCGCCTTTGATGAACAATTTCTTGCCGACCATGTCGCGCCACAGCGCGTGGCCGAGATAGACCGAGACAAAATCGGCGATCTTGCCGTGCATGACGACGTCCACGGGGTAACCGGGATCTTTCACGCAAACGTCGACATCCGAGCGCCCGAGCAGCAGCCATAGAACACGGAACTTGGAGCGGTTCGCCGGCACGCCCGAAAACTCGAACCGCACGACGATGCGCCGATCCGGCAGCGCATCGCGGATCGCCCGCTTGCGGAACCCCCACAGCAGAAAGGTCGGGTCGAGGTCTTCCAGCGTCAAACTGTCGCGCGCGTGAACAAGCCCCCAGTGACCAAGCTCACTAATAATCGGGCGCAGTGCATTGCCGGCTGGCGTGAGCCAATACTCGGTTCCCTGCCGACCCTCGCGTTTGCGACGCTCGATGATCCCATGATGTTCAAGTTCGCGCAGTCGGGCGGTGAGAACAGCGCGCGAGATCAGTGGTATCCCGCGCTGGATGTCGTTGAACGTGCGGATATCGGCCATCAGTTCGCGCAGGACGAGAGGCATCCACCGCACGGCAACGATTTCCGATGTTTTCGCAATCGGGCAGAACTGATTGTAGCCGTTATGCATGGTGGCTATTGAAACACTTCGTCCGGCGGCAGACCAGTTCGAAAAACAGACTTGTTGGTCAAGCCAGCCCGCTCATATTAGGATGATCGATAGGTCGTGACCGCGCGTACGCCAAGGACGTCGCGACCATGCCTGGTTTTCGGAAATGCGGCGCCTCGGTAGCGCGCCATCGACGGACTGAACCGGGAGAACATCCATGATCAAGGTTTCGAACTCTGCAATAGCAATTGCGGGAGCCGCTTTCGTTCTGCTGGCCCAACTTGGGTTCGCGCAAGCTGACGATAGCAAGCTCGGCAAAGTGCATTTCGAAACGTCGTGCACGCCGGAAGCGCAGAAGATCTTCGATCGGGCCATGCTGTATCAGCATTCGTTCTGGTATCGCGCGTCGCAGAAAGTCTTTGAAGATGTTCTCAAGGCCGATCCGGAATGCGGCATTGCCTATTGGGGCATCGCGCTCAGCTTGTTGCTCAACCCCCACATTGCGCCGCCAGTGAAGAATCTGGCCGAAGGCGCAGCTGCAATTGCCAAGGGCAAGAGCGTCGGAGCCAAGACGCAACGCGAGCGTGACTACATCGATGCACTTGCGGTCATGTACGCCGATTACGACAAGGTCGATCACCGCACGCGCATCCAGGCCTATGCCAAGGCCATGGAACAACTCGCGCAACGTTATCCAAATGACGACGAAGCGCAGATCCACTACGCGCTGTCGCTCAACACGTCGGCTTCCCCGACTGACAAGACTTACGCCAATCAACTGAAAGGCGCGGCGATTTTGGAGCCGATCTTCGCGCGCCAGCCGCAACATCCCGGCGTCGCACACTATTTGATCCACCTTTACGACTATCCGCCAATCGCCGAGAAGGGCCTCAATGCTGCGCGGATCTACGCCAAGATCGCCCCCGATGCAGCACATGCGCAACATATGCCGTCGCATATCTTCACGCGCGTCGGCTACTGGCAGGAGTCGATAGACTCCAACAAGGTCGCGCAGCGTGTCGCAAAAGAATCGTCCGATTTCCACGATCAGCTGCATGCGATGGACTATCAGGTCTATGCCTATTTGCAGCTCGGTCAGGACGGGAAGGCCAAGGCTCTGCTCGATGAAATGACAGGCGTGACTGGCTTCACAGAGACATTCCTTGTTGGTCCCTATGCGCTCGCCGCTTCGCCCGCGCGATACGCGGTCGAGCGGGGCGACTGGAAGGCTGCCGCTTCCCTCGAGGTTCGTCCGAGCCCGTTATCGCAGGTGCAGGCGATCACCTATTTCGCGCGCGCGCTCGGCGCCGCCCGCTCCGGCAATCCCGAAGCTGCAAAACCGGAGATCGCCAAGCTCGTCGAGTTGCGCGACAAACTACGCGAGGCGAAAGACGGATACTGGTCCGAGCAGGTCGATATTCAGCAGAAGGTTGCGTCGGCATGGGTGCTGTATGCCGAGGGCAAGTACGACGATGCACTCAGCGCCATGAGTGCGGCAGCCGACGCCGAAGACAGGACCGAGAAGCATCCCGTGACGCCGGGGGTGCCGATGCCCGCCCGCGAACTTTACGGTGTGATGCTGCTTGATCGCGGCAAGCCAATGGAAGCGCTCGTTGCATTTGAGGCCACCTTGAAGAAGGAGCCAAACCGGCTCCATGCCTACATGGGCGCGGCAAAGGCAGCCGAAAAATCCGGCGATTCAGCCAAGGCGAAGGAGTACTATGGCAAGGTCGTTGCAATTGCCGCCAACGCCGACACGACGCGCTCGGATGTGGCCGACGCGCGTGCTTACGTGGGCCGCTGAGGCGCGCGATGAAGACCGGCCGGAGAGGGATCGTGAGAACAGCGGTGCAGGTCGCAGTGCTTGCCGTCCTTGTGACTCCGGCCAGTGCGGAACCGCTTGAGCTTTTTGGATATGCCGGCGTGATGGGCGAGTGGGAACTGACGGCCAGTGTCAGGGAGGGCAGCGGGACGAAAGATCTTGTTGGACCGATGACCATGACGCATGTCGGGATTTGCACGGTCGATCGTCCGGAAGAAAAGAAAGGCGAAATCCGCGTGCAGATCTCGCACCCTGCGTCGCGAATATCGGCGACGCTGTTATTCGACGGCGTCGAGTGCACATACAGCGGCCGGCTTTCGGATTTCTATTCGGGAACGATGAACTGCCCGACGGCATCCGTACCGCTGAAGATCTGGCTGAAGTAGCAAGCCGGTGGCCATGCACCGGTCATGCCCGCGCTCGTCGCGGGCATACACGTCTTGACGGCGGTGCAACAAGTAGGACGGGGAGGACCGGGTCTTCAGGCGAAGACACGCCTTACGCCCGGCCAGCGACTATCGCCACTCGATCTTCTTCACCGCATAGGCCTTGGCGCCGCCGGGCGTGTTCACTTCCACCGACGTGCCCTTGGTCTTGCCGATCAGCGCCTTGGCGAGCGGCGAGGTGACCGAGATCTTGCCTTTCTTCGCATCGGCCTCGGGTTCGCCGACGATCTGCCACACCTTCTTCTCGTCGGTGTCCTCGTCGACCAGCGTCACCGTCGCGCCGAAGGTGATCGTATCGCCCGACAGTTTCGACACATCGATGATGTCGGCGCGCGCGAGCTTGTCTTCCAGCTCTGCGATGCGGCCTTCGTTGAGCGACTGCGACTCCTTCGCGGCATGATATTCAGCGTTCTCCGACAGGTCCCCGTGCGTGCGGGCGTCGGTGATCTGCTGAATGATGCGGGGGCGCTCGACCTGCTGGCAATGCTTGAGCTCGGTCTCGAGCGCGGCATAGCCGGCGGCGGTCATTGGAATCTTTTCCATCGTCTCATCTCCTCCTGGCGGGCGCCCGAAACAACCTGAACGACCTTCAGCGCCGCCAAGCCCCTTTCAATCCCGTCAATTCAACTCGTAATTCGACTCCGGCCACGGTCACCCGCGAAACCGGAGTCATGTTAACGAGGGGCCGGGCAAAAAAGGCCTGTCGCGGCCAGCTTAACCTGATGCCGCGACCATGTACTTGCCGGCGTCACTCGTGCCGTCGCCCGGGTCTCATAGGCCAGAAAAGCCTTCAGCCCCGGCCGCCGAAGTAGCTTTGCAGCGCGTGCACCTCAAGGTCGCCCTCGAGATAGGCCTTGATGCCCTGCGCCGCAGCGACGGCCCCTGAAAGAGTGGTGTAGTACGGCACTTTATGCAAGAGGGCGGCGTGGCGCAGGGAACGACTGTCGGCCAGCGCGGCGGCCCCCTCGGTGGTATTGAAAACCAGCTGAACTCCGCCGTTTTTGATGGCGTCCACGATATGCGGACGGCCCTCCAATACCTTGTTGATCTTGGCTGCTTCCACGCCTTGTTCCGCCAGGTAACGCTGGGTTCCCGAGGTGGCGATGGTCTTGAAACCGAGGGACGCCAGGAGTTTCACCGCGGGCAGTATGCGCGCCTTGTCGGCATCCTTCACAGAGACGAAAACGGTTCCACTGCGCGGCAGGCTGGTACCGCCGCCGATCTGGCTTTTCGCGAAGGCGATTTCGAAAGACCCGTCGATCCCCATAACCTCGCCCGTCGACTTCATCTCCGGACCGAGCACGGTGTCGACGCCAGGGAAGCGCGCGAAGGGAAAGACCGCCTCTTTCACCGCCCGGTGCTTCGGCCGGGTCGATTTCAGATTGAAGTCCTTGAGCCTCTCGCCGGCCATGACGCGGGCCGCGATCTTGGCGACGGGAAGACCGATGACCTTCGCAACGAAGGGCACCGTGCGCGAAGCGCGCGGATTGACTTCGAGGACGTAGATCTCGCCGTCCTTGATCGCGTATTGCACATTCATCAATCCGCCGACGTTGAGCGCAAGCGCTAGCGCGCGCGTTTGCCGCTCGAGCTCGGCAAGCGTCTTCTCGCTCAACGAATGAGGCGGCAACGCGCAGGCGGAATCGCCGGAGTGAATGCCGGCTTCCTCGATGTGCTCCATGATCCCGGCGATGAAGGTGTCCTTGCCGTCGGCGAGACAGTCGACATCGACTTCAGTTGCATCCGACAGATAGCGGTCGATCAGCAGCGGGCTCTTTTTGGAAACGACAAGCTCGCTCGGCCGGTCGAGATCGCCTGCGAGTCGGGCGACGTAACGATCAAGCTGGCCGCCGTCACGCACGATTTCCATCGCGCGTCCGCCCAGAACATATGAAGGGCGGATCACGACCGGGTAGCCGATCTCATCCGCGATGGCGCGTGCAGCATTGGGCGAGGTGGCGATGCCGTTTTGCGGCTGACGCAGCTTGAGCTTGTCGAGCAGCTTCTTGAAACGGTCGCGGTCTTCCGCGAGATCGATCGCGTCGGGCGAGGTGCCGAGGATTGGTACTTTCGCCTTTTCCAGCGCCTCGGCGAGCTTGAGCGGTGTCTGGCCGCCGAACTGCACGATCACGCCATGCAGCGTGCCGTTCGAACGCTCGGTGTCGATGATCTCCAGGACGTCTTCCGGCGTGAGCGGCTCGAAATACAGCCGGTCGGACGTGTCGTAGTCGGTCGATACCGTCTCCGGATTGCAGTTGACCATGATGGTCTCGTAGCCGACCTCTTTCAGCGCGAAGGCGGCGTGGCAACAGCAGTAGTCGAACTCGATGCCCTGGCCGATGCGGTTCGGACCGCCGCCAAGAATGACGACCTTTTTCCGGTCGGACGGCGCCGCCTCGTCGACGACTTTCCCGGCGAACGGCGCCTCGTAGGTTGAATACATGTACGCCGTGGGTGAAGCGAATTCGGCGGCACATGTATCGATGCGCTTGAACACCGGGCGCACGCCGAGCTTGCGGCGTTTTGCCATCACGGCGTCGGCATCGGTATCGGTCAGCTTGCCGAGCCTCTTGTCGGAGAAACCCATCGCCTTGAGCCGACGGAACGGGCCGGCGGTTGTCGGCAGGCCTTTCGCCGCGATCTCAGCTTCCATCTCCACCAACCCGCGAATTTCCGCGAGGAACCAGGGATCGATGCGGCAGGCATTGTGGATCACCTCGTCATTGGCGCCGAGCCGCATGGCCTGCGCCACCTTCAGCAGGCGGTCAGGTGTCGGTGTGCCGAGCGCGGCGCGGATCGCGGCCTTGTTGTCGGTGTCCTCCATGCCTTTGGCTGCGTCGTAACCTTCGATGGCCACCTCATCGAGGCCGGAAAGACCGGTTTCGAGCGAGCGCAGCGCCTTCTGCAGGCTCTCCTGAAACGTGCGACCGATCGCCATCGCTTCGCCCACCGATTTCATCGAGGTGGTCAGCACGGGTGAAGCGCCGGGGAATTTCTCGAAGGCGAACCGCGGGATCTTGGTGACAACGTAGTCGATCGTCGGCTCGAACGAGGCTGGCGTTGCACCGCCGGTGATATCGTTGGCGATTTCGTCGAGCGTGTAGCCGACCGCGAGCTTGGCCGCGACCTTGGCGATAGGGAAGCCGGTGGCTTTCGATGCCAGCGCGGAAGAGCGCGACACGCGCGGATTCATCTCGATCACCACCAGCCGCCCGTCGACCGGGTTGATGGCGAACTGCACGTTCGATCCACCGGTCTCCACGCCGATCTCGCGCAGCACGGCGATCGAGGCGTCACGCAGGATCTGATATTCCTTGTCGGTGAGCGTCAGCGCCGGCGCAATGGTGATCGAGTCACCCGTGTGCACGCCCATCGGATCGACATTTTCGATCGAGCAGATGATGATGCAGTTGTCTTTTTTGTCGCGCACCACCTCCATCTCGAATTCTTTCCAGCCCAGCACCGATTCCTCGATCAGCACCTCGTTGGTCGGAGAGGCGTCGATGCCGCCTTCGACGATGTCGATGAACTCGGCCTTGTTGTAGGCGATGCCGCCACCGGTGCCGCCGAGCGTGAACGACGGGCGGATGATTGCCGGCAGGCCGATATCGTCGAGCGCTTCGAGCGCCTGCGGCAGCGTCTTGATCTGGTGCGAGCGCGGCGTCGGCAGGCCGATCCGCTCCATGGCCTTGCGGAAAAGCTCACGGTCTTCGGCCTTGTCGATGGCGTCCGCGGTGGCGCCGATCATCTTGACGTTGAATTTTTCCAGCACGCCCATCTTGCGCAAGCTCAGCGCGCAGTTGAGCGCGGTCTGTCCGCCCATGGTCGGGAGCAGCGCATCAGGGCGCTCGCGCTCGATGATCTTGGCGACGATCTCCGGCGTGATCGGCTCAATGTAGGTGGCGTCGGCGAGATCGGGATCGGTCATGATCGTCGCCGGGTTCGAGTTCACCAGGACGATCCGGTAGCCCTCGTCCTTGAGCGCCTTGCACGCCTGCGTGCCCGAGTAATCGAACTCGCAGGCCTGGCCGATAACGATCGGACCCGCGCCGATGATCAGGATCGATTTGATGTCAGTTCGCTTGGGCATTCGGTAACGCGTTTCCTTTTCGTCATTCCTGGGAATGACAAGGAATTCCAGGCACAAAAAAAGGGCGCGCAAATCGCGCGTCCCGGGGGGCGCTAGGGGAAGGCCCCGCGCGCGGTGGTCCTTTAGACCAGATTCGACGGGCAGGGAAGGGCTTCGCCGCCCGATCGGTGGATGAAGATCAGCGGCTGATCCGGGCGAGGAATGTCATCCGCCGCTGGTTGTGACCGATATTGCGCGGGGCGCGTTTTGCCTCAAACCCTGCGCGCGAGAGCTTTTCGAGCGCCGCGGCTTCGGTGTAGTGCGAAAGCCCGATCGTCTTGCGCAGGCGCAGATAGTCGGAGACGAAGATCCGCATCAGGCCTGATGTCGCGGCCCAGAAAAACCCGTTGGCCGCGCCGAAGCGCAGCAGGGCATACGCTGCTGACGGTGCGGCGAGGTGCGGCGGCACGATATCGCCGAGGATGAAGAGGCCGCCCGGTTTGAGCAGCGTGCGGAACATCGCAAGCAGCCGCTCGAGTTCCGTATCGCTCAGATATTGTGCAACCGAATGCATCACGATCAGGTCGAACGAAGCCTTGGGCAGCGCGGCTGCCTGCTCGGCACTGATCACCGTGATCTTCGGGTCGGCCGCGTAGTGCATGGTGAGCGAAGCGCGCACATTGGGCGCGGCTTCGGCGAGAACCAGTTGACCGCAGGCGGCGGCGACAAGTTCGGCCGAGGTTGCTTCGCCGCAGCCGTAGTCCAGCACATGCGCGGTCGGTGAGGGCACATAAGCGCGGATGTCCTGCGCGATCGTGCGGTAGTGCACGTCGCGGTGACGCGCGTTCACGTAAATCACCGAGTGCTTGAAATCGTAGAAATCGATCCAATCGCTCATAAGGTCTCGCTAGAACTTTCCTATAGCCGTCATGAACAAACTTGTCCCGTCATTCCGGGACGGCCCGCAGGGCCGGACCCGGAATCCAGGCGCGCGTTCTGGATCCCGGGTCTGCGGCGCACCACTTCGTGCTGCGCCGCGCCCGGGATGACGCCTGGAAAAGTCTGCGAACTTACGCCTCTCGATCCTGCCGCCAGAGCTTCGGCAGCGGGCCATCCTTGCCCAGGACCGGATCGCTGTCCGGCAACGGCACCTTGGGAATCGTCGTCAGCGCCTTGCCGCGATCGGCGGGATTGTCGCCACGGCACAGGTTATATGTGCCGTCCGGCGGATAGGCGCCAATGACGAGAAGGTCCTCGCTGCCGGATAGTCGCTGATGGCCCGTGCCCGCCGGCAGCACGACCACGTCACCAGCCGCAAGCTCGAACGCTTCGCCGCGTTCTCCGCCGAGCTGAACCCTCGCGTGACCGCGCGCGATACCGAGCGTTTCGTGAATCATCGAGTGGTAGTGCACGAACGGGTAGATACCGTTGCGCCATTGCCCGTTGCCCCAGCCATTATCCGAAAACCGCGTTTCAATGGCGCTTGCGGAAGCATCGACCGCGCCCTTGTAGACGAGAACCGGCAGCGCCGAATTGTTGGGCACCTTGCCGTCGTCCTTGAACAGGTAGGTGAGGGGCTTCGCGGTGGTCATGGCGGAATAACGCTCAGCACCGAGCGGTGGTTCGTGCGGACGTCATTCCGGGACGGCCCCGCAGGGCCGGACCCGGAATCCAGATGCATCAGCGTCTGGGTCTGGATTTCGGGTTCGCGCCTCCGGCGCGCCCCGGAATGACGAAGTGAGCCTCTAAGCAATCTTGCGCTTGGCCTGCCGCATCATCTCGACGAAGCGCCTGAAGAGATAATGACTGTCGCGCGGGCCTGGCGAAGCTTCAGGATGGTACTGCACCGAGAACACCGGCCTGTCCTTCAGCGCGATGCCGCAATTCGAGCCGTCGAACAACGACAAGTGTGTCTGCTCAACATTCTTCGGCAGCGATTCCTTGTCCACCGCGAAACCGTGGTTCATCGAGGTAATCTCGACCTTGCCCGTGGTCAGATCCTTTACCGGATGGTTCGCGCCGTGGTGGCCCTGATGCATCTTCATCGTCTTGCCGCCGACGGCGATGCCGAGCATCTGATGGCCGAGACAGATGCCGAAGGTCGGCGTGCCCGAGTTCGATCAGTTTTTTGATGACGGGCACAGCGTATTCGCCGGTCGCCGCCGGATCGCCGGGGCCATTCGAGAGGAAAACCCCGTCAGGTTTCAGCGCCATGATGTCTTCAGCCGAAGTTTTGGCCGGAACGACGGTGACCTTGCAGCCGGTGCCGGCGAGGAGACGAAGAATGTTGCGCTTGATGCCGTAGTCGATCGCGACGACGTGGAATTCGGGATTTGTCTGCCGCGCGTAGCCCTTGTCCCAGGACCACGGCGTTTCGTCCCAGGTGAAGCGTTGGCCGCTCGTCACCATCGGCACGAGGTCCATGCCGACGAGGCCCGGCCATTCTTTGGCTTCTTTCTTCAGCGCCGCGAGATCGAATTTACCCGATGGCTCGTGCGCGATGACGGCGTTGGGCATTCCGTTGACGCGGATGAGCGAGGTCAGCGCGCGCGTGTCGATGCCGGCAAGCCCGACGATGCCGCGCGCCTTCAGCCAGTCGTTGAGGTGTTTGGTCGCGCGATAGTTCGACGGCGAAGTGATGGCCGTGTGCAAGATGACTCCGCGCGCGCCCGGGGTCGCCGCCATGTTGACGGTTTCGATGTCTTCTTCGTTGGTGCCGACATTGCCGATGTGCGGAAACGTGAAGGTGATGAGCTGCCCGGCATAGGACGGGTCGGTGAGGATTTCCTCATAACCCGTCATGGCGGTGTTGAAGCACACCTCGCCGACCGCATGTCCGGTGGCGCCCAGTCCGAAGCCCTCGAATACGGTTCCGTCGGCCAGAACCAATAGCGCGGTCGCCTTGGGCTCGGCCCAATGACCGGCGGGGGCGGCTTTCGTCTGGGTCATGGCCTCTTACTTGCGTATTATAGTGTGCGAGGCAAGGGGCCGCGTGGTGCCGCCCCCAATCAATGCAAACAATGCAAGGAGGGGCTAAGCGGTGCTGCGCGACGACATTAACAAGGCTCTCACAGAGGCCATGAAGGCCAAGAACGAGCGGGCCGTTTCCACGCTGCGGATGGTCAATTCCTCGCTCAAGAATGCCGATATCGAGGCGCGCGGTGCCGGCAAGCCGCCGCTCGGCGATGCCGAGGTGCTGAGCCTGCTGCAGAAGATGATCAAGCAGCGGCAGGAATCGGTCGAGCTCTATCAGAAGGGCGGCCGCGCCGACCTCGTGAAGCAGGAGCAGGAAGAGATCGCGATCATTACCGGTTACCTGCCGAAGCAGATGTCAGATGATGAAATGAAAGCGGCGATCGAGGCGGCGGTGAAGGAAACCGGCGCCGCCGGCATGAAGGACATGGGCAAGGTGATCGGCGTGCTGCGCGGCAAGTTCGCCGGGCAGATGGACATGGCCAAGGCGAGCGGCATGGTGAAGGCGCGGCTGTCGGGCTAACGCAATGGCGATGGACCGTGACCTCGTCATTCCGGGGCGCGGCCGTCGGCCGCGAACCCGGAATCCAGAAATAGACACCGTACGCGTATCTGGATTCCGGGTCCGACCTTGCGGCCGTCCCGGAATGACCGCGAACGAGATCGAGGTAAACGCATGAAACGAGTGCTCACCGCCGCCATCATGTTAGCCGCGATGTGCCCGGAAATCGTTTTTGCCGACGATTACCCGAGCAAGCCGATCCACGTGCTCACGACATCGAGTGCCGGCGGCATCAGCGACATCTTCATGCGCGTGCTCGGCGAGGAGCTGCACAAGAGCCTCAATCAACCGTTGATCATCGACAATCGCCCCGGCGGCGCCGGCAATATTGCGGCGCGCGCGTGCCAGGACGCGCAGCCTGACGGCTACACGATCTGCATCATCAATGCCGATCCGATGATCTACAACCAGTTCCTCTTCAAGAACTTGTCGTTCGATCCCGACAAGCTCGCACCGATCATCAATCTCTTCGATCTGATCCAGGTGCTGGTGATCAATTCCGATCTCAACGCCAAAACGGTCGATGAATTGATCGCGGTGTCGAAGCAGAAGCCGGGCACACTCTCATATCTCACGGCCTCGGTGCCGATGGTCGCTTACATGGACAGCCTCAAAAACGAAAAAGGCGCCGACTGGGTGCGCGTGCCATTCAAGGGCGGTGGTGAGGCGACGAACGCGATTCTCGGCGGCTCGACCCCGATCGGGCTCATCGGGCTTGGCAACGTCATCTCTAACATCCGCGCGGGCAAGATGACGGCGCTGGCGTTGATCAACAACATCCGCACGCCGCTATTGCCGGACGTGCCGACACTCGAAGATCTCGGCTACAAGGGTGCGCCGTCGCAAACCTGGTACGGGTTGTTTGCGCCGCCGGGCACGCCCCGTCCGATCATCGATAAGATCGCGGCTGAGGTGAAACGCGTTTTCGCCGACAAGGACTTCGTCGAGAAATACGTGATCAGCCGCGGCCAGGTGCCGGCGATCAATACACCGGATCAGTTCGCCGCGCAGATCAAGGCCGACCGCGCCGCCGCGCAAGAGGTGGTGAAGGCCTCCGGCATGCAGCCGCAGTAGAGTGTTGTGGCTGCCCTTCTCGTCATTCCGGGGCGCGCGGAACGCGCGAACCCGGAATCCAGATTTACATTACAGAGGCTACGCCAAGATCTCCGGATAGAGGTCGCGCCAGTCGGAGTTCTCGTTTTCAATCAAATTGATCTTCCACGCTCTCCGCCATTTCTTGAGTTCTTTTTCGCGCTCAATTGCGGTTTGCGGGTCGTCGTAGCACTCAAACCAAACCAGACGATCAACGTTGTAGCGGGCAGTGAAGCCCGGTGTCGTCTTTTGCTTATGTTCATAAATTCGGCGGGAGAGATCGCGCGTCACACCAAGATACAAAGTCCCGCCTTTTCGACTGCAAAGAAGATAAACGTAATAACGCACGCTCGCACTCGTGGCTGGATTCCGGGTTCGCGCCTTCGGCGCGCCCCGGAATGACTCATAGTGGAACGGCCCTTACGCCACCTCGAGCAAAATCTCCGTCAACCGCTCAGGGTCATCGATCATCACGTCGTGGCCGCATGGCACTTCATAAGTGCGCCACGATGGATCAGCCTTCACACGCGCGAGCGCTTTTTCGAATGACACATTCGGATAGCCCGATGCGCGGATATACGTCTTCTTCGCAATGCGCTCCCGCGCGCCGGTGAGCTTGAGCTTCTCCGTGAAGGTGGCGATCGGTTGCGGCGTTGCCAGTGAATCGACCCAGGCGCAGTCCTTCTCGTTGACCTTGAAGGCCGCGGCATCGCGCACCGGCACGGTGATCTCGCCGCGCGCAAGTGCGCCACGGATGACGTCCTGCACCGCCGGCTGCACCAGATCGAGCGTGGAATCGCCATTGTCGGGAATGAAAGCGTCGAGAAATACGATCGACTGGATCGCGTCCGGCACTGCCTCGGCGATGCCGGAGATGACGCAGCCGCCATAGGAATGGCCGACCAGCACGAAATTCCGCAGCCGCTCGTATTCGATGACGCCAAGCACATCGGCAATGTGCAGGGAGAGATCGATGCCCGGGCGAAGCAGGTGCGCGCGCTCGCCGAGACCGGTGTTCGTCGGGGCGAACACGCTGTGCCCGCGGGCGCGCAGCCGGTCGGTCACGCGCTGCCATGCCCAGCCGCCATGCCAGGCACCGTGCACGAGGATGAAGGTCTTGGCGTTTCCGGGTTGCATGTTCTCTCCGCATCCAGTCTTTTCAGTCTCCATGCCCTAAAGGCGTGGATGCGCGGGTCAAGCCCGCGCATGACGACGGAGAGGCTATATCCGCTTCCACAGGCCTAAGGCTGCCTGTGGAAAAGCAGGAAATGGCCTGAAACCTCAGACAACAGCACACGTTTCCGGTATCGGCCCAGAAACTCCCCAGTTGCGGGCCTATGCTCGGCAAAACAATTCGGCCTTAGACCCATGCGCTTCACGCCCCAGTTCCTCGATGAGCTGAAAGCCCGGCTTCCGGTTTCGGAAGTCGTGGGCCGGCGCGTCAAGCTCGTGCGCTCGGGGCGCGAGTTCAAGGGCCTGTCGCCGTTCAACAAGGAGAAGACGCCGTCCTTCTTCGTGAACGACCAGAAGCAGGCCTGGTTCGATTTCTCCTCGGGCAAGAACGGCAGCATTTTCGATTTCGTGATGGAAAGCGAAGGCGTCACGTTCCCCGAAGCCGTGGAGCGCCTGGCGCAGATGGCCGGCGTGCCGCTGCCGAAAATCTCCCGCGAGGACGAGGCGCGCGCCGAGCGGCGCAAGACGCTGCACGATGTGATGGAGATCGCGGCGAAATTCTTTCAGGACACGCTCGCCTCACGCACCGGCGCGAAAGCGCGCGGCTATCTCGCCGACCGCGGCCTTGATCCGGCGACGCAGCTCAAGTTCCGCATGGGCTATGCACCGAGCGAGCGTTTCGCGCTGAAGGAGCATCTCGGCTCGCACGGCATTCCGGTCGAAGACATGGTCGAGGCCGGACTGCTGATTTCCGGCGACGACATTCCGGTGCCGTTCGATCGCTTCCGCGATCGCGTGATGTTTCCGATCACTGATTTGCGCGGCCGCGTGATCGCCTTTGGCGGGCGGGCGCTCGAGAAGGATGCTCAGGCGAAATATCTCAACTCGCCGGAGACGCCGCTCTTTCACAAAGGCGCGACGCTTTACAACATCGCCACCGCACGCCAGGCCGCGCACGAGGGCGCGCCGCTGATCGCGGTCGAAGGCTATGTCGACGTGATCGCGATGGTCACCGCGGGCTATGCCGCAACCGTCGCGCCGCTCGGCACGGCGCTCACCGAAGACCAACTCGGGCTGCTCTGGAAAATGGCGGACGAACCGGTGCTCTGCTTCGACGGTGACGGCGCGGGCGTGCGCGCCGCCTATCGTGCCGTCGATCTCGCGATGCCGCGCATCAAGCCCGGCAAGAGCCTGCGCTTCGCACTGCTGCCGCAGGGGCAGGACCCGGACGATCTGGTGCGGGCGGGCGGACGCGAGGCCGTGCAGGAAGTCATCGGCGCGGCTCGGCCATTGGCCGACATGCTGTGGGCACGCGAGACGGAAGGGCATTCCTTCGATACGCCAGAGCGCCGGGCGGCACTCGAAGCCCGCGTCAACGAGTTGATGGCCCAGATCGGCGACGAGGCGGTGCGAAAATACTACCGGCAGGATTTCGCGACCCGCCTTGCGAATTTCTTCGCGCCGCCGCCGCGCGAATCACGTGGGCGCAACGAATGGCGCGAGCCGCGCAGTCGCGGCGGAAACTGGCGCGAGCGACGTAACAATGGCGACTGGCAGCGGCAGGCGCCGCCGCGCGGTCCGGGTCGGCCAATGCCCTATGTGGTGGCGAGCCAGCAGCTCGCCTCAAGCCCGGTGCATCGCGGCCACCGCACGGCCGTCCCGCGGCGTGAGGCGCTGATCCTTCTGGCCGCGCTCAACCACCCATGGTTGCTGCACGATCATCTCGAGGAGCTCGCCGCGCTCGAATTCCGTCATGCCGACGCCGAGCGGCTGAAGGGCGCTTTGATCGATATCGCGGCCCATGCCTCGGCGCTCGACGCCGGGGCGCTGCGGGCGGAACTCGCGGGGCGCAATCTGACCGAGGCCATGGACCGGGTGGCCCAGTCGATCACCACCCCCTCCTCGGTCTGGGGGGCCCAGCCGGAGGCCGCGCCGGACGATGTTCTTGTGACCTGGCAGCAGCTTGTCGCCTTGCATCGGCAATGGCATTCACTAACTAAGGAGCTCAAGGACGCCGAGCAGGCCCTGGGCCAGGACGCGAGCGAAGCCAATTATTTGCGCTTGCGCGACGTCAAAGCCCGCCTGTCGAAGATGGAAGGCACCGAGGCCCTGATAGAGGGGTTCGGAGCCTCTTCCGGTCGGGGCGTTCGTAGCTTATGACGTGCCGCCGCCTTTTTTGGGCAGGCGGGAAATCAGGGCCGGCGTGGAATAAAGGGTCGATTCCAGCGGTATTCTGGGTTAATCGGAGCTTAAGCGAGTTCCGACGAGACTGAAGACCTGATTCGGGGCGGCGCCTTGCCGGCGCGGCCCTTTTTGGCCGTGCCGCCGTGGGGCGCGGGCCAGGTGTAGACGGCCAGGACGGTCCAGGAGAAACGGAATGGCGAGCAAAGCAAAGGCGACGCAGGCAAAAGAAAAAGAAGAAGCTCCCGAGAAGGAAGAAGGCGCGCCCGATACTCCGCTGCCGCTGCTCGATCTCTCGGATGCTGGCGTCAAGAAGATGATCAAGGCCGCGAAGAAGCGCGGCTACGTCACTATTGATCAGATCAACGAGGTGATGCCCTCGGGCGAGGTGTCCTCCGACCAGATCGAGGACATCTACGCGATGCTCAACGAGATGGGCATCAACGTCGTCGAGACCGAAGAAGCGGACGCCGACGAGAAGGCGGCCGAAGAAGATGATGATGACGACGACACCGGCACGGAAGTCGTCGAGGCGAAGACCAAGTCACTCGCCACCACCGAGAAGAAAGAACCGTCCGAACGCACCGACGATCCCGTGCGCATGTATCTGCGCGAGATGGGTTCGGTCGAGCTGCTCTCGCGCGAGGGCGAAATCGCCATCGCCAAGCGCATCGAGGCCGGCCGCGAGGCGATGATCGCAGGTCTCTGCGAAAGTCCGCTCACCTTCCAGGCCATCATCATCTGGCGCGACGAGCTCAACGAAGGAAAAGTCTTCCTCCGCGACATCATCGATCTCGAAGCGACCTACGCCGGTCCCGACGCGAAGCAGATGCAGCCGCCGGTGATCGGACCCGACGGCAAGCCGATCATGCCCGCGGTGGGCACGCCCGTTCCGGGCGCGCCGCATCTTCAGGTCGTGCAGACGCCGGCCCCGCCGGCAGCGCCGCCGGCCGCGACGCCTTTCAAGGCGCCGGGCGCCGAGGGTGAAGAGGAGCCAAAGGATCCGGGCGAGGCCGCAGCCGAGAGCGATTACGACGAAGACGATATGGAGAATTCGCTTTCGCTCGCCGCCATCGAGGCCGAGCTGAAGCCGAAGGTGGTCGAGACCTTCGACACGATCGCGGATTCGTTCAAGCGTCTGCGCCGCCTGCAGGAGCAGGACATCGAATTCCGCCTGAAGAATTCGTCGCTGTCGCCGGCGCAGGAACGCAAGTACAAGAAGCTGAAGGAAGAGATCATCTCCGAGGTGAAGTCGCTGCGGCTCAACCAGGCGCGCATCGATTCTCTCGTCGAGCAGCTTTACGACATCAACAAGCGCCTCGTGTCCAACGAAGGCCGGCTGATGCGGCTCGCCGAAAGCTATGGCGTCATCCGCGAGGACTTTCTGAAGCAGTACATGGGCGGCGAACTCGACCCGCGCTGGCTCAACCGCGTGTCGAAATTGTCGGCCAAGGGCTGGAAGAATTTCGTCGCGCGGGAAAAGGATCGCATCAAGGAGATCCGCTCGCTGGTGCATGACCTCGCCGCGCAGACCGGCGTCGAGATCGCGGAATTCCGCAAGATCGTGCACATGGTGCAGAAGGGCGAGCGCGAAGCGCGCCAGGCGAAGAAGGAGATGGTGGAGGCCAACCTGCGCCTCGTCATTTCCATCGCCAAGAAATACACCAACCGCGGCCTGCAGTTCCTCGACCTGATTCAGGAAGGCAACATCGGCCTGATGAAGGCGGTCGACAAGTTCGAGTACCGCCGCGGCTACAAGTTCTCGACCTATGCGACATGGTGGATCCGGCAGGCGATCACCCGCTCGATCGCCGACCAGGCGCGCACCATCCGTATCCCGGTGCACATGATCGAGACGATCAACAAGATCGTGCGCACGAGCCGGCAGATGCTCAACGAAATCGGCCGCGAGCCGACGCCGGAAGAGCTGGCCGAGAAGCTCGGCATGCCGCTCGAGAAGGTGCGCAAGGTCCTCAAGATCGCCAAGGAGCCGCTCTCGCTCGAAACGCCCATCGGCGACGAGGAGGATTCGCATCTCGGTGATTTCATCGAGGACAAGAACGCGGTCCTGCCGATCGACGCGGCGATCCAGTCGAACCTGCGCGAGACCACGACGCGCGTGCTGGCGTCACTGACGCCGCGCGAGGAGCGCGTGCTGCGCATGCGCTTCGGCATCGGCATGAACACCGACCACACGCTGGAAGAAGTCGGCCAGCAGTTCTCGGTCACCCGCGAACGTATCCGCCAGATCGAGGCGAAGGCGCTCAGAAAACTGAAACACCCTTCACGGTCCCGCAAGCTCCGGAGCTTCCTGGACAACTAGAGACGCCTTTAGCCCCCGGGCTTGACCCGGGGGTGAAGCATCCGAGCCGGTCGCGGAAACTACGATCGTTCCTGGATAACTGATCAGACAAAACCCCGGCTCAGGCCGGGGTTTTTGTTTTCAGCCTTGCTGTTTTTTCCGCGGCAATCCCTTGCGCTTCGTGTGCGCGAATTCCTCGAGCTGCTTCTCGCTCATCGATTGGGCCATCTGGCGCGAGGCGCCTTTGAGGCTCGAGATCGGGGTTTCGCCGCGTTTGGCGGACAAGGCGGCGCCCGCCGCCATCTGCTGTTTCTTCGATTTTGCCGGCATGACGTTCACTCCCTGCTTAAAGAGGGAGGAACGCGTTTCGGTTCGAACCGTTCCCGGCGAGAAAGCGCTCAGCGTCCGCGTTGCGAGCGGTAAAGTTCGGCCTGTGTCTCTTTTGTGCCGGCGCGACGAACGCTCTTGATCGGGCTGCGCGGTACGCCGGATTTTGCCGCGATCTCCGCGTCCTGTTCTTCGATGATGGCTCTGGCGGGTTCATCGCCTTCGAGACCGCCGAGCGCCGAGCCCGGAACCCTGCGGTTGGACCGCTGGGTGCCGTCCTCGTAAAACACGTCGAACAGTACGAATTCGCCAACAGTTCGCGTCCCGGGTTTGCGAGCCATGTTGTTGTTCCTTGGTTCGGCGCCCCGCCGCGTTGGGCCGGGGTTTTGCCTGAAAAATTCTGGAAACGCAACGGCGCGAGCCGGCGCTTGTGGAGCGCGCCCCGCCGATTTTATTTGATTCGCCGCCGTTAAGCCGCGCTCAATTTCCCTTGTCGGCTTCGGCCACCGTCACCGGCTGGTCGCGCCACACATCAGGGAACGTCTTCTTCAGGTTCTCAACCTTCGGTGCATCGTTGATGACGATGTAGGGCTGATAGGGGTGCTTGGTCGCGTAATCCTGGTGATAACCTTCGGCGGCGTAGAACGGTACCTTCATCGTGTTGGTTTTCGTCACGATCGGACGCTTGTACACGCCGGTCTTGTCGAGCTGCGCGATGTAATCCTGTGCGACCTTCTGCTGCGTTTCGTTCTGCGGGAAAATCTCCGAACGATATTGCGGCCCGCTGTCCGGGCCCTGGCGGTTGAGCTGCGTCGGATCGTGCGCGACCGCGAAGTAGATCTGCAGGATCTTGCCGTAGGAAATTTCACGCGGGTCGAACGTCACGCGCACGCTTTCGGCGTGGCTGGTGCGGCCGGAGCTGACGACGTCGTAAGTGGCATCTTTCTGCGCGCCGCCGGCATAACCGGACACCGCGTTGGTGACGCCTTTGACGTGCTGGTACACGGCCTGGATGCCCCAGAAGCAGCCGCCCGCGAGCACGGCGGTTTCGAGCCCCGCGCTTTGCGCCGACGCTTCGGCTGCAGGTGGCGGAATGGTCACGGCGGATTCGGCCAGCGCCGCAAGCGGGCTGAAGGCGAGGGCAGTCGCGAAAAGTACAGCGGAAGGACGCATCATGGTGTTCGTTCCCGACGTTTATCCGCTCCCATATAGGGGCGAATTCGGCCTTTGGCTTCACACAAACGGTACACGACTACGTGACCCCGCCAAGTGGTGCGGCGTGCGCCGACCCCCGGGCGGGATTATAATTTGCCCGCCACGTTCCTCCTGAAACCGGAGATGTCGTCATGGCAACTTACCTGTTGTTCGGGAAATATTCGTCCGAGGCGCTCAAGGGCATCAGCGCCAAGCGCTCCGAAGACGCCAAAGCGCTGTTCAAGAAGCATGGCGGCGAGTTGAAGGCAGCCTATGCGACGCTCGGTGGTGTCGATCTCGTGATGATCGCCGATCTGCCGGACAATGCGCGCGCGTTCGCCGCTTCGGCCGCGCTCGCGAAATCGACCGGCATCGCCTTCACAACCGCGCCGGCAGTCACGATCGACGAGTTCGACAAGCTTGCTGGGTGAAGGATCGCCGTTCGGCACTCACTCCAGGCCTTCGATGATCCGGATGTCCCGGACGGCGCCGTCGCCGAGCGCACGCAGCGCTTCGGCGTAGCCCGGGCTGTCGTGCCCCGCGATCGCCTTTTCGAGGCTGGGGAATTCGGAGACGACGAGGCGCTCATTCAGGCCGGCCTCGAAGGTCGCATTCGGGCTGCCGCGACAGAGGTAGCGCACGCCGTACGGTGCGAGCGCCACAGGGGCGAGCTTGGCATAGGCGGCAAGCTTCGCCGGGTCCTTGATTTCGCGATAGGTCGTGACCCAGTAGGCCTTTGGCATTGGTCCGCTCCCGGTTTCGTTGGCGTTGGCATTGATCCTAGCGCGTGTGTGACTGTACGCGGAAGACGTGGATGCGTCGGATTGTCGTACTGATCTTGTTCGGAAACGACCGTCGGAAGGCGGGACAAGGCCGGCCGTGACAGTGTAAACACCGGTGTCGGGGCAACGCAGGTCTGGTCATGCCAAGATTTATCGTTTTGGTTTTTCTCACTCTTTTGTTTGCTCCTGCTGCCCAGGCCGCGCAATGCGGCGGTGATTTCCAGGCCTTTCTCGCCAGCATGGCGCGCGATGCGCAGGCCGCCGGCGTTTCGCGCAGCGTCATCGATCAGGCCTTTGCCGGCGTGACGATCGACCAGGCCGTGCTCACCTTCGACCGCCGGCAGCGCAACACCTTCCGCAAGAGCTTCGAGGAATATGCGGCGACCCGTGTCGTGCCCGCGCGCATCAATCGCGCCAAAAAGTTGATGCAGGCGCACGCCGCGCTGCTCTCGCGCATCGAGCGGCAATTCGGCGTACCGAAAGAACTGATCATGGCGATCTGGACGCTGGAAACCGACAACGGCACCGGCGACATGGGCAAGCTGCCGGTCGTACGCACCATCGCGACGCTTGCGCATGATTGTCGGCGCAGCGAGCTGTTCCAGACCGAACTGATCGCGGCACTGAAAATCGTCCAGCGCGGCGACCTTCCGCTGCGCGACCTGATCGGGGCCTACGCCGGCGAGATCGGGCAGACGCAGTTCCTGCCGTCGTCCTACATCAAGTATGGCGTGGACTATGACGGCAATGGTCATGTCGACCTGCGTCACAGCGTGCCGGATGTTCTCGCCTCCACCGCCAATCTGCTGAAGGTCAACGGCTGGCGCCCCGGCGCGCCGTTCGGCGAGGGCACGGAAAATTTCCAGGTGATGCGCGAGTGGAACCGCTCCGAGGTCTATCGCAAGACCATGGCGCTGTTCGCGGAACGGCTGCGGTAGCGCACGCGAGGTTTCGCTCATCACTCCGTCATCGCCGGCCCTGTGCCGGCGATCTCACTTAGGGGGGCAAGGCGGTGCCCACTCTTTTGTCATTCCGGGACGGCCCGCAGGGCCGGACCCGGAATCAAGATGCAGGCACATTGCGATTGTCTGGATTCCGGGTTCGCGCCTTTCGACGCGCCCCGGAATGACGTTGCTACAACGCCGTCAGAATCGTCAGTCCCTCGTTGGGGCGCAGTAGGGTGTTTGCCTCGAGGCTTGTACGATCGGGATGGGTCGATGCGAGAATGACGGAACGGCCGAAATCCTCGACCGGCAGCGGCTGCTCCGTGTTGCCGAAATTGAGACAAATGACGATGCGTTCGCTATCCGCCCTCCGTTCATAGACAAGTGCATTGCCCTCGACGTTCAGCAGGCGGAACGCACCGCTCACGAGCGCCACGTGCCTGCGGCGGACGGCCAACAGATCGCGGTAGAGGTTGAGGATCGAGGCCGGATCGGCGCGCAGCACCTTTTCGTTACGCGATTTGAAGGACGGATCGACCGGCAGCCAGGGCGTGCCGCTGGTGAATCCTGCATTTGATGTGGCGTCCCACTGAAAGGGTGTGCGTGACGGATCGCGGCCGAGGCCGAGCCCCGGCTCGTTTTTCTCCCACGGATCCTTCACCGCGTCGTGCGGGATGACCACTTTGCTGATACCAAGTTCGTCGCCGTAATACATTGTCGGCGTGCCGCGCAGCGTCAGCAGCAGCATCGCTGCGATACGCGCCTGCGCTTCGCCGATGCGTGCCGCGATGCGCGGCTGGTCATGGTTGCCCAGAACCCAGTTCGGCCAGCCGCCGGAAGGCAACGCGGCCTCGTAGTCGGTGACCAGCTTACCGACCGCTGTCGCCGTCCAGGCCGTGTGAAGAAGCTGGAAATTGAACGGCAACTGCGCGCCGCGCAGATCCTGTCCGTAGTATGTGACCAGCCGTTCGATCGGCAGATAAATTTCGCCGATGAGCACGCGCTCGTCATAATGATCGAGAACTGAGCGCATCTCGGCGATGACCTTGTGCGTCTCGGGCTGGTCGGCGCTGTAGACCTGCAGAAAGCGATGGATGCCGGCTTCGGTCGGCCGGTAGTTCGGGTTCGGCGGATTGTCGCGCAGCGCGGCATCCTTGATCAGCAGCCAGATGACGTCGACGCGGAAACCATCGACACCGCGGTCGAGCCAGAAGCGCAGCACGTCGTACATCGCCGCGCGCACGTCGGGATTGCGCCAGTTGAGATCGGGCTGCTCGGGCAGAAAACTGTGCAGGTAATACTGGCCGGTGCGCGCCTCACGTGCCCACGCAGGTCCGCCGAATTGCGACAGCCAGTTGTTCGGCGGCGAACCGTCCGGCTTGCCGTCGCGCCAGATGTACCAATCGCGTTTCGGATTGACGCGTGACGCCCGGCTTTCGAGAAACCACGGATGCCGCTCGGACGTGTGGTTGGGAACGAAATCGAGAACTGATTTTTATTTTGTGCGCGTGCGCTTCGGCAACGAGGCGATCGAAATCGTCGAGCGATCCGAACAGGGGATCGATATTGCAGTAGTCGCTGACGTCGTATCCGAAATCCGCCATCGGCGAGGGATAGATCGGCGATATCCAGATCGCGTCGACGCCAAGCCATGCGAGGTAGTCGAGGCGCTCGCTTATTCCCTTCAGGTCGCCGACGCCGTCGCCATTCGTGTCCTGAAAGGAGCGCGGATAGACCTGATAGACGACCCCGTGTTTCCACCAGACAAAATCGGCCATGCGCAATCGTCTCGAATCAGTTGGACAGGACGGTATCCGGTTCAACTATCAGGCGCGTGCTTCAGTTCTCTGACAGCTAAGTGCACGGGACGGCACGTAAAAAAGACCCCGCCAGGGGTCTGGCGGGGCTGAAGATGGGGGAGGAAACGCAGGCATCATGGATGAAAAAGGACATGGGGCTCTGTGAAGGGGCTCACATTCCCATGGCGGGGGCGCTGTTATTTTGGGTGTGTCGAAATGAGGCAACCGAGAAATTTCCATGACTGCGATCATCATCGAATATTCCAAGCTGCTCATGGTCTTCCTGCTGATTGGAACGATCATCGGACTGTCGTCTTTCGGCACCTACCGTCGCGAAATCCGCGACTGAGCTCCTCGACGACTCCCGGTATTTCCCATGTCTGCCAATCGCAAGGAAAGTCGAAGTGTCGCCATGACCTGCAACTCGATCGATATTCGCAAACGCAGCTCGGCTTTGAATCGCGCCGAGCAGTACAGGACCCTGGCCGAAGATGTCCGCACGCGCGCGGCGAGGGAGCCGAACCCGATCGTGAAGGCGGAATGGGAGAATCTCGCCAAGACCTATCTGCGCCTCGCAAAGCAGGCGGACGATGGATTTGGCATCGAGCTGACCTACGACCCGCTCAAGGACGGGACGACCGGCTCCTCACGGTGAAGACAAGTCGTCGTTCCTGCGGGAATGACGATGTGAAGTCGTACGACTGTGCCGCGTCATGGCCGGCACAAGGCCGGGCATGACAGCTTTGGTACGCGATGGCCGACGTGTCATCGCCGGGCTCGTCCCGGCGATCTCGCTTAGAAGGGCAGGGCAAGAAAAAAGCCCCGCCGAAGCGGGGCTGAAGTCGCGATATCGCAAATCGATTTAGTTCTGCTTGTTCTTCTCTGGCATGGTGCTCTGGCCTGACGAACTTGGCGTCGAAGATGACGAGCCACTCTGGCTTGGCATCGAGGACGAGCCGCCGTTCATCGAGCTGCCGCTCAACTCAGGCTTGCTGCTACCGCTGCCCTGACCGGTCGTGGACTGACTCGGTCCGCTGCTCTGCTTGTCGGATGGCTTTTGCCCGCTGCCTTCGTTCTGACCAGTTGTAGACTGGTTCTGAGCCGGCGGGTTTTGTCCGGTCGTGCTCGGCGACGGGGCTTGCCCCGTGGTCGTCGTCGAGTTCGAGCCTTGTGTCGAGCTTGAACTCCTGAACCTTGACCTTGCCGGACAAGCCAAGCGCGCCCACCGTGCGTGTATCGATAGAACCGGTCGCCGAGAATCCTTCCTTGCGCTGGAAGGCGACCAGGGCTTCGCGCGTTTCAGGACCCCACACGCCGGTCACGCGGCCATGCAGGAAGCCCCGCTGGACAAGAACCAGTTGCACTTCGCGAATCTCAGGCTCGCTGAGGTTCACTGCCACAGCGGTCGAACTCGAAGCACGGCTGAACCGCGTGCGCGGTCCGACCGGTACAACGTCGACGACCTTATGGCCACGGTCCACGAACACGATCTCATCCTCGACCACGAAGAAGCTGTAGTCGCGGTACTGCGGGAAGGTCTCGATCAGGACCGGGAAGGTCGAAATCGCGACGATGTTCACCGACCTTGGAATGATCGCGCCGGTATGGACGGCGAAGTTCACGTGATCAACGCGCGGCACGTTTCGGGCCGACAGCACGGACTGATGAATTGTCGTCTGCTGCTGCGTGGTCAACTTGGCACCAGCCTGCGACTGAATATTTGCGCCGGTCTGGTTCTGGGTCGCAGAACCGCTCGTCTGGTTCTGCCCGGCCGCATTCGGGGTCTGCGTCTTGCTGTCGGCAGCGCCCTTCATGTCGGTCTTGTCGCTGGTGGCCTGGCCGGTGGTCGACCGTTCATTGGTCTTTGCCGAGCCTTTGGCCGAGTCTTTTGCCGAGTCTTGACCCTTAGCCTTCAGGTCTTCCTTCGCGGAGCTTTTCGACTTTGACTTCAGCTCGTCCGCACCGGAACTCTTCGACTTCAGATCTTCCTTGCTGGAACTCTTTGCTTTTGGCTCATCCTTCTCGGACGACCCTTGGCCGGTCGTTGAGCGTTCCGGTTTGGCCTGATCGCTCATGCGGCTCTTGTCGCGCTGTGGCGCCTGGGCCTTTTGCTCGATTGCGCCCTTTCCAGGTGCCTGGCCACGTGTTTCCGCCTCGCCCTTGCTCTGGATCTCGGCGCCGCCTTGCGATTTCGCCGCGGGCGAACCCGAAGGCATACTGTGCTGTTCAGCGCCACCGGCGGCGCTTCCGCCCTCTCGTATTCCCTGAGCCGAAGCCAGACCAACGCCAGCCATCAGCGCAACGGTTCCGAGCAGGAGTTTCTTACTCGTTGTGCGTTTCATCGTGAATCCTCTCTGGTTTGTTCCAGGGAACAGCGTCTGCCGTCCTCCGGATCAGAGGGAAAACCGATGCAGCAACGATTATGTTCCTCTATCTGCTACACAAGATCGCACGATGTTTTTCGTTCTGTATTGAGAGCGGCGTTTGCACAAATGACTGCAACTCCACGATTCACAAATTCTCATGTATTTCAGGAACGGAATTGAGGGTTCCCCTGTTGGCCCAGTAAGGATTAACGCAGGGAGCGAAACAGCGGAGTCGCCAAATGGACCGAGCTGAACAATACAGACACTTGGCGGCCGATGTCCGAAGCCGCGCGTCACGGGAACACAACCCGATCGTGAAAGCCGAGTGGGAAAATCTGGCCAGAACATACGTCCGGCTTGCAAAGCAGGCGGACGAGCGGCCGAACATACGAATGACGTACGACCCAATCCGGGAGATGCTGGAGCGTGCGCGCCACTGACACGTGGGTGGCGACTAGTTGGCAGTGCCGCGGTCGAGACGTTCCATCAGAGCGTCTACTTCGGCCCCGGCAAGGATCACCATGCAGGAGATCCACATCCAGGTCATGAACCCGACCACGGCGCCGAGCGATCCGTATGTCTTGTTGTATGCGCCGAAGTTCGCCGCGTACCACGAGAAGAGGATCGACACGATGATCCAGAGTGCTGCGGCCAGTGCGCTGCCCCAGGTGATCCATCGCCACTGCGCGCGATCGCGGTCCGGGCCATAGCGATAGATAATGACCAGGCCGAAAGCCACGACGGCATAAAGGCCCGGCCAGCGCGCGATCATGGCCATCGTTCCGCCGAGCGATTGAAGCCCGGCAAATTCCAGCACCACCGGCAGCACGACGATGACGGAGATGGCGAGGATCAGCGCGAGGAGTGCGCAGCCCGTGAATGCCAACGAAATGAGATTCAGCTTTATCAGGCCGCGTCGTTCCTGCGCGTCATAGACAATGTTGAGGGCGTCGAAGAGCGCCTTCATTCCCGCATTGGCGCTCCAGAGCGATAGACCGAGCGTGAAGAGAAAAGTCGCACCAAGCGTGCTTTTCCCGCCCGAGGTGACCCGGGAGAGCTGATCGCCGATGACCTCGATGGCCCCGCTGGGCAGGATCGACGAGAGGTCATCGAGATGCATGCGGATTGTGCCGGGATCGGCAAAAATTCCGTAGACCGAGACCAGCGCCGCCACCGCCGGGAACATCGCGAGCAGTGCGAAGAACGTGACGCCGGCCGCAATCGACACCACGCGGTGCTGGCCGATGGCGCCATAGAAAAGCCGCGCGAACTCCCTCCACGCGCGGCGCTTCTTCTCGGTGTGTGGTGGCGAGCGGTCTCCAGCCAGCTCCGGCTCTTCTGATGGCGCATCGTCTTCCGGTCGGCGGCGAATTCCCGCAACCAGCAAGGCGGCGCCCAGAAGCCCGGACCAAAGTCGGCGCTGCCTCCGTGAGCCGACTGCCCGCCGGTGGCCGCCCGCCATGGGTACTTACTTGGTGCGGCTCACCGCTGACCGGCCGTTGCGTGCCGTGCGTTTCTTCCCGCGTGTTCCGCGTCGGGCCTTTTTTCGCGAGCCCGTCAGGCCGAGATCCTTGAGCCCGAGGTTGTTGAGACCCAGCGTCTTGGCGACAGGTCCGCGCACCTCCGAGAAGATGAGCCAGCCGACGCCAGCGGCAATGAGCATCGATGCGACGGGGTTGTTGCGCGCCTGCTTGGCCAGGATCGGGAGAACGTCCTCGCCCCAGGCACGCGGATTGACGCCGCCCAGCAGGTCGCTGACGACGGTCGACGGAGAGACGTGGTAACGCAGATCGTTGATCCGGTCGGAAAGACGCTCGCGCGCACGCTCCGCCTTGCGTTCCAGCTGTGCTGATGTAGCCATAAGGTCACCTCATGTTTGCGATGGTTGAATCTTTTTGCAGTTGGTCGAGAGTTTTGGAGGGAGTAAGTCGAGCCGTGCTCAAGCGATTAAAGCCGACCCAAACGAGACCGGCTCCTCCAAGCAAAGTGAGTGCGGCGATGATGAGAATCGCGACCGGCCAGGACAAGCCATACGCAACCAGACCGGCGACAGCGGCTTCGAGCAAAAGAACGATTGTTGCCATCAGCAGGAGTGCGCCGGCACCGATCAGAGCCGCCGACATCGCGGTAAATGTCAGCTTTTCGGAAATCTCCGCGCGCAGCAGTTGCAGTTCAGTCTGGATGAGCGTTGCGACTTCCTTGAGCATGTCGCCTGCGAGGTCGACTACGCCCTTGTCCTTCGCGCGCGCCGACCGCCGCCGCACCGTCACCTCACTGGATGTTGAATCCGCCGCCATTGCTTGATCCCGCCGATGCGGCATGGGCCGCCCAGCGTGATAACGGGAACCGCCTGTTGTTGTTCCGGAGGACGCGAAAACAGCGGGCGATCAGCCCCAAAGCTCGCGATAATTGTCGAAGTTCGGCAGAATCGGGTCGGAGCGCGTCGGCTCCATGAGCGGAAGCAGCCGTTTCAGCACCGCGTTGATGGGGCCAGAGGTGTGCCGCACGTAGAGATCGACGGGGTAGAGCGACTGACGCAAATGCCACTTGGGGTCGTAGTTCAGACTGCCGCTGAAGAAGCGCTTGTAGCCGTTGGCGATGGCCCATTCGATGACGTCGTGGAAGACGCGATAATAGAGATTGAGGTCGAACGCGACGGCGTAATCGAATCCGACGTACTCGTGACAGATCGCGTCGCCTTGCATCGTGCAAAGACCAAAAGCGACGATGTGGTTGTCCTGCCGCCAGATGAAGAAGCGGACCTTGTCCGGCATGCGCCGTCCGATCTCGCAGAGAAATTCCTTGGTGAGTTTTTCGAACTGAAGCGGTGAACGCTCGTAGACCTTCTCGTAGAGCGGGTAGACCTCGTCAACGAACGGCGCGATGTCGCCCACGACGCTCATGGTGATTTCCGGCTTTGCACGCTCGGCGGCGCGCAACTTGCGGCGTACTTTTCCGCGCGTGCGCGGGCTGAGACAGTTCGAGACGTAGTCCTCAAAATCCTTGTACTCGATGCTGAGCGTCGTCATCGGCATGCTGGGTACGCGGGCGAACCCTTCGCTCATCAGGCATTGCAACGGCGCGCGGTATTTCGCGGGAAATTCCTTGAGCACGATCATCACGCAGTTCAGGTCGCGCGCTATGCCCAGCAACGATTGGCCAAACGTTTCGGCCGTTTCGAATTTTGTCGCATCATCGCCATCGAGATGCCCTTCGCCGGCGGCGCATCCAACCATCAGTGTCCGTGCACGCATGAAGCGCGGCCAAAGACGACGCAGGCCACCGACGATTTTTGTCACGGCCCCGCTCATGCCGGCGAGCAGATCCTGGTCGACCAGGAAATAAGGCTGGATGGCGCGGACGGCACGATCGCTCTCGACGATCAGATAACCGTAGGTAAATCCGTCCTTCAGCGTGTCTTCGATAAGTTCGTAGTAACGGTGATCTTTTCGCTCCTGCGCGAATGCGGATTGCCATTGCGGCAGGACGGAAATTTCCGCGCGCGATGCAATTCTGATCGTCCTGCCCTGACGTGACGTCGAGCCGGTACTGTCATTCCGCTGAAGCATTGATCACCCGGCGCTGCAAGGCGCCGTTGTCATGCAAAAACGCGGTCGAATGCAAGACTGTTGTAGTAGGGGAAGCCCAATCCGATACCGAGCTGTTTGCGACCGGATTGCAGGGCGCGACGGGCGACATGATGATCGCGCGCGACGCGAATGAGGTTCGGGAGCTGGCCGGGCTGTTGCAGGACCGAGCGCAGCACCGCCGGCACATCCGGCGTGCCGTCGCGGCGTAGCCCGAGTGTTGCCGCCGGCGGAAGCATTCTATGTGCGGAATCGAGGATGACACGGCACGCGGCAAACGGAATACCGTGCGCGGCCGCAACCTCGGCGGCAATGTGCAATTCCATGTCGACGGCCGCTGCCCCGGTTTCGTCGTGCAGTTCGAATTTCTCTTCCGGGCTGGCGATGACTTTGTTCGCGCCGACAACGTTTGCGTGGACGGCGCCGGGAAGGATTTCGAGCAACCGCTCCGTCCAGGCGCGATCGGTCGCGATCACATCCTCGCCGCTTGCGACCCCCGAAGCCACGACCCAGTCACCCGCGGCAAGATGGGGCGCCAGACCACCCGCAATTCCAAAGCTGATGATGCCCGAAGCGCCGCGTTCGATTGCGGCGCGTAGCGCCGCCCGCAGCCCCGACCCTTGATTGCAGAGCACCGACACGCCCGGACCGCGCGCTATCCCAGCTTCAAGTGCCAAACATGTAACGGCAACGACGCCCGCTTGTCCCGACATCCGCACCCCGCCTTCCCAAGGCATTTATCCCAAAGGGAGCCCCCATGGTCAACGCTGCAACCCGCAGAAAACACGCGGATTCCTTAACATCTTGGGGGATGTTGCTTGTTCGGCACGCCAATTGGCGCGGTGCGCCAGCATGACATGCCGGCGCGAAGACGGTACCATTTTAGCCCAACCCTGTGCATAAAAAGGCGGAACTTCCGAGCGTCTTTCGGAGACCTTGATGAGTTTTGACATCGACAGCCTGTTCGCCGAGTCGGACGCCGACCGTTACTCGTTGCATGCCCGCTATCTGAATGAGCAGATGGTGCGCGTTCTGAAAACGATTGGTTTCGATCGGGCATATCAACGCGGCAAAGGCCAATATTTATACGACCGCGAGGGCCTTCAGTATCTCGACCTGCTGAGCGGATGGGGTGTATTCGCTCTCGGACGCAACCACCCGGTCGTTAACGACACTTTGCGAAAAGTCCTCGCCAGTGACTTTCCAAACCTCGTCCAAATGGATGTGTCGGCCCTTGCCGGTGTCCTCGCCGAACGCCTGCTACGCTACGTGCCCCACCTTGAGAAAGTGTTTTTCGCCAATTCGGGGACCGAATCGGTCGAGACCGCGATCAAGTTTGCACGTGCGGCAACAGGTCGCGACGGCATCGTGTACTGCAGCCACGCTTTCCACGGCCTGACGAACGGCTCGCTGTCGCTGATCGGCGACCAGATCTTCCGCGACGGCTTCGGCCCGCTTTTGCCCGGCTGTGCCGAAGTCCCGTTCAACGATCTCGAGGCCCTGGAAAAAGCGCTCGCCTCGAAAAAAGTCGCCGCCTTCATCGTCGAGCCGATCCAGGGCAAAGGCGTGAGCGTCGCGACCGACGACTATTTGCGGTCGGCTGTCGAGCTTTGCCGAAAGCACGGCACGTTGTTTGTCGCCGACGAGATTCAGACTGGGCTGGGACGTACCGGGCGGTTCCTCGCCTGCGAGCATTGGGGCGTCGAGCCAGACATGGTTCTTCTGTCGAAATCGCTGTCCGGCGGTCAGGTGCCTTCCGGCGCCGTACTGACGCGCAAATGGATCTTCGACAAGGTTTTCGATCGCATGGATCGCGCCGTGGTCCACGGCTCGACATTCTCGAAGAACGATCTGGCAATGGCGGCCGGCCTCGCCACGCTCGAGGTGATCGAATCCGAAGGGCTGATGAAGAACGCCGAGCAGAAAGGCGCGCGCTTGCTCGCGACTTTCGAACGGATGATCGGGCGTCACGAGCTCGTCAAGGAAGTGCGCGGCAAAGGGCTGATGATCGGCATTGAGTTTGGCGCGCCGCGCTCGCTGAAGCTCAAGGCCTCGTGGAATTTGCTGGAGACGGCGAACAGCGGATTGTTCTGCCAGCTGATCGTCATTCCCCTGCTGAAGGAACATCAGAATCCTGTCGCAGGTCGCAGGACACGGCAATCACACGATCAAGCTGCTGCCACCGCTGATCATAACGGACGAGGACTGCGACTGGATCGAGCGATCTTTCGAAACGGTCATCGCCGACGCGCATCGCGTTCCGGGCGCCATCTGGTCGCTTGGCAAAACGCTGGTCGAGAACGCAGCGCGCGCGCGGGCGCGCGGCTAGGCCTCACGCGCGCTGCTTTCCTTCAGCGCTGCCGCGGCGAGCGCGTAGCCACCTTGTGCGCCATCGACAAAATGAACGTGCTTCGGATTGGTCGGCGACGGCGTGAAGCAGGTGAGCATCGCCGAGTCCTGCCGATGCATGCCGTAGCGGACGACTCCCTTGGCGGAGGCCGCCTTCAGATAAGCCTCAATTTCGGCGATCAGCTGCGGCGTGCAATCGAGCACCATGCGCAGCGAATCGTCGAACTTGCGGAAGTCTGAATTTTCGACGACCTGCTGCGTATACTTCGCCGGAACGAAGCGACCGACGGGGACGCCAAACCGCATGATGAGGAAATAGAGAAAGGTCGCGGCCAGCACCTTGACCTTACGCGCCCGGATCAATTCACCGGCGCGACGCGACGCACGTGCCTCGAGATCGTAGCCTTGCGGGGGCCATTTGAGGCGCAGGCCCGCGTCAGTAAGAGGGCGCGACGCATCCGGCGTCTCCTCGACGATGCGGGTAATGGCCTCAACGACAGCGCGGAAGTCCTCGCCGCGCGCATCCGGACCCGGGACGACAACGAGCGATAGGATCTGCCCCCGTCGCGCGGGGATCAATTCATAGCGGCACGAGAGTCCGTTCAAATCCGGATGTGCGCCGGGCGGTGCCGGCGGCACCGCGATCTCGCCGCGTTTCATCGCCGCGTCAGCCCAGGCCAGACCACCGCCAGAGAACATCGCAATGCTGATGTTGTCGGACGGCACGTATCGCGCGACACGAACGTCGTTGCCACGTGCGCGGATGTCGGCGACCGAAACCATTCCGATGCGAAGGGTCAGACCGAGATCTTCGGTCACCCAGGTCGCCGTCTCGGCAAGCGCCTGCCGGGCGAGGGCAGCGTCGGTGGACGGCACCGCAAAGCTCGCGCCATCGCCGCCGAAGACAAAAGGGAAATCGCGGTTTTTCAGCGCGTTGGCGACCGAAGCGATCACCGCCGCGCCTGCCATGTTGACGGCCTTGTAGCGGTTCTGGCGGATGGCCTCGGTCGATTGTTGGACGTCAGCGACACCGACCACCCAATCGTCGGGCATTGGCGTAAAGCAGGCTTCATCCGCGACGTTGGTGAAGTCGCGAAAGACCGGCAAAAATTCGTAAAATTCGGCGGTGGCTTCGGGTGCGTCCATGCAGGGGTCCGCGGCACAATCTTCACGAAATCGATATCACCGTTGTTGGTTCTTGCCACAATGAAGGCATGCCGCGCTGTTTCAATCATAGGGTGAAATGACAGCGACGATGGCGAACGCTCGTGAATGCGATGTGCTTGTTGTCGGTGGTGGTCCCGCCGGCTCGACCATTGGCGCTTTGCTTGCGCAGAAGAACAAACGCGTCGTTGTCCTGGAAAAGGAGCATTTCCCGCGCTTTCATATCGGTGAATCGCTGCTCCCGCTGAATTTGCCGCTGTTTGACCGGCTTGGGATTAGCGATGAGGTTCATCGCATCGGCGTCTACAAGCCCGGTGCTGACCTTGTTTCAGACGCCCACAACGCGGCCACGACGTTCCGGTTTGCCGAAAATCCCTATCTGAGTGTCGGCTACAGCTATCAGGTCAGGCGCTCGGACTTCGACAAATTGCTGCTCGACAACAGCCGACGCCTCGGCGCGGAGGTATTGGAGGGTGCTCGCGTAACCGACGTCAGGCTTGATGAGGAAAGGCCATGCATCACGTCAAAGAACGATGACGGCACGACGACAGAGTGGGTGGCCCGATTTCTCGTCGACGCGACCGGTCGCGACACGCTGCTTACAAGCAAGCTCGGGCTAAAGCGCATCAACAAGCACAACAACACCGCGGCCGTGTTCGGACATTTCCGCAACGTTCCACCCCGCTCCGGCGACAAGGAAGGAATGATCACGGTCTATCTGTTCGAGCACGGGTGGTTCTGGATGATCCCATTGCCGGACGACGTGATGAGCGTCGGCGTGGTGGGCACGCAAACGTTTTTCAAGGAAAGAAAGGCCAACCTCGAAACGCTTTTTTCGAGTGCGGTGGCGGAGACCCCAAGCCTCGCGGCTCACATGAAGAATGCCGAACCGATCGGTCCGCTGACGGCGTGTGCCGACTACTCATATGACTCCCAGTCTTATGTCGGGAAAAACCATATTCTTGTCGGCGACGCCGCAGCCTTCATCGATCCGCTGTTTTCGAGCGGCGTCATGATGGCGATGAGCAGCGCGGCTTACGGGGCAACTGTGGTGGAGGATTTGCTTGATGGCCGCGGGTCACGCGAACAGCTTGTGCGCGACTATGAGCGCAAGATCCGGCACAGCCTCAATTCTCTGTCCTGGCTGATCTACCGGATCAATTCGCCGCTGATGCGCGACATTTTCATGTCGTCATTCGATCTGTTCAATACGCGCCACGAACTGATCACGATATTGGCAGGCGATTTCTACGAGACGCGCTCCTGGCTGTCGCCGCTCCGGCGCCTGCAGCTCGCCTATGGCTGCCTGTTCGTCCTCTCGAAGTTCGGATTCCGCCTCGGCCAAGCCAGTGCCGCGCTAAGCGCCTGATCCCTGACCGTCTCCGCGACATCTCGCGCGCGCCTCCGGCTATTCCGGTGGCATGGAAGTTGCTATCGTTTACGCTAGAAAACAGAAACAACGCGGGGGCGACGCATGCAATTTCACAAACCAATGGCTGTGGCGACAACTTTGGCTGCGATTTGCGCAGGCGGGGCTGTTTTGGCGCAACAGCCCCCGCCGATCTCGGCGCAATCGGCCGCACAGAAGCTGATGGCCGTGCCGGGCTCGAAGTATCCCGGCCGCATGCACGTCCTGCCGGCGACGATGGAAACGACGCAGTGGGGCTGGTTCGACAACGCCGAATTGCCGCGCCTGATCGTCGATTCCGGTGACACGGTTGCGATCGAGTCGATGTCACATTCGCACGGCCAGCTTTATCCGGGTCGCACCATCGAGGAATTGAAAAAACTGCGCACCGATTGGCCGGCGCGCGGGCCGATGACGCTGACCGGGCCGATCTTCGTCAACGGCGCGGAGCCGGGCGACACGCTGCAGATCAAGATTCAGAAGATCGTCCCGCGGCCGTGGGGCGCGAACTTCAACGTGCCCGGATTGTTCGGACAATTCCCGAGCCGCTTTCCCGAAGGACAGGTGAAGTATCTCTATCTCGACAATGAAAAGAAGACCGCCGAGTTTGCGCCGGGCGTCGAAATTCCATTGCGGCCCTTCCCGGGCACGCTCGGTGTCGCGCGCAAGGAGCCGGGCCGCTACAACGCCGTGCCGCCGGGACCTTTCGCCGGAAATCTGGACAACCGTGATCTCGTCGAAGGAACGACGTTGCACGTTCCGGTCTTCGTCCGGGGCGCACTGGTGTGGCAGGGCGATTCCCACGCGGCGCAGGGCAACGGCGAGGTCAACCTCACCGGACTCGAGACCGCGTTCCAGGAAATCACCCTGACAATAACCGTCGACAAAGCGACGAAGCTCGAGTGGCCTCGCATCGAGACGCCGACCGAGTGGATCACGATGGGCTTCGACGAGGATCTCACCAAGGCGCTTGCCAACGCCAAGGCGGAAACCGCGAAATTCATCGCAGAGCAGCGCAAGGTTTCGCCTGAGCAAGCGGCCTCGATGGTGTCGAAGACCTCGGATTGTCGCGTGACCCAGGTCGTGGACATCAAGAAAGGCGTCCACTGCATGACGTCGAAAGATCCCGCCAAGTCGCTCGCTGAAGCGCGACCAACGGCGGACACGCCGCAATATCTAGTGACCTACGCCGCCGACGCCAACATGAACAAGGCGATGGACGACGCCTCGTGGGCGATGATCGAACTGCTGCAGAAGGACAGAGGGTTGTCCCGGCTTGATGCCTATGGGCTTGCGAGCATGACCATGGATTGCCGGGTCGGCGAAATGGATGCTGCCGAGAAGGGCGTGCATTGCCTGGTCGCCAAAAGCATGTGGAAGAAGTGAGTTTGAAATTCGAAGCATAAGGGGAAGGGGAGTCTCATGTCGCACGTAACACTTGCGTCTCGTATCGTTACCGGTGCCTGCGGGGCGTTGATCATCGGCACGGCGGCTTTTGCACAGACACCGGCGCCAGCTCCGGCACCGCCTGCCCAGTCGCCGCTGGGCATACCGCTGACGTCGACCATCACCACACCCGGCTATCCAGCGACTGGGCCCGCCGATCCGAAGCTGCGCGTGCTGGAGACACCGGCCGGCAAAAAGATCCACGTGCTGCCGGCAACGCTCGAAACGACGCAGTGGGGCTGGTTCGACAATTCGCAGCCGCCTGTGCTGCGCGTCCATTCCGGCGACACCATCATCCTCGAAACGATGATGCACAGCCACAATCAGGTGGTCCCGGGCGTGACGATTGAGCAGATCAAGAAGCTGCGCACGGATTTCCCCGGGCGCGGTCCGCACACCTTGACCGGACCGATCTATATCGAGGAAGCGCAGCCTGGTGATGTGCTGAAGGTCAGGCTCAACCAAGATCATTCCGCGCGCTTACGCGACGAACTTCAACGTGCCGGGAATGTTCGGCCAGTTCCCGACCGTCTTCCAGGATGGTCAGGTCAAATATCTGTTTCTTGATCTCGACAGCATGAAGACTGAGTTCCTGCCGGGCATCGTTCTGCCAATCCGGCCGTTCCCGGGCACGCTCGCTGTCGCGCGCAAGGACCCCGGCCGCTACTCGAGCGTCCCGCCGGGTGATTATGCCGGCAACATGGATATCCGCGATTTCGTCACCGGCTCGACGCTCTATGTGCCAGTGCACGTACCGGGCGCGCTTTTGTGGACGGGTGACTCGCATGCCGGCCAAGGCAACGGCGAAGTCAACCTGACCGCCATCGAGACCGCTTACAAGGAGTTCAACATCACGGTCGAGGTGGTGAAGGGCAAGCCGCTCGATTTCCCGCGCATCGAAACGGCGAAATCATGGATCACGATGGGCTTCGACCAGGACCTGAACAAAGCGTGGGCGCAGGCGAAAGCGCAAACGATCAAGTTCCTCTCCGAGCAGCGCGGCGTTTCTGGCGAGCAGGCGGAGAAGCTGATGGCAAGCATTTCCGATTGTCGCGTTTCGCAGGTGGTGAACATCAAGAAGGGCATCCACTGCCTCAACCCGAAGAACAAAAGCGACAAAGAGGATATGGAGCGTCCGACCAAGGAGACGTCGAAATACCTCGTGTCGCACGCCAAGGATGCCGACCTGAACAAGGCGATGAATGACGCGTCGATGGGCATGATCAATCAACTCTCGACGGACAAGAAGCTTACGCGTCTCGATGCGTACGGGCTCGCCAGTGTGGCGATGGATTGTCGAGTCGGTACGATCTCCGACACCGAGAAGAACGTCCACTGCATCATGCCCAAGAGCATCTGGGTCGGCGGCAGTCGTTAGCTAAAACAGGGGAAGGGCCGCCGCAAAGCGGCCCTTCCTTCTCCACGGTCATGGTGTTGCGTACCGCTCTCATCGTCGCGTTGCTTGCCGTCGCGCCGTCGGCATTCGCGCAAAGCCGCGTTCAAGAGCGTGTGCAGGTTGTGACGACGACCACCGATCTGCGCAGCCTGGCCGAGGCGGTCGGCGGAGACCGCATCGTGGCCGTAAGCCTCGTGCCACCGGGCCTGGACGCCGAGGAATATCAGCCAAAGCCGCAGGACGCTCTGCGTTTGAAGCAGGCGCAGCTGCTCGTGCGCGTCGGTCTCGATTATGACCTGTGGGTCGATCGCTTGCTGGCGCAGGTCGGCCGGCCGGAGATCAGTCGCGGCGGCCCGGCCTATGTCGATACATCGCTTGCAATCGCCGTGCTGGAGCTGCGCGGGATGAGCGTTGGTCCCGGTGACGGGCATGCGCATGGCAGTGGCAACCCGCATTATTGGCTCGATCCGAAGAATGCCGAGACCATCACCGCAAACATTTTTGAAGCGCTGGCGCGGATCGATCCGGCTAACGCCACGACCTATGAGGCGAACAGGCAGGCCTTTCTCGCGCGCCTGAACACGAAACTGACGGAATGGGAGGCCAAGCTGAGCCCGCTCAGGGCGATACCGATGGTCGCCTACCACAACAGCTGGCCCTATTTTGCGCGCCGCTTTCGCCTCGATTTTATCGGCTTCATCGAGACCAAGCCCGGCGTGCCGCCAAGCCCTTCGCATCTGGCCGGGATCGTGCGTGATATGAGCGCGAAAGAGGCCCGTATCGTCATACGCGAACCGAACGAGCCCGAGCGCGATGTCGCTTTCGTCGCGAGTAAGGCTGGCGCGCAGGTGGTGACGCTCGCGGCCTCGGTCGGCGCGTTGCCGCGCACCGACGATTACATTTCGCTCTTCGACGCGAATGTCGAAGCGCTCACAGCGGCGGCGGCCATGCGATGATCGACGCGCTGCAGTTCCTCTGGCCGCCGTTCCTGGTGGCAGTGTGCCTGGTCGGCATCCACGCCTATTTCGGCATTCAGGTGCTGGCCCGCAAAGTGATCTTCGTCGATCTGGCGCTGGCCCAGATCGCGGCGCTCGGTGCGACCGTCGCCTTCATGCTCGGCCATCCGGCCCAGAGCATGGCCACCTACGGCTATTCTCTTTCTTTCACGCTGCTCGCCGCGGTGCTGCTCGCGTTCACGCGCAGCTGGGGGACGCGCGTGCCGCAGGAGGCGCTGATCGGCGTCATCTACGTCGTTGCCGCGGCCGCGGCCATTCTGTTGATCGACCGGGCACCGCAGGGCGCCGAACATCTCAAGCAGATCCTCACCGGAAACATCCTCACCAGCGGGTTCAATGACCTTGCGCTCATCGTTCCGCTTTATACGGCGGTAGGGCTGTTGCATTGGGTGCTGCGCCGGCACATGGCGGGAGACGGCTCGCTCGCCTGGGAGTTCGTGTTCTACGCGACCTTTGGCATCGTGGTGACCAGCTCGGTCGCGATCGCCGGCGTGCTTCTTGTCTTTTCGTTCCTGATCATCCCGGCCGCCATCGGCGTGATGTTCGCCGATTCGCTGTCGCGGCAACTCGGCATCGGTTGGATCTGCGGCACGCTGGTCAGCGCCGCCGGGCTTGCGGCCTCTTTCCTCTTCGATCTACCGACGGGGGCGGCGATGGTGTGCGCCTTCGGTGCATCGCTGGCGTTGGCAGGTGTGCTCTATCCTTTTCTGCGCGGCGACCGGCGGCGCTCGATGCATGCTGCCGTCACCACTGTCCGCTGGGTTGGCGCGATCATCCTCGCGGGATCGGCGTTACAGCTTGCGGCCGCTCCACGCGCCGACCAGCCGCTCCTCGATTTGGCTGAATATGTGGTTCCCTCGCTGCGCACGCTTTACTTTACACACGCGGAAGCGACGACATACGCCGATGCGAGTGAACACGCCGAACGCTATCGCGTGGAAGCAGAGGGGCTGAACGAAAGAGAGCGGCGTAATCGCACCGAAGGGCAGTCGCTCGACGATTTCACCGTTGCCCGTATCTCTTCGTTCCTCAAATCCTATGGCGAGATGCGCAAGGGCGAGCAATTCGTCATGGGCGAAGTGCGCATGCGCGCGCGCGAGCGCATCCGCTGGCCCGCTGCCTTGGTGCTCCTGGCCGGCGCACTTGTGCTGGCACCCATTCCCTGGCGGCGGCTACGGCCGCGGAGTGAAATTTAACACTGGCGGTCATTGAGGATGGCACATAGGTCTTCTCTGGGCGTTGTCCTCTCGGGAGATGCAATGTTGAACCCAATGCAGGCATGGAACGCGTGGGCCAAGCTGGCGATGCAGGTGGCCGTTACCGGATTCGAGGCGCAGAACGTCATGGCGCTTCGCTTCATGCGCCTTGCCGCCGGCGGTGCCCGAGCCAAATCGGAAGCAAGCCGTATGATCACCGAGAAGGTGACGGCCCTCGGCGAAGCGCAAAGTGCCGCGGTTCGCGCAGCGATCAAAGGCGACAAGAGCCACCGCGCCGCGACCAAGGTGCTCCGCGTCTACAAGCGGCGCGTGCGGAAAAACCGCCGGCGGCTCTCGAAGTAGCCCACGAAATCGCTTTATCTTGTCGGCCTTGATCTCCGGCGGTGATCCAGCCCACAATTCCCAACAAAATACACGCTGGCAGGAAGGGACGGCATCCATGGTACGGCAGGTCACTGGCATCGCGGCCGCTTTCATTGCGCTCATGTTCGGCGCTGCTTCGATTGTTTCGTCTCAGGCGCAGGACTGTCCGCGCGGCGATCTCGACAAGGCCTACTGCGACCGCGACGGCGATCTCGTTGCCGACACGCCGACCGATGCCAAGCAACTGGTCAATCCGCCGACGTTGATCTTTGCCTATACGCCGGTCGAGGACCCCGCCGTCTACACGAAGGTGTGGGACGGCTTCATCAAGCATATGGAAAAAGTCACCGGCAAAAAGGTGGTTTTCTTCCCCGTGCAGTCGAACGCGGCGGAAATCGAGGCGATGCGATCGGGCCGCCTGCATATTGCGGGGTTCAATACCGGATCCAATCCGATCGCGGTGAATTGCGCGGGCTTCGTGCCCTTCGCCATCATGGCTGGCAAGGATGGCGCTTTCGGCTACGAGATGGAAATCATTGTGCCGGCCGACAGCCCGATCAAGACGCCGGCCGACATCAAGGGCAAGAAACTCGCGTTCACCGCGCCGACATCGAATTCGGGATTCAAGGCGCCGTCCGCTCTGCTCGAATCGGAGTTCAATCTGATCGCGAAGCGCGACTACGAGCCTGTGTTCTCTGGCAAGCACGACAATTCGGTCCTCGGTGTTGCCAACAAGGATTACGATGCCGCGGCGATCGCCAACGAGGTGATGTTCCGCATGTTCGAGCGCAATGTCGTCGACAAGGCGAAGATCCGCACGATCTACAAATCGGAAACCTTCCCGACTACGGGCTATGGCGTCGCGCATAATCTTGATCCGGCGCTGCAGGCGAAGATCAAGGAAGCCTTCTTCACGTTCCCTTGGGAAGGTTCATCGCTGCAGGCGGAATTCAAGGGTCAGGATAAGTTCGTTCCTATCACCTACAAGAAAGACTGGAGCGTCATTCGCAAGATCGACGCAGCAAGCGGCGTGAAATACACCTGTAAATAGCGCGCGCTCGCCGGGGGCATCGATGCTGCGCATAAAAGGTCTGACCAAGCGGTATCGCACGGGCGATCTCGCGCTCAAGGGCATCGACATCGATGTGCCTGACGGGCAGGTGATGGCGCTGATCGGCCCTTCCGGCGCCGGCAAGTCGACGGTGATCCGCTGCGTCAACCGGCTGGTCGAGCCGACCTCGGGATCGGTCGAACTCAACGGCGTCGACATCGTGAAGCTCGGCAGCGGCGAACTGCGTCGCGCCCGCCGCCGCATGGGCATGATTTTCCAGGAATACGCGCTGGTTGAACGGCTTTCGGTGATGGAAAACGTTCTCACCGGCCGGCTCGGTTATGTCGGGTTCTGGCAAAGCTGGCTTCGACGGTTCCCGCAATCCGACATCGATGAAGCATTTCGTCTCCTCGAACGTGTCGGCCTCGATCACATGGCCGACAAACGCGCCGACGAACTGTCCGGCGGCCAGCGTCAGCGCGTCGGCATTTGCCGCGCGCTCATCCAGAATCCGGAATTGCTGCTGGTCGATGAACCGACCGCTTCGCTCGACCCCAAGACGTCTCGCCAGATCATGCGGCTGATCAAGGAACTGTGCACCGAGCGCAAGCTGTCCGCGATCATCAATATTCACGACGTGATGCTCGCGCAGATGTTCGCCGAGCGTATCGTCGGCCTGCGTCTGGGCGAGATTGTCTACGACGGGGCGCCCGACGGGCTTACGCCCGCCGTGCTGACGTCGATTTACGGCGAGGAAGACTGGTCGGCGACGATCCGCAAAGTGGATGATCAGGCGGCCGAGCCCGAGGAAGACAACGTCGTGCCGTTCGAGCCACCGCGCCCAGATCGCAATCGCCTCGCGGGGCTGACGTAATGCTCAGTGACTGGCCAAGGGTCGTCATGCTCGGCCTCGTGTCGGGCATCCACGTCTTGGAGAAAAAAGACGTGGATGGCCGGGACAAGCCCGGCCATGACGAAAGAGGGTCTGGATGTCCGTAGCCGCCGTCACGCCCCGCCGCTGGAAGAAGCCGCCGCTGATCAAGTCGGCCTGGCTGCGCTGGACGCTCGCGATCGGGGCCGCGGTCTATCTCGCACTGGTGTTTCAGACGACGCCGGTGAACTGGACGCGCGTATGGGAAGGCTTGCCGCGCGGTGCGGCATTCATCTCCGCGTTCTTCCCGCCGGATTTTGTCAGCCGCTGGGACGAAATCGTCGAGGGCATTGCCGAGAAGTCTCTGGATGACGGTGATCTCCACCGTCGTCGGCATTGCGCTTTCGATACCGGTTGGCATTGGTGCCGCGAAAAACATTGCGCCGGCGCCGGTCTATTATTTCTGCCGTGCGGTGCTCGCCATCTCGCGCAGCTTCCAGGAAATCATCCTCGCCATCTTCTTCGTGAAGCTGTTCGGTTTCGGGCCTTTCGCTGGTCTGGTGACGCTTTCATTCGCCACCATCGGCTTCTACGGCAAGCTTCTTGCCGAGGACATCGAGGATATGGATCCGGCGCAGGCCGAAGCCGTGCGGGCGTCGGGCGCGAGTTGGCTGCAATGGATCAACTACGGGGTACAGCCGCAGGTGATGCCGCGCATGATCGGGCTCGGTCTCTATCGTTTCGACATCAATTTCCGCGAGTCCGCCGTGATCGGTATCGTGGGCGGCGGCGGCATCGGCGCCACCCTCAACACCGCTTTTGATCGCTACGAATTCAGCTCGGCTGCCGCGATCATCATCGTGATCATCCTCATCGTGATGCTCTGCGAATACGGCTCGGGCTATTTGCGGCGCTGGGTGCAGTGATGGCCACCATCCCGGCCAACGCCCGGACGTGGCGGCGGCGCGAGCCGCGCATTCAGCTCCTGATCTGGCTGGCCTGGCTGTTGGCCGCCGCTGTGTTCATCGCCTGTTTCCAGTTCATTTCCGAAAAGACCATCTGGGCTTTCGTCTCGGATGCGCCGCAACAAGCGGGCGATCTCGCGGTGCGCATGGTGCCACCGGACTGGTCATATATCCGTGTGCTTGGCCGGCCGATCTGGGACACCATCAATATCGCAACGATCGGCACGCTGGTCGCCGTGGTGCTGGCAGTTCCGGTTGCTTATTGCGCCGCGCGTAACACGACGCCGAGCGTCGGCGTGATCCGGCCGCTCGCGCTTTTCGTCATCGTGTCGTCGCGCTCGATCAACGCACTGATCTGGGCGCTGATGCTGGTCACGATCATCGGGCCCGGCGTATTCGCCGGGATCATCGCGATTGCGCTGCGCTCGATCGGCTTCTGCGCCAAGCTGCTTTATGAGGCGATTGAGGAGATCGACGAAGGGCAGGTCGAAGCCGTGCGTGCGACAGGCGCGTCCGGCGCGCAGGTAACATCGTATGGGATCGTACCGCAGGTCCTGCCGGCCTTTGCCGGCATCTCCGTATTTCGCTGGGACATCAATATTCGCGAATCAACAGTGCTCGGCCTGGTCGGAGCCGGCGGCATCGGACTTGAGCTCAACGCCGCGATCACGCAGCTCTACTGGACCCAGGTCTCGCTGATTTTGCTGGTCATAATCGGCACGGTGATCGTGAGCGAGTGGGTCTCGGCCAAGGTCCGCCACGCGATCATTTAATAAGCAGGGGAGTATCAGGCCGCTCGTCGCGATGCGCCGTAGTCTATTGCAATCTCAAGCAGAATATCTTTGGACCTGTCGTCGGGGCCGTCGCGCTGAACGCGCTCGAGATAAGCAATCTCGCGCTTGAGAATCTCGATCTCACGAGTGTTTGGATCGATGCCGCCGACGGCAATCTGCGCCTCGGCTTCCAGCGTCTTCAGGAACTGCCGCAGACGGACTAGATCAGAATCGGTATGCACAATCGCCATGTCGCAATCATATTCCGTTACCAGCGCGCGAAAAGTAGTTTTCCACTTGAAACTCGTGGCAACTTCGTGGCGAACGGAAAAATTCACAGCAAATCGCGGCGGCGTACACGTCGCGACCGATCCTCGCGAGAGGCCGAATGTGGAAGCGGTTCAGTCCGCCCGAGCGCTTCGCGACGCGCGCCTGATTCTGTGCTCGCGCCGATACTGATCCATGACCGTGCGGCAAGCCGGATTGAGGCGTGGCCGGTTGTCCATCAGGCAGTGAAATACAGCGTTGCGATCCGGAATGGCCGACCAGCAGACGCGGAACGCATCGCTGAAGCAGGCCTGTCGCTCTTCTGTGGTCTCGGCGATCGCAGTAGAACTCAGGAAGGCGATCGCGAAGGCAGTCGTTAACGGTGCAAATGCTTTGAATGGCGTCAGGGCAGTCAGGTTAAGTTGAGCCGTCAGCCATTTGTCTGGCATGTGCACAGGTCCGTCCGTTTTTGCGTTTCCCCTGACAAGCATCATAGGCATTCCCGTCGATTGCCCTATGACCGACGGGCCACAGTGCACAACATTCGACGCGAGGTTGTGATGGCGCGTACGCTTATCCCGGACCGGCCACGTCTTGGTCGACCGCTTGCTGCCCTATACCGGCGGTCCTAAAGTTGCACGACGTTGCGTGAGCAGGGGGGCGCGGACATGGCGTCGAATATGGCGTCGGACATGGCGAAACGCCCGGGTGCGGGATTCATAGCGGCCCGTCTCGTTATCGGCTTTTCGGCGCTGATCGCGGTTTGCCTGGCCAGCCCTTCGGGGCACACACAATCCGCCGAACTTGTCCTCTGCGATCGAATTGCGGCCGATCCCAGCGATCCGGACAAGCCGGCAGACGTCAAGGGAACCGCTGAGATTGCCCAGTCCGACATCGCGACCGCGATCAAGTTCTGCAAAGTCGCCTCGGCGTCCTCACGCCGCGCGATGTACGAGCTTGGCCGTGCCTACGCGGCCAATCGACAGATGCCGGAGGCTGTCACCGCCTGGCGCAAGGCCGCGGACAAAGGCAGCACGTCGGCTATGGTGGAACTCGGCGTGCTGCTGGGCACCGGGTCCGGCGGAACTAAAGACCCGGCCGAAGCACGCAAGCTTTTTGAGCGCGCGGCCGAGGCCGGCAACCCTCGTGGCGTCACCAACCTCGCGGCTCTGTCCGGGAGTGGGGGTGCTCCATCGGATCCGGGCAAGGCGCGGGCGCTGCTGACGAAAGCGGCAGAGGCGAATTCGGCGGAAGCCCAGTATCAGCTTGGAGTAATGAATGCCGACGGCGTGGGCGGCCCGAAGGATGACGTTGCCGCACGAGCATGGTTCGAGAAGGCGGCGGCGCAAGATCATCCGGGCGCATTGGAACGGATGGGCGATTTTGCCGAGAGCGGGCGTGGGGGTCCGAAGGATACCGCGGCCGCCAAGGCCTACTACGAGAAAGCGGCGGCGCTCGGAAATGACAGCGCCAAGACCGCGCTAAAGCGCGTCGACTGTCCTTACGTGATCAAGGACAAGAGCGGAAAGTTCGTAACCAATCTTTGTTTTTAACTGTTGGCGTGCGGACAAGGAAAAGCCGCCGTGAGGCGGCCTTTCCAGGAGAGTCGCTACAGCCGTGGTGACAAGCTGCAGCGACCGGTCCCGGCAGTCAACGCGCAAGCATTTTCGAAGTTCAAAGCAGCTTCGAAAAACAGAACGAAGTCGGGAACACGCAGGGCCGCGATGCGTTTTCCACTTGCGCCGCGCGTATCCCCATCCCCCCGAACGCGCGGGCACTTCAGTCAAAGAACCGGGCGCGGCCCCGCGCCCGGTTCTTTAATTCGCAGGATGGTGGCATGTCACCATTGCATTTATCGACGGAACGTTCGGCGGCCTTGTTCGTTTTGATGACTATGAGCGAGCGGGCGACCACAAAGTTGATCGGGCTGTCTATATCCGGTTTGTTTCTTATGATGCTGATGCTCAACGCCATCAGCTCCTGATCCCATCTCTCCGACGGTGGGATGAAGCAAATAGGACCGCGCAACTGGCGCGGCCCTTTGTCTTTTCCAGGTGCGTTTCCGAATTTTTTTGTCAGCTCGCCTGCAGTGTCACGCGCGCGAGTCCGCTGAAACCGAGAGCGCTGGCCGCTGCCGGAGTGAGGTCGATGACGCGGCCACGCACGAAAGGTCCCCGATCATTGATCCGCACCACGACACTGCGGCCGTTGCTGTTATTCGTCACGCGTACTCGCGTGCCGAATGGCAGCGTGCGGTGCGCGGCCGTTAAGCCGCTCGGTTTTGCGCGCTCTCCGCTTGCGGTGCGTTCGCCGGCATAGGCATAGACCGAAGCGATTCCCGACTGCGCCATGACGGCGGACGAACACCCAACAAATATCAGTGCGCCGCAAATCGCGGCGGCAAAACGCACGATCATCAACTTAGCTCCTGGATTGGCCCCGCAGTCGCCGAGGCTGATAGGTGGGGCCGCGCGCGTTTTGGCGGCGGAAATGGGGCTATTTTTCGATTGTCAAAAGTTCCGCAAAATGCCGGCAAGACCGAATTTTCGAAACAAAAACGCGTAGTTCGCGTTGCTTCCATATGCAGATCAGGAGCGATCGATGAAAAAAATAGTGCTCGGTGCTGTCATTGCGTTCGCGTTCGCGACGCCAAGTCTCGCGCAGTCCTACACTGCGGGCTACGGCACCGGAAACCTGATCGACACGCCGCTTCTCGAGAAGACGAATGGTGCGTACGGATACTTCGGGACTGTCCAGACGCCGACGGCCAGAACTGCTACGACCTCTCGCGCGGCAAGCGGCACTTCCGCTTACGCTTATTCCCCGCCGACTTCCCGCCGTCACAAGACTCACAACAAGTGACGATGAGTGTGTCGCGGATTAGGCGGGCTCCTTGAAGTAGACGCACCATTTCGGCCGGTACTTTTTCTTCACATTGGGCGAGCAGTTGATTTTGCAGGAGTTGGTTACGCACTCCATCAATTTGTCTCGGCCGCCGCTTGAGTCGGTTTTGGGCGCTGCTGCCTTGGCCGCCGGGGATAGGCTGGCCGGAACGACCTGCCGGGGTTCGCAGACTCCACCGACACCACTGATGCTCGCTCGGCATTGTTCGACGGACACAAACCCACAGTTCGTCCCGCCCCCAACGCTGTCGATAGCGCACCATCTGGCGGATTGACCGGAGGCGCCGCCGACGAACATTGATGTGGCTGTCAACAAGCAGCCTGTCCAGATTGAAAGTCTCACGGGCGCTCTCTGTCGTTGGTTTGTTAGACAACGACGTTAGCCCGTCGGGGCGCCGATTGTAAACGTAACGTCCGCTCCGCAACCCAAAGCCAGCTCAAAGCGAGATTGGCTCGCTACCTGCGTGTCGCTTGAGCGAAAGTGTTTGCACGCGTTACGGGTGCTGCAAAATCAAAACCGACTTCGTAAACGGTGTTTCCAACTTTATCGACCGCAACGATCTTCCAGCCCAACCAGTTTTGCAGCTTTACGCCGGGCATCACGTTACGCAACTGGTGAATTTGCTGGGTCGCGTGCTGTCGCGCAGCCGCAACGCCTGCCAATTCGACACCGGTCGAATCGGTAAACGTCTGCCGCCCGTTCGTGAAATGGAAAAAATAACGAGGCATCAATTCGGTCTTTTACTCACTATGGCCACGTCGCAGCACTCAAAAAGAACCTGTCTCGAAGCGTACGAAGCACCAACGTCTTTGTTGTTGAAGGTTCAGATTACTCAACCGGAAAGAGCGTGCGTCGACTCGCGTAAATGATACAAAAAAGCGCGAGGCGCTTCTGTCGGGATTTTCCTGACACGGCGGCCCGGACTCGATGGCAATCGTGAACAGGACCTATTCACCGCACATTCGGACTGCGCCGCGCCGAACGATACGTTTTTGGCTGAATTGTCTTGTGCTTGCGTGTGTTCTTCCTGCCGTCTTGGTAACGAGTTTCATAATATTTCGCTCCTTTAATAAGGAACGCGCCGGCCTCGAGCGCGACGTTATTGGAACCGTGCGAGCGCTCAATCAAGCCGTCGACGCTGAGCTGAAAGGCGCTCGATCAGCGCTGCTTGTCCTGGCGATGTCGCCCTATCTGGCGACGAAAGATTTTTCGAAATTCTATGATGAGGCGCAGCAAGCAACCCGCGCGATTCCCGTCGACAATATTGTTTTGAGCGACATTAGCGGGCAACAACTTATTAATACTTTGCAACCCTTCGGATCAACACTTCCGATCCATGGCGGCCGCGAGCAGCTGCGCCGTGTTATCGAAACGGGACAACCGGTGATTTCCGACCTTTTCATCGGAGCGGTCACCAAAAAGCCCATCATCAGCGTGGAAGTGCCCGTGATCTTTGATGGCAAGCCGCGTTACGCACTGGCGGCCGGCGTTTTTCCTGAACGCCTGAGTGAGATATTGCGCCTGCAGAAAATGCCACCCGACTGGGTCGCGGCGATAATAGACAGCAGCGACATCATCGTCGCGAGAACGGTGGGAGCCAGCGAATTTGTCGGGACAAATATTTCCACCGACCTTCAGCGCGCACTTATGACGGCAGGGGAAGGGACCTTCGATGGTAAAACACGCGAAGGCATCGAGGTCTTGAGCAGCTTCAGCCGCTCGACGGTCTCGGGGTGGACGGTGGCGATCGGAATTCCGAAAAAAGGCCTGTTCAGTTTTCTCTGGCAGGCACTTCTGCAGAACATCGGCGCTGCCGCAATCCTGCTCGTGGCAGGAATTTTCCTGGCTCGACGCATTAGTGCGCGAATTGCCGACACAATTCGCGCACTGCGCGGTCCGGCCGTCGAGCTGGGGACACCGGGCCCGCTCGTCGTGCCTCCGGTGGCCATACAGGAGGTGGACGAATTAGGACGTTCGCTTCTGGCGGCGCACGAGCTCATCGAAAGAAACAGGGCCGAGCGCGACGAGCTCCGTCGCCGGATTGTGAGCACGCAGGAGGAAGAAAGGCTCAGGCTCGCTCACGATCTTCACGATCAAACCGGGCAAAGCGTGAGCGCGGCGATCCTCGAACTCAAGGCGATCGAGGGTCTTGTCGATAAAAAGGGACGCGATCGTGTACGCCACCTGAGCACACTGTTGGACGAGCTGGGCCAAATGCTTCATCGCATTGCTTGGGAACTGCGCCCGGCATCTCTCGATGAATTAGGCCTGACCACGGCGCTCGAAAATTACGTCGTGGAGTGGGGCCACAAGCACGCTATACAGGCCGACTTCCATTGCAGCGACCTACGTCTGGATAAACGCTCCAATGAAATTCGCACCACAGTCTATCGCGTGATCCAGGAGGGTCTCACGAACGTCGCAAAGCACGCCGGCAACGCGACGAACGCGAGTGTCATCATTGGCGTGGCAGAGAACACATTGCATCTGGCCATCGAGGATAATGGCCAGGGATTCGATCCATCAACGTCGTCGACACGTCTCGGTCTTGCCGGCATGCGGGAGCGATTGCTGCTTGTCGGCGGTCGGCTGGCAATTGAATCGTCGCCCGAGACTGGGACCACGATTTTTGCGCGAATTCCCATACGCTCCGAGAGGGCTGCAGCGTGAATGAAAAAACTCGCGTGGCGCTTGCCGACGATCATCCCATCATCCTCACCGGCCTGGGCAATCTGATCGAAGCGGAGTCCGATCTTGAGCTGGTGGGCCAAGCTACCAGTGGTCAGTCGGCGTTGAAAATGATCCGCGAGAAGCTGCCGGACGTTGCGATCGTCGATATCTCAATGCCTGAAATCAACGGCATCGTTTTGGCGCGTCGCCTGACAGAAGAATGTCCCGGCGTGCGTATCCTTATTTTGACGTTGTATGAGGAGCGCTCCTTCCTCAAACAGGCGATGGCCGCGGGCGTCAGAGGTTACATGCTAAAGCGCTCAGCAGCGGAAAATCTGGTGCATGCAATACGTGCCATACGGCGTGGCGAGGTCTACGTCGATTCGTCTTTTGGCGATAGTTTGCAAGAGAGTATCGCAACGCGATCGGAACGAGCGCCGCAGGCTACCGGCAGCATCGGTTTGACGGACCGCGAAGCGAGTGTCCTCAAATATTTGGCGCGAGGGCTGACGACAAAGGAGATTGCCGCGCGTCTTGAGCTGAGCGGAAAGACGGTGGAAACATACAAGTCGCGCGCAGCAGAGAAATTGAACCTTCGAACGCGTGCCGAGATTGTTCGCTTTGCATCGGCGCAGGGCTGGCTCGAAGAATTGTGAAAGAACCGAACTCGGAAGCGGCGAGTTGCGGCGACTATTACGGATACCGACTTATTAAGACACGGCGTGTGGAAATTCCGGCTCGTTAGTCAACGGGTGACAACTATATCCGTCATATAAATTCAGCGCTTTTGATCATGGAACTCTGGGTCAAACGCGTGACTGACAGGTCGGGAAAAACCTGACAGGCCGTCGTCGCACCACTCAAACTTTCTTTAATTGGTCGCGCGCTAACGTGCACCTCGATAACAAGAGGGAGTACGTCAATGTCAAAAGTTTCTGCCTTTATCAAAGACGAGTCTGGTGCGACGGCGATTGAATACGGACTGATCGCCGCCGGCATTTCGGTTGTGATCATCGCGACGGTCAACGCGATCGGTACAACTTTGAACGCGAAGTTCCAATCGGTCTCGACCCAGCTCAAGTAACACACTCCATGTGGCTGGTTCGGAAGAAGCCGCCTTCGCCGGCGGCTTCTTTTTTGTCTGCATCGGCTTGTCGTCGCTGCGACAAATCGTCGGGACGATGCTCAAATTTTTAACGAATGGTTACTGTTTTGCGGCGGAGATGTGGCGTCACAATCGAATTGCTGTCGCAAAAGGCAATACGCGCCGCTTTCTGAATCAAATGCACATCATTGCGACACATGCGCGACACCGCGCATGAGTCGCGCGCATGGAACGTATGTTGCGCCGAGCATGGCGAATACGGCGAAGCGCGCTTATGTTCATCTCAACAACGATAAGAAACGGGAAACGCCTTGGAGTCGTCTGACCGAACTAAGGGAGATGATCCATGGCTTACGCACCTTACGCCGTCGCAAAAGGCGGCTTCACCACCGAAACTCCTGCACGCGAACGCCCAGGATTCTTCCGTCGCTTCCTGACCGCCATGATGGCGGCGCGTCAGCGTCAGGCGGATCGCGAGATCGAGCGTTTTCTGCTCAACAGCAAATTCACCGACGAAGCCGAGCGCGAGATCGAACGGCGTTTTCTGTCAACGCCGCCGCTCCTCTAAGGAGGCGCACGATGTCGATCTTGCAGGTTCACGCGCCTGTGGTGCCGCAGCTCGGCGGCTTCGCTCGCGTTTCATTTTTCAAGACGTTCGCCGAGGTTTTCCTCGACGCGCAGCGCGAGGCCGCGGCCGCTCACAAGCGCTACCCGTTCGCCGATTGGTGAGGTGCGGTCAGGCGGCGCCTTCGACGACGCGCATGTCGCGTTCGACGTTGCCGGTACCGAGCGCCATGAGCGCCTCCTTGTAGGCGGGCGTGTCGTGGCAGGCGACAGCTTTGTCGACGCTGTCGAACTCGACCAGTACCACACGTTCGTTCATGCCCAACTCGTAGATTTTCGCCGGGTTGCTGCGCGCAAGAAAGCGGCCGCCGGCCCCTTCGATCGCCGGCACCGCGAGCTTGGCGTAGGCCTTCCAGGCCTCCGGATTTTTCACCGACCGATAGGTCACGACCCAATAGGCCTTCGGCATGACGTTCCTCCTTTGCTGGTCTTGTCGCCGCTAGGACCTTATGGCGCGATCGCCTTGCGCAGCAAGGCCTGTGCGTCATCGCTGCCATCGAGTGGGCGCAGGGTTCGACGCGTCACTTTCCAGCCGTCCTTGCCGCGCTTGAGCTCCCATCGATTGGCGCCCACGCGGTGGATGCGAAACCCGGTCGTGCTGCCGTGGCCGGACAATTCGCGCGGGGCCGCCTGCCGATCGGGCGAGATGATCTGCAAATACGATGTCGCGACCGCGGTGTCTCCATCGAGCTCGACGCGCGGCAGCCCGGCGAAATGACAGAGGCCGCCGGCGATCGCGGCCTGATGCTCGGGCGTCTTCACGATGGCCGCGATCGCTTCGTTGCCGTTCGCGCCCTTGCCACCACCAAGGTCGATCGAGCCGTCCGTCGTGAACGCATTGCGGTAATAACTGTCGGTCCCGGTATCGGCCGCGGGCGGGTGGCTTGCGATGAGATGATAGATCGCGAGGGTGTCCTCTACCGCGCGGAGACGATCCTCCGTCGTAACAGGCTTGGTCATGCAGAACTCCCGATGTTGATGGCGAAACGGCAGGTGGGACGAAGGCGGCGCGAATCAAATACCGTGGCGTTGGGACGGTATTCCGGCACAGACGGATTCAAATCGTGATGGAACCAAGGATAGGGATTCCGGTTGCGTCACAAAGTTGCCGGAGTTTCTCATGAAAAGCCGCGTTTCCCCACCCATAAATTGCAGATGCAGGGAGCCTTTATGACTCGCAAATTTGTCCTGATGACTACTCTCGTTGCGTTGGCCGCAACGCCGGCGTTTGCGCAAAAGCAGCGGCTCTCGGTTGTCGACGCCAACGGCAATCTCGATGCATTGATCCGGCAACATGCGGCGGCGAATAATCTCCCCGAGGATCTCGTGCGCCGGGTAATCAAGCGCGAGAGCGGCGGCAATCCGCGCGTGGTGAGCGCAGGCAACTACGGGCTGATGCAGATCAAGCTGCAGACGGCCCGCTCGATGGGATACACGGGCAACGCCGCCGGCTTGCTCGATGCCAATACCAACATGACCTATGCAGTGAGGTATCTGGCCGGCGCCTATCGGCTCGCGAACGGCAATCACAGCCGCGCAGTGCACTACTATGCCGCCGGCTATTACTACGCGGCCAAAGCCAGAGGGGCGTCGGTGAATTCACTTGCGCAGGCGAACGATACATATGCTCCAGCGACGAGCCGCGACATCAAATTCAGTTCACGGCAAAGTCTGCGTGAGGCCAGCAGGCAAACCGATGGCTTCGGTTCGTCCTCGAATTTCTATAGGAGGCCCGACTCTTACTGATCGGGCGATCTCCTAGTAGGGAATTGAGCGCGGGCCCGTGGAGTATGTGTGCTGGGTCGTCTGCCCGCCGTTCGTCACAGGCCACTGATAATACTGCTGCTGGCTGCCATACGCAGGTTGCTGGTATTGCTGCGCGTAGGCCGGCTGCTGGTAGGGTTGGCTAACCTGCGCTTGGGCACCGTAAGTCGTTTGTTGGCCCGGCGGTCCCCAGAAAAGCATCTCGAAGAAATTGTACTGGCGAGACTGGGCCGGCTTAGCGGCGACTCTTGTCTGCGGGCGAGCCCGGTAGACGCGACGGCGCGCATCCGGCCGCGGTTTGGCCTGCTCGGCTTTCTTGGCAGACGACGATTCCTCTTGTGGCGACGACTGTGGCGGCGTCTGCGGCGCGACGGCTGGCAATTCGACCGAGGAGGGTTCGCCGATCTCGATCGGGATGGTGACGACCGGCGTCTCGGGGATCGTCGCGGTTTCTTCCGGATCGGCGTCTGTCCGGTCGCTGGGCAGGCCGGCGACCTTCGGCGGCGCCTCTTCGGCGCGCGCGGGTGTGTCCGGAAGGTCGCGCAGACGGTTCAGTTCGTCGGCGCGTTTGAGGGCGGCGTGGATGAGATATTGCCGCACTTCGGACTGGCGATCGCGGTCGGCCAGAACCCCCCGGCCGGTGGCCATGGCGCTCGACAGCGGCGCGCGAGAGCCGTCAGGCGGGCTCAGCGCCAGCACCAGAATCAAAATGGCGAGAAGTACGCCGCCCACTGGAAGAATGCGGAGAATCGGCAGCATTGCCTGTGAATAACTGAGTCGTCGTCAATACCAAAGCACCACTTGCAAAGCCGTTGATCCACAATCGAAGATGTGCGGCTTTTATATCACTGGCTTGTAGGCCGGTGACAGCTTACCGGCCGGTTGCTACGAAGCGGCTCCAATAATGTACGCGGGGAAACGCCATGATGAAGAAACCGAATTGTCCGGTCATTGCCATCGAGGAGCACTACTGGGACCCGGAATTGGCCAAGCATTTTACCGGGCCCGAAGCCGGGCGAGGCAACGAGACGGACGAGCGGCTCTATGACCTTGGCAGCCTGCGTCTCAAGGAGATGGACGAAGCCGGGATCGACGTTCAGGTCCTCTCGCATGGTGCGCCGTCCACCCAGAAACTGGGTGCCGACATTGCGGCCGACCTGACCCGTCAGGTTAACGATCGCCTCGCCAAAGTTTGCGCGGCCAACCCCAAGCGCTTTGCCGCCTTTGCCTCGCTCCCCACCGCCGACCCAAAGGCCGCGGCGGACGAGCTCGAGCGCACTGTCACAAAGCTCGGCTTCAAGGGCGCCATGCTGCACGGCATGTCGAACGGGGAATTCCTCGACCTCAAGAAGTTCTGGCCGATCTACGAGCGCGCCGAGAAGCTCGACGTGCCGATCTATTTCCACCCCTCGCTGCCGCATCCGAAGGTCACGGAGATCTACTACCAGGATTACGCCAAGGACTTCCCGTTGGTGGTGCGTCCGGCCTGGGGCTACACCGTGGAGACTGCGACGCAGGCCATCCGGCTGGTGCTGTCAGGGGTTTTCGAGGCACACCCTAACCTGAAAGTCATTCTCGGCCATTTCGGTGAGACGCTGCCGTTTCTCGTCTGGCGCATCGATACATCGCTCAAGCGGCCGGGCCAGAAGGCGATGAGTTTCCGCGATATTTTCTGCAAGAACTTCTATGTCACCACCAGCGGCTTCTTCTCGGACCCGGCGCTGATCTGCTGCATGCTCGAAATGGGTGTCGACCACATTCTGTTCGCGGTCGATTGGCCGTTCGTGATGAACCCGCCCGCCGTCAAGTGGATGGAAAGCGTCTCCATATCTGACTCGGACAAGGTCAAGATACTGAGCGGCAACGCGAAGCGGCTTCTAAAGATGTGATGTCACGGGGTGACGCCGATAGTACGCGGCGTCTTCCGCGGATTGCGTCCAGTCTTTATTGCCGCGCCAGTCGCAGTGATGTGCGCGCATGTCGCTTCCGTAGCGCACGCGAAACAGCATCGTGCGGGCGGAGCCGTTCTCGTATTCGTGCACTTCACCGGGCGGGTGGACGACGAAAGCACCGGGCGTGACCGCGATGGTTTCGGTCGGCGTCCGCATGGTGCCGCCGCCGGAAAAGCAGAAATAGATTTCGGTGGCCTCCGGGTGGCAATGATTGGGACTGATCTGTCCGGGCTCCCAGCAGGCAACGGTGACATCGCCATCGGCGACTTTGCCAAGGATCTTCTCGACGTGATGCCTGGGGTCCCATTGCTGTTCGCGTTCAAGGCTGAAGACGTGCATGGCCGTGCCGCTCCCGTGGAAACCGGCTTTAACCTAGCGCAAGGGTTGGCTGGGCAGGAGAGGGTGCCATTGCGGATCAGCCGTGCGCATTGATAGAAGGACCTCTGCAAGGGCCCGTAGCTCAATGGTTAGAGCCGACCGCTCATAACGGTCTGGTTGGAGGTTCGAGTCCTCCCGGGCCCACCACGCAGTCCGCCGAATCTCCGATTACAGAGACTTTGCGAGAAAAGGCCGCGTTGGCGCGGCCTTTCGACGCACGATTTTCGATATTTTTTCTCCGGTAGGCGAGATATGCCGAATTCGGGGCCTGGTCTCTGGCCGAAAAAATTCTGTTCCTGGCGGCGTGATGCCCTAATGCGGAAAGTTCTTACGACGCGAGCCCGAGCCTCGCGTATTGAAGGGACCATGCGGCCGGCGCATCTCGCAGATTTGCGACGCCGACGCCCCGGGGCAGACGCCCATCGAATGCAGCCTGCACCAGGTTCGGTGCCAGGAACGCGAGCGATATCGTCATGTTGACCTGACGAACCGTGCAGTTTTCAGCCGAAGCGATCTGCTCGACATTCGTGACCGTTCCCGCGATCAACTCATCGAGCCAATGCCGCCCCTTCGCGATCGCGGTGACGAGCTTGGCGCGGGTTTCGGCGCGGATTGGACGAGGGTCGGAATGACAGGATGTCGGCGCGGGAAGAATGATCTCCCGCGGTCGTTTTGACGGTGTCTTTTTCCAGGGGACGACCAGCACATGTGGATCGCGATGAACGCGCTCGTCTTGTTCTGCTGAGTGCTGACGAATCCTGCGCCGCGCTGTCTGGTTCTGATTTGGAGGAAAGCTGGATGGCAAGGTGATCTCGCTTTACGTCAACGCGAGCGACATGGGCGGAGATCAACTCCTTGTCGTTGAGCGAGTCAGGGTCCTTCTGCTTCCACTTTGTTGTGCGGTTTCCCTGCGAGATGTTTGCGAACCGCGCTGAGGATCAGCTTCTCGATTTCGGAGGCGGGCACGCGGTTGAGCTTGGCGGCCTTGTCCGGCTGCCCTTGAATAAGGGCTGCCGAGATATAATAGCGATAGCGGACGGCTTTCTTGACAGCATGACGAAGGCGTCATGCGGTTGCCGCGCTCGTCGAAGATGCGGCCCATCAGCAGCGACTGAGACTCGTTGCCGGGCCTCGGCGTGATTGGTTCGCTGCTGGTCAAGTTTGGTTTGAACCGCCTCGAACAGGGCTCGATCGAGGATAGCGGGTTGCTCGCCTGGGAAAACCTCACCCTTGTATCGGACCTCCCCGATATAGAAGCGATTGCGCAGCAAAGCGGCGAGCGATCCACGAGTGAACGGGATGCCTCCGATTGTTCTTCCATTGGATAGCGGGCGCAGCTTGGTCTTGATGCCGGTCCGTCTCAAGTCAGTGAGAAGAAGGTTCAGGCTGCCGAGGTCCAGGTAGCGGCGGAAGATATGACGGACCGTTTTGGCCTCGTCCGCAACGACTGTGATCTTTCTATGCCTTGGCCTGGTAGCCCAGGGCAACCACACCGCCGACCCAAAGGCCCTTGCGTTTGGAGGCCCCGATCTTGTCGCGGATGCGCTCGGAGGTGACCTCCCGCTCGAACTGGGCGAAGGACAGCAAGACGTTGAGAGTGAGTCGCCCCATCGAGGTCGTGGTGTTGAACTGCTGGGTGACCGAGACGAACGACACCCCATGGGCATCGAACAGTTCCACCAGCTTGGCGAAATCGGCCAAGGAGCGCGTCAGCCGATCGACCTTGTAGACGACAATGACATTGATGCGGTGGGCGCGAATGTCATTGAGGAGCTGCTGCAGGGCCGGACGGTCGGTGGATCCGCCCGAGAAGCCGCCATCGTCATATCGGGTACGAACCAATGTCCAACCGGCATGTGCCTGGCTGCGGATATAGGCCTGCGCCGCATCATATTGGGCATCGAGCGAGTTGAAGTCTTGATCGAGGCCGGAGTCTGTCGACACGCGCGTATAGATGGCGCAGCGGACTGATCTTCTAGCGGTCGCCGTCATGACTTGGGCTCAGGAGCGATCTTGTCCCGAAGACCAAAGAACCGCGGCCCGTTCCAATGGGTGCCGGTGATGGAGAAAGCCACGTTGGACAGGCTGTCATAAATCCTGCCGTTCCAAGCAAAACCCTTCTCGACCACCATCACCCGATGGGTCTGAGCATTCCACTCGCGCATCAGGATCGTGCCGGGTTTGAGCTCAGCTCGTTCGGCGACCGAACTCTTGCGTCAGCGCGCTCGGCCTCTGGGGTCCTGCCACTGGTTGCGATCTGCTTCAGCAGTCGAGCAGTAGCGGGATCGAGATCGCCCAACGCGTCGGCCTGGAGCCTGTAGGCGAGAACGGCAAACAGCAAATGGCGAGGCAGATGAGAAGGCGGCTGTTGCCGGAGCATGCTCTTCCATCGCAATCGCAAGCCATGGAGATCGAGATCGCGCAGATGCGCGATCTCGTTGTCCAATGCGAGTCGGGTTGGTTGCTCTTCTTCGAAACCGGTCGTGTTTGCCGCATCGCACTACGCCGCTGCTGACGTCGTGCGATCCGTAATCCGGTAGACGCGCCCATTCTCGCCGTCTGCCGAGACAAGAGTGAGGCCGAGCTTCTTGCGCACGACACCGGCGAGGAAGCCGCGGACCGAATGCGGTTGCCACTTCGCTGCACGTGCCATCGTCTCGATGGTCGCACCAGCTGGCGCTCGCAACATTGCAATGATGAGAGCCTTTTTGCTTGCGCGGCGTGCGCTCGGCTGCGACGCGGACCGCGGTCGCTGTTGACCGCCGGCTTTATAGCGGGCTTGAGCTGTCCGCTCTTGTGCGCGGTCGTCCGCCTTACGCTGTTACGGGTCTTGGTCTTGCGGTCACTTGCGGGTGATGCGAGGTTGCGCTTCGAGTTGGCCTTGGTCATCGGGATCTCCTTCGGTTGTGCAGCGACCATCGCCGCCACCACCGAAGCCCCACCTCAGCGAACAAGCCGGCGGGGCAGGATCCCGAAAGCGCAGCCGAGCGCCTCGAACCGGGCACAGTACCGCTCTGTCTGCGCAAAAAAGCCAGTCCTTTCTGGATAATTTTATTGCTGGTTGAGGGCGATCCTGCGCATCTCAAGGATCAAACCTTCAGCGCTAGGATTGCCACCAATGTCCGCTTTCCGGGGTAAAGCGGACATGATTTGTTGCAGCGCGAATGTCCGCTTATGACCCAAAGCGGACATTGGCCCTCCACTTGTATTGGACCTCGGTCCAATCAACGAGCGGCCGTTTTTCGGCGTAAATACCTAGGAGAAACCCCCAAGCGATCCCATTAAGGAGCGTTCAAATGCTTACGAAACGCGAACTTCTTCGCTCTGGCGCGCTGACCGCAATCACCATCGCGACGACGAAGTCCATCCCTGCGAGTGCGCAGACGAGTGCCGACCGCCCAGGTTTCTTCAAAGCGAAGGATATAGCCGAGGCTGGTTTCATCTATGGCCTCCCTATCGTGATGAACTATGCGGTCATGTACGAGTACGTCGTCGACCGTAACTCGGGACAGTTCAAAGCTCCATTCAATCAGATCAAGAACGAACCCAACGTCTTCACCTACAAGGACACTGCGGTTGTCACACCGAACAGTGACACGCCTTATTCAATGTTATGGTTGGACCTGCGGGCAGAGCCGATGGTCCTTTCAGTTCCGGCGATTGACCCGAAGCGCTACTACTCGGTCATGCTGTGCGATGGCAACACTTACAATTACGGCTACATCGGCAGCCGCGCCACAGGAAGTGAACCGGGCGATTACATGGTGGTCGGGCCAGACTGGAAGGGTACGACGCCTTCTGAGATCAAGAAGGTGTTCCGGTCGAGCACACAATTCTCGCTAACGATTTATCGCACGCAACTTTTCAACCCGGACGACCTCGACAACGTCAAGAAGGTGCAGGCTGGCTACAAAGCGCAGCCACTGTCGGCGTATCTGAAGCAGCCGCCACCGCCGCCTGCGCCCGCAATCGACTTCCCGAAGATCGACACGGAACTCGCGAAGACCAACTTTTTCGATTACCTCGATTTCGCGTTGCAGTTCGCGCCCGCTCAGGAGAACGAGAAAGAGATACGCGCCCAGCTTGCCCGCATTGGCGTGGGACCCGGCAAGACCTCCAACTTCAAGGACCTCTCGCTGGAGGACAAACTGGAGGTCGGCTTGGGCATGAAGGAAGGTGATCGAAAGGTTGACGAAGCCATCGCCAAGTTCGGCAAGGACATCAACGGCTGGCGCGTCGGCTCAATACCCGGCGACAGCGCCTACTACAATGGCGACTGGTTATTGCGCGCTATCGCCGCGAAGGCGGGCATATACGGCAACGACGCAGTGGAGGCGATGTATCCCCTCACGCGCGTCGACAGCGAGGGCCAGACGCTCGACGGCAGCAAACATAATTATACGCTGACATTCCCGCCGGGTCAGCAACCGCCGGTGAATGCCTTCTGGTCGGTGACGATGTACGACGGCAAGACGCAGTTGCTGATCGAAAATCCCGATCAATCGTTATCTGATCAATTCGCCGATGCTTCCGGGCATGAAGACCAACTCGGACGGGTCGCTGACGCTCTACATCCAGAACAAATCGCCGGGTGCCGACAAGGAAGCCAACTGGCTACCTGCTCCAAATGACACGATCTATCTGGTGATGCGGCTCTATTGGCCGAAGACAACGCCGCCCTCGATCCTGCCAGCGGGTCAGGGGACATGGCAGCCGCCCGGGATAAAGCGGGTTTCGTAGACCAGGACCGCTGCGCTTTCGAGTATGTCCGCTATTGGCACAAAGCGGACATGTCTTTTGCGACTGCACATGTCCGCTATTGGGGGGAAAGCGGACCTGGGGTTTTGCGCTGCACATGTCCGCTTATGACCCAAAGCGGACATCGCCGCCCTAATCTGATAAGCTTTGAAAACTGGCGTCGTCCTGAGCCTCTTGGAGGATGGTCGCGTGCGCCGGCGAGATTTCATCAAAGTTGTTGCCGGCTCAGCCGCCGCGTGGCCACTTGCGGCGCACGCGCAGCATCTGGTGCCGCCGGTGGTTGGGTTTGTCCGCGATGGGTCGGCCGACGCCTCCGCCCGCCTTGCGGCCGCGTTCCGCAAAGGCCTCAACCAAGCCGGCTACATCGAGGGCCAAAACGTGACCGTCGAGTACCACTGGCTGCAGGGCCAGTACGAACGCTTGCCGGCACTGATGGCCGATTTGGTTCGCAGACAGGTGGCCGTCATTGCCGCGCCCGGCTTCGTGCCTGCACAAGCGGCTAAAGCTGCAACAGCAACCATCCCGATCGTTTTCGGTGTCGGCGATGACCCGGTCAAGCTTGGTCTTGTCGCCAGCCTCGCACAGCCCGCTGGCAACGCGACGGGTATCAATATCCTCACCTCTGAGGTGACAGCCAAGCGGCTGCGACTCCTGCACGACTTGGTACCTAAGGCCGCACGTGTTGCCGTGCTGGTCAATCCGGGCAATGCTTCAGTTGCTGAGGCCACGTCGCGTGAAATGCAGGAAGCCGCCTCCACCCTCGGGCTACAAATCCAGATCATCCGAGCAACGACGATCGGCGAAATTAATGCGGCCTTTGCCACACTTGCGCGCGAGCACCCCGATGCCCTCTTCGTCGCTGCCGACGGACTATTCGTCAGCCGCCGCGTACAACTTGCCATATTGACGGCACGCGACAGGATACCGGCGATTTATTCGACTCGCGATGCTGTAGAAGTCGGCGGGTTGATGAGCTACGGACCCGACCTCTCGGAAATGTTTCATCAAGTCGGTGTTTATACCGGCAGCATCCTCAAGGGGGCAAAACCCGCCGACCTGCCGGTGCTGCAGTCGGCCAAATTTGAGTTCGTCATCAATCTCACGACCGCCAAAGCGCTCGGCCTCACCGTTCCTGAGGAAGTGCTCTCTATCGCCGATGAGACGATCGAATAGAACTGGGAATGCCCGATATTGGCACTTAGCGGACATCGGCTTGTGCGCTGCAAATGTCTGCTTTTGACCCAAGCGGACATCCCAGAGGATTACTATTGAGGCCAGATGTTACGCGTCACCGGTCTCAATGTCTTATCTGGCGCGTTAGTGTACTAGCTATTGCAGCACGGCGTGATTGATTTTTGGTTGTCAGTGTCGCGGACGGGCTTCATTGCCAATTTAAATTGGAGGGTGCGTGAAACAATCTTTTGGAGTTGCCATCACATGCGCGGTGTTAATTCTTTGCGATGCGGCTTCAGCGACCGAGAAGCACAAAGGAGGTCGCACGTACAAAGAGTGTAGAAAGCTCGCGATTGCAGAGGGCATTCCAATTCGAGATCCGAAGCACTATCGAGGCAATTACAAGGCACTCGAAGATGTAGAGCTGCAAACAAACCCTCGGGGTTTCATTGCTCGTTGTATGGCCGCCAAGTCTCATGGATAACTTGCTTCGGCGACGCATTTATGTCCGCTTTTGGCACTTAGCGGACATCGGCTTGTGCGCTGCATGTCTGCTTTTGACCCAAAGCGGACATTGGGCCGCACTTAACGGCAATTTTATGCGTTCACGCTGATGTAACTCGGTACGATGCCTTCTCTTGGTTGTCAGGGGCGGCCATGCGGCGGCGCGAGTTCATACGTTTACTCGGCAGTGCCGTGGCCACATGGCCGCTAACTGCGCGTGCACAGCAGAGCGGGAGCTTTCCCAAAATTGGCGTACTCTGGCCTGGAGCGATGCCCCCGGTCGCACCGCGTATGGAATCCTTTCGACTTGCGCTTCGCCAATTCGGTTACATCGATGGTCAAACGGTGGCAATTGAGCTTCGTTATGCTGAAAAAGGAGTTCGACAGCTTCCCGAACTTGCTGCAGAACTGGTCAGCCGAAAAGTTGATGTCATCACCGCATTTGGCGATCTGGCGCCTCAAGTGGCGCAACAAGCGACAGGAAGGATTCCTATCGTCGCGATCTGTGACGATATCGTTGGGGCTGGTCTCGTTGCAAATCTCGCGCATCCCGGAGCGAATTTAACGGGCCTCACTATACTTGCTCCGGAACTCACCGAGAAACGACTGGAGTTGCTAAAAGAACTCATGCCGGGGATCTCGCGTGTAGTAGCGCTCTGGGACCCAACAACAGGCAAAGCGCAAGTCGCAAAATCGGAAAAAGCCGCTGGTGCTTTGAATTTACATCTACGAATTTTGGAAGTGCGAAATAGGGACGCCATTTCAGATGCATTCGCCGCGGCACGTGAGGGCCGCGCAGAAGCTCTCAATGTCTTTGCCTCACCCATTCTGTCTTCGCTTAGCCGCGAAATCATCACTCTCGCTGCTGAGTACCGACTTCCAACGATTTATCAGTGGCGCGAGTTTGTAGAAGCTGGCGGGCTATTATCTTATGGAGTTGATCTAGCTTCGATGTGGCGACAGAGTGGAGTCATTGTGGGCAAAGTCCTCAAAGGTGAAACACCGGCGAATTTGCCAATCGAGCAACCGGCGAGGTTCGAGTTGGCGGTGAACGCTAAAACCGCAACGGCCCTTAGTCTGCCGATACCACCAAATATCCTAGTGCGAGCGGATACTGTCATCGATTAGGTATCAGCCAACACAGAAATCACAACTGTTGGCGAAGAAACAATGTCTGCTTCTGGCACAAAGCAGAAATGAGCTAGTGCACTGCACATGTCCGCTATTGGGGGTAAAGCGGACATGACATTTCGCAGCGCAAAATGTCTGCTTAGGACCTAAAGCGGACATCCCGAAATTGTTGACCTCAATAATCCGCGATGGAAAGCTTTCGCAATGTGATGAGGATGTATCGCGTTTCGGTACAGCGATGGCAAACGGTCCAACTTTCCGGTTTCATAAAATCCCGTCGCCGAAGAGCGAGCCCTACATTTGTATCTCGGGACCCGACCGACGTTTGTGGCTCTGCGAGAGCGGATCATCAAAGATCGCTGCGTTGGACGTGGACGCTGGAACGTTCGATGAATTTGACGTTCCGGAATCCCATGCAATGCCGATCGGGATAACGCCCGGCGCCGACGGTAACATGTGGTTCTGTGCCAAGAAGGCAAACAAGATCGGGCGTATCAGCATCAAGGGCGAGGTCACTCTTTTTCCCGTGCCCACGCCAAATGCGGGGCCTGACGGAACGCTCGTCGGTCCTGACGGCAACGTTTGGTTTTCAGAAAGTGATGCAGGGCAGATCGGGTGTATCACCCCCGAGGGACACATTACAGAATATCGCTCCGGTATAACTGTTGGAAGCCGTCCGCTTTCGATCGCGGTGCGGGACGGCGCCCTATGGTTCAGTGAGGCGGCTGGCAATCAGATCGGCTGCATCACGATTGATGGACACGTGACTGAATATCCTATTCCAAGCACCGATAGTCAGCCACGTGCGATGGCGTCACATCCCGATGGAAGCATCTGGTTCGTCCAAACGAGCACCAACGGACTCGGCCGCATCGATCGCGATGGAAGCATCACGGAATACCCGGTTAGGACGCCGAATGCATCGCTGCGCGGCGTATGCGTGGCACCCAATGGGGATCTCTGGTTCACCGCCAATGCGGCAAACAAGATTGGGCGCATGAAGACGGACGGACAAGTTATCGGCGAATATCCAATACCCGTGCCAAACGCCGGTGCGCGCTGCATCGCGCCGTGGCCGGACGGAAGGCTGTTCTTCACCGCTTTCGATGCGGGTCTGATCGGTGAGGTCAATCCACAGTAGGATCGAAAATGGCAGTCGAGCGTATTACCTATCGAGCGAACGGAAGGAATTTTATCGGTGCGCTCATCCATGATGAGCGCGTTGTTGGTAAGCGCCCATTAATGTTGATCGCACCGAACTGGCTTGGCGTCGGCGAGGCCGCGGTCAAACGCGCGCAAATGATGACGGGCTCGCGCTACATCGGTTTCGTCGCAGACATGTATGGCGATGGAAAAATCAGCGCCGGGCCTCCCGAAGCGGCGGAACTCGCAAACGCCCTTCGAGCAGACACAAAGGAAAGGCGACTGCGGATTTCGGCCGCCATGTCGACCTTAGTTGAGGAAAGTAACAAACGCGGTATCGGCGACACATCATTGAAGGCTGCCGTGGGATTCTGCTTTGGGGGTGGCAATGTGCTTGAACTTGCGCGGACCGGCGTGGATCTGCAGGCCGCCATCTGTGTGCACGGAGATCTAAATACTCCGCTCCTGGCCGCACCCGGCGACATCAAGGCGGCTCTTTTGGTCTTGCATGGGGCAGCCGATCCGATAGCCCCAAAGGCGCAACGGGATGTTTTTGAATTGGAAATGGAGGGGGCGAAGGCGAAGTGGCAAATGGTGACCTTCGGTCATGTCGTGCATTCGTTTTGCGAAGCCGAAGCAAACGTTCCAGGCATGGCCGAATACAACGAACCGGCTGCGCGCCAGGCGTATCGTATGATCGACGCGTTTATTGCCGACGCATTCGAAGGAAGGCTGTGAACACAGAGCGATAAGGGAGAGCGCCATGAAATTCAAACGGGGGCTTATCGTCACCGGACTGCTGCTCGCACTTGTGAATACGACAGGCGCTCAAACATATCCTGAACGACCGATCCGACTCATTGTATCCATCGCTACTGGGAGCGTTACTGATGTCATTTCCCGCGCGGCCGCGCAGGACATCGCCCCCCGTCTCGGTCAGCCATTGATAATCGAAAACAAAGGCGGTGCGAGCGGTATCCTTGGTGGGCAAGCCTGCGCGCAGGCAAAACCGGATGGCTACACCTTTTGCGTCATCTACCACTCGACGATGTCATACAATCCACTGCTATTCGACTCATTGCCTTACAATCCTGACACTGATTTCGTGCCAGTGGCTCGTCTCTTTTTCTTGAACGAAGGTCTGTTCGTCTCCAGAGCCTTGGGGGTTAAAAGTGTTGCTGAACTGAAAGCGTTGGCACAATCGAAGCCTGACAGTTTGAATTTTGCTACATTAGGCGACGGATCTTTTCCTGATCTGTTTCGCCAATGGCTAAACAACCAGTGGCAAACACGCATGGTCGGCGTGCCGTATAAAGGCGGCGGCCCTGCTGCACAGGCGCTATCAGCCAATGAAGTCCAGGTCACGCAATTCGGGATCGGCAACTTCCAGGGGCCTCTTTCGACCGGTTTAGTTCAGATACTCGCCGTTTCAGCGCCCAAACGATCGTCGAAACTGCCGGACGTTCCGACACTTGCCGAACTCGGCTTACACTACGAGGGAAGAGGATGGTGGGGATTGGCCGCGCCAAAGAGCACACCTCAGACGGCGATTGATCGAATGAACGGAGAGTTCGTAAAGACCTTCGGTGATCTAAAATTCCAGGAATTTTTAGAGCAGCAATTTGTCGTTCCGGCTCCGACAAGTCCGGCGGAGTTCGCGGCCTTCTTGCAAGAAGATCGAAAGGCCGCAGAGAATCTCGTCAAGCTCGCCAGGACTCCGCGTACTCAGTACAGCCCCGAGGTCAAATAACCGCAGAGGTTGCGCTTTTGGCCGTTTTCTAAAGATGTCCGCTATTGGCCGATAGCAGACATCCCTAGTTGCGGTGCCATGTCTGCTTTTGGCCCTTAGCGGACATGCGTAGTTGCGGCGCACATGTCCGCTTTCGGCGGTGAAGCGGACATTACTTTTTGCACTGCAGATGTCCGCTAATGACCCAAAGCGGACATTAGGCCCGTTCACAGTATCGGTCTAAATGGTATTGTACCGTATCCTAAGCCTCCGGGGCGACCATGAGGCGGCGCAAGTTTATCGCATTGCTCGGTAGTGCGGCGGCATGGCCGCTTGCGGCGCGCGCGCAGCAAACAAGACGTTTGCCGAGGATAGGGTTTCTTTCGGACCAATCCGAGCGACCTCATCCGTTCAACGCGCGCGACTACCTTGTTAAGCGGTTGCGTGAACTCGGCTATCAAGATCAGCGCAATGTAGTTTTCGAGTACCGGTATGCTGCCGGCGAGTTAAGCCGGCTTCCAGGCCTGGCGTCCGAATTGGCGGCTGTGCCAGTCGACGTGCTTATTGCAATAGGTACACCGGCATCGAAAGCGGCGCTGGCGGCAACCGAAAAGATTCCGATCGTGTTCTCCCGCGTGGCAAATCCTGTTGCGTCAGGATTGGTTACTTCCTTGGCGTACCCGGGTGGCAATGCCACAGGTACCACTGTCATTACTTCAGACCTCGCAGAAAAGCGGCTTGCGCTATTGAAGGAAACGGTTCCAGGCGTCAGTCGGATTGGTGTGGTTCACGAGAAAAACTTCCAGCCGGGCGATGCGGAACTGAAGCAACTCCTTGCAGCCGCCCCGCGCCTCGGATTGGAAATCAGCGCGGTCGCGATCGAACCGCCGCTTGCGGCGACGCTTGACGCAGCTTTGAAAGAGATTGTCCAGGCATCGCTGGGGGGCCTCTTTATAGGCTCCTCCGGCTGGTTCGAAGACCTTTATCAAAACACGTTGGATTTGGCGAATAAGAGCCGCTTGCCAACACTCTACGTGAGACCCGAGTTTGTTCGTGCGGGAGGCTTGATGTCCTACGGCCCGGACTGGGGCCAGATGTTTGGAATTGCCGCCGATTACGTCGACCGGATACTCAAGGGTGCGAAACCTGCTGAACTCCCGGTCCAACAGCCGACCACGCTCAAATTGCTGATCAATCTTGCCGCCGCGAAGGCGATCAACCTGGAAGTGCCCCCAACCCTGCTCGCGCGCGCCGACGAGGTTGTCGAGTGAGCAGCGCGATGTCCGCTATTGGCACTTAGCGGACATACCGAGTTGCACCGCACATGTCTGCTTTTGGAGTGCCAAGCGTAGCCCTTGGCGGTCGGCATCCCTCAGCGCGGGTCGAGAATTGCTCTCATGCCATGAAGTTTTCGCAAACGTAGCGAGAGAGCGTTCTTCCGCAATTCCCTGCGAACAATTTTCGTTGGGGCTAACTTACCGGAATCAATCATCACGTTCTTCAGCCAAACATGCCGCCAATCAATTCCGTCGACGCTTTGACGTAATTCCGCAGTACCAGTTTCCGTCGTGGACATGGCAAGCCTCCCGACTTTAGTTACTAATTGTCGGGGACTTGGGAAGGTTCCGCCTTCAAGGGGCGATTGTCCGGGACATCAGCTCGCTCAGGTCATAGCGGCGATTTAGTTCTCGGGCGGCCGGGTCTGGACGCAGTTTCTGAGAGAGCTCTTCGATGTGCCCGTCTACGGCGCTGTCGAGCAATTGCCCCACATAGGCAGTGATGCGCGTGAACCCGCTTGAATTCGTCAGATAATTGAAGCTCATGATCGTCTACCCTTACCGGCAAATCGCGTGTCCCTGGGTTTAGAGTAGGCGGGTGCGGACAGCGGCGCCGTGTTGGAGGTCACAAAAAAGCGCAATACCACTGCAGAACGCTTCAGGTGTCGCGTGAAAGCGTCAGCTTTACTGACATGAAAACGGAATAAACATTTTAGGCACATTACAATTTCGATTGGTCATGCATACGTCGAGGGTACAGCGCCCAGCACAGCGGCGTCTTCTTGATCACATCATGTGTTAGAAAACGAAGAGCGCTCGGTGTGCTGGCTCCGCTCATCCCGATGTCGAGAGTTTCCTCTGGTGATTGGGGCAGTAGCGACGAATGACAGATCCCTATTACATTAATGAACTTCACTCCGACTTGCGAGGGGTTAAGGAGGGTTGGTACGCGATTGACGAACGCGGCCGCCTCTTGTCCGGCCCGTTTTCTAATCAGGAGATATGCCTGACAAGAATCAGCCAGTCAGAGACGGACGAATGTCGAAAGTAAAGTTTATCTCCTCAATCCGTGGCGAACCGATGCACGGAACAAGTTCTGGCCCAATCGTATCAGCACAGCTGACCCATTGATCTGCATCAGTGCGATATAAGATCTATCGTGGCTTTGATCGACGCGTGAGGGCTTCCGGCATATAGGTTGGAGGATGTCATGATCTCTTTGGAGGACTGCATCGCCTTTTGCGGATTGGACAAAGACGAAGTTGCCGCGATCAGCGAGCACGAGCATATTCCGGAGATCGCGGCCACCGCTTTGGCAGACTATCTGCTAAAGCAACCCCATGGCGGGGAAGCCATTCGGACCATGATCACTGACGACATTCACGCGGCACTTTGCGCTGGCCGTGTGAAGCATGCGCAGGAATTGTTCATGGCGCTGCGTCATTTCCTCGACGAACATCCTGAAGCGCGCGCTGGTGTGGAGGCATGATGCGCAATACTCGAACCAAGTAACGACGGCGATTTCTGCGGTTATCTAACATGGATATGGACCACCGGGAGCATAGCGTTATGGTGTGGGGCGAGCCGCACATTGTCACTGTCTATCGCAAATCTGAAACCGTCTACGAGGCGATCGGCAACTACATGTGCGAAACGATATGCGTCAATGATAAAAGCGAAGGCGCAGCTATAAAGCGTTGGCGGGAGGCAGCAGCAGGTATCTCGTCGGGTGAACAGCTCACGCGCACTGCGGGATGATCCGACACTCCTTGTTCGGTTGCAGCGTGGACCAGTTAGCGCCGCGCGCCATTTCTTATTGGCAGCTACGAGTGAGCGGTGCCACAGAATTACGACTATGGACGAGTTCACCCCAAGGCCAAAAGCGGCGATTTAAAGAGCCACGCGCCTAGAGCTGGGCCCGAGAGATGTCCGAATGTCCGCTATTGGCACTTAGCGGCTATTCAAATGACGACTTGGGATTGAAACGGATCAAGCCGTAAAACGGAATATCGGATGACTCGTCTTCGCATGCATCCGGAGCATCACCTCGTTACCCGCATCGGGTGGCTGCGTGCCGCCGTGCTCGGCGCCAACGATGGCATTGTCTCGACCGCAAGCTTGATCGTCGGCGTTGCCGCTGCGGCGGCGACGCAAAACGCTGTGCTTGATCGCGGGGGTCGCAGGACTGGTAGCTGGCGCCATGTCGATGGCGGCCGGCGAGTACGTTTCCGTCAGCTCGCAATCCGACACCGAACGAGCGGATCTTGCGCGCGAACGCAAGGAGCTAAGCAGTAACGTCGAGTTCGAGCAGGAAGAGCTTGCCCAAATTTACGTAAAGCGGGGTCTCGAACAGACGCTTGCCCGGCAGGTCGCTCAGCAGCTGATGGCAAAAGATGCTTTGACCGCTCATGCGCGTGATGAGCTTGGGATTTCGGAAATCACCACGGCGCGTCCCGTACAGGCGGCATTGACCTCAGCCGCAACGTTTTCGGTCGGTGCGGCCATGCCCTTACTCATGGTCGTTGTCGCGCCCGCCGGAGCGCTTGTCCCGATGGTGTCCGCGGCGTCTTTGGCTTTTCTGGCACTTCTAGGTGCAATCGGGGCGATAACAGGCGGCGCAAATGTTCCACGCGCCACGGCCCGAGTGACTTTTTGGGGTGCGTTGGCGATGGCTCTCACCGCCGGCATAGGGAAGATTTTCGGGCCTGTTATCTGATGATCGGTCGTCCGCTCAGAATTGTCCGAGTTAAATAGCGACATCGAATTAATCTCTGCGCGATGTCCGCTATTGGCACTTAGCGGACATCGGCTTGTGCACTGCATATGTCTGCTTTTGACCCAAAGCGCACATCGACTTCAGCGCCTATTGCTAATTAGGAATATTGGATTGATCTGTCAGTCGACTGCTTTTTATTTTCATGCGGTTCTCCGGAAGAATTCGTCATGCCTACACCCGCCCTCAAAGCGGATTTCCCATTCTGGCAACTGCCCATCTCGGCGCTCTTGGAACAGGTGGCCGCAAGCCCTGACGGACTGAGCAGTGCGGAGGCGGCTGCACGCCTGACACAGTTCGGCCCGAACCTGATCCATGGGGAGCGAAAGAAGTCGCTGGTCCTTCAATTTTTGACCAAGTTCCGGAACCCCTTGGTCATTATTCTCCTGACTGCCAGCGCCCTTTCCGCGTTCACCGGCGACGCAGCCAGCTTCTTCATTATCGGTACCATCGTCATCATCAGCACGACCCTTGATTTCGTCCAGGAATACCGGGCCGGACAGGCGGCAGAAGGACTGCGGCAGTCGGTGGCGGTACGTGGGCATGTGCTGCGGGACGGCAAGCCCCTTGAGATACCGCTTGCGGAGTTGGTGCCCGGCGATGTGGCGCTCCTGACTGCCGGCGACCTCATTCCCTGCGACGGCAGAGTGCTGGAGGCAAAAGACTTCTTCGTCAACCAGGCTCTCCTGACCGGCGAACCATATCCGGTGGAAAAGGCCCCCGGTGAATTTGCCGGGAGAGACCGAAGATTCACGTCGCCGGCAACACCGTGCTGTTGGGTACGTCGGTGATCAGCGGCACGGCCAAGGTGCTGATGTGCCGCACCGGGCAGAATACGGAGCTTGGTGAGATTGCCGATACCTTGCTGGCGAAGGCCCCGCCCACCGACTTTGAACAGGGTACCCACCGTTTCGGGATCCTCATCATGCGCATGACGGTCCTGCTCGTCCTGTTCGTCATTCTGGCCAACGCCTTCTTTCATCGCCCCTTGCTCGAATCGTTCCTGTTTGCCGTGGCCCTGGCGGTCGGGCTGACACCTGAACTCCTCCCCATGGTGGTCTCCGTGACCTTGTCGCGGGGCGCGCTGCGCATGGCGGCCAACAAGGTGATCGTCAAGCGGCTCGCCTCGATCCAAAATCTGGGAAGCATGGATGTCTTCTGCACCGACAAGACCGGCACCCTGACCGAGGCCCGCATCCACCTGGAACGCCACCTGGATTGCCTTGGCCGGGAAAGTCAACGGGTTCTGGAACTGGCCTACTTCAATAGCTTTTTTGAAACAGGACTGAAAAGCCCCCTGGATGACGCCATCCTGGAGCACAGGGAGATCGACGTCAGCGGCTGGCGCAAGATCGATGAAGTGCAGTTCGACTTCGAGCGCCGCCGGATCTCGGTGCTCTTCGACAACGGCAGCATCAGGCTGCTCGTGGTCAAAGGAGCTCCCGAAGATATCCTGCGTCTGTCGGTCAGCTATGAGTTGGATCAGGACGTCGGCCTCGCGTCCTCTGGACGATGCGGCACGCGTGAGCATCAATGCTCAATTCGAGGCGCTCAGTAAAGAAGGCTTCCGAGTACTGGGGATTGCCTCACGGCAGGTCGGGAAGGACCAAGCCCATGCCGTCAGTTGGCGATGAAACGGAACTTGTCTTTGCGGGCTTCGCCGCCTTCCTCGATCCGCCAAAGGAGAGCGCCAAGGCGGCTCTGGCCGGACTTGCCGCCGATCGGGTCGCGGTCAAGATCATCACCGGCGACAACGAACTGGTGACCCAACACATCTTCGCGCAGCTCGGCCTCCCAGTAACGGGCGTGCTCACCGGCACTGAGATCCAG